>NZ_CP097295.1:0-201166 GCF_023503985.1 Vibrio sp. J383 | reverse complement strand
AAAACCAACCCTTACTCGAACTTAATGTCAGGCAGTGAAAGGCAACGAGGAGGCACGACGAGGCGCAGCTACGCAGTAGCGGAGGCGTTCAGGATTGAAGCGATATCCTTGCAGATAGGGGCTTTAGAGCTTCACGCCCTGGGAAGGCACTTGTGACTTTTCAGGGAGATGAAGATCTTAGCCCATAGATGAAAGATTCTAGCGAAAAGCCCTGCCCGAAGGGTAACGCCCAAGTCGAACCCAATATCGAGCATCGGTTGCAACTGGAAACTGCGCCAACATAGACCGACCATCACCAGCAAGGCTGAAACCAGCACTCTAATTTAAACCCAGCTAAACAATACCCCCTGGGTTCAAAAAAGTCTGCCGTGGTACATCAGTCAATTAAAACCTCGGGAAAGATACTTTCTTGACAACCAGAGAGCTATGCTGATTTCTGGTGTATGGAAGAGAAAGGAAGTTGTGGTGTAATCTGTTGATGCTGTTCTCCCCAGAACGATTAACAGATAGGCACTCCGCATGACTGATAATACTGTTGTTTCACTGAATACACCACAAGACCCACTTACTGAACTGATACGCCAGGGGGCTAGAGATTTGATTGCACGGGCTGTTGAAGCTGAGCTTCAACAGCTACTAGCCCAACATCAGAGTGTAATGGTTGACGGCAAGCAAGCCATCGTGCGCAACGGTTTCTTACCTAAGCGAACCTTGCAAACAGGTGTCGGTGATGTCGAAGTGCAAATTCCTAAGGTAAGAGATCGCTCAGGGAATGGCGTCAAATTTAATAGCAACTTGATACCACCGTATCTCAAGCGAACAAAGAGTGTTGCAACACTGCTCCCGTTACTCTATCTCAAGGGGATATCTACGGGCAATATGCTGCCTGCCCTGGAGTCTCTGCTTGGTAAGGATGCGAAAGGCCTGTCAGCCAACAGCATCTGTCGCCTCAAAGAGCGCTGGTATGCTGAGTACGAACAGTGGCGTAAGCGTGACCTCGGTAGGCATCGCTATGTTTACGTTTGGGCTGACGGTGTTTACTGTCACGTTAGGATGGACGATAAGCTCTGCTTACTCGTCATCATTGGTGTTGATGACACTGGACGCAAAGAAGTCCTTGGCGTTCTGGATGGTCATCGAGAGTCAGAAGCAAGTTGGACGGAACTCATTGAGCAGCTACGAGCGCAGGGATTACAGTTAGCACCGAAGCTCGCCATCGGAGATGGCGCGCTTGGCTTCTGGAAAGCGGTTGCGAAGTGCTGACCTCAAACTGCCCAACAACGGTGCTGGGAACATAAGACAGCGAATGTGCTTAACAAGGTGCCCAAAAGCGTACAACCACGAATGAAGGAAGCACTGCAAGATATCTGGATGGCAGAAACGAGAGATGATGCTTATCACGCCTTCTCTACCTTCCAGAAGCGCTTTGAAGCCAAGTATCCAAAGGCAACCGACTGTTTGGTGAAAGATAAAGCTGAAATGCTGGCGTTCTACGATTACCCAGCAGAGCACTGGGTTCATATCAGGACAACCAACCCAATAGAATCGATGTTCGCCACAGCACGTTTACGCACGAACAAGACAAAGGACTGTGGAAACAGAAAGACTACGTTGATGATGGCCTACAAGTAAATGCGTAGTGCAGAGACGAAGTGGCGTCGTCTACGAGGTTTTGCACTCCTAGCGGATGTTGTGAAAGATGTTCGCTTCATCAATGGAGTGAAAGAAATGGAGACTCATCAACAGGCTACTGCATGATCTACATACACCACATTTGACAATAGCTCACCTGAAGCGCCCGCCTATATCGGCATCGAGGTTACGCCACTACAGTGGCGGCACCGTTGTGTTTAAATATCTCGACCATCGAGACGGCAAGCACAAAACAAAAACGCTAACGCAAGAAGAAATGATATTACGGTACGTGGGTCATATCCCACAGCACCATTTTAAAATGGTGCTTTATTACGGTTTTCTATCCAACAGAAAACGAGGGTCCTACTGCCTCTGGTGTATTTAGCTTTGGGAGAGAAAGCACCAAAGCAGCCAGAGCTACTCACGTATGCGAAGCAATACAAAGGCTTTGCAGGTAACGCCCCGTATAAGTGTGTGTTGCGCGGATGCAGAGTGGTGTTTACATGTTTTACAGCGGGCTCAAAAAATCATGAGCGGTTGGATAGTCGCCGGATGAACATGCGCGAATCGCGACGGCTTGGCGTACCTGCGTAGGATAGGTCTATCTAAAATCAATAAATTAGGTGCAAAAACGACCGTGATTAGCGGATTAAATCATCATTGGTTCAATTTATCTTTAGGGCAATTACATCCAAAACGCTTCGCTACCTCCTAAACTTGCTTAATGGTTAGGATTGAAGTTCCTAACCATCAAGTTAGCTGGCAATATAACAACGCGCGTAGCAAAACCCGCAGTGTCTACCCAATTGGTTAGATTAGATATCTTTAAATTGAGAATCCAGACTTGCAATCAGGTGTGAAGTGACGTCATCAACACTTGCTCCATCAAAATGGATATCTAATGTCGTTCCACCTTTAGAGATACTCAAGTTAGAGTCTGTTGCTCCATCTTGCGTAACTTCCACATGGTAATTACCAACATCGCCAGTGTGATCGCCCGACTTCAGATCATCCAGTAACGAACCAAGTTCGTCCTTAGATAGATCCTCGAACAAGTCAGAGAAATCAAGAGAGTCTTCGTTTGCATTGAAGTCTTTTACTGTATCAGTCTCATTTGCAACATCCACCCACTTGAAGATGTCTGCACCATCACCACCGGTAAGGATATCGTTACCCAAACCACCGATCAGGATGTCATCACCTATACCGCCGTCCAGCGTATCTGAGCCACCTTGCCCGAATAGGATATCGTTGCCTTCACCTCCAGACAGGTTATCCGCTCGGTCGCTTGAACGAGATTGCTCAAATTCAGCTTGGTTGTCAGTAATGTAGTTATGAACATCTTTCTCGGTAACAAGACCAACATCTTTACCTAATTGACCAGCAACATACTCTTGTAATGCAGATACACCTTGTTCATCACTAGAACCAAATCGAATTGCATCACCGAAGATAATATCGTCACCAGCTTGACTATCGATGTCATCTCTACCTTGAAGCAGAGCGACTTCCTTACCAAGGATAACTTCAGCCAACTGTGAAACATCAATGTTGGTTCGCACTGTATTGTCTGAGTCGTAGTTTTCGAGAGTGCTTGCGTCCAAGTTGTTACCAAGACCAATCGCATGCACTTCACTGAACTCTTCCAATGCTTTGTACATATTATCAGCTTGAGCGGTAACACTATTGCTGTAGTCATAGTAATCCGTGTTGCTGTACATGTAGCCAAGGCGTTCGCCAGTCGACAAAGAATAAACCTCTGTGTTGCTCGCAATAACCGTTTGGTTGTTGTAAGTCACAACATCACCACGTTGATAATCGCTTGGTAACACGTCTCCCAAAGTAATAATTTTGCCATTTTCAGCACCAATCACCACATTAGTCATCGAAGCCAAATCATAAGCGCTATTGTGGTCAGCTTGGTTCGGCGTACCATCAGAGATAAAGTATGTGACGTTATTTGCATCACTATCTTTACCTGAAAACCAATCTAGCACTGAATCAAATGCAGCTTCATAGTTTGTTCCACCGCTACCATCATCTCTATTGTTTTCGAATGCAGTTGTGATTTTCGTTGAAGCTTCTGGGTCGCTCAAATCAACTTCCAACAACAGCTTATCATCCGCTGCAAACGTCGTTAACAATACATTTACTTTGCCTGAAGAAGAACTGCCAGCACTATTGATAAGGCTATCAAGAACCTTTTTGAACTCAGCCTCTGCTTTACCTACGTCATACCCCATACTGCCTGAAGTATCTAGAACAAAAGCAATGTTGTAATCCTCGCCCTCAACAATCTGCAGACCTTGGACATCACCAACAATAATGTCGTCATCAGCTGTACCGGTAATGTCGTTATCACCATGTGTACCAATAACGTATTTGTAACCACGAACCACGTCCAACGAATCGGTGTCTGTCGCTTTCGGATTCACACCGTCTGATACCGAAGCACTAACAGATAAGGTAGTTAGGTCAAGCTGGTCATTATTAACCGCTTCGACACCTTTGTCGGTCAACTTAACTTGATCACCGTCTAGGACGAAGTAACCATCTGTGTTGTTTTCTAGCTGAACGGTAAGCTCGTCTGCTGGTGTATCTGTATCAGCAACAACAAGTGTTGCCACTACTGTGTCGGTAGATACCGCATCTTCAGTCACGCTATCAACCGCTGTGACATCAATGGTCGGTGCATCATTCACACGAACGACATCAAGAGAATCCGTGTCTGTCGCTTTCGGGTTCACTCCGTCAGATACCGACGCTGTGACACTCAGGCTATTCAAATCTAGCTGGTCGTTATTAACCGCTTCGACACCTTTATCGGTCAACTTAACTTGATCACCGTCTAGGACGAAGTAACCATCGGTGTTGTTTTCTAGCTGAACCGCCAATTGATCTGCTGGCGTATCTGTATCAGCAACAACGAGTGTTGCCACTACTGTATCGGTGCTCACCGCATCTTCAGTTACGCTATCAACCGCTGTGACGTCGATGGTTGGTGCGTCGTTTACGCGAACCACATCAAGAGAATCGGTGTCTGTCGCTTTCGGGTTCACGTCGTCAGATACCGATGCACTGACAGACAAGGTAGTTAGGTCAAGCTGGTCGTTATTAACCGCTTCGACACCTTTGTCGGTCAACTTAACTTGATCACCGTCTAGGACGAAGTAACCATCGGTGTTGTTTTCTAGCTGAACGGTAAGCTCGTCTGCTGGTGTATCTGTATCAGCAACAACAAGTGTTGCCACTACTGTGTCGGTAGATACCGCATCTTCAGTCACGCTATCAACCGCTGTGACATCAATGGTCGGTGCATCATTCACACGAACGACATCAAGATAATCCGTGTCTGTCGCTTTCGGGTTCACTCCGTCAGATACCGACGCTGTGACACTCAGGCTATTCAAATCTAGCTGGTCGTTATTAACCGCTTCGACACCTTTATCGGTCAACTTAACTTGATCACCGTCTAGGACGAAGTAACCATCGGTGTTGTTTTCTAGCTGAACGGTAAGCTCGTCTGCTGGTGTATCTGTATCAGCAACAACAAGTGTTGCCACTACGGTGTCGGTAGATACCGCATCTTCAGTCACGCTATCAACCGCTGTGACATCAATGGTCGGTGCATCATTCACACGAACGACATCAAGAGAATCCGTGTCTGTCGCTTTCGGGTTCACTCCGTCAGATACCGACGCTGTGACACTCAGGCTATTCAAATCTAGCTGGTCGTTATTAACCGCTTCGACACCTTTATCGGTCAACTTAACTTGATCACCGTCTAGGACGAAGTAACCATCGGTGTTGTTTTCTAGCTGAACCGTCAATTGATCTGCTGGCGTATCTGTATCAGCAACAACGAGTGTTGCCACTACTGTATCGGTGCTCACCGCATCTTCAGTTACGCTATCAACCGCTGTGACGTCGATGGTTGGTGCGTCGTTTACGCGAACCACATCAAGAGAATCGGTGTCTGTCGCTTTCGGGTTCACGTCGTCAGATACCGATGCAATGACAGACAAGGTAGTTAGGTCAAGCTGGTCGTTATTAACCGCTTCGACACCTTTGTCGGTCAACTTCACTTGATCACCGTCTAGGACGAAGTAACCATCGGTGTTGTTTTCTAGCTGAACGGTAAGCTCATCTGCTGGCGTATCTGTATCAGCAACAACGAGTGTTGCCACTACTGTATCGGTGCTCACCGCATCTTCAGTCACGCTATCAACCGCTGTGACGTCGATAGTCGGTGCGTCATTCACACGAACGACATCCAACGAATCGGTGTCTGTTACTTTCGGGTTCACGCCGTCAGATACCGATGCAGTGACAGACAAGGTAGTTAGGTCAAGCTGGTCATTATTAACCGCTTCGACACCTTTGTCGGTCAACTTAACTTGGTCACCATCGAGCACGAAATAGCCATCAGCGTTGTTTTCTAGCTGAACGGTCAATTGATCCGCAGGTGTATCTGTATCAGCAACAACGAGTGTTGCCACTACGGTACCGGTAGATACCGCATCTTCAGTCACGCTATCAACCGCGGTAACGTCGATAGTCGGTGCGTCGTTTACGCGAACCACGTCCAACGAATCCGTGTCTGTTACTTTCGGGTTCACACCGTCAGATACCGAAGCAGTTACCGTTAGGCTGTCTAGGTCAAGCTGGTCATTATTAACCGCTTCGACACCTTTGTCGGTCAACTTCACTTGATCACCGTCTAGAACGAAGTAACCGTCAGCGTTGTTTTCGAGCTGAACGGTCAATTGATCCGCAGGTGTATCCGTATCAGCAACAACGAGTGTTGCCACTACGGTATCGGTGCTCACCGCGTCTTCAGTCACGCTATCAACCGCGGTAACGTCGATAGTCGGTGCGTCATTTACACGAACGACATCCAACGAATCGGTGTCTGTCGCTTTCGGATTCACACCGTCTGATACCGAAGCACTAACAGATAAGGTAGTTAGGTCAAGCTGGTCATTATTAACCGCTTCGACACCTTTGTCGGTCAACTTAACTTGATCACCGTCTAGGACGAAGTAACCATCTGTGTTGTTTTCTAGCTGAACGGTCAATTGATCCGCAGGTGTATCTGTATCAGCAACAACGAGTGTTGCCACTACGGTACCGGTAGATACCGCATCTTCAGTCACGCTATCAACCGCGGTAACGTCGATAGTCGGTGCGTCGTTTACGCGAACCACGTCCAACGAATCCGTGTCTGTTACTTTCGGGTTCACACCGTCAGATACCGAAGCAGTTACCGTTAGGCTGTCTAGGTCAAGCTGGTCATTATTAACCGCTTCGACACCTTTGTCGGTCAACTTCACTTGATCACCGTCTAGGACGAAGTAACCGTCAGCGTTGTTTTCGAGCTGAACGGTCAATTGATCCGCAGGTGTATCCGTATCAGCAACAACGAGTGTTGCCACTACGGTATCGGTGCTCACCGCGTCTTCAGTCACGCTATCAACCGCGGTAACGTCGATAGTCGGTGCGTCATTTACACGAACGACATCCAACGAATCGGTGTCTGTCGCTTTCGGATTCACACCGTCTGATACCGAAGCACTAACAGATAAGGTAGTTAGGTCAAGCTGGTCATTATTAACCGCTTCGACACCTTTGTCGGTCAACTTAACTTGATCACCGTCTAGGACGAAGTAACCATCTGTGTTGTTTTCTAGCTGAACGGTAAGCTCGTCTGCTGGTGTATCTGTATCAGCAACAACAAGTGTTGCCACTACTGTGTCGGTAGATACCGCATCTTCAGTCACGCTATCAACCGCTGTGACATCAATGGTCGGTGCATCATTCACACGAACGACATCAAGAGAATCCGTGTCTGTCGCTTTCGGATTCACACCGTCTGATACCGAAGCACTAACAGATAAGGTAGTTAGGTCAAGCTGGTCATTATTAACCGCTTCGACACCTTTGTCGGTCAACTTAACTTGATCACCGTCTAGGACGAAGTAACCATCTGTGTTGTTTTCTAGCTGAACGGTAAGCTCGTCTGCTGGTGTATCTGTATCAGCAACAACAAGTGTTGCCACTACTGTGTCGGTAGATACCGCATCTTCAGTCACGCTATCAACCGCTGTGACATCAATGGTCGGTGCATCATTCACACGAACGACATCAAGAGAATCCGTGTCTGTCGCTTTCGGGTTCACTCCGTCAGATACCGACGCTGTGACACTCAGGCTATTCAAATCTAGCTGGTCGTTATTAACCGCTTCGACACCTTTATCGGTCAACTTAACTTGATCACCGTCTAGAACGAAGTAACCATCGGTGTTGTTTTCTAGCTGAACCGCCAATTGATCTGCTGGCGTATCTGTATCAGCAACAACGAGTGTTGCCACTACTGTATCGGTGCTCACCGCATCTTCAGTCACGCTATCAACCGCTGTGACGTCGATAGTCGGTGCGTCATTCACACGAACGACATCCAACGAATCGGTGTCTGTTACTTTCGGGTTCACGCCGTCAGATACCGATGCAGTGACAGACAAGGTAGTTAGGTCAAGCTGGTCATTATTAACCGCTTCGACACCTTTGTCGGTCAACTTAACTTGGTCACCATCGAGCACGAAATAGCCATCAGCGTTGTTTTCTAGCTGAACGGTCAATTGATCCGCAGGTGTATCTGTATCGGCAACAACGAGTGTTGCCACTACGGTACCGGTAGATACCGCATCTTCAGTCACGCTATCAACCGCGGTAACGTCGATAGTCGGTGCGTCGTTTACGCGAACCACGTCCAACGAATCCGTGTCTGTTACTTTCGGGTTCACACCGTCAGATACCGAAGCAGTTACCGTTAGGCTGTCTAGGTCAAGCTGGTCATTATTAACCGCTTCGACACCTTTGTCGGTCAACTTCACTTGATCACCGTCTAGGACGAAGTAACCGTCAGCGTTGTTTTCGAGCTGAACGGTCAATTGATCCGCAGGTGTATCTGTATCAGCAACAACGAGTGTTGCCACTACGGTATCGGTGCTCACCGCGTCTTCAGTCACGCTATCAACCGCGGTAACGTCGATAGTCGGTGCGTCATTTACACGAACGACATCCAACGAATCGGTGTCTGTCGCTTTCGGATTCACACCGTCTGATACCGAAGCACTAACAGATAAGGTAGTTAGGTCAAGCTGGTCGTTATTAACCGCTTCGACACCTTTGTCGGTCAACTTCACTTGATCACCGTCTAGGACGAAGTAACCATCGGTGTTGTTTTCTAGCTGAACGGTAAGCTCATCTGCTGGCGTATCTGTATCAGCAACAACGAGTGTTGCCACTACTGTATCGGTGCTCACCGCATCTTCAGTCACGCTATCAACCGCTGTGACGTCGATAGTCGGTGCGTCATTCACACGAACGACATCCAACGAATCGGTGTCTGTTACTTTCGGGTTCACGCCGTCAGATACCGATGCAGTGACAGACAAGGTAGTTAGGTCAAGCTGGTCATTATTAACCGCTTCGACACCTTTGTCGGTCAACTTAACTTGGTCACCATCGAGCACGAAATAGCCATCAGCGTTGTTTTCTAGCTGAACGGTCAATTGATCCGCAGGTGTATCTGTATCAGCAACAACGAGTGTTGCCACTACGGTATCGGTGCTCACCGCGTCTTCAGTCACGCTATCAACCGCGGTAACGTCGATAGTCGGTGCGTCATTTACACGAACGACATCCAACGAATCGGTGTCTGTCGCTTTCGGATTCACACCGTCTGATACCGAAGCACTAACAGATAAGGTAGTTAGGTCAAGCTGGTCGTTATTAACCGCTTCGACACCTTTGTCGGTCAACTTCACTTGATCACCGTCTAGAACGAAGTAACCGTCAGCGTTGTTTTCGAGCTGAACGGTCAATTGATCCGCAGGTGTATCCGTATCAGCAACAACGAGTGTTGCCACTACGGTATCGGTGCTCACCGCGTCTTCAGTCACGCTATCAACCGCGGTAACGTCGATAGTCGGTGCGTCATTTACACGAACGACATCCAACGAATCGGTGTCTGTCGCTTTCGGATTCACACCGTCTGATACCGAAGCACTAACAGATAAGGTAGTTAGGTCAAGCTGGTCATTATTAACCGCTTCGACACCTTTGTCGGTCAACTTAACTTGATCACCGTCGAGGACGAAGTAACCATCTGTGTTGTTTTCTAGCTGAACGGTCAATTGATCCGCAGGTGTATCTGTATCAGCAACAACGAGTGTTGCCACTACGGTACCGGTAGATACCGCATCTTCAGTCACGCTATCAACCGCGGTAACGTCGATAGTCGGTGCGTCGTTTACGCGAACCACGTCCAACGAATCGGTGTCTGTTACTTTCGGGTTCACGCCGTCAGATACCGATGCAGTGACAGACAAGGTAGTTAGGTCAAGCTGGTCATTATTAACCGCTTCGACACCTTTGTCGGTCAACTTAACTTGGTCACCATCGAGCACGAAATAGCCATCAGCGTTGTTTTCTAGCTGAACGGTCAATTGATCCGCAGGTGTATCTGTATCGGCAACAACGAGTGTTGCCACTACGGTACCGGTAGATACCGCATCTTCAGTCACGCTATCAACCGCGGTAACGTCGATAGTCGGTGCGTCGTTTACGCGAACCACGTCCAACGAATCCGTGTCTGTTACTTTCGGGTTCACACCGTCAGATACCGAAGCAGTTACCGTTAGGCTGTCTAGGTCAAGCTGGTCATTATTAACCGCTTCGACACCTTTGTCGGTCAACTTCACTTGATCACCGTCTAGGACGAAGTAACCGTCAGCGTTGTTTTCGAGCTGAACGGTCAATTGATCCGCAGGTGTATCCGTATCAGCAACAACGAGTGTTGCCACTACGGTATCGGTGCTCACCGCGTCTTCAGTCACGCTATCAACCGCGGTAACGTCGATAGTCGGTGCGTCATTTACACGAACGACATCCAACGAATCGGTGTCTGTCGCTTTCGGATTCACACCGTCTGATACCGAAGCACTAACAGATAAGGTAGTTAGGTCAAGCTGGTCGTTATTAACCGCTTCGACACCTTTGTCGGTCAACTTCACTTGATCACCGTCTAGGACGAAGTAACCATCGGTGTTGTTTTCTAGCTGAACGGTAAGCTCATCTGCTGGCGTATCTGTATCAGCAACAACGAGTGTTGCCACTACTGTATCGGTGCTCACCGCATCTTCAGTCACGCTATCAACCGCTGTGACGTCGATAGTCGGTGCGTCATTCACACGAACGACATCCAACGAATCGGTGTCTGTTACTTTCGGGTTCACGCCGTCAGATACCGATGCAGTGACAGACAAGGTAGTTAGGTCAAGCTGGTCATTATTAACCGCTTCGACACCTTTGTCGGTCAACTTAACTTGGTCACCATCGAGCACGAAATAGCCATCAGCGTTGTTTTCTAGCTGAACGGTCAATTGATCCGCAGGTGTATCTGTATCAGCAACAACGAGTGTTGCCACTACGGTACCGGTAGATACCGCATCTTCAGTCACGCTATCAACCGCGGTAACGTCGATAGTCGGTGCGTCGTTTACGCGAACCACGTCCAACGAATCCGTGTCTGTTACTTTCGGGTTCACACCGTCAGATACCGAAGCAGTTACCGTTAGGCTGTCTAGGTCAAGCTGGTCATTATTAACCGCTTCGACACCTTTGTCGGTCAACTTCACTTGATCACCGTCTAGAACGAAGTAACCGTCAGCGTTGTTTTCGAGCTGAACGGTCAATTGATCCGCAGGTGTATCCGTATCAGCAACAACGAGTGTTGCCACTACGGTATCGGTGCTCACCGCGTCTTCAGTCACGCTATCAACCGCGGTAACGTCGATAGTCGGTGCGTCATTTACACGAACGACATCCAACGAATCGGTGTCTGTCGCTTTCGGATTCACACCGTCTGATACCGAAGCACTAACAGATAAGGTAGTTAGGTCAAGCTGGTCATTATTAACCGCTTCGACACCTTTGTCGGTCAACTTAACTTGATCACCGTCTAGGACGAAGTAACCATCTGTGTTGTTTTCTAGCTGAACGGTCAATTGATCCGCAGGTGTATCTGTATCAGCAACAACGAGTGTTGCCACTACGGTACCGGTAGATACCGCATCTTCAGTCACGCTATCAACCGCGGTAACGTCGATAGTCGGTGCGTCGTTTACGCGAACCACGTCCAACGAATCCGTGTCTGTTACTTTCGGGTTCACACCGTCAGATACCGAAGCAGTTACCGTTAGGCTGTCTAGGTCAAGCTGGTCATTATTAACCGCTTCGACACCTTTGTCGGTCAACTTCACTTGATCACCGTCTAGGACGAAGTAACCGTCAGCGTTGTTTTCGAGCTGAACGGTCAATTGATCCGCAGGTGTATCCGTATCAGCAACAACGAGTGTTGCCACTACGGTATCGGTGCTCACCGCGTCTTCAGTCACGCTATCAACCGCGGTAACGTCGATAGTCGGTGCGTCATTTACACGAACGACATCCAACGAATCGGTGTCTGTCGCTTTCGGATTCACACCGTCTGATACCGAAGCACTAACAGATAAGGTAGTTAGGTCAAGCTGGTCATTATTAACCGCTTCGACACCTTTGTCGGTCAACTTAACTTGATCACCGTCTAGGACGAAGTAACCATCGGTGTTGTTTTCTAGCTGAACGGTAAGCTCGTCTGCTGGTGTATCTGTATCAGCAACAACAAGTGTTGCCACTACTGTGTCGGTAGATACCGCATCTTCAGTCACGCTATCAACCGCTGTGACATCAATGGTCGGTGCATCATTCACACGAACGACATCAAGATAATCCGTGTCTGTCGCTTTCGGGTTCACTCCGTCAGATACCGACGCTGTGACACTCAGGCTATTCAAATCTAGCTGGTCGTTATTAACCGCTTCGACACCTTTATCGGTCAACTTAACTTGATCACCGTCTAGGACGAAGTAACCATCGGTGTTGTTTTCTAGCTGAACCGTCAATTGATCTGCTGGCGTATCTGTATCAGCAACAACGAGTGTTGCCACTACTGTATCGGTGCTCACCGCATCTTCAGTTACGCTATCAACCGCTGTGACGTCGATGGTTGGTGCGTCGTTTACGCGAACCACATCAAGAGAATCGGTGTCTGTCGCTTTCGGGTTCACGTCGTCAGATACCGATGCACTGACAGACAAGGTAGTTAGGTCAAGCTGGTCGTTATTAACCGCTTCGACACCTTTGTCGGTCAACTTCACTTGATCACCGTCTAGGACGAAGTAACCATCGGTGTTGTTTTCTAGCTGAACGGTAAGCTCATCTGCTGGCGTATCTGTATCAGCAACAACGAGTGTTGCCACTACTGTATCGGTGCTCACCGCATCTTCAGTCACGCTATCAACCGCTGTGACGTCGATAGTCGGTGCGTCATTCACACGAACGACATCCAACGAATCGGTGTCTGTTACTTTCGGGTTCACGCCGTCAGATACCGATGCAGTGACAGACAAGGTAGTTAGGTCAAGCTGGTCATTATTAACCGCTTCGACACCTTTGTCGGTCAACTTAACTTGGTCACCATCGAGCACGAAATAGCCATCAGCGTTGTTTTCTAGCTGAACGGTCAATTGATCCGCAGGTGTATCTGTATCGGCAACAACGAGTGTTGCCACTACGGTACCGGTAGATACCGCATCTTCAGTCACGCTATCAACCGCTGTGACATCAATGGTCGGTGCATCATTCACACGAACGACATCAAGAGAATCCGTGTCTGTTACTTTCGGGTTCACACCGTCAGATACCGAAGCAGTTACCGTTAGGCTGTCTAGGTCAAGCTGGTCATTATTAACCGCTTCGACACCTTTGTCGGTCAACTTCACTTGATCACCGTCTAGGACGAAGTAACCGTCAGCGTTGTTTTCGAGCTGAACGGTCAATTGATCCGCAGGTGTATCCGTATCAGCAACAACGAGTGTTGCCACTACGGTATCGGTGCTCACCGCGTCTTCAGTCACGCTATCAACCGCGGTAACGTCGATAGTC
Source organism: Vibrio sp. J383 (assembly GCF_023503985.1). Taxonomy (NCBI): domain Bacteria; kingdom Pseudomonadati; phylum Pseudomonadota; class Gammaproteobacteria; order Vibrionales; family Vibrionaceae; genus Vibrio; species Vibrio sp. J383. The sequence goes on along the minus strand of NZ_CP097295.1, from coordinate 187,483 downwards.
GGTGCGTCATTTACACGAACGACATCCAACGAATCGGTGTCTGTCGCTTTCGGATTCACACCGTCTGATACCGAAGCACTAACAGATAAGGTAGTTAGGTCAAGCTGGTCATTATTAACCGCTTCGACACCTTTGTCGGTCAACTTAACTTGATCACCGTCTAGGACGAAGTAACCATCTGTGTTGTTTTCTAGCTGAACGGTAAGCTCGTCTGCTGGTGTATCTGTATCAGCAACAACAAGTGTTGCCACTACTGTGTCGGTAGATACCGCATCTTCAGTCACGCTATCAACCGCTGTGACATCAATGGTCGGTGCATCATTCACACGAACGACATCAAGAGAATCCGTGTCTGTCGCTTTCGGGTTCACTCCGTCAGATACCGACGCTGTGACACTCAGGCTATTCAAACCTAGCTGGTCGTTATTAACCGCTTCGACACCTTTATCGGTCAACTTAACTTGATCACCGTCTAGAACGAAGTAACCATCGGTGTTGTTTTCTAGCTGAACCGCCAATTGATCTGCTGGCGTATCTGTATCAGCAACAACGAGTGTTGCCACTACTGTATCGGTGCTCACCGCATCTTCAGTTACGCTATCAACCGCTGTGACGTCGATGGTTGGTGCGTCATTTACGCGAACCACATCAAGAGAATCGGTGTCTGTCGCTTTCGGGTTCACGTCGTCAGATACCGATGCACTGACAGACAAGGTAGTTAGGTCAAGCTGGTCGTTATTAACCGCTTCGACACCTTTGTCGGTCAACTTAACTTGATCACCGTCTAGGACGAAGTAACCATCGGTGTTGTTTTCTAGCTGAACGGTAAGCTCGTCTGCTGGTGTATCTGTATCAGCAACAACAAGTGTTGCCACTACTGTGTCGGTAGATACCGCATCTTCAGTCACGCTATCAACCGCTGTGACATCAATGGTCGGTGCATCATTCACACGAACGACATCAAGAGAATCCGTGTCTGTCGCTTTCGGGTTCACTCCGTCAGATACCGACGCTGTGACACTCAGGCTATTCAAATCTAGCTGGTCGTTATTAACCGCTTCGACACCTTTATCGGTCAACTTAACTTGATCACCGTCTAGGACGAAGTAACCATCGGTGTTGTTTTCTAGCTGAACCGTCAATTGATCTGCTGGCGTATCTGTATCAGCAACAACGAGTGTTGCCACTACTGTATCGGTGCTCACCGCATCTTCAGTTACGCTATCAACCGCTGTGACGTCGATGGTTGGTGCGTCGTTTACGCGAACCACATCAAGAGAATCGGTGTCTGTCGCTTTCGGGTTCACGTCGTCAGATACCGATGCACTGACAGACAAGGTAGTTAGGTCAAGCTGGTCGTTATTAACCGCTTCGACACCTTTGTCGGTCAACTTCACTTGATCACCGTCTAGGACGAAGTAACCATCGGTGTTGTTTTCTAGCTGAACGGTAAGCTCATCTGCTGGCGTATCTGTATCAGCAACAACGAGTGTTGCCACTACTGTATCGGTGCTCACCGCATCTTCAGTCACGCTATCAACCGCTGTGACGTCGATAGTCGGTGCGTCATTCACACGAACGACATCCAACGAATCGGTGTCTGTTACTTTCGGGTTCACGCCGTCAGATACCGATGCAGTGACAGACAAGGTAGTTAGGTCAAGCTGGTCATTATTAACCGCTTCGACACCTTTGTCGGTCAACTTAACTTGGTCACCATCGAGCACGAAATAGCCATCAGCGTTGTTTTCTAGCTGAACGGTCAATTGATCCGCAGGTGTATCTGTATCAGCAACAACGAGTGTTGCCACTACGGTACCGGTAGATACCGCATCTTCAGTCACGCTATCAACCGCGGTAACGTCGATAGTCGGTGCGTCGTTTACGCGAACCACGTCCAACGAATCCGTGTCTGTTACTTTCGGGTTCACACCGTCAGATACCGAAGCAGTTACCGTTAGGCTGTCTAGGTCAAGCTGGTCATTATTAACCGCTTCGACACCTTTGTCGGTCAACTTCACTTGATCACCGTCTAGAACGAAGTAACCGTCAGCGTTGTTTTCGAGCTGAACGGTCAATTGATCCGCAGGTGTATCCGTATCAGCAACAACGAGTGTTGCCACTACGGTATCGGTGCTCACCGCGTCTTCAGTCACGCTATCAACCGCGGTAACGTCGATAGTCGGTGCGTCATTTACACGAACGACATCCAACGAATCGGTGTCTGTCGCTTTCGGATTCACACCGTCTGATACCGAAGCACTAACAGATAAGGTAGTTAGGTCAAGCTGGTCATTATTAACCGCTTCGACACCTTTGTCGGTCAACTTAACTTGATCACCGTCTAGGACGAAGTAACCATCTGTGTTGTTTTCTAGCTGAACGGTAAGCTCGTCTGCTGGTGTATCTGTATCAGCAACAACAAGTGTTGCCACTACTGTGTCGGTAGATACCGCATCTTCAGTCACGCTATCAACCGCTGTGACATCAATGGTCGGTGCATCATTCACACGAACGACATCAAGAGAATCGGTGTCTGTCGCTGTCGGGCTAACTCCGTCCGATACCGATGCACTTACCGTTAGGCTGTCTAAGTCAAGCTGGTCACTATTAACCGCTTCGACACCTTTATCGGTCAGCTTAACTTGGTCACCATCGAGCACGAAGTAACCGCCAGCGTTGTTTTCTAGCTGAACAGTAAGCTCATCTGCTGGCGTATCTGTATCGGCAACGGTCACTGTTGCCACTACTGTATCTGTCGATACCGCGTCTTCAGTCACGCTATCGATGGCTGTGACGTCGATGGTTGGAGCGTCGTTTACGCGAACCACGTCCAACGAATCCGTGTCTGTCGCTTTCGGGTTCACACCGTCAGATACCGACGCTGTGACACTCAGACTATTCAAATCTAGCTGGTCGTTATTAACCGCTTCGACACCTTTATCGGTCAGCTTAACTTGGTCACCATCGAGCACGAAGTAACCGTCATCGTTGTTTTCTAGCTGAACAGTAAGCTCATCTGCTGGCGTATCTGTATCGGCAACGGTCACTGTTGCCACTACTGTATCTGTCGATACCGCATCTTCAGTCACGCTATCAACCGCGGTAACATCGATGGTCGGTGCGTCATTTATACGAACGACATCAAGAGAGTCGGTGTCTGTCGCTGTCGGGCTAACTCCGTCCGATACCGATGCACTTACCGTTAGGCTGTCTAAGTCAAGCTGGTCACTATTAACCGCTTCGACACCTTTATCGGTCAGCTTAACTTGGTCACCATCGAGCACGAAGTAACCGTCATCGTTGTTTTCTAGCTGAACAGTAAGCTCATCTGCTGGCGTATCTGTATCGGCAACGGTCACTGTTGCCACTACTGTATCTGTCGATACCGCGTCTTCAGTCACGCTATCGATGGCTGTGACGTCGATGGTTGGAGCGTCGTTTACGCGAACCACGTCCAACGAATCCGTGTCTGTCGCTTTCGGGTTCACACCGTCAGATACCGACGCTGTGACACTCAGACTATTCAAATCTAGCTGGTCGTTATTAACCGCTTCGACACCTTTATCGGTCAGCTTAACTTGGTCACCATCGAGCACGAAGTAACCGTCATCGTTGTTTTCTAGCTGAACAGTAAGCTCATCTGCTGGCGTATCTGTATCGGCAACGGTCACTGTTGCCACTACTGTATCTGTCGATACCGCATCTTCAGTCACGCTATCAACCGCGGTAACGTCAATGGTCGGTGCGTCGTTTGCTGGGTTAACTGTGACAATCACCGTAGCTTCATCAGTTAGCGCTCCATCAGTTACCACATAAGTAATAGTCGCTTCACCGTTAAAGCCTTTGGCTGGCGTAAATGTCAACTTTCCATCAATAATCTCTACTGTGCCTTGCTCTGCCGGAACAGTTGCCGATTCAATCCTTAACGAATCGCTATCTGCGTCTTGGTCGTTAGCCAAAACATCGATGGAAACCGAAGCGTCTTCATCGATCAAAACGCTGTCATCTTTAGCTACCGGAGGTCGAGGGCTGATAGCTGGCAATGCATCATCTGAATTTGCCGCGCTCAAAAGAAGCTCCGCAAGCGATAGACTTTGATATTCAGACAAGCCTAGAGCAGCGATCCCCATCGTTTCAAACCAAGTACTGGCAAGTATTTCTGCTCCTGTACGCTCAACGGTCCCACTTTCTTGAAAACTGGAGCCGGCATTCTCACCCGAAGCTGGGGCGAACTCAAAACTCAGTAATGTCGGCTCTTGTCCGGCTCTAAGAGCATCAATAATTTGAGCAACATCTTGAGTGATATCTTGCGAGTCTTCTTCTGTCGCAACTTTAACTTGAAGTTTTTGTGGTTCATTTTCGATAACTGCAACAATCAGATCACCCTGCAGTGGTCGCTCATGCTCGGCAAGAACCTTCAATTGCCCATTAAAATCTATTACGGCTAACCGCTCTCCAACCGGAGCTAAGGAAGTACGATCCATATAAACCTCTAACATAAAACACTGTCAACAATTTGACTCATAATAATAGCGCATAAATGCTTAATTTTAACTTCTTAATCACATTTTACTAATAAAAGAGTATATTATTTACTGGTTATTGTCGTAGATTCGACCGCAAAGATACGTGCATTAATTCTGTTTAAGACTTTAATAATACGACTTTAGCCAGAAAAGAATTGGAACTACAGCTCATAAACTGTAAAACCAAATACACAACAATGGCAACTAATTGCATTTAACAACATTGAGCGTTATATTATTGACGCAGATGGAGTAGCCCCTGTTTATAAGAACAAAGCCTCACCTTCAGAAATGACTAAACCTAGGAGAAGCAGAGTGAAGAGGACTCGATTCAACGCCATATGCTTTGGTGTGTTTGCCGTCAGCCCAACTTTTGGACAAACACTTGAGCAAGCGGTTGAAAATGCACTTATTAGCAACCCAGACATCAAAAGTGCATTTAATGAATTCGTAAGTAAGCGGTATGTGAATGAAGCCTCGAGCGGTGCTTATCTTCCTTCTGTCGATCTAGATGCAGGCGTCGGATATGAAGGGACAAACCCAGCAGAGAGCAATCGTAAGTCTACCGATTTAACGCGAAAAGAAGCGACAATTATGCTAACTCAGCTTATTTGGGATGGTTCAGCGACGCTTAACGACATTGACCGTACTGCTGCGGATGCTGAATCCGTTCGTTACCAATTATTAGCAGACGCTCAAGATAAAGCATTAGAGGTCGTCAAAATCTACCTGGATGCCGTTAAAGCCTATAAAGTACTGACACTTTCTGAAAATAACCTGAGAGTGCATAAGAAAATCTATCAAGATATCAAGAAACGAGTAGATTCAGGCATTGGTTCAACAGCAGACTTAACGCAAGTAGAAGCTCGCTTAGCTAAAGCACATGGTAACTTGGTAGCTGCTCAGAACAACTTGTTTGATACGCACACGATCTTCTCTCGCCTTGTCGGTAAGGATCCGCAAAGGCTTATCTTCCCTCGAGCAGATCAAAACTTCATTCCTTACACATTAGATGATGCGATTGATTTGGCATTTAACTCTCACCCAGTGATTAAGATTTCAAAAGCGGATGTTGATTCGGCTAGGTTCCAGTACAAACAGTCTAAAGGTAACTACTACCCAGCTGTTTCTATAGAAGTTTCGCAAACATGGCGTGATGACGCATCTGGTATCGAAGGAAACAGAGATGAAACAACAGCGATGCTGCGTATGCGTTACAACTTATACAATGGTGGCAGTGACTCTGCAAATGCCGAAAGTTTCGCCTACCAGTTGAACAAAGCAAAAGACTTACGCGAACGCGCATATCGAAATGTAGAAGAAGGTTTACGCCTATCTTGGAGCGCACTGGATCTGACACAACAACAGAAGCAATTTTTGTCCGAACACGTAGATTCAGCTTCTGAGACAGTTATTGCGTACGAAAAACAATACCGTATTGGTCAACGTACTCTACTTGACTTATTGAACACAGAAAACGAATTGTTTGAAGCTCGCAAAGACTACTTGGATGCGAAGTACGCAGAACAATACGCCAAATATCGCGTCATGAATGCGACTGGTCAACTATTGAATGCGCTTCGCGTTGATGTTCCAACAGAGTGGAATCAGAAGGTGGAGTACTAATTATGCAAGCAGTAAAAATTCTTTTCTCGTTGGGTCTTATCGTTGCAGCAAACCAAGCATTTGCGGAAGACGAGTATGAATACATGCAAACACCAAATGCTCAGCAAATTGCAGACTTACAAGATGACGATGATGATGGCGTGATTAACGCAAGGGACCTTTGCCCTGATACACCGGCAACGTCAGAGATCGACAATGATGGTTGCGGTGAGTACATAAAGTCGTCAGAACAAATGCAAGTCCGTGTATTGTTCGCCAACGACTCTGATGAAATTAACCCTGTATTCCATCGCCAAATTCGCCAATTGTCTGAGTTTCTCAAAGAATACCCGACAACCTCTATCGAGCTACATGGCTATGCGAGTAAGGTAGGCGGCGCTTCTCATAACTTAGACCTATCAAAACGTCGAGCAAATAAAGTGCGCTCTGCGTTATTAAGTTACGGTATCAAACCAGATCGTGTTCGAATTGTTGGCTATGGCGATACTCACCTTGCCCAACAAGGAACAGACGAAGTGAGCCACGCACTTAACCGTCGTGTAACGGCTTCCGTTGTAGGCTACAAAGGTGAAATTAAAAGGGAGTGGACAATATTTACCACCCTTCCAGAAAACACACTATAAACGGTCGTGTTGAAACTAGTTTTAGTGTAGTTTTGGATCAGAATAGGCGGCGTTGAACTAATTTACAATATTTTCAATAGGTGTTGATTTAACTCAGACAACACCTACTGAGATAGGCTCTTAGAGCCTATTGTTGGTTGGTATACTCCAAAATATTCCCATTGCTCGTCGTCTGAATCGAAGAACCGCCGGAAAGAGAGAATGAAATTCCGTTCTCTAAAAATCACTCTCCCTTGTAACTGCCCAAATAATCTTCATCGCAAATATCCTTTCCTTTGTGCGAGCAAATATCAGACAGTTCAGGCATCTGATATTGATGTAGAATCCAATCGCCGCTCACGTTTCGTTTGTAAACAAGTGCATTAACATAGCAATTCAATTACAACCAATTGAATTATCTTCGATTTAGCTCGCTCATTCAAAGGTAAGGAAACTTTGAGTTTCCTTACCTGGCTTTGTTGCGTAAAAGAATAATCAACTTCATCTGTTATTTCTCAAGCGGTAACAAGGTAGCGATGCTACGCATCGAGCAAGGGCGCTATTAATTCATTGATATCCTGACCATCCTGAGTGCGCTATTCTTCCCCTTCCGAAAATAATTCAACCTATCAACGCACTCATGAAAAAAGTAAAACTCGGCTTCTATGCCGTAAAATTCGGCCCGGTCGCGCTTTGCCACGGCGCATCCTTGGTTGTTACTCACGATAAAAGCACGTTGCGAGAGCTGGCTCCGGTCAACAAAGATCATGTTTACCAAACCGTTTATTTGCATCATGTACTGGACGGCTTAGCTCTTGGTGCTGAGTATGATTTTGATACGCCAGCGTTCACTGTGATCAAAGAGCACATTGACCTAAATGAGTTTACGCACTACGTCCTGGATGAAGCCGACTGCGTAAAACTGGCCAACTAAGCAGATGTAGTGGTCAAGTAAAACTGGCCACGGTTTTATAAGGAAACCAGAACTGTCGTTCTGATTCATTTGGTGTTAATCCTCCATTATATTGATGGGGACGATGCTGGTTGTAATAGCCAACCAGATAATCCGTTACTGCCTGGTACGCCTCTGTAAGGCTTCTATAGCCATTCTTTGGTACCCATTCCGTCTTCAAGCTTCTGAACACTCGCTCCATCGGACTGTTATCCCAACAGTTTCCACGACGACTCATACTCTGAGCGATTCGATATCGCCATAGTAACTGACGATACTTCTTGCTCGTATAGTGGCAACCTTGGTCCGAGTGGAACATGACACCAGACGGCTTTCCTCGGCTCTCATAGGCCATAGTCAACGCCTTGCCTGTCAATGCGCTATCTGGCGAGTTAGACATCGCCCAACCGATGACTTTTCGTGCGAACAAGTCAATAACAATCGCAAGATAAGACCATCTCTGTCCCGTCCAGATGTAGGTCACATCGCCGCACCAGACTTGATTCGGTTCAGTTACCGCGAACTGACGATTTAATCGATTGGGTATATGAATATGCTCCTGTTGTGTTTTTTTTGTACGCATGTTTCGGTAGTTGGTAACTGACTAAGTCTAGTTCTTTCATGAACTTCGGCACGAACAAGCACACGCTCTGACGACAGAGATTTATCTCTATTTGCCCAATAACGATAGCTACTGCGATGAACCCCGAACACTTCACAAAGCCGCTTCACAGCATAACTCTTCTTGAGTTTCTCGATTATCGAGAACCGTTCAGGGAGTCTGACATCAAGAGAGCCGTAGCCTTTTTTAGAATTTCCTTTTCTTCTTCAATACGCTTGATTTTCTTTTTAAGATCGCGGATTTCTCTTTGCTCAGGAGTTAATGGTGATGTGCTTGGTGCTTTACCAGCCCTTTCAGCTTTGAGTTGTCTTACCCAGCTTTCTAGCGTGGTTCTTCCAATGCCCATTGCTTCGCAGGTTTCTTTATAAGTCCGCCCCTGGTCAAGCACCAACTGAGCGCATTCAAGCTTAAATTCTGGGTTAAAAATGCGTCTTTCACGCTTAGTCATAATGTCACCTGTTTTAGTATCGAGATGATCATACATCACCTCTTAATCAGGTGGCCAAATTCACTATGCCACTACACTGGTATTAGCCAGCTCGTATTGAGTTAAGTTATCGGCGCGAGGAGCGAAGCAACGAAAAGCCCGACCGCTTGCGGTAACGCCCAACTCGAACCCAATATCGAGCATCGATTGCAACTACAATTTAGTCATGACGGAGTTGGTTTGCGCTAATGTATTCGGAGTCCACGTTGGGAACATTAACTTCCCCGCTCCACGATGATATCCGCGCCAGATTATCCTTAAAAGTTTGAAAGCATGGAATGCTATTTTTTGAATCAGGTTACTAATCTGGCCGATTGACCGTTTTTGTCATCACGTTCATTGACATTGCAAACTTGGTTATGGCTATGCAGCCTTAAAAGCCTGACGGTGGTACAACACCGCCCAAGCTATTCTTGCTAGCTTATTGGCGAGCGCTACCAAAGCCACATTAAAAGGTTTAGTTGCTCATAAATTGATTAGCCAATCTCCGAACACTTTTCCTGTTGTATCTATCCTAGAAAGAACCGGCGACGGTGTCGCCTGAGCGGCCTACGGCCGAAAACAAAGAGACTCAACCTACTAGGGTGCTTTACATGGATCGTTTATCCTATAGGTCATGCATCCGAATAAGCCCATCAAACAACTCTTCAATGCCAACGATACTTGGCTGAACTACCTCAATAAGTACCGAGAAACCCTCCGAACCGTCGTCATTGAAAACGTCACCAAGATGCTCGCTTGCAGTACCGCTGCTTTTGGCTCTAAAGAGTATCGATGCAGTCATGCTGACTGCACCCATCACAAATATATTCACCAGACGTGTAAATCTCGCTTTTGCAGCAGTTGTGGCATAAAAGCCACAGAGCGGTGGATACGAAAGCAACAACATGTCTTTCCTGAGTGTGAGTATCAACACGTTACGTTGACGCTTCCTCACACGCTGTGGCCTATCTTTCGGGATAGTCGTTTTCTTCTCAATCATCTCTTTAGCTGTGCAGCCAAAATCTTCTTAGGATGGGCAGAGCAACTGGGTATCGATATCGGGGTGTTCTGTGCACTTCACACCTACGGGAGAAAGCTGAATTGGAATGTGCACATCCATTTGTCTGTCACGCGTGGAGGCTTATGTAAGAGGACTGGCCTGTGGAAGCCCATTTTCTTTAAAGCTAAGACCACTGAGAAGTGTTGGCGCACCGCCATCATTCAGCTTCTCAGCTCCAATTACTCAGAATTAGAATTGAGTGGATAGGGTTGCCCTTATATTCGTAATGAGCAAGATTGGTCCCGATTTTTAACCAGCCAATATTGCCGTCGATGGAAGCTGCACTTTGCAAAGAAAACGGCCAACGTGACGCCCACCATGACTTACCTCGGACGATACCTAAAACGCCCACCCATATCGGCGTCGCGTTTACGACATAACTTCCAGGGAGGCTTGGTAACGTTTGATTACCTCAACCATAGAAATGGTCAGACGGAATCCCTCATTTTGAGTCCAGAAGCTCTGATAGAGCGCATGATTGAGCATATTCCAGATAAGCACTTCAAAATGATTCGATACTTCGGTTTTCTATCAAACCGACGTCGTGGTGAGATGCTCCCTAAGGTCTACGATGCCTTAGGCATCGCCCCTAAAGACGCCCCTGAAATGCCCGGCTACGCCGCCATGTTGAAAGGGTATGTGAAGGTTGATCCGTTTGAGTGCATTCTTTGTGGGCACCGTTTAACGTTTCTTCGCTTTAGGGCTGGGGAGCCGCTGTCAGAGCTGGTCCACCATGCTCTGGTTCAAGCCCAAATCAGGTCAATTTAGGCATTTCGCAGGATGAGTGTATCTAAAATCCCGAAAACAGCATGAAAGTGTTCAACAAACACCCGTGTTTAGATTGTAGAGCAGAAGTTAGATCAGTCAGCGACTCATTCTGACGAGAGTTATGCCGCGATCGTTCAGGTAAGGAATCATTCAGATTCCTTACCTTCAAGGTTCTGGATGATGCCATGCGCCAAAATGGACGCTTGCAGTGATTCATCATCCGCTTTACTTGCTTTGCTTTTACGTACGTTTAAATCAGACACCACTAATTGACTGACAGGCAGCATGACAATAGAGATATCATTTTGTGCAGTTGCCTGAGAGTCCAACGTCGATACGTTGGTCGCGGCTTGACGGTTAGAGGGCGTTGAGATTTGAGTGATGGCGTTCATAGTTATGTTCCTTTTGTTTAGTTGAGTATCACTTCGCTTATTGCCTGATTTCATCGACTCGACTTGAAAGACCGCTTTGACAAGGGCGCGTAGCGGCGAAGCCTCCCTTGCAAAGAGGGCGAAAGTTGAGAGATTTAGAAATCAGCGCGATTGAGCAAGTGAGCTCAAGACAAAAGACAACCAGAGGAAAGCATCACAAAATCGATTACGCCCTCAACACGACAAGAGGCGAAATAGCAACGAGGAACGAGGCGCAGCACGAAGTGCGGAGGCGTTGGGTGATTGTTCGTAGGAACGCAATGGCACATCGAGCTTTGCTCGATATCCGTGTCATGCGTTATCGCGGGAGGAGCAAAGCGACGGAATGAACCGACCGAAGCAGCTTGCTGTAAGGGAGAACGCCAACCAAAAACACCATGACCAGGAATAACCACAACGACAACATAATGAGTAAAACGGCTTATTTAATGTAAGAGTTTGATAAAAAATAAAGTAGTTTGGTTTTATAACCTTTAAAGCCATGATTATTAACGGCTTAATTAAATTAATGAATGATGTTTATAACTTTTTTTCATAAAGCGATTATTTAATCCAACAAATCCGCTATAGTTGCCTTGCTCTGTTGGACAGGGTTATTAAGTGAAACAAGCAAAAAGAAATTTGTTAAACCTCAGAATCTCATCGTAACGGTTGTATCCTCAGATTTCCCTCTAATTAAGTCTTTGGTTTCGTTTTTGTCGGTATCCAATCACTGAAACGACAACAGGAACAACCAAGCTAAATATCAAAGAGCCGATAGATAGAAAGTCAGCCCCTAACAAAACTGATACAAGATGGCCGCCAACAAACAAAAACATTAATCTTGCTAAGGCTTTAGGCCAAGTATCCATATATTCTGTAAAATCGAACATGTGATTTTTCCCTCGTTACGAGTTATCTGCGCTAGTTAGAATCGATTGAAAGTGCTTAGAATCGGACATTGCGTCTTTAATTGACTCGATCCAAACTTGCGCGTCCCAACAATTAACGTTATCAACTAACGCTTTGTTGAAAGATTGTTTATCGTTTTCGTTACCCGAAAGCATGGTATTAGCCGCTAGAGTAAAGGCATAAACAGGGTGAGAACTCGCAACAAATGTCACATTTTCCTCAGTAAGAGGAAAGTTGCATTGTTTATTCATAGCCTCCAACATAGAGCTAAGAGCCAACTCACAGCTAGGACACATTTTTTTACGTTTTGCATTACTATTTCGTAATTTGTAACGTCAGATTTAGGTATTTCATTTGCCATTGATGCATTGCTTAGGAGTCCAAAACTGGCAATGATTGCTAGTGTTAAATTTTTCATTTCTATTCCTTTTTTATATTTGAGTTAAAGGGTTATTTTCCCTCTTTACTTAATCAGTTGATATTCTTTCACAAGACTATCCAATGGGATTCTAAGCCCATCGTGTAGCTTGCGAATCATTGATATAGATAAACGTCTTTGACGGCTCAGAATCTCCGTAACACGACTGCGCTGACCAAGGAAAGGTACAAGATCTTTATCCTCTAAGCCTTGCTGCTCCATACGGAACTTGATTGCTTCGATTGGGTCAGGAGGTGCAATTGGATAATTAGCTTCTTCAAACGCCTCAATTAGAGTGGCAAGCACTTCTAACTCATCACCCTCTGGTGTGCTTGGTTCAGCATCCCAAAGCTGCTCGATACGCGCTAAAGCAGCGCGGTTATCATCTGCTGTTTTGATTGGTTTAATTTGCATATCTGCCTCTTCTAAACGGTTTTCGCATCAACTTTGTCATAGTCTGCATGTGTGCCAATAAAGCGAATATATACCATCGAAAATTTGTAATTAATCGCGGTGATTAGTCGATATTTGTTACCGTGAATGTTGAACACAACGCGATTATTGCCAACGAAAGACGCGTTTCGGTACAGTGCCTTTATGTCTTGGGGCGTTTGCCAATTTGCGTGCTTGGCTTCGTCAAACCATGCCATAAGTGGCTGTTCAGAATCAGCGTAATTAGGCTGCTCCCAAAACTCTCGTAAAGTTGCTCTTGATAAAATTCGCATATTTGTCTCGTCTTTATTTCCCATTATGGGAAACAAGCAATAGGTAGTCAACATTTAATTTCCCAAAAAGGGAAATAGATAAGGTGCTATGTGTGTAAATACTTATTAATCAATGAATATGCACACACGTTAGCAGTGGAATAAGCTTAATTCAGAGTGCTAGGCTTTGTTCGTTGGGGCTTTAAGGGAAAACGGATAAAGCACAAGATGTGGTGTAACCAGTTCGTGCAAAAGCCACTAGATATAGTGGTGGTAAGCTTTCGCTTAACCGTTGGTAAGTTTTGCCAAAAGTTTACCAGTATTCAACACAACAAACGCCTTCATGAATAGTTTAATGAGTCCTTGTTTACATATGGTTCATGCTGGCTGCTATATGCTTGCATGTAGAGTCAGTATGAAGCCGACAGAGCGAAGCGGCGTCAGTATCACTAATATAGAGAAAACTGATCATTTTGAGCATTAGGATCAAAAAACCAGGTGAAACCAAAATGAGTTACAAGCCCTTAACATTTGGTAAATTTCTGTAATTAACTTTCAGAAGGGAAATCTAGGGTGTGGAAATAGAAGAGGCTGACTTTCGAGCGGTTGTAGCTAGAGTCGTCCCCTAACGCGCAAAAGCCAGCCTAATTTTGTCAATTTAACATATTATACATAATGCGATCCAGTTTAAGATATTGAAAAGTAAGGAGATATTGAGTGGTTTTTTGCAGGGGTGGTTAAAAATGGAGCGGTTGGGGAAATATAAAGGCTATGAAATTGATATAAATAAAGTATAATATGTGATTACGTATCACAGATTATAATGACTGCATGTAAGTTATTGATATGATTACAGATAATATTCATTATGTTAAACGATTTTGTGAAAATGTGATTTAAGGCTTGAGCCCCATAAAGTAAGTGCGCTATAATAAACGCAGATTCTTAAAGTGAAAAGTGCATTACATAGCACGCTACTACATAGTTTTCTATGTAGTGTATTTTTTAAGAATTGAGAGTGTGTTGGACCCTCAATCTAACTATATAGCATTCGCAAAGCAGCCGTTCTCCCACAAGTGAACGGCTTTTTTGTGCCTGAAATTTAAGTATTTGATCTTTCTGACGATCTTGTGTAAATTAAAGGCTCATTGTTTGACCTGAGAAATCAAACAACCCTAAAATCTTGTGGAATCAAAATATGAATCAGACCATTGTGTCTTGCCTATGGCAAGCAACCCTCAGACTCCAGACCTCAGTAATAACCGCATTGACATCAGATCCTCAGATCCTGATTTGTCTAGGTTATGGCTTAGAGGGCGAGTCTCATGTTTGCAGATAACCTTGCGCCAGCGTTAGCTAAATCCCAATACGACAAAGCGTATCGCTTGATGCGTAAAACGCGTAAGCGTGAACTCATCGATATGCACCACAAAGTGCTCAATCCTAAGCCCGCTCAATCTGAGACAGAGCTTGACCAGGACGATTACGCGATCGGCTTTAAGGCTCGACGTTTGCTTCGTAGTGGCGAGGTGGTCAATCTTCCCCACGAGTACGCTTTTATCTTGAAAGCCTGCCAAGAGTTTATCCATAATCCCCAACGCTTTCCTGCGCTGTTCGCTTGGGGCGGCGCGGCGATTAATAACATCCAGTGCCGAACGCTGATTGCCAAAGTCTTAGCTTGTATCTTACCTAACACGGATTTGATTGGTGGCCGTATCGGTGTGCCGACCGAAGCCGGTTTGAAAACCATCAGCTATGACCAACTTCAGGAAGACTACGCGTTGCGTTGGGGCGAGTATATTTCACCGAAGTCGTTCGCTAAGGTGATTCGATACTTGCAACGGGCGACTTACTTGTACAGCGAGCGCATTAATGTGTGCGTCGATGATGCCGAAGGTAAGGTGCGCAGCGCGGCGGCTTACAAGCAATTTACCGAAGCTTTCTTTAGAGACATTAAAGTGGTTCGCTATCCTAATATCTGTGAGTTGATCATCGCTTCTCGCAAGCGTATGGAAAAGAAAGGCTTGCGTTTTGACTGGCTAAACTTTCGTACCATTGCTTCTGGTATTCAGGAGATCTACAACGCGACGCGCTGTAATGATTTTGCTAAGAACGTGGCTAACCTGTTCACAGCAACGCCTCACTATTCCCCTTCCCCACACTAGCTATAGAGAAGTATCCGCTTAACGGCGGAGGATTTTGCACGTCTGTAGCCTATTTTTGGTTAAATATCCACCAGTATTCTTCGTGTTTACCAGAGTCTAAGCCTGATCCCCCTATAGTGGTCAAGTAAAACTGGCCACAGTTTTATAAGGGAACCAAAACTGTCGTTCCGACTCATTTGGTGTTAATCCACCATTGTATTGATGTGGACGATGCTGGTTGTAATAACCAACCAAATAATCCGTTATTGCTTTCTGTGCCTCTGTAAAACTTCTATAGCCATTCTTTGGTACCCATTCCGTTTTTAAACTTCTGAACACTCGCTCCATAGGACTATTATCCCAACAGTTCCCTCGACGACTCATACTTTGAGTGATTCGATATCTCCATAGCAACTGACGATATTTTTTACTCGTATAGTGGCAACCTTGATCCGAGTGGAACATTACACCAGACGGCCTTCCGCGGCTCTCATTGGCCATGGTCAGCGCCTTGCCAGTCAATACACTATCTGGTGAGTTAGACATTGCCCAACCGATGACTTTTCGTGCGAACAAGTCTATAACAACGGCTAGATAAGACCATCTCTCCCCCGTCCAGATATAAGTCACATCGCCACACCAGACTTGATTCGGCTCAGTCACCGCGAACTGACGATTTAACCGGTTAGGTATATGAACATGTTCCTGCTGTGTTTTTTTGTACGTATGTTTTGCTAGCTGGCAACTGACTAAGTCTAGTTCTTTCATGAACTTACTTGCTCGGTAACGGCTAAGTCGAATACCTCTTGCTGTGACTATGTCAGCAATGGTTCTCGCTCCAGCGGAACCATTGCTCAGCTCATAAGATCGGCGAACTTCGGCACGAACAAGCACATGCTCTGACGACAGAGATTTATCTCTATTTGCCCAATAACGATAACTACTGCGATGAACCCCGAACACTTCGTAAAGCCGTTTCACAGCATAACTCTTCTTGAGTTTCTCGATCATCGAGAACCGTTCAGGGAGTCTGACATCAAGAGAGCCGTAGCCTTTTTTAGAATTTCCTTTTCTTCTTCAATGCGTTTGATTTTCTTTTTAAGGTCACGAATTTCTCTTTGCTCTGGAGTGAGTGGTGATGAATTTGGTGTCTTACCAGCTCTTTCAGCTTTGAGTTGCCTTACCCAGCTTTCTAACGTAGTTTTTCCAATCCCCATTGCTTCGCAGGTTTCTTTATAGGAACGTCCCTGGTCAAGCACTAGCTGAGCGCATTCAAGTTTAAATTCTGGGTTAAAAGTGCGTCTTTCACGCTTAGTCATAATGTCACCTGTTTTAGTATCGAGATGATCATACATCACCTCTTAATCAGGTGGCCAAATTAACTATGCCACTACATACATACTTGTATGTAGAGCCAGTGTGAAGCCGACAAGCGATAGCGCGTCAGTCTCATCCCGATGTCTTACTTAATCGATCCTTTAAAAACCGTCGCTTCGCTCCAAGGTACCTACAGCCAGCATTAGGTCAAACTCACTAAAGGAAACAACATCATCGCTGGCTACGCTGGATCTTTCTTTTGTCATTCGACAGGAACCACCTGAGCATATACGTAAAGTCTAGTGGAACCACCACAAAAACTAATCAATAAATCAACCAACAACGCATCTCTTACTCGCTTCGCTCGCGCATTCTAGCAAGGGGGAAAGCAATATTCGTACCGTTTATATTATCTATCCACTAAATATTCTCTAGAGAGAGCTGTCCTTATCTTACTCACTGCGTGAGCGCGTTCTGGTATTCGTCGCGCAGCGACTCATGTTACTAAAAGTGACAAGGTAACCGTCTTGGTTTTCTGCGAAGAGCTTAAGGGTTGATTTGTGAATAGAGCTTACAAAAACATTTGTGATCACAATTATTAGAATGATTACTCTGACTGATAAATGTCGGGTGGACGACACTTGTTACCAAGTGCCGTCTCCCTAAGAACCCAGCGTGCAACTTTCACTGCACTAGGCTCAAGCCTCCACGAAGGCATCGTTTGATACCCAACAACTTATAAAGCAGTCGAAGCAGGTTCGTTCCAAGAGTTACGAGCTAGCCTTTTAGATTTTCTCTTTACCAAGTATTCTTGGTAAAGAGGGTCAAAGGGTGTCGCTGCACTTCGGATTTTCACATGCCTTTCTATTGGCACTTTGGCTATTTGGAAGAGATTGAACTGGCAATCCATATCCATGACCTTCTGCCAACCGTGAAACTGCCATTGGCCTTTTCGGTTGATGAAGTATTTTAGGGCAATCCAAGTTTTAGACTTTGTTGGATGACGCCTTTTAGCCCAGTGCCATAACGTATGGAATAACTTGTGACCTACATATCCGAATACCTGTTTAGCTACGCAGTGCCGATAATAGTTCGACCATCCCCTGAGTTTAGGATTTATCAGTTTGATAAGATCATTCACTGGAAGGGTTACGTGCTTTTTGATGAGTTCACGCAGATTGCTTAAGAACATCAACGTATTGGATTTACTCGGCTTGATGAGCAGTTTCCCTTTGTACTTCCTATGGTTGAACCCAAGAAAGTCAAAGCCATCGTTGATATGAGTAATGTGCGTTTTCTCTTCGGATAATGTTAAGCCTCTTTCCGCTAAGAAATCAGCAATCAACGGTTTGATATCGTTCTCGAGTACTTCCTTTGAAGCGCAAGTGACGACGAAATCGTCGGCATATCCAATAAAGTTAGCTCTTGCTCCTTTCTTAAGCGCGGTAGACTTAATGCGCTGTTCGAGACCCGATAACGTCATCAACATCAAGGTGGGGGATATAATTCCGCCTTGAGGAGTGCCTTCGTCGGTGTCGTAAAACAGCCCTTTGTCTACAAAGCCTGACTTTAGCCATTGCTCCAACATCCGTTTATCGATGGCGATGTTATCCATAAGCCATTGATGCCCGATTTTGTCGAAGCAAGCTTTAATATCTCCTTCAAGAACCCATTTAGCCGATTTCTTTAAAGCCAAACACTTGAAGCACTGGTCGATAGCGTCAGCCGTGCTACGATTTGTTCTAAAGCCATAACTATTCGGGTCGGCAGTTGTTTCTGATATAGGCTCTAGCGATAATAGGTGTAGCGCTTGTTGTGCTCTGTCTATCATGCATGGGATGCCCAGAGGTCGAAGCTTGCCATTCTTTTTGGGGATATAGATACGCCTGAGTGGTTTCGCTTGGTAAGCTTTCCGACTCAGTTGATTTACTGCTTTCATACGACGCGTGTCTGTATTCCAGACAACGCCGTCTATTCCAGGCGTTTTACTGCCTTTATTTTGAGAAACTCGCTTAACAGCAAGAAGTTTTGCTGAGCGAGAGTGAGTCAGTATCCACTGCAATGCTTTTGCTTTGCCGTGTTTACCGTCTCTAGTTGCCTTTGCGATACGCATTTGAAGCTTTAAGACGTTCGCCTCTACGGCCTTCCAGTTAATGGATTGCCACAGTGCACTGTCAGAAGATGCACTAATCTCATTCGAAATCGTCATTTGCTTTTCTTCCTTAATAAAGTTCTTCAAACTCTCTCGCAACGAGAGACCAGTTGGAAGTGGGCTCACTTTCGTGATCAGGCACAAACCTGTATCTGCGTCATTACAATGCAGCCTTTGCTTTTTCCAACCTCCTCTACCCGCATCACTATCGGCCACAGGGGCTTTCCCGTAGGGAGAGATACAGGCTTACCGTGTTCCGTATGTCACGCAATGTCAGTTTAGATGCCCGCTATGGTGCGGAGAGTTCAATGATCACGAAAGAGCATGGGGCAATCTCTTTCCGACTCTCGTGCCTTTTGGCTACAGCGTATTAACCACTTCCGCTGTTTCACAACATAACGCACCTTACGCGGATTCACTTATGTTCATCATGCTGACTACCTAGCACTCACCCGATGTTGTGGTTATCAGGAGGATCGTTATCTCACGATTTCAATCCCGATTGGAAAATACCAACCTTCGTTACATTGTCAAAGCCGCTACTTTATTCAGGCTCCTAGGTTCATCTGGTGATACAGATGGTTCACTCGTTTAGCGGTGAACAGCGCTTCATACGACTTCACGTCGCACGCCCCATTGTTGGATAGACCTTTTACTTATTCATATGCTGTTCATATGTGTTTTCCCTACCAAATCTAATCCGATGAAAGAAGGTAAGACCATGCTCACTTCGGTCGTGTGTAGGTTGATAATCGTACTACTCAGAATCCGCCTAAGTTATACGGAAACTTTCGCCAATTTCTTAAGTTCACATCCTAGACGCTATGCACAGATGCGGGCATTCGATTGAGTGTCACAAGCGTTATGATTGGTTGCATAATTAACGGGTGTCGCACTGGCGACTGAAATCCGCGAGCGTTATGTGAATAATGCTACTTCAGTTGAGGTTTGGACAGTAATGGCGTATATTTGTGCTATGCAAGCAATTAGCTTGAATGTAGAGGTAGGTTATGCAGGAGGTTCTTATGAGATCTCAAACTAGTCAAAAAAGTAAAACTCGTGAAATTCCTTTTACTTACGACCTAAAACAAATGGAAAAAGCTGTTCACAGTAAGTGCACAAGAGTACCAAAAATGAAATCATTTGAGGACTTTGAGAAGTGGTTGGAGAGCTAGAGTATTAATGTCTGAAAATATTTTAGAAACGTCAGAAATGCTCAAGGACAAGGTCAAAAAGCTAGGTAAGTTCGAAAAGGGGAAAATGTTTGAGTTTTTTCAGACTTTCGAACAAGGTGGTTTTACTGCAATTGATAACTATTTTGTCCAGGGTCACAAAGTCCGTAACAAAGCTTCAGATGATGTTGACACAAATGACCCTGATTTTATCGCAAAGGTTAAGTTTGCTCAGCAGCATTCTCTCTGGCATTTTCATGTTGGCTTCTATGACTTTGGTTATGATCTTAAAGGTTATGAAGTGTCCAAAAATGGTGAGCTGACTTCCCAATGGGTAATTCATTACCAAAAGTTTGCAGATAACCATATTAACGTAGCAGACCTCACGCCTCACCCCCCTTTTGAACTTCCCCCAAAAGAAGCTTTAAAATAAATGCACATAACAGATAAGGATTAAGCGTTACGTCGCCAATGTTAAATCCTTATCTGTTATGTTCTAAATTTTGTAGTCAGAAACTTCTAAGCTCCAAGATCCTTCCTTACGACGTACTAATTGAACATTTACACCACTTGATTGCCAAGCTTTGCGGATATTAAGAGAATGATCTTCATTCATACCTAAGCGGGTAACATTGCTGTAGCTAGAACAACCTAAATATGCTTAAACTATTGATTCTTTGGGAATTGATAAGCAATACAGGGCTTTGTTTCCGTACTCAATCCACTCTGTCTTTTGATGTCATTAGGCGACTCGGTAGCTCTCGGGCATACCAAACTGGGTAAATCGATTTAATATTGATGCGCCTAACATCAGTTCTTGTTGTTGATTTTCAAAGTCTCTGCTGTGTAATTTGGGGCCTATAATGGTTTTATAACGGTGCATCGCATTCTCTGAGACATTCCGTTTCCCATACTGATTTATCTTTTGCCAGCACATGGGACCTAAGGCAGAATACGCCACCAAATTGCTCATCCTTTTAGGGTTATGAGCATCGTCTGCATACAGATTTTCTTTGGGAGGAATGGCTATGTCACTCTCTGGAAATTTGCTCGTTAAGGCATCATAGACGTCATCGGTATCGTACATTTTATCTGCTGAAACATGGTCAACTTCCACATCAACTTGCTCACTTAATTCCTCGATAACCTGAAAATCCATGGTGTCTTTCTTCGTCAATATCGCGCCATGAATAATATGTTCACCACCAACGGCAAAGTGCGCTTTTTTCCAACTGCGCTTTGCGTTAACTTTATGTTTTTCCTGGTGCCATTCACCCTTACCAAATTCTTTAAGGCCAGTGGAATCAATGGCTATCGCCGCTAAATCTTCATCGGGTTTGTCTGTTTTTTTGAATTTTGGCGTCTTAAATCCAAGCTTAGAGAGACGCTTTGATAGACACGAAAAGTCAGGACAGGAGAGGTTGGTGTGGCCCATTTCCTTGAGGAGACTATCCAGAAAGCCTTGAGTCTGGCGGAGAGGTTGTTTGAATACGAGTCTCAAATAATGGCACGCCATGAGTGTACTGTCTGGGTATTTTGGTGATGACCCTGTGCCATCGTAAGAGCGTTGCTCAGTTTGCCAGTTCTCTATGATGTCGTCAGATAACCAGATATCAATGCGCCCACGATAACGAAGACTTTGGTTGTATTCGGCATAATTGGTCTGCCGATAGGTAGGCTTTTTGAAGTGATGACGTCTGGATTCGTTGTATTTGTTAGGCATGATTTTTGAACTGGAACGAAGATAGATGGCAAGGGTAAAGGAAGACACGCTCAAATCAAAATTGACGATTTAATGAGCGCGTCAACAAAGCCTTAGCTCAACCTCTCACGCTGCAAATGCAGAGTTGGATCAGGTACTAGAACAGGTCAAAAGTGGCTCATTGCAAGATCAACAACTCTCTAACGAACACGTCAGTAATAAGTCTTATGAGTTGAAAGAAGCTCAAGCTAACTTTGAGAAAGCACAGCGTCAATTAGATAAAACTCAAAAAGCCAATGCTGCACTCGAAGAAAAAATCCTACAACTTCAACAGTCACTGCAAAGCAAACGAGCACAGTACAAATCGCAGCGTCAGTCTTTAGATACTGTTTTTAAGCATGTTGTTGAGCATGGGGATCTTATGCTTGAAAGAGTATTACCTCACGGGCTTTGGGTTTTCGACCAATCTCAATTCGTTGCTTTAGACGAGTCTAATGTCGACATCGCTCATATAAAAAAACTATGGGTAGCGATGGTTGAACAGACGATTTTGAGCGGCAAGGCGATCTCAAGTAACCAACAAATTATATTGAGTGATGGACAACCAAACTCAACTAATGTCACTCAGTTTGGACCTTTTAATGCTAAAGCCGCCTTGGCGAAAGATAGCTGGTTGACCTACCTGCCAGCACAAGGTTCCTGGATGGTAATGAGTCCCCAACCCATTGTCAGTCAGCAGAAAAATGAGATGATTGTCGACCCGAGCTTTGGTGCACTTTTGGAGCAAAACGCTCAGTCCCCTACTCTTCTTGAGAAACTTGCTCCCGCTGGGATCGTAGGCATATTAATCGCTATCGTCGGCATTATTGGCTTTGGCATTGCGGTTGTCAGAAGTTTTGCCTTGCGCCAAGAAAAACGTCGTATCTACGCACAAATGAAAGAGACTACGGTCAGTCAAGATAATGCTCTTGGTCGTGTTATCTCTGCAACACTCGATCGTTGCAATGCTCAGCTAGAAGCAGTTATAGATGAAGCCGTACTTAAAGAAGTACCTAGTTTTAAGTCTGGTGTCGGAAGCTTAGCGGTATTTGCAAGCATTCCACCTTTGCTTGGTTTGTTAGGCACTGTTGGTGGGATGATCGAGACGTTCCGGATTATTACTGAGCACGGCAGTGCCGACAGCCAACTTCTCTCTGGCGGCATTTCCCAAGCACTTCTGACAACCGAGTTAGGGTTAATGGTCGCGGTTCCTCTATTGCTACTTCATTGTGGTCTAAAAGCACAGAGTACCCAACTGATTGAAATATTGGAGCAACAAAGTGCCGGACTGATTGTATTAAGGCAAAAATCCGAGAAGTTGGGGGCCTAGATGCTCAGCTTCCTTTTCACTGCTGGCCCGTTCGTTTGGGGGATTATGGGAACGTCGATAGTGATGTGGTGGATGATAGCACGCTGCTACACCAATCAATCTCGCGGCTTCCATAAGATAAGCACCGATAGTATTCCTGAATTGTCCGCCGTCCATAGCTTGAACGAAAAAGAATATCGTCATGTGTGTCGGACCTTTCTCAACCAATCAGAGCAGCGGCTTAATAGTGGCATCGCCTGGGTGTCGGTGCTGGTAAAACTTCTTCCCTTGTTGGGCCTACTCGGAACAGTAGATGGCATGATCAGTAGTTTTCAACAGCTCGACCAATGGGATATTCAACGTCAGCTCTCTGGTGGTATATCTCAGGCGCTTTTGACCACCTTATCAGGGCTCGTGACTTCTCTATCCGGCTTGTACTTTGTTCATAACTTACAACAACGTAAACGTCGCTGCCTTGCGACGTTGCGACTTAAAATTGAGGTAAACAATGCGCTTTCGTCATAATGAAGAATCTTCAGAGCAAGCGAATGTTGATATGACGCCGCTGATAGATGTCGTTTTTATTCTTCTCATTTTCTTCATACTCTCCGCATCATTCCAACAAGATAATCAAATTAATGTTGAGCGACCAAATAGTAAGGTAACAGACGCGACTTCAAGTATGTCTCTGTCTGTCGCCATTGACCAACAAAAGCAGGTCTGGATTGATAACAAGATCGTAGAGGTTGCTTCATTAACAAGTCGCGTCAAACAAAAAGTTGCACAAGCGAGCAACGTGAGTGTGATCATTGATGTCGATAAATCGGTTGAGAGTGGCCTGCTCATTCAAGTTATCGATCAAGTACGTATTGCCGGAGTAAACAATGTCGCCGTTGCTACAGAGTCTTAACCCAAACCAACTCGATACCGATGTAGTCTGGTACAAGCAACCAATACTCATTAGTTTCGCTCTTACCGTAAACGCAAGCCTAGTATGGCTAATGTATGGGTTAACCTTAAAAAGCTATGTGCCAGAGCCAACAAATACGGTGAGCCTATCAGCGGTTTTTCAATCACGACAACAGCAGCAGTTAGAGCCTAAAATCGAACAGATTTTTGAAATGAGCCAAGCGCCGCAGAGCAGCTCTATGCCTCCGCCACCGCAAGCCGTCAATTTGACAGCATTGGAGTTTGATTCTTCCGTATCTATACCAACGGTCAACATTCCAATTGATAACAAAACACAAAAATTTCAGCCCATTACCATGACATTTAGTCCCAACGGTAAAGAGTTTGGTAGCGTCATGAGTAGCTCCATCGCCAGAGCTAAACCCGTGTTTCAAGTTCCGCCTCAATACCCAGCCAAGGCTAAACAGAATCTTATAGAGGGGTATGTGATATTAGACTTACATATCGACCAGAGCGGGCGCGCTCAAGAAATTAAAGTCGTGAAAGAGAGCCCGAGCGGTGTCTTTACTCGTTCAGCCAAACGCGCAGTAATTCGCTGGCGCTTTGTCGCTCCCGAGGACACCCAATGGCAAAGGATTACAATACGTTATGAACTGGAAAAGTAGTTTACTCATGACTTGCTTAGTCGCTTTTACCACTCAAGCAAGCACTAATACTGCGCATTACCAAACCTATCAAAGGTTACAAATGCAGTTACACAAAGATCCCGCCCGTACTTTGGAAGCAATAGAACTGTTTAATAGCCAAGTTCAGCAAGCTGACCGCCAATCTAAAGAGATGGCCAGCTACCTGCATCTGCAAGCTTGTATCGCGTTAAATCGTTACCATTGCGCCGCTCTCGCGGTGGATAAAATCATTGCATTGGTTTCAGATTTGAACAAGAAACCAGAGTTATTAAAGCTATCCACTCAACTCCACTACCAAAACGAGAATTACGCACTGACCATTGAGCGGGCAAAACAGTGGGTGAAAGCAACGTCATCGGTCACTCCCCTGCCCTCAACAAAAGATTCAGCCGAAATCTATTCTCTTGAAGGGTATGCGCACTACCACCTCAAGAGTTTCAACAATGCCATATCCTCTATGGGGCGTGCAATTGAAATAGAAAAAACAGAGCCTCGCCAACTGTTTATCCTTAGCCTCTATCAGAAGAAATCTGATTGGGAAAATGTTAATCGGGTTCTTCGCTCCCTAGTAGAAGAGTACAGTTCAAACCCAAATTACTGGGAGAGATATG
Source organism: Vibrio sp. J383 (assembly GCF_023503985.1). Lineage (NCBI taxonomy): Bacteria > Pseudomonadati > Pseudomonadota > Gammaproteobacteria > Vibrionales > Vibrionaceae > Vibrio > Vibrio sp. J383. Next base: position 162,370 of record NZ_CP097295.1, on the reverse strand, counting down.
CATATTCTTTTTTAAAGCTTGGAGACGCTAATCTAGCGTTGGGGACCTTAGGTAGTGCATACAAGTCTCGACGCCTACCGAAAAAAGCCATACTCATCTATGCGCAACTACTTGTCACCTTTCAAGCACCTCAAAAGGCGATAAGTGTCCTTGAGCAAAACCCCGAGCTAATTAACAATCCGCTCTATGCTCGCATTCTAAGGCAGAGCTCTCTGCTCGCAAGAGACCACCAAAAAGCTGAATATTGGTTAAAACAATCCGAATCAAAAGGCGCGCAGTTTACTCGTGGTATGGTTGCTTATCAGCAAGGGAAATGGCAACAGGTTATCAATATTTTCAAAGATTTAGATCCGAGTCAAAAGAGCAATCATTATTACCTACTACTCTCGGCTATTAGTCAATTTGAGCTAAGAGAATGGCAACAGGCCCGCATTGCCTTTTCTTGTCTTTCTGGAACAAAGTATGACCTGCTTTCTGCTCAATGGATTAGTCAAATAGACTACTTGAACACTCCATAAACAAAGGCCATTTATGGGTTCTGTCGCAAACTTTGAGCTTTTAAGTTAAGATTTGTTTAATTTCCACTCATGATACTGATTCTTAATGTTTAAAGGTTGCCACTTTCCCTCTGAAGTTATTCTCGAAACCGTACGTTATTATCTCGCCTATAAGCTGAGTTATCGTGAAATCGAAGAGATACAATTAGAGCGTGGAGTCGTAGTAGACCACACGACTATTAATCGTTGGGTTATCAAATTTACACCAGTATTGGAGCATAGAGCCAGGCGTAGAAAGAAGCCGGTGTCTCACTCGTGGTGTATGGATGAAACTTGCATCAAAGTAAAGGGTAAGTGGGTCTTCTATTACCGAGCCGCCGATAAATTTGGAAATGTGAACGATTATTATCTTAGCCCGAACCGTGATGAGGCTGCTGCTAAAGCCTTTCTTAATAAGGCTATGTCACAAAATGGTTTACCAAGCAAAATCATCATAGGTGGAAGTAGGAGTAACTACGCGGCCATTGATTCGATGAATGTTCAGCTTTGGTTGACGAGTTATTTTATGCTCTCACTGGTAGAGATTTTGGACATTAAATATCTCAACAATATCGTTGAGCAGAGCCACCGTTGGGTGAATCAGAAAACACGTCAAGCTCTAGGTTGGAAGTCAACGGAAGGAGCTTTGGCCAGTTTGCATGGGCGGGAAGTGTGGACGATGTTGAAACAAGATCAGATAGATATTGAAGGCCAGACGGTCTTTGAGCGATTCTACGCACTCGCAGTATAATTATATCTATAGGGTGGGTGTATCACGCCTCTAACTAGATTTGCGACAGAACCCGAAATTCAGATACTTCATGGCCATAAGTAAAATGCCCTTCATATGAATGTTCTTTTTCCACAGAGGCGGTGCAACCAGCGATAACTAACAACAAACAAAATAAATAGCTCTTTCTCATAATTCTTCCTTACACCGTTACTAATTGAGATTCGTTAACGCTCAATTCTCATCCAAACCATAAAACTCAACGACATAAACACTATTGGTCTGCGCTCTAAACTATTTCCGTCTTTCTAACTACGCGATGGATCCCTCTAAATATTTGAGATCAGGTTTATATACCAGTCAAAATCAAAATGTTTAACATACGGAAAAACAATATGATAGGTTAGCTAGGCGGCTCAAAAATAGGGTTATAATGCCTACCTCGATCATCTTAAATTACAACACAGTAATTTTTGATGACAATTTTGACTTTTATATAGCAGGAAGAGTATGGCTGTCTTTAGCATCTGTTATTTGGATAGAGAAAGAAATACGCTTAAGTTCGAAACCGTGTACATGCGCTCTTTAGCTGCCGCCAGTGCCACCACACACGCGACTCAAAACACGTTTAAAATAGAAATTAGCGACATTGTCTATAAACCCCTAGCCTTTCGTTATACGACCAGCAAATGGGATGAAGAAGAAAAACCAACCAGAGAACAAGGAAAAGAGATGAACCGTAAAGAATTAGTTGATCATATCGCAGAAGAAGCAGATATAACCAAAAAAGAAGCCGATACCGCACTCAAAGCCCTCATCGAAGGCATCACCACCACATTGGCCGCGGGTGATGATGTGGCTTTGGTCGATTTTGGCACATTCAAAATAACTCATCGTGCAGCACGTGAAGGCCGCAACCCAAAAACAGGTGAAGTTCTTCAAATTGCCGCTTCAAAAAGTCCAAAATTTAAAGCCGGTAAGAAATTAAAAGAAGTATTAAATCCATAACGCTTAACACGCTCTTACTGGCATATTGATGATTAGTAATTTTGCTGTGAACTCCCGCCCTATCGGGCGGGAGTACGGGTAAAAATAATGGGTATATATGCTAAGAGTCTCTGAGCTCAAACCCCGATGAGAGCTTGAATTTCATTGGCAAGTCAAAACCTACATTCAAGGTTTTGTTGCAAACAAGGGGGATAGGTTATGATCACGGCTTTGTTGCGTAATTCAATGGAACTAAATCAAGAACCTACGATCTGATCAGCTACTCTCACTCGTAGCTCTATGCCTAAACCTCGTTACAAAACAACCAACTGGAAGCAACACAACCAATCACTCATTAACCGTGGCTCTCTGACCGGCTCTGTTGCAAAGATTGAGCCTAACCCGACAGTGATCTGGTTATCTGAATAATGATTAATAGTTCACCAATGCATTGGTGATTAGATGGATCTCTCCTGCTATTCCTTAACCGGATAACCAGATATTGAACTGGCCTTTTTTAAACATGTGCATCACTTCAAATCCTTTGATAGTGGCATAAGCTGCCTTCATTGATTTAAATCCTCGGACTGGATTGATGAGCCTTTTCAGTTTTCCATGATCGGCTTCTACGGCATTGTTCAGGTATTTAATTTGCCTATGTTCAAGTGCTTCAGAGCAATGACCTTCTTTCTTTAATTCCGTGATGGCGACCCCATAGGAAGCGGCCTTGTCGGTATTGATGGCGTTGAAAGGACTCCCAATACTTGAGTCCTTTCAACGCCTTACCCAAAAAGCGTTTCGCTGCTTTAGCATTGCGTCTAGATAACAAATATAAATCGACGGTATGGCCTTTCTTATCAATAGCACGATACAGGTACACCCACTTTCCTTTCACTTTGATGTAGGTTTCATCCACTTGCCAATTCAACCCCATTTTAGGTTTCCAGTACCACCGTAAGCGTTTTTCAATTTCAGGCGCATAACGTTGAACTCAACGATAAATCGTACGGTGATCTACGTTGACACCCCGTTCACAGAGCATCTCTTCGAGCTCTCGATAGCTTATCCCGTATTTACAATACCAACGAACAGCTCAAATGATAATGTCATAGGAAAATTGTCGATACTTAAAGAGTGTCATGAGCTAGCTAGCCTAAAAATAAAAAAATTAGCTGATTCGACGAACTTTGCAACAGAGCCTGATTTGTTGATCTGTAATTCGTTTTCCTGGCACAAAGCTTCCCAATAGAGAGTTTGTCCAAATGTAACAGATCAACCGGCCAATCTAATTGTCGCTCAATAGTTTTGGTTCTGTGTCATTCCTGTTTTATATATCTTACTGAAATGACACAGATTTCTAAACACCATTACTTCGTTTGCAAGTGCACATTGGCTTATTAGTGAATATTGAACTGTTTCGTAACCTTATCGACATTTTCCGCTACAGTATCCAAACGACGCGCTGCTGCTAGAAAATCTCTCATTTCTTCAACCAATTCCTGTGAACCTTCATGTAACTGACTTATATTTATATTGATGTCCTCTGACACACTCTGCTGCTCCTCTGTTGCGATTGCAATAGAGTTATTAAGCTGGTTTGCATTTACCGATGATTGAGCAATGTCACTTAAAGTGTCACTTGCGCTTTCAATCACCGTTTTTGTCTCTCGCATATCTGCAGTATTGCGCTCAATAGAATCAACGGAACTTTGGGCTTTCGCTTGAAGATTACCAAGCATCTTTTCAATTTCACTTGCACTTTCTTGAGAGCGTCCAGCAAGCGAACGGACTTCATCTGCAACAACCGCAAATCCACGACCTTGTTCTCCAGCACGTGCTGCTTCAATCGCCGCATTCAAAGCGAGTAAGTTTGTCTGTTCGGCAATACCTTTAATCGCATCAAGCATTTGCGTCATGTTATTGCTCTCTTCAGAGAGTGCTCGAATGGTTTCAGCAGACTGATTAAACGACAGAAACAGCTCTTCGAATTTATCATTCGTTTCATCCATCGTTCCCTTGCCTTGCATAGCGGCTTCTTCAGCTTCCGATGCGCCCTGAGCTGCATCACTAACATTTGAGGCAACTTCCCTTAATGTAGCCACCATTTCTTCCATTGCAGTGGCGACCATCGTCAGTTGGTGATTTTGCTCAGTTCCTTTCTGCTCAGAAGATTGAATAAAATCATTCACCTGTGCAACGGTAGTTTTCATTTCTTCAACAGCACTGGTGAATTTTGCCATACCATCAATGAGAGTCTGACGAAATAAATTGAATGCGACACCCACTTGACCAATTTCATTCTGTCCTTCAGGCAGTTCTATCGTTAAATCATTGCTAATCGCAATACCCCTAATCAAGTCCGCAGAAGTTGCTAGTGGTGTTAAAATACGATTCATCACAATAAACAAAGCGAATAAGATAATAGCGAGCGATGTAACAATGGATGCGAACACTTGGTATTCAGCTGCCGTCATATCATCACGCAGCGTATTAACAGAATGCTGCAAGCGATTTTCAAGCGCAGCTTCAAATTTCTTGACTTCAGCACGTATCTTATTCAGTTCTTCACTATACGCATCAGAAAAAAGCAACTGTAGGGCGCGCGTTTTATCACCCATTTCAACCGCTTTTATCGACTCAGCCTCTAGCTGAGATAAAGTCTCAGATAATTCATTTGCTTTAGCAATATAGCCAAACTCTTCTTGGCTGAAGTGGAGTTCTTTCATACGCTGCTGGATTGAAATAACTCGTCCATCTTCGCCTTCTTTCTTACCACTTCGTACGGCTAATATATGGTGATAGCGTTCTTTAAAACGCGGAGCTCCAAGCACGGAATATTGCCGAGCACTATTTGTAAGCTCTGCAGATGAGTCAACAAACATGGCGCCAACTTCAAGAGACTTACGACGTAAACTCTGTGCTTCGTCAAGACTGTCAGCGGTTTGAAACGCACTATAAACCGATGCTCCGATGATACATAGAAAAATAATGATAGCCCCAAAGATAGCAAACATCATATTTCGTATGGAAACGTTATTAAACATAGTTTTTCCTTTAAAGATTATATAGATAAATAAGCACTTGATTCCTGAAAGGAAGCTGCCACAGTTCAGTCTCAGAAACCAGGTTGTTAATTGGAAATAGTGGTTCAGGGTTACAGAGGACGGCTCTGTTGCAAATAAGTGTCGTGAGTGAATAGAACCTCTAAAGTAGCATCATCCCCTCCTCAGTGCATTAGTGATGAGACAGATCTCTCCTGCTATTCCTCGGTCATATTGCCACATTTCGAATTGACCTTTCTTAAACATATGCATCACCTCAAAACCTTTCAGCGTGGCATACGCCGTTTTCATGGCCTTAAATCCGCGGACAGGGTGGATAAGTCGTTTTGGTTCTTTCGCAAACTTTGAGCCTTTAAGTTAAGATTTGCTTAATTTCTATTCATGATACTGATTCTTAATGTTTAAAGGCTGCCACTTTTCCTCTGAGGTTATTCTCGAAACTGTACGTTATTATCTCGCCTATAAACTAAGTTATCGTGAAATTGAAGAGATATAATTAGAGCGTGGAGTCATTGTGGATCATGCTATTATTAATCGTTGGGTTATCAAATTTACACCAGTATTAGAGCATAGAGGGCTCTGTTGCAAAGATTGAGCCTAACCCGACAGTGCTCTGGTTATCTGAATTATGATTAATAGTTCACCAATGCATTGGTGATTAGACGGATCTCTCCTGCTATTCCTTGACCGGATAACCAGATATTGAACTGCCCTTTTTTAAACATGTGCATCACTTCAAATCCTTTGATAGTGGCATAAGCTGTCTTTATTGATTTAAATCCTCTGACTGGATTGGTGAGCCTTTTCAGTTTTCCATGATCGGCTTCTACGGCATTGTTCAGGTATTTAATTTGCCTATGTTCAAGTGCTTCAGGGCATTGACCTTCTTTCTTTAATTCCGTGATGGCGACCCCATAGGAAGCGGCCTTGTCGGTATTGATGGCGGAAGGCTACTCCCAGCACTTGAGTCCTTTCAACGCCTTACCCAAAAGCGTTTCGCCGCTTTAGCATTGCGTCTAGATGACAAATAGAAATCGACGGTATGGCCTTTCTTATCAATAGCACGATACAAGTACACCCACTTTCCTTTTGATATAGGTTTCACCCGCTTGCCAATTCAACCCCATTTTAGGTTTCCAGTACCATCGTAAGCGTTTTTCAATTTCAAGCGCATAACGTTGAACCCAACGATAAATCGTACTGTGATCTACGTTGACACCCCGTTCACAGAGCATCTCTTCGAGCTCTCGATAGCTTATTCCGTATTTACAATACCAACGAACAGCGGCGTTGTTGATCAAATCAGCTCGAAGATCAACGATGCCATATCTGACTAGCCGCTAGCTTCTAACAGGCATACCTAGTCCTATGACTTTGTTTATAGCTTTGACATTCGCCATGATTTCGCCCACTTGAGCGTTGTAACACCTCAAGCTCAATTTACCGTTGGTTAGTCCTTTATATCGAGACATTACGGTCTCAGATATTGAGCGATAGTGGTAACCAGACCCAGATTTCCACTCCGCTATTGTTCCGTTTTTAAGAGCCTCTACAGCTTCATTTCTGGGATGCCCATCTTCCCAAAAGGTCGTACTCTTTCGAGGTGGTATCAACTGAGTACAGCCCTTATTTTTCAGAGTCTCATGGCAACTTTTTGTGTCATATGCTCCATCAGCAGATACAGTCTGGATCTTTCTACGCAAGGGGTTAAGTAATGTTGATAGCACTTCGCTATCACCAACACTTACAAGGCTAACTTCTGCCCCAATAGTTTCATGAGTATCTACATCAACAGCTAAGTGCAATTTGCGCCATGTTCTACGTTTTTCTACACCATGTTTTTTGACTTTCCATTCACCCTCGCCAAAGACTTTAAGACCAGTCGAGTCAATGGCTATATGGCGAATAGCTCCTCTGGATTTATTGCGATATTTGACCTAAACTGTCTTCGAGCGTTTGCTGATACAAGTGTAATCAGGGGACGTCAGTGGAACATCTAATAGCTCAAAGATTGAATCGATAAAACCTTGAAGAGCACGCAATGGTAGAGAGAATATTCCCTTAATCATCAAGGTGGTTTCAATCGCTGTATCAGAGTACTGAAAGCCTCTACCACGCTTGCCATGATGGGTTTGGCATCGCCATGCATCTATTGTAGTGGTCAAGTAAAACTGGCCACAGTTTTATAAGGGAACCAAAACTGTCGTTCCGACTCATTTGGTGTTAATCCACCATTGTATTGATGTGGACGATGCTGGTTGTAATAACCAACCAAATAATCCGTTATTGCTTTCTGTGCCTCTGTAAAACTTCTATAGCCATTCTTTGGTACCCATTCCGTTTTTAAACTTCTGAACACTCGCTCCATAGGACTATTATCCCAACAGTTCCCTCGACGACTCATACTTTGAGTGATTCGATATCTCCATAGCAACTGACGATATTTTTTACTCGTATAGTGGCAACCTTGATCCGAGTGGAACATTACACCAGACGGCCTTCCGCGGCTCTCATTGGCCATGGTCAGCGCCTTGCCAGTCAATACACTATCTGGTGAGTTAGACATTGCCCAACCGATGACTTTTCGTGCGAACAAGTCAATAACAACGGCTAGATAAGACCATCTCTCCCCCGTCCAGATATAAGTCACATCGCCACACCAGACTTGATTCGGCTCAGTCACCGCGAACTGACGATTTAACCGGTTAGGTATATGAACATGTTCCTGCTGTGTTTTTTTGTACGTATGTTTTGCTAGCTGGCAACTGACTAAGTCTAGTTCTTTCATGAACTTACTTGCTCGGTAACGGCTAAGTCGAATACCTCTTGCTGTGACTATGTCAGCAATGGTTCTCGCTCCAGCGGAACCATTGCTCAGCTCATAAGATCGGCGAACTTCGGCACGAACAAGCACATGCTCTGACGACAGAGATTTATCTCTATTTGCCCAATAACGATAACTACTGCGATGAACCCCGAACACTTCGCAAAGCCGTTTCACAGCATAACTCTTCTTGAGTTTCTCGATCATCGAGAACCGTTCAGGGAGTCTGACATCAAGAGAGCCGTAGCCTTTTTTAGAATTTCCTTTTCTTCTTCAATGCGTTTGATTTTCTTTTTAAGGTCACGAATTTCTCTTTGCTCTGGAGTGAGTGGTGATGAATTTGGTGTCTTACCAGCTCTTTCAGCTTTGAGTTGCCTTACCCAGCTTTCTAACGTAGTTTTTCCAATCCCCATTGCTTCGCAGGTTTCTTTATAGGAACGTCCCTGGTCAAGCACTAGCTGAGCGCATTCAAGCTTAAATTCTGGGTTAAAAGTGCGTCTTTCACGCTTAGTCATAATGTCACCTGTTTTAGTATCGAGATGATCATACATCACCTCTTAATCAGGTGGCCAAATTAACTATGCCACTACAACTTCATGGTTGCCGCACCTATAGAGAAAGTACTTACAACAAAGAAAGCAAACCAACGATAATTTAGATATTTGGTTACGGCTGATAATGCATCGGTTGGTACTGGTGCTGTCCACGCAACAATGAAGCTGATTACGCTACCCAACATAAGAGCAACGGTAATAATTATTCCTGCTTTAATTTTCCAATCAAAGAACTCAAAAAACATGATGTCTTTTTATCCCTTTTGTTCGTTGTCTTTGTTTGGTAGGCCATTCACAGCGTCTAAGTCACGCTGTTCACCCGCCTTTGCTATCCGTGATAACTGGCGTTCGGACTTACCCCAACGTTTTGCGATTTCTTCAAACTTCCAACCTTTAGCGTTTGCTATAAGCTGAAACTCTGTAATATTTCTACCTGTCATATGTGTCTAGTATATTCCAATTTAATTACCTGTCAAATATGTCTAGCTCACTAATCGCCAGTATTTCGACTCTCAGGAGCTAACAACGACTCAAAACGTTCTAAGTTTTTGATATTACACTCTTGATTGAATTTTTCTTCAAACCCTAACACTGTAATAAGCTCTCGTTTAGAAGTGGATAGTAAGTAAATAGCGTCCGTGTGCTCATTGAACATTTTTAGAAGAAACTCAATAGCATCAACTCGGTTTCGAGTGGATCTACCTTTCCATGCTGGCTCATGATGGAATAAACGATTCCTGAACTTATTTAATGCTCCCATTTTCTGAAATAATGTATTGAGTTTAACTCTCTTCTCTCTAGCGTTCGGGAAACACTTATCCAACTGTGTTTGCCATAGGTTATGATCTCTGTTGCGAGGGTTGTTGTAGTCTCGGTGTAACATGTGAACCCAAAATCCAAACGGTAATCGAGAAACAAGATCGTTACTGGTATATCGAGCGCCTACATCCTTTAAACACTGCTGTTCTGCAAAATCGACTTGTTTTCGAGACTCTTGACTTAGAGGAATTCGCTTATACCATTCATCATCTTCAAAGCATTCTGTTGCTGATTTATGGATTGAATTTCTCAATGTCACTTCAAGTAGCTGAACTACTGAGAAAAACTGAGACATTATACTTTGCATCGCCATATAAACGGCTATCAACTCACTATCAGATTTACAGTCGAGCACCTGACGATAGGTCTCTAGTTTTTCTGTAGAAAGTCCTTGCTTGATCTCTTCCAAATCCAAATTATTTGCCCTCTGTATCAAGGTTGTGTATTATTAGAAACAACTGAGGTTAATCCTCTTGTTGTGATAGCCCTGTCCTCTTCCGCTGGAAACAGTATTGACAACAGGTAGCGAGTTTAAGAGCCACCCTTTCGAGGGTGGCTCACTTGTTTGTAGCTAATAAAAGCACACTACATACACCCGTCATATATGTCTAGCATATTTTAAAAAGCCATATCTGCAATTGCTAGCATACTCACAGTATCTGTCTCTATAAGTCTTAACGTGGTTTCAAGGCTCTTATTTCCAAGCATCAAATGGATAGTCGGAACGTCTACTCCATGACGTTTAAGCCTTACAGCAAACGTGCGTCTACCGCTTAGAATACTAGGCTGATCAATACCAGAATCAGCCAACAATCGTTTGATGTGATTATTTAAAGCATTACAGTGGTAAGTCGTATTACCTTTCTCTGTGGTTCTATGCTTGATTTTAAAATGGTCGCCATTCCTACGCTTAAAGAATGGTTCATCAGCATCAAAAGCATTGTATTGATCGGGGTGATCACCATCTTTTAGCCGTTGCTCAATGTAGTTCTTGATAAGATTCTGTAGCTTAATGTTGGACAGATAAAAATCTCGATTCACATCGCCTTTAATGGCAAAGCATTTTGTTAGGTGTCCGTTCTTCTTAACAATGTCTCGAACTTGGATGCGACATACCTCTAGTGTTGTCATTCCACTACCCAAGAAAAATCCCATTAGACACGCATTAAGCTCTGGCTCTGGTGTCTGTGTAATGACTTTAAAGATCCAAGTTTTGTCTTTGTCCTCGATGAGCGTTGGTAGTGCCATGTGTGCATTTTCCTGTTTTGCATGAATAAACACACACGCTAACAGTGACAAGTTTAGAAATCAGTGATCTAAGGATTGGAATTACTGGCTTTGGGGGAAAACGGATAAAGCACAAGATAGTGAAAAACACGGTCAGTATATGCTGGCGACAAGTTATCGTAGGCAATAAATATCTGTCTATTTTTATGAACTTCGACCATACAATAAGCTTGTCGCTAACAATCTCAAGTATTGATATTAACCCACGACCCGTTAACTTTTTGGGCAACAAGAATGCCCGCCACATCAAATACCTGAATAAGAATTGAGTCATTAGTTTGAGCGGCATTAGATGCCGACGTTTTTACACCTTTCATTCCTTTCATATAGCCACTGTACTCGTTGAGTACAACATCACCAATAGAAAGCTTAACGTTATAAAAAGCCATATCTACATCTCCTTACGGGACGAATTGAGGTGTAAATCCCTTCTCGATTGCAGAAGCCGCTCATATTTAGCACTCAATGTTCCCCTGTTCATTCCCAAGAACCTTGCGGCTTTGGTTATATTTCCTCTCGTATGTATAACCGTCTCGTCAATAAGAAGCTCCTCAACGACTTTCATCACGTAGCTTAAGTCATGTGTAGCCGTTGTAGAGCCTACCTCTACTAACTGAGCTTGGATTAACTCTCTAATTTTTGGTTGATCTATCAAGTGACTATTCCTTCCTATGCAGCAACAAATGAATCACTTCATGCTCATCAACAAAATCGACTTCGACGCGATAAGTGCCTTTGCTTTGTACTGAATCAATCAAAGCTTTTAATCGGTGAGTTTTCACGGTCATTGCCAGCGGTTTGATTTGAATATTTTCAGCATCAAATCCTTTTTCGATTTCTTCCTGCGTCATATATAGGGTATCCACTTCCATTGCTTCATTCGTGTTTTCTAGCATAGAGGGAAATTGGTGTTGTTCAAAAATATCGGTCAGCATGATGTAAAGCTCATCAGCCTGCGAAAAACGGGCTTGATAGCTCAAATTAACGTCATTCATCTCCCACAACCTTTGTTCAAGGTTGCCGCCGGCATGTCGGCCAATATTCAGCATCGTTTTAATTTCTTTTTTACAGTTCGCAAATTGGGTCTGTTTAACTTTAGGTTTGATGAACTTCACCAAATATTCATTTCTTTTTTTTACTGTCCAGTACCCACCATCGTTTTTAATCGAACAATACAAAGCAAGAAGCGCGTTGGTCACGAGTTCATTGAAGGCTTGGAAATATTTCAGCTTACGACTCATATTTATACTTAGAGGTTGAGAATAGAGCAATGTTATCAGAAACCTGTTAGCCCTTACAGAATCTGGCTAGAGAGCAAACTATGGCCTGACTGCTGAAATGGTGAATGGTTCTGACAAATTTAAAACGGTTCGCTTAATGAGATCCTTGGTGATGTTAAGAGAGCAATTGAGATATTGTTGGGTGACAAAGATCAGTTTCGAAAAAAACGGATTATTGTTCACTAATGGCTTTCTCCCTTTCACTCGAACTTCAGAACGATCGACCACGTGATCACCCTCTCCGTCCTCGGTACACACCCATTCATTTATATTCAAGTTCAAATCCAATAAGATAGATTTGTGCTGGTTGCTATATGCTTGCATGTAGAGACAGTGCAAAGCCACTATTGAGCTTTCGCTTTGTCCGATTCAGCTGTATTTAGCTGCTTTTGCATTGATGCGATCTGTGTTGCATCTCAGCGAGTCGTCCATCACGCTCAGCAACGGTATCGAGCGCAGCTTTAGTTTCACTTTGAGCAACATTCAACGCAGCATTGAGACGACTACTCTCTTTTTGCTCCAGCTTTAATTGTTCTTGTAAATCAGTATTCGTTTCAAGCGCATCTTCTAGCTGCTCGAACGCTTTATTTTGTTCTTGAATCGATTCCGCTTCACGCTTTGCTGCGTTAGCGGCACGTTCGTTTGCTTCTGCAATCGCTTGGTTAAGACGCTGCTCAACAGTGTAATGAGCGTGGTCGTTGATCTGGTGAACAAGCTGTTCAACATCACCAAGCATTACTGATAAACGCTCTGCGATTTCTGGCGGTAACTCCTGATGAGTGATGGTTTGTTCCGTAGAGTCTGGAAGCATAGGGGCTAGGATTTGGCCAGAGCCTTCAAGCTCCTTAAACGCAGACATTAAGGCAGACGGGCGGCCTGTACCAATCTTGTTACGCAGTGACGTTCCATTGATGTTTTTACCCTCAACTAAAAGCGCATTTGCAGCTTCTATGACTTGCTGATCTGAAAAAGCTCTCTCTAGCCATGTTAGGTTCCTTTGTCACGTTTAATGTTTGTTTGCACACCCTTATAATACAAACAAACAAACCAACTAACATGCAAACAAATATAACCAAAAATGAGGAAAAGGTTAAAACATGGTTCGTGCTGAAGGAAATATAAGAAACGAGCCTTAGGCGAGAGAACATATTTTGTTCAGTGCGAAGCCGACAGAGCAAAGCGGCGTCAGGTTTGTTGGATTAATAATAACAGCACTTTATCAGTGTCAAAAAAGTAAGCGCAGAGCTCCAATATAACTACTATCTACCACCAACGTTTTTTTGATAAGGTAAGGATAACTTTAAGTATGTGGATTTTTAGCACTCAGCCATATCTAAGGGCAGATAAATGAACATTGAATATAGCTCTTCTAAAGCTAAGGTTTTTCTATTAGATATCTCGCGATTTTTAGCGCAAACATCAGTGCCAAACTATGACATTATTCAGATTGCAATATTTGCAAGATTGGCTGTTTCTAACCTAGAACCACGGGAATCAGTGTTAGAAAAGAAACTAGAAAGGAGTATTTACCGGCTGTACTTTGCTGTGAAGTGTCAATCTCAATACCTTACACAATATCAAGAGGCTGTGATTATTGATTCTAGAGAAGTTCTCAAACAATGGTTACACTCTTCATTCGTTAAACGTTCAGTAATGGTTTAGCTGTGAGGATATTTGTAGATTGCTTCTAGTGCTGTATAGAGCTAACGCCCACGCTTTGCTATCTCAGGTGCAAGGCAAGTCCTCAATACCATAAACACGAATTTTTGATGGTTTCATGGTGTAAGATATGCTATTAAAATAAGAGCTATTGTCAAATGTGGTGTATGGAGTTCATGCAGTAGCCTGTTGATGAGTCTCTATTTCTTTCACTCCATCGATGAAGCGAACATCTTTCACTACATCTGCGAGGAGTTTAAAACCTCGTAGGCGACGCCACTTCGTCTCAGCACTTAGCATTAACTTGTAAGCCATCATCAACGTGGTTTTTCTGTTTCCACAGTTCTTCGTCTTGTTAGTGCGTAAGCGAACTGTAGCGAACATCGATTCTATTGGGTTCGTTGTCCTGATATGAACCCAGTGCTCTGCTGGGTAGTCGTAAAACGCCAGCATTTCAGCTTTATCTTTCACCAAGCAGTCGGTTGCCTTTGGATACTTAGCTTCAAAGCGTTTCTGGAAGGTTGAGAAGGCCTGATAAGCGTCATCTCTCGTTTCTGCCATCCAAATATCTTGCAGCGCTTCCTTCATTCGTGGCTGTACGCTTTTGGGCACCTTGTTCAGCACATTTGCTGTCTTATGTACCCAACAACGTTGCTGGTCAGCCTGCGGCCAGCATTTAGCCACGGCTTTCCAGAAGCCAAGTGCGCCATCTCCGATGGCAAGCTTAGGTGCTAACTGTAATCCCTGTGCTCGTAACTGCTCTATGAGCTCCGTCCAACTGGCTTCTGACTCTCGGTGACCATCCAGAACGCCAAGAACCTCTTTACGACCTGTGTCATCCACGCCGATGATGACGAGTAAGCAGAGCTTATCGTCCATCCTAACGTGACAGTAAACACCATCAGCCCAGACGTAAACATAGCGACGCTTACCGAGGTCACGCTTACGCCACTGTTCGTATTCTGTAGACCACTGCTCCTTGAGACGACAAACGCTGCTGGCTGAGAGTCCTTTCGCATCCTTACCAAGCAAAGATTCAAGAGCGGGCAGCATATCGCCCGTAGATATCCCCTTGAGGTAAAGTAACGGAAGCAGTGTTTCTACACTCTTCGTTCGCTTGAGATACGGTGGTATCAAACTACTATTAAATTTGACGCCATTCCCTGAGCGATCTCGTACCTTAGGAATTTGTACTTCGACATCACCGACACCTGTTTGCAAGGTTCGCTCAGGTAAGAAACCATTGCGAACAATGGCTTGTTTGCCATCAACCATTACACTCTGATGTTGGGTTAGTAATTGTTGAAGCTCAGCTTCAACAGCTTGTGCAATCAAATCTCTAGCCCCTTGACGTATCAGTTCTGTAAGTGGGTCTTCTGGTGTATTCAGTGAAACAACAGTATTATCAGTCATGCGGTGTACCTTTCTGTTAATTGTTCTGGCGAGAACTACATCAACAGATTACACCGCAACTTCCTTTCTCTTCCATACACCAGAAATCAGCATAGCTCTTAAAATAAAGTTAACAGGTAAAAATATGCCATTCAAAAAAATAAAACATCATAGAAATACTCTCGTGAAAGAGTTAAACGCTATATCTAATGAGTTTCAATTGCATTCATTATTAATTATGGAATCAACTCATGAAACCATGGTTGTCTTTGCTGCTAATGAACAACCAGTTTATAACATCAATGATGCAGGCCCAAAGAGTACGAATGCTGGGTGTCATGAGCTGTATTGTGAGCGAGTTGTCAACACTCAAAAAGCGCTATTGGTTTCTGATGCAGGTTCCAATGAAGAGTGGTCTGGAAATGAAGATTTAGTGAAGTTTGGGTTGGGTTGGGTGTTTATTTTGGCCTTCCATTAGAATACCAAGGTGATATTGTCGGTACTGTATGTGCGTTGAATGATAAGCCGTTTGATTTTAATTCAGGTAACCCGACTGCAATAGAGCGGATCACTAAGTTACAATATAAAATACAACAATTATTTTCGAAGACCAGTTAGGCTAAAATTTTCATTTTACGTAATTTTACTAAAGACTCACCTGAAATGCCCGGTTACGCCGCCATGCTGAAAGGCTATGTGAAGGTTGCCCCGTTTGAATGCATTCTTTGTGGTCACCGCTTAACGTTTCTTCGCTTTAGGGGCGTAGATGCGCTGTCAGAGTTGGTCCATCACGCTCTGGTTCAAGCCCAAACAAGGTCAATCTAGACATCTCGCAGGATGGGAGTATCTAAAATCTCGAAAACAGCATGAAAGTGTTCAACACCCCCGTGTTGAGATTGTAGAGCAGTAATTAGATCAGCCAGGCACTCACTCTGACGTGAGTTATACCGCTACCGTTCTTGTAAGGAAACATTCAGATTCCTTACCTTCAAGGACATTACCTTTAGTAAGAGTGACTGATAATGCATAATGACGGCCTTTAAAAGAGGTGCTAAATGAAACAGAACGGTTTTACACTTATTGAGCTTATTGTCGTTATTGTGATCCTTGGAATACTCGCAGTAACCGCTGCTCCAAGGTTCCTCAACGTAAGTACCGATTCTCATATTGCAGTTGTTAAAAGTACCGGCGCTTCTTTTAAAACAGGTGTCGATCTTGCCTATTCAAAAAATTTAACCTCAAACGGCGGTGGTGCTTCCACGAATGTCCCTATCTATGATGACTCCGCTACTGGCCAACTTGACTTCAATGAATGGGGATATCCGGCCCAACAATGGCACTTACCTGAAGAATCGCCAAGATTAAATAACGCTGAAGACTGCATTTCGGTATGGGGCGCGCTGCTCCTCGATCCACCTAGTGTTTCTAGTTTCAATTCACCAGAAGAAACCAACTACATTGCGGAATACATTCAGACCGATCAATGCACCTATCACTACAGAGTCGTTCCAGGGCTATCCATCAATTATAACTCGATGAATGGTGAGGTTATTGTAGACGAAAAACCAGTGAACTAAGCTTTAAATGTCGATCTTTCCAGTACTTACTGCGACGGAATCTCCTCAGATTTTTGTTGGTGTAAAAGGTGGGTATCAATAGGCCCTAGACGACAATTACAATCACTCAAATCCAGAGGGCACAATTTTAGAAAGTAAATGGTGATGTTCATCACTCTGGATAAGAGCATGCCAACATTCGCGTACCTACAAAACAAAATATCTTTTAAATCGCCCGTGGTCCCTCTCTGGCAGGATAGTTGTCACTGCTAAAATTTAACCAGTTTAGGGCGGTAAGAATAATTTGTGTCTCGTATTCCAGCAGAAAGAAAAGAAGCCATATTGAAGAAGCTACTGCCTCCATACTCAATGTCAGTGAGCCAACTATCAAAAGAAGAAGGCATTAGCACTGCGACTCTGTATAATTGGCGGCAGCAACTCAGACGTTCAGGAGCCGCAGTGCCAAATAGCAACACTTCATCAGAGCAGTGGTCTGCTCAAACTAAACTTGCCATCGTCGCTGAGACTTACTCGATGACCGAGAATGAACTCAGCCAATATTGTCGTGAAAAAGGTCTGTTTCCTGAGCAAGTCCAAGGCTGGCGCAGCGAATGTATGCAAGGCTTCATGTCGAGTAAAGAACGGGAAGCTGAAGCAAAGAAGCAGGCCAAAGCGGATAAGCTTGAAATCAAAGAACTTAAGAAGGAGCTACGCCACAAAGAAAAGGCGTTGGCTGAGACTGCTGCCCTGTTGGTTCTACGAAAAAAGCTCAGAGCCTTTTACGGGGAAGAGCCAGAGGACGACTAACCTCAACCGATGAAAGGCAACATCTAATTAAGCTTATTCATGATGCCAGGCAAAGTGGTTGCCGCTTAGAGCAGGCTTGCCATGAGGTTCAAATTGACGTGAGAACGTATCGCCGATGTGTAGTGGCATAGTTAATTTGGCCACCTGATTAAGAGGTGATGTATGATCATCTCGATACTAAAACAGGTGACATTATGACTAAGCGTGAAAGACGCACTTTTAACCCAGAATTTAAACTTGAATGCGCTCAGCTAGTGCTTGACCAGGGACGTTCCTATAAAGAAACCTGCGAAGCAATGGGGATTGGAAAAACTACGTTAGAAAGCTGGGTAAGGCAACTCAAAGCTGAAAGAGCTGGTAAGACACCAAATTCATCACCACTCACTCCAGAGCAAAGAGAAATTCGTGACCTTAAAAAGAAAATCAAACGCATTGAAGAAGAAAAGGAAATTCTAAAAAAGGCTACGGCTCTCTTGATGTCAGACTCCCTGAACGGTTCTCGATGATCGAGAAACTCAAGAAGAGTTATGCTGTGAAACGGCTTTGCGAAGTGTTCGGGGTTCATCGCAGTAGTTATCGTTATTGGGCAAATAGAGATAAATCTCTGTCGTCAGAGCATGTGCTTGTTCGTGCCGAAGTTCGCCGATCTTATGAGCTGAGCAATGGTTCCGCTGGAGCGAGAACCATTGCTGACATAGTCACAGCAAGAGGTATTCGACTTAGCCGTTACCGAGCAAGTAAGTTCATGAAAGAACTAGACTTAGTCAGTTGCCAGCTAGCAAAACATACGTACAAAAAAACACAGCAGGAACATGTTCATATACCTAACCGGTTAAATCGTCAGTTCGCGGTGACTGAGCCGAATCAAGTCTGGTGTGGCGATGTGACTTATATCTGGACGGGGGAGAGATGGTCTTATCTAGCCGTTGTTATTGACTTGTTCGCACGAAAAGTCATCGGTTGGGCAATGTCTAACTCACCAGATAGTGTATTGACTGGCAAGGCGCTGACCATGGCCAATGAGAGCCGCGGAAGGCCGTCTGGTGTAATGTTCCACTCGGATCAAGGTTGCCACTATACGAGTAAAAAATATCGTCAGTTGCTATGGAGATATCGAATCACTCAAAGTATGAGTCGTCGAGGGAACTGTTGGGATAATAGTCCTATGGAGCGAGTGTTCAGAAGTTTAAAAACGGAATGGGTACCAAAGAATGGCTATAGAAGTTTTACAGAGGCACAGAAAGCAATAACGGATTATTTGGTTGGTTATTACAACCAGCATCGTCCACATCAATACAATGGTGGATTAACACCAAATGAGTCGGAACGACAGTTTTGGTTCCCTTATAAAACTGTGGCCAGTTTTACTTGACCACTACAATCCAGGGTCTACATGTCTTTCTTCATTTACACAAACTTTGTAACTTTTTGAGGACTTATTTCTGACTTTATCAGCGCAAGTTTGTCCTTTGGTCAGTATTGTTGAGTGGCTTCGATGGTTTGCCTCTAGTGATATGCTTTCATGAGTATGGTCTGTTGTGAAATAGCGCTCAAAATGCGTAATGTACAGCGCAGAACTCCCTCTCCAACCATAAATTGATTGAAGGTCATCCCCAATACAAATGAGCGAACCGCCCGGTCTTGTTTGATTAGAATAAAGGTGTCTCTTTATTTGCCTAAAAAATCCAATAATATTGGGTGATATGTCTTGAAACTCATCTATTAGTAAATGGCTATATTTCAGTAGCCGTTGAGTGTCTCGGCTATTGTATGCAGGATGATTAGGGTCAGAGAAGTCATAAAAAACATCATTAAAAGTTGTGTACCCACTCATGTTCAATTTCTTCTTCCAACTTCTATGGAATGACCAAGCTAGCCATATAAACTGAGAGTCGATAGCGTTGCAGTTTGAGTGTTCACATAAGTTATCAATGCTCTCTTGTGTAAGGGTATAGAGGGGCACTCCGATGGAGTAAGAAAAATCGATAATACTTTCAAACTGCTTATGTATCAGATTACTCCCACTTCGAGTAGTTGAAATGAAATCGCCCTGACAGCAAAAATTAAAACTAGGAATAGAGTTATATAAGGGTATTTGTTCAGTACGCTTGCTTTCGTTAAGGGCAATAAGGGTGTTTAATTCAATTAGTGTGTCTACAGTGCAATAGCTGGTTGATACTTGACGTGCTATCAGCGCGTTCCGTTCTTTTATGATGTTTTTAATTTTTTTCTTGTCATTAGGGGAAATGGTTTCTTCCTTACATTGTTCGGGCGTAAGGCTTAAGAAAACTTTAAGTTTGATGTTAGGCAAATAGAGGTGGTAGTTCAGCTGTGTATTTCTTTCGACTTTAATTGAGCCACTTTTTGAAAATTTATCCCAAATATTTTTAATGTCATAAGGATAATTTTTAAACCATGCATTGAGGCAATGTTGGGTGAGTTGTGACTCAAATTTGTTTGAAAAATAATGTTTTTTCGTTGTTTTTCTATTAAGCCTTAATGAGTACACGTAAAGGTTGTTGAACTTTTCTCGGAATTCTTCTGACGTTGTATAGAGCTCTTTAGCTAGCTCTGTTTGCATCAACTCAGTCTTGCTAGGGTGATTAGTTTCTTTTTTTGCCAACTCCATAGCGTTGGGGATGCGGTACATATCTAAATCGTCAGTATCGCACCGCTCTTCGTCGTCTTCTTCAGCTTTGTCGAACAGAATTTCTTGTTCAAAAGGGTTTAAGTATTTATTCGTTTCATAAGCTAAAGAGTGAAACGTTCTTACAATTGACTCTGCGTTTATTTCATTAAAGTTTCGGATGCCCCACTGCTCACAGCGAGAAAGTAATTTTTTGATAAAGTCTTTCCTAGACTCTCTAGTAAAAGTACATACCGTGATTTCACTAAAGGGAATATCTAAGTAATAATGCAAAAAAATCACTCTTAGCACTAGCGTTGTTGATTTACCAGAGCCAGCGCCAGCAACCACGCATGCTGAACGGTTGTTACAGAACACCATGACTTCTTGTTCTTTACTCATGTAAATCATTTCTTGCTCTTCAGGAGCTTTAAGTTTCTCTTTTTTGTTGATGTTATCCTTGTCTCTTTTGAACGCTGCAATCTTTTCTTCCAAGAAGTCAATTTCTTCCAATGATTGAGGAGGGACGACAGGAATACCTTTGTATCTACTAGATACCAACTTTTGGTTTAAATCTTTTAGGTCAAGGCCGTACTTTTTACCAAGCTCAATGTATGTTTTAAGTTGAGAGTCTATAGATTCTATCTTCTTGGATTGAGACTCTAGTTGAGACTTCTTTTTAGTGAGATCTACGTTGTACTTGGATGCCAACGCCTCCATTTTAGTTTTATGACTGACTTTGGAGATGGACGTGTTTTTGAGTGTTGTTAGTGCTTCTTGAACTTTCAGGTAATCACCTTTGAGCACCTCATGGTGCTCAAGTGGAACAGCTTTAACAATGCGATAAAAAAACGGGATCCTTTTGTTTCTACTATTGGTCAAATGAGACTCCTAGTGTTAACTCGATTTTTTAAATACGGGTTTCGGGTGTTAATAGACATGAACAGGAATAAATTCAGAGGGTTCACTTTCCGAATACGAGCCGACTCTATCCTCCTAACAAACGCATAGTATTGGACATGCTGGAAGGCAATGACTGGCGTTACATTCGCACGACTTACGTTCATGCGATTAAATGCGATGCAAGAGTAAGTGAATCACTTCATGATCATCCACATGCTTGATTTCTACGCGATAGACACCTTGGGCTTGCACGGCCTCAATCAGCGCTTTGAGGCGCGTCGTTTTGACAGTCATCACCAAGGGTTTGATTTGGTTATTGTCTTTATCAAACCCTTCTTCAATTTCTGACTGGGTCATGTACAAGATCTCCTCCTCGCTCGCTTTGTCGGGATGGTCGAGCTTGGAAGGAAACTGGTGCTGCTCATTGAGGTCTGTCAGCATGAGATAGAGTTCATCCGCCTGTGACAATCTAGCCTGATACTCAAGGTTCAGTTGATTGACCGTCCACAACTTTTGCTCAAGATTGCCTCTGGTTTGGCGACCAATAGTGAGCATGGTTTTTAGGTCGTTTTTGCACACAGAGAATTGAGCCTGCTTTACTTTCGGTTTGAGGTATTTCACCAAGAAGGCATTGCGTTTCTTGACCGTCCAAAACCCGCCTTGCTGACTCATAGTGCAATAGAGCGTCAGCAGTGAATGGGTAACCAGCTCATCCAGAGCTAGGTAGTGTTTTAAATTTTGACTCATCAAAGCGCTCTGTTTATCCAATCAGTCGCACAGTGTATCAAATCCCCAATGAAAATCATGGCGTAAGCGCGGCCTTTCCTTTGAATGGCAGTGAACACGTTCATTTCACCACTTTACCTTCAACGCCAACTCTTAAATAAGGAGCGACGATGCGTACCCGTAAGAAAAGTAACCATTTTACCCGAGGTGGCCAAGTCACCTTCCATTCCATTCGAATGTTCTTTCAAGTCAACAACACCCTCATCAAGTTCATTGGTTTTGGGATGTTATTGGCTACCCTCGCACTAACACTGTGGCAAGCTCCGCGTCACGCCTTTTGGGGGGAGTTCTATTACTGGCGGAACATTTTATACGCTAAGTTCGGCAAACCATTAGACAGCTTGGTGACCACGGTGTGGGACGGTGAGCGCTACCAGTCCACGCTCGCGTCTCAGCTTGAAAATGTCGTGCTTCTCGATATTCACGCCGAGGTGTGGCGAAACTTCCAAGTCTATTACCTCATTTCGATGTTGGTCGGATTCTTCATCTTTTATCTGCTGCAGCGTTTTTTCAAAGAGCAAGGCGAGAAACAGAGTGAAGACTTTCATGTGCGTGGTTTTCGCCTGGTTGAGCCACAAGTCTTAACTAAGATGCAAATTAAGCGTGCGAAAGTGAACCGTAAACGCGGTTATGGCGATGGCACCATTTCTAAATTTAAGATTGATGGCCATGCGCTGCTCAAACAATCGTTTGAGGTGCAACATCTGCTCATTGATGGCACCACGGGCGCGGGTAAATCAGTGATGATCCGCAAACTGGTGCGATGGATACGAGCGCGTGGCGACAAAGCCATCATTTACGACAAAGGGTGTGTGTTCACCAGTAAATTCTACCGCCCTGAGACCGACGTCATATTGAATCCGTTTGATGCTCGATGCGCGAATTGGGACGTGTGGTGCGACGCGAAAGACGCCCCTGACTTTGAGAACATGGCGGCGGCCCTCATCCCACAACACGGCGATGGCGATCCATTTTGGGTTGACTCAGCGCGCACCATTTTTTCATCCACCGCCTTTCGCATGAGCCAGGACAATAAACCCGCGACGACCGCACGCCTATTGAGTTTAATTTTGACCAGTGAGCTTGAAGCGTTGGGTAATTTTCTTGAAGGCACCGAGGCGGCGGCCTTGGCATCGAAGGACATCAAGAAAACCGCGATTTCCATCAAATCGGTGTTGGCCACCTACATGAAAAGCATGCGTTTTTTAGACGGTCTTGATGATGAGCATCGAGACCAAGCGCTGCAGAAGAAGTTTTCTATTACAGACTGGGTACAAGACGATAAGCAGACCGGTTTTTTGTTCTTATCGAGTAACGCGCAGCAGCATGCGTCACTTAGGCCGCTCATCTCCATGTGGTTGGCTATCGCGTCCAACGCCATTTTAGGATTAGAAGCCGATGAAGACCGCCGCATTTGGGTCTTGATGGATGAAATGCCCAGCCTTCACAAACTGCCAGAATTGGGTTCCATCATAGCCGAAGTGCGAAAATTTGGCGGGTGCTACTTAATTGGTATCCAATCGTACGCGCAGTTGGTGAAAACCTATGGCAAGAACGCCGCCGATGAGATGTTTGATTTGTTGAACACGCGCTTTTTCTTTCGTGCTCCTTCCGCACAAATGGCGCAAATCTCTTCCAAAGACTTGGGGGAGCAAGAAGTCGATATTTCTAAAGAAAACGTGTCGTATGGCGCGAACACGCTGCGTGATGGCGTCTCTCTGGGCCACCAAACGGTTACAAGACCGGTGGTCTCGCCGAGTGAGATACAAGCCCTGGACGATTTGCAGTGTTACCTACGCACACCAGGCGTTGACCTCATCACCAAACTGGACTTGGAGTTCGATGTCATGAAAGACATCTGCCCATCATTCAACAAAAGAAGCGTGACATTGTCACAGCCTATGCAGGAGGCCTATGCCCAAGCCACCTACTACGAAAGCGTCGCACCGAGCCTTCACCTATCTAAAGAAGAGCAGCAACCCCTTCTCGACCTGCAACAAGCCAAGTTCGATTCAAAAGAAGAGATGCTCAACGAGGCAAGCCAAATGAAAGAAGCGATGCAAAGTGACACCGTGCAAGCGATGGTCGAGTCAAAGGCTCAAGACAATCACGAGTACCAGGAGCAAGCGCAACGCACCATTGAAGAGCAAGCCATCTCGCCGGAAATAGAGATGGAAGCGGGCGATATGGTTGAATAGCGCACCAAATAGTCGATAGCCACACAAGACAGAAATAGGTCATTGCATCCCAAGTCTATTAGATATTTTCATGTTACCGAGTTTGTCTAGATTTATCTTCGAGACCTTGGTCGTCTCGCTCTTATTTTCCGCACTTTGTCTTATGCAGATCACCGAGAGTCCATTTCAATGGACGCAACTTTTCATCGCGACCACGGGCTCTTTATTACTGTATGGTTTGAAGCGCCTCGTGGTGGTTTTTGTTAAAACACGCCTCACTACATTGTACTCACCTCTGCAGGATTCGCTTTACTCCTGAGCATCAGCATGGAGTACTCGTTATTTGGTTTATTGCATTCGATAGGCCTGACTTGCCTATACTTGGCACTCATCGTGTCAAAAAGTGCACTGACTCAATCTTAGTTACTACTAAACATTTAGTTATAGTGCACTATAAACATACATAGAGCCTTATCATCTCGAATCATCACTATTCAAAGCCTTGCATGGCAAGGCTTTGTAATTCCGTCTCCCGTTATTACCACCGCTCAGTTTTGCTGCTAGCGGCGATTTGCGTTGCACAAGGAAAATACTCATGCTTTCTATTAGCCCATTGAAATCCGCTTCTGGCGCGGCCAAATATTACCTCACCGAAGAAAACCCCAAAGACCTACCTGACGTCTCTTTAGAAAAAGACGTGGGCGATAACTATTACCTCAAGGAAAAAGGCCAGGGAGAAAACACCTTCTGGCATGGCAAGCTGGCCATCGAAGCGGGACTGGCGGGAAAGCCCGTAGAGCAAGCCACCCTAGAGTCGGTGCTCTCTGGCAACCTGGGTGGTGAAACCATTAAAGGGAAACGAAATGATCATAAATCGGGCTTCGACCTGACCTTTTCTGCACCTAAAACCGTCAGCGTTCTTGCGCTTGTCAGTGGCGACCATCGACTTATTGAAGCGCACAATAACGCAGTGAAGTTCGCCTTAACAGAGCTCGAAAAAGACGTGGCACAATTCACTACCATCAACAAAGAGGGAGCACGCGAGTTTCACAACACCGACTCGATGATATTCGCAGTCGTGCGCCATAAGACCAGCCGTGAAAACGACCCACAGGTCCACTCTCACGCGCTAGCCGCTAACATGACGCGCGATCAAGAAGGAAAACTTCGCACGCTTGCATCCAGCCTAAAACAAAAAGGGGGCGTGATTAACGGCACTGGTGAGCGCATTTACAACTTCCAAAAATACTACGGTATCTTGTACCAGAGCCAATTAGCTAAAGAGGCAGAAACCCTCGGTTATTCCACGCGAGGCGTCGGTAACGGTCAGTTCGAAATCAGCGGTGTCCCTCAGCCTATTCTTGATGCGTCGTCCACTCGCAAACAACAAATTGACCAACGCACACTCGATTTAGGCTTTGACTCGCGCGCGGCGAAAGACGTAGCAAACCTCGATACTCGTAAAAGCAAAACCTACCAGAGCAGTGACAGCCTCAACAAACAGTGGCAAAGCACCGTAAAAGAGCAAGGGTATGAGCCCGCAGAGCTTGTCACCATGGCGCAACAAGTGAAAGAAGCGCAAAACACCCCACCACTTGGTGAAACCCAAGCCGCCATCAGTAGAGCCATTGACCATCTAGGGCAATACAGCACAGCGTTACACCTAGAAAAAATCATTGAACTCACCGCCTCAGAGTTCACCAAAGGCGGCGTGCAACTCAACGCCCTTGATATCAAAAAAGTCGCGGATGAAATGATTAAACAAGGCGACTTGATAGGACTCAATCACAAAGGGCAATACACCACCAAAGGCTTAATTGATAACGAACAAGCGCTTATCGACAGCACCCAAGGCCGGGTGCATCACATGCGCACCCACGTTGAATCCAGCACGCTCAACAAGCTCGCTATCCCTGAAAACCAGCAGCGTATACTGACCGACCTGTACCACTCCACCAAACAGTTCCATGTGGTGAATGTACATGGCTCATCACAAGATATTGCACAGCAGCTACTCAATGTAGGCAATCACAGTGGTAAACGTGTCCAATTGGTCTCCCAAAGCGTGAAAGCCAAGACAGAGGGTATGGAGAGCGTCCAGCGTAAGAGTCAAACTCTCAGCGCCTGGGTCGGTCAGCTCTTTTCACCAGAGCAGCGCCACACCACCCACAGCTTATTGCAAAGCGATACGCCGCTGACCAATAAAGACGTCTTGCTCATCGATGACGCCAATAAGATGAGCGCCAATGAATTGTTGGCCCTCACCGATAAAGCCAAACAATCGAGCAGTAAAGTAGTGATGCTTAACCGCGTATCAAGCCGTCAGGGATTTAAAGCCAATAACGCTATCTCGCTGTATCAAAAAGGCAATGTGGAGAGTCATTCTTGGGTTGGCAAGCGAGCCAGTCATACCAGCGTAAAACTGCATGACAATGATACCGATAGGATAGCGCGGGTGTACTCAGACCTCCCCGATAAAGCCAACACGCAAGTGATTGCCACCTCCAGCGTCGAGCAGCGGCGGTTAACCGAAGCGATACGGGGCCAGCTCAAAAATACCGGCGCCCTCGCCAGATACGAAACCACCCTATTCACTCAAACCCCTCACCACCTCTCTAAAGCGCAGCAACCCCTCGTTCAACACTACAAACCTGGCATGACACTCACCCATTGGGAGAAAAACAAACCTCAGAGTTTTGTCATCGCCAGTATCGATAAAGAGAGCAACACCATGACCGCACTCAGTAAACGCGATGGACAGTCACACACCTTTGACCCGTCCAGTCGCGCCTTTAAGCTCATGAAGATGCAAATCAATAAACCGCAAAGTCTCAACATCGCCCAAGGCGAACGCCTTCGAACGTTAGGCAAACACTTCCCTGCTGGCTTGGACGCGAACCAAAGCTACCTTGTCACTCACATTGACAAAGAAAGCCTCACGCTTGAGAGCAAAGGGGAAACGCAGCGCGTCAACTTAGAGAGCCTAAAAGACGCGCCGCTGCAATACGACTACGTTCACGGCGCCCACCATATTGAGCCAAAAGCCCATACTTTACTGTCTGGCAAAGCGTTTACCCTATCTAAGCCCCTGATAAACGACCTGACTGAAAAAACAGAGCGCCTTGATATCTTCACCGACAAACCAGACAAAGCCCAAAGCGCACTTGAAAAAGAGCAGGTTTCCCCGTCAGCCATTGAGCGTGTACTGCAGACGCAAAACGTCAACGACCGCTACCTAAACGATGCCACCCAAGATTTACTAAAGCAGGATGTCAGTCAAGCGCTGTCAGCACTGGCCAACGCGCAAAACGCCCCACTCATCGAAAAATCGGTCAGCTTTGCCCTGAACCACCTCTCAGAGCGAGAAGCGGCGTTTAGCCAAAAAGCCTTAGTGGTGGAAGCGGTGCGTTACGCCTTTGAAGAAGCCGGTGGCTCTATTACCAAAGAGCTGGTTGAAACAGAGCTGACTAAACGCAGCGACACCCTCTCTGCAGAGTACAGTGACGGCACACGCTGGACGACGCACGCCGCGCTAGAAACTGAAAAGCGTATCCTGCAAAACATCGATGATGGTAAAGGCCAACATCAACCTTTTGCAACGCCTAAGCAGGTGCAAGACTTTCTCGACACCAAGCCTCGCCTAACTCAAGGGCAAAAGGACGCCATCACCCTTATCTCAACCACCAAAGACAGCTTTGTGGCCATCCAAGGGTTAGCCGGTACAGGTAAGTCCACCATGCTTGAATCCAACATTGAACTTATCCAGTTAGTGAAAGAAGCCAGCCAGCAACCAGAGCAAAGTGTCATCGGTCTTGCGCCCACACACGCAGCGGTAGCAGAGCTCGAAAGCAAAGGCGTGAAAGCGCAAACCCTGGAAAGTTTGCTCTCTGACATCCGACAAGGAAACCGCGATGCCAACGACTACCAACACACTTTGTTCTTTCTCGATGAAAGCTCCATGGTCAGCAACAAGCAAGCCGATGAGTTCACAAAGCTGGTCAATGACAGTCAGTCCAAAACAGCCAAATTGGGCGATAAAGAGCAGCTTTTATCGCTCAGTGCCGGCAAACCCTTTGAGCTGGCCATGAGCCAAGGCCGCATCGATACCGCTTACATGACCGACATCATCCGTCAGCAAAACGACACCTTACTTAATGCAGCGCAAAACACCATTGATAAGCAGCCACAGAGCGCCCTGGATAAGCTCCAGCAGCAAACCCCTGATACCCAAGGCAACAGTCAACATGTCATTTCTACGCTGGATGAAAACGACAAAGACCGACGCAGAGCGCAGCTCACCGCCACAGAGAAACTGCCCTATGTGGTCGCCAAAGACTATTTAGAGCGCACGCCCGACACGCGAGACAACACACTGATTATCGCGTACACCAACCAGGAGCGAGACACCATCACCGAACACATCCGTGTCGGTTTGATGAAAAAGAGTGAGTTAGGC
Organism: Vibrio sp. J383; assembly: GCF_023503985.1. Classification (NCBI taxonomy): domain Bacteria; kingdom Pseudomonadati; phylum Pseudomonadota; class Gammaproteobacteria; order Vibrionales; family Vibrionaceae; genus Vibrio; species Vibrio sp. J383. Next base: position 133,929 of record NZ_CP097295.1, on the reverse strand, counting down.
AAAGAGAACGTCATCGCAACGAGGCTACGCTCAATCGGCGCGACCGGGGAAGAGCTCACCACCATGATGCCGTATCAAAAAGGCTTGATACTGAGCACCAAGCCCGGTGAGTACGCCACCATTACTCACGTAGATTCAGAGCATGGCGTAGTAACACTTCAAGACGCGAGTACAGGTAAGACAAGGCCGTTCTTACCGCGTAACCGTGACCACCGTTTCACCACCCTGTTCTCTACGTCAGAAAAGCCACTTTCAACCGGCGATAAAATCATCACCCGTTTTACCGATAAAGAGCGCGGCATTAAAGCCAACGTGGAGTACCGCATCACGCAAGCGACTACAGACAATGTTATCGCTCAATCTAAGACAGGACAAACACTCAACCTTAACCCTAATGCGCTTAAAGACGGGCACTGGGACTACGCTTACAGTCGGACCGCAGACATGGCGCAAGGGTCCACCTATCAACACGTCATTAGCGCGATACAAAGCAAAGGCGCACTGACCAACTTAAGACGCGCCGGTATCGATGTGACTCGTGCCAGTCAGCACATTCGGCTCTATACCGACAACACCAAACAATTGGTCAAAAGCTGGCTTTCTAAAGAGAGCCATAAAGCCAGTGCGATAGAAACCCTCAACCAAACGCCCCCCAAAGACACCACCTACTTTAACCGTAATGCTCTGCCTCATGAGGACGTCCGATTCCAAAATAAAAGCGGTGACTTTGACTACAACACATTTAGGGAGCACATTAATACGCAACTACCCAAATACACCGAAAGCCTCGCCATTCAGTTATTAGGCCAGCCGAATCAATCCAAATCAGACCGGGATTATTTAACCTTTGGCATTGGAAAATCCGCCATTAAAGTCACCTTAACCGGAGAGCATCGTGGGTATTTCAAAGACTACACCACAGGCGAAAAAGGCGCATTGATTAACCTTATTATGAGTCATAAGGAAATGAATTATAAAGCCGCGATGAATGAAGCGCACAAGATGCTCAATGAGCCAGATAAATATCAATTGGAGGAAAACAATAAACACGACAAATTACTGAGCACCACCCCAAGGCATATTGCGCAGTTTGAAGAACGGGCTAAAGATTATATCAATCAAAGCTTACCGATGGATAACACGTTGGCCCAAACGTACTTAAACAAGCTCGGTGTCAATAACATTGAAAATAACCAGGTTAAGTTCCACCCAGCGGTCTATTCATCCGAAGATAGATCTCTTCATCCTGCGATGTTAACCAACATCCACAATAAAGAAGGTGAAACTAAAGCCATTGAAGTGACCTATTTAGACACTCAAGGAAATAAAGACACCTCCCTAGATATTAACCCAAGAACCCTAGGCACAAAGTCCAAACAATTAACCCAATTCCATCAAGGAGAGAATTTAAACACCACCATCATCAGTACCTCGATTGAGAACTCTTTCTTAATTCGAGACCAAACCCAAGGACAAATTGATATTATCAACGTCAATCATAAGAACGATATTCAAAACATCTCTACCGATGAACTGAGACAGAACATCATTATTGTATTAAATCACGGCAACCACGATTTAAACCCGAACAACATTGAAAAAATCGTCGAGAACTTTAATGGTCGAGACATTCAATTCATGTCAGATGATAATCTTAAAGAGGACATTAAATCGTGTATTGATAAACTAGAGCGAGATAACAGCGCACATAGCCTTGAATTAAGTGAGACGTACACTTCTCATCAAGAGAGCGAATTAGACACCCTCAACTATAATGAGAAAAAAGAAACCGACAGCCAATCACTCGACCACTTTGAGCCAAAAGAATATTCACCTCAACAAGAGATGGCATTGAATCACTCAGAGAAAGAGAGCCATTGGGAAGACAGAGAAATCGACAGAGAGTTAGAGCGATAATATAAGGGTAGCCAGTGGCTACCCTTTTTTTTCGCCTTCAAGATACTCGTCGACGCTTTTATCAACCAAAGCGGTGTTGGATTTTCTTTGCTCAATCGAATCCGCTTTATTCTTATAATATCCCTCCCCATCAAAGCTATGCGCCAAATTTAAATTTAGCACGCCTTGTACCTGCCTAACCCTACGATACGTTTCTTCCATCAACTCACGGTTCGACGGCCGCTCATCGTCACTGTCATTCAGTTTGATGCGCAACGCCAAGGTAAAAAGCTGACGAGTTGCCTCGGCATCACTTAGCTTTTCTCTGTCTCTGAATTTCTTAAAATCTTGCTCTAGCTTCCCTCGAAGGGAGCTTTGTAAAGGGTAAGAACGTGACATAATTTAGCTTTTCCTCCTCAATGAATGTCAATGAAGCCCACCTTTAAGCCCCAATGAAATCCAATAAATTCTTAATGTAAACCCATTGTACTTAGTTTCAAAAAAACCGCTACAACCTTACTGCTAAAGGGTTAAATAACAATTCAATTAAATCTCATTGAATTTAGATTGAAATCACCACAATCCCTTACACAGAAAGGCGTCAATGACAATTCAATGTGATTACATATTTTTACACTGGGATTTTAGCGGCTAATTAGTTGAGATTTTGAAAATTTTTTCACGCTCTACTTTGCCTCCAATACCAACTGTAAGCTATTGTTTTTATTGTCTTTATATTTCTCACAGACAACCATTCACATTGAAATCAATGTGCCGTGGTGTGTGGTAACCAACTCAACTAACCAACAACTCAGAACGAATGATCTGAGTTCCTTAATCAAAGCGACGGGAAAAACTGACAGCGAAAGACAAAAGCCGACCAGGTGGCGAATGAATCTGACGAACGAGGGATGCGGGGGTTCTGGAAATTGAAGGAAGAAAGCGAGAGGAAAAGCTGAAGACCTTGCACCGTTATGGTGCAAGGTCTTTTATTGAACGTTCATCTTAAAATAAACCGATTGGACTTTTTGGATGTATATTTTTCTGGCGTTCTCGGTGCGTTTGGAAAAACCCGCATTATACGCGCCGACGCTGTTCCAGTTATAACCATGACTAGAAAAATTAGAACTTAATACCCACGCGCCAAGATGAACATTAAAGCAAGGATTATAGATGTTTGTTTCATTCACATTAAATTCGGATAGTCGATCAAACCAATGGGAATTAATTTGCATCAATCCAAAGTCACGACTAACCACCTCACCGACTCTATTTTTATTTTCATTGTACGCGTTCGGTTTTAAGCTGCTCTCTACCGTTGCAATGGATTTTAAAAGCTGTGGATCGACATTATAAAATCGTCCTGCCTCATCAAAGCAAAAAGCCCGACTGAAACACGGCGATAACAACGAAAGATAAAGTAATGGTTTCATCATAAAAAAGAGCCCTAATAATAGGACTCTCATTTTATGCCATCCCATTGAGATATCAATATTCACAAGGTAATAAAATTGTGGTCACGCTGCGGTCACGTTCAGTTATTATCCAAACCGATTGATCACAAATCGTATAATTCGATATCACTCTCTCGCCTGTTTTGGTTGCTTCGTCATTGGTGATTTTATCTTCAATGCAAGTCTCTCCCCAATCGCCACTTTGGTGACGCTGCAAATAAATCGACAAGTTAGCACCGACATTATTATCTAATAACTGCTCAATACCTTGCGTATAGACCACTTTACCCAACGAAAACGGCACGGCCGTACAAAAGTAACATTTTGCTTTCGTTTCTTCTCTATCTTGTGTAGCATTCAGAATGTTCATTAAATCTAACTCCGATGTAATTAAACATGCCTTGATATTTGAGACAGCAAATATCAAGGCGCTTTAATTTTCACGCTTAATAAACGTCTTCCGTTTTACGAATATGATTAAACACTTCATGAATTTCATCGTAAGTGATGCCATACCCTTCGAGCTTTTCCACACAATCACAAATATCATTGGTGTAGAAACACTCATGATTAAATAACTCACGGCGAATGATCGCCTTTTTCCCGTTCTCCTTGATATCTTCGGCGATCCCTTCTTGAGCGATAGAATCTAAACGGGTCATTAATTGCTTCGCGTTATCGGTGGGGCAAATTAACCCCATACCTAGCGACGCGTATTTCACGCCCTCTTTTTTTCCCTCATCGAACTGTTGATTAGAAAAAGCAAAGAACGCCCCTGCCGCATTAAAAGCCTGAGTTTGTTTGTCTTGAATATAGTGTGAGAGATATTTCATTATTTAAGTCTCCATTTTATAATTAGGGGGTATCAACTCTTTATACTTCGATATATTGATGGCTATCTGTCACCCACCCCATGACGACAGCACGACTATTCAGCCCTACTTTATTCGTCTCAGTAATCACATGACCTCTCGCGATGCCTTGCCCCCAGTACGGCTTATTGAGTTCTGTTTCTGGGAACAAAACCGTCAGTTCTTGCCAAACACTTGAATGTCTTGCTCTTGCTTTTACATGAGCGGCAATCACGACTATATCTTCCACAGACTTTAATTCTGATAGGGCAATATCACGACTTAGCCCTACTGGTTGCACGCGCTTAGAGATATCATTTTTTGGTGAGCTTTCGTGCTCCAGCGGCGAAACGCTGGTCACTGAATTTGAATTAGAGAGAGTTAGGTTTGAATTTTGTTGCGCCATGAGGATTTTCCTTTTGTTTGAGTATCACTTTTCGGAGCCGCTTGGCTGTCCGCTCTCTCACCATCGTTCTGCTTTGCAAGGGCGCGCAGCGTTCATTTACCCTTGCAAATCAGGTTGTGGGGAGAGACGGTTAACAGCCTGCGAGCCCGTAAATGATGCGAGTGAAAGGAAATCGGCGCATAAGAAAACAAGCCTTACTCGAACTTATTCAAAGGCAGGGAGAGCAACGAGGAGGCACGACGAGGCGCAACGAACGCAGTGAGAGAAGTGCGTTCAGGATTGCAGCGATATCCTTTTAGATAGGGACTGTAGAGAGACACATTCTGGAGCGGCACGCAGTGACTCACCAGGGTGATGCCACTCTTAGGCCATAGATGAAAGATACAAGCGAAAAGCCTTGCCCCGTAGGGGTAACGCCCAATCCAACCCCTTACCATGACGCGGTGCTTCAAAATCCGCTTTAAACGATCATCATAAAAAACTTGCCAATTAAGCTCTATCAGCCACGCAACCACAAATTGACATCAATACACTGTAATACAATCAAACATCAATTTAATGGGTCTACAGTCCTCCTGAGAGCCAGTTTGGCGACCGCTTGCGGTCGAGCCTTTGGCTCAACGTCTTTTAGCGCGAGCGTTGAAGCGATCGAAGGACATAACGAGGACAAAAAAAAATGCCTCTAGGATAAGAGGCATTTCAGAAAACATATTTGAACATTAAACATTGATATGACTGCCAACCCAAAACGCGGCACCGGCTACCGTCGCAATCATCGCGAAGGCTGTTGCAATAATGAGGTTTTTAAGGGAACTCACTTCATTACGAACCCCCAGGACCTCATTCCGAACCACTTCGATCTTCTGATCGAGTTCTTTACGCGTATCATTTAACTGCTCTTGAGTGGCAGCATGAGCGGTTAGGTTGATCAGCTCTTCAACGCTTAATGTGACTTTGCTTGATTCAGACATAATAGAAACCTTATTTAATTGTCTTTAGTTTACTGCATTACGTTACCGAAGTCATTCACGCCAGAATAGGCGTGAATGAGAAACATTTTTCACCAACTAATGGCTATATCCAACCACGCTCCGCAAACGACACCACATCTTCAAAAGACACAACGAAGTGATCGAGTACTCGAATATCAACCAAGGCTAACGCGTCGGTCAATCGTCGAGTAATACGTCGATCGGCCTGACTGGGTGTGGCATCACCGCTGGGATGGTTATGATAAAAAATGACTGCACTTGCATTTGTGGCCAGTGACTCCTTGACCACTTCACGCGGGTAAACGGAGGCGGCGTCAATGGTGCCGTTAAACATCTCTTTTGTGCGTAAAACTCGATGCTGACTATCAAGAAAGATCACCCCAAACACTTCGCTTTCATTGGAAGCGAGTGAAGTCTGACAAAATGACTTCACCAATTCAGGGGAATTGAGTGGCGTCTGCTCTGACACAAACAACTTAGATTTTAAAATGCTCGCGGCATGGTTCAAGATATCTTTTTCTTCGACTGAGAAGAGGCTGTGATTAGAGTAGTTAGCAAGTACAGACATAATCGTTTCCTTTTAAAATTTAAAGTCGTGGTGAGCGGCGTCAAATTGGTGTTATTGGCCATACAAGCTAGTTAAAAGATCCGTCGCTATGGCTTGATGCTTAGCGGTCGTTTCAACGTTTCTCTCTTCTTTTTTCGCGTAGGCATAATCTTCTCGCATCTGTTTCACAGTCGTCACTCGGTCACATACGCTAATGCTCACGCCTTTTCCTTTCTGGCTTTCCTCCAAGATCAAAGAGTCGGTATAACCAAACTCCTTAAGTAAAATCTCATGCACTTTGACCGCTCGAACAGTCGAATTAAAGTCAGTGGAATTTACCCAGATAAGTCTTTTTGAAACCGTCGCTGAAACGGTCGAACGAACTGTACGTTCAACGATCGGACTTGAGATATCATTTTTTGGTGAGCTTTCGTGCCCAGCGGCGAAACGCTGGTCGCTGAACATCAATTTAGGGAGAGTTGGGCTTGAATGTCGTTGTGCCATGAGGAGTTTCCTTTCTGTTTGAGTATCACTTTTATGGAGCCGCTTGGCTGTCCCTACCTCAAACAGGGTTCTTCTCTGCAGGGGCGCGAAGCGTTCATTTACCCTTGCAGAGAAGGTTCTGATTGAGGAGAGTCAACAGCCTGCGAGCCCCATCAAATGATGCGAGTCGAAAGGAAAATCGGCACATAAGACAACAAGTCCTTACTCGAACTTAATGGATGTCAGTGAAAGGAGTGAGGAGGCACGACAAGCGGCAACGAGGAAGAATGACGAGGCGCAGGCGTTCAGGATTGCAGCGATATCCTTTTAGCTAGGGTCTGTAGAGAGGCACATTCTGGGGCGGCACGCAGTGACTCATCAGGGTGATGCCACTCTTAGGCCATAGGTGAAAGATACCAGCGAAAAGCCTTGCCCAAAGGGTAACGCCCAGGTCCACCACAGTTTTTAAGATAGTGAATTGCTAAAAAATAAAAAAAGGGGGGTTTTTCCCCACAAACACCAAAAGAAATAATTTACCCAAAAATGGTAAAACAACCTTTACATTGGTAAAGACACTGTTAGTATGTATATAGATTTATCTTTCATGGAGTTATAGATATGAACGTCGTCCTACAGTCAATTAGACAAACCGCAATAAACATGAACCAAGAGCAATCGCACTTAGAAGAAGCGCTTAAAACGCAACTAAGAATTAACGTGACAGATGAGGACTTGGTGGATGGTGTTGACCGTCTAATTTACAACCACAGTTTGAATAAAACAGAAGTTATAAAGCAGCTTCGCACCACTAAACCGACGTTCAAAAAGAAGCTGACTGAGGCAGAAGAACTTGGATTAATTGGAGAGCACACATCACAAGGAAAAGCACACCTTTACACTAATGATCAAGTACACATACTCATGGAACACTTTGGCGTTCCTAAATTTCACGAGCACCACGACAGTAAACTAATCGTTGTCACGAACCACAAAGGCGGTACCGGTAAAACGAGTACGACTTTAGCCTTAGCAACGGCCACCGCATTGGATTTAGATCTAAATGCTCGCGTATTAATACTTGATCTTGATCCCCAAGGCTCTGCGGGACAAGGCACAATGCAAATCGCAGAAGACAGTATTTACGTTACCATGACAGATATTCTTCTAGCAGAGTTTGAGCCAGACAATGAAGATAATGCTGTGAATGCACTATTGAAAAATGGTTATACGATTGAAGAGATAATTAAGCAGTGCGCGTTTTCTACACACCTTAGTAATTTATCTGTGATTACCGCTTTCCCAAGCGATGAACGCTTTGTAGATACTTATTGGCAGCTTGATGAAAATGAGCAAGTACGCTTATTACGTAAGTTTTCAGAGGTTGTACTGCCAATCCTAAAAGAAGTATTTGATGTTATCTTTGTAGATATGCCACCCCAAGATAGCCCTATCACATGGTCAGCATTAGAAGCAGCCGAAATGCTGCTTGTTCCGGTGACACCTCGCTACTATGACTATGCTTCAACCACGAATTTCATGAGCAACCTTTCAGATCGTCTAGAGTCACTCCCATCTATGGGTAGTAATTTACAGTGGTATAAACTGGCAGCAGTAAACTATCAAGAATCAAGCAAACCCGAATACGACACGTTCCAAAAACTCATGCGATCTGTGCGTAACAACCTGATGACGTCGACCATTGCACACAGTGATGCGTTTACCGCTACAGCTAACATTGGACGAACTGTCTTAGATATAAAAAAGTCAGAAGAAGTCTGTACCAGCAAGCAATTTGATGTGGCAGTGAGCTCAGTGAATTTATTTTATAAACAGTTCAAGAATGAATTGATTCAATTAGCAATTAAATAGGCAGAGCTATGAAACGTCCAAATAAGAAAGGCAATTTATCGATCGGTTCTGGTTTAAGTTTATCGAATAAAAATGCACCAATGATAAAAACAATTAAGTTTGGCCAGACTGACTATAAGGCTCGTCATGTAATCATTCCGTCCGCAGAGCTTGAGAGTAAGACCATAGCTCACCCTCTAAATACCCGCCACCAAGAGTCTTTGACATTGGAGGCCGTAAGAGACATTTACCCAGAAGTATTAGCAGAGGGTATCAAACAAGAGGGTGTAGCGTACTTCAACAAAGAACTAGAACGGTATGAACTTTTTGATGCTACACGTCGTCGTTTTTGTGGAATCAAGGCAGGACGAGATTTACCACTATGGGTCCTGGATGAACTGCCAAGTGCGAAAGACATTGCGGCCTATGTTGAACTAACGCAAAAGGTTAGATTTTTTTCATGGCGTGAGGTAGGTATGAAATACCTAAATTATGCAGAAGAACAAGGTATTAGTTCTGATGATTTGGTTCAAATCGGAAAAGAGTTTGGTGTCAGCATTGTCACTATTCGAAAAAAACTCAATGCTGCAAAACTAAACAAAGCACTAATCGAATCATTCCCTGATTGCGAAGGTATTCCGACTACGTTCTATACAAGACTTGGAAAGATTGAACGAACCCTCGCCAAAACGAAACTCAGCGTTGAAACCTTTGTTGAGAATGAACTGGCCTCATTCAATACCAAAGCTACCGATGTTTCTGATATTCAAGCTAAGTTACTTGAGTATTACGAGACGAAATTAGAACATTTGGTTGATGATGAGTCTAAGCCTCAACAGAAGGTTGAGGAGTTAGCGATTTACGGAAACAAGAATACTTATGCTCGATTAAAAACCAGTGCTGACGGGCGTAAAAAATCATTTGAATTTTCCCGCTTACCGAAAGAACTAACCGAGGATATAGAGTCGTACATCAGGCAAAAACTGAGTAAAAACAGTTGAAACCTCCCCAAAAGTAAAAAGTGTCATCGCCCCTTTTATCATAAGGGTTCATGGCAAAGGGACATAAAAAAAAGGGGGGTTTTTCCCCGTAATTATCACAAGAAAAGACGTTCAAAATGCCATCAATACTCAGCCTTACATTTCAAGTTAAGAATTGCGGGTAGACCTACAAACATATAAAACTCAAATAAACCCTCAGTTTATTTATTAGCTGTGAAACGCCTCAAATGTGAGGCGTTTTTTTGTGTTTAAGAACGACAAAGACTCTTAAACATAGCTGGAGAAAGGGACCTTATCCGATGACTAATTACCTTCTAGCTGCAACTTTTCATACATTTCAATACAGTTAGATAATGATGTCAGCAATATTCGCTATCTTTACTGCAGTTTCCCCTAAAGCTTGTATACGCATTTTTAACTCTGCCTGACTCAGGTTTTGTTGTGATGCTCTGAGCACAACCGCTTTTAGCTTTTCATATTCAACAACATTAATCTCTGGATTGATTTTTTTTAAATCTGAAATTGAAAGCCCAGATAACTTGGTAAGTTCAGAGCCATATGTTCCATTGAACGTTTCTTCTATAGCTGAGAAATCATCACTAAGTAACCTTTCTAATTCTTCTAATTTACTCATGTTAAAACCTTTTATTATTTGATATTTAGTTTTTCGATAGCGTTTTGAAGCTTTTCTTTTGCGCCTTCAACACCGCCAATATCATCTAGTTCTTTCTGACTTTTATTAGTCAGCTCTGCTATTTCATCAGAAGCGATAGCCAGCTTGGTTGCGATAAAGTTATTTACATCTGTTTCAATCCCTATTTCGCTCAATAACTCATTTTGAGTTTCATGAACTTTAGCTATAGAAGATAAATGGCCGGTTACAATTGAATTGGCTTGATGAATTGCTAAATAAGATCGATTAGTTGAGGCCAACAGATCTCTTTCTTGCCCATTAAGATTATCAAGTAATAGCTTACGCTGCCTATCAACAGACTGAGTTACTTGAGAGACGAGCACTTCCATTGCTCCAATAGCAAGTTCTTGTTGTTTAGAGCTTGAAGATGCAGATAGTCCCTTAGATATCATATCTATAAATGACGTTTTTCCACTGGCCTGACGAATACGGTCTTTCTTAATCGCTTCTTTGATGGCATAAGGCATATAAACATCATCTATAAACTCGTTCACATCAGCTCTCATTCGGGAATACAAAATACTGATAGTCTGTGTATGAGCACTATGCATTTTTTCAATATCACGTCCTACCGTTACAGCAAGTTCCACGGACTGAGTAGGTGCTTGAACGCAGCCAACGAGAAGCACAACGACTATTGCTAAAAATATGCGCATTTATTTACTTCCATATATTAAATGATTAATTTACTTCATTAATTGCAAGAGCACCTAATGACTGGTTAAATGTTACTCAAATGTAAATGTAATTGCAAAGCAGGTGGTTGAGTATGAGTATATTAAACAACGTCAATAATGAAGTAGACACAAAAGCTACTTTATTGAGTCTAAATTTACCAAGTTATCGCCAAGCGTACAGTGACCGAACCGCTTGGTTGATGGCTACTTTTTCTGAGCTAGCATATATAAGGTTTAATCCAGCCCTTCCAAGCAAGTTACAAAAGTTGGGATTAGAGGAAGCTCTGAAGAATATTGTTAATGAATCAAAAAATACGAATTTAGTAAAAGCAATATCTATAATGGAAGGACTACTTTGGGATCATGAGGAAGAAAAAAACAGATTAGTAAATGAGTTAAACACTTTAAATGAATCAAAACTAATACAAACATTTGATACTAAGCTAGGAACCCAAGCTATCCTGGTAGAAACTCCTATCTCTTATGTATTAGCATTCAGAGGAACCGAAGCAACAAGCCTCAACGATATAAAATCTGATGCCAACGCCAAGATAACAAAATGCAAGACTTTAGGTAGAGTTCATGAAGGCTTTCATAAAGCTTTTGAATCTGTAAAAGATGAAATCAATACAGGTCTTCTTAATCTAACTGACAATAAACCTCTCTTTATTACAGGCCATAGCCTGGGAGGAGCACTAGCAACCATCGCAGCAAAGAGATTAGAATTCAACCATGGTATTGCTGCCTGTTATACATTTGGAGCCCCGAGAGTTGGAGACAAAGAATGGATTTCCACAATAAAAACACCTATTTATCGTGTTGTTAATGCAGCGGATTCAGTGACAATGTTGCCGCCTAATGGAGTAGCAATTGGAGCATTGAGTACAGGAATTGGTTTTATCCCATGGATAGGTACCAAAGCAAAAGAGTTTTTGCTAGCTAAGTTTAGTGGATATATTCACGGTGGAAATATGCGTTATCTGACAAATTGCAAGAAAGGGGAATATGAAGATGTACAATTACTTTACTCAGTTTCCTTCTTGTTTAGGCTCAAAGCTGTTTTAATAGGTAAGCTTCCTTATAAAAAGTTCCTCTCTGACCATTCAATAAGCATATACAGGAAGAAGCTAGAGGTTGTCGCACTGTCACGTAATTAGTACTGCAGTGGATTAGAAAATCTGGTTTTGCAACAATCCCGAATCCCGCCTGGGATACGGGGAGGCTTCGATTCTAACCGAAGCCTTAATTATTTAAGAAAGAATCCACAGTTCAGACATATAATCTGAGGGACATGTCTTATTTTTTACTCAATCGGTTAAAACTTTAATTCCCCATAAATCTAAACCTGATTGGTAACAGATGGAATTCGGAAAATAAACCATCACTTTCTTTTTTTGAGCCTGCGCAGCTAAAGAGACAGAGAGCATTCCGTCTACGTGTACATAGTTATCGGATGCATTTTTCATCGTTTTAGTACTATCGTTGATAGCACAACCAGTATTTACAGGTTCATTAACGGTAATGGTAACTTTGTGTATTCCTTCAATCACTTTACCAACACTGCTTATAGTATACGGCCCATACCAGTTACCTGCCGAATGTGCATGATGTGCGGAGCCGAGATAATACTCGTAAAATTTCAAGATAAATGAATTTTCCACAATCCTACCGCGTGAAACGTAAATCCCACCATGTAAGACGTTAGTATCTTTAGTTAGTACCAGTATCAGGGTCAATCTTAATTGACGGAGAACTAGATTCTATTGATGTATTAACACGGTCATCACTCACATCAACTTTAACTCTTAGATCTCCTCCCATTGGATAGTTAGATTGAGGCTGGAATTGATTATAATTACCCGTTACATAAGAAGGTAACTGTTGCTCAATTTGCTTCCTTACCTTATCACCTGTTGTTTCTCGCTCTTTTGTATTGGAATCGAACACACTGGGAAAAACATCAGCAAGAGTGGTTTTCTTCATTTTCTGGGCAACTTCGGTGTCACCGAAAAGTTCTTCCATTACATAGCCCGTGATAAAAACCTTACCAGCCACATCGATTAACTTACCAAACTTATTTGTTTTGGTATTTTTAGTGTCATTAGAATCAGGACTTAAATCTGGAATCAGAGGCGTACCATAGCCGCCACCACCAGGCCAATTTGTAACGAATACTGGCGTAGCACTCAAACTAGATAATCCACTAGCTAAAACCCCTTGGCCTTTTTTCTTACCTGATGCTTTATCATAGATCCAACCTCCTGCGGCAGCTCCACCTTTGATGATTGGTGCACTTATCGAGATAGCCTTATTCAACGCGTATACTGACGCTAAGATTTTCGCTAAATTCCCGTAACCACCTACAGCATCACTTATTGCTTGTGCGCCTGTCCCTACGGCTTTTAATATTGGTAACAAACCATCACCTACGTCTTTTAACCCCTTAGCGGCCTCTGCGGCAGTTCTAAACGAGTCAACTAGGTTTTGACCAACTGTTTCTACAAGCTTGTCATATTCCCCTGTAGATTTCATTTGATCAAGCATACCTAAGAACTCCCCAAGTTCATCTTTGAGCAAGTCAAATGTACCGCTATTCATGACATCTTTTTGAAATAGAGACCAATGATCACCCATGTTTGAAATCATGCCGCTCCATGTTTTCATTTGTAGTTCTGCTGAACCTTTTGTCTCTTCTCCCATGACATGTATCAAGTCTTGAATTGCAGACCTTGTTAATTGGCCTTTGCTAGCCATCTCTTGAATTTGGGCGGTACTAAAGCCTTTCCCAAAATTTTTACCTAGGTCTTTGCTCGCTTTTTGCAAATACTCATAAACGGGTACACCTCGCTCAAGCATCTGGTTCATTTCTTCAGCTTGGAGTTTCCCCTTTGTCCACGCTTGACCTAATGCCGTTGCGATACCCTCGACCTGTTCAGCACTTCCCCCCATTTTAGAGGCTTGGTCAGCGATCGCCTGCATTGTCCCGTCCATTGGGTCAAGTCCGTACGCTTTTAGTCGAATAAAAGATTGGGTAACTTCATCTAATGCGTAGGGGGTTGATTGTGTAAAGTCTTCAATCCAATCTAGAGCACTAGCAGCACCACTTTCTGAACCCATAATGCTTTGCATTGAAGCGGCTAGGGTTTCAAAATTAGCGGCTGTCTTAATGAATGTACGCTCAAATGCAAAACCCGCAGCACCAAGGCCGATAATCGTTCTATTACCTAATGAATCTATACCTTTACTCGCAGCCCTAACAGATTGATTCATCATAGCCATGGCCTTGTCGCTTTTTTTTGCAAAGTCGGACATAGAGTTACCATATCGCTTTGCTTTATCCGATAAGTTACCTGCAAGGTCTATCGTAATTTCGGTTTTCAGTTTCTGGGTCATAAAAGCCTCGAACTAGTAATAGCTAGTTAAAACGGACGTCATGGTCAATGGTTGAATCTCGCATTGAGCTTCAACCCTTATGCCATCATGGTGTCGATTTCGTCCTCACCATAAAATTCAGCCAATGCAAGGTTAGCAGTCAAAATACGATTCCAATCTTGCGCACTGATGTTGAGTTGGCATAACTCGCCAAACGTCATCTGTACCGCATCATTACCAATATGCGAGATAGAAGTGGCGGCGCACTCATTTAACGTCATGTAACCTTTTAAACCTTGGCGATGGCTATCATTAACCAAGTGAAAATCAGGTTGTGTTTCTAAGTGGCTGAGCTGGTTATCTACCAAGTCAAGAATCTGCTTGTGTGTGTTCTCATCGAGTGGGCGTAAGGTTACTTGCTTACAGTTATTCTCGTTCCACATAATGCCATCTATAAGTTGAAATTCATGCTTCATGTTGCGGCCTTATTGATTGTGTATAGGTTACCGACTTGATGGTGGTAACTTAAGCTTTCTATTGTTGACTCGGTTCTCATGGTACGCTCCTTGGTTTAGAGCAAAGTGAACATACAATGAGGCGAGTTATAGCGCGTATTTCGCTAACATCTTGGCTTGATGCGCTCTAAATTCAGGGCCTTTTAATTGACCATATAGAGCATCAAAAGCTGAACCTAAGTAGTAGGATGGGCGAGGACTGCCAGGAAGAGAGCTTGAAAGCGTTGTGCTTATCACGACAAAGTCTTTCAGTAGCTCTTTTTGCTCATCAGATAGGATATTTAATTGGCTTTTAATGTCTTTGTAGACAAAAAGTAATAAAGCCTTCTCTGCGCTTTCGATACGCTCGGACGCTTGAGTTTTCTCATTATTAGCCTGACCTTTTAGGTAGTTAGAAATGTTGTTGATCAACGTTTCACAAGCTTGCTTTTGTGATTCGAGTGCATTGAGTTCTGTGGTCAGCGTTTCTGCACTCGATTGAGAGAGTGCGTTACGCAGCTCTGTTTGTTTTGAATGAAGTTGAGAACCTAGTGTTTTGAGGCGTGACTCTTGAGTTCGCTTTTCATCGATGTGACCTTTAATTTCAGACTCTTTCGCTGTGTATGCATTTTTGGCTTCTTGCAAAGCGGTTTTCAGTTCTTGTAATGACATCACTTATTATCCTTTTTTGATATTAGACTTTCGAATTGCTGTGTACACGGTGTTGTAGGCTAGATTGTATTTCTTCGAAAGTTGATTGACGGTCATACCTGATTGGTAGTCGTTAACTAAAGCGATATTTCTTAAGTAAGCTTGTAACTTCCTACCTCTAGCCACGTAATCAATTGAACCACCTACTTTTTCGGTTATATCTATTAAGATGCTCAGTGCATCAGGCTTATTTTTCTTGTTGTTGATAGCTTCTTCCAAACACTGAAGCATCACTCTAGAACTTGGTGATAATAAAGACACGGCATGTTGGTGTTGTTCATTGGTTAGTTGCATTGACGATTCTCCTTACTTGGTTTGTTGAGCATGAATAGCGTCGAGCAAGTGCACTAAAGTTACTCCCATCGAACTCCTTTGCGATCAGCTTATTCAGGATGGTCTTCACAATGGAATCTGGTTTTGGGATATACAGCTGGACACCACCACCGTATTGCATCAACTCAAAAACAAGTTGAAAAGTAAGCCCAGAGTTATCGATGCCGTGTTTTTGTAGAACATGTTCAAAAACATCATGAAGCCCTTCAAGCAACTCGGGATAAGACACATCACCCCCGTCGAGTTCATCAAAGCTAAATAGATCAGGGTTTTCAGTTAAAGCTTTTGCAATGTGCGGCATTGCTTTCTCAACAGATATCATGATTACCTCTCTAAAATACGGCATTGAATACAGTGGTTTGCCGCTGTCTTATTACGTTAATAATGGGTAACTGAGGGAAGAGATAAGAGGAATCCACCCTCAGTTACCAAAGGAGACTCTGTCTCCTCATGTACCAACACATTCACAATAATGCGCTTTGGTGAATGAGTGAAAATAACGCGGGTTTTTTATATTGGCTAAGTAGGGAATATTGAATTCAAGGCGAAAGGGAGATAATCAAAGCCAACGAATGACGAGGAATAGCATTTTAACACAGCTCAAATGGCCTACTGTTAGCTTAAGTGACTCTAGATGAGGGAATGTTCTTATTGTTGCTTAAAAACGCTTAGAACGCGGTAGAGGGAGAAATGCCCTTTTGAGAAAAGGGCATGATGGTGTAATCAGTGAAGATTTAGCACTAAGTTAAATCTTCACCATACATCGATTCAAATTTGGCATACAGGATCTCAAAATCACAAGTACTTGGTTGCTGAGTTTTTTTGGGGTGACGATATTTCAGGGCGACTTTCTCCCTGAGAAATCGTTCAAGCTCTTTAAGCAAATCGATTGGTACTGATATCGCTCGGTCACTAACGAGCAATTCTTTTACAAGTTCAACTTTAGCGGCGGCTTGTTGCTCTCGCATAGCTTTTGTTCCTTCTGAGCCAACTAGAGCCAGAGTTGCAGATGAACGCTCAAGAGCGATTGAAGCATTCTTAAATGCACTCCGTGCGCGAGTAAAAGCCAACTTAGCTCTATCAAAGCTAGCTTTTGCTTCAATTAAATCCGCTTCGTTAAATGAATATTCAGCCGTACCTAAAGAGTGGAGCTTAGCATTTGGATTACTCATCATATCTCCTTGAGCTAATTTAATGTGTCAATGATTGCTTTGTCTTATTTTCATGGTCGAATGCTTGATTTTGTAGTTCGCGCAAAAGCTCAAGCACTTGCTTAGCTCCCAGAGCGGACACACGACAAGCAAGTTCGTGACTTTCAGCGGCGCTAAGAAGTGGCTTTTTCATTTTAAACCTCTCCCGTGCGGTCTTGATAGCATCGAATTTCATTCCCCATACGAATCAAACCTTCAGCGACTTGCAAGCAGCCTGTCAGCCCTTCGATAGGGGTGTGTTGGAGTTGATTTGCAGCATGAACGTGCAATAAGTAATCCTGTAACAAAGTCAGTATTGCCGTTCCATCCTCAATCATCGATGTAGGACTTCCCAATAGCAGCTCGTCTGAATATTGGTGAAGCTGCGTCCAACTGAGGTCTATATCAACGTTTGTTTTGTTTGATTGCGTATCCATACTTATTGCTCCTTAGTCAGACGTACTGCGTTGATGATTTCTAGGCTCGCAGACAAAGCGTGGCCTAAGTCTTTTGCATCAATTTCATGCAGGTCTTCGCATTTATTGATGAGTTGAGTCACGAGTTCAATGTTACCGAACGCATACTCTTCAATGTCTACAGCGTTCCACTCAGTGAGCAAGACTGCTCTTACACCTTCTTGATTTTGAATGTTCATGCTTATAGCTCCTTAATGATATCGTCAGTCACTTTGTCTTCACCTAAAGAAGCACAAAGGTTCATCGCCTTGGTGATGAGGTTGTTGATAATCTGAGGGTACACAAGGCTCCCTGAGTTGGTGCGTCGAGTCTTTAAGCGCTCTTTTAAGGCAGGGGCTGAGCTGCTGTCCATGATCTTGTTATAGTCGCAGCCAGCACGTTCAAACTTATGTCTTAGGTAGGCTTCAATATCATGTTCCAGTGGTGGGACTTCGACCACCATACAACGGCGGATAAACTCTCGAAGCTCATAATGGCGGCGTTCGTCAAGGCGGTGAAACAGCTCTGTTTGACCCACAAGTAAAATCCCAAGGAGTTTAGAAAATCCGTCCTCTAACTCCCAGAAACGCTTAAGGTACTTCATCACAGGGATAGTCAAATCGTGCGCTTCTTCAATAATCAGTACATGTCGTTGACCACCTTTCGAGGCCGTCATTAAGAGGCGTTCAACCTGTCGTGCTTTGGCTTCCATGCTGCGTTTCGGTGTCTCGCTGCTGATATCGTTAATGATGGCATCACAGATACCCGCTGCCGTGGCACGCGTTTTATCAATGATTTTGGGCTGAATAACAGAGATATCTCCGTCATTGTGCAATTCATCCAGCAATAGGCGGCGTAGAACACTTTTCCCAGCGCCTGAGTCGCCCACAACCGCTAGAATGCCCTGATTACGCGACACGTCTTTCATTGCTGCCAGTACGTAACGGGTATCTTCGTTCATGAAGATGTCACGAACCGCGCGAATGTCGTTGATAAACGGGTTTCTGAATAGCTTGAAGTGTTTCATGGCTTCTTGTGTTAGCATTTGGTTCTCCAGTTCGATGTCCTGATTGATTTCTTCTTGCTGGGGTTTAGGTTGGTCATTGGTTGCAGCCAATGACCAACCGCTTATACCCTCTAGCCCTTGTGATACGAAAAACGCATTCACTTTCTGTTTAAATTCTTCTGCTTGTCGCTTTGGCGGTTCATTTTGACGAACGGCCTTGTAAACCGTGCTGTAATTCATCACTAAATAGTCAGCTAACGAGCGGATGGTTAACCCTGCCTCATCTAGCCGCGTTCTGAGTGTGCTCATTGGCTTCTTGCTCCCACAATTCAATAAATATCTGTAATTCGCGCTCAGAGGCTCCCTGAGGGTGTTTTTGCTTCAATACAGCCCTAAGGGTTGTCAATTCTTCTCTCGATGGGTTGAGGGCTTTTTTAAGGCGGTTTAAAGCCCCTATAAACGTTGTTTTATGCTCCGTTAACGCTTGTCCTTCAATATCCATGGTGGTGCCTTTTCTTAATAAGAACGACGGCGTTGATTGTTGCTCAATGTCAGCCATTGGATTAATGGCACCATCGAAGGCGGGCGTACGCCCTTTACGAACTTTCTTAATCGCTCGTGGGTTGTCCGTGCCCCATGCAGCGGTATCAAGTCGCTTACGGTTAATGTCTGATTGCGTTTCTCGAACGGCTTTGTGCTGCTCACCGATAATCGGGGCTTGTAAGTTAAACCCAGCGGCATCACGTTCAATGGGCAATGCTTCATGCGTGTGCTCTCGCCCTTGTTCGTCCATGCTAATCACTCGAATGGCAGGGGCTTTATATGGGTTCACAAACACTTTGACTTCATCCCCTGCGATAATGTGGGGGATATGTGTTAACGAATAATCCAATGACGCATAGCCTTTCGGTGCAAAGCTGATACTCAACTCGTTAGGACGTACCTTTCTTACCTCTGGTTTGGTTTGCTGCATCATGCTTTTCACCAACTCTATGTTATTGATTAAACGTAAGTGTTCCGTCCGTATGGTCTGCCACAATCCAAAGCGACTGCTTTTGTGTCGGCTATGTGCTTTCAACGATTGGAAGCCAATAGACCACTTGATAGCGTATTGATTTAACTCTTCAATCGAGTTGATCGTGATAAAAGCAAGGCGACTCTCAAAGCGACACTCGACAAGGTTGTGGGTTGATTCCACCTGACCTTTTGCCCAAGGGCGACCAGGCGTATGCGCGATGTGTTTGACCTCAAGCATGTCCAGCATATGGCGTGTTTGGTGCGCGATGTTGGCAGAGCCTGCATCCCAGATAAGCAACTTAGGCACGCCATACATCAATTCATTCGTACTACGCTCACAAAAAGCTTCAAATAAAAACTTGGTGATGGTCTCTGTGTTTTCACCTGGTGCCACGTAGTAGCGCAAGAAGAAAGCACCGCTGTAATGGTCAGTAGCGAGATAGCGCAGCACACGTTCATTCACAATACGATCAAGGTTTTTAGGCTTGTTCTTGTAGAACTCGTCTTCTGCCATGACTCGCAAGCCTTTCCCACCTTTGAGGTAATACAGCACACAAATAGACACATCGAATTGCCACGCATGATTCGGGTGTAATGAACGTTGACTTGTTGTGGTTTCCATTACATTCAACTGGTTAGGGTGAACTCGAAAACGACTGAAGGCGCGTAAGACCGTGGATTCAGAGACATCCCTAGTAAGGTGCTTATTTGCCAGTGCAATATCAATTGCATCACGAATGGTCATTAGTCGCTTACCACTGTCTCGTTCGCTTTGACGCATCAAGTTAGCGAGCAATTCAGTTTCAGAGCGTGTTAGTGCTAATTCACCACTGTCAGTGCGTTTCTTGCGACCCGATACCCAACCTAACTCAGCAAGCTCTTGATACAGCTTGTTTTTCGAGATACACAGATGCTCCGTGGCACGCTGAACAATTGTCCCTTTATCACCACGTCCTGCACTGTCTAACTCAGCCATTAAGCGCGTGAGGTATTGTGCTCGCTCTAGCTCAAGTGCATTCATAGTGGATTAACCCTCGCTATCCATCAGCAAAGCACTCTCTTCATGCCATTGCTCTAAATGCGTCATGACATGAGCAGCGATACCCATATCCCCAGAAAGGCTTAGAAAACGTTCTAACACTCGAAAGAGTGTATCTTCACACGCTTGATCAATATCGATAGGGTGGTCATTGTCTTGAATGGTTTGAATTGCATCAAAAAGACGCGCTAAACCGCTATCTACCGCAAGTGCCGCAATATTCAATTGCTCTAACAATTGACTGTTCAGCTCTTCTTCTTTCTGGCGAGTCTGCGCAGGTGACAGAGGCTTATCTAACTTTTTAGATAAACTGTTTATTTTCTTATCTTTATCAATAAGTAAGCGTTCATTAGACTGCTTTTCTTGCGCCAAGCTATTGACCTCATTTTGAAGTGACTGCTTCTCTTGACGATGTTTCGCAGACAACTCTTCAATGATTTCTAAGGCTTCATCACGGTCTTGAACTTTGACTTCTTCACCTTCAATAATGGTGGTCAAATCTTCTTGTGGGAGTTTACGCAAGCGGCGTAAGTCTCTTGTCGTCATACCGATTGCGTGCATTGACTCTAAAGCTTGCTCACCAAAGACATCCAGATTCTTTAAGCGTTCGTCTATTGTCGATTTTGAGCTACCATAGATTTCACAGAACTCTTCCCATGTCCCTCTTAGAACGACTAAATTACTGCCGACTGTCGAGCTTTTTGCAAAGGTAATTCCTTTCAAAGCCTTGTATTGCTTGGATTCTTTGATTTCCTTAAGCGCACTTAAACTCACAGCGTCGGTAATTTTTGACAGTCTCTCTGCCATTTGAGCGCGACCAAGTAGCGCACCAAAATCCACCGCTTCACCCAGTCTTTCACCCTCAGATTGAGATATTGAAAGAGCTTCCGCTGCATTGATTTCTTTTGCATCACTTAATGCTTGCTGCGCTGATGCTAATTTTTTCATTTCATCTGACATCTATAGCTCCTCACCCGTCAAATCTTTAAATTCAGACCCAATGGCCTCTACTTGCTTACGTACAGCATTTCTGTAGTTGAACGCTAACTTGATGAAATGGTTAGAAGGTTTCCATAACATCGATTTCTGCCCTCCAACGGTATCGACCCATCCGCTATCGACAAGAACTTGTAAGTAACGATGAAGACTTGCTCTAGGGATGCCAGTATGATCGCCTAGCTGCTTTAAGCTTGTCCCTTCAACTCCTTGAGAAACCATAAACTCAAGAAGATCGAGTGCAAATCGTGTCGGCTTCAGGTTATACCCTGTTATAGAACTCTGAAATTTACTCTTCATGATTTATGTCCTTTCTGGCTAAGAGCACACCATTGTTGAATGCTCTATTAAGTGATGTTCTTGAAGGTGAGCGTTCCTTTCCAAACTTATCTATACAGGCAACTAGAACATCGCCTTGGGTCATAAACTCTAAGTCTAAAGACAAGATAAATTCATAGAGTTCTCGGTCTAACTCTATTTTGCTCTTCTGGCCTGCTCTCTTCTTGAATGCTGGAGTTTTCTGACCTAGAGATTGGCATATGGCATCAAGCACATTTCTTGCTTCAACGACATTTAGCATCAGCAGAATGTCCATAATTTTCTCTTGTGCGTATTTTTCTTTCGTGGTTTTCATAGTAACCCCCTCATTAGATCATTCATCTTCCATTGACACTAGGCCTGCGGCCTCAGTCAGTCTTTGCTTGAGTTCGTTGGATTTTGGGCCGTTCCAGATACCTTTTAAAGCTTGTGCTGCGGCCTGCCTTTTTACTTCATTGTCTATGCACCAGCGATGCAAAGACGTTCCCTTTAGGAGAAAACCAGCTTTTACTTTGGTGTATAGATCATTGTTCGAATTGTTTAGGTTAATTTGACTTTTCATTTTGAGCCTCTCTGCTATAGTAATAACTTAAATTTTCGTTTTGCACTTTCGGTTCGCATAATGAGTACTTTAATGGTTCAAAATGAAATGTCAAGTTCAGTATGAAATTTTCGGGAGGGTACTATGATTCATATTGCAGCAAATGATGTTCTTAGTAGGCTTACTTCAAGCCTAGGAACAACATCAGATCAAGAGCTAGCTTTAAAATTAGGAGTTGCCAAACAGACTATCGCTACTTGGAAAAAAAGAGATAAGGTTCCATTAGACAACATTGTTGAGGTCGCTGTTGGACATAAGTTGAGTATCGATTTTTTATTATTTGGAGAGCATAAGGCTGTATTAACAAAGAGGCCTGACTTTAAGCATTGGACAAAGCGTATCGCTGATATAAATTTAGCAAAACTAGTCTATGAAAAGCTTGATGAAGAGTTATTACTTACTGAGCAAGGCTTGAACGGTGAAACACTTTCGACAATTTTATCTGCTATGAACTTCGTAAAGGATATGCTTGGCGAAGACGTTATATTTGATGAAGAGAGACATCGTGGAGAACTGGATACTGGTGTGATGAGGTTTGTTGCTCACTACCATGAAATGATGTACATAACTGCCAACAATATGGTTCTGGGCGGAAAAAGTAAGTAGAACCTTGTATGCATTTTGAAAATCATTAACTCGAAGTCAGTCAGTTCATTTTGTCATTTCAAGTACACATGAGCTGACTGATATTTATAAACCTATAAACTTTCTTCCCTTATCTCACATGAGACAACCATCCTAAAACTCATTCGTTTGACATCCTCAAAGGTCAATGTGATCCCTAACCTATGGTCGTATTATCCTGACGGGAGCCTAGTATTATCTTGGTTCTATACAGCATGATAACTCGTCGTGGCAAGTAAAAGCGGCTTTGTTGCGTAATGGTTCTGTCGCAAATCTAGTTAGAAGTGTGACAGTACCATCCGACAGATACAATTATACTGCGAGTGCGTAGAATCGCTCAAAGGCCGTCTGGCCTTCAATATCTATCTGATCTTGTTTCAACATCGTCCACACTTCCCGCCCATGCAAACTGGACAAAGCTCCTTCCGTTGACTTCCAACCGAGTGCTTGACGTGTTTTCTGCTTCACCCAACGGTGGCTCTGCTCAACGATATTGTTCAGATATTTAATGTCCAAAATCTCTACCAGTGAGAGCATAAAATAACCCGTCAACCAAAGCTGAACATTCATCGAATCAATGGCCGCGTAGTTACTCTTACTTCCATCTATGACGACTTTGCTTGGTAAGCCATTTTGTGCAATGGCCTTATTCAGAAAGGCTTTAGCAGCGGCCTCATCACGGTTCTGACTAAGATAATAATCGACCACATTTCCAAATTTATCGACGGCTCGGTAATAGTAGACCCACTTCCCCTTTATTTTGATGTAGGTTTCATCCATACGCCACGAGTCAGAAACCGGCTTCTTTCTACGCCTCGCTCTATGCTCCAATACTGGTGTAAATTTGATAACCCAACGATTAATAGTCGCGTGATCCACAACGACTCCGCGCTCTAATTGTATCTCTTCAATTTCACGATAACTGAGTTTATAGGCGAGATAATAACGTACGGTTTCGAGAATAACTTCAGAGGGAAAGTGGCAGCCTTTAAACATTAAGAATCAGTATCATGAATAGAAATTAAGCAAATCTTAACTTAAAGGCTCAAAGTTTGCGACAGAACCAATTTTAATGCTATGCAACTTAAAATAAGTATCTGTCTATCATGTTTGATGCCTATTTTTTTCAAATAAGCAAAAATATCAACATTAATGCTATTGCTATTTAGCTTTATGCTTTTTGTGATGGGAAATATTCACTTTAGGATATTTTTGGTCAAAAATTATCATTTCATAATCAAAACCAGTTAAATATTTTAATTTTATGAGATTCGTTTTTTCAAACTTATCTCATTTTATAATGAGTTCTAATATTTACTACCTTCTTATAAATGTGCTATTGATCACTTAAATGTGTTATTGCATATTAATTTTTTTGACTTAATGGATCGGTTTTGTATGATTGCGTGCTATTTACGAGGAAGTTCAATGCTATCGCTATCGGCTTGAATGCCTACGCTATCGACTTGGATGCTTATTGATACTAAATACATTAAGGACTTATTAATGACTTATCAATCGTTAGGGACAATCTTAGTGGAAGATGAGCATTACTATGATTATCACATGAAAAGTCATAGTTTAATTTATGCTGCTTCCGATCTGACTGCGTGAATGATGGATATATTTGCTCTTTTACTGACAGAGATGAAACAAGCCGACTGGGATGCAAATAAAGCTCCAACGTACTGTTTTAAATCGAAAAAACTTTGTGAATGGTTCGGGTGCCCTAAAAAGCAGTTGTATTCCCGACTTAAAGAACCATCTAAGCAGCTTGCTTCCAAAACATTAGGTATCGAGCAAAATGGTAGTTTCAGATATACCCCAATACTGTCCTATGTAGCATACGAGAATGGTACTTTAGCGATTAAGCCAAATAATGAACTAAAGAGTACTTACATCGTTAATTTAAGTCAGAACGGTTTTGCTAAAGTAGATAACAAAATATTTAGAGCTTTAACGAATCCAAATGAAAAGAAAATCTTTGAGTTTCTCTGCCGTTATCGCTACGACAAAGAAATGTATTTTATTACATTGAATAAATTACAAGTGATCTTTGGTATCAAAACGGAAGATGGCCAAATACTTAAAGAGACCTATAAGTCACCAGTTCAATTTGTATCAAGACTGATCGCTCCTGCATTGAAAAAGATATCTCAATCAGAAGAGGCCTTAGAGAAAATGGTCATTCTAGAAAAGGATGGAAAAGTTGGTTATGAATTGGTTGATTGTGAAGACGGAATGAATCAGAAAATCCGTTTTTTAGTTAAATGGAAGAGTGAAGTAACCAAAGAAGAGTTGAATGAAGCGGCAGGTAAAGCTCTTCAATTATCGAGTGAACTTTCTATCAAGAAAAAGAAAGGGGAAGATATCTATGACATTTTGGTTGAATCGTTACCTCTCATAGATTTACTTGGCTATGAAGATAAAGCTAAATCAATCGCACTCAGAATAGATACAATTCAACAGGAGCGGAGAAATAAAGAATTAAGAGCTAAAGAAGAAAAGGAACAAAGCCAAAGTCGCAAGCTTGAAGAACTCGTTAATGCCGATTTTTTAGATGACCTTTAGTCAGAGATCCGTTAAGTGTTTTGGAATATCTTTTGTTAGTACTATTTTTGTTGAGTTCATATTGAAAAATTTGTATTAAAAATTGACCTTTTTGACCTGTTTTGCAGCCTGATTTCACTCTTGTTATTCGGAAAATTATGTTTGTATCCCTCTCTCTTTCTAAGCAGTCATTTCTTCCTTTTATTAAAGACATTGAGGTGGGGTATGTTCGGTCCAATCCGACTTTACATTATTGCTCTATAATGTTCGATTCCGATGGTTATCAAGATGGTTTGTTTGATTATTTAAATATACCTTTTCCTACTTCGTTAGTGTCTTCAGTACAGAAGCGGAGAGCGGAATATATCGCTGCAAGATACGCTGCCCAAATATTGCTAAAAAAACTAGGGTGTGAGCTTGGTGTGGGGTCGTCTCAGAACCGAGCGCCTATATGGCCTTTGGGGTTTAGTGGTAGTTTATCTCACACAAACGGTAAAGCTATAGCTGTGGTTTCTCAACAGCCTCACCATTGTTCGCCTGGTATCGATATCGAAGTATTTTCGCCTGCAGTGATTCAAGAATCCGAAAATGTATTTACTACCAAGACAGAGCGGAACATTTTGAAGGCGAGCAGCATACAGTATGAGCTTGCTTTATTGGTTACGTTTTCTGTTAAAGAAAGCTTATATAAATCACTCTACCCAACGGTTCGTCGCTATTTTGGCTTTGATGCAGTAAAAATTTGTAGCATTGATAACAGAGTAGGGAGAGTCAGTTTAGAGTTAACTCAAGACTTAACTACAGAGTTGACAAAAGGTACTAAGTTCAGCGGTCTGTATTCGTATCAAGAGAATTTAATGACAACACTGGTGATGTAGTTTTCAACCAGTTTATTAGATCGAGCTAGAAAAGTTACTGAAGTAGGTTTTTTATAGCCTGATTTAGGCGGAAAATCGTTAAGCCAGAAGGTAGAAGGTAGAAGGTAGAAGGTAGAAGGTAGAAGGTAGAAGGTAGAAGGTAGAAAAG
The DNA here is from genome assembly GCF_023503985.1 of Vibrio sp. J383. Lineage (NCBI taxonomy): Bacteria > Pseudomonadati > Pseudomonadota > Gammaproteobacteria > Vibrionales > Vibrionaceae > Vibrio > Vibrio sp. J383. Next base: position 107,348 of record NZ_CP097295.1, on the reverse strand, counting down.
TATGGTTGTTATTGAAAATATTTCAAAGGCTTATGGAAAATATCAAGTTATTGAACAAGCCAGTACTAAGTTTGAAAAGGGCCAGGTGACGTCTATTATCGGGCCTAATGGGGCCGGGAAAAGCACATTTTTGTCCATGGCTTCACGCTTAGCTTCTAGTGATAGTGGTAGCGTGTTTATTGATGGTAAGGATTTGAAGGATTGGAGTTATCAAGATTTATCTAAGAATTTAGCTGTTTTACGTCAGTCGAATTCAGTGAATATGCGGTTTACAGTGAAAGAAATGGTTTCTTTCGGACGTTTTCCATACTCAAAGGGTCAACTTACCCTTTGTGATAAAACTATGATTGAGCAGTCAATTAACTATTTAGGGTTACATGATATACAGAATAAATATCTTGATGAATTGAGTGGAGGCCAGCGTCAACTTACCTATATCGCCATGGTCATTGCTCAAGACACTGATTACATATTTTTAGATGAGCCTTTAAATAACTTAGATATTAAACACTCTTTGCAAATCATGAAAAACATACAACGTTTAACAAAAGATATGGACAAAGCCGTAGTGCTTGTCATCCACGATATAAACTTTGCTGCTTGTTATTCAGATAAGATCGTGGCTTTAAAGCAAGGCAAAGTTGTGGCTAATGGCTCTGTTGAGGAGGTTATCCAAGCAGAGACTCTTAGCAGTATTTACGAAGTCCCTTTTCATATTATTGAAGTGAATGGTAAGCGAATGTGTACATACCAATAACACTCCAATAGCTTCTTTATTGATACATTTATCAAATGATTCTTATTTCCATCAATCCTTTTTTATCAATTGATTTCATATGCTTGTTTGATTTAGAATGAGTGTAAATGATATCGATTCTTACTTGTATTTGCACTCTGATGTTAGGCGCAAATACTCTTGAATTTTGCAGTGATAGTTCTTAATAAGGATAATTAGATGGCCATTCCTAAGATCGCCTCATACCAAGTACTCCCGTTAGAATCATTCCCAACTAACAAAGTCGATTGGGTAATAGATCCTAAGAAATCGGTTGTTCTAGTTCACGATTTACAGGCTTATTTTCTCAATTTTTTTGATAAAACATTGTCTCCGGTTCCTGAGCTTCTAAGGAATGTAAACAAGGTTACAGAGAGTGCTAGATCTGCTGGTATACCCGTAGTTTACACTGCTCAGCCAGCTAACCAAGACCCAAACGAAAGGGCACTCCTTACTGATTTTTGGGGGGTAGGGCTGACACAAGATACAGAGATAGTACCTGAGGTATCACCGCAACCTGAGGATATTCAATATACCAAGTGGCGTTATAGTGCGTTTAAGAAAACGCCTTTACTTGAATGGATGAAAGAAGAACAAAGGGATCAGTTAGTCATCGTTGGTGTTTATGGCCATATTGGTATTCTTTCAACAGCGTTGGATGCTTTTATGTTAGATATTAAACCATTCGTTATTGGTGATGCTATTGCAGATTTTTCTAAAGAAGACCATATGAATACATTAAAATATGTTGCTAGTAGAAGCGGTAGCGTTAAATCTGTGGATGAGTTTATTGACAGTGTTACTACACGTTCTTTTGGTGAATTGAGCTTAGAGTCTATGAGACAGGATGTTGCGAATATTTTGGACGTTGATTTGGATGAAGTCGATGTTGATGAAAACTTGATTTTCCTTGGACTTGATTCGATACGCATAATGACACTACATAGCCGTTGGAAAAAAATAGGTATTGATATTGAACTTGCTGAGATGGTCGGTAAAAATACGATTAAAGATTGGTGGGATTCTGTTCAGGTAGCTGCTTAATTCTTTTTCTCCAAATAGCTCCCCCTTGGTGTTAGTAAGGGGGAAAGTATTTAAGTACTATATTCGGCTCTCAAGGCCTTTTTGTTTATTTTTCCAACAGCAGTTTTAGGTAATTTTTGGCGAAAATTAATGTGATCTGGGATCTTATATTCTGCGATACCTTGCTCATATAAAAATTTCTTTATTGAAACTGGCTTAAGGTTAACATCTTGGTTACATACGATTATCGCACAGCTTTTTTCTCCCAAAAACTCGTCAGGAACTGCTACTAGTGCTACGTCATGAATGCCATTATGCTCAAGTAGTATATTTTCAATTTCCTCTGTGGCAATTTTTTCCCCACCTCTATTTATTTGGTCTTTATTCCTTCCTGTCACAATGATGTTACCTTCAGGAGTTTGCCGAACAAGATCTCCCGTCGCGTAAAATCCGTTTTTATCGAATGAACGTTGATTGTGTCCTGCCGCTTTGTAGTAACCTCGTATGGTGTATGGGCCTCTAGTCATTAACTGACCTTCTTCTCCTAACATTACGGGTAGGCCTTCTTCATTCACTATTAGTATTTCATCATGTTCTGAAATAGGACGACCTTGTGTTTTCGTGATGATATCTATCGGATCGTCTAACCGTGTGTAATTCACAAGACCTTCAGCCATACCAAATACCTGTTGTAACGTACAGTCCAAAATCAGCGGGAATTTATTTGCGGCATTTTCACTAAATTTTGCTCCCCCTACTTGAATGAGCTCTAAGCTCGAAATATCTTGTTGCGCGTTTTGTGCATATTGCATCCATAGTAAGGCTAGGGGAGGAACGAGTGCGCATGTATTGACTCTATGTTTTTCAATTAATGAAAAATTATTCTCAGGGGAACTATCTAAACTGAGCACGATACACCCTCCAGCAAAGAAGGTTCCTAAAGCTCCCGGAGAGCTTAGTGGGAAATTGTGAGCAGCAGGAAGGGTACAAAGATAACGTGTCTCGGCGTTAAATTGACAGATGCGATTACTTCCCACAATACTATAAGCATAATCATTGTGCGTTCTGGGAATGAGCTTAGGAGTGCCTGTTGTCCCTCCTGATAACTGGAAAAAAGCCACTTTATCTGCAGTGGTATATTGCTTCATACAAGGGGTGATATATAAATTTTGTAATGAAATAAGGTTACTCTGACCTGTTTCACCTGTTGTAATAGCATAGTCTAGAGTTTTGCATTCTTTAATCAATTGATTAGCCATGTTACGCGAGGTTAAACCAGATACATGATCTGAAAAAATGTAGGCTCTAGCGCCAGCATGATTACAAAAGTAGCTTAACTCCAAGTAGCGATGGGCGGGTAAAGCAAGAACGGGTGTTATCCCTTTCATAGTCAAAGCGAAAAATGAAAAATAGAATTCAGCAGTGTTATTGATTTGCAATACGACACTATCCCCGGGCTTAAGACCTAATTGCATAAACCCGGCAGATAGCTTATAGATACGATCCAAGAAGTCCTGGTAGCTGTAGGTGATTTCACCACAGCAAATGGCAGGCGCATCTGGGGAAGACATAGCAGTTTCATGAAGGTGATCAAATAAGGTTTTGTCTTGCCAATAGCCTAGTTCTTTATACCTTTTACTTATGTTTTCAGGCCAAGGTGTAAAATCATCGTTCATCATTATTTTATATCCCTTATACAGTGAGTAACTCATCTACTTGTATTCCAGCCGCACGCAAAATGGTTTTCATTTTAGCTCCGGTTTCGTCGAGTTCACTTTGAGGTGAGGATTCATGAACGATCCCTGCACCAGCATAAATCGACATAGATCGTAGGCTTACTTCTGCACATCGAATGGTTACGACCCATTCGCCATTGCCTCTTGCATCACACCAGCCCACCATTCCGGTAAAGTAACCGCGATCGAAATTTTCAATTTCTTTTATGGCAGCATAGGCTGGTTGTCGTGGGAAACCACATACTGCCGGTGTTGGGTGAAGATCTGCTGCAATTTTTAAGGCGTTGATATTTGGATCATCTGCTTGCCCTTGTAACACAGTAGACAAATGCAGCATGGTTTCTGTTTCAATTACAGAGGGAACCATTGGCGTATATAGGTTATGGCAATAATTACTGAGAACCTTTTCGACTTCCTCAACTACTAAGTTATGTTCGTTTAGATCTTTTTGAGTATCAAGTAAAGAAGAATACGCATTTTGGTTTTCAACACCACAAGACGATTTAGCTCGAGATCCAGCTAGCGGATTAGATAATACGTGGCTGCCTTTTTTGGAAAGGAGCAGCTCTGGGCTCGCTCCCATAAGCTTAGAACGCTCCGAGATTTGAGAGCAAAAAGTATAACCATTTGTGTTTATTGATAATAAGTTACGTAATAGCGAACATTGGTTGATGTTTTCATCGGTCGTAATTTTTACCGATCGAGAAAGTACGACTTTTGATAGTTCAGTGGTATCAAAAAGGTCCAGCAAATGAGATACGCCATTTTTATAATCTTCCCCAGTTGGTGGCGAGATTACCTTGGCTTTCTGAGACGTACAATCACTGCTACCTTGACTACGTGTACTGCTGGAAACATAAAGCGTTTCAGGAATACAAAATTGAGTGGGTGTTCTTTCGTCAAATGGAACGGTCGCAAATAGTACAGGGTTATCGCTATCCTTTGTTTTAGCCTTTTTTAATAGCTCTTCAGCTTTGCTTGCTAGTTGTGAGAAAGGTATGGAATGACTACATTGTGTTTTGATGCCAACACCAAGCATTGAATTATAGGGGGATGAAAAAAAGAACGGTGATTTTAACAGTTCTTTGTTAAACATCTCGTTGGCCATTTTGGAAAAACCGACAACCTCTCGTTTCATAAACTGTCCTTATTAATATGTTAATTTACTCGAGCTCATAAACTAAAGTTTCTATTTATCGCTGATAAGAAATAGACGAGTAAGTAATACAAAAAATTTTTCTATGTGACGCTTAGACCAATAGGTTTGACAAAACAGGTTGGACCTCTTCGCCATAACATTTTCTGAATTAGTAATGGAGCGAATTATAATTGATAGTGATAATCAATATCAATTGATAATCGATATCATTTAGTGATCCCGATCTGGTTAAGCTTATGTTTTTATTGATATTTTTGTAGTTTACATGTTGTCGGGCTTGGAGGGTTAAGCGATGTTTAATCGCATTAAGAGTTATATGATTATTAACCATTTGATTAGTAACTGTTTACTTTCGCAAATGGTTAATAGGACTTAAACGTACTCGATTGGAGTTAGTTGAGAGCTCACTTTTTTTAACATTGCAACATTCAAGTGGTCGAGAAATATTAAAGTATCTTCCCAACTTAAGCATTCATCAGTAATTGATTGGCCGTAATTGAGAGCTCCGTTACCGAGTTTTTGATTGCCGCCAACTAGATAGCTTTCACACATGACACCTGCGATGTTGATTTCACCGGAAGAGATCTGGCGAGCAATATCTTCAACAACGATTAACTGGTTTTTTGCGAGTTTTCCGCTATTCCCATGACTGCAGTCGACAACTATTTTGGGTGAGAGTTTACTTCGTTTAAGTTGGAGCGAGGTTTGTTTTATATGTTGGGACGAATAATTTGGAGTTGCCCCACCACGTAAGATTACGTGGCAGTGATTGTTGCCTTGAGTTTGTATTGCAACAGTTTGGTTGTCGGTTGTTTGTGTTAGCATCGTATGACAATCTTGTGCTGCGTGTATAGCATCAATGGATATGTCAATATTACCGTCAGTACCGTTTTTAAAGCCAATAGGGCAATGTAACCCAGAAGCCAACTGTCGATGAGGTTGTGATTCAGTAGTGCGAGCACCGATGGCTCCCCAACATACTAGGTCTGCAATATATAAGGCGATATTAGTATCGAGAAACTCATTGGCTGTGGGAACACCAAGTTCTAGAATCGATTGCATTAGTTTCCGACTGTGAGTAATCCCCTTGAGTAAATCGAACTTACCATTGAGATCTGGGTCAACAATAAATCCTTTCCATCCTCTTCGTGTTCGTGGTTTTTCAAAATAAGTTCGCATGACTAATTTCAAAGTGCCATTGTAGTGCTTTTGTGCATTTGCTAATCGAGTCGCGTATTCGATAACTGCATTAGGTTCATGTACTGAACATGGTCCGATAATGACTAATAATCTTGAGTCGTCGCCTGAGAGGATATTGGCTATTTCTTGTCTTTGGTTGAAAATGAATTCTTTAGTTTCTGTGCTAATGATAGTTTCATCTAAGATATTTTCTAGGTTCGGTAAAGACATCGCTGACTTGATTTTTATGACGTTTTTTAACGTATTCATGGATACTATCCGTAAAGTTTAATTCACTTATTAAAGATAATGGTTTCTTAAGATGATGCTGACTATAAGGTTAAAGCCAGCATGTGGATTCGAAAGATAAACACCATAAGTAGTAGTTTTAGCATTATTTTTTTTAAAAAGATCTCGAACTTATTGCTCTACTTAATCGCGGAGCCGCCGATTTTTCGTAATCTTGTATACTGTTGGTTCTAAGACGAAGAACATTGACTCTTTGTTTATCAATCGTGAGTTCTAGCGTTGGATGCCAAACTTTCTTGTCTCTGTGTGTTACCACAATAACAGTTGAACCTAATGCTTGAGTTTGTTGTGCTATTTTCTGTTCGGTTACTTCATCAAGTGCAGAGGTGGCTTCATCTAAAATTAGGATAGGTGCTTTTTTTATTAGAGCTCGAGCAAGTGCGACTCTTTGTCTTTCCCCTCCAGAAAGCCTTGATCCTTTCTGGCCTACACTTTGGTTTATTCCATCGCCTGATAAGTCAATAAGTTCACTCAGTTGAGCTTGCCTAGCAAAGAGTTCTACTTCAGCATTACTTGCCTCTGGGTTACCTAAACGAATATTTTCGGCCAATGTTCCAGTAAATATTATTGGATCCTGAGCGACATAGGCGATGTGCTGGATTAATATGTCGTATGGAATATTCTGGAGGTTTATGCCACCAAGCGAAATATGACCTTGGTTAGGGTCATCAAACCTTAAGAATAATCCTAATAACGTGCTCTTTCCGCTACCACTTACGCCATTGATTACAACTTTTTCACCTTGTACTATTTCTACATTGGCGTCCTTGAAAAGATCCAAATAGCCAACATGATTTAGTTCGAAATTGTAGTTATTAGGACTAATAGCATTTTCTGGTTTGGGTTCAGGTAGAGTTGGTACATTGGTTAGCTGGTTGTAATCTCTTATTGAGGACTTTACGTCGTTGATGGCGAAACCAGCTAAGGCTAATTCTCCTAGTGGTGCAGCCGCTCTGGTAATTAATATCAGCAGCCCCAAAATCAATAGTGGTTGGGTAACCCCTTCTACAACTAGGTAGATAGTGACGCAGGCCAAAGGGAAGACCGTTGCAAGTGCAGAGGTTAAAGTGGCCATGGATGCAGTTAGGTTGATTCTCGAATGTACTTTTTCTTGTGTACACCAACTTTGGTCAATCCTTTCTATCGCTCGTTCAGGTCCTGCCGTTGAGCGAAGCAAATCAAGGTGATCTATGAGCTCGAGCGTTGATTTTGTGGCTTGAACATCAGCGTTGTGTCTTTCGCTGTCAGAGTTACTGAGGTGATTCTGTGCTTTGTATTGCAGCAGCAATGCGCCTATCAATGAGACTGCACTGATTAGTGCAACATCTGCCCCCCCAACGATTCCGATGCCAGCGATCAAGAATAAGGGTACTAATGGCGTGTGCAAAAATGTTTGTAATTGGTGAGCTGGGATTGACATAAAGCCAGGAATGCCTCGTTCGGCAAGTTGAGTTAGTTGCGTTCGATGCTGATCGTTAAACCAAGAAAGTTTTGCTTTACTAAGAGATTGACCGACTGCCGAGTACAAATCTCCGGCTAATTGCGCACCAGATATAAACCCCGCTCGTGTTACTAGAACCGTCACCAAAATAGCGACAATTGCTGCTGATATGACACCTAGTGGCGGGGCTTGTTTTACCAATGATAGTGCAAGAACTGTGTAGGTTAAGGCTTCGAGTGCCGCAACCAACGCCCATCCAGCTCCCACCCTGTATAAACGATATTTTGCGCTCGCGGGAATGTTTGATTTGGAAGATGGGGTATTTTGATAAGTCATACTTCTTCATCCTGTAATTGAGCATTTTTTTGTAGTGTCAATATAAAGTCGGCTCGTTGGGCTAGCTCTGCATCATGGGTTACCATGATTATGGTTTTATTTTCTTTTTGCGCGAATTCAGTTAGGTTTTTCATGATGGATAAGGCTGTTTTTTTATCAAGTGCACTCGTTGGTTCATCTAACAAGAAAATGCTGGCTTGATTGAGAAATATACTAGCTAGAGCGACGCGTTGCTGCTGGCCACCAGAAAGAAGGCTGGCATCATAATCGAGGTTAATATCTACTTCGGCTAGAGCTAAGGCGTCAAAGAATTCGCTATCGCAGGCATTTGGTGCCGTTAGTTGTAAGTTCTGTCTAACTGTCGTTTTAAGTACCCCTATATCTTGAGGAACATAACGTATCGCCATGTGACGTGACATTTCGGTAAGTGTGGACAGTTCATAACTGCCAAGCATGGTGGTTCCTGAATAAGGTACTTCTTGACCGGCTAAAATACGCAGCAACGTACTTTTTCCAATGCCGCTTGGTCCCATAATGGCAGTGCATGAACCTGTTGGAAAGCAGTGGGTGAAGCTATCGATAATGGTTGTTGTGTCATTAATTACCGAGATTTTTGAAGCCTGTAAAGGAAGTGTTTTTGAACCTACATTGACGTTTCCACAACCTATAGGTGTTTGTTTCAAAAGCTTACCAATGTTCTTAGCTGCATTCTTACCTGCAGTGACATAGTCTAATCCGTGACCAAGCTTTAATACTGGTGAAACGACAGCCAGGCCGAAAAAAAACACAGAAGCCATTGCTGATGGACTTAGTCGGTAAGAAATTGAATAAGCTATAGCAAAAGTAGAAACTGCTTGAAGTAAAGCTATAGCGATGGAAGCTGGAAGTGCCACACTCCCTACCCATTTTATAATGCCATTAGTGAAGCGTTGAGTTGCCCCGTGATAACTCGCGAGCGCACCTGATTGAGTTCCATAAACCCGGTTAACTCTAATTCCTCTGGTGTAGTCATTTACTGCGGTGACTATTTCTCCCATTATGTTCATACGTTCTGCACCATATTTAGCTGCGAATCTAGGCAGAAAGACTAGGTAGTATAATGATGCAATAAGGCCAGGGAGTAAGGTTAAGAGCGCTATAGGACCAGCCATATTTAGCATAATGGTAATGGACATTACCGGAACGATGGCGAAAGTTACAAACTCTGAAGGCAGATGAGCAACCATATGATGTAAAGTATTGATGTCTTCTGAAACCAAGCGGCGAAGTTGATTATCACCATACCGAGAGAGAGTCTTGCTTGGAAGGCGCGTTAAGTGTTGTGCCACCTGACGACGTAATCTTGCTGAAAATAGAGATTCAGCATTGTGTACTAACCAAGAGGACAAAGATGAGAGCAATGCGCTAAAGATCCAAAGCCCGATGGCTCCGTAAACCCATTGGTTAGATAGATCATCGATTAATTGTATTAAACATAGCAATGCACCAATTTTTGCCACTGCAGAAAAAATTTCACTTAGAGTCCCTAAAGTAAGTTTTGCTAATGAAGGTCTTAAGGCTGGTATTAAGGCTGGTGTAACGTAATGTTGGCTGATCTTATTTATCATTTTCTCACCCTAGTTAACCCACAAAGTTGAGATAGAGTGAGTTTTGGTGAGCTTATTGAGCTCTCTCGATATTTCATATAAAGCCTATTGAAATGAGGTTGATAGAATATTGTTGTTAGTTTTGACCGCTGACGTTGAGGATGTTGTAGTTAGGGAGCAAGTCGTAAATGACGTCTTCGATGAGTGGATCTAACTTATCCGGACCATCGAGGTGTGGCATGGTGATAATGTGTGCCACACTGCCCGAATTGGCTAAAGAGTGTTTTCGCCAAACAGGCTCAGAAGGGCAAGGAAATACAACAGTATTGGAGTTTTTATTACGCCAAGCATTAATTCCTACCTCTTGGAATCGTTGAACAGTATATTCAGCCATGTTCAAGCACTGATTTACTTTACCTTGCCAATCTACGAATGAATGACTTTTGATTGCTGTCCACATGAATAGGGCACTATGACCATTTCTTGAGCCACTGATAGTTTGATCCCGTGAAGAGATATAGTCGACTTCTACCGAAATCTGGTCAACCATATGTCGCTTGGCAAGAACAATACCGCACGGAATAGGGGATCCAATCATTTTGTGCCCAGAGACGCTGATTGAGTCGATACCATCTTCAAATGAATAAGGGTGTGGCTGCTCTACAAATGGCATGATCATTCCGCTGAGAGCTGCATCAGCATGAATATAATAATCATTTCTCTCTAACCCTATTGACGCGAGATCTTGTTGAATTCGCTGTATATTATCAGTTGCACCCCGCATCGTAGTGCCAATATTAGCGAATATAATAGGGTTCTTTTGTTTGTCTTTTTGGATTTGATCTACTAGATTTTGATAATCAATTTCTCCACTCGGAAGCGAACGTATTTTCCTTGCAGGTATATTCAGTAATCGAACTATCTTATCTACCGAGTAATGTGTCTCTTCAGAGTAATAAATGTAAGCTGTCGGAAAAATTTCACGAGCTAAGTAACACGAGAACATGTTTCCTTCAGTACCGCCATTTGATATATACCCCCAACTGTCGTTGTACGGTATTTTAAATAATTGGGAGAAAAAACGCATAACTTCTTTCTCAAATTCGAAGGAGTTTAGTTTGTAATTACTCTCTTCTCGCCAGTCACCACAATTATTGATGGAGAATTTCATAAACTTTTCTAGTATAGAGTAATCAAAAGCTGCTGATTCAGGGTAACCAACATTAAAATATTGGTTTTCCTCACAGTAAAGCCAGAATTTATTAAGCTTACAGAGATCCTCATTAGATAGCTTCATTACGTTGCCTATTAATCGTTGTCGAAATGGACTAAAGAGCATGTGATTATCATGCGCTCTGAACTTATTTAACTATTTATAATTATCATGTTTTTTTGGTCATTTTTAATAAAGCCAACTATTTAGGGAATGTTTCAATTACCCTCCTGATTTTGTATTTGTCAAGCCTTTGATATGCATACTGCTGACTATATCACTATGTGGTGGTGTTTCTTATTTTTTCTGACCTGAATAGAGCGTGTTAAGTGACGTATTTCTCTTATCTAGTTAATAATAATAAGGTTTTTATTGTAAATGATTATCGTTTGCAAAATAATGACGCCTAACAAATGAATTGTCAACAAAGTGAAAGCTGATGAGTGAATTAACACCAATGCAGGCTGCATGTTGGTTTGGAAGAAAAGATAATGGGCAACTAGGCAGTGTTGCTTCTCACCTTTACACCGAATTCGATGGCGAAAATATTAATATTGATAAACTCAAATCAGCATTAGGGAGTTTATATAAACGACATGAAATGCTGCGGCTGAAAGTAAACCATTTAGGCGAAAGTTCTATTATTGATGTTCCTAATCACGCTCTTTTAGAAATAGAAGATTTCACTCATCTATCGCCCGAGAATATGCATAAAGCATTGATTGAAAAAAGACAAAGCTGGGCTCATCAAATGCTTGACCTGACGCAAGGGCAAGTTGCAAGATTCTCCGTTAGTTTATTACCTGATAATGCATTCCGCTTACATATTGATAGCGATATGATTGCTATTGACCCAGATAGTTGCCGAGTTTTAATTGAGGATTTAGCGATGCTTTACGAAAGTGGAGCTTCCGAGGTTAAGAACAATCCGACGTTTTTTTCTTGGCATGGCATGGCAAAAAATGACCCTATTCTCAAGTCTCAGAGGAAATCCGATAGGGCGTGGTGGAAATCGAATTTGAATAATATAGCTCCTTCTCCTTCATTGCCTTTTTTCGAGCCCAATACTAATAAAGCTGAAAGCCACCATTATTCGGCCTGGTTAGATGCTGAACAGCGAACTGATCTCATCACTCTTGCTCGTAAAAACAACCTTACGCCAGCTAATTTGATGCTCGGCTTGTTTGCCAGGACATTAGGTAAAGCAACCGGAGATGAAACATTTAGAATTAACGTCCCAACATTTTGGCGACCGCCAATCATTGAAGGGACCGAAAGCTTAGTCGGGGATTTCGTCAATTTTGTTGTTCTTAGTGTGGACATGAAAGAGTCTAAGACTCTCCTTGAGTTTTGTCATACGGTCGCAGATAAAATGGGACTTTTACTTGGCCACAGTCGATATGATGGTGTGAGTATGATGAGAGACCTTTCTTTACATCATGGCTGCACTCAGTTAGCGCCGGTCGTCTTTACTTCTGCGATTGATTTACCTAGTGGGAATCTATTTTCTCGTCGTGTCCATAAACATTTTGGCAAAATGAACTGGACGATTTCTCAAGGCTCACATGTAGCGCTTGATTCACAAGTTGTGAGTATTGATGACGGAATCATGATCAATTGGGATGTTCGTCAAGAAGCTTTACCTAAAGAATGGACGTCGGCAATGTTTGAGAATTTTGTCGCTTTAACTAAAAGCGTTATTTCGACTCCTGACTTACTAGTAGCACCATTAGATAACTTGCAGCCTAAATTAGTTTGCCTCTCTCATTTTGAGTCTGAATTGACTCCAATGCAGCGAGCTTACTTACTAGGCAGAACGACCCAAATGCCTCTTGGTGGCGTTGCAATGCAAGAAACTTTGGAACATCGAGGGACTCTTTCTGCTTCTTCAATTCGTCATCGGTTATCTACCATGGTGGTTAAGTACCCTTGTTTGAGAACATTTATTGATAGTAAATCGCTTAAGTTACAGGTAAGTCAATGTCCTCAAGTTAATTTGGCACATGTGGACTTAAGGCACTTAGAAAAAGATAAGGCAGAGGAAGAGTTAGCTCGTTTCAGATATACATATAATCATAATATGTTTGATCTAGATCAGCCGTTATGGAATGTCACTACCTTCTCTCTTTCTGAAACAGATACTTATGTATTTTCTCGCTTTGATGCATTAATTCTTGATGCTCGCTCCATTGCTTCTTTATTAGTGGAGCTATTTGATGAGCAGGCACCATATATACCCTCTTTTGACTTTGAGCCGGACCATGAACACGTGCAAAGTGCACGGGCTAAGGATGAAAAGTACTGGCTGAATAAACTGGCTACTGTTGAAAAGTCGATGTGTTTCCCTTGGCATAAACCTCTCAAATCAATTTCGCACTCTCGATATCAAAGGCAGAGTCTGAAAATCGAAAAAGAAACTGTAAAAAAATTGGTTCGTGTTGCTGGGAAGGAGGGGTTATACAAAAATACTCTGATGATGTCGGTTGCAATGGAAGCGTTGTCTTCTCATGTCTGTAATGGTCAGCTTTGTGTTGCAGTACCCGTACTACCAATGACGAGTGCTAATTATGCAAGTCAGTCGAGTTTTATTGTTACACAGTGGAATGCTCATCAGTATGACTTTCTTCAGCGAGCAAAAACTTTACAGGTAGATACTTTAGAAGGTCTTGAGCATTTGGCTTTTTCGGGGGTCGATTTAGCTCGAGTTCTATTTGAACGGTGTGGGCCGGCACCAGCTCTTCCAATCGTCATTACTAATGGCTTGTCATGGCCAGTTTTAAGTGACGATGCGTCAATGACCCTTCAACGAGGTTTGACGCAAACCCCACAAGTTGCAATGGATATACGTTTTGTTGCAATTACGGGAGGCTCAATCATGTTCAGTGTTGATTATGCCAGTGAAGCAGTTGCAGATGATTTAGTGAAGGCAATATTGGATCGTATTGACATGATTTTAGATCACATGGTTGAGACTTCTCAATATGTGGTTCAGTCGCATAAGCTATTACCTATTGGCCGGTCTCGAGTTATCGAGTTGGTAGATCGAGATCCAAACGAAAGTTGGGACATTGATTTAACTAAGCGAAAGATCTTTGATATTTACTGCCAAGTTATTGGTAAAGAAAAAAATAATTCTGACAGCGACAACCTATCTTTTTCTCAATTGGGACTAAGGCCTAGTCACCTTAAACAAATCAGTATAGACCTCAATAAGGAGTTGCAAGTGGATTTGCCAGTAATGCAACTTATTCGTTGCCGAAATGCTGACGATGTAAAAGATCTCGCTTTACAGCAGGTTGTTGATTTTTAGATATAAGCTGGTTTGTAAATTTGACACGAACTTTCCAAAAGAAGGTGACTTGTTAGGGTAAATCAATCCCTGAGGTTTAGGTCACCTGATGACTATAATATTTTAATCTCATAGCAAGGATAAATAGTGAATACAATAATAAAAGATATCATCGGTGTTGGTATAGGGCCGTTTAATTTAGGGTTGGCAGCTCTAACTTCTCATCACCCTGAACTTGATGTTGAGTTCATCGAACGTAGACAAGAGTTCAATTGGCATAGCGGGATGCTGCTTCCGGGCGCAACATTGCAAGTTCCATTTTTAGCTGACCTTGTCACTATGGCAGACCCAACTCACCCTTTAAGTTATTTAAATTACCTCAAACAACACGACAGATTATACCAATTTTATTATTACGAAACTTTTCTAGTGCCAAGAAGCGAATACAATCATTACTGTCAGTGGGCTGCAGGTAAATTAGAAAATTGTGCTTATGGTGAAACTGTTGTAGATGTAAAGTACTTAAAGGATATTGAATGCTTTACTATTCAGAGTCAGTTAAACGAAGGGGAAGTTAAGACGCGATATAGCCGAGACTTGTCTATTGGTGTCGGTACCATCCCTTGGTTACCTCAATGGGCAAAAAGTACGAATCACTCTTTGGTTCAACATTCCGCTAGGTTTGGTCACATGCGAGAGCAGCTGGCCAAGTGTAATAGTGTTACCGTAGTTGGCTCCGGTCAAAGTGCCGCTGAGTGTGTACTCAACTTATACCGTGATTTATCTCTTGAACAAATAGAAGCCGGGGCAAGGGTCAACTGGGTAACTCGTTCTGCTGGTTTCCATCCAATGGAGGCTTCTAAGTTAGGACAAGAATGCTTTACTCCTGCATATATGCATTATTTCCATACTCTTTCGCGTGAAAAACGTCGCAGTATCGTAGAAGGTCAAGGACAGCTTTACAAAGGGATCAGTGGGTACACTATCGCTGAGATTTTTGATTTGCTATACGAACGTTCTATTGGTGGGCGTTCACCAGGGCTTAGCTTATATTCAAATAGTCAAGTCAACGAGGTGGTTATATCTGTTAATAACCAGGAGATGGAAGTCCAATGTTACCAATCGCAACAAGAGCAAACTTTTCACCTCCGTACTAATGCAGTGATTTGTGCCACAGGATATGCTCACCAATGGCCTAAGTGGTTGAATGATCTAAAAGGTTCAGTCTTGGCTACAGATGAACATGGAGACTTGATTGTTGAAAAAGATTTTATAGCTCAACGCTGTGACCAAGGTGTTGGGCGTGTCTTTGTACAAAATCCGGAGATTTTCCAACATGGGGTTGGTGGTCCAGATCTTGGGATGGGTGCTTACAGAAACGCTTCTATTATTAACCAAGTATTAGGTAAGCAAATTTATCGATTGCCAGAAAGTTCAGCATTCCAGAGTTATGGAATTCCGGAAACCAAGTAATAGTGTTGATCGAAAAGCCCAGGGTATGCATTGCTTAAATGCATACCCTTGTCGTCTGAAGTTGTTTGTCTAAAAATCTATCAACCGAACCTTAGTATTAGGCAGTCGTTTCGGTTGATAAAGCCCGGATGCATTCAAGCATCATTTGAGGTTGCTCTGTTATATAGAAATGCCCGCCCTCGACCACTAAATGATCAACGACTTTATTACACCAAAGTTTCCACTCTTCTATTTCTGAAAAGTTAGCTTCTCTATCTTGATCACCTGAAATCAATAGAGTTGGGATAGGAAGGCCTTCCTTATCATTTGGAAGTGATGTGAAAATATACTGTTCTGTAGCCGTAAAGTCCGCCCTCAAAGCTGGCAGAAATATCGACCACCACTCTGGACTTTTAGCTAAACTTGGATCACACCCTCCAATCTCGACTAGATTATGAATAAAGGTTTTATCATCGCATTCACCTAGTAACCTTCGCCCTTTGATATGAGGAGCTTGACAACCAGAGATGATCAGCCCTTTCAGAAATAGCCCCTGATTTACTAGTTTTTTACTTGCTTCATACGCCACTTGCGCGCCCATACTATGACCGACAATGATCGTATCTTCTATTCGTTGATTACAGGTTTTTAAAGCTTGGATCATTTCTTCTGCTAATGTGCCGATGTTTATGACTGTTGGGTCGTCTATACGAAATTCTCTACCAGGATAAAGCATTACCGAAATCACTTCATTTTCAAGGGATAATGTACGCCAGTGTCTAAATGCACCACTACCACCTCCTGCAAAAGGGCATAAAACATAATGAGTTGCATCATGCAGCCTCGAAGAGGCTGCAAGTTTGATTAAAGGGCTCATAACTCAGCCTCTTCCTGAGGTGCTAATCGACAACGGTCCATGATAATAGCGAAAGCTTCAATCGTAGAATAACGGTACAACATTGATAGCTTGATTAGATAGCCAGCTTTATGACAACGTTTGACTACCTCTATTGCGTTGTATGCATCTCCTCCCGACAAAAAGAAATCACTCGATTTATAGAGTTCTGTAGGGCCAAGAACGTCATTCCAAATTTTGGCGACTCTATCTTCACTCGCAGTAATAATAGGTTTATTTATGCTTTGAGATGTTTTCTTTTCTCGGTTAGTCATTCGAGTTAGAGCTTTATGATCGACTTTACCATTAGCGGTTAGGGGGAAGGTTTCAAGGAAAATTATGCGTTTGGGAACCATGTAGTTAGGCAGTTGTTTGTTCAACAAAAGTTGAACTTCTTCTGCATCCAACGGCGCTGTAACTATTGGTGCTTGCTCCGAATCCATAACGATGAATGCTGCTAGAGTTTTGTCTTTATTGCCCACTGCGATAGCAACCGCACGCTGCACCCCCGGTATATTATTGAGTGCAACTTCGATTTCTCCCAACTCAATTCTGTAACCTCCTACTTTGACCTGCTTGTCTCTTCGCCCCAAGAACTCAAGAGTACCATCTGGCCAATAACAGCCCATGTCACCAGTACGATACCAAGCATGGCCATCAATATGTAAAAACTGAGCTTGCGTTTTCAATTCATCGTTAAAATACCCCAGTGCGATACCGTCACCACCAATCCAAAGTTCGCCAGCTACCCAATCTGGGCAATCTCGCCCCAAGTCATCGACAACTCGATATTGTTGTCTAGGTAGAGGATAGCCATAAGGGATAGAGCGCCACTCCATCGGAACTTTCTCTACGTCAAAGACGTTTGACCATATCGATGCTTCGGTGGCTCCTCCCATCGCAATAAATTGGCCATCTACACGATAATTGCGATAACGCTGCGGTAAATCTAATCCAATCCAGTCTCCCGAAAGCATGGTTAAACGGAGTTTTGAGGGAGCGATAGAGTTAAAGCAAGTAGCGTAAGTTAATAACATATCAAATAATGCTGGGACGCTATTCCACATGGTGACATTATGCTCCTCAATTGCTTGACACCAAGCAATCGGGTCACGTCTTTCAAGCTCACTGACTAATACGATAGTGCCGCCGGCAGAAAGTAGGCCAAAGATGTCGTATACCGAAAGGTCAAAATGTAGTGCTGAAAGAGCCAATACTCGATCATTTTTCCCAATTTGATAACGTCGATTGATCGCGATACATGTATTAAGAGCGCCTTGGTGAGAAATCACCACTCCCTTAGGGGTTCCTGTTGAGCCTGATGTGTAGATAATATAGGCTGGTTGACTTGGCGCGACATCTTGAGGGCTACGCATTGGCTCACTCTTTATCGCTGTTTGCCAGTCAAGGAAAAAGAAAAGATCATTTGAAGGGGAATTTTTACTATCTGATTCGTTAATAAGAATAACGTTAATTCCAGCACCTTGATAAATACTTTCCCGCCTTTCTTGTGGTTGATCTAGAGAGACAGGAACATAAATAGCCCCAGCATATAATATTCCCAATACTGCCACTATTTGACCAATGCCTTTATTCATAGTGACAGCAACGCGGTCTCCTGATTTTACTCCAGCTTCGGTTAGTGCACCCGCACAACTCTTGGCGTAGCTTGCTAAAGTTATATAATCTAATGACTCTTGTCCATGGATAATCGCAAGAGCATTAGGGGTGGACTCTACGTTTTTAAAAAAACGCTGATGGAGGAGTTCTTTAGTTAGTTCTAGGTCTCCCTGTTGATTTATTTTATTGCGTATGGACTCCTGATGTTTTGGCAGCAAAGTTGGTAAAGGCTGTGCCCAGTTGACATCTTTTTGGCTGAGTAAGTCTAATAAATCGGTGTAACTATGTAACATATCTTTGATCATGTCTTTTGGGAAGATTGCGTCTTGGCTGTCCCATTGTAAGACAAGTTGTTCTTGCTCGATTACAGCATGTAAAGAAAGCCAAGTATTGGCTGATTGACGACATCCCCATACAGCTTTTTTGCTATGGTTTGTGTTTAAAAGCTCGCTAGAAAAAGTGATATTAGCAGGATAACGGTGAGAATCCGAAATATTAGATAATTTATTAACACACTGAAAAACAGGTACTTTAACGTCATAATGATAAGCTTCTTCGAACTTTTTTTGGTTGTTTTTAACAAGAGAAAGAAAGCTCTGCTCAAAGCCGGACATACCCACTAATAAAGGTTCGGTAAACTGGCCTATGGTGCCCGTGTAGTCATCGCTTTTGGTGATATCAAATCTCATCATGAGGTATTTTTGATGTCCCCAGAGTGATAAAACGGTCGAAAATATACTGGCAAGAGTTATCTCCGGTGTGACATTATGTTTTTTGCTAACAGTAACCAACTGCTGCCACTTCCTTTGTGACAGTGTCACACGCCTGCGAGTGATATCGGTTTCATCCAGTTTTTCGGGTTCACAAATTGTGGGAAGGTTTGCTGAACTAGGTAGTGTTAGAATATATTCATTCCATCTTACGGACTCAAGATCAACACTAAGCAACTCATTATTAACTTTGTGATTGTATGCGGAGATAGTCTGTTCTTGATTTAAAAAAGAAAGGGGACTTCCCGATAATAACTGAGTAAGCTGCTCAAAAAAAAGCGTAACACTTGGATTATCTACAACAACTGAGTTGAAGCGTACATGAAGCCTGATTATGTTTTTTGGCAATATACTAAACATGATAGAGATTATCGCTTGTGAGCGGCTTTTCGTTACTGCAGAACGCGTATCGGCCAACTGTTTATCAATATCTTGTTTTAAGGCATTACTTAAGTCATTAACTGCAAAGGTTTCAATGTGAGTTTTGCTCGGAAAATGGAGGTAGAAGTCGTCACTGAGCTTAGCTCCGAATATTGGGTGATGCTTAATTATTGTTGTGAGGCAGCGTTCTAATGTATCCCTCGAAATGTTTTCGTAATCAAATTCCTGATACGTAAAATTGGTAATCGATTTCTTTTCAGTACGCTGTCTTTGGGTTGATAACTGCCAATTTTGATTGGAGGTTAAAGGTAATTTTGTCTCAGGGAAAGCGAAGGGATGTTCATTTTGATTCATTCTAAATTCTCATAAAAAGCCAAATGGGGGGAAGGGGAAGACGATGCCCTTAACCAGAAAGGTCAAGGGCAAAATTGACCGAGATTAAAAATCCGCTGTAGCAGATAGCATCACCGTACGAGGGGCACCCAACGCAAGGCTAGCGTAATGGGTGGTAGTCCAATATGCTTCATCGGTTACGTTGTTGACCGCAAGACGCCAAATGACACTTTGATTGGCGATGGTAGAGTTATAGCGAGCACCTAAATCAAAAATAGTCTGTGCAGACAGTGATTGAGTGTTTTGTGCATCAATATATTGCTCTGACATGTAATTTGCTTGACCAATAAGAGTAAGTTGACGCATCACTGGTAGGTTCCATTCCAATGCTAACTTAGCTTGAAGATCGGGTAGCTTAGTCGCTTGCTTTCCTTCAGTCGTGACATCTGTTGCTTTAGTGATCTCTGCGTCGGTATAAGCGATACCACCAGTCAGCGTGTAGTCCTCTAACACCGTACCATAGAACCCCCATTCAATACCTCGATTACGTTGCTCGCCACCAAAAGAGTAAATGTTAGTGTCTGGGTCTTGGTATCCGTTGGGCTTTTTGATCTCAAACAAGCTAAAAGTATGAGCAAAGTCGTTCATATCGAGCTTTAAGCCGGCTTCTGTTTGCTTGGTTTTTTGTGGTTCAAACGCTTCACCCACGTTAGCGGCCCCCGAGCCTGCCGTTTTTCCGTTTGTTAGGCCTTCGGCATAGTTACCGTAAAGAGAAACTGAGTCAGAAACTTTATACAACACAGCAATAGCCGGTGTGTAGGTACTTTCCTTAAGCTTTGTGGTAGGAAAAGCATTTCCATTCCAAGTAACACCTGATTCGTAATCAATACTCTGATGACGTAAACCTAATGTGAGTTGGTATTTGCCATTAGCTAAAGATAAGGTATCGGCTACACCAAAGCTGATCTGTGTGGAATCGACCGGTAATTCATAATAGTTGTCATATGTGGAATCTTCAGGCCCCCACACTGGGTTATATATATTAGGATTCCAGGACTCAGGATTATTGTTCCCTGTCGGAGAATCATTTTTATCTTCTCTAAAGTAGGTACTATTAAGCACCAAATAATGCTCTATAGGCCCTGTGTCAAAACTGCTACGAATCCCTACCTCACCGGAAGTGCGTTTGCTTTCTAACTTAACGGAGCCAAGAGACACCTCAAGAGTTCCGCTGTCGTCGATGATTTTAACTCTTTGTGGTACATTAGAATCAAAGTCTGTACGACTGGCACCCACAGCACCGTAAGCTGTTACGGAATTACTCAAATCCAGTTCAGCACGAATCATCATGCCTTTATCTTCACTGTCATTGTATGCCCAACTAGGGCTGAGTAAGGTATCTGACGAAGGGGGGGACGGGACGTCAACGCCAGAAGCTATGCTCAAACCTCGATTTGCACCATCAACTCGCTCTGTACTAAAGTATAAATCAGCTTCAATCAACGCAATATCATTACGCCAATCAAGGCTCAGCGATGCGAGTTGCGCTTTACGACTTTGACCATCAACTGACGCATCCCCATCTCTGAAAACCCCATTAAAACGAACCCCAAATTGTTCGTTTTCACCAAAACGGCGACCAATATCAATATGACCGCCAAATTGAGAATCCGACATATAAGTGCCAGTAAAGGATGTGATTGGTGCTTCTTGAGCTCGTTTAGTCACCAAATTGATCGAACCGCCAACTGAACCGTTCGGTGGCATACCATTAAGCAAAGAAGCCGGGCCTTTCAGTACATCTATGCGTTGGTACATCTCTGGAGAGCTACGATAGTAAGGAGCGATTCCATATAAACCATTGAACATAACATCGCCAATATCCGAACTGAAACCTCGGATCTTAAAGCTTTCTTTGTTTAACCCGGTTTCCCCACTGGTAAAAACAGAAGGATCAGACGCGGATATTACATCGGATATATCTTGTGCATGTTGGTCTTGAATGTGTTTGTCTGTGTACCCAATGGCATTAAATGGGGTATCTAGGAAGTCTTTATCGCCGAGCATCCCTATGCTGCTCGCCTTTGAGATTTTACCTGCCGCATACGCCTCATTGGCTTGGCCGTAAACGGTGATAGATTCGTCGGCCTGCTCTTCAGCGTGAGTGATACTGATGGGCAATGCAGACGCGCTGATCTGAAGCGCGACCAAAAGAGCGATACGACTTAGAGTTGGTTTACCACTAAATGATTGTTTTTTATGACAGGTCGCTACCTGATGAGTCATGGTTGATTCCTTTTTATCCTGTTTTAGGCTGGCTCACATCCGCACTGGAAAGCAGTGACGGTTTTTTGCTGGACTACGTTGGTCTAGCTTATTGTTTTGAAATCTAGCTCTGATAACCTTTTATAATGTCGTCAATCACGATTTTCAGTGATGTGATGCTGGCAGAAGTGATGTACCAGGCGTCAGCATCGACAAAGATTACTTTGCCGTTTTTCCATGCTTTGGTTTGTCGAAGAAGAGGGTTTGCCAAATGTTCCGCATCAATAACCGGCTTGCCTTCCATGACCGCTGTGCGATCAATGATGTAAAGAATGTCAGGGTTGGCTTGATTAATAAATTCACTGGAAATAGGCTGGCCATGTAAACTGGCTGCAATTTCAGTACTCGCAGGTTTTACACCCAGTACATCGAAGACAAAGCCATATCGAGACTCGATACCAAATGAGCTAAAAGAGCCATTGTTATGCATCACAACTAAAGCTTTTTCTGAGCGTTCGGCCGTCAAGGCTTGAACCTCATCGACCTTGGCATCGATTTCAGCCACTTTCTTTTGAGCGAGTGTTTGTTTATTAAAGATTTCACCGAGATCAATAACGTGCTGTTTGATTATGTCGACGTGATGCCCATGACTGTTACGGAAATCAATATCAAAGTGTACCGTTGGTGCGAGCTTAGACAGTTCTTCATACTGATTGGCGTGCAGTGGGGTCATCAAAACTAGATCGGGTTTAAGAGCATAGATTTTTTCCATGTTGGGTTGAACAATTGCTCCAAGGTCCGAAATGTCAGGAGTGTTTTTATACTTTGCCAAAAAGTGGGGTACAAAATCTTTCACCATACCTGCAATAGGTACGTTTAACTGATCTAAGAAATCCACTTCATTCATATCGAGAGCTGCCACTCGCTGAGGTCGATTTGAAATCACGGTTTGACCTAGATTATGTTCAATCACGATGGGGGTTTCTAATGGTTGAATAACTTGAGATTGAGCCACTTTTGGTTCGCAACCCGTTAAGGTTACAAGAGAGCTACAGACGATCGCGACAGCAATATTTAGGGTGCTCTTAAACATGGTGATTTCCTTATGTTGCAGTAAGTTGCCAATAAACAGGCGATGAACAGACTTTATAGCTGGCTTCTTGCTCTCATCGTGATGATAAGGAAGTACCCGCCACAAAGGACGTTGACCAAAATAGAGACTGTTGTTTTATAATTAAAAAAGTGTTCAACCATCAATTGAGCAGTTAAAAACATCACAATAGCGATGGTGCAAGCAACCGGTAAGGTGTGTCTGTATTGCGGAGAACCCGTGATGGAATAAGCAATGTTGGCAATGAAAACCCCCATGAACGCAGTTGGTCCAATTAAGCTAGTAGAGATGGCCACAAGAATTGCGATGACAGAAAAGTATTTAGGAATATAGTGCGCATCGTTGAGCCCTAAAGACATTGCCTGATCTCGTCCTAACCCAATCACGTCTAGCTCACTCACCCATTTATTGGCAAAGAGGGCGAGAATACTCAACACCGTGCCAGCAAATAAAAGTGTGGACGGCTTCGCTCTTTCAAACGAGGTGTAACTTAACCCCTGGAAGATAGAGAACTCTCCAGGACTTATTCTAATCTGGATAAATTGAGCAACCGTTGTCAGCACCATGGTCAGCACAAACCCAATCAACAACACTTGATGAATATCATGTTGAAATCGCTTGAGCACCCAGAATTGAATAACGAATGAGTACAACAAAATGAGTACCGCTGATACGACAAAATTACCTACCACACCCAAAACTGCACTACCAGAGGTGCCAACAAATAATAAGAGCAGAGCTTGCCATACAAGATAAATGGACTCGTAACCCATAATAGATGGCGTCAATATGCGATTTCTGGCCAAGGCTTGAAAAATGACAGCAGAGATAGCCACACAACTTCCCCCGATTATGATCGCACTGAGTTTAATGAGCCTTCTTGGGATGATGTACTCAAGGTCAAACCCTGAATTAATGAAAATAAAAGCGATAGATAACAGGATCACGAGTACAACACTCACTCGTAAGTTTAAGTTGAGTGATGTCATGCTTTTGCTCCCTTAAGCAAAAAGGCAAGAAACATAACTCCACCTACGGCACTTGCGGTCAAACCTACTGGTACCTCAAACGGAAAAAGCACAACCCGACTAATGACATCGCAAAAAATCAGTAGCGAGGCACCGCCCAATGCAACAATAGGTAAAGTGTTTTTGAGGTGGTCGCCGTATTTTAGCGCCACTAAGTTAGGGATAACTAAGCCAACAAAATGAATGGCGCCCACCGTCACTACTGTGACTGCAACCGTGATTGAAACGAGTATCAACCCTAATGCGGCGGTCATGGCGTAGCTGATGCCCAAATTGGAGGCTATATCTTCCCCCATCCCCATCACTGTAAATCTATGAGCATAGAGGTAGGTCAACAAGGTTATAGGCAAGATCAAAAAAATGATTTCATAATGCTCTTGGACCACTTTGGAGAAGTCCCCCATCAACCAGCCAGACATACTTTGTAAAATATTGTTTTGATAGGCGTAAAATTCAGCAAGTGCACTGAGTACACTACCAAACATCAAGCCAATCACTGGAACCAACGCAGTATTGCTGAACTTAACCTTACGTATTATAGCGATGTAGACCAAGCCAGCGGCAAAGCAAAACAGGACAGCAAAGAACATACGTTCCAATTTGTCTGATGATGGCAGCATCACGATTGAAACCAAAATACCGAGTTTAGCCGCATCAAGGCTGCCTGTAGTTCCAGGTTCAACAAAACGATTTCTAACGATGTGTTGGAGAATAACGCCGCACATCGCCAAGCCGGACCCCGTAAGAATCAGAGCAACTAGCCTTGGTAGCCTGCTGGCTATAATAGGCAACCAAGCTTTCTCATTAAACGTCGGTAATAATGACCACTCGATCTGGTTCGCACCAAAAAAAAGAGATGTAGCGCACAAAGTAAAGAACGCCAGAATCATACGAAAAGTCATTTAGAATGCTCTCCAAAATAGTAGGAATATTGAGACGCATCAAAATTCAGGGAAAAAGCAAATAGAATGAAGTACTCATAAAATAGAATTACCATAATGAAAATGTCGAATTCTAAAAAATGGTAACTATGTTTCTTTTTAATAAAAAATAAGGTCACAACTAAACTCTCAAAATTTTTAGAGCTACTACAGATGTAAATTAATTAGGGTCACAGCAGGGATTTAGCAGAGCCTCAACAGTTATAAATACATCGTTAAACTTAATAAAATTATTAACTTGACGGAAAATGCAAATCTAAATGATAATCAATACTATCACTATTACTCTTGATGCGTAAGCAAATTAACGCATAATTTATAAAAATAAGATCGACAACATAGAAACCCTCAGATAAGAATCAGGACTCACATGAACAACGTCAAAAGTAAACCTAAAACCCTACTGTCAATTAGTGAACATGAAGAAGAGGTATGGATACAGCAGCTTCAAGATCCAAGAAGCATAGAATGGACAGTAGACGCTTATACTATTGATATAAATAGTAAAAATGAACAGCTTATACAAGCTGTAAAAAAGTTAGTTTTAAATGACATACAGTTAAATCTGCGCTATCGATTCTCAGATGAATTTGAGTTGGAGAAATGGCACTCAGTTGATAGTGAGGGGTTAACAAATGTTGCTCAGGTAGAAGGTGAAAAACTATCAGACCGGGTAGCAGATATAAAACTACGCCTTTGGGATCCAGATTTCCAACCGCCATTTGGGGTGGACATTTTACAAGAAGGGAAAGAAAAATACTTACTAATCTCAACACATCCTATATTAGACTTACACCTTAAAAATAAATCAATCATTAATAATATTGAGTCTAATTATGAATTTTTAAACACCCTTAATTTTGAGTCAAAGCTAAATCCAATATACTTAGATATAAGTAAAATTGATAACAATAACAATAACAACATCGAGCAAATAATACTGTCTGAATTCAGAGCCAGCCTTGATGACCCCGAGGTTGAGTTAGGTGATGATTTTTTTGAAATGGGTGGTCACTCGTTATTAGCAACAAGAATCATTGGTAACTTAATGAATAACCATGATATTGAAATCAGCTTTAATGACTTTTTCAAATCACCAAGCGCACAAGCACTCGCTCGCTGCGTATCGCTAACCGATAAGTCGTCATGCAATAAGCCAGTAGATATGGCTCTCCCACACGGTTCAACCTCTATAGGTAGTAAGCTACCATTGTCATTTGCACAAAGCTTTTTATGGAACGCCCACCTCGCAACTGGCCAGTGTGCTATTTTTAATTTGCCGTTTGCAATGCGCTTTGATGCTGAAGTTGACGAGGAAGTATTTAAACTCGCTTTTTCAGACCTGTTGATTCGTCATACAGGATTAAGAACTTTATTTAACGAGGGTACTGATGGTTCCATACAACAGGTTATTGACGAGAAAGACTTAATTCAGTACTCATGGTTTTGGAGCAGCGCAGAATCAGGCACCTCGAGTCTAGAATCAGAAGCATCTTATGTATTTGATTTATCGAAAGAGTTACCACTTCGCATTCGATTTTTTAAAGATAGAAAAACTAATCAGCAAGTTTTATCTTTCCTAATCCATCATATGATTATTGATGAATGGTCATTAAATAATTTGATGTCCGAACTTTCTGATGCATATTTAGCTCGCAGTCAAAATCAAGAGCCTGAGTGGGATAAATCAGCCTATAGTATTCATGATTATGCACTCGCCCAAAAAAATCGAGGTCCAATTGAAGAGGACATCAATTACTGGGTGAACCACTTACGAGGCTCAACTTCAGGCCTTAACTTAACCTGCACAGAACCAGATCAAAATGGGCCAGAAGTAAACCCGATTGAAGCCAATTGGATAGAAATTGACTTAGGTCCAAGCGCGTACCACTCCGTACACTCACTAGCAAGAGAATACAATTCATCTATCTTCAGCGTTGTGTATTCTGCAATAGCACAAGCTCTACATAATGCAGGGAATTTAAAAGACTTAGTGATCGGAACATCTGCATCGGGCCGTGATGATGCGAAATATTTTGATTCAGTAGGATACTTCACGACCATGGTTGCCCATCGAGTTATATTTGAACCGGACCAATCTTTTGGCAAATTGATTGAGAATGTAACTATGACCATCAATGACTCAATGCCACATGCAACTGTACCTATTGATATGGTACAACGAGAGCTAGGTTTGGATCCAAAAAATGGATTACTGTTCGATGTATATGCTCAAATCCATGCTGACAATGCGCTATATGGTTCTCTACAAACGCCGAATAACATACCGGTTCCATATCAACAAATCCTTCCAAACAAGAACAAATCGTTGTTTGGTTTACACTTTGAAATAATGGAAAACGTTATTGGTGATGAACGGACATTGCGCCTAATTGTGACTTATCAAACAGCTCGTTATAACGCAAAGCAAGTTGTAAGTATTGGCCAACAAATGAAAGCAACCTTGACTGGCCAAACCGTTCATCAGCAAGAGCCAGCCTAAACACCAGAGACAAAATACTTACTTGAAATCCTCCCTAAATCTCGGCGATGGGGAGGGTCTTTAAAATGGAAATTACGATGTCATTAGATAATCAAAAAGTACTGCTAGTTGGTGCTGCGACCGGAATTGGTTTATCAACATTAGAAAGTTTACTTCGGGCTGGCGCTAGAGTAATTGTTGCAGACAATAAATTAAAATTGCTCGAAAAAAATACTCAGGCCTTAGCCAAAGAATACCCAAAGCAGTTTGAATGCCACTGGTTAGATTTGGCAGACCAAGTAAAAGTGCTAGAAAGTGTGGATGCTTGGCAACAAAAAGAGCTATTTAATCATTTAGTTTGCTGTGCAGGGGTGTTACATGTCGGTCCTTTACACGAATTATCTATGTCTACGATTAAACAAACTTTTGATGTAAATACTTTTGGTGTGCTCGCATTAATGCAAGCCATAGCGAAAACAATGAAGACTCAAGGTTCTGGAAGTATGGTCATAGTTGGATCAAATGCTGCAAATACACCAAGGCAATCTATTGGTGCATACGGTGCCTCAAAATCGGCTCTACATATGATGGTAAAATGTGTGGGTATTGAACTAGCTCCGTTTGGCATTCGATGTAACATAGTTAGCCCAGGCTCAACAGATACTCCAATGCAAAGACAGCTGTGGACTGAAAATTATGGTGAAAAAGAAGTAATTGAAGGAGATATAAATCAATTTCGCTTGGGAATCCCTCTCGCCAAGCTAGCTCAACCTGAAGATATTGCCAACGCTATTTTGTTTTTGCTTTCAAAAGCAGCAAGCCATATTACCATGCATGACTTACGAGTAGATGGTGGGGCTACCTTGGACAACTAAACCAATTGGTAAAAACTAATAATAAAAAGTAGATTCAAATAATACATAATTACAAACTCGATTATAAACCATTACCAAGAAAATGAACGCATTGATGGTTTAATTATCCTCTTTAGTGTCTTATTGTGTCTACAAATAGATAAGGCACGAAGAGGGCATAATGACAACCATCATCGATTCACTGGAGCTGGTATGCGAACGCATGCAGCAAGAGCAGTCAGATCTGAAAGCTGTTATCAAAGAGCGGATGCAGATAAAAGTAACGGTTCTGTCACACTTCTAACTAGATTTGCGACAGATACAATTATACTGCGAGTGCGTAGAATCGCTCAAAGGCCGTCTGGCCTTCAATATCTATCTGATCTTGTTTCAACATCGTCCACACTTCCCGCCCATGCAAACTGGACAAAGCTCCTTCCGTTGACTTCCAACCGAGTGCTTGACGTGTTTTCTGCTTCACCCAACGGTGGCTCTGCTCAACGATATTGTTCAGATATTTAATGTCCAAAATCTCTACCAGTGAGAGCATAAAATAACCCGTCAACCAAAGCTGAACATTCATCGAATCAATGGCCGCGTAGTTACTCTTACTTCCATCTATGACGACTTTGCTTGGTAAGCCATTTTGTGCAATGGCCTTATTCAGAAAGGCTTTAGCAGCGGCCTCATCACGGTTCTGACTAAGATAATAATCGACCACATTTCCAAATTTATCGACGGCTCGGTAATAGTAGACCCACTTCCCCTTTATTTTGATGTAGGTTTCATCCATACGCCACGAGTCAGAAACCGGCTTCTTTCTACGCCTCGCTCTATGCTCCAATACTGGTGTAAATTTGATAACCCAACGATTAATAGTCGCGTGATCCACAACGACTCCGCGCTCTAATTGTATCTCTTCAATTTCACGATAACTGAGTTTATAGGCGAGATAATAACGTACGGTTTCGAGAATAACTTCAGAGGGAAAGTGGCAGCCTTTAAACATTAAGAATCAGTATCATGAATAGAAATTAAGCAAATCTTAACTTAAAGGCTCAAAGTTTGCGACAGACCCCCCCCAATAGACTGTATCGCCTTTGCCTACTGGATTAGCAAAATACGCAATAGTCCCTTCTGAACGCTCTACCTCTTCACTATCCTGGCTAACTCTTATGAAATACTTAAATTTTTCTATCATTTTTGTTTTCGCTCTCGTTAAATGTTCCAAAAACAGTGATTAAAGCATCAACAAACTCACCGGCTTTAACTTCACCAAGAAAACACGGTTTGAAGGAATCTGTAACCATATATTTTTTCTTAGCAGGAACGTAGATCATCGAATCTGGATTAGCCGCTAAATAGTATTGAAAGACCTTACTCACCTTTTGACGGCCTAAGCCCAAATGACGGTAAATATCTTTACTGGTAACGTGACCATTGAGCATTAGCTTTGCATCAATCAGTTTTAATACAGCATCATCAAGTAATGGACGTGACACGATTTTTCCTCGTTAAATAATCTCAAAATCAATTCTACATTGGAACGATGTCGTAATGAGTCCATATCTTAGATTGTTCTATTTTTTCAATCGATTGTTCAATGTGATTTCTTAATAAATGTTTATCATCCAATTCATCCGAGTAAGCTTTCAAGGCATGCACTACATTAGGATATTGAGTGCGTAACGAACCACTGGCTTGAAGTGCATAAAGATGAGGGTGATCCAATCGTGGATGAAACTCAAATTTAACGTTATAACCAGCCATCTTTAACCGATGTCGTATGGTTCCAGAACGCAGAGTCCTAATTTTTATCTTTGAAAAAATCAGTTCCGCTTCCTTACGATTTTTTGCCTCGAAAATATCGTGTACAACTACTTCGTTTAAACCAAAGTCTAAATAGTCATCGCTATAAATAACTTGATCACAAATAAAAAATAGTTTTGCCAAGTGCTCTAACCTTTACTTTCTAAACTATCGGCAATTTCGCGGAGTTGCCTGACCCATTCTGCTTTAGAGCCGCTTTTAAATAACACTCCGTCAAAGCATTGCTTCAACGAAAAACAAGAAAGTGGGAGCTCTGGCGATAGGGACACCATTAAAACATCGGCCTGGTAATCATCAATCATAACCGTAGGCTTAATTAGACACGTTAATCCCTTCGGATTAATTTCACTGTTCATAACAAATTATCCCTCGCTAATTAGACTTGCCGCTGGCTGTTACTGTACCACGCGACCATTGAATAAATGTGGTCGAACTAATTTTCCATTCTCTTATTTTTCGCATACTTTCTCTATTAGCAGCGTCTTAATGTTTTATCGTGATACTTCATTGTTGCCGCCCCTATAGACAATGTGCTAACAGCAAAGAAAGCAAACCAACGATAATTTAGATATTTAGTTACGGCTGACAATGCATCCGTTGGTACTGGTGATGTCCACGTAATAATGAAACTAATAACGCTACTTAACATAAGAGCAACGGTAATAATTATTCCAGTCTTAACTTTCCAATCAAAAAATTCAAAAATCATGTTCTCCATTCCCTACGATATGAGATCAAATTAACGTCATGACAAATACTATACATACTGATGTATAGAAAGCAAACGACTTGACTTAAATAACGTCATGACAGAAAATAAAAATCATGAAAATTCAAAACGGCAAAAGAGGGCGACCTAAACAGGACGTAACTCTTGATAAAAAACAAGAAATTCGATGTACAGAGAATGATAAAGCGCTGTGGAAACTTGCAGCCCAAGATCACGAGTCGGTTAGTGAATGGGCTAGAGAAATCCTTACGCGAAGCGCTAAGAGGAAGGTTAAGGACAGTTAATGACTTGGAAAGGTTTCACTATTGAAGGCGACTTTTATGACTTAACCCATCTACAAAGTACCTCTCATGACATCGAGGTTGATGGTAACTCAGTAAAACTACATGTTAGTTACGCCAATCACTGCTTTACTGATGAGAAAGAAAATGGGCCAATACTTTTTAGGCAGGAAGGGCGATACTGGTGTCATGAGAGATACCAATGCAGCATAGAACTTCCGGATCTCATCAAAAATAAGCTTATCGATAACTATGCTGTGCCTTACATGACCAAGAAAGGCGAATCCTATCATTACATGGAAGCATTTGATTACGCTATCTTCTTTAGTATTTCTAAACCAAATGGCACTACCAATGAATTGAAACTTAGAGTCAATTCAGCTTATGAGGTGGACGACTGGGGTAAAGGAACTCTACCGAAGGGTAAAGCCAAGCGTGTTAGCTGGATACTTTCACAACGACTTCAGGGAAAGTCGGTGCTTAAAAGAAAGTAGTAGATATGAAAAAAGCACCCTAAAGGTGCTTTTAACAAATAAAAAATCTGGTCTGGTCTTTATCTTGGATTATCCTGTTCACTGACTAGGGGAATCGCTTCCGACACCAACACCCTCAAAGAGAGTTCCAGTATGTGTTGACACCCCTAATATTACGCAATAGCGTATCAATTACCAATAGATTTTACCTATCAAAAAATCAAATCCCCCCCCCATATTCCTATCTAAAAAGCCATATCAGCAATTGTTAGTATACTCACAGTATTTGTATCTGGGGTTTTGTGCCCATTTCAGAGAAAAGTCCAATGTGAGTCGCCAGATCTTTATTTATAAGGGCTGAATGCTGGGGTATGTTTCTTGGACCATCTCTTATAGCGTCAATGCTGTTTGGTAATTAAGATACGACAGAATCGCTCGGTGATCACACGATTAAACGATGCTTCTGAAACTCACTTTTGTCGGGTGGACGACACTTGTTACCAAGTGCCGTCTCCCTAAGATGTATGGACTCCCTCTCCTCGGAGAGCTACGTTTAAGTTGACCAAAAACCAACATGAGTCCATACAATGAATAAATATAATATTATCGCCATTGATCTGGCAAAAAATGTTTTCCAAGTATGCAAAGTTAGCCCACACGGAAAAGTTTTATATAATCGGGAGGTCAGTCGGGCGAAGCTAAAACAGCTTCTAATCAAAGAAAAGCTTTCTTTAGTATCCATGGAGGCGTGTTCCAGTGCCCACTATTGGGCGAGATATGCAAAAGAAGCAGGTCACCAGGTTAAAGTCATTAATGCTAGGTCGGTGAAAGGGTTCCAAACAAAACAAAAAACCGACAGAAATGATGCTCTTGCGATCGCTACTGCTTCATCTCTCGACCATATCCATAGCATACGAATTCAATCAGTAGATGAACAAGCTATGCAATCCATGGAACGAGCCAGAAATCTAGCGTTAACTAATCAGATTTCCCAAAGTAATCAGATCCGTGGATTGTTACTTGAATTTGGAATTATTCTCCCGCAAGGGCTAGCGGTACTCAGAAAAGAAATTCCGTATGTTCTTGAGGACGCTGAAAATGGTTTGCCTGCTAAATTTCGAGAGTCGCTTTTGCGTTTATGGGAGCATTTACTTCTTCAAATTGACCATGTTGATGCCCTTACAAAACAATTGGAAAAAGCGATTAAAGATAATCCGCTGTGTCAGAAACTAATGAAGCTTGAAGGTGTTGGGCCTATAGGATCATTGGGATTAGCCTTACGACTAGGTAAAGGTGAGAACTTTTCAAACGGAAGAAATGCTTCGGCAAGTATTGGGCTAACACCAAAGCAACACTCCTCTGGTGGCAAAGAGCGAATCGGGCATATCTCAAAACGTAGTGCAGACAAGCGACTCCGCTCAACTCTATTTCAAGGAGCGCTTTCAGTTATTGCCCAAGTAGTAAATCGTCCACCTAGAACAAACAAAGATCAGTGGTTACTGGCATTGATAGAGAGACGTGGGAAGAAAGTAGCTGCGATAGCATTAGCAAATAAAACGGTACGAACAGCTTATGCCATTTTAAAAAATGACTTGGTGTATCAGCCAGAAAAACTTGCTTGATACACTCAGCATAATCAACAGAGAGCGACAATGATAAACAGGTAAGACCGACCAATAGAAGCTAGTTGGGTTCTTGGGCACAAAATGATGATGCCGTTCCTAAGACTTGGCCTATTGGTGCGACTACATTTTAGGGCGAGGTAGCACCTCAAAAAAGCCCGTATATAAGCGCGCATCTCGACTGCTTTATCTAAAACTTTTTGTTGATTACAACTGGGAGTCCATATAAGAACCCAGCGTGCAACTTTCACTGCACTAGGCTCAAGCCTCCACGAAGGCATCGTTTGATACCCTGCAACTTATAAAGCAGTCGAAGCAGGTTCGTTCCAAGAGTTACGAGCTAGCCTTTTAGATTTTCTCTTTACCAAGTATTCTTGGTAAAGAGGGTCAAAGGGTGTCGCTGCACTTCGGATTTTCACATGCCTTTCTATTGGCACTTTGGCTATTTGGAATAGATTGAACTGGCAATCCATATCCATGATCTTCTGCCAACCGTGAAACTGCCATTGGCCTTTTCGGTTGATGAAGTATTTTAGGGCAATCCAAGTTTTAGACTTTGTTGGATGACGCCTTTTAGCCCAGTGCCATAACGTATGGAATAACTTGTGACCTACATATCCGAATACCTGTTTAGCTACGCAGTGCCGATAATAGTTCGACCATCCCCTGAGTTTAGGATTTATCAGTTTGATAAGATCATTCACTGGAAGGGTTACGTGCTTTTTGATGAGTTCACGCAGATTGCTTAAGAACATTAACGTATTGGATTTACTCGGCTTAATGAGCAGTTTCCCTTTGTACTTCCTATGGTTGAACCCAAGAAAGTCAAAGCCATCGTTGATATGAGTAATGTGCGTTTTCTCTTCGGATAATGTTAAGCCTCTTTCCGCTAAGAAATCAGCAATCAACGGTTTGATATCGTTCTCGAGCACTTCCTTTGAAGCGCAAGTGACGACGAAATCGTCGGCATATCCAATAAAGTTAGCTCTTGCTCCTTTCTTAAGCGCGGTAGACTTAATGCGCTGTTCGAGACCCGATAACGTCATCAACATCAAGGAGGGGGATATAATTCCGCCTTGAGGAGTGCCTTCGTCGGTGTCGTAAACAGCCCTTTGTCTACAAAGCCTGACTTTAGCCATTGCTCCAACATCCGTTTATCGATGGCGATGTTATCCATAAGCCATTAATGCCCGATTTTGTCGAAGCAAGCTTTAATATCTCCTTCAAGAACCCATTTAGCCGATTTCTTTAAAGCCAAACACTTGAAGCACTGGTCGACAGCGTCAGCCGTGCTACGATTTGCTCTAAAGCCATAACTATTCGGGTCGGCAGTTGTTTCTGATATGGGCTCTAGCGATAATAGGTGTAGCGCTTGTTGTGCTCTGTCTATCATGCATGGGATGCCCAGAGGTCGAAGCTTGCCATTCTTTTTGGGGATATAGATACGCCTGAGTGGTTTCGCTTGATAAGCTTTCCGACTCAGTTGATTTACTGCTTTCATACGACGCGTGTCTGTGTTCCAGACAACGCCGTCTATTCCAGGCGTTTTACTGCCTTTGTTTTGAGATACTCGTTTAACAGCAAGAAGCTTGGCTGAGCGAGAATGAGTCAGTAGCCACTGCAAGGCTTTCGCTTTGCCGTGTTTACCTTCTCGAGTTGCCTTTACGATACGCATCTGAAGCTTTAACACATGCGATTCAACGGATTTCCAGTCTATTGACTGCCATTGAGCGCTGTCAGGAGAGGCACTAATCTCATTTGAAATCATCATTTGCATTTCTCCTTGAATAAAGTTCTTCAAACTCTCTCGCAACGAGAGACCAGTTGGAAGTGGGCTCACTTTCGTGACAAGACATGAGTCTGTATCTGCATCGTTACAATGCAGCCTTCGCTTTTTCCAACCTCCTATACCAGCATCACTATCGGCCACAGAGGCTTTCCCAGAGGGAGTGATACAGGCTTACCGTGTTCCGTATGTCGCGCAATATCAGTTTAGATGCCCGCTATGGTGCGGAGAGTTCAATGATCACGAAAGAGCATGGGGCAATCTCTTTCCGACTCTCGTGCCTTTTGGCTACAGCGTATTAACCACTTCCGCTGTTTCATCACATAACGCACCTGTCGGGTGGACGACACTTGTTACCAAGTGCCGTCTCCCTAAGAACCGTACGTGCAACTTTCACTGCATACGGCTCAAGCCTCCACAAAGGCATCGTTTGATACCCAGCAACTTATAAAGCAGTTAAAACAGGATCGTTCCAAGAGTTGCGAGCTTTCCTTTTGAATTTCCTCTTCGCCAAGTATTCTTGGTGCTGAGGGTCAAATGGCGTTGCGGCACTTCGGATTTTCACATGTCTTTCTATTGATACTTTGGCTATTTGAAATAGATTGAACTGACAATCCATATTCATGATCTTCTGCCAACCGTGAAATTGCCACTGGCCTTTTCGGTTGATGAAGTACTTATGGGTGACCCAATTTTTTGATTTAGTTGGGTGACGCCTAACAGCCCAGAGCCATAATGCTTGGAATAGTTGGTGTCCAACGTATCCGAAAACTCGTTTGGCAACACAGTGGCGATAGTAATTCGCCCATCCCCGTATTTTGGGGTTTATCATTTTGATAAGGTTATTTACGGGGATCGTTGCGTGAGTTTTGATGAGTCTACGCAAGTTACTTAAGAATGACAGTACATTGGTTTTACTCGGTTTTATGAGTAGCTTTCCTTTGTATTTTCTGTGGTTAAACCCTAGAAAATCGAAACCATCATCAATATGAGTTATGCGTGTTTTTTCATCGGAAAGTGTTAGACCTCTTTCTAGTAGAAATTCAGTAATCAATGGCTTTATGTCGTTCTCTAATACATCCTTTGATGTACAAGTGACAACAAAATCATCAGCGTATCCAATAAAGTTGGCTCTTGCTTTCTTCTTGAGAGCCAAAGACTTTATTTGTTGTTCAAGCCCTGCGAGAGTGATTAGCATTAACGTTGGAGAAATTATGCCACCTTGTGGCGTGCCTTCTTCCGTACGATAAAATAACCCTTTATCTACAAAACCAGACTTCAACCATTGTTCCAGCATACGCTTGTCTACAGCGATGTTATCAAGAAGCCATTGATGCCCGATTTTATCAAAACAGGATTTAATATCTCCTTCAAGAACCCATTTAGCTGCCTTCTTTTGAGCCAAGCATAAAAAAGACTGCGCTATTGCATCAGTAGTACTTCGGTTTGGTCTGAAGCCGTAACTATTTGGGTCTGAAATTGTTTCCGAGATAGGCTCCAATGCAAGGAGGTGGAGCGCTTGTTGCGCTCTATCTGCCATACAAGGAATACCAAGTGGTCGAAGCTTACCGTTCTTTTTAGGGATGTAGATACGCTTGAGTGGTTTAGCTTGATAAGCTTTCCGACTCAATTGATTCACTGCATTCATGCGACGTGCATCTGTATTCCAGAGCACGCCATCTATTCCAGGCGTTTTACTACCTTTGTTTTGAGATACTCGCTTAACAGCAAGAAGTTTTGCTGAACGAGAATGGGTTAGTATCCACTGTAAGGCTTTTGCTTTACCGTGTTTACCTTCTCTAGTTGCCTTTGCGATACGCATTTGGAGCTTTAAGACATGCGCCTCCACAGCCTTCCAGTTAATGGATTGCCATTGTGCACTGTCAGAAGATGCACTAATCTCGTTCGAAATCATCATTTGCTTTTCTTCCTTAATAAAGTTCTTCAAACTCTCTCGCAACGGGAGACCAGTTGGAAGTGGGCTCACTTTCGTGATCAGGCATGTGCCTGTATCTGCATCATTACAATCCAGCTTTCGCTTTCTCCAACCTCCTTTACCTGCATCACTATCGGCCACATAGGCTTTCCCAGAGGGAGTGATACAGGCTTACCATGTTCCGTATGTCTCGCAATGTCAGGGGAGATGCCCACTATAATGCGGAGAGCATTTCGATCACGAAAGAATACGCACAAACTTCTTTCCTACTCTCGTTGCTTATTTAGCTACAGCGTCTAAACCACTTCCGCTGCTTGTGAAATTACGCATCTGACGTGGATTCACTTCTGTTCATCATACTGACTCCCTAGCACTTACCCGATTTATGTGGTTATCAGGAGGAGCTTCCTCTCGCGATTCAGTTCCCGTCCATCAGATAGACTTTGTTACATTGTCAGGCTCGCTTCTTTATTCAGAGCCGTAGGGTCATTTGGTGATACAAATGGTTCGCTCTTTTCGTGGCGAACAACGATTCATACGACTTCATGTCGCACTAAGCGGATTCACATATGTTCATCATGCTGACTACCTAGCATTCACCCGATTGTGGTTATCAGGAGGATCGTTCTCTCACGATTCAAATCCCGAATGGTCAAGACCATTCTTCATTACATTGTCAGGCTCGCTACTTTATTCAGAGCCCTAGGTTCATCTGGTGATACAGATGGTTCACACGTTAAGCGGTGAACAGCGCTTCATACGACTTCACGTCGCACGCCCCATTGCTTGTTAGAACATAAGAGCATATATATCCTGCGCACCAAGTTTTGCCAGACTTGAATTTATGCGATTGAAAAGCACATAACCTCCCCATAAGCGCTATTTGAACAACGGCCATGCACATTAATTAACTGACTATCTGTAAACTATTACGGTGTTGAACCAAATAAAAGTAAACATGAAGTCTTAGGTAATGGTACACACCAGACCGTGCATCGAGTCGGGGTTAATGGAAACCGTCCTAGCTTTGGTAAAGAAGAGAAGAAAAAAGTGAGAAGTGCTGTTCATAACCTCAGCACCTTATTTACTGATGATCACTGCACATATGAAGATTACCTGAGAGTATTCAGTTCCGTAAGTTCACAAGTAGGAAAGCTACAACAACTCAATGAATTCCAAGGAAAGAAATACAGAGAGGCCTTAAACGCGATTAAACCGTCGATTAAACGGTTCACCCTTGAAAGCCTAACTTATACTGACTCAGACTTAATCTGACAGTTACCCACTTTGTCTTGGTATCTGTCAGATTAAAGCAGCTCAATTACGCTGCTTTTCATCGTGCTTAATCACCTTTCTCGTGGTTATGCTCTTTTAGTTTTGGGTGTTTTTTCTTTGTTTCTGGACGGACACGCTGTCGTTTATCGGGTGTTCCGTCTTCATTTTTTCTCTTTGGCCCAGTTTTTATGCCCATTGGTATCTCCTACTACGGCTTAGTGTGGTTTGAATACCAAAAATAATAGATTAACTATAAGTTATGAAATGTGCTGCATTTCAAATTTTAGCGAACACTGAAATATGCATATTGAATAGCCACCGACTTGATAGACACGCCCGAGTTAGACTCATCTGCTTCATTTACCCAAACTCAGCTTATCCGAAGCAGTCGACTTTGAGCGTCAACGCTAACGCGCTTTTGTCCAAAAACATCACAACCTGAATTTTCACGCGTGGCATTTTCTAGCTCGAAAATGCCCCATTGTAAGTCACGACCACTTGACCACTCACTCATAAAAGTAACATTTGACTTACTTTTCGTAATGCCAGTAATTTATCTAAAGGACTGGATAGCTATCATTAAATTTCCTGTTAAATAAGGAGAGTTAGCGTATGGATAAAGATGTTTGTAAGAAATGTAAAAGTAAGAAAATAAGCACTAGTACCGTCAAGCGTATCTTTAAGAAGCACTTAGCTAAGGATGATGATGAGCCTATAGAATGCCCACGCTGTAAGTGTACTGGAATAGAGTCATAAATAAGAAAGGGGGAGCTATCAGTCCCTTACAATTCAATAACAAGCTGAACTGAAAACGAAAAAAGGACCTCAACCCTTACCAATTACAATGTCTAAATCTGAGGCGAGATTAATCAACTTATTATTGGTTTCTGGATGATTATTAATTTCGTCTTTACAAGAAAGCCTTAGCTTCACTACTCTGCTGCAAAGCTCACTAGTAACCGTTTCGATATTATAGTCAAAGTTGTTTAGCAAGTTTCCAGTTTCTGAACTAGTTTGGTCAGCGTTAAGTCTAAGCCATCAAGTACACTTTTTGTTGTAAGTATCACAGGATTAGCGCTGTTTTAGTGTACTAAGGAACATTGGTCTGTATGATTTGTTGTAGAATCTGAGTGTCGCGCATCTACCTCATTGTTTTTATGCCTATTTATGATGGGGTTCTCCAAGGATGCGGCGTTATGTGCCTACCTGCTTCTAAAATAAGGAGATGTTATGTCTAATCAATTTATAGCTATAAACGGGACAAGAATTAAAAGATCAAACATAAAAAGTTTTGGTATTTCCTCGAGAAAGAAAAATGATAGTGGCTTATTCGGTGGATTGAAAGGATTAGAAACAGGTGAGGGTTTTTGGAATGGTTTTCTAGGAATGAGAACTATTAATTACCTTTATGTGACTACATTCCAAAATGACAATTATCAATTCACTGAAAATGAAATTGATATAAAGTCAGTTATAAAAGAGCTTGAATCAAATTAATAAAAAAATGACACCTCTTATACGCTAATGCTGATTATTGAAAGCCAAAGTGATCGGTTGAACGACCCTTCAAAGCTGTCAAAATCCAAGTGTATTTAATGCACTTGGATTTTTTATGGATGCTTCTCAAGATCTAAACATAATTAATGTAGTGGATGAGTG
Source organism: Vibrio sp. J383 (assembly GCF_023503985.1). Taxonomy (NCBI): domain Bacteria; kingdom Pseudomonadati; phylum Pseudomonadota; class Gammaproteobacteria; order Vibrionales; family Vibrionaceae; genus Vibrio; species Vibrio sp. J383. The sequence continues at coordinate 67,578 of NZ_CP097295.1, read as the reverse complement.
ATTTTGACCAATCAATAAGAGGATTTGCAATACCTCAGATTGTCCGTTAAATGCTAATTTAGCGAAAGCTGTAGTTCATTTCTGTCCAAAAACATCACAACCTGAATTTTCACGCGTGGCATTTTCTAGCTCGAAAATGCCCCTTTCCGAGTTTGCGCAATCAAGCCGTGAAAAATATAATCTGGGAATTACCCAATTTTTCCTAATGGCTGTAATATCTATTGATGCGTGACAATAGTGGAACCAATTAAATGAGAGCACCATTTCAGGTACTGATATTCCCATATAAACTTGAAATAGCAGAACCCTTATTCCTGATTGCTTGCCGAACAGATAATGGTGAATGGCAGGCAATTTCTGGCGGTGGCGAAGATCAAGAGTCTTTGCTCGATGCTGCAAAAAGAGAATTATGTGAAGAGACGTCGTTAACAGGCATAGTTTGGGTTCAACTAGATTCTATATGTATGTTACCTAGAGTTTTTTATTCTGGTCATGAAAAATGGAGTGATCACCCGTATGTGATACCAGAATACTCATTCTCAGTGCAGGTTTCGGGTGAGCCAAAGTTATCTTCGGAACACACAGAGTTCCGTTGGTGTAAGGCATCTGACGCGAGCAAACTTCTCAAGTACGATTCAAATCGAATAGCTTTATGGGAAATATGTGAACGACTTAAATCCCATCACATGAAGGTATAAAATCGAATTGTCCCGAAATCATTTAGAGCAAACGGTCTTTGCGATGTAGTGGGCGATCGTTTGCCCTATTAAAAGCGTTATGTGGTAGGAGAGAATTATGAATCCATCAGCAGTGCTCATTCATGTCCCAGATGTGGCTAAAGGGCTTGAATGGTATAAGAAAGCTTTTCCTGGCGCAATCTCAGTGTATTATCCAGAGTTTGATTTCACGATACTTGACCTAAATGGTTTTTCTTTGGAAACCGTACAAGCAGACGAAAAAGTTTGTTCGGGTAAAAGTGGTACAGTTTTATATTGGTCTGTTGCAAGCCTACCTGTTGCTCTGGCTCATTTCGAAACACTAGGTGCTCATCTGTATCGTGGGCCTATGGATATCGAAAATGGACTTTCAATGTGCCAAGTTGAAGACCCATTTGGCAATTTAATTGGGATTCGTGGAGCTACTATGCCTCCAGAACCTTGATAAGATGAATTGTCACTCGTGGCACTTTCTAGCTCGAAAGTGCCCCAAAGCTTGTTAGAGCAAATACTCATTCACATCGAATTAATGTGATTTTGGATTAGTTTACCTAATGATTTAATCTGACTCAGGCTTGCTCATAGTGTGGACTTTTATGTCCACAATTCTGGCAGCAATTCAATCACTTTACTTTTTGATATAGAGTGTAAGCTGTTGTTTTAATTCGTCATACAACTGTTCCTGTACTTTTTCTAACTTATATTGATTACGATCGAGGCACAACCTAAGTTTTCCAAGGACCGGCAAATCATCCAACTTACTAATAGTATCCGGGTGACTGAAAGAAGAGCGAACCGTAACTCCTAAGCCGGCATCAACAGCGCTCCATAAGTTACTCAGACTTCGGCCAACAAAGGTAATTTTCCATGGAATCCCCTCGCGATCTAATGCTGCTATGGCTTGTTGTCTGATAATGCAAGAACCATCAAGCATGACTAGTGGTACAGGTTTAGAAATATTAATGGATTCTTTAAGATATTTATTTGCTGGCCCATACCAGTACAGTGGTAATTCTGTCAGAAGTTCACTATATGGCGCCGATTTTTCACCTCTCCAGCCCAATGAAAAGTCTAACTCACCAGATTGAATGCCATCCATCAACTCCTGATGGCGCCCAACAATGGATTGCAATTGTAAATTTGGATGTGAGCGAGAGAATACACCTAGCAACTGAGGCAATAGTACGTCACTAAAATCTTCTTGTAAGCCAAAAACCACTTTCCCCGTCAATGAATTTTCCACTAACTGGTTTAGAGCTTCGTCATTTAACTGAAGCATGCGACGGGCATAAGCCAGAATAATTTCACCTGCTTCAGTCGGCTCTAGATGGCGGCCGATTTTGGTCACTAATGACGTGTGGCACTGCTGTTCGAGCTTTTTTAACTGGGCACTGGCCGCAGAGGGTGAACGATTAAGTCGTTCAGCTGCAGCTGCAAAGCTGCCTAACTCAATTCCTAAGACAAAACATCGTAAGGCATCTAAATCCAGACTCCGCATGTTCAACTATCCTGAAAATCAAAACTATACATCAAAATAGTTTTGATTTTTTATATTAAAAAATCAACTTATTCTTTTCCAGTAGACGAAAAAACAGGGGAAATATATGGATACAAAAGAACAATACTTAATGAAACTGTTTGCTGAAATTGCTCCACAATTTCATAAAGTTACGGAAGATATCTTATTTGGACAGATATGGCGTGATGAGAGTCTGAGCACTCGTGATAGAAGTCTGATAACCATCACCGCGTTAGTGGTCTTAAATCGTGTGGAACAACTACCGGGTCATTTAGCTCGGGCATTCAGCAACGGACTGACAGTAAAAGAACTGAGTGCAACAATGACTCATCTTGCTTTTTATGCAGGTTGGCCTGTAACGGCTTCTGCACTTGAGCGGTTAGATGAGATGGACCACGAGAGGAATGACAAATGCCAATGACACGAATTTCTATAGGTAATGAGTTATTTGAAAGCTATAAGCATCAAATATCATACATTCTCCAGCAATGTTTAGAAGCTTATTTTGCAGTACCGAATGGAGACTGTTTTCAAATATTCGACATTCATGCCCCACAGCAAAAGGTTTTTAATTCGAATTATCCAAATCTGGCTCAAAGTCGTAGTGAATCTGGAATTTTGTTTCACATATTCGCTGGAAAATCACGTGACCATGAACAAAAGCGAGCCTTGTACAAAGCGTTGTGTGAGCAACTTCAGGCCCAAACCCCCATTCGTAAAGAAGATATTATGATCATTGTTCAATTCAATGGCCCAGAAGACTGGTCTTTTTCCTCTGGTCAGTCATGGAAAGATGAAATGGAGATAATACAATGATAGCAATGCAATATAAAATCGTTCTCCCGTCTGATTATCCTATGGAAAAAATAGAAGCTCGTATCAAGGAAAAAGGTCACTTATTAGATGGGTTCCCAGGGTTAATTTTTAAAGCCTATCTTTATTCGCGTAAAGACGCTAAAAGTTATGAAAATCAGATGAATAGCTACGCCCCGTTTTATGTTTGGAGAGATCATCACGCAATGGTCTTATTTCTCCAAAGTGATGGGTTCAAAGCTCTTTGCGAACAATTCGGTCGCCCAAAGGTTGATATTTGGTTCGTTGACGACGAGCCAACAGTTCCTGATTCGCACCATTCTCTTGCGTGTATTCATAATAAAGTCAGTCAACATACAGATGTACACGGCTTAGATTATATCTCGTGGGAAACGCTCGGTTTAACGTGGTTGAGTAGCTCAGAAGGTATTGATGATAGTAGCGGTGAAGTTTACTCTGTGGGGTATGTTGCTCATGGTCAAAATGATATTGAGTAATGAGATGCATTAGGTTCACTAACATAATTAAGTGTGTTTTGACCTAAGCCAAAACACACTTTTGTCCAAAAACATCACAACCTGAATTTTCACGCGTGGCATTTTCTAGCTCGAAAATGCCCCAAAATGTTTTAGTGTAAATACACTACACCTTTTCTAAGGCGTACTTTTGCCGAACTAAAACTTATCCAAACTCACCTACCCAGAAATTATACCTCACTGAGCAGACTAAATTTTTAATTTGCTGACTTAGTTAATGATTTTTTGTTGAAAGCTTAAAATATAGGCTGCACTATTACCACGTAAAGAACGGCTTAGCGCCACATAGAAAGCGTTATGCGACTCACGAGTGCTGCGATAAAGGATAAAAATATTATGTATAAAGTCGGTATTGTTTTGTTTGATGATTTTACAGATGTAGATTTCTTTCTTATGTATGACTTACTTGGCCGAACATCTGATAGTTGGACGGTTAGTGTACTTGGAACTAAATCTGAACATAATTCCCATCTTGGTATGAAAGTTAAAACGGACGGACATGTATCAGAAGTTGCTAATCAAGATGTAGTTCTTATCACCAGTGGCAAACGTGGTATCCCAGCGGCGATAAAAGATCTTGGGTTTATGTCGGCATTGAATCTTGATCCGAATAAACAGCTAATTGGATCAATTTGTGCGGGGTCATTCATCCTTCATGAGCTCGGTTTACTTAAAGGCAAGCCGTTAACGACAAACCCAGATGCAAAGACTGTTCTAGAAAGCATGGGAGGGGACGTTCAAGACCTACCTCTAGTGATAGAAGGCAATATAGCAACTGCCGGGGGTTGTCTTTCACTGATGTATCTAGTTGGTTGGTTAGCTGAGAGGTTGTTTGACTCTAATAAACGACAAAGCATACAAAATCAGTTAATCCCTGCTGGGCAATTAGACCTATTTGAAGAGCTTATTTCCACAACTATTCAATCTGCTGAATTGGCAAATTCGCATACAAGTGTTTAAGGTATTCAAAATACTTTTTCTAATCTGGTACAGGGCGTTTAGATTAATACCACTAAACGGTTTTTGTCCAAAAACATCACAACCTGAATTTTCACGCGTGGCATTTTCTAGCTCGAAAATGCCCCATTATTTGGTAGACCTTTCACTCATTCACATCCTGTTAATGTGCTTTTGCCCTACTAAATGTTATGCGATGGCGTAAATTTTTGCTTGACCTCAAGTTAAGTTGAGGTGTTAGGCTATTTTGAGTTGATACTTTAGCTTATTGATAAAAAGGATATATTTGAATATGACAAGGATCGAGCATTTAAATATTACAGTTCCAAATATTGACGCTGCATTGGCATTTTTAGTTATTGTAGCTCCAGATTTTAATGTACGAAAAGATGTTAAGTCTCCAGATAGACATCGTTGGGTTCATGTGGGCAACAGGCAAAGCTATTTTGCGCTTCAAGAGCCTCATCTAGACTCACTTGTTCCCCAAAGTTTTCAAAAAACGTATAAAAACTACGGGCTAAACCATATTGGCTTGGTTGTGGATGATCTTGAAGCTACAGAGAGCCGCCTGATTGAACAAGGATATCGTAGAGGTATTTTTGCTCCCGAAGAGACATATCGTAAAAGGGCGTATTTTTTCGACAAAGCTGGCTTCGAGTGGGAATTAACAGAGTTTTTGTCTGACGTAGAAGATGAAATGTACTTGTATGAGTAAGTTTTGAAAAGCGCATACAAAATATTTAGGCTTTCAAGATACTTTTTCTAATCCAATTTGGCACGTTAGAATTCATACTCTAACGTGTTTTTGTCCAAAAATGAGTTTCAGAAGCATCGTTTAATCAAGCCAGGTGAGTGCCTTATCAAATCCCTCTGGCGTTATATTGATGTACCAATCTAGATCCACTTTTTTGCGCATGACCAGTCCACACTCTTCAAGAGCTTTACATGAAACTCGGAAGTTGTTCGGGTGAATATCTCTCCCAAGCACTTGATTGACGGCCAGGTTGATGACGGTTGACTTACCTTCTTTTACTCCTTTGATGAACGCCTTGGCCAAACATCTTAAGACCTCTTTTTGAACCTGGCTCATTCTTGCTCTTTTCATTCTCTCTGCCTCTTAATCATTGCAACAATAATTAAATTAAAATTCTGAAATTTATTTATTTCATCAAGGGATAGGTTCGTACTGGCTGCTATATGCTTGCATGTAGAGTCAGTATGAAGCCGACAGAGCGAAGCAACGTCAGTCAGCTCTTTACTCATTTAAAGAACAGCTTTATTCGCGATTCGAAAGAGAGATATTTTTTCCTAAAACCTTATAGACCGTAGTCCTACTGCACTCTAACTCTTTACTGATCGCATGCTTGTTCATTCCTTGGTCTGCAAGCTCTTGAATACGCGTATGAAGCGTCTTATTAGGAAATCGGCCAAGATGCCTCCCTTCAGCGCGAGCACGCTCTCGGCCTTCATTACAACGCTGTAATATTCGTTTTCTTTCCATTTCAGCAAACGCTGATATGGTCGTGTAAATGACTCTACCTACATCGCTATTGATATCTAAATCCCCCAAGTCATGAAACACCAATCCCGCTTTCTTTTGCGCTAGTTGATCGGCAATTTGCAAAGCATCAATGGTATTTCGAGCAATGCGGTCGACTTTGGTAACATGAATAATATCTCCCTCCCTTGCAAAATCCAGCAACAGGTGAAGCTGTTCTCTATCAGAGGATTTACCGCTCGCTTGCTCTTGGTAAATTTTGTCACAACCAATACGTTTAAGTTGTTCAAGTTGAACATTGAGCGTTTGGTCTTGGGTGCTAACACGAGCATAACCAATTTTCATAAAATGGCCTAAAAGTGAACTTAAAGATATTGATACACAAGTGTACATGTTCACTTTAAATTATAAAGACTAACTGAACAGTTATTCGATGATTGTGAGCAATGTCCATAAAGTTACACCTTTATGGACACTACATTAGATTACCTCCAATCACAGAATCATACAAATTGGTTAAATCGTTCGATTCGTTTATAATGAGCGAAAAGGGGAATATTATGCAATCACTTACTGCGAATACAGCTAAAACCAAATTTGGCGACTTACTGATGAAAGTTCAACGTGAACCTATACAAATTAATAAGAATGGTTCACCCGTTGCGGTGATGATGTCTTTTGAAGAATATGAACAACTTGAAGCACTGAAATTGATGGTGGTGAAATCACGCTTCGAACAAGCAGAAGCCGATGCTCTATCAGATAAACTAGTCGACGGTGACGATTTCATGAATGCACTTAACCAAGGAAAGTTTGATTAATGACGCACTATAAGCTCTCTTCTTCAGCGCAATCTGATCTGATTGAGATTCGTCGCTATACATTAGAGCGATGGGGGCAAGCACAATGGACTACTTACTTTTCAGAACTAAAGCAATCAATGGAATTACTGGCGAACAACAAGTTGCTCGGCATAGAGGTTTCTGAGGTGGGCCAAAACTACTTCCGTTTTCCTTTAAAGCGCCATGTGATTTATTACATCCAGAAACAAGATCACATAATTATTACAGCCGTTCTTGGTAAGCACATGTCTCCGGCTAAGCACTTTTCACAGCTATCTTAATATAATTAACACCCTAATGGACATTCACTAAATAAAGCTCCTTAATCATTGCAACAATGATTAAGGAGAAAAGCCTACTGAGTAAGAATGAGGCTAAATGATATTAGCAAACGTACTAGCGCCTTTGCTAAATTAGGAAGCCAACGATAGCTACAGCTACGGCAATCTAGTGCGATGAGTAAATCACACTAGCAAAAAGGTTAGGGCTATGGTGCGGATTAAGTGCCGTTATGGTAAATGGACTCTGTTTCCCTGTATCTTTTTTAATGACATTCTTTTGAAAAATTCAACATTGATGAAGTGGCTATTAAATGTTCGATCTAACTCTTTGTTAGATGACCCTTTAAATGCATTAACAACCTTTTCTTGTGGCAAGTAAGAAATCTTGTATTTTTTTGTTTCACGCTTCATCTTTTCCAGAATTTCAATAGACTCTTCTTTAAAGTTACCAGTGGTCCAAAATTCACATCTCACCTCTTTCTTATGCCAATCAGGATGTTTTTTGGCATAATCATAGAAAGTCTTATTTCTTTGAAATAACCACTTTTTAACCTCTTCGTGATCAACATGACCATAGGGTTGGTGCCCTTTACATTCAATAAAGATTACCTCAGATGAAGTAATTACGACCACATCTGACTCTCCACCTGATATTTTAAAATTGACTCTAACCTCAATAGGAGAGTACTTTTCCCTTACAATTTCGGCGACTAGATACTCGAAAAGAGCACCTCTTAAATTATTTGCTGCCCCTTCAATCTTCCCCAAATTATCAAATATAAAATCTATTTGTTTTGGGTCTATCTCACAAGATTTAATGAATTTGGTTAACATTGGGATGATAAGTTTAAGCCCCTCTGAAACATTCTGTCCAAAAAGTGACTCAGTTGTTGCAGGTATTGCTCCCACTTTTTTTATTTCAACAAAAGAATCCTTATCGTATTCATCCGCCAAAAATATAAATATACATTTACCAATCTTACTTAAGCTTTTTGTTGACGCTACTTTATTGAGCCATGGTTTTATATCTGTCAAGGAGATTCGCCTAGCAAGTAACATATCGATACACAAGAAACCAGGCGATACACTCCCATCTTTTTTATTTGAAGTTAGCGCAGATAGATAAGATGGCGCAGTCAAATCCCAATAAAATGTACCGACTGTAGGTTTAAAATCACCACCTCTTTTTCGGACTAAATCATAACTAACCAAGCCCAGATTTTTAACCCATTGCTCAACCGCAAGAAGTAATATGTTTTCAGCTAACAACCTTGCTTGTAATTCAGCCTCTAATATCGTTATGTAATCCTCGCAACTAGATAAATATAAATATCTATTACCATTACTTAAGGTTTTTTCAGTTACTAACTCAGCTTTAATCAAACGTTTTAAAACATCTTCTTGTGATATGTGTTTTTTTTGCTTAATCGGAGATCCGCAAGCTATAGAAAAGTGGTCTAAGGGCATTAACCCTGACCTTGATTTAATTGAAGCTATGGCATAACCATAAACATTATTTTCCGCCATTAACGCTGAATACAAATTATCCCAATATTCTGGAGATCGATATTGATCTCTCAAGTATACGAATTTTGTATTTTTAGGTAGAGGTAGAAAATCAAGCTTAAAAAAACCATCAAATCCCCTAGAAATTTGCTTTCTAGCTGCATCTATTGATATTTCATATTCAGAAACTAGCAATTGAGCCAGCTTATTACTGGTCATAGGACCATATTCTTGCAACAAATAGATTATTCGTGATCTTGACATGTCATACTGCGCTATTAATATTTAATATCTATGGGACGAGAGTATCAAAAAGAATTTAGATGTCAAATCAATGAGTTACATTTTAATTGCCGTTTTATAAGTCACGGTGATAGTAAATCATCACCTTGTCACATTTAGATTTCGTGTGAGAGCAGCATTACATGTCCTGCTCTATTCTCAAATATAAGTGTCACTCTAAGCACTCAAAATCGGTAGTCATTATTCCTATTATGTAAAAACCGCGAGTTAGCCACCGGAAACAGACCTCATAGCGTCTCAAACGCTCTTAGCGAAGATTTACGACACTTAACCACCAATACGCATCCAAAAGGCATTGTAAGTTTGTGACGCTTTCAGAGCGATTTACAGCAAGAGTTAACATCTTTTTGATTCAACCAAAGCACATACCGAATCGACGAAAAGTACACCTTCATGGACAGTCACTAAAATTAAGTAGAGACTCAAAAATTAATCATTGCAACAATGAATAACCAAAAGAATGGGAAGTTAGATTAACGTTGGTGTCCAGTTTTGATGGTTAATGTCAATAACGCAACTCCTTAACAAATAATGTCAAAAGTAGATATAACACTTCTAATAAATGGGGGCATACGTTTGAAATAGTTGGTATGATTCTGAATAATTCTTCATCATCCAAGACCAAATGAATATTTTCAATCCAACAGACATCGACAATGACGTCCTTGACAAGAAAAACATGAAGAACTCAAGGGTTACGAATAATAAAGGTGATTTGTCTTTTGGAACTATTCCTAAGTTGAATGATAATTTTCCAAAAGGGGAAATACATCTAAAACTAGGCGATAGTGGTTTTTATAGCCATAACCATCACGAACCTAAAGGAGCTTTTGGGCTACGGCACATCTGGGACAAGCACGGGGATGAACTAAACTCTCAAAATGCAGAGGATGTGGTTAAGTTTATTGAAAGCGTTCTTCAGGTAGGGGCAGAGGTGATAATTGACCCTAAAAAGAGCCCCAACAAACCATTAATAGTCGAATCAAATACCGGTATGGTCGTCGTCGATTTAAAAGAGCCTCAAAACGAAGAGCCTTTTTACAACATCATTACTGCCTACGATAAGAAAGCTCATCCAGGTAATGTTATGGGGAATCTAGAGTTATAGAACGAAAAAAGCCGACACGTAGTGTCGGCTTTTTTCTTAATAGGTGTTGTTCGTGGCGTTCCCTTAGCTCTATGGGGTCGGGACAGGTGGTTAACCTTAACAACTTACTATGACTTTCTGGCTAGCCATAGGTAGCTTACAAATATGTAATCAAGCCAGATGCAGATTACATATCAAACCCTTCTACACACTCAGTATGGCAAATATCCCATATAATTGTCAATTCATTTAAATAATGATATCCCACTGAATCTTAAAATCCCCTATCCTTCAATTGGTTCGGTACTATCTCTCTTATAAATTGAGTTACCGTGAAATTGAAGAAATCTATGCAGAACGAGGTATCAATGTTGATCACTCAACCTTGAACCGCTGGGTGATAAAGTATGCGCCATTGCTAGAACATCGAGCTCGTAAAAAGAAGAAGCCAGTCGCTTCTTCGTGGCGGATGGACGAAACCTATATCAACGTAAAAGGCCAATGGAAATATTACTATCGAGCCGTTGATAAATATGGTGATGTGATTGATTTTCTACTGCGTGATAAGCGGGATGAAAAAGCAGCTAGAGCCTTTTTTCAAAAGGCCATCGGCCAACACGGACTACCTGAAAAGGTGGTGATTGATGGAAGCCATTCCAACGCATTAGCACTGCACAATCTCAACGTTGAACTTTGGCATAGCGGCCGCATGCTGAAACTTATTGAGATCCTTTCAATTAAGTATCTGAACAATATTGTTGAGCAAAGTCACCGCAGAGTGAAAGGTAAAATGAACCAGGCACTAGGCTGGAAATCTGATGAAGGAGCAAAGGCTACATTAGCGGGTGTAGAACTGTGGTCGATGATTAAAAATGGACAGCTCGACAACCCTGAAGGCTTATCTGTTTGGGAGCAGTTTTACGCGCTAGCAGCCTAATTGTATCTGAAAATCAGTACACTTGTACTTCTACAGAACTTTGCGACAGAGCCAATGTTTTTGTAAGCTCTATTCACAGATCAACCTTTAATATCTTCGCAGAAAATCAAGACGGTTACCCTGTCACTTTTAGTCCCATGAGTCGCTGTGCGACGAATACCAGAACGCGCTCACGAAGTGAGTAAGATAAGGACTTATCCTCCAGATTAAGTTTAATGAATAGATCATACCAACGGCACGAAAATTGCCCTTCGCCTTGCTAGAATGCGCGAGCGAAGCGAGTAAGACGTACGTTGTTGGTTGATGTGACTCGTAGTTATTGTGGTGGTTCCACGAAATTTTATGTATATGCTCAGTAGTTTCCTGTCGAATGACAAAAGAAAGATCCAGCGCAGCCAGCGATCGCGTTGTTCTTTTTTAGTTCATCTTGGTTAATGCTGGCTGTGGGTATTATGGAGCGGAGCGACTGCTGTTTTAGGATCGATCAAGTTAGACTTGGGGATGAGACTGACGCGCTATCGCTTGTCGGCTTCACACCGGCTCTACATACAAGTATGTAGCAGCCAGAGTGAACCTTAACTTTCTATCTAATATTTACTTAAATATTTATTTATATACGAAGTTTAACTACGGAGTACACATAACCGCAGTCCATTTTTTAGTGCCATCTTTGTGCTCTTTTCTTACACTCTTTTATTGCACTCCCTTTTGAAATCAACATAAAAAGGCGACTCAAAACGATCGATAGGGGACAACCATTAAGGTTCTACTTTGGTGAAAGTGGGCATTTATGATGAATATTTAACCTAAAGCACGCTACAGGCGTGCAAAACCCTCCGCCGTTAAGCGGATACTTCTCTATAGCTAGTGTGGAGAAGGGGCGTAGTGGGGCGTTGCTGTGAACAGGTTAGCCACGTTCTTAGCAAAATCATTACAACGCGTCGCGTTGTAGATCTCCTGAATGCCAGAAGCAATGGTACGAAAGTTTAGCCAGTCAAAACGCAAGCCTTTCTTTTCCATACGTTTGCGAGAGGCGATGATCAACTCGCAAATATTAGGATAGCGCACCACTTTAATGTCTCTAAAGAAGGCTTCTGTGAATTGCTTGTAAGCGGCTGCGCTGCGCACCGTACCTTCGGCATCATCGACGCACACATTAATGCGCTCGCTGTACAAGTAAGTCGCACGTTGCAAGTATCGAATCACCTTAGCGAACGACTTCGGTGAGATATACTCGCCCCAACGTAACGCGTAGTCTTCCTGGAGCTGGTCATAGCTGATGGTTTTCAAACCGGCTTCGGTCGGCACACCGATACGGCCACCAATCAAATCCGTGTTAGGTAAGATACAAGCTAAGACTTTGGCGATCAGCGTTCGGCATTGGATGTTATTGATCGCCGCGCCTCCCCAAGCGAATAGCGCAGGAAACCGTTGTGGATTATTGATAAACTCTTGGCACGCTTTCAAGATAAAAGCGTACTCGTGGGGAAGATTGACCACGTCACCACTACGAAGCAAACGTCGAGCCTTAAAGCCGATAGCGTAATCGTCCTGGTCAAGCTCTGTCTCAGATTGAGCAGGCTTAGGATTGAGCACCTCATGGTGCATCTCAATGAGTTCACGCTTACGCGCTTTACGCATCAAACGGTACGCTTTGTCGTATTGGGATTTGGCAAACGCTGGTGCAAGGTTATCTGCAAACATGAGACTCGCCCTCTAAGCCATAACCGAGCAAGATCATAGAACGATGATCTGATGTCCATGCGGTTATTACTGAGGTCTGGAGTCTGAGGGTTACTTGCCATAGGCAAGACACAATGGGATTCTTCATGATTTGGTTCCATACGGTTTAGGGTTGTTTGGATTGAGAGTCCAAACAATGAGCTTTCAATTTACACAAGATCGCCAGAAAGATCAAATGCTTAAATTTCAGGCACAAAAAAGCCGTTCACGTATGGGAGAACGGCTGCTTTGCGAATGCTATATAGTTAAGATCTCACCCCTAACACACTCTCAATTCTTAAAAAATACACTACATAGAAAACTATGTAGTAGCGTGCTATGTAATGCACTTTTCACTTTAAGAATCTGCGCTAATTATAGCGCACTTACTTTATGGGGCTCAAGCCTTAAATCACATTTTCACAAAATCGTTTAACATAATGAATATAATGCGTAGTTATATCAATAAGTTACATACCATCATTATAATCTGTGATATGTAATCACATATTATACTTCATTAATATAAATTTCATAGCCTTTATATTTTTCTAACCGCTTTATTTTCAACCACACCCTCAAAAATATACTCAATATATCCTTATTTTNCAACANNTTAANTNGGTNCGNATNATATTCATTATGTAAAATAAAGAAAAAAGTGAAACCGTTTTGAATAAGAAATTATCCGATTTAAAAGGTACACACGTCAACGTGAAGCTCTCAGGCAAACATAACCAAATTCTAGATAGCTCAACGGCTCACAATGGCCGTACAAAACGCGCGGAAGCGCAAGCACGACTAGAGCACCACCTTGAGCTGTTCGGTGTGAACTGGGAAGTACCCAAAGATAAACCGTAATTTTTTCAAAAAAAAGATCCCCGAATGGGATCGCGAACATCAAAACGATGGTCAACTCGCTCTTTAACAACTTGCGCCATGAACGACTTAACACGGAACTTGTTTTGTGTGAGTCACTCCGAGCAAACCAGTGACGGAGGACAGGAATTCACTGAAACAGACCTTATTGACCGCTACGGCGACCGGGTGCATGACCTATAGATAATGGAAGTGCATAAGCTGGGATGGCTGAACTGTGTGAATGACCCGAAATGTGAATAAGCCCCGCCTATTGTCTCGGCGGTGAGGTAGAGACAATCTCCAAAGCCTATTTCTACAGTGGCCTTTGGAGAGAGCCAAGCTAAACCACGCAAAGGAACGAACCCATGGAATCAAAAATGACCGCCATTCAAGAGGTGAAGTTTTGGGTTGATGTTATCGAGCAAGCCGCTATTCCTGCCAACGGGAAGCGTTTAACATCAGACGAGCAAGCCGCGTTATCCCAAACGTATCGCGCTCTCGCACAAACCGCGCTCTACGCCGCGGACAAAATGGAGAGCTCATCGATATAAGGGTAGACAATATCAACAAAGCTATCGCCACACGCCCCGCTTTTCCATTCACTCGCTTTTGGCTGCAATAACGAGGCGAAGCCTCTTGTTGAGACAAAAGGAGTACCGCGTCAGCGGATAGGGTAAACACTTTTCAATGCTCACTGACCAGACATAGGTTTTGCCCCTGAAAACGGCATAGAAAACCGTCTGTTCACAGTCAAACTGTGAGTGATGCCACCACTTAAAAAACACTGAACTCTCTGGGGAGTCAGTCTTGTAAGCGTCTCGCGTAGTCTATTGGCAGTAGGCTCAAAAAGAGCAAGCGTCCCACCCAAAACACTCTGTGTCCTATCGACCGTCAGTGAGCATTGAAAAGCCAAACCCTGCCTTCTTGTCTCTCCGGCAAGAAGGCAACGCCATCATTAACACTCATTTGATAATTTTATCACTCAATAAGGAAACTCATTATGAAAACACGTACCCAACGCGCCCTCATGGTCGCTCTTGGCGTCGCTGCATCGACGCTTTTCATCGCTCATCCTGCTCTGGCCGCTGATATCTTCGCAGCAGGTAAACAGACAATGAAAGACACCGCAGGCAAAGGTTCTTCGGTTGAAACGGCCATGCTAGGAACCGGACTGGTCGGCGCGGTCATTACTGGACTGATGACCCGTAACTGGTTTGCCGCCGTGGGCGGATTCGTTGCAGGCACCATCTTGTGGAACGTAGCTGCGCCACAAGTCGGCTTAGGCTAAGGCGCCGCCATGGAAGACCCTCATCAGTTTTTCTCTATCCCAAAACACATGAACAAAGGTCGCCGTTGGCTCGGCTTCCCTGTTGATGAAATCGCGCCAGCCTTCTTTATTTTCGGCCTCTCATTTTGGCTGAAACACGAAATGATAGGGCTGACGTTATCGATGGCTTGGTTTGGGGGGTTGCGTTACATCAAAGCGCAATACGGTGACAACATCATTACCTTGTCACTTTATTGGTGGGGGGCTTCCTTCATCAAGTCCACCCTTTTTAAGCGCACGCCCTCAGCCTGTCGCCGTTACTGGATTTTTTAAGGAGACCTTTCCTCATGGACCCGTTTGTCAAACGGGATAAGCTGGCCGTCAAAAGCCTCCTCAATCTTTTTTTGAGTGCAGGCTTTCTTGTCATGCTTATCACGAACCTGGTGTTGGGTTACACCAGTTATCAAGCCCTAACCCACCAAAGCCGAACCTTAGTCCCCCCGACACTCTCTCAAGCCTTTACCATTTCAGACGGCGCCGTCGATGAGCCTTACCTTCAACAAATGGCTGATTACCTCCTCCACCTGAAACTCAACATTACCCCGGCCAGCGTTGGCCGTCAGTTTGGGTTGTTGCTTGACTATGTTGATGAAACCAGTTGGCACAGCGTACAACCTAAGCTGCTTCGTGAAGCCACGGTGATTAAAAAAGACAACATCAGCAGTCAATTTGCGGTCGAGGACGTCCGTATCTCCCTCGATACCCTCCAAGTACAGCTCTACGGCACACTCCAAAAGCACGTCGGCCAACGCCCCCTAGAGCCAGAAATGAAGTGGTATCAAGTTAACTTTAGCTACGAACAAGGCTCAATAGGTTTACTCTCCATTGAAGCCGTCGAGGTCAATACCGATGAATCTTAATCAACCATCTTTTACCCCCTCAATGCGGTGGCGCTCCCTTTGTTTATCCATGGCGCTTTTGCTGGCTTGGCTCATCTCCCCCTTAGCCATAGCCAACAATGCCGCCATGGTCAGTTATGAGTTTGATGAAGGCGACACCATACCCTTGGCACTCTCTTCCATTAACGTGAACCGCTTACTGGTCAAAAACGACCGCATTCTTTCTATAGTCTGCCCGAAAGGGTTTTGCACCTCGTCAGGCAACCAAAAAGACGCATCAGGCTCCATTGCACTAAAAATCAATATCGCCTTGCCGTTCACTGCGCACTTGACCACAGAGAAAGGGCGACTGTTCGCGCTGTTCATTACACCTAAAGCGACCCCATCTTTGGTCACAGAGTTTGTCTGGTCACAAAGCTACAAAGAGCAGCAAAGCCCAATAGAGCTTGCCGCGGATTACCCCGCGGCCATGACCGCGCTCACCAAAGCCATGATGCGCTCTGTCCATGACGGCGCGCCCATTGCGGGCTTTAAACGCCATGACGTTGACCCTAAAACGCTGCCTAAAGATGAAGCGGCATTAGCCATCATCCCTCAAACGGTCTTTGTGGGCCGTGATTACTCTGGGGTGGTTTATCAGCTCAAAAACCAAGGCCGCAGTGACCTATCGCTGACCACCGCGCAGTTCTACAGCGACTCTGCACGCTCAGCTGCGCTCGATGCCTATCAATTAAAACCAGGGCAAACCACCACGCTCTATCTCATTACCGGAGGAGGCGCCGCTCATGTTCGATAAACAAAAGGACGCATTTGACCGCTTTAAGAAACGCGCCTTTAAAGACACCGACGGAGACTTTGAAGACGGCGGCACCGTCAATGCGGTGACAAGAAAGCGCAATCGCACCATTACGTTCACGGTGTTGCTGATATTGGCCGCCCTCGCTTTCGTGGTATGGCGATTCACTCAGCCTTCCCAAGCGCCAAGCAACGTCAATCAAGACGTTGGCTTTGGCGCTATCGTCACCGACGATTTCACCGCCAAGGACAACCAATCGGCCTTGACGTTTCAACAAGACAAAATCAACCAAATCGAGCAAAGCTTAGTCAAGTTTGAGGGGACATTGAGCCGCTTTGGACAGAGCTTAACCTCTGAGTTAGACAACATAAAAAAAGCCAATGAGCGTGATAATGCGTCACAACTGACAGAGCTTGAGCAAAAGATGCAACAAAAGCTCGATGAAGTGGACGCGCTCAAAGTCCAGCTTGAGACACAATTAGCCTCCGCCCTCAATACAGGCGACTCTTCCATTCAGCACAAGGTAGACAGTCAACAAGGCGGCACGTTTGGTCAATACAAGCTGCCCCCAAGACCGGCGATAAATGGCAACATTGAAACCGCTAAGGTCAATGAGTTTCAGTATCAACAACAAGATGATGTGGCTTTTAGTGGGGATGCCTTTGATAGCTTTGAGTTTCATTGGCAAGCCAGTATCGAGGAGAAACAATCTCGCCGCACGACCGATAACTACGTACCAACCGGCACTTTTGTCACCGCAGTGATTACTGGGGGTGCGGATGCGAATGCGGGCGTGTCTGGACAAGGAGATACCTCCCCGATTGTCTTTCAGACCGTCAATCAAGGAATATTACCCAACGGTCAGCCCTCCAAACTCAAGGACTGCACCATCACAGGCGCGGTCTACGGGGAAATTTCATCCAGTCGCGGCGTGGCGCGCACCAACAGAATGAGCTGCATACAACCCAATGGGGATATCCTTGATATCCCCGTCAATGCGACCGTGTTTAACTTTGGGCGCAATGGCATTCGCGGCACGACCATCTTGAAAAACGGGAAAATCGTTCAAATGGCGGGCATTGCCGGAATATTGCAAGGCGTTGGGGATGCCGGTAAAGCGCTCGCCCAAACCACAACACCGACCGCGCTTGGTCCAAGTACCAGTGTCAACACCGACAAGATAGGGTTAAACCTGCTGGGCGGCGCTACCGAAAGCGTTGGCAGCAAGTTAGCGGACTACTACATCAAACTGGCGGAGCTCTACCACCCCATCGTAGAAGTCAATCCTGGCGCCATCGTCAATATTGTCTTTTTGGAAGGCTTTCCCTTAGACCCTCTACTGGCCGATGAATACGAAGCGCGCATAAATGAGCAGCGTGAGCACGTATCGAGCTCTAACCAGATACTCGATGTTATTACCAATGCTCCCGCCCTTTCACCCACCACTCAAACCGCCCCTATCAACCCATTAGCGCAAAAAATCACCCAGCAAGGGTTAAGCAGCGTGGGCTTTGGGCGTGAGGAATAACCATGAATAGACAGTTTTTGTTTTCACTATCGATACTCCTAGGTCTGACCGGCTGCAGCGCGGGCTTTGAGAGCGAATACAGTTGCGATAAGGTCGGCGGCGTTTCCGGATGCGTCACCATGAACGAGGTTCGAGACAACGTCTACGGCTATACCGGTGACAGCGGCATAGCCACGGTTTCCCCTCAATCGCGTCTCGCCCCGCCTTCCGCCTTTACCTTACTGCCAAGGCGCAATCGAGAGGGGGAGCCTGAGCGAAGCCAAGAAGACGTTAAAAAGCTCACCGTCTTCCCTTTCATCGACAAAGACAATCACTACATCGATACGATGGATGTTTACTTTGTCTTAGACGATAGCCGTTGGTCTGGGCGCCCTGCGCGCGAGATTTGGAAGGATTAACCATGATAAGAACACTCAAAAAGCATTCATTGCCTTCTTAGTGTTATGGGGCGTATTCCTGAGCAGCGCCCTAGCACAAGTGGCGCAGTTCATCACCTCACACGATGATGTTGTGGCGCGCTACATCGAGTCTCATCCCCCTCAATTCGAGCAAATCATCACCCAAGCCGCACAGCGCAGCCTAGTGCCACCAAAGCTAGCTACCGATATACAACTCAGTGATGAAGCGATGCAAAGTGTCAGCTGGCCATTGTCTGTGTTTTGGTAAAATAGAAAAGGAATACCCATGTTTTCTACCTCACGAAGTGGCTTGTCCGCCTTGTTCCAAGATGCCAAGCAAGCCCAAAACCACCTTCACCATGAATTACCGTATCGAGACTACGATCCCATTGAGCAAGTCTTTGATAACGCTCACTCACGCGGCTTTGGTTTTAAAATCAGCGTCCTTGGGGGCGCAAACGAAGATTTAATTCAGTCATTAAGCCACCTCATGGGGGACTTGCCCGATGGGGATAAATGGGACTATCAAGTACAGCTGTTTGGTCATAACCGTGTCGCGCACTACTTAGAAGGCAATCAAGCGCTACTCAGTCAGCGAGGCGGTATCTGCCAGAAGATGGCCAACGATGACGCCATTTACGCCCACTACGCCGCGCAGCACGGTTATCTGCACAGACAAAAAAACAATCGCTTTGATTTGCGCGACTACGACGCGTTCTTTTTTGTCTCCACCACGGAAAAAGACCCACAAGAGCTGCTGGATGCGCGAATGACGCTAGAGACGGGACTCGCGCAGTTGGGGTTTGATTTACTGCCCGTGACACCTGAGATGTTGCTCACTGGTGTGGGGGATATCTTAAACTTTGATAAGCGCCAAGACCGGCCAAAGGAAAAAAGCTACAACCCATTAGAGCCTTTGAACCTGCAAGCGTTATCTCCCGATACCGAAGCGTTAACCCATCGTGGCCATATCGCCACCCGTCACACCAATGACCAAGGGGAAGAGGTACGCACACGCTTGGTTCATTTGGGGCTTTCTCGATTGCCTGGTGATTATCGCTTGTACGCCTTACCCGAGGCTTTCTCTTCTATCCGCAACGTATCGCGTAACATCACTTGCCCGCATCGCGTGACCTTGAGCTTTCGCAACGAGCCAACCGGTAAGCAGAACGCAGATAACGATAATAAGATAAAAGACTTAACCAAGACGGTGAACAGCCAAATGGCGATACTCGCGCCCATGGCCGAAGACGAACTCAAAGAGCGCAAAGCCTTGCAAAAAGGCTTGTTGTCTAAAGAGTTTACCATCGCGTCTATGGTACTCACCGTCTCACTGCTGACCGACAAAGCCTGTCAGAAAAAAGACACCCAAGCGGCGAAGGAGTCATTTGGCAATGCGGGGCTTGATATCATTCCACTAAAAATGAATCAGCCCCAAGCGCTGCTCTCCACGATGCCTTTTATGATGAGTGAAGGGTTATGGGGCGATTGCAAAAAAGCCGGGCGCGTTCGCACCTTAAAGAGCTCTAACTTGGTGAATCTCTTTCCTCTCATCATGGACTTTAGCCAGCTCAAAGGGGGCGTACTCTTACCCACGATGCGCCAACAAATCTCGTTCTTTAACCCTTTCACCTGTGGTAGTGATAACCAAAACATCGCCCTGACGGGAGGCTCAGGCGCTGGGAAAAGCTTTCTGGTTCAAGAAATCGCGGAAACGGTTTACGCCATGGGCGGTAAAGTGTGGATACTCGATAAAGGCGCCAGCTACAAAAAATTGACGCTCAGCCTTGGGGGAACCTACATGACCCACGCCAACATCTTCTTAAACCCGTTCACCCATTTAGGCGCCATGCAAAATGCGGAGTTTGAGTTTGTGGACGATGACGGTAGACCCGTTGACCCCATGATGGAAGCGCTCGATAACATCACCGCGTTGTTCGCCACCATTGCGTCGCCCTACACGCCGCTGACCGCCTTTCAACAAAGTGTACTCGGCGATGCGATAGTGACGGCGTGGGAGTGTAAAGGCAATCAAGCCTTAGTGGATGATGTCAGAGACGCCTTGATTGAGATTGCGGGAGAAGAAGGCGACCGACGCATCAAAGACATTGCGGTGCAACTGAAAAAGTTCTGCACCGACGGCATGTACAAAGATGTGTTCAACAAGCCCTCCATGCTCGACCCAAACGTTGAATTTACTACGTTGGAGCTCGATGGGTTCCCGCCTGCAGTGCTCAGACCGGTCATTTTTGCGCTGATGGTGTCGATTAACCAGCAGATGTACCTTTCAGGCTCTCGCTCTACTCCCAAGATGTGCATCATCGAAGAGGCGTGGAGCTTGCTCTCTGGGGCGAACGAACAAGCCAGGGAGTTCATCAACACCGGTTATCGCACCGCCCGTAAGTTCGGCGGCGCTTTTTGCACGGTGACTCAAGGGATTGAGGATTTCTTTAGCAGTGAAGAAGCCAAAGCCTGCTACAACAACTCCGATATCCACATCATTCTTCGCCAAGGGGAAGGGTTTGATAAATATCTAGCCCAAAACCCCGATGCCTTCTCACCGTTTGAGCAGCGCATCATTAAAAGCTTCGCCCCCTCTGCAGAAGCCGGATACAGCAGTGCGCGTATCAAGGCGGGCGGCCATGTCACCTACCACCGCTTTTTCGCCTCTCCGGTGAAACGCGCCATGTTCTCAACCGAGCCAAAGGAGTTTGAGTATTGTGAAAATCTCTATAAACAAGGTCAATCGCTGGAGCGCGCCATTGAGCAAACCTCCATGCACTTTTATGGCAAAGAAATTGACGCCTTTAATCAAGCTATTGGCGCAAGCGCTTAGTTTGCTGCCTTTTATCCTCGCAGCAGGCATGGCCACTTTTAACGCTCACGGGAAAGCATTGGGGCAAGTCGCCCCGGTCTTCCCTATCGGTGAAATCGACATGCTGGAGTGGATACACCAAAGGCTGAAAGGGTTTGAGGCCAGCGGTAAACTGGCGGACATGCAAAACGAGTTCACAGAGCGCGTACAACAAAGCATTGAAACCCCACCGCCCGTTGAAGGGTTAACCACCACGACCAACCCCCGCACCTTTTACGTTGACCCAAGCATCACTATCCCTAAAGACATCATCGCCCCCACGACGGGGGCAGTGATAGCCAAGGCGGGTACTAGGGTGAACCCCTTTGACAGCCGCACTTGGCCAAAGGTCGACGGTCAAGACGTTCTACCACAGTTTGAACTCAGTAAGGTGCTGGTCTTTTTTGATGCCAGAGACGCGCAGCAACGAAGGTTTGCCAGCGAGTATCAAAACACCAAGCCAATCAAGTGGGTACTGACAGGAGGCAGCCCGAATAAAATGGCGACCTTACTGGACGCAAGAATGTATTTTTCGCAGCAAGGCCACCTAACCCAATCGCTTAACATCACTCACGTCCCTGCTATTGCCTACCAAGACGGCACGCGCTGGCGCATCGATGAGGTGAACGTATCGGGCTTGCAACCCTTGGAGATAGAGTAATGACAACCCAAAAACGATGGAAAAAGCTGCTCTACGAGATCACGCTGGCAGGCATTGCGCTTCGTAGACAAGATTATCAAGAACTTGACCCACAAATTGCCCCTGCGGTGCACGCACTGAACGCCATTGAGGGCGTGGCAACCATCGGCTCTTGCCAAGGGCACGTTGCCTGGCTAACAGGGCGGTTTTCAGCGCCTTATCTTTATTTTACGGCGCCTGTTTGGTTTGCTAAGCAACTTTCTCAACGCCTAAAAACGTCACCATGGCATCTCTCTGCTATGTTCAACAACCATTGCCAACTGTGTTTTCACCTCACTCACAAACGCTACAGTCGAGCGTATCGTTCTCTTGTGCCGTTCTCATTGACTTACCACCTTGGGTATCATCGTGAGAAAGCCGACAAAGAACTTGCGCAGTTAGCCAAACTGCTCTCAACGATAGAGGAAATCAAAGTAACCTGAAAAATAACAATACAACCCGACGGCGCCGAGCAAGAGAATAGAAACTATCTTCTTTGCTTTTTCTATACCAAACGGATCAGGCTCTCCACAGTGTATACAAGCGCTAGAGTTTGAGGATATAGAGTCATTACAAACCCTACAACTTTTTAAGGATGCCATATAAGACCTCATAAATGGTTAAATTTCGCACCAGATTCTAACACAACATAACTGACTTGGGACTGCGCACCTCCCTTGATCATGTTTCCAATATCACTTCTTTTCTATTCACCAAGCTCGCTTTTGGCTGCGATAACGAGGCGAAGCCTCTTGTCGAAACAAAAGGAGCACCACGCCACGCGTGGAAAAAGGACACCACCATGACGCAACGATACTTTCGTTTACTGCTGTGCTGCCTATTGGTTCTTATTGCGCCATCCACCCTAGCCGCCAGCGCCGCCTGTAAAAGCCGTTTTATTAACCCCATTACCGATATTTGTTGGGATTGCTTGTTCCCGATGACGATAGGCTCAGCCACGGTCATGCCGTCCAAATATCCAGACACCACCAACCCCACAACGCCTATCTCTTATTGCCCTAAACCCCCACCCGTCTTCGTACAAGTTGGGGTCAACATCGGCTATTGGGAGCCTTATGCCTTAACCGATATCACACGCGTCCCTTACTGCATGGTGAACATGGGCGTAGAAATGTCAGGCGCTAACAGTCAGCGTATCGGCGGGCGCGTTACCGCCAGAGAGAGTGACAGCAGTGACGGCGGTTTTTATCATGGTCATTGGTATAAGTACCCGGTCATTTACTGGTTACAACTGATGCAATCCACTGCTTGCATGGCCACCGATGTGTTTGATGTGGCCTACATGACAGAGATTGACCCACTTTGGGACGACGACGAGTTATCGCTCATTATCAATCCCGAAGCGCTACTGTTTGGTAATCTAGCCGCGCAGCTGGCTTGCGTGCCCGAAGCCATGTTGACCTCAGCGAACGTTGCTTTGCCTATTGATGCGCTGTTTTGGTGTTTAGGCTCACAAGGCAGTGCCTACCCACTGACTGGCACCACCAACTATCGAGACACGCCTATTCAAGCGGCGACACTCTTAATGGAGAAGCTAAACTACAAACTGCATCGGCAGGGGATAATCTGGGAGACGCGCGGTGAAGATGGGGCGATTTGTTATCAATATCCCGATCCTATCTTGCCAAAATCCCGTTATCGGTATCAAATGTCGGCGCCTATTCCCGATGCGGCCTGGTGTCACCCATACACCACGACCACCACACTCTGGGAAGCCGGTCATGACAATCCAGTGACAGGGGACAATTTTGGTTTTGTACAATGGCGAAAGCGCAATTGTGTATTTTTATAAGATTAAGTGATGATACCCATTCAAGCCCATAATAATGAAACAAATCTATTTATAGCCAGTACCCACGGCTCTCTTTCTGATTTTTTAAAAACAGAGCTTGCCTGTGACAAGCATATCTACTGCTGTTTCCCGCTCTCGCAGTTTTGTTTCTCGTTTTGCCGCGACCTCAACACTCGTAAGGTGCGGTCAATCAGCTTTCAAAACGCTCACACCCTTTATCCCCCTTTTAAGCGGCCATAACAAAGAGGTAACTATGACCATTCTATCTTTTGAGGGCGCCTTTCGGCGCTCTTTTGTTTTCCTGTGTTGTTTGATGGCGTTCTCCACTCAAGCTTACACAGAGCAAGAACTCAAAGCCTTTGCCAAACTTGAGCAAGAGATGGCTTCACAGCCAGAGACAGCAAAACCATGGGATACAGACGACATACAAAACCAAGCCCATGCTTATCGAGAAGAAGCGCTGACGCTTAGCCGCAATGTTCAGGACTTGATAAAAGAAGAGAGCCTTTCTCCTTTATTGGGAATACAAAAGCCCACGCGCAACCCTGACCAAGCCCCAAAAGGAGTGATGGTGTTTGTTTCACTGACCATGCCCAAGACCGCGCTCAAGCAGCTGTTGATGCAAAGTGAGCACTTGGGCGTACCACTGGTGATACGCGGCGTCTTACCCCAAGGCTTTCCGGCCACGGCCAAGCGCATTGAGTCCTTAATACGCTCGCCCAACAAGGCGCCCATTCAAAGCGGCTTTTCGATAAGTCCCGATTGGTTTAAGCAGTTTGATATTCAGCGCGTACCGGCGTTTGTTTCGGTTAAACAAGACCGCTGCTTACCCAAGCAGCCTTGTAAAGCCACGGACTACGATATCCTTTACGGTAATATCTCGCTCTATCAAGCTCTGGATTACCTCGCCACGGGCGATGCGCAGCAAAATGTTCATCCATTACTGCGCACGCTCTATTCCCAATAACCCTCTATCATCACAATTTTTGACGAGGTGCTTCTTATGCGGATTTATGTCCTGGCTGCGCTCACGCTCAGTCTTTTTTCTACGCTCGCACTGGCTAACGAGCAACAGACCTTTACCGACAGCGTCAATTGGGCGAAACAAGCAGCCGGTCAAGCGCTCAAACCTGATGCCCTCCCCCTCAACATCGATGACTATTGCAAAGACGCGGCGTGCCGAGAAGAGAGGCGAAACCCAAAACAATCCCAGCTGTCAGACAGTGATATCAACGCCCAAAAGGGAACAGAGTTTGTGACCAATGAATTGGCTCAAGACATCAACGCCAACTTCAACAAAGGGCGACCGGATGTAAAAAACGATCCGGCAATGCAATTTGCCTTACTTGGCCAAGAGAATGCGTTTGAAATCACTCATGGCATTTCGAATGCCTACGTAGACTGCGATACGGGTCAGCAATGCCTTAAAAAATCGACGCCTAAGGTGTGTACGCAACCAACCAACACCCCCGTACCTTGTAATGAAACAGCGATATTAAGTAACCCACAACTCATTACCGGTATTACGCCTTATCATTCTATCGTCTACCAGCATGACCACGTACGCCTACACGGATTTGACACAGTGACGCTCCCAGAAAAAGCGCAGACCTTATTGTCAATCACTATCCCAGCTCTCTATGCCATTAATACTTGGGCCATCACGACTCATTTTTATATCAATGACCACCTTATCTATACGCATAAAGGGAAAAACTCCTTTCAGTGCAATCCTGATTTTGAAGATTGCTCAAACACGGTCACACCTGGCACGATCCAATTTTCTCCACCATTAACGCTAACGTCAAAGACCATCACCTTTTCTCGCGTTTCGGAGGCAGGAGAATTCGAGCCGGGAACGCTCCCTAACTGGCAAATACCAGGGCGCGCCGCAGGTCGTCTTGTCTGGGGGTATACCGATTATGAAATGAGTTGGAACAAACAATGTGACCGTCTCATCCCTCAATGCAAACCCAAAGAGCGTAAATGCATTGAAGGAAAAGAAACACGCAATATTGATGGCGTGGATATCACGCTGGATTGTTGGAAATACCAGACACTTTACCAGTGTGAAATGGCTGATACCTGCCAATCGTTACCAAGCCAATGCGAAACCGTGAGCACTCATTGCAGCCTCAAACAAAACGGGGTGTGCATCGAGCATGAAGTCACGAAAAACTGTATTGAGAAGACCTGCAGAGCCACGAACATGCAGTGTGGTGAGCAATCGTTCTGTCTTGATGGAGACTGCTACGTACCTGAACCTAAACTTAACGGTAACTTTGATAAGTCCGTCGCCGCGCTCGCCGGGCTTGCCGAAGCGGTAAAAGATGTGGGCGACCCACCTAAAATATTCACAGGTAAGCCAATGCAATGCAGTAAGAAACTCGCGGGGTTTAACGACTGTTGTAAAGACTCAGGATGGGGGCAAGGCTTAGGAGCAAAATGCAGCGAAGCGGAAGAAGCGCTCGGTGAAGCCAAAGAGAAAGGCTTAACCCTGTACGTGGGGCAATACTGCGCAAAGAAAGTGCTCGGAGTCTGCACCCGCAAAAAGCGCAGTTACTGCGTTTACGACAACAAGCTCGCTAAAATCATCCAAGAGCAAGGCTCTATTCAGCAACTGGGTAAACGATTAGGCAGTGCCAAAAACCCCACTTGCGCCGCCATTACACCCGAAGAACTAGGACAAATTAACTTTGAATACATTGATTTTAAAGAGTTCTATCCAGACATGCACGCCAACACCAACCTCCCCAACTTTGATGAAATTAAGAAACGCCTTCAAAGTGCCACGGGGGGATAACAAACGATTCGAGACAAAAGGACACACACCATGACACCCAAACGTACTCACCAACTGACTCACGCCCTGCAGCAAGCCATCAGCCTAATGCACATCGCTGCGCTGATGCTTGCACTGCTGGCCTCGATTTTTACTTGCCTCTTGGCCATCCACATCACAACGCTGACACCAGAGCAATTGGACGCGATGTCTCTTGCTTCGCTTCACTCCGCCATGACAAACACTTGGCAGCTTAGCATTGATATCACGCTGTACAGTCTACTCTTCTATATCGCAATAAAAGTCATGCACTCAACGCTGCAGACACGTTTTAACGCAATGCCGACTTCCTACGTGCGATCGGGAAACCATAAAAATCAAGATAACGAGCACCCTCACAACTAAAAAGGAAATCACATGAAAAACTTTATCCAGCGCCACCGCTCCACACTATCACTACTTGTTAACCACCTCATTCAAATGCCCGCGGTATTACTGCTTGTCATCGCTGCTTATGTTTTAGCAACTGACAGCCATTTTAATCACAACCAAAGAATAGTCACCGCAGTAACACAAGCTGCGTGGCTAGGCAAAGACGAAAAAGGGCAGATACGCATTTTTGAATGCACCGATGGAACACCGATTGATAGAGCAAGCATCGTAGGTAATGCCAACCCTTGTCCAAATTCGGAAGTAAAAACCACCTCAATAGCCGACTCTGCACGTGTGACCACACAGCGAGAAAGAGAGCAGATAGGGCTACTTTATTTGAGTTTGGTGATTTTCAGTTTATTTGTAACCAGCTTATTTAGCGTTTGCGATCACATCAAAGCGAAATATGGCAAACGCTCAAGACAGATGACCAATGAGTGCAACAAAGATTCAGCGCACCAAACTAAGCCTGATTAAATAAACACAATCAATGTGAAGATAAAGTAGACCATGAACAATCTAGAGACTCGAAAAAGAGAATTTAATCCCAAAATAAAGGAGCAAATCTGCGGACTTGGTGAACGACTTCGCATTGCCATTGCTCCCATGTCGCAACGAGCCTTTGCGAAAGCTTGGAAAGGTGCAGGCTCATTTGTCAGCATCAACAACTATGTAAATGGCAAAAGCACTCCTGGCATTCACGACTTAATCGCCATAGCGCAACTGGCCAATGAAGATATCCTTTGGTTATTAACCGGCCAGAACTACACCGATAACCACTGGCTTCAATCCAACCAATGCGTCGAACTTTGCTTAGACGATGCGATGAGCCCAACGCTATCTATCAATACGCCGGTAGTTCTTGAAAAACTCACACCAGATAGCCACCTACCTAACGGCATTTATTGCTTGGATAGCTCGCAAGGTCGGATATTTAGACGATTGCAGTGGGATGAAGAAAAACAAGGATTCTGGTTACTTTGCGATAACGAAAGATTCAAACCTCAATTCTGCCAATCACCGCAAATTGTAGGAAAAGCCATAAGCGCACTGTCACCCATTACTTAAACACTCTGCCGCATTTCATCAAGGTCTATGATTATGTTTATCAAACCCCTGCAAACCTTTTTACTGCGTACCTTTACTCTCTTACGGCTCATTCCAAACGATGTGATATTCACCAAACAACTTGACCGTTATCCCGATATCACTAAAAGGCTGGATGAGTATCGAGAGCTGATAGAAAACATTGAAAATCAGACTCACTACTTTAGCAGTGAGCAAGACGTATGGTCTAAACACCACGCTTTGCTCCATGATGAATACCTTCAATACTTACTCACGCTACGCAACCCATCGCCACATCAAATGCGCCGCCTACGTGAGAGACCCAAATGCTTAACCTCTTAGTCACTTCGCTTTATTTAACCAAGGCCTATGATGATGAAAAAATCTCTGCTTTACGTCATTACCCTAACGCTGCTTGCCCCTCTACCTTCTGCTCTCGCCAATGACGCCCCTCCAGGGTGGCGATGGTACAACGAGCCAAGACAAGCACCCAAAACGCCCAAACCCAAGCCGCTGCCAAGCAATACCCAAACCACTGTGTCACCGCCTAGAACCTTATCGGCCACCGAACAGATGGACTGGTTTCACTCTGCGCATATTGAAGCGCAAAACGACGCCGCCATTCATCCCAAAGATAAAGACAAGCTCGCTAAGTTTTTAGCGTTAAATCACTTTATCACAGACCAAACCGACCAATTAGGCATGACTTTTAAAGCGCTGCTGCTCGAAAGACCTGAGTTCTCTTACACCAAAGACCACCCGACGGAGCAAGCCGCAAGACAGGTGTATTTAGAACTGGAGGATAAGAAGAAAACCGACGCGGTTGAAAAGATGAAACAAGACGGATGGGGGTTTTTCTTTGTCTATGAAGGTAAAGATACACTCAGCCAACAACTCGCCCCGTCCATCCAAGCGTTTGCTGACCAATACCATTTTGAGTTATTGGGTATCAGCAATGATGATACTTTCATCACTAACCTCAAAAAAAACCGCCATAACCAAGGCAAAGTCTCAGTGCCTTTTACACCTGCATTGATTTTAGTGCACCCAAGCACTGGAGAGATGAAGCCACTGGCGTATGGCTGGATAAGTCAAAATGATTTAGTGGGTCGCTTCTACAATGTCGCCACCAACTTTAAGCAATCGAATTTTTAAAGTCACTCAATCGATGCAAAACCACAAAAATACGGCAACCATCACTAGCGCTGCGAAGAAAAACCACCCTACAGGGTTATTCACCATTAAATTTCTGACTTCATCCATTACGTTAATTCACTCTATTTGGAGGCATCATGCCCTTTTCCCGGATATTATTGCTTAGTTTAACTCTGTTAACCACAAGCGCACACGCGGCCATGCAAAACCAATACGCCCTCGCGTTCTTTTTCGAAAGCACGTGTCCATACTGCCATAAGACCGCGCCTAAAATCACTCGCCTTGGTGAGAAATTTCAATTACCGGTTTACGCCTTCTCTGTGGATGGCGTGGGGATTGCTGGCTTTGAAGTGCCTATTCCTGTCACACCAGAGATAGGCAGGACTTTTTTCCCAAGCAACGGTAAAGCCGTCATGCCCGCGACCTTTTTAATGAACGTCAATAGCCGTAAGTTCTCACGCTTGAGCATTGGGGACGTACCAGAAAGCACGCTCGCCCAAAGCATTCAACAAGCCTTAAGCGATCCGCGCGTGCAGGAGGCTCTTCGATGAAACGCTCACTTTCCCACCACTTATCCACCGTTTCGGTGCATAAGTGCGTTATTCCTTTGTTTCTCATCAGCTTATCAAGCGTAAGCCACGCCGACACCAATAACTCGCTGGCGCGTTTTTTTGACAACTCAGGGTACAACGCCAATGTCTCAAATCCGACCGCTTACCAAGGGCAGTCGGCAAACTACTACACCGGAGGCAGCTTGTTTGTGCGCAACAAAATTGTCGATGCACAATTGGTCAGCGCCACGGTTCCCTCCATCAGTGCAGGGTGCTCTGGCATTGATATGTTCATGGGCGGGTTTTCACACATCAGCTCAGACCAACTGGTGAAACTGGGCAAAGCCATCATTCATAATGCTCCGCCCTTTATTGTCAATCTAGCCCTGCAAACCTGGGCGCCGCAGCTCAAACAAAACCTCGATAATCTGCAAGCCATTGCCGACAAATACCTCAACCAGTCGGTCAACTCTTGCGAAGCCGCGCAAGCGTCTATCGGTGGATTGGCCGCCTTTGCTGCCCCGGCCACCAAAAAACACGTCTGCGCGACGCTCGGCACACAAAACAACGCGTTCTCGGATTGGGTTGAAGCGCAGCATGAATGCGGCTCAGGAGGCAAAGCCGCCGGTCAGCTCGCCAACGCCAAGAATGATTCTGCACTGAAAGACATCGCCCAAACCAATCACAACGTGGTGTGGTCTGCGATTATGAATAACGCTTTTTTGTCAGCCGACAAAAATCTGGCGCAGTTTATGATGAGCTTGTCAGGCACTTACGTGTACGACAAAGACGGCAACCCGCGTTACTACCCTAGCCTTTTGACCGATAACAATAACTTGGTCAATGTCTTGCTTGAAGGGGGTAAAGCTGACGTGTATCAGTGCCGCAACACAGATCCCAAGGCATGCATTACCGTTACCAAACGAAACCATTTATCCATCTCTCAAACGAACGGCATACAAAACCAGATACGTACACAACTGGAATCGATACTGCAAAAGATAGCCACCGACCAAAAACTCACACTCAAGCAAGAGGGTTTTCTGGAGCTGACCCAATCACCGGTACTCAAGTTCTTTATTGACGACTTATCCGCCAATCAAACGCCCGATACCAACAGCTATTCACGAATGATAGCGGTGGAGCTGCTGAATCAGTACCTCGTGAGCATGTTAAATGTTGCCCGCCAATCGCTGGCCAACACCAACAACAGCCACGATGACATCACCCTCATCACGCGCGATATCGATAACGCCAAACGCTTTACCGCAGGGCTGGCCGATAAAGCCATTGAAGCGCTCAACAACCGCAATCAACTGATTGACTCGCAAAGAAAGACCGCGCAACAAAGCACAAAAGAAATCAGCACAACCACCAAACCCGCGCAAGCTTATGGGAACTGACCGATGATACTCGAATATTACACTTACACCTCCGGCGAGGTGGTCAACAAAGCCTTTAATGCACTGGCCACTTTTTTCAGAACCAATACCTTTGGGGATTACTTACAGATGTGCATGATGCTGGGACTGGTCACCAGTCTGTTTATCTTCATGCTGTCACGTAACCCCAAAGACCTCATCAAATGGATGGTGGTATTTTTCGCCGTCCCCTTGTTTCTTATCAACATGAAAGCCGACATGCTCATCATTGATAAGACGCAACCGGGTAAGGCTTATAAGGTGGACAACGTCCCTTACCTTGTGGCAGTGCCGACGTACTTTTTCTCATCTATCATGGTGGGGATGGCGGAAGGGGTGGAAGCCATTTTCACCACCTCCGACGATGAGCGATACGGTCGTACGGGGATGCTGTTTGGCTCAGAGCTTTACCAGCTCTCAAGACAATCCAAAATCAATGAGTTGTCGCTACAAAAACTCTGGCGAGACTATTTCCATAACTGCATGATTGGGGATGTCAGAATCAATGGAAAATACACATGGGATGCCCTTTTCAACGCCCCTGATATTTTTGTGTTTCTCGATGGCATTCGACAAAGCCCACTGCGCGCGTTATTCCTTGATGAAGGCGGCGGCCGAAGCACCTACAAACGATGTAATGAGGCTTACCCTATCATCAAGCAGCGCTTTAATGATGCCGCCAATAAAAACATGAGCTTGTTAGCGCATCAACTGCTTGGCAAAGACGCAGACCGTTATAAGCCGCAAGTGGTGCAGTCACTCACCCGCAGCTACGACAAGTTTTTTAGAATCAGTACCAGCGCGTCCAGCACCATCAAACAAAACATGCTGATGAACGAGCTGCGCTACAATCTTGATAGCCTTGACCCGACGCAAGCGGCGCTCAATTACGCTTATACCACCAACAAACTGCAAACCACTTCGATGTGGGCGTCATTAGGCTTAATGGCCAGAGAATACTTACCGATGCTCCATACGATGATGTTCATGCTCTTTGCGTGCCTCGGTTTCTTTGTCGCCGGGGCCGCGGTCATTCCTGGCTTAACCATGATGGTGCTCAAAAACTATTTTGGGACGTTTGCTTTTTTAGCCACATGGCCGGCACTCTTTGCCATCATCAACGGCTTTCAGCTTTGGGGGTTGGAATCCCTGTCAACGGACGTCTCCGGTAAATTTGGAGGGTTGGTGCTCTCCAACGCCAACGCCGCGGATGAACTTCACAGCCGCTTTGCTTGGATGACCGGCATCTTGATGATAGGCGTACCTATGATAGCGAAGGGCATCCTCAAAGGGGGCCAAGAAGTCATGTCGAGCATGAACTACCAACTATCAAGCATGATTAACTCAACCAATGCCAGAGCGAGCGCGGCAGCGTCCACCGGTAATCTGGACTTTGGTAGCATGCAGATTGATAACCACAGCATGAACAACACCAACACCAATAAGTTTGATACCAACACCGTTGCCAACGAGGGTCACACCTACACCCAAAAAGCAGATGGCACGGTGGTCGCGCAACACCCTGATGGGCGCATTACCTACGACAGCACCCAAACCACGAGCCGCGGCAACATCAACACCAACACGTCGGCCATGCTGCAAGAGAGTGTAGCCAATGCCCGTAGTCACACCGCGCAAAACCTAGAGCAAAGCAGCACCCAACTGGGACAAAACATTCAGGCAGGCGCAGCGCTGAGTGACCGCTGGCATGACAGTGTGGGGAAAAACCTCAGCTACGGTGAAGGCAGTACCAGTGGCTTTAACACCCAAGTCAGCGAGGGCATGAATGACATGCAAACGGCGGTTAACAGCGTGATTAAGCAAACGGGCTGGACAGAAGACCAATCGAAAGCTTACTTGCAAAGTGCCCATGGCGGCTTCGAGGGCGGCGTCGGCACGGGTAAAGGGAAATCGCTATTTAATTTCAACGCCAGTGGCGGCGTGAAATGGTCTGACGATGAACGTACCGCTTACAGCAATATGAACAGTGAGCAAAAGCAGCAGCTTGAGCAATCCACGCAGCAATACAC
Organism: Vibrio sp. J383; assembly: GCF_023503985.1. NCBI lineage: Bacteria > Pseudomonadati > Pseudomonadota > Gammaproteobacteria > Vibrionales > Vibrionaceae > Vibrio > Vibrio sp. J383. The sequence continues at coordinate 34,327 of NZ_CP097295.1, read as the reverse complement.
CGAAGGGGCAAACGCAGTCACCAGTGCCGGTACGCAGGTGGACAACAAAGACACCCGCACCGCTGTGGAGCAATTTGCGCATGACTTTGCGATTAACACCAGCAACACCAAATCACTTGGCGCTAGCGTGATGCAAAGCCAATCGGACTTGAACGCCCTCTCCAACACCCAAACGCGTTTAGAGTCTGGGGGTGGCAGCTTTACTGCGAATGCGAATGACGCCTTCCAAGGTTACTTAGAAAATACAGCAAAATTAGAACAACTAGACGTCCAACGCCTCATGACCGCCCGCCAACCGGAAGATATTGCTGAGGCGAAAGAACAATGGAAAGACTTCACTCGCACGGAAGCGTTTGCAACCATGGCGGGACTTGATGGGGACACAGCAAAAATTGTAGGCAAAATGAACCAAACGCACCAAACCAGCACACCTGCGGGGCAGCTAAACCTTTCACCGGAGCAAAACAGCACCATGGCAAAAGGATGGGACAGCACCGTTGATACGGTGGCAGACAAGCGCACGGCGATGCTGCACACCAATGAAACGGGTGGACTGTTTAACCAAGAGCGCTTTGATGGCGTTACCGATAATGTACAACATCAGCAAGCGCAAGCGCAGCAACCCATTAAAAAGCCTGAGCCTATCATTGAGCTGACTGTCAAATCACAGGTAGAAACAGAGGTAAACAGACCGGAAAGGATGGAATACGTCACTTCGGATCAAGCGTACCCTGCTGCGCCAAGATACACTCAAAACCCAAATAAGTAGTATTGATCGCGATGCATAAAAAGGACTTTATGCATCGCCTAAATACTGGTATTATGATCAGGTATCTAAAAGGAGTGTTTCCATGAAAAAAATCTTATCGTTGCTACTGCTTACCTGTGCAAGTGCGCAAGCTCAAACCCACTCGCCTGAGCTCACTCAACTGCTGAGCGAGATACACGAGCAGTACGAAAGCCCCAAACTGTATAGCGCCCCTAGAGCAATGGCAGACATCACAAAACTGCCCTACTTCTTGCAGCACATTGATGAGACAGACACGGTAGAGTCGATGCGCTTAAACGCTTACTTACAAGGTTTGCATACTGCATACTTTAAAAGCGCCACAAATCAAAAACGTCTAGGTGGTGGAAACTGGTTCTGCATGCAGGACACCATGACACTTGATCCAAGGCGCCACCCTGAGTTCATCGTAGATCTCATCTGGAAGGTGTTAGATAAAACGGCCAAGATCGATCCAGAAGGTTTTAGACAAGGGAATTATGCAGCCGCTTTTAGTGTAGATACAGCCACAGTCATTAATTACGGCTTACAGACTGAATACCCTTGCTACAGCCCAATCCCTAAATCGTTGCAATTTAACGGCTGGAAATATTAGTCTCAGTCCAAACGATACGACTAAGATTTTTACCGCTTAGATACCCCTCAGAGCCTCGTGAGTTTTTATAGAACTTTCGAGGTTTTTGATTTTCAGCGTTCGTTTTATTTCAGGAAAAAAGTCAGCACGACTCGACTGTACCCACCCCATTTTAACCTTGTTGGATAAACCATGGATCGCTCGACCTGCTATATGCTTGCATGTAGAGGTTGAGTGAGTCCGACAAACGCAGTGCGTCAGCATTTGTTTGCTCTGCTACCTTATTTTATGTCAGGCACAAAAAAGCCAGCACGGGTTAACGTACTGGCTAGATATTGCTTATTCTATTCATACTAATGTGCTGCTTGGCTGTGACGATATATATCAGATCGTCACTACCCACGCCTATTCCCAAAAGAACGCACCCTTCAGTACGATGAGCACCAAGCAGCCTTGCTATCCTACTGAACATTTTCATCCAATGCTAGAAAAACGTCACTTTAGCGCCAAAGCGTCATTTTCTTGCCTTTCTGAAATAAAAAAGCACCTTCATAAAGAGGGTGCTTTTGATTCAGTGTATTTCTCAAGAATACTCAATCAACGAAAAGGACTCGAATCCATTCATTCACTGAGCTTACACAACGTATCACAATGACGCCCCTTTTCAAATCCTTACCCAAAGGAACGATGCCATGAACATTATCCTCAACCGGTTATCAGCCATCAAAAGGCTCTTATTTCAATGCCTTTACCCATTCCTATGATTACTCAAAAATAAAAGGACAAAAACACCACCCAAAAACACACATCGCCCCCCTTCTCGTTACACACATAAAAGAACACTTTCACGCTCACTCGTTATAGGAAACCATTATGCCTAGGCCTAAACGCGCGTCCGGCAACCACTTTACCCGTGGTGGACAAATTACTTTTCACTCCATTCGGATGTTCTTCCAAGTCAACAACACCTTAGTCTACGCCGCCATTTGGTCGGTGATTGCGCTCACAGGCGTGCTTACTTGGCTACGCGCGCCCGATAACGCCTTTTGGTCGGTGTTCTACTACTGGCGCAACCATATCTATGCCAGCCTAGGGCACGACCTTAACAGCGAAGTCACCACCTTCTGGAGTGGAAAACGCTACGTTGGCACGCTCGCCTCCCAACTGGATAACACCCAACTCATCAGCCTCTATGATGAGGTCATTCGCCAAGCCCAAATCAACTTCTTAATGGCCCTCGGTATAGCCTTTGCTATTTTGATGCTCGCCATGAATTTCTTTAAGCGACAAGGCGAAAAGCAAAGTGAAGACTTCCACGTTCGAGGATTCCAATACGCCGAACCCAAAGTGCTCACAAACGATTTAAAAAAACGGGCAAAGAAACTCAAGAAGCAGGGCGTAGGCAACGGACGAATTTCTGATTTTAAAGTGGATGGGTTGGCCTTATTTAAGCGTGAGTTTGAAGTTCAGCACATGCTCATTGACGGCACCACAGGGGCTGGTAAATCCGTCATGCTGCGTAAACTGCTGCGATGGATACGTAAACGTGGGGATAAAGCGATTATTTATGATAAAGGCTGCACCTTTACCAGTAAGTTCTTTGACCCTAGCCAAGACACCTTACTCAATCCCTTCGATGAACGCTGCGCCAATTGGGATGTATGGTGTGACGCAAAAGAAGCCCCTGACTTTGAAAATATCGCCAGCGCCCTTATCCCGCAGCATGGCGAAGGCGACCCATTCTGGGTCGATTCCGCCCGGACTATTTTTTCGAGTGCGGCGTATCGCATGAGCCAAGATGACAAGCCCTGCTCGACCGCAAGGCTGCTCAGCTTAATACTCACGTCTGAGCTTGAAACTCTGGGTAATTTCCTGCAAGGCACAGAGTCGGCTTCCCTGGTCTCGAAAGACATCAAAAAGACGGCCATCTCCATTAAGTCGGTGCTCGCCACCTACATCAAGAGTTTACGCTTTTTAGATGGATTGGATGACAAAGACGCTAAAGGAAAGTACAAACGTAAACCGTTTTCTATCACCGAGTGGGTACAAGACGACAAACAAAAAGGCTTTTTGTTCTTATCGAGTAACGCGCAGCAACACGCCTCACTGCGTCCTTTGATTTCGACTTGGCTTGCCATTGCCTCTAACGCTATCTTGGGACTCAAAGACGATGAAGACCGCCGTATTTGGGTGATTATGGATGAAATGCCAAGTCTGCATAAACTGCCTGAGCTGGACACCATCATTGCCGAAGTACGTAAGTTTGGGGGATGTTATGTGATTGGCCTCCAGTCTTATGCTCAGCTCGTAAAAACCTACGGTAAAAACACCGCTGACGTCATTTTTGACTTACTCAACTCACGTTTTTACTTTCGCGCCCCCTCCGCGCAAATGGCGCAAATCTCATCAAAAGATTTAGGCGAGCAAGAGGTGGACGTATCTAGAGAGAACATTTCTTACGGTGCAAATGCTTTGCGTGACGGGGTATCGATTGGCCACCAGACAACGACACGTCCGGTCGTCTCTAGCAGTGAAATCCAAGCCATGGATGATTTGCAATGTTACCTTCGCGTACCAGGAAGCAGCTTCATCACTCAACTGGATTTGCATTTTGATAAAATGCGAGATGTGACACCGGCCTTTATCAAACGTAATTACACCCCCTCACCCGCCATGACTAAGGCGTATCAAAAAGCGATTTACTTTGAGTGTGTCGCCCCTGGTATGCTCCTCAACGAAGAAGAGCGTAACGCACTCACCGAAATCCAAGCCAAGCAGTTTGAAACGCCGGAAGAGATGAAATTGGAAACCGACCAAATCCAACAAGCACAACGAAGTGAGACGGTCAAAGCGTTAGCCAGCAAAGAGGCCGAAAATCTCAAGTCAGACAATGACCATCAAGAGCGCGCTCAGCAAGAGCTTGAAGAGTCGGCGATATCTCAAGATATCGAAATCACGGATGCTTATGAATAACGAACGATTAAGGGAACACCATGTCAAACCTTACCTTAGAGATTGAATTTATTAAAAAACACTCAAGTGGCGGGTGCGCCTTTGCAGGCGAGTTCGATTTTGCCGACTTTATCGTGAAAAATGCGCCCGAATGCAAACTCCCCTTCAAGAAAGTTGATGATGCCTTTTTTAACTGGCACTTAGATGCATCGTTGCAACACTTTGAAAAAGTTGATGGAATTTGGCAAGGTTATGTTGCGTTCATCGACATAGAAGCGCCAGAACCAGGTACATTAATCACACTCACTGTTTCTTTAACGGAGGAATATAATGGACGATAATAAGCCCGTAAAAGAGCCGTTTTGTTTACCAAAACACTCTACACGCAGCCACGTTGAGCGAGAAAAAAAGGAAACCGAAACCAGACGGCGAATTGAAGATATTTTAGAGGAGCGCGCTTTTAATAAACTCTGGTATGAACAATAACCTTGACATCTAAATGATAATGATTATTATTTAGATGTGAGTCATGGAGCTCTCTATGACTCACACAACATTGCTCACATTGCTTCCAGTGTAATTTTAAGCTTAATCTTGAAAAGCTCACATTTTTCAATTCTTTAGCTAGCGGCATATTAATCTATGCCGCTTTTCTTTCTTGCCTTACGTTGTTTCCCCAACAATGGAAAGTGATTATGAAACCAAGAGTCCAACACAAGCGCCAACATAGCGCGCGAGTAAAAAAACCGAACACTCACCAAAACACACCACCTGACAAACAACCTGAACCCCTCTTTGTTCTTGATATGCTCGACGGCAACGACTGGCGACATCTCGTACTGACCTATAGAGACGCTAAAAGGTTAATCCAACGCACGCACCATAGAGGCTACACCTTAGAGCCTTATCACCTCGACTAATCACTCAACCACTATTTCAAGCCTTGCCATTGCAAGGCTTTTAAACTCCGCCTCTCATCCTGATTGCCGCTCAGTTTTACTGCTAGCGGCAATTTGCGTTGCATAAGGAAATACCACCATGTCAATCAAAGACAAAATCAAGCCGAACTTTTTCAATTTAATCCGCACCACAAAGCCATCACCCCCAGAAAAACACCTTCCATCAAATTTGCTCCAACCCCCAAATTTTGAGGCAAGCAGATATTTAAATGCAATTATCGTAAACACCCCATCCTACCTATTTCGTCTTTTTAAAAAAGCAGGGGACGGATATACACACAACAACATGGTTTTTCCCAGTGAGACAGAAACGGTTTTAAAACTGACGTCCTATTATTGCGCTTTGCGCCATGTACCCCTTCATCTCGTGAATATGAGACGACCGCTCCATTTCAATAAACAGCAAAAAGAGAGCATCTTTTCTAAAACCAAGGCGCATGAGCGCTATGAAATGCTCTCCGGCCACATCGAAAAGATTGACGATATTTTTAATAGTCACATACCTTACAGTGACGCCACATTTGACATCCTTGACTATATCACCCGACACCCTATGTACGAGGCAAGGCAGAATATTCTCATTATTCAACACTACAACAATGATCAATACCCCGAATGGTTTTGTGAGTTCATTGACGATGTCACATCATTAAATCGATTTTGCTATGGCAGTGTTTTATTTATCGATTCGAGCTTTGAGCCGTAAACCAACAAATTAGTCCACACAGCTTTTACTTCTACTTTCCCCTTAACTCCCACACCGCTCAGTTTTGCTGCTAGCGGCAATTTACGTTATATAAAGAGCACCACCATGCCACTCAAAGACAAGTTTAAAAAAACGAGGCACACTGTCAGAAGCCAGTATCCTTTTATGACAATAGCCCTATTGACCCGTGATATATCATGGCTAATTTTTTTATTTTATAGTCCATTCATCCTACTCAGGGTGCATAACAACTTGTATCAAACTACACTAGAAATTGTCTTTATCATTACGTACTCAACGTTCTTAGCTTGCGCTCTAAACAAACAGAAAGGAAACAGCATTCACGCCTCACGCTTTCATCGATGGCTATCAAAAAAGAAAAATGTGAAAGCGCTTACTAGAACCAGCATTGCAACACTAAGAAACGCNCTTTGTCACTTTAGTGTATGTTCAGTAATCACGGCATCAATAATCGCAATACCGTTATTCTCATTACCTATTCAGATGTGGACGTTATTTGTAACATGGGCGTTTTCTTGTATCTGGACTTACGCACTGATTGTCAGTGTTATTCATATCTNTATCGGCTCATGCAAAAAACCATAAAATAGCCGACAATCAAAATTAAAGCCGACACTCCCCACTGAAACCAATGCTCGCCATAAAAAGCAATTTTTGTTTGAGTAAAAGTACGAACAATCCCTTCATTTGCCCAATAGTCTAAAAACGGAGTTAACATGCTCCACAAAGCAACAGCAAATATAGGGTAAGTAAAATCTAAAATATCAACATCCATACTGAACCTTGCATACAATACCCCTGCAAGAATGACAGACCATACAATAAAGAATGTGACAGCACTCACCGCCATCTCAAAGGGTACTCACAGCTTTTAATTCTACTTTCCCCTTAACCCCNACACCGCTCAGTTTTGCTGCTAGCGGCAATTTGCCTTGCATAAGGAAATAAAATGAAAAAACGCATTGATACACCTCAATTTGAACAAGACGTTAACTGGTGCATAGGAGAATTAAAACGTCATTTTATCGATAGACCATACTGGGAGGAAACCACAACCGCGTACTTCACTCGCGGTAGCAACATCGATGAGCAGTACTGGAAAATAGTCAATCAAATTGCGACAAATAAAATCACAGAAATAGCTCCAACTTTATTGTATTCAGAGGCTTATAGGGAATTAAATCGCATGGCTTTTTTTGCGATCAACGTCATTGTCAGTTCGTTAGACGATATAGGTATTAAAGACAAGATAGATCCNAANGCACTAGAAGAAATACTNACAATNACACACCAAGAACTATCAGTAAGAGCNCCCACATCGTTANCTGGACATGATGAATCATTAGAAAANATACAACACTGTCTCAATNTTTTTTGTTCTGCAACNGATACGCCACCNACNGATTTTGTGNNTTATTCNAACAANATGAATGCATTGCGANTAAAAGAGCAGCAATANNANNANTCACCACATCAACTCAATCATCCAACCGCGAACCAACACATTTTTGATACACACCTAGCACACCCAAAACTTATCAATTAAACAAGTATTACCGCCTTGCCGCACTAAGATGAATGACCATTCTATTTAGTGTTGTTAGTTGTTCTTGCTCGTTTTAGGTGCACTTTTTGGCTCGCGGTATTTTCATAAGGANAATACTCATGCTTTCTATTAGCCCANTGAAATCCGCTTCTGGCGCTGCCAAATATTANCTCAGCGAAGAAAACCCCAAAGACNTACCTGACGTCTCTTTAGAAAAAGACGNNNGCGATAACTATTACCTCAANGAAAAAGNCCAGGGAGAAAACACCTTCTGGCATGGCAAGCTGGCCATCGAAGCGGGACTGGCGGGNAANCCNGTAGAGCAAGCCACCCTAGAGTCGGTNCTCTCTGGCAACCTGGGNGNTGAAACCATTAAAGGGAAACGAAATGATCATAAATCGGGCTTCGACCTGACCTTTTCTGCACCTAAAACCGTCAGCGTTCTTGCGCTTGTNAGTGGCGACNATCGACTTATTGAAGCGCACAATAACGCNGTGAAGTTCGCCTTAACAGANCTNGAAAAAGACGTGGCACAATTCACTACCATCAACAAAGAGGGAGCNCGCGAGTTTCACAACACCGACTCGATGATATTCGCAGTCGTACGCCATAANACCAGCCGTGAAAACGACCCACAGGTCCACTCNCACGCGCTAGCCGCTAACATGACGCGCGANCAAGAAGGAAAACTTCGCACGCTTGCATCCAGCCTAAAACAAAAAGGGGGCGTGATTAACGGNACTGGCGAGCGNATTTACAACTTCCAAAAATACTACGGTATNTTGTACCAGAGCCAATTAGCTAAAGAGGCAGAAACACTCGGTTATTCCACGCGAGGCGTCAGCAACGGTCAGTTCGAAATCAGCGGTGTCCCTCAGCCTATTCTTGATGCGTCGTCCACTCGCAAACAACAAATTGACCAACGCACACTCGATTTAGGCTTTGACTCGCGCGCGGCGAAAGACGTAGCAAACCTCGATACTCGTAAAAGCAAAACCTACCAGAGCAGTGACAGCCTCAACAAACAGTGGCAAAGCACCGTAAAAGAGCAAGGGTATGACCCCGCAGAGCTTGTCACCATGGCGCAACAAGTAAAAGAAGCGCAAAACACCCCACCACTTGGTGAAACCAAAGCCGCCATCAGCAGAGCCATTGACCATCTAGGGCAATACAGCACCGCGTTACACCTAGAAAAAATCATTGAACTCACCGCCTCAGAGTTCACCAAAGGCGGCGTGCAACTCAACGCCCTTGATATCAAAAAAGTCGCGGATGAAATGATTAAACAGGGCGACTTGATAGGACTCAGTCAAAAAGGGCAATACACCACCAAAGGCTTAATTGATAACGAGAAAGCGCTTATCGACAGCACACAAGGACGGGCGCATCATATGCGTACACACGTTGAATCCAACACGCTCAACAAGCTCGCTATCCCTGAAAGCCAGCAGCGCCTATTGACTGACCTGTACCACTCCACCAAACAGTTCCATGTGGTCAATGTACACGGCTCATCACAGGGTATTGCGCAGCAGCTACTCAACGTAGGCAATCACAGCGGTAAGCGTGTCCAACTGGTCTCCCAAAGCGTGAAAGCTAAGGCTGAAGGCATGGAGAGCGTCCAGCGCAAAAGTCAAACTCTCAGCGCCTGGGTCGGTCAGCTCTTTTCACCAGAGCAGCGCCACACCACCCACAGCTTATTGCAAAGCGATACGCCGCTGACCAATAAAGACGTCTTGCTCATCGATGACGCCAATAAGATGAGCGCCAATGAATTGTTGGCCCTCACAGATAAAGCCAAACAATCGAGCAGTAAAGTAGTGATGCTTAATCGTGTATCAAGCCGTCAGGGATTTAAAGCCAATAACGCTATCTCGCTGTATCAAAAAGGCAATGTGGAGAGTCATTCTTGGGTTGGCAAGCGAGCCAGCCATACCAACGTAAAACTGCATGACAATGATACCGATAGGATAGCGCGGGTGTACTCAGACCTCCCCGATAAAGCCAACACGCAAGTGATTGCCACCTCCAGCGTCGAGCAGCGGCGGTTAACCGAAGCGATACGGGGCCAACTCAAAAATACTGGCGCCCTCGCCAGACACGAAACCACCCTATTCACTCAAACCCCTCACCACCTCTCTAAAGCGCAACAACCCCTCGTCCAACACTACAAACCTGGCATGACACTCACCCATTGGGAGAAAAACAAACCTCAGAGTTTTGTCATCGCCAGTATCGATAAAGAGAGCAACACCATGACCGCACTCAGCAAACACGATGGACAATCACACACCTTTGACCCGTCCAGTCGCGCCTTTAAGCAGATGAAGATGCAAATCAATAAACCGCAAAGTCTCAACATCGCCCAAGGCGAACGCCTTCAAACGCTAGGCAAACACTTCCCTGCGGGCTTGGACGCGAACCAAAGCTACCTTGTCACTCACCTTGACAAAGAAAGCCTCACGCTTGAGAGCAAAGGGGAAACGCAGCGCGTCAACTTAGAGAGCCTAAAAGACGCGCCGCTGCAATACGACTACGTTCACGGCGCCCACCATATTGAGCCAAAAGCCCATACTTTACTGTCTGGCAAAGCGTTTACCCTATCTAAGCCCCTGATAAACGACCTGACTGAAAAAACAGAGCGCCTTGATATCTTCACCGACAAACCAGACAAAGCCCAAAGCGCACTTGAAAAAGAACAGGTTTCCCCGTCAGCCATTGAGCGCGTACTGCAGACGCAAAACGTCAACGACCGCTACCTAAACGACGCCACCCAAGATTTACTAAAGCAGGATGTCAGTCAAGCGCTGTCAGCACTGGCCAAATCGCAAAACGCCCCACTCATCGAAAAAGCGGTCAGCTTTGCCCTGAACCACCTCTCAGAGCGAGAAGCGGCGTTTAGCCAAAAAGCCTTAGTCGTGGAAGCGGTGCGTTACGCCTTTGAAGAAGCCGGAGGCTCTATTACCAAAGAGCAGGTTGAAACAGAGCTGACTAAGCGAAGCGACACCCTCTCTGCGGAGTACAGTGACGGCACACGCTGGACGACGCAAGCCGCGCTAGAAACTGAAAAGCGCATCCTGCAAAACATCGATGATGGTAAAGGCCAGCATCAACCTTTTGCAACGCCTAAGCAGGTGCAAGACTTTCTCGCTACCAAGCCTCGCCTAACCCAAGGGCAAAAGGACGCCATCACCCTCATCTCAACCACCAAGGACAGCTTTGTGGCCATCCAAGGGTTAGCCGGTACAGGTAAGTCCACCATGCTTGAATCCAACATTGAACTTATCCAGTTAGTGAAAGAAGCCAGCCAGCAGCCAGAGCAAAGTGTCATCGGTCTTGCGCCCACACACGCAGCCGTCGCAGAGCTAGAAAGCAAAGGCGTGAAAGCGCAAACCCTGGAAAGTTTGCTCTCTGACATCCGACAAGGAAACCGCGATGCCAGCGACTACCAACACACTTTGTTCTTTCTCGATGAAAGCTCCATGGTCAGCAACAAGCAAGCCGATGAGTTCACAAAGCTGGTCAATGACAGTCAGTCCAAAACAGCCAAATTGGGCGATAGAGAGCAGCTTTTATCGCTCAGTGCCGGCAAACCCTTTGAGCTGGCCATAAGCCAAGGCCGCATCGATACCGCTTACATGACCGACATCATCCGTCAGCAAAACGACACCTTACTTAATGCGGCGCAAAACACCATTGATAAGCAGCCACAGAGCGCTCTGGATAAGCTCCAGCAGCAAGCCCCTGATACCCAAGGCAACAGTCAACATGTCATTTCCACGCTGGATGAAAACGACAAAGACCGACGCAGAGCGCAGCTCACCGCCACAGAGAAGCTGCCTTATGTGGTCGCCAAAGACTATTTAGAGCGCACCCCCGACACGCGAGACAACACACTGATTATCGCGTACACCAACCAGGAGCGAGACACCATCACCGAACACATCCGTGTCGGTTTGATGAAAAAGAGTGAATTAGGCAAAGAGAACGTCATCGCAACGAGGCTACGCTCAATCGGCGCGACGGGGGAAGAGCTCACCACCATGATGCCGTATCAAAAAGGCTTGATACTGAGCACCAAGCCCGGCGAATACGCCACCATTACTCACGTAGATTCAGAGCATGGCGTAGTAACACTTCAAGACGCGAGTACAGGTAAGACAAGGCCGTTCTTACCGCGTAACCGTGACCACCGCTTCACCACCCTGTTCTCTACATCAGAAAAGCCACTCTCAACGGGCGATAAAATCATCACCCGTTTTACCGATAAAGAGCGCGGCATTAAAGCCAACGAGGAGTACCGCATCACGCAAGCAAGCTCAGACAACATCAGTGCGCAATCGAAAACAGGACAGATGCTCACCATTAACCCGAATGAGCTTAAAGACGGGCATTGGGATTATGCGTATAGCCGAACCGCAGACATGGCGCAAGGCTCCACCTATCAACACGTCATTAGCGCGATACAAAGCAAAGGCGCATTGACCAACCTAAGACGCGCTGGTATCGATGTGACTCGTGCCAGTCAGCACATTCGGCTCTATACCGACAACACCAAACAATTGGTCAAAAGCTGGCTTTCTAAAGAGAGCCACAAAGCCAGTGCGATAGAAACCCTTAACCAAATCCCACCCAAAGACACCACCTACTTTAACCGTAATGCTCTGCCTCATGAAGACGTCCGGTTCCAAAATAAAAGTGGTGATTTTGACTACAACACATTTAGGGAGCACATCAACACACAACTACCCAAATACACCGAAAGTCTCGCCATTCAGTTATTAGGCCAGCCAAATCAATCCAAGTCAGACCGGGATTATTTAACCTTTGGTATTGGTAAATCGGCCATTAAAGTGACCTTAACCGGAGAATATCGTGGTTATTTTAAAGACTACACCACAGGCGAAAAAGGCGCATTGATTAACCTAATCATGAGTCATAAGGAAATGAATTATAAAGCCGCGATGAATGAAGCGCACAAGATGCTCAATGAGCCAGATAAATATCAACTGGAGGAAAACCGTAAACACGACAAATTACTGAGCACCACCCCAAGGCATATTGCGCAGTTTGAAGAACGGGCTAAAGATTATATCAATCAAAGCTTACCAATGGATAATACACTGGCCCAAACGTACTTAAACAAGCTCGGTGTCAATAACATTGAAAATAACCACGTTAAGTTCCACTCTGCGGTCTATTCATCCGAAGATAGATCTCTTCATCCTGCGATGTTAACCAACATCCACAATAAAGAAGGTGAAACCAAAGCCATTGAAGTGACCTATTTAGATACTCAAGGCAATAAAGACACCTCCCTAGACATTAATCCAAGAACCCTAGGCACAAAGTCCAAACAATTAACACAATTCCATCAAGGAGAGAATTTAAACACCACTATTATCAGCACCTCAATTGAAAACTCATTTTTAATTCGAGACCAAACCCAAGGACAGATTGACATTATCAATATCAATCATAAGAACGATATTCAAAACATCTCCACCGATGAACTGAGACAGAACATCATTATTGTATTAAACCAAGGTAATCACGATTTAAACTCAAATAACATTGAGAAAATCATCGAGAACTTTAACGGTCGAGACATTCAATTCATGTCAGACGATAACCTTAAAGAAGACATTAAATCGTGCATTGACAAACTAGAGAGGGATAACAGCGCACATAACGTAGAATTAAGTGAGCCACATATTTCTCATCAAGAGAGCGAATTAGACATCCTCAACTACAATGAGAAAAAAGAGACTGACAGCCAATCACTCGACCACTTTGAGCCAAAAGAATATTCACCTCAACAAGAGATGGAATTTAATCAATCAGAGAAAGAGAGCCATTGGGAAGACAAAGAAATCGAAAGAGAGTTAGAGCGATAATAAAAGGGTAGCCAGTGGCTACCCTTTTTTTTCGCCTGAAAGATAGGCCTCTACTTTTTTATCAATGTCCGCCTTAACTTGCTGACGGACAGGCTTTGAGTCTTTTTGATCTCTATATAGTTTTTCACCATCAAAGGTTTGTCCATGAATAACTTCACCAATGGCAGAGCTACCTCTTACTACGCGGTAAATCTCTTCCATCAGCTCACGGTTCGACGGCCTTTCATCATCACTGTCATTCAGTTTGATACGTAGCGCCAATGTCAAAAGCTGACGAACCGCATCTGCATCAGTCAAACCCTCTCTCTTTTTAAACTTGCGAAAATCTTGCTCTAGCGGCCCTTTGATTGTGGCTTGTAATACTGTGCTTCTCGCCATTTTTAGATTTTCTCCCACCCAAATGTGTTAATACGATTTAATGTACATTCAAATACAATACCATATTACCACAACTTCACAATCGCCCACAAACCTTGTTCAAAAAGGGCTAAATTGAAATAAAATACAAATACACTCACTTTCAAGTCAAACAGCCTGCAAACCTTACCACGCATGGGTTAAATGGAGATTAAATACATTTAACACATTTTTAAATACGATTTCAGCGGCTAATTAGTTGAGATTTTGAAAATTTTTTCATGCTCTATTTTGCTCCCATAGATATCTATAAGTTATTGTTTTTATTGTCTTTATGTTTTTCACAGACAACCATTCACATTGAAATCAATGTGCCGTGGTGTGTGGTGACTTTCAGAGAAAGTAAAAGGTCAGGATAGCTTCATCAGCTTGAGGTGGGTTAACTTGAGAAAATTTGACCAGAGAAAGATAAAAAGCCGGATCTATGGCGACTGAATAGAGAGCTGCAAGAAGGGTCAGACGTAGGAGCGAAGAGAGGGAGGGAAGGAAGAGAAAGAGAAAATGACAACCATCATTGCACCATAACGGTGCAGTGATGGTTATTTAACTTTTTCGGAATAATAAACAGATTGGACTTTTTGGATGTATATTTTTCTGGCGGTTTCGGTACGTTTGGAGAAACCCGCATTATATGCGCCTATGCTGTTCCAGTTATAGCCATGACTGGAAAAGTTAGAACTTAATACCCATGCACCTAATGACACGTTAAAACACGGCTCATAGATATTCTGATCATTCACATTAAAATCCGAAAGCTTTTTGAACCAGCTCGAATTAATTTGCATCAGCCCATAATCACGGCTCACCACTTCACCACGGCTATTTTTATTTTCATTGATAGCATTAGGGTTTAAGTTACTTTCAACGCGTGCAATCGCTCTAAGTAAGTTTGGAGAGACATTATAATGGTATCCTGCTTCATCAAAACAAAAAGAAGACGCTTGGAATGGAATGAGAAAAACGAAGATTGTTTTTATTTTCACTATATAACCACAATAAATATTGTTAATAAATAAGATAAAATCAGTTTACCATGAGGAGCTGTGCGACGAGTAGAGAACGCGCTCACGCAGTGAGTAAGAATCACTATATCAGCATAGTAGAACCCTAAAGATATATTCAACATTCACCACATCAAAAAATACCCTTCACCCTGCTAGACCTTAATGACTCGAAAATCAAAACGATCTCATTATTATTGTGGTGGTTCCACAGTATTGACAGAAAAAAATGAAGGTTATAGTCGGATGACAAAGAAAAATACAGCGTAAAAACGAGCACTTATTCACAGAGTACCTATACTCAACTTAGCCACATAGTTTATTGTGAATAAGTGCGAATCGATTTTTAAAACCGAAACCAGAAAGTAAAACGCAAAAAAATCCAGTCATTGACTGGATTTGTTTCTAGTTGAAATCGTGATTAATATTCATTCGGTAATAATACCGTCGTCACACTGCGATCCCATTCGGTAATGATCCAAATTTGTTTATCACACAACCGATAGCCTGACAGAATGCGCTCCCCTGTTTTAGTGGCTTCGTCATTTGAAATCTTATCTTCAATTGGCATATTCCCCCAATCGCCATTTTGGTGACGCATTAAACAGACACGCAAGCTGGCGCCGATATTTTTACGTAATAAAGCGTCGATACCTTGCGTGATCACCACCTTGCCTAAATCAAATGGCTGTGCTGTACAAACGTAAGTCTGAACTTTCATTTTTTCTTTGGTTGAGATAATATTTAGCTCGTTCATTTTTAAATAACCGTATGTTTAAGTTTTGGACACTGCCTAGATATTTGTTCGAGCAAATATCTAGGCGTTTTCATATGGAATTAATACACATTCTCTGTCTGTCGGACATGGTTAAACACCGCGTAAATTTCCTCGCTTGAGACGTTGTAATCGGTGAGTTTTTCAACACAGTCACGGATGTCATTGCTATAGAAACATTCGTGGTTGAATAGCTCACGACGAATGATCGCTTTGATGCCATTTTCAGCAATATCTTGTGCGATCGCTTCCTTTTGGATCTCATCCAATTTTTCAATCAAAGCACTCGCATTACTCTCTGGCACGATCATACCAAACCCTAGCGACACGTATTTGATCCCCTCTTTTTTTGCTGCTGCGAATTGCTCATTAGAAAAGGCGAAGAACGCGCCTAGCTCATCAAAGACAAGGGTTTGTTTGTCATTCATATAGTGTGATAGATATTTCATGCTTATCAGTTCCTTATGTCGTGATAAAAAAGCCAATCAAAACGGGCAAAGGTCGAACGAAAACAATTTTTCTGACGATGTTGATACATCCATGACGATAAAATTGTCGTTTAATGAGCCAAGTTGAAAATGTCGCAATATCTGAAAGCGGACTTTTGAGAGTGTGGACGGATAGAGCTGCCCCTCGCACATCGTAAATCCTGCGTTTTTCAATTCCGCTATAGAGATATGGCTCCCCTGTGCAATAGAGAACCCTTGGTTTTCGTAGCGTTTAATGGCGTTCGATAAATCCGCAACACGAACATGAAAAGCCGTCATTTCATTGTCTTTATCTTCAAGGAAAGCCAATTCCAGCTTTGCATCCTGATATTCACAATCAGAGTGCAACACTAAAGAGGAATCATTTTTTGGTGAGCTTTCGTGCCCAACGGCGAAACGTTGGTCGCTGTTTGGCATTTTAGGGAGAGTTAGGGTTGAGTTTTGTTGCGCCATGAGGAGTTTCCTTTTTGTTTGAGTATCACTTTTCGGAGCCGCTTAGCTGTCCGCACTCACAACATCGTTCTGATTTGACAAGGGGCTAGTAGCCCTTAGCAGCTTGCTGCTCTAGGGATACAGCGCGAAGCCTCCCTTGCAAGGCAGGTTGTGTTGAGAGAAGGTAAAACAGCTTGCGAGTCCGTAACGTGATGCGAGTAGAAAGGAAAATCGGCGCATAAAAAAACCAGCCCTTACTCGAACTTAATGTCAGGCAGTGAAAGGCAACGAGGAGGCACGACGAGGCGCAGCTACGCAGTAGCGTAGGCGTTCAGGATTGCAGCGATATCCTTTTAGATAGGGGCTGTAGAGAGGCACATCCTGGGGCGGCACGCAGTGACTCATCAGGGTGATGTCACTCTTAGGCCATAGATGAAAGATACCAGCGAAAAGCCTTGCCCGAAGGGTAACGCCCAACTCAAGCCTTCACCACAACGTAGCCCTTCAAATCGACCTTAAACCATGATGATAAAAAAGCCGCCTATCAATCCCTATAAGCCACAAATGCACAAAATAACACGAAGACAAAGCAGCATAATCAGACATTGAGTAAATGGGCGCAGAGTGGCACTGAGAGCCGTTTTAACGACCGCTTGCGGTCGAGCCTTTGGCTCAACTTCTTTTAGCGCGAGTGTTGAAGCGATCGAGGGCATAACGAGGACAAAAAATGCCTCTAGGATAAGAGGCATTTAAGGCAATATGTTTGACTATTAAACGTTGATATTATTACCAAGCCAAAAGGCTGCACCGGCTACAGTCGCAATCATCGCGAAAGCGGTTGCAATAATGAGGTTTTTAATGGAATCAATCTTATCCGTAAGATCATTACGGACATCTTGAACTTCATGACGAACATCTTGAACTTCATGGCGAACCGTTTCGATTTTTTGGTCGAGTTCTTTACGCGTATCGTTTAACTGCTCTTGAGTGGCAGCATGGGCAGTTAAGTTGATCAACTCTTCAACGCTTAATGTGACTTTGCTTGATTCAGACATAGTAGATACCCTATTTAATTATCTTGAGTTTACTGCATTACGTTATGGAAGTCATTCACGTGTGAATACGAGTGAATGACTCATATTTTTGATTAATTCAGAAGAGTGATGAGTCTTTTTGTCACCGATACGGCATTAGGTGTTAATTTACGAACCCACGCTTTAGAGTATCGTGACCACTTAAACCCATTACTTTTTAATTTCTGTCGAATAACTTCGTCTGGGATACCCTCAAAAGAAAACTTAATGCGTCCCTCTTCCTCGTACAACTCCCAAGCCGTCCCCATGCTTTCACCACTCTCCTGTAACGGCTCCTCATTGTGTAACGACACCAATTCAACGAGTCGTTTGTTTATCGTGCGGATCATTGCATTATTATTTTTAAGGGCATAACTGGCAAAGCCTAGCCCTCCCCATGCGTCAGGTTTTAACAAATTTTTCGCTTTTTCTTCGGTTTGCCCATGCGTCTTAACTAAGAATTCGATCTTATCTTCTTCGCTCATGTGGGGAGCACGAACCACTTTATTTACGGCTTTCATCAATTCTTGAGATTTAACGCGAGCCTCTAACTTTTCCTTGAGTTTACCGACCGCTTCGGGGTCGTCTGACGCGATACCAGCAGAGCCAACACTATCAGCGCGACGGCTGAGATATTCCGCTTTATCCTGAGCTTCTACACTTTTTCGCATGTTTGTATTGATGCTCTCCGCGTGTCTACGGTGCTTCGCTTCTGAATGATGACCAACAAGGATTGGCTGACCGAACGGCAACATTTTCCCTAATGTACTCGCAGTATTAAACCGCTCATTAGACACCGATCCCGCTTTAGCGGCGCGATCTTCTAATCGCTCACGCTTCGTTTCTTGTCGCTCTTGATAGTCCCCTAGAGCTACGACTTTACGGGTGTTATCTTGGGTCGGTGGTGTTGGTTTTTTTTCATCACGGTTAAGCGGTGACAGGTAGCCGTCAATTAACGCCTTTGTCACTTGCTCAAACGTAAAGCGCACTTTAGACAGTGCAATGAGTTTAATGTCACTCACAGCAGCGTAGTAATGATTTAACGTAGGGTAGTCTGCATCAATATCATGTCTGAATCGCTCCAAATCACCATTCTCAAACTCGATATACATCATCGTCTTACTGTACCCCTTGTTGCGACCGACTTCCCTCGCTTCTTGGGTTGCTTTGGTGTTGTAATCGTCTAGCGTATACGCATCACCATCAGAGAATAGATTTGATTCACTCCAATCAATGACAACTTGCTTCACGATGGCCGTTTTTTTTAAGTGTTCGTATTTATCGAACGACGTTAATAAAACGGATTCTTTCACCTCTTCGCTTTCCTCAGCGTCAAGGGGATCATTCTCAAAAATAGCGGTGTCCTCGCCTCGTGAATCCAATGAAAAAGTCATGACGACATCATTAGAAAAATGGTAGATACAATCACATACCGTAGCCTTCACCAGAACCCCGTCATGGACAGTTAATAAAATAACCATGTCGCTGTAGTTCTTTTCGTACCAATCCCAAAATTCCGCTTTATCCATCGTGACAGGCTGATTACTTCTAAAGCAATCATCCATACCCATTGATTGAGTTTTTAAGATCAACGAATCCGCAAGCTCCAACAACTTAGTAATTTTGGCCTTAGCATTTTTACGCAATTTGCCAGCCTTAAACGAGGTTAAAAAATCCTGCTTCTCTTTGCTCTTAGAGGGATCATTTTGTGCAGTTGCCTGAGAGTCCAACGTCGATACGTTGGTCGCGATTTGAACGTTAGTGTGAGTTTGAGATGGATTCACTAGCATGGCTTTGCCCCTTGTTGTTTGAGTATCACTTCGCTTGTCGCCTGACTTCTTTAGCTCATTACAAGGTTCTGCTTTACAAGGGCGCGTAGCGTTCATATACCCTTGTAAAACAGGTTCTGTGATGAGATATCTAGAAGGAAGAGCAGAAAGCGTTGTGATGCGAGTCAGGGCAAATAAGCCGGCTAGTGAATCAAGGTCATTACTCACACTTGAGTTCAGATGGTGAAAGGCAACGAGGAGGCACGACGAGGCGCAGCTACGCAGTAGCGCAGGCGTTCAGGATTGCAGCGATATCCTTTTAGATAGGGGCTGTAGAGAGGCACATCCTGGGGCGGCACGCAGTGACTCATCAGGGTGATGTCACTCTTAGGCCATAGATGAAAGATACCAGCGAAAAGCCTTGCCCGAAGGGTAACGCCCAACTCAAGCCTTCACCGACACGTAGCCCTTCAAATCGACCTTAAACCATGATGATAAAAAAGCCGTCGATAAGGTCCTGTAAGCCCCACTCCCTAACGAATCGGATTAACATCAACGAACGTAAACTGTAGTGGTCAAGTAAAACTGGCCACAGTTTTATAAGGGAACCAAAACTGTCGTTCCGACTCATTTGGTGTTAATCCACCATTGTATTGATGTGGACGATGCTGGTTGTAATAACCAACCAAATAATCCGTTATTGCTTTCTGTGCCTCTGTAAAACTTCTATAGCCATTCTTTGGTACCCATTCCGTTTTTAAACTTCTGAACACTCGCTCCATAGGACTATTATCCCAACAGTTCCCTCGACGACTCATACTTTGAGTGATTCGATATCTCCATAGCAACTGACGATATTTTTTACTCGTATAGTGGCAACCTTGATCCGAGTGGAACATTACACCAGACGGCCTTCCGCGGCTCTCATTGGCCATGGTCAGCGCCTTGCCAGTCAATACACTATCTGGTGAGTTAGACATTGCCCAACCGATGACTTTTCGTGCGAACAAGTCAATAACAACGGCTAGATAAGACCATCTCTCCCCCGTCCAGATATAAGTCACATCGCCACACCAGACTTGATTCGGCTCAGTCACCGCGAACTGACGATTTAACCGGTTAGGTATATGAACATGTTCCTGCTGTGTTTTTTTGTACGTATGTTTTGCTAGCTGGCAACTGACTAAGTCTAGTTCTTTCATGAACTTACTTGCTCGGTAACGGCTAAGTCGAATACCTCTTGCTGTGACTATGTCAGCAATGGTTCTCGCTCCAGCGGAACCATTGCTCAGCTCATAAGATCGGCGAACTTCGGCACGAACAAGCACATGCTCTGACGACAGAGATTTATCTCTATTTGCCCAATAACGATAACTACTGCGATGAACCCCGAACACTTCGCAAAGCCGTTTCACAGCATAACTCTTCTTGAGTTTCTCGATCATCGAGAACCGTTCAGGGAGTCTGACATCAAGAGAGCCGTAGCCTTTTTTAGAATTTCCTTTTCTTCTTCAATGCGTTTGATTTTCTTTTTAAGGTCACGAATTTCTCTTTGCTCTGGAGTGAGTGGTGATGAATTTGGTGTCTTACCAGCTCTTTCAGCTTTGAGTTGCCTTACCCAGCTTTCTAACGTAGTTTTTCCAATCCCCATTGCTTCGCAGGTTTCTTTATAGGAACGTCCCTGGTCAAGCACTAGCTGAGCGCATTCAAGTTTAAATTCTGGGTTAAAAGTGCGTCTTTCACGCTTAGTCATAATGTCACCTGTTTTAGTATCGAGATGATCATACATCACCTCTTAATCAGGTGGCCAAATTAACTATGCCACTACAAACATCACTTTATAGTGAGGCAAAGAGCTTAATAGCGGGGATGCAGTCCGTTAGGACTGCACCTTAAATCGTTTAAAACCCAGTTGGCATCCACTTTACAAAATGTTCTTTCTGCGCGTCTGTTAGCGATTCATCGCCCCCATTTAACCAAGTATCTAGCTGTTTAACTAAGTCACCCTTTTTGAGTGCCTGAGCGCTTTGTAGCCATGTATGTGACATCACAGGACGAGCAATATTAATTAACGTCTCTTTATCGATGCGCTTCAAAAAGCTGTCCGTATCT
This sequence comes from Vibrio sp. J383, assembly GCF_023503985.1. Lineage (NCBI taxonomy): Bacteria > Pseudomonadati > Pseudomonadota > Gammaproteobacteria > Vibrionales > Vibrionaceae > Vibrio > Vibrio sp. J383. The sequence goes on along the minus strand of NZ_CP097295.1, from coordinate 12,818 downwards.
GGTCGCCAGTATTGCGCACTATCAATGCTGACTTTTGCGCGTACTTGTGTAGATAAGTCGTTTTGGTGATAAGGTGCTTTGAATGCCATTGCTGACACAAACACCAACATGGCTTCTTTTTCTTCGCAACTAAGCTGACAAAACGCTTCATAGCTTTTCACTGCGGTTTCTTCATCTAGCCAAGTTAGGTTAAGCCCTGCTTTGTGTACCTCGATAGCATCTAGGGCTTTATTGCGCTCAAATTCGCCCTGCTTGGGGTCGAGACGGGTATCTTTCACCTCAAGCTCGATAGGTGTTGATGAGTATCGACCGCTAAAAACGTTGACGCACAGAGAGTAATAAAGGGCATCAAGAGCGATATTAGGTGCATTAAGCAAGGCTACTTTAGATAACGCTAATTGATGCGCTTTCAAATCATCGCTAAGCGCACCTGAATATTCAGCCTCTAACGCTACACCGTCACTTACTGCAACAGAACTTCCGTCCTCTTTCGCTGCATTCTTTTTCGAAGCTTGCGCTTGCAAGGTTTTCAGGGCTTTACGTTCAGATTTCGCTACTAGCCCCTTAATGATAGCAATATCACCCTTATAGTTTAGGGTCAGAATGCACCCTGCTAACGCTTTCTCGGTTTTCTTGTACTTGCCTTGATTCGCTGTCAGTTCAAAATAGCCACGGGTTTCATCGTGAGTACGGGTGAGAAGTATTTGTGTCCACTTCCACCCTTGCGCTGTCAGCTTATCCGCTTCCAGTTGCATCAATGCGGTCGCCAGTGATTCCATTAGTGTACGGTCTTCAAAATACACCTTGTCAGAGAACAGGTCGGTTGTAACAACACCACCGGCTTGCTCATAGGCTTCTTGACCAACCAACTTTACCAAACCACTTGATGCTTCCAATGCAGACTCTTTGAGCATATTGCGAATTTGACCATCCCCGTAGAATGAGCTGTCTTTCACTCGCTCCCACACTTCAAGCTGACGCTCAGGGCTAGCAATGGTGAATAACATGACACGCTCAAGAGAGACATTACCCTCACGGTACGCATCGAGGACAACCGACTCAACCGCAGCCAATTTCATGCGCTGATGCACGTAAAGCTGCGTTTTACCAAAACGCTGCGCGATGGCTTCTACATTCACGCCGTCTTTCATCATCTTTGCGTAGGCTTCAAACTCATCAACAGGGTGCATCGATGCGCGAGTCACATTTTCAGTTAATGAGATTTCAGTGGCATAAGACTGCGCTTCTGATTCACTCAATACTTTAACGGGGACAAGGTAGTCTGAATTAATACTTCCAGTGTCTACTAGCGCGTTGAGCTGAGTAAGTCTGCGTCCGCCACTGATGACTGGATACGCATCCTTATCATAAGGCAGAGCCACAAGGTTCTGGATAATGCCATGTGCAATAATGGACGCTTGCAGGGATTCATCATCGGCTTTACTTGCTTTGCTTTTACGCACGTTTAAATCAGACACCACTAATTGACTGACAGGCAGCATGACAATAGAGATATCATTTTGTGCAGTTGCCTGAGAGTCCAACGTCGATACGTTGGTCGCGTCTTGACGGTTAGAGGGCGTTGAGATTTGAGTGATGGCGTTCATAAGAATGTATCCTTTTGTTTAGTTGAGTATCACTTCGCTTATTGCCTGATTTCATCGACTCGACTTGAAAGTCTGCTTTGACAAGGGCGCGTAGCGGCGAAGCCTCCCTTGCAAATCGGACGAAAGTTGAGAGATTTAGAAATCAGCGCGATTAAGCAAGTGAGTTCAAGACAAAAGGCAACCAGAGGAAAGCATCAATAAAACGATTACGCCCTCAACACGGCAAGAGGTGAAATGGCAACGAGGAAGAATGACGAGGTGCTGGCGTTCAGGATTGCAGCGGAGTGCCGCCCAGCGATATCTTTTTAGATAGGGTCTGTAGAGAGGCACATTCTGGGGCGGCACGCAGTGACACACCAGGGTGATGTCACTCTTAGGGCATAGGTGAAAGATACCAGCGAAAAGCCTTGCCCGAAGGGTAACGCCCAACTCAAGCCTTCCCCACAACGCAGCCCTTTCACGAGCTATTCTTGGTAAGCGATCAAGTTAAAAAATATAGCGATAATAGAAATAACCATTGTCGCTATAGCTACCCAAAATGCATTTCTTGCATGTTTATTTGCTTGTTCTGCTTTCAGATTAGATTGATACGTAAGATAGCCAAAATAAGCAGGTGCATTTAAAGACCACCTTCCTTGTTCTGCGTGTTGATATGTTGAGGTATTAATTGTAGTTAATCGTTCTAAACTTGATGGCCCTTGTGGTTCCAAACAAGTAGACCTCAGTATTTCAGCGATCCGATAAATCGAAATACCATTAAGTTCTTTCGATTGAGAGGCCTCAGCAACACTAAAATGCTCTCCCTTCTTGGCGTTGTTAATCACAAATTCAACAACTCTTAACACATCAGGCTTTGTCACACCCCTCCCCCAAATTTAATTTTTCTGACAATGAGAACGGATATCGTAGGATGGTGTTCTACTGATTTGATAACACCGCCACAGCTACCATGTTCATTATCCCAATAAATTATGTCGCCTTTACTGACTGGATTAACAAAATATGCATCCGTACCTTCTGATCTAGCAGCACTTTCATTCTCTTGAATGAGTTCTATGAAATACTTAAATTTTTCAGCCATCGTTTTTCCCTCGTTTATTCTTCAAACAGAGACTCAGCCCCAATCAACGGGATAAGTCTTAGTAAAACATCTTCCATCACACCGTTTTCAGCGGTGGTTATCTTCTTCGCGTTACGGTCTTTCCAAGAGAGTGTTTGAATCAAACTTGATGCCACGACACTAGGTTTATCCAAATTCATTACCGGAACCTCGGTAGCTTGACCTCGAATACTGGTACTAATCGGACAACAGATAAGTAACCCCGTTTGCTGATTATATTCTTTACTTGAAAGGACAAGAGCAGGACGGTATTTGCCGATCTCCTTGCCTTTCACGGGTTCAAAATCTAACCAGATAATGTCATTACGTTTAGGGATGTACTGAGCCATTACTCGCCTAACTCCTTACCAGAAACAACCGCTAATTCGTCAGCATGTGCCGTATGAGCATCTAAGCCGTTCAGAAGTTCTTTTTCGCTGAACGGAAAGCGTTTCTTCGGGCGTTTGATTGGTTCGATAGTGATTTTTTTACCATCGGCTTTAACCTCAATATCAGCCCCTTCAACCAAACCAAGCTGACGAATGAACGTAGCAGGAATTATGTTGCCAAGACTATTGCCAATTTTTCGTACTTGAGTGCGCATATCTCAACCTCTATGTGTATACATTATTATAACAACAGTAATTGTATACATTCCAATCTTTGTGTCAACATTGTTATAACTAGAATGCCATATCAGCAATAGCTAACATGCTTACTGTGTCTGTCTCGATAAGTCTTAATGTGGTTTCAAGAGATTTGTTGCCAAGCATCAAATGAATCGTTGGGGTGTCCACTCCATGCCGTTTTAAGCGAACAGCAAACGTTCTGCGACCTGATAAGATACTTGGTTGTTCAATACCTGCGTCAGCCAGTAGCCGCTTAATATGATTATTGAGGGCGTTACAGTACAAACTTGTATTACCTTTTTCAGTTGTTCTACGTTTGATTTTAAAGTGGTCGCCATTGCTTCGCTTGAAGAACGGCGCATCAGCATCAAAGCCATTGTGCAGATCGGGGTGATCACCATCCTTTTGGCGTTTGTTAACGTAGCTCTTGATTAAGTTTTGCAACTTTATATTCGATAGGTAAAAGTCTCGGCTCACCTCACCTTTGACAGTAAAGCATTTTGCTAACTGTCCGTTCTTTTTAACAATATCTCGAACCTGTACGCGACATATTTCTAATGTCGTCATCCCGCTACCCAAAAAGAAACCCATTAGACAAGCATTAAGGTCCGGATCAGGTGTTTGATTTATGACTTTAAAGAGCCAAATTTTGTCCTTGTCTTCGATTAAAATAGGTAATGCCATTAGCTACCCTTCTTAGGATTAACTGCGTCTTTCAAGTTTTTTGTGGCTTCAGCTACTCCATGTAAGACATCGCTTACCGGACTACATTTGACGGTTTTATCAAACAACCTGATCGGATTCATCCCCATATTTTCAACAGATAGGGCTAGCAGACGTTTTTCCAAATCAGAGTCAATTTCTTGGACTTGTTTTTTATACCCTTCAAAGGCCATCGCTGATGCATACTTAAAAGCATAATCTTCCTGTATTCTTATTAGATAATTATTCCTTTGACTACTACTCCATGCAATCCAGATAAACGGAGCTATAACGGGGATTTTCACAATAAAATCAAGGTATTTAAACTCATCTGAGAATAGCCCACTATTAACGAGTAGCATCGCAGAGACCACAGCCGTTAATATAAGTGAACAGATCATTGTCCACCATGATGAACTAATTGGCCTATTTAGTTCGTCTTTCCGTTTTTTGAATGAACCCGCCATGCTTGCTCTGTTAGCATCATCAATGATATTTTGAATGCTTTCTTGCTGTTCGATGATTGTTTTTTTAATGGTATCAATCGAGTCAATTTGCGAGGAGGCATCTTCGTTCCTTGTCTCTAGGTTTTTAATGAGTAGATTGAATCTATCAACACTTCCTTGATAGGCAACTTTGTTTCTGACAATTTGATTTTTGGTGGTAATAATCTGCTCTACTTCAGTTTCAGCAGTATTCGCGTCACGTGTCAAAGAATCTAATTGCTTATCAACTTGATTAACAACATTGTCGACATGTGATGTAGTATCTTCATACTGGGAATGATAGGCTTTTAAATCTTCCTTCACGGCTTTGATAAGATCGGCAGATTCATCGATTTCAACTTTGTAATCTAGATAGCTTTGAAGCTGTTCTTGATAAATTTTCAAATCTTCTTTTAAGATACTGATCTGAGACTCATTGCGAATACTTTCTTCTATCACTAAAAGATATGTTTGCTTAACTAAATTCCTGATTTTGAAGATACTTTCCAAGAAATCGTTGAACTTCACCTCTCTATTAAATTCTCTTAAGAAGTCGTCTTTTAGATAATCTGTAGACGCCTTAGTTAACTCCGCAAGGGTGCGTTTCATAAAGATCACATCAAATGTTTCACGCTTCTCTGAAAGCCCTTCTAGTAAGCCATATGTTTCATCCAAACATTCAATCAATAAATCCCTGTTTATCCCTTGAAAACCGTATATATCAGGTGCTGAAGGTAACTTATCAGTTATGACTCTCTTAAGTCTGGTTATAGAAGATTTTGCAGTTTTCATTGAATATCCTAGAACAATTAATTGAGCCTAAGCATACCATATGCAGTTAAGTTGGTATGTGTATGTTTTTTGAAATTACTAATATACACACATAGATAAGCGAAAATTTCTTTAAACGCTATTTCACGACTTGGTTTTAAAGGGTTTAGGGGAAAACACAAGATGTGGTGTAATCGATTCGCGCAAAAGCCACTAGATATAGTGGTGGTTAACTTTGGCCTAACTGTTGGTAAGTTTTGCAAAAAGTTTACCAGTGCTCGATGCAACAGGGGAAAGCGGATAAAGCACAAGATAGTGAAAAACACGGTCAGTATATGCTGGCGACAAGTTATCGTAGGCAATAAATATCTGTCTATTTTTATGAACTTCGACCATACAATAAGCTTGTCGCTAACAATCTCAAGTATTGATATTAACCCACGACCCGTTAACTTTTTGGGCAACAAGAATGCCCGCCACATCAAATACCTGAATAAGAATTGAGTCATTATTTTGAGCGGCATTAGACGCCGACGTTTTTACACCTTTCATTCCTTTCATATAGCCACTGTACTCGGTGAGTACAACATCACCAATAGAAAGCTTAACGTTATAAAAAGCCATATCTACATCTCCTTACGGGACGAATTGGGGTGTAAATCCCTTCTCGATTGCAGAAGCCGCTCATATTTAGCACTCAATGTTCCCCTGTTCATTCCCAAGAACCTTGCGGCTTTGGTTATATTTCCTCTCGTATGTATAACCGTCTCGTCAATAAGAAGCTCCTCAACGACTTTCATCACGTAGCTTAAGTCATGTGTAGCCGTTGTAGAGCCTACCTCTACTAACTGAGCTTGGATTAACTCTCTAATTTTTGGTTGATCTATCAAGTGACTATTCCTTCCTATGCAGCAACAAATGAATCACTTCATGCTCATCAACAAAATCGACTTCGACGCGATAAGTGCCTTTGCTTTGTACTGAATCAATCAAAGCTTTTAATCGGTGAGTTTTCACGGTCATTGCCAGCGGTTTGATTTGAATATTTTCAGCATCAAATCCTTTTTCGATTTCTTCCTGCGTCATATATAGGGTATCCACTTCCATTGCTTCATTCGTGTTTTCTAGCATAGAGGGAAATTGGTGTTGTTCAAAAATATCGGTCAGCATAATGTAAAGCTCATCAGCTTGCGAAAAACGGGCTTGATAGCTCAAATTAACGTCATTCATCTCCCACAACCTTTGTTCAAGGTTGCCGCCGGCATGTCGGCCAATACTCAGCATCGTTTTAATTTCTTTTTTACAGTTCGCAAATTGGGTCTGTTTAACTTTAGGTTTGATGAACTTCACCAAATATTCATTTCTTTTTTTTACTGTCCAGTACCCACCATCGTTTTTAATCGAACAATACAAAGCAAGAAGCGCGTTGGTCACGAGTTCATTGAAGGCTTGGAAATATTTCAGCTTACGACTCATATTTATACTTAGAGGTTGAGAATAGAGCAATGTTATCAGAAACCTGTTAGCCCTTACAGAATCTGGCTAGAGAGCAAACTATGGCCTGACTGCTGAAATGGTGAATGGTTCTGACAAATTTAAAACGGTTCGCTTAATGAGATCCTTGGTGATGTTAAGAGAGCAATTGAGATATTGTTGGGTGACAAAGATCAGTTTCGAAAAAAACGGATTATTGTTCACTAATGGCTTTCTCCCTTTCACTCGAACTTCAGAACGATCGACCACGTGATCACCCTCTCCGTCCTCGGTACACACCCATTCATTTATATTCAAGTTCAAATCCAATAAGATAGATTTGTGCTGGTTGCTATATGCTTGCATGTAGAGACAGTGCAAAGCCGACAAGCAATCGCGCGTCAGTTTTTACATTCAACGGCAAATTCAAGGCTTAAACGCATAGGTCCAATTAAGCTCCATTATTTTTCCAGTCACGCCATAAGCTTACTGTTTAACTGACTATAACTGTCTGATTAATTGTTTAACTATTTTCATTTAATCATTCCTTGGTTTCCCTATCGAGAGCACCAAAAAAATTTCAGCTTATTTGATATTACTCTCATCATGAAGAGCATCTAGCTCACTAGCAAGATCCCGGAAATAAGCCGCCCATAATTTAGTCTGCTTTTTAGACAACTTCACCTCAGCAAGTAACTCATCAATTGAAAACTTTCGTTCTGGGATATCAGGAGAAAGATAAAGATTCAACTTCCCCACCTTAGTCAGTTCTAAATGGGGAGCCAATGGCCAAGACAAGGCTTTAGTATCGATAAAATTTCTCAGTAACATAAAAGAAGACTCCATTTTTATTCTTGATTTTTTAATGCTAACAAAAGATCCCGCATCAGGATCAATTTTTAAAGGCAATCTGATAGCGGTCAGCTAGATTGAAATCAAAAAGCTCTAGTTTTGAGACTTAGAGGGCAAAATCGAGTCGAAATAAAAAGGCATCACAAGTGTTTAACATTTATCAGAAAACTGTAATTAACTTTCAGAAGGGAAATCTAGGGTGTGGAAATAGAAGAGGCTGACTTTCGAGCGGTTGTAGCTAGAGTCGTCCCCTAACGCGCAAAAGCCAGCCTAATTTTATCAATTTAACATATTATACATAATCACCACCGAAAAACACCATGTGGTAAAGTAATTATCACTCACACTCCTCTAGGTAGTTCTTGATGGCCTGTCGTCCAACGAATGCGGCAATCACTTCTTGTTGGTTGGGGCGAAAGTAGTTGCGTTCCATGAGGCTAACCAACGTATCGAGTTCTTCATTAGTCACGCTTTGGTTTAGGGTGTGAGTTATGCTACAGTTCAATTGCATCTTAATTTCCTCTTAGGGGTTTTGATGTGTACCTCCTTGTATTCGTCTCGTAAACATTACAAGGAGGTATTTTTTATAGTCTTTGTAATACTTTTAGTATTACAAAGAATCTATCATTTTTGCCAGTTCTTCTTGACTTACGGCACCAGAATTATTCAAACGAACCAAGGCACGTAGTAACTTAGCTGGGGTTACCTTTGTAACTACTTTGGCTTTAACATTTGCAACAGCTAGGGCAATTTCAGCCTTATCATAGTCATTAAAACGATAACATGTTGGAGCACTCTGTTTAGCCTGAACTCTACTAACCTTTGTGATAGTTGTTATTGGCTCATCAACCTTTTCGCGATCGCCTCTTTTTTTTCTGTTTTTCAAATCCATAAACGTAATACTATTAGTAATACCAAAAGATACAATGTAATACTATTAGTACTACATCAAGTCTAAAATTTCTTTAACTAAAGATTTATAATCATTAATCGCTACAGAGCCTTTCTTATATTTGCTCAATGGAAGTGACATAAATGATGCTTGCCCAATATCTTCACATCTTCTGATCGATGTTTTGAGAAATCTATGATTAGCAATATCGAGCAAATCTTCTTCTATTACTGTATTGATTTTCTTATTTTTTACAGCAACCTCATTTCGAAATACGTAATAGTTCAACATTTCACCTTGAGCGACTTCATTGAGAGCATCTAACAAGTCTTCGAGACCATCCAAAGCAAAAACGCCACTATTAACAGGCATTAAAAATAAATCTGCAGCTACTATTGCATTAGTTGTAGTTAAAGATAAATTCGGCGGACAGTCTAAAATTATGAAATCGTATTGATCTTTTATCCTATCAAGGTGCTTACTCAATCGATGTTCTCGAAAACTGAGAGTTAAACCCGACTCTATGACACGGCTAAGTCTTATATCTGTTGGGATGTAGAAAAAGTTAGAAGAATGTTCGGATTCTGCAATGAGATCCGAGATATCTACCGTATTATCTTTAAGAAATAGCTGCATAACATTTTTAAGAAACCTAGCTTCTCCACCAGAAACAACCTTAGAAAAGTTTCCTTGTGGATCGAGATCTATTCCAAGAACTTTATAACCTTGATTGGTCAAAGTATCAGATAAGTTTATAGCGGTAGTTGTTTTACCAACACCGCCCTTCTGATTTAGTAAAGCAATCACTTTGCTCATACACACCTCAAGTAATACATTTAGTATTACTTGATAATACACCACACTCAAAAAAAAGCAAATAAGTAATACTAAATGTATTACTTATTTGCTCATTCTAATATTGGATTCCGACGTAGACCAACCTAAATAAATCTCTGGTATGATAACTACAAATCTATACAGAACAGTACTAATGAAAACACCAACATCGATACATGACGGATTGTTTAAATCGTTCCTGACAGTGCCAGAAACAGCTAAAGATTTCTTAAACATCCATTTGCCAGAGCGCATCAAGCAAATCTGCAATCTCGATACACTCCGGCTTCAACCTGGTTCATTTTTAGAAGAAGAGCTAGTGCCGTACTATTCAGACGTACTTTACTCAATGAAGACAGAGGAAGGGGTAGGGTATGTATACGCTTTGATAGAGCATCAAAGCAGACCAGATAAGCATATGGGCTTTCGCATGATGCGATATGCTATTGCCGCAATGAAGCAACACCTAGATGCCGGTAATGACACATTGCCTTTGGTTGTACCCTTGCTGTTCTATCATGGCAAAACGAGCCCATACCCGTACAGCACAAATTGGCTGGACGAATTTGAACATCCAGAGATGGCCAAGACACTGTATAGCCAGAATTTTCCTTTGGTGGATGTAACTGTGATGCCAGATGATGAGATCATTCAGCATAAACGAGTGGCGTTGTTAGAGTTGGTTCAAAAGCATGTACGGCAAAGAGACTTATTGGATTTTACAGACACACTGGTTACACTGTTATTAGAGCGGTTAATCACAACCAACCAATTAGACAGTTTAGTAGAATATTTGCTGAGAGTAGGGGAGACATCAAATCTAGAAGATTTGATGCGCACATTAGCTCAACAAGTCCCAGAGCATGAGGAGCGTTTCATGACAGTAGCAGAACAATTAGAAGCCCGCGGTCGAGAGCAAGGCTTAAAACAAGGTTTAGAACGAGGCTTAGAACGAGGCTTAGAGCAGGGATTAGAACAAGGTCGCCAAGAAGGTGAAGCATCTGGCCAACAAGCTGCGAAACTTGCTATAGCTAAAAAAATGCTGGCAACGGGTTTAGACAAATCGTTGATCTCTGAAACCACAGGATTGACAGAGAAAGAGCTTTTAACTCTTATTAACTGATCACAGGCTCAAAATAGCGAGATGGAAACATTTCGCTATTTTTACAACCCAAATACGTTACACTGTAACAATGTTGATATTTAGCAATCCCTTATCAACCCTCTCTTCTTTTGCTCAAGATCTGCGCAGATCAAATTAGATCCGCTGCCCTGTCACTTTTCTATTCCATGAGTCGCTGTGCGACGAGTACCAAAACGCGCTCGCGTAGCGAGTAAGACGCTCTCTAATCATTTCAGATGAAGGAAAATGTATCGATGAAGTAACGGGGACGGAAATTGCCCTTCGCCTTGCTAGAATGCGCGAGCGAAGCGAGTAAGAGATGCGTTGTTGGTTGATGTGACTCGTGGTTATTGTGGTGGTTCCACATATCTTAAGTATATGCTCAAGAGTTTCCTGTCGAATGACAAAAGAAAAGTCCAGCGCAGCCAGCGATAGCGTTGTTATTTTTTAGCTCAGTAAAGCTTAATGCTGGCTGTGGGTACCTTGGAGCGTAGCGACCGCTGTTTTAGGATCGATCAAGTTAGATTTGGGGATGAGACTGACGCGCTATCGCTTGTCGGCTTCACACCGGCTCTACATACAAGTATGTAGCAGCCAGCGTGAACCTAAACTTTTTATCTAATGTTTACTTAAATATTTATTTATATACGAAGTTTAACTACGGAGTACACATAACCGCAGTCCATTTTTTAGAGCCATCTTTGTGCTCTTCTCTTACACGCTTTTATTGCACCCCCTTTTGAAATTAATGTAAAAAAGCGACTCAGAACGATAGGGAGGGGAGGGGGCTCAGGGTTAGACTCTGGTAAATACGAAGAATATTGGTGGATCTTTAACCAAAAATAGGCTTCGAACGTGCAAAACCCTCCGCCGTTAAGCGGATACTTCTCTATAGCTAGTGCGGGGAAGGGGAGTAGTGAGGCGTTGCTGTGAACAGGTTAGCCACGTTCTTAGCAAAATCATTACAGCGCGTCGCGTTGTAGATCTCCTGAATACCAGAAGCAATGGTGCGGAAGTTTAGCCAGTCAAAACGCAAGCCTTTCTTTTCCATGCGTTTGCGAGAGGCAATAATCAACTCACAAATATTAGGATAGCGCACCACTTTAATGTCTCTAAAGAAAGCTTCGGTAAATTGCTTATAAGCGGCTGCGCTGCGCACTGTACCTTCGGCATCATCGACGCACACATTAATGCGCTCACTGTACAAGTAAGTCGCACGTTGCAAGTATCGAATCACCTTAGCGAATGACTTCGGTGAAATATATTCGCCCCAACGTAGCGCGTAGTCTTCCTGCAACTGGTCATAGCTGATGGTTTTCAAACCGGCTTCGGTCGGCACACCGATACGGCCACCTATCAAATCCGTATTCGGTAAGATACAAGCTAAGGCTTTGGCGATCAGCGTTCGGCATTGGATGTTATTGATCGCCGCACCGCCCCAAGCGAATAGGGCAGGGAAGCGCTGGGGATTATGGATAAACTCTTGGCACGCTTTCAATATAAAAGCGTACTCGTGGGGAAGATTGACCACCTCACCACTACGAAGCAAACGTTGAGCCTTAAAACCGATCGCGTAATCGTCCTGGTTAAGTTCAACCTCGTGTTGAGCTGACTTAGGATTGAGCACTTCATGGTGCATCTCAATGAGTTCACGCTTACGTGCTTTACGCATCAAACGATACGCTTTGTCATATTGGGATTTGGCTAACGCTGGTGCGAGGTTATCTGCAAACATGAGACTCGCCCTCTAAGCCATAACCGAGCCAGATCAAAGTGTGAGGATCTGATTCTAATGCGGTTACTACTGAGGTCTGGAGTCTGAGGGTCGCTTGCCATAGGCAAGACACAATGGGATTTTTCATATTTTGATTCCGATAGTTTTAGGGTTGTTTGGATTGAGAGTCCAAACAATAAGATTTCAATTTACACAAGATCTGCAAAAAGATCAAATGCTTAAATTTCAGGCACAAAAAAGCCGTTCACTATCGGGAGAACGGCTACTTTGCGAATGCTATTTAGTTAGGCTCTCACCCCTAACACACTCTCAATTCTTAAAAAATACACTACATAGAAAACTATGTAGTAGCGTGCTATGTAATGCACTTTTCACTTTAAGAATCTGAGTAAAGTATAACGCACTTACTTTATGAGTCTCAAGTCTTAAATCACATTTTCACAAAATCGTTTAACATAATGAATATTATACGTAGTTATATCAATAACTTAAAGCCTATTATTACAATATGTGATATCTAATCACATATTATACTTTATTAATATAAATTTAATAGCCCTTATATTTATTCAACCGCTCAACTTTTAGCCACCTCCTCTCAATAAAACCATTT
>NZ_CP097294.1:0-2068312 GCF_023503985.1 Vibrio sp. J383 | reverse complement strand
GCAACCATTGGTGCGATGATCACCAGTGACATGATAGTCGCCATGATCTTTTCACGTTCTCGGCCGTCATAAAGATCTTTTACAATGGCAGTCGCGATAACGGTGATGGCACTGCCCGCAAAGGCTTGGAATACACGAGCACCAATCAACTGTTCGATGCTATTGGTCATCGCGCACAGTATGCTCGCGACCATATAGCCCGCTAATCCAATTAATAGGATCGGCTTACGACCGAATTTCTCGCTGAGCGGCCCCCAAAATAAAAGACCGATAGCGTAAGTAACGAAGTAGCTGCTCAGGGTTAGGTTGACCATTGATCGGTCAGTATTAAACACTTCGACCATCTGCGGAAGCGCGGGTAAGTAAAGGTCGATGGTCAATGGAGGGAAAGCACTTATTATGACGAGAAAAAATAGCATACCGGTCTTTCCCAGTACTGGTTGTGGTCTCTTCAAGGTGGCTCTCCGTTGTCCAAGGTAGGTTTCTAATTGATGTGATATTGATATACAGAAGACTAAGGCACGTCAGACAAGAAGGATAGAGTCGTTCAAGAATATGGTGAAAGTATCGACGAACTTATCTCTATGAGTCCGAATCTACGAAGTCGGTCTGCGCACTGAATTGTATTACAAAACATTATTACTTTTATAGCTAACGAGTTCAATCAGTTAGTAGCAGGGTGGCTTGTGATCGCCAACGACACATTGTAATGATTATCGAGTTGGCTTGTTATCTTTTCTTTGGTCGTTTTTCGACTAAACCGTTACGCTCTAAACCGCGTCTAACACTGCTGCATAGCTTACCAAAACGGCGCAGTTCTTCGAAGTTGGGGCCTTGGCCAATGGAAATACTGTGCTCCCAGTACATCAACTCACTGTCGACCATCTCTAGTAGCTTCTTAGAGCAACCCGAGCAGTTTCCTTTTGGCCCACAGATAAACGTCTCCGATTCGTAAAGTGGGAGTTCGTTTTTAACTTCTTCAATTAAGCTTAGCATTGCCAAATTTAGATTAGGCTTTTTGGTTGCTAGTGGTTTCAAGCTTGGTGCTTGCGCAGTTATCAAAGAAGAAGTTTGTGTGTTGTGGTGTAAATTCAAAGCAGCTGATGACATATCAAAGGCCTCAAGGAGAGAAGAAGGAGGGCATGCTACTCTTCACAACAAAGTGAATCTTGATGTAGTGCAATAAGCGTTGAGATATACCCAAAAGAGGTAGGAGCCACAAGCAGTGTGACTCCTTTTTTAAAGCTCGGTACTAATGAGAGATTTTAGAATTCAGCGTCGAACTGAAACTCCATCCACTCTTTGGTGACTGGGTGGTGCAGCGCAAGTCTTTCTGCGTGTAGGTGCAGTCGGTCGGCTTTATTGCCATATAGGCCATCACCCACGATAGGCATGTTAAGCCCTTCTTGGTGTGAACAGTGAACACGTAACTGGTGTGTACGGCCTGTTTTAGGGTGCAGGTAAACCTTAGTGGTTTGCTCGTTTCGCTCAATCACTTCCCATTTGGTTTCTGCAGGCTTGCCGTGTTCGAAGCAAACAATCTGACGAGGGCGGTCATACAAGTCGCCACGCAATGGCAGTCGAATATAGCCTTCATCTTGGTCTAGCACACCTTCAATCATTGCGACATATCGCTTCTCAACTTCACGAGTAATGAACTGCTTCTGTAAGCTTTTGTTCGCACGTCGTGTTAAAGCAAATATCAGAATGCCAGAGGTCGCCATATCCAAACGGTGAATAACAAATGGCCCTTCAACATCTTGGTGCATTTCTTGAACACGAGTGTAAGCTGAATCTTTGATGGTTTTACCCGGTACGGATAGAAAACCTGCTGGTTTGTGTACCACAACGATGTGATCGTCTTGGAACAGGATACCGAGGTCTTTGCCTTCAGCTGGGTTTTCTAGCAATGGGTTGGGATCGACTTCTAAGCCTTTCATCATGTGACCTAAAATCGGTACACACTTACTTTGGCAAGACGCGTAGTATTTCTTGTGTTTACGGATTTCCGATTTCGGTGATCGACCCCACCAAAATTCGGCCAGTGCCAATGGTGTGTAACCGTTTAAATACGCGTATTGCAAAAGCTTGGGTGCGGCACACTCGCCAGAACCTGCTGGTGGTATCTTGTTTGGCGTGTCTTCAAAGATTTGGTTCAGATCCTCAATGTTTCCTTCCGCATTCTGGAAAGCGTATTGTGAAAACAGTTTGTGCTGAAGCTGATGAGAAAGGAGTGCTCTTTGCTCTTTGAGTTCAGCTAATTGATTAGTGAACACATCAACTTTGATTTGTAACTCGTTTAGGATCTGTTCCCAGTTGAGCTTTAGGTACTTCTGCTGGTTCTTGTCAGCAACACTGGTCTTGTTAAGCTCATTATTCAGTTGTTCGAAGGCTTGTTCATCAAGGTTTTTTTTACCTTGTTCGCGTTGTTCTTTACGTGTTTTTCGGCCTTCTATAATCAACAAACGTTGCGCTTCGATCTCCTGTTCTGCCTGTGCTTTCTGTTGTGCTAACTGTTCACACAATTCAAGGTATTCAGCGTTTGCTTGCAGCGCTTTAAATTTCGCATTTACAGCCATCATGTCGGCTGTGTCTTGATGGAAAAAGCTATCGCTGCTCAACATGTCGAATACGGGCGGCACAAAGTGAGGCAGTAGGTTTTGGTCTGCGATTTTTCCAGAGAAAGCAGAGAAGTAACCCAATTCACCTTCTGGGCTTTTCACCAGTAACACACCAAACATTTTGCCGCGACCAGCGTCAGAATCTAGCCCGAAGTCATGCTGCCAGTCGGTTTGAGTTTCTAGATATTGTTGAAGCTGATGAGAAGCGATTTCACACAGTGGGTGCGGTTCGTAGTAGAACGGGAATGTGAAACGCTCAGGCAACGAATATGACTCGATCGGCTGTTGAAAACGAGTGAAGCAATGCTCAGGTGTGTGGCTGTTTTCTGAGTCGTGCGTTGGTTTTGATGAGTGCATAGTCGTATTAATACTTATATTCGTGGTGATAAATGGTTGTGAGTCTACGGTGTATGTTTAGAGGCTTTAAACACAGTACGAGGCGGCGATTCTACTCTTTATCGAAAAGCGCCTCAAATAAGAAATGGTTCTATTACTGGATAGCTAAGCGAGACGGTTAACACGGAACCCATGAGTTATGGCTTGAACTTCATTAATTGATGAGTAACTTCTCGTTTTTAATCATAGAAGGTAACTTCACAAACGAAGGGTGGTAGCCTTGCCGCCCTCTTGTTCAACCTAAGGTAACGTTATGATTCCACTCAATACTTCGATTGTATCTGGTGTCGCTATTTCAGAGATCGACGGACAAATGAAAATGCTACTAATGAAGCGTGTGAAGGGCGAGTTTTGGTGCCATGTCACAGGCTCGATTGAAGCAGGTGAAACAGGCTGGCAGGCTATCGTGCGCGAGTTTGAAGAAGAGACCCAAATTAAAGTGGAAGCTTTGTATAACGCGCAGTTTCTGGAGCAGTTTTACGAGGCGCACGTTAATGTAATTCAGCTAATCCCGGTCTTTGCAGTGCTATGCCCGGCCAACCAAGCGATTGAACTGAATGACGAGCATACCGAGTACCGTTGGTGCGATTTAGAGGAAGCGAAAGCACTTGCGCCATTCCCTAACCAACATGCGGTCTACGATCATATCTGGTCGTATTTTGTCGATAAGCCAGTCAATCTGCTTTACCGAGTAAAATTGAACTAATACTGGCTGTTAAAGATCTAGGACTTACCAAGATACGGGATTAGAAAGGCACTCACTTGTGCTTGGCATAGACCCACATCGACTTTCACGCCGTGCGATTCAAGTATCGCAACACCACGACCATTATTACGAGGGTCTGGATCTAGCATCGCCACTACAACATGTTTGACGCCAGCTTTAACAAGAGTGTTGGCGCAAGCGGGTGTTCTGCCTACAAATGAACATGGCTCTAATGTTACGTAAGCGGTAACGCCTTCCATTTTTCCATCATAGTGATTTAACGCTTCGACCTCGGCGTGGTTTCCACCGACCTTTTGTGTGTACCCAACAGACACTACCTTATCGTTCTTCACCAAAACGCAGCCTACTGGCGGGTTTGGTTGGCAATCGGGTAGGGCTTGGCGCGAAGCTTCAAGAGCTTGCTGCATGTATTGTTGGTTCATGGTCGTTACTCAGTATGACGAGAGAGCGCAGCAGTTAGTGGTCGCGCGCGGTTGATGAGTTGATTAGTTACTAAGCTAATAAATTAATAAGCTAACAAGTGGGGGCATGTTCGATCTGATTGGGCTTTTAGTCAATGGTTTTAGCTTTGAATTCGAAAGCTAGTTAACTGTGACTAATCGTTAACTTGGACCACTGGGTCAGCCAGTTTTTGGATTGTACTCTTTGATCAAAGATATCTCGGTTACGCTTTGGGTTGGGTGTGATTTGCAAATCAAACAAACTCTCTAAACCAAAAGACGAAATACACTCGATGTCTCCATTGAGGCTTTGCTTTACGGCCACTGCGGTCTCTTTCTCTGGCCAGTAACTCATCGCATCCAATGAGCTTTGGTAAGACTCATCCCCATTTCTGGTGTGCATGTTGGCTTGATTGCGAACTTGCCAATTCAATTCAGGTAACCGTTGTTTAAGCTGAGCCTCGTATCGAAGATCCGATTCGTAAGAGGTATCAATGGGATCAAAGTAGATCACATCAATATCATTGAGTGGAGTCGGGGAGGCATAACCATGTAGGTGATCCCAAACGAGGTTTCTCACAAAGCCCGCAGCAACATAGCACTGCGGCAAATCCAGGTGAGCGACACAGTCTAAAACCTGCATTCGTAAGGGATCTTGTTTGATCAACGTGACGATACTGTTGGCTAGCGGATGTATCATTATGATGTCGGAACATCGGTGACTTGATAATGACGAGTCACGTTCTTGGAGATTTCACCCCATTCAGACGTTTTTACTCGCTGTTGGTGCGCTTCGAATGCTTCTCGGCTAGTGAATTCTTCATACACTTCAAAGCGATTAGGTTGAAGCGTGCTTTGACTGACTCGAAACACAATACAACCAGGTTCTTCCAGTGTCAGTTCTTTGTGTACAATCAAGGCTTGTGTGACGGCTTTTAGGTCGTTGTCTGGCACGAGAATATGCCCTTGCAGAATTACTTTACTCATAATTACGTCCATTTAATTACGTCCATTTAATTACGTCTATTTAATTTTGTCCACTACGGCTTTTTTCTATAAAAAGCTCTATCCGTTACAAACATAATCCCATTTTGATGTTGTGACGTATAGGCTAATGTGGCGATTAATTGTTCGCATTGAATATAGATCGGGTTACACTGTAACTTTACGGGTAAGGTGAGCAATAAAAGATAAGATGCTGGAACTAAATCCGCGTTGGTCCGGTCTATTAAATTAGTATCATTGAACTGTATTGATACTGAAATGAATTTGTCATCTGAGAGAACTAACCTTAATTTTGAAGAGCGGCTCATAGGATTGAATTGAGCCATAGTTGATATCTAGGTCATACTTTGATGTAAATGGTACTCAAAACTCTATAAATTTTGTGATTTGTATCATTGATCTGGACATCAAACACCGTTAGATTCGAATGGTTGGCAATAAAAATAGCTCATGAAGAGCAGTTAAAGAAAAGGAAATATCCCTTATGAAAAAAATGAGAAGAGCACAGCTTCATCGCGTTCGCATCCAATACTGGAAAGACACAGCGAAAGAAGCTTCAAAGAAATAAGCTTCAAAGAAATAAGCTTTAAATCGTAAAGCTTTAAGATAAAAAAAGCTGAAAAGCTTAATCAAATGTAAAACGCAACAAATCGATTTCATTAGCACTCTCAAGGACCTTCATCTGGTCGGCGACTAAAGAAATCATCCTCCAAAGAGCTGACAGGCATTAACAACAATGCATTCAATGTCAGCTCATTAATACCTCCTCTTAGATTCTCTTGTTGCATCACTCTGTTACTCCTCACTAAAACCCTTTTGTCCCTTTGTTCTTGTTACGCATATCTGTATTCGCAAAGTCGTGATCAAAAAAAAGCTCCCGATTTCTCAGAAGCTTTGATTTAGATTTTGATATCTGATGTGGTTACCTGCTCGGGAGAGATAACACCAACGTCAGGAGCGAATGCGTTAACGTTGGAAGAGCGTCTTCAAACTGACATCATCGGTTCGGTTCAGCTTTAGGCTCAGAAGATAGCCACCAACACCGATCAGTGCGTAAATACCTAGAGATAAAATCGGCGCTTCTGCAATCGCACTTAATGGGTTGCTTGCTATGAGCACATTCATTGGTAATGACGCGATGAGAGATAGGAAGTCATTGATGCCATAGAACCCAAACACGGCGACAGAGAGGAACTTAATCGCATAGCTTGAGATGAAAATGACAAGCAATGGAGAGTTTACCAGCTGCGAAATCGCTAGAGTGACGGTTGCCAGTGGCAATAAAACCAGTGCAACTAACATCATTCGTCCAAAAAACACGACCCAGTTGCTCAGCACATAAAACAGAGATTGCTGCTCAACCAATAGCGCCAGTTGTTGTTCACTTGAGACGTTCAATATCCAGAATAGAAAATCTGCGAACAGCACTAACAATGCACAGATAGCCGGAATAACCACTAAACCGAATCCTAGCTTCACGCCGTGAGTCATTGCGTTAGATACCGGCATACTTCTCCAAAACATCGAACTGCCTTCTTGGCGCTCTTTACGCAGCGTTTTAGGGATATATAGCGTCGACAGGATCAGTGAAATAAGGCCCGCGCCAAAGTAGAGCACTGAGTTGAGATCTTGTGCGAACTCTCTGTGGATGTCGCTCACGTCACCGTTCACTTGCATTTCAAAGAAAAACTCATGTTGTGCTGCGCCATTAAAGAACAGACCAACGAACAGTAAGAAACCACATAACGCGACAAACAGAGGCAATCGAGTGTTAACTTTGTGCTCGATGAGTTCTTTTTCTAGCATGTAAAAACTTGGATGCATTATGCCTTCTCCATCTGTGTTGCAAGGAATAGATCTGCGAGACCAACGTTATAGATGTTACCCAGTGATTCAACCTGCGCTTTGTTTTGACCTTCCAATAACCACTTAGTAGTGCCTAGCCCTGATTGTGAAGTCAGTGGGTTGAGTTTCTGAATCTCGCTTGAATGGTTGTTTGCGACTTCGATAATGAAATAGTCGTGCTCGATGTCTTCCATGCTCTTTTGCAGTACACAATGACCTTGCTTCAAAATCAGTACATCCGTTAATAGGTGTTCAATTTCTGAAACCTCATGGCTCGCAATGATCATGGCGCGTTCGCCATCGTGGAACCATTCTAATAGGTGGCGATAAAAAGTATCGCGGTACAGCAAATCTAAGCCCAGCGTTGGCTCATCTAATATCAACACTTGAGTGTCAGTCGCGATGATGATCGCGAGATGAAGTTGAACTTTCATCCCTTTAGAAAGCTGTTTGATCTTAGAAGAGAGCTTAATGTTGGTGCTGCTTAACGTGTGTTCTGCTTTTTGTTTGTTGAAGCTAGGGTGAACACCTTGTGTGTATCGAAGCAGTTGTTTAACGGTCATCCACTCTGGTAACACGTTAACATCTGAAATGTACGATAAATGCTGCATGAGCTCTGTGTGCTGGTGGATAGGGTGGTAGCCGTTTACTTCAATCTCACCTTGATAGTTGTGGCCACCAAGCAGTGATTTGATCAGTGTAGATTTACCCGCGCCATTGTGGCCCAGAAGCCCAAGTACTTGCCCTGGCTTTAACTCGAAGTTGATGTTCTCGACACCCACTTGGTTCGAATAGGTTTTGGTTACGTTTTTCACTGAAAGTAAAGTACTCATGACTTGTCCTTTATATGTTGTGCTAGCTGTTTCACGAGTTCTTCGACACTCATATCAATGATGCCTAGCGTCTCAGCGATGGCTGGGATCTGTGTGTTGATGAATGATTGGTGTGCAGACTCTTTCAATTTTTGAAGTGCCCCTTCGGCCACATACATGCCTTGGCCGCGTTTTTTCTCTACCAAGTCTTCATCCACCAGTAACTGATAGCTTTTCATGACAGTAAGGTGGTTGATCTTGAGATCGGCAGCAACCGCACGCACAGAGGGTAATGCTTGTTGCTCTAACCAAACACCTTGAAGAATTTGGTCACTGATCTTTGCGGCAAGCTGCCTAAAGATCGGTTGGTCGTCTTTCCATTCGGTCATAATTAAAACTGCATGGTGATATACATGTGTATAACACTAACCTTTTTATTCGAATTGGCAAGGGTTTTATGAAAATAGATCGGATATTTTTATATTTGGATAAAGCATGTTTGGCGGGGAGGGTACTTGAAGCCTACGTCCTTGTGGGCTTTCAAGCAGCTGTATGAGCGATGATTATTTGAATAGGAAATGGTTGCTCGTCAAGATTTCTATTAGGGGGGGGCTATTGCTCCTCTGAGTCATTGGGCCGGCTATACAGATAGCCTTGATGTAAGTTGTAGCCTAACTGACACAAGATATATTGCTGCCTGCGCGTCTCGACACCTTCATAAATCATCGTGATATTTGATAAGCGTCCAATCTCAGAGATATTAAGCAATACACCCTGATGATGCTCTCCTGACTCGATATCCTTAACAAAGCAACGATCCAGTTTTAGATAGGCCGGAGAGATAACATTGATGATTTCGATGTTGTTATTGCCTGTACCAAAGTCATCCAGAGCGATTGTGATACCAAGCTTTTTGATATCCTTAATGTTATCGATAACCTCACATCCATAGCCAATGTTCGAATATTCAGTAATCTCGACGACAAATTCATTCGCTTCCATCGCGGCCAAATGCTCTCTGAGCCTTGCGAAGTTCGACCCCACCAAAGCGCTCGGACACACATTGACACCATAGATCTCATGGCTGTTGTGTAATTTGGCTTTTCTGACCGTCTCGATGAGCAAGATAGTGTGAAAGGTGAGTAAATTGGTGCGTCTCATGGTGTTGATGAAGCTTAAAACGCCGACGTTACGAACTCGAGATAGCAACTCGTAATACAGAACGCTATTGTCTTCGGTGTTGATGATGGGCTCTTCTTCAAAGGAGATGTGTTTCCAACGAAACAGGTAGATCATAAAGCCCAGAATATAGGAGCGATAAAGCAGTGTGGCGAGAATCAGAGAAAGCGCAGTCCACAGTACGACAATATCGTCACTGTAAAAGGTAATGGTTGCGCCGGTAGGAAGTGGTGTTTGATAGATAGCTTTACTTTCTTCACCAAGGTTCAGAATGTAATAACCATTCTTCTGGATCGAGACAGAGTCGACTAACAGAGGCAATAGTGAGTTTTTGTATCGAGCTTCAATAGAGCGTGTAGAAATACGCACCGTAAGGTCAATGTCACGCTTAGTATCTGCGAAACGTGAATAAGCGAAATCGGTACTATCGTAAAAGTCATCAACTTGATCAAGGTCTACCATTTTCGAGCGTGTTTTGGAGACATAACATGAACCATAAGACGTAGTCATGATGACAGAATCCAGGTTGAGCGAATGCCTTAATGAGTGCACAGCTCCTTGGTTATCGCAACCATAGAGCATGATTTCTTCAGCAATATGTTTGGTGTTTTCGCTGTATTCATCTGCAATCTTCGTCGTATAAAGGATTTGGAAAAAGTAGACAACGAAGAGGAAAAATGAAGAGATGGTAAACACGGTTATCAGAGCCTTAATCAGTTCTCTATGATAGGTGTTGAACATCATTTTCAACATTTCTATCTGACTGGGCTTGAATTGATTGATGTCGTACTTTGGTGCGACGCAGTTTGTAGAGCTTTTATCGAGATCGATGAAGTAACCCACCTTATAAAGGTTAGAGATAAGTTCGCTATTATTATCTATCTTTGCTTTTTTACATAAATTTCGATACTTCTTTCTTATTGAGGCGATGATGTTTTTTAATGCATACAAACTAAACTCTTCATCAAAATGTAATTTAAAAGACTCTTCAACATCTCGTGCAGATTGAGGGTTAGATATTGATGAGTGCTCAATAAGGTATTTGAATACAAAACTCTCTTTACTATTAAGACTTTCCTCTGATATCTTATTGCTGTTGTTCTTGATATATATTTTTTCTTCATTGTAGATCAGTTGCAAGCTCTCATTATTGTTGTTTATATTGAAAGAACAGTGCATGGCTCAACTCCTAAGCGACAGTTATTATATTTATGTGATTGATGTGTATTGGCTGGGATTTTCATTCAACCTAAGAGTCCTTTCCAAATAATATAACCAAAATGTCACCATTTTCTCTTAAGATGTTGATACTAATCGCAGAATTTGGGCTTGAATGAAAGGTTATCGAGATGTTCACCCAAAAGTTGAATTTATAAATGAAAGCCAATGATTTACAAGGGGTAAAGGGGATTTATCCATTTGTTTTGGTATTTATCCATTTCGCAGCTTCTGTGCGGAAGGATTAGCCACTGAATTTAGAGGTTTCTAATGTAGCTTTTGATGGTATTCATTTGATTTATTGATGTGTGAGATTTATCAGAATTTTTCAGGATAAACTTAGATTATGTCAATTTATGTAATGTTAATATAATTTAATTAAGACATGATTTTAGTAATTGAATTATATCGATAGATGATGACATTGATAATATTGTATTTTGAGTTTTCTTTATTTGTATTATTACGTCTTATTAAATAATGAAATTTTTAGGTGGGAAGTTTTAGATAGCACGAGGATGCTATATTTACTTATATATTTATACCTATCTATTTATGAAAGGTGTTTAATCAAAACACTGTGATATATCAGACATGCACCTATGTAGATCTTTATAGACTAATTATAAAAAATAAGATATGAATTAGGTTCGTGTTATAACGTAAACAGCACTTAAAGATGTAAGTAGCAACAACTTAGCCCTATTCGTATTATTTTTGAACAAATTTTTCGTAACCACATGATATTCAAAGAGCTGTCTCGATGGTTTAGCTCTACTTCTGAATGAGTAAAATCGTTGAGCATTTAACATGCGCCATCAAGTACGACGATTTGAGGTTCTTTTTCTGGTTGATAGAGTACCTGACAAAAGTCACCTTCAGGTGAATAGGTGTAGTTATCTGCGTCAAAAGAGATAGCAGCTACTCTTTCGGCATTGCTACCAGGATCGACTTCTTTGTTGATCACGTGAAGCTCTGTCTTGTCGATATTGAGCAGTCTTCTTAGTGAATCCACATAAGCTATTGGGTAGCCATGACAGACGTAGTAGGTTTCAATTTCCGTTTTTTCTACATAGTTGCACTCTCCCTCAACGCCAGCAATCGCAGACTTGGCGTAGATCATATCGATACCGGTACGTAGGTTACCCGCTACGTCGTGTATTTTACTCGCACGGGCGCTTCCTTGAACGTTTAAGAACTTGACCATAGCCGTGGCAGACAGGATAGCCAAAATTAAGACAGCGATGATAAGTTCTAAGAGAGTGAAGCCGTTTTGTCTTCTCATATTTACCGATTATTTGATCTGATTGAGGGGCTGCTTGAGGGTAATCTAAATACCAAAGCCATTACAGAAGGTAGGTATATCTGTTATATGGCTTGCAGGTTGATTGTTCTCAATAATTGTATAATAAACAATACCTTAACTTCGGCTTGTCGTTATTGGCCACAATGTAAGCATACGTAAGCGTTGATGTGGGTATCACTCTCTGGACTACGAAGTGCTAAAAAACTCTAACTTATTGATAAATAGGTTTTTAAATGTCTATTCATCGACCTGTTAAAAATTGTCTTTCGACTTCATTTGACGGGATGGGCTTACTAAACAAGAACCCTTGAAGATACTGGTATCCACAATCGATCAAGAACGCTTTTTGCGTTTCGGTCTCGACGCCTTCAGCAACTACTTTTAGCCCCAGTTTGTCGCAGATGGCATGGGTGGCTTGGACTATTGCTTTGCTCCCTTTGTGCGAGCCATGGACAAAACTTTTATCGAGTTTAACGGTGCTAATTGGCAAGTCATGCAACATTGAGAGTGAGGAGTACCCTGTACCAAAGTCGTCAAGGTGAAGTTCTACGCCCAATTTTGATATATCACTTAATGCTTGTCTGACTTCACCATGCTTGAAGATCATCGAAGACTCGGTGATTTCAAGGGCAACGCTTTGAGGCTGGATATTGTAGAAGTTCAGCATTGCCGATAGCTGTTCGGCAAAGGTAGCGTGCATCTGAATGCTCGAGATATTGATGCTCATCATCAACTCATGATCAAACTCTCGTTGCCACATCGATAACTGTTTGAGTGCGGAATTGAGAACCCATTTTCCGAGAGGAACTATTTGCCCACTTTCCTCCGCTAAGGTAATAAATTCGTCAGGAGCGATGTCACCAAGTTCTTCGTCCGACCATCGAAGTAAGGCTTCAAATCCTTTCACCTTGTCGCTGTTAGTGTTCATTATCGGTTGGTAATGAAGGTTGAGGTCGTCGTTCTCTAAGGCATGCGTGAGTCGATGACGGATCTCTACCTTGCGGTGAAGGGTTTGTGCTAAGCAAGGTGTAAAAGTTTGAAATCGATTTCGTCCATTTGCTTTGGCCATATGCATCGCCATACCCGCTTGCTTGAGCAGTGACTCTTGATCGACGGCATTATCAGGGAAATGAGCAGTACCGATGCTGCAACCAACAGACAAGGTGCCAATTCCTCTGATGTGGAAACTCCTGTTCAAGGCTTCAATAATACGCGAGCAGAGCAGCGGGATATTGTGATTTCGACAGGCGTGGGCAATCACAATGAATTCGTCGCCACCAAATCGACCGATCATGCACGTCTCGTCGACGAGGTGTTTAAGACGTTCGCCAACCTGCTTAAGTAGTTGGTCACCGACACTGTGTCCATAAGTATCATTGACCAATTTGAAGCCATCAAGGTCGACAAACATCAACTCAAAGGGCGAGCGATAGGCAATACTGGTTTCCAAAAGGTTGGTGATACCGCGGCGATTATAAAGCTCAGTTAAACAGTCGTGCTCAGCGTTGTATCTGGCTTTGATCAGTTTCTCTTTTTGTTTAGTTGTACAGGTGAGGTTTAACAGAAGCTCGCTTTTATCAAATAGCCATTTTCCTTGAACGTCAAAGTGATGGGTTTTGCTATCTATTTCGCAGCTGACTTCTTCTAAAATCTCACGGCCTTTACGCGCAGCAAACAACCATTGCGCTGCTGTCTCTTCACTTGAAACGAAGTCGGCTAGGGTACTAAACGGTGAACCATAGTTTTGAAAGAATGCGGAGTTAGCACTCACTACGTTTCCTGAGTTATCAAATAGAAGGGATAGATTTGCGCCATCAGAGCAAGCTAAGTCGTGCTTTAGGCTGCCTTCTTCGGCAATGACTTGTACCAACATTCCAGTTCGACCGTCGGGCAATGGGATCCCAGAAAATAGGCATAATGCGCGTTTAGAAATGTAGTTTGGCGTGAAGTTCCACCATGTTTTGATGCTTTCGTTACGTAGAAATTGTCTTTGGTATTCTTCCAGTGTTGCTTCTATCGCTTTTGACATCTCGACACTAAAGTCACGTGATGTCAGCTCAAACATCGACTCAGACTCCCAGAGGGGGAGGGCGTTACTATTTGCCCAAGTTATTCTTTTATTATCAATGTCATATATCCAAATAGGACACTTGAGATGCTCGAAAGGTTGATAATTGGTCATCATATTGAACTCGGTGAACTGATGTGTTGGTCGAACAGTGCCTACCGAGATCATGCATTCAGTAGGCGCTTATCAAATTGAATTCTGGTCTTCAACAGTCGTTAAAAAGCCGTGTTGAAGAAGAAAAAGGTGCTACAGAAATGAGTGCGCTATAGAACTCACAGTTGAAGGCCATCTTTTGACGAATGTTATTTTTGGCGCGACCTGAATGTTTATCCAAGAATTTACCTGCGCTTGAATCGGATTCACTATTTCTTGTTTATTGCTATCAGCTAATAACTGCGTCGAAAATAAAGCGGTGCTGGTCAGTAACAGTGAAAGCGGTTTGTTCATCTTAAAGTGGACCCTGTGAGGTAGTGGTGATTAGCAAATGCTGGATCGAGTTATCAATTTCATGAATATTACTTGAAGAAGATATTGCTTAATAGCGCCTGCCGAGGCCCTGGGAATGTAAAACACTGGCTGGTGGGTAACGTAATCGATTTCCTTCGACTGTCGAACGCTAGAGTCGGATTTTAAAACTATAAATGTGTCATTTGTTAGTGATATTAACCGACAGGTCATTACTATTTGGAGGGTTGATTTGATTGGGTTTTGTAAATGCCTTAAATGTAAGTGTGAGTAAGAAAATAAAGCAAACGTAAGCGTTGTATAGGCAATTAAAACACCGTGAATATCGAGTTATTGATGGCCAACCTTCTTAAACCAAGGCGTACTGGTAGTTAAGCACTGCGTTTTGTAAACGTGTATGTACAAAAGTGATTACAATGTTTTGCGTACGGTAAAAATGAGGCTCGAATCACAACATTGATGATATATGAGCAGTATATATACTGCCCTCGCTTTTAATAAATACTGGTGATAGTAATGTCGAAAACCAAAGTGCTCATTGTCGAAGATGACCAAGAGATAGCTCGTTTAACTACGCTTTATCTAGAAGCTGAAGGCTACGATGTTAGCGTTGTTCATGAAGGGAATTTAGCACTTGAAGCGGTCCGCAGTATTGAACCTGATTTAGTGCTGTTGGACTTGATGCTTCCGGGCATGAGTGGCGCTCAAATTTGCCGTCAGGCTCGTGAGTTTTACAATGGAATAATTTTAGTGTTGACCGCCTCAGCAGATGAAATGAGTGAGGTAAGCTTATTTAAGTTTGGCGCGGATGATTACGTTGCAAAGCCTATTCGTGGCCATGCCTTGTTGGCGCGAATTGAAGCGTTATTACGTCGAGCTGCTCCTATTGCTATCGCGCCGGAAAAGGCGGCTGAAAAGCAATGCGATATTGTGATCAACAATATTGCTCAAAGTGCCACTCTGTATGGGCAAAATCTTAAGCTTACTTCTGCCGAGTTTGAAATCTTAAACCTTCTTGTGAATAACATCTGTCAAGTCGTGACTCGAGACCAGTGCTGTCAGTTGTTTCGAGGAATTGACTATTCGTTTAACGACCGCTCGATTGATATGCGAGTGTCTGGTTTACGCCGGAAGCTACGTATTCACGCAAAAGACAAGCAGTTGATCCGTACGGTTCGCAATAAGGGGTACATGTTGGTTGCGTAAGTTCATTGCTACGAAACTTCGCTCGGTTTCGATGTTTGCTCGTTTATACCTTGGGATTGTGACTGGGATGTCGGCAACGATATTCTTGTTTTTGAACCTTGGTGAAGGGCATATGCGACGCACCGAGATCGAAACGTTCCTTAACGATGGCATTTACTTTGCTGAGCAGTATGTTCGCCAACACCATCAGGAAAACTCGCTATATAAAGAGCTCGATAGAACAGGCTACCAACAATTTTATATCTTCAATTTACGCCTGTTGAAAAATTGGTCGGGAGAGGCACCTTGCCAACGATGTGAGTTATATACGACCTTGAACGGTGTGCCGATATACCTCAGTGACAACAATCTCTATTCGGCGGTGTTTCAGTTGCCAAATTCAGAATCTAGCTTTGCGTTCAGTGAGGTAGGGGACTTCTTCTCTCCTGAGATTGAATGGTATGAGGATTCAGAAAGGCACTTTTTGTTAGGGCTGTTACTGGCTGTCATTGTAGCGATTGGCGCAAGTGTTTACTTACCTGTAAGACGTTTTCAAGAAAGAATAGAGCTATTGGTTGAGAAGCAAAAGCAATTTGGTAAGGGGAAGCTCAGTACTCGATCTGACTTGGATGACATCCACCCCGTTTCTGATTTGGCCAGAAGCTTTAACTTCATGGCTGAAGAGATAGAGAGCAAAGTAAAACAAAGCCATATCTTTGCGCAAGCTATTCCTCATGAGGTACGTACTCCGTTGAGTCGTATTCAGCTGGCGACCGATATTTTGAGAAGGGGAGCTCCCGAGAATCAGCAGGTTCTTTTCGATGATATTGATACCTACATTGAAGATATCAACGAGCTCACTTCAGAAATTATCATGCTGTCGAAATTGAATGTCATGGATAACTCTTTCTTTGAACTGGTAAAAGTAAGAGCGAACTTACTTGAATATTGTTTAGATAGAATACGTTACTCGGAGTTAGATAATGTTATTTTTGAGTCCCAAGTAAAGCTAGATTGCAAGATTAAGTGTGACTGCTCAATGGCACGTTTGGTCTTCGATAATATTCTCAAAAACGCGGGTAATTACACACGCGATAAAGTGTGGATGACTCTGGATGAGAACTCAGAAAATTGGCTGGTTCTCATTGAAGATAACGGTTCTGGAATTCCAGAAGATAGGCGTGACGAAGTATTCCTTCCGTTTTCTCGCTTGGATTCTAGCAGAAGCTCAACCACCGGTGGTTTGGGTTTAGGCCTCGCGATTGCGATTTCAGCGGCTAAAAAGCTTTCTTGGGATATCAAAATCGACGACAGCAACCACGGTGGAGCTAAGTTCAGTATAGTGATTCCTAAGACCGTATAACTGGGCGCTCTGAGAGCTACTTAGGTTCTAGGTTCGTAAAATAACAAAGCCACGGTTGAATACCGTGGCTTTTTAGTATGCTCATTTACATAATAGTGACTGCTTAGGCTTAGGCTTAGAGCTTAGAGCGATGAAGTCCATAAATGGCGTGGTCTACGATGCGGCCATTCAAGTTCTCGTTACGAGTTATAATGCCTTCTAACGTGAAATGTAAGCGCTCACAAACTTTACGGCTGCTCATGTTCTCAGTGGCAGCTGATATTTCAATCTTTTCCATATCTAACTCATTGAAAGCAATATCAATCAGTTTTTCGACCACGCGGGTGACTATTCCTTTACCTTGGTATGATTCAGACAGCCAGTAGCCTATCGTGACTTTCTGTTTGTTGTGGTCAATGGTGTTGAAGCTACAGTTACCGACGATATTGTCTTTATACACAATCGCACATGTCATGCTTTGGCCTTCCGCATAATCGTGTAGCGAGCGCTGGATGAAGATCCTAAAGTCTTGCTCGGTTTTACAATGTGGCGGCCACACGAGCCATTGGCTTAGGTACTCATTCTGACTTTGTGAGATTTCCGCATAGTGAGAAGCGAAACTCTCTTCAACCAATGCGATGGATAGTTCGTTATCGATAATCGTTTTAAACATGTCTTTCCTTTTCTTTTGGCTGATGATTTAGTGATTTTTGGTCGGCAGACTATAATGTCGCATGATTTTCAATATGCAACCACTTGTAGCACGGATTTTTCGTGATACGTTAGTTCTATCACGAAACTCATTAAACCTTACAATACTTGTGTATATAATCATTAGCTATGCATTAGTATTAGCAGCCTAAATATATAAAAACTATAAAAATGCTAGGCTTAAATAATGATTCAACATTGCCAAGAGGTAACCGTAGACCTGAGAAAGGCTCTATTTGGTATTGCTAAGGCGCTTGATAACGTCGGTTTCGAAAGCAAAAACCATGGACAGAGGGTCGGTTATATCGCGTATCGATGTGCACTGAGTGTCGGATGGGAAGAAGAGCAGGCGCAACTTGCGTTTTCATTGGGGTTAATTCACGACTGTGGCGTATCGCAAATTGATGAGCAGCTCAGCTTAACTTCTGGGTTTGTGCCCGACTCGAGCTATCACCATTGTCAAAAGGGCTACCAAATCTTAAAAGAGTGCCCAGTTCTTTCTATATTCGCTAAGCCGGTTCTTTATCATCATACCCCGTGGGTTGAGCTAAAGGCTATTCATATCAGCGAGTTAGAAAAAGAACTGGCCGCCATCGTG
Source organism: Vibrio sp. J383 (assembly GCF_023503985.1). Lineage (NCBI taxonomy): Bacteria > Pseudomonadati > Pseudomonadota > Gammaproteobacteria > Vibrionales > Vibrionaceae > Vibrio > Vibrio sp. J383. The sequence goes on along the minus strand of NZ_CP097294.1, from coordinate 2,050,394 downwards.
ATGCTTGCCGACAGAGTCGATTATCTATACGGCATCACGTCTTCTGATCGTTATGGCAACCTGACACCAGATGGCAAAGCGAGCATCATTGAACGTTTGACTGAACAAGCGAATGAGATGTTCGAAACCAACCTTGTACAACACATGTGTGAGTTGGTCGATCTGGATGATTTTTGGTTCTCGATGGAAATCCCTTACATCGAGAACATGAGGGATAACTTTGAGCCTGTGCCATTCTTCTCTCAACAAATGTCGCTGGATGAGACCGTGGCTTTTGCCGAATTCATTGCCAATGTTGTTGATACCAAAAGTTCGTTTACTTTTAAGCACTCGTTGAAGGTCGGGCAGCTTTCTGAATATCTCGCCAAGCAGTTGGGTTATTCATACACCACTCAGCGTAAACTCTACCTAGCGGGTCTAGTTCATGACATCGGTAAACTGCAAACACCTAATGACATTCTTCATAAGCCAGATTTGCTGACCGAAGAGGAGTATTGCTGCATTAAACGCCACGCAACGGACACTCGATTCGCACTGCAAGAGCTGTTTAGTTCTCCTCAGGTATGCCAATGGGCATCCAATCATCATGAAAGGTTAGATGGATCAGGTTACCCAATGGGTAAAACGGCGGAAGAGCTGGATCAACCGAGTCGGATCGTCGCTGTGGTAGATGTATTCCAAGCATTATCTCAATCACGTCCTTATCGTGCTGGTATGACGTTAGAACAGACGATGGCTATTTTGAGAGACCATGTTGAAAACTATAAGTTGGATAGAGAAGTGTTTGAATGTCTTGAAAAACACGCACAGTACTGTTTCGAGTTATCAACTGATAAAAGAATGTACGCGTTTTAACGCTAGTGAATGGTTTCGAAGTGTGATGCCTTCACTCATACTCGATGAGAAATGACCAATCACCAGAAATAGAAAAGCGATAGCCGAGGCTATCGCTTTTTAATGGGGGCATATCAGGATCTTTAGATCTAAATTAGTATCGTTTTAAGATCTCGATGATCTCTTGCTCTGTTTCCGCTGCGATAATGGCATCAATGTCATCATCATTTTGGAACAACTCTGATAGCGCCATAATAGTATGGATATGGCTATCTGAGTCCATCGCTGCCAGAGTGATTGAAAGGTAAACGTCACCGTTGTCTTCCGACTCTAAATCAACACCCTTCTTGAACACCGTCACTTGCAGAGATGCTTCGTTCACACCATCTTCAGGACGAGCATGAGGCATCGCAATCTTTGGTGCTAGAACATAGTACGCGCCAATGTCCTTGTGCTTTTGTTTGATAGCTTCAACATAGCTTGCTTCAATTTTGTTGCTTGCTAGCAGTGTTGAACAGGTTAAATCAATCGCAGCATCAACCGTTAAGTTCTCTTCAGAGTTGATGATAATGCCTTGGTCACCGATTAAATCGAATAGGCTCATGAAACAATCCACCCTAGAATCAGGCCAACAACACCGAAGTCAAAGTCAGCAAACGTTGTTGCTTCAAGACCCAGGCCACCCAGTACAGGAAGTAGCAGCATCGGTAGGAAAGAGATACATAGGCCTTGCGTGAATGAACCTAGAATTGCGCCACGTAAACCGCCAGTTGCGTTACCGTAAACACCAGCTGCACCACCTACGAAGAAGTGAGGTACCACGCCCGCTACAATGATTGTCCAACCAAGTGCACCTTGTACTGCCATTGCTAGTAGACCAGCAGCAAAAGAACAAAGGAAACCGATAAGTACCGCGTTTGGCGCTACAGGGAATACCATTGGGCAATCTAGAGCAGGTTTTGCGCCCGGTACTAGCTTGTCAGAAATACCTTTAAATGCAGGAACGATTTCAGCAATTAGCATCTTCACACCTTGCAATACGATGTAAACACCACCGGCAAAGATTAGAGATTGCATGAAGGTAAACACAACCCAGTTTTGACCGCTTGATACTGTTTCTACAAACTCGCCGCCCGCAATAATAGACGCAAGCATGAAGAAGATTGCCATTGTTGTTGCTACGGCTACTGGCGTATCACGCAGGAACATTAAGCTTTTAGGAACTTGGATGTCTTCTGTTGATTTTGATGTGTCACCGAATTTGCTACCAATGAAGCCAGACACAATGTAAGACAGTGTCGAGAAGTGACCGATAGCCAGTTGATCAGTACCCATTACTTTTTCAGTGTACTTTTGGCCTAGTGCTGGCATCACAACCATTAATGTACCGACAATGATAGAGCCGATTGCGACTAGAGCAGTGCCTTCAATGTTTGCTGTAGACAGAATTACCGCTACTAGCATAGACATGAACATTGTGTGGTGACCCGTTAAGAAAATATATTTTAAAGGAGTAATGCGAGCCAATAAAATATTCACAACGAATGCGAAGAACATAATTAGAGCCATTTCATAACCGAATGCTTCTTGTGCTAATGCAACAATTGCTTCGTTATTTGGAATAACACCACTTACGCCGAATGCTTCAGTAAATACAACTGAGAAGTTATTTAGTGCGCCAACAAGAGCGCCAGCACCAAAACCTAAAATTAGGAAACCCATTACGGTTTTAATTGTGCCTTTTAGAATAGTAGAAATATCAGCTTTTTGTGCAACAAGGCCAATGAAAGCAATTAAGCCTACCATGATTGCTGGCTCTTTTAATAAGCCGAGCATGAATTCGAAAAAGTTTTGCATAATTTTGACCTTACATGAAAGTTTTTAGTTGTTCTTCGATTGATGCTTTGTCAAAAATATTTTTAAGGCTGATGATGTTCTCTTTTCCACCGTCTTTCAGTTGGTTAGCAACGTCCGTTGCCGCGACCCAAATATCCGCATTGCTTGATGCTGCAGAAGATAGATCTTCGTGATCAATTTCTGCTTCGAAACCGATTTTTTTAGCCACTTCTTTCACTGCCATTTCCATCATTAGTGAAGTACCAAGGCCGTTACCGCAAACTACAAGAATCTTTTTCATAATATTTGTCTCAATTGGAATTTAGGGGTTGAGAAACTGCGTTCTCTTATTGTGTGAGAGCATAATAATGGAAATATTTAGATTTCAATAAGATCTCCATCACAAAGCTAAAATGAGATTGTGATGGAGATCTCGTTAATTTGTGTTAAAGATCCAGAGTGAGACTTTGATCAAATTTAACTTTTCACTCGAATATGCAACGTATCTTATTGAGAAAGGCAGGAGTAAATGTATTTATTTTTCGGAAAGCAAATATTTAGAGGATTTGTGAAATAAAATAGATAACTAATCGTATCGACCGTAATCGGTAAGCATTTTCTTAAGCATACTATTGACGTCTTTGGTCTTTTTATTTCTTTTTGTTAATTGACTAAGAGAGGTTGGCTTTGGAGCCTCAGTTTTATCATTCTCAACATCTTCGACCTTATCTTTCATTTTTTGTACAGCGGGCAATAACATTCGAATTTCTTCGTTATTAGTATTGGTTAGTACCACAATATTTTCAGATTCAACTTGGGTAATGGTCAATATTCCATGTTTAACGGATTCAACCTTTTCACCAATCATAATTGATTCAGGTGCGACAGAGCGATCAGTTAACTGACCTGTACGTAATTTCGCCGCACTGATAGCGCGGATATTTCCGGTGTTTTCAAACGCGACAATAACAGTATAGGTATTATAATATTCAACTACTGTCACATAGCCATGTCTATTTGTTTTGAATTTAGCTCCATTGTTCATGTCGTGCGGAGCTTCCATTTTCTTCAAGTGTTTCCTCTCTTAGTCTCGATGGCTGTTATATCTAATCAGCTCTATTAGTATTTTATAGATAATTATTTGGTGAGATCACACAAAGTATATACGCATCTAAACTTAAGATGAATCTTGAAGTATCGGGAAATGAGGTAGAGCACAGAAAAGTAGTAAGAATCACACAGAATTAACCGAGTGATTACGCTCATACGTTTAAAGGCTTAACATTACAAATTCAACTTCATACAGGTTGTTTACAGTTTTTATGCACACAAATGACGATAAACACAGCGTTTTGTTTAATCCTTGACCGCGCGATCGTTTGCGTCAAAAAATGTGATGAAAGTCTCACTTAACTGTTTATACTTCTTTTCCGGTTTTAAGCCGGTGCTTAGCCAATACAAGCCGTCACATGGATATGTGAATGACCCCACGGACCGGACCAGCTACGTTCCACTGCTTGTATAAGGTGATTTTTACATGAACAACTCGTTGTTACAGTCGCTAACGTTGTTAGCTCCTTCATCGCGTAGCGTTTTGCTTGCGGTTCTTTGTCCTATTCCTTTGATGTCATTCGTTTGGCTCATGTTCACTCTTTAAGGATTACTAGGACACATTATGAATATTCTATTTGGTCTTGTCGGTGTTATTGCACTGATTGCTTGCGCATGTCTGCTATCTGAGAGTCGCTCTTCTATTAACTGGAAAACGGTCTCTCGTGCACTATTACTTCAAATCGGCTTCGCTGCTTTGGTGTTGTATTTCCCTTGGGGACAACTGGCGTTAACAAGCCTAAGCAATGGCGTTTCGAGCTTGCTTGGTTTTGCAGACGTTGGTATCGCTTTCTTATTTGGTGACCTGGCTACTGAAGGTTTCATTTTCGCGATTCGCGTACTTCCAATCATTATCTTCTTCAGTGCTTTGATCTCTGCGCTCTATTACTTAGGCGTTATGCAGAAAGTGATTCAAGTTCTTGGTGGAGCCGTGCAAAAACTGCTGGGTACCAGTAAAGCTGAATCTCTAGTTGCAACAGGTAATATTTTCCTTTCTCAGGGTGAGTCTCCTCTTCTTATTCGTCCCTTTTTAAAGTCTATGACTCGTTCTGAACTGTTTGCTGTAATGGCGGGCGGCATGGCGTCAGTGGCCGGCAGTGTGCTGGGTGGCTATGCAGGATTAGGTGTTGAGCTTAAATACCTTATTGCAGCAAGCTTCATGGCGGCTCCGGGCAGCCTATTGATGGCGAAGATCATTGTTCCTGAGCGTAGTACTCCGAGTGACTACGACCACATTGAGCTAGATAAAGCTGACCAAAGCAACGTGATCGATGCATTGGCAAGTGGCGCAATGAACGGTATGAAGGTGGCGGTCGCTGTCGGCACTATGTTGGTTGCATTCGTGAGTGTGATTGCAATGGTGAACACGGGTTTAGAAAGTCTAGGCGAAATGTTCGGTTTTGCGGGCATTACCCTGCAAGCTATCTTCGGTTACCTATTCTCGCCTCTTGCATGGTTAATTGGTATCCCGAGCGATGAAGTATTAGTGGCGGGTTCTTACATCGGTCAGAAGATCGTAATGAACGAGTTTGTTGCTTTCATCGACTTCGTTGAGAACAAAGCTCTGCTGTCTGAACATAGCCAAGTCATTGTGACTTTTGCTCTATGTGGCTTTGCTAACATTGGTTCTATCGCGATTCAATTAGGTTCGATTGGTGTTATGGCACCAGAGCGTCGTGCAGAAGTGGCAAACTTAGGCTTGAAAGCGGTGGCGGCAGGTACGCTAGCAAACTTAATGAGTGCTTGCTTAGCGGGTATATTCATCCTTCTTTAAGTCGCAGTCAGTGATTTAGCCCACTGACACAAGTTACAAAATAGAAAGCGGACACATTTCTTGCGGATTAAACGTAAGAGGGTGTTCGCTTTTTTGTACCTGTTGATTAAGCATAACCAAGCTTTCGTTAACCATTGTCGCTTGTTATGGCGAGTAAAAGCTCACTCTGAAGAGTAATAGAGCCAGTGCCTTTTATCCGATATACTTGAATATCATTAGGTTGCGATTAATAGCATTCGGCTTCGATTAAGAACTCCGGTTTCGATTAAGAATATTCGGTTTCGACTAAGCACATCCGCTTTCGACTAAGAATAATGGCAACCAAGCCCAATAAATCAAAGGTTTCCCCATGAACATGCGCGTTCTCATCGGTTTTATTGCCACCTTCATTGGCTTGTTTGCGATGGTTTATCTTATTGCTGGCGGTACTCAGTTTCCTATCTACCAGTGGCCACAGGAGGCTTATCTCGGTTTGGTCTTCAGCGTAGTGTGGGGAACGGGCGTAGCCGCATCTGTCGCTCATTTCTTTTCAGCACTGGTGTTTGTGACGGTCGCAGTAGTTTGCTATGCAATTGGCTACAAGATTGGCGGCCTATTTTCTGGAAAATCAAACGCCTAGCTGGAAAACCGACTGTTTAGCGAGAAAATCAACCCCTGATTTGAAAGTGTAAGCTTCAAGCTTAAATAGAAAAGCGTAAACAGAAAGCGAAAATCTCAATCTTTCGCATTTTCTTTTAGGGTTAACGCTGGCCTTAACCCTCTCTTAACCCCGAACTCGTTATCTTGTCTCCATTCTTACAGGAGACAAGAAGATGAAATTGAATCTTCCTTTAAAACATTCCGTTATCGCGCTCGCTCTAATAGGTTTGATCGGTTGTACTTCAACCAGTCAAGCTGATTACGTATCGCTAGCCGAACAAAAGACTAATCAGACGCAGCAAAGCTTGCTCTCAGAGCTGATCCAACAAGCCTCTTATGAACAGGCTTTGGATCAAAATGCTTCTAATGGCCAAGATCTGGAAACTGAGAACCTACAGCTCACCAATCTCGTGAATGCACCAGAACTCGATCTCTATATCGAGCGCGCTCTGCAGAACAGTCCAAGCCTTCAACAAAGTATCACAGCACTCAAAATTGCCTATGCACAGCAAGGTGTGACGTCTGGCGACCGCTTACCAACCGTCGATGCGAGCTTTTCTGGTCAAGCTGATGAAGGCACTAACGGCTCAAGCACCACTGAAACCTACACCACAGATGTGACGGTTGGTTGGGAACTAGATCTATGGCAGAAGCTGGCAGACACAAACAACGCCGCTTTAAAAGACATTGCGACGTCTCAGGCTAACCTTCAGGGCACTCAAGATCTTTTGGTCGCGAGTGTGATGAGAAGTTGGCTTGATATCAGTTTGAAGCAGCAGCTTGTTGATATTGAAACGCAGCGCTTGGTGATTCTAGAAAATAACGAAGAGCTGGTTTTAGAACGTTATCGCACAGGGCTAGGTAGCCTTGAAGATTTAGATAACGCCAAAACCAGCAGCGCATCGACTCAGTCAACCTTAGCCGATTACCGCGAGCAACTTGCACAAAGTCGCCGTGAATTGGTTCTGTTAACAGGACAGTGGAGTGGCGAGTCTGATCTAGCTTCAATACCTGAACTCGGTTCATTCCCAACCATCATTAACCCGCTAGACAACATGCCGACGCAAGATCTGGCAGGGCGTCCGGATCTTCAAGCGGCTTTCTTCAATATTGAAGCAGAAACACTGCGTGCTGATGCTGCATACAAAGCGATGCTACCGTCTATCAGCTTATCAGCAAGCCTAACTGATATGGCGGAATCTCCGAGTGAAGCCTTGTTGACTGGGCCTTTGTGGAGTGCGCTTGGTCAAGTGTCGGCACCACTGTTCCAGGGTGGCAAGCTGAAAGCACAGGCTGAGATTGCAGATCTAACCACAGAAACCAGCTACTGGGCTTACCAAGAAACTCTGTTGAATGCGGTGAATGAAGTGGAAAACGCAATGGGTCAAGAGTCGTCATTAACGCTTCAACAGCAACACCTAACGAACGCCTTGGTGAGCGCACAACGCAGCTTCACCAGCTATGAAGAGAAATACCGTCAGGGTTTGGTCGACATTTTTGATCTACTTACTGTTCAGCAACAAACCTATGACCTTGAAGCGCAGCTAACACAAACCATTTATAACCGTCTCGTAAACCGAATTGATTTAGGCCTAGCTCTGGGCTTAGGAGTATCTTCATGAAACTGAACACCATCACAATTGCAATCACCCTTGTTGCGGGTTCAAGCATTTTTGCTGCCCTCGCTTACAACGGTTCACAAACAGAGCTTACTCCTCAAAAGACGAATGAATTAACGGTTTCAGAGTCTCAAGTCATGGTTGTTGAAACTAAGTCTGTTGAAACGACCACCTTAGCAGTCTCGCAACAACAGCAAGTGTCTGTCGTACTCGCCACTCTCGGAGACTACCAAGCGGAAGTGGTAGGCTACGGAGAAGCGAAGTCGCGCTATGAGTTGATGTTTTCAACAGAAGTTAGTGGCCGAGTAGAAGCAATCAGCTCGCAGTTCGAAACCGGGCAAGTGATTGGCCAAGGTGACGTGATCGCCAATATCGATTCGACCAGCTATCAACAAGCGGTAACCCAAGCCAAGGCGAATGTGGCTCAAGCTCAATTGGATTTATTGGAAGAACAGAGACAAGGCGAACAAGCTAAGTCTGAATGGCAACGCTCTGGTTTGTCTGGCGAGCCTGATTCTCCTTTGGTGTTGCGTGAACCACAACTGGCACAAGTAACAGCGGCCTTAGAGAACGCCAAGCTTGAGCTGGTAAAGGCTGAGCAAGACCTTGAAAAAACAACCTTGGTTGCCCCTTTTGATTCGTTGGTCGTGAGCCGTGATGTTCAACCGGGAAGCTACGCACAAACGGGCGATCAGATAGCCACGTTATACAGCGTTGATGAGGTTGAGGTCTCTGTTCCCCTTTCTGAAAGCCAATGGTTGAGCCTACCCATCAGCGATAACACGCAATTGAAAGAGCAGCCGTGGCCAGTGACTCTATCGAGTTCTGATGGTCAATTCCAATGGCAAGGTTATGTCGAGCGAGTTGAGCAGCACTTACAACAAGACACACGTCAGCGCTCATTGATCGTGAAAGTCGATAACCCTTTGGAGCAAGAGAAAGATCTTTATCCAGGTACATTCGTACAAGCAACGATCTCGGGTAAGCAATTAAACCAATTATGGGAGCTTCCAGCCTCAGCACTTTCGCAGCAGGGTGACCTGTGGTTTGTAGACGACAACGGTCTGCTTTCTAAATCAAACGCGAATGTTGAGTTTGAAAAGGGCGGTTTGATTTACATCGACCCAACCAAACTGAGCAACTCTACCGAGCTAAATAGCCTTACAGAATCAAATAGTGACAGTGTGCAAGTGGTCAAGCGTCCATTAAGCAGCTTTAAATCAGGCATGGTTGTGCTGGCTAAGGCGGAGGGTTAGTTATGTCTAACGAGCTGAAACCTAATAACCAAGCACGCACTAACCAGACGTCGGATAAACCACATACTGGCGTAATCGCGTGGTTTGCTAACAACTCTGTGGCAGCGAACTTACTGTTAGTGGGCGTGATTATCATTGGTGTGTTGTCGCTTAACACGTTACGTAAAGAAGCATTCCCGAGCCTAGAACCCGATGTTGTCACTGTTTCAGTGACTTATGACAGTGGTGACCCTGTTCAGGCGGAAGAAGGGCTTGCGATTAAGATTGAAGATGCGTTAGAAACCGTACCGGGCATTAAGCGTATTACGTCAACTTCCGACGCGAATGGCAGTCACGTTTCTATTGAAAAAACGAGTACCTATGATCTTGATACCCTGTTAACTGACGTTAAAACCAAGGTTGATGCGATCAATAACCTGCCTGCAGGCGCTGACAATCCTGTGATTGATAAGGCTCGCATGCAAGATCACGCCTTATGGGTACAGCTTTATGGGGATGCAGATCGAGCAACGTTGCAGAGCTTAGCGGATCAACTTAAGTCAGACTTGTTGAGCCAATCGGCGATTCGTGACTTAGAGATCAAAGCCAAAGCTGATCCTATGATCTCGGTCGAGGTTGATGAGAACAAGCTCCAAGCTTATGGATTAACACTGACTGACGTTTCTGAAGCGATCAATGCGGAATCTTCTGCAGCTATTTCGACCAGCCTTCGCAATGGTGAAAAAACGGTTCGTTTGAAGGTATCTGAACAGGCGTACGAACTGCAAGATTTCAACGCGATTCCGGTGATGACGACCACTGATGGCACTCAAATTACATTGGGTGACATCGCTAACGTTGAAGACATGTTTGCCGATGACACCTTCATGCTTTCTCGTTACAACCAACAGAATGCGATGGCGATTCAGATCGTGATGGATGAGTACGGAGACGTCGTCAGCATCGTTGAACAGGCTCAACAAGTGGTGGAGCGCTGGGAAAACACCAACATGCTGCCTAATGATGTCGAGATTGAAACTTGGTACGACAAAAGCACCATGATCAAAGACCGCTTGAGCCTGTTGGTGAAAAACGCGCTCACCGGTATTGCTTTGGTGTTCATCGTGTTAGCGGTATTCCTAAACGTGCGTGTCGCTTTCTGGGTGGCTGCAGGTTTACCGTTTGTATTCTTTGGCACCATGTTTTTCATGACAGATACCTTCATGGGCTTAACCATCAATGAAATGACGACCTTTGGTTTCATTATGGCGCTCGGAATTGTGGTCGATGACGCGGTGGTGGTAGGAGAAAGTATCTATTCCACACGCAAAGAAGATGGGGACTCGATAGGCAGTACCATTCGTGGGACCATGAAGGTGGCGTCACCAACTATATTTGGTGTGTTAACGACCGTCGTTGCCTTTTTAGCATTGGCCAATGTTGAAGGTAAAATGGGGCAGATTTATGCTCAATTTGGCACCGTCGTGACTATCTGTTTGTTATTGTCTTTGGTTGAGTCTAAATTCATTTTGCCATCACACCTCGCACACATTAATACCAAGCGCAGCGACAAAAAGGGGCTGTGGGCTCGTGTTCAACATGCTGCCGATACTGGGCTAGGTTGGTTTAATAAGCGCATCTATTGCCCTGTGATTGAATGGGCGCTAAAGCTGCGTTATGCCGTGGTGATGGTTTTCTTGTCGCTACTAATCTTAGTGGCCGGACTACCAATGACAGGCGCGGTTCGCGTGGCGTTTTTCCCAGATATGCCGGGCGACACTGTGACTGCCGACATGTCGATGCAAAACGATGCGAGTTTTGGCCAAACCCAACAAAACTTATTAGTACTTGAAGCGGCGGCGACACAAACAGATGAAACTTTGAGAGCGCAATACGGTGCTCAAGATGAAGCATCGGAACTGCTGAGCCTTCAGGTTATCGCCGATGCTGATGATTCTGGCCAAGTTAAAATTGAATTAGATAGCGACAGTGTTTACACATCGAACGAGTTTGCAGATGCGTGGCAAGAGACTGTTGGCCAAATGGAAGGGGTTAAGAAGCTTAAAATATTGTCTAAAATGGAAATGGTCGATAACTTCAAAGTCGAGCTAAAAGCGTGGAATGAAGAATCAGTTTCGGCAGCGGGCAATGAGTTTTTAACCAAACTTCAATCGATTGATGGTGTGAGTGGCATTGATCATAACTTGGATCTGGGTGAGCCTCAGTATCGTTTCGAATTAACACAGCAAGGTCGCGCGTTAGGCTTCGATACTGCAAGTCTTTCACAGCAAGTGCTGCAGGCGTTTGGTGGTGACATCGTTCAGCAATTCCAACGTGGTAAAGATGAGGTGAAAGTCCGCGTTCGTTACCCAGAATCGGATCGTCAAACCATTGCCGATATCAAGCAATCGAGCGTGAGAACCAACGACGGTACCGTGGTACCTTTGAGCACAGTCGCTAAAGTATATTCTGATTACCAAGTATCAGAGATCACACGCATTGATAGCCAGCGTGCGGTGTACATCAGCGCAGTATTGGACAAAGACGTGGTTGCACCTGCTGAGCTGGTTCATCAGCTGCAAGAGACATTAGTACCGGATCTAGAAGCGCAATATCCGGGACTAACGGTCGACTTTGCAGGCGAGACAGAAGAGCAAGAAGAAACGGCTAGCTCGATGATGAGCATGTTTGTACTCGCCATGATTGCTATTTACACGCTGCTTGCTATCCCGCTGAAGTCTTACATTCAGCCAGTAATCATCATGACAGCGATTCCATTTGGTATTGTTGGTGCAATTTTAGGGCACTGGTGGAATGACTTAACAATCAGTATCCTATCGTTAAACGGTATTTTAGCGTTGAGCGGTGTGGTAGTGAATGACAGCTTGTTGTTGGTTTCTCGTTTCAATGAGTTAATCAAAGAACAGGGCAAGTCGGTTCACGATGCGATTGTTGAAGCGTGTTCTGGTCGACTAAGAGCGGTGTTGTTGACATCGGTTACCACGTTCGCAGGTTTAACGCCATTGTTGAGCGAAACGTCTTTACAGGCTCAGTTCCTTATTCCAGCGGCTGCTGCGTTAGGCTATGGTATTTTGTTTGCTACGTTCATTACGTTGATTTTGACTCCAGCGTTATTAATGATTCAGTGCGAAATTAAGTCACTGATACTTAAAGTGACTCATAGAGTTAAAGGCGTTGAACAAACCGCTTAATAAAGGCTAGGCTAGATGCTATTAAGACTAAGATGATATAGCTTGGTGGCATCTAGGTTAAATACATTTGGATTAAGGCTCGCTGGCTTACTCTCAGCGACATTAGTCTTAGCGGCATCAGTTTTATTCACTAACAGTTACCCCATTACAGGGAATAATAGAGGTCGTCATGATGGCAGAATCCGTCACTAATAAACTCACAGATAAGCTTCAATTGCTTTTGGTTGAAGACGACCTCGATTTGGCGACGGCTGTCATCGATTACCTCGATTTAGAAGACATCCAGTGTGATCACGCAGCTAATGGTTTAGCAGGGCTCCACCTTATCGAAACCAATCGTTATGACGCGGTGATACTCGATCTCAATCTACCCAAAATGAACGGTCTGCAAGTGTGTGAAAATCTTAGAGCACAGGGTATAGACACACCCGTATTGATGTTGACGGCGCGTGATACGCTTGATGACAAGCTGACGGGTTTTTCAAAAGGGGCTGATGATTACTTGATCAAACCATTTGCGATGGAAGAGCTGATTGTTCGAGCGCAAGTATTGGCCAAACGACGCAGTGGTCAGGTTAGTCGCTTATCGGTGAGTGATTTGGAGATCGACCTTAAACAACATCAAGCTTATCGTGCGAACTCACCTCTCAAGCTTTCACCAACGGCACTCAAAATCTTAGAAGTGTTGATGCGCTCTAGCCCTAATCCTGTTTCTCGCGAGACGATCATGCAGAGCGTGTGGGGCGACGACCAACCTGACAGCAATAGCTTGAAAGTTCACATCTTTAATTTGCGTAAACAAGTGGATGCAGAACAAGACAATAAGCTACTGCATACTATTGCGGGCAAAGGGTTTGCGATTAAGGAGTTACGACAAGAATGAAGATCAGACCAAGTTTAAGAATCTACGTTTTGTTGGCGATTCTGGTTACAGGTGTCACGACGATTCTGGTTCTGTCTGCATTGAGCGTAAACTACTTTATTTCCGGTATGGATGTCGCGATGCGTGGCTCTATGATTGCTCAAGCTCAGCAAGACGCGGTGAAACCAGGCAAGCCGATGACCAACCAAGAATTTACTGTAGCGACGCAATGGAGTGACTTGCCACAAAGTATTCAAAGCAACCTCAAGCAGGATGAACTTCAGTTCAATATCATCACTAAAATGATTGTTGGTAAATCCATCTTCTCGCCACCTAAGGAAGGATATTTTGCGATGAAGGTAATGAAAGACGATGAGACTCGTTATGTTTCTGCGGTATTTACTCAAAGGCAAGATCACTTCATCGACAACGATGCGCTTCCGCATTTTGTCACGATCCTATTGACTGGATTAGCTGCAATTATCCTGTTTTTTATCATGTTAATTTTGATATTGCGGAAAGTCGCATCGCCAGTTGAACAACTCAAAAATTGGGCTAAGTCGTTAGACAAAGACAACCTTAATGAACCCACTCCCGATTTTCATTTCAGTGAGCTGAACACCTTGGCTAACATCATTCGTGATAGCTTAAGTTCGGTTCAAAGCAGTTTAGAACGAGAGCAGAAGTTCTTGGGTTACGCGAGCCATGAGTTACGCACACCTATCGCTGTGACAAGAACCAACAGTGAGCTGTTAGAGAAGCTGATTCAAAAAGGTAAGAGCCCAGAAAAGCAACTTGAAGTGCTAGACCGAATTAAGCGTGCGGGTTTCACCATGACAGACCTTACAGAGACGTTGTTGTGGCTAACTCGACAACAAGACAAAGACCTGCCTCTGGAAAACATACATCTTAGCGATATGTTGCAACAGATTAACCACGACTTAACCTACTTACTGAGTGGAAAGGCTGTGATTGTGAACCTTGAAAGCGACGATACGCGCTGTGAGTTACCCCTGGGACTCACCCGAATTGTATTGACCAACTTGATTCGTAATGCCTTCCAACACACAGGAAGCGGCACTGTCGATATCGTTCAAGTAGGTTCGAAAGTCACCATCGTCAATCACAATACCGACGGTACGGTAGAAGACAACCATCTCGGCTTTGGTTTAGGGCTAGAGCTCACCGAGAAGCTGCTCGCGCAATATCAATGGCAATACCATAACCAAGAGCTGGCTGGTGGCCGTGAAGTGTGGGTGGATTTCTCGTAATGCACTGGCTCGATCGTTGGAAGGTGTATCGCTATCATCGAAAACAGACTAACCGCTCGAATGGCGACAAGGCTAAAGCTTTAGGTTGGACTAGTGAAGAGAGTCAATTGTGTCGCTTTGAAGTGATCGCTCGTTCGGCTGATTTCGAAAAGAAGAGTGTTTTAGATTTGGGTTGTGGCTATGGCGAGTTGTTTGAACTGCTCGACAGCATTTATCGAATTCAATCTTACACCGGTGTTGATCAACATGCAGGCTTTCTAAAAAAGGCTAAGCTGAATTACACAGAAGACCGTTGTCAGTTTTTGTCGGGAGACATGAGCAAAATGAGCCTTGAGGCGCATGACATTGTTATCGCTAGTGGTTCACTGAACTACATCTCTCGTGATCCTGACTATCTGACAAATATGATTACTCGTATGTTTGAGTTGGCGAATCAGACGGTGATTTTTAATCTTCTCAATTCAAACCAATATCCTTCACGTAATACTTTGATGAGTTATCACCCTCAAGGTGTCTATCGTTTCTGTAAAACGCTCTGTGATGATGTCTCTCTGATAGAAGGCTATGCAGAAGGGGATTTCACGATAGTGATGAACAAAGCCAAGACAGGGGCTTGATGTCGTCTTTATCTTTACGCAGGTTTTGATATTAACAACTTTTGATACGAGTACTGACGCAGCAAACAGTAAAAAGCCGCAGGCCTTGAAAGGTATGCGGCTTTTTGGGTTCTATGACCAACCTAAGTATCTAAGATCAGCCTAGGTATGCTGCTAGTTCTTCGGTGGTTGGTTTTTAATAAGTCCGTAAGGGATGTTAGTAAACACCTTAGGGTTGCCTTCATAGGTCGGCGCTTCATTCACTTGCTGCCAATCGAGTAGCATGATTGCTAGCACGTTGCGGTGTTCACCGTACTCAAGATCAAAATCACCAGTGATAGAAGGGATCATGCCTTGTTTCTCATCGATAGAAGCTTGAATCGCGAGCCGAGTCTTTTCGACAACCGGGTCATCTTCTAAACCTGCCAGTAAGAAGGTTAATCCAACCTCAGCAATCACATCCTCTTTCGCACGCAGCAGAATCGTATCGATGTTTTCTCTGAAGTAATCGTAGATCCATTGATGATCTTGCTCGCTCACTTGATGCTGATAGTACTCGGAATCGCCAAAGATGACGTGTGTCATGCCATAGAGTTTGTTGCCAAATTGCTGACTTGAAAGCTTCTTATCTTCATCGTCTGGGTATGCTTTTTTGAAGGTTTCGACAAACTCATCAACGACATCTTGTTCACCTAATTGGCGCAGCCAGTAGACTTGATTGGCGAGTTGAGCCGCCCACGCTTTCACCATGTCTTCGTTGGTCACGTATCGTGAAAAGTCATAGCGACGAATGATCTCACGCAGCTTAGCATCGTTCTTGTGCTCTAACCCGTATTCATTGGCACGCGCCATAGAGCCAAGGAGATCAACACCAAGATAAAGGTATTCTGGCATGTGCTTGGTGATGTTGTAACGTCGAACACTGCGTTCATCGTTGTCGCCAACATAAGAAGCAACGCGCTTCTCTGAGTAGAGTACGATTTGTTCCATGGTATGAACGTCATTCGACAGGGTGCTGAGCTTACTTGCCACTCGTGCCATGTCACTCCATACCGCAGCAGAATACTTATCGTCTAATGTTTGGCGATACATGCGCAGCCCGTAATGACCTTCTTTGAATGCAGGCAGAGTGTAAAGCTGGCTTTCGTAGGTCGTACGAATGAGGTCTGCAGATTGTTTGAAAGGTTGTTCATGAGAGTTGAGAGAATCTGCTTGGGTTTGAATACTCGGTACATTTGTCGCCAGAGCGTTCTCTTGTGCGTGAACAGCGACCGTAACTGAGGCTGATAGTAATGTGCACAGTGTAATCGTTTTTAGCTTCATGTCGTGAGGTACCAAGCTGATTAATAGTCTATGTAAAATAACATCGATGAATCCATTAATGTAAGGTTTGAGTCAATACAATGTAAGCTTTATAAGGTTCACTAACCCTTTTTGATTAATCAATTAGTATAACCAACAGACCTGAAGTGATGAATGGCACAATATTTGATAGATAGTAGACGTTAGTATAGATTTTTAGTGACTTAGCGGCATACTGGAGCAATAAGCCAGAAATGAGCCGTTATAAGGCAGTATATAGAACAAAAGTGTTAGAGGTTCGTAAATGCCAAGTGGTTCTAGCAAGCAGTGGTCTGCTAAGGTTGTATCTTTTCTTTTTTTCCTTGCGATAGTGAGCTCGATTGAGTTCTTTCACGCCAAGCAATTAACTTTTCTTAAAAATGAATCGTATTCTGAGGGAAAAAAACAATTATCCATTATTCGTTCTCGGATCGAAGCCGCGATCGTGTCAGATATGTATATCCTCAACAATTTCTCGACCTTAGTGACCATCAACCCTGATGGTGAGGTGAAGAATTGGGACAAGATTGCTGAGAATATCATTCAAGATGGCTTCCATATTCGACTTATTGGGCTCGCCAAAGACGACATTCTAAACTTTGTTTACCCTATGGAAGGCAATGAGCAGATTCTTGGTATTAATTATCGCGATTATCCCAACCAATGGGAGTCTGTTGAGATAGCCCGTAATCTCGGTAACACTTTTATTGCTGGGCCTTTTGAATTGTTTCAAGGTGGTCAAGCCCTCATTACGCGAACTCCGATCTTTCGAGACCCACCTTTTAATCAAGACTATTGGGGTGTATCCAGTGCTGTTATTGGCTTAGATGAGCTGTTTGAAGATGTCGGAATTGGGAAAATCGAGAACAAGTACGAACTCGCAATTCGCGGTGCCAACAGTTCGGGTAAAGATGGCCCTGTTTTTTATGGCACCCAGGATGTGTTCGATAATGCGTTTGCCACCGAGCAGGTGAGCTTTCCTTACGGTGGTTGGTACCTTGCTCTCTCCGGTAGTGAGCATGTATTGATGGACGTGCCTTGGTATCGAGTTCAAGCGGTAAGGCTGGTGGGTTACTCCATAATGTTAGTGCTAGCGATTGCCTTTATGACTATTTATCGCCTGTATCTAATTGCTGATAGCCGTTCTATGCATGATGAGCTCACGATGTTACCGAATCGTCGATACTTCATGTACAGCCTCAAGCAGGCATTTAAAACCACTCAAAAGCAGAGAGCGAGAACCTTTGCGGTTGTCAATATCGATCTGGATGGGTTTAAAGCGATCAACGACACGTTTGGTCATGCGGCCGGCGATCAGGTGTTAGTTGAATGTGCCAAGCGTATAAAGAGTGAGTTGCGCGGTTCAGACATCGTGGCAAGGATAGGAGGTGATGAGTTCTTAGTGTTATTGCCACGCATCATCGATGATCAACATGTATCGTCGATTGTGGCTAAACTTCGTAAGGTGATATGTACGACACCAGTGGTCTATGAGACTCACTCAATTTATCTTCGAATCAGTGTTGGTTGGGTTATTCATAACAATAACTACGATGATGTCGATGCACTCTTGAAAGCGGCTGATGAAAAAATGTACGAACAGAAGCGGCAAGTTATGTAGGTTGAATTGGAGCTGTGATTAGAATTTAGTTGCTGAATGTGGGGAAAAGCCTCAGAATACCGCGCTTTGCTCCTTATCAATCCAATTGATGAGCGAAAGCTGTAGCAACGACTTCTTTCTGCGCGTTGCTCATACTAAATGTTATTCAACTGAGAAAATAATCTATGAGTTTTACCTCCCTGGGCCTTTCTGAACCGATCCTTAAAGCTATTGAAGCACAAGGTTACGATAAGCCATCACCAATACAAGAGAAAGCCGTACCTGCTGTCCTAACGGGCAAAGATGTTATGGCCGCTGCTCAAACAGGTACAGGTAAAACTGCAGGCTTCACGCTACCTATTCTTGAAATGTTGTCAAAAGGCCCTCGCGTACGTCAAAACCAAGTACGTGCGCTAGTGCTAACACCAACCCGTGAGCTTGCTGCGCAAGTAAATGGCAGCGTAGTGAAGTACGGTATTAACTTACCTCTTACTTCTACGGTGGTGTTTGGTGGTGTGAAAATTAACCCTCAGATGCAAAAACTGCGTAAAGGTAGTGATGTACTGGTAGCAACACCGGGTCGTCTACTTGACCTATACAACCAAAATGCTGTGCGTTTTGATCAACTAGAAATTCTAGTGCTAGATGAAGCTGACCGCATGCTAGACATGGGCTTCATTCGCGATATCCGTAAGATCTTGGCTTTTCTACCTAAGAAGCGCCAAAACCTACTGTTCTCAGCGACGTTCTCTGATGATATTCGTGGGTTGGCGAAAGGCTTAGTCAACAACCCAGTTGAAATCTCGGTAAGCCCTGCAAACTCAACGGCACCAACTGTTGAGCAAAGCATCTACCCAGTAGATAAAAAGAAAAAAAGCGCAATGCTAGCGAAGCTCATCAAAGATAATGATTGGCGACAAGTGCTTGTGTTTAGCAAAACGAAACATGGCGCAAACAAGCTTTCACACTTCCTTGACGAGCAAGGCATCTCAGCGGCTCCTATTCATGGTAACAAGAGCCAAGGCGCGCGTACTAAAGCCCTAGAGAACTTCAAAACGGGTAAGGTACGAGTATTGGTGGCGACTGATATCGCAGCGCGTGGTATCGATATTCCGCAACTGCCTCAAGTCGTGAATTTCGACCTTCCAAACGTATCAGAAGATTACGTTCACCGTATTGGTCGTACTGGCCGTGCTGGTGAAGTGGGTAAAGCAATTTCATTGGTTTGTGCTGATGAAGTGGGTGAACTGTTTGGTATCGAGCGCCTTATTCAGCAAGTGCTTGAGCGCCGTGAACTTGAAGGTTTTGCACCTGTAAACAAGTTGCCAGAATCTCGTTTGGATTCGCGCCCGATTAAGCCTAAGAAGCCGAAAAAGACACGTGAACACTCTGATGGTCAACGTTCTGGCGAGAATGCTCGCGGGCACAAACCAGCAGGTAAGAACAAGCGTCATGTTTCTGGTTCAGGTTCTGCTCCTAAACGTAAGCCTAATGCGAACAAGCCGAACTCAGGCAACAAAGCTTCTGACAGCAACTCAACAGTTGCGGGTGATGATAAATCTTTAAGAAATAATGGCAGTAACTATAAGCGTGGTAATGCGGCAAACAAGCCTTCTACGAATAGTTCTGGTAAGCCTGCTGGTGCAGGTAAACCTAAGAAGTCTGGTTTCGGTGGCGGTAATGGCTCGAGCAAACCAGCAGGTAATAAGCCTACAGGTAACAAGCCTTCACCATCTAGAAGCCGTTCTAAGCCTGCACCTCAGAAATAGTAGCTCTTTGGTAGACCAAAAGGTTGATAAGGTAGCTTTGTAGCGGTTCAGCAACGAGAATTACTTTTTAAGAAGGTTCTCGTTTATTAGCGAATTTCTGCAATTTAACTCGAATAAGCGCGAATATTGAATTTCAATGTTCGCGTTTTTTTATGGGTATTATTTGGGGAATTAGAAGTGATTTCTTGGCCGTAAAAACGACTGAATCAAGAAGAAATACGCTATTGAGAGGAAAGGTAATGATTCGTTAATGATTTATTAATAACAACATAATCACTAGCGTTTTTGTGGATCTTTGCAATTTGCAATTCCAGTTTGCAAAACAAGCAGGGATTTACGGCCAATACGTGTTCAGATGCTTAGTAAATACGTGTTTTAAAAGTTGGCACGCATGCTGCATTAGTAATGGTGACCCTTCTTAAGCCGAGGGTCACCTAGCCAACTGACGTTGTTAGTGAACCCATATTGTTCACACAAAATATATAACCAATCACCTTTATTGTGGTTGGTTTTTTTTTGCCTGAATTTTGAGTTCTACTTGTTGGTTTTACTTTTTTACTCACCACACTTCGAGTAACAGCTTGGTTGGCGAGGGCACTCTCCACCTCTGGAGCAGATAAGCCTAGCCTCTGTCTCAATCCCACGTTCAATCCAATTTATATTTAGAATCTTGGCTATTGTCGTGAGATCTTTCTTGATGTTACGTGGGATTACCACAGAGCCACCATTGTTAACGCATGACGCCTTAAGCTGCTCTGCAATATCTCTTGAATTACCGCCTTGAGCATCAATCGCTGGGTTTAAGTCTATACCAGCACACAACACACGATTGTTACCCGCAGGATCCGTCATATTGATGGATTCACAGCAATAGATTCTTGGCTCATCTCCTACATTCAAAATGGAGATCTGAGCTGAGCTACCCGCCCGAGGTTCTGATAATCGACGGAACACTGCCCAATGTTGACATGGGTCGGCGACCGTTCTCATATTCCCCCAAGGCAGTGGAATCCCGTTCCCGCGGTATACCGCCTTGAGCTTCCCCGGCCCATAAGCATCAAAGTAGTGCCAGTGAGGGTAGGGCGATACTACCGTCATTCTACGCATCGCAACAGAGGGGGAAACCCCCGCTCTCTTATGAACGTCTATTTCGTAACCTGTGCGGTCAAGCAGCTGTCTAAACGGGACTTTCGGGCACAGAAGAGCTCCAGCAAAGAAACTGGATTCAAAGTCTCGCCACGCTTGCAGAATGTCTTGAGAGTTCAGCTGTGAAGAGCCTGAAATCTGGTTGTCATCCCATGTGTTATTGTTACCGACCGACAACACACTCTTTAGGCCTTCTTTACTATGCAGAATGCAATGGCCGATATAAACCGAGAGATCGTATTTCAGACGAGTGGGGTACTCTTTGAGAATTTCGTTTAAAAAGATCGTACCGGGAGGCTCAAAGAATGAAGTAACCAGTTGCTTGGCATTAATTCCTAGCTCATCAACCACGTCCTGCGGCGTGCGCGTAACCCAGCGGATGTTAATACCAAGGGTTCTAGCGATGTCTATAAGGTCTTCTACGCTCAGGTTAAGACGTTTTAGGCCAACCTCCTCTGCGGCGCGCTCAAGGTCAGGGAAGTGGTTCTGGTTGCTTTCTTGGTGTGCCCTAATCAAGAGGTGAGCAAACTGACGGCCAGAGATCCCCGTTTGTGACAGCATTTCAGGAATCGCAATCTGCAGGATGTCGTTGGAGAAAAGAAAGCTAGGCTCGAGTGCCATGCCACTTATCCCACCACGATTCCCTTTGTCAGGTGCAATGGCTTGTTGTTCTGATTCGTCGTCGAGGAACCACGTTGGGGTCTTCTGAAAAACCTGCGCAATCACTTCCAGCATGTCGATGCTTGGCACACGCTTTCCACGTTCAATCATTGAAAGGTAAGAAACGGAAGGTGCGTATTCTGGGTTGATTCGAATACAACGCGCAGACAGATCTTCCATCGTTAAATGGTTACGTTTTCTTAGGTTACGTATTTTCGTACCTAGGAAATGAGACTGACGAACTAAACTTTTTGACAAGGCCATATTTGTAAAATTCACATTGTAAAATTTTTGTTGTGAAATTGTATGTAAAAAAGCGCTAATCTACAAACTAAGCAATTCACAAAATGACAAATAAGTTAAACGTTAGTTTGGAATAATTGCTCTAGGACACATTTTTGCTGTAGAAATCGGTGGTTATCACCGGGCTAGTCAAGAGGGAAAGACTATGAATATGCTTACATTCGATAAAACAGAAATCCAAAAACAATCAAAACCATTTATCGCTGAAGCTGTCTTTGCCGTGGAGACAATCAGTGCCAACCAGCAAACAGAGAAGCAAGTGAAAGCAAAACAGCTACTTGATCGACTGTTCCCACTAGAGAATGGTTCACATCAAGACGTAACCAGCTACGTAGTTGATTATCGCCATATCATGGCTTACTTTAAAGATGGTCAGCACAGCGGCCTAAAGCACCCTAAACAGTTTGTAGCGTACATGGGTGAGAAGAATGACCCAGACTCTATCTTGTTCCGAGATGGCAGTGGCAGTCACTTAGAAGTGATGTTTGGATGTCATAAAGGGACGGGGTGTATTGAATTGGTAGAGATCGATGATATTCAGTTAGAATCATGCACCACGTTCGGTCAATCGCCAGTAGAAGCAACGACCACAATGCGCGAAGAGACCATTGCAGCAATGCGCCACTGGATCAGTTTGATTCAAGGTGATGCAAAGGGCAAACCAAAGGCATGCAGCGAAGATAAAGAGTTTAGAGCAAAGAGTGGTGAAGATTACTGTCTGAATTACTGCTATCAACTTTAGTCGCATGAGATAAGGTTTGGAACGCTGAAGGGTTTGAACCCAGTAAGTACTAAGCCGATATACATAGCCAACGAAAAAGCCCCAAAGATTAACGTACTAGTTAGTCTTTGGGGCTTTTTGTTGTTCTTTTTTAAATGTATATCAGTTCGCGTTCACGGGTTCTTATTGAGCAGAACCAGCTGTGAAACCTTAAAGAGGCATGACTCGGTTGCGGCCAAGTGATTTCGCTTCGTAAAGTAGCTTATCAGCTCGTTCGATCAGTGATTGCGCCGACTCACCGGGCTCAAGTTCAGCGACACCAAACGATGCGGTGATACTGCCGACTTGTTGACCACTGCGACGATCTTTAATAGACAGCTTTTCTAGAGAACGTCGATTAGTATCAGCGAGCTGACGAGCAATACGCAAAGACTTGTTTGGCACGATGAGTGCGAACTCTTCACCACCAAATCGATACGCAGAAATACCTTCACGGCAACTTAACTTCAGCTTGCGAGCTATCCCTTTAAGAACCATATCCCCAAACAAGTGGCCATAGGTGTCATTGAAATTTTTAAAATGATCGATGTCGAGAAGAATCAAACACAAAGATTCTTTCGCTTCACACAAGGTTTCTATATCACGGTCGAAAGAGCGACGGTTATAGAGTGTCGTTGTACTGTCAAAGAGCGCATCTTTCTGCACTTCTACCAATTGGGTTTTAAGCTTGGAAATTTCTGATGTAGCAGAGTGCAACTGAGAATTTAGAAACTGAGTAGAGTGACGAATATGACGAGACTCAGAAACCAACTGACGAACCAACGACATGACTTCGTCGATCGATAAACTTTCATTATCAACACGAGCCAAATCCTCGAAGCTTTGATCGATCATATCGG
Source organism: Vibrio sp. J383 (assembly GCF_023503985.1). Taxonomy (NCBI): domain Bacteria; kingdom Pseudomonadati; phylum Pseudomonadota; class Gammaproteobacteria; order Vibrionales; family Vibrionaceae; genus Vibrio; species Vibrio sp. J383. The sequence goes on along the minus strand of NZ_CP097294.1, from coordinate 2,026,967 downwards.
AGAAAGCTGAGGTATCGGTGAGAGTATCATTCATTGAATTCGAAACTTCAGAAACTAACAGTTCTAGGTTAGCGCGAAGATCGTTGATATTGGTTTCAGATTTGCTCGCAACGTAATTGTTGTAAAGCTGTTCACCAACGGCTGGAGGACAAATGCCGTAGTGTTCTAAAATACCATCCATGTCTTTAGTTAGCTGTGGGATAGCATTATCGACATAGGTGTACCAAAGTGCGTAATTTGCAGGTGTGGTAGACACTCTGTTCTTCATCATAAGAGGTACCGCTTTTTTTAGATTAGCGGTGGATTTCTGGAATTCGTCTTTTTTCATTATTTTTACTGCAGATACCAAACTAACTCAAGCCACTTGTGGACAAGGTTAGCGGATTTCGGAGGTCTTTGCTTTAAAAATTATATGATTAATAGATGAGGATTGGATAAATAACTCATTTTTATTATGAATATCGATTGCGTATTCATAAATGGTGTCTAATGGATTGTTCTTTAACCATATTTTTGGTTATTCACTATGGAACATAAGTTGAGTTTTGTATTAAAACCTTAGTTCGGGAGAGCACTGTGATTTCAGAATCGATTGGAGAAGTAACTCGATTGAAGAAGTAACCCAGAAATTTGAATCGAGAGAGGGAAAGGATGAAAACATTTATGAGCAGATACAAAAAAGCGCCGATAAAAATCAGCGCTTTAAAATTCTTTTTAGCTAAAAGCTAATTATTGAGCAACAACGTTTGCTGCTTGTAGGCCTTTTTGACCGTTTTCAACTTCGAAAGAAACCTTTTGGCCTTCTTTCAGAGTTTTGAAACCTTCTGAAGCGATTGCACGGAAGTGTACGAATACGTCAGCACCGCCGTTGTCTTGAGAAATGAAACCGAAACCTTTCTCTTCGTTAAACCATTTTACAGTGCCAGTATTTGTGTTAGACATAATTTGTCCCTTATTCATAAATTTTCTAAATTGTTGATTGCATTACTGCAATGCGCTGATAATTGAATTATTTAATGTTGCTAAGAAATAAGGAAAAACTACTTACAAAAACGGGTAACGATTTTACATGTCATTTTTTACTATTCATCTAACTTAAATAACTCCGGCTAACAGAGCGAGTGCATGTTAACACAGTCTTTCCGGTTGTACACTCATTGATTGAGAAATCAGCGAGTTTTTTTGTCATGTTGTATTCGTTAACAAAACCACCTGAAATAGCTGATAGTTTTATAAAATCACACGCAGTGACAAAGTAAAAAGGAAGCCTAAGCCTCCTTTTCATCATTAGTATAGACGATATTATCGTTTGAAGTTGATATCTTCAGTTTTATCTAAATTAATTTTTGTTTTCGCCGGCTGAGTCTCTGCGATTACCTTGCCGTGGCGGATAGAGTACTGCACTGGTACTTGGCGGCGCACGGCATCAAAGCCATCGTCAGCAGGAAGAATTAGCAGGCTTCCTGGCTTACCTTCCTCAATACCGTAGTTGTCTTGGATGTTCAATGTACGAGCTGAGTTCTTGCTGATTAAATCAAGAGAGGTGTTGATTTGGTCGTAGCCCATAACTTGTGTTACGTGTAGTCCCATGTGCAAAACTTGAAGCATATTCGCTGTACCCAGCGGGTACCATGGGTCAAACACATCATCATGGCCGAAACACACATTGATATTAGCCGCTAGCATCTCTTTAACACGAGTCACACCACGACGTTTCGGGTAGTCGTCGAAACGGCCTTGTAAGTGGATGTTCACTAACGGGTTTGCCACGAAGTTAATGCCAGACATCTTTAATAGACGGAATAGGCGAGATGCGTAAGCACCATTGTAAGAACCCATTGCTGTAGTATGGCTTGCCGTTACCTTATCACCCATGTCGAATTTATGAGCAAGGGCTGCCAGGGTTTCAACGAAGCGAGATTGCTCATCGTCGATTTCATCACAGTGAACGTCGATCAAGCAGTCGTACTTGCGTGCAAGCTCGAACGCATAGTGCAGAGATTCAATACCGTACTCACGAGTGAATTCGAAGTGAGGGATAGCACCAATAACGTCAGCGCCGATCTTCACAGCTTCTTCAAGCAATTCTTTGCCGTTAGGGTATGAAAGAATGCCTTCCTGAGGGAATGCAACGATCTGGATGTCGACCCACTCTTTCATCTCTTCACGAACTTCAACCATCGCTCGTAATGCAACTAACGTTGGATCAGATACGTCAACGTGGGTACGCACGTGTTGAACACCGTTAGCAATCTGCCATTTCAGTGTTTGTTTCGCACGAGACTTTACGTCTTCGATTGATAACCATTCTTTACGCTCAGCCCAACGCTCAATACCTTCAAACAAAGTACCAGAGATGTTCCAGTTAGGTTCGCCAGCCGTTTGCGTAGTATCTAGGTGAATATGCGGTTCACAGAAAGGAGAAACTGCAATGCCACCTTCAGCATCAAGGATGTCACCTTGATGATTGACTGGTGCGTCATTATCGAGAATGCGAGAAAATTGACCATTTTCAATCAGGATTTGTTTCAAGCCGTCTTGGTCTTGAAGCTTCGCGTTCTTGATTAATAAGGTTGTCATAGTGTGTCCTTAAGCGGCCTGAGATTTCAGAGCGTTTTTATTCAATAGAGGGTTAAGCACGAGGTAACTGATTGCACCACCAAACACGGCATTCAAAGGAACGATGCCAGGAAGGAAGTGACCGGCGGCTACGCCTGTTGCTACCGCGATAATGCCAGCCCAGTTAACGGTTTGGAACTCTGCTTTTGCAAAATCTTTGTAACGTTTACGGTTCGCAAAGAAGTCGGCGATGATTACGCCACCAATGGGTGGAATTGCCAGCGAAAGGAAGGTTAACCAGCCGACGAAGTTGTTGTACAACCAAAGCGCGAAAATCGTACCTACGATACCGTTAATGATAGACATTGTAGTACTTGAGCGACCTGTGATGTTAGATAAACCAAGACCTGACGCATAAAGTGCGTTTTCATTGGTTGTCCAGATGTTCAAGCCTAGAACGATGATGGCTGGAAGAAGTAGTCCTTGTGCAATCATCACATCTGATATGTCAGAGAGACCCGTCGCTGCTGCACCTGCCGCGCCGAAGATAAACATCAGTGAGTTACCGATGAAGAATGCGACCATGGTAATTAACACTGCGCTCGCTGGCTTTTTACCAAAGCGAACGAAATCGGCAGTTAACGTACCCGCACTCACGAATGAACCGACAACCATTGCTAACGCCATTGAGAAGTCCATTGGTGTCTCAGGCTTAATCAGTTGTAGCTGTTCTAGCCCGCCAACACTGTCTACCGCAGTCAGTACTGAGTAACCACCCAGAATTGCAATGGCAGGAACCGCAATCGCTGAAAGCACCATGAGTGCTTTAATACCGAAGTACACCGTACCCGTCATCAACAAGCCTGATACAACAATCAAGGTGTTGGTATCAATGCCCGTGGCTTTCTGCACCGGAATGGCAAACATTGCCACGCCCACACCAAACCAACCGACTTGTGTACCACCAAGTAAAGCAGAAGGAAGCCATGAGCCTTTAGTACCGAAAGAGAAACGAGCAAGGAGGTGAGTAGAGAGGCCAGTAGATGAGCCGATGTAGCCAAGAAAAGAAGTGTAAATACCGAGAATTAGGTTGCCGATGAGTACGGCGAGGAAGAAATCGTTGAATGAAAGGCCTGTCCCGAGTGAACCACCTGTCCACATACTTGCAGAGAAGAAAGTGAGTCCAAGCATTACCATGGTGAGTGAAGCAACTCCTTTCCTAGCCGATGTAGGAACCGGCCCAAGACTGTAGTTATTATCAGCAGCCATTTTTTACCTCCGCAAATGATCAAAATTAAATTTAACGGTCGCCGTATTGCAGGCAAACGTGCGCATTATGGTGATATAAATCACGTAGTCAATGCTAATTTTGTCAATAAAAGCGGTATGGAATCAGTTGTTGAACTAAAAGCAATATAAAACATAAGGTTATGTTTTGTATTTTTTTAATTAAAATAAATAGAAAACGTTTTCTATAACGCATCAGGTATCTGTTGATCATAGTTGGCTATGAATGTTGATTATTATGTTTATGAATGGGTGTCTGTATATTGGGCGGGCGATATTTCTTAAATTGCAGGCAAAAAAATGGCCAATCGCAATAATCGCAATTGGCCTATATATGTCGTGAACAAGAAAGGTTCACTAACAACGTCAGTTGGCTAGGTGACCCTCGGCTTAAGAAGGGTCAATATATACTTTGCAGTTAGTGTGCCAACTTTTAAAACCACGAAAAACGGCGGTTTTATAGCAATCTGGTGCGTATTTAAGCGTTTATTTCGCGTTTTAGTAATGGGTGGTTGCATTTTGCAATCGCATTTTGCGATCCAGTGTGGTTTAGTGGAGGGGAAAATAGATAAAAGAGAATGTTGAATGTTGCTTAAATTCTCATTTTTGATGGCTACTTCTGAAGTTTAGATCCTAGAAAGCCCGTGCGATCTGAGAAAGTACGGGCTTTGTATTGTTGCATCTAAGAGAAGTATTAGATGGAGTAGAAGAAGTACAATTGAGACTTCATTCGAATGATGATTCCTCGTATTACGTCTAGGAATGCCATAAAGCTAGTTGGCTTCTCACCGCTTACCCAAGCTAGTCCAACAGAGCCGACAGGAATATCGTAGTCTTCCGCTTCGTTAATTTTTAAGCGAACAAAGTGATGCTTGTTCTGAAGGTTTCGACCTGTGGTTACACGAACCTGTTCATCAATACCTAATAAGCTAGCTTGTGCTTCACCTGTTGCTTCAACAATGCCTTCAACGGTTGCTGAGAATATTTTTCCTGGGTATACCGCAGTAGCAAATTCTGCGGGCTGGCCCACTTTAATATTACGAATTGCTTGGTGATTGACTCGCATCAACACGTACTTTTCTTCGGTATACATCTGGATACGAGGCATCATTGAGACTCGTTGACCCTCACGAAGGATAAAGTTCGTAACAAAGCCATCGGTCGGCGCTGTTACTTTGGTGCTGTTAAGATCCCATTGTGCTTGCGCCAGTGTTGCCTTGGCAGAATCGACCTCTGTTTGTTTCTTGCTAACGTTGGTTTCAGCTTTGTGGATGTTTAATTTCGCGCTCTTGGCATCGACTTCTTTTTTACTGAGTTGAGATTCCAGCGTGGTGACATTGTGAGTCGCTAAGTCTACCTTCGCTGTTTGTTGGTCGATGTCAGTTTCAGTAATCGTATGTTCTACGACGCTATTTTGTTTCTGGTAACGATCGAGAGTCTTAGATTGCAGTACTAAGTCCGTCTTTGCTGACTCTATCTGTGCAATAGAAGTTTTAATGTCTTCAAGCGCCGACTGATAGCTAATTTTAGCAATGCTGACTTCTTGGCGAGCAGTGTCTAAAGCGACTTCCGTTGATTCAAGTTGAACGCTTGCTTTGTCTCTCGCAATTACATACTTGGTGTCATCAATTTCGTAAAGAAGTTGCCCTTCAACCACATCTTGGTTTGGGCTGATGTGAACCTTGGTGGTTTTCCCTGTGACTGCTGTTGAGTCTGGACGTAATTGAATGTGCGGAGACTGGACAACTGAACCACCCGAGAGATCCATAGGAGTGAAGTTGATTAATCCAACCCAAACAAACATTAACCAAGACGTGCCCCCTAGATAAGCAAACGCTTTGGTACCTTTGTTCCAAGGCATACCTACCAATCTCAGTAAGTAAATGAACAGTGCCCAAATAGCTAAGCCTTCTAACATGCTGGGTTCTCCTCATTTTTATCACTGTGATCTGGTTGAACGTCAGACTTTGTCGGCGCTTTCCAGGTGTCTCTCAGATTGATGATCGCTTTTTCCATATCAACAAAGGCCAAGATGACAGCGAGTACCCATACCCAGTGCCAGATAAAACCAATCCAAGTTAATGCGGTGATTAAGCCGAGTTGTTGGTGCTCTTTGCTGTGAGCTTTATTGATTGGTAATTCATGCACACGCCAGAACCCGTAACATGCAGCAGCGATAGTTGCGATCAATACAACGCCTGCTACGACGTGTAGAGCGGTATCGGCGCCGGTTCCGACAAATGGGACACTTACTAAACTCATTGATAAATCCTAAGTTAAATGATGCACCGAGTGTGATGGGTGTAGGATTTGCAAGTTGTAAATTTACTAATTACTTCGATAATGCTATCTATATGATTTGATCTGTCATTGAATTTATAAAGGTCTGCCATTAGTGAGTAATTGTAACTTCTTAAGAGCATTAGGGATTTTGGGAATCTATCGGCACGCTGTGACGAATCCTATGGTTAATGCGGACAGTTTGGGTATTCCGAAGTCTGTATTTAATAATTCAATGAACCTTATTCCAGTTAGTGAAGTCGACAAATGGTTTGGCTTGTTGGAATTACAAACCAATGATCCGGATATCATTTTGAAATTGGCTGATCGAGTTGATATTGAAAGGTTAGGCCCGTTAACTAATTGGTTTTTTTCAGGGCATGATCTTGCTTCGACGATCCGTAGAGTCAACATCGGACTTCATTGTTTGCAGTCGGGTGCTTTCTTATACGGCGCGCAGGTAGGGACAATGATTAAATGGTGCTACGACAACCCTGCGTACTCAGAAACGGGGAAAGTGCATGACTCGATAAGAGTCGCAATTTTCATTATGAAGATTTTACGTCGATATTTAGGGCACGATTTTAAACCTGTAGCAGTATCAATTGCGGGCTACCGAGATAACGTCGATCTTTACCAAGAGTATTTCGGCTGCACGATTCAATGGGGGCAGCCGCGCACAGAAGTTTGGATCCCTAGTGAATCGAGGTTATCTATCAATCAGTCGCCATCGAACAGCAAAACGAATCTGGCGATGAACTTTCATGACCTAGACAATTATCTCAATATGCCGGACGCAGAAGATGAGTACAAGGTCGTGTACGAGATGATCAATTACAGCCGTCATTTTGGGTTGCCAACTTTGCATAAAGTCTCAAGCTTACTAGGATTATCGGAACAGCAGTTCCAACGAAAACTGCACAAAGCTGGCGTTAATTTTTCCACGGTTATGGGCTATACGTTGAGCAATGTTGCTGTTGAGTTATTGTATTCGGTGCCGATAGAAGAAGTCGCGAAGAGATTAGGTTATACCAATGTGGCGAGTTTCAACCGAATGTTCAAAAAACACCGAGGCTTGACTCCTAAGCAGTACATTGAGCGCTTAGATCAATAACTGTGAACAGAGCACTCTCGATTCACCCTTGCGTACATAAGAAGGCAGTTCCTTTAGAAGATACTGCCTATTTATTTAAGCTCTGCTTGTTTTTTTTAGCTTGTAGTTTTCGTACCAGTAGCCAAGTGTGTAAGTACAAATGATGATGTCTGTGATGGCGAATGGAATAAAGCTCGCATTCAAATGTGCTGTTTCTGGGTTGAAAAAGTTACTCACATATAAGTAGACCATGAATAATTTTTCAAGAAATGAATAGAGAACAATAGGTTCGCGCCAGCTAGGTTTAAATGCTGATAACGCAATGAAGAAACCCATTAGTCCAACCATGATGCCCCAATGACGAAACAAAAATACGTAGTTTGAATCGAAAGGCAGGTTATTTATATCCATGAGAGCCCATGCTGGGTCGATAGCATAGATGCCTGCATACATGGTGACTATGCCACCAACAATCAAAAATGGTTTGAGGTATTTATTAAAAAACATCGAATTGCCTTATTTCATTGAAAAAATATTGATTTCTACACGACGGTTACGCGCTCGACATTCTGCGGTTGATTTTCACAAACAGGATAGCGTTCACCGTAGCCTTTCGTATTAAATCGGCCATTAGGTACTTGTTGGTTTACCAGGTAATCGCCGACTGATTTAGCTCGTTTCTCAGATAAAGTTTGATTGGATATATCGCTACCCTTGCTATCCGTGTGACCAATGATCTCTATGCGCGTATCAGGGTATTCGCCAAGTACGATAGCGATGCCGTTAAGGGTGAGTAAATAGAACTGTCTAGTCGGTAATATTCTGTTTCAAATCCGAATCCCCAATGGTTACATTAGAGCGCTGTGTGGCCTTACAGGGCAAACATGCCTAGATATACAAGAGCCAGTAGTTGTGGTCTTTTGTTCATTATTGCTATACCAAATACCTATATCTTGGATGCGATCTTACTAAAGTGGCCGGCTAAAACATGCAGTAAGATCTACTGCATTTGACGCATTCGAACGCTTGTCAACGTACTCAGCTTCTGAGGATGGCGTTAGACAATGCTGTTTGGGTAACGCTATACGAATTGTGTGACGCTATGCTGTTTAGGTAACGTTATACTGATTGCGTAACACCATGCTGATTGTGTAGCGCCATGCTAATTGCCTCAATACAGTGTTCATAAAGAGAAGTACGGTGATTTTTTTCTAGATAGTAAACCGCATGACTTCGTGAGTTCGGTATGTAGTCTTTTAGCCAACTAGGTTGATGAAAAGCCACTCTATGTTTCGCCATGCTCGACGATAGATTTTCGGCAATAACAAGTAAGTCGGAATGTTCCACTAGATTTGTCAGAACTGACATGCTGGCCGAGCGATACTGAAAATCGAAAATGTCAGGATAGTTCTTCTTTAGTTTTGCACCGTAGTCAGGAAGACCAGGGACGAAAATACCGCCACATGGATAGCTCTTGAACATATCTAACGAGCAGTTGGTTTGGCATATAGGGTGATCGAGTCGAGATATGATTACGGGTTGGCTAGGAGTTAATGGTACGGCACGAATCGCTTTACTTGTATCTGTTGGGTGAAAGTTAATCCCAAGCTGTACACGTTCATCTAATATGTCTTGTTGGGTGTCATCATCCCAAATCGTAATATTCAATCGTAGTTTAGGAAAGTGGTTGAGCATAATTGAACTGGTCAATTCATTGGCAATCGCTTCTAATAAAACGCTAGATACAGCAATTGTTATTTCACCATCAAATGTTTTCGGATCGGTAAATAAATCACTAGACAGTTTTTCGTCAAGAAACTTTATTTGTTGTTGTAAGTTATCCCCTATAACCTCCGCTTTTTGTGTTGCATGTAATTTTGAACCTGAGCTATAAAACAACTTATCACCCGTATATTCTCGTATTTTACTTAGAGTTTGGCTTACTGCCGATTGGCTAATTCCTAAATATTCAGCTGCCTTTAAAGTATTCCTGTATGTATAAACAGCCTCGAATACACGAAGATAATTCAGATTTAATAGGTTGTTATAGCTACTTTTCATGGTGTTTATTTTCCTAAATAAGATTTACTAATTGTCGCTATAAGTAGCGCTATTCAGAACCTTTATTTACTCTCACGGCATTCCAATTATGATTGTAAAGGTATTGAATAATGCGTCATTTAAGTTCTCTGTTTTCTTTAGTAGCGTTGACTAGCGCTGCTATTTCCTCACCAGCGTTGGCTAGTGAAAACCATGATGAATATCATGATGCGGATCCTCGTAATAGTAATCAACGAGCCGCTGTGTTTTCAGATGACCAAGGCGAGCTCAAGCTGTTGGCTGGTGGTGGGTTCAGCGGGCTTACCAGCGATATTTCTCAATCAGTAGGCTTTGCTGAATACTACACCCAGTCTGAAAATGCTCGCATACGCGGTGCGCACTTTGACCGCTTTGGTGGTGTTTATGTCGACGTTTATCATTTAGCCGATGCAGCAAACATGTATACGTCTGGTTATATGCTGCCTTTGGCTAGCGAAGATGGCACATTGTTTTTTCCATCAGTTAATTACACCTATGTAGATTTCAAAACGGATGATATTGCGACTCTAATGAACTCCAGATTGGCTCCATCAGGAAGTTACCCGAAAGGGGTGACGTCGGGTAATATCAAGCAACTGATTGGTGGCGATGATGCACACCTTGGTTCTGTCAACATGTACGCGCTTCATCCTTGGAACGATACACACTTCTCTGTCTTCAACATAAATCTTGGCTCATCTTATAGTGGTGCTGAAATGCAAGTGGCTAACCTTATGTGGCTACAAGGGATCAAAACCAAAGTCGCAGACAAAGATTTCAACATTATGTTTGAGCTGAAATACGATGTTCTCTCTATCCAAAATGATGCGACACATTTGGACGAAACATCAGAAGAAGTTACCGCATCCATTGGTATCGATTACCGATTCTAAAAGACGGGGAAAGAACGTTGATCACCTTGTTCAACGTTCTGATTCACTTGTCGAACATGAAAAATACCAATCGAAGGCATTAGCGTGTTTGCGCTTGCGTTGCCATCGGGTGTGTTTAAATGGCTGTCATCAATGGATGCACCGGTATCGTCCATTTGTAAGTAGAGTGCCATTATGTTGAGCGTTGTTCTCATATTTAGTTAGCTCGACGAGCAGTAAGTACAGACCAGTAGTGAGCATGAATAGTCACGAATAAAAGAGGTGAGTGGTCACTTAGTTGGCCAAATGCATTTTAACCATGACATCATTCGCAATAAGGTTTATCGAACGAGCTTGTGTGGATAATAAGCACTTGTTAGTGACTAAGTTATTCGATGGTTGAAGCATCTATTCATTGGATAAATCGGCTTAACTGCTAATTCTGTGGATTAGTTTTAAGAATATTCGTCCCATCGCACGTTCACCAATAACGGATTGTGCCCACCACATTAAACGTGCATCCCAAGTGCTGCGGTAACTTAGTTTTGGATTAGTTGCCATGCCGGCTTTTATCATGGTGTTTACCGTCGATGTTGGGGTAGATCCGTTGCGGTAAGCTTTGTCTAAGAAGCGATGTGATTTTTTAACTAGAGATTCGTATTCAGAAAGTGAATTGCTGTCTAACATGTCACCTAGTTGAATTGCATCGAATTCTGTCTGTACACAACCGGGTTCAATAGTGATTATTTTAATATTAAAATCAGCGACTTCTTGTGCAAGCCCTTTAGCTAAGCCATTAAGCGCATGCTTACTCGCTGAGTACCAAGAGTTCATACTTGTGGATACTCGACCCGCAATGGATGTGGTGAAGATTAAGCGCCCACCCCCTTGTTGACGCATGATAGGTAACGCTGCCCGAGCAACCCGAGCGGCACCAAATAAATTGGTATCAAGTTGTTGTTTTGCTTTCTCTATCGAGGTGTCTTCGACAGGGCCTGCAATTGCGTATCCTGCATTGGCATAAACGATATCAATACCTGATTGCTCGCTCATGATTTTGTCAAAGATAGCTTGTACATCGCTTTCATTTCGTACATCAACAGCGAATACTTTTGCGCCTTTTTCTGCAAGAGGTTGAAGCCTATCAACGCGACGAGCCGCGCAATAGACGATGTGGTTTTGTGTCAAGAGTTTTTCAACGAGTTCGAAGCCAATACCCGATGAAGCGCCAAGGACCAGTATTCTTTTTTGCATATTATGCCTACCATTAATGTTGGTTAAAGCTGAATGCAGAAGATGTTATTCGAGTGTTCAGGGAGGGAGTAGAGTAAATTTACGGAGTTTAAAAAAAGGTGCTACAGAGAGCACCTAAGATAAAAATGGGATAAATGAACCTTTACGCTTCAATACCTAGACCGTTTCTAAGCGCGAATTGAACCAATTCGGTATGACTTTCTAGTTCAAGAAGATCGATCATTCGATACTTATGCGACTCAATCGTTCTTGGGCTTAAGAACAGTTTTTCAGCACACTGCTTTGCGGTCAGACCTTGCGCCAATAGAGTTAATACGGTGCATTGCTTCTTACTCAATCTCAGCAGTTTTTCGTTTTCATCAAATAGTTTTTCTGTTCCGTGGTTTAGGCTGCGAGTGACTGTGGAGTGTTGCCAGTAAACAAGCCAGGTGTCACAAAGTAGTTTGAGTCTTTTTAGCTCTTGCTGAGTAATTTCTGGTTCATCATCGCTGAATCTGGCGAACGCTAGCGCTCCCCATGTTTGACCAAATAGTTCTAAACGCACAATGCCATGCCAGCGAGCTCCTTCATCATAGAGTGCTCTCAATGGTTCAAGTTTAGAGCTTTTTAGACTCTCACAGTCGAAGATTTGATACTCCTGTTTAGAGCGAAGTAATTTGAGGTAATCAAGATAGTTCCCGAGCAAAAACCTAGGTTTATCCAGTTCGGGAATATGTTCACGAGAAACAGAGATCGTTTTACCGTCGTTCAACAAAATCATTGAGTTAGGAAAAAGGGTGATTCTGTCTAGCTTAAACCACTCAATACCTTGTAAAGCCAACTCTCGAAATTTTTTGTTGAAATCTTTAGGCTGGCAAGAGGTCATTGCCGCAATTTGTGAATGAAGAAGTTCTTCGTAATCTGGAGGGTTGATATTTCGCATAATAAGCTCGCTTGGTGGCCTGTTTAATAAGATAACTTGTCAGTCAGAAAAGTGTCAATTTCTTCTTCAAAAATACGAGCATTCATTCTAAATGCAGTATTTTTTACCGTATAACTCTGAGCGATATCGCCATAACATCATTGTAAACCTAGATTCAGCTTATTCGGGTTTAGCCTTTATTTGGAAAATATTTAGTCATTTGAATAAGAAATAGCTAAATATTTTTAGTTGGAGAGCAATGATGAAAAGCGTTATGAACAAAACCGTTTTGGTGACAGGCGGGGCAATGGGGATGGGGAAGGCGTACGTTGAACGTGCTGTCAATGATGGTGCTAAGCATGTGGTTATTTGGGATCTTAACGAAGCCGCGATGGAAAAAGTTAAGGATGAATTTAAAGACAGTAAAACGTCGATTCATACCTTTGTTGTGAATGTAACCGATACTGATCTTATCTATGAAACGGCCCAAATCGTATTGGATGAGATCGGCCCCGTTCACTTGTTAATCAACAATGCTGGTATTGTATTCTCCGAAGATTTCATTGAGCACCAGCGTAAGAGCATTGATCTTTCAATGCAAATCAACAGCATTGCTCCAATGCACATCACTCGTGCATTCTTGCCAGCAATGGCCAAAGAGTCTGACTGTCATATTGTGAATATTTCATCTGGGGCGGGTTTTATGTATTGCCCTAAAATTGCGGTTTATTGCAGCAGTAAATGGGCAATGGTTGGGTGGTCAAACTCATTACGTGTTGAGCTAGCAGAATCTCTACCTCATATTAATGTAACGACCGTTAATCCTGGACATATTAATACTGGAATGTTTGATGGTGCGCACTCTAGATTAATGCCAGCAATTTCAACTGATGAAATGGTTAATGCTGTTTGGAATGGGATTAAGAAAAATAAAATTTGTGTTGCTCGTCCACGCATGGTTGGTTTAATTCCTCTTATACGCGGCCTTATTGGATTCAAAGGTTACGACTGGCTATCAAGAATTAGCGGAACGAATGACTTTATGGCCGGCCATAACGATCAAAGAAAAAACTGATCAAATTATTCGGTTAATTAAATCAGTAGTATTACTGATTTTATTTTTTAATTAATAGAATATCGATAACACTTTTTTAAATTTATTCATTATTCAGTAATTGTACTGATTCACTTTGTCTTTATATTTCAAATAATAGTCAATGACATCAATACTTCTACTTAAAATAAGGTCTGGGTTATGTTCAAGAAAAAAACTTTCCTACAACTTGCTGTAGGCGCTGCATTAGCAACGACGTCAATGGCGAGCTTTGCAACTACTGATGCATCTCGTCCGAATATTCTGGCAATTTGGGGTGATGATATCGGTATTGATAACATCTCTGCGTACACTCGTGGTCAAGCGGGTCATTGGACTCCCAATATCGACCGTATCGCAAATGAAGGTGTGCTATTTACTGACTTTTACGGCGAAAACTCATGTACTGCAGGTCGTTCTGCATTTATCACGGGTCAACACCCAATGCGTACTGGTTTGACAAAAGTAGGTATGCCTGGATCTGCTGAAGGAATCCGAGCTGAAGACCCGACCATTGCAACTATGTTGAAAGCGAAAGGTTACATGACGGGTCAATTTGGTAAAAACCACCTTGGCGATCGTGATGAGCATTTACCGACAGAACATGGCTTCGATGAGTTCATGGGTAGCCTCTACCATTTGAATGCTGAAGAAGAACCTGAGCATCCAGATTACCCACAAAACCCTGAGTTTAAGAAACGTTTCGGACCTCGTGGTGTTATTCATTCTTATGCCGATGGTCGTATTGAAGATACCGGTGCATTGACAATTAAACGAATGGAAACGGTAGATGAAGAATTCCTTGAAGGTGCTCTAGATTTTATCGACCGCGCACATAAAGAGAAAAAACCATTCTTCGTATGGTTTAACTCAACGCGTATGCACGTTTGGACGCATCTGAAAGAAGAGTCGAAAGGCATTTCTAAACGCGGCGGTCTATACGGCGATGGTATGGTTGAGCACGACAATATGGTTGGTCAGTTGCTTGATAAGCTAGATGAACTTAAGATTGCAGACAATACAGTCGTTTCTTACACCACCGATAACGGTGCAGAGAAGTGGTCTTGGCCTGATGGCGCAACTTCTCGTTACTACGGCGAGAAAAACTCAACGTGGGAAGGCGGTTTCCGCGTACCAGCAATGATGCGCTGGCCTTCTAAGATCCCGGCAGGCTCGGTAGCAAATGAAATTGCAGCACATAACGATTGGGCTCCAACTTTCCTTGCTGCTGTAGGCGAAGAAAACCTAGTTGCTGACCTTAAGAAAGGCAAAAAGTTAAACGGCAAGAAGTACAAAGTACATCTAGACGGTTACAACCTGATGCCTGCGTTGAAAAAAGGCAACAATACAACGGCTGAAAATGGTGTAACTTGGCCACGTAAAGGGTTTGTTTACGCCGCAGATGATGGTCATATTTCTGCAGTTCGTATGGGTGATTGGAAGGTGATGTTTACTGTGAACAAGTGTCATGGTATCCAAACGTGGCAATGTCAGTTTGACGAGTTACGCTTCCCTTACATCTTCAACTTACGTCAAGACCCATATGAGAACGCGCATTTAGATGGCGTTGGCTACCCTGAATGGCAAGTAGAGCATCTACCATACATGTACATGGGCGCGGCTTACACGTTCCAATTCTTGCAAACATTCCAAGAGTTCCCACCACGTCAAGTACCTGGGTCATTCTCAATCGATCAGATTGTTGAAAAAATGAACATCTGGCAGCGCGCTCAATACCAATAAATTGACCATGCTGTAAAAAATCAAAGCCCAACACCTTGTTGGGCTTTATTCGTTTATTCAGCGTAAGTTGTGGAATAAATGGAAACAGAAACCGTTAATTTTCGGTAGGGTACCGATGACGCTTGACGGGGGTGTAGAGCCTATTGTGCCTCGAATAAACCGGTTGGAAGTTGGTGGTCTTGGAGTAAATTAATAAGCAGTAGAAATACTGATTACTTAACGGAGGCTAATTTTTATTATAAAACCTCATCCATAAGTGAGGTTCTCAATGAGCATTCAACTCAACAGTTACCAACCTAATATGCCAACTAAGCGTATGAATATCATGACTAAGCCTATCGGTTCGTCATGCAATCTCGATTGTACTTATTGCTACTATTTGAGCAAGGATGCGCTTTTAGGTCATGAAACCGGTTGTGGTAGTCGCATGGATGAAGCGATGCTTGAGACCTACATCAAATCTTATATCGAACAACAAAACCATCATGAAATTGTATTCCACTGGCAAGGTGGCGAACCAACGCTACTGGGTGTGAATTATTTTCGTGATGTTGTACGTTTACAGAAAAAATACTGCCCTAAAGGTGTCACGATTGAAAATAATCTGCAGACTAACGGCACGTTACTCAATGATGATTGGGGCAAGTTCTTAAGCAAGAACCATTTTATGGTCGGCTTGAGCATTGATGGGCCTGAAATGATTCACAATGCTTACCGTACTAACCGATCTGGGCGAGGTACGTTTAAACAGACCATGAAAGGTGTCGATATTCTGCATAAACACAACGTTAACTTCGCGACGCTGACATGTGTAAACAACCTGACTGGCTCCAACCCTCTTGACGTTTACCGTTTCTTGCGAGATGAAATACGTTCACCTCAAATGCAATTCATCCCAATCGTTGAACCCAAATCGTTTCGTGATACAGCACCACAAAAGTGGGCTGACGAAGACGTGATATTTCAAGGTATGCCAGAAACCGAACCTAGCCACCCAAACTCGATTGTAGAGTCGTGGTGTGTATCTGCTCATCAATGGGGCGAGTTCTTATGCACCATTTTTGATGAATGGTTGGAGAATGATATTGGCAAAGTGAATGTGCCGTATTTTGAAGCCGCAGTTGAAACTTGGATGGGTCGAGTCAACCCACTTTGTACTCTTGCCCCAATGTGTGGGAAAGGGTTGGCTATAGAGCACAATGGTGATGTTTTTGCTTGTGACCATTACGTTTATCCTGAATATAAACTTGGCAATATCAATGATGCCAAGCTTGAAGATATGCAATTTTCTAAGGGCCAAGAAGAGTTTGGTCGTGCGAAAGAATCATCGCTACCAAAGCAGTGTCGTGAGTGTACGTATCAGTTTGCTTGTTTTGGAGAGTGTCCAAAAAATCGTTTTATCAAAACTTTGGATGGGGAAAGTGGGTTGAATTATTTATGCGCAGGGTGGAAGCACTTCTTTTCACATATTGATCCTTATATCTCAATGGTCGTTGCCACCATGGGTTACCCCGTAAATAAAGGCATCAATAGTGATGCGATGAAGATTAAATTCAAATAGAGGCACTACGTAATGAAACTTAAAACTGCCGTGTTACTCGCTGTTGCACTTATTAGCCAAGCGGCTACCGCTCAAGTCAAAGAGGTGTTGTCTACAGATACGTTATTTAATCAAGCATCGGTAAAAGCTGTAATTGACAGGGCTTTCCATACTAAAAGTGAACGTTATACCGAATTCGCTACGCTGTTTAACCTTTGTCAAAAGTTACCTCAAAACTCTCAATGTGGTGAAAAATACAAAGCAAAACGCACAAGCTACGAGGTGGCAAAAGCGAATTACGATGTATTAGTCATGACCAACGATCCTCAATTTATTACTTTGATGATGCCGCCATCTAACTACGATGAAGTAGTTACCGCTTTGAAAACATTAGGCTATTTGAAGAAAAACCAAGGAAATGTTGTATACGCGCAAACACTTGATGCTTTGAATCAATGGCTTGTATTGCATAACTTTTCGAAAACAGAAGACATTTACTTTATGCATGCTCTGTTGGTGAGAGCGGAAGAGCTCTCTCAGCAATTACAAATAGAGCGTCAGCCAGTATGAACAACCGGTTAATTAATGGTAGAGCTGCGGTGTTCATTATTATTGGGATACTGTTTAATGTGCCGTCTGCGATCTCTTTGGCTGCGGGTATTCAACCTTTAGTTGATGATTCAGATAGTCAAGTTATCGCTGTCTCTGAACAACGCGAACAGTTGCTAGCCGAATATTCGCAAGATGAATCTTTACCTATAGATCAACGTATTGCTGCGACTGTCAACTTGGGGATGTATTACGGCCCCAATTCAGTTATCGCAGTGGCGAGAGCATCACGATCTGAATTTTCCCAAATGCGTTTGGCTGCGATACAAGCGGCAGAGCAATGGCAGGGGAAAGCCAAGTGGGATGTGGTTGCCCCAATGTTGAACGATGTTGACCGCGATGTAGAAGCGCAGGCCGTTCGGACATTGGTTGTACTCTGGCCACAACTTGCCGGTGAATATTTAGAGCGTTTAAGACATGCAACTGAAAGGCACCTCTCACTATTAACCAATGACTTGAATGGTAACTTAGAGCGAGCTTGGATCTATACATTACAGAAAAAACACCGAGAGGCTGAAGCTATTTACTCGGACTTATTCGGCTCTCATAAGGAGCCCAGAGTCGCTATCGCTTATGCAGAGTACCTGAAAAGTATTGATGACGATGAACGCGCTCAAGCGATCTTAAAACAAACGCTACTGGAGTCTCCAGGCTCGGCGATGTTGCACTATAGCCTTGGGCTGTCTTACCTACGTTCTAGTGAAAGCGCGATGGCTTTTAGCCATTTAAAAGAAGCTTATGATCTTGAGCCGACCAGCGGTTCATATGGGTATATTTACGCAACTGTGGTTCGAGAAACGGACGCTGAAATCGCGATCAGTGTCTATAGGACTATTTATCAAAGCCATGCTCAACCCACCTATCTATACGCTTTGTGCGAAACCTTATTAAGTTCGGGTAAAGATGCTGATGAGTGTCTCATCGAACTTGAAGCTGTCGCCCCCAAAGATGTTGTATCAAAACTAAAAAATATCTATCTGCCAAATTAAATTGACGTAGGTCCCCCTTATGAAGGAGATCGGCGTATTTAGGCAAGCCCTACAAGGTAACGTTATGTCTACAGATACTCGAGCAATCATTAGTCAACTCATTGAACAGACAAATCATTCTATTATCGGCCAGGCTCATGTCACTCAATCGATGATGATTGCATTGCTGACGGGAGGACACATTTTATTGGAAGGCCTTCCGGGTACAGCGAAAACTCGCGCTGCAAAAATATTGTCTGAACGGTTAAACCTCGCTTTCAGCCGTGTCCAATTTACGCCTGATCTGCTTCCTTCTGATGTCACGGGTACGCAGATCTATCATCAAGAACAAGCGAAGTTGACGTTCCAAGCAGGGCCCATTTTCAGCTCTATGGTGTTGGCTGATGAAATCAATAGAGCACCCGCCAAGGTTCAAGCCGCACTTTTAGAAGCGATGGCTGAAGGTACCGTGACGGTTGCCGGTGAAACGATGTCGCTACCAGAGCCGTTTTTAGTTATCGCAACGCAGAACCCAATTGAACAAGAAGGAACCTATCCGCTACCAGAAGCGCAGATGGATCGTTTCATGATGAAGGTAAACGTTGACTATCCAGATCGAGAATCTGAAATGTTAATCATTGACTTGGTTCGCCAAGAAGAACTTGGAGCCATTAATGGCGAAGAGAAAGAAACGACAGACGCAGAAAGTGATACGGACATTGATACGAATGCGCGAGAACAACATGAATCTGAACTACTACATGCGGCATTTGAAGGCTGTACTCAGCATATCGCTGATGGTAAAGAAGCAGTAAAACGAATCCATACATCGCAACCCATCAAGCAATACATTGTTGATCTTGTTATGGCGACACGATTCCCACATTTGTATCCAAATTCTAATTTGGACAAGTGGATTGATGTTGGAGTTAGTCCTCGTGCATCCATTGCCTTGGACAAATGCAGCCGCGCACATGCATGGCTCGCAGGGCGCGATTATGTCACTCCTGATGATGTGAGAACCGTCGTTGTTTCGGTGCTAGGTCATCGAATCACCCTAAGTTTTGATGCCTTATCGAATTCGGTGAGTGCTGAGCAAATCGTTGATGAGCTGTTGCTCAATGTGCCTCTTTCTTAGGAAGTGTTGGTTATGAATCCATTGGATGACGCAAGAGTCGTTACCTCTTTTGAATCTCTAATGGCGATGAAATTGAAATCGACAGGTTTCTCGTTGCCACCCATAGCTAAAAGCCGTTCTCGACAAGCGGGTAACCATTTATCTCGTTACCGTGGTCGAGGGCTTAATTTTGAAGAGTTTCGTCATTATCAAATGGGAGATGACATTCGCAGTATCGACTGGAATGTGACACAACGAATGCTCGAGCCCTATGTCAGAGTTCAGAGTGAAGAGAAAGATTTACCCGTGGTGTTGCTTATTGACCAGCGCAGTAGCATGTTTTTTTCTTCGATCGATACAATGAAATCGGTAGCGGCAGCTCAGGTCGCTGCTTGCTGCGCTTGGAAAGTTGCGAAAGACGGAGACCGTATAGGTGCGTTGATCTTCTCAAACGATCAGCTGCACTGGCATAAACCGCAGCGTCATCCGGCTCATGTTTCTCGAATCATCCAGTCTTTGGTATCGGCGAATCAAGCTCTGTCTCACCTAGATGACAAGGAAAAGAACCTTGTTCGCTCGGGGCTATCGGATGCTTTAACAAAGCTGATTAAGCAAAAGTTGAAAGGTTGTTTAATTGTGATGATAAGTGATTTTAACGACGCGACAGAACAAGATGTTCAGCGGATAAAATGGCTAAAGCAACACAATGATTTAATGGGAGTAGCGGTGAATGATCCTATGGAATTTGAGCTTCAATTCTCTCTGCCTATTCATATCAGTGACGGTGAGTGGCAGCTCTTGGCTGACACTTCGCTAAACCAGAAACTCCATCGGTATAATCAAATGACACAACAAGGATACCAAGACATACATCAGCTGCTCAGCGCTGGTGGTATTGATGTTGTTAGGTTAGATACCTCTGGTCATCACATTGCTGATTTTGTCAAAAAAATGAGCGGGGGCTACCGTGTCAGATAATCGAATGTTACTCAAAGGTTTCATCGATCCTGTGGCGAATATTGACGTCAGTTGGCTTCCATCGACGGTTGGTTGGAAAGTCGTCTTCATTTTAACGGTGAGCTGGGTTGTTTGGAAATCGTTCCAATTCTTACGCATTTATAAAGCCAATAAGTATCGCCGTGTCGCTGTGCAAACGATTAATGTAAGTCGAGGTAATGTGGAGGGGCATGCGAAAGATAGTGATGAGTTACAACAAGAGCTGCGTAGGATTAATCGCGTAGTAAAGCGAGTGGCTTGTTGCTCCTATCCAAAGAGCAAGGTTGCTATGCTCAGTGGTGATGAATGGAGCGAGTTTCTCACCGATTCTTCACAGAGGGCCGTTTTTAATCACGCGCTATTAAGCCAATGGCAAAATGATATTTACAAGGCTTCATCGGATTATGGCTGGACTGATAGAGAATTAAGCGAGATACGAACAAGTTCTGTTGTCTGGATTAAAACTCATACGAGGGCTTCAAATGATTGAATTTGAATATCTTTGGGTCTTCTTGTTATTGCCCTTACCGATTTTGGTTTACCTTTTTGCCCCAAGTCATCAAGTTCCACAAGTTGCACTCAAAGTGCCTTTTTTTGATGCGCTGATATCAAGCTTAGGTCTGAATGCAGACAAAGGTTCGAATCAACTAAAAGCGGGTATTTGGCAACGTTCTTCTCTGATTCTAGGTTGGCTTTTAGTCGTACTGGCAGCTGCAAAACCTGTTTGGCTAGGGCCTGAAGAGACGAGAGAGCTAGCTGGGCGTGATGTAATAATTGTTTTGGATCTGTCGGGCTCTATGGCAACGGACGATTTCTCTAATCGTGCTGGTAACCAAGTGACTCGTTTGGCGGCCTCAAAAGAGGTGTTGGACACGTTCAGTCAAAAGCGAAGTGGCGACCGACTCGGCCTGATAGTATTCGGTGATTCTGCTTTTTTACAATCGCCCTTTACGGCTGATCACACTGCATGGTTAGCGCTGTTGAATGAAACCGAGCCTGCAATGGCAGGGCAAAGTACTCATTTAGGCGATGCAATTGGACTCGGTATTAAGACATTTCTTTCCGAGAATCAGAAAGACAAGCAGGAGCTGTCATCCGGCTTAGATAGCGCTCAACCTGATCAGCTTTCTTCTGAAGACCTTGTTCCTGAAAACCTAGATCATCAAAACCTTGCTCCTGAAAAACATGAGCACGGACGCCTTACTCACGAACATCTTAGCCGATATCATCTGATGATTGTACTCACTGATGGCAATGATACCGACAGCTTAGTGCCGCCGGTTGATGCCGCGAAAGTGGCTGCTGCGCACAACATTAAAATTCATCTTGTGGCAATGGGGAGCCCGAACACTTCAGGTGAGCAAGCGATTAATATGGAAATCATTGATACCGTTGCCAAGTTGACGGGGGGGCAGAGCTTTCTAGCGATGTCACCTACTGAGCTGGATAACGTATACGACACTATCAATGAACTCGAACCTAGTGTGTTTGAAAGTTACCGTTATCAGCCAAAACAAAGCCTTCATTATGTGCCTTTGCTTATCGCCTTCATCTATCACTTAGTGTTTATGGTGGTTCGATCTGTTTTGCGACTTCGTATCAAGCCTGAGACTCTAAATACGAGGGCTTTATGATGGGAAACTTTCATTTTATTCGCCCTGAATGGCTGCTACTAATCGTGCCACTTATTGTGGTACTGATCATGAACTGGCGCCGAAGCCAAAAGCAGAATTCGTGGGTAACTCATTTGCCCAAGCACTTGTCTGATGCTTTGCGTGTTGGTGAGTCGTCTCGTGTTAAGCACCTTCCGATCTTTTTGCTCAGTGTCATCTGCTTGGTCGCGATAGTGATTGCTTCTGGGCCAAGTTGGTATCGGCAGTCTTCGCCTTTTGCAGAAGACACCACGCCATTGGTGATTGTGCTTGATGTCTCTGAGTCAATGTTACAAAAGGATGTTGCGCCAAGTCGTCTGTTTAGAGCAAAGCAAAAAATAGCGGAGCTTATTGATCTGCAAGGTAAAGGGAAAACAGCGTTAGTTGTCTACTCGGGTACTGCTCATTTAGCGATGCCTTTAACGCAAGACGTTGCGGTGTTTAAGCCTTTATTAGAGGCTATTCAACCCGAAGTAATGCCAAGAGAGGGTAAATTTGCGGAATATACCCTACCTATCATCAACAAATTGGTATCTGAAACTGACAATGCAACGGTATTGCTGGTGACCGATGCCGTTAATCAACTGGCTTACCGTGAGTATCAAGGTTATTTCAAGGAAAAAGGTTATCAACTGCTGATTTATGGTGTTGGTAATCAAGATGTTCCATCTCCGTTACCTATGGAAATTGAAACTCTGTCGAAATTAGCTAGCTCGGTGCATGGTGACTTCGTGGCTTTTACTCAAGATAACCAAGATATAGAAAATCTTAGTGGGGAAATAACGTCTTTTGCTGAACTCTCAGCGGATCAAGCTGAACCTTGGTTTGATGCAAGTTACCCTTTGGTGTGGGTGGTACTGGTACCGTATTTATTGTGGTTTAGAAAAGGTTGGCTAGTTCAGTGGTGCGTTGTGGTTTCTCTATTTTATAGCGCGACTTACAGCCCTAATTTATACGCAGCAGAGTTTTCGTTGGTCGATATTTGGCTGACTAAAGATCAGCAGGGCGCTCTGTATTATCAAGATCAAGAATACCAACAAGCCGCGCAAATCTTTGAGAATGAGTACTGGAAAGCAACGGCCTATTACCAAGCTGGCGAATACGAAGTGGCACAACAATTCTACATGCGCAGTGATACCTTACAGGGGCAATTAGGTGCGGCGGCTTCATTGGCGAATCAAAAAGAGTTTGTTGCGGCAAGGTCTTTGTATCGAGAGATCTTGGAGCAATACCCTGACAATCAAGAAGCTCTTTATAACTTAAAGATTGTTGAAGATGTTATTGCTTATATTGATAGTTTTACGAAGGAACAATCGAAAAGCAATGAACGTCAGGTGAGCCGAGAAAATGGTGATAAGCCAGAACGCTCGGATGGTGTAAAGCAGCAAGTAGAACAAGATCAAGTGATTCAAGAAGTCTTATCCGCTGAACAAATCTTGAGTGATCCAGGCGCCAACGAAAAATGGATGAAGCGAGTTCAGAGTGATCTATCGAGCTTTATCTCAACCAAGTTTGCATTGCAGTATCAGCAAGGGGTGGCTAACCAAACGGAGTGGAAATATGAAGCTAAGTAGGTTATTTCAGCTTTTGTGTTTGGTCATTAGCTTAATGAGTCATTTTGCTTATAGCCAGCAGCTAGCTTCGCTCTACGATCAAGGCAATGTGAGGCTTAACGTGTGGTTGAGCCATGTCAGTTCGGGTATTGCAGTGCATGAGCAGGTTACTCTCAATATTGAAGTGATGACAGACACATGGTTCACCAAAGGCACCAAGGTGCACCGTACCGAGGTTGATAATGCGGTCGTGTTGCCTATGAGTTCTTTTGCTGTGAACTCCACAGAACGTATTGATGGGAAAGTGTACTCCAAACAACTCTGGGAAATTGTGCTTTACCCATTACAGAGTGGAGAGTATCAAATCCCTCCTGTCGCGCTTGAGATTGGCGTAAAGCAGGGCAGCAATAATGTTGATGGGGTGGTGATGACGAAGGCTTTGTCTTTCAATGCTCATAAGCCTTCTGCCAATATGACTTCTGATCAGAAATGGTTAACAGGTACTGAAGCTAACCTGAAAGAAAAGTGGACGCTTGTCTCTCAAAATGAAAGCTCACAGGGCTTGGAAGAACAGCTCAGTGTGGGCGACGCGATTACCCGTGAAATTACATTATCTGCACACGACACCATCAGCGCACTTTTGCCGGAAATCACGACACTCCCAGAGACCTTCACGAGTCAATTTTTGGTATATCCTGAATCAACTCAGTATAGAGATGATGAGCAAAGGGGTGTGCGTCAGGCTCAAAGGTTAGAAAGAATGACTTATATAGTGAACAACGCTGGCCGGGTTACGCTTCCTGCGGTTAGCGTTTTTTGGTGGGATTCAGAGTATCAACAGCAAAGAACTCTTGTCTTACCTGAGCGAAGTTGGCAAGTGTCGCACACCTTCGCTTCTTTTGTGGATCAGTACAAGATGCTATTGGTCGGACTCGCTGTCATCGTTGTTCTTGTGACTTTGAGTACAGCACTGTTGTACCGCTATGTTAAAACAAGGCCTAAAAGCAAATGGCTTTGTTTAGCTCAAGCTATCCATAAGAAAGATATACCTTTGTTCGAGAATTCGATTTATCAGGTTCTACTTGAGCATTTTCAGTCCAGAGTGCTCACTCCAAGAGTAGAAACGGTCGAAGGTATTGAGATGATATGGCAAAGATATAAGAAAAGCCCTGAGCGTGAAAAACTACTAGAGAATGAATGTTCTCGATTAGTCTTATTTAAAGTACTGATAGCTTTTCTCTTGTTTGTTAAATCGGGTAGATTAAACCGTTAACCGTTAACCGTTAACGCGATTTTTTTCATCACTCCAGACAAATAGACAATCCCCCAAGTACTTAAAATAAAAGGAGCTGTCAGCGGCAGTAGTGACAACTCATGAAAGCCGAGCGTGATGAGACAACTTAGAAGCATTCCTAATAGGATTAAGGCCCATGGGATTCGTGGATACAGTACAAGCGCAAGAGTTGCAAGGATGGCGTTGTATCCATAAAGACCTTGAGCTACCAGTTCATCAGAAGCACCAATCAAATCGCTAAATGCTGTGCTAATTATTACTGCTAACACAACCCAAATGGCATGCTTGATATTGTTAAGTGCGATGGCGAACAAGATAACGAGCCCCGACAATGCATTTTCGATAAAGCTGACTTGGCTAATCCCTTTTAAGAGCGGGATCACTACTGGCGGCAGGTTAAACCACGAGTTTTCCTCAAAACTGATTATGGGTATCAATGCTGAGCTCGATGGAGAAAATACCGAAAGTCCTAAGCTTGATTGGATAAGATAAATCAGCCAAGAGGTGAGGATAAAGGCGCTAGTGTAACCGCGATATTTCTTAAAGCGGAATACAATATTGGCAATGGGAACTGTGAGCAACGCGCCTAACACAGTCACCAAAGCCAATAATGGTGTGACACCAAAAAAGTTACCAATAAATAAACCAATTAAAGCCCCATTTAGCGCGAACATCCCATTATCAAGGTCTTTGCTTTGTTTGATGGAATAACGAGCCAATGCATAACTGCAACTTGCGCCAAGCAGGGTAAGGAAAGCAAGTGGAAGTGATTCAATCGAAATGGCAAGCAACAGCAAAAGCGACGTCATGGCAGACGGTGTGAAATAGACTTGCCCAATGCCATTGAGCAAGCCTTGAAATGGTAGAATATCCTTATTCGTTTTCATCGTCTGATTACATTATTTTGTCATGTTAAATTTTTGTAATTCAGATTGTATACAATTTTATTAAGTTGACCATCTTTGTGTATCAATTCTGATACCAGCGCTCACCATAGGCTTGTTGGTAATCTGGTGTTTCAATGATGCCTTCTTGCTCTGGAACCGTTTCTAATGGCCCTACGATCGTTCGATAGGGTAATACGCCAGCCCATACTGGGATATCCATATCAGTCTTATCATCATTCACGCCATGTTTACCAATCTTCACGGAGGCTTCCGTTAAAGGTATCGCCAATAGCTCGGTTGCGGTGAGCTCTTTCTCATTACTGAGCCTCACTTCATCGGTTCTGCCCGGCGCGATTTGCTCAATAAAGATATTCAACAAGCGATCCTTTTCTTGATTGTCATCGATGACTGAAAATGACCCCAATACCACAGCAGAACGATAATGCGCACTATGATGAAATGCCGAACGGGCCAACACCCAACCATCGAACAAAGTGAACGTTAAGCAGGTTGGATCTCCCTTTTTCAGACCTTTCAATAAGCGACTGTTTTTAGCCCCATGAATGTAGACCATGTCATCGACTCGCCACGCGAGCATCGGGATAACCATTGGCCCTTGTTCACCCTGCAATGCAATGTGTGCGATTAAGCTCTCATCAATAATTTGGTGCAGTTTCTCTTGTTCAAATACGGCTTTGTGAGCCCCTTTTTTAATCGTGGTTCTTTTCGTGTTAGATAACATAATCGCTCCTTAATCATTGCCTTTTGATTAATGTAGCGATTAACTGGTCTATTAAATAGAGCCACTTTTAAACACTATTTGGATCCAGTTATGCAGCCTATTGATGTCGGTGATCTACAGTTAGACGAACAACACGACACGCGTCAAACCGCCTTGTTCCACGCGATAAGAGAGAAGATCGTTCAAGATTTATGGAGCAAGGGCAGTAAGTTACCTTCAACACGTAAGTTGGCTGTCGAGTTATCGGTGAGTCGAAATACGGTGATTTATGCGTACGAACAACTGGTCACTGAAGGCTATATCGAGAGTAAGCAAGGCTCAGGGTTTTATGTCTCGGTTGAACAACCAGAGCACTTCCTAAGTTTGTCTCAACCGAAGTGTGTTCAGGATGCGAAGGTTAAACAAACAGTCAGTAAACCGACTACAAACATAGCGGCACCTAACGATATTAACCGCAGCTTTGCCCCCGGAGTTCCTGACTTAGATGCGTTCCCTTTTGCGAAATGGCAGAGGTTGCTGCAACGCCACTCTACACGTCAGAACATTGCGGGCAATCAAGAGGTTCAGGGTAGCTTAGCCTTGAGGGAAGCGTTAAGCGGCTATCTGGCAAGCAGTCGTTCAGTTCACTGTAATACCGACAGAATCATCATCACTGCAGGTGCGCAGCAAGCCATCTCACTCGGATTAATGGCGACGTTAGCGATGGGCGACAAAATCCTTGTGGAAGAGCCCGGCTATCGACAAGTGCATAAAATTATCGATCTATTGAGGCTAGAGCTAGACGGTGTGAGTGTGCGTGAAAAGGTTGGGTTAGATATTGAAAAAGTGTTGTCCAGTAATGCTAAGGCTCTCTATGTCACGCCGAGTAACCAATACCCGATGGGCACGACCCTCAATACTGAGCAACGCCTCAAGTTGATCGATTGGGCTAACAAACATCAGTCATGGATCATTGAAGATGACTACGACAGTGAGTTCCAGTTTGCTCATCGCCCTTATACCAGCATGCAAGGGTTAGCGGGTAAGTTAGGGTTCGATGATCGCATCATCTATGTCGGTTCCATGAGCAAGGTGATGTTCAATGGCCTGCGACTAGGTTACTTAGTAGTGCCTGAAAATTTGGTGGCGAAGTGTCTTGAGATTAAAGACGCGCTCACTGGAGACACGGCCTCACATACACAAGAAGCGCTGGCGGATTTTGTTCGTGAAGGCGATTTATTGCGTCATATCAGAAAGATGCGACGTTCATACAAACTCAAGCATGAAGCGATGATAGAGGCGATTAAAAGTGAGTTTCATGGCGATCTTGAAGTGATCAGTCAGGCTGCAGGGCTACATGTGACCGTGAAGTGGTATCAAGGCATATCTGAACATGAGTGGAGCCGTAGAGCAGAGCTTGAAAATATCATCATTCGTCCTTTTGACTTTTATGAATATGGGTCAAGTGATGCTCGTGATTGGAGTGGGGCGGTGTTGGGGTTTGGAAATATCCGCTTGGTTGAGATAAAGCCGAAGATCACACAGATCGCTCGGCTTTTTTATCAGTAATATTGGTAGGGCTTGCTTACAGTGTGTCGATTCATCATTAATCGAGTTATAACTTGTCGACAGAAACGGCTTTACCTTTACCTAGCCACTTACGCCAAGGGAGTGACAATGTCACAAAAATAGTGACGGCATAGAGCATCGACCAGCTTAAACAGATAAACACCAAGGTACAGATGACCAGTGAGAGCATGGCGGTGTATCTAGATGCGCCAGTCAGTAATCGGCAAGCCGCTAACATTGCAAGCAGATAAACCAGAACGAAAATACCGTTGGCGAGTTTAAGAAAGAATTCGAGATCGAGATTAGACAACTCACCAATCACACAAGAGATAAGCGCGACAAAGCCAATTGCTAAGGTTGGGTAAAGTGGCACACCACGGCTATTGAGTTGAGCCATTCTACTTATAGGAGTGTGTTGGCGAGCCTGAGCCCAAATCATACGAGACAAGCTTTGTGTGTAAAGGTTTAGGCTAGCAAAACAAGCAAAGAAACCCAGCATACTAATGACGGTTTTGAAGCCATTACCAAACAGTTGTTCTGTTACCCACGGGATGGATGCAGCATCAAATTCAGGTGAACCATAAGCGCCTAGCTTGATAATAACCACCGAGCAAGCCCAGTACACTATGCCCGCAACGAAACACCCTGCAATGATTGCGATGGGAAAGTCACGCTGTGGATTTTTAAATTCTTCTCCCATGTGAGCAAAGGCTTCTATCCCGACAAAGCACCAAAACATCACCGCTAAGGCTGCGCCAATCGACCACATCGAATCGGACGTCATGGTCGGAACTGCGATGTCAGCTGCTGTGATGTCGGCTTTCCAAACAAAGGCGCTAACCAAGGCGAAAATCGACAAGGCAATCACCGTTTGCAAGCGACCAGAAGACTTACTGCCCATCAAATTGACAGCAATAAGCAGAGCGACGGTAAAGGACTGAGCGCCAAGTGGTGTGTCGAGTGGTGCTGGCAATAGTTGTTGTGCAAAACCTCCGGCCAATGCAATCGCAGCCGGAATACCGACAGGAATAACACTTACAAACAACCAAGCTACACTGGTTTCTAATCGCTCGCTGAATGCTTGGCGCACAAAATAGGCCGTGCCTCCTGCATTGGGGTAGCGTTTCCCTAATGCTGCGAAGGTTAGTGCAATCGGGCAAATGGCGATAAACAGGATTAACCACGCGAGTAGTGACAACTGTCCTGCAATGCCTGCTGCGATGGCAGGGATCATAAATAATCCAGTGCCTAGCAAGGTAGTCGAGAGTTGTCCGATCCCTGAAATAAGCGTGATTTCTTGTTTGAGTTGTGTCATTCGCTCTCCTAGCTATTGGCTTATCATATCGGCCTTCTTGTGCCTGTTTTCTGATGTTTGGGTGATGCTATGAATGAGAGCATACATTGTCGACATCAATAATACAGCTAGCGAAACGTCTTAAGACACCGTCAATTTAACGGTTTTAACTTGATTAAGCGTGAAAGTGTCGGCTGTTCTATCGAGGAGAATTGTGTCAAATTAGTCTCTATAAATAGAACAATAATGGAAGTTATCGTAATCATGGATAAGTTTGATCGCCAAATTTTAGGTATCCTCAAAATTAACGCTCGATGTTCAGTGAGCGATATTGCTAGAGATGTGAGCCTTTCTCGCTCTGCAGTCAATGCTAGAATCAAGAAATTAGAAAACGATAAGGTGATTACAGGATACTGCGCGCAAATAGCAGAACCTGATCAACCTAAGAACGTGATCGCTTATATTACATTGAAGTTTGATCTATCGAGCAGTGAGCATAGTTGTGAGTCTTACGCGAAACGTATCCAGAGTATTGATGAGGTGCAATGGTGCCACTCTATTAGCGGTGAGACTGACATGATGCTTTATGTTGAAGTTGAAAGCATGGAGCGTTTGAATCAAATCCGCGATCGGCTGCAAAGCTATCCAGAGCTTCGACACCTTATGACTCATACTGTGTTGACGGAATTTTTTAACAAACAGAATGCGACGGTGCATTCATGTTAGGCAATATCAACTTAAACCTACTGCGCTCTCTGCATGTGCTTCTTGAAGAGTGTCATGTCAGTCGAACAGCTCAGCGTTTGCACATCACGCAGTCGGCGGTGAGCCGTCAATTGGCTCAGCTTAGAGATCTATGTGGCGATCCTTTGCTGGTTCGTGATGGCAACAAACTGGTTCCGACTAACCGTGCTTTGTTGCTCAAAGGCAAACTCGATGACTTGCTTGGAGAGTTCGACCACCTTTTAGACGATAAACCCTTTGAACCGCAAGACTGGCAGGGTGAACTGGTATTGTCTTCGAGTGACTATGTGGCTCAGTATATTCTTCCTGTTATTGTTGCAGAGGTGTCCGTCGAAGCCCCGAACATTAATTTGGCTTTCCGCTTGTGGCAGCCAAATTACCTTGAAGCTCTGAACGAGTCGGGTATTCATTTGGCTTCCAGTATGTTTCCCACAAAGCCAGAACATGTATCAAGCATTAAGCTTGGTGAAGATAAATCGGTGTGTTTGATGCGCAAGTCGCATCCATTAGCCCACCAATCGGCTTTGAGTGCAGAAGATATTGTCAGCTACTCTCACATCAAAGTGACAGGTGGCGGAGATAAAGACAGCTACGCGGACATAGCATTGAAGAAAAAAGGGCTTAAACGAAGAGTGGCTCTGCAGGTTCCGTTCTTTTCATCCGCTGGAACCGTATTAATGCAAGACGACTATTTGATGATCGTGCCTGAACATATCGCCTATAACCTAGGTAGGCACCTCGATACTGCCTATTTTTCTTTGCCATTTGATACGGAAATGCATACCTACTGGTTAATGTGGCACCCCAAGTATGACAACGACTCTGCACACAAATGGGCGAGAGAAAAGGCATTCCAAGCTATGCAGAAGTCGAGTTACAATATCAGTATGATTTGAAATCATAGATGTAATGATAATCTTTGATTTCAAATAATACCTTCTGCGAATTATGGTAAGTGCTAAGTATTGAGTATTGAGTATTAAGCAAAGAGTGTTCAGCTAGGGCGCTTTGTTTTACTAGGAATGGAATG
Organism: Vibrio sp. J383; assembly: GCF_023503985.1. Classification (NCBI taxonomy): domain Bacteria; kingdom Pseudomonadati; phylum Pseudomonadota; class Gammaproteobacteria; order Vibrionales; family Vibrionaceae; genus Vibrio; species Vibrio sp. J383. The sequence goes on along the minus strand of NZ_CP097294.1, from coordinate 1,995,832 downwards.
ATGACAGTAACAATTTGGTTTTCTTTATTAGCGATTTGCTTGTTGGGTGCAATGTCTCCGGGCCCAAGCTTGGCGATGATTGCAAAACATAGTCTGGCTGGTGGCCGCATGAACGGGCTTATCGCGGCTTGGTCTCACGCCGTAGGCATCGGTATTTATGCGTTCGCAACCATTGTTGGTTTAGCCGTTGTGCTTGAGCAATCACCCATGTTGTTCAAAGCCATTAGTTTAGCGGGTGCAGCGTATCTGCTTTATCTTGGCGTTAATGCGTTGCGCTCAAAAGGTGGTGTTGCCGCGAAATTGGAAGCGGGTGAGCAGATGAGTTACATGCAGTCTGCTCGCGAGGCTTTCTTGATCTCTATCTTGAGCCCAAAAATCGCGCTGTTCTTCATCGCTCTGTTTAGCCAATTTGTTGCGTTAGGTAATGAACTGACCAATCAAGTGATTATCGTCTCAACACCTCTACTTGTAGACGGTTTATGGTACACATTTATCACCTTGGTGCTGTCTAGCCCTTTGATTGTTGAACGTATTCGTTCGAAAGCGCAGTTGATTGATCGACTATCTGGTGTGGTGTTGATTCTGCTTGCTGTGCGTGTGGTGTGGATGATTTAATCATCACTAGACCTTAAGATCTAAAACGGCTCACAAGAGATTATCTTGTGAGCCGTTTTTGTTTCTACTTATCTAAACGCTAACAGTTAACCTCTAAAAGAAGTTAGCCTGCTGAGTTTAGAACCGAGTCTAATTCTTTCATTGAATCAGCAAAGTAAGGGTTATAGGTCAAACGTGCATGGTTTTTTCCATCTTCACGATATCCCCATGCTGAGTACCAAACTTCACTTGTCGCGTTGCACTGTTCTTCAAAACCTTCCTCTTGACCATTGGAGCAGATCTTCTCACTACCATTAATGCCGTAATACGGGTTGCTTGGTGAGAATAGTAAACCCATGTGGGAACCGTTCGAGATGCGTTGCTCCGGGAGCTTCATGCTGTACTGAACCGCTCGCGGATCATCGAGTGTCGTCTCACCTTGCCAGATCAACACATTGTTTGGGTTGGGCATCGATTCTGTAAACGCTTGTTGAACGAAACTGGTGTCAATCACGCTGTCGCCTTCACTCATCATAATAAACACCGGTTTATCGAAGTGCTTATCTTGTAAGTCATCTCGCACGACTTCTGATGTCTCGTAGTAAACCGAGGCACCGTTCATTGGCAATGAGTTGTAACGCAACACGTTGTCTTCAGGATCTTGATCAGCCCACGTGAAAAAGTAGCTTGCGAGCCCTGCGTATTGAACGGCAGACGAGCTTGGTTGAAACGCTGGAGAGAACAGCAGTAATCCGGAGATCAGTGGATCGTTCATCGCTTGCGAAGTGACGAGATTTGCGCCTGTTGAATAGCCGCCAAGCCAAACAGAATCATACTCTTGCTCAAGTAACTTGGTATGGTGAGCGACCACACCTTGCCAATCTTCTAAGCTCGGTTGCATTAGGTCACCCACACGACTGCCGTGACCAGGAAGTAAAACCGTTCTTACCAAATAACCTTGTTCGGCCAAATGGGTAGCGATGTCTTTAAACGAATAGGGTGAATCACCTAATCCATGGACCAATAACACTGCCTTGCCGTTAGGTTCGGTAGGTTTGTATTCAGTCGGGGAGTTCAGTTGAATCTCAAGCTGCTTGTCTTTTGTCATGAACACGCGGTTTTTCAGCAGCCAATCTTGGGTGTCATTGACGTAGGCATCAAAGTTGTCTTGCTGATAGCTAGGCAAGTCTGGAGATGTTTCGTAAGCGGGTATAGTTGTCTCGTTGGAACAACCAACGAGACTTAAAGTCGTTAAGGCGAGCAGCGTTAGAATGGTATTTCTATGCATTTTTTAATGTTGTCTCTGTTGTGCTTTCACTATATCTGAAACTAAAGTTTAGGTTACTTTTTGCTTGAAAGGTCTTCGTATTCACCTTCAATAACACCGGCATCACTGGTTGATGATTGACGTGTGTTCATGTGAGCTGCGAAACCCTGTTTCTTCATTTGATTCTGAATGCGTTTGCCAGTGATTAAAGCTGCAATAGCTAAAGGAATAGCAAGGATCAAGCTAGTGAATAACGCCAATAGGCCAGTAAACAACGCAACAATCGTAACTAATATATTTTTCATATTCATTCCTCTTTTTCTATGTTGTTACTATATCGCTTCTATTCTGAACGAAACATGAACACCACCAAATAATTCTAGAGAGTCACTATGACACAGGTGTGTGTGGATTGAGAGTTTATATGTAGTCATAATCACGCACTAAAATAAGGGAATAAAGCTAAATTCAATAAAATCAATGGGTTAAAAGTTGGCACGGTTGATGCTCTATAGGGTTTGGAATAAGTCACTGTAAGCAAAGTACTTACAGTTAACTAAAATATTACTGGAGCCCTTATGTTCTGTATTCAATGTGAACAAACAATTCAAACCCCAACCGTAAAAGGCTGTTCTTTCGCACAAGGTATGTGTGGTAAAACATCGGAAGTATCCGACCTTCAAGACGTGTTGGTGCATTCTCTTCAAGGTGTTTCTTTCTGGGCCAATTTAGGCCGTGCTTGCGATGTTATTGATACTGAAATTGACGAATGGGCACCAAAAGCGTTCTTCGCAACACTGACTAACGTTAACTTCGACCCTGCTCGTATTATCGAGTTCGCACAACAATCTCACGAGTTTAAGCAGCGTTTAGAGCAACAGGTACGTGCGGCTGCTACGTTGATCGGTTTTGAAATCCCAGCACTTTCGGCTGCTGCGCAATTCGATCTTCCTACAGATTCTTCAGAGCTATTGGCGCTTGCCCCTCAAGCTGCGGTAAACCGTGGCCACGACTCTCAACATGAAGATGTGATTGGTCTTCGCCTTCTTTGCCTATACGGTCTAAAAGGTGCGGCAGCCTACATGGAGCACGCTCGTGTTCTTGGTCAAACTGACAATGCTATTTTTGCTGAATACCACGAAATCATGGCTTTCTTAGGTACTGACCCATCTGACCTAAAACAACTGCTAGATACGTCTATGCAGATTGGCTTGATGAACTACAAAGTAATGGAAATGCTGGACAAAGGTGAGACAGATACATTTGGTCACCCTCAACCAACAACCGTGAACGTGAAGACTAAGAAAGGCCACTGTATTCTTGTTTCTGGTCACGACTTGCATGATCTAGAAAAGATCCTTCAACAAACTGAAGGCAAGGGCATCAACGTTTACACTAACGGTGAGATGCTACCTGCACACGGTTACCCTGAACTGAACAAGTACCCACACCTTGCGGGTAACTACGGCAGCGCTTGGCAGAACCAGCAAAAAGAGTTTGCGAACTTCCCTGGTGCCATCGTAATGACATCTAACTGCCTGCTTAACCCTGATGTAGGTTCTTACGCAGACCGTCTATTTACACGTAGCATCGTAGGCTGGCCGGGTGTTGATCACCTTGAAGGCGACGATTTCAGCGCAGTAATCGACTGTGCTCTTGCGCAAGAAGGCTTCAAACACGATGAGATCGAGCAAATGATCACTGTCGGTTTTGGTCGTAACGCACTGATGGAAGCGGCTCCGGCGGTTATCGAGCAAGTAAAAGAAGGCAACATCAAACACTTCTTCCTAGTCGGTGGTTGTGACGGTGACAAATCTGAACGTAGCTACTACACAGACTTCACAGCTCAAGCGCCAGAAGATTCAGTAATCCTGACACTTGCATGTGGTAAATTCCGTTTCAACAAAAACCAATTCGGCGACATTAACGGTATCCCACGTCTGTTAGATGTTGGCCAATGTAACGATGCTTACTCTGCGATTCAGCTTGCTATCGCACTGTCTCAAGAGTTTGATTGTGGTATCAACGAACTTCCGTTAACGCTAGTTCTATCTTGGTTCGAGCAAAAAGCGATCGTTATCCTGCTTACCCTGTTCGCTCTCGGTGTGAAAGGTATTTACACAGGCCCTACAGCACCTGCGTTCCTAACTGAAAACCTACTTAAGATTATGCAAGACGAGTTCGATATGCGTTCTATCTCAACGCCAGAGCAAGATCTTAAAACAATCTTAGCGGCTTAATTTAAGCCAACTCTAAGCCCCGTTGTTGTGACGTTTTTCTAAAACAGACAACGGCGGGGCTTTTTCGATTTAAATCTTTAGTCATTTAATCATCTAGTCATTAGCAAGGTACACGAACTATGTATGCATGGTCGGATAGCGATTCAATCAATTTAGTATGTTTAAAGAAATGGCACGAGACGCCAGATACGGTCAGCTTTGAGCTTGGCAGCGTTCCACAAGACTTACATTTCAACTTTAAGCCAGGGCAATTTATTACTCTGGGTTTGGATATGCCGGCGAAAACGGATTACCGTGCTTATTCTGTAGCGTCTTGTCCTGAAGATAACCGCCTGAAACTGACGGTAAAGCGTGTGGAAGGTGGCTTGGTTTCGAACTTTATTGTTGATGAACTTGATGAAGGTGATGAGGTTTCTGTATTGAAGCCTGCTGGTGCGTTTAACTGTATTGATTGCATGCCAACGACGACAAAAAAAGTAACGTTAGTGAGTGCGGGTTGCGGTATCACTCCGGTGATGGCGATGGCAAAGTATTGGTTGGCTCAAGGCATTGATGTTGAAATCGATTTTGTTCACATGGCACGTAATCGACGCGAGACCATCTACTTTGAAGAGCTTAACCAACTTGATGAGACACACGCTAACTTTAACCTTAAGTTGCTTCTGAAAGACAGTGAAGGAACAACTGCTCCCCAAGGTCGTCTAGACAAGAGTTGGTTAGTAACACTCAGCCCAGACATCTTAGACAGAACCGTTTACTTGTGTGGGCCGGTTAGCTTTATGCAAGACATAGAGAACTACCTGAAAGAACTTGAGTTCAACATGGATAACTTCTACCAAGAAAGTTTTACTCCCGCGACTCAAAGTAATAATTCACTAGCCAATAGCAATACTGCTTCAGAAGAATTAAAAGCAGAAGCGTCTGCAGATTCAAATGGTGCCGTTAAGGTGTTTGTTCCTGCATTTGGCGCAGAAGTAGAAGCGGAGGCGGGCACACCACTCGCTGATTCATTAGAGAAAGCCGGTGTCCCGATTATTATTGCTTGTCGCAGTGGGATTTGTGGTTCGTGTAAGTGTAAAGTAACCAAAGGTTCGGTGGAGTCAAGCAGCCAAGAGACTTTGACGCCAGAACAGATTGAACACGGTTATGTACTCGCGTGTTCGAGTTCGATTCAGTCAGATGTTGAGATTGAGTTGTAACAGATGTGAAGTGAAGCTTTCCAAGAGTGACGAGGATAAAGTTCTTGTCATAGCGATAAAAGTTAGCTTGCCAGATGTAAAAAGGCCACTTAGATCAGATAGAGAGAGCAGATCTAAGTGGCAACCTTCCTGTTTATACGGGGGAGTAAAACAAGAAGGGTTGCAAAGCCCATTACAGACCTCGCAGATATAATTATTATGTTGTGGAGCTGGTTACCTAAAACTGTTTATAGAATCTAAGGAAGTAATAGAATCTAAGCATTTTACAGGCTCTAAGCAGTTTATACTTCAGGGTAAGTCTTGTAGCGCACACCCATCATCTGTTCCATACAGTGAACAACCTGACAGCTGTAGCCAAACTCGTTGTCGTACCAAATATAAAGAACAGCACGGTTGTCTTGTGCGATAGTCGCAACACCGTCAACCACACCAGGGTGGCGAGAGCCAACCAAGTCCGTCGATACAATCTCAGTCGAATCTGTGTAATCAATTTGTGCAGACAGAGAAGAAGACAGCGCCATTTCACGCAGGTACTCGTTCAATTCTTCTTTGTTTGTGCCTTTCTCAAGGTTTAGGTTTGCTACTGCCATTGAAACATTTGGCGTAGGTACGCGAATCGCATTACCTGTTAGCTTACCTTCCATTTCTGGCATCGCTTTTGATACCGCTTTAGCAGCACCAGTCGATGTCAGAACCATGTTCAATGATGCAGCACGACCACGACGATCGCCTGAGTGGAAGTTATCGATTAGGTTTTGGTCATTTGTAAATGAGTGAACCGTTTCAATGTGACCAGACAGTACACCGAATTTATCGTGAACCGCTTTCAATACTGGCGTGATTGCGTTTGTCGTGCAGCTTGCAGCAGAGATGATCGTGTCTTCTGGTTGAATGACATTCTCGTTCACACCAAATACTACGTTCTTGATGTCGCCTTTGCCTGGCGCAGTCAGTAGTACTTTCTTCGCACCGTTACACGCAACGTGTTGGCTTAGGCCTTCAGCGTCACGCCATACACCTGTGTTATCAACCACAAGTGCATTTTCAATACCGTAAGTCGTGTAATCTACTTCTTCTGGCTTGTTTGCGTAGATAACTTGAATGAAGTTGCCGTTAACGATGATTGCTTTACGTTCTTGGTCAACTACGATGCTGCCGTTGAACTGGCCGTGAACAGAGTCACGACGAAGTAGGCTAGCACGCTTTTCTAGGTCGCCGTCTTTGCCACCACGTACAACGATTGCACGTAAACGAAGTGGGTAACCTGGGCCACTTTTCTCGATCAATAGACGAGTTAGCAGTCGGCCAATACGACCAAAACCGTACAATACAACGTCACGAGGTTCTGTCATTGCATCGCCTTGAAGCGATTCTACAAGTGCAGTTTGTAGAAAATCATCCAACCCGTGAGTGTCTTCGCGATCTTGCCAGAATGCATGGGCAAGGCGACCAACATCAATACGACATGGAGACAAGTCCATAGAGAGAAGGTGTTGAATGATTGGTTGAGTCTGTTCTGCTGTAAGAGGAGAACCAGTGTAACGTTTTGCGATACGGTGAGCTTTGATGATGTCGATAGTTGTCGCGTTAACCAGGGTCTTACCGAAGAGGATAACTTCTACGCCTTTTTGACGGTATAACTGACCTAAAGTTGGAGCGATGGATTCAGCAATAGTTTGACTAGTTTGCCAGTCTAGGAGGTGCTTTTCGGGACTCATCTTTACTCGGGACCTTTCACGTTAAGTTTCTGCATTCATGGCGGTTGTAGGGAAGCCAATCAGCATAGGGGATTTGAGGCATCAGGCTGTGGTCTTTATTGCCACTTAAATGTGCTTGATATGCCTTGTGTGCAACTTGTAATTTTTATGTGGCAGGATTGTAAGGTACGACGGGTTATTCTGCTAGGAAAAATAAATGCAGACAAATTATCTGTAAGTTGGCTTCATATTAGCCATAAATCAAGTTTTTAGTGTCGATAAAGACTATTGACTTTAACAATCTGTAGCACTTATTTTTCGCCAAAAAATACTCAAATCAAAATATTATATGTAATAAAAGTCATAGTGATCATTAAAGGTGTGATCGTTAGCTCAAGTTACACGCAAACAGTAAACGACAAATAAGGTGATCAATGCGTTTTCTTCTTCGACCTTTGAATGTGCCGAATTCGAGTGCGAAAAGTGCATGACGCAAACGATTGGATCTCACAAATTTCACTTAACTTCGGTGTTTGTTGGTTTATAGAGTCGTTACTCCCAACCTTGTGGAGCCGAGAAGCGTGGCCGTTTGCTTATTATGCGAGTGATAATAACTGGATAAAGCTTGCTTCGTTAAACTTCACTTGTTCATACCTCGTTTGTTTACAGCTCTCTCATCTATACTCCTCCTGTTTAAACATCTTGTGTCTAGAGCTCGCGTGTTTAAAGCACACTTGTTTAAAGCACAATTGTTCAAAGCATATTTGTTTTAAGTCTATCTGTTTAAGTAACAGCCCCCCTTTAAAGCCTAAACATGGAGGTAAGTTGATCATAATTTACCGTTCTGGGCTCAGAGTATCGTTTGTTCATATCCAATTTGATCAATAAGTCCTGTTAATGTCCTATTCTTAACTTGGGCTAGGTAAAATTACTTTCGGGAAGGGAGTCGTTATAAAAATGATAAACATGTCAATTAGATGGCGTCTTATATTTCTTTCCACGGTTTCTGTATTCATCATGTTTGGTTTTACAGTCAATGAAGTGCTCAAGAACGATAAGAAGATGAATCACCTTGAAACAACTCGTATTAAGGTTGAAGCGCTTCAATCTTTTAATACCGTTTCCAGCGATGCTTATCGATGGTTGGTTCTGTCTAATGACTCTCCAGAGAAAGAGCTGCTGCTTTTAAAGCTGCAAGCTGATTTAGCTAGACTCGCTCAGTACGAGAAACAGCTTCGACAGTTCGACAGCAATTGGACTGTTGAACCACAGTTGGTTGAGCTTAAGAGTGTGTTAGCGAAACTTGCTCGCGTAACCTCCAGTATGAACAGCGACGCAACACAGATTACTGACAACAACACGCAACTGACAGAGCAGGCCTTCGATTTGCTAAAAGGCGTGTTAATGGAGCTATCTGAGTATCGCATTAACATCGTGGATGAAAAGATCAGTCAAGCTGACGCGATGTTTATTAATCTTACTCACTACGTGTTTTGGACTCAGCGAGAAGCGTGGTTGAGCTACCGCTTGTATCGTTCTCCAGAGCTGATAGATCAATATTTATTGAGTTATGTTGGTGCTTTAGAAAGGCAGCAGCAGTTATTAGATACGTTTTTCCGTTCTGGAAGCCGTTCGCCTGAAATTAGAAAGCTATTAAGTACGTTTTCTAAAGATGAATTTCAAAACCGTTTTACAGCTCGAATCCTCAAAGGTGACTTCTCGTCGCCTGAAATATATGAACATGTGGAAGGTTTAGAACGAAAGAAGTTAGCGATTTCAAAGGCAGTGGGTGCTTACACTAAGCAATTACAGTTTGATCTGACCAAAAATATAGCACTGCAAAAAAGGCAAACCTTAGTTATGACATTGCTTATTCTTGTCGTGTCAGGTGCGTTGTTGTGGCTTGGTGTAGCGACATCTCTTCGCTTAAATCGAAACCTATCGATTATTTTGAAAGGGGTGTCTGAATGCGCGGATAGCTACGGCAAGCCCAAGGTCATTCATATTCAAGGCAACGATGAACTTGCCGAGTTCACTGAAACTTTGAATCGAGTGATGGAGCGCAACTATCAACATAACAAAGAGTTAGTAGAAGCAAAGGAAGATGCAATTTCGGCTAACAAGGCCAAGAGCGCATTTTTAGCCAATATGTCCCATGAGATACGTACACCACTCAACGGGATTATTGGGATGGCTGAGATCTTATCTCAAAGCCAACTGAGCGCGAATCAACAAGAAGTGTTAGGAGACATCGAATCGTCTTCTCACTCATTACTGGTTCTGCTTAATGACATTCTTGACCTGTCCAAAATCGAGTCGGGCAACTTAATGCTATCGCCACACAATGCTGATCTGAGAGAGGCGGTTTACGACTCAGTAAGTGTGATTTTATCCAAAGCGATAAGTAAAGATATCGAACTCGACATCAATATCGATTCCCAAACTCCACCGCAGCTGTTTTTCGATGAGTACCGTGTAAGGCAGGTGCTGACCAATTTGCTGTCTAACGCCATCAAATTTACGGCAAAGGGCACGATTACGACGGACATTGCATACACACCTATGTCTTTGGGGCGAGGCAAGCTGGAATGCAGTGTGTCTGATACCGGGATTGGGATTGAGCCAGAGAAGCTAGAGTCCATATTTGAACCTTTCACTCAAGAAGATGGCAGCATTACTCGCCAATTCGGTGGGACAGGGTTAGGCCTTGCGATTTGTCGACAGCTTGTTGATTTGATGGGGGGTTACATTACCGCGCGTTCAGTGAAAGGAGAGGGCTCAACGTTCACTTTTTGTTTGTATGTCGACACTGTCGAAACTCATGTTCAAACCTTCGAAAACCTAAGCCGTGCGACTATTATCTCGAATTCTTTCAATTACCTAGATCAACTGGTCAAAGAGTGTGAACGCTTAAATGTTCGACCTAATGTTGTGTCATCCATTTCGGATCTTGATGAAAACCTGAAAGAAAGTGACTTCATACTTTATTGTCATACGCTGCATCACTCCATGGATAAAGATCTTGCGACGCTGAAGGCGTTATACCCTTTGGCTCGCGTTATCGTGTGTCAGCATCATCTCTTTAAAACCAATCTAATCACAGAAACGGTTCACTCAACTCATACATTGCCATTCTTGGGGCGACGATTCTTAAATAGCTTACAATCGCTTGATGTCGGTGAAGAACAAGCGCCGGCGGTGGAAGCAAAAGATGAAGAGGTTCGTTCTCTGAATCGACGTATTCTGATTGTTGAAGACAACCTGATGAATCAGAAGATAGCGAGCTTCTTCCTTGAGCAAGCGGGCTATGAATATTTGATTGCCAGTAATGGCCAAGAAGCGGTGGATGTCATCACTCAAGGCGCTCAGTTTGATGCCATCTTAATGGATTGCATGATGCCTGTTATGGATGGAATAACGGCGACCCGTGCGATTCGACAGTGGGAGAGTGACCAACAAGCCGCACCATTACCCATCATTGCTTTAACCGCTAGTGTGCTGGAAGAAGACATCAAAGATTGCTTTGAAGCGGGCATGAATGCCTACTTGCCGAAACCTTATAAATCCCACCAACTGTATGACCTTTTCAGTAGCCTTGATATTGTCTAACTGGCTCATTATCAAGGCTAGCACTGTACGATTTAGCGAACTTCTAACCCAAGGTTGTATTGCGCAAGGCAGCGACCGACATAACTAATCTTTAGTAATGCAGCCACTAAGATCGTGCTGATGTGTGCGACAATTTGAATTGGCAGTGAGAAGTGATCGGCCATCGGATAAGCAACAATAATACTGAGTAGCATAAGCAAGGCGGTGGTTGCTAGACTGAAGTTTGAAACAGAAAGTAGCGTTTGAAAGCGTTGAGTCATCGTCTTCATATTGAATTCCTAATTGCTATTAATAATTATGATACTCGTTATCAATAGCAATTAGCGTTCCAGTTTTATTTTAATCATTAAATCAATTGGTTAAAGTATCCCACTAATTATTTGAGTCATAATGACTTAGATAATTATCAAGTCTTTATGACACTATCGAGTGGTTACCACTGTCTAAATCCGCAAGTATCGATGTGGAATCGAACACCAGAATACAAACCCAGCCCAACGTTATTTTTTTGCCCAAATTCAGCATGAATCTTTTTAAGTTTCACGTGTAGATCTTCGCGAGTAATATCATTCGCAGGTACTAAGTCTAAGGCGCAGAATTCCAAGTGTTTACTTCGCAGTGCGCCGCCAGCTTGTTGATTGTAGATATTGGTTCGCTCTCCGGACACAGGGATAACAACGCCAATTTCAGGCTCAATATATTGTTGTATGTACTTAAGGGTATTGATCATGTTTGGCACATGTTTCTTATTGGGAAGGGTGAACAGGGTCGTATTGCTCATTGCCCAATCCGTGCCTTGCAACAAGACTAAATGCAGAGGCATGCTCTGAGTGATGCCGTTGTCTTTGAGTTGTTGACCGATCGCTTTGACTTGATCTTGGGCGTGGTTAAGGAGCATCCAACCTCGAAATGCTGATCGGGTCGGAACCTTGTAGCCATGAACATCGACCACGAGATCGTCATAAGTGATTTCGGTTTCTTCGGTATAGAGTTTCTCAAATTTTTCAGGGTAAGGTTGTGTCGTTGATAACGCCAAGGTAATCAGAATACTTCCGTACATAAAGTCTCTCCATCGCTAGTGTACACTCGTTATTTAGTTTGATACTGCTGTTGAGTTTCATTCATTTTGCTTAGGTACGCTTAAGTCTAGACGGTTAGGTCTAGATGCTTAAGTATAGACGCTGGAGTTTAGGTACAAAAAAACCCACTACTAAGAGTGGGTTACTAACATTGTTACAAGTAAATTAGCGAGGTTAGATTACTTCTTACCTTGAGTTTGCTTGTCTTCTTCTGTTAGTTCACGAATGCGGCGGCTGATGTCGCGACGAGCTTTAGAGATCTCTGCACTCTTGATGATGTGATCATCAACGCGGTCTTCGTAGTCAGCTTTCATGTTTTTGATAATGCCTAAGATCTCGTCGTGAGTCATCTCTGGCTTGATGTAATCAAGTAGGTTATCAAGAAGGTCGACACGCTTGCGGTTGTCGCGAACTTTCTTTTCGTTGTCTAAAAGTTCACGCTTAAGTTTGTTCTTACGTCGTGCTTGGTTAACAATTTCAAATACGCTGCTCATAGATTCCTTTTCCTAATCGTCAAATACGTTGTCTGGTTCTGATTAAAGCACATCAGTTAGTGTTGTAACAGTCTTTAGATCAAAGCAAAAGTAAGGTTGTATAATTATTCGGCACTCTCGCTAAAGTGCGATTGTTTTTATCTAACTGTTCAAGTTAGTATCCAGTATAGACACGGCATTGATACGAAATGTGAAATGAATCAACAACAACTGGAAACAGAAGATTTGGGCGACGATGTCACTGAACCTTCGGCAGAGCAAAACAAGCTTCGTGATGCGTATGTACAAGAACGTACTTATTTGGAAGTCGTGGAAATAGAGCTAAATCGTTCTAACATCATAATGATTGATGAACAAGGCAGAAAGAAACGAGTACCGATTTTGTCTGAGCATTAGCCATTACTGGTTGCATTGTTAAATGTTGAGATGGAATTATCAAAATAATAAAAAGGAAAAACGATGAACACAGTACTTTCCCCAATTGAAGCGAGAATTATCGGTTGCTTGATCGAGAAAGAAGTCACTACCCCGGATCATTACCCGTTAACGTTAAACAGCTTAACGACTGCATGTAACCAAAAGAGTAACCGTGAGCCAGTTCTCTCTCTGTCTGAGTCGGACGTTTTAGATGCGGTTGATGGTTTGATAGCTCGCCGCATGGTGAGTGATGAGAGCAGCTTCAATAGCCGTGTTAATAAGTATCAGCATCGTTTCTGTAATACTGAATTTGGGGATTTGCAATTTACAGAGCAAGAGCGCGCAATCATCTGCTGTATGCTGCTTCGCGGGGCGCAAACGCCTGGCGAACTGCGCACTCGTACTGGTCGTCTTGCTAATTTTGGTGATGTGAAAGAGGTTGAAGCGACACTCGATAAATTAGCCGTAAGAGAAGCGGGTGCTTTAGTCGTGAAGCTACCACGTGAAGCGGGTAAACGTGAATCACGCTACCAGCACTTATTGAGTGGTGAAGTGGATGTTGAAGCGTTTGCGACGGCATCGGTAAGTACGACAGCACCCTCTGCGACAAGCGAAAAGTTTGAAGAGCTTGAATCAGAAGTCGCAAGCCTACGTGAAGAAGTGGCAGAGCTTAAGGCTCTGGTTGAATCACTGCTTTAGATGTCTGAGTCTGATAAAAATGCGGATTGGGTCGTGTACTTAATCCGCAATCGTCACAATGCCCTTTATTGTGGCGTGACGAATAATTTAGAACGTCGATTTGAACAACATCAAACGGGTAAAGGTGCCAAAGCGTTAAAAGGTAAAGGCCCACTTAAGCTAGTTTGGAGTTTTGGTGTTGGATCAAAAAGTGAGGCGTTGAAAACCGAATACGCGATCAAACAACTACCAAAATCTCGCAAAGAAAAATTGGTATCACTCAAACTAATTATTGAGTGGCAACAAGACAGAATTCAATATATCGAAGTCTCATAATTCATAGCTAAAATGTGTGTTATTGATTAAATCTTAATAATGTAATGGACTATAATAAATCAATATAAGCCTATGAGTTTTAACGGTAATCACTCTTGATATGAATGGGCTTAAATCATCATTGAACTCGTTGTTCTTAATCTCCATTCCAAATTAACACATTGCTCATTTAGAATGTCGTTCTAATTAGTGTTAGACGCTATCATTTATCATCGTTGTCCTACATAATATCTTTCAGCCATACAAAGAGATGGTGTCATGCTAGGTTAAAAAATGAGCCAAAGTAGCTCATATAAAACGAGAAAAATATGAAACGTTTACTGATGTTGTTTGGACTTGCCGTATTTTCTGCGTCCGCTCTCTCCCATGGTACTCATGTCCTCAATGGGTACTGGGAATACCAAGATTATCTTTCCAAGTTTCCAGAGCAAAAAGCACTGACCGATAAAATGGTCGAAGCTGTGCAAAATCACCCTGTGCCATTGAGACGAGCTCAGAATGAGCCTATTACGATTTCAGTCGTGTATCCGGGTCAACAGATCTCTGATTATTGGGTTCGTAATATCCAAGCTTTTGAGAAACGTCTCGATAAGCTGAGAATTCGCTATCAAATAAACCAAGTGTTTACACGTGTAAATGCAGATGTTTCTCAGCAGAGCATTTCTTTGCAAGAGGCGATTGAAAACAAGACGGATTATTTGATTTTTACGTTAGATACTACGCGTCATCGTAAGTTTATTGAGCACGTGTTGAACTCTACTGACACCAAACTGATTCTTCAAAATATTACGACCCCAGTTCGAGCGTGGGCTGATAGACAGCCATTCATGTATGTGGGTTTTGATCATGCGACCGGTAGTTTGAAACTTGCAAATTATTTTAAAGAAGTTAGCCAACCAGCAAGTAAGTATTCTGTTTTATACTATTCGCAAGGTTACATCAGTGATGCGCGTGGAGATACCTTTATCCATGAAGTGAATACTGGTACTCATTTTGATCTTAAGTCTTCGTTCTACACAAGATCTGATAAAGAAAGTGGTTATCAAGCGGCTAAAATCAGCATAGCGAACGATAAGGATCTAGACTTTATCTATGCGTGTTCAACCGATGTCGCTTTGGGCGCAGTAGAAGCCATTCGTGAATCTGGTCGAGATATCTTAGTTAATGGCTGGGGAGGCGGATCCGCTGAACTTGAAGCCATTGCAAAGGGCGATTTAGATGTCACAGTCATGCGTATGAATGACGATACCGGTATCGCTATGGCAGAGGCGATCAAGTGGGACCTAGCTGGATTGGAAGTTCCTACGGTTTACTCTGGTGAGTTTGAAGTTGTGACCAAAGATGATTCACCAGAACGTATTTCAGAACTTAAGCAGCGAGCATTTAGGTATTCAGGTCAATAATGAAGAAAAGCTACGCCAGTACACCTAGGAACACCTTAGCTAAACTCATTACGCGTATCATTATTTTAGTGATAGGCGTGATGGCACTTGGCGTACTTATTCATAATTATGAAACCAGCAGTAATATCGTAAAGCAAGAGACGAATCGAACGGTCCAGCAAACCTCTAGCTTGATCCAAAATATGTTTGATTACCGTTTGTCGGTGCTGCAAATCCATCAAGACAGTAGCTCACATAGTGAAACACTCAGAGCGTATTTTGATACCCACAATGAAGAGGCTCTGAGTTATTTCTTTTTTGGTGTTGACCAAAGAGAGCCGGATCATGCGCCGGATCTTCGCTTTGTTTCTACTCATGACGGTTTGGCTTGGGAAGATGGCAACGGTCAGTTTTATGGATTGGATGAGTCCAACCTAAAACATATCTCTGATGAGGTTTCATTTAGTAGTAACTGGCATTTCATTAAAGTGATAACCGATATTGGTAAGCGTCATTTGTTGGCTCGCCGAACCCCTATTGTGGATAACAAAACAGGGGAGGTTCTTGGCCAGCTCTATATCGCGATCGTACTTGATAACAATTTCTCTCTGGCTGAATCTAT
This sequence comes from Vibrio sp. J383, assembly GCF_023503985.1. Taxonomy (NCBI): domain Bacteria; kingdom Pseudomonadati; phylum Pseudomonadota; class Gammaproteobacteria; order Vibrionales; family Vibrionaceae; genus Vibrio; species Vibrio sp. J383. The sequence goes on along the minus strand of NZ_CP097294.1, from coordinate 1,980,218 downwards.
TCAGAAGGGCAGTAACTGCGAAAATATTGTTATCGAAGCGCACGGTACACCGGTTACGTCGACATTCAGTGGCGATGAAAGTTACACAATAACGGACATCCTCAACTACAAAATGTACGAGCAACTGCCTCGTCATTTCGTCACCATCGCGACCATTAAGATCAATGCCGTTGAAACGCCCCTTACCATTCGAGCTGTCCAAAAGAACACTAACTTCATTGCGTTAGAAGAGAACTATGAGCGAGCGATCATTGTTGTGATTGTGGTGATCATATTGATGTCTTTCTTTGCGCGAGCTTGGATTCAAAGAAAGGTGGCGGCTGAACTCGATAAGTTGATGGACTTTACTCGCTCAGCAAGTGACGGCGAAGAGTACAACAAGTTCGATGGCTCCAACATTTTCGAGTTTCATCATATTGGTTGCACCCTTGAGGACACTTTTGAACGTTTATCTGAACAGAACCAAAAGTTCCAAGATCTCTTTAACTTTGCTCATTCACCTATCTTGGTTTGGTCTGATAAAGGTGACTTAATTCAGATGAACCCCGCTGCTCGTATGGCGCTATTTGACGCCGATGATAACTACGGAGCAGTGGCTCAAGAGTTTGAGCATCGCATGCTACCGAATATCCATATGGTGGTTCAAGGTTCAAAGCTGACGGGCATTAACGTGCCAATTGGTGGGAAGGTATTTCGTTGGAACATGTCTGCAATTCGCGTTGAACACGGCATCACAGGTGTCGTGGTACAAGGCCAAGACATTACTAAGCTCATTGAAGCCGAGAGGCAGGCCGATCGAGCAAGAGAAGAAGCTGAGCACCTTGCGAATGTACGTGCAGATTTTCTAGCTAAGATGAGCCATGAAATCCGTACACCGCTTAATGGTATTCTTGGTGTTTCTCAGTTGCTGAAGCGCTCTATACACAGTGAAGATAACCGTGAACAGGTGGATGTACTTTGCAATAGTGCGGAACATTTGCTGGCGGTACTTAACGATATCTTGGACTTCTCAAAGATAGAGCAGGGGCAGTTCAATATTCAAAAGAAAGACTTCCGTTTGGGTGAACTGGTTAATACATTAGACAGTATCTATCGTCCGCTTTGTGGCGATAAATCGATCGCATTTACTATTGTGAATCATTTGGCTGATGACATTGAAATAAACACCGACCAAGTGCGCCTGAATCAAATCATGTTTAACTTGGTGAGTAACGCTCTTAAGTTCACTCACCAAGGCGGTATTTCCGTTAGTTTTGAACTCGAAAGTATCTTTAACTCAGATCATGCGAGTTTGATCGTTCGAGTGAAAGATACCGGTATTGGTATTGATGAAAACAAGATTGACGCTGTGTTTGAACCCTTTGTTCAAGCCGAAGAAACCACGACTCGTGAATATGGTGGGACAGGGTTGGGCCTAACGATTGTAAAAAATCTGGTCGATATGCTGGAAGGGGATATTCAAGTCCGCAGTGAGATAAACCAAGGTTCGGAGTTCATTATAGAAATTCCGGTGGAAGTGCACTCTAAGCCGCTATTGGACTTGAAGCAACACGCTGATATCGAACCAGAGGCGTTGTTTAGCCGATCTTTGAACGTATTGCTGGTGGAAGACAATCACACCAATGCCTTTATTGCGCAGGCTTTCTGCAAAAAATATGGCATGGTGGTGACATGGGCAAAAGACGGTTTAGAAGCGCTAGAAATGGCTAAGGCGACAACCTATGATCTTATTTTGATGGATAACCAACTTCCCAACCTTGGTGGCGTTGAAACTACTCAGCAACTTAGGAATGATATTGGCGTTACAGCCCCGATTTATGCGTGTACCGCGGATGCTCAAGCGTCGACAAGAGACAGCTTTATGGCTGCTGGGGCTAATTACGTGATTGTAAAACCCATTAAAGAAGAGTCGCTACACCAAGCATTTGTTCATTTTAAAAACTCACATTGGGATGTAACGAACCACTGATCTAAACCTTTGAAAGTGCGATAGAACAAGTGCTGTGAATAAACTTTACTTGAAGACGCATTTATACAAAGCCGGCAACAAAGGCTTGCTCCAACAGCAGCGTTTTTAACTCGTCACTCATATCTAGGTGTTCAGGGAACTGAATGCCTAATAGCCAACCTTGGCCTTGTCTTTTTTTGCTCACTACGTTGTAGACCTGTTCGCTATCTAAGTACTCACTTAAGACTGAGTTTACTTGTATCTTCCAACCGACATCGATATCGGATTGCTGGGTAATATAGACGCCACAGCCTGAGACTGAAAAATCGACCAGAGTGGCATCTAATGACAAAGTATCAAAGGTAACTTCACAGCTGAGTCGTACCTTATATCTTTCGTGTTCACGGATAGGCTTGGTCGCAAAGCTTGAAGGCGGACGAAGGAAAATAAGGTGTGCTGGCGAGGTGATATGAGCCAGTACGTTGGTTTTAAACGCGACAATGTGTCCAAGTTCGGTGTCGGTGATGGCACGAACAATAATATCCACGTTGATGAGTTTTCTGAGCGTCAGTGCTTCTGTCGCTTTTTGTGACAGCTCAAGGACAAGGTATTGTTCTTCTTTGTGTCCGATATAGAGTGTAGTGATCTGGATCGAGTCGTCTGGGCCAAATTCTAATACACCTGCTGTTTTTGTACCGGGTTTGAGGTATCTAAACAGTTCTAAGTTTTTATCTTTATGCATATTCGTTACTGAACAATGTTAATCGTCTGATAAAATAATATAACGTCCTGATAAAACTATGTCATTAGTTTCATTGAGGTAATTTGCAGTATTCGTTCAAAAAGTGAATCGCTGTCTCAAGTAAACAACGGCTTACTCTTGTCGTAAAACAAGATACACTGCTGACAGATATATACTTGATGGAGAAATAGTAAATGGAACTGGAAACCTTATTAAATACTCTGGCTGAAACCCCAGAAAGCGTGCAATTTGAAGATACAATGCAAGTGATCGAAGCTCACTATGTTTTTGCGGAGAGTGAATTTCGCAATGGTGAAGTGGTGAATACCGCAGGGCAGAATAATGGTTCGTGTAAGATTTTTGCTTTTGGCTTAGAGCAAGGTTTATCAGCGGAGCAAACACTTGCTTGTTTTGGTCAATTTTATCGTAACGACGTGCTAGGTTTTCCAGAGAACACCGACCATCAAAATATCCGTAACTTCATGGTTCATGGTTGGAACGGTATACAGTTTTCTCAGCCTGCGCTGGTTGCAAAAACGAAGTAGGCACTAACCAAATAAATCTCAGTATTTTGAAGCGAGAAGCAATCTCTCGCTTTTTTGTCTATGTTGAACCGGTACGTAACCTGCGGAATAGGTTCTAAACTACTTAACAGGTTTGAAAACTACTGAATAGGCAGTTCAGACAAGCATTTACGGCACAGACATACTCCAGCTTTTGGAATATCGCTAGTATCACGCTTTTCTAGTTCAAAACACCAACACGTCTCTTTACCCGCACTGATATCGCATTGAGCTGGCTCATTACACTGCGGACATTGGTGAGTCGAACTAACACCAGTAAGATTATCCATAACCGACGTTTGCTCTTCTTCAGATAAGCCTTTCCAGCCTATAATTTCATCCATTGTTCGAAAGCAGCCACTGCACATTCCGCCATTATTTTTACAAGCCGCTCGGCAAGGTGTTTTCATTTATCTAACCTGTGATTCATTTGGGCTGAAATGTAGCATATTTGTTTGCCTATTAAGAGCCGTTAGGCTAAGAAATCACTCAGTTAAATTTAGAAATGACCTCGTAATTTTTAGGATTTTCATGTAGCATCTTGCCCCTTTTGTTGAGTGGGGGATATTATGTTTATTGGATTTGATTATGGAACAGCGAACTGTTCTGTCGCGGCAATGGTTGATGGAAAACCAAGCCTGTTACCGCTAGAAGGTAACAATCACTATATTCCCTCAACCGTGTTTGCTCCTACTCGTGAGAGTGTTTCCGAACATCTATTTCGCCATTTGAATATCAAACCGAGTGATGCGGTTGGTGAGCAAGTGTTACGACGTGCTATAGCTTTGAATCGAGAAGAGAGTATCGATTTGGTACCAGAAGATATGGCGTTTGGTCAGGCGGCGTTGGACCTTTACTTAGAAGACCCTCGCGATGTTTATTACGTAAAATCCCCTAAGTCTTTTCTTGGCGCAAGCGGGTTGCATGATGTTCAGGTGAGTTTCTTCGAAGATTTAGTGTGCGCCATGATGGCAAATATTAAACACCAAGCAGAACTCACGACTCAAGAGCAGATCAAACAAGCTGTTATCGGTCGACCAATTAACTTCCACGGTCGAGGTGGTGAAGAAGCAAACCGACAAGCTGAAGACATACTCTCACGCGCAGCTAAGCGTGCAGGCTTCCTTGACATCGCTTTTCAATTTGAACCAGTAGCCGCAGGCCTTGATTACGAAAGTACCCTGACTGAAAACCAAACGGTATTGGTTGTCGATATTGGCGGTGGTACCACCGATTGCTCATTGCTAGAAATGGGGCCAACTTGGTCGGGTAAAGCGGACCGAACCCAGAGCTTGTTAGCTCACAGCGGGCAAAGGGTAGGGGGTAATGACCTTGATATCTACCTTGCCTTCAAGCAACTGATGTCACCTTTCGGTATGGGCAGCAAAGGCATTTCGGGTATCGATATGCCGCTGACTCAATTCTGGAATCCAATTGCAATCAATAATGTCGAAGCTCAAAAGAACTTCTATTCTCGCGAAAACCTAGCGGCCTTGAAGCTACTTCGTAAAGAAGCTTCAGACCCTCAAAAGCTAGAGCGTTTGATGAGGGTTTATCATGACACTCTAGGCTATAGCATTGTACGCAGAGCGGAAGAAGCCAAAATTGCACTAGCAGAATCTTCTCAATATCGAGCCGCGATTAATGTTGCTTCTGAATTGGTCGAAGTGGACATTTCCGTTGAGCAGATGGTGGAAGCGATTGAATCGCCAAAGTCTAAGATGATTGAGTTGGTTAAAGAAGCCATGCAACAAGGCCAGAAAAAGCCAGACGTAATTTACATGACGGGTGGTTCAGCTCGTTCACCTATACTTCGTGAAGCCGTACAACAAGCATTGCCGAACGTACCGATCGTGAGCGGTAACTACTTCGGTTCAGTAACCTCAGGTTTAGCTCGTTGGGCTGAGGTTTGCTTCAAATAAGAGTCCAATGATGAGTTATGAAGGGCAACCAGTCGCTGATTGGTTGCCCTTTTTTTTGTTTTCTCTAGTGAAATTTTAATTGAGCGATTTTTTCTAGCTTAAATCGAGAATTGTTTCACAAAGCTAAATATTTCAACTCACTTCATCATGTTACAAAATGTTTCAATGTCGAGGGTGTATCTCTCGATGGTCTGATGAGTTATTTCTCGATTTGATTTTTAATGCTTATTTGTTGACTATAAAATCAAAAATAGCCGAAACTTTTGTCTAAAAAGATAAAAAAGATCACCAGTAATTATCTACTTATCTTGTTGTTTTAAAGTAATTTTTTGCTTTTTATAGTGCGATTTTTTTTATTTTATATATTTTAATGCAACTTTTTTGTCATTCGTATATTAGTGTTTGCCTACTTGTTAAATGCAGGTAACAACTTCTCCGTAAGCACGAGGTTGTTAGTGAATAACTCACCCAGTTACATAATGGATATGACAATGAATAAGAAACTTTTAGCGCTAGCAATTTCTGGTGCAGTATTTGGTACACAGGCAGTTGCTGTAGAACTTTACAACGAAGACGGCACAACATTCTCTGTTGGTGGTCACGTATCAGTTGCAGTTGGCGACGTAAACAGTGGCGATCGTCTTAATGAAGACGACATCGGTGTTGAGTCTGTATCTCCACGTATCAACTTCGGTGCAACTCACGATCTTGGCAACGGCTTCACTGCAGATGCTAAAGGTGAATGGGCGCTAAACATGCTTGACGGTGGTGATGAGTCATTCACAACTCGTCTTGGTTACGTTGGTCTTTCTCACGACGATTACGGTCGTGCAGCAGTAGGTACTCAATGGGCACCTTACTACAACGTTGCTGGCGTAGCAGATATGCCAATCGCATTCGCGAATGACTTCATCTACGAAGATCACGGTAACCTAGGTACTGGTCGTGGTGAAGAGATGGTGAGCTACGGCAACGCTATCGATTTCGGTAACGCAGGCTCTCTAAGCGCAGCTGTTGCATGGCAAGGTCGTAAGATTGATGATGTAACTACATACGGTAACCGTGGCCAAGTTGCATTGAACTACGCAATTGCTGATTTCACTGCAAACTACGCATACAACACTGGTGATGTGGATTATGTAGGCGTTGTTGGTTCAAAAACTGCTGATTCTCACGTAGTAAGTGCAACTTACGGTTCATACGGCGCTGAAGGTCTATACCTTGCTGGTGTTTACGCAATGAACAACTACATGAACACTGGTAACAAGCGAATTCTTGAAGAGTCAGTTGCTATTGAATTACTAGCTTCTTACGCTCTTTCTAACAGCCTTAACCTAAGCGTTAACTACGAAGCTGTAGAAGACGACAAGAACAGCGAAACTGTGTACAGCACAACTGCTCTACAAGCTGAATACAACTTCACGTCTCAGTTCGTAGGCTTCGCAGGTTACCAATTCGACCTACAAGGTTCTGGTGAGTACAAAGAAAAAGCTGACGACCAATGGCTACTTGGTGCTCGTTACTACCTATAAGTCGCAGACTTATTTAGCATAGTGTTTACTCCTTAAGTTTACCTTTTAGGATACTGTCCTAGACACCATGCTAAGCCCTCTCAAGCCTTTTTGGTTTGAGAGGGCTTCTTTCGTTCTATACGTATCTGTTTTAGCTTTTCCTTCATGCTCCCCAACTATTCATTTTATCTACGTAGCTATGGCTCTTGTCATCAGTTCTTATATGTCGCGATCTTCGGATAAAAGTATTTAAATCATTTAATTGAGCTCAAGATCAGAATTTAGAGATCGGTAATCATCTTGTCGAAGACTCTCATTTTATGATGCGCTAAACTCTGCTCTCTAAAAATAGTTCAGGGATAAACTATGAGCAGCGTTGTAGAACAGAAACAATTGATGAATTCGAAACGAACAGCAACCCCAACAAAAGTACTGTGTGTTGGGCGTAACTATGTCGATCACATTGAAGAACTTAACAATGCGATCCCTGACTCTATGGTGGTTTTTAATAAGCCAAGCACCAGCGTTACTTCCTCTCTGTCTTCTTTTCATCAAGAAGCGCTGCACTACGAAGCAGAGATCTGTTTTATTGTTGAAAACGGTGAATATTCTGCAGTGGGATTCGGCTTAGACCTTACCAAGCGTGAGTTGCAAAGCAGTTTAAAAGCCAAAGGTTTACCTTGGGAGCGTGCCAAAGCCTTTGATGGTTCTGCTGTCTTTAGTCGCTTTGTTCCCGTTGATAATTTTGATCTCTCTGACTTAAACCTAGAATTATTTATTAACTGTGTCCGCGTTCAAAAGGGTCACGTTGAGCAGATGCTGTATTCTCCACAAACTATCCTAGAAGAGCTCTCTTCTTACACGACTTTGCTTGATGGCGATGTTGTAATGACAGGTACCCCAAAAGGTGTTGGTGAGGTCCATCGAGGTGATATCTTCCTTGGCCGTCTAAAGTGTGGTGAAACGACATTGATTGAGATCGAGTGGGTAGCAAGTTAAGTAGTCTTTTCTATTTGGTTAATAAATTTGCTTTATTGTTCATTGATGGTATTTAATTCGAATATTTTACTATCTTACAACTAATTGCATCTGGAAGGGTGTTAGTAATTGATATAAAATCCGCCTCCGTTTTTATCAATACTGAAACCCATGATCGACTTAGCCATCCTACCTGTTTACCTGACTGCCGTTGTTGCACTTCTCCTTTTGCCTGGCCCTGATATGTTACTCATCGCGAGCTCAAGTATGAGCTATGGACGCAAGGTTGGTGTGTTTGCTAGTTTGGGTAACGCGACTTCTGGAATTATCCTGACAGTATTGGCAGCAATGGGTGTTTCAGCATTGATTGCGATGAGTCCAGCGGCTTTAAAAGCCCTTCATCTGTTAGGCGGTACCTACTTATTAAAAATGGGGTGGGATTGTCTTCGAACAGAGCAGGGCAATGCGCCTGAGTTAAGCGACAACTTTGCTGCAAAAGCCTACTATCAACGAGCATTGATTAGTAACCTGCTTAACCCTAAAGCGTTGGTTTTCTTTGTGATGTTCTTACCACAGTTTGTGTCGACGAATATTGAAGCGACTTCTGGTGAGCAGATGCTCGTTCTGGGTTTATTGTTGAATGTTCTCGGCTTAACGTTCAACTTTTTGCTGGTGGCTTTAGTGGGTACGATTGGTAAGTCTCTCGTAGAGAATGCTAAGTTTCGTACCTATCAACAGAAAGTCATGGGCGGAGTCTTCATCGTGTTGGCTATCTGGATGTTGTCTTCTTTCTTTACTTCGTAGACGAATCAACCCAGACATCTTCTCGCGGCTAGCCGCTGAGACAAAAATGGACGCATCGAGCGTCCATTTTTTATATTTAACCGTTACATGCTGAACATGTTAACTGCTATGAGTTCAACTCTTGTTGATGCTGTTCAATCAGTTTACTCATGTCTTCTTCACCGCGTAGGCGAGTGTCTTCGTATGTTTCTGTTCCTTCGAACTTTGTTACCGTCTCATAATAGACTTTCACTTTTGGTTCTGTGCCTGAAGGTCGGACGATAATGCGTGTGCCATCTTCTAGGTGATAGATGAGAACATCACTTGAAGGCAGGTTAATCGCTTCAGTATTGCCACCAATGACGAAGCGTAAAGAAGACTGCAGATCTTCAATCACAGAGATAGCAACACCGTTTATTGCTTTAGGTTGTGCCGCTCTGAGTTTAGAACCAATCGATGGTGAATCTGGGTCAAGAGCAATGCTTCGCTGCGCGTTGGTATGAACACCATGTTCAAATGAAATTTGAGCGAGAAGATCCCAAACCGTTCGGCCTTGAGATTTCAACTCTTCAACCAATTGAGCAAACACGACGATAGCAGACAGCCCATCTTTATCTCGTACTTGGGTACCAATGGTGTAGCCTAACGCTTCTTCATAGGCGAACAAGAACTCATTCTGCTCATCCTCCAACTGCATCCCAATATTCGCCAACCATTTAAAGCCCGTTAGCGTTTGGAAGTAAGTCGCACCGTGGGATTGAGCCACTTTTTCAAGCAGAGTTGAAGAGACGATGCTGTTACCAACTAGCTGATTTTTGGTATGGGGCTTCGACAACAAGTAATGCGCGAATAGCACACCGACTTGATCGCCCGTTAGCATTTTATAGGAAGTATCGTCAGTTCTAACCGCAACGGCAAATCGGTCTGCATCTGGATCATTGGCGCAAGCGATGTCAGCATCGACACTTTTTGCTAAGTTAACCACGAGATCCATTGCCCCTTTTTCTTCTGGATTCGGGAAGTTCACGGTTGGGAAGTTGCCATCAGGCTCTCTTTGTTCGGCCACACTGAAGACTTTGTGGAATCCAGCATCGTGAAGAAGATCTTCCGCCATTTTTGCTCCCACCCCATGCATTGCTGTGTAGGTGATGGTGGTATTCGCGGATTCAAGAGCGTTATTCACGTACGGACTTTGATTAATAGCAGCACGGTACGTTTGATAATAACCCTCAGTTAACCACACCAGTTTACCTTGCGTTTCGGCATCACTTAGGCTCATTAAAGGGATCGGCTTGGTCGATGCGATATCGATTTCAGCGGCAATGCCCGCATCGTGAGGGGGAATGATTTGAGCGCCATTCTCCCAGTATACTTTGAACCCATTGTATTCCGGCGGGTTGTGGCTCGCCGTAACAACAACAGCGGCAGCCGCATTGAAATGCTCAATACCAAAAGCAACGATAGGTGTTGCAGCGACATCGGAGGTTAGGTACACCTTAATGCCCAAAGCGGTGAGCACAGAAGCCGTATCAATTGCGAATTGCTTTGAGTCTAAACGCCCGTCATAACCCACAACGACGCCACGAATCGAGGCATTAGCGACATGTTCAATCAAGTAATGGCCAAGGCCTGTTGCCGTTTCTTGTATCACCAAGCGGTTCATTCTGTTTGGACCGCATCCTACTTTGCCTCTTAACCCTGCGGTTCCGAATTCTAATCGTTGAGTAAAGCGGTCTTCTAGTTCGTCGTGCATTCCCTCATCAATGAGGTGTTGAAGCTCTTCACGAGTTCTTGGATCTGGGTCTCTCGCTAACCAGTTCATTGCATCTTGCATAATCACTAAACCTTTTAATGTCGGTATGACTTACTGTTGATTTAATTTAAGTGATATTGATTATCATTTCCATGAAAGCAATCGTAAAACTCAATATAAAATAATTTATAACGGCGAGAGCGCGTGGATTAAGCCACTCTCAATAATTGACTGTTTAATAAGTAAACTTACCTTGAACAATTGGATATCACTAACTAGCCTTTTACATAAATATAACAAAATTTAACAAATTCGCCGTTTTTGAATCTTTCATGGAAACTTCCAACGCTTATGAGCCGTATTAGCTCCTAGGTTGAGATGAGGTCAGCAGCCCGTTTACAGGCTAGTTCCATGTGAGTTGTAGATTGAGATTCAGCCTTTCATGTGCAGCTGGGATAACAATGAATGTTGTTCAGCTCGCAACGACATTTAGGTCGCAAGTATCCAATTAGGAAGGATAAGGAGAGATCTTTTGAAAAGATTACTGGTTAGGCTAGGGTGGCTTTTGAAAAGTTTTGTTGTGGTTTTGGTATCGCCTTTGGTGCATGCCAGCACTGAATACAACATGACTCAAGGTGTCACTGAGATCAGCGGTAAGGTATACGAACTTCATATGCTGATCTTCTACATCTGCTGTGCGATTGCTTTTGTTGTTTTTGGTGTGATGTTTTATTCAATTCTGAGACACCGAAAGTCGAAGGGGGCGGTTGCTGCTCATTTTCACGAAAGTACGAAAGTCGAAATCCTTTGGACCATCATTCCTATTATTATCCTCATCGCTATGGCCATACCCGCGACCAAGACCTTGATTGCGATGGAAGACACCTCTCAATCAGAACTCACAATTAAAATTACAGGCTCGCAATGGAAGTGGCACTACAGCTACTTTGGCGAAGATGTTGAGTTTTTCAGCCTTTTAGCGACCAGCGATAAAGAGATTGAAGGCATTGAAGTGAAAGGCGCGCATTACCTGTTAGAGGTTGATAAGCCGCTGGTACTGCCTATCAATCGTAAAGTACGATTTTTGATGACTTCCGATGATGTTATTCATTCATGGTGGGTCCCAGCATTTGCCGTTAAGAAAGATACCATTCCGGGCTTTATCAATGAAGCTTGGACAAAGATAGATGAGCCCGGCGTTTATCGAGGCCAGTGTGCTGAGTTATGTGGTCGTGCTCATGGCTTCATGCCGATAGTGGTACAGGCTATGGAGGAAAACGAGTTTGATACATGGTTAGCGGACCAGAAAGAATTGGCGATAACCGCACAACAAGCCGCGCAAGATGCATTAGATGCGTCACTTTCTTTGGCAGAGCTCAATACTATTGGCGAAGAGGTATATAAAACTCGTTGTGCAGTTTGTCACCAAGTGAATGGCGAAGGTATCCCTGGAGCATTTCCTGCCATCAAAGGAAGCCCTATTGCGCTTGGCGATGTGGGTGTTCATATCGACACCATTGTTTATGGTCGTGGGGGAACGGCGATGCAGGCGTTTGATAATCAGTTAACCGAGAAAGAGATCGCAGCGGTAGTGACCTACCAGCGAAACGCTTGGGGTAATGATACCGGCGATATTGTTCAGGCTTCAGATGTGAACGCTTATAAAGCCAAGCAAGAAGGCGGAGGCCAAGCAGCTGACGAACAAGGTTCAACGGATCAAGCACAAACCGATGCTAAGGAGCAGTTATGAGTTCACCAATCAATAAGCCGGTGAAATCGGCTCCTGCAGAAGATCAAGTACTGAGCCATTCTGCGGAAGGTACGCTGGGCAATGATGATTTGCCTGTTGACGATCACGACTCACATGCGGCACCTAAAGGCTGGGCTCGTTGGCTTTACTCAACCAATCATAAAGACATCGGTACACTTTACCTGTGGTTCAGCTTTGCGATGTTCTTAACGGGTGGTGCCATGGCAATGGTGATCCGTGCTGAGCTATTCCAACCCGGGTTACAACTTGTTGAGCCAGATTTCTTCAATCAGATGACTACAGTCCATGGTTTAATCATGGTATTCGGTGCCGTGATGCCAGCATTTACGGGCTTGGCTAACTGGATGATCCCGATGATGATCGGAGCTCCAGATATGGCGCTGCCGAGAATGAACAACCTCAGCTTCTGGATTCTGCCTTTTGCTTTTCTAATCTTGATCGGATCTTTGTTTACTGAGGGAGGCGGCCCAAGTTTTGGTTGGACCTTCTACGCGCCACTCTCGACAACTTATGGTCCAGACAGTACCGCGCTATTCGTATTCTCAGTTCATATTATGGGGATCAGTTCGATCATGGGGGCGATTAACGTGATCGTAACCATAGTGAACATGCGTGCGCCGGGCATGACTTGGTTCAAGCTACCGATGTTCGTATGGACTTGGTTAATTACCGCTTTCTTGCTAATAGCCGTGATGCCCGTTCTCGCGGGTGCGGTGACCATGGTTCTGACCGACAAATATTTTGGGACTAGCTTCTTTGATGCCGCAGGTGGTGGGGACCCGGTGATGTTCCAGCACATATTCTGGTTCTTTGGGCACCCCGAAGTGTACATCATGATCTTGCCGTCTTTTGGTATTGTCTCGGCGATCATTCCTGCATTCAGTGGTAAGCGTCTGTTTGGTTATCACTCTATGGTTTATGCGACCTGTAGTATCGCATTGCTGTCATTCTTGGTTTGGGCGCACCACATGTTCACCACGGGTATGCCAGTATTTGCAGAATTGTTCTTCATGTATTGCACCATGTTGATCGCTGTGCCGACCGGTGTGAAAGTCTTCAACTGGGTCGCGACCATGTGGCGAGGGGCTTTGACTTTTGAAACTCCAATGCTGTTTGCGATTGCCTTTATAGTTCTGTTTACGATTGGTGGGTTATCCGGATTGATGCTCGCTATCGTGCCAGCTGATTTCCAATACCACGATACCTACTTTGTTGTGGCTCATTTCCACTATGTTCTGGTGACAGGTGCTGTGTTCTCAATTATGGCCGCCGCCTATTACTGGCTGCCGAAATGGACTGGGCATATGTACGACCACAAGCTCAGTCTGTGGCATTTCTGGACGTCGGTAATTTCAGTCAATGTACTGTTCTTCCCGATGCACTTTTTAGGACTAGCGGGCATGCCGCGTCGTATTCCTGATTACGCCATTCAGTTTGCTGATGTTAACCAAGTGGTGTCGATTGGAGGTTTTGCCTTTGGGTTATCTCAGCTGATCTTCTTATGGCTGGCTATCAAGTGCGTAAGAGGCGGAGAGCCTGCACCAAGCAAGCCTTGGGACAGAGCTGAAGGACTTGAGTGGACCGTACCAAGCCCTGCGCCTCACCACACCTTTACTCATCCACCGAAAGTGGATTAGAGGACAGAACCATGAGTGATAAGCAAAGCGATCCCAATCAAGATAAAAAACAACCAAAGCACCTGTCTAATAAGCGATCGACCAAAAAGCTGACGGGTTATTTGATGTTGGGCGTGGTTGCGATGTTTGGCTTCGGTTTCGCTTTGGTGCCGCTCTACGATGTGATGTGTGAGGCTTTAGGGATCAATGGTAAAACCAATACCGTTTCCGCAGTTCAACCTCAGGGAATGCAGCCTGACTATTCTCGTACGGTCCGCGTTGAATTCATGTCCCACATCAAGCCAGATATGCCATGGCAGTTTTCGCCTGAGGTTCGAGTGTTAGAGGTTCATCCTGGAGAAGTGGTTCAAACTAACTACATAGCTAAAAACCTATCCGGAGCCTCATTAGTTGGCCAAGCCGTACCGTCGGTTTCTCCAGGTATGGGGGCAACTTACTTCAATAAAATGGAATGCTTTTGCTTTAATCAGCAGCCATTGGACGGGCACAAGAGCGCAGAAATGGGTTTGATATTTTACATTGAGCCAGATATTCCAGAATCGATACATACGCTTACGCTCTCTTATACGCTGTTTAACATCACGAGTCAGGTGAGTGTAGAGGCAAGTAAGCCTGAAGTGACCACATCAACATTGAGCACACTACAATCGGGCTCACCAAAAGCGAGCACACTCGCAAGTAACTAGGGATTTACAGAACCAGTATCAACATAAGGAGTTGAGCGATGAGTTCTAAAAAGGAAGTTTATTTCGTTCCACATCAAAGTCACTGGCCATTGGTGGGTGCTGTAGCGCTGTTTTTGGTCGCGGTTGGCGCTGGCTTGACGGTGCAAAATATGGGCACCGACGCTGCTGGCGGCGTGTTTGGAAAAGCAGTTCTGTTAGTCGGATTTTGTGTGTTGCTTTACATGCTCGCAGGTTGGTTTAGTAATGTGATCACTGAATCATTAAGTGGCGTTTATTCTGAGCAAATATCCCGCTCCTTTAGGCAAGGCATGAGTTGGTTCATCTTTTCCGAAATTATGTTCTTTGGCGCTTTCTTTGGCGCGCTTTTTTACGCTCGTATGATTTCTGTCCCTTGGATTGGCGGTGCGGGCAACAATGAAATGACCCATGAAGTGTTGTGGCCGATGTTCCAATCAATGTGGCCGTTAACGACGACACCTGATGGCGTGACGACACAAGCCATGCCTTGGCAAGGTATCCCGCTTAAGAACACCATTATCCTGCTGCTTTCCTCTGTGACGCTGCACATGGCACATATCAGTCTTGAACAAAACAAGCGTATGGCTTTGATCGTGTGGCTAGAGATAACCATTGTTCTGGCTGGCTTCTTCCTGTTCTTCCAAGTTGAAGAGTACCTTCATGCTTATCAAGAGATGGGACTGACACTTCAATCCGGTATCTATGGTAATACCTTCTTCTTATTGACCGGATTCCATGGTTTGCATGTCTGTTTGGGAACGATTTTTTTGATTGTGTTACTGGCGAGAGTTGCGAAAGACCACTTCACTCCGAAAGACCACTTTGCGTTCCAAGCGGGCAGTTGGTATTGGCACTTTGTTGATGTGGTTTGGTTAGGGCTGTTTGTGTTTGTTTATGTGCTTTAGCGGTTGAGCCTATAGGGGATTAATAAGGGCGAGGGTTGGGAGTTATCACTCCTGAACCTAAAGCCAGTAACAACAGTAGCACGACAACGGCTGACCACATGACTCGACGACCCAAGAAGTGACTCAGTCTTTTGCCATTGTGTTTACCTGAGGCGATTTGGATTAGACCTTTCATCAAATTGAAAGCGATAAAAAACAGCAAAGCGACCAATACAATTTTAAACAACAACACAAAGGTAGATGACGCCATAGTGATAACTCCAAACCGATTGATTGATGATGAACACAAGTTCCGCAGTAAAGGTTTTTGGATAGCGGTTGTTTTAACTGTGGTTTCAGTCGGCATTTTAATCAAGTTGGGTTTGTGGCAGTTAGAGCGTGGTAACGAGAAATTGCGTTATGAACAACAGCTATCAGAAAGAGCGCAGCAATCGCCTAGGTCATTGGACTCGGTTATCTCTGAATGGAAGGACTCGCGTATACAAGCGCAAGGTGCATCTGAACAGCTGTCTTTAAATGGTTTGAAGGTTGATGTGGAATTGGAAACACCAAGTGGCTTAGTGGTCTTGTTAGACAATCAGGTTAACCAAGGAGCGGTGGGGTATGTGATTTACATGTTGGGTGAGGTTCGCTTTAAAGATGAAAACGAGTCTTTAGTGGCCGAAAAGCAGTTATTGATAGATCTGGGGTTCGTTGCGGCAAGTAATGACAGAAGAGAGCTTCCACAACTAGGAAACATAACACTACCGACCAATATGTCAGGGCGTTTGTACACTCGTTCAGTGAATCCTCTAAGTCATGAGCTGGGTTTAGAAAACACAACGCCTAAAAGAATTCAAAACATCAACATAACAGCGTTATCAGAGTACACAGGACAAGCCGTTTTACCCTTTGTCTTCCAACCGCAAAGCTTAGAATCGTGGCCTTATGAGTTGTTATGGCGACCGACGGCAATGAAATCTGAGAAGCACTTCGGTTACTCATTTCAATGGTTTGTAATGGCAGCGGTACTTTTGTTTTTGATGTTGTTAATTGGCTATCGGTACCTAAAAGCGACACCTACCACGGAGAACAACGATGGATAAGTCTCAAGCACAAGTGAACAGGGAAAGTACCGAGGCAAACATGGCTGAGCTCAGAAGTCGTCGTACTAAAGGACGCTTGGTATTAATCGGACTCGTTTTAATTTTCGCTTTGCCAGCCATTATCGCCAAAACTGTGTTGGATCAAAATTGGTATACGTCAGGTGTCACTAACTCAGGCGAATTGGTAGAACCAAGAATTACACTAGCGGATTTCGGCGTAACGGTACCCATGGCAGGAGAGGGTTGGGTTGTGGGCTATATCGCTCCCACAGAGTGTGAAAGCTTATGCGAACAACAACTCCATTATTTGAATCAAAGTTACTTGGCGCTAGGGAAAAACAAAGAGCGAGTGACCGCCGTTGTTTTCGTCTCAGAAGGTAACTCGTTGTCGGGTTCGCTCAACAAGCCTGATTTATCTTTGTTAGCAGGTGGTGATCAATTCAGTACTGAGTTTGCACCAGCTTCCATTGTCATAATTGACCCACTCGGGCAATTGGTTATGAAATACAAAAGTGTTTCTGATCCTTCGCAGCTAGTCAGCCAATCTAAAGGCATGATTCATGATCTAAGAAAGCTGCTTAAGCTGTCACGAGTTGGGTAGTTAATCAGCTTAAGTTGATAAGCTTGAGTTGATGGTCTTTAGCATATTGCGTTAATGCTGAGTGTTGTTAGCGAAAAGGGAATAAGTATAGGGAGATAAACGATGCAGAATAAAGCCCCTGATTTACTCATGCACATGATGAGATTAACTATCTTGTTAACCCTTACCGTGATTGTGCTCGGCGCTTATACCCGTTTGTCTGATGCTGGCCTTGGCTGTCCTGACTGGCCTGGGTGCTATGGAAAGATTACCGTCCCCTCGAATACCCAAGCAGTTAATCAAGCCAATCTACAATTTCCAGAACGAGCTCTCGAAGCAGACAAAGCTTGGATAGAGATGATCCATCGCTACTTTGCAGGAACATTAGGGCTGCTTATCTTTGTCGTTGTTGCTTGGTGTATTAAAAAGAATATAACAACTGCTGGTCTTCCGTTACTTATCTCTGCAACCGTGATATTTCAGGCTTTGCTTGGAATGTGGACGGTGACTCTCAAGTTGATGCCCGTTGTGGTTATGGCGCATTTGATGGGGGGCTTCACGTTGCTGTCACTGTTGTGTTTGCTCTACTGTCGTTTGTCTCAATTCCAAAGCCGTTTTGGTGAGGCTGCCTATTCTTCACCACTTAAAGTCTCGGCACTATTCGGATTACTCATTGTGGTTGGGCAGATACTGCTTGGTGGCTGGACATCGTCTAATTATGCCGCTCTGGTGTGTACCCAATTACCTATCTGTGAAGGAAACTGGACAAGCTATTTAGATTTCAAGAATGCCTTCGACTTTGCTCAACACGGCCATGATAACTATGAGTTTGGTGTGTTGGAATATCCCGCAAGGCTCACCATCCATGTCATGCACAGGTTCGGGGCTATTGTGGCGACGTTAACGGTGCTAATGGTCGTGTACCAGCTATGGAAATTTGGCCAAGTGCCTCACCAAAAGCTGAGCGTGATTGTCGCATTAGTATTGTTTACTCAAATCAGCCTTGGGATCAGTAATGTATGGTTTCACCTGCCAATCTCAGTCGCGGTTTTGCATAACCTAGTCGCAGCGATGTTGCTAATCTGCATGGTGGTGACCAATTTTGTCGTGTGGCAACGCAAACCGAGTGAGAGCTTGGTGAAGAACAGTGTATTACAAGGAGGTAATCATGGTCAGTAAAACGTCAACACAACATGGAGTGGTGGTTCAAGGAGTAGCCTCAAGTCCTAAGATAGCAGCCAGCAATGACATCGCTTTAATTAACGAAACGGCTGCAAACAACAAAGCTGTTTGGAAGGTCTATTTAACACTGACCAAGCCGAAAGTGGTGGCTTTGATGCTGCTAACTGCATTGGTTGGAATGTGTTTGGCTGTGCCTAATGGATTACCTTTACAGCAAACTGTGTTCGGGATGATTGGGATAGGGCTGATGGCAGGTTCAGCCGCTGCGTTTAACCATTTGATCGATAAAAAGATCGACGGCCAGATGACTCGAACAAATCGACGTCCTTTACCATCCGGTGAACTGAGTAGTGTGCGTGTATTCAGCTTTGCTGCGGGTATTGGGTTACTTGGCTTTGTCACGTTAGTGGTGTGGGTCAATCAACTGACTGCGTGGTTAACTTTTGCAAGCTTATTAGGCTATGCGGTGATTTATACCATGTACTTGAAGCGAGCGACGCCACAAAACATCGTGATAGCAGGGATAGCTGGCGCAATGCCTCCGCTATTAGGCTGGACGGCAGTCACCAACGAGCTTCATTCAAATGCTTGGTTGTTGGTGATGATCATCTTTATTTGGACACCTCCGCACTTCTGGGCGTTGGCAATTCATCGTCGTGACGAGTATGCCAAGGTGAATATTCCCATGTTGCCCGTGACCCACGGAATCGAATACACCAAGACTTCAATTTTGCTGTATACATTGTTGTTAAGCATCGTGTGTGTGTTACCAGTATTAGTTGGCATGAGCAGTTGGATATATCTGAGCGCGTCTTTGGTGCTCAACGGTGGGTTTGTCTATCACGCGTGGGTTCTGAAATATCGTGATGAGCCTAATATGGCGATGAAGACCTTTAAGTTCTCTATCTATCATCTCATGATCTTGTTTGTGGCTCTGTTGGCAGACCACTATCTACTTTGATAACCGCATTTCTGCTGTTGCTGAATAAGAAAACGGATGCTCTGGGCATCCGTTTTTGTTTGGCTAATTACACAAGCTCACATACTTGAAAGTAAGTAACTCGCTAACAATTAGTCCACTTTGTTCCATGCATCTTGCCAGTGTGAACCGACACCTGGTTCGTACTGAGTTGCTGTTGGAGCCCATTGAACACAGTAGCCAGAGTATGGGAACTCTTTACACTGATAAACGCCACCATCGCTGCTTAGAACCTTTGTTCCTGCAGTGTAATATTCAATGCTTTCTGGGAAAACGAAGTCGTAGTCGCCCGCTGGTGGCGGCGTTTGCTCGTCCATAAGGTGGAAATCAAGCGTGTTCTGATCAACTAAGTTACCTTGGTCATCTTTGGTCACAACCACAAGCATGTGGTGACCAGCTTCTGACTTAGAAAGAGTCAGTTGAATATCTTCAACTTGTCCGTCTGTTAGGTCTGATTTCTGAGATGCAAGTGCTTCACGGTGATGGTTGTACACGGTAAGCTCGGCTTGGATATCGCCTGTTGCCGCTAGCGTAAGGTCAAGCTGAGTAGGTTGGCTCTCATCGATAATGTACTCTGACTCTAGACCTGTTACTTCTAGCTCATGCTCGGGTTCTGGAGTATCAATCTTGTAGCCGATTTCAACACTGTTAAAGCCAGAGCCTGCTTTTAGATAAACAGGGTTCGTGCCGTAAACGGGTGCGAAATCGCCTTGGTCATTCAATTGGCCTGCTTTGATTTGCGCCTGCTCTTGATTGATCTTAGAGGCAAGTGCGTAAGACCAGTTATTGGCTTTGCCTTGATCAGAACTTTCAATCACAAGCTCTGTGCTGTATGAAGCGTTCTCACCAGATTGGTCAAATACACGCGTATAAACAGCGTCACCAACATTCAGGTCTTGTGTCGGGTTGATTTGACCGCCTTGATCCCAATCAGGAATGATAGGGCCGTCGCCATCAAACTTCACATCGATAACGTTGTAGAAAGCCGCTGCAGTGTCACCTACATCCCATACCGCAAGGATCACTTGATAGCCTTCGCGTTCTGGCACATTACACAAGTGGCTTACTTGCATCGGTGGCTGTTCCATATTGCCTTCAATAACACAGAATGGCGTTAAGTCAAAAGAGCTGCGAGCCAAAGGCTGGTTTGGATTCCAGTCTGGTTGAGTAATGTAATATTTCCAATCGCGAGTCTTGTGGTTAGCTGTGAACGTCCATTCAAAGTACTGAGAACCAGACTTGATCGGGCGTTTAACCCAGCGGTCTGCTGTCTGCTCGTCAAGCGCTGCCGCTAAAGATGATTGCGCGCTGGCGATTTTTCCATCTGCAGGGCCGACTTCAGGGAAGCCTTCAGGGCCTTCCACACTCTGTGGCTCATATTGGATACCACCACAGTTGGTGTTTTTTTGTTGTGTATCACTCGTTGGGAACTTACATAGCGCGACACGACTCTCAGCAACGCCATTATTGTATGCCGAAACATAACCGTGACCGAAGCTTGCTCCACTTACGCTAAGTAGCGATAGTGCGATGAGCGATTTTTTTGGGAGTTGTTTCATTATTTGTCCTTACTGTATTTGGCCGACAAAAAAGAGAACACTCCAGCATGCATTGACACTTAAATCCTATTAAGTGGCGGCCCCGCTATCATAGACAGAATAATTGTCGACAGACCGGTGGCTTTGCGTCCTATTCTTTCAAATAGTTTGCCAGAAGTGCGTTTGAGCAAGCGAAATGTAGCCAACCAGTTTTATAAATGCGAATCAATAGATTGAAATGTGGAATGCCAATCTCGAACTTTTAATTCTTAATACAAATTAACTTGCTATATGTTTAGTTCGCTAACGTATAAATTATTGATATAAATGAAGAAAGTATTTGCTCTAATCGCTTTTGTGAATGTTTTTCAATTGTGATGTTTTGTTCTGCACGACAATTGCGCGCATATCAAAACCAAACCTTTGGTTTCCACTAACCAAACCCTGACATGCTATGTATGAAAAGCCGGACAATTGATTGGTATGAATTATATAAAGGAGTCGGTATGGAATTCACAGAACTAGATAGAGACGCGTTATATCAAACGTGGATGTCACAAAAATCGAGAATGCGTATTACGCAGATGGAGTTTTCAAAAAAGCTTGGAATGAACCAGCTTGATTTCTCTAGAGTGCTAAGAGGCGAGACGCCATTAACGATGTCTTTCGTTAGCCATTTTTGTCGTTTACTTCATTTGGAACCAAGGAATGTATTCCCTTCGCTAAAAGAGGGCAATGAATCGGGGCCTAAAGTGGTCTACCTGAAAAGTAGAATGAGTGTTGATGGTGAGATCCAAAATGCTTATATTGAAGGAAATCAGGTAATTGTAGAGTACGCACATACTGTTCAACATGATTAATTTTAGAGTTAGCTCTGATTTTTAACCCCCTTTTTCTACAACCTTTTCACATAGGGTATGGCATACTTAGTTAGATTCATTAATTTTAGCTAAGTGCGTTATGAACCCTTTAAAAGTCCTTTTTCTTGTTGCAACCAGCATTTTCTTGTTTGGTTGTGCAGGCGGCTCAATTAGAACCGCTACTAAATTTACCAGCTACGAAGATTTTCAGGCTGGGCCTGTCGGAGGCGTCGACTTGGTTTGGGCAAGGGTTGGGCTGCGTGACGCACAGCGTTTGAAATCCAAGTTAGATGATTACGACTCTGTAGTGATCGACCAAATTTTTGTTTTAGCAGAAGAAGGTTCGTTGGATCAGGAAGAGATTCAGGAACTCACTGAGCACATGGTTACGCGCTTGGAAGAGAAAATATCGCCTCATAAAACGATTGTCGATGAACCGATAGGAAAAACGCTGCGTTTGAGTCTCGCTCTGAGTAACGTTGAAACGCCCAATCCGATCTTAGCTGTAACGAGCAGCGTTCTGCCGTTTGGCCTTGCTATGTCAACCATATCTAAGGTCACGACTGGTGAGCACACCAATGTTGGGAGTGCGAGTGTAGAGTTATTGGTCAGTGATGCTCAAGAGGGCACGCCACTGTTTGCAGCCATCGACCGTGAAGCGGGTAATAAAGACTTTTCAACCATGATTGATTCTCTGGATGATGCCAAAGACGCGATCAACTATTGGGTCGAGCGTTTAGGTGATACTCTACACAACATAGATGACGCATAGAAAGAGCGAATAATGCTAGAGAAAGAGAACCTAATTAAGTTGGCTCGAATGCAGATGCCATTTGGAAAGTACGCGGGTCGTACACTGATTGACTTACCTGAAGAATATTTGCTGTGGTTTGATAAAAAGGGATTCCCGTCTGGTGAACTAGGCGACTTATTAAAACTGTGCCTTGCTCTGAAAATTGAAGGGCTTGATAGCGTTGTCAAACCATTGAAAAGAATGTAGTTGAATAGAGAGCTTGCGTTAATCACGTGAGCTTTTTTTGTTTTCAAGTGCTACACAATGCTACATGTATGTTGAAGCTTGAAGAATAGCTGCTCTTGTCTCCTTGAAATTACGCAATCGATAGCGTGTAAATAATGCTATACAGGGTGTTTCTAATATAAAACACAAAAAAAATTGCGTTTATTTTCAATTAGTGATTGAAACTAGGGTTTTTACTAGTTAAGTTACAAGGAACAAGAAGATTAGTGCTGAAAGAAAGTTACGTGAGACAACGTACATTCAGCTCAAGGATAGAAAAAAGGAAGAAGTAAGCAATGTTCCAGACTGATGATGTAAGAATTAACAAAGTAAAAGAGTTATTACCACCTGTTGCTGTTTTAGAAAAGTTTCCAGCGACAGAAGTTGCTTCTTCTACAACCTTTGAAAGCCGCAAAGCGATCCACAATATTCTAGAAGAAAGCGACGACCGCTTGCTTGTTATTGTTGGTCCATGTTCTATTCATGATACAGAGGCTGCTCTTGAGTACGGCAAGCGTTTGAAAGTGTTGCGCGACGAACTAGGTGATAACCTTGAAATCGTAATGCGTGTTTACTTTGAAAAGCCACGTACAACCGTTGGTTGGAAAGGTCTAATCAATGACCCGTACATGAACGACACGTTCAAGCTAAATGATGGTCTTCGTCTTGGACGTAAGCTACTGCTTGACCTAACTGATATGGGAATGCCGACGGCAAGTGAATTCCTAGATATGATCACACCTCAATACGTTGCTGACTTAATCAGCTGGGGTGCAATCGGCGCACGTACGACAGAATCTCAAGTTCACCGTGAATTGGCTTCTGGCTTATCTTGCCCAGTTGGCTTTAAGAATGGTACTGATGGCAACATCAAGATCGCAACAGACGCTATTCGTTCGGCAAGTGCTTCGCACCACTTCTTATCTGTGACTAAGTACGGACACTCAGCAATTATTGAAACAGTGGGTAACCCTGACTGTCATATCATTTTACGTGGCGGTAAAGAGCCAAACTACAGCGCTGAGCATGTAGGTAAAATCAAAGAAGAACTAGCTGCGTCAGGCCTTCCACAAAAGGTAATGATTGATTTCAGCCACGCAAATAGCTCTAAGCAGTTTAAGCGTCAAATGAATGTATCTGATGACGTTAGTGCTCAAATCTCTGGTGGCGACAAAGCTATCTTTGGTGTGATGATTGAATCTCACCTTGTTGAAGGTCGCCAAGATCTTGTTGATGGTAAAGCTGCAACTTACGGCCAATCTGTTACTGATGCATGTATTGGTTGGGCAGATACTGAAACAGTACTTCGCCAGTTGGCAGACGCTGTTGAAGCTCGTCGCAACAAGTAGTCTAATTATTACAGGCAGTCACTAAGCGGCTGAAAATTCAAAGCCCTTATTAGCAGTTGCTAGTAAGGGCTTTTTTGTGGTTATTAGTTGTAAGAGGAAAGTGCCTTGTACTCTTAAATGAGAAAAGACAGTAACTCGTCGACTTTAAGTGGCAGTAAAGTTCTATCTTGTTTGGTTTCCACGTTGAGGCGTATCAACGGCTCTGTATTGGACTTTCTTAAGTTGAAGCGCCATGTGCCCATATTCATGCTGAGCCCGTCTGTGTGATCGATCTCAACGGCATCAACTTGATAGTGCGACAACACATAAGCCATGACTTGTTCTGGGTCTGAAACCCTACGATTGATCTCTCCTGAAGAGGGAAATCTATCCATACTCGAATTGGTCAATTGGTGAAGAGATTGTTGAGTTTTCGACATCAGTTCGATAACAAGCAGCCAAGGAATCATTCCTGAATCGCAATACCCAAAATCACGGAAATAATGGTGCGCACTCATTTCACCACCGTACACAGCGTTTAATTCTCGCATCTTCTCTTTGATGAGCGCATGCCCAGCTTTGACTGCAACAGCCTTCCCACCAAGCTTATTGGCGACTTCAATCGTGTTCCATGTCATACGCATATCGTGCAACACGGTGGCGTTAGGCTCTTTTAACAAAAATGCTTCAGCGAGCAACCCGACAATATAGTAACCCTCAATATAATTGCCTTTTTCATCAAAGAAAAAGCAGCGGTCAAAATCACCATCCCACGCAATCCCAAGATCGGCCGAATGTTCTAGCACAGCATTTCGAGTCGCTATTTGGTTTTCTATAATCAATGGATTGGGAATACCATTAGGGAAATTTCCGTCAGGAGTATGATGAACCTTGATGACGGTGATAGGGGCACTGAGTTCGTTAAATTTCTTCTCCAAAGCATCAATGACATGTCCTGCAACGCCGTTTCCTGCGTTAACCACAATCTTCATTGGTGAAAGTTTAGAAGGTGTTATATAGGAGAGTAGGTGGTCTACATAAGGGGCGAGAATACTAGTTGATATGCAGGAGTTATTTGATTGAACATGAACGATCGGCGAATCGGCGTTCAGCTCTTGATTCAGTACTTTAATGCGTCGTTTGATTTTATCTAAACCACTGTTTTTACTGATGGGGCTAGCGTCAGCACCGACCAATTTCATTCCGTTGTAATTGATTGGGTTATGGCTGGCTGTGATTTGTATTCCGCCAATCGCTTTTAGGTGACGAGTCGCAAAGTAGACTTCTTCAGTGCCAGTCATCCCAAGATCAATGACGCTTATCCCGGACTCGATTAAGCCTGCAGTAATGGCTTCTTGCAGTGACAAAGACGTTTCACGGTTATCTCGACCAATAACGACTGGAGGCCATGCACTTGGGGTCTTGGCATTTCCTAATAGGAGATATTCACCAAACGCCTTTCCAAGCAGATAGGCAAACGGCTTATTGATTTGGCTACCAATGATGCCGCGAATGTCGTTGTTCTTAAAGCAGCGAAGATCTAATGTTGGTTTCATTTGATTGTCGCCGCTTCTATTTCGATTTTTTGTTCTGAGACGACGAAGCTTGTTCGCTTCGAACATCTCGCCCATAGCTGTCTTGATATCGAATGATATCGTCTTCACTTAAATGGCTGCCGGTTTGAACTTCAATCATTTCAAGAGGTGTCTCGCCAGGGTTCTCTAGGCAGTGGATGTGACCTAAAGGGATGTAAGTCGATTGATCTTCTTCGACGAGATAGGTTTTCTCATCGTTGGTCACTTTCGCAGTGCCAGCTACTACTACCCAATGTTCCGCTCTATGATGATGCATCTGAAGTGAAAGCTGATGACCCGCTTTTACGGTGATACGTTTAACTTTGTCTCGCTTTCCTAAATCAATCACATCGTATTTACCCCAAGGTCTCAATACCTCACGATGATGAATATGCTCCGTTCGACCTGCTTGACTTAGTTGACTAACAATCGATGTAACACCCTGAACCTTGTCTTTATCTGCGACTAATATAGCGTCTTTGGTCTCGACAATAATCAGGTTATCGACACCTACAGTAGCAACTAGCTTGTTTTCAGCATGGATGTAGTTGTGTTGAGAGTCGACGGTTAACACGTCACCTTCAATGACGTTGTTATGCTCATCTTTGTCGCTTACATCCCAGATAGCAGACCATGAGCCAATATCATTCCAACCGACATCCATCGGGATCACAGCTGCGTGCGAGGTTTTCTCCATCACGGCATAATCGATGGAATCGCTTGGGCTACTTTTGAATGCTTCAGCGTTGATACGGATAAAGTCGAGGTCGGTATTTTGCTTTGCAAGAGCGAGTTTACAAGCCGCTAATATCTCGGGGTGGTGTTCGGCTAGTTCTTCGAGATAGCGTGATGCCTTAAACATGAACATGCCACTGTTCCATAGGTACTGTTCTGAGCGAATGTATGCTTCTGCGGTTGCTTTATCGGGCTTTTCTACAAAGCACTCAATGTCGTAAGCATAATGGGTTAGTTGGTCTGTAGTGTTGGCTTCTAGTTGTAGACTAGAGACAAGAGGTTGCCCTTGTTTGATGTAGCCATAGCCAGTCTCTGGAGCATTTGGGGTTATACCGAATGTCACCAGTTTTCCTTGTTTTGCATAATCAACACCACGGTTAATCGATTGTTGAAATTCAGAGGTTTTAGCGATGTGATGGTCGGCAGCAAGCACTAATAAGATTGGGTCAGCCGCTTCTCCTTTAGTGTCATGAGACTTGGTCAAAGCTTGCAAGGCTGCAAGTGCGATGGCTGGCGCAGTATTTCTACCGACAGGTTCTAACAAAATGCCACTGTGCAGGACGTTAGCTGAGCGAATTTGTTCAGCAGCGATAAAACGATGCTCTTCATTACAGATAATGAATGGCGCATCGCAGCTGCTATCCGTTAGGTGTGCGTCGATACCTTGCAGGCGTTGAAGTGTTTGCTGAAGCATCGACTGTTCGCCAGCAATATTCAGGAATTGCTTAGGATAGAGCTCTCGAGACAGTGGCCAGAGGCGGCTTCCAGAGCCGCCAGCTAGGATGACAGGTAAAATCATAGAGTGGTAATTGTGTGCATTAGAATACTGCCATCATATTACCACGCTTCACGCTTATTATTTATCGATAACCAAGAAGGATGTTGACTATCGATGACCTTCCGTAGGGGAGTTCAACATATCTTTGGGATCGCTAACATTCTGATTATCACCTAGGCTTTGAACGCTGTTATGACCTTGAACATTAGAAAAGTCTTGAGGGTCAATCTTGAGTGTCTGTGTTGGGAACGCGATGTCTGCATTGTGTTTATGAATAATCGCCAGAACCTGTAACAGAACGTCTTGCTTCACCTTGTGGTACCTGATCCAGTTGACCGTTTTTGTGAAGGTGTAGATAAAGAAGTTCAGTGTTGATGGCCCAAATTTGTCAAAGTTAACGATCAACGTTTGTTTGGCATCAATATCTGGGTGGGTCTCGAGCATGGTTCTTACATCATCAACAATGAGCGCCAATTTGTCTGCATCTTGATAACGAAGACCAAAGGTTTCATTGATTCTACGATTCAACATTCTTGATGGGTTCTCTACCACAATACTACTGAACACCGAATTTGGAACGTACAAAGGACGCTTATCAAAAGTGCGGATAATCGTCATGCGCCATCCAATGCGTTCGACAGTACCTTCGATTTGACGATCGGGAGAGCGTATCCAATCACCGACTTTAAAAGGGCGGTCGAAGTAAATCATCATGCCGCCAAAGAAATTCGACAGTAGATCTTTAGCGGCTAAACCGACGATTAAACCACCGACACCACCAAAGGTAAGCAAGCCCGATAGGCTCAGCCCAAACGCCTGCATGATGGTTAAACCGCCCATCACCATAAAGAACAGTCGAGCCACCTTTGCTATAGCTTGTACTGTGGTTTCGTCTCTGGTTTTTTGCTCTAAGACATACTCTTCAGAGTTACTGATCATTCGCAGCGTAAACCAAACAAACGTAGATATGATCAGTATGTGTTTGAGTGTTCTTAGCCAGTTGATTTCATTACCAAACTGGTCTTGAAGAATCAAGCCAACAGACACGGTAGCAGGCCAGCACCAAAGCAATGTACTGACAGGTGTTTTTAAGGCCTCTAGCAGTAGGTCATCCCAATGAAATTGGGTTTTTTTGACCAAGATTTCCAGGCGATTATGGACAATTCGCCAAGCGACCCAAGCGAAAAAGCTCGCAATAGTGATGAATAGGACGCTATTTGCCCAATCGCTATGGCTCTGGTTGATGTAGGTTTGTACTTGGGTTATGAATTCATTCATTGTGTGTACTGCCGCAGAAATTATGGGTTAGAAATTAGCAGAAATCACTTTTGTTCTCTACCTTTATAAATCAATCGATTAGCTGACAATTGTATCTCTATATGGATATATAGTCGTTTTTTTGTATGAAGACAATTTTGTTATTTGTTTTCGATGCTACCTAGCTTTGTAAGTGGAGTAATAAATGAGTGACAAACAATATGCAGTTATCGGCTTAGGGCGTTTTGGGTTATCTGTATGCAAAGAGCTACAAAGTTCAGGGGCGCAGGTGCTCGCTGTCGATATTGATGAAGAGCGAGTCAAAGAAGCGGCTAATTTTGTTTCACAAGCGATTGTTGCGAACTGTACGAGCGAAGAGACAGTTAAAGAACTAAGGCTGGACGATTACGATATGGTGATGGTGTCGATTGGCTCTGATGTTAACTCCAGTATTCTAACGACGCTAGTGGTAAAAGAATCAGGCGCAAAAGCCGTTTGGGTGAAGGCGAACGATAAGTTTCACGGCAAGATCCTTTCTAAGATTGGTGCCGATCATATCATCATGCCCGAGCGTGACATGGGTATTCGCGTTGCGCGTAAAATGTTGGATAGACGCGTTCTTGAGTTTATCGACCTTGGCAGCGGTTTAGCGATGACGGAAATTGTTATTGGTTCTAATTTTTTGGGTAAGAAACTTGGTGACCTTAAGCTGTGTAAAGAAAATGGTGTTGAGGTACTTGGTTTCAAGCGAGGTCCGAACCTAACTAAAGCACCTGAACTGGATGTGAGTTTAGAAATTGGGGATGTGGTGATCATCGCTGGGCCGAAAGAGACCTTATCTAGAAAGCTACGCAATTGGTAACTGGCAATCGGAAATAAGGTAACAGTATGAATTCGTTAAAACGAAAAGGTACTTTCTACACGCTTAAGAGTGATAAAAAGCCACGTAAAGGCTCTGAACCTAAGATTATCCTTACGAGCTTCTTAGGCGTACTTATCCCTTCCGCAATATTGTTGACGCTACCCGTGTTCTCTGTGACAGGTTTAAGCTTTACGGATGCACTGTTTACTGCCACGTCGGCGATCAGTGTGACAGGCTTAGGTGTTGTTGATACCGGTCAGCATTTCACCTTGGCTGGCAAAATCTTACTGATGTTCTTGATGCAAGTCGGCGGGTTAGGGCAGATGACCCTTTCTGCGGTGCTGCTCTATATGTTTGGTGTTCGGCTAAGTTTGAAACAGCAAGCATTAGCGAAAGAAGCATTGGGGCAAGATCGTAAGATTAACCTCAGGAAGTTAGTGAAGAAGATCATCATTTTTGCATTGGTGGCGGAATTTATAGGTTTCGTATTGCTTTGTTTTCGTTGGGTTCCTGAAATGGGATGGGCAACAGGGAGCTTTTACGCGTTATTTCACGCGATTTCCGCATTCAATAACGCAGGGTTTGCGTTGTTCTCAGATAGTATGGTGAGCTTTGTTGACGATCCACTGGTGATCTTTACCTTAGCAGGCTTGTTCATTTTCGGCGGATTAGGTTTTACTGTCGTGGGCGACTTATCGACTAACTGGCGGAAAGGCTTCCAACATCTGCACTTACACACCAAGATTATGCTAACGGCGACACCGACGTTATTGTTGGTGGGCACGGTGATGTTTTGGTTATTGGAGAGAAATAACTCAGCGACGATGGAGGGCTTGTCGACACAAGGGCAGTGGCTGGCGGCATTTTTCCAGTCAGCGAGTGCTCGTACTGCTGGTTTTAATAGTGTGGATTTGTCTCAGTACACTCAGCCTGCATTGTTGGTGATGATAGTACTGATGTTGATTGGTGCTGGTTCAACTTCCACTGGTGGTGGGATTAAAGTATCGACCTTTGCGGTTGCATTTGTTGCGACTTGGACATTCCTACGTCAGAAAAAGCATGTAGTGATGTTTAGACGTACTGTGACCTGGCAAGCGGTAACAAAGTCATTAGCCATTATTGTGGTTAGTGGAGCACTATTAACCACTGCAATGTTTTTGTTAATGCTTACTGAGCAGGCCGCGTTTGACCGAGTGATGTTTGAGGTGATTTCGGCCTTTGCGACGGTCGGATTGACTGCTGGGTTAACCGCAAACTTAACTGAACCGGGAAAATACATCATGATTGTGGTAATGGTGATTGGACGAATCGGACCTTTGACTTTGGCTTACATGTTAGCTCGCCCTGAACCTTCGTTGTTGAAATACCCAGAAGATACGGTGTTAACGGGTTAATAAGGTTAACAGGCTAAGGTTAACCTTTCTTGTTAGTGCTTTAGAAAAACAAAGCCAGCGAATATGCTGGCTTTGTTTTTTAGAGGTTTATAGTCAGTTTCTGAATTCTTAGCCCTCGAATAATTCCACATATTCTTCGTAGCCTTCGTCTGCCAGTTTATCCGCTGGAATAAAGCGCATTGCGGCTGAGTTCATGCAGTAGCGTAAACCTGTTGGCTTTGGACCATCTTTAAATACATGTCCTAGGTGAGAGTCACCAAATTTACTGCGAACCTCTGTTCTCGGGTAAAGCAGCTTGTAGTCTGTAGTCGTTACGACATAAGCCTCGCTGATTGGCTGTGTAAAGCTCGGCCAACCTGTACCTGATTTGTATTTGTCTTTTGAAGAGAACAATGGCTCACCAGTCACGATATCGACGTAAATACCTTCTTGCTTGTTATCCCAGTATTTGTTGTCAAACGGGCGCTCTGTTGCGTCGTCTTGTGTGACATCGTATTGCAGTGAGGTTAGAGAAGCTTTGATCTCTGCATCAGACGGCTTGCTGTATGTCTTAGTATTGGTTGTCGCATTCTTACCATCGATGATCTGACGGATCGTTTGCGGGTTTTCTTTTCTATCATCGCCGAAGACTTTATCTAGGTACTGATCACGACCAGAAGCGTAGCGGTAGTAGTTATAACGAACTTTGCTCTTCTTGTAATAATCTTGGTGGTAATCTTCTGCTGGCCAGAATTTTTCAAACTTAATCAGTTCTGTTTTTAGTGGTTCACCAAAGATCTGAGCTTTGTCTATCTCCATCATGAAGTTTTGAGCGACGTCTTTCTGTTCTTGGTTATGATAGAAAATAGCAGGTCGATATTGTGGACCTCTATCTACGAAAGAGCCTTTGTCGTCGGTTGGGTCGATGTGTTGGAAGAATTGGTCAAGCACCTGTTCATAGCTGACCACATCAGGGTTATAGGTCACATTGATTACTTCGATGTGGCCAGATTTACCCGATGAAACTTGTTTGTAGGTTGGGTTTTCTAATTCACCACCAGAATACCCAGAGATAACGTCTGTCACGCCTGTCAGTTTTTCTAGATCGGATTCTGTACACCAAAAACAACCACCAGCCAGTGTCGCGATTTCAGTTTTACCTGAATTAGCCGTTTTATCCATTGTATTGGCAGTGCCAGTCTGGCTTACAAACAGCGAAATCAGTGGTAGCGCAACCACGAGTGATACCAATATTTTAGATAATTTATTCATAGATACCTCATCTTGACGTTTTTCTCATTCGATTTTGAATGTACGAATAGAGACAGGTTTTAGATGGAAAAAATTACACTATTCATGAAAAAAATATCTCAAATAGAAAATCTTGCTCATAAATGCCGCCAGTAGTAGGGTGTAGGCATTGATATAAAATACTAGATAATGATGACGTTTTCGTACATCTAAGGAACAACATGCAAGCAGAAGTTAAATGGGTCGAAGGCTTTAAATTCCTCGGTCAATCTCAATCAGGCCATTCTATTGTTATGGATGGAAGCGGCGGTGCTACTGCGCCAAGCCCGATGGAAATGGTGTTAATGGCTGCTGGTGGTTGTAGCTCTGTTGATGTAGTGGACGGTTTGAAATCTGCGGGTCAAAGCATCACTGGTTGTAATGCAAAGCTTGAAACCAAACGTCGTGAAACAGCGCCGAAAATCTTTACTGTGATTAATATTCACTTTGAAGTGTCTGGTGACAACCTTGATCCTGAGCAGGTTGCTAAGGTGTGTGCGGATTCATTAGAAAAGTACTGTTCTGTATGTCTAATGTTGGGTGCTGGCGTAGAGATGACCCATAGTTGGGAAATCGTCTAGTCTTCTGATTGTACAGCTTGGCGGTAGGCTAATCTTTACGGCTTACGGCTTACGGTTTATAGGCATACCAGATAAAGAAAAGGGCGGAGCACTTTAAAGTGCTCCGCCCTTATTATTTTAACTAAGGTAGAGTGCTATTATTCAGCAGCTTCTACGATAACTTCTTCAACTTTGACTTCTTCTTGGTATTCAAAACCAGGGATCGTTGCGTCAACACGACGGTTTTGAGCACGACCTTCAGCTGTAGCGTTTGATGCAATTGGATTCTCTTCGCCTTCACCTGAAGCTGTAATACGGTCTGCTTCAATGCCTTGCTCTTCGATGTATGCGGCTACAGCAGCAGCACGTTTCTTAGAGATCATTAGGTTATACTCAGCTGCACCTGTTGAGTCTGTGTGACCAACAACAGCTACTGAAGACTGAGGGTGAGCTTTTAGTACTTCAACTAATGGCATTAGCGCAATTTTACCATCTGTAGATAGTTCAGTGCTGTTAGTTGCGAACATTTCTTGAGAGTAGCTCTCTGTTTGCGCTTTAGTTACAACGACAGCCATCTTCTCTTCAACGACAACTGCAGGCTCTGTGATTGGCTCAGATGGCGCTTGAGTCACTGCTACTGCAGAAGCTGTTGCAGCCACCGCTGATGCTGTTGTGTTGCCAGTACCGAAGTTGTAGCTAACACCAACTGATAGTAGGTTCGAGTTCAGGTCTTGAACGTAGTTGTCGTCGAAATCATCAAAATATTGGTATTCAACACGAACTGCCCAATCAGAAGAAAGCTGCTTCTCTAGACCGATGCCAGCAGAAAGAACAACGTCATCTTCGCCACCGTGTGAAATGTAAGCAGGACCTGCTTTAAAGAATACGTCGAATTCTTGTTGTACTGCTAGGCGGTACATTGGAGTCAATGAGATGGCAATGATTGGGTCGCTGAATTGGCTTGTAGTACCATTTTTTGTAAAACTAGTTTTGTAGTCTCCAAGGAAATCAGAGCTTAATTCAATACCAAACTTGTCTGAGAAGTTATAGCCAGAGTAAATACCTGCGCCGATTGCATCATCATCACACTTCGTACCGTCAACACACGCACTGTCTAACCAGCCCATGCCCACTTTTGCGCCAACGTATGTCGTGGCAGCGATAGATGGAGCCGAAGCTAATCCCGAAGCAGCGATGACAGCACACATGATTTTTGACAGTCTTTTCATAATCTTATCCTTGGGTTTATTTTTTATTTTTGTCTGAACCTGCTTATAAAAGATAACTTACTGGTTTACGACACTGCTAAAGTAAGTAAATCAAGGCGTTGGCTCAGGTTGAAACGATTTAGAATTCATTGACGTATTGTTAATCTGATTGCGTATTGGAGTCAATGAAATTGTTAAAAATTATATATTTAAGGTGCTATTTACTGATTTGTTTGTCAATTAAATGTTGTCTTAAATGTTGGAAAACAAAGAAACCTCGTATCACGGTTAGTTGATACGAGGTTTTAAGTTTTATTCTGACGAATTATTAGGTTACATAATTGGATTTGCTTGAATTATGGACGATCACCCTCAAGCAATCGCTTTTCAATATCTGCAATGACGCCTGGTAGGTCTGCAATGGTATCGATCAGGTAGTGCGGATTTGATTTGTTTAGCTTAACGCTTGCTTTTTCACGTGCAGCCGCAAGTGTTGTCTCGTCTGCATCTAAATATTCTTGATACGTTAAGCCTGCTTCGTTCCCCGATAATACAAGTCCAACTGTCCACATCCCTGCGTTGTGACCTTCATCGATCCCCGGTGCTGCGTCGTCTACTTTTACACACGCAGCAACACTAGTTACACCTAGGTCGATTACGTTTTTCAGTGCCATAAATGGAGCAGGGCGACCACCTTGAGGTAGGTCATCGGTTGCTACGATGTTGTCAGGGTGGTAACCGTAATCTGCAGCCGCAGGGATTAGCACATCCATCACTTCACGTGGGTAACCTGAACAAGACCCGATCTTCACGTTCTTCTCTTTTAAGTTATTGACCACTTCTATCGCGTTTAAAATTGGAGCTGCGTGATCGGCTACTTTCGCTTTTTGAAGAGGCATGAATGCCGCGTAGATCGCGTCAACATCTTCACTTGTCATGGAGCGTCCGAATTGAGCCTTCCAACGAGCGTCAACGGCTGGAATTCGACCAACTGCTTGGATGTGGTCCCATTTGCCGATCCCCATAGGTTCACGCGCTTCTGCTAAGTCGATATCAAAGTCGAAACCTTGTCTGAATGCTTCAACGAAAATACTGGTTGGAGCAAATGATCCAAAATCAACGATAGTGCCAGCCCAGTCAAAGATAACCGCTTGGATAGGTGATGTTGTGTTCATAGTCGTGTCCTATTTCTGTTCTCTCCCGGCTCAGGTTGTTCTGGGAGTTGAATGATTGTTTTAGGTTATTGGTTGCTTGAAATTATTGCTTCAAGACATGCTTTAAAAGGTGGTTTAAAGGTACTCAAAGTCTTTGCAGACTTTTGCTATCGCTTTTTCGAATACAGACAGAGCAATTTCTAGTTCGCTGCGACTGATGATCAATGGTGGGCTCAACTGAATCACATTACCTTGTGACACCTTAAAGCTCAGGCCATCGTTTAGACATTGGTAAAGCACGGCTTCTGCTTCATCGAAAGCTCGGGTTTTGGTGATGTGGTCAGTGACCAACTCCACCCCCCAGAGCAGGCCGATGCCGCGAACGTCACCAATGACTGGGTACTTCTCTTTCATTTGAAGCAGCTGTTCACGCACGAATGCGCTGTCGGCTTGTACTTTTTCAAGTAGGTTTTCTTGCTCAATCACTTCCATGGTGGCGAGTGCTGCCGCGCAACCAATTGGGCTTTTTTCATGGGTGTAGTGACCAAGAGATACTTGCGCTGCCGTGTTGTATTTGTCTTTAGTGATCATGGCTGCGATTGGAACTAAGCCGCCGCCAAAACCTTTACCGATACAAAGAATGTCAGGTTCGATATCAAAAGCTTGGTGAGTGAACCATTCGCCACTGCGACCCATACCGTTTGGAATGTCGTCGATGATCAACATGACGTTATGCTTATCACAAATCTCACGGATGCGCTTCCAGTAAGCTTTGCTTGGTACTTGCACGTCTGTGTTACGAACCGCTTCTGCAATGAAGGCACCGATGCCACCTTCTTTCTCTATGACGTACTCTAGGTAGTCTGCGTAGTGCACATCACATGCAGTCTCATTGTCGTCGCCTGCGCTACTCCCACTTAACGGAAAACTATCGCGAGGCGAAAAAGAGTCACGAAGCGGAAAAGCACCACGATAGGAGACTGCTGGTGGAATGCGCTCTACGCCTGCCATTAACGGCCCCATACCTTCACGAAAACAAGCTTCACCACCGACGGAGATCGCATCAAGTGAAGCGCCGTGGAATGAATCCCACAATGAAACGACTTTGAAGTTTTTGGTGACATGTCGCGCTAATTTGAGTGCCATGCCAATCACAGATGTACCACCGGGAGCAAACAACACGCGATTCAAATCGCCACCACAGATCTGCGTGAGCTTTTCAGCGCACTGAACGGCGGTTTCATTGGTAAAGCGACGCGGTGAAAACGGCAATGACGCCATTTGCTGAGTCACTTTATTAATGATATGTGGGTGACCATAACCCAACTGGTGAACATTATTGCCGTGAAAGTCCATGTACTTCTTGCCCGTCGCATCTTGAATGTAGATGCCTTCAGCTGCTTCAAGTGTGTCTAGGCAAGGCGTTGACATCGCTTGATGAAGAAACACGTCAGCATCACGTTTTAACATCGCTTGAGTTGCATCATCGTTTAGCGACTCGTTCCATTTCTCACGCGCTGGTGTAGTGTTCACATCGCCTTCGCTTCGAAAGTGCGTCGCATTCAGAACTGGCTCTGGATTGGTCGTCGTCATTATTTGATGTCCCAGTACATAGCGTTTTTCACCGCGCCAATTAGGTCTTCAATGTCTGACGGGTAAACTTCACCGATGTTACCGATACGGAAGCAGTCTGCGTTTGAAACCTTGCCCGGGTAAATCACAAATCCTTGCTCTTTCAAACGGTCATAGAATTCCTTGAATTGGTAATCGCTATGAGTTGGAGAATAGAAAGAGGTAATGATAGGTGAATGAAGGTCATCATTAAGCAGTGGCTCAAAGCCAAGAGAGCGCATACCTGCAACCAATGTAGTTTGGTTGGTTTGGTAGCGATTATGACGAGCCTCGATGCCACCCTCTCGTTCCAATTCAAGTAGAGCTTGG
Source organism: Vibrio sp. J383 (assembly GCF_023503985.1). Classification (NCBI taxonomy): domain Bacteria; kingdom Pseudomonadati; phylum Pseudomonadota; class Gammaproteobacteria; order Vibrionales; family Vibrionaceae; genus Vibrio; species Vibrio sp. J383. The sequence continues at coordinate 1,943,699 of NZ_CP097294.1, read as the reverse complement.
TAGAAAGCACGTACTGTGTGAGTCGGAGAGGTGAAACGCCATTTACCATGATTACTTTCCATGCAGTGCCATTGGTCAAACAGGTCAAGGGTTAATGAGCGAGCTTGGCCTTTACACTTATCAAGTTCCGATTGCTTAGCAATAACAAAGCCGAATCCAGGTACACCTTGAATGCACTTGTTTGCAGAGCTGATCATGTAATCGATGCCCAAGTCAGCAATATCCATAGGGATACCGCCAAAACTCGACATCGCATCAAGAATGACGGTTTTGTTGTGTTGTTTTGCCAATTTGGCAATCTCTTCAATTGGATTCAGCATACCCGTAGTGGTTTCACAGTGGACAATCGCTACGTGAGTAATGTCTGAATCCATGGCCAATGCCGTTTCCATTTCGTTCAAGTCAGGCTGTGATGTTTCACCTGGGAAAACGACATGACATGGAATGTTTAAATATTCGGCGATTTGAGCAATGCGAGCGCCATACGCACCGTTATCAACCACAAGAAGCTTTCCGTTGTTAGAAATAACGCTGCCGATTGTTGCTTCAACTGAAGCAGTGCCGCTGCCTTGCATTAATACACTTGTATATCCCGGTTGCTTAGTCGCCAAAGTCACAAGCTTGCTACGAATCACTTCAACAACGTCTTTGTTGTATTCATCATCCCAAGTACACCAATCTTTTAGCATCGCTTGGCGAACGGTTTCAGAAGTAGATAGAGGACCCGGTGTCAGCAGTAAGTATTCGTTTCTCATGTTCAACTCTCGTGATTTGTGTTTTGGACTATACCAATATTTTCGGTTACTTTAACAACCAATTTAAACGGTCGTAAATAGCCCAAACGTTATTTTCACAAAAGCTTCATATTAAAATTTGTCACTTGTGTTGAGAAATTTTCCGATCTTTAAATTGCCATTTTTTGTTCATTTAATCGTCATAAAAGCCAGTTAGCTTAATACTCGAAATCTGGTACATACCAATGTGAAGGTGTGTGTTAACAACCTAAATGAATTTATGGATATAGAAGCCTCTTGATGGGGCTTCTAATTTAAGAAGCGTTAAACCTCGGTAACTTTTAATTTTGGCAACTTCTCACTTTAGAGTTGAGCCTGACTGGAGAAAATGATGAAAAACCGTTTTATGAAAGGATCACTTGCAGCATTAGTTACTCTATTAGCTGGTCATGCTTATGCAGCACAGGAAGTGACGGTTTACACCGCTTTTGAAACTGACATTTTAGCGAAATACAAAAACGCATTTGAAAGTGAAAACCCAGACATCAACATCAAATGGGTTCGTGATTCTACCGGGATCATGACGGCAAAATTATTGGCAGAGAAAAATAACCCTCGTGCAGAAGTAGTTTGGGGACTTGCGGGTTCTTCTATGGCTCTGCTTAAAGAAGAGGGCATTCTGAAACCTTACACACCTCAAGGTGTAGAAGCGTTACGCGCGAACCTTAACGACCCACAATCTACTCAAGCTTGGTACGGCAATGATGCATTCTTTAATGCCGTTTGCTTTAACGAAATAGTTGCTAAGCAACTGAACCTGCCAGCGCCTAAGTCTTGGGATGATCTAACGAAGCCTATCTATAGGGGCCACATTGCGATGCCAAACCCAGCGTCTTCTGGTACGGGTTACATGCAGGTTTCAGCTTGGTTGCAAAACATGGGTGAAGCCCAAGGTTGGAACTACATGCAGAAGCTAGATCAAAACATTGCTCATTACACGCACTCCGGTTCGAAGCCATGTGTTCAAGCGGGTATGGGTGAAGTGGCTATCGGTATTTCTATGGCGAGCCGAGGTGCGAAGCTAAAAACTCAAGGTGCGCCACTTTCTGTGATTACGCCTGAAGGTATCGGTTGGGAATCTGAAGCGGTAGGCCTTGTTAAGCCTTCAGATGCAGCACAACGTGTTATCGATTGGTCTATCTCTAAAGCAGCGAACGAACTTTACATCGAAATGTACCCAGTTGTTGGCCACCAAGATGTAACAGGTAAAGCAGAGAACTTCCCGAACGTAGAGAAGAACATGGCAAAAATGGACTTCGCTCGTATGGGCAGCGAACGTGCAGATGTTCTGAAAACATGGTCTGAGAAGTTTGACGCTAAATCAGAGCCAAAATCTTAACCTGACGACCTATTCAGTTATTTAGCTATTCAGTTATTTAACTATTTAGCTCGTTAGAAGTTAGAGATCAGTAAAGGAAGGCTTCGGTCTTCCTTTTTTAGTTTTACGCCTTTAGGTTTTAAGTAAGGTACAACAAATGACAAAGCACTACTCATATTGGTTCAAGCAAGCGTTGGAACAAGAGTTTGGCAACATCAATGCGGGGTTAGATTCGGCTAAGCCGCTCCAAAAAGACGTCAACTGTGATATCGCCATTGTTGGCGGTGGCTATACGGGTTTATGGACGGCGATTTTAATCAAACAACAGCAACCCGAAAAACATGTTGTCGTGATTGAAAAAGGCCTATGTGGGAGCGGTGCTTCTGGTGCGAACGGCGGGTGCATGCTGACGTGGTCAACTAAGTATCCGACGCTGAAAAAGCTCTATGGAAAAGAACAAGCGAAATGGTTGGTTAAGGAATCGGAAAAGGTTATATACGAGATCGAAGCCTTCTGTAACGAACACAAGATTGACGCGCATCTATATCGAAGCGGTACTTACTACACGGCGACCAATGAAGCTCAAAAGGGTGGAATGGAGCCTGTCGTTAATGAGCTGGTTAAGCAGGGTATCAATAGCTGGAAGAAGTGCGACAATTCTTTGGCTGATAAAGCGGGATCTGATCGCCACATAGAGGGTTACTACTCAGAAGCTGCGGGCAGTGTGCAGCCAGCGTTATTGGCTAGAGGTTTGCGCAGAGTTGCTCTCGAACTGGGTGTCGAAATTCACGAAAACACAGAGATGACATCACTCGACTATGGCTCCCCAGCTCAAATTCAAACCAAAGGCGGGTCAGTATTTGCGGACAAAGTGATTTTGGCACTCAACGCATGGATGCTCGATCACTTTAAAGAGTTCAAACGCAGCATAGTGGTTGTCTCTTCCGATATGGTGGTGACCAAGCCTATTCCTGAAAAGCTCAAGCAGTTTGGTCCAGAGAAAGGGGCAGCGGTAGTAGATTCGCGTATCTTTGTCCACTATTACCGAGATACCCAAGACGGACGACTCATGTTGGGCAAAGGCGGTAATAAGTTCTCGTTTGCCAATCAAGTTGAAAGCATGTTTAACCAAACGACCAACTACCTGCCGATTCTCAATCAATCGTTTCAAAAACTGTTCCCTAAATTGGAACAAAGTGAATTCGATTACAATTGGTCTGGCGGCTCAGATCGTTCGGTCACCGGATTGCCATTTTTCGGTAACCTAAAAGGCCAAAGCAACATCTATTATGGGCTTGGTTATTCAGGCAATGGCGTGGCTCAAACCCGTATGGGTGGGAAGATCTTGTCAGCCATGGTACTCGATATCGATAATGCATGGACACGAAGCGGTTTAACCAAAGGCCCGTTGGGACACTTCCCGCCAGAGCCATTTCGTTGGGTAGGTGCGATGATGGTGCGTGATGCGGTGCGAAGAAAAGAGAACGCGGAAGATTCGGGTAGCACGCCATTGTGGCTAGATAAACAGTTATCCAAACTCGCAGGTTCGGCGGGCAAAGCCGACAAGGTTGAATCATAGATTAATCTAGCGTTTAAATTAGAAGTTTACATTGAGGCTCTCAGTGATTTATGGGCAAGTCACTGAGGGCTTTCAACGTTGAACTAACTTTCAATGCTGAACAAATAGCAATCTTTAATGCTTATTATATCTGCAATATAACTGTCATTTAGCTACTATAAATTTGTCACTCAACTGCAATATTCTCAGTTTAAATTTGGTATATACCATATAGAGAGTGCTGTAGTATGAGCAACCAAACTTATTTGAATATTGAAAACGTTGTAAAGCAATTTGGCCAATTTACAGCGTTAAAAGACATCTCCCTATCGATAGATAAAGGCGAGTTCGTCTGCTTCCTTGGCCCATCTGGCTGTGGAAAAACCACCTTATTACGTGCGATTGCAGGTCTAGATTTACCAACTTCAGGTTCTATTGAGCAGAACGGTAAGGATACGACCTTCTTGCCACCAGAAAAGCGCGACTTTGGCATCGTATTCCAATCTTACGCTTTGTTTCCAAACCTCACTGTGGAAGAAAACATTGCGATTGGTCTGAAAAATCAGGGCATGTCGACCAAAGAAGCCCTTAAGACGGTTGAGTCTTGGTTAGAGACCATTGGCCTACCAACGTCTGGTCAGAAGTTTCCAAATCAGCTATCTGGTGGACAGCAGCAGCGTGTTGCTCTGGCTCGCGCGTTAGCGTTGTCTCCAGGCTTGTTGCTACTCGATGAGCCTCTTTCTGCGTTGGATGCGAAGGTAAGAACGCATCTGCGTGACGAGATCTGCCAACTGCAACGCAAGCTAGGTATCACCACTATTATGGTGACGCACGACCAAGATGAAGCCTTGACGATGGCAGACCGAATTGTGGTGATGAACCATGGTGTCATTGAGCAAGTAGGTGCTCCACAAGAGATCTACCAAAAACCCGTCAGTCGTTTTGTTGCTGAGTTTGTTGGCAGCATGAACTTCATTCAAGCTTCTGTTGCGGCGCAAGGCAAGATACGTATTGCTGAGTCGATGTTACCGTTGCCGGGTTTAGATAACCTCACTCCAAAACTTGGTGATGTTTTCGATATTGCCGTTCGTCCAGAGCAAATCCAGTTTGTGGATCGTTTTAGTGAGTCATTACCCGTGAGAATCGTATCAAGCGAATTCTTAGGGGCGTTTTATCGTGTTGAATGTCAATTGCAACATGACTCAATGGCGAAAGAGATCATCGTTGATGTATCAGTCAAAGAGTTCAACCGATTGAAGCTGCGTCGCAGTGATATTCGTTATGTGGCGTTTGACCAAGAAGGCCTGAGAGCTTACCCATCGAAAAGCCTGCAAGTGATGAAAGACGAGGCGGCGTAAATAATCATGGAATCGACTCAAATGATGCAATCTAAGCTGCTAATTCAACGACGAGTACAGCCTTTTCTGGCTCGATTAAGTAAAGACAACGTAATCCTATTTGGGCTGTTGGCCTTTTTGTCTGTGGTCATGACTCTGTTTATCCTGATGCCACTGTGGGCAATGTTGAAAAAAAGCGTTCAGAATGCAGACGGAGAATTTGTAGGATTACAGAATTTCGCAACGTATTTTGCTTCTCAAAGCCTGTGGCAGTCGGTAGGCAATACGTTCACGCTTGGGTTGTTAGTGACCGTTGTCGTGGGAGTATTAGCGTTTGGCTATGCCTATGCTTTGACTCGTTCATGCATGCCTTTTAAGGGGCTTTTTCAGGTGTTGGGTTCAGCGCCGATTCTAGCTCCGTCGTTGCTTCCCGCGATTAGTCTTATCTTCCTGTTTGGTAACCAAGGTATCGCTAAGGAAGTATTAGGGGGTAATTCGATCTATGGTTTGATTGGCATATCATTGGGCTTGATATTCTGGACGTTTCCACATGCCTTAATGATTTTAACTACTTCATTGAGAACCTCTGACGCTCGTCTTTATGAAGCGGCACGAGCCTTAAACACTTCACCTTTGAAAACCTTCTTTATGGTGACGTTACCAGCAGCAAAGTATGGTTTGATCAGCACTTTGATCGTTGTGTTTACATTGGTCGTTTGTGACTTTGGCGTACCGAAGGTGATTGGTGGTAGTTACAACGTGTTATCGACCGACATATTTAAACAGGTGGTGGGGCAACAGAATTTCTCGATGGGTGCAGTGACCAGTATCATCTTGCTGTTGCCTGCATTATTGGCGTTTACCGTTGATCGCTGGGTTCAAAAGAAGCAGAAGAGCCTATTTGATACTCGCTCTGTCGCGTACCAACCAGAGCCAAGCACTCTACGTGATGGGTTGTGCTTTCTTTATTGCGTCATCATATCGGCGGCTGTGATTATTGTGTTGGGTATGGCGATATACGGGTCAATGGTCACGTTCTGGCCTTGGAACAAGGCGTTAACACTAAATAACTATAATTTTTCTGAGATGAGTACTTACGGTTGGACGCCATTCTTTAACTCTCTAACGCTCGGCGCTTGGACTGCTATTGTCGGTACAGTTCTGATTTTCTTGGGCGCGTATTGTATTGAGAAAGGCAGAGCATTCGGGCCTATTCGTCAGGTGATGCAGATGCTAAGTGTGGTGCCGATGGCCGTTCCAGGCATGGTACTTGGTTTAGGGTATATCTTTTATTTCAACGATTTAAGTAACCCTTTAAACTTCCTATACGGAACAATGGCGTTCTTGGTGATTAACACCGTGGTTCACTACTACACAGTCGGCCACATGACAGCGTTAACGGCATTAAAACAACTACCTGATGAAATTGAAGCGACCGCAGCCTCGGTGAACTTACCGCAATACAAGCTGTTCTTTAAGGTGACGGTGCCAGTTTGTCTGCCTGCGATTTTAGATATTGCGACATACCTGTTTATTAATGCACTTACCACGACATCTGCGGTAGTATTCTTGTATTCTACCGATACGATACCTGCGTCAGTTTCAGTACTGAATATGGATGATGCGGGGCAAACGGGTGCAGCAGCTGCCATGGCAGTGATGATCATGATATCGGCAGCTAGCGCGAAGTTGATCCATATGTTAATCAACAAGTTATTCGAGAAGCGCACCCAAGCTTGGCGTAAACGCTAGCGAACTATTTTATATTGCAGTTGGCCAAGGAGTGGCTGACGACAAGAACAAGAATAAAAGGAAATGAAGTGCAGTACGTAAAAATCAAAGATGTCATCGTAGAGCAGATAGAGTCGGGGATGTTAACACCACGACAGAAGCTGCCTGCGGAGCGCAAACTGGCTGAATCGTTTGATACGACACGAGTAACGTTGCGCGAAGCCCTGTCTTCACTTGAAGCTGAAGGGCGTATTTATCGAGAAGATCGACGCGGTTGGTTTATCTCTCCTGATCCGCTTCGCTATGATCCGACGCAAACTTTGAATTTCACTAACATGGCTTTGTCGCAGAACCGAAAACCAAAAACGGAATTAGTGGCAGCGAAAGGCATGTTAGCCACCAAAGAAGCAACAAAGCTTCTTAATCTTCAACCGTTTTCAGATGTTTATCGAGTGGACAGAGTTCGCTACCTTGAAGACAGACCTGTTGTGTATGTGACCAACTACATTCGACCTGAGCTGTTCCCTAACTTGCTTGACTACGACTTGTCTAAATCGTTGACTGACATCTACCGAGAGCACTTTGGTGTTGTGTATCAGAAGATCCGTTACCGCGTGAGTACAACGTCTTTGCTTGGCGAAACAGCCCAAGCACTGCGTGCGACCTCAGGGTCTGCGGCTATGGTGGTCGAGCGTGTTAACTATAATCAAGATGGTGATTTGATTGATTGCGATATTGAATATTGGCGCCACGACGCGATCAGTATTGAGTCGATCGCTCAGCTAGAACGCTAGTCTGTCAATTTGAACGTTAGTTGCAGCTAGAACGCGCATCGTATTGGCACCTGCAATTTTGTAGGGTGTTTAATTGAAACGATCAAAGGTCTCTTATTCGGAGGCCTTTTTTATCACCTGTTGTCAGCCGTTGTGCTAATTCATCAATAAGTTAGGAATGAAATGGAATTTTCTGCCATTGTCATCGTGATTATTTCAGCTTTGCTGCATGCGGGTTGGAATGTTCTAGGCAAGTCTAATCAAGGATCGGGCTCGTCTTTCTTTCTGGCTTCTGGCTTTGCCGCCGCAGCGATTTTGACGCCATATTTGATTTGGTATGTTTACAGTGTTGGCCTGTTAAATATCTCACTTCCATTTTGGCAACTGGTTTTCTTGAGCGGGATCTGTCAAATCGTCTATTTGATTGGGTTAGGGACTGCCTATAAACAAGCAGACATCAGCGTGATTTATCCAATGGCCCGAGCTCTTCCGGTTCTAATGGTTGGCTTGGGTACAGTGTTGATTGGTTATGAACTGTCGTCTAATCAATGGATTGGGTTCACCTTGATTACCTTGGGTTGTTTGTTTGTCCCGTTGAAGCAATTATCTGAGTTGAGGCTTAAGGCCTACCTAAACCTTGGCGTGTTGTGGGCGCTCATCGCCGCAATAGGTACCACGGGCTATTCCATCATTGATAAAGAAGCGCTTCTGTTACTCGATCCTTTGAGTACATCAGTTATAACTAATAAGCACACCGCGATTTTCTATCTAGGCATTCAGTTTTGGGCGATTGTGATTCCGCTGAGTATTTGGTTATTCGTTACCAACCAAAGAATCGAGTTTACCAACGCATGGATACTACGCAAGAAAGCCACTGTTGCAGGCATCATGATGGCATCGACCTATGGTCTGGTGTTGTTTGCAATGACCATGACAGAAAACGTCAGCTTGGTTGTGGCACTTAGGCAAGTGAGCATCATCTTCGGCGTAGTGATGGGGATCTACTTTTTAAAGGAAAAGTGGCACGCCACTCGCGGTGTAGGCGTCGTTTTTATCATTGCAGGTTTAGTTATCTCACTGACTTAAAAAGAGATTAAATCCTACCTCCAACCTATAATGTGACTTTTTAGTCACATTTTTCTTATTGATAGCAAACGTTTTACTAATGTTAAAGATGTGATCCTTCTCATAGACAAGGCTGTAAAGTTACCGGTAACATTCACCCCAACGTTACCGGTAACATATAATAACAAGCCGGACTCTGTGAAACTCATAAGGATACCCAAATGAAAGCTCTGACTAAAACGCTGATTGCTGCTTCCCTCACTGGTCTATTTGCTACTTCAGCAATGGCTGCAGACTTTAAACTTAAGATTCAATCTTCAGATCCATCTGGCGATTTGAACTTCAAGGTTCAGCAAAAGTGGGCTGAGCGAGTAGAGACGATGTCTAACGGACGTATTGATATCGATCTACTTCCTGTTGGCGCTGTGGTTAAGCACACAGAAACGCTTGGTGCGATCAAAATGGGCATCCTAGATGGCCACATCACAGCAACAGGTTACTTCTCTGGTAAAGATCCAGCATTCGGCCTAATTGGTAACATGGTTGGTGCATGGTCAGACACAACGCAACTGCTTCAGTACATGAACTACGGCGGCGGTAACGAGCTAATGACTGAACTGTATAAGCCTTACGGTGTTCAGTTTGTTGGTGCTTCTACTACGGGTGTTGAGTCTTTCATTTCTAAAAAACCAATTGATGGTGTCGCGGATCTTAAAGGTCTTAAACTGCGTGCACCTGAAGGCCTAGTACAACAAGTGTTTGCAGCTGCGGGTGCGACTCCGGTAAACCTGCCGGGTTCTGAAGTATTTACTGGCCTAAGCAAAGGCGTAATTGATGCTGCGGACTACACGGTATTTTCTACCAACCAAAAAGCGGGCATGAACGACATTGCAACACACCCAGTTCAACCGGGCTTTCACTCACTACCGCTTATCGATATCTCTATTTCTCAGAAGAAATGGGACAAGATGCCAGCTGATCTACAAACAATGCTGCAAACATCAGTGCGTGACTTCTCTTACGACATGACGACTCAGCTGAAAATGGCTGACCAAGCGGCACTGAAAGAAGCACAAGCCAATCCAGAAATCACTATCCACGACTGGTCTCAAGAAGAGCGTAAGAAGTTCCGTGAAATCGCGAAAGGCCAATGGAAGGTATTTGCAGAGCGTTCTGATAACGCAGGAAAAGTTTACACCTCAGTGACTGTGTTCCTAGAAGAAAACGGCTTACTGTAATTTAAACTTAGTTTACTGACGGGGGAGGGCACTGCTCTCCCGTATTCTCCCAGGATATTTGGCCCATGACAGACAAAACTCCCCATGCCCCAGCTGAAAACGACGAGCAACCAAGAAATGCGCTTGATCGTTTTGTTATAAAGTTCAGTAATCTCGTGAGCTGGTTTTTTATCTTTACTGTATTGATTTCATTTTATGAAGTTGTGATGCGTTACGCATTCGATGCCCCGACCACATGGGTACATGAAACAGCTTCTTTCATCGGTGGTTCTTTATTCATTATTGGTGGCATCTACGCGTTTGCTGCGAATAAGCATGTACGTGTGGTTCTTATCTACGATTCAGTGTCTAACCAAGCACGCAAATATCTTAATCTTGTTCACCACATTGTGGGTTTGGCCTTTGCTGGCATGCTGGCTTATGCGGCTTACTTCACCGCAGAGGAAGCATGGTTTGCACCTTGGGGTGAATTCCGCCTTGAAACATCAGGGTCAGTGTTAAACGCGCCTTATCCTGCGCTGCTGAAAGGCCTGATTTTTGTCGTTTTGTGTGTTCTTGTTGTCCAGTTTGTATTGCACCTAATCCAAGAGTTGATGGGTCTAAGGAAGAATGACGATGTTTGATTTATCTTCTATTGGTATCGCATGGGGCAGCTTGCTCATGCTGGTTATGATGATTGGCTTGCTACTGACCGGTATGCAGCTAGCGTTCGTAACAGGCTTTGTCGCAATTTTCTTCACTCTATGTTGGTTTGGTCCTGATGCCCTGCCTTTGATCGCAAGCCGTACCTACAGTTTTGCTTCTGGTTATGTGTTCTTAGCAGTACCGATGTTCGTTTTGATGGCGGCTTTATTAGACCGTTCGGGCATTGCTCGCGATTTGTTTGATGCAATGAAATCTGTCGGCCGTAAAGTTCGTGGTGGTGTGGCAGTCCAAACCTTATTAGTCGCGGTTCTATTGGCTTCGATGTCAGGCGTTATCGGTGGTGAAACGGTACTACTGGGTATTCTTGCACTGCCACAAATGCTTCGTTTAGGTTATGACCGTAAGCTGGCTATCGGTACAACCTGTGCAGGTGGCGCACTTGGTACTATGCTTCCGCCAAGTATCGTACTGATCATCTACGGTATGACAGCCAGCGTATCGATTGGAGACCTGTTCAAAGCGTCTTTCTTGCCAGCGTTTATTCTTGCGGGCTGTTACATCGGCTACGTGTTGATTCGCTGTAAGCTGAATCCTTCTCTGGCTCCTCTTCCGAGTGATGATGAGACAGAAGAAGATATCGCAAATCAGCCAAGCTACTTCAAGGCTCTGTTCTTCCCACTGCTTTCTGTAGCAACAGTTCTAGGTAGTATCTACACGGGTATCGCTTCAGTAACAGAAGCGTCTGCTTTGGGTGTGGTTGGTATTATGATCAGTGCGCTTATCCGTGGTGAGTTGAATTTCAACATGCTGAAAGAGAGTGCCATCGCAACCATGCGTACTTGCGGCATGATCATGTGGATTGGTATCGGTGCTAGTGCATTGGTTGGTATTTACAACCTGATGGGCGGTATTGATTTTGTTGAAGAAACCATCCTTGCGCTCAGTGGCGGTAACGCAACAGTAACACTGCTAATCATGATGGCTATCTTGCTGGTTTTAGGCATGTTCCTTGACTGGGTAGGTGTGGCACTTCTAACAATGCCAATCTTCGTTCCAATCATTACTGGCCTTGGGTTCGACCCAGTTTGGTTCGGCGTTGTGTTCTGTCTAAACATGCAGGTGTCGTTCTTGTCACCACCATTTGGTCCAGCGGCTTTCTACCTGAAATCGGTCGCACCAAAAGACATCAGCTTAGGTGAGATTTTCTCTTCACTACTGCCGTTCATTGCACTTCAAGTATTGGTGCTGGCACTGGTTATTATCTTTCCTCAGCTCGCGCTTTGGTGGCAATAACAGCAAAGGTTCCAGAGCGAGTTTAACGTTCAGGAACCTATCAACAGCAACACAAGTTTAACTATTAGATTCGATTGTCAGCCCCTGTTTTGGTTGGGGCTTAGGGAAGGCTTGCCTTATGAAAAGCAAAAAAATACTCGTGATGGGCGTATCTGGATGCGGGAAAAGCCTAATTGGTAGCCGTATCGCACAGGCTTTAGAGCTTCAATTCTTTGATGGCGATGACTTCCATCCGCAAAGCAACGTAGAAAAAATGCGTCAAGGTATTCCGCTGACTGACGAAGATCGTCAAGGGTGGCTAGAAACACTCAACAAGCAATACATTGAGCAGCCAAGTGCTGTGATTGCATGCTCTGCATTGAAACCTCAATATCGCGACATTCTACGAAAGAACAATGAAGGCTTAGTTATCGTGTACCTACAAGGTAGCTTCGACACCATTTGGAACCGCCATAAAGCGCGCGAGAACCATTACTTCAATGGTCAAGAAATGTTGAAAAGCCAATTCGCAACCTTGGTTGAACCGAATGAAGCCGATGCGTTGTTTGTTGATATCTCACAAGATGTCGAACAGGTAGTAGAAAGTGCACTCAAACAAATTAAGCAGATAGGCTAAACCATGACTCAGTTAAAAAACGACATCGCGATGATTGGTTTGGGTGTGATGGGCAAAAGCCTTGCACTCAACTTACTGGATAACGGCTTTAACGTTGCTGGCTTTGATTTGAATACAGATAACATTGAGCGCGCTAGTTCAGAAGCAAAGCTGCTTAATGAATTGTTTACTGGTAAAGGTCAGTTCACACAAGGCACTAGCCTTGAGCATGTGTTGCAAGGGCTAGCTAAGCCGCGTGTAATCGCTTTGTCGGTTCCTGCTGGAAAACCTGTCGATATCGTCGTGAATAGCTTGCTTGATGCTGGCTTAGAAAATGACGATATTGTTATCGATACAGGTAACAGTTTATGGACTGACACAGAAGCCCGCGAAGCTAACTATAAAGGCAAGCTTCGTTTCTTCAGCACTGCTGTATCTGGTGGTGAAGAAGGGGCTCGTGTTGGCCCGGCGCTTATGGCTAGTGGTGACCAATCGGCTTGGCAATATGTGAAACCGATGTGGGAAGCGATTGCTGCAAAAGTGGATGCTAATGGGCTACCGGTTGCTCAGTTTGAAGCGGGTGAAGCGTGCGCGGCGTATGTTGGTCCTTCTGGTACAGGGCACTATGTGAAAATGGTACACAACGGTATTGAATATGCCGACATGCAGCTCATCTGCGAAGTGTACCATTTCATGCGTGATGTACTTGAAATGCCAGCTCAAGAGATTGGGCAAGTCTTTGAGCAATGGAATACTGGCGTACTTAATAGTTACCTGATGGAAATCAGTGCCGACATTCTTCAACAAGAAGATTTGGCGACGGGGAAGCCATTTGTTGATGTTGTGCTTGATAAGGCTGGCCAGAAAGGCACAGGCTTATGGACAGCAGTTAACAGCCTTCAAGAAGGGTGTCCAACCCCAACCATTGCTCAAGCGGTTTATGCGCGTGCAATGAGCGGTCAAAAAGCACAGCGTGTTCAAGGTAGAAAACTGCTAAAAGGCAACGTTGCTGATGCGAGTCAGTTGGATAAAACAGAGGTTATTTCTGAACTTCATGATGCTCTATATTGCGCCAAGTTGTCTGTTTATGCACAAGGCTTTGATTTATTAAAGACAGCGTCAGACAAAGAGGGTTGGAATCTCGATTTCACTCAAATAGCTAAGATCTGGCGAGCAGGTTGTATTATTCGTGCAGCATTCTTACAAGGTATTACATCGGCTTATCAACAAAATGGTGAGCTGGCGAACCTGTTGTTTGACGAGGATTTCATCAAACAAGTGGAAGAGCGAGAGCTTGCTTGGCGTATCGCCGTTGCTAACTCAGCTTTGTATGGTGTGCCGATGCCGGGGATCAGTTCAGCATTAAGCTACTTTGATTCTCTGCGCTGTGAAGTGTTACCAGTGAATCTATTGCAAGCGCAACGTGACTATTTTGGCTCACATACCTATTCACGAGTCGATAGAGAGGAAGCTGAAAAGTTTCACGTGACTTGGAGTCAGTCTCCGAGAACTGAAGTAAAAGTAAACGCTTAAACAATCAATAACGCCCTCAACAAGAGGGCGTTTGTAATTTTGACGCTGTATCAACATTTTACTAAATTAGGCTTCAAATTCCACGTCAGTCGGATACACTGTTACCAGTAACATAACTCAAAAATAATAATTACTAATTATGTCGAATAAGAAAAAACGTCCCACATTACAAGATGTTGCCAACTTAGTTGGTGTCACCAAAATGACCGTCAGTCGCTGCCTGAGAGATTCTTCTCAAGTATCAGAAGCACTGCGAGATAAGATCAGCGATGCAGTAGACGAGCTAGGTTATATCCCTAACCGCGCACCAGACATTCTTTCCAACGCAAAAAGCAATGCGATTGGTGTTTTGGTCCCCTCGTTAACTAACCAAGTTTTTGCTGAAGTTATTCGTGGTATTGAGCAAGTCACCGCGCCTGCGGGTTACCAAACCATGATTGCCCACTATGGCTATAGCGCAGAACTGGAAGAGCAGAGCATCGCTTCGCTGCTTTCTTACAACGTTGACGCGATTATCCTTTCAGAAAACGTGCACACTGATAGAGCGCGTAAGATGTTGCAGACAGTTTCTATCCCTGTGATTGAAATTATGGATTCGGTGTCTCCCCGTATTGAACAAGCGGTTGGCTTTGATAACTTCGAAGCGGCTAGAGCGATGACCAAAACCATGCTCGACCGGGGGCGTACCAATATCGCTTACTTAGCGGCACGTATGGATGAACGTACTCGCTTGAAAATGGCGGGCTACGAGCATGCGATGCAAGAAGCCGACAAAACGCCAGTAACGCTGCAAACAGAAGACGCTTCCTCGTTTACTCTGGGTGCAAAACTGATTGGCGAGTTACTTGAGAAGCACCCTGAAGTGAATGGCATTTTTTGTACTAACGATGATTTGGCCATTGGTGCTTTTTACGAGTGTGTACGACGTGGTATTCAGGTACCAGAGCAGATGGCGATTGCAGGTTTCCACGGACACGACATCACCGTGTCGATGACGCCGCGTTTAGCGACTGTAGTAACACCTAGGGAGCAGATCGGTAAAGTCGCAGCACAGCAAGTTGTAGCGCGTTTGCAAGGCAACAATGAATGGGTGGCAAAGCTGGATCTTGGTTATGAGATTGAAGTGGGGGAGAGTATTTAATTTTACACTTCGACTTTGATTTTCATCGGATTCAAACTAAGACGCCCTTAACGAGATGAACTTCGCTAAGGGCGTTTTCTATTTATCTAGCAAGAAGATGTATGTAGTGACAGGTTTAACCTGCTAAAGCTTGAGCATCTTGTTGCTTCAACACTTTGTGGCCATCTTCAGTGACGCCACGCTTCCAATAACTACTGATGTAGATGTTCTCTTTCGCGACTTCTTTTTCGTTGCGGAAGTACTGTCTTAGTTCGCGCATGCTTTCAAATTCACACGCCGTCCAAATCGAAACCTGCCCCTCTAACCATTCTGTGTTGCGAACTGTTTGTGAAAGTGTTTCTTCAGTTTCATCTTCAATCAGCCAAGTGACTTTGATGCCTTGAGGTACTTCAAGTGTTTGCTTGTCTGCTACTGAATTGATCTGAATGACAGCGTGGCCTGCTGCGTGTTCCGGAAGCGTTTTTACTTTGGCAGAGAGCGCAGGTAGCGACGTCATATCTGCCACCAAGAAGAACCAATCCGATTCTAGATTCAGCCCTTGAATTAATCCAGGACCTGCCACTGAAACCGTGTCACCTACTTCTGCGTTCATTGCCCATCTTGCAGCAAAGCCACATTGCAGATCTGTGGTGATGTGGCGTACGAAATCAACCTCAATCCACTTTTCGACAGGGTTGTACTGACGAATGGTGTAAGTGCGCATGGTTGGGCGCTCACCTTCGTTCAGTTGACTTAAATCTGTGGTGCCGAGTGGCGAGAACAAAAGCTTGATGTAGCCGCCGGCACATTCGGTTGGGTACTTACTTAATCCTTCACCGCTAAGCGTTATACGCTGCATATTCGGTGTAATGGTTGAGGTTTGAGTAACGGTTAATGTGATAGGGCTAGGCTTGCTCATATAAGGCTCTCTTAGATTTTGATTTCCACATCATAATCCTGAACAAGAAAACACTCAATACTAATAATTATCATTTACTTTTATTTACACAAGCGCAACGTAACTTGAACCCTATATCAATAGAAACAAAAATATCGACAAAAAAAGCCCTTTAGAAAACTAAAGGGCTTGGTGTATTGGAACTGTTTAACGTGAGCAGAATTAGCTGTTTGCTTGCTCTAGTTCGATCGTTTCTTCAGCGGCTTTCGCTGCTTCTAACATCTTACGAATAATGAACGATGCAGCCATTGCGATACCAACCATTACTACCGCTAGGATAGTTAATAGTTGGAAGTAATCACCGTAAACCGTTTGAACGATCTCTTGTGTGATCTCTTGGCCTTTCTCAAGTGCAATAGACGTTGAGAATACAGCACCAACAATGCCTGATAGTGCGATTGCGACAGAGAATAAGCTTACTGAGAAGTTCTCGATGTGCTTAGGTGCAACAGACAGGATGAATGCTACAACCATAGAACCAACAATAACCTCACCAAATGCTAGGAAGAAGTGGATTGCTAAGAACACTTCAGGGCGAATCAGAATATCTTCACCAACGGTTGTTACTGCCATCGTTAAGATACCGAAAGCGATCGCAGTCAGAATGAAAGAGAAACCTACTTTGGTTGCGGTAGAGAAATGAATGTTTTTCTTTTCTAGTTTAGAGAAGATGCCCGTAATGATAGGGCCTGCAACCATACACCAAAGTGGGTTCATTGCCATCGACGCTTCAGGGGCTACAGGGATGAAACCGAATAGATCGCCACGCATTGTGTTGATTGCAACCATTGTCATCGATGTCATCATTTGACCGTAGTACACGAAGAAACATGTCGTCAGGAATGTGATGATTAAGATCGTACCCATCTTCAGCATGTCTGACTTCTTCGATTTCATCATCAAAGAGACAAAGTAGATGATCGCTGCACCACCAATTGCGTACACGATGTTCTGGCCGATATCCATGTTAGAAAACATGAAGAATACCAAACCAATCATTGCAGCAGAAAGGCCAAGGAATGCAGCCCAGTGTTTAGTGCTTACTGGTTTTTGGTCGATTTCAGCACTTGCTTCAACAAGGCCTTTGCGAACAAAGAGCATCATCAGAAGTGCGGCACCTGCTAGAGCAGCCGAAAGAAGGAAGCCACCGTGGAAACCAACAACCAGCACTAGCATCGGGAACAAGTACTGGCCTAAAAGCGCACCAATATTGTTGACTGAGTAGTTGATAGGGTAGCAGTTTTCGAAATCTTCCTGAGTTTTGAACGTGCGTTTGTAAAGACTTGGGTAAGAAGGGGACATCAAACCACGCGCATAACTCGCTAAAGCAATACCACATAATGCCATTGGAACATTGGTCGCCGCGGCACCGAGTACCAGTAGAGCATAACCACTTGCGAACCCTAGAAAGGCAATGGTCAACGATCGGTATGCGCCTAAGAATTTGTCGGCGATGAAGCCACCTGCAATAGCAAATAGCGGTCCGATTGCAGAGAAAGCACCAACAACCATCATTGTGTCGGCTTCATTGTAGTTAAGATCTTCAAGGAAGAAACGAGTCAAGATCACCATGACGCCATAGAACGAAAGTCCAAACATCATTTGGCAGAACATCATTGATTTGTTTAATCTATTCCACATTATTTTATTCTCACATTAGTATTAAGATGTAGTGTAATAACCTAATTATAATACCATCACTAGCAATACATAAAATTAAACATGCATCCCAAACAGAACTTTACTCGATATACCTTTTCTTATGAGTGCATTGATATTTCTCATGAATGAAATTTGCAATGTTAGATTTTGATAATGGATGCATAACTGTGAGAAATTTAACTACCTTCATTTGTGGCTAAGTAATGAACTGATAAAGGAAAAGTTAACATTGGTCATCTTGTAAAATGTTCAAGTGAGTATCACTTTCAATTGGCTGTTGGATTTTAGCCAATAAAAAAGCCAGCTTGGTGGCTGGCCTTTGTTTGGATATCGAAAACTAAGTTTACAATAACGGTTCTGAATGAGGCGATTTCTCGTCGTGCGAGTCAGCGATGCATTGCGTTTCAACTATTCTCTGTATCTCGACTATTCATCGCAACTAACTAGTCACCGCATTTAACTGGTCACCGCATCTAATTGGTCACCGCATCTAACTATTCACACGGTGGCGCCATGTGGATCACCGCTAAACCACCTAAAGACGTTTCACGGTACTTCTTGTTCATGTCTTTACCTGTTTGGTACATGGTTGCGATAACCTTGTCTAACGAGATAAGACACTTGCTGGTGCGTTTTAGAGCCATACGTGATGCGTTGATGGCTTTCATTGCACCCATTGCGTTACGCTCGATACATGGCACCTGAACAAGCCCGCCGATCGGATCGCATGTCATGCCGAGAGAGTGTTCCATCGCGATTTCAGCCGCAATACAGATTTGCTCGTTGCTACCGCCACGCAGGGCAGTTAGGCCTGCTGCAGCCATTGATGAAGATACGCCAACTTCGCCCTGACAACCTACCTCTGCGCCAGAAATCGAAGCGTTGGTTTTGTATAGGATGCCGATAGCGCCAGAGACTGCCAAGAAGTCTTTCAACTGCTTGGTGTCTAGCTCTTTAATGAAACGATGGTAGTACATTAATACCGCAGGAATAACGCCAGCCGCACCATTGGTTGGAGATGTTACCACTTGGCCACCCGCTGCGTTTTCTTCACTTACAGCAAAGGCAAACAGGTTAATCCAATCCATGATCTCCATTGGATCGTTTTCAATCGAAGCATTCGCTTCCAACTTTTTCAGAAGAGCAGGCGCTCGACGGGTGACTTCTAGTCCGCCATCAAGAATACCTTCGGTGTCAAAGCCACGCTGCATACACAGAGACATCACCTTCCAAATTTGGTCAGCTTTTTGGTCAATCACGTCCATGCCTTGAAAAGACACTTCATTGCGCAGGATTAAGCCACCAAGGCTAAGCCCTTGCTGCTCTGACAATTCAAGTAGTTGGTCGGCAGAAGAAAAAGGGAACTCAACTTGTGTTTCTGCTTCTTGCTTGCCGTTTTGTAGCTCATCAGCGGTTGCGATAAAGCCACCACCAATCGAGTAGTACGTTTCCATATCTAGAAGACTACCGCTTGCGTCAAAGGCAGAGATGGTCATGCCATTTTCATGAAGCGGAAGATTAGTCTTATGGAAGAGTAAGTCGCTTTCTACATCGAAGTGAATTTCATGGTTACCGCTAACCAGTAGAGATTTATCTTCAATCGCTTTACGCATTGCTTGGTTAGCACTGGTAATCTTAATAGTGTCGGGGCGGTTACCGAGCAAACCTAACAAAGTTGCTCTGTCTGTGTGGTGACCAATACCCGTCAATGATAACGAGCCATATAAGTCGATTTGAATACGCTTCACTTGCTTAAGCTGAGCATCAATTTTTTGGGTAAAGTTAAACCCAGCGATCATTGGTCCATTTGTGTGGGAGCTGGACGGGCCAACCCCAATTTTGTAGATATCAAAAATAGACAGCATAGTAACTTCCTGTGAAGACGGTTCGATGAACGAACTCTGGTTAAAGTATATCTTTTGTTAACCTCACTTCTTTGAGTGAGCGTATTCTTTCAATGAGATTAATGTTAACAAGCGTGTAGTTCGATGAAATACAAGACCGTGCTATTTTTGCTTTATATAGCTGCACGTTGATTCTTGTGTACCTTAAGATGTTGCTATCAATAGTGAGCATTATTGCGAGCTACATTTAGGAATTTAAAAATACTTTTGTTAAGAACTATTGTATACATAATTCACTCCATCTAATCACTAAAACGAGACTTGAACATAAAATGAGCATTAATCACCTCCTTATTGTGCTAGGTAAGCGACTTAATGGGAATAAATTGACTGATGAAGGCATCAGTCGAGTTGATGCTTTGGTGGAGTATCTGGCGGGGCCTTTGGCAGAAGAGTCTATTCAGAAAACGGGTGTTGCATTTTGTGGTGGGGTGACAAAAGGTCAAACCACCTCTGAAGCGGATGCAATGCACCAGTATTTTCGAATTCTGGAAAGCCAGCGAGAATATCCGTTTTCCTTGGGGGCGATTTTGCTTGAGCAGAATTCGACAAATACGGTTGAGAACATTCAGAACTTAGCTTCAGAGATGATTGAAAGTGGACTGTTTACCCGCGGGCAGAGTGTGAAGGTGACGTTCGTTTCGAATGACTACCATTTACAACGTATTTTCGAGATCCAATCACTAATGGACGAACAAGGCTTGCTTAAGGTTTTGGTCGAGAAGTGCTCAGCACTTGGGGTGGAACTACAAATCGATCCTCAGCTAGAAGCTCATGTTGCTGTGCCATATCCTCATCAAAATACTCAAGGGCAATTGTTTTTGTGGATGGATGTGCTGACAACCTATCGAGTTTATCTTGAAGGTGTTTCTGCGGGCACATTCAAGCGAGATTTGGAGTTAGTTAGGGGGGAGCCTGAAAGACTGTCGTTGGAGTCACTGATAGCTGTAAAGGCGTTAGGAGAGGGGGCACCTCATTTTGACATCGTCGACAGCTTACTCCCAGTATTGGAGCGCTGTATCCAGCAGACTTCAGTGGGTACCAACATAAAAAAAGTCAGGGAGTACCTAGCATTACTTGATACTAACCTGACTTTATTGAATCGTTATTTAGACCCGGAATCGGATCACACACATCGCTGGTGGCGATAGATGTTTATTTCTTTCTCGTGATGCCAATAACGGTCTTTAAGCTCGCAAACGCAATCAGGCAGTAAGCCAAAAGTTCAGTGCCTTCTTCTGCGATGTTTTTAACCACGCGAACATAATCATCGCCCATAACATTGTGCCAAAAGCTGCCCATGCCAAATAGACGAGAGAACACCAACAGTAGCATTACGCCAGTAACGAGTAAGTTCATGTGTGGGGAAGCAAGAATAAGCGCAAGCTGATCAATGGTTCTTTTACCATTATTAATTGCATAGAAAATTGCACTGCCAGCAACCAATAGGGCAGGGACAACCCATGCACCATGTACGATCTTGTCGAACCAAAAATCCATTTCACGAATGAACAACACCGCGAAGAATGCGCTGATAAGAAGAGCTGCGTGCTTAACTTCGCGCTTCTCTTTTGCTAGATAAGCAAAAGACCCAGACGAGATAATAAGCAGTAACTGTTGCAGCATCTCGGTCACCGAGACCTCACCAACATTGCCATTCAATAATACGAAATCAA
Organism: Vibrio sp. J383; assembly: GCF_023503985.1. Classification (NCBI taxonomy): domain Bacteria; kingdom Pseudomonadati; phylum Pseudomonadota; class Gammaproteobacteria; order Vibrionales; family Vibrionaceae; genus Vibrio; species Vibrio sp. J383. The sequence continues at coordinate 1,922,499 of NZ_CP097294.1, read as the reverse complement.
TTCGAAGCGCAAGGTTTGCGACAATGCCTATCGCTAAAACAACGAGAGCGGTTTGGCAGCGTTTGTAGATCACTTGAGATGTCGACTGAGAAAGGGTGAACTCTGGCAGTTCAAATGACATTTGAGTTTGTTCTTTCGTTTTTGATTGGCTTTTCATAATAATTCTATGTGTAAAATTCTGTAACAGGCGGGCATTCTATCGGCCTAGGTTAGGCTAATGTCAGAGCTATGTCATAAATAAAACAGTGTTCAATTGGTGTGTGTATACGGTAAACCGCTGCCTTATGGCAGGCAGTTTACGTAATATAATTGAATTTTTAGGGGGAGGGTTTTAAAGCTTTGATATTGGAAACTTGTAATAGAAGTTATTACTTTTCAGTTTCTTGTTCATGGTTATTGCGGTAGTACTCCCATTGCTCGATACGTTCACCGTCATCGAATACACAGTAAGTTGTACGCTGATTGTTTTCAGTAACCGTGTCTAATTCACCGTCCTGTTGAACACAATAAACCGCTGCTGGGTTAGCGACTGAAATACGTTGGCCTTCGCTATATTCTGCATAGTCGTTTGCACAACCGCCTAATACAACGGCACATACAGCCATCAAACCAATTTTCTTCATGTCTATCTCCTACGTGATAACTCTATAATCGAATGCGTTAAGTTCTACAGAACCAAATGAGAAGCTCTATGAAATTAGTATATTTTAGATTTCAGAAAAGGTTGTCCTAATTTGGTCAAGATATTGAAATAGGTTGATATTTCGCTATTTTTAAGTGCTTTTTGAGTGTTTGATCAAGCTGACATAGCTGATGTTATAGCAGGAACGGCCTCCGTCAATAAGGCATTACTTGATGGTTATTTTGACTCGATAGCCGTGGGCGAACAGCGATCAAAAGCAGAGGGTATGTGTTCTTGTGGGGGACGGAGAACCTCGAATCTATTGATGATTATGATATGATGCCGCCAAATTCAGTAGAGCAGTCAGAATCATGAGACACCTAAAAACCACCATCCACCCTGATATCGATCATCTAGACAATAAAACGGTATACAAGCGTAATGCTGCCCGCGCCATTGTATTAGATGGTGAAGACATTCTGATGCTCTATACAGAGCGTTATCACGACTACACCATTCCTGGTGGTGGTTTGGATGAAGGTGAAGATGTGATTGCTGGTATGGTGCGTGAACTCGAAGAAGAGACAGGCGCGAAGAATATCCATAGCATTAAGCCGTTTGGTATTTTTGAAGAGTTCCGTCCTTGGTATAAAGACGATGCGGATATGATGCATATGATCTCTTACTGCTACTCATGCAAAATTGATCGTGAGCTGGGTGAAACGGCTTACGAAGATTATGAAGTGAAAAACGGGATGAAGCCGGTGTGGATGAATATCCATGAAGCGATCGCTCACAACGAAAAGACCATGGCTGAGAGCTCTAAGAAGGGCATGAGCATTGAGCGCGAAACCTTTTTGTTACATCTCATCGCAAAAGAAATGCTGTAACCCTTTTAATAAATCGAGACTGTTTAAAAGTAGAATATTTTTAAACAGTTTTGCTAACCATGAACGAACAATAATACCTACCCCTTTACTGACCAAACACATCGTAGTTTGAGTTTTAAGCAAAACACCTCCAGCCCTTAAACAACTTATCCAGTTCCCAAACCGCATAGAACGTTGCTGTATCTAACAGACTTTCAAGTTGACTAACCTTTCTTCAAATTGATTCTTATTTTGAAGAACAGACCGTTTTTTCCTGACTGTAATTTTAAATTAGAAAAATAAGTCTTATTTTTCAATGTAATACGGTTATTTTTCAATGGTTAGAAACTTGGCTTCTCTTTTGCTTCTTCTTATTAAGCAGCTCGCTTTATCGGCACTAAAACAATAAACAAAGATGTGGATTGTTTTGAGTTAAATGAGACGTTTCTTTAATTTGCCGTTCAGAGTTTACGTACTTTTCAAGGAAATCGCAGAAGCGAAGAATAAGTCGAGGTTTACTATGAAATACAAGCAAATTATTTATCTTGTGACGGCAGCAATCAGTGTCCCTATCTACGCAACGACGGTGGATTTGGACTTTTCAAACCATGTAGAGGCGACGAACGGTAGCAGTTCGTGGGCTGGGCCCACCTACGATGGGGCATCAATGCATTTTCTGAACGTCGGAACACATGATGGAAAAACAATAGACGCCAAAGTGTCGAGTAGTGTGTTTGGTGACGCGACATTTTTGTTTCATGCTCCAAACTACAAAGCTGGCGCGACGCAGCCTTCAGGAGATATTGGTTTTCTTTACCAAACTAACTCAGCGGGCTCTGCAGGCTTAATCTATACCTTTGAATTTTATGATGGTACAGATGGCCTCTCAGGTACGTTCTCAGTGCCTTATACACTTCCCGAATTTGACATGATTGGTTATGACATTGATGGCGAACCCGTGCAGTCGGAGCAAGTCAGAGTGTTTAAAAGCGAAGGTTTCTACAGTTACCAGCTTGGTAGTGCTAGCGCGAGTTTGACGGCGGAAGAGAGTGCCGATGGAACGTCGGTGCTATTCACCGGGCCAGGTACGAACTATTCCGAAACTGACACATCCGGTGCCGTAAAATTCACCTACAAGAACACCTCGATCGTTACTCTACAATTTGAAACGGTTACGAGTAGTAGCAGCAGCTTCCCCAACCCTATTTTCTCGGCATTTGACGGTAATTGGGATTTATCTGGATTTACAACGCCAATAGAAAGCTCAGACGAATCTGATTTTGGTGATGCGCCTGATAGCTATGGAACATTACAGGCGAGCAACGGTGCTGAGCATGCGATTTCTTCCACGCTGTACTTAGGCGCTAGTATTGATGCCGATACTGATGGCCAACCTGGCGCATCATCAAACGGCGATGATTTGGATGTTGACGGAAATGATGATGACGGTATTGCATTGCTGACGAACCTTGAAATCGGCCTAGACAGTTTAATTAACGTCAATGTTGTGGGGAGTGGTTATCTGCAAGCCTGGGCTGACTGGGATATGAATGGGTCTTTTGAGGATGATGAGCAGATATTGAAGAACCATTCTGTTGTCGATGGAAGCCAAGTTGTCCCTATTCGAGTGGATGATTATGCTACCGTTGGTGGAGTACAAACTCGATTCCGTTTAGCGAGTAGCCCTAACATTCCAAATGACGGTTATGTTGGTGATGGTGAAGTAGAAGACTACGTGTTCAACGTTACGGATCCTGGCACAACGGTTCAACATTCGAATTACTATACAGCGGCCTTCGAAGATAATTGGCCAGAAGTTGGTGACTTTGACTTAAATGACGTCGTGGTTTACTACCGCACTACCATTTTAAGTAAAGATGACGCAGTGCTTCGAATGGATATTACGGGAACCATAATGGCCTACGGTGCTTCTTATGGTAATGGACTAGGATGGAAGCTTGATGGCTTCGATGAGTCAGATGTTGATCTTCAAACGGCTCGAGTGCAAAAGAATGGCGCGACTCGAGTAAATATCTCGCCGTTTACAGGTGAGGACAAAAATGTTGCATCGCCAGGAGGAGACCTCGTTGTTGTCGCTTCGTTGAACCTAAAAAATGATCTTCCGATTCACGGTGAGTGCATGTTCCACCGCACTAATCCTTCTTGTAGCCCGACGTTAGAAGCTGACCAAATGACGTTCAGCATTTCTCTACCGTTTGCTTCTGGAAGCGAGCCGACAGTGAGTTCACTGATGCCATTAAGTGGCTTCGACCCATTCATCTTTGGTGCGGGAGCTGGTTATTACCACGGTGACAGTTTCTCTACATCTCCGGGTAAAGATTTAGAAATCCATACCGCAGACTTACCACCAACGTCTCGTGGCACGTTAGTGAGTGATTTCTATGGCATCGCGCAAGACGATTCAGACCCATCTAGTGATAAATACTATCGAACTACGCAAAATATGCCTTGGGGTATCTTAATTTCATCTCCTTGGAATCATCCATCAGAGTACATCGATATCAGTGAGGCATACCCAGACTTTGCTGAATGGGCGACCTCAGGAGGTTCTTCAAAACCAACCTGGTACTTGGACCCTAACGCCAACAAAACTTGGTCTACTGAAGATTAATCAAGGAGGATTTATGAATACAACTAAACTAATGCTGAGTAGTGTAACTTTGGTCTTTCTTACTGCTTGTGGCGGAGGTGGTGGTGGCGGCTCAACCACTTCAACGCCAAGTTCAGTAGCCCCTCCAAGTAGCGCTCCTGCTGGGGTCAGCAACACGGTTACCTCTAGCGTTACACCTGTACAGCAAGCGCTGAAATCAGTAGAGCTATCCGTACCGGAAGGTTTTGACTTCTCTACCGAGAGAGAGGTTGTTGTGAGCGTTGACGTAGCAAGTTCACAAAGCTCTCGAGGCTTTATGAGTATCTACACTGATTTTAATGGTGAGGTTGTCGATTACACCTCACAAGTGTTGAGAACACCGATAAATGAGGACATCGATTTTTCTACGACACTGCTTCTTCCTAATCATGTCGATAGAGTTTGGGTAGAGGTATGGTATCCATCAGCGATGGGAAGTGAAGTGAAGCGTTTAGTGGATATTGAAAACGGGCAGGTAGACGTTATTCTTTAAAGCGAATTTTTCATATAATCAGATATTTGCCGCCACTTTTGGCGGCAAAGTTGTTTCTAGCAATGCTAGAATGTAATAACGGTAACCAATTATTGAATATGGTTGATATTGTCAACTAAGTGTTTTTGATGTATCTTTACCTCAGCGATGACTCTATCTAGCTTAACTGCCCGGTCATATCGCTAAATCTCGCTGTGAGCCTGCCCCAAACAAAGAATACTATGAATAAAAGACAGTTTATTGCCCATTACCTGCGCATGAATCGCACCTCTTACTTGTTGGCGATTGTGTTCATTTTCCTCGTCAACTGGTTACAAGTTGAGATCCCTCGTTATATCCAATTGGCGATAGATTTGATTGATGACGCTTCTTCAACTGGCCATCAGCAACTGCAAAGCTATGTTTGGATTGTAGTCGGCATGTCTGTCGCCATGGTGGTGGTGAGAATTCTGTCTCGTATCTATGCGCTTAATCCGGGGCGAATTACAGAAGCAGCGCTCAAAAGTACACTTCTACAAAAGCTGAATCGCTTACCAAGCAGCTTTCATGAACGTTTTGCTTCAGGTCGATTGATCTCGATTATCAATAACGACCTTAGTGGCATCCGACTGCTGTTTGGTGTGGGATTTCTGCAGTTCTTCAATGCGCTGCTTGCGTTGTCGCTGACGCCTCTTTACATGTGGCGCATATCGCCAGAACTCACACTGTATTCGATTATTCCTATCTCAGTCGCTTTTGTGATTTTCCGTGTGGGCTTCAAGCGTATGAAAACACTGCATTTAGAGCACATGAAACGTCTACAAAACTTGTCTGCTCAGTTAATGAGTTACCTGTCTGGGATTGACTTGATTAAGAGCCAGCAGATGTCACCTTGGGTGAAAGCCGAAACTGAAAAGCTTAACCAACTATTGCTTGAATGCCGCCTTAAAATCACACGTATTCAAGTCTTCTTTATGCCGGTACTCGACTACGCCAATGACCTGATGAAAATCATCATTCTTGGGCTTGGTGGCTACATGTTAATGAGACAGGAACTCACACTTGGTGAGATTACTGCTTTCCTAACTTACTCGGTTTTGCTCGCTATGCCATTGATGCAGCTTGGCAGAATCGCGACCATCTATCAGCGTGGCATGGTGGGTATTCAAAGTGCACAGACCATTCTTAATGCCAAAGTCCCCGAGCTTGATGAAGATAAGCTCACTGAGTTAGATGTTGAATCGCTAAGGGGAAAAACGTTTTCCGTTCGCAATCTCAGCTTCAGCTATTCGGGTGAAGAGCGTGTGATTCTTGATGACATCAGCTTCGATATTCCTGCGGGGAAGAAAGTCGGAGTGCTTGGTGGAATCGGAGCGGGTAAAACAACATTAGTGAACTGCTTGAACCACCACTTGGATGTTCCTGAAGGTTCTGTTTTCCTTGGCGAAAAGGATGTCACTAGCTTCTCACGCAGTGACTTGCGCCGTTATGTGAAAACCGTGACTCAAGACCCTTACCTGTTTTCTGCAACCGTTGAAGACAATATCCGCTTTGGTAGCTTAAATGTTGATTTGGCAAAGAGTCAGGTTGATGAAGTGCTGGAGCTCAGTCAGTTGGCTAGTGATGTCACACGTTTTGAGCATGGCGATCAAACCTTAGTCGGTGAGAAAGGGATCATGTTGTCAGGAGGCCAGAAGCAACGCTTGAGTATTGCGCGTGCTTTATTGCAACCCACCGATCTGATCATCATGGATAACGTTCTATCGGCTGTCGATTATGAAACGGAACGAAAAATTTTAGAGGGCCTATTTAAGCGCCTAGAAAATCAATCAGTTCTTGTGGTTTCGCACCGTGTTAATGCCCTTGAATATATGGATGAAATTATCGTGTTGAACGAAGGTAAGGTGATTGCGAAGGGCGACCACGTGACGTTATTGAAAACGTGTGATTACTATTACGATACATGGCAGTTACAGCAGGATGAAACGGAGGCAGCAGCATGTTAAAAGGTGTTGATCTCAAGTACCTCAAGCACTTTTTTAAGTTTGCTAAGAAATATAAACGTTCTGCGATTCTGGGCATTGCTATGCTTCCGCTCTCTGTTATTACAAGCCTACTATTTCCTTGGCTGATCATTCAAGTGATCGATGTACACCTGAGCCATGGGGATATGGATGGATTGCTCGAATACGTCTTCTATCTAGTCGCAGTACTGGTGGTGAGCTATGTGGTTGATACCACCTATTCATATAACCTGCGTAAAACGGGTCAATACACGATAACTGACATGCGTTCAGTGTTGTTTGATCGAGTACTTAAACTGCCACGCAGCTATTTTGATAACACACCGATTGGGGTAACACTTTCACGCCTAACGAGTGACTTAGAAACCATCGGTGAGACATTTGTTCAGTCAGTTGTTGGTCTTGTTAAAGACAGCATTAATACCATTGCTCTGTTGGTGATGATGTTCTTCATTGACTGGCAGTTAACGATGATTGTGTTGATTATCATGCCACCAGTGATGTACTTGACAGTATACGTGAGAAACCGACTTCGTGCCTTGTATAAGGTTACTCGCTCTTCGTTGGCTCGCGGAATTGGTTTTTTACAAGAAGTCTTATTTGGTATGAAAACGGTTCAGATGTATCGAGCTGAAGAGCAAGTCGAACAACGTTACCAAGGCTATACTGATGAGTTTCTGAGAGCACAGAAGAAAATCAATAAATACGATGCGATTTTGTTCTCGTTTATCTCGGGCATTACCTCAATCACGATCGCAATTATGATCTGGTATGGCTCTGAGCAAGTGATAGAAGGGGCACTCACCTTGGGTGTGCTAATTGCGTTCATCAACACCTTAGAAAAAGTGTTTGTTCCGATCCGTGACTTTACTTCCCAGATTGCTTCTATTCAAAGCTCATTTGCGGCTTTTGACCATATTGAAGAGCTGTTTGTTGAGCCGACTGAAGAGGAAGGGCGTAACCTGCTGACATCGAGCAAGGTTGAAAAACAGCTCGAACAGTTTGTGAGCCTGGAGTTTAAGAACGTGATCTTCCGTTACAAAGACGATTCTCCCTACGTTCTAAAGAATGTTTCCTTCGTACTGGAGAAAGGCCATCAAATCGCGCTTGTGGGTTCTACGGGATCGGGCAAGTCGACGATTCTGCGTCTGATCTCTAAAACCTATCAAGACTATGAAGGCAGCATTCTACTGAATGGAATAGAGCTGTCGCAGATCTCTAGTGAAGACTCTGCTCATTTGTTCTCAATGATGATGCAAGACGTGCACTTATTTGAAGAGACAATCCAATTCAATATCGCACTGGGCAAAACGCATCTATCTAGAACTGAGGTTGAACAAGCAGCACGCTATGTGTACGCCGATAAGTTTATTGAACAATTGCCACAAAGCTATGACTTCCACTTGGAAAAGAACGGCTCCAATTTGTCTGTGGGGCAAACGCAGCTTATTTCGTTTGCTAGAGCGGTTGCACAGGGTGGTCAACTGATGATGCTTGATGAGGCGACCAGCTCGGTAGATTCAATCACCGAAGACCTCATCCAAAAAGCGATGCAGCGTCTGTTTAAGGAAAAAACCGTGATTGCGATTGCACACCGTTTGAGTACCGTTCGTCACTCGGATACGATTCTGGTATTGGAACAGGGTGAAATTGTTGAGCAAGGTAATCATCAACAGCTAGTCGCACACAATGGAATTTATGCTGGCTTGTTACAAGAGTCGATTGTCGAAACGGGCGATTCTCAAGTTACGGTAGCCTGATTGCCTCAAATCAGGCTGTTGCTTTCGATGAGACGAACTGGTCTTGTCTATGCTTCTCCAGTTTCTATTGTTTTCTAATATTCCCAATAGGTTAGGGAAATTAAACATATTTTTCGATTATTAATATGTTATGATCTCCCTACTACTAAAGGGGTGTCTTCGGGCATCGGGATGTATGCGAGCAAAACGTAAGTGCTTGTGTCAGTCACTTTCTGGCGAATATGGAATCGAAGATGTTGTTGGAAGAAGTTGTAGAAATTATCGAATTAACCGACTCAGACCATTTATCTCAAGCAATGGAACTGTTTAACGAGCATGGTTTTGTTGATGCTGAGTATTTACCTTTTATGAATGTTGTTTTTGAAACAGCACCGGATCACCTTGCGAAGAAGTTGTCGCAGATTGGTTTTAAAGGTTTAGTGCAAGTCGAAAAGAATGAAGATGCATCGGGCTTCACTATTATTGATGCTGACCGTGTTCTGCTGAAAGACTCTGCTTAGCTGCAAGACTCAGCTTAACTGTAAGATTCTTCTTAATGACAAGAATAAGATTCAGCTTAATGAAAAGACTCTATCCAGTTCAGTAACACCCGTTATGATTATTTGAGGTTAACACAGTGACAACAGCAACCGTTTCATCAACAGAGCAACACATTTCCAATGAACATGCGCTTTTAGGCGCATCGTTATTAGCGTCTCAAAAAGTTGAGTTGGCTCTGTTCAGTGTTATCTCTAAATTAGCTAAAGCACTGCCAAAGGAACAACAGCAGCCACTAGGCTTGGATTTGGATACCTTTTTAAGGGAAAAGCCAAGTGAGCAAGCCTCTACGCTGAGCTTATACGAACAGACGTTTGGTGAGCAACTTCCTTTAAAGACAAATGAAATCAGCGATTTTATTTATCACCGAAACTTGGTAACTCGTGGCTTTTGGCGTGTGACTGGGGCTGATGTTAAAGGCGGTGAGAAACTAGCGAACCCAGAGCTTTATTTAAAAGAGTTCTTGGCCAAGTGCGAATACTGGCAAGTGATGATTGATACTCAAACCAAGTAATCAAATTGAAATAAGAAAGCCATAGCGAACATGCTATGGCTTTTTTGTTTGTGTAAACCATGCTGTATTTTTTAAAGCAGATGATTACCTCGAATACTGAGAACATCACTTATATTACTTAAATATCCCTCCAAAATTTAAAGCATCATCTTCAATACATAGTTCCTAGAGACAAAGTGGTGTTTAAGTGCAGCACAAACATGAAGAACAACTAAACAGGCTAGGGCAATACAACTGGCACGATGTAAATAGAAAAAGAAGCCGTTGATTGCAGGGTCGGTAATTGGGTTATTCACGCTCACTAACCAGAATAACGAATAAGGTTCTTTTAGCATCAAATAACCGGTGCTAAAAACCATAAACATCACTAGATACATCAGGGAGTGAGCAAGTTTAGCAACGCATTTTTGCCCTTCAGGTACAGACAGTGGCATGGTTGGCGATGAGCGGAAGTGACTCCAGACATAACGAACCACGAATAATGGCGTCGCAATGGTAGCCAATGACATGTTGAGCACTGACAGAAAAGAAAACAGTTCTGGATGACTGGTGACATAGTGCATCACATATCCTGCGACTGTTGCATAGATGATGACAGACGCCATGACCCAGTGCAGCACCCGGCTCATTAAATCGTATCGTGGATTGTTCAAATTAACCTCGCTCTGATCGTTATTAATATAAGATTCATCTCGATGCAATAAATCAACTCTTGGTATATTCGCATCGCGAATTAATTATATAGAACAGTATTACGCGGTATTTTTATAATTTAGAAATTAATGATGTTGCTTCAGGTGTTTTATAATTATCAATGATGTTTTAGAGTGTTGATTCCAATAAGGAGAAGGCAGAATTGCCGACTTTCTAGCTTGTCTTGCGATTAAGAGATACAGTTAACAAAGATAAAATATATAAGGAATGTATAAATGCTTCGAATCCTATTGATTGCAGTGTTCTCACTGGTCACGACCATGAGCTTTGCAAGCGAGGAAGTTAAATACTCAGAGAAAGAGTATGTAGACCGACCATTGATGGAACGATACATCTTAGATGAATTGAAGCAGTTGCGAATGGAGCAACAAGACCTTGAAAGACGCTTAACTATTCAGATGACGGATCGAGAGCTTTCCGTGGCCGATAAATCGCTGAATTACGCAAACGTAACGGTGACTTATTTCTTTTATATTATCGCAGGTGTTGCTTCTCTTATCGCATTGGTGGGTTGGCAGTCACTTAAAGAGCTCAAGCACACCACCAAAGAAATGGCCGATCAACGTCTTAATTCGATAGCTCAAGATTATGAGAAGAAGTTTAATGTTCTTGAAAGGGATCTTAAGCGTAAGACCAGAATCATCTCGGAGAATAACCGAGAGATTGAGATCATAAATGAGATTCACAATTTATGGCTTAGATCGCAAAATGCACAAACGGCGGAGCAAAAGATTGAAATCTACGATGAAATATTGAAAGTTCGTCCGGGCGATCTAGAAGCATTAACCTCTAAAGCCGATGCCGCAATGGACATGCAGGAATATCATTGGGCAATGAGCTTATGTAACCGCGTATTAGAGGTTGATGACCAAAATGCCCATGCTTTGTATCAACGAGCTTGTTCGTATGCAAGATTAGGAGCGGAGGGTCAGGCTATCGACGACTTAGAGCGTTCTATTCAAGCGAGTGGATCAATGAGAGAGCTGTTAGCTGAAGAGCTAGACTTTGAAATGCTGCGCGGCTTAGACCGTTTTGAAGCGCTTTGTGAAGAGTAATGTCAAATAAGGTGGTGGGCTTCACACGCCCACCATATTTTGGCAACTTTTGTGGAACGGTTTCTTACATTTCGTTTATTTTTTTGAATTAATTGTTATGTTATAACACCTACCAAGTTTCTTGTTATAACCGCTAAGTATTTTATGAAGTTCCTCCGTATTGGCCTGATCGTTATCGCTATTAGTGCATTCTCGCTTTCCGTTTTGCTCCATTTTCAATCCGAAACACCAGAAAAAATCTCAATTCAAGTCACCCCTTATAAAGATTTATTAACTCATCAAGAGGGGGCGTCAAACTCATATACAGATTCAGAGACAAGCTCAAGAACGTTGGTAAAAGTTCATTACTTCGTGAAGGTTGGAGATACGCTCAGCAACATATTTTCGTCATGGAAACTGCCTTATGAGACAGTTCATAAAGTGATGGAAGCGGATCTTGAGTCTTTGAAGCTCGATACAATAAAACCTGGCGATCATCTAGAGTTGCTTTTGGATAGTGACTCTAAACAACTAGTAGAGCTGATTTTCCATGAAAGTCTCGTAGAGCAAGCTGTCTTCACTAAAAATGCTGATGGAAGCTTTAATTACCAATTCCATGAAATGCCTGGCGAATGGAAAGAAAAGCTCTATACGGGTACCGTTCATGGCAGTTTTTCAACGTCAGCATACAAAGCGGGATTAACAACCGCCCAGATAGCCAATATTACTCGAACGCTAAGAGACAAAATTAACTTCTCAAAGCAGTTAAGAGCGGGCGATGAGTTTAATGTGTTGGTCAATGAGCAATACACAGGCGACCATCTAACAGGAAAAACAGAGGTTCAAGGCATATCGATTACGTTACGAGGTAAGGAAGTGGCCGCGTTTCTTACTCCGGATGGACGTTTCTATGACAGAGAAGGGAATAGCCTTGAGCAAGCGTTCAATCGCTACCCAATAGACAAACAATTCCGAAGAATTACTTCGCCATTTAACCCGTACCGTAAGCACCCAGTGACAGGACGTATATCTCCGCATAATGGTACTGACTTCGCAACACCCGTAGGGTCGCCAGTCTATTCAACCGGCGATGGTCGAGTTGTGGCAATTCGTAATCATCCGTACGCAGGGAAATACTTGGTGATCGAACACAACAGCGTTTATAAGACACGTTATTTACACTTGAGCCGTTTCTTGGTTAAGAAAGGCCAACAGATTAAGCGAGGTCAAAAAATTGCGTTGTCTGGTGCAACAGGCCGTTTAACTGGGCCTCACCTACATTTTGAAGTGTTGGTACGTGGTAAAGCGGTTGACTCGATGAAGGCTGACCTACCTTTGGCAAGCTCTATATTGCCGAAAGACAAGGGTGCGTTCCTTGCTCGAATTGCGTCTTTCGATGACATCATCTCTGAGCAACAAGGCACAACGAGTTAAATCAAACTCAGTCTCGGCTTATATTTACTCCAACCCTTCGGTGATGAAAGACCGAAGGTTGGAATAAGTGTTTATAGATAATTGCAGGTTGGATTAAGCGACAACAACCGCCGTGCCGCTTGCAGATACCATCAACATGCCATTACCTGTTCCTAATACTTCATAATCTATATCGACACCTACCACCGCGTTGGCACCCGCTTCAATCGCTTTTTGCTCCAACTCTTTGAATGCGTAGTTGCGTGCTTTTTCTAATTCTTTCTCGTAGGTGCCAGAACGTCCACCCACAAAGTCACGAATTCCTGAAAACATATCTTTGAAAACATTCACCCCTAGAATGGCTTCTCCGGCGATAACCCCTTTGTAATCGACAATGCGTTTGCCTTCAACAGATTGAGTGGTGGTAATAATCATAATGGCCTCTTGTAAGCTTGCTGAGTTGTTACTCGCTTATTGATTGATAGTTTGGTCTTGTTCTTGAATGTTATCGTTCAGTGCTGTCTCTGAGCGTGTGAACTCATGCCTCAACCATGTTCTCAGTTTTAGCACACTTTCTTGTTTTAATTTGTTTTTTGGGCAAACAAAATAGAAATCTTGGTGTGGGTTCGCGACGGGTTCACCCAGCTCCACTAGCATCCCATGGCTGATGTCATCTTTCACAAACAAGCGATGCGTTACCAACACACCTAATGAACGAATTGCAGCTTGAACCGCTTGAATGGAGACATCAAACGTTAGATTGCTATGGAATGTGGGCATTGGGATTTGGTAATTGTCGCACCAGACTTGCCAGTCATGTTGTCGCCTGAGGTTAAAAACGCCAATGGTCGGGTTTTGTTTGACGAGTTGTTGGACGTTTAATCCGGTCTGGTTTTTCAATAGAGCAGGGCTGCACACCAAGACTAGGTCATCGTCGCCGAGCTTTTCGCTGTAATATTGTTCCCATTCGTTTGGCTTGCCATGTACGAGGGCAATATCGACACCTTCTTGTTCGATATCGAAAGGGCCGGTTAATGTCGAAATACGGATATCAAGTGAGGGAGCAAATGCTTGAAATTCGGGGACTCGAGGGATCCACCAGTGCATTGCGAGCGAGTTGACCATGTTGAGGGTAATGCGGTGATCGTTAGGCGTTCTGGCAAGCTCTTCGGTGGCTTCTATCACTTGCTCAAGTGCAGGCGCGACCTTTCGGTAATATCGCTTACCGGCGGCATTAAGAACAACACGACGACCTACTCGCTGAAATAGCGGTTTATTAACCAGTTGCTCTAGTGATTTGATGGCTTGGCTTACTGCCGAATGACTGACATACAACACTCGAGCAGCGTCGGTCATGCTGCCGGTTTCAGCAACAGCAATGAAAGCATAAACGGATTTAAGCGGAACGAGTTTCTTCATTGGTAAGTTTTCCTTACAGTTATGGTTAATATTACTCGCTATTTTTCATCACGTCACGCTTCTAAAATAGGTGTCATAGGAGGTGATAATTATGTCTGATATTACCAAGGCGACGACTTTTATGTTGTTGTCGACGTTCAGTTTGTCTTTGAGTGGCTTGATGGCCAAGTATCTATCTGAAGTGATGCCAGTCTCGTTACTCAGTTTTGTGCGTTTTTTGTTACCCAGTCTGTTCTTATTCTTATTCTTGATGTTTTACAAAATAACGAAACCTTCACTCGATATGTGGAAACCTTTGGTGATGCGAGCGATCTTTATGGTGGCGTGCCAGTGGTGTTTCCTTACTTCACTGCAAACCTTAACGCTTGTTGAAGGTGTGGTGTTATTCAGTACGGGCCCGCTGTTTATTCCTTTGTTAGAAAAATTAATCTTTGGTACTAAGATTCATACAACGACCATCGCCTGTTTGGCGATTACCTTTGTCGGCGTAGTGATGATGGCTGGGGACTGGTCGCAGTTTGAATTTGGCTCAGAATTCTTTAGGCCAGCGTTGTTGCTAGGATTATTGGCGGGTGTGTTTAATTCAGGTTCACAAGTGAGTTTGTATCGAGCCTCTAAGACGAGCCTGACACCAGCAGAGCTTAACGCATGGACCTTTTTAGTCGCAGCAATACTCGTTATACCTATGCTCGTGTTTACTTCTGTTTCTGCTGTACCAGATGTACTTAAGGGGGATAGTGTGTATGGAGCTTTAACGACTTTGCTGTCGTTTGATGACTTGCGTTGGATTGGACTTGGTGCATTTGGACTCGCACTGTTTACCATCAATACTCAAATTTTCCGCTCCAAGGCGTATAAGCTTGCAGATAGTGGCTCCCAGTTGGCACCACTGATTTTTACTAACATGCTGTTTAGCGCCTTATGGCAGGGGTTGTTCTTTGATGATGTGTTTTCTACTCAGCAGATGATTGGCATTAACCTGATTGTTGTGGCGAGCATTACCAACACGCTATTAGCGAAGAGACACAGCAAAGCAAAAGCCAAGCAAACGCCGCGAGTCACAGTGGCTGTAGCGACTGTAGTGGACGTTGCGGTATTGGACTCGGCAGCTAAAAGCTAACCATTGAGCTTATGAAGCTTATGGTCTTTAGTCTGAATGGTTAGCTTAAAACAATGAACGTATGTACTCTTTGACTCGGTCGATGTGTTCGTTTGGTTCAATCTCGCAACGCTGTTTAGTCTCTAGGAATCGCTCAGCGTATTTGTCGTAGATTTTGTTTTCTAAGAACAGCAAATACAGCTTGGGATCGATATGACCGCTGGTGGCCATGTCGGTCATGATGTTGAGTGATTCGCTTAGGAGTTTGCCTTTCTTATACGGGCGATCACTAGAGGTGAGCGCTTCAAAGACATCAGCAATGGCCATCGCTCTGGACGGTAGAGGTAATTGGTCTTCGCTTAAGCCTCTTGGGTAGCCCTTGCCGTCGATACGCTCGTGGTGTCCGCTGGCGATATCCGGAATATTCTGGAGGTAAGACGGATAAGGCAGCTTGTTAAGCATGGTGAAGGTTTGAATAATATGATCGTTGATCATGAAACGTTCTTCATCGTTTAACGTGCCACGACGAACTTTCAAGTTGTGCAGTTCACCTTGGTTGTATTTGACCTCTCCTGGCTTAAGCACAAACGCTTCTTGCCATACATCAGCAGGGCTAAAGCCATTATCCCACGGTATTTTATGTTCGGGTTTATCAGCAAGTAGCGGTTCCATCACCGGTAGTATTTGGTCTTTTCTTGCTGGCTCAGCTTCACTCTTCTCTGTTGTGTCTTGTTGTTCATTGAATCTCTCTTTTTCAGACCAAGATAACCCTAGCTGATCGTCGAGTGTTCGTTTCCATTGGCGCTTGGCTATTCGGTCTAAGCGTTCTAGTTGTTCGTCCGTCATCGACTCTCCACCAAGGTTACATTCAGCAACAAAGGCAAATTCTTCATCCAATTCTGACAAGCTTTGTTCGAGGATCTTAAGCTGATCCTCTTGAAGCGCTCCGTTCGCTATAGCTTTCCAGTAGTCGGTTTCAGCCTGTTGTTTTAACAGTTCGAAACGCATTCGCACTTCGTGGATTCGGTCGTAAATGGTTTCAAGTTTTGTTGCCTTGTCTACGACATACTCGGGTGTGGTTACCTTGCCGCAGTCATGAAGCCAAGCGGCGAGCATTAACTCTTCCCACTGTTTACTATCCAATGAGAATTGCGGGTAATAACGGTCATCATCAATGGTTGCTTGAGTCAGCCATTTGGTCAGTTCAGGCACGCGTTGGCAGTGCCCGCCCGTGTAAGGTGATTTTGTATCAATCGCTGATGCAATCAACTCGATAAAGGCATTAAGCATGTCTTTCTGTTGCTGCATTTGGTCAATGTTATCTTTGGCTATTTCCGCAAAACTGAGCAGTTCTCGTAAGAAGGCGTGCTTGTCTGCCTGCATCTTGGTAATCGGTCTTTCATAGCCAATTGCGACGATACCCACCAACAACTTCTCACGGTTTAATAGTGGAAACAGGTACAGATCTGAATTGAAGATCGAATCTTGGTAATAGTTGAGAACATTGTCTTCTCGGTTTAAGTGGATTGTTTCTCCAGATTTAAGCTGGCACAGCAACCAAGGGGTGTGCTTGATGAAGTCATTGATGTCGGCCTTAAAGGGAAGAATGGCGAGGTTTGCGGCCGTATCAAACACATCTTTCTCTTTTGATTGAGTAAAGAGGACGATGGTTTCTGCTTTGGTAATTAAATAGCTTTGATGAGCAATATTTTTGGCTAATATCGAAAACTCCTGATTACCGGCCGTGTCTCGAAGTAGCGTAATAAGATCATGAAGTGTGTGTTCCATCAGCTCAATTGAGTGGGCGAGGTTAGCCACTTCTTGAATCATGCTTTTGGGATAATGAGTTCGCCTGAAGTCAAATCGTGCGATGTTGTCGGTGAGTTGCATCAGCGTATTAAGCGGCTGAGACAAACGATTGGCGACAAACCATACGATAGCGAAGCAGATGAACAACATCCCAATCGCGACGGCGACTTGCTTGTCACGCATCGAGATAAGATCAGAGAGCAACTCATTGTGCGGCGTAGCCTCTGCCAAATATAAAGTGACATTCTGAGTGAGCTCAATGGGCGTTAGCGTTAATGCCCAAGTGTTTAAGTTGTACTTAACATTTTTTAGGTTGAGGTTTAATTTCTCCTCGTCGGAGATAAGTGGTGCTATGACGGATGCTTTCAATGCTTCCATCTGTTCACGCTTAGGCACATTAAAAAAGCTTAGGTCTTGTTCACTGCCAGAGAGTTTCCCTGTCGTTTGGTTATTCGTTTTCTCAGTTTTACTTGTGTCGTTAGGCTGGGAGGCAAGCTTGGGAATTGATAGATCAAGTTGATGTTGGCCGAGAAGATTAAAATGCTGGTCGAACAGTGCGAGTCGGGTTTGTGGAGAGTAGGCCAATTCACTGATCTGGGAAGAGAGAGATTTCAACGTGAAGTCGGCACCAACGACATGCTTGCCATCCAAAGAACGTCTAGAAAGCGTAATGCCATTGGTTTGCAGGAAATAGAACAGGTAGGGCTCAGAGAGTTGTATTGAGCCGTCAGGCTTTGCGTTACGAAACCAAGGTCGAGTCGTGGGGTTGAACTTACTCTCGGCTTGTCGGGTACTGATCACTTGGTGTGCGCCATCGAGAAAGGTAATAAAGTTTTCACCATCTAGATTGGTGCTACTGACCATCATGGTCGCTTTCGCGGGAGCGTTGTTGTCGGCTCTCTGTTTGATGGAACTCAGAGGGCGAAAGATTCGGAAATTGCCATCTTCAGAGCCATAGAACAGAGCGACTAAATTGGTATTTTGCTTGAAGATGATATCGACCGAAGCAAGCCAAGATTCTTTTTCGACGGAGGAGGTTTGATGAGCAACAAACGGGCTCACTGCCATCACGTTTAAGGTTGTGATGACTGGGGCAATAGCTTGTTTAAATACCGATTCCAGCTTATCGCGATGTTCATTACTGACTTCGCGCACGGTGCCTAAAAGCAGTTCTTGAGAATGCCGATAACTTATCGAAATCAGTACGGTACCGACAAGAGTGGTCAAAATTAAGAAAAGGCTAGTGATGTGGATACTCAGCGGATATCGTCTTCTTCTCATCTAACACTCCAGTTTGTAGACTGGTTTAAGTATTGACGAACTTGGGTAGGTTGCAAAAAATTGGCGTAATTAAGGCGGCGGTACGACTAAGTCGTGCTTACGATGATTAAGTGAAATGATAATAAAGCGTTACCTTTAAGAGCTAATGGCCACTTGTGACTGGTAGGGCTGATAGGGTTGTTCCAAATGTTGGATAGGTCCTATGCGAGCAATACATATCTAATGTTTTTAATCTTCCTGACTAGAAAATCAAGCATCTCGGATGTTTTATTAATTAATCGTTATTATGTTAATATTGGCAGTTATTTTGCACATCTATAAAATATCTAGGTGCTGTATGTGTTGAGCCTAGAAGGAACAGTAATGACGTTAGAAGCATATATTCTTAATGTAGGAATATATTCAATTTTCCCATTGTATTTTGCTACGTTAAAAAATCGCGTACGTACAGCGGCGTTTTATAACTATCTTAGTATTGTACTTTTGGTCGGGGGGCTTGCTGGTGCAGTTTATTCATTTCCGTTATCCGAAACTCTAAACATTTCAGGCGGAAATATTGCTTATGGTGCATTCATGATGAGCACTATCATGCTCATCATTATTGAACGAGATTTTAGTACCTTTAGACACATGTTTCAGCTAGTAGTAGTTGTAGATTTGATTGCCTTCGTTGGTTTTAATTTTATGGCTTGGTTGTTGGAATCGGAATATGTGTTGAATCCTTTTGGAATCCCTTTCAATATTTTTGATGTATCAATGAAAGTACTTGTACTTGGGGGAGCTTTAATTCTCCTCGAAATATTGTTATTGATGTTCATTTTTACACAAGTAAGTAAGTTCCTTTCCAACCTACCTGTGCTGGCATTCATCTACACGTTAGCATTTGTTTTTATCCTCTGCTTGGATGGGGTACTGTTTCCTCTTTTAGCTTTTGATTTAAGTCCTCAGATCGTTCCTATCATATTCGGAAATATAATGGGTAAGTTGTTGATCGCGGCTAGTTATAGCGTCCCAATGCTCGTCTTTTATT
The DNA here is from genome assembly GCF_023503985.1 of Vibrio sp. J383. NCBI lineage: Bacteria > Pseudomonadati > Pseudomonadota > Gammaproteobacteria > Vibrionales > Vibrionaceae > Vibrio > Vibrio sp. J383. The sequence continues at coordinate 1,903,252 of NZ_CP097294.1, read as the reverse complement.
TTTTGTTTAGAGGCGATTTTGCCAAGTTTGTTAGTTCGCCACTCTCCATAAAGGATTTGACTAAAGCACCTAGAAAAGAATTGCTGGAAACCTTGTATCAATATGAGTTGCGTGATGAGCAGTTACAGAGAGAAAAACAAGATCTTCAAAAGATAGCACTTTTTGATGAGCTCACCTCTCTTCCTAATAGGCGTCAATTTAATCAAACGTTTGAATCTGAATGGGCTCGATGTGAACAAGAAGGGCAAGCTTTAACCTTAGTGATCGGTGATATTGACTTTTTTAAGCAATACAATGATGCGTATGGCCACCATCAAGGTGATGTCTGCCTCAAACAAATAGCAAAGCTTTGGAAGCAAATCTTTAAACGGCCGTCAGACCTTGCAGCTCGAATCGGGGGGGAGGAATTTGCCATTGTATTGCCAAATACATCAATCGAACAAAGCAAAGGTCGCCTTAATTCATTCTTAAAGGTTTTACACGATCAATCGATTTCTCATAACTCTTCACCCATTGCTTCTCATGTAACGATGAGTATAGGCGTTGCTCAATGTGTTCCGGCTAAAAGCACGTCACCAAATGATCTGTTTATGCTCGCGGATGAACGCCTTTACCAAGCAAAGAATAACGGACGAAATCAGGTTATTGCCGATTAAATTAATTTTAACAATTCTGAATGATGAACAGTATATAATTGCAAATTACCCAGCATCAAATTACGAAGGTGTCTGCCGGACATTTTTTGAGGAAGCTGTGTTAGTTCAACCCAATTTGGAATTGATTGACTAGACCAAGCGATGAAGGCATTGATTTATGGAATTAAAAGTTGATACACACACCCACACATACGCAAGTGGTCATGCTTATAGCACGTTGATCGAAAACGCCAAGTCGGCGAAGCAAAACGGGCTAGCTATGTTTTGTACTACTGACCATTCAGAGTCTATGCCGGGCGCGCCACACTATTGGTTCTTCAGTAACCAGCGTGTACTTCCTCGTTTTATTGAAGATGTCGCAATTATTCGAGGTGTCGAGTCAAACATCATGAACACACAGGGTGAAATCGATATTCATCCGAGTGTGGATAAGAACCTAGATTGGGTGATTGCCAGCTTCCACGAGCCCGTTTTTCGCCCATCGGATGTCGCTACCCATACAGAGGCTCTCGTGAATGTGATTAAGGGCGGTCGAATTGATGCGCTTGGCCACTTAGGAAACCCTAATTTTGATTTCGATTTTGAAGCTGTGATTCATTGCGCGGCGGAACATAACGTAGCAATCGAAATTAATAACACCACGCTTAAAGGCAATAGCCGCGTTGGCAGTGTTGACCGTTGTTATGAGATCGCAAGAATAGCGAAAGCGAAAGGTGCGTTTATTACGACAGGTAGCGATGCGCATTTCTGCGTAGATGTTGGTGGCTTGGACTTAGTCGCTGCATTGTTAGATAAAGTAGGTGTGGATTCGAATAAAGTGGTCACTCATTCGCCACAGCAATTTTTGGCATTTTTAGCATTGCGTGGCCGTCAATCTATTGCTGATTTTTCGGTATTTGAGTGATGGAATAGCCGTTACTTTTTACATTTTAGTCATTGGTTAGCTAGCTAGTTTGCATTTCGACACAATCAATTTTTGTGCCCGACGGATTTTTGTATACACTAGCCGAAAATAATAAAGTCGAAGTGCCACAACAACGATGGCGCTATCTTCAAAGACATCGCTTCACTTGGAGAAACAATGAAAACTCGCTCAATCCTTTTATCTGGCTTAATCGCTGCTTCGCTATTGTCTGGCAACGCTTTTGCTAATGTTGACCTTAAGAAAAACATGCAAGAAATGAAGCTTGCGTTCAAACAAGCGGCAGAAGCTCAAAACATTGAAGAGATGCAAAAGCCTATCGTACGTATCGACACGCTAGTTGCTGAGCTCAAAACGGGTGTTTACCCAATTGAGAAAGAAGAACACTTCATGGAAGGTTTCAAAAAGATCAGTGCATCGATTGATAGCATTGAGAAGAAGCTAGACCAAGGTGAATTTGAATCTGCACAGCAAGAGCTTCGTACTATCGATGGCCTTCGTGAAGAGTATCACGAGAAGCGTAATCCAAGCATTTGGAGCAAGATCTTCGGTTAATCTACTAATCAATAGAGTTTGCTTGTTAGCGTATCAAAGAGCAAAGCCTTAAGATTTGATTTCTAAAACGCCGCCTTACATTATTCTTATCAAGAAGGTGTAAGGCGGCGTTTTTTATTGTCTTTTTTATAAACAGTCTGTTATGTAGAGTTTCACCACATTTTCTTGGCTCTTTCGTTGTAACCAGTTTTTAACTAAAAAGAGTGTGCGTTAGCTTCAATTTTTTAACCTGATGTTAATCTTTACGTTTACCTATATAACAAGTGCCTCATAATAAGGGAAATTTATAAAGATTAGGAATGATGCGCCGAACCTCGTTCAACTTCTCCATGTTACTTGCTACAGCATTAAGCTGGGCGCTAGTGACATTAATGCCTGTTATCAATGCTCATGGTAATAGTGCGGGAGTATGGGCGTCGTTATGTACGGTCAACGGCTTTGAACTGGTTCAAATTGAAGAAGGCGAGCCCAATACTCACAAAGGAAAGCCGTGTCCCTTTAGCCATTTTTCCACGTTTCATCAAGACGAACTTCCAACTACATTACTGACGACTCGACTGAGTTCTATTGTCTCAGACAGCTACGCTTTTTTGGCTCTAAGCGAACGCTACACGAGACAAGCCCCGCGCGGCCCTCCCTTTGATATTGCTTAAACCTAACCCACTAAAATAATTAAAAAATAAAGTATTAAGTAAAGTTAACCATGCTCAAATTACTTTCTGATCTTTCAGAAGGTATGTTTGCGTGTGTCAAAGGAAATAATAATGTTGAGAAATGAATCTCAAACCCCTGCGAAAGCACAAGCAACTTCGCAGTCTAAAAGCAGTGCAACAACTGGTTCGAAAACCAATATAAAAAGCAAAGACCGCAATAAAACTCTCTACTTCCTCACTTGGCGCTGGCACTTCTATGCTGGGCTATTCGTTATCCCGTTTATGCTAATGCTGAGCATTACAGGCTTGGTGATGCTGTTTGATGATGAAATCGAACTTGCTTTCCATCAAGACGCGATTGAAATTGTTGCATCGGGCGAACCGATCAAGGTGTCACAACAATTAGCTGCGGTACAAAATCAATACCCACAAGGTACGGTGACACAATTTGTACCGAGTAAAGTCCCTGATCTTGCGAACCGATTTTCTGTATCACTTGAAGATGGCACGTCCGTTTTCGCCACGGTGAATCAATATACTGGCGAAGTGGTAGGAGAAATCCCCCGCAGCGACAGTCTGTATCAACTGGCGAATGACATTCACGGCACTTTGTTGATTGGTGATTGGGGGGATTACCTAATTGAAGTCGCAATAAGCTTGTCTATTCTGTTACTCATCAGTGGCATTTACTTATGGCTTCCTCGAGATAACGCGAGCCGCGCTGGTTTTCTTAAGCTTCGATTTGGTTCAGGAACGCGTATTTTAATGCGTGATCTGCATGCGAATATCGGTGGAACACTGTCATTCATTCTTCTGTTATTTATTCTATCGGGATTATCATGGACAGGTTTTTGGGGCGGTAAGCTAGTGCAAGCATGGAGTACTTTTCCTGCTCAAATGTGGGACGACATTCCTCTGTCTAACGAAACGCATGCTTCTTTAAATCACGGGTCTGAAGAAGAAATGCCTTGGAACCTAGAGCAAACTCCACTGCCTTTGTCTCAAGATAAGCCAGCCGAACACGTCCACCAAGTAGAAGAAGCGTCTGAAGCTCATGATCATTCTAAGATGGGTGAGGATCATTCTCAGCATGTATTATCTACGAGTGATTTCTCGATTGATGATGTGATAGCAAAAGCTCAATCTCTTGGTTTTACGCAATATAAAGTCAATTTCCCGCGTTCAGAAACGGGTGTTTATACCGTGGCCGCCAATACTATGGGAGGCGATATCATCGACCCAACCCAAGATCGCACAACTCACCTCGACCAATATTCAGGGCGCATTCTAGGAGAGGTGACGTGGCAAGATTACAATTTATTCGCCAAAACCTTAGCCGTCGGTATTTCTCTGCACCAAGGTGACATCAGCATCATCAACAAGCTTCTAAACGCGTTGTTCTGCATTGCGTTTGTCGTTGTGTCGGTGACTGGTGGAGTCATGTGGTGGATGCGCAGACCTTCAGGCCAAAGGAAGTTGGGAACGCCACCGAAGTTTGGTGATGCAGGCTTATGGAAAGAAGGCTTGGTGACTGTGGTTGTTATTTCGGTACTGTTTCCACTCGCGGGTGCAACGATTGTGACTGCAATGCTAATGGATTGGTTACTGTTTTCACGCGTTGAGAAATTCAAGACGGCCTTGAGTTAATTGACACGTAAACGGGCTTTCTCGACTTGAGAAAGTCCGTTTTATTAATCAGATGAGCACTTCTTCTATGAGGAAGACTTTAGACTAGATACTGCTCTAGATTTGATAAAGCTTTAGATCTGATAAAGTTCTAGCGGTAGGCCGTCTGGGTCTGCGAAAAACGTAAATGATTTCCCCGTAAACTCATCAACTCGAATCGGTTCGACTTCAATACCTTGTTCTTCCAAGTAGCTTTTGGCATGTTGAACGTCATCAACACAAAAAGCCAAATGTCTCAGCCCTTGAGCTTCCGGAAAGCTTGGTCTTTCAGGTGCGTCAGGGAAGCTGAATAATTCTATTTGAGCGCCATTAGGCAGTGCTAAGTCAAGTTTGTACGACTGGCGCGCTTCACGATAATTCTCAGCAATCACTTCAAGCTTTAAAACTTCCGTATAAAAGCGTTTAGAAACTTCGTAGTCTGAGCAAATAATGGCGGCGTGGTGTATTCCTTTCAGCATCAGTTTATTTCTCCTGCCAGTTTGTCACCCAAGTGTTCCATCGCATAATCAATGAACACACGCAATCGGGCAGGCATGTACTTGGTTTGAGCAAACTGCATCGCGATAGCGCCATGGTAATTACTCTTGATGGTCCAATCTTCCAGTACTTGCACTACAGAACCTTCAGCCAATGCATCTTGAATTACGAAGTCATGGAAAATACCCACACCAAGCCCTTCTTTAACACCTTTCAATCGCATCTGAGAGTGGTTCACAGCGTAACGTCCGCTGACGGGGACTGTGTAAAACTCATCATCTTTAAGGAAGTCCCAAACGTGGTCTTTATCTGTTTCTGCAAGGTATAAGCAGTCGTGCTCAGACAGCTCGGTAGGGTGGTGAGGAGTTCCTTTGGCATCTAAATAGTCGGGGCTCGCACATAACACGAGGTTTGTTTTTCCGAGCTCTTTCAATACCAAACTCTCGTCAGGTTTGTCGGTAAGGCGAAAGGCAATGTCGATGCCTTGGCGCAATATGTCGATGTCGCCATCAGCTGCCCTTAGCTTGAGTTGAATCTCAGGGTACTGATTTAAAAATGGCACAACGAAAGGCTGCAATACCGAGTTCAAGAAGGCTTCAGGCGCCGCTACCGTTATCGAGCCTGCAGGCTCAGTATGGTCAGAGGTAGACAGTTCAACGGCTTGTTGAGCCGCGTTGATCATCACCACGCTTTGGTCGTATACCAACTGGCCTGCTTGAGTGATGATCAATGTACGAGTGGTTCGCTCGAACAGCTTTACTGAAAGTGCTTTTTCTAGACGTGTGATCAATTTACTCAACGCTGATGGTGTCACACCTAACTGTTTTGCTGCAGCCGTAAAACTACCTTCGTTAACCACTAAAATGAACGAAGCGAGATCCGGAAGCAGGGCGATGAGTTTTGGGTTAATCATAAGTATCCAGTTAGACTAATTTCAACAGTGACCATAACCTTGATTGTGATTGATCTCTTCTGATTTGTGAATCAATTTCATTAATTGATACGCGCAATAGTAGTCGTGATGGAAGCCGTTCTTTTGTTGTTCCTATTTCATATTACTCAGTTATTCAGATCTCAAGTCAATATGGCGATTCCGTTGCTTCAAATTGGTTGTTAGATGCTTTTGTTATATTAATGTAAATACTTGTGATTGCTTGTTAAATTTAATTTAAACAGTGTTAGTATCCTCCCAACTTGTGCTGAATCGAATCAGCCATATTTCATCGTTCGAGAGAGCTTTTAACTTCGAGTTCGGAAGAGCAAAACATAGTCAGAGGTAAGTATTTTGCAACGTACTGATACCACCCCAACGCAATCTCCCGCGTTAGCCGCGTTAATTAATAACGATTATGAGCTTAATTTCCAAGAGTTTATGGACCAAATACAACTGGCGAATAAACCTATGTCTCTGGCGTCCATTCGGTTCATATTGGATAACATCGAGCTGAGTAAAGAAGAGATCAAGTCGTTGGCGAGTTTTGATAAAGAAACATACTGTCGACAAAGGCTTTTCAAAAATGACCACTGTGAAGTTTTAATTTTGAGCTGGCTTAACGGGCAAAGAAGTAAAATACACGATCATTTGAATACGTCTTGTGGCGTAAAGGTTCTACATGGGCAAGCAACGGAAACCCTGTTTGAAACGGCGGCTAATGGTCATATTTTTGCTTCTCAGTCGACTCATTTCCAAGAGGGCAGTGTGACCGTTAGTAAAGATAATGATATCCATCAGATATCGAATCTACAGGCTGGAGATGAACCGCTCATTACGTTACATGTGTATTCGCCCCCTTTAAGCCAGTTCCACCTCTATCAGCTAGAGAGCGGTAAGTCGGAGCTGCTCGACATACAACAAGAGTGCTGGGCCTACGAGATTTAAAGTGCGTTAAACGGAGATAACTTTCTACTTAAATGGTCATGATAAGGCTAAAAGGAGGCGTAGAAAGTCTGTCGTCTAATTTTTGCTTTAACGCTATGCATTATAAAATTTTATACTATTTATGAACTTCGCATATCCACGGTAGTCATAGGGCTCACAAATATAAAATAATGAGCTGGATAAATTATGACTAAACGTGGGTTAGTGTCTGTGGCATGTGCCACGCTGCTAGGTGGAGGTGCGTATTTCTATTTTCAAACTTCAACGCCTCCCGAAGCCTTTCCAACCCTTACTGTTGATACGGGGACGATCGAAAAGCAGGCGGTTGCGGTGGGGTATATCGTTCCCGCTCACTCTGTGTCTATCAAATCTCAAATCGACGGGATCGTAGGTGAAATCTATGCCGGTGTTGGTGAGTACGTAACGCAAGGTCAGCCGCTTATTAAGGTTCGTCCTAACCCTACCCCGAAAGCGTTGACCGATGCCTCGACCGAATTGATGCGAAGTGAGGCGAACATTGAGTCAGCAAAACAACAACTCGCTAATCTGCAGAGTTTGGTCGAACAAGAAATCATTCCTAAGAACTACGACGAATATGTGACTGCACGTTCCAATGTGAAATCAGCACAGGCTGACGTTATGCAAAAACGTCAGAACCTCGAATTGATTCAAAGCGGGGAGTCGACAATTGGTAACTCTCGCCTAACCTCAACCATTTACGCTCCGATAGACGGTACGGTGTTGAATCGAAAAGTCGAGGTAGGAGAACCGATTATTTCTACTGAATCGAGCCAAGCGGCAACAGAAATGATGTCATTGGCCGATATGAACAGCCTGATTTTTAAGGGCAGTGTTAGTGAGCATGATGCAGCCCAACTTACTCCGGGGATGCCAGTAACACTGACCGTTGCACCTTACCCAAGTATCGAAATAGAAGGGGTACTGACTAAGATTGCGATTCAGTCTGAAAGTCTTAACGCAACAGCTGATAGTAGTTCGGGCAAAAGTTTTGATAACGGTTTTGAAGTCGAAGTTGGCGAGCTCAAAATACCTCAAGACGTCCGATTACGTTCAGGGTTCTCATCATCTGCTCAGATAATTCTAGTTAAATCAGAAAATGTACTCACTCTACCAGAGCGCGCACTTCAATTTGAAGGCGATAGCCCTAACGTATTAATCCCTGACAGCTCAGAACAAGGCTTCCACAAACAAGCGGTAAAACTGGGCCTATCCGATGGCATCAATGTCGAAGTCATCGAAGGTGTGGAGTTAGACGAAACCGTCATCGATAACAGTATGATGGGGGCAGCTCATGGTTAAGCCTGCGCTGTTTAGTTGTTCACAGCGATTAGACAAACCTCTGTTACCTCGTAAATCGCCCCTGTTGAGTGTAGGCAGCTTGCTATTAGCAACTGTGCTTAGTTGCCCTTCATATGCCATTTCCATTGAACAAGCATGGCAGCAAGCCAAACAGACTGATCCTGATTACGAGAAAGCCCGAATTGGTGTTCAACTCGGTGAGAGTTCGGTGGATTTAAGTCGCAGCTCTTTATTACCCGCTTTAAGCGCGAGCGCTTCAGCAGACTGGAGCGAAGACCGCAGTAGTTCAAATCGGTATAGTGCAGAGCTGTCTCAGGTTATTTGGGACAGTAGCCTTTGGTCTGAATTAGATAAAGCACAATCAGATTATCTGAAATCCCAGCTGGAACTGGCTCAAGCACATAATGATTTGGCGGCTAAGTTACTTCTGGTTTATCTCGATATAGGCAGCGCTCAAGGTAACTTACAGCTCACCAACAGTAAGTTAGAGGAAGGCAGCAAACTGCTAAAAATCTTCGAAAAACGCTATCTAGCAGGCAAAGTGAAATCGATTGATGTGGAAGAGATGCGTGCTAATCAGTTGTCTGACAAAGCCAATATTCTGCGAGCAAAGGCAGAGTTAGAAAGTAAAAAGTCAGAGCTGGAAGCGCTGATAAACCAAGCTCCTGATTCGGTAGATCAAATTCGTACCGAGAACTTGGTTGAGCCTCCAATGCTGGTGGCTTCTCAGCAGCAGTGGCTTGAGCTAGCGAGAAATAATAGCCCTGGATTACTGGTTGCCATAAAAGGCGTTGAAGCGCGCGAGCTAGACAAAAAGTCTGCCCAAGGAGGTTATTATCCAACAGTTAAAGGGCAAGTGGGCTATAACGACAATGATCGGTTGGACAACGGTGAGTTTAACGCGGGTTTAACTCTTAGTGTTCCTATTGATTTAAATGGTTCAACACGCGCCAAAGTGGATCAAACTTCGCTTAACTTGTTGACGGCTAAGCAGGATTTACGAAAGGTTGAAATAGACATCAAGAAGCGAATTGATCAGAACTTTACTCAAGTGAAACTCAACTGGGAACGAGTGTTAATGGCGCATGATGTTGTAGCGTCTCGCGCAGAGGTGCTGAGTAGCAAAGAAAAGTTATACGACGCGGGTTTCCTGGAAGCCTCAGATGTTATCAATGCACATAACAGCTTATTTGATTCAAGGTTCCTTCTACAGACCAACTTATATGATTATTGGCGTCAGAGAATAGGCCTGCTTCAGACAACCGGTAAATTAGATGATGAAGCGATGGCGCTGATCTCTCAGGCGCTGCACCATGGTTAATCTTTTCCTTCAGACTTGGCAAACGTTATTGGCGCATCGGATGAAAAGTGCCTTGGCTATTATCGCAATTTCATGGGGCGTGCTGTCTGTTGTTGTTTTAATGGCGTTAGGAGAAGGCTTCTATCGTTATCAAACGAAGTCTTTCTCATTTTTGGTCAATGACACTCAGGTTGTGTTTCCCTCTAGTACGAGTAAACCTTGGCAGGGCATGCCTTCAAGGCGCGAAATAAACCTTGAACAAGATAAAATTGAGCTGATCCAGCAGGCTGGTTTTGTTAAAGAGGCGTCTGCTGTTTACCTTAAAAGGGATACCAGCGTGACGAACACTCAAGGGCATAATATTGGCAGTATGGTGAGTGGTGTTGCTCCCTCTTATTTTCCTATCTCACAAAATAAGTTGCAGCCTGGTTCACGAAGTATTTCGGTGACGGATATGGAAAACCACACACGGGTGGTTGTATTGGGTGATCGAATTGCTCAAATGGGCGGAGTCGACATTGGCGATCATATTAAGATCAACGGTATTCCATTCTACGTAATAGGCGTGATGGTTGATAATGAAGGAGGAATCTCTTTTGGTGAGAGTCGACGAGTTTTTGTGCCCCAAGCTACTTATCTTGACCTCTGGAAAGATAAGCCATGGCAACTGCTATTAAAGCCTGTAGAAGCCATGGATTCCGCATCGTTTAGACGTAACATTGTCAATTTTTTTGCTAAACAGATGCACTTTGATCCTACTGATAAAGATGCGGTCTATTTGCCCGACTTTAGTGAGGGTGGAGACGTGATTACCGGTATCTTTCGTGGTATTCAAATATTCCTGACGGCCAGTGGCGCAATGACTATGGCGGTTGGCGCTTTGGGTGTGGCTAATATCATGTTTCTCTCTGTTACGGAAAGAACTCGAGAAATTGGCGTTCGGCTGGCGATTGGTGCAACACAGGGTTCCATCATGTCTCAGTTTATTATTGAGGGGCTTATCTTAGTTACCTTAGGATCCATCGTGGGATTAATGGCGTCCTTTGGTACGGTTTATTTGCTTGGCTCGATGGCGTTACCTGAATGGATTGGATCACCTGTTATCACGTTAAGCTCGATTGGAATGGCGTTAACGGTGACACTGATTCTGGCGTTCTTAGCCTCTTACTTTCCTGCAAAACGGGCGTCTCGCCTAACTCCTGTTGACGCACTCAGTGCGAGGGCTTAATCATGCTATTACCGATGAGACAAATCTTTCAGGAAATGTCTGCAGAAAAGCTACGACTTGGGCTCACGATTCTGGCTGTTGCGTGGGCAACCTTGTGTATTTCAGCGATGCTATCGGTGGGAGAAGGCATTAGGCAAGGCGTGCTTAAAACGGCACAAAATGGCAATGGTAATTTGATTTATCTATCAGGGGGGATGGCTACGGTTGATTATGGATCTTTTCATCAGGGCAAGCCGCTGACTCTAACAGTAGAAGATACGAAAGTTGTAGAGGCTCTGCCTAACATCAAAGCTGCGGTGCCGACAGCTGTGTGGGATGAATCACTTACTGTTGGGGAGCGAGGGTCTTGGAAAAAAGCGTTAGCGGTAACGACTGAATTTCAGTCGGTGACGAATCTCAAGACACGTCCAGGAGGGCGTTGGTTTAATCCTCTAGACCAAAAACAACAACGCAAAGTCATCGTGTTGGGTTACCTTTTAGCGGCAGATTTGTTTAACCCTAATGAAAGCTTTAGCTGGTTTGCTACTGTCAAATTAGAGGTCAATCCCGTGGGGAAAACAGTCAAAATTGGCAGCCAAGAGTTTACGGTGATTGGTGTACTAGAGAAAAACAGTGCCAAGGTTGAACAGGGAGATAGCATCAATTATTCAAGCTTTGTTCCTTTCTCTACATGGCAGCGTTTTAATATTAACGGTGACATTAGTGGTATCAACGTTCAACCTCATGATGGTGTCGACAGAGTCAAACTTGCCGATACGATTCGTCAGGTTATTGCGCGCAAACATGGTGCCAGTGTCAGTGATGAGCAGGTCGTTCAGGTTGAGGATATGTTTCTCAAACAAAAAACGATGCAACAATTCTTAGTTGGTCTGCAGGGGTTCCTTGGTGTGATTGGTTTTATCACTTTGGCAGTGGCGGGTATAGGTATTGCTAACGTGATGTATGCAACGGTGAAACGCTCCACAAGAGATATTGGCGTGAGAATGGCGGTCGGTGCTACTTCAGGGATGATTCGCATGCATTATCTGGTTCAGTCATTGATGACCATGATGATGGGTGGTTTATTGGGCTTAGTGATTACTTATACACTGATTGCTGTGATTCGCTCGTTAGAGCTTGAAGGCAATATGTTTTATGAGCGTCTTGGTAAACCTGTTCCTGAACTTTCATGGTTGGTTGTCACCATTGTTGTTTTGACGCTGGTGGTTATTGGTGTCGCTGCGGCTTGGCTCCCGGCTAATCGTGCGGCGAAAGTGACTCCGATGGAGGCACTACAAAGTGAATGATGAGATCAAAGACAGCGGAGAAACCATGTCTAATAAATTCTTAGTGGAACTCTCAAATATCGGTAAACACTACTCAAACGGTGATACTGAAATACGTGCATTAGACGGTGTCGATCTCTCGATTGAGAAGGGAGAGTTTTTGTCTATTTTAGGCCCGTCAGGATCCGGTAAATCAACGCTGATGAATATGCTTGGTTGCCTTGATAAGCCGACGGAAGGGGAGTATCAGCTAGATGGAAAAAATGTTGCTGCGTTGAGTGCTAATGATCTTGCAGGTATTCGGAATCAAAAAATTGGTTTTGTATTCCAGAGTTTTAATTTACTTGAGTATGCATCTGCATTGGACAATGTTGCTCTGCCTCTCGTGTACTCAGGGATCAAAGCCAAAGAGCGTCGTAAGCGTGCGGCGGCATTACTTGAACAAGTAGGGTTGGGCGATCGACTTGACCATAAGCCGAATCAACTGTCTGGTGGTCAGAAACAGCGTGTCGCTATTGCTAGAGCTTTGGTTAATGACCCTCAGATTATATTAGCTGATGAGCCAACAGGGGCTCTGGATTCCAAGTCTGGCGCTGAGATAGAGGCTTTGTTTAATCAGCTTCATGCTGAGGGCCGAACATTGATTATCGTTACGCACGATAACTCGCTTGCTGAACGAACTAAGCGCATAGTGACGATCAAAGACGGTAAAGTATTGTCTGATCGCCAAGGGTTACATTGCTCAACCTAGAACCTAGAACCTAGAACCTAGAATCTTTCGCTTAGAGCCACTTCCTCACGAAGTGGCTTTTTTCTTAAGTGTTTAACACTGATCTTGTACGGACGATATTGAGTGAACTACACTGATAAAAAAGCTAGGTAAGTAACAGATGGATAAAGAAAATTTCCCTATAGAGTTAAAACGACTTCGTGAATCACTCTCTATTTCACAGGAAGAATTTGCAGAGTTGCTTTCCAATTCTCATAGAGCGTTTTTTGGTGTCAATCAGGTGATGGTCAGCCAGTGGGAAAGGGCAAAGACGTTGCCTAGTTTTGTTCGTCGTCTTGGTATCGCGAGTTTCTTTCAGGTCGATTACGATTTTTCCGTTGAAGAAATGGTACAGGTGAAAGCGGCAACCAAGAACGTGGAACGCCCATTCAGTATTGATATTGGTTATGACTATGAGGTGACGAGTGTTGAGTCATATAACATGGGAGCACTTCCAGCGAAAAGGCTTAAGTCGATTCAAGGAATGCATCTAAAAACCTATGGCAGAGATTTTATCGAGGTTTCTCAGCATCTGGGTGTGAAAAAAGAAGATATGCAGGTGCTTTGTTTTCTTTTCGAGGGGGTCATTATTGGTCATGTGGTGTATGACGGCTTAAGTAAGATGCTTTGCAGTGTTGGCGCGGTTAGTATTGTGATTCGTCGTAAGATCTTCGATTACATGGCGGATAATTTGTCTGATACTGAGTTTCGCTTTCCGACCCTTGACCCTGCTATGTGCCAGTTCTTGTATGACCTGTATTTAGAACCTTATATGAGCAAGCTCGGCATGCCGTTTTTCAAGGCAGACATCAAGAAAGTGGTGAAAAATCCTTTTTCTCAGAACATCCAAAATAAACACGATATCTACTTTAAGTACATCCGTTACCACGACCTTAAGCAGAAGAAGAAAAGTGTCGAGTTTGTTTTAAGCTCTAGTCTGTAAAAGTGCTCTACATGACTAATCTTAGGTCGGTTAAAGGCAGAGGTTTTGAGTACAAGAAGCCTTGATAGCGATCAAACCCTAGCTGGTGGATCATTTGACGTGTATCTGCGTCTTCAACGCCTTCCGCCACGGTTTCAATGCCAGACTCTTTGCAGTATGCCAAAGTACGCTTAACTAAATCGGAGCTTGCTGGCTCAATACTATTCACAATCGATTTATCGAACTTCACTTCATCGACATTAAGGCTAATCACCTTATTCATGTCTGAATAACCGATACCAAAATCGTCGATAGAGATTCTGACGCCCAGAGACTTAAAGCGCTTTATCTGCTCACAAAGCTGCTCATCTAACTGATCATTTTCACTTAGCTCAAAGGTAAGCTGTTCTGCTTTGAAAGATGCATTCCAAAGCAATTCACGAACCTTTTCGACATTATCAGGGTTTGCTAGCACTTTCTTGTTGATGTTTACCGCCAAGCTTAGATGAACGGAAAGCGATTTGACCTCCGTTAGAGATTGCTCAAGCACACTAAAGAAGATTTCTTCTTCATAACCCAATGCAAACGCACGTTCGATAAACACGCCCGGAGAGAAAATCCCTTCTTCTGGAATATCTAAACGAAACAGCGCTTCAACCCCAGTCACCTTCTCGACACTAGGCTGAACCCTTGGCTGATAAAAGCAGGTGTGCCAGTCGTTTTCGAAGGCTTCTTGTATGGTGTTGTCAGATAGGGTCATGTGCTTGGTTTCTCTTCTCATCGTGTTTCATTTGTATAGCGGCGTTGCTGGTGCGCATTTTGAGAGAATTGGAGAATCATCACTATATCGTTCTGAGATGAAAAATTGAGATTTGATATGAAAGCGAAATTAGACGGAAATTAAAGGTGATTTGGCGTTTAAAATAGCAGGTGAAGGGCGTTAATGTGCCCTGTGTCACTGGGATGAACTATTATTCATGCCTGTGATTCATTAATGTTTTTCCAAGTAGAGGGATAATCGAAAGGGGGATGTTCAACTAGAATAGAGATATAAGTTTTACAGTGTAAATGATCGAATTAAAATCGTTTACATCCCCTACATAATGCGGCGCGCGATGCTGCTGAATAATAACTATGAAGGAATGAGACAATGTCTTCTGCATTTTACCAACAGATTCAAACTCAAATCGAAGAAGTTAAAGAAGAAGGTCTTTACAAGTCTGAGCGCATTATCACTTCTGCTCAAAAAGCAGCGGTTTCTATCTCGACTGGTGAAGAAGTACTAAACTTCTGTGCAAACAACTACTTAGGCCTTGCTAACCACCCTGACCTTATCGAAGCTGCTAAAGACGGTATGGATCAACACGGTTTTGGTATGGCTTCTGTTCGTTTCATCTGTGGTACTCAAGACTCTCACAAAGAACTAGAGCAAAAGCTATCTACGTTCCTTGGTAAAGAAGACACTATCCTTTACACATCTTGTTTTGATGCAAACGCTGGCCTATTCGAAACGATCCTAGGCAAAGAAGACGCAATCATTTCTGATGCTCTAAACCACGCATCTATCATTGATGGTGTTCGTCTATGTAAAGCAATGCGCTTCCGTTACTCGAACAACAACATGGAAGAGCTAGAGCAACAACTTATCGCAGCTAAAGAAGCGGGCGCTCGTCACACGCTTATCGTAACTGACGGTGTGTTCTCAATGGACGGCGTAGTCGCTAACCTTCCTGCTATCTGTGACCTTGCTGACAAGTATGGCGCACTAGTGATGGTTGATGACTCTCACGCAGTTGGCTTCATGGGCGAAAACGGCGCAGGTACTCACGAGTTCCACAATGTTGTAGACCGTATCGACATCATCACAGGTACGCTTGGTAAAGCAATGGGTGGCGCTTCAGGCGGTTACACTTCTGGTAAGAAAGAAGTGATCGACTGGTTACGTCAGCGTTCTCGTCCATACCTATTCTCTAACTCTGTTGCACCAGCAATCGTATCTGCGTCTATTCGCGTTCTAGATCTTCTAGCGGAATCTGGCGACCTACGTACTCAACTATGGGAAAACTCTGCTCACTTCCGTACTCGCATGGAAGCAGCTGGTTTCACTATGGGCGGTGCTGATCACGCAATCATCCCAATCATGCTAGGTGATGCAAAAGTAGCGGCTGAATTCGCAGAGCGAGCACTAGAGAAAGGCATCTACGTGGTAGGTTTCTCATTCCCTGTTGTACCAAAAGGCCAAGCTCGTATCCGTACGCAAATGTCTGCTGCACACTCTCGTGAGCAACTAGACCGTGCAATTGATGCGTTCATCCAAGTTGGTAAAGACATGGCTATTATCTAATTTTAAAGGGGTGCCTTATGCATCCTTTAATTAGATAGAACAACACCCAATAGAACAATAGATTTTTGATTCTCGCCTTACAGTTAGGCGAGATGAACTGGATAACATTATGAAAATTAAAGCACTTTCTAAGCTTAAGCCTGAAGAAGGCATCTGGATGACCGAGGTTGAAAAACCTGAAATGGGTCATAATGATCTTCTTATTCGTATTAAGAAAACCGCAATTTGTGGTACTGACGTACATATCTACAACTGGGATGAATGGTCACAAAACACAATTCCAGTACCTATGGTAGTAGGTCACGAATACGTAGGTGAAGTTGTTGGCATCGGCCAAGAAGTTCGTGGTTTTGAAATCGGCGACCGTGTATCTGGCGAAGGTCACATCACATGTGGTCACTGTCGTAACTGTCGTGGCGGCCGTACTCACCTTTGTCGTAACACAACAGGTGTTGGTGTTAACCGCACTGGTGCGTTCTCTGAGTTCCTTGTGATCCCTGCGTTCAACGCATTTAAGATCCCTGCAGAAATCTCTGACGATCTAGCATCAATCTTTGACCCGTTTGGTAATGCAGTACACACAGCGCTTTCTTTCGACCTAGTAGGCGAAGACGTGCTAATTACTGGTGCTGGTCCAATCGGTATCATGGCTGCTGCTGTTGCTAAGCACGTTGGTGCTCGTCACGTTGTAATCACTGACGTAAATGAATACCGCCTAGACCTTGCTCGTCAAATGGGTGTAACTCGCGCAGTAAACGTAATGGAAGAGAAGCTTGAAGACGTAATGGCTGATCTTGGCATGACTGAGGGCTTCGATGTAGGTCTAGAAATGTCTGGTAACCCATCTGCGTTCAACAGCATGCTGACTAACATGAACCACGGCGGTAAGATCTCTCTGCTAGGTATTCCACCATCAGACATGGCAGTAGACTGGAACCAAGTAATCTTCAAAGGCTTAGTTATCAAAGGTATCTACGGTCGTGAGATGTTTGAAACTTGGTACAAGATGGCTTCACTAATCCAGTCTGGCCTAGATCTAACACCAATCATTACTCACCACTACAAAGTGGACGACTTCCAGCAAGGCTTCGACATGATGCGTTCTGGTATGTCAGGTAAAGTAATCCTAGATTGGGAATAATTTTGAGTTAGGAAGCTAACTTAGAAAAGCTTAATAGAAAGGCGACAGTTATTACTGTCGCCTTTTTTGTTTTTAAATGAGTAGATAAAACGTTATTTAAGGCTAAAAAAAAAAGAGCTGAATGCTTAAGGCAGAGTGCGAAGTGGTGAACGAGGGTAAACATGTGCTAGATGATTAACTAATTATTGTGGCACTCCGACACAAAGGATTATTTATAACGCGTTCTGTCATTAATAATGTTATTTATTGGGATGGTGAATGCAATTCCACTTTTTTAGTGAAATTGCAGACCCAAATAGTGAAATAGATAGGTGTGCTTTCTGTATGATTCCTAACTAATTTTAATTAAATCATGGTTTTAACTATGAAGTTACGTTCAATTATTTCCACCTGCGCGCTATTAAGTTGTAGTCAAGCTTTAGCTAATGAGCCTAAAACAGTCACCTGCGAGTCAAACAAACCGGGAACAGTAATGGTTCAAGAAGATGAGTTGTTTGTGGTCGTCAATGACGCACTCATCCGCAATTCAGACTACTGGCAAAACTTTCTGGATGGCAACATTCAACTCTGTACCACTCACGTAACAGACATGAGTGACCTGTTTTCTAAAAACAAATACTTCAATCAGGACATCAGCCGTTGGGACACCTCTCGTGTGACTAATATGGACCGCATGTTTTCTGGTGCCAAGCGCTTTAACCAAGATTTAACTTATTGGGACGTCAAGCGCGTCTCTCGTCATACCGACTTCGCTAAAGCCAGTGGCCTGTCTGAAGATAGCCTTCCAACTTTTACGCAATAACGTCTATTCAACCCTAGGACAATATAATGAAAAGAACCATAACCTCACTTCTTGTGGGCGCCGCCGCGCTTGCTAGCCAAACTGCTTTTGCTGCTGATATCTCAGTAAAGTGCCCTGACCAAGCCGTTAACTCAGTGATGTTTGAGAATGGCAAAGTTTATGTCGTGGTGGATAACGCTCTAATTAAAAATAAGACTTTGTTAGATAATTTAGAGCAAGGTCATATCCGCTTGTGCACCACACAGGTGACGAGAATGAGCAATTTATTTTCTAATCGCGAATCATTTAATGCAGACATCAGCGATTGGGATACTTCGAATGTAACTGATATGAGTAAGATGTTTTGGGCTGCACGTGCATTTAACCAAGACATCGGTTCTTGGAATACTTCGAATGTGACCAATATGAGAATCACTTTTGCTAGTGCAATAGCATTTAACCAAGACATCGGTTCTTGGGATACTTCGAACGTGACCAATATGGGTAACATGTTTTCTTCTGCAAAAGCATTTAACCAAGACATAGGTTTTTGGGATACTTCGAATGTAAAGTTTATGCAATCTATGTTTAACGGAGCAGAAGTATTTAACCAAGATATAAGTCATTGGGACACATCAAAAGTGGTGACTATGTTAAGAATGTTTGGTGAAGCATATGCATTTGACCAAGATATAGGTTATTGGGATACATCAAATGTGGTGGAGATGTTTGAAATGTTCTGGCGCGCATATGCATTTAACCAAGATATAGGTCATTGGGATACATCGAATGTGCAGCTTATGGATGGTATGTTCAAGAAAGCTAGTGCCTTCAACCAGGAAATAGGGCGCTGGAATACATCAAATGTTACTTCTATGGACTCAATGTTCGAGGAGGCTAATGCCTTCAACCAAGACATCGGTCTCTGGGATACATCGAGTGTAATGAATATGAAGAGGATGTTCTGGGGAGCAGAAGTATTTAACCAAGATATAGGTCATTGGGATACGTCCAATGTAACCAATATGGATTTTATGTTCTATTATGCAAAAGAATTTAATCAAGATATAGGTCATTGGAATACAGTTAATGTAACGAGTATGGAAAGCCTGTTTGAGGGAGCTCGAGTATTCAATCAAGATATAGGAAACTGGGATACATCTAATGTGACGGATATGGGGACCATGTTCGATCGCGCAGAGGCATTTAACCAAGATATAGAAAATTGGGACACAGTTAACGTAACTGACATGAATGGTATGTTTAGTTCAGCAAGCGCATTTAACTCACCGTTAGGGCTGTGGAACACAGCGAACGTCACTGATATGGGCTACATGTTTACTAATGCAAGTTCATTTAACCAAGACTTAACCAACTGGAACGTGAGTAAGGTGATTAAGCATAGCTATTTTGCGTTACGCAGTGATCTGACTGAAGAGCAACTGCCGTATTTTGTAGATTAGTTCTCTAATCGGTTTAACTAAGAAAAAGCTAGCCTTGGTTAATGCAACGCTAGCTTTTTGTTAAATTCAGTCTTTAAATAGTACCAATAATATCAACCCAGAACGCGAGAAACCTAATGAAAAGTGTCGCCATCATTGGTTTTCTATATAAGTAATTATTTTTAAATGACGTTATCTCTATTTTCATATAATTGCTTCGCGAAACCAGTCAGGGCTAGATCTAACACCAATCATCACTCACCACTACAAAGTGGACGACTTCCAGAAAGGCTTCGACATGATGCGATCTGGTATGTCTGGTAAAGTAATCCTAGATTGGGAATAAGCGAATAGGGGAGACCCTTAGCTAGTTCTACAGTGAAAATGCCCCAAAGAAATTTGGGGCATTTTTGTTTTTGGAGGGCGAACAGATCCCCATGTCGCCTAATGGCTATTTTGAATATCGGCAATCTTTAAAATACGCGTAAATACATAGCGTTTATATTTAGAGAGGGCTTAATGGCTTGTAAATCAATTGCTGTAATAATGAGTGGATTATTATTAACGTCTACTGTCGCGATTGCTAATGAAGAAAGTAATCAAACAGCAGAGCAGGCAGCAAAGGAACTTGCAAACCCCAACACGGCTTACGCGAGCCTTAACTTAAAGCTCCAATACTCCGGTGGTTATGACGGAGGAGGAGACAGCTTCGCTACAGTGTTACAACCGACTCTTCCTTTCCCTATGGATAATGGCGACAAAGTCATCTTCCGCCCGGCTATCTCTTATGTTCAGAATGATTTCAATATGGATACGCCAACAAGTTCCCAACATATGGATCAATCAGGCGTTACTGACATCTCATTTGATTTAGCTTATGCACCTAAAATGGAGGGCGGTACTATTGTCGCTTTCGGTCTCTTTGCTTCTTTGCCTACAGGTAGTAATGACTTAACGGCTGATCAATTTGCTGTCGGGCCAGAGTTTATGGTCGGAAAGGCGAGTGGTGAACGAGTTATAGGTATGTTCCCAAACCACTTATATGGTGTTTCTGGAGACGGAGCCGACCATTCTGATACTCGAATCAACAAGACATCGACACAAGTTTTTTGGGTAGAGATCTTAGGTGGAGGTTGGACGGTAGGTTCTGCGCCGACATTCTCGTATGACTGGAATAAGGATCAGGCAGAAGTTCCACTAAATATAAGTGTCACTAAAACAACGGTGTTGAATGGACGTCCTTGGAAGTTCGGCATTGAAGCGAACTATTATATTGAGAAAGATGAAAAGACACGTCCGGATTTTATGTTGAGCTTTAATATCAGTCCTGTAGTGGAAAATAAGCTGGCGTCTTTGTTTGATTAATCTAAGAGTAGAAATGAAAAAGGCTGAACGATCATCGTTCAGCCTTTTGTGTTACTGCATTGAAGCGCTTCTATCAACCCGCAGCAGCCTGCATGATGAGGCCACAGATGTAGGCACCGTATGTACCTAGAGCGTAGCCCAATACAGCCATTAGGATACCAACTGGCGCTAATGCTGGGTGGAACGCTGCAGCTACGATAGGAGCCGATGCTGCGCCGCCGACGTTAGCTTGGCTACCGACAGCCATGAAGAACAGTGGTGCACGGATAAGCTTCGCCATCACAATCATTAGAATGGCATGGATAGTTAGCCATGTGATACCAATGAAGAAGTAACCTGGGTTGTCTAAGATAGCTGTCACGTCCATTTGCATACCGATGGTTGCAACTAGGATGTAGATGAATGCCGAGCCAACTTTAGACGCGCCACTGTGCTCAAGGCTGCGTGTTGATTTGAAGCATGAAGCGATGAGCGCGAACGTCGTTACCATTACGATTAACCAGAAGAAACCTGATGTAAGGCTGTATTTCGCGAGTTCTGGAGCGTTGGTCGAGATCCAAGGTGCGATTAGGTCACTGAATAAGTGAGCTAGGCCGGTAAGACCAAATGCAATTCCCGTGATCTTCATGAGATCAGTCGTCGTCGTCGGGCGAGCGTTTTCTTCTTGGTACTTAGAAACGGTTTCTTTTAGGTCTTCGATAGATGAAGTATCGGCTTTTAACCACGCATCAATCTTCTTCTGACGGCCAGCCATAATAAGTAATATTGCCATCCAAATGTTGGCACAGATTACGTCTACAGTAATCATCGCAGAGAACAGTTGGTCGTCTACTTCAAACACTTCTTTCATTGCGGCTTGGTTTGCACCACCGCCAATCCAAGAACCTGCAACCGTTGTTAGGCCACGCCATACATCACCAGATACAAGGTCAGGGTTAATTTGGTCGATGATCAAGATAGCCAATGGGCCACCAATGATAATACCGACAGTACCTGTCAGGAACATGATGACGGCTTTTGAACCTAGCCCAAAGATTTTACGTAGGTCTGCTGAGATGATCAGTAGAACGAGTGCGCTCGGTAAGAGGTAGCGACTTGCAACGAAGTATAACTTAGAGTTTGATGCGTCGATGATGCCTAAACTGTTCAGTAGAGAAGGAACAAAGTAACAGAGCAATAGACCCGGAACGAACGAGTAGAATTTTTTCAGTGCGCTATTTTGGCTACTTTCCGTGATAAAAACACCGCCAAGAATAACAGCTAACATGCCCATAATTACAGCATCATTAGTAATCATTATTATATCTCCTTTAAGGTGAGCGCAAAGGTCTCACTTTTTGAATTGCAGGACTATACCGATAACCGCTATTCGTTACAAATTGTAACGATAGACATATTTTGAAATGTTTATGTTAATTTTAACGGGGTGAATTTGTGAATGTAGCGCGCTACTTATTTGCGTGGTGAATGGTTTGATTGGGGCTTGTGCAGCGTATTTAGATATATGCAATGTAACTCAAGCCTTGGAGGGTGGTCGCTATGAATTGGGGCGATGATTGAATGACCTAAATGAGTGCATATATAGCCATGTTTATGGTGTGGTTTATGCGAGGTTGGAATGTTTCAATAATGTAAAAAGTGAATTCACTTTTGCCATGTGGTCAGAAATTAAAAATTTTAGCTAGATCACATAAATCTTTTGGATTACGAGTTTTAGCACCCGCTACTCATGCTCATTTGACGTTTTGTAGGGGGGTCAATGAAAGAAAAAGCGGCTTAAATAGCCGCTTTTGATGGTTGCCTAGTATGGTTATCTAGCGCCGTTATTTAGAGTTCTGCTCAGGACTCTTCTTCCTCAAAACCATCTGCATAGCCTTTCGGTGGCGGTGTCCAACCTCGTTCAGATCGAGAGTGCTTGTCTGAACGGTCTTTTTTCATATCTTCTTTCATTGCTTCTTCAAGGTGAATGAAGATTTGTCGGTAGTTGTTGTCGTAGCGCGGGTTCTCTTCCGCTTCAGACCAAGCTTGGTAGAGCTTTTCAGACTTACGGCTTTCAACACGTTGATACGTCGATTTCTGTTGTTCAACGAAGAATGGGTGATGGCCCAAAGAGCGCAAGGCTTCTGCACCCATTTCAAGAGCTGAATGGTAGGTCTCTGATTCCACAAAGTCTGCACCCGCTTCTCTTAAGCGGTAGCTATGACCACGGTCGAATGCACGCGCTAAGACTTTCACTTTAGGGTAGTTGTGTTTAACGTATTTGACCAATTCAACACTTGAGTCTTGGTTGTCGATAGCCACAACCAACATCGCGGCTTCTTCGATACCAGCGGTATGCAATAAGTCATGACGAGTCGCATCACCAAAGTAAGATTTGATGTTGATTGAACGTAGCAAGTCGACTTGATTAGCTTGATGATCCAAAACCACAGTATTGACGTCATTTGATACCAATAAGCGGTTAACAATCTGACCGAATCGGCCAATACCAGCAATGATCACCGTACCTTTCTCTTCGATGGTATCTTCTTCGCGATCGTTAGACTTTTGCTCGTAACGAGGAAGTATCACTTTATCAAATAGAATGAATAACCCTGGCGTTAGGAACATTGAAAGTGCAACAACCAGCGACAGTGTTTGAACAATATCGGCTGGCAGTACATGGTTTTGGGATGAGAAGCTCAGTAGGACAAAACCGAATTCACCGGCTTGCGCCAAGCTCAATGTAAACAGCCAACGGTCACTGTTTTTGATTTTGAAGATTAACGCCAACGTAAATAACACCAAGGCTTTGAGTAGCATAACGCCAAGAGTGAGGCCAATGATCAAACCAAAGTCGTTGAATAGGACATCAAAGTTGATGCCTGCACCTACGGTAATAAAGAACAAGCCAAGTAGTAGCCCTTTAAACGGGTCGATATTAGACTCAAGTTCGTGGCGGAATTCACTGTTCGCCAATACCACACCCGCAAGGAAGGTACCCAAAGCCGGTGATAGGCCGACTAGGCTCATTAGTGCAGCAATACCAATTACCAACATCAGTGCGGTTGCAGTAAAGATTTCACGCAGACCTGAGCTTGCAACAAAGCGGAACAGTGGACGACTCAAGAAGTGCCCGCCGACAACAACAATCGCAATAGATGCCGTGATCACAAGGCCATAAGCCCAACCGGGTAGGCCCGCAACGAGACTTAACTCTTCATGGTGATCAGAAGCTGAAGCGACCGCGCTTTGTGCAGCTTCAATTAATTCTGGCAACGCTAATAGAGGAATGAACGCCAACATAGGGATGACGGCAATATCTTGGAATAGCAGAACAGAGAAAGCGTTCTTGCCCCCTTCAGTTTTGGACAACCCTTTTTCATTGAATGTTTGTAGAACAATCGCGGTTGATGACAGTGCGAAGATCAAACCGATGGTGAGTGCTATCGTCCAAGGCTGCCCGAAGAATAGGGCAATACCCATAACAATCGCGGTAGTGCCGCCAACTTGCAGGCCACCCAGTCCCATAAGACGGTTTCTCATTGCCCAAAGCATCTTAGGCTCAAGTTCAAGCCCGACTAAGAACAGCATCATCACTACGCCGAATTCGGCAAAGTGTTGAATGGTTGTCGTCTCTTCGCCAACCAAACCGATAATTGGGCCAATCACAACACCTGCAATGAGGTAACCAAGCACAGATCCGAGACCAAGCCTTTTGGCGATAGGAACCGCGATGACTGCGGCAAGCAAATAGATAAATGCTTGTAGAAAATATCCTGTCATGATTTAACCTCTGCTCATCAGTTCATCAACGTAATGGTTTAGCTTTTCAGCCTTGCTTGCCTTTTTAAGGTCGACTTCGCCCGCAACAAAAGCCTCTAAAAGTGTTTTATAGCTGTTTACGTGATCTTGAATTCGGCCTTCTTCCAACGCAGTACGTGAACCAAATAAAGCCAATGGGGCCAAGTAGTTCATGCCGCACAAAGATGCTGTTTGTTCGATTGGGTGAAGCAGTTCACGTATGGTGAAGTGGTTATAACCGTCTGTCTGATAAGCATCTTTCTTGCCACCAGCGGTGATACTGCATAACAAGCTTTTACCTTGCAGTTCATTACCGTCGGTGCCATAAGCAAAGCCATATTCGAGAACAAGGTCTTGCCATTCTTTAAGAATCGCGGGTGTTGAGTACCAATATAGTGGGAACTGAAAAATGATGATGTCATGGTCCAACAGGCGCTTCTGTTCACGGTCGATATTGATCTTGAAGGTTGGGTACTCAGCATAGAGGTCGACACACGTAACCCCGTTAATGCGTTTGGCTTGTTCAAATAAGGGTTTGTTAGCTTCAGAGCGATGCTGAGAAGGGTGGGCGAATAGCACCAAGACTCGATTTTTCGACATATAGCCCTCTTTGTCCATTAACGAATAATATTTATTGGAATTATAGATATACAATAATAGAAGAATGGTTGAACAACAACGAATTAGCCCATACTTATCTATTTAGATGCGTGTGTTTTTAGGTACTTAATTATATAAAACATCCGTCAATTTGAGTATTTCCGGCACAAGCCGCCGATGACTGAGTAAAACTAATTATTCACGAATAGTAAAAGCGAATATGGGCATTTTATGTCACCGTTGGTGGGTAACGTAAATAATCCAATAACCCTACATAGAACGATAATGAATAAAGGAAAAACTATGAGCATGGACTTGCGTCAACAATGTGATTTGTTGCTTTCCGGTCACCTAGAACCGACTCCAGCACAAACATTCGCTCAGATGGCTGAATGGTGTGAGGCACATAATGTGAGCCATGATAGCTACGGCGATGGTGAGTTTATCGAGAGCTTCGAAAACAAAGTCGCGGAACTGCTAGGTTATGAAGCGGCTGTATTTGTGATTACCGGCACCATGAATCAACCCACAGCATTAGAAATTGCGTGCCAAGAGAAAAGAAACCCTGTAGTGGCGATGCATGAATCGAGTCATATTATGCGTCATGAACGCCAAGGGTATCAGCTCCAAAACCGCTTCAACGTACTTCCAGTCGGCAACGTATTTCGCACTTGGAATGTTGATGATTTAAAGGCGTGGCCTGATGAGATTGCAGCCGCTCTATATGAATTACCCATGCGTGAAATCGGCGGCCAATTACCAGAATGGGATGAGCTTGAAGCGATCAAGCAGTACTGCAAAGAACAATCAATTCACCTTCATATGGATGGTGCGCGTTTGTGGGAATGCGGCGCGTATTACCAAAAACCATACAGCGAAATTGCCAAGGGTTTTGATAGTGCCTATGTTTCGCTTTATAAGGGGCTGAACGGCCTCGGTGGTTCATTGTTACTGGGTGATAAAGCCTTTGTGGCGAAAGCATCGGCGTGGATGAAGCGTCAGGGCGGCAATGTTTATCACCGAACGCCTTATGTGGTTTCAGCTGCAATGCAGTTTGATGAGCGATTAGAGTTGATGCCATCACTGTTTGAGCGAACAAAACAGATCTACCAAATCTTATTAGATTATCCTCAGTTCACGGTTAACCCGCAGCAACCGCAGGTCAACATGCTTCATCTTTATTTACCTGTGAGTTACGAAGACGGCATTATTGTGAGAGATAACATAGCGAAGAAACACAAGATTTGGATAGGAAACCCAGCGATCAGTGAGTTGCCAAACCAATGTAAGATTGAATGGTATGTAGGGGATAACTTACTAAATTTGCCTGATCATGAGCTGATAGACATTCTAGATTTGATTAACGAAGAGCTGATTTAATCACGGAAGAGTTGAGTTGATTACAGAAGAGCTGACTGAAGAAGAACTGATCTAATTGGAACTGAAATGGATACAGGAAAGGGTTCTTATATCCATTTATATAGCTAGTATGTCCGGCTCTGTTACATATACTGGTTGATGTACACGTCGACTAAGAACATGAACACTGGGACTGTGCTGAGAAGTCCGAAGAAGACGATTGGCACCCAGTTTTTCATTTTCTTTTTAGGTTGCTCAGTGTTGTTCATAAATTCGGCCTTCAATTAGTTGTTGTAGCTGTTTAGCTTTGTGGTACTAAAAATCTAAGAGCATGGTATCAAATAAAATCGATGAGCCCTATGTGGATTTGGCGTTTCGTGGCGTGTATCAATCACATAAAATGTAAGTGATTCATAAACGGTTCATAAAGGTTCAACAATAATGAACCTATTAGAACAAGTATTGCCTTACTCGGCATATGAAATAAACAGTATTACAAGATTTGGAGAATACAGAATGAAAACAATAGGAAACATCATTTGGTTTCTGTTCGGTGGCGTATTTATGGGACTAGCTTGGTGGTTCTTCGGACTGCTCGCATTCCTTACCATCGTTGGTATTCCATGGGGTAGAGCGTGTTTTGTTATGGGTAACTTTTCATTCTTCCCATTTGGTCAGGAAGCCATATCTCGTGATGAGCTGACCAATGAAATGGACATAGGTACGAGCCCGCTAGGCGTGATTGGTAACGTGATTTGGTTCTTATTTGCGGGTATCTGGCTAGCAATCGGTCACATCATGTCAGCTGTGGCGTGTTTCATTACCATCATTGGTATTCCGTTCGCGATTCAACATCTTAAGCTCGCGGTTATCTCGCTGGCGCCAATCGGTAAGACAGTTGTCGATAAACGTGAAGCAGAAGCGGCGCGAGTAAGAAATTACAAAGGTTAAGATTATACTCTCAGCCTGATTAAACTGAAAAAGCACATCGCATGATGTGCTTTTTTATTGGTGCTATATCAATCTTATAAACGTTAGTTAGCTGTTCGTGATAGCCAAGTGTTTAAACATGGTTTATCTACATATTGTTGAGCTACATGTTATTGAGCTATACATTGTTGAACAGGACTTCAAGCCGAAGGGTGATGTTGGCTTCTTCGGTATGTTTCTCATGGGGTTCTCGTTCCCATTGATAGCGAGGGATGAGTTCGTAGAACAGCCACTCTTTCCATACGTTTTGTCGGTAAGTAACCGAAACCTGAGCGTATTCGTAATGATTATGAGGCTCATCCGTTGCATTAATTGTAGCGCTATATTGAAGTGCTTGGTCTTGGGCAAGGTAGTGATACAAGGTTAATCCCGTACCATAGTTCCAACCTTTGAGATCGTCGTTGTACCCTGCAAAGCTTGACCATCGAGCCAAGAAATCATCACTTAAAGAAAGATCAAAATCGACGTCAGTGATCTCGCCAGTTTCTTGTTTTTCTTGATATACCCGCTGGGTAAGTCTGAATACCACATCGTTTGTGAGAGGGTAGGTAAAACGATAGCGAGCTTCAATGCGTGGTCGTAATGTTACCTTAATATTGAAGCTGCTATATCCCTTGGCATAGGCGTCGTAGCGCAGGCCTAACGCACTTTCCAATTCATCTGAATCATTCGGAAAAAAATCCAAGAACTCTTCATCGCTGACAGACTCGTAGATCAACTTTAGGCGTTTACTCACAAAGGGAAGATGCAGACGCGCCTTGAGTTTTGTTGAGTAGTCGACCTCGCCACCTTCCGAGTAAATAAAATCATTATACCAACGGACGGACGTGCCAGCTCTGGCATCTTCGGTAATGCGGTCATCAACAAAAAAGCTGTCAAACCACAGAGCGGGTTGGCAAAATTTACTGTTTAGGAAATGGTAAGCTTTTTCGACAGGGACGTCTTCTAACGGCTGACTGTGGCACTCATTTTGCTCCTCTGCTTGAGCGGAGTAAGCAAGAAGTGATGCTAATAATGAGGTGCTAGCTATCTTACGACTCAATGGAACCTGTTTGTCATTCTATATATCAATAGTTTAACTATAACTAAGCGATTGCAACAATGCGACTTTTTAGTGGTGAGTAGCTAGTGATTCGTCGCTCTTGGTTTGTGTGAAGGCAAAGAATTGAAAGGGGCAGGCAGATAAAAAACGGGCTCAGAAGGTGAGCCCGTTTGTGTTAGCTATTTGTTTTTAGCAAGAGCCGCGTGTTTCTAGCTCGAATAACTTGTCGCTAGATTACATTGCCGCTTCGAAGATCGCTGAGATTTCTTCGTGAGTCGCTTGTTTAGGGTTAGTGAAACCACAAGCGTCTTTTAGTGCGTTGTCAGACAGAGTTGGGATATCTTCTAGCTTCGCACCAAGTTGCGCGATACCAGTTGGAATGTTCACGTCGTTTGCAAGTTGAACAATCGCGTTGATTGCTGCTTCTGCGCCTTGCTCTGCTGTCATACCTTCAACATTTACACCCATTGCTTTTGCCACATCACGTAGACGCTCAGGGCAAACTTGTGCGTTGTAGCGTTGAACGTGGGGAAGCAAGATAGCGTTACATACACCGTGAGGAAGGTCGTAGAAACCACCCAGTTGGTGCGCCATTGCGTGAACGTAACCTAGTGAAGCGTTGTTGAAAGCCATACCCGCCATGAACTGCGCGTAAGCCATTTGCTCACGAGCTTCAATGTCTTCGCCGTGCGCTACCGCTGTTCTTAGGTGTGCTTGCACAAGCTCGATTGCTTTAATTGCTACAGCGTCTGTAATTGGCGTTGCTGCGATAGAAACATAAGCTTCGATTGCGTGCGTTAACGCGTCCATGCCTGTTGCAGCCGTTAGTGATGCAGGTTTAGCAAGCATCAACTCAGGATCGTTTACTGAGATTAGTGGTGTTGTGTGCTTATCCACAATAGCCATCTTGATGTGGCGAGCTTCATCAGTAATGATGCAGAAGCGCGTCATTTCAGATGCAGTACCAGCCGTGGTGTTAATAGCAATCAGTGGCATCATTGGCTTTTCAGATTGGTCTACGCCTTCGTAATCAGCAATCTTGCCGCCGTTAGAAGCAACCAGAGCGATACCTTTTGCACAGTCATGTGGAGAACCGCCACCTAAAGAAACGACAAAATCACAATTGTTGTCAGTTAGCAATTCAAGGCCATCATTCACGTTAGTAATGGTTGGGTTTGGTTGAGTACCGTCGAATATAACTGCGTCTACGCCACGCTGGCTAAGAAGATCTTGTACCTGCTTAACTACGCCAATTTGATTCAGGATCTTATCCGTAACGATCAGACCTTTTTTGAATCCTTGAGACTGAATGCTATCAGCAGCATCCTTCAGACAGCCAGTACCCATGAAGTTGATTGTAGGGATGTAAAATGCAGTAGACATTGGAAAACTCCGTTAATTATGATTTTTAATTTCCTACATGTTGTCGGCATTCAAGTGGTCGACCATTGATCTGGAACAACTTTGATTCCGAACTACCACTTTGTGGCTAGTCGTTGTGATAGGGCTCATATAGCAATCGTTTTCATGGATTTTGGCTGTGTTCTTTGTCAGTAATGGATAGTGATAAATTGATTCAACTAAGAGCAGAATGGTGCTCTATAACAATGAAAAATAAGGTTTTTCATTGAAAGCTGCTCTAGTCAGTCTTGTGTCGACTTTTTATCTGAGTCGTCACTGCATTCAATTTGAGGTTCTTGTGACTCTTCAGAATCAAGCGTGTCTTCTAGCTCCTCGTCATAGTATTTGACAAGAAAAGGGGTGAGCATGACAGATGACGGTAAAAAGTGCTTCATAGTACCTCCCGGTACCTAAGTGTATTTCTTGTATGGTATTGGTTTAATATGTGGCAAAATTTGCGATACATCATGACTTGTGGCTTGTTTTCTATAAATTATTAGATTTATATACATGCTCACAAAATTGAGGGTAAAGTGATGCTCCGCCCTTTGAGGCAACGATAAAAACAACGACAAAAACAGTGCATGCACTGCTCAACAGCGCGAATAATAGGAAATAAAATGAAGTACGATTGGATATTCTTTGATGCAGATGAAACCTTGTTCCATTTTGATGCTTATCAAGGAATGAAGCTGATGTTTTCTCGCTTTGGTGTGGATTTCAGCGAGCAAGATTATTCGGCTTATCAAAAGGTTAACTTACCACTTTGGGTCGATTACCAAGATGGTCGCATTACCGCAGACCAACTGAAACATACGCGCTTCGAAAGTTGGGCTGAAAAGCTTGAAACAACAACCGCTGCTTTAAACAGTGCATTTTTAACGGCGATGGCGGATATCTGTTCTTTGTTACCGGGTGCGCAAGAGTTGATGGAGTCTTTAAAAGGCAAAGTGAACATGGGCATCATTACTAACGGTTTTACAGAGCTTCAGTCTATCCGTTTAGAGCGTACAGGAATGACGGATTACTTTGAGCACGTGATTATTTCTGAAGAGGTTGGGGTAGCTAAACCGGATGCCGAGATTTTTGAATATGCGCATAAGCTGGTTGGATTGCCATCGAAACAAAGAATATTGATGGTCGGGGATAATCCACATTCAGATATTCTAGGCGGGCTCGATTTTGGCATTGAAACTTGCTGGTTAAACAGTCAAGAAAAGGCAACACCAGCCGGCATCAACCCTCACTATCAAGTGAAGTCTTTGGCTGACTTACAAGCTTTGCTGTTGGCTTAGTTAATTGATAGATGCTTTGTAAACAAAGTGTTGATGGCCGAGTACGAAAATGTACTCGGCCAATTATTTTGAACTTGGTTTAACCATAGAGTGACCATCAAAAATAGATAAAGGAAAAGGCGTGCTGAAATCTCATCGTTATAGCTGCTACGGTATTATCGCCATTTTACTATGGAGCTGTTTGATTGCTCTGTCTCGTAGTGTCTCAGAACAGCTAGGTCCAATTGGTGGTGCAGCCAGTCTTTATACGGTAAGTGCGCTGTTGTTGGTCTGTGTTATGGGTTTACCAAAGCTGTCACGTTTCTCTAAGTCTTACCTACTGATTGGCGGTGCCTTGTTCGTTTGTTATGAGATTTTCCTGGCTCTGGCTTTGGGAATGGCGAACAGCCGACATCAAGCCATAGAGATGGCAGTAATCAACTACCTGTGGCCGGCACTGACGGTGTTGTTTGCGGTGTTGCTGAGCGACAAGAAGATTAATTGGTTGGTTTATCCAAGTATCTTTTTGGCATTCTTCGGTGTGGCTTGGAGCATCAGTGGTGATCAAGGTCTATCTGTTGATCAAATTGCTGCCAACATTGCGACTAATCCTAAAACCTATTCTATGGCGTTTTTTGGTGCGATTATTTGGGCTGTTTACTGCAACTACACCCAGCGCGTTGCTAAAGGACAGAATGCGATTGTGCTTTTCTTTATCGCTACGGCGATCACTCTGTGGATCAAATACGCATTGAGTGATGAAACAGGCATGGTGATGACAACGAGTGCGGCGATTGATTTAGCGTTAGCTGGCGCTTGTATGGGCGCAGGTTATGCACTTTGGAATACGGCAATTCTGGGTGGCAATATGGTATTTCTTGCGACCATGTCGTATTTTACGCCAATCTTCGCAACCGTACTCTCTTCGTTGATTTTAGGCTTGTCGTTGACCATGACATTTTGGCAGGGCGTTTGTATGGTAACCGTTGGTTCACTGGCTTGCTGGTGGGTAACAAGAGAAAAGCCGACGGCAAAGGCGTCGGCTTCTAAAAAGGTTCAATCTCACTCTTAATCTGAGTTTATGTTCTCGGGTGAGGAGTGTCCTCGTTTGCTATGGAAAATTTAACTCGCAACATTGAGATTCAATTGAAGCTCATAAGGCATCTTAGATAGGCGTCGCTTAAGTTGGCGGCGCGTGCGTTCAATATCATCGACCGCAATCGCTTGTTGGTCGTTGGTATGAATATCAACATTGATTCTTAATTCAGGACCAACTTTAGTCACACCCATTAGCTCCAAATCTTGGTCCGCATCTTTGTCCACAGCGACAACATTCTTATCTACCGCGTCACAAATATCTTTGGTTGCCGACATCATTAGCAGTTCACGCATTGCTTCACGTAACATGTCGAACGGCACTTTGATGAAGTAGAAAGACATCAGCAACATCATCATTGGGTCGGCATATATCGCGTATTCAGCAAACGGAGAGTAAGCCACCAACCAAGCAACAACGAAACCTGCCGTAACTGCCACACTCAAAAGCGTATCCATTTGCCACTGTTTAGACTCAGCTTGAATCAAACCTGAAGAAATACGTTTGCTCTTGTTAGCGATGTACCACCAAGCGTAACCACAACCCAATACGTTGAAAATACCAAACAGAGTTGCGATAGAAGCATCGACTTCACGACCACCTGTCATCAGAGCACCAATCGCAGAGTAAAGCGAATAACCGACCACAAGCAGAATCACAATCGCTTTAATCGCGATTACGATTGGCTCAATGATGGCTCGACCGAACGGGAACTCCCTGTCTGATGGGCGATTAATGTATTTAGAGGCAGCTAGTGACAATAAAGTTAACAGTAAACTGATAAGAGAGTAGACACCGTCAAATACTATGACTAGAGAGCCAACGAGAAGACCCAACACCAATCCGCCAATTGCGAAGCCTGATGCTAAAAGGGCTGAGAACAATAGTACTCGATTTTCGTTTTGGCTTTTCCTGTCACACATAATATTTTCCAGATGTTTTTGATAACTTCATTGTTCTAATATTGAGCTAGCTTTACAAACTTTATCTGATGACGTTTATATGTCGGTAACTCGTTTTATATTCAAGTTGTTATTATTCAATCACTTATTGGTAACTTGCGGTGTCAGTAAAATTGACGTTGAGTGTTTCTTGGAGATGGCGTGCAACTGAAATAGGATCGTTTATGATTAATAAAACACATTAGTCGCTAGGGTCTCATTGATTTCCTAGACTCTACTGAGACTGAGACTGAGACTGAGACTGAGACTGCACGGATTGGAATGGACAAGGAATGGATCAATATGAAGTTTGACGATATCAGTGATAACGAATTGTGGGTGATTGCTAACCCGATCATGGATAACTTGATGGACGGTTCAACTAAGGTTGATCATGCTCAGCACTGTCGAGACTTTACCCAAAGGATGAAAGACATTGTTACGCCGGAATATTTAGAAAAGGTATGTCACCATTATCAACACAGCAATGGCTTTTTTGCTGAACGAAAGCAGGTCGCACTATTTAGACGCTCAGATTCTATCGCCTTTGTGTGGAAGCAAGCGTATACCATTGCGAAAGGCGAGTTTGTGGCTGAAATGGTGTTGGTTGAAGAAGACGGACGCTATTTAGTTGATCATGTGATGGTCTTTTAAAGAGAGGGCTTTCTATTTGTTAGATGATTTTAAGTGTCGAGATAGAACATTATCTGACACTTTAAAAATCAAACAAGTAATCGCTGATCTGATCCGCTAACCAATTCATACCAGGGTGTTCTGCCATACCTGCCGCGGTAAACATACAGTAGTCTTCTTGTGTTAAGCCGTACGTGTGTTTGATCACTGCTAGCTCTTGTTCACGCAATAAATGGCGAATCAATGGCTCTGGCATTACGCCCCACGCCTCTTCACGCAAAATTGTATCCAACATGAAGTCGAAGCTAGAGAAGCCAATATAACGGCGAGAGAAGGGCTCAAGCTCAGGATTATCCTTCTCATTGAGATAAACCATGGTCGCTTGCATCGAATTTCTCAATACTTCATCCGACACTCGTCGCATCGCACTCAGATCATGTCCTTTCTTACACACAGACATCATTCGAATCTTACCAAGTGGATTGTAGATAATTCTTGGGTCATCGACACGTTCGTAATCGACGCCAAATGCGAAGTCGACTTGCTGAGTTTCAACCAAGTTAGCTAAGTCGCCACTCGACGCGAGAACGAAGTTGAATGAGGTAGAAGGGTACTTGTTATTTAAGGCGTGAGATAAATCCTGCCACATTCCATCGGGTAGGGAGTCATCTCGTGCAATCCAAATTTCCGCGTTAAATTCACCTGAAACATGCAAGCAGGTCTGTTTAATACGCGCTGCTGTCACCAACAAGCCTTCGCAATCTTTGTAAATGGCTTTGCCCGCTTCAGAAAGTTCAACGTGGTTTCCGCTGCGTACGAACAGCTCGACATCTAACTCTTTTTCCAAGGCTTTAATCGACATGCTGAGTTTGGTTCGGTTGCATTCTAGCTGGCGTGCAGCTTCAGACACTGATCCTAAATCAGCAACGGAACAAAAGGCTTGGACTTGAGAAAGGTTCATTTCATTTCCATATTGAGCGAGGGTCGGTGCATATTATCTGAATATTGTGCTGACTATCTTAGAAATAGTCCATCTTTGCATGATAACTCTATGACGAATTGACTAATTTGGTTTATTCTGGGGAAGTTCCGAACCTACAAGAAGTAAAGATGGAGGCCATGATGGCGAAACAATGGGACGAGTACGCCGTTGATTGGGATAAAGATCCCGCGACCGCAGTATTCGCACAGTCCGTATTTGACCAGTTAACACCGCTCGTTGATTTAAACGGAACCCGTGTCCTTGATTTTGGTTGTGGTACAGGACTACTCAGCCAGAAAATATCTCCTTTAGCAAAAGAGATCATCGCACTTGATATCTCTGAAGGGATGATTGAAGAGTTAGATAAGAAAGAGTTACCCAACGTTGAACCTGTTGTTGATCTTTTATCGCGCGGGCTTGCGGCGCAGCATCCAGCATTCAGAAACCAGTTTGACCTAGTGGTAGCCTCTTCGGTGTGTGGTTTTATCCCGAACCTACAAGACACAGTCAGTCTGATTTACACGCTGCTTGAAAACGACGGCACGTTTGTACACTGGGATTGGTACTTAGAGAACGACAGCGAAGACTACGGTGTAAGCCAACAGCGCTCAGAGAATGTATTGAGTGCAGCTGGCTTTGCAGTGGTTGAAGTATCAACGCCGTTCTCGATCAACACTCCACAAGGAGAGTTAAAGGTATTGATGGGTGTTGGACGCAAACAAGTGCTTCCTCATCTGTAATCCTGTGTATGCCTAGAGCTAGCCTCGGTAATGCTCATCTAAAATAACGAAACCCACATCAACGATCTTAAGGTCAGTTATGTGGGTTTTCTATTTTTAGTCGTTTGTGTTTCAAACAGGCGAGCCAGTGAGTGCTTTTCAATATCTTCACTATCACTATCACTATCAACGCCAACACTGGCTTCTTTCTTCCCATTTCGTTTATAGATAAGCTAATTTCCGGTAATTAATAAATTACTCATTTCCATTTTGGAAATATAGTCTTGCATACATTTCATTAGTGGCAATGTAACAGTGAGATATAAAATAAGCCCATAATAATATTAAGGGTTTCATCATGAGCCACCAATCTGCTTCTCCACAACTTTCAGAGCAACAACAACGCTTTAGCAATATCATTTCAGATGCACACCTGTCTCCAAAGCAGAAGTCGAGTTATCTTGCCTTAGAAGCTGAAGCAAGCTTGCCGTACATGCCGGTAAGCAACGAAGTAGAGCAAGCCCTACAACAAGGTGTGCTATGTGACATGTTTGAAGGGCATGCACCATTTAAGCCGCGCTATGTACTTCCAGACTATTCTAAATACTTACATCAAGGCTCAAAGTATTTAGAGCTTAGCGCGGCAACTAATTTCGATGAAGCATTGAACATGCTTACCATCCTTTACCACCATGTTCCGTCTGTAACTTCAATTCCGGTATACCTAGGTCAGTTGGATGATGTACTGATGCCATTTGTTGGCGACTTGACGGATGAGCAGGTATATCAAAAGCTTAAGCTGTTCTGGATTATGCTGGACCGCACATTGCCAGATGCCTTTATGCATGTGAATATCGGCCCGACCGACAACATTGTGTGCCGTACGATTTTGCGCGTAGACGCTGAACTGAAGCAGATCGCACCAAACCTAACTTTTATGTACGACCCTGCTGTGACACCTGATGATCTACTTCGTCATGCGGCAAGCAATATCTGCGAGTGCAGTAAACCTCATATCGCAAACTATCCAGCGCATGCCGAGGCTTACGGCGACAAGCGTTTTGGTATTGTGAGCTGCTATAACTCTTTGCCTTTAGCGGGTGGTTCAAACACCTTGGTGCGTATGAACCTAAAGCAAGTGGCGTTGAAGTCTGAGGACAGTGCTGATTTCTTACAACAAGTATTGCCGAATTACAGTGGCATCATGGTTGAATTGATGAACGCACGTAGCCGCTTCTTGCATGAAGAGTCTAACTTTTTTGACGGCTTCTTGACCAAAGAAGGCCTTATCGAAGAAGATCGCTTTGCGCCAATGTTTGGTATTTATGGCATGGCGGAAGCAGTCAACATCTTGATGGATAAAGAGGGCCAAGCAGGGCGCTATGGTCACGATGAACAGGCGAATCAACTCGGTCACAGTATCTCTGAAAAGCTGGCTGAGATCGTCGAAAGCTCTGAAGTGAAGTATGGGCTCGAAGGTAAGGCTCTGTTGCACGCTCAAGGCGGTATTAGTTTAGATGAAGATGTGACTCCGGGTGTCCGTATTCCTTATGGCACCGAACCGGATCCAGTCTCTTACGTTCGTGCTACCGCGGGTCACCATAAGTTCTACACCTCGGGTATCAGTGACATTCTAACCATCGACGAAACAGTGAAATCAAATCCTGAAGCGATGTTTAACCTGTGTAAAGGCGCTATTCAAGCGGGTTACCGTGAGTTCACAGCTAACGTAGCATCGAACGATTTGGTTCGTGTAACGGGTTACATGATCAAGCTGTCTGATATTGCGAAATACGATGAGCAAGGCTCACGCACCAATACCACCTTCTTAGGTGCTGAAGCCGCGAAGAATACGGGCATATTAGAGCGTAAACCACGCGTGGCGAGCTTAGAGATGTCGCCGACATACGAATAGCTTTAACGTGCGTTATGTGTGTGATGCGTTTCGACTACGAACAATGTGAATTATGAAAATTTCTGATCTAACAACTCAAATGGCTAGGGTTAAAAATAATAAGACAGAAAAACAAGCGAAGGTCAGCCGTGTGCTGACCTTTTCTTGTGTTGATGGCCCGGGAAACCGCTTGGTGCTGTTTCTTCAGGGCTGCAATTTTGACTGCATTACTTGCCATAACCCTCATACAATCAATCACTGTAACCATTGTGGAGACTGCGTTAGTGGCTGTCCAAGCAGTGCTTTAAGCATGATTGATGGCAAAGTGAAATGGGACCCGGCAGCCTGTACCAATTGCGATCAGTGCATTGATGTCTGCGATCATAAGTCGAGCCCGAAAATCACCACAATGGCAGTCTCTGAGGTGCTTGAACTCGCCAGGCATAACCAATTTTTCTTAAGCGGAATCACTATCTCAGGTGGCGAGGCGACCATGCAGTTGCCGTTTATCATTGAGCTATTTCAAGCGATTAAAAGTGATCCGCAGCTAGCGCACCTTACGTGCTTTATTGATAGTAATGGTTCGCTGTCACTGCAAGGTTGGGACAAGGTGTTGCCTTATCTTGATGGCGCGATGATTGACCTAAAATCATGGCAATCGGAAACACATCAATGGTTAGTGGGCAGAGGAAATCATCGGGTGTTTGAAACCATCAATTATCTTGCAGGCAAAGGAAAGCTGCATGAAGTTAGGTTGCTGCATATTCCGAATAAAAGCGATCTTGAAGATGAAGTTGAACAAGTGGGGCGTTACTTGAAGACGCTACCAAATGATGTTCGAATTCGACTGAATGCGTTTCAACATCATGGTGTGATTGGTGAAGCGTTAGATTGGCCTAAATGCACCGAACAACAGATGCAGAGCTTTCACGATAAGCTCTACACGATCGTTAAAAGGCCAATGCAAACCCCTGAAGTTTATATTTAGTTTTTAAGTTTCTTAGGCGGTTAATCAGGCTTCTAAGAACGTTAAGTTTCTAAAGATATTAAGCTTCTAAAAATATTAAGCCTCTAGAAACAGGTCACACAACCATTTAATCGCTTGATCATTCATGTTGGGCTTGTTCCACACCAAGCTATACGCCACCTTACCGTAATCAAAAGGCAAGGGTTTGCTCACTAAACCCTGAGCTTGTTTAGCATGTTCAGCCCACTGTTTAGAGCAAGTGAACAGGAAAGGCGTGTGGTGACACAGTACAGCCGCTGCACCGAAGTCCGCGACCGATATTGCCATCTCTCTTGGCTGGTGGCATTGAACTAAGTTTTGCTCAAAGTAAGGCTGAGACAGTTCGTTATCTAAAATCCCAATGTGCTTGTAATCTAAGTAGCCTTCAATCGTCAGCTCTTGCTGAGCAAGAGGGTGGTCTGCGCCCATCAAACAAACCATTTCGTCTGGAAGAATCGTTTCCCAAACCAGCTCCTTATTATCGGTCGGTGGCTGGGAAATATCATGGGGCAATAAGATCAAGTTGATCTTACCGCTGAGCAAAGCATCAAAACCAAGCTGTTGCTTTGAATAGATGTTGAGTTTGGCTTTTGGTGCGAGTTCAGTGGTAATTTTGCTGAGCTTTGATGCGAATACTTCAAAGGTACTTTCGCGCATCGAAAGTGAAAAGCTGCCTTGGTATTCTTGAGGGGTAAAACTCTTCTGATGAAGCAGTCCGTTCATGCTTGAAAGAATCGCGTGAACAGTCGGAGCTACCTGCAAGGCAAATGGCGTCGGGATCAGCTTGGTGCCATCTCGATAGAACAGTTCGTCATTAAGAATGTCACGCAGTTGAGACAAGGTTTTGCTCACACTCGAAGGGCTTACACAAAGTTGTTCTGAGGTTTGAGTAACGCTGTGGGTGTTCAGCATAATATGAAGCGCAGTGAGGTGCTTAAGGCTCACTCTAGATAAGTGTAAGTAATCCATTTATGACTCACGCATTCAGAGTGGCTTGTGCTCTTGTGCAATCCACAAAATCTCACAAGCCAAATTGGATAAAGGTTATTAACGAGCTAATTTGTGATGAGCTCGCGAAAAGTGACCTGCGCAAAACGCGCCTACAATCGATAGTTCACCTGCTAAACATAATGCAGCACATACCTCTGCTAAGGCTTGCGATTTACCATTGCCGTGAAGGCCTAGCAAATCGAGGCATGCTTTTTGGCTTGGTAGACCAGTGCCGCCGCCTACTGTACCTAGCATTAAATTAGGCAGTGTTACGCTAGCGTATAGGCCACCTTCTTTGTTGAGCTCCATACGAGTCATACCAATCGCCGATTCAGCCACACAGGCTGCATCTTGGCCGCACGCAATGTAGAGCGCAGCAAGTGCATTTGCATAATGAGCATTGATACCAATCGTGCCGCTCAAAGCCCCACCGACTGTGGTCATTTGTCCGAACTGCACCATTTTCTCTGGTGTAGTGTGGAGGTACTTAGCGACAAGCTCGGCAGAGATATTAACCTCGGCTGTGACCTTTTTACCACGAACGCTGCGCAAGGTTTGAGTATTGGCTTTTTTATCGCCTGACAAGTTACCATCTAGGAAAGCATGATCGGGCTTAACCGGCGTATTTTCTATGATGTACTCAAAGACTGCATTGGTGGCGATGGTCACCATGTTTTGACCAGAAGCATCACCAGTTAGAAATTCAAACACCAAATAAACATGGTTACCTTCGATGTTGATATTGATGTCGGTAAGTTTGCCATGTGATGTTGTTGATTCAGCCAAGGTTTTAAATTGGTCATATTGGGTCACAGCCCAAGCCACAAACTGTCCGGCTTCAACTAATCCTTGGAATGCGAAACCAGGAGTACGTGTGACACCTTCATTGAGCAACATTGCACTTGCGCCACCACAGGCCG
Source organism: Vibrio sp. J383 (assembly GCF_023503985.1). Taxonomy (NCBI): domain Bacteria; kingdom Pseudomonadati; phylum Pseudomonadota; class Gammaproteobacteria; order Vibrionales; family Vibrionaceae; genus Vibrio; species Vibrio sp. J383. The sequence goes on along the minus strand of NZ_CP097294.1, from coordinate 1,862,917 downwards.
TAATCAGCTTAGAACCACGATTGTAAGACGCAACAAGCGCTGCTTCTGTGGTTGCGAGTGGGACGAGGTAATCGCCCGTAGCAAATAGGCCATTGACTCTTAAAGGGCCAGATATTCCCACAGGGACTTTAACGGTGCCAATAAAGTGCTCAATGTTTTTCTCATAAGCTTGGATCTGATTTTGTGTATGAGGGTCGAGGAGCTCTTGTTGAGAATCTGAATTGTCGAGAGCTGTCCAACGACGTGCTAGATTTTTTTCTGTCAGATAGGGGCTAGGAGTCAGCTTATTTACTGGCTTTTCAAAATGAGGCTGAAGCTTTTTTTCTAATGCGTCTGCGGAGATGTCGCCTCCTAAAATAGAAACATAGTCACGGCGATGCAGATTTAGTTTTGGCATAAATAGTATGAAGTAAAGTTTGTGCAGCAAATTGGTTTGCGCTGATTCTACCGAGTAATAAACCAGAAACAAGCGCCTGATATAATGAGTTACAGTTTGTATGGGTTTAGCAGCAATTTGTTCGCCTAAGCAAGACAACTTCGTCAAAAAATGCTCACTATGAGATTGAACTAGATATGGATATCGAGAAGGCTGCCGATGGCTTCGTTTTGACGATCAATCACACTCGCACCAACGCGGTTATAACTTGCGCTTTGAGTCAGTTTGATGAGTGCATCCGTTGAGGATGAAGATGGTTCCGGTTCTTTTTCTTTAAACGAAATGGATTGTTCAGGTTCTATTTGGTTAAAGCTGAAATCGCTGGTTTGGAAAGCGTCATCGGATTCTAGAGAGTGTTTGGAGGCTTGGTTGAGCTCGATTGCGGCTTCTTCAGCCATGTTGGTTGACTGCTGAATAATGGCGTAACCAGATTGAATACCAGATATCGACATAACAGAACCTTTTATTGACGTATTGAATGAGTCTAGGCGGACGATATTTTGAGCGCAATGGTGAACAGGTGAAATTTATGGTGAAACGGTGAACTTAAGCTAAAATAGTGACGTCTGTCTATTAATTAAACAGGTCATTCAGTGCGTTTAACTCTTCATCAGTCAGCAGAGAAGGCTGGTCCGTTTCAAGGTTGCCGTCGATTTCACCTTGAATTGCTTTCAATTGCTGTGGGCTAAGGAGCTGTATTTGCTGCTTAAATACTTCAAATTGCTGTGTATTCATAATGTGACCTTTGTTCAAATCCATATGCTCTATAGAGCATAGCCTACTGATTCAGGAAATCAAACAAGATTAAGTGAATATTAAATGAAGTTTGAAGTTTCCTAAAACTAAGACAACTATAAATTTCTGTGGTCGTTTTTTGTCCGAGAAATGTTAGGCAAAGTTATGGTTGGGTCAATCAAAGTCAGAGAATTCCTACAATGTAAAAATCCCCGCATCCCTTGTGGTGCAAGGGTAGGCAAGTAATTGCTCTACCCAATTGGGGGTATAGATAGAGCAATATATAAATCACATTTTATGATCAAAAGGTGAGCGATTGGCGGTATCTTTTTGTTTTTACAGTATTTTGTTTGTTGTTCAAGAAGCTTCTGTTTCAAACGGCTTATCTATCTTTACCTTAACCGCAAACTTGGTCGCTAAGGTATGTAATTCTGGAAGCATTCGATAGATCAAATGCAGCTGTTGTAGGACCATTCTGACAGAACTCTCGTCCTCTTCTCGCCACTCACTCAGACGTTTATCCAGTTCAGGGTCGTAAGCGTTTTTTACTTCACACTGTTCTTGGTGGGAGTAGAGCTGATCATTTAGAGCGTCGAGATGTTCGTGTATTACTCTATGTGCATCTAACACCAGTTTGTGTGTTGCTTCATCATCGATACGTGTTCTGTGAGCACCTAAAGCAGAGATATAACTGAGCAGAGCATGATTAAGTGTTAGGAATCGAAAACTCTCATCTTCAGAGGTGCGGTACTTGCCCGGTTCAACCAGCATGCTACTGATGGCCGCAGTCAGGTTGGCATCGTTATTGTGTGCACTGCGGCGCGCAATACGGTAATTAAGGGTGTCTTTTTTACCTACACGATACTGGCCAATGATCTGAGCGAGATAGTTCTTATTGGAATCGAGCGCATCTGCCATTACTTTGTGCAATCGCTTTGATTGCCAATCAGGCAACACGTAAATGACAGCAAGTACGGCGAGGGCACAACCGATAAAGGTATCCGCTAGTCTTGGCAACACCACCGCGTAGCCTTCCCCTAATTGGTTAAAGCAGAAGAGTACAAGCAGCGTGATAAAGCCGGTCGCGAACCCGTAGTTATTGATTCTGAATGCAAAGAACATCACGCCACTGATCACAATGAAAACTAACTGGCTTTCTTGAGACGGGAAGAAGGTCAGTAGTGGTACGCCAATCAACAAGCCTGCGACGGTGCCAATGACACGAGCCGTCAGCTTTTGTCGTGTTGCACTGTAGTTTGGCTGGCATACAAACAGCGTCGTCAGCAAAATCCAATATCCACGCTCTATGTCAAAACCCTGAATGATCCCGTAGCCGAGCGTCAATGTGATTGCCATACGAATCGCATGACGAAACAGCATCGAGTCGGTATTCAGGTTGGCTTTGATCTTGTGCCACATTGCCGTCAAAGTATGAGGGTTGGTATCGTCCAATACGTCTTCTTCCAACTTTTCCGCATCCGGGTTACTGATATTCGAGAGCTGCTTTTCGACGGTAGCTAGGTTATTGAATAAGTAATCCAATTGGTTGAGCAGTGATTTCCACTCGGGCTTGTTCTGTTGGTTAAGATGGTTAAGCGAAGACATTAACTCATCAAGTGCTAATACCGACTTATCGCCATGTTGGTATTCAGCTCCGACTTTCAATGAGCTCGCCACTTCTTTACAGGCTGTAGCTTGGGCTTCGAGTAGATACTTGAATCGAAACAACACATCAGAGCGTTCAAAGTGCTTTGCCAGCTCTTGATAGCGGTAGTGGGTAGAGCTCACGCGTTCATGAATGTCTTGTGCGATGAAATAGGTGTTTAGGAATCGGTCACTCGGACCATCAATGTGCCCGCGCTTAGATCGGTTAAGCAGTGTTGCTTTACACATATTGAGTGCATTAACGGTACTGGCGTTTAACTTGGCTTCAATAATGCGATGTGGTTGAGGAATAAGGTCAGATACAGGGTAGAAGAGTTCTGCTTTTGAGCCGATGTAATTGCCGATTTGATCGAATACCGTCGCTAGGTTTTGCTGTACGGGCTGCATCGGCCAAACAATCTGCCAAATCATCGACATGAAGTAGTACCAAGCGGCGCCGGTTAAAAGTAGAAGCGGTTGAAACCAAAGGTTGGTGCTCTCATGGGCACCGAGCATGGTATAGATAGCAACAAGCAGCGAACCAAACGCGATACTGGCGTATTTAGGGCCAATTGCACCGAGTATAATAAAAGAGAAGGTTGAAACGAAAAGCCCTATCGCGAACAGCCAAGGCGTGTCGAACAGAATCTCAATAGAGAAGGCTGCAACGGCAAAACAGATAAAGGTTAGCGTGAGTGCTTTCAAACGCCCGGTAAAGCTGTCATCACTTTCAGCAAGAGCCGCAGCAATAACACCTAAGATCAAAGGTGTGATGAGTGTGTTTTGTCCATAATACCAAGCAGGAACCACAACACCGAGTAGAGTGATGAGAATTAATACGCTGTAATTTATGGTTTTATTCGCCCAATAGAGGCGCAATTTGGCTGAGAAGTCCACAGTCGCTCACTTGACACACTAAAACCATAATCCTAACAGAAATCAAGCACAAGAATTTGATACTTATCCATAATTGCCCCTAGATGGTCATGAAAGCATCGATAAGATGTGAGACATTATTAATTCTCACAGCATCATGATATAAATTCAATATTCCCAATTAGAGAGCACACTCCAATGCAGCTAAGCGCTAACAAGACTGCACAGTTTTTTATTCAAAATGAATATCATCAAGTCGAACTTGATGGTCCACGCCTGCTGTTATCTTCAGTAGGCAGTGAAGAACGAATCCCGTTTACTATTTGGAGTGGCAAGATCGCGATAAAACGCGGATTGTTTTGGGGATCGTTACAGTTCTTTGCTAATCAACAAGATGGCAAACAGCGAAGCTGGTTAGTACAAGGTCTACCTTGGGAACAATGCCGTCAATTTGCACGCACATCGGTTGCTGCTTATCAGAAGTGGCATGATACACAATGTGAACAATTGGCTGAACACGTTCCTCAATGGGAAGCTGAATTGACACGTCTTGAGCAACTTCCAGCTTTCCTAGCGCATTCTAAAGTTAAGACTTGGGTCGACATGGTTAACTCAAGTTTAGAAAACATGACGATGACTTTAGAAGAAGCGGCGCAGCGTATGCCAAACCGCATTGCTCGAATGCAGCCATGGTTGTCTGAGACGGAAATTAAGCAAGCCGAAAGAAATCAGCAGTGGTTAGAAACAGAAAGACAAAACTGGGAAGTATTGTTTGCTCAATGTGAATCGTCACCACTCAATTTATCTCAACAATATGCGGTCTTGATGAATGATGATCACAACCTTATTTTAGCGGGCGCTGGCTCGGGTAAAACCAGTGTTCTTACAGCTCGCGTCGCGTATTTACTGCAAAGCCATCAAGCTCAAGCTGAAGAGTTGTTATTGCTCGCATTTGGTCGCGAAGCAGCGGAAGAGATGAAACAGCGCCTTAACAGCAAAATTGGTTTATCAGCAGAGAAGGTGCAAGTGAGTACTTTCCACCAGTTGGGTTTAAAGATCCTTAATCAAGTTGAACCTGAACGTGTGGTTATCTCTCCGTTAGCGCTCGATGACAATCAACGACAAGCATGGTGTATTGATTGGTTGAAAAAGCACTGGATGACGCCGACCAACTTCAAACGTTGGCAAAAGCACCTGTCTAAATGGCCAATCGCTTATTTAACAGGTGATGACGAACTTGGTAGCCATGTTTCAAACCTCAAGTTGATTGGTTGGCTTGAAAAGCAGCTTGAGCAGTTGAATGCATCGGGTTTATCGAAGAAGGAAGTGCAGCAGCAGTTGATTGATCATAGAGACTACACGCGTCTCAACAGCGAGCTTTCACTGTGCTGGCCATGCGTGACAGCATGGCAAAAAGAACTGAAAGAACAGAATCATATCGACTTCTCAATCATGATCAGCCGAGCCACTCAGTATGTCGAAAAGGGCAAGTTTATCTCGCCTTGGAAGTTCATCATGATCGATGAGTATCAAGACATCTCGCCAGATCGTCTTGCCTTGGTTGAGGCGCTGTGCAATCAGTCGAAAGCGCAACACCAAGCTTCTATTTTTGCGGTAGGTGATGATTGGCAGTCGATTTACCAGTTTGCGGGCGCAGATGTTGATTTGACGACGGGCTTTAAGGATCGTTTTGAAAGCTCGACCATTCATCACCTAGATACGACTTACCGCTTTAACAATCAGTTAGGTGCAGTTGCCAATCGTTTTGTGCAGGAAAACCCGATTCAGATTCCGAAAGAACTGAACAGCTTCAAGCAACAGAAACAGAAGGCGGTGTACAGTGCACCAAGCAAAGAAGTTGAGAAAATCCTCGATCAATTAAACCGCCAATCTAAAGGCAAAACCAACAAGTCTGTGCTGCTACTTGGACGTAACCATTACCACAAACCAGAATTGCTAGAAGATTGGAAAAAAATCTTCACCTCCATTGATATCAAATTCATGACTTGCCACGGCAGTAAAGGTAAAGAGGCGGACTTTGTCATTATTCTTTGTGTTGACGAAGGACAGTTCCCGACGAAGAAGAAACAACTGCATATTGATGGCGCATTGACCGAATCATCAGACGCGTTCCCATATGCGGAAGAGCGTCGTTTGTTTTACGTGGCAATGACGCGAGCAAAAGAGAAAGTATGGATTACGCACAGTGGCGACGGATCTGGCTTTGTGCAAGAGCTGCATGGCTCTGATTACCCTGTCGTTCGTAAAAAGTGATGTCACTTGGTGTAATTGTCTAAGATTAGATCTTCAAGCCCGCTCTCTATGCTCATTAGGGCGTAAGCTATTATCATTAGGAAAAAGGCATAAAGCAGAAGGAATCCGCTATGGAACACGGCTCTATTAACTACATTGAATTTGCTGCGAAAGACATCGCCGCAACTAAGGCGTTTTTCAGCCAAGTGTTTGGTTGGAGCTTCGAAGACTATGGCCCTGAGTATTCTGCTTTTGAAGGTAAAGGCTTAATGGGTGGCTTCTATTTAGCGGATCTGGCGTCGAATGCTGAAAGTGGCGCAGCGCTAATGGTGTTCTATAGCGAAGATCTTGAGCAAACCGAGCGTGACGTGCTTGATGCTGGGGGCGAGGTAAATCGTGAGATATTTAGTTTCCCCGGTGGCAGACGTTTCCATTTTAGAGAGCCAAGTGGCAACGAAATGGCGGTATGGAGTGACAAGTAGCGAGTTAAGACTCTGGTAAACAAAAAGCCTGCGATAAAATGCAGGCTTTTTAGTCTGTTCAGTAGAGATCTCATTTAACGTGCGATTACGTGCGCTCTGCTAGATACGCTTCGTAGTCTGGGATCTCAATGATCACTTCTTCTTCAAGCAGTGAAGAGTTAAATAGGAAGTTAGCGGTAGCACGGTTGGTTGCCACTGGAATGTTCCAAACACTTGCGATACGAAGCAGTGCTTTTACATCTGGGTCATGTGGTACGGCATTCAGTGGATCCCAGAAGAAAATCATCATATCGATCTTACCTTCAGAGATAAGCGCACCCAGTTGTTGGTCACCGCCCATTGGGCCGCTGATCATGCTCTTAATTGCTAGGCCCGTTTCTTTACTTAGTAGAGAACCCGTTGTGCCCGTTGCATAAAGGAAGTGCTTTTGTAGTTTTTCTTTGTTCTCTGTGACCCATCTAAGTAGCTCAGGTTTGAAATGGTCATGAGCGACCAAAGCGATATTCTTATGCGTTGGCATAGTACGCGTCGTTTTTTGCATGAATGTTCCCTAAATGATTGTTTCGTTTTTATTGTTTTGAGTTCTTCAGCCAATATAGCACTAAGGATTCACACTGAATACCGGACGAAACTCAGAAGGTGACAATGAGTCGGCGATAATTTGATCTTTGAGTGTTGCCGGTGTCAGTGCTTCAATCATGGGTGCACTGTGTTCTTCATAAGGTTGACCGCGTAAGTAACTGGTGGCTTGTTTTACCGATAAGCGACCTTGCTCAACCATTTTATCTGTTGGTGCAAAAAGCACCTTGTTACGAAGTAAGCCGCGGTAGGTTCCGTGACTTAGGTAACTTGAAATTAATCCAATTTCTTTGGTTTTACCGGCTGCTCTCAGCTCACTTATCGCAGCTTCAATCGCGACTGCGCTTCCGACAATATATTGAATCTCCGGCTGCTCGATGACTTGTTGTACCAAGTTTCTTTGCAGTTCTTTATCGTTGTCTGCCCAATAGCTTATCGCAATTTTGATATCGCTCGATTTGATTGCATCATAAAACCCAAGAGCTACAGGCTTAGTACCGCCACTTGATTGTGGGCCAAGTAACAAGGCGATAGGTGTTTCGCCTGATCCTTTCGGATGTCGTTTCGACAAAAACTCTCCGACTTGAAATCCCATTTGATACCAGTCGACACCGACCGTGCCTTTCAATACCTTCTGTTGTTCTTCATTGACGGTCAACTCATTGACAGTAGCAAACACAGGGGTAGAGCCAACCCAATCCGTAAGATTGTCATGGTAAGCATCGGGTGAAACTGTGCCTAAAATAATGGCATCGGCTCCCCATTGTGTGCAAAGCACCAGCTGTGAGGCTTGCTTACCAATGTTTGGGTATCCGCCGGCTTCTAATACTCTTAGCTCAACTTGCTGCTTTTCTGCTTCAGAGACCATGCCGTAGTTAACAGACAACCAGTAAGAATCCTTAAGGTGCGGATAAATGGCACAAATTTTCTCTTTATGTGATGTGGCTTCGGCAGGTTTTATTGGGCTCAAAGGCTCGCTAGCACTCGCGACAGAGGTTACTGTGGCCAGTAGTGTGAGAATGATTTTTGAAGCTAAAGGTCTAGATAGCATGAATTGCCGTTTTATTGGTTTTAGATAAGAAACACTGCAAAATATAGCGTATTCTGCATGGGTAAAGAAGAACGTTTTAAGGTTTAAAGTTTATGTTGTTAGCCTCAGCGAGTATTGGACGCAAGCTACTAGCCTCATTCTTAGTGATGGCACTGTTGGTTCTATTGTCTGCATTGATCGGTGTTTCTGGTTTTAGCTTTGTAGCAAAAACGGAAAGAAACGTCGTCGATTCAGCGCTTCCTGCCATGATCGAAGCTCGTCAAGTTTCTGAGTTGAGTAACCGTATTATTTCGTCAGTACAAACGCTGTCTAATGCGAGAAACGAGGCCGAACGAAAAGAGGCTGGCACTGTGTTGTTTGGCCAGCTTGAAGCACTTCTTCAGCATATCAAAGAGCTTGGTGTCGACAGTTTTGATTCCCAACTTCTCAATAAACTCGAAAACAATGTTCAAAGCGTTATTAACACACTGGCTGAACTGGGTGTCTCGGTTGAACGTAAGCTTTGGTTAAGCAAGGAATTGACGTCTCGTGTTGAAGAGATGCGCTTACTTGCCGAAGAGTTAGAGCAGCTCACGCGAACCCAAGTGCTGAATACTGCCACCATTGCGGTTGCCAACGTAACGCACATCTACGACCTGCTAGAAACCAAAGAAACCGATAGAGCCTACCAAGCCTTAGACGCACTTGTTGAAGTTGATCTTGATTTGTCTGAGCGTCTGCACGAATTGCATTTGTTGGCGTTCAAGATGCTCAATCAAATTGAAGAAACGCAAACCGTCACCAACGTTGAACGTATTCATCAAATCCAGTCTGAGTTCGAATCCAACCTAAGAATCATGGCGCGCCGCGTTAAAGCGGTGGAAGATCCGACTCGTTCTGCGCAGATGTCTCAGTTGCTTGAAGAGTTGAGAAAACGCCAGGTCGTGTTCGATATCTCGCTAGAACAATATGAGAACACCAAAAAGTCAGAGTTTCTGATGCAAAATACGTTGGAGCTGTTCTCTCAGCTGAATACAACGGTTAACCAACTGGTTGATGATTCAAACCGAAGCACAAAAAAAGCGGTTGATGAGCTGACTAGCACGCTGAATCTGGCTCAATGGTCGCTGTCTGTGATTTCGGTTATTGGTTTGGTTATCGTCGCATTTATCGTTTGGCGAGTGGTTTATATCTCGGTTGTTAAACGTCTTACTGAATACTCATCTGCCTTGATGTCTATCGCACAAGGTCGCCTGAATATTGATATCTCGGTTAAGGGTAATGATGAGTTGGCTCATATGGGCGAGGCAATCATCACCGCCAGAAACACCGCGCAAGCACTACAAGTGGTCGCGGTTGGCGAAGCTAAGGCAAAACGTGAGCTCGAAGAGCACAAAGAGCACTTAGAAGAGTTGGTCACAGATCGAACCTATCAACTGCAAAAGACCAATGAGAAGTTGAATGTCGAGGTGGGTAACCACGCTAAAGCTCGCAATGCGGCAGAACAAGCAAGCCGTGCCAAGTCTGCTTTCCTCGCGACGATGAGCCATGAAATACGAACGCCTATGAATGGTGTGTTAGGTACGGCTCGATTGCTTAAAGATACCGGCTTAGACCCGCTGCAATCAGGCTATGCGGACATCATTAACCGCAGTGGTAAGAATCTACTCGCGATTTTGAATGACGTACTGGACTATTCAAAGATAGAAGCTGGACATCTAGAAATACGCGCGGCTTCTTTTGACCTTTACCAGATGGTTCAAGATACCTATCAGTTAATGGAAGGGCGCGCCGCTGAGAAGAAGCTTAACTTTGATTTTCATATCGAAAGTGATGTTCAACGCTATTGGCGTGGTGATGTCACTCGAATCAGTCAAATATTGAATAACTTGGTCGGTAACGCGATTAAGTTTACTGAAAGTGGCTCAGTCGATATCTTTATCAGCTTAGATATCGAAGATGAAAATAGAGTGATGTTTGAAGTGTCAGATACCGGTGTCGGTATTGATGCAAGTGAACAAGCTTGTCTGTTTGATGCCTTTACCCAAACCGATAGCGGCCGCAACAAAACCGGTGGCACAGGGCTTGGATTAGCGATCAGTAAAAGCATCATGTTGGCAATGAATGGGGATATTGGCGTTCATTCTGAAGAAGGCGAGGGCAGTCAGTTTTGGTTCTCATTGCCACTTGAAGTAGGTGAGAAAATTGAAACGAAAGCAACGGTCATTGAAGCTTGTATCCGAGCGAAGGTACTGCTGATTGAAGACAACCCAGTAAACTGCATCGTTGCAGAAGGCTTTTTGAATAACCTAGGCCACGAGGTTGTGATTGCGACAACCGGACAAGAAGCGAGAGCCATATTCAGTGAGCAAGAGTTTGATATTGCGCTGGTGGATATCAACTTACCGGACTGCGATGGCGTCGAGCTAATTCAACAACTCAAAGACGATGCGCTTCAGCATGAGAGCGAAGAAGACGTAATTCGAAAAGTACCCCCAATGATCGCAGTATCGGCTCACGTGTTTAACGAAGAAGTGGAAAGCTACTTGTCGTCTGGCTTTGATGGCTTCTTGCCTAAGCCGCTAGAGAAGGAAGCACTTTCTCAGCTCATTGTGACACAGCTTGATGGCAAGGCTTTGTTACTGCCACAACCTGATCCTAACGATTCTATATGCAGTCAAAACAACAAACCTCAACGTAATAAAGGCAACGAGTTGTGCTCATCTCAGATGGTGAGCGTCGTCTCTGATCTAGCCATCAAGGCTTTGCAAACTGAAGACGAAGGAGAGATTCCTGTGAAACTGATTGATTCCAAAGTGATAGAGGGTGACCTATCGATTCTTGGATTGGATAAAATGAAACAGATCGTTGTGCTGTTCGAGGAGAGCAGTAACCTTACCTTGAATGAATTAGTCGAGGCAAGCGAAGCCGATAACGGACGAGAAGTGAAGTCTTTGGCGCACAAGCTCAAAGGATCGGCGGGCAGTTTGGGCTTATTAGCGCTGTACAATTTGTGTCAGAGTATTGAAGCTAGCGAACAACCATTATTGCAGTACCGAGATAACGACCACGCTTTATCTGAATTGGTTAAAGACTCGTTAGAGGCGTTACTAACTTATGTTTCTGCCTAATGACGAGAGCTTGCTTTAAACTTGATCTAATCAACAAGTCAAAAAATCCTCTGAACGAATATTCGTCAGAGGATTTTTTATACCGCGCAAGTCAGCGCTCTTTATGAAAGACTAACCATTCCAGCTAACCAAGGCTCAAGAGCTCGAACTAAGGCTCAAGAGCTCGAACTAAGGCTCATCGCTTACTACCTATTCTCAAAGCGATTGTAATCCAACAAGCCAAACTCGATTGGTTGGTCTTGTTGATACCAACGATGAACTCGGTCACTGAACGGCCAGAACTCGTTAGAACTGCGTCGTACCGCAAACTTATCCAGCAGCGCCACGTAATCTTCTTCTGTGTTTAAATTTTGCAGAGTTTTCACCAGAGTCGGTATCTCGCTTTCGGTTAAAGACAGGTAGGCTGCAGGGTAGCTACCGACAACGCCTCGTACGAGCGTTAAGTCATCATTGGCGTAATCTCTGTTACCTTCTTCATTAAACAAGCTTGAAATGTTGCTGTGAGCGTTATTGTGAATCATGGTGAACAGCTGCTCTTCGCCATTTTCGCCTTCAATCATGATCATCACTAACTGAGGAACATGACGCAGGCCGACTCCCTTTATCAGATTCACTTGGTTAAGCAGTGCTTCGTTCTTTCGACCAAAACCTGTTTCGACAATATCAAAACGACTATCGAGGACAGGCGCGAGCTTATCTTTGATCATATTGAGCAGTTCACGCTTAGGATCGGCCGTTTTGTAAACCACACTTGTTGGTTGGTCGAAAGGGGCGATATTGCGTTGCAAGTAATCGCTCAGTTGTGCACTTTGGTTTTTGTACCAGCTTGAGTGTTCAATATGGCGAACATCTTTAGGAAGAAGGGTTAAGAAGTTACTCTCGCCCTCAAGGCGCAAGAAGTCCATAAACATACGCGTAATCAGCTGGTGGCCGAAGTTTCCATACACATCGAAGCCTGCTACAAGAAGGTAATGAATGCGCTCTAGTAAGGCGTAATCAAGGATCCATGCTGTCTTAGGTTGAGTGCCAACTAAACCCTGAACAACCGAAGCGCTATCGAAGTGTCTAAAGATGGTGAGAGCAGCATTTTGGTTGATGCCATCGCCATCCCAAATTATACCGGTGTCTAGGTTCACGCCACTATCGAACCATTGGTTGGTGAAGTCTGATTTCGCATTTAGGTATCGAGCCTGTTGCTTAGAGTAGCGCACCCAGTTAGTCGCTGGTACGGTGTTACTTTTCAGTTCACTGGGGAGTTTTAAGTTTTTCTTCTGGCTGGCGTAGAAAGCGTTTATTTCTGGTAAATCGGCTTTCTCTGGATCAATGAAGAAAATCCAAAAACGGTCGTTAATCACATTCAAGGCAAGTTGACCACGACACACTGGCCCTTTGATAAAAGCCATGATGGTGTTTTGCGCATTGTCCAACATGAAATGGAAGCGCGAGTTCACTGGCAGCGCTTCAAACGAAGTCATAGGGTTAGCTGCGACATCAATGTTGTAGCTAGGGGGTTGTTTCACAGAGTAATTAGCATCGACAAACCAAGTGTTCCACTTTTGTAGTCGCTCTTTATTGAGTGCGAAAGGCATGTGCGTTTTGTCGACGATGGAGCCTTGTTCTGGAATCAGGCGGTAGTAAACACGTTCTACTTTTGGATCGTCGTAAGGGCGACGAGTCGTGATGCGCTGCACCGCTTCACCTGGAGGCGTTGCAGAGCGGACAAGTGTGAAGAAACGCGTTGGCTGCGCCAAATCAGAGAAGTAGACATGCGATAGAAACAGGTGCTCATAGATGTAACGTGCTGAAAGTTGGCTTTTATTGTCACTCTTATTGAGAAAGCTTTCGTAGACATTAACGAGCTCTTGCTCCGCATCATTCAGTGGAATGTGGTCGTTCATTAACGCGCCATTTTCCAACCAACTCATTAAAGTCGCGTATTCTGTTTTATCTAAGTTCGGCATCCCATAAGGCATCCCCCAAGTTGGGTAATCTCTCTCGTACTGGGCGTACTCTTCAATCGTTGGGCACTGTTGGTCGCGATCGGTTGAAAAGTCGAAACCTTCAAGCTGGGTTTGATCTGGAAGTGGGTGGTTCTCTTTCTGGGTCAACATACGAGAAACAAGACCTGCATCGAGGTTAGCCGTTGAGTTTTGCATACGTTCGTTGAGAACTGGGTGAAAATCCGCATCGCGCCACTCTTGTGTGGTTAAAGCATCTTCAAACAAGCGAGTAGGGGCTGAAGCGGTTAAACGGGTGCCTTGATAAACGAGTGCCTTGCTTGCACCTCGGTCGATACCTTCTACCGAAGACATTTTGAGCTGGCAAGGTGCGTCATAGCAAGCGTGACAAACCACACATCGGTTATCAATGATGGGCTTCACTTCATCAATGAAGTGCTGTGCTTGAGCCGACAGAATAGGCGCTTGGCGATCGCGAACTTGTTGTTTACCAAACAGCTCGTCGAAGTTTAAACCCGCGTAGACGGCACAACCTGAGAAGACGCTAACAAAAGCTAAAATGAAGAGTTTTTTCAAATTCATACGTATTTATATATTAAGCATTTTCTCTAATTATATCGAAAATGATTGAAAATGCTCATGTTCTAACAATCTTATAGATAAGATCTTGATGGGACTGAGCAACTTATCGAGGTGACTCACTCACCCGAGGTTGGAATTTAGAGTGTCGACTTAAGGCTTACTGATTGACGTAACAAACAGAGAAAGGGACAGACAATCTCTCAAACTCTTTGATCCAGCGCCATTGGTTGTCTTGCAGTTTATCGCCAGGGCCTTTGACTTCAATCCAATGAAACTCTTTGTTCTTGAATGCAATCAAATCCGGCATCCCAGTTCTAAATAGCTTTAAATCACTCAATATCACTTTGAAAAGATCAACAATCAAGGCGTTGGGAATAGCTTCCATACTGTGCTCGACGAGTGATCTGGGGAAGTAGTTCCAATGAACAAATGGGTTGGCGATACCGCGCTTCTGGTCATAAATATTGAGTAAGTGGTTCGGCCCATGCTTGAATATAGTCTGAAACACCGCTTCGACCTGTTCGGCTCGTTTGTCTACGAAATCGGAATGGTACAGATCCAGAGGTCGATGTTGGTATCGATTGATAAAGGCGCCTTCAACATCTGCAAAAATGACCTCCCAGAAAGCCAAGCCGAACAAGCCACATAAAAAACTGTTCTCAGAGAAGTAGACATTCCATCCTTGGCTTTCAAAGTGCTGCTTTACCGCAAGCTCGACTCGCGTTTGGTTTAGGTCTAACTCCAGTTTTATCTCTTTGCAGTTCGGTTTTATGGTTCGTGAAACTTTGTGCCCCTTCTTTGTAGATAACATTTGCTTGCGTAATAACCTTTGCTCAAGCTTAGCCGCGACTTCCAACTCTGACACATCCGATGGAGTAGCTTTCATTTGCGTGACAATGTCACACATCAAGTCTAACTCGTCTTGCTTGTCATAGATGCGCGCAAGTCGTTCTCTGCTCGGAGGAAGTGCAGATTGCCTGAACCAAAAGACAGCTTGGTCGTTTAGGTTAAGCCTTTCAAGATCGCGAGCAATATCATTGATCAAACGCGATCGTTTTCTGGCAATGCTTCTGTGTTCTGATTCCGCAGGTATCGACTGTAAAAGCAGCTCAAGAAACTCACTGTCTTTGCGGTCACCTTCTGAATACAAGCGTTGAATATCGCGCATCTGGAGTAATTGATTGAGTTGATCTCTAGAAGTGAAGAAGCGGCGTTGCTTGCTTAATGGGTAGTTCTCAAAGGTATTGAGCCCAAGATCGCTTAAGACGAACTGGCTTAAGTCTTGATAGGTGTTAGCAAAGAAGAGTAACAGCAAAACATCAATAACTTGAGATTCGACAACGTAAATACAATCGAACGACAAGTTTTGGAACTGATCAAAAGGTTGGTGATCAAGTAACGCCAAGAGTTCGTCTTTCTTCGCTGTCTTATTGTTTTTAAGAGATGGAAATGCGCTCAACAGCTCTGGTTTAGTGAGTAAATGCAATCCTAGTTCGACATTGCTAATGACAAGGTCATGTTGTTCGGTGGGATGACTTAACGCAATAAAGCCTGAGGTGCTTAGCTCTTGTAGTGCGGTATTCAAATCAGAAATCTCAACATAGTTGAGTTTATCGCTGCGAAACCAACGGCCTTTACGAGAAAGCAAACGAACCATTAAGCATTGGCTTGAAACGGAAAGACGTTTGTATGCGGACAACCAACGACATTCATCGTCACTCAGGAGATCGGGGTAGAGCGTTTGAGCGTGTTCAACCAACCGATTGAAGTTGTCGAGATAATAAGTAGGGGGGAGCTGAAGAGTGGTTTCTATCGTCAATGGGTTCGTCGCTTGATACAAAAAGAGCCTAACCCTAAGGTTAAGCTCTTCAGTAACAAATTCAATCTTTTCTGATGATTAAGCTTGAGATGCTTTTAGTTCAGAAACTTTAGCTTCAGAGATTGGCTTGGTGACGATTGCAAGAACAATACACACTGCCATCATAGCTGCAGAGATTGTGTAAGCTAGGCCGTAACCTTCGCCGTTTGTCATTGAGTAACCAACAACCGCTGCACCGATAGCGCCGCCAATACCCCATGCCGTGTAAAGCACGCCGTAGTTAGTACCGTAGTTTTTCAGGCCGTAGAACTCAGCAGTCAATGTTGGGAATACTGCTAGAAGCGTACCGTAACCAACAGCTGCGATAGCCGTACCAATGATTAGCGTGAATTCAGAGTTGAACGTAGCGAATAGAGCCATGTTCGCGCCTTGAAGGATGAACGCTAGAAGTAGAGTACGTACGCCACCGATTTTATCTGCAAGCATACCCGCAGCAACACGGCCGCCTGAGTTGAACACAGCAAGGATAGACGCTAGGTAAACTGCGTTTGGTAGGTTCGCTTGAACGCTAGCAATCGTAGTGATGTTACCGATGATCATAAGACCAACAGAAGCAGCAAATGCGTACATGATCCATAGAGAGTAGAACTGAGGAGTCTTCAGCATTACTTTCCACGTTAGGTCTTCAGTCTTCTTAACTGCTTTAGGTGCTTGGCCTGCTTTTACTTTAGGCTCAGCTGGCGTGTAATCCGCTGGTGGGTTGTTGATTGTTGCTGCTAGAGGTACTGCAATCGCAAGTACGCCGGCACCAAGAATCATAAAGCTTGTTTGAATACCCATGCTGTCGATTAGCGCAGAAGTGAGTGGTGCTAGGTAAATAGCAGCCAGACCAAAACCTGCAGCGATTAGACCGTTAACCATACCTTTCTTAGAAGAATGGAACCATTTCATTGCTGATGGCGAAAGACATGCGTAACCGAAGCCGATACCAGCACCTGTCATCACGCCAAACGTTAGGTTTAGCATCATAGGAGTCGTAGCGAAACCAGAAGCAATCATACCGAGGCCAGTAAGCGCTGTACCTAAGATAAGGATCTTACGTGGACCCATACGGTCTTGTAGGATGCCTGCAACAAGAAGACAAACAGAGAATGTGATAGTTGCAATAGCGTAAGGTGCAGATGCTTCAGCAGCACTCCAACCAGCTTCGGTGACTAGCGCCTTGTTAAATACACTCCAAGCATACAGGATGCCAAGACAAAGGTTGATACAGAAGCCTGCTAGCAGGATACGTGATGCTTTATCAATCTTGCTCATTTTTATTCTCAGTTTTGTCGTTGGTTAGTGGTGAGCCACTTAACTAAAGACGGGTTATTGTGATTGTTTCTTCAAAATTAGTTTGCGTTTATCAACAGACAGCGCAAAAGAGCGCGGATTATAACCAATAAAAATGTGATTGGAATCTCTTTTTCCATTTTTGGTAAATAAACTCAAACTTGTTAAAAAGTTGTTTTTTATTGGTTTTGCAATTGTATTTAATACCTTTCCGTTTTGTTCTTTTTAGCGTGGCGAGCCTATTTTTTAAGGTGTTCTTCGATAAGTATTTCTGAATTGCCACGTATTCCGTGCGGATATCACAGAGTTACGAATTATTTTAATTATTTTCTAAGGTTAATTTTGTGTAACAAAATAAATCGAAGTGGAGCTTTGTCCATATGAGACAAGGAGTAACGGTGTTTTATTAAAAACAAAATGTTAACCAGTTGTTGCAGGTGGTTTTTGGCGGTACCTTTGCTTACATTTTGTTCGATTGGAGGGGTTGTGTTGTTGAAAAAAAGTGGGAAAATAGTACGCAAACTGAGATTCCAAATTTGAAAGGATGCGTTTCCAACTTATGGCGAGGCGAGTATTATGAAACTGTTTTTAATTCTATTGATGTCAATTTCTGGTGGTGTAGCGGCAGCTGACCATATCCACTCTTTCTTGTTTGGCTTCTATATTGCTGCATTGGCAGTGGGTAGTTGCTATTGGTTAGCTTTCCGTAGCACGCGTTTCCCACAGTTAGCTCTAATGTTATTGATGTGTGGCTTTTTCGCGAAAATTGCAGTGACAGTTGTCGGTGTTTCTTGGGGTATCTCGAACGATATCATTCAATCGCCGTTCATTTTCTCATTGTCATACCTGTTCTTCTTAGTGGTTGTGTCTTACGTTTGGTTTGCATACCGCGATAAGTTGACGCTAAAAAAACGCGCTAAGCAGGTAGAAGAGTCTCGCAAGGAAGCAGCAGCTTAATTGCAGACCTAATACAGAATTCTAAAAAGAGCTTTCTTCGGAAGGCTCTTTTTGATCTGGCCTTAACTTGAGTGAACTCTAGCTATAAGGCAGATAAAAGAAACCCCAGTATGGTGACATACTGGGGTTTCTTGTTATTTATCTAGCATCTAGCCGCTATCATCTAGCAAATACAGTTCTTAACGCGTGTTACTTCTTCATCAACTTCGCTAGATCGGCAAAGGGATTGTGCGTTGCTGATTGATGGTCGTCTAAACGGGCTTTTGCATCAACACCGTAACGGTCATGATCCGTGTATTTTGAGTGCTCATGATCGTGACAGTACAAGCATAGTAGTTCCCAGTTGCTGCCATCTTCAGGGTTGTTTGTATGGTCGTGATCCACGTGGTGAACGGTCAGCTCTCTTAAATTTGAGTAAACAAATTCACGTGCACATTTACCACAAACCCAAGGGTACAGTTTCAGTGCTTTTTCGCGGTAGCCTTTCTCTTGGCGAGCGTACGCTGCACTCGAGCCTGTGTAATCTGAAGACATTGCCAAATCCTTATCAATTGTAATCTGCCGATTTTATCACAGCTTTCTGGAAGCTGTAGGAATGTCGTGACTAAATCACGTGTCGTACTAACCGATATGGGGCTTAGGTTTGATTGAGCACTTATCTTTTACGTGTGCTATCTCATAAAGTAGGTTATGTCTTTCTGGAATAAGCCATGCTTAACAGTTTGAAAAGAAATTGTATTTAGGGGTTTTAACCAAGGGAGCGTGACCTAATATCAGTTAAAGCTACCCTATATTAATAAGGAAATATCATGTCAGAACAATACACTCCGCCAAAAGTTTGGGTTAACGATGCTGATGGTGGTAACAAGTGGGCAAATATCAATAGTCCTGAATCTGGTGCTCGCTTTGATAAAGAGCTTCCTGTTGGTGACCATGCTTTTCAATTGTATTCCCTTGGCACACCTAACGGTCAAAAAGTCACCATCTTGCTGGAAGAGTTGTTGGCGGCGGGTGTTAAAGAAGCTGAATATGATGCGTACCTGATCAACATCGGTGAGGCTGATCAGTTCTCTTCTGGCTTTGTTGGTGTAAACCCAAACTCGAAGATTCCAGCGCTTGTTGATAAGTCTGGCGATGAAGATGTCAATGTTTTTGAATCTGCGTCTATCTTGATGCACTTAGCTGAAAAATTTGGTCACTTCTTACCTAAAGAGGGGGCGACTAGAACACAAACTATCAACTGGTTGTTTTGGGCGCAAGGTTCAGCACCATTCCTTGGCGGTGGCTTCGGTCATTTTTATTCCTACGCTGATGAGAAGCAAGAGTACCCAATAAACCGTTTTGCGATGGAAGCGAAGCGTCAACTAGACGTGTTAGACAAACAGTTAGCGAATAACACTTTTGTTGCGGGAGAAGAGCTGACTATTGCAGATATCGCAATTTGGCCTTGGTACGGTAACTTAGTACTTGGCAAAATTTACGACGCAGCAGAGTTCTTACAAGTTGAGTCTTACACCAATGTTGTTCGTTGGGCGAAGCTATTAGAAGCGCGTGAAGGTTTTCAGCGCGGTCGAGTAGTGAACCGTTCATTTGGCGAAGAGTGGGAGCAAGTACCAGAGCGCCATTCCGCAGAAGACATTGACCGAGTTTTAAAGCTACGCCCGTAGTGATTTTAAAACGATAGTCGACACCAGTATCTCTAGAGTTTGTTTTAGCGGCCAACGTTAACTCAAACTCTAGTTTTTTGTTCCTACGGATTTTTTCCATAGTAAGTCCACTTATTTAGATTTAGCTATTAAAGGCGGTTTAGGTATAAAATCGCAACATCATAATTCTAAAGGATGGTGCCATGTACCACGGTCATATCTATTTCCCTCTGCGCTTTGCAGAGCAAGCAGAAACACTGCGTCAGAAGATCCTATCAGAACGCAAAGATGTGTTAGAGACTTTCCCATTAATACAGCGTTTGGTTGGCCCGCATAAGATGCCAATGTTTGAGATTCATTTTGCTAACAAAGAGTCGGGTATTGTTGAGTGGCTTGAGCAAGAACGCGGTGATATGTCGGTGCTTATCCACCCGGTAACTGGCGGTGAAGAAACTTTGGATCACACAGTAAGAGCGACATGGCTTGGTCGTGAACTGGGTGTCTTTGAAGAAACGCTGACTAGCTAATTTAATTCGCGCCCGACAGTACGTACCTAATCAACGTACTTAGTAAATATCGCTGCTGTCGGGTGTGCCAATACTCACTTATGTTTTGAACTATGTTCTTCCTTAAATAACTAGCTTCTCCAGCTATTGCCCAGTAACAGTGATACTGCTATCGACACACCTAATGCGATTAATATATTAGGTAAGTACAGTCCCCAAATCGCGACACAAACCGCCACGGTTACTACAGCCCACAACAGTGTTTCTAAAATCCAAGTGCCCATAATATTACTCCTAACTAGATTGTGCGACTAGCATAACCAAGCTAGGGTAAACTTTTGGTCACCATCCAATAACCATTTGGTTAAATCGCTACAGCATGACTTTAACGATGAACTCATTGTTGTGAGTTTCATGAGTAAACTGCCAACCTTGGTTCCGACAAACGCGATCAATAAGCTCTAGGCCGATACCAAAAGAGGTTTGCTGTTTAGAGTCGTTTGCCATGTTTTCATCTTCCAAACGGTTGATTACCTCAAATTGATGTTCTGTCAGTGTGATGCTGATATCTCCGCTACCACCATGTTGGAATGCATTTCGGATTAAGTTGGTGATCACAACCTCAGTTAATTCGCGGGGCAGGGTATGTGCTTTTTGCTCAACCTTGGTTTGAATGTCTACTTCTTTGTTTTTTAAAAGATAACGTTGGCTTTCGATAATGTTATTGAGCAGGGGCTCTAGCTTGATTTGTTCGTAGTTGGTTTCCATTTCGCTATTACGACTCATCCACAACAGAGTTGTTACCAAGGCTTTCATGCTGGTGGCTGAACGTTGGATTCGCGCTACGGCACGTTGACCGCTGTTGGGAATGCTTTCAGACAACCGGACTAACATATCGCCACTGGCTGAAATGGTGGCAATCGGTGTTCTTAACTCGTGGCTGGCTGCTCTTAAGAAAAAGCTCTCACGCTCATTGGCCTGTCGTTCGCCTTGTACGCTTTTAACAAGTCGCGATGCTAATTGGTCGATTTCTTTATATCGAAACTGAGTTAGCCCTTCAGTCTTGTCCACATTCAGAGATTCAGACCATTTTGATAGCGTAATAATCGGTTTGGTGACTCTGTGTATTAGCAAACGAATAATCAAGAATACCAAGAGCAAGAGTGCGCCAATGGCAATGAAAGCATTGTTAATTTGGTTCACGGAATCGGGTGGGCTCTGCTCGAATAAGTTCAAGTAAATCGCTTCATCGTATTCAGAAATGATGTACAAAACTTCTTCTCCACCTGAAATCTTATGCTTGGCGGCGTAGAGATATTGCCCTGACTCACTGTTCGATGAAGGTGCGTAGCGTTCATAAATAGCGTCATTCTGAAATGCTTTCCAGTCAAAGGCCTGTTGAAACTTAGTTGGCACATCTGAGTTGTTTAGAAATGCTTGAAACGTTGGGTTTTGATAGTGCGGTAATTGCCCTGTTTCGAGGTAATGTTGTTCTGCGACTTCTAATTCATACAGGAATCCATACTTTGCCGATTCATTGAGGCCAATTTGGTAGCTTTGAGACACCATCAAACTGTAGATGGCGGTGAGCAACACAACGATGCCAAATAAGTAGAGGTAGATATCACGTTTAATGCTGACCCGATTCATCGTCGCCTGTTTCATTATGGCTCCTCGTGCAATACGACACCGATGCCGTGTACGGTATGAATTAGCTTTGAATTAAAGGGCGCATCAACTACTTGGCGAAGCTTAAACAAATGCGCTTTCATACTATCCGAACTTGGCATTTCATCTTCCCATGCTTCTTCAAGCTTGGCTTTGCTCACCACGTTAGGGCTGTTTCGCACTAGCATCACGAGCATTCGCCAACAGACCGGAGAGAGCTTCAATAGCTTGCCGTCTCTAACCGCTTGGTGCTTGTCTAAGTCCAGTTTGAGATCTGCGACAGACAATGAAGTCACGGAGCCTTGAGCGCGACGTACTAACGCCATCAACCGTACTTTCAGCTCTTCCATCGCAAAAGGCTTCACTAGATAGTCATCCGAACCTACTTCGAACCCAGCGATCTTGTCTTGTAGCGTGTCTCTTGCGGTCAACATGAGAATTGGAGTGGTCACGCCTTGCTGTCGAAGAGATTGACAGACATCGAGCCCATCCATTTTAGGCATATTGATGTCCGTTAAGATGATGTCATAACGCCCCTCTAACGCAAGGTTCAGCCCAGCACTGCCATTGTAAGCAAAATCGAATTCGAAACCGTCGAGTTCCATATAGTCTGCAATGGCTTCTGCCAAGTCGCTGTCGTCTTCAATCAACAGGGCGTTAATACTCATAAGTGTCCTTATTTTGTTTCTCGTTCTCTTTTCCAAGCCCATATAGGCGGCTGAATAAGAAGTTGTAATCGATAGTTCCAATTTGGCGCATGCCATAACTGTTGGCACAGTTTAACGTAGCCGTGGAAATATACCTTAAATGGGTTCACAGAGTTGATTCTAGGAATGACGCCATAGGTGACTTCTTGCTCTTCTTTGGCAAAAGTACCGAACATGCGATCCCAAATGATCAGTATTCCCGCATAGTTTTTATCAAGATACTGTTTGTTGGTCGCATGATGGACTCTGTGGTGTGAAGGCGTATTAAACACCGCTTCGACAGGGCGAGGCAGTCGTCTAACGGTTTCAGTGTGCAATAGCGTTTGGAACAGTTGAACAAATGTTTCACACATCAGGACAACAAATGGGTTAAAGCCAAGCAAAATGAGTGGCAGATAAAAGAAGAATGGGAATAACCAATCTAACGGCCCAAAGCGATAGGCGACCGAAATGTTAAAGTAAGGCGAGCTATGGTGAACTGAGTGGGTTCCCCATGCGAAACCGTTGCTGTGTAGGAAGCGATGCTCCCAATAGTATGCTAAATCAGCCAAGATCAAACAACCAAGAATAGTCCAACCTGTTATCGGCAGTTGAGTTAGGCTAAAGTTCTCGAAAGCGTAAACAAAAGCGCCGATATAGGCTAACCCGACAAAGAAAACAGTCACCAATAAGAAAAATAGTGTGGCTAAGTTCGTCGCACTATCACCCAACATGTTCCAGCTGAGCTTTTTCTTAAAGGCATAGCGGATAAGCTCAAAGATAAACAGAGCCAGAGCAAGCAGTAGAAAGTTGTCATCGACCCAAGTCTCGGTAAGGATGATGCTTGTTTCTGTGAATGTTTGAGAGAGAAAGCTCCCAATGCTATCCAAAGTGAAATCCATAACTAAATCCTTTACTGGTTGTTCTTATAATAGACGTATAACTCGCTAGAATCTGGCAACCCATGCTGATTGAGTTGGTGGTGCTCTATAATCATGTCCACTTCTTTTAAAATCGCGATACCTTCCCAAGCTTGTGCTAGTTCCTGTTCAGTATGTTCACCTTTACTGAGTAGCAGAGTGCCTTTTGTTTTACTTGGGATCTCAATTAAAGATTTGTTTTTATTTAATTTCTTTAGCTTGGTAGGAAAGCCAATAGTGACCGTCGCTTCGCTGAAATCGGAGTTGATGTCTTGATAGATCACAACGACTTGCTGTTGCTGACCTTGTTGCTTTGCGACGTCTTCGTTATTTGCTGCGTTCGTTTCAAGGTTCTGATAGAAAGTCCCCCATAACTCTGGCACGTCATCTAATGAAATAGTCTTGCTTAAGCCTTGCAAAAAAGTCGTGTTTGCAGTGACTTGTGGTTTTTTAGCTACGGGCTTAGTTGCTTCTGACTGAGCTATTGCTGATTGAGTTACTGCCGTTTCAGCTGTTGATGCCTTTTTAATTGGCTGTGCTGTTGAATTAATTGGCTGCTCTGTCGATGCATCCGCAATCGCAGGTTGAATATGTAATACCCCCCAGACAAGACCAGTAATACCGACTGTCGTGAGTAATGAAGCGAATAATTTCATGCTCTTTCCTTGTTGTTCATTTTTCTTATCAAGGACAGTAAAGGAGGCGAGGTAAACAAAAGGTAACCGAGCTCGCTTTTTAGTGGTCAACAGCGAATCCGTCGATTGCCTAAATTGATAATACAGCAATCTGGGACACTTTTTTCCATGTCGGATTGGTAATACTGGCGGCATATTCATTTATGGGCTCAATAATGCTATTCAAATATCCCATCTCACTGCTGACGATTATTCGGCTTAATCCATTAAAGATCGCCGCGACTTGGTTAATGGTATTGGCTGAAAACGTGATGCTTATTCTGCTGCCACTGTTTATTGGTTACGCCATAGACGGCGTGCTAAACCAAAGCTTTCAGCCTTTGATGATGTTGGCACTGATTCTTTTTGTACTGGTGAGCATCAGTGTCGTTCGCCGTTTTTACGATACCCGTGTGTATGGTGCTATTCGCGTAAAACTAGCAAACCTTGTTGAGCGTAACCTGCGCGGTTTATCTATTTCGACCAAAGATGCGCGGCTAACCATGTCTCGTGAGCTGGTTGATTTTTTAGAAGATGATTTACCTACTTTGATGACGGCGGTAGTTCAGTTGGTCGCGACGGTGGTTATCCTCTCAACGTTTCACTTCTCATTGGCGTTTTGCATGTTGTTTGCAGGGCTGTCGATGCTGGTTATCTATGGTGTGTTCCACCGAACCTTTACTCGGCTTAACGGCCAATTTAACGATCAAGTAGAGCAGCAGGTGAAATTGCTGAGCGGCGTTCGTTTATCTGCACTTCGTTGGCACTTTGAGCGCCTAAAGCAGTGTGAAATCAAGCTGTCTGATACCGAAGCTGTTGTCTATGGGCTGATTTTTATCGTGTTGTTTGGCGCGGTCATCGGCAACTTATGGATGGTGGGTCAGCTGACAGAGCCGACCGCAGGGCAGGTCTTTTCTATCGTTACCTATTCACTGGAGTTTGTTGAAACCGCAGTAATGTTACCAATCACATTACAAACCCTTTCTCGTCTCACTGAAATCAGTCAGCGCCTTAATCACACCTCCATTCAACAGGTTACCAAGGAGATACCTCATGAAATTTAAAAAGCCACTTTCTGTATTAGTCGGCTGCGCAGCCATCTTTATCGCGTTGGTTGTCGTTGATGAATTGGAACCTGAAGTTACCCAGCCAGTTAAGAAAGAAGCCGTCCTTGCCCCAGTTTCAGTGTTAGAGGTGACACCATCACAGCATCAATCGACGCTAACGATATTAGGTGTAACTGCTGCGCGTTGGCCTGTGCAGTTGAAAGCGTCCAGCAGCGCACAATTAAAATGGCTAGATGAAAGCGTTGAACCGGGGAATTTGGTTAACAAAGGCGATGTGTTGGCAAGGTTAGATACTAGCGCAGTTGATGCGAACTTGGCTCAGGCGTTGAGCTTATTGAAACAAGCAGAATTGGAATTGAAGCAAGCTAAGCATGAGCAAACGGTCGCGTTAAAAATGCTGAACCCGAAAACGAGTTCGTCTTTTGCTCGTAGAGAGCCTCAATTACTTGCAGCGAAAGCTAATCTCACACAAGCAAAACAGGCTTACCTGAGCGCACAGAAGTTGTTGGAAGAATCAGTGATTACTGCGCCCTTTGATGCAGTGATCATGAAGCGCCATATCAGCCCGAGAGAGTGGATAGAGGCGGGGCAAGTGACTTTTGAATTGGCTGCCAGTGATTCGATTGATATCGAGTTGCCTATTTCTGAAATGCATTGGCAACAAGTTCAAGCCGCACTGACTGAGCCGAGTATCACAGTAGTGAGTCGTTCTGGGAATCAGTGGCCTGCCAAAGTGCGCTATGTGTCGCCGCAAGTTGACTCGGTCACCCGTCAAAGACAAGTCGTGCTTTCGGTTGAGGCGCCTTATCAAAGCAAGGCAAGGTTGTTTCCAAATCAACAGGTTCAGGCTGTGGTTAATCTGGGGCTGAAAGACAACGTAGTCAGCGTACCTTTAAGTGCGATGACACGAGACGGGTATGTGTGGACGTTAGACAACAATGATCGTCTACGTAAAGAGTCGGTATCCCTGATTGGGCAAGGTAATCAGGTGCTCGATATTCGGTTTAATCAGCAAAGTGAACAGGTTCGCAGAGTGGTGCAATATCCGCTTTCTTCAATGTTAATTGGTAAGCAAGTCGAGCCTAACTTTTATCAAGATGATAGTTCAGAATCCATGATCGCGAGCCAATCTGATGATGAACAGATTGAGGAGGTAAACCAATGAGTTGGATGACCAAATGGTTTATCAATAACCCTGTTGCTGCCAATTTGTTGATGATGGCGATTGTTATCAGTGGTGTGCTTGCGTTCGGACAATTGCGTGTCGAGTCGTTCCCACAAATCGCTCCTTCTTCCATCAGTATCAGCGTTACTTACCCTGGCGGTACGGCGCAACAGATCGATGAGAGTGTGACGCAGCGAATCGAAGAGTCAATCAGTGGTGTTGCAGGCATCAAACAGATCACTAGTCAGTCGAGTGCTGGGATGTCTCAGGTCATGGTCCGTAAAACCAGTAGCACAGATTTAGACAAGCTTCTGGACGATATTCGTAATCAAGTCAACGCGATTAATGGTTTTCCCGTACAAGCGGACAGGCCACAAGTTGTGCGTAACGAATTTACCAATTTAGCGGCGTTTGTGGTGGTCTCGGGGCCAAGAACCGATGACGAACTGCAACCTATCGCTAAGCAACTTGAACAAGCACTGAAGAAGAATCCACGTATCTCGAAAGTATCAAATTGGGGAACTCGCACATCTCAACTGGTTATCGAGCCCGATCCTAACCAACTGAAAGCGTTAGGGTTGAGCTTAGAAGATCTCGCAGAGCTCGTTGAGCAGCGTTCGCTTGAGACTCGTAGCGGTGAACTGATCAGTGACAAAGGTCGAATGGGGATTCGTGGTGACGGTTACGCCGATGATTTACAGAAGTTGAATCAGCTTGTCGTGATTTCAGGAAGCAACGGGAAAATACTGCTGGGTGATATCGCCAAGTTAAGCCGAGGTTACCAATACAGTGGTTCTATCGTGCGTAACAACGGCTCTAACGCTATCGCATTATTGGTCAGTACGAGCCAAACCGACAACCTACTTAAAGTCAGCGAAGCGATAAGTGAAACGCTTGATGCCCAACGCGCGATTTTGCCGTCGGATATTGAGCTGAATACCATCGCCGACATGGCACCTTACATTGAAGAACAGCTATTTCGTTTGAGTGAGAATGCATGGCAAGGGTTATTGATCGTTGTCGTTCTACTTGGGATCTTTCTTGAAATCAGGCTCGCCTTTTGGGTCGCGATGGGCATTCCAATTGCGCTGACTGGAACGTTGGCAGCAATGCAGTTGTTCAACTACAGCATCAACGACATCACTCTGTTTGGGTTTATCTTGGTACTCGGTGTGCTGGTGGATGATGCGGTTGTTGTAGGTGAAGCGATACATGAAAAACGGACGGGTAACTGCATCAGCTCTGGGAATTTAAGCATAAATGGTTTCTCAAAGGTAAACGGCCCCTCTGATATAAACGGAAAGATAGCCGCTTGGCAGGGTGTTCATTCTGTATCAGTGGCAACCGTGTTTGGTGTGCTGACAACCATCGCAGCGTTTTCTCCAATGTTATGGATTAATAACGAGCTAGCCAAAGTATTGGCTGGGTTTTCAGCTGTGGTGATCTTTGCGCTGATATTCTCGCTTATCGAAAGCAAGTTTATTTTGCCGTCACACTTGGCTCAGCTTTCTGTGAAAAAACCATCAACGGGTTTGTTCGCCAAGGTTCAGAATGCTGCTCAAGGCGGACTGCAGTGGTTTAACCTCAACATCTACAAGCCAGTATTGGAGTTTGCACTTGGCTACAAAGTTGCGTCCTTACTTGGGTTTGTTGCGGTTATCTCACTGGCTTATAGCATGTGGTCTAACGGTGCGATTCGCAGTGCATTGTTCCCTGAAATTCCGGGGCGTTACATCACCGCGGTTATTGAACTGGAAGATGGCGCGCCGTTGCCTTTACAGCGCGAAGCCTTGTTGCAAGTAGAGCAAGCAATGACACAAGTTGAAAAAGGTTTGATGGACGATTACCCATTACAAGAAAAGCCTGTTGTTAACCTACTTGCCTGGTCTGATGGCTATGGCGAAATTGAAGTCACAGCTGAGCTCACCAACGAATCCTTAAGCTCATTGCCGGGTAATTTATTATTGAAGCGATGGAGAGAAAACACAGGCCAAATAGAAGGCGCTTATTCGGTTAAGTTCAGCGCGGCAGAAGAGCCAGCAGGTGGAACATTCTTAACGATCTCTTCCAATGATCGTGAGCTTGCTTCTAGTGTCAGTGAACAGCTAGCAGATGCTTTAGCGTCGTTGAAAGGTGTTTCAGATGTCTACGACGACGGTCAGGATGGTTTGCCGCAAGTTCGCTTGGTATTGAATCAATATGGTCAGCAACTTGGGTTAACGCAAGCGAAACTGGCTCAGCTAGCAGGTGAAGCGTTTGGCGAAAGAGAAGTTCATCGCCTGTTAGAAAATGGGCAAGAGACCAAGGTGCTTCTGCAATACCCGAGAGAGGAACGCAGAACCTTAGCTCAGCTACAACAGGCAATTATCATGTTACCTAATGGCGGAAGCGTGATGATGGGTGATATTGCCGAGTTTCGTCATGAGCAAGAACCGCAAGTGGTTTACCGCCGCGACCGAGAGCAAGTGATTAACCTGTATTGGAAGCAGAACCGAGACCTGCAATCACCAGAGAAAACACGTGAGCAACTCGAAGATACGATTGAATCTCTGCACTTACAGTTTCCGAGTGTGACGATAAAAGCGGGCGGCGAATTTGAAGAAATCGGTGAGGTGTCGAACGGCTTCAAATCAGCGATGATACTGACGCTCATCATGATCTACATTTTGTTGGCGGTGCCTTTGAAGTCTTACTGGCAGCCGATGATCATCATGGCCGTGATACCGTTTGGCTTTGCAGGTGCGATTTTTGGTCACTACTTGATGGACTTACCCATCAGCATTCTTTCGATGTTCGGTATGATGGCCATGACAGGCATCGTGATTAACGATTCGTTGGTGCTGATCACACGTTTTAATGCTGAATATCGCCAAGGCGTGCCGTTACAGCAAGCGTTAGTCATTGCGGGTACTAGCCGCTTGAGAGCGATTTTCTTGACCACCATTACAACGGTGTGTGGATTGTTGCCATTGCTAAGCGAAACTGCTGAACAGGCGCAATACTTGAAACCTGCTGCGGTCTCACTGGTGTTTGGTGAACTGTTTGCCACTGCGGTAACTCTGATTTTGATTCCCGTGTTGCTTGGCCTGTTTTGCCGCAAGCCTCCGTTGGTTGAAAAAGAACTAGATGAAAAAGATTTAATCGAACAAGAAGCACATAAACAAGATTCATTAGAAGAACTCACTTTGGATCGCTCGTGATTGATTTTATAAAGGACAAAGACGATAGTGAAGCCGAGCTATCCAGTTCGGCGAAGCTAACCGACAGTACGACTAAAACCAATGTACCTGAGACCAAGACTGTATGACGCAAGAGAACAAACCTGCTTTGCATTCAGAGCCTGCCTTTAAACTGGTTCCAGAGCTTGCATTGATTGAATCTTTGCCAGAGCACCTTCAAAAACGCTTTACGCATGCATTGACCTTGATGCATGAAGAGTGGGGTGAACGTCGTACGTGGGAAGAAATCGCAACAGAGAGCGCGATTTCGCCATACCACTTTCATCGTCAGTTTACTGAGTTGTTTAACGAAACTCCGGGTCAGTATCTAAGCCGAGTTCGGTTACAAATCGCGGTGGGTTTGTTGATCAACGATGAGCCGTGGAGCGTGATTGAAATTGCTCAGTATTGTGGCTACTCATCGTCACAGTCATTAGGTAAGGCGCTTAAGCGCGAGCTTGGTGTTACTGCAAAACATATTCGAGAAATGGGCTACAACGCGACGCCTAAGGAAACGGCAGACTTCATCCAGAAGTTGGCACATCCAGGTGTGCAGTCTTCGATGGAGAAAGAGCTAGTTAAATCTATGCCGACCGAGCTGGTTTGGTATCCAGAACGCGGCATGCAAAAGCTTAAACTGGAAGATCCTGATTGGGACACGGTATTTGAAATCTATGGTCAGAAATCGACGCATTTGATGGGCACCACGCCGATCAAGCAAATGAATAATAAGTGGGACGACATCGACGCTGAAATCGGAAATTGGCAAGTCGCGAAAGATCGTTACGATATGACCATTCCTGAAGGCTACTACTTATGCAGCGACGTTTATCTGGTTTCGGATGTGGCGTACAGCACAGCGTTAGAAGCTCTGTTTAAGGCGGTTGAACAACAAGGTTTGAAGTTAGATGTGCAAGGTTATTTGGTAGAGATGATTCGCCAGATCGACACGGATGATGTCGAAGGCGTGACGTTTTCATTCCAGTTGCCCGTTTTAGCGACATTAGAAAAGTAACACCAGACCGAGCGTTTCAGTTTGCTAGCTAATTCCAATAAAAAGGCTCCTCAAATGAGGAGCCTTTGTTTTATTTCAAGGAACCGTTTACCAAGAAACCGGTTATCAAGAGCCCCTGTTCGACGGGTTTAACCGTTAAACAGAGTAGGGGGATTAAGCTTCTGCTGTTACTTTATCGCTGCTCATCTTTTTAAGAGCTGCGTAACCAAAGCCTGTTACTGCCGTACCTGCTGCAATCGCCACTAGGTACATAAGCACTGGAGAGATAGCACCAGGAATTAGTAGTACGAACAAGCCGCCGTGTGGAGCCATTAGCTGTGCGCCAAACATCATTGATAGAGCACCAGTTAGTGCACCACCTGCCATACAAGCTGGGATAACACGCATTGGATCTTTCGCTGCGAATGGGATTGCACCTTCAGAGATGAAACATAGGCCAAGAACGAATGATGCTTTACCCGCTTCACGCTCGCCTGCTTCAAACTTGTCTTTCACTAGGAAAGTCGCAAGGCCCATACCTAGAGCTGGAACCATACCTGCTGCCATGATTGCTGCCATTGGTGCGTAAGTTTGCGAAGCCAGTAGACCAACACCGAATGTGTAAGCCGCTTTGTTTACCGGACCACCAAGGTCGAAACACATCATAGCGCCTAGAATCACACCCAGAAGAATCGCATTAGACGTTCCCATGTTGTTTAGGAAAGTCGTCATTGCGCTCATCACGCCAGATACAGGGCCACCCACGATGTAAACCATCACAAGACCAGTGAACAAACTCGCAATAAACGGAATGATCAGAATCGGCTTGAGGGCTTCCATGGATTGTGGAAGTTGAACCTTGTCGGCAATGAATTTCGCTGCGTAACCGGCAATGAAACCTGCTGCGATACCTCCTAGGAAACCTGCGCCCGTTGAGCTAGCCAACATACCGCCGATTAGACCTGGAGCCAGACCCGGACGGTCAGCAATTGAGAATGCAATGAAACCAGCAAGAACAGGAATCATCAGTGCGAATGCAGAACCACCACCGATAGTCATCAGTGCTGCTGCTAAAGTGCCTTCTTCTTTAAACGCTTCGATACCGAATACGAAAGATAGTGCAATGATCAAACCACCGGCAACAACTACTGGAAGCATGTGAGAAACACCCGTCATTAGATGTTTGTACACGCCTTTCTTCTCGTCAGCAGGCGCTGAATTAGAAGATGCTGTGTGTTGGTATGGTTTAGCTTCTGCGAACGCCTTTTCCATCTCTTGCTTTGTTTTCTTCAAAGCAGGACTTGTCGTTGTCTTGTATAGCGCTTTGCCGTTAAAACGATCCAGTGGAACGTCGATGTCTGCTGCGATGATAACAAGATCAGCGTCTGCGATTTCTTGGTCAGTCAGTTGGTTCTTCGCGCCTACAGAGCCGCGAGTTTCCACTTTAATTTGGTGACCTAGGCGTTTGCCTTCTGCTTCAAGCGCTTCAGCTGCCATAAAGGTGTGTGCAACACCAGTTGGGCAAGCGGTAATCGCTACGATCTTTTTGCTGCCCGTCGCTGGTGAATTGCCAGTGACCGCAACTGTTTTTTCAACTTGAGAAGCGTCTAATACTGTTGCTTCTGCTGCCGCTTTCTCAAGAAATGCTTTTGCATCTGCTGTGCATTCAGAGATAGCCGCTTGGTATACTTTCTTGCCGACAAAGCGCGCTTTATCAACGTTGGTGTTGGCTGCGATAACCACAACGTCGCTGCTATCGATAGTGTCTTGCGATACGGTTGAGTCTGGTAGCACGCTTGATTGACATTCAATAGCGGCGTTCCAACCCAGTGCTTTTGTCGCTTGCTCTAATAAGCCTGCGGCGATGATGCTGTTTGCTACGCCACTAGGGCAAGCTGTGATAATGGTAATATTCATAATAAACCTTTTGTCCTATTTGCTTGTGTCTAACTGGCTAGTTGGAGCACTAAGCGACTGTAATTGGATATTTTGTAGTACTGAATCCAGCTCTTGTTGGCTGGTGATGCCCACGCCTACCTGTGAAACTGCTAGAGCAGATAGGGCGGTTGCGAATTTAATAAGTTCTGGTTTTGGCATCTGTTGCATGTGACCCCAACATAGACCAGCAACCAATGTGTCACCTGCGCCTACCGTGCTTACCACTTGCATACGCGGCGGTTGAGCATGTAACCATTCACCTTGGTTTAGCCACATCACGCCTTCTGCGCCAAGTGACACCACGATGTTTTCAATACCTTTTTCACTTAGGGCTTGGCCTGCGTGTTGGCATTGGTCACGTGTTGTCAGTTCTGCGTTGAACAGCTGAGACAGCTCTTCGTCGTTTGGCTTAATCAGCCAAGGTTGTGCATTGATACCGGCTTTAAGTGCGTCACGGCTGCTATCAAATAGCACCTTCTTACCTAAATCGTGTAAGCGTTGAACCCAAGAAGCGCAAAGCTCAGGAGAGATACCTTGTGGCAAGCTGCCTGCAATTACGAAGTAATCGTGCGTTTCAGCAAGTTCTAATAGGGTTTCTTCGAACGCTTTAATCGCGTCAGCATCGACAGGAACACCTGGGAAGTTGATGTCGCTTACTTGGCCTGAATTTTCTACCAGTTTTACGTTGATGCGAGTTGCACCGTCGACACGGATAAAGCGGTCCGTTGCGCCCATCTGTTCAAACAGTTGGCAGAACGCTTCTTCGTTATTGCGACCAAGGAAACCCGTTACGGTCACTTTAGCGCCAAGCTCTGAAAGTACTTTTGCTACGTTTACGCCTTTACCTGCCGCGTGTAGAGAGCCTTTGTTTACTAGGCTCACTGAACCCACATTAAGTGCGTCGATAGCACCTGTCAGGTCGAGAGCAGGGTTTAGCGTAACGGTAACGGCTTTGATTTGTTTATCAGACATGTCGATTCCTTAACCTTCGCCAAGGCCTGAAGCGATAGCTTTGCCAATCGATTCAAGTGCTTGTGCTGCATCTTCACCTTCAGCAACAAACTGAAGCTGGTGGCCGTGTTTAACGCCAAGTGCGATTACTTTCATCAAGCTCTTCGCGTTCACTTCTTTTCCGTCGCCATCTAGGTTTGAAACGCGGATTGTTGATTCGAATTTCTTCGCTTCAGCAACCAACATTGCACCCGGACGAGCGTGTAGGCCGTGTGCGTTTTTGATTTTGAATACCGCGCAGTTGTCATCGTCTTGAGATGCTGTAGAAACCGCTTCACCTTTTAGAAGGCCAATCACTTGTGCAATATCAGCAGTTAACAGTTGTTGCTGTTTACCTTCGAAAACCACTTTGCTTAGGTTTGCCAGAATAGATTGGTGTGCGCTGTTACAAGCGGCGAATGCCACCAATGCTTTAACTGGTGTACCTTCGTACTCACAATGGTTTGCCGTTGATACAAACGATACACCAGTGCGAGTTACGCCTTTATCGCTGCCCAACAACCACAGGCCTTGGCCTAGGTGAGTCGGTGTTTTTGTTACTAGGTCAGCAACGAATGCGTTGTCAGTACAACCTGTGTTTTTCAGTAGGCCGCCCGCAACTGCCGACATTTGAACCATGTCGCTTGCAGGGAACAAGAGTTGAACTAGAGAAGCGTCTAGGTCGGCTTCTAGCTGAACTTCGCCGTTAAGTAGGGCGATGATTTCGTCTTCTGACTTCGCTTGCTTTAATTTCTCTTCAACACCGTCTGCCGCTAGCACTTTCGTTAGCTGCTTAAGAATGCCTAAGTGCTCGTCAGATTTCGCTGCAATACCAATTGCTACGTAAACACGGTTGCCGTCTGCCCAATCAATACCTTCAGGGAAGTGGTGTACCGCAACGCCTGTCTCTTTTACTAGGCCACGAGTATCAGTGGTGCCATGAGGAATCGCGATGCCGTTACCTAGGAACGTAGAGTTCTGGTTTTCACGGTTCAGCATTCCTTCAACGTAGCCAGAGTCAACTAAGCCTTTCGCGGTTAGGTCGCCAGCAATGTTCTGGATAGCTTTGAATTTGTCATCGGCCGTTTGACCAAGAGTGATGTCAGATTTTGATAATTTAAGCATGGTGCCTCTTTAGCGTATCGCTTGAGAATTTGTGTATCGCTACGATTCAGTCTAGAGCAAGTATTAGTGAACTTTACTCGTTGCTTTGCTCTATGTTTTACTTTAGCTGAATCGGTTCAGCATTCAGTGTAAAAAAATTCAGCAAAGCCGATTTTGGTTTTCAAAATAGTTTTGCTGCGTGTCGTAATTTCAGTTTCGTTAACAATGAGAAGTTGAATCACAACAAATGACGCTCAATCCATACAAAAGGATGATTGAAGTCACTTTTCAGATTTTGCTGAATCCTTTCAGCTTTTATACTGAATCGATTCAGCATATAATTCAACTAATCCGAGGATCAGATCATTGGTTATATGATCCTACGCACAAAATACAGGTCACCCATATGACACTTGATGAAATTGCTAAATTGGCTGGAGTATCGAAAACTACAGCCAGTTATGTCATCAACGGCAAGGCGCAGAAATACAGAATCAGTGAAAAGACTCAGCAGAAAGTCATGGCGGTTGTGGAAGAGTATAACTACCGACCAGACCATGCTGCGTCGTCATTGCGCGCTGGTAATAGCCGTTCATTTGGTTTGATTATTCCTGATCTGGAAAACAGCAGTTACGCGCGTTTAGCAAAATTGATAGAACAGAACTCACGTAAAGTGGGTTATCAAATCCTGATTGGCTGTTCTGATGATGATGCTGAAACTGAACGAAAGGTGGCTGAAGCTTTGGTGAGTCGTCGTATCGATGCCTTGCTTGTCGCGAGCTCAATGCCAGACGCCAATGAGTTTTACTTGAAGCTGCAAAATTCCGGTACACCCGTAATTGCGATTGACCGTCCGTTAGATGACGAGCATTTTGCTTGTGTGATCAGTGAAGATTTCGAAGCCGCATTTGAACTGACGCATTCAATCCTTGATGACAGCATTCACAGTGTTGGTTTAATCGGCGCGTTACCTGACCTAAACATTTCACGTGAACGCCAACTGGGTTTTGAAGCGGCAAATAAAGCGCATACTCAGCAAACAAGGCTAGCAGAAAACAAGCCGATGGTTGTGGGTTATGGAGAGCACTTTGATAGAGAGTCTGGACGTGAGGTTTTTGAAGAGTGGATTGCAAAGGGCACGGTTCCCGATGCGATTGTCACCATGTCTTACACTTTGCTAGAAGGTGTACTGGATGTGATGGTCGAAAAGCCAGAGCTGATCAATCAAGTAAAACTGGCAACCTTTGGTGATAACCGTTTATTGGATTTCTTACCTTTTAAAGTCCATTCACTGCCGCAACAATTTGAAGTGATTGCGGATAGTGCCTTTGCTCTTGCTTTGAATGCTTCCGCTAAGCGTTACCAAGCGGGTATTGAATTAGTGCCAAGAAGCTTAGTGAAACGAGGCTAAACGCGGTTATATTAGGCTAATTCGTAAACGTATCTAGCTTGGGTTTAACAATAAACCCAGTTCTACGACCGCAACAATGCCGAGCAACAAAGCTAACACCTTCCAAAACTGGATTGGGTTTCGGTTTATCAAAGGTTGCTTGGCTTTGCTTTTCACCAAACTTTGGTTTGGTGTGTAAAGGTCTGCTACAAAATCCCCCAACACTTGATGGCGTTCGCTTGGCGATTCGGCACACGCTTTCTGTAAAACCAAATCCACCCAGCTTGGTAAGTCCGCTCGTTTCTGAGTGATGGGTTGGTATTCCCATTGATGGTGGCGAGATTGCTTAAGCGATTGCGCGGTCATTTCAGAGTAGGGCAATTCACCGGTTAGCATCTCATAGCCGATCACGGCGATAGAGAACAGATCTGAGCTTGTGGTCGCGCTGTTATGTTTGATGGTCTCGGGTGCAATGTAATTGACCGCACCTAATGGAGTGTCGTCTTTGTCTGCGAGCTCTCCCTCTTCAAGTCCTCTGACTAATACAGCGCCAAGGTCGATGATTTTTATCTCACCATCATGTTGAAGCATAATGTTCTCGGGCTTTAAGTCTCGGTGCACCATATCTGCACGTTGTAATACTCGAATACCTTGTGTGATTTTTTCTAGTATGTCGCGTACTTCATTGAGTGACGGTTTTGGATTGTCGTACATCCATTGTCTTAGCGTGATGCCTTCTACCCATTCGCAGATTTGATATAAAAATTGCGAGTTCTCTGGTGTCGGGTAGACCTTCATTACTTTCTTATTGTTTAGCAAGATCCCCGCCCATTGTTCATTAAAGAAAGCTCTCAGTTGCGAAGGGCTATCATGATATTGGACGGAAGGGACTTTCAGCACGAACTCGGTTTGTGTCTCTTTCT
The DNA here is from genome assembly GCF_023503985.1 of Vibrio sp. J383. NCBI lineage: Bacteria > Pseudomonadati > Pseudomonadota > Gammaproteobacteria > Vibrionales > Vibrionaceae > Vibrio > Vibrio sp. J383. The sequence continues at coordinate 1,826,211 of NZ_CP097294.1, read as the reverse complement.
GCATCACACGATACACATGGCTTCTAGAGCCTGCATACAACACCTCAAGCACCATAAAGTTGTCGATACTTTGCCCGAGCTTTAACGCGGGTGGGATGGCACGTTTAGCCAGCTTTTCATGGAACTCAATGAGCGAAGGTTTAGGTAGATGGCTGACTTGCACAATCAAACAGCTCACGTTGTCTGAGCTATTGTGGCTTAAAGCGGTGTTACAGATGGTTTGTGCTGCGTATTCGAAATCCGCTCCAGGCTTATCGATGTGTTCATTGAAGGTGTTGGGCGAGACAAATTCATGCACACCATCCGAAGTGAGGATAAAGCAGTCGTTTTTCTTGATAGGCAGGGTTTGATAGTCAACGTTGAGTTGGTTGTCTATGCCTAAGGCGCGTGTTAAGTAATGCTTCTGCCCCATATTTTTACGGGTGTGGTCGCGTGTCAGTTGGCGTAATTCGCCATCTCTTAGTAAGTAAATGCGACTGTCGCCAACGTGGAATATATGCGCGGTGTTCGATTTCAATATCACGCTGCTGAACGTCGAAACGAGCGCATTGTGGTTAACTTGTTGTGCAGGATGGATATTAGAAACAGACGTGTTGAAGAGCCAAGAATTGAGTGAGGTTAAGACTTTCTGTGCTGAGCGCTGAATACTCCAGCTATTTGGAGTGGCGTAATAGTCGTCGATAAACTGCATCACGCTAGTGTGACTGGCTTTCTGGCCGTGTTCACTGCAACTAGCCCCGTCTGCTATGCAGGCGACACTGCCTTTCAACTCTTGCTCAGTACGAGTTTTAGGGTGCTTTACAATGATGGCGTCTTGGTTTTCATCACGTATGCCTTTATTCGAATAACCACCAAACTTCAAAGTCAGTTGGTTATGGGATTCTGGCGTGACGACTTGCCCTTGGCTGAATGAAATTGTCATAACTGGTCTTCTTTTTACTGTTCTTCTTCCCGCTTCCTTGACAGAACATCCTAGGAAGAACAAAAGCTCTAGTGAACTTAGAGCCTTTGAACGAAGCACCTAGCGTTGATGTATCCGCTAAGGTGCCTCTCCCGATTCAATAATATCAATGCTTCTTAGTACAGAGACTAATTTGAAACATTAATCAGCGTGACACTGCCGTCGTCGTTTACTTCGGCGATTTGACCGTTAGGCTCTTCCATGAACAGTAGAGTTACAAAGCCAAGTACCGCTGTTGCAGCAATCACTAAGAAGAACGTTTGGTAGCTCACGAATGACAACACAGTTAGGTAAACTACCGCACCCACGTTACCGTAAGCCCCGGTCATACCTGCAATCTGACCTGTCATACGACGCTTGATGAGAGGAACTGTTGCGAATACTGCACCTTCACCCGCTTGCACGAAGAAAGAACACGCCATCGCTGCGACAACCGCTAGCCATACAGGCCATGTACTGTCGACTTGACCCATTGCGAAGTAACCCACAGCAAGACCAATCGTTAGAATAAGCAGTGTTGGTTTACGACCGAATTTGTCTGAAATCCAACCACCACCTGGACGAGACATTAGGTTCATAAAGGCATAAGCCGATGCAACCATACCTGCAAGAACCGGTGTTAATTCAAAGGTATCAGAGAAGAACAGTGGCAGCATAGAAACAACAGCCAGTTCAGAACCAAATGTCGCGAAGTACAATACGTTAAGTACCGCAACTTGCTTGAATTTGTACTGGTGAATCTCTGGTACTTCTTCTTTAAATACGTTCTTGTTTACTTTCCAAACTTGCGACACTTCGTACACGTAAAGCGCAGCCAAACCTGCATACACAGAGTAAACCGCCATGTCAGACAGCATGTTGATGTTGGTTGGTGATAGCTTCCATGTCAGTAGCGCTAAAGCGGCATACATTGGGATCTTCATAATAAGTAGGAAGAAAAAGTCACCCTTTGATGTCACTTCCATCGCTGTTACTTGAGCTGGTTTGAAGTAAGTAGAACCTTTTGGTGTATCCGTTACGTTTTTGTAGAACACAAACGAGAACGCTAAGCTCATTACGCCAGTAATACCAACCGCATAACGCCAGCCGTCTTCACCACCAAACGCTAGAGCGAGAGTTGGAAGGGTAAACGCTGCTGCTGCTGAACCGAAGTTACCCCAACCGCCGTAAATACCTTCTGCGGTACCTAATTCATTGTGTGGGAACCATTCAGACACAAGGCGAATACCAACCACGAAGCCAGCGCCAATGAAGCCAAGTAGGAAACGAGCAATCGCCGCTTGAATGAAAGAGTCTGCCATGGCAAACATGAAACAAGGGATTGAACAGACAGCGAGTAGCGAAGAGTAGACCAATCTTGGGCCGTATCTGTCGGTTAACATACCAATCGCGACACGCGCCGGAATGGTCAATGCGACGTTGAGGATCAGCAGTGTTTTGATCTCTTCAGTAGAAAGACCAAGCGAAGTTTTTACCATTTGCAGTAGTGGGGCAAAGTTGAACCACACAACAAAGGTGATAAAAAAGGCCATCCAACTTAGGTGTAAGGTTTTCATCTTACCCGTAAATGAAAGCAGCGAAAATTTTGTGTTATCCATGGTTTAAATCCTTTAAATCTGGAAAATTACCCGGCTTTAGCTCGTGCGTTACTTCCGAAATTCGAACGCATTCATGTGGCTAAACCCTGTGCCGAAATTGCTCACGCTGATAAAGCGTTTACATGTTGATGTCGGCGTTTAGTTAACTGGCGATAGCAAGCGGTGCGAGAACCTGAACCTGTTCTCCTTGCTTGCGAACTTCAAATTTCACGAGCTTGAGATCGGGTTGTTCAAGGCACGCGCCAGTTTCTAAGTGGTAATGCTGCTTGTATAAGGGTGAGGCTACGTAAGGCTCACCGCTTAATGAACCAATGATACCACGTGACATCACATTCGCCTTGCCAACAGGATCGTAATTAGAGAGCCCATAAAGCGTGTCACTGCGCTTGCAGTAAAAAATAGCCACTTGGTTATCGTCTACTTTGGCGCAAATACCGCCGTTTGGGGTTAAGTCCCGGGTGTTGCATACGGTTGTCCAATTTTCCATGACTTTCTCCTAGTCAAAACATAAAACTAATAATCAATTTAATTAGGGTGATAGCCGACAGCAGTTTTCTTGGGCTGAGCCACTGTCGACTATCGATATTGGGTTTAGTTGTTACTGATTCACAGACCGTCCATTCGGCTTACGAAACTTCCGTGACTTCGATTTGGTCAGCCTTGGTTAGCATTTCATCGCGTTGTGAATCTGAAGAAGAGCTCAAGCTCGGCTTAGGAAAACGCTGCTCTCGTTCTTTGATGAATGACAGGCTAGTGTCCATTTCTTCGCTGTTGATGTAGTGCTGGAAACGCTTCATTTTTTCAGGGTTTTCGATGGTGGTTTTCCACTCACATTGGTATTTTTCGATGTTAAGGGCGATATCGGCTTCAAGCTCTTCAGCAACGTTGAGCTTGTCTTCAATCACGACTTGCTTGAGGTATTCAATGCCGCCTTCAAGGTTTTCCATCCATACCGATGTACGCTGTAGGCGATCCGCGGTACGTGTGTAGAACATCAAAATGCGGTCGATGTATTGCAGCAGGGTGGTTTCATCAAGGTCGGTAGCGAAAAGGTCACCATGGCGAGGGCGCATACCGCCGTTACCACAGATATAGAGGTTCCAACCTTTGTCGGTGGCGATAATGCCAAAGTCTTTTGATTGGGCTTCTGCACATTCACGAGTACAGCCAGAAACCGCAAACTTGATCTTGTGGGGTGAACGCAAGCCTTTGTAGCGGTTCTCAAGTCGAATCGCTAAGCCAACACTGTCGTCGACGCCGTATCGACACCAAGTGCTACCGACACACGATTTCACGGTACGTACCGATTTACCGTAGGCATGGCCCGTTTCAAAACCAGCATCGATTAGCTTTTTCCAGATGATAGGCAGTTCGTTAAGCTGTGCGCCAAACAAGTCGACACGTTGACCACCGGTGATCTTGGTGTAAAGGTCGAACTCTTTAGCGACTTCGCCAAGCACGATCAATTTATCAGGGGTGATTTCACCGCCAGCAATACGCGGAACCACCGAGTAAGTGCCGTCTTTTTGCATGTTGCCAAGGTAGATGTCGTTGGTGTCTTGCAGTTCGATATGTTGATCTTCGAGGATGTAATCGTTCCAGTAGGAAGCCAGAATCGAACCGACAGCCGGTTTACACACGGTACAGCCCAATCCGTTTCCGTGAGAATCTAACAGCTCATCGAAGGTCTTGATTTTGTTGACGCGGATGATGTCAGTTAGCTCTTGGCGAGAATAAGCAAAGTGCTCACAGATATCGTTAGAGACTTCCACACCTAGGTTACTTAGCTCGCTATCGAGAACCTGTTTAGCAAGGGCAGAACAACCGCCACAACCTGTCGAAGCATTGGTGGTTTCTTTTAATGCAGCCATCGTGGTACAGCCAGCAGAAACCGCGTCTTTAATATCACCTTTGGTCACATCAAAACACGAACAAATCACTGCGCTATCGGGCAGAGCTTCAACACCCATTGCCGAACCTGAATCATCGGCGACGTTAGGTAAAATCAATACCGATGGGTTTTCAGGAAGGGGCATATCGTTTTGTTTGATTTGCAGTAGCGAACCGTAAGCCTCTGCATCACCCACTAATACTGCACCGACAATCTTTGTGCCGTCTGCCGAGATGATCAGGCGCTTATAAATTTGTTCGATTTCATCGTTATAGGTATATGACTGAGCGCCTTCCGTCTTGCCGTGTACTTCACCAATACTGGCCACATCGACGCCAAGTAGTTTGAGCTTGGTGCTCATGTCCGCGCCAGTAAATGCGGCATCGTCAGTACCGCCGGAGACAATATGCGAAGCCGCGACTTTCGCCATGGAGTAACCGGGTGCGACTAAGCCGAAGATCTTGTTGTCCCAAAGCGCACATTCACCAATCGCATAGACGTTGTTGATGTTGGTTTGGCAGTGATCGTTAATCACGATGCCGCCACGTTCACCAATGGCAATATCAGAGCTGCGAGCTAGGGCATCTTGAGAGCGAATACCTGCAGAGAACACGATCATATCGGTTTCAAGGTGGGTGCCGTCTGCAAAGTTCATTCTGTAGCGAGCGCTTTCACCCGCGACTATCTCAGAGGTTGCTTTCTCGGTATGAACTTGTACGCCAAGGTCTTCAATTTTTCTGCGCAGTAGGGCACCGCCACCGTCATCTAACTGTACGGCCATCAGGCGAGGTGCAAATTCCACTACATGGGTTTCCAAGCCAAGGTTTTTGACTGCGTTTGCGGCTTCTAAGCCAAGCAGACCACCACCAATAACGACGCCAGATTTGCTGCCTTTGCTAGATAGTTCAATGGCGTCTAGATCTTCAATGGTGCGATAAACGTGGCAGTGTTCTTGGTCGTTACCGGGAATAGGGGGAACAAAAGGGAATGAACCGGTCGCCAGAATTAAGGTGTCATAACTCTCGGTATGTCCCGATTCAGTCACAACGCACTTATTTTCAGTATCCAGTTGAGTGACTCTCGCGTTGAGAAGGTAATTGACGCCATTGCTTTGGTAATACTCTTCGCTGGTTAATGCCAAATCATCAGCATTTCCGCGCTTGAAGTAAGCCGTCAACTGAACTCGGTCGTATGCCAGCCTTGGCTCTTCACTAAAAGTAATTACATCAAACTCATCACTGTCTGATTGCAGGATGTTGTCGATAAATTTGTGTCCAACCATGCCGTTACCAACAACGACGATTTTCTTCTTGCTCATAATCCATTCCTTATTCTCGGCGTCACCATCACTAGCATCTAATTTCTAGTCGTTAGCAGATGAATACCGGGTTGAGATTCCACTCAATTCATAATCATTAAGAAAAACAAAAATGTTTTTTCTAAGTCTTGGTTTCTAGTGGAGCAAGGAGGGTGCCAGATTGCGAGTTGTTCATTTAAATAAAATTTAATCTATATATTTCAGATGGTTAAAAATTGAAGGTGGCACGTAATTACCCCTAAAGTGGTATGTAAAATTTTTGTTAGATTTATATAAATGAGCGTTTGTGGTGCAACTTTCCGCAAGATGGTGCAAAAATTAAGTTTCTATCTTGGTTAAGTTGAAATCTATTCAGTATTGATATTTTGCTTTTAATTAAGTTGTTGTTTTTAATGTGAAATATTTCATTTTTGTCGGATAGTGTTAAGTGGCGTGCTATTTGCTTGGTTTCAGTTATTACAATTATGGATAATTGAGCGAGAAACGGATGACCGATTCAAACAGCGGCTGGATAAAATCAACCTGTGCTTATTGTGGTGTAGGGTGTGGAATAGAAGCGAGACCGACATCGTTAGGAAAACTAGAAGTGCGTGGTGATAAAGATCATCCATCAAACTATGGAAAGCTATGCACTAAAGGGATTGCGCTTGGTGATACCGTCACGCCTTTAGGACGCCTAACACAGCCTGCTCATATTCAGAATGAGCAAAAACAAGAGCTGGACTGGAACCGTGCCACTCAGTTGGTCGCAGACAAATTCAATCAAACCATCGAAGAATTTGGGGCCGATTCGGTTGCGTTCTATGTGTCTGGCCAGCTGCTTACCGAAGACTATTATGTTGCCAATAAACTGATGAAAGGTTTTATCGGCAGCGGCAACATCGACAGTAATTCTAGGCTGTGTATGGCTTCAACCGTGGTCGGGCATAAGCGTGCATTTGGTGCAGACACAGTGCCGGTTTGCTATGAAGATCTCGAGCAAGCCGATCTGGTCGTGATTACAGGCTCGAACCTAGCATGGTGTCACCCGGTACTTTTCCAAAGGTTAAGAGCCGCGAAACAAGCCAACCCTGCATTGAAAGTTATCGTCATCGACCCGCGTTATACCGACACCTGTGAAATTGCAGATATTCACTTGGCATTGGAATCAGGCTCAGACGTGGCGTTGTGCAATGGTTTATTGGGCTATCTCGACGATAACGACAAGCTAGATGCAGACTACATCGAAAACCACACCCAAGGCTTTACTGAATCGATTCGAGCTGCGACTCAATATAGCTATACCGAATCGGGCTGGGGCGACAAAAGCGTTCCTGAGCTCACAGGGTTAACAGAGCAGCAGCTAAAACAGTTCTACAGTTTGTTTGCATCGAATGAGAAGGTGCTGACCATTTACTCTCAAGGCGTGAACCAATCCACACAAGGGTGCGATAAGGTAAACGCCATTATTAACTGCCATTTAGCGACCGGGAAAATCGGTAAGCCGGGCATGGGGCCATTCTCTGTAACGGGCCAGCCAAACGCGATGGGCGGGCGTGAGGTGGGCGGTTTAGCCAATACTTTAGCAGCGCACTTTGAATTTGGTGATCCGCAATCACACCAAACCGTCAGGGAGTTTTGGCAAACCGACAGCTTAGCCACACATGCGGGTTTAAAAGCGATTGACCTGTTTGATGCCATGAATGAAGGCAAAATCAAAGCGGTGTGGATCATGGCAACTAACCCAGTCGTGAGCCTACCTGACAGTGAAAAGATCAAAGCCGCACTAGAGAAGTGCCCATTTGTGGTGGTGTCTGATTGTATTGCCGATACGGAAACTACTCGCTTGGCTGATGTAGTGCTGCCCGCACAAGGGTGGAGCGAGAAGTCGGGCACAGTGACTAACTCTGAGCGTCGAATCTCACGCCAACGCCGTATATTACCAAGCCCAGGGGAAGCCAAACCGGATTGGTGGATTTTAAAAGAAGTGGCACAGAAAATGGGATTCAAAGAGCAGTTTGATTATCGCCACGAAGGTGAGATCTTCAAAGAGTATTGCGAGATGACTGCGCTTGGCAATGAGACAGGCAAAGCACGTGACTTATGCTTAATTGGACTCACGCAACTGGACGAAAAAGGCTATGGCGAGCTGACTCCACAGCAGTGGCCGGTACTTGAGTACCAACCAGAGATCATTGAGCAGCGTATGTTTACCAATGGCGAGTTCTTTACCGAATCTGGCAAGGCGCAGTTTATTGCAGTTGAGCACGATAAACCGATTGCCGATACCAGCCTTGAATTCCCGCTAATCATGAACACAGGGCGAATCCGAGATCAATGGCACACCATGAGCCGAACTGGCTTGGCTGCTGGCTTAGGTGAACATACTCCCGAACCTTTTGTTGCCATGCACCCAGATACGGTCGCTGCACTTGGTTTAGAAGAGTTCGGCTTAGATGAATTTGGCTTAGATGCTTTCAACCACGCGACTATAAACCCAGTGGTGAAAGTGCGCAGCGCACAAGGCGAATGCCAAGCGCGCTTAGTGGTGACCAAAGAGATGCGCCGAGAACAAGTCTTCATGCCCATTCACTGGAATGCTCCGACCGCCAAAGATAGCAAGCCGTGTGACTTGATCTTGCCTCATACGGATGCTGCCTCTGGTCAGCCAGAATTCAAGCACACACCTGTTGTAGTAGAGCCGTGTGGTTATCGCAGTGAAGCCGCACTGGTCAGTGACAAAGTGATGGATTGCAGCGGTTTTGATTACTGGGTGCGCCAAAGAGTGGAGGGCGGTTTTCTGTATCGCATTTCATCATCTAAGAACCCAATGGAACTGGTGATTCAGCTCGCCAACACACTCGATGCCTTACCAGAGCCCAACGCAGAGGCGATTAAATCACTCCATTACCACGGTAATAAATCATTCAAGAACTACGGCTCAGCCAAGCTGGGCCAGTCTGGTGTAAAGCAAGCCTTTGTGGTGAACAGCAAGCTAGACCATCACAGCATCGACTGGCTGGTGGAATGCCTAACCCGAGAAGCCGATGAAGAATTCGAAGCCGAGTTTTTGAGCACCATGGCGAAGTAGCTGATTACCGCTAAACTATTAATACCTAAAGCTAAGCGCCGACAATAACGTCGGCGTTTTTGTTTTTAAGTATGTCCCGTCCTGAAATGTGTTTACACATTGAGGATTAATGATGACCATTCCAAATAAACACTACGTTAAGCGCACTCAGCGTGATTACACACTAGGCTTTAAATTGCAGGTTGTAGACGCCATCGAAAAAGGCGACATGACCTATAAACAAGCCCAATCAATTTACGGCATACAAGGTCGTTCGACTGTTCTTACTTGGTTAAGAAAGCATGGCAAAATGGATTGGACTACCAATCCAAGGAAGAGCACGATGCCTAAATCACCGAGAGCGAATGAAACGCCTGCCCAAAAAATAAAACGACTTGAACAAGAGCTCGAAGATGAACGTCTCAGATGCCTTCTTCTTAATAGGGTTGTTGATATTCTTGATGCTGAGCACGGGATGTCGCTAAGAAAAAAGTATATAGCGAAGGAGCAAGAAGCCTTCAAAAAGAGAAAAAAGTAAGCTTAAATAAAGCTTGCTCATTGCTCAATATATCTCGTCAGTGTGTCTATCAGAGAGAAAAGCGTGAGACCACTCGTCAGGCTGAGCTTGCTCCTGTGAAAGAGATGGTGCTTGAACTAAGACGGTTCATGCCTCGGCTGGGAGCTCGTAAGCTCTATTTCTTACTGAAGCCGAAGTTGATAGCTAAGGGAATAAAACTTGGCCGTGATGCTTTGTTTAATTACCTCAGAGAAGAGCGCTTACTCGTTAAGCCGAGACGAAGTTACACCAAAACAACGAACAGTAGGCACTGGATGAAAAAACATCCGAACTTGCTAAAAGAAGTCGTTCCGTCCAAACCAGAAGAAGTTCTGGTGAGCGACATCACTTATGTTCAATCGAACGAGGGCGTTCATTACTTGTCATTGGTTACCGATGCCTTCAGTCGTAAAATCATGGGTTATGAAGTCAGCAATGAAATGAAAGCGAGCGATGTTGTGAAGGCCCTAGATATGACGGTAAAAACTCGATGTTATCGTCATGCGACAATCCATCACTCAGATAGAGGGCTTCAGTATTGTTCTAGTCTTTATCAAGAGAAGCTTAAAAAGCATGGCATAACACCGTCAATGACGGATGGTTATGACTGTTATCAAAACGCGTTAGCTGAGCGTGTCAATGGTATCCTCAAGCAAGAATTCTTGCTTACTCAGTGCAAAGATCTTCGTGAGTTGAAAACGCTTGTTGAGGAGTCGATATATACGTACAACGAAATGAGGCCGCATCTCAGCTTAGGTATGAATACGCCAAATAAGATGCATGAAAAAAGCCAGCAACTTGCGTTACTGGCTTACTAAAATCGTCAACGTATTTTAGGACGAGACAGTATGTAATACCGATTGATTGAACGACAAGTTTCACATATCATCTCACGCACTTGTATATCGTTCTGTAATCTTGTAGATAGAGGTAAATTGATGTCTAAGTTAGCTAAAGCAAGAAAACCGGCCTTATCTCATACACTGGCGAATTCAGCGCTGCTTAGGAGTGACTATGTATAACCAAGGCGACCTGTGCCCACACTGCGGCTTAATCATCATGTTACCGACCGACATAGAACCCAAATGCCTAGGCTGCGGCGAAGAAATCAACGAACAAGATGACGACTAACTCACACATTGAGCTACTTTCTACATTTTGCAGAGACTATATGGAATTTTTCTGCTTTTCGTCATGTTTGATAAAGAAGCAAGCTGGTAAGGTGCTGTTATTAAATGGGTTATTAGACAGAGCCTGAACGGTTTAGCTTACTAGACAGAATTGTTCCAGGGATAAAATGCAGAATTATTCTATCTAATATAGCTGTTGAACTAAGCCGCTTCGCGGAGGACTTTCCTCTCACTTATCCGATAGACCAAACTTATGATGTATCCATAGATTAAGGAATACATCATGACCCCATTAAGACAACAACTTATCGATGAAATGGCGGTTCGCCGTTTTTCTCCGAAAACCCATGCAAGCTATTTACGTTGGGTTAAAGATCTATCTACTACTTACGATCTGTCCCCCAATTTACTCACCGATCAACAGATTAGTGCGTATTTACGTACGCTCACCACAGAGCGGAGCTTAAGTAGTAGTACTTGTGCTCAAGCTTTGAATGCCATCTTGTTCTTTTATCGTGCCGTTTTGAATAGAGAATTTGAAGAGCGACTGGTTCCCCCGATTAAACGCGCCAGTAAAATACCGGAGCTGCTTAATCGCGAGGAAGTAAGAAGTATCATTAGTCATTGTCGAAGTCTTAAGTATCAGACCGCACTTGAAATGTGTTATGGATGTGGCCTACGTGTCAGTGAGGTCGTAGGCTTGTACGTGAAAGACATTGATGGTACGGCGAAACGACTGCACATTCATTGTGGTAAAGGTAAAAAAGATCGCTTTGTTCCACTGGGTGATAGCCAACTGAATCATCTTCGAAATTACTGGCGTCATTATCACCCAACCGTAGTGCTGTTTCCCAGCCTAGAGCCCGAAAAGCCATTGGGTATTAGCTCTTTGCAGAAGTGCTTCAAAGCAGCGAAAGTTGAGGCAAACGTCAGAAAATTAGGAGGAATACACGCCTTGAGGCACGCTTATGCGACACATCAGCTTGAATCGGGCATGCCTTTGAATGTTCTGCAGCGTTACCTCGGACATTCGAATATCAAAACGACATTGAGGTACACCCATTGGATAGGTCATCACAACGAAAGCTCGGACGGAAGTAAGTTCGACTTAGTTGCTCAACTATGGGAGGAGAGCGAATGAACGCATTATCTCCTTACCAAGCCATATTAACACAAGGCTTAGAAGAGCTTGATAAAAGCAAAGTCACACCGAGACAGTGGCAAGTGCTTAACCATTTAAGAGACTGCCGAACGGAGCGTATGGGCAGTTACGACTGGCGTTGTCAGCAATGTGGTCATGAAACTCGTTGGTACTGCTCTTGTCGAGACCGCCATTGCCCCAATTGCCAAGAGCAGATGAGGCAGCAATGGTTAACAAAGCGAAGCCAAGATATTTTACCTGTGGCCTATCATCATATGGTTTTTACCTTACCGCACGAGTTCAATGCTCTGGTTAAAGCGCATCCTAAGGTGGTTTATCAATGCTTGTTTCATTCCGTGTGGGCAACATTATGCGCGTTTGCTAATGAGCGGCATCATCTTGTCGGTCAACTTGGAGCATTAATGGTTCTTCACACTTGGGGAAGAAACCTGAGTCAACATACTCATATTCATTGCTTACTACCGAGTGGGGTGCTTACAAAAGATCGGCAATGGCAACCGACAAGAAAAGAGAGTTACCTGCTTCCGGTTAAAGCCTTATCCGTTCGCTTTAAGAAAGAGATGTTATGTCGAGTAAGCGAGTTGATAGCGACGCACAGTAATTTATTAGAGGAAGCCGCTAGTAAGAGATGGGTTGTGTACAGTAAACCTGTACTCCACGAGCCCACAGCGGTAGTGGGTTATCTATCTCGGTATTGCAATCGTATCGGGTTAAATCCCAACCAATTAAGTTATAACGTGGATGGCCGTATCACGATGAGTTACAAAGATTATCGAACCAACGGGACTCAAAGAATGTGTTGTAATGCGGGCGAGTTGCTTCGACGCTTACTTTTACATGTGTTGCCTAAAGGGCTAATGCGAATACGCTACTATGGCTTTTTAGCTAATGCTGTACGGGTAAAAGCGATAGCGGAAATTAGGCATAGCTTACGAGAGCGACCCGCAGATAAATCGGAAGTGCTGAAAGAGAAACCTTGTTGTCCGAACTGCCATAGCAACAGCATGGTACTCGTGTGCATCAATATTAGACCTAGGATAGTCGTTTCAGAGCACCGACTGACCTAGTTGTCTGATTATAATGAATAAAATTATCGTTGTGTTATGGCGAGAGAGGGGCATTGTTCGCTTTTAAAAATATTATGCAACGGGTATAGTCGCTGTAGATAAATTGGCGGCTAGAAGTGGAAAATGGACGGCTGACGGGGTACCGGTCTTAATGATAAGAGTAGAACGCAAGTCAGTCCTAAAAAGCAAATTCCATAGATAGAAGCGGCCAAGTCCAACAGGTATTTATCCATTGTGCTACGACAACGGATAAATACTTAAGCGTTGAACTAAGCCGCTTCGCGGAGGACTTTCCTCTCACTTATCCGATAGACCAAACTTATGATGTATCCATAGATTAAGGAATACATCATGACCCCATTAAGACAACAACTTATCGATGAAATGGCGGTTCGCCGTTTTTCTCCGAAAACCCATGCAAGCTATTTACGTTGGGTTAAAGATCTATCTACTACTTACGATCTGTCCCCCAATTTACTCACCGATGAACAGATTAGTGCGTATTTACGTACGCTCACCATAGAGCGGAGCTTAAGTAGTAGTACTTGTGCTCAAGCTTTGAATGCCATCTTGTTCTTTTATCGTGCCGTTTTGAATAGAGAATTTGAAGAGCGACTGGTTCCCCCGATTAAACGCGCCAGTAAAATACCGGAGCTGCTTAATCGCGAGGAAGTAAGAAGTATCATTAGTCATTGTCGAAGTCTTAAGTATCAGACCGCACTTGAAATGTGTTATGGATGTGGCCTACGTGTCAGTGAGGTCGTAGGTTTGTACGTGAAAGACATTGATGGTACGGCGAAACGACTGCACATTCATTGTGGTAAAGGTAAAAAAGATCGCTTTGTTCCACTGGGTGATAGCCAACTGAATCATCTTCGAAATTACTGGCGTCATTATCACCCAACCGTAGTGCTGTTTCCCAGCCTAGAGCCCGAAAAGCCATTGGGTATTAGCTCTTTGCAGAAGTGCTTCAAAGCAGCAAAAGTTGAGGCTAACGTCAGAAAATTAGGGGGAATACACGCCCTGAGACACGCCTATGCAACTCATCAGCTTGAATCGGGCATGCCTTTGAATGTTCTGCAGCGTTACCTTGGGCATTCGAATATCAAAACGACATTGAGGTACACCCATTGGATAGGTCATCACAACGAAAGCTCGGACGGAAGTAAGTTCGACTTAGTTGCTCAACTATGGGAGGAGAGCGAATGAACGCATTATCTCCTTGCCAAGCCGTATTAACCCAAGGCTTAGAAGAGCTTGATAAAAGCAAAGTCACACCGAGGCAGTGGCAAGTACTCCATCATTTAAGAGACTGCCGAACGGAGCGTATGGGCAGTTACGACTGGCGTTGTCAGCAATGTGGTCATGAAACTCGTTGGTACTGCTCTTGTCGAGATCGTCATTGCCCCAATTGCCAAGAGCAGATGAGACAGCAATGGCTAACAAAGCGAAGCCAAGATATTTTACCTGTGGCCTACCATCATATGGTTTTTACCTTACCTCACGAGTTCAATGCTCTGGTTAAAGCGCATCCTAAGGTGGTTTATCAATGCTTGTTTCATTCAGTGTGGGCAACATTATGCGCGTTTGCTAATGAGCGGCATCACCTTGTCGGTCAACTTGGAGCATTAATGGTTCTTCACACTTGGGGAAGAAATCTGAGTCAACATACTCATATTCATTGCCTACTACCGAGTGGGGTGCTTACAAAAGATCGGCAATGGCAACCGACAAGAAAAGAGAGTTACCTGCTTCCGGTTAAAGCCTTATCCGTTCGCTTTAAGAAAGAGATGTTATGTCGAGTAAGCGAGTTGATAGCGACGCACAGTAATTTATTAGAGGAAGCCGCTAGTAAGAGATGGGTTGTGTACAGTAAACCTGTACTCCACGAGCCTACAGCGGTAGTGGGTTATCTATCTCGGTATTGCAATCGTATCGGGTTAAATCCCAACCAATTAAGTTATAACGTGGATGGCCGTATCACGATGAGTTACAAAGACTACCGAACCAATGGGACGCAAAGAATGTGTTGTAATGCGGGCGAGTTACTTCGACGCTTACTTTTACATGTGTTGCCTAAAGGGCTAATGCGAATACGCTACTATGGCTTTTTAGCTAATGCTGTACGGGTAAAAGCGATAGCGGAAATTAGGCAAAGCTTACAAAAGCGACCCGCAGAGAAATCGGAAGTGCTGAAAGAGAAACCTTGTTGTCCGAACTGCCATAGCAACAGCATGGTACTCGTGTGCATCAATATTAGACCTAGGATAGTCGTTTCAGAGCACCGACTGACCTAGTTGTCTGATTGTACTCAATAAAATTATCGCTGTGTTATGGCGAGAGAAGGGTATTGTTCGCTTTTAAAAACATTATGCAACGGGTATAGTCGCTATAGATAAATTGGCGGCTAGAAGTGGAAAATGGAAGGCTGACGGGGTACCGGTCTTAATGATAATAGTGGAACGTAAGTCAGTCCTAAAAAGCAAACTCCATAGATAGAAGCGGCCAAGTCCAACAGGTATTTATCCATTGTGCTACGACAACGGATAAATACTTAAGCGTTATGTATATCAGGAGTTTAGATGTTAGTTTGGGATGAAATAGATGTATTGGCAGTCCTAGAGGTTGTTCCTGAGCAAGAGATAGATGGGATCTGGTATAAATATACTGTCGAAAAAGCTGGTATACAGCTTTCTATTACAGTGTATCAATATGATGGCGATGTACGATTTGAACTTATCAATTGTCATAATCAATCCACTCTTTTTTCAATGCAACTGATAGATTGTAAGGGCGTAATCAGGAAGTTGGACTCAACGGGTGAGTATCTAGAGTTTGCTCCGGCAAAATGTTTTGGCAGCAGGTACGATGGAATATCATCAATTCCTTATGGAGTAAGGGTATCAGTGAATCCAAATATTAATATCTCGTTATACGGTTGATATACATAACAAAGCGTTCAAGTCAGATTCGCAACGCTTGGCATTTTAAGTTTAAATCAAGTTTAGTATTTACAGCACAGTAGCTTAGGTTCAGTGGTTGTGTTGCTCACTACTTAACGCGGCGTTAGGTGCTTAGGAGGTAAAATGAAACTCAATAATCTTGATAGACAAATTAGTATGTTGTGTCCAACTTGTGGTTGTAAAGACTTCTCTTTTGATGAAAATGACGAGAACGAGCTTGTTACTTGCACTCAGTGTGAGCGCCAGTTGACTCGCGCAGATCTTGTAGCTGAAAATTCTGAATTAATCGCAGAAAATCAAAATGAGATAGCTAAAGAAGCACAAAAGCAAATTGAAGCTGAAATGAAAAAAATGCTTAAAAATGCATTCAAAGGAAACAAGAATATAAAAATTAGATAGGGGGTATTACCTGTATGGACTTTGGTGATGGTATAGCATTTTTGGCTTTGGGGCTGTCTGGGTACGCTACATGGCGAACGATTCAATTTAACAAGAGACAAGACTCTCTAGTTGAAACTCAGAATAAGCTTAATGAATTGCTCTTAGCTAAGGAAACCGAAGAAGTTATCGATGATCGTAAAGCCGATTTAGGTGCATCGATCATTAAGTTGGGGAATCATAAGTATCGGTTGAAAATTTGGAATAAAGGAAATGCCGAAGCAAAAAATGTAACGGTTGAATTCCCAGACGGCAATGAACTAGTTCCAGAATCGGAGCTACAGAGTAAGCTTCCTTATGAGTCGCTCGAAAAGCATGCATCTATTGAGTTATTGGCAGTCGTACATATGCAAACACCAAGTAAGCACAAGTTGAAACTTTGCTGGTCTGACGAACACAGAAATAAAAACGGAAAAATCGTATATCCAACACTTTAGAACGCACCTAACAAAGCGTTCAAGACGGACTCTGTAGTTGACCCGATCTAGTGGACACCTTCAATAGCAATTGGAGGTGTTTATGCCAGCTTATAAATCAGGTAAAAAAACTCAACAATATCTTACGGAATTTAAGGTAACTGCTGTCCGACTTTCGCTTCGAGAAGGAGCTACAGTTAAAGGCGTGGCGCTATCATTAGATATCCACCCTTATATGCTTTCTAAATGGCGAAAGGACTATAGAGAAGGGGTTATTATGGAAGATAAACGTAAGAAAAGGACTCAGATCCCGAGCCAGAAAACTGAGTCTAGTCGGATTGCAGAGCTCGAACGTCAGAATGAACAACTTAAGCTCGAGAATGATTTGCTAAAAAAGTGGCAACGATTCGTTGCCCAAGAAAATCGACAAAATTCCGATTCATAGCCTATTACAAAACGCGTTATTCCATTGTATTGATGTGCCGTTTTCTATCTGTTTCTAAGTCGGGTTACTACGCATGGCTTGATAGAGAGCCAAGCCGCTACGTTCAAGAAGAGCAGGCTTTGAAGAAGCGTATAATTAAAGTGTTTACCCAGAGTCGAGAGACTTACGACAGCCCACGAGTTCATGCAGAACTGAGGCGCCAAGGAGTTTTGGTTAGCCGTAAGCGTGTGGCTCGGATCATGAGAGAGCAAGCGCTGAGAGCACGAAGTTATCGCATTTACATGAAAATGGCCAAGCTACATCGGTTCTATCAATCGATTAAGAATATTAAAAAAGACACACCAAAACCAACGGCAGTTAATCAACAATGGTCTGGAGATCTAACGTATATAAAGCAAGGTAAACGTTGGATGTATCTAGCCGTCGTTATCGACCTTTACTCACGTAAAATCGTCGGTTGGTCGCTTGGTAGTAAGAAGAGTACACAGCTAACGATGAGTTCGTTGAGAATGGCCATTAGAAATCGAAAGCCACAAGAGCGCTTATTGTTTCATACCGACAGAGGCTCTGAATATCGCGCCCATGAAGTTCAAGCTTTATTATCAAAAAATGGAATTGTCCCAAGTATGAATCGTCCAGGTCATTGCACTGATAATGCGGAGGTGGAGTCGTTCTTCCATACGCTCAAAGGCGACATAATTAGGAAAAATAGTTTTAAAAGTGAGAAGCAGCTTAGAGATAAACTTGCCGGTTATATCCAGCATTTTTATAACCGTTATAGACTGCACTCAAGTCTTGGATATCGAACCCCGCATGAATATGAAGTAACGACGGGTTAAAGATAATAGGGTGTCCATTTTATCGGGTGAAGATCATTCACAACGCTCGGCGCTTTCACTTCTAGCTAGTTTCGTGTTTATGGCACAATGCTTTAGGTAAGTTGTTGGCGTTGTTCACACCTTAATTTGGCGTTATGTTTTCGGAGGGAATATGAGTAGTTATAAGAAGCTATTCGAGTGTGTGAGACCTGACTTTATTTGTAATCTCACAGCGACTCGGACCGAAGAACAAGGAGTTCTGAAGCTTACTCTCAGAAGTGAACACGAAAATGTTGAACTCTATGGGTTTGAAGATTTGGCTGATTCAGTTAGTGATTTATTATCCTCTGAACGTATAACAATCTCAGAAGAACTAGGTACTTATAAAGAATTTGGCACAATACGAATTGAGTGTTGGGTAAACGAAAGTTACTCAGAGTATTGGTGTGATCGCGCGCATGTAGAACAAACATAACAAATTGCTTAAGAGTGATTCGCAACGCGTGCCATTTTTACCATGCGTCGTTTTTTGTGTTTAAGGTGGTCTGCAGAGGCTTGGGCATTGCGTGCTCACACCTTAGCAAGGCGTTAGGTAGCTAAGGAGTTTTAAGTAGAGCATATGAAACCAAGTATAAGTGATGTATTAAAAGCTCTTCAGGATAGCTGGTCTTTAGAAAGCACTGAGGAACCAGAAAACTGGACTCAATCTAATCCAAGTCGTGGGCAATGTGGAATATCTGCGCTAATAATTAACGACTATTTTGGCGGAAAGCTAGTTCTATGGAAGGTATTTTTGGGTGAAGATCAAGTTGGCTTTCATTACTCAAACGAGTTACCCGATGGCACGCTATTTGATTCAACTGGCGATCAATTCTGGGAAAGTGAAGAGCTAAAAGAACCTTCTTCGTTTGAAAGACCAGATAAACTACCTAAAAATGGAGCTGACCGGTATTTGGACTTATCAAATTTGGTTCGTAGTAAATTGGAAAGTTATCGGGTAGGAGCGGAAGTCTCTACCTAACGCGGCGTTATACCGCAATCAATCATCTAACCTTTTCATAGCTTTACGGTAAACATCGCTACGTTCGCGTTTTCCGACTGCTAAGACGGTTACAATGATGACATCGTCTTCAACTTTGTAGACGAGACGGTAGCCCGATTGACGCAGCTTAATCTTATACATGTTGTCAGCTCCAGAGAGTTTTGAAGCCGGAACATGCGGGTTATCTAAACGCTCGATTAGCTTTTTCTTAAATTGTTGTTGAAGCGTTGAGCCAAGCTTTTTCCACTCTTTGAGTGCACTCTTTTTAAAGTCGAGTTTATAGGTCATCAATATTTACCGAAATACTCTCTTCAGATTCACGCTCTTTCGCAATAGTTAGTAGTTCAAGATCTTCGAGTCTGTCCATCATCATTTCGTACGCTTCGGCTGGTACGCAATAAAATGCTGGCTCATTTCGGTTCAGTACAGCAACAGGTTCACCGTAAGCACTAGTTGCAACTTTCATAGGGTTAGCTTTCAACTCAGTAATGCTTGCAGCAACATCGGCTAAAATTCTAGTGGTCATGTAATAGGTCTCTTAAGTGGTCTTTATTTCGGTCATTTTAGCCTCAACCAAGCGGTATAACAAGTTGCTTAAGAGTGATTCGCAACGCGTGGCATTTTTACTATGCGTTGGTTTATGTGTTTAAGGTATTATGCGGAGGCTAAGGTATTGCTTTGATCACACCTTAGCAAGGCGTTATATTTCAGGAGGGCAAAGTGCAATTAAATCGAAGTTTTATTCTAAAAATTAAAAACTCCCTAGAAAAGTCAGCTTTCAGCGCTGATGACTTTGAATTTGAGTTTCCAGCTAATGATGAGTTAATTATCATTACATTTTCTCATCATCCTCAATTTCAGTTCTCAATTCGTGAAATTCAGTACTCGAATGAAATTAAGAAGTCAAAGCCGATTCAACATGACATCTTCAGCAGCGCGCTGCGTGGGCAGCCTAAAGGTGATGAGACTGAATTTATCACGGAGCAAATCCGAGAGTTTGAAGTTACAATGTCCCCTGGTGAACTCAAGTCTGTAAATCAATTTAGAGAATCTAACTTGGGGCGAGTTACGTATGATATCGAAAGTTGGTGCAGTAATATCGAATCTGAACTAATAGTTTTATATGCGGAAACTCCATCTTGTGATGATCAGTTGGCTAACCAAATTGATGAAATGTTTCCTAATGAAATGCTTGATTCTGAAGAGCGTTTTACTGAATTGGAACTCGAAGCCTTAAAAGAAAATTTAGAAAGCCTCTTTGACCGAATTAACAAAATTCGGGAAGAATGCAACCTATCGGAAGAAAGGCTCAAGACTTTGCAAGCTGCGCTCAATAAGGCACAAAATAATGCCAAGTTCTATCCAAAAGGAGCGTGGTTACGCTTCAACAAAGCAAAAATTACCGGCACATTGAAAAAACTGTTAGCAGCCCCAGAAGTAAGGCAGCTAGGTTATGAAGTCATAAAGAAGATTGTGTTGAAAGAAATATAACAAACGTTTAAGAATCAAGCTAATCAAACAGGGCGCCATTTACAGGCGCCCTTTGTGTTAGTTGGAAACGCTGTAAGTGTCGTAGTCACGAAGTAAGAAGAGTGCGATACAGGCTGCGAGCATTGGCCAAGAAGTGAAGAACAGTAGGTTGTTGAACGGGTCCATGTATTTTCCAAAAGAGGCGAAGGTTGAACCTGCGTGTAGGACCAAAATGGCACCGTAGGTGTACTTCTTCCACATACCTACAACGAATGCGCCTAAAAAGCCGAGCTGAGCGACACCCATAGCCATCATCGCGTTATCCGAGATGTCGATGCCGTAAAAACCAGATAGCACCTTTGTAGCGTGCTCTGGTACCAGAATCTTATCTAAGCCCCAGAACAAGAAGACGATAAAAATGCCGACTCTCAGTAGTAGTAGGCTAGTCGCCAGTTTGGTTTGAAGTGTCTTTTCCATGATATTCCTTTTAATGCACTCAACGATGCGATGAAATTAAATTTCCCTCCAAGGAGACCCATCGCCTTCGCATTTTCTTTCGTTGTTTTTTAGTGCCTTATGTAACAAGGAATGTCTGATTAACCTTTGCTTATATAATATGTCATTTTTTTGATGTGGTATCATTTACGCAGTTAATTGTTAATGGATATATAACGTGAAAAAATACCTACTATTATCGCTTTCGGTTTTAATTTTGGCTGGTTGTGGAGCCCCTCGTTACACAGGGAGCGCGATTCCAGAACCTACGACTGAAGTGGATGTTGTTATTGTTAAAGACGCTGAAACACGTGAAGGGTTTTTAAATACCATGGAAACGTGGCTGCAAGATAACGATTATACCTACACCGTCGTACCAGATAAGTCTAAGCACGATCTTGATAAGCTAACATTGGAGTATGAAGGCCATTGGAGCTGGGACTTAGCGTTGTTCTTAAAGCAAGCGGAGATCAATGCTTATCAGAACGGGCAAAGAGTCGGTGAAGTAGAGTTTAAAGTTCCATATACGGCTAACCCGAACAAGTTCGGTGATGCATCTAAGCGTATTGGTTTTATGATGGATACGGTATTTGGTAAGAAAACCGCTGAAGAAGCGACGAAAGAGGCCAATTCATCCGATTAAAAAGCGACGAACTAGTCTAATTAGCTGACTAACTCATCCCTTTGTTCGC
The DNA here is from genome assembly GCF_023503985.1 of Vibrio sp. J383. Taxonomy (NCBI): domain Bacteria; kingdom Pseudomonadati; phylum Pseudomonadota; class Gammaproteobacteria; order Vibrionales; family Vibrionaceae; genus Vibrio; species Vibrio sp. J383. The sequence goes on along the minus strand of NZ_CP097294.1, from coordinate 1,804,700 downwards.
TTTCTATTTCTCTTTAAGCTCAGCTCGAAGAGACGAAGAGACGAAGAGACGAAGAGACGAAGAGACGAAGATGTGAAGCCGTGGCTTTTACCGTTACGGCTTAACATTGTTCATATTAACTAAAGCTCTTGTCTGAAGTGATTTTTTACTCATTTCGCTTGGTATTCAGGGCCTGGTATCAATACGTTTCGCTATCTTTGCTTCTTTTCATTTCGAGCCAGCCAGATGAGCGGCAATATGATCATTGCAGTGCCAATCGCCATTGCAATATCAGGCATTTCACCAAACCAGACCAACCCAACTCCCACCGCACCGAGTAAGCCGCTGTATTCAGCGCTGGCGATTTTATTGCTTTCTGCCGATCGGTAAGTGACGACACATATCGCCGCGTAGATGAGGATAAAGCCGCTTGAACCTGCGGCAGTGATGAGTGGTGACCAATCCCATTCACGGCCTTCCCAAATGGCGAGTCCAAGTGATGCTGGAACGCCTGCTAAATTGGTTAACAACAAGGTTTGTGCCACGGTTTGATGCTTCGGGAGTTTGCGGATCAATAAGTTATTACTGGCAATGGTTAACGCTACGATAAGCGCTGCAATGGCCGCCCAATCGATCTCTGTCGGGCGAATGATGACCAGAACGCCCATAAAGCCAAATATTCCAGCAGCAATAGAGTAGCGGCTGAGTTGTTCTTTGAAAAATACCAAGGCTAACGGCAGCATCATCAAAGGTGCGGCGTAGAAAATCGCGTTGGCGGTGGCCAATGGCATAGCATTGATGGCAAACACCATAAAGATTGCACCCAGTAACCATATGTGCGCGCGCAGGACATGCCATTTCAGCCCGTCGGTGAAGCTCTTTTTACTCACGCCAAAACAAAAAGGCAGAAGGATTAACACGGCCGTTAGCTGTCTGAAGAAGACAAATTGAAACACAGCAATGTCTTCGTCCAAGGTTTTAATTAAGGCATCAGAGAAAACCGCAATTAGATTACCGACAATGAGTAAACTCATTGCCATTCCAACAGACATTGAAGGCATGATGAAGCTCCTATCATTGACTGACGCGTGTTCAGTGTGAGTTAAAGATAAAATGAAGAAATGTGATGGCGTAATCTTAATGCATAAAATCGTTTCATATATAATGATAAAAATTCACTTAGTATGAGCTGAGCTAATAATGAAATTACCACCTTTAAGAGCAATACAATGTTTCGAGTCGGTCGCTCGTTTTAATAGCTTTTCTCAGGCGGCTATAGCGCTTCATGTTACTCAAAGTGCGGTGAGTCATCAGGTTCGCTTGCTAGAGGAATACTTAGGTGAAACCTTGTTTGTGCGTCAGGGAAGGCGTTTATCGCTCACCCCGATAGGAGAGCGTTATTACGAAGATGTGTCTCACTCATTGCAGAATATCGCGCAAGCCAGCTATCAAATCCGTGAAGGTGACAGTGGCAAAATTCGGATTGCAATGTACAGTTCACTGGCCGTGAAATGGTTGGTACCTAGGCTCGAAAACTTACGCCAACAGCATCCAGAAATCGACTTAACGTTAAGTATGGTGGCCGATGAGCCTGAGTTCTCGGATCAAGTTGCCGACTGCTTTATTACTGCCTACCCGCCAAAGAAAAACTACGTTAGTGACTTCCTATACAAAGAGCAGCTCTATCCGTTCTGTAGCCAAAAGGTGTGGCAGAGAATCGAAGATAAACCTTTGCCAGAGGCACTGTGGGATCAGCAGTTACTTTCAGTAAGTTCAATCTTCAAGGATGGCGGTGAAGCGAAAGACTGGGCTAAGTGGTGTGAACTCGGTGGTTTCAGCCTGCCAAAGGATGTGAAAATTAGCCAATTCAGCCACATGGTCCTGGCCGCTGAGGCTGTGAAATACCATCAAGGTATCGCGTTCCTGAACGACTACTTTCTTAATGACCAAGATCTTCAACAAAACTTAGTTCGTATCCCAATGCACGATTTACCGACTGGCGACAATATGTACTTTGTCTACAAAAATTCGAGAGCCAAGCAGTTTGAAATCAGAACGTTAGGCCATTGGCTCAAACAGCAATGTTTTGATTATGAGTAAACAGTGAAGCGTAACATTGAAAGAAACCGCTCACTCTCAGATACATGCGTGGTATCTAGATAACACGCATATATTTTAGGGGCGTGAACTACGCTCTTATGTTCGTTGGAAACGCTCCAAGTGTCTTAACTCGAAGTAAAAAGATTGTGAGGCAGGCTGCCATCAATGAGTCTGCTTAGACTTGTTCCCATTCTGGCGTTGAGGTGGATGAGAGTTTGTCTTCATTATCTGCAGCCATATGTTGCTGTCTGAGCAAACTTATCGTCAGGCTTATTGGCATCGGCTTATAAAAATAGAAGCCTTGGATATAGTCGACACCTAGCTTAGACAAGATTTTTACTTGTGATTCATACTCAACGCCTTCGACAATAACTTGCATGCCTAAGGTTTGAGATAGCTGAAGCATGGACTCTAGCAGAGGGATACCAAAGCTTGATTCGTCGGATATGTTTTGCACGAATACACGATCGATTTTTAGAATACTAAATGGGAATTGTCTTACAAAGTCTAAGCCTGCATAGCCCGTCCCAAAATCATCAATTGCGACTCTTACGCCCATGTTCGATAGCTTGGTCAGGTTGTCTTTAATCTTGAGCATATCGGCATCAGAACATTCACCATCCTCGGTTACTTCAAAGACCACCTGCTTGAGAATGTCTGGGTTCTTCTTATATATATGACTCACCTTGCTCGCAAAGTTGCTATTTGAGAGCACATTCCGGCTTATGTTGACGCTGACATATCTTGATTGAAATAGGTGCTGGTTGTTGGTGAGCATGGCTAATACTTCACGTAAGACGAAGTACGTGAGGTCTTCTATTAATCCTAAGCTTTCTGCAAGAGGGATGAATATAGCGGGAGAGACGTTACCTTCAACTGGGTCATGCCACCTTAATAGTGACTCACAGCCGACTATTTCATGAGTATTATGGTTAACGATTGGCTGCAAGTGGACATGTAAGTGATCGTTTCTTAGTGCGTCAGATAATGAAGACTCTAAGCTTCTGTGGTTTTGTTTATTGTGCCTGATCGACACGGCGATAATTGTCGCGATTCCTGCAAATAGAAAACCGAACCAAGAGTAACGTAAGAGTGTATAGAACCAAGATAATACTAGGCTCCCGTCAGGATAATACGACCATAGGTTAGGGATCACATTGACCTTTGAGGATGTCAAACGAATGAGTTTTAGGATGGTTGTCTCATGTGAGATAAGGGAAGAAAGTTTATAGGTTTATAAATATCAGTCAGCTCATGTGTACTTGAAATGACAAAATGAACTGACTGACTTCGAGTTAATGATTTTCAAAATGCATACAAGGTTCTACTTACTTTTTCCGCCCAGAACCATATTGTTGGCAGTTATGTACATCATTTCATGGTAGTGAGCAACAAACCTCATCACACCAGTATCCAGTTCTCCACGATGTCTCTCTTCATCAAATATAACGTCTTCGCCAAGCATATCCTTTACGAAGTTCATAGCAGATAAAATTGTCGAAAGTGTTTCACCGTTCAAGCCTTGCTCAGTAAGTAATAACTCTTCATCAAGCTTTTCATAGACTAGTTTTGCTAAATTTATATCAGCGATACGCTTTGTCCAATGCTTAAAGTCAGGCCTCTTTGTTAATACAGCCTTATGCTCTCCAAATAATAAAAAATCGATACTCAACTTATGTCCAACAGCGACCTCAACAATGTTGTCTAATGGAACCTTATCTCTTTTTTTCCAAGTAGCGATAGTCTGTTTGGCAACTCCTAATTTTAAAGCTAGCTCTTGATCTGATGTTGTTCCTAGGCTTGAAGTAAGCCTACTAAGAACATCATTTGCTGCAATATGAATCATAGTACCCTCCCGAAAATTTCATACTGAACTTGACATTTCATTTTGAACCATTAAAGTACTCATTATGCGAACCGAAAGTGCAAAACGAAAATTTAAGTTATTACTATAGCAGAGAGGCTCAAAATGAAAAGTCAAATTAACCTAAACAATTCGAACAATGATCTATACACCAAAGTAAAAGCTGGTTTTCTCCTAAAGGGAACGTCTTTGCATCGCTGGTGCATAGACAATGAAGTAAAAAGGCAGGCCGCAGCACAAGCTTTAAAAGGTATCTGGAACGGCCCAAAATCCAACGAACTCAAGCAAAGACTGACTGAGGCCGCAGGCCTAGTGTCAATGGAAGATGAATGATCTAATGAGGGGGTTACTATGAAAACCACGAAAGAAAAATACGCACAAGAGAAAATTATGGACATTCTGCTGATGCTAAATGTCGTTGAAGCAAGAAATGTGCTTGATGCCATATGCCAATCTCTAGGTCAGAAAACTCCAGCATTCAAGAAGAGAGCAGGCCAGAAGAGCAAAATAGAGTTAGACCGAGAACTCTATGAATTTATCTTGTCTTTAGACTTAGAGTTTATGACCCAAGGCGATGTTCTAGTTGCCTGTATAGATAAGTTTGGAAAGGAACGCTCACCTTCAAGAACATCACTTAATAGAGCATTCAACAATGGTGTGCTCTTAGCCAGAAAGGACATAAATCATGAAGAGTAAATTTCAGAGTTCTATAACAGGGTATAACCTGAAGCCGACACGATTTGCACTCGATCTTCTTGAGTTTATGGTTTCTCAAGGAGTTGAAGGGACAAGCTTAAAGCAGCTAGGCGATCATACTGGCATCCCTAGAGCAAGTCTTCATCGTTACTTACAAGTTCTTGTCGATAGCGGATGGGTCGATACCGTTGGAGGGCAGAAATCGATGTTATGGAAACCTTCTAACCATTTCATCAAGTTAGCGTTCAACTACAGAAATGCTGTACGTAAGCAAGTAGAGGCCATTGGGTCTGAATTTAAAGATTTGACGGGTGAGGAGCTATAGATGTCAGATGAAATGAAAAAATTAGCATCAGCGCAGCAAGCATTAAGTGATGCAAAAGAAATCAATGCAGCGGAAGCTCTTTCAATATCTCAATCTGAGGGTGAAAGACTGGGTGAAGCGGTGGATTTTGGTGCGCTACTTGGTCGCGCTCAAATGGCAGAGAGACTGTCAAAAATTACCGACGCTGTGAGTTTAAGTGCGCTTAAGGAAATCAAAGAATCCAAGCAATACAAGGCTTTGAAAGGAATTACCTTTGCAAAAAGCTCGACAGTCGGCAGTAATTTAGTCGTTCTAAGAGGGACATGGGAAGAGTTCTGTGAAATCTATGGTAGCTCAAAATCGACAATAGACGAACGCTTAAAGAATCTGGATGTCTTTGGTGAGCAAGCTTTAGAGTCAATGCACGCAATCGGTATGACGACAAGAGACTTACGCCGCTTGCGTAAACTCCCACAAGAAGATTTGACCACCATTATTGAAGGTGAAGAAGTCAAAGTTCAAGACCGTGATGAAGCCTTAGAAATCATTGAAGAGTTGTCTGCGAAACATCGTCAAGAGAAGCAGTCACTTCAAAATGAGGTCAATAGCTTGGCGCAAGAAAAGCAGTCTAATGAACGCTTACTTATTGATAAAGATAAGAAAATAAACAGTTTATCTAAAAAGTTAGATAAGCCTCTGTCACCTGCGCAGACTCGCCAGAAAGAAGAAGAGCTGAACAGTCAATTGTTAGAGCAATTGAATATTGCGGCACTTGCGGTAGATAGCGGTTTAGCGCGTCTTTTTGATGCAATTCAAACCATTCAAGACAATGACCACCCTATCGATATTGATCAAGCGTGTGAAGATACACTCTTTCGAGTGTTAGAACGTTTTCTAAGCCTTTCTGGGGATATGGGTATCGCTGCTCATGTCATGACGCATTTAGAGCAATGGCATGAAGAGAGTGCTTTGCTGATGGATAGCGAGGGTTAATCCACTATGAATGCACTTGAGCTAGAGCGAGCACAATACCTCACGCGCTTAATGGCTGAGTTAGACAGTGCAGGACGTGGTGATAAAGGGACAATTGTTCAGCGTGCCACGGAGCATCTGTGTATCTCGAAAAACAAGCTGTATCAAGAGCTTGCTGAGTTAGGTTGGGTATCGGGTCGCAAGAAACGCACTGACAGTGGTGAATTAGCACTAACACGCTCTGAAACTGAATTGCTCGCTAACTTGATGCGTCAAAGCGAACGAGACAGTGGTAAGCGACTAATGACCATTCGTGATGCAATTGATATTGCACTGGCAAATAAGCACCTTACTAGGGATGTCTCTGAATCCACGGTCTTACGCGCCTTCAGTCGTTTTCGAGTTCACCCTAACCAGTTGAATGTAATGGAAACCACAACAAGTCAACGTTCATTACACCCGAATCATGCGTGGCAATTCGATGTGTCTATTTGTGTGCTGTATTACCTCAAAGGTGGGAAAGGCTTGCGAGTCATGGCAGAAGACGAGTTCTACAAGAACAAGCCTAAAAACCTTGATCGTATTGTGAATGAACGTGTGCTGCGCTATCTCGCTACTGACCATTACAGCGGTGCTTTCTTCTTGCGCTACTACGTGGCACCAGGTGAAAACACAGAGACCATCACCAAGTTTTTATTTGAAGCTTTTTGTGAGCGTAGTACGAATGAATTGATGTATGGCGTGCCTAAGTTGCTTATCTGGGATGCAGGCTCTGCCAACATCGCGCACCAAACACGCCATATGCTGGACATGCTTGAGGTCAAACACATCGCGCATACGCCTGGTCGCCCTTGGGCAAAAGGTCAGGTGGAATCAACCCACAACCTTGTCGAGTGTCGCTTTGAGAGTCGCCTTGCTTTTATCACGATCAACTCGATTGAAGAGTTAAATCAATACGCTATCAAGTGGTCTATTGGCTTCCAATCGTTGAAAGCACATAGCCGACACAAAAGCAGTCGCTTTGGATTGTGGCAGACCATACGGACGGAACACTTACGTTTAATCAATAACATAGAGTTGGTGAAAAGCATGATGCAGCAAACCAAACCAGAGGTAAGAAAGGTACGTCCTAACGAGTTGAGTATCAGCTTTGCACCGAAAGGCTATGCGTCATTGGATTATTCGTTAACACATATCCCCCACATTATCGCAGGGGATGAAGTCAAAGTGTTTGTGAACCCATATAAAGCCCCTGCCATTCGAGTGATTAGCATGGACGAACAAGGGCGAGAGCACACGCATGAAGCATTGCCCATTGAACGTGATGCCGCTGGGTTTAACTTACAAGCCCCGATTATCGGTGAGCAGCACAAAGCCGTTCGAGAAACGCAATCAGACATTAACCGTAAGCGACTTGATACCGCTGCATGGGGCACGGACAACCCACGAGCGATTAAGAAAGTTCGTAAAGGGCGTACGCCCGCCTTCGATGGTGCCATTAATCCAATGGCTGACATTGAGCAACAATCAACGCCGTCGTTCTTATTAAGAAAAGGCACCACCATGGATATTGAAGGACAAGCGTTAACGGAGCATAAAACAACGTTTATAGGGGCTTTAAACCGCCTTAAAAAAGCCCTCAACCCATCGAGAGAAGAATTGACAACCCTTAGGGCTGTATTGAAGCAAAAACACCCTCAGGGAGCCTCTGAGCGCGAATTACAGATATTTATTGAATTGTGGGAGCAAGAAGCCAATGAGCACACTCAGAACGCGGCTAGATGAGGCAGGGTTAACCATCCGCTCGTTAGCTGACTATTTAGTGATGAATTACAGCACGGTTTACAAGGCCGTTCGTCAAAATGAACCGCCAAAGCGACAAGCAGAAGAATTTAAACAGAAAGTGAATGCGTTTTTCGTATCACAAGGGCTAGAGGGTATAAGCGGTTGGTCATTGGCTGCAACCAATGACCAACCTAAACCCCAGCAAGAAGAAATCAATCAGGACATCGAACTGGAGAACCAAATGCTAACACAAGAAGCCATGAAACACTTCAAGCTATTCAGAAACCCGTTTATCAACGACATTCGCGCGGTTCGTGACATCTTCATGAACGAAGATACCCGTTACGTACTGGCAGCAATGAAAGACGTGTCGCGTAATCAGGGCATTCTAGCGGTTGTGGGCGACTCAGGCGCTGGGAAAAGTGTTCTACGCCGCCTATTGCTGGATGAATTGCACAATGACGGAGATATCTCTGTTATTCAGCCCAAAATCATTGATAAAACGCGTGCCACGGCAGCGGGTATCTGTGATGCCATCATTAACGATATCAGCAGCGAGACACCGAAACGCAGCATGGAAGCCAAAGCACGACAGGTTGAACGCCTCTTAATGACGGCCTCGAAAGGTGGTCAACGACATGTACTGATTATTGAAGAAGCGCACGATTTGACTATCCCTGTGATGAAGTACCTTAAGCGTTTCTGGGAGTTAGAGGACGGATTTTCTAAACTCCTTGGGATTTTACTTGTGGGTCAAACAGAGCTGTTTCACCGCCTTGACGAACGCCGCCATTATGAGCTTCGAGAGTTTATCCGCCGTTGTATGGTGGTCGAAGTCCCACCACTGGAACATGATATTGAAGCCTACCTAAGACATAAGTTTGAACGTGCTGGCTGCGACTATAACAAGATCATGGACAGCAGCTCAGCCCCTGCCTTAAAAGAGCGCTTAAAGACTCGACGCACCAACTCAGGGAGCCTTGTGTACCCTCAGATTATCAACAACCTCATCACCAAGGCGATGAACCTTTGTGCTTCTTTAGGTGAAGACAAAGTGACTGACGATATCATTAAGGAGCTATAAGCATGAACATTCAAAATCAAGAAGGTGTAAGAGCAGTCTTGCTCACTGAGTGGAACGCTGTAGACATTGAAGAGTATGCGTTCGGTAACATTGAACTCGTGACTCAACTCATCAATAAATGCGAAGACCTGCATGAAATTGATGCAAAAGACTTAGGCCACGCTTTGTCTGCGAGCCTAGAAATCATCAACGCAGTACGTCTGACTAAGGAGCAATAAGTATGGATACGCAATCAAACAAAACAAACGTTGATATAGACCTCAGTTGGACGCAGCTTCACCAATATTCAGACGAGCTGCTATTGGGAAGTCCTACATCGATGATTGAGGATGGAACGGCAATACTGACTTTGTTACAGGATTACTTATTGCACGTTCATGCTGCAAATCAACTCCAACACACCCCTATCGAAGGGCTGACAGGCTGCTTGCAAGTCGCTGAAGGTTTGATTCGTATGGGGAATGAAATTCGATGCTATCAAGACCGCACGGGAGAGGTTTAAAATGAAAAAGCCACTTCTTAGCGCCGCTGAAAGTCACGAACTTGCTTGTCGTGTGTCCGCTCTGGGAGCTAAGCAAGTGCTTGAGCTTTTGCGCGAACTACAAAATCAAGCATTCGACCATGAAAATAAGACAAAGCAATCATTGACACATTAAATTAGCTCAAGGAGATATGATGAGTAATCCAAATGCTAAGCTCCACTCTTTAGGTACGGCTGAATATTCATTTAACGAAGCGGATTTAATTGAAGCAAAAGCTAGCTTTGATAGAGCTAAGTTGGCTTTTACTCGCGCACGGAGTGCATTTAAGAATGCTTCAATCGCTCTTGAGCGTTCATCTGCAACTCTGGCTCTAGTTGGCTCAGAAGGAACAAAAGCTATGCGAGAGCAACAAGCCGCCGCTAAAGTTGAACTTGTAAAAGAATTGCTCGTTAGTGACCGAGCGATATCAGTACCAATCGATTTGCTTAAAGAGCTTGAACGATTTCTCAGGGAGAAAGTCGCCCTGAAATATCGTCACCCCAAAAAAACTCAGCAACCAAGTACTTGTGATTTTGAGATCCTGTATGCCAAATTTGAATCGATGTATGGTGAAGATTTAACTTAGTGCTAAATCTTCACTGATTACACCATCATGCCCTTTTCTCAAAAGGGCATTTCTCCCTCTACCGCGTTCTAAGCGTTTTTAAGCAACAATAAGAACATTCCCTCATCTAGAGTCACTTAAGCTAACAGTAGGCCATTTGAGCTGTGTTAAAATGCTATTCCTCGTCATTCGTTGGCTTTGATTATCTCCCTTTCGCCTTGAATTCAATATTCCCTACTTAGCCAATATAAAAAACCCGCGTTATTTTCACTCATTCACCAAAGCGCATTATTGTGAATGTGTTGGTACATGAGGAGACAGAGTCTCCTTTGGTAACTGAGGGTGGATTCCTCTTATCTCTTCCCTCAGTTACCCATTATTAACGTAATAAGACAGCGGCAAACCACTGTATTCAATGCCGTATTTTAGAGAGGTAATCATGATATCTGTTGAGAAAGCAATGCCGCACATTGCAAAAGCTTTAACTGAAAACCCTGATCTATTTAGCTTTGATGAACTCGACGGGGGTGATGTGTCTTATCCCGAGTTGCTTGAAGGGCTTCATGATGTTTTTGAACATGTTCTACAAAAACACGGCATCGATAACTCTGGGCTTACTTTTCAACTTGTTTTTGAGTTGATGCAATACGGTGGTGGTGTCCAGCTGTATATCCCAAAACCAGATTCCATTGTGAAGACCATCCTGAATAAGCTGATCGCAAAGGAGTTCGATGGGAGTAACTTTAGTGCACTTGCTCGACGCTATTCATGCTCAACAAACCAAGTAAGGAGAATCGTCAATGCAACTAACCAATGAACAACACCAACATGCCGTGTCTTTATTATCACCAAGTTCTAGAGTGATGCTTCAGTGTTTGGAAGAAGCTATCAACAACAAGAAAAATAAGCCTGATGCACTGAGCATCTTAATAGATATAACCGAAAAAGTAGGTGGTTCAATTGATTACGTGGCTAGAGGTAGGAAGTTACAAGCTTACTTAAGAAATATCGCTTTAGTTAACGACTACCAATCAGGTATGACCGTCAATCAACTTTCGAAGAAATACAATCTAGCCTACAACACCGTGTACACAGCAATTCGAAAGTCTAATATCAAAAAAGGATAATAAGTGATGTCATTACAAGAACTGAAAACCGCTTTGCAAGAAGCCAAAAATGCATACACAGCGAAAGAGTCTGAAATTAAAGGTCACATCGATGAAAAGCGAACTCAAGAGTCACGCCTCAAAACACTAGGTTCTCAACTTCATTCAAAACAAACAGAGCTGCGTAACGCACTCTCTCAATCGAGTGCAGAAACGCTGACCACAGAACTCAATGCACTCGAATCACAAAAGCAAGCTTGTGAAACGTTGATCAACAACATTTCTAACTACCTAAAAGGTCAGGCTAATAATGAGAAAACTCAAGCGTCCGAGCGTATCGAAAGCGCAGAGAAGGCTTTATTACTTTTTGTCTACAAAGACATTAAAAGCCAATTAAATATCCTATCTGATGAGCAAAAAGAGCTACTGAAAGACTTTGTCGTGATAAGCACAACGCTTTCAAGCTCTCTTCCTGGCAGTCCTCGCCCATCCTACTACTTAGGTTCAGCTTTTGATGCTCTATATGGTCAATTAAAAGGCCCTGAATTTAGAGCGCATCAAGCCAAGATGTTAGCGAAATACGCGCTATAACTCGCCTCATTGTATGTTCACTTTGCTCTAAACCAAGGAGCGTACCATGAGAACCGAGTCAACAATAGAAAGCTTAAGTTACCACCATCAAGTCGGTAACCTATACACAATCAATAAGGCCGCAACATGAAGCATGAATTTCAACTTATAGATGGCATTATGTGGAACGAGAATAACTGTAAGCAAGTAACCTTACGCCCACTCGATGAGAACACACACAAGCAGATTCTTGACTTGGTAGATAACCAGCTCAGCCACTTAGAAACACAACCTGATTTTCACTTGGTTAATGATAGCCATCGCCAAGGTTTAAAAGGTTACATGACGTTAAATGAGTGCGCCGCCACTTCTATCTCGCATATTGGTAATGATGCGGTACAGATGACGTTTGGCGAGTTATGCCAACTCAACATCAGTGCGCAAGATTGGAATCGTATTTTGACTGCTAACCTTGCATTGGCTGAATTTTATGGTGAGGACGAAATCGACACCATGATGGCATAAGGGTTGAAGCTCAATGCGAGATTCAACCATTGACCATGACGTCCGTTTTAACTAGCTATTACTAGTTCGAGGCTTTTATGACCCAGAAACTGAAAACCGAAATTACGATAGACCTTGCAGGTAACTTATCGGATAAAGCAAAGCGATATGGTAACTCTATGTCCGACTTTGCAAAAAAAAGCGACAAGGCCATGGCTATGATGAATCAATCTGTTAGGGCTGCGAGTAAAGGTATAGATTCATTAGGTAATAGAACGATTATCGGCCTTGGTGCTGCGGGTTTTGCATTTGAGCGTACATTCATTAAGACAGCCGCTAATTTTGAAACCCTAGCCGCTTCAATGCAAAGCATTATGGGTTCAGAAAGTGGTGCTGCTAGTGCTCTAGATTGGATTGAAGACTTTACACAATCAACCCCCTACGCATTAGATGAAGTTACCCAATCTTTTATTCGACTAAAAGCGTACGGACTTGACCCAATGGACGGGACAATGCAGGCGATCGCTGACCAAGCCTCTAAAATGGGGGGAAGTGCTGAACAGGTCGAGGGTATCGCAACGGCATTAGGTCAAGCGTGGACAAAGGGGAAACTCCAAGCTGAAGAAATGAACCAGATGCTTGAGCGAGGTGTACCCGTTTATGAGTATTTGCAAAAAGCGAGCAAAGACCTAGGTAAAAATTTTGGGAAAGGCTTTAGTACCGCCCAAATTCAAGAGATGGCTAGCAAAGGCCAATTAACAAGGTCTGCAATTCAAGACTTGATACATGTCATGGGAGAAGAGACAAAAGGTTCAGCAGAACTACAAATGAAAACATGGAGCGGCATGATTTCAAACATGGGTGATCATTGGTCTCTATTTCAAAAAGATGTCATGAATAGCGGTACATTTGACTTGCTCAAAGATGAACTTGGGGAGTTCTTAGGTATGCTTGATCAAATGAAATCTACAGGGGAATATGACAAGCTTGTAGAAACAGTTGGTCAAAACCTAGTTGACTCGTTTAGAACTGCCGCAGAGGCCGCTAAGGGGTTAAAAGACGTAGGTGATGGTTTGTTACCAATATTAAAAGCCGTAGGGACAGGCGCACAAGCAATAAGTGATGCTGTAGGTGGTTACGGGAATTTAGCGAAAATCTTAGCGTCAGTATACGCGTTGAATAAGGCTATCTCGATAAGTGCACCAATCATCAAAGGTGGAGCTGCCGCAGGAGGTTGGATCTATGATAAAGCATCAGGTAAGAAAAAAGGCCAAGGGGTTTTAGCTAGTGGATTATCTAGTTTGAGTGCTACGCCAGTATTCGTTACAAATTGGCCTGGTGGTGGCGGCTATGGTACGCCTCTGATTCCAGATTTAAGTCCTGATTCTAATGACACTAAAAATACCAAAACAAATAAGTTTGGTAAGTTAATCGATGTGGCTGGTAAGGTTTTTATCACGGGCTATGTAATGGAAGAACTTTTCGGTGACACCGAAGTTGCCCAGAAAATGAAGAAAACCACTCTTGCTGATGTTTTTCCCAGTGTGTTCGATTCCAATACAAAAGAGCGAGAAACAACAGGTGATAAGGTAAGGAAGCAAATTGAGCAACAGTTACCTTCTTATGTAACGGGTAATTATAATCAATTCCAGCCTCAATCTAACTATCCAATGGGAGGAGATCTAAGAGTTAAAGTTGATGTGAGTGATGACCGTGTTAATACATCAATAGAATCTAGTTCTCCGTCAATTAAGATTGACCCTGATACTGGTACTAACTAAAGATACTAACGTCTTACATGGTGGGATTTACGTTTCACGCGGTAGGATTGTGGAAAATTCATTTATCTTGAAATTTTACGAGTATTATCTCGGCTCCGCACATAAGAGGTAATCAAAGTAATATTGATATCCGATATATGAGGTAACGGTTAGTGGGTATTTATCAGAATCAATGACTATTTTCTTTAAATATACCCTTTCATTTGGTAAGGATATATTTTTATCAATTACTTTCACTTCTGATTCGATACCAAAATTGGAAAGGTTTCGATTTACTATGTCGTACAAGAAATGAGGAGGGATCATTAAGCTAATTCCTGCATTATCTTCGTTAGAAGAAATGAGCATGATGGAATTGACTTTAGTGATCGCAGCATTGGTATAAGACAACGTGGTCATGTTTGGGTCGGAATTCAAGCGCTCTCTGATGGATTTAAAGACGCGGAACGACACGTTACCTTTTGTTGTTGAACAATAAAATCGGTCATTTTTATTAAACAACGCTGCTTCTTTAATCCAGTCGGTATCAAAAACCGTTTGTCTAAGCTGAGTAACCACGGACTCGCATGATTGCCCATGTTCAACTTCAGTCAAAAAGTAATCGAATTGAGATTGAATGTGCCTCAGTTTTTGCTCTAGTTGTTTGGATGAGTCTTCAGTCAGCGTCTGGTAATGAAAAGGCGTAAACGGAATGAGCATTGCCATTGATATACAAAAAGAAACGACGAAGCATAACGATGTTTTAGCAATATTCGGGTAATTGATATCCATAATTGGAAGAAGACTACCGATCTAAGTGAGCATTCGATTTAATTTATAAATTTAACGATAATAACGCAAGCCTATGCATAAATATTGTGAATGAAATCATGAGTTATTTATTGAAACTGAGTGTTTTATGGTCGTACTATAAAAATCATAACGTTACAGATACCTTTAGCGTTAAATATGACGTTTTTTTGTTCAGTATTTTAGGCCTTTGATGGAGCGCATTGCTGTATGTTTTTATCATCAGGTCCTGGTTTGTATTTTTGTAATAACGTGAATCAAGTAGGTTAGATAGTAATGACAATAAAGTTAATATGGATATTATTACGTGTTTTAATTGCGTATCTGATGATTGCTCCTACCTACGCAATTCTGATTTTAACTAATACAGCCGCGCCTCGTTTTTTAGATACCACACCAGAGGTGTTAGCTTGGGTTTCATGTTTTCTTCTTGTGATTGGGTACGTACTGATCAGGTGTTCTAAAACGAGAGACGCGGGGAAATTATTATCCCTTAGTGTGTTGGGGGCGGTAGTATTAATAATGTATATAGACGAGCGTTATTGGATTTTTGAAGTCAGTATCAACGCATGGACTTTGTTTTTGGCCGCTCTGTATTTGATTATGCTTTTGTATTTTATTGTTCCAGTTAAGCAACTTAAGCCGTTACTGAGTTTAGAGCCTGTTGCTAGCATGTCGTGGTTTTTAGTTTGGAGCTTCGTGGAACCAATAAGCTTAACGTATGAGTTGATTAGTAATAAACCCACCATTCCCATTGAGAACTATCAAAAGGTAATCGATTTACTCCCCGAGGTGTACTTGAGTGGTTTTCAGTCAGGTTTGTTTTCAATGTTTCTTCTGATTTGGTTGTATGCTTTTGTTATTCTTTTGCATAACCCTAAACGTACTTATCAGAAATTTGCCACCTACTTAACTAAGATTCGTAATGCGCGGCATTTATAAGTCCATATATGCGTTTTCCGATTTTGGAGAAGAAAATGAAAAAGTTATTATCTATCGGTTTATTAGCCTGTTTGTCATTGAGCGCATCTGTATCTGCATCCGATGATGCTGTTGATGCTGTAGTCGATTGCGAGAATGCGATGAATACCATCGAGATCAATCAGTGTGCGGCAATTGAGTTGGAATCCGCACAAGCGGAACTGGATAAATACCTTGCAGCCAGCTTTGAGCACAATGCTTATGATGCTGAGCTGGTTGCATCAATTAAGAAGGCTCAGGAGAGCTGGCAGGCGTACATGTCGGCTCATTGTAGCTCTGTGTACACCCAATGGCGTGATGGTTCCATTCGAGGGATTATGGCGCTTTCCTGCAAGACGACGTTAACCAAGCAGCGCACGAATGAGGTGTGGGCGAATTTCTTGACCTATATGGATAGCACGCCTCCCGTTTTACCAGAGCCTAAATTAGCGCCGTAGGCAGTTTTGAAATGCGTACAGGACTGTGCGCCTGCTTCAACCTTTGGCGTGTGAATAAGAAAGTGATAGGGAGTTGTCTTACTCTGTCGTTCTTAGTCTCTAGTTTGAAGTATTACCTAGCAAGGATTCGATTTTGAATAATGTCAGCATCACTCTTATTCAGCTTGAGGTTGAATACAAAAACAAACAAAAGAACATTGAGTCGGTTTCTGATCTTTTGGAAGCGGAATCGACAGTCGGGGATATCACTCTGTTGCCTGAATTGTTCACTACTGGGTATATTTTTAACGATGCTGAAGAAATTCATGAACTGGCTGAAGACTTCAACGACAGTACTACTATTGATTCATTAACTCAGATGGCAGCGAAGTATCACACCTTGATTGTTGCTGGTATTGCCGAGAAAGATAGCGGCCAATATTACAATAGCGTTGTGGTTGTAGATGCTTCCGGTTTACGTCATCAATACAGAAAGATCAGCCAAACGAAATTCGACAAAGAATACTTTTCTAGAGGAAGTGAACTTCTTACTTTTGAACACAAAGGTTTGAAGTTCGGCGTCGCGATTTGCTTTGATATCTGGTTCCCAGAGATCATGAGGGCGTATCAGTCGGTCGACGTTATTCTCCATCCCGCGAATTTTGGTGGTCATCATAGCTTTGCCATTGCCCAAGCAAGAGCTTTGGAAGAAGGGTGTCATGTCGTGACGTGTAATCGCGTTGGGCAGGATGTGGTTGATGCGTTTACCGCGACTTATTGTGGTAGTAGTAGAACCTATTCACCAAAGGGAGACTTAATGCTTCAGCTCAACGACAAGCAATCTGTAGAAACTGTGATTATTCAAGATCTCTCGATTGCGCCGCAATACAATGGTATTGATGTCGAAGATGAGATCCAGCACATAACCGCCCTGTTAAACCGTTAAACCGTTAGACCGTTAGACCGTTAAATCGTTAGAACAAAGACTAGAGCGACATAAGATCGAAAAGCGCAAAGTGATTAAACCTTGCGCTTTGGTTTGAGAGTGAATTTTTTTAAGTTTTATCATTCATTTGAGTCTGGCGCTCAATCGAATTAACCGCTTTCATCCGCTGAGCTTGATGTATGTTGACCGTCAGTCGATTGAGCAGCTTTTGCAGCAGTTCAATATCAGGCAGTTGCTGATCTTTTGCCTGCACTTCTAGCTCTAATGCCTGCTTAGAAAGCATGTTGAGACCTAAGTTTAGCGACATACCTTTAATGGAGTGCAGGGTACGACATAGTGGCTCTAACTCCTTCGCTAAATAGTATTCGATGACTCGATCAACAGACTGTTCGAACTCAATAATGGTCGAATCGATAAGTAAGCTGAATCCTTCCGTGTCGTCTTTAAGTATGCGTATCACTTCTGACTGACTTATCTCTTCTTCTGTTAATCTCAGTGTTTCAATTGGCTTGCGATGAAGTTCGATGATGTTTTTGATGTCACTCGAGCCTTCGGTTTTTATTTGCTTAGGTAATCGATTCGAAAATTGTTGCAGGGCATCGATAAAGCTCTCTTGTTGCAGAGGTTTAGTCAGAATATGGTCGACACCGGCTTGAATGAAGTTGTCATGAGCTTCACGGAAAACATCGGCCGTGTAGGCGAATATCAAGGTGTCGAGTTTTAGTTTCTCGCGGATGTACTGAGTGGTCTCGATCCCGTTCATTTCCGGCATGTGATTGTCCATCAAGATCAGGTCGTATTGATTGGTTTTGAGGCGTTCAATTGCCAATTTACCATTCTCCGAAAGATCAACATGATGGCCGAGCTTTTCACAGAAGCCTTGTGCAACGATCGCATTAATACGATTGTCTTCCACCAATAAAATACGCAATGAATCACAAGTCAGGTTTTCTGTATTGATTACTGGTGTGACGATATCCCCTGTTTTTCCTTCTTGCCATGCGATAGGTAGAGAAACTTGGAATTTTGTGCCAAGCCCGACAGCGCTCGTCAGTGTTATTTCACCATTCATTAGGCTGACTAGATTCTTAACGATCGCGAGGCCAAGCCCCGTCCCGCCAAACTTTCTTGTGGTTGAAGTGTCAGCTTGTTCAAACGAATTAAAAATTTGCTCGTGTTTGTCCTTTGGAATGCCAATACCCGTGTCTGTTACCGTGAGAATAAGTTGGTTGTTTGGTCTGTTGAGATCCGCTTGAATGGACACGTGACCTTCTTTGGTAAATTTGGTTGCATTACCGCCCAAGTTGAACATGATCTGACGTAATCTTGCACAGTCTCCGATCAACTGGATGCTTGTTGGTATATTATTTTCGATTAACAGGCGAATGCCTTTTTCATCGGCCAAAGGTTTAAGCGCGCTACGTACAGGTTGTATTACTTGGACAAAATTAAAGGGTGCAAAGTCTAACTCAAGCTTATTTTCTTCCACTTTCGAGAAATCTAATATGTCGTTGAGTATCGTCATTAAATGATGGCCAGAATCGAGAATGAGATCGATGTTCTCTTTTGTTTCCGGCTCTTGAGTTTGGCTGGCAATGATCTGGGAGATACCAAGTACTCCATTCATTGGCGTTCGAATCTCGTGGCTCATGGTCGACAGAAACTCGCTCTTAGCCTTTACCGCCGCTTCTGCTTTGGTTCTTTCTTCGACTAACTCCTGATTTTTCTCTCGCATTTCACTGTCATTTTTTACGAGGTTTGTTGTCATTTTTTGAAAGCTTTGTGTGAGGAGAGCCACTTCGTCTTGGCTGTCGTTCTTTGAACCAAGTTCGAGAGTCGCAGCGCCTTGTTTCAAATGGCCAGCGGCAACTTGGTTCGCTGCTTGAAGTAGAGTGTGTAATCTTCGTTTAATTCGCTTGGACGACCACGTAGCGACAAGGAGTGAGATAAACACCGAAAACAGTGTTCCCAGAATGAGTACATAACTGGTTTGATTGGCTGAGCTTTCGGACTTGGCGACTCTGACACTGATAAGTTGTTGTTCAATTTCAATAAATTGAGCAATCTCTTGACGGACCTCATCAATCAGTTTTTTTCCGGTTTGCTGCTGAGTGAGATAGACAACACTTTGCATTTCAGCTTCACCTCTGTTCACGAGGTTGCGCTGCATGATCTCTTTCTCTCCTGATTTTTCTAGCCATGTGTTGTGGATAGCATCAATTCGATTAAGGCGTTCTACTTGAGGTGGATTGTCACTCACTTGAGTCGCAAGGGTTTGAATTTTTTGAGGCCATACATCAAGTGCTAAGTAGTAGGGTTCTAAAAAAACGAGGTCACCGGAGATCAGATAGCCACGCTGAGCCGTTTCCATGTCTACTGTTAGGCTGAGAAGTTCTTGAGCCCGAGCGATGGCTTTGTGTGTATGAACGACCCAATTATTGTCTTTCACAATATTTCGGGTGTTGTCATGAACAGAAAAAGCAACGATAAGCATCAAAGCGATAGGAATAAAAAAGCTAACCAATAGCTTCTTCTGTAGGGATATGTTGTCAAACCAACCCGCGATCATAAAACAGCGCTCTCCATGTCGATGTCATTTCATTGTTAGTGTAGATGATAATCAGTATCTAATTGCGTAAATAGTTGCTAAGCGCGCAAGTGCATACGTTGGGGGTGTAAGTCCTGCATATAAAGGGTATTTATGGAGCAAGTAAGAGTCGTAATTATGTGCCAAAGACAAAAAAGCTAGCCCGAATAAGCTAGCTTTCAACTGTATCATGGGCAGGTTGAGCCCTAAATCGCTTTTACGCTGCTTCGCTCTACAAGAGTCGGTTCTAGTTCAACAACCTGCGGATACGCATCAGGGGTTTTGAGTCGGTTCAATAGAGTATCTACGGCCGCTTTACCTAAACGGTGTTTTGGCTGGTGGATAGTGCTCAAAGCTGGGGTCATGTACTTCGATAAGTGAATGTCATCGTAGCCAATGATTGAAAGATCATTTGGAATCGATGTGCCATCTTGAGCAGCTGCGTGAATCACACCCATTGCCATCATGTCATTGCTAACAAACAGTGCCGATGGCATCTCGCCACGCGCTTTTAAGGTCTGGTATGAGTCAAAACCACCATCGCATTCGAAGTTTGATTCAACAATCCACTTTGGGTTGATCTCTAGCTTCGCTTCTTCCATCGCTTGCTTGAAGCCTTGATAACGAGAAGAGGCTTGATTGCGGTGTAATGGGCCAGTGATACAACCAATTTGAGAGTGGCCGTTATCGATCAAGTGCTTGGTCGCCATATAGCCGCCTTGATGCGAGTTGTCTTGGATCTTATCGCTCGCGAACAACATTGGGCCCCAGTCCATCACAACGATAGGTAATTCTGGGTAGCGTTCAAATACATCAATGTGCTCGCCTTCAAGGGTTGAACACATCAGCATTAGGCCATCGACACGCTTCTGCAGCAAGGTATCTATAGATGATTTCATGCGCTCGCTGTCGCCTTCGGTGTTACACAAGATAAGGTTGTAACCTTTCTCGTAGCAACGACGCTCAACACCTTTCACTACTTCACCAAAGAATGGGTTAGTAGAGGTAGTTACCAGCATACCTAAGGTTTTGGTTTGCTTCATTTTCAAACTACGAGCCAATGCAGAGGGTGCGTAGTTGAGTTCTTTAGCCGCACTGTTAACACGCTCAGCTATCTCTTCACTGACAAAACGTGACTTGTTGATCACATGGCTGACGGTTGAAGTTGAAACCTTTGCTAGCCGAGCGACGTCTTTCATTGTTGCCATAAAAAATCCTTGTGGGAGTAACTTGCCACGTTGCGCGATATTCTGCCTGAATACAGGGGCTTATGCTTGTTATTTGTTGTTACCGAATTTGAAGGCTTGCATCCGTTAATGACGGTTTAGCTCAGGAATTAAGCCTTCAAGTAGGTATCAAGCTAAGCCGATAATTGCTCTGATAAAAACGCGTCGGTTTCAGCACGGCTTGGAATTGACGTCTGAGCGCCGAAGCGAGTCACTGAAATAGCAGCCGCGGCATGAGCAAACTTAATCGCGCGCTCAAGTGGCATGTCTTCAAGTAAGCCTGTCACCAATGCACCGTTGAAGGTATCACCCGCTGCGGTTGTATCCGTTGCTTCAACACGGAAACCTGCGATTAGCTCGCCCTTATCGTTTTTACTTACCCAAACACCTTTCGCGCCAAGTGTGATCATCACAGTCTCGATGCCTTTGGCGTGCAAAGCTAAAGCTGCCTGATGAGCGGATGCGCTGTCAGTCACGGTAATGCCTGTCAGTACTTCAGCTTCTGTTTCGTTAGGTGTAATCACATCAACACACGCCAATAGTGTATCTGATAGAGGACGAGCAGGAGCCGGGTTAAGAATCACTTGAGTGCTGCTTTCCTTCGCCACTTTTGCAGCGTATTCAATGCCTTCAATTGGCGTTTCAAGCTGAGTCAGCAGGTATTTAGCACCGCGAATCTTCTCTAGGTGCGGTTCAATTTGGTCGCAAGTCAGCTTGTTGTTAGCTTCAGCAGAAAGACAAATGCTGTTTTCCCCCGTTGCGGATACTTGGATCATAGCAATGCCTGTCGGCGTGTTGTCTGCAACGATCACGCCGTCGATGTTGATGCCGTCTTTGGCGAAATCTTGACGAATATTGATGCCAAATGGGTCGTCACCAACACACGCGATAAAGCCAATATCTGCGTTTAATCGCGCTGCAGCTACCGCTTGGTTTGCGCCCTTGCCACCAGGGATGACCTGATAGTTACCGCCAATCAAGGTTTCACCCGGACGAGGGAAAGAAGGAACCTGCAGTACGTGGTCAGCATTAACGCTACCTAAAACAATCAGTTGAGTCATGATACGAGCCTTATGATATATCGTATTTGAGAATACATTGCTCTTACACATCGCCATGAACAGGGCATGAGAAACAGCAATATATTGTCGAGAGGGTTGGGTAAAGAAGGCAGGGGAATAGGGGAACCCCTGCCTGTATGTCGCTTTATTTAGTAACCATTTTTGCTTTATTTAACAAATATGGGTTTCTATTACTGGTTTTGAATACTGCTTTCGATTACTTAGCAATAATTTTTAGAGGTACTGGAATGTACTCGTCTACTGTCTCGCCTTTCAGCACTTTGTCTGCCATTTCGATACCAAGAGAACCGATTAAGTCAGGCTGTTGCGCTACTGTTGCACCTAATAGCCCGCGGTTAACTGCAGCAATGCCGTCTTCAGTGCCATCAAAGCCAACGATCAATACGTCTTTACCTGAAGCTTGAACTGCGCGAAGCGCACCTAGTGCCATCTCGTCGTTTTGAGCGAATACCGCTTGTACGTCAGGGTTAGCTGCAAGTAAGTTCTCCATTACGTTCAGACCTTTAGTGCGGTCAAAATCAGCTGGTTGGCTTGCAAGAAGCTCAAGGTCGCTGCCGTTTACTGCGTTCATGAAGCCTTCACCACGTTCACGAGCTGCAGAAGTACCAGCAATACCTTCAAGTTGGATCACTTTCGCTTTTTCGCCCACTTTTTCCATGATGTAGTGACCTGCCATTTCACCACCGATTACGTTATCAGAAGCAATGTGGCTCACTACGTCACCACGGCTTGCGCCACGGTCTAGCGTTAGTACTGGGATGTTTGAACGGTTAGCAATGCGAATCGCGTTAGATACAGCGTCTGAATCTGTAGGATTAATCAGAATTGCTTTAACACCACGAATGGTTAGATCTTCAATGTTCGAAAGCTCTTTGCTTGGGTCGTTTTGAGAATCAAGAACGATAAGCTTGTAGCCTAGCTCTTCAGCTTTCGCTTCTGCGCCATCTTTCATGGTTACGAAGAATGGGTTGTTCAATGTAGACAGAACGATTGCCATTGTATCTTGCGCCTGTGCAGACACAGATACCGTTGTAGAAAGAAGAGCAGCAGAAATAAGAGTCGCTAATTTTTTCATGGTGTAAGTCCTTTATGTAGGGTGAGCTAGGTTGGATAATCCTAGCTCGTTGTTACGTTATTTATTGGTTTAATTGTTACGTTACGTCTTGTTTTTAATAGGTGTTGCGTTTACTGAATAAATCAATTTGTATTACTTGTTTTTGTTGTCGACCAATACCGCCAGAAGAATAACCACTGCTTTTGCAATCATCTGGTAGTAAGAAGATACGTCTAGTAGGTTTAGGGCGTTGTTTAGGAAACCGATAATCAATGCACCAATCAAAGTGCCCATGATGCGACCACGACCACCAGCTAAGCTTGTGCCGCCCAGTACTACTGCGGCGATAGCGTCTAATTCGTAGCCCATACCTGCGGTAGGTTGAGCTGATGACAAACGAGATGCCACGATGATGCCTGCAACCGCTGCTAACAGACCACAGATTGCGTAAACACCGATTTTTACTTTGTCTACATCGATACCTGATAGGCGAGTTGCTGATTCGTTGCCACCTAGAGCGTAAACATAACGACCGAAACGTGTGTGGTTCAGTAGGTACCATACCGCTGCGAATACCACGACCATGATCCATACTGGAACAGGGATGCCCATTGCGTAGCCTGTACCGAACCAAGCAAATGCGTCTGCTGTTTCAGTGAAGCCTGTTGAGATCGGACGACCGTCGGTGTAAACCATGGTTACGCCGCGCAATAGAGTCATGGTTACTAGCGTTGCGATGAAAGCTTGAACTTTACCCTTGGCGATAATCACACCACTGATAGCACCCAGTGCTGCACCTGCTACTAGAGCTGTTGGAACGGCGATCATGACCGGGATTTCCATGCCAATCATGCTGGCAGCGAAAGCACCACAAAGCGCAAGTACAGAGCCGACACTCAAGTCGATACCCGCAGTTAAGATAACCAGTGTCATACCCACTGCGATAATTGCATTCACAGAGGTTTGGCGCAGAATGTTCAGGATGTTATCGACAGTAAAAAAGTTTGGATTTAAGAAAGAAACGACAACAATCAGGAAGATCAAAGCAATCAATGATTTTTGATCAATCAGCCATTCTTTGCTGATTAACGGTTTTTTCTTTGGAGCTTCAGTTGTTTTGCTCATGGTTTTAGTACTCATGCTGCGTCCTCGTTGATCTTTTTACCGACCGCACACGCCAGTAATAATTCTTGGTTTGCTTCTTTAGCATCAAATTCACCGCTTACACGGCCTTCATGCATCACCATGATGCGGTCACTCATTCCTAACACTTCTGGCATTTCAGATGAGACTAAAATAATGCTCATGCCGTCGGCTTTAAATTTATTAATGAGTTGGTAAATTTCTTTCTTAGCACCGACATCGACACCACGAGTGGGCTCATCGAGAATCAATACTTTTGGTTTTGTCATCAAGCCTTTAGCGATAGCTACTTTCTGTTGGTTACCACCAGATAGGTTGCCAATGATTTGCTCGCGAGTCGGGGTCTTGATGTTGAACAGTTTGATGAAGTCATCAACCGCCATCACTTCGTCTTTGTGTTGGATTTGACCTTTGTTAGTCAGTAGGTCAAGTGAACATAAAGACATGTTTTCTTTTACTGAAAGCCCTAGAACCAAGCCATCGCCTTTACGGTCTTCAGAGATGTATGCAATGCCATTGGCAAGGCCATCTTTTGGACTAACAGGGTTAATGGTTTTGTTTTCTAAGTTGATGACACCGCGCTCACTCGGAAGAGCGCCGTAAATCACTTTCATCAGTTCGGTACGACCTGCACCCATCAAGCCAGATACACCCAGGATTTCGCCGCGCTTTAGAGTAAAGCTCACGTCGTGAACACCAGAACCCGTCAGGCCAATCACTTCAAGGCAAGTTTCACCGTGGCTTTGGCCGATACGAGGATATTGCTCGTCCAGCTTACGGCCAACCATCATTTCGATTAGGCCATCTTCGTCAGTATCTTTTACTTCACATTGGCCAATGAACTTACCGTCACGAAGCACGGTGATGTCATCACAAATCTCGAAGATCTCTTTCAAGCGGTGAGAGATGTAAACAATGCCGCAGCCTTCAGAACGCAGCTCGTTAATCACCTTAAATAGCGACTCAGTTTCAGTATCGGTTAGTGCATCCGTTGGCTCATCCATGATGATGACCTTAGATTCAAACGATAGGGCTTTCGCGATCTCTACCATTTGTTGCTCACCAAGGCTTAACTGTCCTAAAAGTGTTTTCGAGCTGTGTTTTACATTAAGACGTTTAAGTAGCTTGTCCGCTTCTTGGTACATTTCGTTCCAAAGAATACGACCCATAGTCCCGGTGATTTCACGACCTAAGAAGATGTTCTCGGCGATGGTTAGCTCTGGAATTAGGTTCAATTCTTGGTGAATGATACTAATGCCAGCTTGTTGTGAATCACGAGGTCCTTTAAATGCCGCTGGTTTACCTTGGTAGGCAATAGTGCCGCCATCCAAGTGGTAAATGCCGGTGAGCACTTTCATGAGCGTTGATTTACCTGCACCGTTTTCACCCATTAACGCCATTACGCGTCCTGGGTAAACGTTGAGGCTTGCCTTATCCAGTGCTTTCACACCAGGGAAGGCTTTCTCAATTGAACTAAGTTCTAAAATGGCTTGAGTCATGTCGGTTCCTTTACTCGGGGCCAGTTGTATTTGATTGTTCTGTATATGTATTGTGTTTGTTCAGCAATGACGCTGAACTGTCGTTGCGTTTCGCTTGAGCTAAAACGTTACGCCAGCTTGGAAAATGACATTCGCATATGGTGTGCATTCACCTGTGCGAATCACCGCGCGGCTTTCGTGCGTGCGCTCTTTGAATTCTTCATGAGTGATGTACGTAATCGAAAGCGATTTGCCGCAACGCGCTTCTTCTGTCTTGATTAAATCAATCAGCGCGGCGTGATGTTCAGGGCTGACTTTCGCAAACTCTTCTGCAATCACAACACCTTCAATTTGAGACTCATCCAGCATGGTTTTTACCGTTTGTTGAAAGCTTGGTACACCATGAGTCAGAGCAAGATCAATGCGAGTGACGTGGTCTGGAATCGGTAAGCCCGCGTCACAAATCGTGATTTCATCTGTGTGGCCAAGAGTCGCCACTAGGTAAGAGAGCTCAGAGTTTATTAGGGTACTTTTTTTCATATCACGACCTATCGAAAAATAACGTTTAATGGGTTGAGAACAACTCAAGAAAAAGCCATCGAAACGTTTCGATAGTGATAATAGTGTGTGATTTATCATTTGCACGTTTGATTGTTTTAGAGTGTGATAACGATCATCGAAACGTTTCGATGGGGCGTTTTTTGGTGATCGCAATCACTTTCATCGGCAATTAAGAAGGTAAGGCAACGTAACGTTAACTTAAGGCAAAGGGAGCTAAAGTTTATTCACCGGAACATTTTGAACAGATTCTATAGGGGAGGTTTTAAGGGGTGTTTCTATTGCTACATATCCAGCTTCATTTGTATTGGGTATGACGAACAACGTATAGCCATATCGAGGAATCGTAACAATTTTGATGTTAGATGCTCTCAAGCGAACAAAAACATTCCTTAAGCAATAAATGACATTGGTTAGTGCTTGTGTCGGCACCGTTTCGTTTCCCCAACATGCGTTCACGATGTCTTTTCTAGGGATGGGTTGTCCAGCGCTTTGCGACAGTAGACAAAGCACGGAAAACAAGTGGTGACGTAAATAGATCTTGTTCCCCTGTTTGTTCGTGATGTTTCGAGTATCTACGTTAAGAGTTAGGTCGCCAAAGTGGATTTCGTTATTCATTGTTTTTCGATCTTTCTCATTCTTCATTGTGGAGGAGTGGGTTGGGATAGCAGATAAAGCGCGCGGATTATGCAAAATAACGTCACTGTTGAAAGTAAGCATGCGTAAGTCTGCACGAATAAAATCTAAAAATGGGATGGTTTGAAAATTGATGGGAGGTATTTTTAAGAAATAGATGGATTTTATTTGTCGATTATTCAAATGGTTATTTAGCTATAACTGATTGTGTTGTATGAGATTACAAAGTGATTATATTTTTATTTATTTTTTTGTTTTCTGTGAGATTAACCTGCTTGCTAATTCGACGGGGTGTCGGATAACTCTAACAAGATTGTGCAGCACAGGAAGGCGTAACAATCTTGATTTGCATTAAGTAAGGTCAAGCCGTAATGAACAAAAAATTTCTTCTAAGCATCGCAATGATGTCAGTATTTTCAGCAAACAACGTAATGGCAGCGGACAGCGGTTTCTACCTAGGTGGTGCAATCGGTACGTCTGGTGTGGATGACGGTGGCATGTTTGATTCTGTAAATGTACCCGTTAGCTTTGAAGCAGAAGACACCACATATCGTTTGATTGCAGGTTACAAATTTAATCGCATCGTTGCGATTGAAGCGCAATACACGGACTTTGGTGATGTTGTTGCTAAATCACCAGGTCGTAATGATGGTTTCACTTGGACACCTCAAATCTTTTCAGTAACGGCTAATCTTGGTTACACGTTTGATAATGGCGTTCGTCCATTTGGTACTATCGGTTTATCGACTATTGATCTAGACATGAAGCTTGCAGACGGCTCTCGCCCTTCAGAAAGTGGTTTTGATGATACGGGAGACGGCATCCGTATGGGGGTTGGTGTTGAATACACACCACCTACAATGTCTTCGTTGAGCTTTCGCCTAGCGTACGAAGCCGATGCTTTTGACATCGAAGATAACGACAACGGACACAAGACAGAAGAAACCGTTGTTCTGGACTCTTTTTACTTAGGCGCAATGTACACATTCTAAGTTTCACACCTTGCTAAACGGTAAATCGGTTCTAAATGGGGCGTCGGTTGGCTCAACCCGTTTGGCTAAAGTGGAAAGCCGCAGTTTTTGACTGCGGTTTTTTTCTGTCTGTTACAGCTTGCGTTTTTACATGTTCGGATTAGGTAAGACGCCTGTTTTAAAGCGAACCTGCATCGGGCAGTTAAGCTTCACGAATATGAGCGGTTACAGCAACGATGGCATGGTCCGTACTGAATTGATCGTGCTCGAAGCTTGGATTGATGAGGTGATGATCGACCACTGTGTAATCAGACAATTCCATCAAACTTGAAGAGTTCTGACAATCGAATTCGTTCGACATCAAAATGTAATCCAGTACAGACCCAGAAGCTCCGTAGTAATGGGTTGGTTTACGCTGTTCAAGCAAGTCTTGTTCATGCAATTGATGATAAATATCCCAGCTGTCTTTTAAGCGGAAGTGGGAAAGCCAATGCTTGCTGTTTTCGTCTCGGTTTATTGCGTAACTCAACAGCCCTTTAAACTCATCGTGGAATAATGGTTTATTAAAGTCACCCATCAACACAACAGGCTGATCGGTTTGGTAGCGATGATTGGTGATGTATTGATGCAGCATCTGAGCTTCAAGGCCACGTTGAACACTCGATAACCAAGAGCCAAGTTGTTCTTGGTGGAAGCGAGTGAGCGTGTCACTTTGTGGCTTTGCACCTTGCTGAGCGTTATCCGAATCGACAGATTCAGTTCTTGGCTCCGTCGGACGCTGTGATTTGAAATGCACAACATAACAGTCGGTTGAACCTAAATGAGGCAACGTAATAGTGGCATGAACAGGTGTTCGGTTGAATGAGAAGTTGTCACTAAGGTTGAACGCTTTCAGTAACTTCGAATCTGGCGTAACAGGCTGCACGTTTTCAATCGGGTAACGGGAAGCGATACCAACGACAGGTGAGGTATATAAGTAGTCATCCTCAACGTGTGCACTATCGACAACAGCAAAGTAAGGGTAGCCAAGTTCATTCATTAACTGCTCTAAAGACTGCGGGCTAAATATCTCTTGAAAGCCAATCACATCACAATCTAATGAACGAATCGTTTCAGCCATCCAGTGCTGTTTCTTCTGCCATTCATCGAAGCTGTAGATGTTCTCAAAATCATAGTAAGCATTCGGTGGTTCGAGGTAGTTCAAAAGATTGAACGTTGCGAATGTTATGTGGTTTGGTTTATTCAAAGTGTCATTCCATTTAGACCTAGGCAGCAAGGATACTCCAGTAAAGTATAGTTTGTTGATTATTTGGGGGTTAAGTTTGATTAATTAAGCCAATCAAAGTCAGTGACGCTTCTGTCAGTTACGTTAGTGAGATTATTGTGACGCAGCTTTAGCTTGCTGCGTCATCAAATAAATTCGAGTGGTGACGAGTTAATTGTAAATAAACGGTAAGAGTTAGGGTGCTGATGGTTTTATTAGTTATTACATGATGTTAGATTTGAACCTATACTTGATTTAACGGCATGCATTCAAAGCCGATTAATTAACTTGAATATCGAATTCATGACATTTGAAGGGAGAGTCAAATGGGAACAGTTTTTCGACGCAAAGCCTCGCAGCGCACTCAGTTTTTCAGGTCTAATTTAAAGTCCTGTGCAGTTATGCTGCCGCTTATTGCTTTACAACCCTCCGTTACTTACGCTTCTGATACCCAATCCACTCCTGCTGTCACCGTTATTGAAACCACACAATTGGTTGGTTTTGGTGAAGCAAAATATCCAGCCGACTTCACTCACTTCGATTACGTTAATCCTGATGCGCCAAAGCAGGGCAAAGTGACCTATGGCAGTATAGGTACCTACGATAGCTTTAATCGATTCGGTTCTCGCGGCGTTGCTGCAAGTTATACCGGAGAGATTTACGATACCTTGATGTTTTCTCCGAGCGACGAGATTGATGCGTGCTATCCATTGATTGCTTCAAAGGTTCGCTACGCCAGTGATTTCACTTGGATGGAAATCGACATCAACCCAAATGCTAAATTCCAAGATGGCGAACCTATTACCGCGCACGATGTTGCCTTCACTTTTGACAAGTTTTCAAAAGAAGGTGTGCCTCAGTATCGTGTGTATTACAAAGAGATTAAGTCAGTAAAAGCGGTCTCTGATTTGGTTGTTCGTATTGAAATGAACAGTCCAAACCGCGAAAAACTGTTTAGCTTTGCGCAAAGCACTCGTGTATTGCCAAAACATTTCTGGAAAGACAGAAAACTGTCTGAGCCTCTAAGCGAGCCACCAGTCGGTAGTGGTCCCTATAAGATCATTAGCTATAAATCTGGGCAAAGTGTGACCTACGGCCTAGATGAAAACTACTGGGCAGCAGACCTACCAGTCAACGTTGGCCGTAATAACTTCAAGCAAGTGCAATACGATTACTATCGCGATGACACCGTAATGCTGGAAGCCTTCAAAGCAGGGGAGTTCGATCTTCGAACCGAGAACTCGGCTAAGTTCTGGGCCAACTCTTACACGGGCGCAAACTTCGATAAAGGCTACATCATTAAAGAAGAGATCAACCATGAGAAGCCTGAAACGACTCAAGGTTTTGTCTTCAATATTCAATCTCCAGTGTTCTCTGATCCTAAAGTTCGTGAAGCGTTAACGTACGCGATGGACTTTGAGTGGATGAACAAGAACATGTTTTATGGTCAGTACAAACGGACTCGTAGTTACTTCCAAAACACTGACTATGAAGCGAAAGGCTTACCAAGCGAAGCTGAAGTTGAGTTGTTGTCTCAGTACAAAGATCAGATTCCAGCGCGAGTGTTTACCGAAGAATTCCAACCTTCAGTAACCGACGGCAGCGGCCGTATTCGTAGCCAAATGCGTACCGCTTTCAAACTGCTGAAAGAAGCGGGTTGGGTATTGAAAGACAAAGTGATGACCAACGAAAAGACCGGTAAGACGATGTCATTTGAGTTGTTGATTTACAGCCCAACCACGGAACGAATCGCAACGCCGGTTCAAAAGAATCTCAAGCGCATGGGTATCGAGATGAAGATCCGTACCATCGATACCACCCAGTACATCAAGCGTCTTCGTGATCGTGACTTCGACATGGTTTCGTCGTCATTTTCCGCAAACCCTTATCCTAGCCCGAACTTAATGATCGTTTGGAACTCTAACTACATTGATTCTACTTACAATACTGCAGGTGTGATGGATCCGGTGGTTGACGCGTTAACAGAAGAAATTGCG
Organism: Vibrio sp. J383; assembly: GCF_023503985.1. Taxonomy (NCBI): domain Bacteria; kingdom Pseudomonadati; phylum Pseudomonadota; class Gammaproteobacteria; order Vibrionales; family Vibrionaceae; genus Vibrio; species Vibrio sp. J383. The sequence goes on along the minus strand of NZ_CP097294.1, from coordinate 1,773,741 downwards.
CGTAACCAACAGCATCCTGAAAAGCTGCTTACGTTAGGTCGTTCACTTGACCGTGTATTGCAGTGGAATTTCTACAACATCCCGCAATGGCACGTCGGTGAATATCGCGTAGCAATGTGGGACAAGTTTGAGCGTCCAGATGTATTGCCTAAATACGATTTAGGTATCGATACATGGTGGATTTCAGAAGAGAAGGCGGCTTTGCTTCCTGAAAAACGTCGCTAGGAGTTAGTTAGCATGGCCGCGTATATATTTCGGCGTTTATTGTTGGTGATCCCCACGCTGTGGGCGATCATCACCATCAACTTTTTCATCATCCAGATAGCGCCTGGAGGTCCGGTAGAGCAAGCCGTTGCTCAACTAGAAGGGCACAACTCTGGCATCATGGAGCGCTTTTCTGGTGGTGGACAAGAAGTTGATTTAAGCGAAAGTGACCAAGCGTCTGCAAGCGGCTATAAAGGCTCTCGCGGGCTTGATCCTGAAGTGGTTGAAGAGATCAAAAAACAGTTTGGTTTTGATAAGCCGATTCACGTTCGCTACTTCGATATGTTGAAAAACTACGCGACCTTTAACTTTGGTGAAAGCCTGTTTAAGGGAGGTAACGTCATTGACCTCATCATCGAGCGGCTGCCTGTTTCCATCTCCTTGGGATTGTGGAGTACCTTAATCATCTACGTGATCTCGATACCTCTAGGCATCATGAAGGCGATACATCACGGCTCTCGCTTTGATATTTGGTCGAGTGCGGTGATCATTGTTGGCTATGCCGTTCCAGGTTTCTTGTTTGCGATTATCCTGATTATTTTGTTTGCGAGTGGTAACTACTTCAGTTGGTTCCCATTGCGTGGGTTAGTGTCGAGTAACTTCGACCAGCTCAATTGGTATCAGCAAATAGGCGACTATTTCTGGCACTTAGCTTTGCCTATTTTTGCGATGGTCATCGGCGGCTTTGCCACACTGAGCATGCTGACCAAAAACTCCTTCCTTGATGAGATCAATAAGCAATATGTGGTGACCGCGCGAGCGAAAGGTTTGGACGAGAGCAGTATTCTCTACAAGCACGTTTTTCGTAATGCCATGTTGATCATTATTGCCGGTTTTCCAAGCGCGTTTATTAGTATTTTCTTCACGGGTTCTATGTTAATTGAAGTGATGTTTTCACTCGAAGGCATCGGCCTGCTCGGCTTTGAATCGACCATTCAACGAGATTACCCAGTGGTGTTCAGTTCTCTCTATATCATGACCTTGCTTGGCTTGGTGCTGAGCATTATCTCCGACCTGACTTATACCTGGGTTGATCCTCGAATTGATTTTGAAGCGCGTTAATGGCGAACGAATAACAAGGTATTGATAATAAATGTTTAACAACCCTTTAGCTGAAGCTCGTTGGTTACGTTTTAAAGCAAACAAGCGTGGTTTTATCTCCCTTTGGATATTTACCATTTTGTTTGGATTGAGCCTGTTCGCTGAGATCATTGCAAACGACAAGCCACTCTTGGTGTCTTATGATAATCAGTGGTTTGTACCTGTTATCAATGAGTACGCTGAGACAGAATTTGGCGGCGAGTTTGAAACCGAAGCCGACTACAAAGATCCTTATGTTATCGAACTCATTGAAGACAGCGGTTACATCGTGTGGCCAATCATTCCTTTTAGCTACGATACGATAAACTTCGATATTTCGGGCGCGGTGCCATCGGAGCCAGATTCAGTGAACTGGCTTGGAACCGATGATAAAGGGCGCGATGTGCTAGCTCGCATCATTTATGGTTTTCGTATCTCTGTTCTGTTTGGTTTCATTCTGACGATTGTATCGAGCGTTGTCGGTGTCGTAGTCGGCGCGACACAAGGTTATTACGGTGGTTGGGTCGACTTGTTTGGGCAGCGCTTTATTGAAGTCTGGTCTGGAATGCCGACCCTGTTCTTGCTGATCATTCTGTCGAGCTTTATTGAGCCTAATTTCTGGTGGTTGCTCGGGATTATGGTGTTGTTCAGTTGGATGAGTTTGGTTGGGATTGTTCGAGCTGAATTCTTACGCTGTAGAAACTTTGATTACGTAAGAGCCGCGCAAGCCATGGGTGTCGACGATAAACGCATTATGCTTCGCCACATGCTACCCAACGCGATGGTGGCATCGTTAACCATGATGCCGTTTATCCTTTCTGGCTCGGTCACTACGTTAACCTCATTAGATTTCTTAGGCTTTGGTTTGCCTGCGGGTTCGCCTTCATTAGGTGAGCTATTGGCGCAAGGTAAAGCTAACTTGCAAGCGCCTTGGCTTGGCATCTCTGCTTTCGTCGTACTTTCTCTGATGTTGACGTTACTTGTCTTCGTTGGTGAAGCGGTGCGTGATGCTTTCGACCCACATCAACAGAAGTAAGGATAGGTCATGACTTCAAATACAGTTCCTGCTTCCAATAACGTTTCTACTGCAAGATCAGCAACAGGTAGTTCCGACACGTCTCCAGTTCTAACCATAGATAAATTGTCTGTCGGTTTCGGGCGAAAAGATTCGATAGAACAAGTGACGCAAGATGTCTCTTTAGAAATATACAAAGGTGAGACACTCGCGCTGGTGGGCGAGAGTGGCTCCGGTAAATCGGTTACGGCTAATTCGATTTTAAAGCTGTTACCAAAAGGCTCATCTCATTACTTAAACGGTAAGATTAATTTCTCTGGTACCGATATCCTGAGTTGTTCTGAAAGACAGCTGCGCGGGATTCGTGGTGGCCGCATCGGCATGATCTTCCAAGAGCCTATGGTTTCGCTTAACCCACTTCACCGAGTCGGTAAGCAGCTAGTTGAAACTCTTTCTATTCACCGAGGAATGCGAACCAATAAAGCTCAAGCCTTGGCGATAGAGTGGCTTTCAAAGGTGGGTATTCGTTACCCAGAGCAGAAGATATCAGCGTACCCGCACGAGCTATCAGGTGGAGAGCGTCAGCGTGTGATGATTGCGATGGCACTGATCAACGAACCTGAGCTGCTTATCGCTGACGAGCCGACGACGGCATTGGATGTGTCGGTACAAGCGCAGATTTTGGATTTGTTGAAGGACCTACAACAAGAGCTGGGTATGGCGATGCTTTTCATCACCCATGATTTGAGTATCGTTCGTCAAATTGCCGACAGAGTGGCAGTAATGAAAGATGGCCGAGTCGTGGAAAGCAATGACTGCCAAACACTTTTTAATGCGCCAGCTCATCCATACACGCAAAAGCTTATCAACTCTGACCCGAAAGGTTTACCTGTACCGGTTTCTTCTGACAGTAAACCTTTGCTTGATGTTAACCAACTTCGTGTTTGGTTCCCGATTACGGGCGGTTTATTCAAGCGAACCATTTCTCATGTCAAAGCCGTAACAGACATGGAGTTCACTTTGAAGAAAGGGCATTCCATCGGTTTAGTTGGCGAAAGTGGCTCTGGCAAATCGACAACCGGTATGGCGATACTCAAATTAGTGGATAGCGAAGGGTCAATTACCTACTCGAATGAACAGCTGCAAGGTTTAGACCGCAAAAAGATGCTTCCATTTAGAAGCCGTATGCAAGTGGTCTTTCAAGACCCATTTTCTGCGTTGAACCCGAGAATGTCAGTTGCTCAAGTGATTGGTGAGGGTTTGTTAGTGCATCAACAATTGGATGAGAATGAACTCGACCAACGCATCTGTGACGTAATGAAAGAGGTCGACTTAGACCCAGAAACTCGCCACCGTTACCCCAACGAATTTTCTGGAGGCCAAAGGCAGCGTATTGCGATTGCTCGTGCTTTGATCCTTAAACCAGAGTTTATCTTGCTCGATGAGCCAACATCGTCATTAGACAGAACCGTCCAAGCTCAAGTGCTGGATTTGCTGAAGTCACTTCAAGAAAAGTATGGCCTAACCTATCTGTTTATCAGCCATGATCTGAATGTTGTGAAATCCCTGTGTCATTACACCATCGTGATGAAAGCTGGCGAGGTAATAGAGAAGGGTGACACTGAGACTTTGTTTGGTAATCCGCAGCATGAATACACCAAGCAACTTGTGAGTCTTTCCAATGTTGGTGGGACGTTATAACGAAGGTGTCAGCACTAAAACAAATAATGACCTGATCAATTCAACATGGTCATTTAGTTGTTTTAAGATTACACTGCGCCCAATATTTCAGAAGTACATATTTAGGTAGAGGTCACCATGGACCAAGAACATTACGAAGACGCTGATTACGAAGGCCAAGAGCTGGGCGAAGAAGGCGAAGAGATTGAAATTGAAGCAATTGGTATTGATGTTTCATCACAGCCAATCGAGCTCTACAAAGTGTTTAAAATTGCTAACCTAGTGAGTGGTGGCGGAGAAGCTAAACACATCATCTCTGAAGGCTACGTAGCGGTAAATGGTGAGCTAGAAACCCGTAAGCGTCGTAAAATGTACGATGGCGACTTCTTTGAATTCAACCAAGAATACTATGTAGTGGTGTGTGATCAGCCAGTACAAGAAGAATCAGAAAAGCCGAAAAAGAAAGAAGCGCCTAAAAAAGAGAACAAGGCGAAGAAAGGTCAGTCTAAAAAGGATTCTAAGAAGAAAGAATCTAAGAAAAGCAAAGCAGAAATGCTAAGCGCAACGGCTGAACCAAAGAAAGAGAAAAAAGAGAAGAAGAAAGAAAACAAACCGAAAAAGAAAGCGGATACGCCGAAGCCAACACGTGACGACAAAAGCGGCCGTAACTCGATTGAATTCTTCTAAAATTATTACTTTGAAACGTAAGCACCGTTAGACCCAGGTTTACGTTAAACAGATATCAAAAGGCTCACTATTTAGTGAGCCTTTTTTGTAGGTGTAAATTAGGTCCTGACCTAATTTTATTTTTGATGAGCCACAAACTCTACAAACCTATCCCTAAGTGGGTTTTCACTCTCTCCATTCCATATCAACCCGACTGGCCAAGTGGCGTGTTCACCTTGTAATGCAATGAATTCCACATCGGTGTTACTAATGTACTGCGCGCTGTTTGGCACAATAGTGAAACCGATATTGGCCGAAACTAACGCCAGTAGGGTAAGAATGTCGTCGGCTTCTTGTGTCTTTGATAAGTCGATTTTATTGGAAAGACAATATTGTTGGATCTGTCTGTCTAATCCGGGGCCGCGATGTTGGGCGAGCTTTAAATAAGGCCATTTCGATAACTTAGAGAGAACCTGATCGTTGCCTGGCGCTTGTTTGAGGAGATCTTTGTGTACCGCTATTACAAGGGAATCATTGAACAGAGTTAGACTTTCCAAACCCACAGAGTTGGGTATCCGATTGAAGCTGATATCGAGTTCGTGACTCAATAACTCATCCGTCTGCTGCTTAGAAGGTGTGTCATTTAAGGTGATGTGAACGTCTGGGTATTGCTGTTTATAAGCCGCAATAAGCTTGGGCGCTTCATGATAAGTGGAAACACCAAAGCCAATGTTCAAATGCCCCTGAGTTCCGTTCACCACAGAGCCTGACAGTTGTTCAAACGCCTGCATAGAATGAACCAAACGTTGGGCTTCTGCCAGTAACGTTTTGCCTGCGTGCGTCAGCTCTGCGCCATTCCTGCCACGAGAAAACAAAGATGCCCCAATGTTGGATTCAAGTCTTTGAATCTTTTTAGTGAGTGCCGATTGAGTGATGTAGAGCTGCTCTGATGCCAAGCGGTAATTGCCTGATTTAGCTAGCTGACAAAATGCCTTCAGTAGATCAAATTCCATTCCAAGTACTCATTGAATTGAGAATATCTTTCATTATATGGAATTGAATCGATTTTTTATACTGAGTCCATACCAAATCAGATTAAGCGAAATTCGAGGACGAATCATGAAGAGAGACATCAAAGTAGCGTCGGTTCAATTTAATCACCACGCAGGTGACAAGGCATATAACTTGTCGCTTATAGAGCAATACGTTCAACAGGCTGCGAACAGTGGTATAGAGATCATCAGTTTCCCAGAGATGTGTATCACCGGTTATTGGCATGTGTCTGTTTTGTCGAGAGATGATATAGAAGCGCTAGCGGAGCCCGTACCGAGAGGCGAATCGACTCAAAAACTAGTTTCGTTGGCAACGCAATTTGGAATGAGTGTTGGCGTGGGCTTGATAGAGCAGGGCGCGGATGGCGAGCTATACAACACCTACGTATTCGCCATGCCAAATGGAGAAGTTCAGAAACACCGTAAACTGCACACCTTCGTTAGCCCGCACATGAGCAGTGGTGATCAATACACGGTGTTCGATACGCCGCATGGTTGCAAAGTGGGTATCTTGATTTGTTGGGATAACAACTTGGTCGAAAATGTCAGGATCACTGCTTTGAAAGGTGCAGATATATTGATCGCGCCACATCAGACGGGCGGTTGTCATTCACGAAGCCCGAATGCGATGAAGCGCATTGACCCAGAGTTATGGTTTAACCGAGATGAAAACCCAGAGGCGATTCGTGCTGAAATGCAGGGTAAGAATGGGCGCGAGTGGTTAATGCGTTGGCTGCCTGCAAGAGCGCACGATAACGGCCTGTTTGTGGTGTTCAGTAATGGTGTCGGCGTTGATATGGATGAAGTTAGAACCGGTAATGCGATGATTTTGAGCCCTTATGGGGAAATCATGACCGAGACTGACAGCGTTGATAACGACATGGTGATTGCAGAGCTAAAAGCAGAAGAGTTAGAGATGTGTACGGGCAGACGTTGGATTCGTGGTCGTAAGCCAGAGCTTTATCATTCACTTACACAGCCTCTTGGTCATGAGCTAGATCCGCACCAAGCGCGTTTTGCTGAGAAGTAATGTGAAGATGCTAGTGGATAAGGCGAGTAAATAAGGAGTCGGCAGGGAAGGGGTTGATTCAATAACATCGGATGTAGTCTACCCACTTAAACTGTTTTTAAGTGGATAGACTATTTACATGTTAAGCATTAAGCATTAAGCATTAAGCATTAAGCATCTAAGTTCTATTCTCAGTGGCGGGTGCGAGAAGACGTCAGTTCTGATGCGCGAAGCTGGGCGACGGCTTTTGCTAGTTCAAGCTGAGCTTGTGCAAAGTTGATGTCTACATTGCCCTTATTGATATTTTCTAGAGCTGCATATTTCGCTTCTTCTGCGCGAGCGCGGTCAATATCTTGGCCGTGCAAGGCAGTATCGGCTAACACCGTTACCACATCCGGCTGAACTTCGAGCATTCCGCCAGAGACATAAAGCACTTGCCCTTCTGATTTAGGATCTGTGACAAACACTGTTACGCCCGGCTTGATCTTACTGAGAAGCGGGGAGTGACCGGGGCGGATCCCCAGCTCACCGTCAGCGCCAGAAACGGCTAGGGCATACGCTGGACCTGAAAACAGCGTACCTTCCGCACTTACAATATTAAGTTGAAATGTATTATCTGTAATTCCGATAGCCATGGTGCACCTGCCTCTTAGAGTGATTTTGCTTTGTTAAGCACTTCGTCGATAGAGCCACAGTACAAGAATGCCTGCTCTGGGATATCGTCATATTCGCCGCCTAACAGGCCTTTAAAGCCTCTTAGTGTTTCGCTTAACGGTACAAATACACCTTTCTGACCGGTAAACACTTCGGCTACGTGGTAAGGCTGAGTTAAGAAACGTTCAATCTTACGAGCGCGAGATACGGTCTGTTTGTCTTCAGTAGACAGCTCATCCATACCAAGAATCGCGATGATGTCTTTTAGCTCTTTGTAGCGTTGCAGCGTTGTTTGGACTTTTTGTGCAATGTCATAGTGCTCTTGACCAACCACAAGCGGGTCCAATTGGCGAGATGTTGAATCCAATGGGTCGATTGCAGGGTAGAGGCCCAATGCCGCGATATTACGAGACAGTACAACGGTCGCATCTAAGTGAGCAAAGGTTGTTGCTGGTGATGGATCGGTCAAGTCATCCGCAGGTACGTATACCGCTTGGATAGACGTGATAGAGCCTTGTCTAGTCGAGGTGATACGCTCTTGAAGCACACCCATCTCTTCAGCGAGTGTTGGTTGGTAACCTACTGCAGAAGGCATACGACCTAACAGCGCTGACACCTCAGTCCCTGCAAGCGTGTAACGGTAAATGTTATCAATGAACAACAGTACGTCACGACCTTCATCACGGAAGCGCTCAGCCATAGTCAGGCCTGTAAGTGCAACACGTAGACGGTTTCCCGGTGGCTCGTTCATTTGGCCGTAAACCATGGCTACTTTGTCTAGTACACCCGCTTCTTTCATCTCGTAGTAGAAGTCGTTACCTTCACGAGTACGCTCACCAACACCGGTAAATACAGAGAGACCTGAGTGGGCTTTTGCGATGTTGTTGATAAGCTCCATCATGTTGACGGTTTTACCTACGCCAGCACCACCGAACAGACCGATTTTACCGCCCTTAGCGAACGGACAAATAAGGTCGATAACTTTAACGCCAGTCTCAAGAAGTTCAGTGCTGTTGGCTTGTTCTTCATAAGAGGGTGCTTCACGGTGAATTTCGTAGCTTTCTTTTTGACCGATTTCACCGCATTCATCGATAGGCTGACCAAGAACGTTCATGATACGGCCTAAGGTTTCTTCGCCCACAGGAACGGTGATTGGAGAACCGGTGTTTTCAACAGTTAGGCCACGGCGCAAGCCATCTGACGTACCCATTGCAATACAACGAACGATACTGCCACCCAGTTGTTGCTGAACTTCCAATACGAGCGAGCTTGCTTCCTCGCTAGTCACTTTCAATGCATCATAAACGCGTGGGCTGTTGCCGCCGCTGAACTCGACGTCTACCACCGCGCCGATAACCTTAACTATTTTTCCAACACTCATCTCTAAATCCTCAAATTCTATTCTTAACCCACTCTTTCTGCCCTTAGACAGCTTGAGCACCTGAGACTATTTCACTCAGTTCTTGGGTAATGGCAGCCTGTCGCGCTTTGTTGTATACCAACTGCAAATCATCGATGAGTTGGCCTGCGTTATCGGTCGCCGCTTTCATGGCCACCATTCGGGCTGCTTGCTCACAGGCAATGCTCTCTACGATGCCTTGATACACTTGCGATTCAATGTATCGATGTAACAGCTCAGAGAGGATGTCTCTTGGTGCTTGCTCATAGATGTAGTCCCAACGACGTGCTTTTTTCGCGCCTCCATCGGCCTCAGAATCTGAAGGGTGTGGCAGCAACTGCAAGGTCGTTGGTTCTTGAACCATGGTGTTGATGAACTGGTTATAAACGAGATACAAGCTGTCGATTTTTTCGTCGTCGTAATGCCCTAGCATCGCGTTAACCGTACCTAAAATGTCTTCTAATTTAGGCGCGTCACCAAGGCCTGACGTTTGCGCGATAACATTGCCGCTGCGTTGGAAGAACGAGATAGCCTTAGATCCCACTAAGGTTGTTTCTACCTCGACTCCCTTGGTGCGCCATTGCTCCATTTCTTCTAACACTTTCTTGAACAAGTTCGAGTTCAAGCCACCACATAAGCCCCGATCGGACGAAATAATGATGTAAGCAACGCGTTTTGGTTCACGCTGTTGAAGGTAGGGATGCTGGTATTCCAGCGACCCTGATGCGACATGAGAGATAACTTTGCGCATGTTCTCCGCATATGGACGTGTTAGCGTCATATTGTCTTGAACCTTACGCATCTTACTTGCCGCAACCATCTCCATTGCACTGGTGATTTTCTGAGTGTTACTAACACTGCCTATCTTGGTGCGAATTTCTTTAGTATTTGCCATTATCTGCTCCTAATTTGCTTTGATTTCCAGCCAACAAACCGGAGCGTTTACCAAGCTTTCAACGCTACAAAGTCACCGAGAAGCTTTGCAAGAGCGCCATCAATTTCATCGTTGTAGTCACCATTAGCGTTGATGGTGTCGAACAACTCTGGGTTTTGACCTTTTGCGTAAGCAATCAATTCTTCTTCAAAACGCGCAATTTTGTTCAACTCTACGTCAGCCAAATAGCCTTTTTCTGCTGCGTAGATAACCGTTGCTTGTTCAGCGACAGACATCGGCGAGTATTGCTTTTGCTTCATCAGTTCGGTTACACGCTCACCATGATCAAGCTGCTTGCGCGTCATGTCGTCTAAGTCAGAAGAGAACTGAGCAAATGCGGCTAACTCTCGGTATTGAGCTAACGATGTACGGATACCACCCGACAGTTTCTTGATGATCTTGCACTGAGCCGCGCCACCCACACGAGATACCGAGATACCTGGGTCAACTGCAGGACGTAGACCTGAGTTGAATAGTTGGGTTTGTAGGAATACCTGACCATCAGTAATTGAGATTACGTTGGTTGGTACAAACGCAGATACGTCACCCGCTTGAGTTTCAATGATAGGAAGCGCTGTCAGTGAGCCTGTTTGGCCTTTCACTTCACCGTTCGTAAACTTCTCTACATATTCCGCATTAACTCGTGCTGCACGTTCTAGTAGGCGTGAGTGGAGGTAGAATACGTCGCCAGGGAAGGCTTCACGACCCGGTGGACGCTTAAGTAGCAATGAGATTTGACGGTAAGCGACGGCTTGTTTTGATAGGTCATCATAGATGATCAATGCATCTTCACCGCGGTCACGGAAGTATTCGCCCATGGTGCAACCTGCATAGGGGGCTAGGTATTGAAGCGCTGCTGATTCTGATGCTGACGCCACAACAACGATGGTATTTTTAAGCGCATCGTGGTCTTCGAGTTTACGAACAACGTTGGCGATAGTGGAGGCTTTCTGGCCAATAGCCACATACACGCATTTGATGCCAGAATCTTTTTGATTGATGATCGCATCGATAGCTAACGCTGTTTTACCAGTCTGACGGTCACCGATGATAAGTTCACGTTGACCGCGACCGATAGGCACCATGGTGTCTACCGCTTTATAGCCTGTCTGAATGGGCTGATCGACGGACTTACGCTCGATTACGCCGGGTGCAATTACTTCTACAGGGTCGAGCCGGTCACAACTCACTGGGCCTTTGCCATCGATTGGCTCGCCTAATGTGTTCACTACACGGCCAAGCAGTCCGTTACCGACAGGCACTTCCAAGATACGGCCAGTACCTTTCACTTTCATACCTTCAGATAGGTCAGTGTAGGGGCCCATAACTACGGCACCGACTGAGTGGGTATCTAGGTTAAGTGCGAGGGCGTATTTGCCTCCTGGAAGCTCGATCATCTCACCCTGCATGACATCCGCAAGGCCGTTTATGGTAATGATGCCGTCACGAACCGAGACTATGGTGCCTTCGTTGCGAGCTTCGGTGCTCACATTAAATTTCGAGATGCGATCTTTGATTAGATCGCTGATTTCATTTGAATTTAATTGCATAATTGTTACCTATCTCGCGTGAAGTTGATGGGCTAATCGGTTAATTGATGTGTTCAAAGAACCATCGATGACGGTTTCACCCGCCTTGATGACGATCCCGCCAACCAGCGAGTCATCAATAACCTGTTCCATTTCAACCTGACGTTCTAATTTCTTCTCAAGTGCAGCAGTGAGTGATGTAACTTGATCTTGTGTAAGCAATTCTGAACTGGTGACAGTGACAGGGATTACACGTTCATGTTCGTCCTTTAGGTCGCTGAACAAGTTAAACAAGTCTCTGATCACTGCAAGACGGCCATTCTCAGCCAAGACTTTAATGAGATTAATGACGTGGTCATCAACGAGTCCTTGGCAAACGTGAATGATGAGATTGACCAGTTCTTCAGATTGCTGTGTGTGAACACCTTCTGCTGATGAAATCTGTTTAGCGATCGTTTCTTCTTCCGCCACAGTCACAAGAATCGACAGCATTGAGTGCCACTCTTGCAACTTGTTTTCACCTAAAGCAAAGTCGAACGATGCTTTAGCGTAGGGATGAGCAATATTGGTGTAATCTGACATATTGCCTCCGTTTAGAGTTCGCTTATCATTTGATCAACTAACGCTCGGTTCGTTTCGGAATCTAGGTTTTTGCTGATCAATTTCTGTGCACTTTGAATAACAGCATCTGCCATATCCGCTTGAAGTTCACGGCGTAACTTTTGACGTTCGCCTTCTAGCTCAGCTCTACCTTGTTCTAAGATACGTGCTTTTTCTTGCTCACCTTCTTGGTGAGCTAAGGTGATGATTTCGTTGCGGCGTTTTTTGCCTTGCTCAATCAGTTCAGTCACATTTCTTTTCGCATCGGCGACGAGTTGTGCGCCATTTGATTTTGCTAGTTCTAGCTCTTTCGCTGCATTCTCTGAGTGGCGTAAACCATCAGCGATTTCTTTTTGGCGCTCGTCTAACATCGCGGTGAGAGGGGGCCATACATATTTCATGCATAGCCAAACAAAAATCACGAATGAGATTGCTTGACCAAACATGCTGGCATTTAAGTTCATACCTTCCTCACTAAATCTTGATTATTTACAAATCGATCTTTTCAAAGCTTTTCATTAAGCCACGGCAAAGATGATGTATAGACCGATACCAACACCAATCATCGGTACAGCATCCACAAGACCCATCATGATGAAGAATTGAGTACGAAGCATTGGAGTAAGGTCTGGTTGACGAGCTACACCTTCAAGGTATTTACCTGCTAAGTTACCAATACCAGATGCTGCACCTGCTGCACCTAAACCGATCAGTAATGCACCCGCTACATATAAAACTGCGCTTACGATATCCATTTGTATCTCCGATAAATAATGTGTTAGTTAATTTTTTAGTTATTAATTAATGGTGTTCTTCTGTTGCCATCGCTAAATAAACAACGGTCAGTACCATAAATATAAATGCTTGCAAGAATACGATTAATATGTGGAATAAGGCCCATGGAACACTCAGTGCCCATTGCATCCACCAAGGCATTAGTGCGATAAGGATGAATATCATCTCGCCTGCATACATATTTCCGAATAATCGTAAGCCTAGTGATATTGGCTTTGAAATTAATGTTATTAATTCAAGAACAAAGTTAACAGGATATAAAAGAGGGTTATCAAATGGCTGAGTAGTTAGCTCTTTGATAAAGCCTTTCAAACCTTTATTTTTAAACGTATAAGTTAACAATAAAATAAACACACCGAGTGCCATCGACATTGGGATATTTACATCCGCTGTCGGTAGGTCTCTAAAGTGTTCTAAACCCATTACACGAGTTAACCCTGGTATTAAATCTATAGGCAATAGGTCGACTGCATTCATTAACAACACCCAAACAAAAGTGGTTAATGCCAGTGGCCCTATTAATTTATCCTCCGCTTGAAAAATCTCTTTGACTAGGTTGTTAACGAAATCAAAGATAAGCTCGATAAAACATTGAAAACGACCTGGAACACCGCTAGTGCCCTTGGTCACTACATATCGAAAAGCTCCAATAAACAGTAAACCCGTGATCCAAGATACCAACATTGAGTCAATGTTGAACGCCCAGAAACCATCACCTGTAGTTAAGAAGGTTAAGTGATGCTCTATGTATTCGTGAGCGGTAGTGACTTGATCCATACTACACGTACTCCGATCTTGTAGAGGCAGTAATAAATGGTGTTAAGAAGTACCCAATCATTGTGAAAATATACGCGTATAATATTACTGGGTTATCCAATTTAAAAAACTGGAATGCCAAGATAAACATTAAGAACGTATAGGTTATTTTCACGACACGACTCATTTGCATTAAGTCACGTAAACTATAATTAGGATTCTTGTGCACCTTAAGGCTTGCATATATAAAACCAAACAGCGGTGGTAACATCGCGATTACGACACCCAAAGCTGAAGACTCCATATCTACTTTATTACCAAAAAACACTTCATATAAAACTACACCGACGGCTAATACTATTTGGCAGAGAACAACTCTTTTAGCAGCAACAAGGATGTCGCTACTTATCCCATTAAGCCTCATAATAAAACCTTATATTTAACAGTGTAAGTCAATATAAAACACAGTTTGAATATGTTTTGTTACTAGCACTTACTTGTTAATAGCAATTTGACTTGTTAATAAACCTTTACTTGTTAACAAAGAAATAATCTTTCTGGCTTTATATCTCCTGACGAAATTAAACGTTAAAAACTAACTCGCTATCGTTTCGACAAAATATAAACTACGCCTAAAATTATGTGATCAAAACGACAAATATCGGCATCAATAATTCCATTTTTGAAATGAGTGTTTTTCATTTATGAAAGTAATAGTTCTATTATTAAAACCATGAATATTTAAAATGCTTTGTTTATAGCGAGAAAATGGAGGTTTTACCCAGAAAATTAGAGAGAAAAAATATTAAGATATGACGTTATCAATTAAGCATATTCAATGACTTAGAGTCTTTTCTAAATGTGATGACGGGTTGGTATTCGAAGCGGGGTATAACCAAGATTTTGTTGATATTGGAAGGTTTCGTTTGTGCAGTGAAATAGCAGTATGGTGCTCCTTATCATTAAGCTAATATTTTTTAATATCGTTATCATATTTTCATTATTGATGTATTGGAACGCGAATCAACACGCCCAGCACCGGGTTCAAGATGAAAATTTGATGAAAAATTCAGCGTCCAACCACTTATGCAACAAGATCTAGGGTCAATGATGAGGGCGAGGAAACATACATACAGATGGAAAATACGGGTTAATTGACTCAAAAATAGAGGTATCGCTGAGGTTGGGTCGAATTATTATCGGACGAATTCGCAGAGTATCGACCCAGAAATCACAGTTTCAATACAGAAATAATCGGAATCTAAAGATGTTTGTCGTATCAATAGGCCTATAGGAAGCGCATTCATTCATGTTTTTCTATTACTCTTCATAGCTTAGGTATTGAATACACAAGTCATGAAAGGCTTGTGCTTGTGGCGAGATCGTACGGTCAGCCAATCTGAAAATACCGATCTGACGCTGTAAGGGCGGGTCAATCAACGGAATCCACACCAAGCGGGTTTCATTGGTTGGGAAAGCCAGTTTAGGCAGCGTGGTGACGCCTATCCCGAGTTCTAACACCGAAAACAACGAAGTGATGTTCTCTACTGAATACAGAGCCTGTTCGCTGAGCATTCGTGCGGGTGTTGGGTCAAGTAGGGTACAAGTACCGTTGCGAATGAAGGGTTGTTTTAACAAAGTTTGCCATTCGATTCCCTCTCGTTGAGAGGCGATGGGGTTGTCTTTGAGGCAGACCACACCAATAGGGTCAGAGAGCAAAGGCGTGAAATCGATGCTCTCTTCTTCTAAATGGGAGCTATTTCCGAGGGCAACATCCACCTCTCCAGAGAGTAATCTCGCTTCCACACCTGCCGCATTATCGTCAATTAAGCTGACCTCAACATTGGGGTACTTTTCGCAAAAAGCCCCTAAAACACTAGGGATTAGTTTTGCGGCCACTGAAGGGACACTCGCTATTCGAACTCGCCCTTGTTGGCCAGCTGCTGCAGCACGGAGGTCGTTATCTAATGCCTTGTAAACATTTAAGAATTGAATGATTTTCGGTAAACATATTTCGCCAAAAGGTGTCAGCGTCGATTTGTTGCCCGTTTCAAACAGTGGTTGGCCGAGAATTTTTTCTAGCTCTTTTATCGATGTTGAAAGTGCCGCTTGCGAGCGATTTGCTCGGTGAGATGCCGCTCTAAATCCGCCTTCTTCGACCACTAAAACAAAATGTTTTAACTGTTGTAGCTTAATACTCATGACAGGAATCCTTCTCTAGGCCTTGCTATACCTTACTTTTTTAAAGGTGATAGATTTTATTTATCAAATGCACAAAATTTACCGTTAGATTTATCAGCCGTCAAGGTGCAGTATTTAACCATCTTGAAACATAGTTGTTACAAAGTTGGATAGAATCGTGAACGCACAAACTAAAAAACACCCAGTAAAAACCGAGCTTTTCGCTTCAAAAGCACCACTAGAGTGGGCAATCGTTAATAACGGCACTCTATACACAGCGCAGATTCCAATTGATGAAACTGGCGCAGTAGTAGAAGGCGGTATCGAAGCGCAAACGCGTCAGACTTTTAACAACCTTGTTCATACGTTGGAGTGTGCAGGCGAATCTATGGATTCAGTGCTGCAAGTTCTGATTTACGTGACAGACCGTGAATATCTAAAAACGGTCAACAGCGTATACGGAGAATACTTCAATGCACCTTATCCAAACCGTGCTGCGGTCGTCGTTGCAGGGTTAGCAAGAGAAGAAATGTTGGTTGAGTTCGTGGTTTACGCATCAGCCTCTCAACCTGAATAAAGATACTGTGAACTGAGGCAATTTGCGGATTAAAGCTATTTGTCTGTAAAGATCTTTATTGATACAAGCGTCTTGGTTCAGTTTTAGATACAAGATTTAAACGTTATTTCTTATATAAATTAACGTTTTATTCATTAATCAGATGGTTGCCAGGCTCAAACGCAACCTAACCGTTACAAGGACAGAATGATGACTCAATTACAGAATGTTCAAGCAGAAAACGCACTTTACATTGGCGGCGAATGGCAAGCGGGTGTAAGCACCGTTGCGAACATTAACCCATCAGATATTTCTGAAAACATCGGTAACTTCGCACAAGCAAGTGCTGACCAAGTTCAACAGGCGATTTCAGCGGCAAAGCACGCTCAACCAGAGTGGGAAAAAACGCCGATTGAACGTAAGCAAGCAGTACTTCAAGCAATCGGTGATGAGCTGATTGCACGTTGTGATGAGCTAGGTACGTTGCTTTCTCGTGAAGAAGGTAAGCCTTTTGCTGAAGGTCGTGGCGAAATTTACCGTGCAGGTCAGTTCTTCCAGTACTTTGCGGCTGAAGTGCTTCGTCAAATTGGCGACAACGCAGAATCAGTACGCCCAGGTGTTTCTGTAGAAGTGACTCGTGAAGCGGTGGGCGTTATCGGCATCATCTCTCCTTGGAACTTCCCAACGGCAACAGCAGCTTGGAAAATCGCTCCAGCGCTTGCTTTCGGTAACAGCGTTATCTGGAAACCAGCAAACCTAACGCCAGCAAGTGCGGTTGCACTAACTGAAATCATCCACCGTCAAGGTATGCCTGCAGGTACGTTTAACCTTGTACTGGGTAGTGGTTCGAAAGTAGGTGATGCACTGATCAACTCTAAAGAAGTGAACGGTGTGAGCTTTACTGGTTCTGTTGATACGGGTCGTAAGGTTGCGGCGGCTACAGCGCCAAACTTCGTTCGCTGCCAACTCGAAATGGGCAGCAAGAACGCACTTGTGGTTGCTGATGATGCTGATATCCAAACAGCCGTTGATGCAACGATTGCAGGTTCATTCTCTGGCGCAGGTCAAAAATGTACAGCATCTTCTCGTCTAGTGGTTATGGATGGCATTCACGACCAATACGTTGAAGCACTGATCAAGCGTATGAGCGAGCTGAAAGTGGGTCACGCACTAGAAGACGGCGTGTTCATGGGCCCTGTTGTTGACGGCAACCAACTTGAAGCGAACCTAGGTTGGGTTGAGAAAGCACGTCAAAGCGGCGGTGAGCTAGCATTTGGTGGCGAACGCCTAAGCATGAAACACGAAGGCTTTTACATGTCTCCAACGCTGTTCTTGAATACTAAGAACGATTGGGAAGTGAACCAAGAAGAAGTGTTTGCACCAATGGCAAGCGTGATTCGTGTCGCTGACCTAGAAGAAGCGATTGCGACAACAAACGATACTCGCTTTGGTCTAACGGGCGGCATCATTACTCAAAGCCTACGTACTAGCGCAATGTTCAAGCAACAAGCGCAAACAGGTTGTGTGATGGTGAACCTACCAACAGCAGGCACCGATTACCACGTACCGTTTGGTGGTCGTAAAGAGTCTAGCTTCGGTCCTCGTGAGCAAGGTCAATACGCGAAAGAGTTCTACACAGTGGTGAAGACAGCTTACCAGCGTCCTTACTAAGCAGCTTTCTATATAAGAATTGGATAGCTGAAGATATTAAGTCTCTAGCTATCCAGCTATCGAATTGGCCTGATTCACAGAGTCAGGCCAACATCCAAGCCCAATTACGCTCAATCAATGTAGATTTCAAAGACTGAGCACCCAGTAAGTGATTTAACCCATTTTTGAAAACATGTTATTTGAGCGTGTTTTCAAAACCGAGCTAGAACACTGAGCTTTCAATAGGAGTGGTTATGTACCAGCAACGGATTGTTATAGATGGATTGCAATACTGCAATTGGAACAGAGAATATTTCCAAACACTAAAGGCGAGCGGCATTACAGCAGTTCACGCTACCGCGGTTTACCACGAGACAGCTCGTGAAACCTTATCTCGCTTTGCTGAGTGGAATCTAAGATTCGAGCAAAATGCAGACATTATCATGCCGATTCATTCAATGGCTGATGTTGAAACTGCAAAAGCGACGGGAAAAGTCGGCATTTTTCTAGGTGCTCAAAACTGTTCGCCAATCGATGATGAGATTGGTCTTATCGAAGTGATGCGTCAGCAGGGTCTTTTGATCATGCAGCTTACTTACAACAACCAAAGCTTACTGGCGACGGGTTGTTATGAGCAGAACGACACAGGCATCACGCGCTTTGGTAAACAGGCTATCGAAGAGATGAACCGAGTAGGCATGATCATCGATATGTCTCACAGTGCTGAACGCTCAACACTTGAAGCGATTGACTTGTCTTCTCGTCCTATTTGTATCAGCCACGCGAACCCTACGTTTGCTCATGATGCATTACGAAACAAATCAAACGATGTGATTAAAGCCCTAACCGCACGCGGTGGCTTAATCGGATTCAGCTTATACCCATTCCACCTACCAAACGGCAGCCAATGTACGTTGGAAGATTTCTGCCAAATGGTTGCAACGACTGCTGACATGGTTGGCGTAGAACACCTAGGTATTGGTAGTGACCTATGCTTAAACCAACCTCAAGCCGTTCTTGAATGGATGAGAAATGGTCGTTGGTCTAAAGCAATGGACTATGGCGAAGGCTCTGCAAACAACTCAGGTTGGCCAGATGCGCTGCCTTGGTTCTGTGGTAGTGCGGGTATGGAAAACATCTATAACGGATTGATGCGCCATGGTTTCAGCGAGTCTGAAGCTGGGCAAGTCTTGGGAGAAAACTGGTTTAACTTCTTGAAAGATGGCCTAGAACCTCAAAGCAAGGGTTAAGTGTTTTTTCACTAGCAATCATCGAATTAGCAGCCTTCTAATAAACGTTCATTTAGACGTGCTGTTTTAACCAATTTCACTATTCAAAAGGAACAACGGTCTATTTCGCAACGCGGTAACCCAAACATGGATTAGCCTGCCCAACACAAAAAACAATAGGGCAGGTGTTAAATACACCTCTTGTAGTCATCATTAAAGTGACAGCTGCAAAGAAACCTCTGGAGTCAGAGTATGTCTGATTTAACCAATAGCGTGAAATCTTCAAACGTAAATGCGGGTCAAACAAACACAGCAAACAATAATACACAGTCTGAATCTACTTCAGACAAATTAGGACTAACCAACCCAGCACTATGGTACAGCGGCGGCTTTATTGCTCTGTTCGTAGCCCTTGCTTTGTTTGATGGCGAGCTGTTATCAAGCCTAGTAAACACGGGTTTTGCTTGGTCTGTAAAAGTGTTCGGCCCTTATTGGCAAATGCTTCTTCTTCTGACTTTTCTTATTGGTCTTGGCCTAGCGGCAGGGCGAACAGGCAAGGTTATCCTAGGTGGCATCGATAAGCCTGAGATGGATGGCTTTCGCTGGATGGCAATCATCTTCTGTACACTACTTGCGGGTGGCGGCGTATTTTGGGCGGCAGCTGAGCCTATCGCGCACTATGTGAGCCCACCTCCGTTGTATGGCGCACAAGAAAATGCACAACAAGGCGCGGTGAATGCTCTATCACAATCATTCATGCACTGGGGTTTTCTTGCATGGGCAATCGTTGGTAGCTTAACGTCTATCGTGGTTATGCACCTTCACTACGACAAAGGCTTACCGCTTAAACCTCGTATTCTTCTTTACCCTGTATTAGGTGAAAGAGCGCTGAAAGGCCATACAGGCGCATTGATTGATGCATGTTGTATTGTTGCAGTAGCAGCGGGCACCATCGGTCCGATTGGCTTCTTAGGCCTACAAGTGAGCTACGCCCTGAACGAACTGTTTGGTATTCCAGATGGCTTCACGACACAGCTGATCATCATCTTGTTCGCTATCGTTCTTTACACATTGTCTGCATTAAGTGGTCTTAACCGCGGGATGCAAATGCTAAGCCGTTACAACGTAATTTTAGCAATGGCATTGATGGTCTACATTCTGATCTTCGGCCCAACAAACTTCATTTTCAATGGCTACATCCAAGGTGTAGGCAGCATGATAGATAACTTCATCCCAATGGCAACATACCGTGGTGACGAAGGTTGGTTGAGCTGGTGGACAGTATTCTTCTGGGGTTGGTTCTTAGGTTACGGCCCAATGATGGCAATCTTCATCGCTCGTATTTCACGCGGCCGTAGTATTCGCCAATTGGTATCAACCATCAGTCTTATTGCGCCGTTTGTAACATGTTTCTGGTTCACCATTGTAGGTGGTTCTGGTCTAGCGTTTGAAATTGCAGATCCAGGCAGCGTAAGTAAAGCGTTCGAAGGCTTTAATTTACCTGGCGCGTTACTGGCAGTAACTCAGCAACTACCAATGCCAATGCTTATCTCTATTCTGTTCTTGATCTTGACGACGATCTTCATCGTAACGACAGGTGACTCAATGACTTACACCATCAGTGTGGTAGTCAGTGGTGAGACAGAGCCTAACGCAATTATTCGTACTTTCTGGGGTGTGATGATGGGGGTAACAGCATTGATTCTGATTTCCCTAGGTTCAGGCGGAATCTCCGCGCTGCAATCGTTCATTGTAATCACAGCGGTACCGGTGTCCATAATCTTACTGCCATCGCTTTGGAATGCGCCTCAAATCGCAATCAAGATGGCGAAAGAGCAAGGTTTTTAAAGAACAGGTTTTTTAAAGAGCAGATTTTGTAAAGAAAAGGGCTCTTTAAGACAAGAGCTCTGTAAAAAAAAGAAACTGATTAAATAAGAAAAATCAGCCTTCGAAAGAAGGCTGATGCAAAAATTCCGAAAGGAACAGCAAAACTGTACTGGTGAAGATACACCGGACGGCAAAGTATTTAGGTCAATCGATCTAGTCAGGACAAATAATAAGGGGCGAGCTCGCTTGCCCCACATAACGTGAAAGCTAACCAGCATACTGTAATAACGAATGCTTCAAATGACGGCAACGATCGGTTCTGAATGGCTAGCAAAACCCTATAACTATAAGGTGGTGAGCAAAATGGATGCACATCGTTCTACCTACACTGAATCAGCATTACGTGACGCAACGGTTGTCATGGCACCGGAAAGGCTAGGTGCGATGCACCAAACACGCATCAGCTTCGTGAGAACTCTGATGCGTAAAATGGCGCAGCAAGAGTGGAAAGTGACCAAACATGAGTGGCAATTAGATGCTCAAGGTTTTGGTCATGTTATCTATAAGCTAGCGACGCCAAACCATGTTTATCATTTGGTTGTTTTTTGCGATGAAATTGCAGATGACGAACGAAATGACCGTGTAATTGCTGAAAAGTGGGACGTAACGTTTGCGCTTGTTTTTGGTGATGTTGATGTCACCCTACTTGAAAGACTTCGTGCGAATGTACCGCTTCAAGAAGCCGGCCGTAATCCAAATAACGTACTTGTTTTAGCGCGTGCAAACAAAAGTGTACGTGTGTTTGAACACATCGTGAGTCACTTGGCGAAAGGTGTTCAACCAACGCCAAAAGAACTCGCTGAAGTAGGCTACATCCTACGAACCACTGCCGTTTATGGTAATGGCAAATTTGGCATTGCAGACTTTAAAATCTTAGAGAAAAATGAAGATTTTAATCAGTCGTTTAGCGCTCAAATGTGTGCGGTGTATATGCTGCGAGAGTTCAGCCTAGATTGGGTTCATTATCTAGCAGAGCAACAAGGTGGTGAACAAGCGATTACCTTACACAGAGGATTACAGCGTTACCTTGGTGTTGGTAATGCGACTGGTTTAGGTATGGCGCCATACCTGATTAACCACCCTAGTATTGTCGATCAGTGGATGACAACCCGTGAACATGCATTGGCGGACGTGTTGTCCAGTCAGACTGATACGGCGTTGATCGAGCCACTGCGTACCTTAGTTAAAAAAGCGATTTGTCATTTAGAACAAGTCGTTACCATCAATGAAACACAGCAAGAGCTGAACAAAGCTGCTGTTGATGATTTGAAGCACACAGAACAATCATTAGAAGCTTCTGTCAGCCTGTGCGATACATGGGCACAGTTAGTCGAGCAATCTAAGCACATGAGTATGGAAGCCCAAGAAATCCTTATCTCATGCTTGATGGAATTGTACCCAGAATTAGTGGACGCCCATCAAGAGCAAATGAATTGCAGCGAAACACTGTCGCTTCCTAGCGGCAAAAAGATTCAAGATCTTCTTGTTGTACTAGAAGAGAAGTATCGCTGGGCGATCACGACCGACTTTACAAAAGCAGAGAACAACTACTGGTTCTGGTATCGCTCTCAAGACAAAGAAGAGCCAAGACTCGGTGTTCGAGGTGAAGAGCTGGGTGAAGAGCGTGAACTGCCGTTGGATATTGGTCGTCAAGCTTACCGTTTGTACCATGCTTTATTGCAATTCGCGCCTGAGCTTTCATTGGCTGAGTTCCTTGTTAAACAGCCGCAACACCGTGCAATTGCGCGCCGTGTATGGACGCTAGGTAACAAAGCGATGGGTGACATTCAAATGAATGTGCTTCACCAAGATTCGCCGCCAATGCACTTACTGCGTTGCAAGCTTGCCATGTTTGGCGCGACTAAGTTTGATCCTCGCTCAGATCGCTGGGTACGAGTGACGTTTTTCCAAGGAGCGCCACTGCTTGATGAAATTCATCAGGACGAATGGGTGTTCCCAATATTACCAAGTGAAGCAGAACTGTCTGGTTCGCAAAATGTTTCAATTCACAGCACAACAGCTCACGGCACAGCTATTCACAGCACTCCAACTCACAGTACAAATACGAAAGGCCAACATGGAGGTAAATCGTTATGATCGTTTCTCACAATGAACTGGTAGCGGCCGTCAATAAAGCCTTTCTAGGTATGCGTCGTACATGTGGTGAAGCTGATGTGATAGCGAACATGGTGGCAGATTTACAAATGGTCGGTTTGGATGGTGTTCGTCATTTTAACAGTGCGAGCAACTTCATCGGGCTAGAAGACGACCGCCCTGTCGATATTCAGGTACGCAGCGATAATACGGTTGAAGTCGACCTGCACAAGGCGAGTTTGGCGTGTCATCTTCCTGTGATTATGGACTATTCGATTGAAAAAATGGTTGGTAAGAAGACGCTGAAAATTGAGCTAAATAACTGCCACAACCGTTGGCTAGCATACAGCGAGCTTGTAAAACTGGCTGCGAAAGGTATCGCGTGCATGGCACGTTGGGATAACGGCTCTAACCCTAAGAGCACTTTGTATGTGCTTAATCGTGGTTGCGTTGCACCAGAACTGTTTTTATCAGATTTGCCACTGGCATCGGTCGAACATATCCACAATATGACCATCGAACTTTCCGTCCAGGATTTCGATATCGAACGTTTGTCAGATGGCTACCAAACACACATTGAATCGGAAGCGCTTTTTAAAACTCAAGAGAAAGCATGGAACGATGGCATTGAGGTGGATGATGGAGAGTGGGCGGCACTGAAAGAGACCGCTACCGCAATCCTAGTTCAGAGCAGCGAACGCTCGACTCAAGGTGCCGGTGAACTGACGGCTTCGTAGTCGCTAGATTTATTAGGTTCATTAGAACTAACAGGTTCGATAGATTAACGGCAAATAAGCGAGTTAGTTTATCAACACAGATAAAACCAAAGAGCTTAACGTATCCTCACCTCGTTAAGCTCTTTTTATTTGCCTCGCGCTTTGGATTTTCTTTACCTCATTCTTTTGCTCTCTCGCTGGATCAGCCTCTTCTAAACTGACTGTTTTGACACACGTTGTTACCCGTTGAGAGGTAATTGAACAATTAAACGAAGCACGTTCACATTCATGTTAAACAAACGGTTTCATTTACAAGCTACTATGCGTATCTTGCTCATATGGGTGCCAAAGGGCGCCATTTTTATTCGTACCAATGACTTTAGAATCAGATAAAAAGGAATGAAGCGTGCAAGCTAACTTTATTGATGGAACCACCCTGTATCGTCAGCACTCTTTCGAGTTGCCACTTGATTATCAAGCCAAAGATGGACAACAGATCCAAGTCTTCGCACGTGAGTTGGTTGATCTCGCTAAAGATGCGCAAGAGCTGCCGTGGCTGATCTACTTTCAAGGCGGCCCAGGTTTTCCTTCTCCACGTGTTAGCGGGCAATCGGGTTGGCTAAAGCGTGCATTACAAAGCTATCGTGTTCTGCTTCTGGACCAACGTGGTACAGGCAACAGCACGGTTATCAGTCATGAAACGTTGGCGCCCCTTTCTCCAGAACAACAAGTCGAGTACTTAACGCATTTCAGAGCCGACAATATCGTTCGTGACGCTGAAGCGATTCGTGAGCAGTTTGGTGTTAAACAATGGTCTACGATTGGCCAAAGCTTTGGTGGCTTCTGTACACTGAGCTATTTGTCACTGTTCCCACAAAGTCTACAGCGCTGTTATGTAACGGGTGGTATTCCGTCTATTGAGCGTGAAGCTGATGATGTTTATCGTGCGACTTACAAGCGTGTAGAAGACAAAAACAGAGCTTTCTTTGCTCAGTTCCCGCAAGCACAAGCTATGTGTCGCGAGATCTCTGATTACCTGCTTAACAATGATGTGAGACTGCCAAACGGTCAGGTGTTTACAGTTGAACAGTTCCAGTTGATCGGCATTAATCTTGGTGGCGGCGAAGCAAACCTTCCAATGTATTTCACACTGGAAAGTGCCTTTGTTGAAGTGAACGGTAACAAGCAGCTGAGCTATAGCTTCCTAAATCAAATGCAGCAAGAGCAGGGCTACCTAACGAACCCAATCTACGCTATTTTGCATGAATCGATTTACTGCCAAGGCACAGCGTCTAATTGGTCTGCACATCGAGTTCGTGAACAGTACTCACACTTTAACTACCAAACGGGTAGCGAGTTCTGGTTTACCGGAGAAATGGTGTACCCATGGATGTTCGACCAACTAGAAACGTTGAAGCCATTACGTGAAGCGGCGAATTTGTTGGCTGAAAAATCGGATTGGGGCAAGTTGTATAATGCAGAGCAGCTAAGCAAGAATACCGTTCCAATGGCATGTGCAGTTTACGCTGACGACATGTACGTAGAACTGGATTACAGCCGTGAAACACTGGCGAATATTCCAAATTCGAAAGCGTGGATCACCAACGAGTACGAACACAATGGCTTGCGAGTGGATGGCGAAAGAATTGTAGACAAATTAATGACGATGGTTGAAGCGTTAGAAAACCTACCAAAATAATTAGACGGTTTACGTTAGAAGCTGTCTACGTTAGAAATCAGATACGCTAGAAACAAGAAAACGCTGCATCCGTGCAGCGTTTTTTTTATGCCATCAAACTCTGTTTTTCTCAGTATCGTATTGATAACTAAAGCGAGTAAAGCAGAGAATTTAAGAACCGGGAGGGATAGTTCCTAAACTCATTAAGGTTGGATGACGATATCTTGATTTTCAGTGGTCGATAAGCTGGCGCGGTTCTGTTCGATAAGTTGAGCCGCATAAGAGGGAGTCACAGCTTGAATTTCGCCTTTTGAACGAATAGTTAGTGCTTCCCACGCATGATCACGGTATTTGCCTGTTTGTGTATATTCAATAAGTACTCTCATGATTCTTCCATCCGATGTGTGGTTAACGTGCTACTAACATTAGCGCCATTGTTGAGGTTGCACACCTGTTAAAAATGGAACATAAGATTAACCAAATGAGAATGCGTGTAGCTTGAAAAACAGGCCCAACTGCACTTATCTTACTTAACCGTACTTATCGTAACCAACCGTCCTTATCGTAAATAGCGTCCATAAAAAACGCTGCACAATGGCAGCGTTAAAGTTGAGATAGGTTGAAGGTTGTTTAGCTGTTTTCTAAGCCAACAATCTTGCGTGCAGACATCACTGCACTATCCAAGTCGGTCAATCTACCAGCACTTGCTGGACCAAGAACTGATGAATATAAAGCCAACTGCTTCTCAAATGATAAATCTAATTGGTTATATAGATTTTGGCGGATTTGAGCGTGTTGCTGTGGCTTTGCGCTCGACAGGCCTTCCAACGTATCGTAGATGAGTGTAGTTGTATCCATAACTGTCCTTAGTACATCTTTAGAAAATTTTGCATATTATGCACTTGGTGTCATCTTTGTTCTGCGAGATTGATCGCATTATGTGCAGCTCTGCTTAATTGTGTAATCAGTTAGTTACAATTGTGTTGTACGGCAAAGTGTCGAAAACTCGGGTTATGGTAAAAAGAAAAGGAGACGCACTGGTCTCCTTTGGGTTTATTAATCAATATTAAAACTTACTTGCTACTTGCTGAGCTAATCGAATACGTCGAGAACCTAGCGAATGTTAATGTTCTTATCTCGATTTTCGTACATTTCAGGTGTGGTGTGTAATCCTCCAGCGTAACCTGCTGCTTCAAGTGTTTCTCTTACCTCTCGAACGTGCTCCGCCGTTACTGGTTTCTCTCTATCTCCAAGGTGCAATCGCACGAAGGTGATCAACTCAGCCAACCTTTGATCCGACAGCACATCTTCAAAGCTTGCCATTGGCATGAAGTTTCTGTCTTTGTCGAGATAGGTGGGTTGTAGGCCGCGCACGGTTACCGCGATGGTGTTGAATGGATCGCTGTGCATGATAATGCCGTTATTCAACAGCGTAGGGGCGATAGGGTCGCGACCTTTACCATCGTCACCATGACACGCTCCACACGTTTGGCGATACGTGGTGTAAATATCAGTCGCGTAAGAGTCTTCATCAAACCCTTTAGGTTGCAACTGAACTGCATCACTGGCAATGGTGTTGTTGATGTCACCACTGAGTAGGTAATAGGACATCGACTCGATATCTTCACGCGTCATCAAGCTGAGGCTGTTTTTTACTACGTCTGCCATGCCCGCAAAAGCAGTACCTTTGTCTGAGTGACCCGTGTGTAAGAAATCGGTCAGTGTCGCTTCATCCCAACCATCGATATAGAGCTCATTGGCGGTGATATCAGGCGCGTTCCAACCGTCGATCAAGTTACCTTGGAAAATACGTTCTGGTATCAGTGCTTGGGCAATGTTTCGTGGCGTATGGCACTCCGAACAGTGACCAAGTCCTGCGACCCAATATTTCCCTTGTTGCCATTTCTCAACGTTTTCGACTTCCGATTTAAGCTCTTCAGGCACTTGATAGTCAATCGGGTCGGTATCCATGAACACAATGTTCCAGCCAAGCAAACCTAAGCGAATGTTGGATGGAAACATCATGCTGTTGTCATCATTGCGTCGTGGCACGGCGGTGATTGACTGCATGTATTCCCACAAATCGATCATGTCTTGGTCGGTCAGATATTGATAAGAGGTGTAGGGCATTGCAGGGTATAGGTAACCATTCTTACCTTTACCTGCAACTAACGCGGCTCGGAAGTCATCAAAGTCATAAGTCCCAATCCCTTCGGTGGTGTGTGGAGTTATGTTGGTTGAATACACTGTGCCGAAAGGAGTAACAAACGGTAGGCCGCCAGCAAAGGGTTCGCCACCTTCTGCACTATGACACGCGACACAGTCACCGGCATAAGCGAGGTATTCACCACGTTCAACAGACTGAGCTTCTAGGTTCGCGAGTGTTTGTTGCTGCTCTGAGCCCGCATGTCTAATGTAAGCACCCAGTGCGAGTATTTCGTTCTCGGTGAGCTGCTCATCAAAAGCAGGCATTAGGTTGTTCAAGCCTTTGTTGATGGTGTGTTGTATCTCTTCAATACTGCCGCCGTGCAACCAAATATCGTCTGAGAGATCAGGCACGCCAATCTCTGGGTTCGCAACAGAACCATCAGCGTGACAAGACGAGCAGTATTTTACAAACAGCTCTTTGCCGACTTTAACTTTTACTTCTGGAACATCGGTATGGCGTTGATTGAGGGAAGCTAAGTAGTAAGAAACCTTAGCCACTTCATCGGGGCGCATGATTTCGCTCCAACCTGGCATAGCACCGTTCCGACCTTTGGCGATCGAATGAATCACAGCTTCATCACTGCCACCGTACAGCCACTCTTGGTCTATCAGGTTAGGGAAGTGCTTTTGTCCCTGAGCATTATCTCGGTGGCAGGCCGCACAGTGAGTTTGGAACAAGATCTTACCGCTATTGACGATCTCTGGGACTGCTGCTAATCCTTGTAACGTGGTTTCACTGGTTTGAGAGAATTGTTCATTAAGGCTGGTGGTCGGCGAACTGAGTTTGTCGTCGCTTTGCTCCCAATCGACTAACCCTTCCCATTCGCCCAGCCCTGGGTAAAGCACCAAATAGCCTGCAGACAAAAGAAATGCGACCGCATAGCTTACAAATAACAGCTTAGGTGGAGGCGCATCTTTCTCTTCAATACCATCAAAGGTGCCAATGGTGTGGTCATGATCGGCCTTGTGATTGCTACGCCAGTATTTAACGACAACAGACACCATCAGAATAAAGAATATTAAGGTTAAGAGTACCGCCCATAGATTCCAGAATGTGCTCATTGTGATACCTCCTGTGACGTATCTTTACCCAGGCTTTGTAAATAGCGAATCAGCGCTTCACCTTTGGTTTTGCCTCTTACTTGCAATCGGGCGTCACCAATTTCTTGATCGGTATAAGGCACACCTAAGGTACGTAAAACTTCCATTTTTGCGCTGATATCATCGCCTGTAAGCGTTTGTTCAAACAGCCACGGGTAAGAGGGCATGATCGATGTAGGAACGACTTTTCTAGGATCAGTTAGGTGAATAACATGCCACTGGTCAGAATACTTTCTACCTAAGTTAGTGAGGTCAGGGCCGGTACGTTTAGAACCCCACAAGTTAGGAAATTCGTAAATATCGTCGGCTTCTTTATTCGGGCGACCATTACGTTTCACTTCTGGCTCTAGAGGGCGAACCATTTGGGTGTGACACACATGGCAGCCTTCACTGATGTAGATGTCTCGTCCTGCCAACTCAATCGGTGTGAGTGGCATTGCTAAACTACCTTTGGCAATATCGTCTCCGCGGACAATGCTTGGCACTACCCAAACCAACAAAGAGAAGGAGGCAACAACAACGGTGGTCAAAATTAAAATGACGATTGAATGTGTAAAGTCTTTACTCATCATTTAAGCCCCCTCATTAACGGTATGTTTAGCGTCGTGTACTACTGGCATACGAACCGTTTTGTACAAGTTGAATGCCATTAAAAACAGTCCAAGTACAAACAGCGCGCCACCAAAGAAACGCATGAATAGCCAAGGTGCTTTAAAGTCCATAGCCTCAACAAAACTGTAAATCAGTTCGCCATTTTCATTTTGAGCGAGCCACATATAACCCTCACCGATGCCTGCGATCCAAAGTGCTATCGCATAGATGGCGACGCCAGCATGAGCGAGCCAAAAGTGCCACTTAATCAGTCGTCGTGACCAAAGATCGGTTTGGCCCCATAAGCGTGGAATGAAATAGTAAAAAAC
Source organism: Vibrio sp. J383 (assembly GCF_023503985.1). Taxonomy (NCBI): domain Bacteria; kingdom Pseudomonadati; phylum Pseudomonadota; class Gammaproteobacteria; order Vibrionales; family Vibrionaceae; genus Vibrio; species Vibrio sp. J383. Next base: position 1,744,088 of record NZ_CP097294.1, on the reverse strand, counting down.
CGCTATCCCTGACATTCCAACCCATCCAAGAGCTGCGGAATGTACGTGACCGATGATCCATTCGGTGTTGTGTGCCACCATGTTGAACCAGCGAATAGCGAGTAGGGGACCTTCGAATGTCGCCAAGCAGTAGTAAAGAATTGCTGAGAAAAAGAATAAAAGAATGTAGTCGGACTTCAGCTTTTCTTTGTTTTGTAGAAGGGTCATTGCGCTATTGAACGCACCGGCCCAAGAAGGGAGCCACAGGATCAAAGACATTACGATGCCGATGTTTTGAATCCAGATGGGAACAGAAGAATAAACCAAATGGTGCGTTCCAGCCCACGTGTAAAAGCCGACCAAGCCCCAGAAATGGATCACAGACAAACGGTACGAGTAGATAGGTCGATCCGCCGCTTTGGGTATGAAATAGTAATTCATACCAATCACACCTGCGGTTAGTAAGAAACCGACGGCATTATGTCCCCACCACCACTGAACAATCGCATCTTGAGCCCCAGCAAATACAGAGTAGGACTTCATCGCCAACACTGGCATCGCGAGGTTGTTCACGATGAAAATCATTGCAACGACGATGATGAAAGCAGCAAAGAACCAGTTAGCCACGAAGATGTGACTGACCTTTCGTTTAGCAAGGGTGCCAAAGAACAACACCGCATAAAGCACCCAAACCAGCACGATCATTAAGTCGATTGGCCATTCAAGTTCTGCATACTCTTTTGAGCTGGTGTGGCCTGCGGGTAAGGAAATGACCGCAAGCAATAGAATAAATTGCCATCCCCAAAATACCATCCATGAAAGGCTTTTATTGAACAACTCACAATGGCCTGTTCGCTGGGCAATGTACAAAGATGTCCCCATCAAGATATTCACGACGAACCCGTAAATCACCCCAGATGTATGTAGCGGGCGCAGTCGACCAAACTGGAAATATTGAGAATCGAAGTTTAAGACTGGCCAATACAATTGCGCGGCGAGAATCACCCCGATGATCATACCTACGATTGCCCACACTAAAGACGCGATGATGAAGTACTTAACGACCTTAATGTTGTATTGCGGTGTCACTTGTTCCATAACAAGGCTCCTTGCCTAAAGCTTTTATTCGCTGACTGAATTTGATTCGTTGAGTGAGTTTGAATCGTTGAGTGAGTTTGAATCGTTGCCGAGCATTGAATAGAAATAGGAAATGTCGCGGATGTCTTGGTCTGAAAGTGTGTCGGCTTGTTGCTGCATGAGAATTGCCAAACCACTGGTTCTTTCCCTTGTCTGATAGTCTTTTAACGAGGAAATGAGATATCCCACCTTTTGACCACGAAGGTTCGGGTAGGGGTCTTGCGTTGAGATGCCATCAACGCCATGGCAGGTCATGCACACCTTTGCTTTCTGCTTACCTAACTCGAATTGTTCTTGATTAACGTCAGCAGAAACAGGAAACATGACCAACGTCATTACTAGGGTTGAAAGTGTCGTCATGGGGTTAAATTTTTTTATATTCAAACTCATTCTCGATTCCCTTGATTATGAAATGAGTAAGCTTTTTAAGAGCGACACACGATACCTGCTGGTGGAATAGAAGCGACAGATATCAGAAAAACAAGCTCTCAAAGCTGCTTACGTTCGATTAAAGGTTAAGCAGCAACAAGCATTCTTGCTACTTACTGACTCATATTTATTGTTAATTTTGATGGTCAGTACGTATTCAGTGGCTGGATTGGATTACTCATTGCCTTTAAAAAACCGGGATTACTGGTATGAACGCTAATTAAAGTCTTATTTAGAGAAGGGTAAGGTGTTGTTCGCACCTGGTTACAGGAATGAAACGTTATCTGAGAAAGAGTCGAACTGCATCATTGAGAAAATAGGCAATGTCTAAGCAAGTCAAATGACCAATATGAACTAGACTCAATTTAGTGACCTTTTTAGAATGGAGTTTAAAATGAGAGCTGCACTTCTGTTTATACTTTCACTGTGTTCATTTTCTATTTTTTCAGCATCGGAACTCACAATATTCGATCACCTAGGGCAAAAGCATCAATTCAGTCGAGAACAACTGTTATTGCTTCCTCAAAAAGAAATATCCACCTCATTACCTTGGGTGGATGGAGAATTGGTTTATAGCGGTGTGGCCTTACAAACAGTGCTTGAAACAATGGATTTACCCATGGCTTCGCAAGTGACCTTTGTTGCACTAAACGACTATAAAATCGCGGTGCCCAAAGAAGACTTTGACGATTACCAGCCGATCATTGCGATTAAACAAAATGGCCAATTTATGTCAGTCAGAGAAAAAGGTCCGTACTGGTTGATATATCCACTTTCTTCGACTCCAGATATAGATAATACAGATTTCCATGCCAAGATGATCTGGCAGATACGCGATATTCATTTGTAAGGGCTTCGTATGAAAAAGCTGTTGTCATTGACTGCCATTAAAGTCGTCGTGTTATCTTTAGCGGCAGTGGTGCTCACCGTTAATATCTACAGTGTTACCCGCATTAACGATATTAATAAGAGTTTTTCTACCCGACAAAATGAGGCAACGTGGTTCGTTTTTCAATTGGTGAAAGAATACGCCAATTTCTTGATGGTAAGCCGCTCTGAAACCATTGATTATGATGAGTTATGGTTAGCGTACGATATTACGTGGAGCCGTTTTGATATATTGATTAACAGCACTGAGTCTTCCAATTTCATCAAGTCAGCAAACTTTAAGCCCTATTTCACAGCGGAATTTGATAAATTTAAGAGCTTAGAGCCCTCAATTAAACTGGTCAGCCAAGGGTTGTTGCCCAAGGAATCGTTACAGAAAAAGGTCGATATTTGCTACCACACACTCGTAGATTTTATTAACGACAAATTTCGATTACAAAGCCCTGTAATTGAAGAAAATACCTCAATGGTTGATAACTTAGTGACAGTCCATCGGATCAGTAGCGTTTTTCTTGTTGGCATCTTGTTGTTGACTGGGATTATTTTTTATATGGATTTTTCTATCAAAAGAAAGCTCTACTCTACGGATTTTATTACAGGGTTTCGCAATCGAATTTCATTGATGAAATTTGTGAAAAATAGCTACTCGAAGGACAATAACTTTGATCTCTATTTTGTCCGTATCAGGAACCTTACCGAAATTAATCAAAAATATGGCCTTGAATATGGTGATCTTGTCGTTAGTTCGGCCGCTAAATCTCTGACCGCTAAGATACCAGAAAGTACCATTTCATTTCGAAGCAGCGGAAGCCAGTTCTTATTTTTTATTCCGGACCATTTGTACGCGAGTGATGAAATTCAGGACAAGTTTAACGACGTGCTCAGTGATTACATATCTGCGGGTAATTTGGAGCTAATGATTGATGCGGTAGTAAGGCACAAGAAGAACATAAGTTCCAAAGACATGATGGAGTTGTTGACCAGCATGCAAGGTTAAGTTCTTAAGAATGTCTTAATGTCTTAGTGCCTTAGACGCTTAGACGCTTAGCTGCTTGGTACTGGCGAGTGTCGCACTTCGCAGTTGAATTCGGGGCTTAGCTTAGTAAATCTGATTGCTGATTGCTGATTGCTGTTTGTTATTGCCTGCCAGTTCTTGCTAATGCTTCCCAGTTTCCTAGCTCTTGTTACGGCTTCCTAGCACTTGTTGAGCTCCACCTTTATCTATCCTTCCTTCTTATACATATTTAATACTACAAGCCTTATCAGAGCCAATGAACGTAGTCATTAGTTTGGGTAGCGCTTTTATCTGTCTACTTAGTGCCAATCTCAAGATATTTAACGTGTATTGCGGCCGTAGATATTGGCTCATTTCAGACGTTATTACAGGTTGGAAAGGGGCGGGGAAGTGGCCGTTGTTAATTAAATAACATGATTATTAAGGCGCATGGCCATTAAATCGCATAGTAATTAAATCGAACAATTATTATTTATTATTAAGCACGACAACCCTTTCGTTAGTACTTGGTTCTAAAAGGGCTTGCTGATCAAGAATAGTTTGCGGATTGTGATCACGAACAAATTCAATGAACTCTATGTAAGTGAGTGGTTGGCTGAAAAAATAACCCTGTATTAGGTCGCAGTTGGCTTTTCGAAGGTGATGATACTGTTCGAGAGATTCGACACCTTCGCCAACAACGAAGGTGTCACAAGAGTGCCCTAAGTTAACCATGGACTCGACCATTTTACGGTCAGCTTTGTCGTGGACGATGTTATCGATAAAGCTCTTATCAATTTTAAGTTCATCGACAGGGTAATGAAGAAGTTGGTTAAACGCCGTGTAACCCGTACCGAAGTCGTCGAGGGAAACTTTTAAACCTAAGCTTCTGATGTTCTCAATGGTCTGCACGGTAAGTTTGCTGCTTTTAACGTAACTGGTTTCGGTAATTTCTATAATGATGTTGCCAGGAGGAACTTGATAACGTTCGAGTACCTTTCGAATATTGTCGGCAAAGTTACGGTTGTAGAGCTCCATCGCCGAGATGTTAATGGACAAGGTGCCTTTATATAGGTGAATTTCTGCAAGCTCTTTATAGGTCTTGATTGCGGTACTAATGACCCACATGTCGAGCTTGGATATTAAATTACTTTTCTCTGCGACTGGAATGAACTCATCCGGCCCTGCCTTTATGTCAAATAGAGCAGGGCAACGAATCAAACATTCTGCTCCGTCGATCTGAAGTGTCTTAGCATTGAAAATAGGCATAAAGCGAAGTTCAAAGTTGTCGCTCTCACAGCACTCCAATAGCCTTTTCTCGATAACATCATGTCTTTCGAGTGAATGAAGTAGTTCTTCGCCGTAAACAATCCGGCTCTCTCCGTCACTGTGATCCTTAGCATTATTCAACATCTCATCAATACATCGGTGCCAAATTTCTTCAAACTTTGGTGTGTCGAGGGGTAAAACACCTGTTGCGAGTGATAACCTAAACCCATAATAGTCAAGGAAGGTGGTGCCAGTCAGCATATTATTGATGTTCTCTATTTCTTCGTTTATCACTTGGTTTTTATCCATTTCCAATATGGTAATGAATTGGTTTCCTCCAAGCCTTGCGATTGAATAGTCGCTGAAACTAAAGCCGAAAGAGGATTGTTGATTCTGCAGGGTTTCTCTTAGTGTTTTGGCTAGACTAACGAGTACATTGTCGCCCACCTTTGCACCATATAAATCATTGATTTTACGAAAGTCGATAATGTCCCAACAAACCAAGTAACAGTGTGGGCTCATTGAGCTTTTTATACGTACATCGAGATGTCGAATAAATGAGCGTCGGTTTGCTAATTTGGTTAATTGGTCGAATTCAGCTTCGAATTTCAATTCCGTTAGTGAGTCAATGTAGGCGTTCTTAAGTCCGTCGATCTCACTTTGTCCGGATGACCGTTTAAAATATCTTAGTTTGAGTCCACCAATGGAGATTTCGTGTAACAAGTCTTTGAGTGGTCGAACTAATTGGTAGCGTACGACCATGTGTACGATGAGCATGATAATGAATAATATCGTCAAGCCACCAAGTAAGGTCTCCTGAGCGATGAGGGATTTTTCGTGATTGAATTTTTTTTCACGAACATTGACTTGAGCGAGGAAGTGACGACTATTCATCTCGACTTTGATTCTGTCTTTGGTTTGTTCAAAGGACTTAATGACGAACTGTGTATTTTCAATATGTTCGGTATCTGATGACGGTTCAATCAGAAGCTGCATGTTGTCATCATCGTTGTATTTAGTGAGTAAGTTAGACAACTGCTTTAATGGACCGTCTGCAATCAATATGTATCGATTGACACTGTCATTTGCACGTTTGTCTTGTGGGAGTAAGTAAGGATCGATAGCTGCAACATAAGCGTATCTGAGCTCACCACTCACTGAGATATAAGAGAAGCCTTCATGAGATAGCTCGTTTTTATTAATCAACGAAGTATAGATGTCGAAGACTTTCTCATAGATGTTGTCGGGGATCTTTAACCCTTCGAAAGGATCTGCTCGTAAAGTAGAGAGTGTTAATTTGAATTTAGGATCGACGACATAGATATTACGTTGACCAAACTGATTAACGTGACTCTGGTTTAAGACGCGAAGCACTCTTTTTTCCAGCAGGGACAGGGTTGTGTAGTCACCCGGGTTTTGAATATATCGCAAGAACTGTAGGGATGAGCCAATATCTTTTACTAGCAAAGATAAGCCCAGTTGTTCGTATTCAGCCGCCACGAGCGCGGTGTTCACATCCGATTGTACTTCGTCTAAGTACATGTGTTTCGCGTGGTTAGAGGCCAAGTTGTAAGTAACCATTCCGCCTATTGCAAATACGAACAATAAGGTAGGAATGAGCACAAAGTAGAGCTTCTTTAATACTGGCATTAATTATCTCAAACTGTCGACAATGCGGTTACGAATTTGAATGCTATTGGGTTCGAGTTGCTGATACAGATAGCTGCGTTCTAAGACCTCTTTGCTAGGGAAAAGCTCCGGATCATTTTGGTACTCTTGTGTCGTTAAGGCTTTTGCTTTTGAGCTTGGAGTTGCAAACCATGAATCCATTGCGTTTTGAGCTGCGATCTCGGGTTGCGACAAGAATGATAGAATCGTTGTTGCTTGTGCAGACAATTCTCCGTTATTAATCGCAGCAATGCACTCTAACCATAACGTGGTGCCTTCTTGAGGCACAGCGTAAGACCAAGAGGCATCAGGCTCCAAATCATTGAGTACATAACTGTCACCAGAATAACCGTAGGCAAGGTCGATGTTAGCAAGACGTTCAGGTTGGCGAATATAGTCGATGACGTATTCGCTGCTTTCTAGGTGAGGCTTTTGAGCTTGCAGGGTTTTATAGGCAACGCGAAGTTCCTGCTCATTATTGGTGAATGGATCAAATTGATTTGCTAACAGTGCAGTACTCACCAAATCCGTAGGTTCGTAATACATACTTATGCGGCCACTGCTGTTCGTGTCTGGTTCGAGAATAGCGTTCCAAGAGGTGGGAGTGTTTACTTTGTCACTTCGATATAAGATTCCCGCAGTCCCCCAAGCGTAGGGAATGCCATACTCGCCACATCCTTCAACCCACCGTGAATCTATGTTACCAGCAATGGATTGTTGTAACTCACTGAGATTATGAAACAGGTTCTGCTTGGCTAACGCATTGAGCTTTACACTTTCTATAATGACGAGCTCAAATGCGCCACGACGTTCGCTTAATAGCACTTCATCTCTGATCGACTCATCAGAAAAAAACTGCTGTTTCAAAGAAATGCCGTACGTGTCGCTTAGTTGGGTCACGACGCTATTGGATAGAAATTCATCCCAATTGTAGAGATAAATATCATTCTGTTGGCTAAACGCTGTGCCAGTTAAAAAGGATGATGACGCAAGAACTGAAACATAAAATGCTTTCACTGACGGATTCCTTTCCTACTTTACTTAACTAAATCGTAGTCCAAATTTTGCGATCTGCTTCAAATTTACGACTCTTATTTTAGTACAACCTAATATATTCGATGCGCCCACTTACTTTCAGCCCGCAAATTAGGGAATAAATGAGCCTTTATAGAAAACACCAAGCTAAATCATGGCTTAGCGGTCTAAATATTAAAAAGCGTGTTATTTGGGCCGTCTTTTACCTAACGAGACAGGTGAAAACGTGTTGTCTGTCTGATTCTCTTAGTATCGAAACCCTAATAATTAACCCAAAAAGCTAATTGTAGGTTAATTATGCAATAATAATGCATTAAATTTTACAATAAGGACATTGGTTTATGGATGCGGGTTTAGTCGGAATTTTTGTTACCGTGGCGATTGCTCACTTTCTAGCGTTATTGAGTCCCGGGCCAGACTTTGTGATTGTGGTGAAGAGTGCTGTTCGAAATAAGGGAAGAAAAGCATTAGGCGTTGCATTCGGTATTGCCAGTGCGAATGCGGTTTATATCGCTTTGTGCTTGGTTGGAGTAGGGTCGATTCTAGCGGCATCCGTTTCCGTTATGATTGTACTGAAGATCATTGGTGGTGTGTTTCTTGTTTATCTTGCTGTGCAAGCGATAAGAGCGAAGAAATGTAATTACAGCAATATGGATGTTACCGAAGGAGATAGCTTCAACCAAACGACTTTTCTTAAAGAATTCGTCACGGGTTTTCTATCAGGAATCCTTAATCCCAAAAACCTTTTGTTTTATTTGAGCTTATTCACGGTTGTGTTGAACAATGACATTGGCTTCATGTTTAAGTTGGGGTTAGGTATTTGGATGACGGTGGTTGTATTTGTATGGGATGCGGCGATCATCTTCCTGTTATCTGCACCTAAAGTGCGTCAAGAGTTTACACGTGTTGCTTACTATATTGATAAAGTAACAGGAGTCATGCTGGGTCTGCTTGGCTTGACCATTGTGAAATCTGCTCTGGTACGTCAGTAGATTCACCATTGCTGAGTAACCTTACGTTTGTGGCACGATACAATGCCTATGTGCCGCGAATGTGTGCTTGTTTCCTACCAGGCTGATACGTTTTATCTCTTGTCTGCCCGATAATAAACCTTCTGCTTAATCCGCCTATTATTTTCATAACTCTTTGTTTATCATTCCTTACTTCTTAAATAAGTATTAGTAATGTTGCTGTTGAACACTTGTAGCACGGGGTGTTTGTGCTTATTGTAGGCAACAATATTTATCCAATATTAGAGCTAGGAACTATTGTGAATTTAGATATATATCAAGTGGACTCGTTCACAACTCAAGCTTTTAAAGGAAACCCAGCTGGGGTCTGCATTTCTCAAGATCTACTTGATGAGTCACTCATGTTCTCAATCGCTGAAGAGATGGCGGTATCTGAAACTGCTTTTCTTGCGCTTAACACTATGACGCTTAAATGGTTCACTCCAGAAGTAGAAGTAAAACTGTGTGGGCATGGCACATTGGCAACCGTTCATGTAATGAAAGAGCAAGGGTTGGTTAAAACAGGTGACAGTGTTGTGTTTAACACCTTGTCGGGTGAGTTATCTGCCACAGTTTGTGAATCGTCTATCGAACTTGATTTCCCTAGCACTCAGTTGTCATTGAACTCAGAAGCTAATCTCACATTGCTTGAGCACTTTGGTTTAGAACCGCACCAAGTCGTTTCATTCCGAGAGTTTGATTCCAAGCAGTTAATCGAAGTTTCTAGCGAGCAAGTGTTATTGGCTCTCTCACCTAACTTTGATGCTTTAAAGAGTATTAAAGGGCGAGGCGTTGTTGTGACGGCACTTTCATCAAATTCTAAACTCGATTTTGTTTCTCGTTATTTTGCGCCATGGGTTGGGGTTAATGAAGATCCCGTTACTGGGTCGGCACATTGTGCATTGACGCAGCACTGGGCTGAAAAGCTAAACAAAAGCTGCTTCAGTGCTTATCAGGCGTCTCGTCGTGGTGGGTATATGTCGACAGAGCTCTTAGCAAACGGGCGAGTAAAGTTAATCGGTTCTGCTATCACTGTGATCAGTGGTGTGTTGAAACTTTAGATTTTTATAGAAGCTTTAGAGCGCTGTTTGCTCTGTTTTGTTGTAACCGCCTAGTATGTTTTATTCGATTATTCACAGTGAAAGAAGCGGCTAGGGCGTAATGTTATTATTGAAGGAATCACCGTGTCAGATTTTTATCTTTCTCAAGTATTAGTCGCAATTGCTATTTGTTTCGATCTTCTGTCTTTTCAGTTTAAAGAGAGAAAGAAAATCGTTACCTGTCTGTTCTTTGCTGGCGTGCTTATTTCGAGCCACTTTATTCTTCTCGAACAATGGACAGCGGCGAGCTTAATGACGATTGCCACTATTCGCTATTTGACGAGTGTATTTTCTACATCGTCTAAGTTTAAATATTTGTTCTGTTCGATGTCGGTGGTCGCAACGGTTGTGACTTACTCGGGGCTGACCAGCATATTGAGTTGCTTTGCTTCCGTGTTTCAAACCTTTGCTGCCTTCAATAAAGATGACCGTCGATTAAGAGAATTGATGATCATCGGAACCAGCTTTTGGTTGGTTCACAATTACTTAGTTGGCTCGCCAACAGCAGTTCTGATGGAGGCGCTGTTTATCTGCAGTAACTTGGTGGGCTATTACCGTTTTTATTTCAGAAAGAGTGCTGCTGCTTAGGTTTTACAGTGCAGCTAAGGCCCAGGTTGTTAATCAATTCATTTCCAATCAATTCAATGTTAGCTAGGAGAGCTTGATGCCAAACATTTACAATGATGTTCCTTCGTCAATACCCAATGAAATATTCAATGACCTGATTGCCAACGACGGTGTTCGAATCGAAAGGATATTGTCGCATGGACATAGCTCACCAGAAGAGGGTTGGTATGACCAAGATGAGAATGAATGGGTGATGGTGATTGAAGGTAAGGGTGTCATCGAGTTTGAAGATGGACGCGTTGTTACTTTATCAAAAGGGGATTACATCAACATCGCTGCACGAGAAAAGCACAAGGTTATTGGCACAGACAAAAACATGGTGACGATCTGGTTGGCTGTGTTTTATCGTTGATATCTTGTTCTAAAGCTGAGGCTGTTGAGTGCAGGTTACAGAGCCTGTTGAGCTTGAACTATTGAGCCTGCTGATTCAGCTGTCTATTTGCACCTCTGAACGAACTTAAGACAAAAAGGAGTATGTCGTGGTTAGAATTCGAAACTATCAAGCGAGTGATGACAAAGCACTGTGGGAGATCTTCTTTCATACCGTACGTAACGTGAATGTTCGAGATTATTCTCAACAGCAAGTAGAAGCTTGGGCACCCAGTAGCTTTGACTTTGCGTTATGGCAAAAGCGTATGAATGGGTTACAACCCTTTGTGGCTGAACTCGATGGTTGCGTAGTTGGCTATACTGACCTGCAACCAAGTGGCTTGATTGATCACTTTTTCTGTCACCACGAATATCAAGGGAAGGGGGTAGGGAAAGCCTTGATGGAGCATGTTTTCACTGTGGGTCGAGTTCGTTGTATATCGAGATATTTCTCTGAAGTAAGTATTACCGCAAGGCCTTTCTATGAGCATCTTGGCTTTAAAGTTGTCAATGAACAGGAAGTCGAAATGCGTGGTGTAAAGCTGACCAATTACGTGATGGAAAAGGTAGTTGAAGATAGAAAAGGTAGTTGAATAGGCGGGCTAGTGTTCGTAGGGATACAGAAACCGAGTTTGAAATATTAATGAACCTTTTTAAGGATAACTTTTCCTGATCTATTGATATTGTCGATGAGTTCAAATTGTGTGCAAGATAATTTGTCTAATCTAAACATTGAGTGAATACAAGGAGTGTTGTTCATGAGTCATGTGAGTAGATCTAAACTATATACATTAATGTCGATGTTGTCCTTCGGTGTTGGCGTTCTAGCCTTAAAAGCTGGGGTGTCGGGGCTGTTTCCTCTCTTTGTTGTCGTCATTTCGTTCTTTTCATTCGTCATCAACTCGTTTCTTTGTTTGTTCGGAGTTAAACACGAAGATGGTTTTGATGCCTATCAAAAAGCAAATCAGACTCGGTCCGGAGCACTGGTTAAAGGCCTAGAAGATTCGAACAAATAAACCTGTGCCTTCAGACGAACGGTAATCTCATTTTTGTTACAGTTTTCACCTGTTTTTGGTTCTCTTCTTAAAGAAAAATCATCACTTTAGCGATAATATTCACTGCAACTAATTTGAGTGAAGGAAGTTACGTGGGAATTGAAGCTTTAGCGTTTGTGATGGACGCATTAATAACCGCATGCTGCATGTATATCGCCTCCAAAATGTCTTTCGTGATCGCAGACTTTAAATCCCTTCTTACTATTGCTGTAATCGTTGCTTTGGTGTCATTGATTCCGACAGTGGGCTGGGTGTTGGGGTTGATTCTGTTTGTGTTCCTTCTCGGGAAAGCAACGCACTCTAGTATTGGTGATTGCATCTGGGTGGTGGTCTTCACGAAGGTGGTGTCGATGGCGGCATTTCTAATATTCGGCCGCTTGTTTGTGTAATTCGGGTTCTTGTCGATATAGTTCTTGTTGATATAAAGGCAGCCTCGGTTAGCTGGAGACCGTTATTAACTTTTTAATTAAAAGATGAAAAGGGTGTGACCTGTCACACCCTCTTAAAACCTTTGACTGATGTTGTATTTCTTATTTAGGCAACAGCACAGCGTCAATCACATGGATAACACCATTGCTAGCCTCAACGTCTGGCATAATAACTTTGGCGTTGTCTATCATTACGTTGCCGTCATCTATCGCTATCATTACCGCACCGCCTTGAACCGTCACTGCGCTATTTAACTTCATAACTTCAGCTGCCATGATTTTACCTGGTATTACATGGTATGTGAGCACTGCAACTAATTTGTCTTTGTTTTCTGGCTTCAACAACATGTCGACCGTTCCTTCTGGTAACGCAGCAAATGCCTCATCAGTGGGAGCTAATACGGTGAAAGGGCCTTCACCTTTCAATGTGTCAACTAAGTCCGCTGCTTTTACTGCAGCCACTAAAGTATTGAAAGAGCCGTTTTCAGCCGCAACATCAACGATGTCTTTCTTCATCTCGTGGTGGTTAGCGTGAGCAAAAGCCGTAAAAAGAAGCGTCGCAACTAGCACTGATGTGGTTTTGATTAATTTGATAAACATATTGTCTTCCTTTGAGTTTTGTCCGTTATTTTCGAGAAGTTCTACGAAAGCTTAAAAGCGATAGATCAACTTATTGCACCTTTGAACATATTTTTTAGACACCCAATTCGTCAGTTGAATGAATGTCTCCGTTAAATAGTTGTTATAATTTTAATTTAATACATATAGTTGACGGGTGATTATTCAATTAATGGATGTGAATATGAGGTTTGTTTTACCAGTTGTATTTTCGGCATTCGCTTCAATGCCAGCTTATAGTGGCCTTGCACCAACGGAAGGTTTCAGTGGTAACTTCAGTGTCTTGACGGGTGTATCTTCTGACAGCAGTAACTTGAGCACCGAGCAAGACGCGAATCAAGCAACTAACACCAAGGAGGGGGACAGCGAAAATCTAGGGCTACTCGGTTTTTTGGGTACGGTTCAATATACCTTTGGTGAGTCACTGACTCATCAAGTGTATGCGGGTACCACTCGAGAGGATATTGCAACAGGTACCATTGCTTTTGAGATTGGTTATCGACATCAGCTATCTGGAGGCACAATATTGGATTTTTCTGTTCTTCCTACGCTTATCTCGGGCAAGGCTTGGACGGATCCGTATGCTGTTGGCGTTAATCGAAATGAAACGGATGTGAAAGGTAATGTAGGACGACTGCAGCTCACTAATATCGGTGGAACTGGTTTTCGAACGGATCTCGCATTTGGACAATCTGATGTTGATGAAGAGCTATCTGGTAGCCAAGCCTTATCTCCGGAAGATGCTGTGCTGCTGGATAGGGAAAGAACCTATGTGTACGCCAAAGCAGGGTACCGCTTTATCTTGCCAAACCAAGCAGGTCTATTTGTTCCTTCAATGGTGTATTTCCACTCAGACGCAGAAGGAGGGGCACTCAGCTTCGATAGTTATGGTATTGAATTAAACTACGCGAAGAGAATCGGTCGCCACGGTTTTGTTGTTACCCTAGATGCAAGTGATCGTGAATATGATGAGTCGAATCCAATTTACGGGCAAGTACGTGAAGAGAATGAATACGGTGCATTTTTAGCTTATGAGTTCGGTGGCTTAATGGGTTATGAAGATTGGTCGTTTATTTCATTACTCGGTGTCAGGTCGATTGACTCTAAGATTGACTTTTACAGCTCTGAACAAGCATTAGCGAGTGTTGGTGTTGACTACAAATTCTAATATTCACACTACGTCAACAAAACTAATCAAAGCAGAAGCTTAAGAGCAGCCTTTCTATTTGTGTAATTATTTCGAGCACTTACACCTTCAAAGGTTGTAGGTGCTCGTTGCTATCCGTAATATGAAAATTAGCTTATGGACAAAAATAATATGATAAGGAAGCGCTTTGGAAATACAAATTAGACATCTTGAACCCACCGATAACCAAGATATTTTTGATATTTATCGACACTCGTCAGTATTAGAGAATACCTCACAAAAGCCTTTTCTTAGCTCTGATCAAGTGGAGCGACTGTTTGGTCACTCAGACCATTTCACTTTAGTTGCGGAGGTTTCTGGCAAGGTCGTAGGTCACATTACTTTATTCATGACCACGAAGGTGAGAGACAGACATTGCGCTGGTCTTGCGATAGCGATTAATCCGGAGATGCATGGCAAAGGGGTCGGTAAGACTATAATGCAAGAAGCGATCAATCAAGCCGATAACTGGCTAAGCCTCGTTCGCCTTGAGTTAGAGGTTCATGCAGATAACCACTCCGCGATTGCTTTATATGAACGAGTGGGTTTTCAGTTAGAAGGCACCAAAAGGCTGAGTACATTCAAAGCGGGTAAGTATATCGATATGTTACTGATGTCGAGAATTCGACCGGATTATCGTTGAGAGTGACTTAACTCAGTTCAGTTGAAATTGGCCAATAAGATAGTGATTAAACAAAGCCCTTAAATCATTGCTTTTGAGGGCTTTTATACGAATCTAGCGTTATTTGTTGTCTATACCGAAACCATTGCGCAGCGCAAATTGAATCAGTTCGGTATGGTTGTCGAGTTCCAAAATATCCAACATGCGGTATTTGTGTGACTCAATGGTTCTAGGGCTTAAAAAGAGGATCTCCGCACATTGCTTAGCGGTATAACCTTGTGCCAATTGAGTTAGAACCGCACACTGCCTTTTGGTCAGCAATAATAGTTTTTCACTCTCGTTAATATTATTGGTTTCATCGCTGGTGACACTACGAGTCATTTTGGAGTGCTGCCAAAAACAGAGCCAGATGTCACTCAGCAATTTGATTCGCTTCATGTCAGCCTCTTCAATTGGCTTATCGTAACGACTGAACCGTGAGAAGCCGATAGCTCCCCACTGTTGACCAAACAGTGAAAGGCTTACAATCCCATGCCAATGAGCACCTTCTTCATAAAGTACACGTAGCGGGTCGAGTTTATGGTTCTTTAGTGTTTCCTCAGGGAACAACTGCCAACACTCTTTTGAACGTAAAAGCTTTAGGTAATCAAGATAATTGCCTTTTAGAAAGCGTTCCATTTCAAGCGGTGGAGTATCTGTTTGGGATACGGAAATACTTTTTCCTGTATCCAGAAGAATCATTGAGTTTGGAAACAGGGTAAGCCTGTCGAGCTTAAACCAAGCGAGCGCTTCTCTTGCCAGTAAGAAAAAAGTGCTATCGAAATCTTTGGGTTGGCATGCGGTCAAAGTGTTGGTTTGGTGAGAGAGGAGATCCTCAAAGCTCGCGAATTGGTTATCTTTCATATTGACCGTCTTTTGTGGTTTTAGACAAAATAGCGGCAATAGCTAAAGTGTGTCAACCTAATGTTAGAATGATGTTCTGAATAAAGTGTGGCGAGTATTCTTAAATGCTACTGAGTGATTTATTAGTTTTATGGAGAAACGATTAGTGAAATTCACACTGAACTCTGTATAGTAGCAACCGTTTGCTTCGTATAACCCCAATGATATGGTTTGGGGGTCTCTACCAGCTCCCGCAAAGTGCTGATTACGAAGGGTTTAGATCACAATTGTGTTCTTACTCTTTGTAATGGCGTTCAAGAAAACCTCCTGTCTATTATTCAGAGTAAGTGCACACCTAAAATCCATAGTAGGTGAAATATGAACGCATTTATTCAAGGGCTCCCAAAAGTAGAGTTGCATTTACACATTGAAGGTTCGCTCGAACCTGAGTTACTTTTCCAACTTGCTCAACGCAACGGCATTGATCTGCCTTATTCATCTCCAGAGCAGCTAAGACGCGCATACGAATTTGATGATTTACAGTCATTTCTGGATATCTATTATCAAGGTGCTGATGCACTGCGCACAGAACAGGATTTCTACGATTTAACATGGGCTTATCTAGAACGTTGTAAAGCTGACAATGTTATTCATACTGAAATTTTCTTTGATCCTCAAACGCATACCGATCGTGGGGTTGCATTTGATACTGTGATTCACGGCATTTATCGCGCACTCGAGTGTGGTCAGAAAGAGTTAGGGATCACTTCTCAAATCATCGCTTGCTTCTTACGTCATTTATCTGAAGAGAGCGCTATTCAAACGTTCGCCGATATTCTCAAGCACCAAGGTAAAATTATTGGGGTTGGATTAGACTCCTCAGAACTCGGGCATCCGCCAGAGAAGTTCAAACGCGTATTCCAACAAGCCAAACAAGCGGGTTTTCTAACAGTGGCTCATGCTGGTGAAGAAGGGCCTGCACAGAACATTGTCGATGCCATTGAAATGCTCAGTGTGAGCCGAGTAGACCATGGCGTGCAGTGCATGACCGACGAAGCGTTGATATCGGAATTGATTGAGACCAAAATGCCGCTGACTGTGTGTCCACTATCTAACATTAAACTGCGGGTGTTTGATGTAATGGAAGACCACAATATTGTCGAGCTACTAAGGAAGGGCGTTGCCGTAACGATCAACTCTGACGATCCTGCGTATTTCGGTGGTTATATGTCGGATAACTTTAATGCTGTTAGCAATGCTCATCAGCTTACGCATCAAGAGCTAGCACAGTTCAGCTTAAACGCGATCGACGCGAGCTTTATCGAGGAATCGTTGAAACAACAATATCGTGATGTTGTTTTAGCGTATATCGCCGAGGTTGGTGCTATCTAGTATTCAAAGTTCTACTATTGGATATACCTAAACGACTGGCAATTGCTGGTCGTTTTTTGTTTATGTTCAGTAAACAGGGGGGCAATCGATTGAGTCTTCAATAAATTTAATGTCAATAATCTGAATGCCCAAAAACGAGTCCCCAAAAACGAGAGTGCAACAAGCGAATTGTTACGGCTATATAGGTTAATAGTTGGTCACTTCTTAACACTATAAAATGGTTCGCCCATGATTTTAAGTTGCGTTAAGGCCTTAAGATACTAAGGCATATGGTCTTTTTGATAAATAATCTCTGGATATTAGCTGGAATGGACTACATTTAGGAAAGGTGCGGTGAGATAGCGTTGTACTTACGTAGATATATCTAAACGAGGAGTTAATCGTTGTTAGACCCCCAAATAGGTGAACAGATACAATGGCCTTGTGATTTACCACAAGACTTTATAGACAGCCTGCTCGAAATTGCTGTTTTAAAAACGGGCATACATAGCCTTGAGATTACGAAAAAATTTCAAAATCTTCCGGGTGTTTTTTATATTCTTACCGGTTCGGCTGGTATCTGCTTTTCAACTGAAAATTTGAAAAGTATGTCGGGTGGGGTCGTAGGTAAAGGTGATTGGATCGGCGCGCTGTCGGTTCATGTTGACTATAACCTTTTTGCTCTCGCTGAAGAGGTAGACCCCATCACAATGGTACTTTTCCCTTCAGATAAGATCTTAGATCTCGCAGAGAGAAAGTGCATGGTATTCAAATGGCTACTTCATTGCGGTGCAAAAGGTCAGTCGATCTGGATGCAAGCTTACTTGTCGTCTATCCATGAAAAAGAACAAAAAACAATTTATGTGTTGTTAGAGCTAGCGGCACGACAAACGAATATTACAGGGGCAACGGTTAGTATCAACATTTCACAAAGTCAACTGAGCAACATCACTGGCATATCAAGGCCTAGGTTAAACGAGGTCCTCAAAGGGATAGAACAACAGGGTTTGGTTAATATACAAAGAGGGAAGGTTTCTATCACCAATGTTGAGCGCTTGTATGAGCATATTTCTCCGATGAATTTGATGATACGAGATCCTGTTGCTGAGATTAAGGCGTGAAGCTCTAACAATACGAATTAACGTTTGGATGACTAGATTTTCAGTGTTTATTAGATATTTCAAAAAATTATGCACAGTGTTCTTTTAGGAACATACATTACAAGAGAACATCTATAATGTTCACTCTAGATTTATAAATTGAATTAGAGCGGAATAGAATTGTTATGAAAATGGCTGTATTGGAATATAAAGTATTGGGGCTTGGTGATTGGATTAAAACAACGGTTTCTAGCCGCTGTGCGCACTTACTGGCTGCAGAATACAAAGCGCTAGGGTGGCCAACAAAAGTAGATGGCAAAGTGTTATCGACTGAGTCTGCTTAATCTATATAAGCTTAAATCATCTAGATGAAGACAAAAAAGAAGCTGGCAGTGCGCCAGCTTCTTTCGTTTTTAAATTAAGACCATTGAGCTACTTGTTCACGTAGTCTTTGAATTTCTGCTTCGTTTCAGCATCCGCTTTTTCGTACCAGAAATACAACATTTCTTCAGCTGTATTCGCCGCATTTCCGTCAATCTTTGCTGGAAGCGTTACGGGTTGTGCTGCGCCCGCGCTAGCACCTACTGTAAGTGCTGCGATGCCGCCTTTCTGGTTGTATTCTCTAGCTTCTTGAGGGTATTTACGACCAATCTGCATGCCATCTTTTACTAGCTTGTCTTGCTTAACACTGATTGCGTTTTGGTTTTCATCAACCAGTTTCCAATCTAAGTTTTGAAGGCCTTTTTTCGCTTCGTTGGTGTTACGGAACTTCGGCATGTCGAACGTCAATGCTGTGTCTGCCGCGTCAAAAGTAGCAATAATGGTGTCGCTATCGACAAACTCGCGGTCGTTACCTTGGCTAAAAGCGAGTTGATATTTGAAAACGATTTGGTTCACACCATCTGGAACGGTGATCGTTTTGCTCGAAGAGAAAAAGCCACCGTCAAGATCAGGCTTAGCCTCATTTACAGCTAAGACTTCGACTAACGCATCTGCGCTAGAAGGAACTTCAATTGTCACGTCAGCTAACACGTTTGGTGCTACGATAATTGTGGAAAGCAGCGCGATGGATTGTAATGTTTTCATAATCATACAGTTGTTTATGGATAGTTAAATTACAATCTCATGCAGAACGAAGTATTTCAAGTTACCTTGTCTCGATTTGGTAAAATTCACCGAAACTTAACCTAAGCCTAATTCTTGAACGTACGAAACGTGTTTTTTTCGTTCGTATTATGGTGTGGCCTCAACGTTTTCTCTTCTGGATTATCTAAATCGCTCTCTTGAGCGCTTCGAAGCGACTGCAGAGTGATATACATAGGAACGAGAGCAGATACCCAAATGGCATAAATCGTAATCACTCGGTTGAAGGCGACGAACCAGGTTTCACTGCCCGTACTAGATAGGTAGTAGCCAATGAGCGTAAGCAAGGTGCAGGTGATAGCCCACATGACTGTGGAGGTTGGATCTTTCGTTGTTGCCGCCAGCAATACTATCGTAACGTAGGGAACGGCCATAGCAATGCCTAAAGGTACATGACAATCGACGGCGAAAATGATGGTTGCACCAAGGGCTAAGAGCATATTTGATCGCGTATTGGGTAAATTAAAGTTCCATGTCATGTGATATCTCACTTAGCCCGTTTTACGTTGTTGATTGAGCTTGTTTATTAGGCGCGTAGCTTGATGGCTATTGACCATCAGGCGGTTGATCAGTTGTTGGAGCAACTCGGCTTCTGGCATGACGTGTTGATCGGCTATCTGTTCGGCTGAGCTCGCGAGTTCAAGTACTTCGTTCATTTCATATCTTGCGGCAATCTCTTTAACCGCCTTCAATGTTCTGGAGAGGTCATCCTGTTTAGCGTCCGAAAATAGCTCTATCAACTCATCGATTTCGTTTTCTAGCTCATCAACGAGAGACGTTAAGCATTTGAGCTTCTGGTCTGATTTGAGATCATCTTGTGCCAATACTTGGCTACGCGACAGTTCTTCCTCAGTGAGTGGCAGTTTATTCTTGGGATGACGCGTTAACATGGTGATGTTGCTTGCACCTTTGGTTAAAAGGTTATGTTCGTTAGCC
This sequence comes from Vibrio sp. J383, assembly GCF_023503985.1. Taxonomy (NCBI): domain Bacteria; kingdom Pseudomonadati; phylum Pseudomonadota; class Gammaproteobacteria; order Vibrionales; family Vibrionaceae; genus Vibrio; species Vibrio sp. J383. The sequence goes on along the minus strand of NZ_CP097294.1, from coordinate 1,724,242 downwards.
AAGTTATGTCTGTTACCCTCAAATTGGTCATGAAACTCATTGATGGCGTTTTGTAAGCTGTTTTTCTGTAATGGTTTGGTGAGAACAAAATCAGCCCCTGACATGATAAATTCATCGTGTGCTTCTTTAAATACGTCGGCTGTGCATGCGAAAACTACGGTAGTCAGCTTGAGTTCGTTACGGATTTTTTGAATTGCCTCAATGCCGCTCATGTTCGGCATGTGGTTATCCATGATGATCAGGTCATATTGGCTTGAAACTAATTTATCTAAGGCTTGTAAACCGTCGTAGGCGTTCTCAACCGTTAAGTTGATAGATTCACAGAACTTCCTAATCACCATTGCGTTGATCTTGTTGTCTTCGACTAACAATACTGAGAAGTCATCGAGAGTCTTATTGGTTTTGGTTGGCGTTTGATCGATGACTTGTGCTTCAAGTTCGTGCATTTCAAGCGGAAGCGAGATAGTAAATCGAGTGCCAAAATTAAGCCGGCTGGTAACCGTGATGGTGCCACCCATCAGTTCGACTAACTGCTTAACAATGGAAAGCCCTAATCCTGTCCCACCAAACTTACGGGTCGTTGAGAGCTCGGCTTGTTCAAATGCCGTGAATATATGGTCGATCTTGTCTTCTGCGATGCCAATACCTGTATCAGTCACTAAGATATTCACGCTTGGTGGGGTGGTTGGTGCAATCAAGAATTCCACTTCAACCTTTCCTGACTCAGTAAATTTGACGGCATTGCCTGCTAAATTAAATAAGATCTGACGTGTACGTGCAGAGTCACCAATCAACTGAATATGGGTAGGGATGTTATCTTTAATGGTAAAAGCGAGGCCTTTGTCTTCTGCAAGAGGCGTCAAGGTTTTATCAAGATGTGTCACTACGTCTGCCACTGAGAAAGGGCTATATTCAAGCTCCATTTTGCCTTGCTCAACCTTAGAAAAGTCAAGAATATCATTCAATATGGTGACAAGATGCTGGCCTGAATCGATGATTATCTGTGCTTGTTGGCGGGTATCGGCGCTTTGCGAATCCTCTTTGATTATTTGAGCGATACCTAGTACGCCATTCATCGGCGTTCTTAACTCGTGACTCATGGTGGCAAGGAATAAGGACTTCGCTTCGTTGGCTTTTTCTGCTTTGTTTGCGGCTTCTTGATAGGCAAGGTTGTTTCGTTTTAATTCAAAGACTCGGAAGATAAAGATGGCGAACGAGAAAGCGAAGGTTAATAGCGCGAGTGTGATGATAAGTTTGACAATCACGCCTTCTAGTTGGTCTTGAAGGTCGGTGAATTGATGTTCAATTTGCTCAAGATACTCCATGTTATGCACCGAAAGAACTTGAGATAACAGTACATTTTGTTGCTGATTGAGTTCAGCGAACGTTTTAGACAGGTCCGACAACTCTGAGCTAATCTCTTGAACTTGAATTTGGCTCCCTGAAAATAACACGCTAGCAAGTACCTCACTTTGAATGTTGAGCTCCGGTGTAGAGAGAGCATTTAGTTTTTCTGAATCATGTCCCCTTGCTGCTTCTCGATGGTTTGCTGAATGACTATCAATGAGTTGCAGCGTTAGGGATTGCAGTATGAACTGACGAGCGACACTCAACCCGACGAGCTTGTCGAGCGTATCGACATTGGCTATCGAGGCCTTGTGGAAACGCTCAAGTAATTGGGTGGTTTGTAAGTCTTGAAAGAACGTTGAGTGGATGCTTTCCCCCTTATAGCTATCCTTGAGCTCTTGCAGTTCTATTTCTAGTCTGACTAAATCAGCCGATATTTGGTAAGGGTTCGAAATGTCAGCGAGAGCAGCGTTGGTTATCTGATCGCGCATTTCTAAAACTTCATGCCCCAGCTCTCGAACAGATTCTCCATATTCCGATACTTTCCCGTGCTCAGAATAGGTCAATATAATTAAGCTAACCAAAGCCAAGAATAGCGAGAAAAACAGCAAAAAGATGAGTCTGATTTTATTCATTTTCAAACTCCACTAACATCTGAGGGCGGCTGCCCGTTAAGGTTTCTAGAAATGTTTTAATCTCACTAATGGTTTGCTTTTCAAATGTTTTACCGAGTTGGCTTTCCCCCATGATTTTGATGGCTTCCTCTAACGTTTCAGTTTGACCATCATGAAAATAGGGGGCAGTGATCGCCACGTTTCTTAAACTGGCGACACGGAAGAGGTGCTTGTCTTGTGGTTGTCTTGTAAACATAAATCGACCTTGGTCTTCACTTCGTTCTGAGCCCGTTTTTGATAACCCAAAATAGCCAAATCGCATCACCATACCTCCGCCAATATTGGTACCTTGGTGGCAGCGAATGCAGCCTTGTTCTTGAAAGGCCTCCCAGCCTCGCTTGGCCTTATCAGACAACGCTGAATGATCGCCTCGCAAATACTGGTCGAAAGGAGAATCAGGCGTGGTTAGCCCTTGCATGAACTCAATAAGTGCAGCCTTAATCGAAGCTTCGTTGATGGTTGTCGATTGTTCTTTGAATAGGCTGATGTAAGTCTCCGATTGAGAGACATAGTCCGTAATGTGTTTCCAGTTTGAATCCATTTCGTCAACGTTGTGTACTGGACCATCGATTTGATCGCCAAGGTTATTCACCCGACCATCCCAAAAAAATCGGTAGTTAAAGGCAGCGTTAAAAACGGTGAGTGAATTTCGCATTCCTGCTCCATTTACGCCAATGGAAACAGGAATCACTTCAGCACCATTGGTTTGTAGGCTATGACAACTTTCACAGCTGACACTTCGGTTCGATGATAAGTTAGGGTCTTTGAATAGCGCCCAGCCTATCTTGGCAAGTTCATTGTTAATCTCGGTCGAATCTGGAATTGGGAAGATTTGTTGATCTGGAAATGCCGCTTGTTGGGCATCTTGTGAGTTTGTATTTGAGTCGTGTTCTGAAGAGTATGAATCATCATGGTCGTTTGCATGAGAGTGATTTTCTTGGTGCTCAAATGAGGCGTGCATCTTTAAAGAAGCGGCGTCATAAACCAGTAGGCCTATTGAAACGCAAATGACAGTGATGCTTATTACTGCTAAATATGGCGTTTTCATAGTATTAGTTCCATCTAGTTTAGATAATTTTGGCAAGTCAGAATCCTTCTGATTTAAACCTTATTCACCCTGTGGATGAGAGGTGCATATTTATAAACTTAGTTTCATAGCGGTGATGTTGCAAGAAGATGGTGTAACAAGAGGAGAGGAGCAAGATGAAGTCATTGAATCGTTGGATGACAAGGGACAGGGATCGTTAGAAACAACGCGTTACGTAGGGCAAGTTAGTGACCTAACGGTCAATTCGAAAAGACCTTGTTGTATAAAACTCGGATTTTTAAGATACAGATACTGATGCAGATACAGAAAACAAGTGCCAGACGTAGAAAAACCGTGGTAACTGCATAGAGTGACCACGGCTTTGGTATTACATCATGTACTTTCTAAACTGCTTGAATTACATGGTCTAGAAGGACTTATTTAGCTTGCGTTGCTGCCGCTTCTAATTGCTTAAGTTTACCTTGAAGCATGTAAGCATTTTGGTTGAAGTTACCAGGGTTCAATACTTGGCTTTGCTGCATTGGGTAGTCAGGTAGCGTGTTCATGAACTCTTGTACTTTGCCGCCTACTGGTACGAATAGCCACATGTTATCTGCCATCCAGCGTAGGTACATGCCCGATTCGTGTGGTGCTTTTTCGAATGGGTCAGCACGTAGGTGAACTACTTGAGGCCAGTTTGGTTGGAAGCGAACTGCATCAACAATGTTACCGTCCATTACTGCGAACGAAATCTTGAAGTCATTCCAACGAACTGCGTTTAGCTCAGCGTTAGCAGAGAAGTAAAGCATGCTGTCACGAGGGCCTTTCTCTTCTTTGCCTTGGAAGTAAGGCAGGAAGTTGTAACCATCTAGGTGAACACGCCAGTTTTTACCGTTGTAAGTTGCACCTTTATCAGACGCAAGTTTCTCAACCACTTTATCATCACCAGCGGCTGCTAGTAGAGTCGGGATCCAGTCTTGGTGCCCCATAATATCGTTGATCTTAGTTCCCGGTTTGATAGTACCAGGCCAGCGAACTAGTTGAGGAACACGCATGCCACCTTCGTAAGTTGTACCTTTCTCACCGTGGAAGTAAGTAGCACCACCATCAGGCCAAGATACGGTTTCTGCACCGTTATCGGTAGAGTAGATGACGATAGTGTTGTCTGCGATTTTAAGCTCATCAAGCTTGTCTAAAAGGATACCCACTTGGTCATCGTGCTCTAACATGCCATCAGCGTAGATGCTGATACCCGATGCGCCTTGGTATTTTTCTTGTAGACGAGTCCACACGTGCATACGAGTGGTGTTGTGCCAAATGAAGAATGGTTTGTCAGCTTTTACTGCTTTTTCCATGAAGGCTAGAGATTCTTCTAGGAACTCTTCATCCGCATGCTCCATACGCTTACGCGTCATTGGGCCTGTATCTTCAATCTTACCGTCAGAAGTCGATTTGATTACACCACGAGGGCCAAAGTTCTTACGGAACTCAGGGTCTTTAGGGTAGTAGTATGTCTCTGGCTCTTCTTCCGCGTTTAGGTGGTACAGGTTACCGAAGAACTGGTCAAAACCGTGGTTCGTTGGAAGGTGTTTGTCTTGGTCACCCATGTGGTTCTTACCGAACTGAGCTGTCATGTAGCCTTGTTCTTTAAGAAGGTCTGCGATCGTTGGAGCCCAATCAGGGATACCGTGGTCCGAACCTGGCATGCCGATAGTCAATAGACCAGTACGGAAAGGTTCTTGACCTGTTAGGAATGCAGCACGACCAGCAGTACACGATTGTTGACCGTAGTGGTCAGTAAATAGTGCGCCTTCGTTAGCAATACGGTCGATGTTAGGTGTTTCGTAACCCATCATACCGTTGTTGTATGCACTGATGTTGAATACACCAATGTCATCACCCCAGATAGCAAGAATGTTTGGTTTTTCTGCTGCTGTTGCCGCTGAAGAAGCTGCTAATAAGCCAACACCTAATGCTAGTTTATTAATTTTAGTACCCATAAGGACTCCGATTCACTTTTAAGATTAATGCGTTAGAACAACGCATCGATGAGCAAATGTTATTCTCAAAATTCCGTTACGTCCTTTTATAGTGCTTATAACCAATCGTTATGATGCATGGTTAACTTGCTGATTAAATTGAATTTAGTCTGATGGTTACCAGAAACCCTTAGATAACATGTGTGATCCTTATCATGTTTGTCGCCGTAAACCTTATCGATAACTTCTGCACCTGTATCTGAATAAAAAATGACAAAAAGATTAATAGCTTAGCGAACCTCGCGCATGCTTAAAAAATGGACTATACGTTGTAGGGCAGGATGCAAATAACTTACGAAGAGGTTTCTATGACAGCGAAATATGGCGTTAAACGTCGTTTAGCGATTTTGGGTACGGCGATGATGGCGGCTTCCACCACCACATTCGCAGCTGAAAAACCAAATATTCTCGTGATTTGGGGGGATGATATTGGACAGTCTAATGTTAGCGCATACACCTTTGGTTTAATGGGTTACAAAACGCCTAATATTGATAGCATCGCCAAAGAAGGGATGATGTTTACCGATTATTACGCTGAACAATCGTGTACTGCGGGTCGCTCTACCTTTATTACGGGACAAAGTGTATTACGAACGGGTTTGAGTAAAGTAGGCTTGCCGGGCGCAGACATTGGCTTGCAAGCGGAAGACGCGACAATCGCAGAAATGCTGAAACCTATGGGTTACATGACAGGTCAATTTGGTAAAAACCACCTTGGCGACAAAGATGAATTCCTTCCAACGGCACACGGGTTTGACGAATTTTTTGGCAACCTTTACCACCTGAATGCTGAAGAAGAACCAGAGAATGAAGATTACCCAACCGATCCTGAGTTTCGTAAGAAGTTCGGTCCGCGTGGTGTTATTAAGTCATTCGCTGATGGCAAGATAGAAGATACGGGTCCACTGACGCGTAAGCGTATGGAAACGGTCGATGAAGAAACACTAGACGCGGCACTTGATTTCATGGATCGCGCAGTGAAAGCGGACAAACCATTCTTCGTTTGGTGGAACGCAACACGTATGCACTTTAGAACGCACGTGAAAGCCGATAGTAAAGGTGTGACCGGTGTCGGTAACTACGCTGATGGTATGGTTGAGCACGATCGACACGTTGGGCAACTATTGAAGCAAGTGGATGAGTTGGGAATCAAAGACAACACCATCGTTTTCTACTCAACGGATAACGGCCCACACATGAACTCTTGGCCAGATGCGGGTACAACCCCGTTCCGTGGTGAGAAAAACACTAACTGGGAAGGCGCATACCGTGTACCAGCAATGGTCCGTTGGCCTGGTAAGATTGAACCTGGAACCGTATCCAATGAAATCATGCACCACATGGACTGGATGCCAACCTTCGTTGCCGCTGCTGGTGATGACCAAATCAAAGAGAAATTGCTGAAAGGTCATACTGCCGGTGATAAAACGTTTAAGGTTCACTTAGATGGTTATAACTTCCTTCCTTACCTAACGGGTGAAGAAGAAAAAGGCCGTCGTTCAGAGATCTTCTACTTTACCGATGATGGCGATTTAGCGGCGCTTCGTTACAACCAATGGAAAGCGGTGTTCATGGAGCAACGTGCAACGGGTACCATGCAGATTTGGTCAGAACCGTTCGTGACGTTACGTCTTCCTAAGCTGTTTAACCTGCGTATGGACCCATACGAAAACGCAGATATTACTTCGAATACCTATTATGACTGGTTGTTAGACCATGCTTATATGTTCGTTCCTGCGCAAGCGTATGTAGGCGAGTTCTTAGAAACGTTTGCCGAATACCCACCACGCCAAAAAGCAGCAAGCTTTAGCTTGGATCAGGTTATGGAGAAACTTCAAGAGAACCATAATAAGTAAGCTTTGGTTTATTGAAACTGATAGCTTGATGAAACTGAAAACACAAAGAGCTCCTAGGAGCTCTTTTTTTTTATGCGCATATCGATGAGTAAATCCCGGTCGTGAATATGAATCACAACTATCATGATCATTGCCACTAAATAATTGTATTTTAGTCGTTTTTACGTCTACCTTAGTAAGCATAAGGATGTATAAAAACAAGGAATGTTATGTCTGCATGGTTGTGCTCGCTAGTGAACGGATTGAAACACCAGAGAGTCGCAGTATTATCCGTAATCTTGTCTCCACTTATGTTGTCGCTGTTCAGTTTGAGCACCTATGCCAACGAGCAAGATCCTAATAGCAACACTGAGGCTTCAAAGCTCAGTTCTGTAGCTTCAGACGCTAGCTCTGATGTTTTACCTATCGGCTCTAAAGCCACCTATGTCGGATCGGAAGCTTGTGTTGATTGTCATAGTGAAGAAGTCGAAGTGTGGCAGGGCTCTCATCATGACATGGCGATGAAACACGCTGCAGATGAGTCTGTATTAGGCGATTTCAACGATCAAACGGTCACTCATGGCGGTAAACCCAATCGATTTTTTCGCAAGGGTGAAGAGTTCTGGGTCAATATCGAAGGGCCTGACGGGCAATTCAAAGATTACAAAATCAGCTATACCTTTGCCTTTGAACCATTACAACAGTACATGGTTGAGTTTGAAGACGGTCGAGTACAGTTGATTCCTTTCGCTTGGGACTCTCGCACTGAGGGCGAAGGCGGTCAACGCTGGTTTAACCTCTACCCGGATACCACCAACACTGATGAATTCTACTGGACCAATAGCGGTCAAAACTGGAACTTCATGTGTGCTGATTGCCATTCAACGAACCTAGAAAAGAACTACGACAGCGCAAGTAATACTTACAACACTACTTGGTCTGAGATTAATGTCGGTTGTGAAGCCTGTCATGGGCCTGCAAGCGAGCACGTTGAGCAGGCCCAGCTAGCAAAAGCTAACGGCGGAAAGGATGCTCAAGTCTCAGCGCATTATGGTTTTGATCGCGACTTGTCGAAGTCGGTCAAAGAGTGGATCTACCAAGAGGGCAACTCAACCCTGCAACCAAAAGACATCATCCATACCAATCAAGTTCAAACCTGTGCGCAATGCCACAGCCGACGTACTCAGTTAAATGAAACGGGTGACCATGTGAACGGGTCTTTCTTTGATAAGTATCGTCTAAGTTTGATTACTCCTGAGCTCTACCACAACGACGGTCAAATCTACGATGAAGATTACGTTTACGGATCTTTCCTTCAATCAGTGATGGCTGAAAAAGGCGTCACATGTACTAACTGCCACGATCCCCATACCGCAGAACTGAAAATTGCAGAGGAAGCTGTATGTAGCCAATGTCACATTGCTTCTGAATACACGCCTGAAAAGCACACCTTCCATGAAGCGAATACTGAGGCTTCACAATGTACCACTTGTCACATGCCAGAAACGACTTACATGGAGGTCGACCCAAGACGTGACCATAGTTGGCATATCCCGCGTCCTGATATTAGCCAACACATTAAAACACCAAACGTGTGTACTAGCTGTCATGAAGATCAAACCGACCAGTGGGCAGATAAGCAAATCGGTAAGTGGTTCCCAGATTCTAAGTATCGTAATCAGCAGCATTTTGCCGTTGCCTTTTATGCTGATTCAATAGGACACAGAGGTGCAGAGGATGCGTTGGCATACTCGGCTCAGGACTCCAGCTTAAGCAATATCATTCGTGCATCGAGCTTAGAACGTTTGGGCGGCAATACGGGTAAGAATACGCTTATCTCGCTAGCAAGAGCGGTGAAACATGATGATGAAATGATCCGTTTGGGCGTTGTGCAAGGCTCGTCTGGTTTCCCATTCACTGACCGTTGGCAAATTCTAGAGCCGCTAGTGAAAGACCCTGTATTGTCAATTCGTTCAGAAGCCGCAGGCGCATTAGTGCGTTATTGGGGAGAAATGAACCCTCTGCAGAAAGACCAAATCAAGCCTGCATTGGAAGAGTACATTGAAATACAGCAATTTAATGCCGATAGAGGATTTGGACGTACTAACCTAGGCAACGTTTACCGGGATTTAGGTCAGCACGACAAAGCGATTGAGTTTTATCTAGGCGCTATCGAGATTGAGCCTTATTTCGAAAATAGCTACGCCAATTTAGCGGATTTGTATCGAGCGCAAGGTCACGAAGCAAAAGCGTTGTCGACCTTGAAGCAAGGCATTGAAGCTCAGCCTAAATCGAGTGTATTGCCATACAGCACAGGGTTATCTCTGCTTCGCGTGAAAGATTACGAACAAGCAACGGACTACCTTAAACAAGCCGCTGAAACTGCGCAAACCGACCCACAATATTGGTATGTGTACGGATTGGCTTTGGAGAAATCTGATGTGCTTGCGGCAAGTCAATCACTGCACAAGGCTTACCAATTTAGCCGTAACCCACAGCACTTGTATGCCCAGTGTGAAGTGTTGGCGCGAAACAGCCATATACCGGGCGTACCAAAGGCGTTTGAGCAATGTATTTCATCACTGAGCAAAGTGGCACCGCCGGAGGCCATTAACCAATTGAGAGCTAAGTTTAAATAAAGCGATAAGGTGAGCTTGGCTATTGTGCTTGCTGCTTATTCCGCTTGTAACTAATTATCGCGCTTATGAGCAATTATCACGTTTATAACTTATCGCGCTGATGAACAATTATCACGTGTATAACTAATAGTTATGGGGCTTGTGAGTAGGATGTACGCAGCCAGATTGAATTAAGGGAAGACCTATGAACCATGCGCAACAAGCAATTAACCAACTGATTGAACAAACAGAGAAAAGTGTTATCGGTCAGAGCCACGTCGTTCGGGCTCTGGTGATAGGGTTATTGACTAATGGGCATGTGCTTTTAGAGGGACTTCCCGGTACAGCGAAAACTCGTTCAGTGAAATCGCTGGCGAACCTACTGAACACCAGTTTTGGTCGAATTCAGTTTACGCCTGACCTGCTGCCATCAGATGTAACCGGTACAGAAGTGTATCAAGAGCTTGATGGGAAGCCTCAGTTGCACTTTCAACCGGGTCCTATTTTCAACAGTATTGTTTTAGCCGATGAAGTGAACCGTGCTCCTGCAAAGGTGCAAGCGGCTCTGCTTGAAGCCATGGCGGAAGGAACGATTACGGTGGGTGGTCAAACTCATATCCTACCTGATCTATTCATGGTGCTCGCTACGCAAAACCCAGTCGAGCAAGAAGGTACGTATCCACTGCCTGAAGCACAGATGGACCGTTTCATTATGAAAGTCACGGTCGACTATCCAGAAGATGAAGCTGAACGCGACATCATTCGACTTGTGCGCAGTGAGGAACTCGGTAGCGAGACCAGTTCGGAATTAGTCACTCCACAGCATATTGAACCTGAATTAGTGCTTGAAGCGCGCCGCCAACTTCCAGACATTGCCGTTTCCGATTTAGTAGAGAACTACATTGTGGCTTTGGTAATGGCGACTCGTAAACCTGAGCGTTATCCAGAATCAGACTTATCGAAATGGATTGAAATTGGTTCAAGCCCTCGTGCATCTATTTCATTGGATAAATGTGCTCGCGCTTATGCGTGGCTGCAAGGGCGTGACCACGTCACGTCAGACGATGTGCGTGCCATGTTGCCAACCGTATTAGGTCACCGATTCTCGTTGTCTTACGATGCATTGGCCGATGGTGTTGACCATCAAAGAGTGGTTGAAGAACTGCTTGATAATGTTGAGATCGGATAACTAGGGGGCGTCATGGCGAAGCCAACACAAGCTCCCAAACCACAAGGCCTTGATCCTCGACTGTACTGTGACTATTCAAGGTTAGTGCGAATTCAGGCTCAAGCTGAGTCATTTTCACTGTTACCTCATTTAAAAGCGGGCAGCGTACTTTCGGGCAGACATAACTCTTTGTTCCGTGGTCGTGGTTTGAACTTCGAAGAATTACGTCATTACCAATTGGGTGATGATATCCGTAATCTCGATTGGAAAGTCACCATGCGAACGGGGAAGCCGCATGTTCGCAGTTACACCGAAGAGAAAGACCGTAATGTGATGATCTGTGTCGATCAGCGCAGTTCGATGTTTTTTGCTTCTCAAAACACCATGAAATCCGTTGTGGCTGCCGAAGTCGCTGCACTGTGTGGATGGCGAGTGCTTAAAGATGGTGATCGTGTCGGCTTCGTTTTGGCGTCGCACCAAAAGCTCTTTCATACCAAAGCGCAGCGTTCACAGTCTGATTTATTGGCTCAGTTAAAGCATCTTACCAAGGCTAATCAAAGCTTAGACGTGAGTGTGAGTGACAGCGAGGGTGTTGGTTTTAGCCAGTGGATTGAACTGATCAAGCGAATGAGACTCAAGCAATCAACTTTGATATTCATTAGTGACTGGCGAGACTGCCGAGAACAACATCTCGATCGACTAAAGCAGTTACAGCAACACAACGATATCTTGGCCATTATGGTCACCGACCCATTAGAACAGTCATTGCCTCAAGATCTTGCAAGCGCAAACTGGGTGGTGGGTGATGGTCGCTTTCAACTTAATCTGGATAGCCAATCTAAGGTAAACCTCGCGAGTGAAAGTCTTGCTCAGAAAGCGGCACTGCAGAAACAGTCCCTTGCTAAATTGATGGCGATGAAAAACCTCCCTTATATAGAATTAGACACGTCGGGCAATCACATATCACAGCTGCAGAAGCTAGTGGGAGGGCGCTAAATGGCTGTTGAACATACTCCTCCAAGTACCTATATCCTCCGCGAACTGCACGATGTAGCGATTCCTGACAGTGTGAGCTGGGCTCCTCAAACGATCGGCTGGAAGATCCTTGGCGTTATTCTGTTATTGGTCGCTATCTATCTGGCTTATCGTTTGGCGCAGAAATGGTGGAATAACCGTTATCGCAAAGAAGCGCTTCAAGAGCTCATGATATTGGATGCACGAGACAAAAATTCAACAGAACGAACCTTCAAAGTACTGAAAGTGGTACTTCGTTACCTAGACAGCAGTAATGCAAAGCTGTTTGGACAAGCCTATGTAAACCGTCTAAACGCTTATCTGCCTGTTAGCGCTAACACAAGTGAAAACAGCAATGCGTTCTTTGCCGATGAAATCTCAGAATTATGGATGCAGAGCTTAATTGACCCTAATGTGCGTTTGAGCTTTGAACAGCGTTTAGAGGTGATTCAAACCGCGATGATGTGGCTAAAAATTCATAAACCAGATGTACAAGCGAAACCAGAGGGGCAAGATAATGTTTGATAGTTTATCTGCCAGCTTTGAATTCGCGCACCCACTGTGGTTTATCGCGCTGCCTTTGCCGTTGTTGGTCTACTTTGCCGTGCCAGCTTATCGAACTAAGCAAATGGCCATCAAGGTGCCATTTTTCAGTGAATTGGTTGAAGCTATTGGTGAAGCGCCGTCTGAAGGGGCAAGCCAGCTAACACCAAGCTGGTGGCAACGAACCACGCTCATTATTACTTGGGCATTAGTGGTGTGCGCGCTCGCTAAACCAACCATTCTTGGTGAGCCGCAAGTTCGCGAACAATTAGGTCGTGATGTGATGGTAGTGGTCGATTTATCTGGCTCAATGGCAGAACAAGACTTTACCTCTAAGCGGGGCGATAAAATATCTCGTTTGGACGCGACCAAAGAAGTGCTGGCTGATTTTGCGACTACCCGAAAAGGGGATCGACTCGGTTTGATTCTTTTTGGTGATGCAGCGTTTGTACAAACACCGTTTACAGCTGACCAAGATGTGTGGCTTGAACTGCTTAATCAAACCGATGTCGCTATGGCAGGGCAAAGCACGCACTTAGGTGATGCAATTGGCTTGGCGATTAAGGTGTTTGAACAAAGCGAAAAGCAAAGTGTTGCCGTTCAAGATTCAAGTGTTGATGCCAACGAAAAAGAGAAGGTCGTGATCGTATTAACCGACGGTAATGATACGGGAAGCTTTGTTGAACCGATTGATGCCGCCAAAGTTGCGAAGGCGAAAGGCGTTCGTATTCACGTGATCGCCATGGGTGACCCACAAACCGTTGGTGAAGTGGCTTTGGATATGGAAACCATCAAACGAGTGGCTCAAGAGTCTGGTGGCGAAGCCTTTGAGGCGCTTAACCGCGACGAACTGACTAAAGCCTACGCTCAAATCGGTGAACTAGAACCACAGTTATATGAAAGTACCACTTATCGTCCTAAACAGGGGCTGCACCATTACTTAATGGCGATTGTTGTTGTGATGTATCTGACTGCCTTTAGTCTGGCGACTTTACGTAGAAGGTCGCTTTTGGCTTCTAAAACTAAAAAATTGAAAGGAGAGGATGATGCCTGATTCTCTCACTCTACAACAGTTCTTCACCCAGTTTCATTTTATCCGACCTTTGTGGTTGTTGGCCTTTATTCCGATGTTCTTCCTGTTATGGGTTCGTTGGAGAGAAGAGACCAAACCAACGTGGAAAGATATTCTACCTGCACACTTACGTGATGCATTGACGATTGGCGAAACAGGCTGGCGTAAGCAACTGCCATTGAAGCTATTGGTGGTGATTGTAACTATCGCCATCATTATCTGTTCTGGCCCAACATGGCAACGTGAGGCTTCGCCTTTTGGTGAAGACAAAGCGTCGATGTTGGTTGTGCTTGATAACAGTGAATCCATGCTCGCTAAAGACTTACCACCGAGTCGCTTGGAACGTTCTAAGCAGAAAATTAGAGACTTATTGGCAGCTCGGAAAGGCGGTAATACGGGCTTAGTGGTTTACGCAGGCAGCGCACACGTCGCGATGCCCGTCACTCAAGACAGCAAGGTATTCGAACCGTTTCTAGCGGCTATCACTCCCGATATCATGCCGGTATCAGGTAAGTCAGCAGAAGAAGCACTGCCATTGATTAATCAGCAACTGTCTGGTGAGTTAGGCTCTTCTGTACTGTTGGTATCAGATGGTGTAAACCCAAGCACCATTAGGGCGTACGAGAGTTTCTTTAACGACAATCCGTATCAGTTGCTCATTCTAGCCGCAGGAAACAGTAATGTGGTGAGCGATAACCCAGTCGACCTAGATTCATTGCGTAACTTAGCGAGTAAGACGGGTGGACGAGTGGTTGAGGTGACCGTTGATGATTCGGATATCCAACAACTGAACAGAGCGGTTGAAAGAAACATGCAGCTCAACGGCGAATCTTCAATGCCTTGGAAAGACATGGGCTATGGCTTGCTTATCCCAATGGCGATTATCATGTTGTTGTGGTTCAGAAAAGGATGGTTGGTGCAGTGGTGTGTCGTTGGTCTAGTGATTTCGGGCAGCATCTATTCACCAAGTACTTTGGCGAAAACGGTCAACTTAACCGCTGATAAACCGGTTGTGGTGGAGTCGGTTACGGCTTGGGACAAAACAGCTCAATGGTGGTGGGACTTATGGTTAACGCCTGACCAACAAGGTCAACGCCTGTTGAATCAGAAAGAATACCTTGAAGCGGCAAAACATTTTACTGACCCAATGAGAAAAGGTGCGGCTTACTACTATGCTCGTGATTTTAAGCTCGCACACAGTGCATTCCTGCAAACCAAAACCGATTATGGTTTGTATAATGCCGCGAGTGCTTTAGCTCGACAGCGAGAATACCTTGCCGCGCGAGACCTTTTGAAATCATTAAGCGAGAAAGAGGATCTGTCACCAGAACTAAGAACGGATGTGGAGAACAATCTTGCAGTGCTTAGCGGGATTGTCGAAGAGGTAAACCGAACCAGTGAAAGTCAGTCCGGAACCACAGATGGCCCTGAAGAATCTTTAGAACTCGAAGACGATCAGCCGCGAACGGGTGATGGCGCTGAAGAAGAAACGGTAGCGGAATTGATGCTCAAGGAAACGCTTAATGCCAATGAAATTTTGGGTAGCCAAGAGCTTGCCGATAAGTGGTTAAAACGAGTCGAAGCGGACCCTAAGTTCTTCTTAAAATCTAAATTCCAAATTCAGCTACGAGACCCTGCACCTTCCATCGAACAAGCGTCAAAACAGGAACAGGCATCAAAACAGGAGCAAACCCAATGAGTCGATATGATTTAGCTCTTGAAGCCATTCAATTAAAGAGAGTGCGATTCAGAGCCCATAAGTGGTTACTGTCGATTACTCTTATATTGAGTTGGTTTTCTCCTTTTGTTGCTTCTGCTGCCGATATCTTCGATCTCCAAAAAAGTGGTGACGTTGAGCTTATCGCTTGGGTAGGGGAAAAGCCAAAGTCAGGCGATAAGATAACGCCGACTAAAGTGAGCGTTAATGAGCAGGTAATTCTGAATATTGAGGTGGCGACGCCGCGCTGGTTAACAGGAGGGACTCGAATCGGCAGTATCGAAATCCCTAACGTGATCGCTAAGCAACGTAACCAACTCGCGACCAATTACACGGAACGGGTCAATGGCACTACATGGTCGCATCAACGATGGGAAGTGACACTTTATCCGATGACTTCTGGCGAGTTTGTCATTCCAACCGTGCCGGTTCGCGTCCAAGTTTCTGCACCTGATGGTTCTAACGTTGGCGGCACGCTTTACACGCAGTCAATTAAGTTTGAAGCTTCGTTGCCTTCAGGTTTACTTGATAATGAATCGCCTTGGTTTTCTGCAACAGAAGTAGATACAGAGCAACAATGGCAACGCTCGAGTGAAAACTTAAAAGTAGGCGATGCTATTACTCGAACGGTAACCATCAAGGCAAAAGACAGCCTTTCTGTATTACTTCCGGACGTGTTGAACAATGAATCGAACCAGCAGTACCAAGCTTACCCGCAGCCTAATCGTTTAGATGATACTCAAGATCGTGGTAACTACCGTTCCAGTCGAATTGAGGAGACGGTTTATGTTATTCAGCAGGGCGGTGAATTTACGTTGCCAGAGTTTTCATTTCAGTGGTGGGACAGCAAGAATCAACGCCTTGAAACCGTGGTGATAAAAGGGAATGTGTTTGAAGCTAAACACACAGTCCAATCTTTCATCAAGGCTTACATGTCAGTGTTTATTAGCGTTGGTCTGGCACTGTTGTTCAGTGTGGCGTGCTTTGTTTCTGTTAAACGTTATTACGAGAACCGCCCAACACCGAGTTGGTTGGTATTCCGTCGTTTGCTTAAGCAAGGTAATTGGGCTGCATTGAGAACCTTTATCTACCGTCAATTGCGAAACGAAACCTCTCAGTTAGAACTGAATAAAGCGCAACTTGGTAAATTGAATGGACAAAAGCGTTGGCTAGAAGACAGTGAATCCCTCCAACAAGGGCGTGAAGACAAAAACGTATTTACTCGTTTATGGAAAAGCTTACGTAAATTACCCAGTGATAAATCAAACTCAAGCAATTCTCGTTCAATTTTCGACCGCTTGAAAATCCCTAAAGCCTTGCCAGACTTAAAAGATAGAACTAAGTAGCAAACTTTAGTTATACGCATCGAACAAAATCGGCAGGTTCTCTACTATAGGGAACCTGCTTCTTTAATATGGAACTGTATGAAAAGTACCGAACTCAATCTAATTCCTATATTTGTCGCTATTTATGAAGAGCAGAACTTATCTAGGGCTGCTAATCGCATGGATATAAGCCAGCCAGCTGTGAGCAAAGCGCTTGCAAGGTTGAGAGATATCTATGACGAGCCACTGTTTCATCGAACGACTTCTGGCGTAGAGCCAACCACATTCGCTATTGATATCTATCCAGCAATGGCTGCTGCGCTTAAAAACTTTACTTCTACCTTATCCGCATCAAGAGATTTTGACCCTAAAACCTCTGGCCGTGTGTTTTCAATTGCCTGCGTTTCAGCGGCGAGTTATGAAATGATGCCAAGAGTCATGCAGTTAATCAGTCAAGTCGCACCTGGTATCGCATTAGAAGTTCATCCTCTATTTACGGAAGATTACGAGTCTGATTTAAGGCTTCAAAGACATGATGTCATTATCGATATGACGCCAAGAGGAAGAACCATGCTCAAGCATGAGGTGATCTCTAAAGAGGAACTGGTGGTGGTGTGCCGTAAAGACCATCCCACGATTGGTGACACTATCGATATGGAACAGTTTTTATCACTTGATCATGTGGTTGTTTCAAGATGGCATGCACGTAGAAGCTTATTGAGTTCTGAACACTACAGTGACCTTGAAAAACGTAGAATAGTCTATCGAGCTGCTGGCGTTGTTGAGATGCTGCCTGTTATTGAGGGCTCTGATTACATTGGAGTGCTACCTATGTCATCGGTGCGTTGCTTTTCTGAAAAATATGACGTTAAAACTCTTCCTTTGCCATTCGAATTGGAAGACCTCGATATGTGTATGATTTGGCACCCCAGTCGCACTAACGAACCTAGCCACAAGTGGTTGCGCACTAAGCTCAAAGCGGCAGCAAAAGAGTTATCAAGTTAGCTTCTAAAGGGCTTTTTTATAGAAAGCATTCGCACAATTTCAAATGGAAAGAAAGCCAGTATCCTTGAGCTGAGGTAAGCGGCGTTTATTGCAAGGGAGCGGGATATTGACCTGCAAGTTAGAGTCATGTGGGACTCTTCAGATATGTTTCGCTTGGTGCTGCCCGAAGGCAGCCCTTGTTTGATCATAAATCAGTGAAGGAACTTAACTTACTGAATTATTTAATTTAAGTAACGGATACTAAGCCTCTTTTGGGCTCTGTTCTGAGTTAAGCAAGAAGTAGGACACCCAATCATCAATAGGCAAAGGTCGCGCGAAGAAATAGCCTTGAGCATATTTACAACCGATCTGGCGTAGAGTCGTTACATGATTCTGGGTTTCAAGGCCTTCTGCAATCACTGAGAAATCGAGTATTTGCGCGAGCTTGAGAACCGCGCAAGTAATCTCATAATCTACTTTTGACGAGTTAATATCTTCAATAAAGCTTCGATCTAATTTTACGCAATCGGCGGAAAGATTCTTCAACACCGACAACGAAGAATAACCCGTTCCAAAATCATCGATAGCGATCTTGTAACCCTTAGAATGAAGTACCTCGATGGTCCTTGAACAGGTCTCGAAATCTCGCATCATATCCCTTTCTGTGATTTCCAGAAGCAGCTGATGAGGCTGACAATCCGTTTCGTCGAGTATCACTTGTAACTGGTCTGCGAGATCGGTCATATAGAACATTCTCGCTGAGAAGTTGATGGAAAAAATTACGCCCTGTAGGTCCATTCCTGCGCGTTGCCATTCGGTAATCAGATTCGCTACTTTCTTAAATACCCATTTATCAATGTCGATAATGAGATCGCTTTTTTCGGCAACCTCAAGGAAATCGACGGGCGGCAATAAGCCCAGTTTAGGGTGACGCCAACGTATTAGAGCCTCGGCACCAATGATGTCTTGCGAGTCTAAGTTGACTTTGGGTTGGAAGAAGACTTCAAGCTCGTCATTGGCAATGGCTTGATGAAGCCCCATGTTGGTTTCAATCAAGTCATTTACCTCGTGAGTCATTTCGTCCGCGTAGACGCGATATTGATCTCGGCCGTTTCGCTTTGCGTGATACATTGCTGTGTCCGCATTTCTGATTAGAGTTTCACGATCTAAACCATGAGTGGGGTACTCACACACACCAATACTCGCCGATACAAAGATAGAATTATCATCGATGTAATAAGGCTTTCTTAACGCTTGATTTAAGCGGTCTGCGATAGGTTCGCCTTCGTCTAACCCAATGTTTGAGTAAACAACCAAGAACTCGTCTCCACCCATTCGGGCAACAAATCCTTTATCACCCACTAAGTTACTCAATATGTGCCCGACATTGACTAATAAGTTGTCACCTGGTGCATGCCCTAAAGAATCATTAATGGTCTTAAACTCGTCAATGTCGAGGTAGAACAGCAAGAAAGAGGCGTTGTTCTCATAGGATTTCCTGATCTCTTCATCTAACTGTTTGGTTGCCAATAGTCGATTTGCCAAACTGGTCAGTGGATCGTGGTGGGCGAGGAAGTCGAAGTTCTTTTTTTCTTCCGTGAGGTCTAGGTATGCCTTAGATAGCCTTGAAGCCATATCGTTATAGGCTTTCTCTAAGTGAGACCATTCGTCACTTCGGCCCAAGTTAATTGGGTTTTTTAGGCTTCCAGACTCAAGACGATCGAAGCCATGTCTCAGTGCATTGAGTGGCTTTCGAATGTGGTGTCGAACAACGTGGTGAACCAATAACATCGACAATACGACGGCTGAAAAACTGATAATAATGGCGTTCATTCTTGATAAACCGATCTCTTTTTCAAGTTGGTCGGTTAATTCTAAGGCTTGGCTTTGTACGCGTGACTCGGTCTTTTCTACCATCTCTAACAGGTCGCTTTGCGCGACTAATAGTGAAGCCATCACCAGCCAACGCTGTTCCAAATTCGCTCTAATGCGTTTTAAAGCGGCGTTGTATCGTTTCACCGTTCGATTGATTCTTTTTTTCTCAGCAATAACCGCCGTCGTTTCGATATCAACGTTTTCTAAGTGGAGTAAGAATATATCGAGTTCTTTCTCGACCTCGATAAGCAGTACTTTCTCGGTCTCTGGCGTGATGCGACTGTGAATGTCTCCAACCATTTTTCCTGAGGTGAGGAACGACTCTCTCAACATGTTGATGAGATCTAATTCATTGTTATAACGAATGAAATTTGGTTGGTCTAAGTGCCTAAGCTTGCTGTCGGCTATCGCAAATTCGAGCTGATCAAGCTGTTCGGCTAACGTGGCGTCGATCTGATTGGTCTGCTTTAGAATTCGATTTAATGCGAGCGAACTGCCTAAGAAACGATGGAAGTTATCGATAAAGGCATCAATTTTTTGCGAGAAACCTTCGTTAGTTGATAGGTCTCTGAGTCGTTGAAGCTGGAAATCCACATTAAATGCTTCTTCCGACAGTGTGGTTTCACTGAACAAAAAAGTCTGTTCAAGTAACTTAACTCGAGAGGTGAGCGTAAATACGCGTCGGCTGATTTCAGAGTTAACAATCAAGTCTGATACGTGTGTCGAAGTTTCGTTTTTAAGCGTCGACTCGACGTAATACAGAGATCGAATCACCATGATGACAGCAAAGCTGACAATCAAAAGCGAAAGCAGGTTCGAAATAATGAGTCGTTGGGTGATGTTTATCTGAGGTAATTTCATTGTGGCTTCCAAATTTTCAGATACGCTTCACGGTAGCCATTTTTAGGGTCGTAGATGCCTTTGTCTGACTGGCTGATGAGCTCTTCAACATTATCGGGCGTGACGAGATGAACAGGGGCAGAGTAGCCACTTGGCGGCATGTGATTAAATGCTCGGTTGAGTTCGTCGACTATTTGCCAGCCTTGTAGATATAAGGGCTCAGGTACTGTTGCCAGTTGGAATTGACCGCTATTGATTCTTTTGTACGCGGCCTTGCTACCGTCACCCGCTGAGATATTTTGTGGTATCAACCGGTACTCCTCTAGGTTTGACTCCAAAGACGGGATAGCATAGTCAATGTACAGGTCGTTGATTGCCAGAAGATGAGTGACTTTCTCGCCGTACTTCTCATCTAGGTTCTTTAATGTCGCAGGCATTTGCTCGGCAATTTTATCGAGCGGTAAATAGTTAAGCTCAAGTACATCACAAGCGCTGCAACGCTTGATGGTATTGACCATCGCGTTGGCTTTGATCATCGCGATTTCATAGTTAGGGTCGGTGAACACCACGGTTCTCGCTCTACCGTTTGAGTTCACAATCGCGAGTAGCGCGGCCACTTCCGCCACATCGAGAGGGTCGGTGGTGATGTTGGTGTATAAACCTATTTCTGGATTACCACCGACAAGTTCAGTCGCGTGCCATCCAATGACAACGATTCCCAGATCTTCAGCTTGTTTCAAAATGGTTTTGTGTCGGACAGCGTCAATGCCGCCCAAAACAATGGCATCGGGTTCAAAACCAATCGCTTTCCTGATAGCTGCACCTTGGCGCACTTCTGAGCCTAATCCATCGATGAATCTAAGGTGCCAATTGATGTTAGAAATGGCTTCAGATATGCCTTTCCCAACGCCATAAACCCCACCATTACGTAAATCAGACGCGACAAAAATAACGTTCTTTTCATGGCGCACAGCAGGGCCTTGTGTGGGGCCATTCCACGTTCGCTGGTTGGAAACCGCACGCATCACTTTTTCTTCAGCATATTGGAAGAAATCGTCTTCATGATTACCCGCAAAACTCTGAGAGTAGCAAGTAATAGCGAGCAACAAACTCGCAAAATTTAATCTCTTATTCATATGGCTTATAAAACGCTTTAACTTATAATCGCTCTATATTTATAATAATGTTAATAAACATTCAAACATTTGGTAACAGTTATGCCGGGTCAAATTTGTAAAAACGTCTTGCTAACCCTACTGACAGCGTGTTTTTCCCTCCCTTTGTACGCCAAGTCTGACCGGGTAAGGGTGGAGGCTGATGCTCAGAAACTCGAAAAATTTCAAGAGACTGTGAGTGGCGAACCGATTCTTTTGGCTCCAATGTCGGTAGAAAAACCGGTAAGAATTGCATTAATTTACCCAAGTGCAGATATTTCTGACTTTTGGACACGAAATTACACAGCACTGAAGCAAAGGCTCGTCGCTTTGGAGTTACCATTTGAGATCAGCGAGTTCACTTCAAGGCAAATTGAGCACTCATTGCAGACCCAATACACCGAACAAGTGTTGAACTCTGAAACCCCTTACGACTTCGTTATTTTCGGCCCTTCTGAGCTGGGTATTCAAGCTGAGAATATTCAAAAACTGTCTGCTTCGACAGAGTTCAAAACCTTTATTTGGGCTTTTCACACGCCCAATGAACAATGGAAACATCAACCGGATAGCTGGTTCGATTTTTCAAGCGCGATGGGGGCCGATGTCCTGTGTGACCATGTGGTGAAAGAGCTCGGCAACGACGTGGAATTTTCAGCGAATCGTGGGATACCGGGAATAACCGATACTCAACGCTCGCAAGGTTTCATTGATTGTGTCGAAGAGAAAGGTGATTGGTTAACAGTGTATGAGCACTTTGGGCAATACCAGAAGATAGGCGGTGCCGATGGAATTCGTTTAGTGCTCGGTAATTTCCCGGAGGTGACCATGGTTCACAATGCCAATACTGCGATGACCATGGGAGCGGTGGATGCATTAAACAATGCCGACATGTTGTCTGAAATCTATGTGACGGGTTGGGGCGGTACAGCGAAAGAGATTGAAAAGATTCGTACGGATGAATTGGATGCGACTCCAATGAGAATGAGTGATGATCTTGGTGTGGCGACAGCCGAGGCGATCAAGTTTCACTTAGAAGAGCGTGAAGCAGAAGTCCCACTGGTTTATTTAGGCCGTATCACGGTTGTGCACAACAAGATGAATGATGACCAGTTGGATCAGCTGACCAGAGAAGCGTTTCGATATTCTGGTAAGAACTAGGTTAGATTCAACCTATCCTTTATCGATCAAAAAGAGCTGCTTATCTGTTTCGACTGAATCAGTCTGAATATGATAAACGACTCTTTTAATGAGTGGGTGCTGGGTTCGAAATCTAGCTCACGAAACCTTAGAGGTATAGTCTACTCAGTGACCTCTTGTAACACCTCTCCAATTGATCCACTTGGTTGGGTTATACCCAGTTTGTTCGAAAGTGTTGGCGCAATGTCGTATGGCGTGATTGCACGCGAGATCTTCTGGGCTTCAACGTCGTAGCCTGCGAAGATTACAGGGACATGCGTATCGTACTTCCATGGTGAGCCATGTGTAGAGGCGATTTGAAGGCCTTCCATGTCGTTAATGTAACTACGCGGTGCAAATACCACATACACGTCACCAGAACGAGCAGGGTGGTAGTTGTTTTTGATTAGCTGCATCACATGAGTATCAGGCACTCGGTTCGCTGCAATATCGCTGCTTGATACTGCAAACGCCACACCCTTCACTTTCGCTATTTCATCGGCGATCGCTTCCTGCACTTTAGCTAGGTCAAGTTTCTTCTCTGCGATTAAATCGTGATTCAGATAGATATAAGGCTGTGCATACAAGCGAATTGCGTCTTTGGATAAACCAAATTGATCCTTCAATCTTTTTTCTACGCCACTCGAGAGCAGTGTGTCTCTATTGAAGTATTGAGCTTGATTAAAGCCAAGCGCATTTGCCGCAGGTGAAGATTCAGGGACACCATGATCGGCAGACAACACAATTAATGTATTTTTTAGCCCGACTTGGTTATCAACGGTTTTAAGAAGCTTGGCGATCGTCTTATCAAGTCGAACTAGATTGTCTTCTGTTTCTAGGCTTTCAGGGCCGTATAAGTGCACCACGTAGTCGTTTGATGAGAAACTCACAGACAGATAATCAGTCACTTCACCTTGGCCTAGCTTCTCTTGCATCAACAGTGTGCTTGCAAAGTTTTCTGTGATCTCGTCACCGGCCGGGCTAACGGTTAGCGTTGTGCTGTAGTACTTGTAACTTGCAGGGCCATAAGGGTGAGGGAAGGTGCGTTGGAAGTCACCGAGTTTCACTTTGTGTTCGGTATCGTGTTCTTGAAGCGTGTACTTCTCACGTGGTAATGAGAGCTCCCACTTCTGTTTCGAGTACTGAGCAGCAATCGCTTTCTCGTTCCAACGTGATACCCAATCTGGATACTCGTCGTAGTAATAGTTGCTGGTGACAAACTCAGATTGCGCTTTGGAGAACCAGAAGGCTTTACCACTGTGTCCCGCCAATGAGATTGCGCCGCGGTCTTTCACTGATACACCGAACACTTTTGATTTGCCACTATTGGAAATCGTCAACTCGTCACCAAACGTGGTGGAAAGTATTGGCTCCGGAGAACGTCCATCGCCCTGTGCTGTCTTTTGCGTTGGGTCGATCTCAGTTGCTTTGTCGACACCCGCGCCAGAGGTCAACATTTTGTAGTTGCCGTCTTCTACGTTATACACCAAACGCTCTTCGCTACGGTCATACCAAACGTTACCTACCATGCCGTGTACGCTCGGTGGCGCACCGGTTGCAAGCGACACATGGCCCACGATCGTTTCCGTGTTGCCATGTTGGTAGTTCGCGTTGGTGTAGTAAGTGCCGTCATCCATTAAGTACCGGAAACCACCTTCACCGAAGTTATGCTTATATCGTTCGATTAGATCTGCGCGCAGGCCATCTACCGTGATTTGAAGGACTAGATCTGGCTTTTCCGCAGCCGAAGCTGGGAGAGCACAGAGTAACGCGAGTGTCAGTCCTGAAAGCTTGGTGTATTGCATAGAGTTTCCTTATTCAGTATTGCCGCAGAGTTCTAAGGTTTGGTCAGATTTCTAACGTGTATACAGTGCGAATCGTATTTTTAGGATTGTTGGTGAAGATTATTGAGTCATAACCGTCGGCACCTTAGTTAGTTCAGAGCCTTAGTTAGTTCGTATCCTTAACTAAACGCAGGCCCATATCTGACATAGTGATCGATTGGCTTGCGAAGTCGCGACGGTAACTTTCAGATTCGTTTTCGTCATAAGCAAAGCTGCCACCGCGAACCGATTTATGTGATAAACCAACGTCGCTGTGTTTTGCGTTGTTAGGATTGTCTGTTGGACCGAATCGGTAGAAAGTGTCATCGAAGGCATCAATCACAAACTCACCCACGTTTCCGGTCATGTCATATAAGCCTAGTTCATTTGGCTTCTTTAGCCCGACAGGATGCGCGCTATTTTTAGAATTTGCTGAGTACCACGCAACATCATCTAAGTTATTGGAACCACTGTAAGTATAGCCTTTGCTCTTGTTGCCACCTTTCGCTGCAAATTCCCATTCAGCTTCAGTCGGCAGACGGTATTCTTCACCTGTAAGTTCGTTCAATTGTTCAACGAAGTAGTTCGCCTGTTGCCAACTTAAGTTATTGACCGGAACTTGTGGGTTTTGGAAATAACTGAGAGATGAACCCATTACTGATTCGAACAATTCTTGAGTCACCTCAAACTTCGCAATGTAGAAACTATCTACAGTTATATCTCGCGCTGGTCGTTCTGCTTTGGTCGCTTCAGGATCGTTCGAACCCATGGTGAATGTACCACCTTCAACTAGCACCATCTCTTGGTCGATTTGTTGGGCGATAGGGTGTGTAGGCACGCTCGCACAGCCGCTTAGGAAAATAGTCATGGTGACGCTGCTGATCGCCGCTAATTGTTTGTAATTGAAAAATTTCATCACGTGCCTCGAATGTTCGAAATAGAGGGCAATTTTAACGTTTAAAGTCATTCCTATTGGTTATAAAGGGTATAACATGCCACTGACTGAAATAGGCATTATGATGGCTACAGACACTAAGATAGGTAGATAAATCATGCACATTACTCAAGGTCCACAATACAATGGTAAAGCGTCTAAACGCTTGCATGTTATGGCTAAGCCAATTGGCGCAGCGTGCAACATTGACTGTAAATATTGTTATTACCTAAGTAAGCAAGATTTGTTGGAGTACAAGAAAGGCAGTTCTCCAAGAATGGATGATGAGACGTTAGAAACCTACATCCGACAATACATCGAAGGTCAAAATACGCCTGAAATTATCTTCTCATGGCAGGGCGGTGAACCGACTATGCTGGGTTTAGCGTACTTTGAAAGAGTGGTTGAGCTACAGAAAAAGTACCGACCTGAAGGTGTGTTGATCTCAAACGATCTGCAAACCAATGGCACATTATTGAATGACGACTGGGGTCGATTCTTAGCAAAGAACAATTTCCTAATCGGCTTGAGTATTGATGGCCCTGAAATGCTGCACAATGCGTATCGTGTTAACAGAGCAGGCCGTGGTACATTCAAACAAGTGATGGCGGCCGTTGAACTGCTGCACAAACACAAAGTGAAATTCGCAACGCTTACTTGTGTGAATAACCTCACCAGTCAAAATGCACTTGAGGTGTATCGCTTCCTACGTGATGTGGTGAAGTCACCGCAAATGCAGTTTATCCCTATCGTTGAGCAAAAAACCTTTAGAACCGTTGCGCCACAAACGTCTCAAGTGAGTGAGCAGCTTAAACAAGGCGACAAACGCCTGATCCCCGGCCATAAAGATTCGATCATGGAATCGTGGTGTGTGTCGGACTTGGCTTGGGGTAACTTCCTGATTGCTGTGTTTGATGAGTGGGCGAAGAACGACATCGGTAAAGTGTTCGTTCAGTATTTTGAAGCAAGTTTAGAAACATGGATAGGGCGTCCTAACCCGCTTTGTACTCTGAATGAAATCTGCGGTAAAGGCCTCGCGATGGAGCCTAATGGCGACGTATTCTCATGCGACCACTATGTTTACCCTGAATACAAGATTGGCAATATTCATCACGAGAAGCTTGATGATTTGGCGTACAGCGCACCACAGCAAAAGTTTGGTTTTGCTAAATCACGCACAATGACCAGTCAATGTCAGCAGTGTGATTACAAGTTTGCTTGTCATGGTGAATGTCCTAAAAACCGCTTTATCAAAACTCGCGCAGGCGAACCGGGCTTGAACTACTTATGTGCAGGTTGGCACAAGTTCTTTTCTCATGTCGATAAGTCGATGGCTTATATCGCTCGTGCGATGGGGCATCCGGTTGCTCATGGCAAATTCAGTGATTCAGTATTGATGGCACATCGTGCAAAACAGGCGCAACAAACTACGTTCGAGACCAAGTTTTAACTCGTTTTTTGGGTCAACAGGTCCAAGACAAATTTAATCAGATACGAGTCTAAGGACAGGCTAAGTTCTCCAGTTTAAGGTAATACTATGATGAAGAAGAGTTTAGCGACGGCTGTTGCTCTATTAGTTTCAACGTCCGCATTGATTTCAACGTCAGCAATGGCAGCGAATAGCGTTCAGCAAACTGTTGACACACCGGCAAAAAATATCAATCAAGTGCTCGAAATGACGGACACTCAAACCCGTATTCAACAGTTGTCTTACATGGCACAAGATCAGAACCAATCTATAGAGAATCGTACTGGTGCACTGCAAGAGCTTGCTTCATACCCAAGCCAGAATGCGCTGGTGGCGGTGGCAAGAGGTTTGAAAGATCAAAACCCTGAAGTTCGTGAGGCTTCGATTATCGGTTCTTCGCCATATCAACTTGAGCATCGTTGGGCGTTAGTTTCGCCTTTGCTGAGCGATACAGATTCTATGGTTCGTCACTCAGCAACATCGAACTTAGTACGTGATTACAATACGTTAGATAAAGAACAGAAAGCACAAATTGAACAACCCGTCGCTGAGTTAATCACATTCTTGGAATCACAAGAATCTGAAAAGTTTCAATTGTTGTTCGCTGACGTGCTCCGTTGGCACAATGAATGGGATAAAGCGGAAACGATTTATCTTGAGTTGATTAATACTCACCAGAAAGACCCTCAAGTTTGGCTGAGCTACGCGGATAACTTCCGAGCTCAGAATAAAGATCAACAAGCGGTCGAGGTGTTGGATCGTGGTTTGAAGAACGTGCCGGACAATGCAGCGATGCACTATTCTAAATCATTAACTTTGGTTCGCCTTGAAGACAAGGCAGCAGCAGCCAAAGAGATTGAAGTAGCAGCAGAACTTGCAAAAGATAACAGCTACTACTGGTACTTGAATGGGGTACTACAAGAAGAGCTGGATATCGACAAATCGACTAAATCGTTCGAGAAGGCGTATTTGATCTCTGGTTCTCCAGAGCAGTTATACGCGGTATGTGATATCTACGTGCGATACGGCAACGACAAGACCGATGATTGCTTAAGTGAGCTAGGTAAAGTGGCTCCTGATTATGTTATTGAACAGCTGAAAGAGAAGCGAGTAGCGCCAAGCTCATAATATTTGAATGAGTAAATTGATAAGCCGCTTATGAAAAGCCAGTCGAAATATTCGACTGGCTTTTTTGGATCTAGAGTTCTGTTTGGAATGTCTATTAAAGCAAGGCACAAGTTGGAAACATCTAAAGTGGGTGAGCTTATTGTCTCACCCGTTAAGTTAAATTATTCGCCCATTGAGGTGGATGCACGGCGTCTGTCTGTCGCGCCATGGATCTTGCCATCTTTGATTTCAATGGCGTTCAAACCGCTGACCACTGGAATGACATGTACTGGGTAACCGAGCTGCATAAATTCTGGAACCAACATTTCAGCGTAAGTCTTCTTCTCGACCAATAAACCCGTTGGGTCATAAGGTTTGGTGCGATCTATCTTGGTGCCGTATTGGATGTTTGGAAGGTCAATTGCTTCCTGCGCAGACAGATCCCAATCTAAAACACCAACCACGGTTTTTAACACATACCCCGGAATTTGTGAGCTACCAGGAGAACCTACCACTAAACGCAGGTCGTCTTTTTTATCCATAACCATTAACGGGGTGATCGCGGAACGAGGTCGCTTACCTGCTTCAATAGAGTTTTGAGTCGGTTTACCGTTTATTGTGGGTTTTGTGGAGAAATTTGCCATTTGGGCATTAAGAATCACGCCATCGACCATTACCCCTGAACCCATGCCTGTGCCGACGGTGCTGGTCATTGCAATGGCATTACCGTCTTTGTCGATGATGGATATGTGCCCGGTATCTTGGCTCTCAAAACCTTGATACTGAGCGTAATCAGTATCGGATAGCTTGCCTGCTTTCGGATTTGTTTTCGCAATACCACTCTCTGGAATGAGCTTACGTCGCTCATCGATGTAGGCTTTGTCGAGTAGGGCAGCAACGGGCGCTTCGATATAATCTGGATCGCCCGCATAAGCGATGCGATCGGCCTTGGCGATTCTCATGGCTTCGGTCATCAAGCGCCAAGGTTCAACATCAGTTTTAGACATATCGGCTAAGTCATAAGCTTCGAGCATTTCAAGGCTTTGAGCAACCATCACGCCACCAGAGGCTGGGTAACCGAACGAGACAATCTTGTTGCCTCGGTAGTCACTTTCAATAACCTCACGCTGTTTGACTTGGTATCGTGCAAAATCTTCAATAGACAGCTTTGCGTGGTCGGCATCGATTCTGCTGTTCACAGTTTCAACGATGTGCTTACCAAACTCGCCACCATAAAGGTACTTATCGCCTTGTTGAGCAATGTTACTCAGAGTGTCGGCAAGCTTAGGGTTTTTCATCAATGTGCCGGTTGGTTTGATTTGGTCGCCATTCCAATACAGGGCTTCGATTTCTGGATCTTCAATCAATCGTTCTTGTTCACGAACCACGATGTCGTAGGTGTAACTGTTCATCGCGTAGCCCTTACTCGCCAGTTCAATTGCGGGTTGAACAAGCTCAGACCATGGCAGTTTTCCGTATTGTTGATGAGTGCTATAGAGCAAACGAAGTGTGCCGGGAACCGCTACAGAACGAGCCCCTAAAATCTCGTTTCGACTTAGTGCTTCTCCATTTTCCATGAACATGTCTGGAGTAGCAGTTGAAGGGGCTTCATCTCGTCCATCAAGTGCGAGAAATTGATCTTTGTCTTTTTGATAAAACAGCGCAAAAGTACCACCGCCAATTCCTGTCATATCCGGTTCAACCACCGACATTGTCATCTGCATCGCCACCATCGCATCGACCGCATTACCGCCTTTTTTGAGTATCGAATACCCAGTGCTGCTTACGTATGGATTCGTTGCACTTACCATAAACTCTTCGCCACTTTCATCTGGCGTAATTGGAAAAGGATTTGGCTCAGCCGCGAAACCGGCCGCTGAAACCAAACTTAAAGATAAAGTCGCTATTCGCATGCGTTCTCCGTTTAAGGTATCTGTTTATTCGCTCTTAGGTTGACTGAATAAAGGCGGTGAAGTTCGTGAGTTTGCAGCCTTCTTACACAATGCTGACGTTGCTGACATTGGAATGAAATCATCTCAATATTTCTGGATGAAAGGATAGTTAAGATCAATGTTATGGCTTGTTAAGCATGACAATTCAAAGACATAAAAAAGCCCAAACTGTTTGATTAGCTTGGGCTTTTATTTCTAATGTCGATTATTTTCCCGCTTGATTAGAAAACGAAACTCAACATGATGGTGTAAAGGACGGCATCTTTGTCATCAAAACCAGTAAGTGCATTGAAATCCTCAACAAAGGCACCGTTTGCTTTACGAGCCTCAAAATATTGCACTTCACCATTAATAGACACGTTAGGTAACACATCATAGTCAACGCCAATTAAGTAGCTGTTCCCCTCTAAGTGTTCATTGGAGTCAAATTGTGCGCCATAAACGACGTAAGGCGTGAATGACCCTAAGTGGTAACCAAGACTTGCGTACATGGATGAAGAGAAGTCGCTGATTTGCCCTTCACTGGCAAGTACAGCTTGACCAAATTCGTATTCAGCACCTAGCGACCAAAGTTGGATGTGTTGGTTGTCTGCTGTTGGAAGTGAACCGATGTTTTTAAGCTTTACGGTTTGGTCAAAATTGGAATCGAGGAATGACAAATTCCAACGATAATCTTCTCCACTCAATTGTAGATTGGCACCAAACATTCGATTTGTTTCAAATTCAAGCTCAGTTGTCGAATTGAAGTCGACTTCATTGTTATCTTTAATACCAAAAAATGGAGAGAGTAGTAGGGTAGCTTCATCGCTTACATCATGAGTCCAGCTCACTTTTATGCCATTGAAAGCTGTGATTCCGAGCACGCTGTTATACACCTCTGTCGGTGGCCTTGCTGTCATATAGGCTTGGCCGACATAGTAGTACTCAGAGGCAAGGAACAGTGGCAGCCTTAAGCGTCCAAGACTTACATCGAAGTCGTTAAATTCATAGCCCAAGTAAGCCCATTCCAGTTGAGGGTCACTCCAATCATATTGGGGTGGTTTGACAACTTGCACAGAAGCTTTGAATGAGTTGTAGAAGTAGTCTAACTGAACCCCAAATGTGGTATCACAGTCGTAACAATTTTCATCGGTAAAACCGCGGTTGATGATTAATGGATTATCGTTATCTGAGGTTGCCCAAGAAGTAGAACCGAATCCGCTTAACGAAAAATTATCGGTAAGTTCAATAATCGCAAAAGCCGGAGAGGCAACTGAAGCACACAGTACTGACGTAATTATTCTTTTCATATTATTTCTCCGAACTTATAACGTAGAGAATGTTGGCATTTTGAGGAACCGAAGAGAGTGGGGAGTAACCAATACGGTTTGGTTTGTCATCAAGCCAGTCCACTAAGCTGTCGGTTGACGCCGTTTTGATTTCTCTTGGATAACGCGCTTTTCCTGAAAAAGATAAACCAGCCCAGTGTGCATTCATTTGAGCGGCATTTTTTCCAAGCAAAAGCTGATAAAAGTCCTCTCTTTCGGCACTGTTCTCAGGCCAATCAGACAGTTCAACACGTTTGCCATTGAGGCGCTTAGTTTTCCCTCTATAGAGCTTTCGCGCTTTGTTTATTGATATCTCTTCAAATCCGGAGTCTAAAGAAAATATGGCATAATCTTCAGCGGCGTGAGCAGGGCTGAGAAGAAGCAAGCTTCCTAATAGCCCTACCGCGACTGGCAACATGACTCTGCGGGGAAGTGTTTTTATTGTTCTAATCCAATCCATGGGTATCTCCTAACAAGTCGCACTTTCTATTTGATGGAATAGCTTTTCTTTTCTTACGGGCTTCGCTACATATCCATCCATGCCTGAATCAAAGCACTTTTGAATATCATCGTCGATAACACTGGCGGTTAACGCGATGATAGGCGTTTTGCTTAAGCCTAGGTTTTTCTCATGCTCTCTGATCTCTTTGGTCGCAGTGAAGCCGTCCATAACGGGCATCATGCAATCCATTAGAATAATATCGAAGCTACTGTCGTTTTGGTACATGTCGACGGCGATTTGTCCGTTGTCGGCGATTTCAAACGCGTAGCCGGCCTTTGTTAACATCACAGAAGCGACTTTTTGGTTAACTCGATTGTCTTCGACGAGCAGTATTCTTTCAGATTTACTCGGAACCGTGTTTTGCACTCTTTCTTCTGGCAATGTTCGCTTAGCTGCAGCATTAAGAATCGGCGTTACGGTCGCGGGTTTTTTCGTAGATTTAGTTTTGTAGGCAGCAGGAAGTGGCATCGCTTCAACGGCGGCAAGTACTTTTTCTTTTAGCATTTCAAATTTGAATGGCTTTGGTACATAGTCATCCATACCTACGTCGAAACACTTTTGAATATCATCATCAATCACACTGGCGGTTAAGGCGATGATAGGGATACGGCGCGTGGCGTTGGTCTCTTTTTCAACGCGTCGAATGTTGCTTGTCGCTTCAAAGCCATCCATGACGGGCATCATACAGTCCATCAGTATCACTGCGTAATGAGGGTTTGCGGTGAACATGTCCACAGCTTCTTGACCATTATTAGCGAACTCGAATTCAAAACCACTTTTACCGACATGAAGCCCAGCAATTTTTTGGTTGATCTTGTTGTCTTCGACGATGAGTATCTTGTGTTGGATCTCTAGAGGTTGTTGGCTTGCCTCTGAAAGCTCAGCTAAACCCTGCGTATCACAGAGCTCAATAGCTTTAATTAAACGTAAGCCGAGTAGGGGCTGTGCGACTTGTGCAGTAACGCTGTCGCCAAGATCCGCAGGCTCACTTAAGAAAGAACGTATCAAACAGATAGTGATGCCATTTTGGTGCAGCTTAGCTAAGTTATCTGCGTGGGTATTAGCTAGGAATACATCATCTTCAGCGAAAACGACAGTAATCGGTTTATTGTGTTTCTGAGTCGCGAGTTGTTCGGTCATCGCGGAAGTGTTATTCGTTCGCTGAGTTACCTTTAAGCCATAAAGGTTAAGGTCACATTCTATTCGTGTAGAAAGCATGTTCTCGTTACCCAGAACATAAATGTCAGCGGTTGCCGTGCTTGGTTTCGGTAGCATCATGTCAACGGGTAATTCTAAGTCGAAGTAGAAACAGCTGCCTTCCCCCTTGACTGAATCGAGCTGAATCTGGCCACCCATCAGTTCGACCAACTGTGTACTGATGGCGAGGCCAAGACCAGTACCGCCAAACTGACGTGTAGTTGAGTCATCTTCTTGAGCAAAGGGCTCGAATATTTGCTTCTGTTGTTGCTTGCCGATACCAATACCTGTGTCGCGAACGGCAAATCGAATGGTGACATTATCATCAGATTGTTCGAGTGTTTTGATCGACAGTGTTACGCCACCTTCAGCCGTAAACTTCACTGCATTCGACATAAAGTTCATTAGGATCTGTCTTAAGCGGTGATCGTCGATCATTACGCGAGCTGGTGTGTCTGGGCTGATATCAACGTTAACCGATATTTTTTGCTCTTTCGCTTTTGGCGCAACAATAGAGGCTATGTCGTATATCGACTCTCTAATCGACGCCGAGTGAGGGCTGATTAACAGCATGCCAGATTCAATCTTCGAGAAGTCTAAGATATCGTTGATCAAGCTCAGTAGCAGTTGGGATGAAGTTTCAATCGTATCCACATAATCACGCTGTGTGGGTGTGAGTGGGGTATCTGCAAGAATCTCGGAAATACCAATAACGCCATTGAGTGGGGTACGAATTTCATGAGACATATTGGCTAAGAAGCTGCTTTTCGCTTTGCTAGCTTGTATTGCGTGGTCTTTGGCTTTCTCTGCGTCTTCTACGGCTAAGGTTAACTTCTCTTTTGCGTGTTCTCGTTCGATGGTGAGTCGCTCTACTTGTTGAGCAAATAGGCTGAGTTCATCTTTGCCTTGAATTAGCTTATCCAAAGAAGGTCGAGTTTCATCGTTTTCGCTTTTCAAGAAAGCCAACACCAAATTCAGGTTGTTGGTGACTTGTCTTGCCAAGCTTAGGGTTAATCCCATCACAATAGTCGCGAGCAAAGCAACGATAGAGATAAATAGTGTTCGTTGGATCTGAGCTTCATAGATGGCTTGCTCAACTTCTTGTTGGAACTCTTGCTTGATAACATTACCTAGGCTTTGCAATAAGCTGAGTCGAGCGCTCATCGCCTCTAATCCGACAGAAATCTCTTGTGGCGTCAGTTGGCTGATTGCGTTTAGGTCGAGTAGTGCGCTTCTAATCTCTTGGCTTTGAGCAAACACATCGTTTCTAAATACTTCAACCATCAGTGACACTTGATGTTCGTTGGCATTCAATGAAACAAAGCGTTCTAAGAACAATTGCTGTCTTTCACTTAAGGTTTCAATCTGTTCAGCAAGTTCTGGGTCGTACTCTTGGTTGCTTTGGAATATCTCAATCAGAGAGGTGCCCAGCTTAAACTCTTCGTTTGACCAAAACATCAGCCATTCAAGCTGTTGTAACGCGGTGAGGTGTTGCTGAATTCCCCGCTTGGTGTTTTCGAATGGGACTTTTTCTATTTCGAGCAATAACTGCTTGTATAAGTCGCTCTGCCACTCAAGGGCATCCAATTTATCGTAGCTGTCAGTGGCTTGCATTGTCGATAAGGTTGCTTCGCTGAAGTCGGCAACCAGTTGATTAATCTCATCAGAAGCATCTAAAAAAATGATTGGAGACAGGTTCTCTAATTCTGCCTTTGCTTGACCGCTCTGTATCGCGAACTCTTCCGGACTTGAGGACAAAGTACTTCGATACAGAACCGAGATATCTTGAAGATACACAGATAACTGATTGGTTCGCTCAAAATCGGTCAACTGAGTCGTTAAAATATAAGCTTGTCTACCTGCGAGGAAGAGTAGTAATGAAATGGGAAGTAGAACTAAGCCAAAGAGTTTATGTTTGACTGAAAGGTTATTCCAGACCGTAATCGCCATATAAGGATCCATCCAACTGTTTTTATATAAAAACAGTAGAATAAAAATGCCGATATGGAAACTTTGAAACCGCAAATTTAATAGAAGTGTGGGAGGGGTATAAGTTCTTGTGATTCCAGAGCTTATTTTGATATACGTTCTTTTATTAGTAATTTATAGCGTTTGGCAGTTTGTTTAATTTTATGCTTATTGATGAATTACTTAAAATTCGTGTTAATGAGGGCGTTTTGTATCAAGGCTTAGTTCGAAAAGAAGTTGCTCTAAAACCGTTTTTGCAGAGGGTTCTAATGTCCAAATACCGAGCATTCTGTTCAACGCGGCGCGATATGTTCTGTTTTTGAGTAGAAAGGCGAGCGTGCTCGTATCGTTGCTCAAAACATGTGTTTGTACAACTGTGAGCTCAGCTTTGTTTTCGATATCAATTTTCTGAAGATTGAAAGCAGGCAGGAATGAACATTCGTACCAAATCTCAATGATCTCTCGAAGTTCGATTTCTTCTTCAGGCACGTCACAGTCCTGAAATATATGATTCTCAGGAATTGCGGATAAGTAAGCAACATCAAGCTTGTCTGCAACGAATGTGTACATTTGTTTCCTTGTTACCTGTGGTATTGGACCGAATCATCTCTCTCACTTATGATTTTGTCAATTACATCCATCTCGCGAAATGACGAATTGTGAGTAAGCGTTATGATTTAGCTCAAACTGTTTAAGTATTTGTCTGTTAAGCCAAAATATTTCAAGTTTCCATCTGGCTCTAGAACCAAACTCATGTTGGATGTGGCGATTAAGCCGGGATCATTGGTCGAAAAAATGACTGTCTTATTCAGCAACTTATCGCTGAACAAACGGTTAAAGTATTGCGCGTTTTCTTGCTCGGCACCGTTGAAGGGCTCATCAATAATTATCAGAGATTGCTCACAGTTACCCAAGCCAAGGGCCAAACGTAGTTTTTGCTGAATTCCGTTTGGAAGGCCTTTGCACTTATCGACACTCAATTGAGTCGCTAAGCCTTCTGGTAGCCATTCGTCCAGTTCGAAGAAGCTCACCATCTCTTGCATCTTCTCTGTTGGAATGAGGCCGTTATGCAGAATGAAGTTGGTTTCTAGTGAACCTTCAAAAATATGCAGGTTAAAAGGGATGTAGTTAATTGAGGTGCGATAACGGTAGCTATTGAACTGCTTGATGTTGTAGCCGTCAACGGATACTGCGCCTTGATAACGATCCTCTAAGCCAGCAATGATTGAGATGAGTGTTGTTTTTCCGCAGCCAGTTGGGCCACAAATGACGACTTTTGCACTGGGTGGTATCTTAAAACCAAGGTTGGTTAAGCCGGTCGCCGCACCTGCATATCTGTGACTGACTCCGCTGCCCATAATGCTGCCTTGGAACTGGCGAATAGGCGGGCTCTTCTCTAAGGTTAATTTGTCGTCATTCATCGACATCAAGTTATTGATCTGTGCTGATGACGCCTTGATGGATTGAAACTTAGATATCGAGTTATAGATACCCATGATTGGGCCTAACGCCTTCCAAACCAATATCACTGTCGCGAGCATTGCACCAGCATCAGAAGTGCCTTCCATCACTCCGATTACTGCGGTCACGATACTTGCAGTACCAATCACCTGAATCAAACTGCCGCCAGCGGCCTGAATCTTACTGTTAGTCACGGCGACGTTCTCGGCATCACTTGTGCTTTGCATGTGTGAAGCACTGAAACGAGATTGAACGACACGAAGTAAAGGCAGGCCTTGGATAGTTTTGATACCACGAAGGATTTCATTCCATTGATACGAGACCATCGCATTAGCGCGGGAGCTTTTGGATGTGGCTTGCGAGTAGATATAGCGAGAATACACACAGAACACCAACATCAAGATTAAGCCACCCATCACTACAAGCGCTGCCGTACCCGACATCAGGGCAATCGCGATGATAAATACAATCACAAATGGCATATCAAAATAGCTGAGGGTTGATTCTGCAGTCACTAAGCGGCGGAACGTATCGATATCTTTCAAACGAGCTAACTGGGAAGAGACCCCAGCAGTGGATGTCATCGCATAAGGTAGCCACAGCAGCTTAGATATAACGGCTTGCGAGATGTGCACGGCGAGATCTTTACCGGACGTGGCAATGATGTTGACCCGCATCTTTTTGAAGAAATACTCCGAGAAGCCAACAATAATGGCAAATAAGGTTAACCAATAGAGTGTGGCTTGAGAGCTCGAAGTCAGTGCGAAGTTATACACACTCATAATAAAGAATGGCTGCAATGCTCCGAGAATACTGATGACGAAGCTGAGAATGATCAGGCTTTTAAGTTCATTGTTGTAACGATAGAAAGCGTATTTTATCCAATTGCTTCTGTCTTGCGATTCCGGCGGTGGTTCGCGGAATAGACGAGAATATTCGCTAATCGAAATCAGCAAACAGGGCTTTTTACACATTGGGTATTCAATGGTGTTGTTGTTCGTGTAATCAAACAGGAGTAACTTTCCATCCTTAGTACCTAAGAAAATGGCGCTAAGGTTCTCTATCTCAATAAAGCATGGATGAGGGTACTGATCGATATTCTCGAGAGTTTTTAGCTTGGTCACATCACAGCGGTATCCAAGACGCTCTATGGTCGCAGTAAAACTGTCACTGTCTTTTTGTTTGGGAATAAAAGCGTCACTGAGAATAGACGGCGTGCCTTCCCATTCCAGTGCAATTAAGGTGTAAGCTAAGCCACGAATCAGCGGTGACTGACTGTAGCGTTCATCATAACCACTTGCTTCAAAGTCCAACACCCGCTGCGGAACATTGTTGAAATCAACTAGGATGCTCATTGATCACCTCCGGTAAGTTTTACGCGTTTGAGGCGGTGGTTTAGTTTGTCCATCTTATTACTGGCGATGATTAGGATTTTGTCATTGGCACGATAGGCGGTACTGGTCAGCACCACTCGTGCAAATTCCTCATCATAGACACAATCGATATCATCAAATATCAATACACGCTTACTGGCGAGCAGGGCGCGAACCAATAATAAGGCGTAACCTACTTGGCGTGAGAATGGATTGCGCATGTGGCCTTTGAGTTCTGTGTAAAAACCAGCAGGAAGCCCATCAATTTGTGCCTTGATGTTCATAGTCTCGCACAGTGCAAACGCCGTATTATTCAAACTTGGTCGGAAGCAGGTTAGATTATCAATAATGGTTCCTTCCACGAACGAGCTTGTTTTATCGACCATCAGCACACTGTTGCGCCAAACGTTGTAGTTAACGTCATCGAGGGGGGTCTCGTTAATCATGATGTCCAGTTTGTTATCGCTGTTCTGGCGAGTAATACAGTTGGCAAGGTGTGTTTTGCCTGAGCCACTTTTCCCTGTAAGTAAATAGGCTTGCCCAAGTTCGAACTCGATACGCTGTTTTTCAGAATACTTAACCGAAATACGTTCAACCTCTGTTGTCTCATGCTGATGTTCAACCGAAGCCGCCAGCTCAAGCAGTTCGGCGATACGTTGTATGTGGAGTTTGTTTAATTCCCAGCGGCTCGCGGTGCGCATCACTTGTTGGTAAGGCGCAAAATAACGGTTGGTTAGCATGATGATCGCGGCCATGATGCCTTGGCTAGATTCCATATTGATAACGGCCGTTGCCAGTACCACAACAACACAAGCTATAGATAGCTGTTGGATAAGCGCCAATATTAGGCTGAAGTTCGATTCAATCTGCTCATATTTGATGTTCTCAACTTCGCGCTCTTCGACCATTTGTGTCATCAGGCTTTCAACGCGGTATTCCATATTTCGAGCTTTGATATCAAGCGGGCTAGAGATGATCTCGATGATTTTGGAGGTGGTTAATCCTTCGATGTCTGACTTATTCTGCAAACTATCAATCTTTTGTTTGGAAAGGCTCCACGCGAAAATAGCCAAGATGACAGAGGCAATCAGAAGTGTAATACCAGCCCATATGTTGATGAGCCCGATGATAAGGATGGTAATCAAACTGACAGCAAGGTTGATCAGTGCTCGAACCGATTCTCCACCAAAAAAGGTTTTCAGTTCTGGAATGGTCGAAATACGCTCCAAATATTCACCGGGCTCTAAACGGCGAAATTTGGATATCTCAGCCAAGCATATGGATTGAAATACTTTGTTGGTTAAGTTGGTCTCAAACTGCCTCATGATGACGGAAGATATCTTCTCTTCCTGATTTTTTAAGTGATAGTCGAGGAAGATGGAAATCAAGATAATCGCGAACAATAAGAACAGAGTATCTTGTGCTTGGTTGGGTAACACTCGGTCAAAAATGATCAGAATGGAGAAGGGCAGCACCAAGCCAAACAAGGTCGATATTATCGTTGAGAAAGTCAGATAACACTTATCTGCCATATTGATCTTTTGCGAAAATTGCTCAGTTTGCATTGCGCCCTCCTTTTCTCAATGACTCAGTCGAAAGAAGGTGTTTAGGCACCAAATCTTGATTGTCTCGTCCCTCAATATCACTCATCAATTGCATGATACTCTCTATCGATTGAATCGAAAGCACGCCTTTAACTTGCTCAAGCTTAATGGTCTCGATGATGTAGTCGTATCGAGCGCTTTCGTAATCTCTTAAGGCGCTGAACAGCTTACTTTCCGCCGCCAGCAAGTCGGTGATGGTACGCGTGCCTAATTGGTAGGCTCTTTGGATCCCTTTATAAGATGCGTAGTTGGCGCGAATGATGTTTTCGAAACTGCTTATAGACTGCGAGAAATCGTTAATGTTGAGCACTGAGGTATTCACGCTGTTACGTGTGGTATAAAGCGAATCTTGGTAAAGCAGCTCAGTACGTTCGATGGCCGTCGATGATTTTTGATAGCCATAGTAATCAGAACCACCAGACAAGATAGGCACGGCGAGGTTTAAGCCAACACTGGTTGAGTTACTTTCGCCTGTGGCTGTAATGTCGGTTTTATCGTAGTTATTGGCGTCATCATGTCGATAGCTGGCTGAAAGCGAAACGGTCGGTAAGAAGTTTGAACCGCTCTCTTTTAAGCTTCTGCGGCTTCTCTCTACGTTTTTCTTTGCCACCAACAAGTCGTTATTCAGCTTTAACGCCTGATCCATGATCGTGCGTTGCTCGGTTTCGTTGATCTCTTTTAAAGGCACGCTTTCGTATATGTCTTGCGACGGAGTGATAGGGTACTGAATTTGAATAGAGAGCCCGTTGAGAATGACACGACGATCTTTTTGCAAGGTTCTTAAACGGTTCGAAACACCTTCTTTTTGAGCAATCACTTCGTACAGCTCACTGGCAGCTGTATTTCCTAACTCCACATTGCGTCGCATTTGATGTTCACGCGTCTCAGACGATTTAAGCTCAACTTTAGTCGCTTTTATCTGTGCGTTGTTTTTCAAATACTCAAAGTATTGAGACCCGATTTCCGAAATAGTGCTTTGGATTTTGTTCTCGTGTTTAATCTCTTCGATATTGAAGTCGAGCTTTGCCGTCCCATATTTGAAAATGTCACCAAGATTGAATATGGATTGGGATAACGAAAGACTGTAACTGTTTGAGTTATAGCTAGAGGTTTCATCGGGCACGCTCGATAGCAAGGTTTCATTCTCGTTCCATGTTGTATCGGCTGCACCATTGAGTGAAGGTAGAAACTTAGATCGGCTGATCCCAATGTTGTATTCGTTCTCTTCCACGCCCTTATCACTAGCACGAAGAGACAGGCTGTTTTGCAAGCCGAGCTCTACCGCCTCTAGCAGGGTAGTCGCCGATGCTGAAGGTGTCGTGCTGAATGCGAGTGCAGCTATGATGCTGCTAGTTAAGTTTCTGTACCGCCACATACTTGTTGATCACCTTGATTATTTGGTCACTTTTATAAGGTTTGCTGATCACGTAATCCATTCCGGCTTCGATACAAGCCTGGTGTTCGTTACTGCTGGTCAATGCGGTTGCACCTATGATGGTACAAGGGTTCTTCTCGTTTTCTTGTTCAAACTGGCGAATACGTTTTGTGGCTTCAATGCCGCCCATACCCGGCATGATGCAGTCCATGAAAATGATGTCTGAACGTTTATTCATGAAGTGTTTCACTGCGTCAGCGCCATCGCCAACCATGTCTGGTTCATATTCTTGCTTGGTAAGGATTCGTTTAAGTAAAATCTGCTGAACTCGGTCATCTTCTACGATTAGGAATGAGCTATTCTCCATTTGTTCTTCTGATGCTTCCGCTTCCATAATGGTGAGTAAGTTAGGAATAAACTCATAAGGAATCGCAGGGGAGTTGATGATCTTATCGACGAAGCTATGACACTCTTGCGCATGCTGAGTGTTGGTTACCGATAACAGCAACTTGGTATTTGGGTGGTTCTTAAGTTGAGATTTCACTGTTTTACTCAGTGACGGTAACTTGTTGGGTTCAAAGG
Organism: Vibrio sp. J383; assembly: GCF_023503985.1. NCBI lineage: Bacteria > Pseudomonadati > Pseudomonadota > Gammaproteobacteria > Vibrionales > Vibrionaceae > Vibrio > Vibrio sp. J383. The sequence goes on along the minus strand of NZ_CP097294.1, from coordinate 1,683,181 downwards.
TATCGGTCAGCATAATCGCATCGTAATCACCAAAGGTCTTCGCCGCTGAAAATAACTCATTGGCAGTCCGAATTTCGGTGATATCTAGCCCCAAATTACTGAGCATTTTCTTCATCACATCGATGCGAACTTGAGTGTTGGCGCACAGCAGTAAACGCTTGCCGTCGAAGCGAGTCTTTTCTGTGTGGAAATTCTTCGCCTTGAGATCAAGCTCAATCTGAAAACGTTCCTGCGTACCCGATTGGAACCAGTGACTTTCGTAATACCCGTAATCTTTTAATACGCTTTTTGCTAAGTCGTCTGTGCTTGCGGTGTGGTCCTTGTGACTGCTCCAATGGAGTTTATTGAGCTTGGCTACAGAGACATCTAACGTTGAAAGGAAGTTTAGATTGATGGTAACTCGGGTATTTTCCATGTCTGAAGCCGCCCCAGATTCAATCGTCACAAATAGTTTCTTATTTGATTTGAGTTGAATGGCATTGGAAAGCTGTAGGAACAATATCCAGAACAAGCTGGTGGATTGGCCTTCTACGCGATTGGGTAAGTTGTCGGAAATAAAGCAGTCAAGTTGACCTTCGTTCCTCTGAACTTTGGCGCTGATATGAATCATCAATTCAGATAACACGCTCAGCAGAGAAAACTCTTTCGACTTGCTTTCCGTACCCTGTGAAATCAATCGATTATAGTTTTCTGCTAGCTCAGATAGGGTGCTACATGCAGAGGTAATATCTTTCGCCATCAATACGCCATTTTCATCGGTTTCTTGAACGAGGTACTGGACACCACCGTTGATGGTATTGGTGATTCCGCGAATCTCATAACCGATTAACGCATACAGCTGTTTGTAGAGATCGTTATTACGTTTTTGGTCTTCCAATTTACTGAAGATCAGTTTGAGATGAGAGTAGATCTGACGCTGTTTGGGATTGATGCTCACTTCATTAAGAAGCTCTTCAAGCCTTTGTAAATCTAACTGTTTTAGTTCTTGATACAGAGCATCGAACTCATAGTCGATTTCGCGTTCGTTAGAGCTGGATTTCTTCAGTTTCAACATGGCGACAGCGTTAGATAGAACCGTTATCACAGCCAGTATTACGACCACTATAAACAACCAAACGAAGAACTCGTTTTTCTCAGACATCAAATCGCTCGCATGGTTGTTAAACATGGTGCGGTAGTTGTCATCCATCTGCAGATAGTTGTTGGTCAGTGAGAGATATAAATCGAGTACATCGGCACGTGCTTTAGCGCTATCGGAGAAACGGTTAATCGCTAATTCAAGTTGAGTGTATTCAGTAGCGCCAACCAAGCTGAACTCAGTTTTGTTCAAAGAGGCTAGCGACCTAAATTCATCTATTTCACGCTTCAAGTTAACTAGATTGAATTCGTTAGTACCACAAGTGTCGGTACTTAAGCACTGCTGCAGAGTTTGAATATCTTGTTCGATGGTCTGATTAAGCTTCTGAGCTTGTATGAGCAGTGGGGCACTTTGCACTTGTGCGACTGAGTCTACTTTTGACCAAGAAAAGTATAAATAGAAAGCGAGCGCAGCCAGTACGACGCTAAACAATATGCTTAGTCGCAGGGCGGGTACAGAAATATTGTATGAAGGTTTTCCGCTCATTGATTACCTCTCATCGAAAGCATCTTCGATGGCTGACATCACCGGCTTCGCTGCGTATTCGATCACGCGACGCGAGCCTGTTTTTACATCGGCGGTAAATTCCATATAAGGTGATAATTTGTATTGAGTGCCTCCTCGTTCAAGAAAGTTTCGGTCAATTTCAATCTCTGCTAAATAGAATTCGGCGTCTTCTTCTTCATAAGACGAGCGGCTGATTGAGGCGATGGTTCCCTCAACAAACCCGTATTTTGCAAAGTTATAGGTATCCATTTTTACTTTCACTGCCTGACCAATTTCGACAAATCCCATGTCTTTACGTGGAATCTTCGCTTCACCGTGTAACGAATTATTTATTGGGGCAATATCGGCGATACTCTCGCCTGGCGGAATCACAGCTGAACGGAAATTGAAGTGCAGTTTGTCGACCACGCCATCGACTGGTGAGTAGACAACCAGTCGATCAACCTTGTCGGAATGTTGTGGTTGTAAGATACGTTTTAGCTTGAGATCTTTATTCGCTTGAATGATTTGTGCTTGATACTCAGAGTTTCGATTTTCAACCAAGTCACGGTGTTGTTTTTCCAGTTTGTCGAGCTGAAAACGTTCGTTCATGACCGACTCATCAAGGTTCTCAATCTCACGTACCATATTGGACTCTTGTACTTTCATGTTGAGGACGTCGACATAAGATGCCATCTCTTCTTTATAAAGCGTGTTTTTGATGTTGAGTTGTTTGCGAATGAGCGATAGTTGATTCTCTGAACTTTTACGACGCTTAAGCATTGACTTAATCAGGGAGTTTTTGTGTTTAATATCGTGGGTAATGAGCTCTTCGTTGGAGCGGTTTTTAGAAAACTCTTGTCGCCATGTATTCATGTTCACCTGAACTTGTTCTGGAAATTTTTCGATATAAGAAGCGAAGTTGGGTTCTACCATGTCGCGTAAGCTTTCATAGCGAATCTTATCGAGCTCTATCTGAATAATTTCAGTATTCACGGTATCAAGTTGAGTGTTGCGGTCTAGTGAGCGTATTCGTGCGATCGGCTGTCCTTCATAAACGACTTCTCCTTTTCGGACTAACATCTCTTCCAATATGCCGCCTTCTAGGTGTTGAACCTTCTCAACGTCAGATTCCAACAACAGCTCACCACGTACAGAAACGACGATGTCTATACGCGCTTGTGATGCCACGGCGATAGCGACTAAAGCGAGTAGGAATATGATGAGCAACGTTTTGTGAACACTGGTCATGGCACTTGCAAGCACAATGGTGTCATCAGCTGTGACCTTAGAAGCCTCATTATTAGAAACGAGCGCTTTTCTTAAGTGATGTTCTATTTGGTTATTGCTCATGACTACCTCGATGACTTGTCATCTATTACTTCCTTAATGTCCAACAAGTGATTGATTTGTCGATTGACGTTGTGCAATTCAGTTTTTACATCCTCTAAAAGCTCTTCAGGTGCAGGGAATTCGTGCTTACTCAAATGTTCCAATTTGGCCATTTTGGGTGGCAAGTCTTGATCGCACAGTAAAGTTAAGATGGTCTTTAATCTCTTTGAGTAGTTGTTGAGCTCATCAAAACGGTCACTTTTATGAAGCATCTCTATGTTGATCGCTGCGTCTGAAAAGTCCTTATAAAAATCGCCTAATAGCAATTGAAGCCCTTTGTGGTTGTTGTCGATTGACCGCAGCAAACTCGTCATGTCTATCATCATTCCACCGCCGTAATTGCTTTAATCACAATAACTAAGGATGTTTAAAGGAAGTTTTCAAATTTTTTTTGATTCTTTATGTATAAAAAGAAAAATATGAAAAATGTTGTATAAAAACTTGGTTTTTCAAAATGGTGTCCTTTAATGCCTCTAAATACGATCAGTTAGCTAGTAGCAACGGAGGCTGTAATGGCAGGCGAAAATAACCAAAACAACCAAAATGAAGATCTAAATGACGCGGTAGAACAAACGGACACGAACGACGCGGGTACGCCCTCCCAACAGCAGAATCAACAAAATCAACAAAATACGATTGCGTCGACAATAGCGACGGGTGCTGAAAACACGGATGCGGCCGACGAGGTTAATCAGGCTTTAGAAGACAATCCGAGTGGCGCAGGTAATGCTGAAGATGCGTCGGCTTCTGGTGCGACTGTTCAAGAAGAGACGCCAGAAAGCGATGGAGATTCAGACGCAGCACAATCCAATGTAGTCGGTGGTGCGGCTTCGGAAGCTGGCTCGGACAATGCTGCTGGCAGTGGTGGCGGAGCAGGTGCTGGCGCTCAAGCAGTAGGTGGCGATAACGCAGAGTCTGCGACAGGTGGAGCAGACGCTGAAAGTAATGAAGAACAAGGCCAAGCTGCACGTACCTCTGCAGCGTCGAGTTCTACATCTTCTGAATCGGGTGAGCAACAAGTTGGTGACGACCTCGATTCACAGACAGTCGAAGAGACATTTGCCGTTGATGTTCAAGCTTCAGATGAAGAGACCATCAGTGAAGTAGAGGATGACTTTGATTCTGAAACAGTAAGCGAAACGTTTAAAATCCAAGTAGAAAGTGAAAATGATGCGCCAGAAGCAGAACAAAATCTGGCTTACATCATGGATGAAGATGGCTCCATAACATTCACTCAAGAACAATTACTCGAATACGCAAGTGATGTAGATGGGGACGAACTGGTTGCCTCTAACGTTCAAGTTGGTGCTGATGCAACCGTTCAAGACAATGGTGACGGTACTTTCACAGTAGTTCCTTCTGCTGACTTCAATGGTGAACTTGACCTTACTTTCGACATCAGTGACGGCCAAGAAACGATTAGCAGCGCAATTGATTTAACGGTACGTCCGATTAATGACGCGCCGGTTCCTGAAGATAAAACGTTTGAAATAGAGGAAGACGGAACTCTTGTCTTCACCGACGCTGATCTTCTTTCTGGTGCGACGGACATTGAAGGTGACAACCTTACTGTTGAAGGTGTGACTTACGATGGCGGCGACGGCATTCTTACCGACAACGGTAATGGTACTTACACCTTTGCGCCGAATGAAAACTTCAATGGCGATGTAAACTTCGGTTTTGATGTGTCAGATGGCACTGATACGGTAGCTGCAAACATCGACGTAAGCGTAACAGCAGTCGATGATGCACCAGTATCTGGCGACCTTGCTTACTCAGTCGATGAAGACGGTTCGATTCGTTTAAGCCAAGAGCAATTACTATCACAAGCATCTGACGTAGAAGGCGATGATCTAACTGCTAGTGGCCTAACGGTTGGTGGTGATGCGACAGTTACTCAAAACGACGATGGCAGCTTTACCATCACGCCAGATGCGAACTTCAATGGTGACATCGATATCAGCTTTGATATCTCAGATGGCACTAACACGGTTCAAGCTTCTGCCGATTTAACCGTTAACCCAATCAATGACTTGCCAGTCCCTCAAGATCAACAATTCAGCGTTGAAGAAGATGGCACGTTAATCTTCACCGATGCAGACTTGTTAACAGGTGCAACGGACATTGAAGGCGATAACCTTACGGTTGAAGGTGTGACCTACGATGGCGGCGACGGTATCCTTACCGACAACGGTAACGGTACTTACACCTTTGCACCGAACGAGAACTTCAATGGTGACGTAAACTTTGGCTTTGATGTGTCAGATGGCACCGATACGGTCTCTGCGAATATTGATGTGAGTGTTACGGCGGTTGATGATGCGCCAGTATCAGGTGACCTAGCTTACTCAATCGATGAAGACGGTTCGATTCGTTTGAGCCAAGAGCAGTTGCTTTCTCAAGCATCTGATGTGGAAGGTGATGACCTTACTGCCAGCAGCCTAACGGTTGGCGGTGATGCAACGGTTGTTGCTAACGACGATGGCAGCTTTACCATCACGCCAGATGAGAACTTCAATGGCGACATCGATATCAGCTTCGATATCTCTGATGGCACCAATACGGTTCAAGCTTCTGCTGATTTAACCGTTAACCCAGTTAACGACCTGCCAGTTCCTCAAGATCAACAGTTCAGCATTGAAGAAGACGGTACGCTGCAGTTTACTGATGCAGATCTGCTAACTGGTGCAACCGATATTGAGGGTGATGATTTAACGGTTGAAGGCATCAGTTATGAAGGGACTGATGGGGTACTGACAGACCATGGTGACGGCTCATACAGCTTTGCGCCAAACGAAAACTTCAATGGTGATGTGAGCTTTAGCTTCGATGTTTCAGACGGAACAGATATGGTGTCTGCAAACATTGATGTTAGCGTGACTCCAGAGAACGATCCGCCAGTTGCGGGTTCAACGTCTTACACAGTTAATGAAGACAATTCGATTACCATTTCTGATGCACAACTATTGGCAACATCTTCAGATATTGAAGGTGATGTATCGATAGACAGCGTGACTTACTCTGGTAGTGACGGTGTCCTTGAAATCAATGGTAACGGCACTTACACCTTCTCGCCCAATGAAAACTTCAGCGGTGAAATTGCACTGGATGTGGTTGTTGCTGATGAAGATGGCGCGACCGACACGACGACCGCGGGCATCAATGTTCTTGAAGTGAACGATCCGCCAGTCGCAGGCCCAACGTCTTACACTATTGATGAAGACTCAGTGTTGACCTTCAGTGAATCACAAGTGCTACTTAATGCCTCAGATGTAGAAGGGGATGTTGAGCTTGTTGGTATTAGTTACGATGGCCCTGAAGGTATCTTCTCAGTAAATGGTGATGGCACTTGTAGCTTCGCTCCGAATGAGAACTTTAATGGCCAAGTTCAGCTTGATGTCACCATTCGTGATGAAGATGGTGCAGAGGTTGAAACCGTCATCAATGTTGACGTACTGCCAATCAATGATGCGCCAGTATCCGGTGATTTGGCTTACAACGTTAACGAAGATGGTTCAATCACATTGAGCCAAGAACAGCTGTTGTCTCAAGCGTCCGATGTTGAAGGCGAAGACCTAACCGCGAGCGACTTAACGGTTGGTGGTGATGCGACGGTTGTAGCTAACGATGACGGCAGTTTCACCATCACACCAGATGCGAACTTCAATGGTGACATTGATATTCAATTCAACATCACTGATGGTACTGACACGGTTCAAGCAACCGCCGATCTTACTGTTAACCCAGTTAATGACTTGCCGGTTCCTCAAGACCAACAATTCAGTATTGCAGAAGACGGTACGCTTCAATTTACAGATGCAGACCTACTCACCGGTGCCACCGATATTGATGGCGACGACTTAACCGTTGAAGGTATTAGCTATACAGGTGGTGATGGCGTACTGACCGACCACGGTGATGGTACTTATACCTTTGCGCCAAATGAAAACTTCAATGGCGATGTGAACTTCAGTTTCGATGTGTCTGATGGCACAGAAACGGTCAGCGCTAACATTGATGTCAGTGTGACGCCTGAGAACGATCCGCCAGTTGCGGGTTCAACCTCGTACATGGTCAACGAAGACAATGCCATCACAATTTCTGATGAGCAGTTGCTAGCAAACTCTTCTGACGTTGAAGGTGCAGTGTCGATTGACAGCGTAACTTACAGCGGCACAGATGGTGTGTTCCAAGATAATGGTGACGGCAGTTACACCTTCCTTCCTAATGAAAACTTCAGTGGCGATATCAGCCTTGACGTTATTGTTGCCGATGAAGACGGTTCGATTGATGAAACCACTGCGGGCATCACCGTTCTAGAAGTGAATGATCCACCGGTTGCGGGTCCAACGTCATACACCATTGACGAAGATTCGGTTCTGACGTTCAGTGAATCTCAGATTCTTGTGAACGCTTCGGATATCGAAGGCGATGTAGAACTTGTTGGCATTAACTACGATGGCTCTGACGGTATCTTCACTGTAAATGGTGATGGTACATGCAGCTTTGCACCAAATGAAAACTTTAATGGTCAGGTTCAACTGGGTGTGACCATTCAAGATGAAGATGGCGCAACGGTTGAAACACACATTAACGTTGATGTATTGCCAATCAATGATGCGCCAGTATCGGGTGATTTGGCTTACACCATCAATGAAGATAGCTCCATCACGCTAAGCCAAGAGCAATTGCTAGCAAGAGCAGGTGATATTGATAGCGACAACTTAGAAGCTATCAATCTATCTACTGATGAAAATGCGACCATCCAACATAATGATGATGGCAGCTACACCATCACACCGAACGCAGACTACAACGGTGACCTAGATCTGAACTTCGATATCATCGATAACGATGGTGGTTCAGTTCAAGTTGGCCTAGACGTTACTGTGAATCCGGTTAATGACCTGCCACAAGCGGAAGATCAACAGTTCACGATTGAAGAAGACGGTACGTTACTCTTCACCGATGCTGATCTGCTTGCAGGCGCGTCGGATATTGACGGTGATGAACTGTCGATTGAAAACGTGCTCTACACAGGTGCAGATGGTGTTCTTAGCGATAATGGCGACGGCACATACAGCTTTGCTCCAAACGAGAACTTCAATGGTGATGTTCAATTCTCGTTCGATGTCTCTGACGGTACTGATTCAACATCAGCTGTTATTGATGTCAGTGTAACGCCTGAGAATGATCCACCGGTTGCTGGCCCGACATCTTACACAGTTCAAGAAGATGGCCAAATCACGATCAGTGATGAGCAATTATTGGCAAACTCTTCCGATGTAGAAGGCGATGTATCATTGTCTGGAGTATCGTACTCCGGTGATGACGGCTCATTTGTTGATAATGGCAATGGTACTTACACCTTTACGCCAAATGAAAACTTCGATGGTGATATTTCACTAGACGTTGTTGTCGTTGACGAAGACGGTGCAACCGCAACTACAACCGCTGGCATCGATGTTATTGCTGTGAATGACGGCCCTGAAACATCTGGTATTCAGGCTGAAGTCGACGAAGATAATTCAATCACCATTACTCAAGAGCAGTTACTTGCGAATGCGACCGATGTTGAGGGTGATGAGCTAACGGCAACTAACCTACAAACCAACGATCCTGACGCGACGATTGTTGCGAATGACGATGGTTCATTCACCATTACGCACACAGAAAACTTCAATGGCGAGTTGGACTTCACATACAGCATCAGTGATGGTGAAAATGAAGTTCTGACGACACTCGACTTGACGGTTAATCCTGTCAACGATGCGCCGGAAGCGGGCGATGAAATCTTCATCCAAGCACAAGAAGACCAAACGGTTGGTGTGACACTTCGTGAAGAACCAGCACTACGTTTAGACCAAGCGCCAGAAAACGGCATCATTGAAGCGAATGTGAATGACGAATGGGTGGTACTGGAAGTAGGACAAGAAGTTCCTGCAGATACCGAAGTGCGCTTTGTTCCAAGTGAAGATGCTCTTGCTGAAGGTACACACACCACACAAATTGGTACGTTTGACGATAACGCGAGTGTGGATGATTGGGGGACAGAAGTTGACCCTTATACTCGTGAGTTCTCAGATGGTGACTTAACGGTAACCGTTCAAAGTAACGATGATCCGCTTGGTGCCTGGAATGGTAACACCCACATTGGTCACGGACTTGGTGATACAGACCGCCAAGGTCTAAGTGGTGATGAGAAACTGACAGTTTCGGTTGAAGGTCAAGACATCAATGAAATCAGTTTCCACCTAGATGGTTTGGGTGGTTGGTTCATGGAAGAGTCTCGTCACTTTACAGAAGTAGAAATCAAAGCGTTCAATGAGGATGGCGACCTAATTGACTCGATGACTTACCACAAAGAAGACCGTGGTACTTTCGAGACAGATTACACGCTAACGGTTGATCAACCGGTGTCTTACTTTGAGCTTGGTACCGTGCAAGGTAATGGTACTTACGTCGTTCAAAACATGACAGTGTCACAAACTTTTCATGATGAAGCTGTGTTTACATCGATTGGTGTAGACGGTTCAGAAATCACCGAAACGGTTGAGTTGAACATCCATGCGGGTGACAACGAAATCGAGCTAACGGCTGATCTTCCGAATATCACTATCGATACGGAAGGTTCTGCTCAGTTTGCTTCTGTTGTGATTACAGAAGAACAGCTACTGGCACAAGCCTCTGATATTGATGGCGACGACCTTGATATTCAAAATCTAGAGCTGGTGGGTGAAAACTCAGAGCATGCAACACTCACCGATAATGGTGATGGTACTTGGACGGTAACACCGGATGAAAACTTCCATGGTGAAATCGAACTCGGTTACCAAGTTACCGATGGTGAGCTAACAGACAGCAACATCATTAATATCAACTTCGAATCGGTGAATGATGCGCCAATCGTTTCTGGCCCGATTGTTCTATCGACAGATGAAGATGAAGGTATCACGTTCAGTGCAGATGACTTACTAGCGAACACCACTGATGTGGAAGGCGATACGCTGTCTATTTCTGACATAACTTACGGTGGTGATAACGGTGACTTGGTCGACAACGGCGATGGTACGTTTACCTTCATGCCGAATGAAAACTTCAATGGTGAAATCGACATCGACTACAAGGTGTTTGATGGAACTGATGAAGTTGCAACGCACCTAGACCTAACGGTTGTACCAGTCAATGATGTGCCGGTTCCGGGTGAACCATTGCACACCCAAATGCTTGAAAACGGCTCCATGATCATCGAAGCGAAAGACCTATTGTCTGGTGCTACCGATGTTGATGGCGACATTCTTCATGTCGAAAACCTATTACTTGCAGACCAAACGCAAGGTACGTTAACGGATAACGGTGATAATACCTTTACCTTCGAACCTGCAGAGGACTTCTACGGTGAAGTGAATCTGACTTTCGATATCAGTGATGGCCAAGCAAGCGCACCAAGCACAGCAAGAGTTGACGTTGAAATTGTCAATGAAGGCCCAGAGGTGAGTGGTCCAATTGAAGCCGCTGTTGATGAAGACGGTTCAATCACTATCACTCAAGAGGATCTGTTAGCGAATGCAACCGATGTAGATGGCGATAACCTTGAAGCGGTTAACTTTGCGACCAACGATCCAAATGCGGTTGTTGTAGAAAACCCAGATGGTAGCTTCACGATTACACCAAGTGCAGATTTCTTTGGTGAGATTGAATTTACTTACGATGTCACTGACGCGATCGAAACTGTTGCGGCTGACCTCAACCTAACCGTCAATCCAATCAATGATGCGCCAGACGTGCCTGACATGTCTTTCACTACGGAAGATGGTCAAGCGATTACTATTACCGAAGCTGAGTTACTGGCACAAGCGACAGACGTTGAAGGTGATGAACTGTCAGTTGTGAATGTGACGAGTGCAAGCGACACGGTAGAAGTCACAGACAATGGCGACGGAACATACACATTAACACCAGAGCAGGGCTTCTTCGGTAATGTTGACCTAGCGTTTGATGTGAGCGATGGCACGGATGTGGTTGCCGCAAACATCGACCTAAAAGTTGAGTTCGTCAATGATGCGCCAGAAGCGACGCCAATGGTGGCTGATGTCGACGAAGATGGTTCAATCCTCGTTACACAAGAAATGCTACTGGAGAACGCGAGCGACCAAGATGGCGATGAGCTATTTGCTTCTTCGCTTGAAACCAATGATCCGAACGCAAGCATTGTCGACAACGGTGATGGCACGTACACAGTGACACCTTCTGAAAACTTCAACGGTGATATTGCATTCACTTATGAGGTGAGCGACGGTGAGCTGAGCACGTCTAATGATATGACATTGACCGTTAATCCGGTGAATGACATTCCAATTGTTGCTCCAGGCATGTATCACATTGAAGAGGATGGCAGCATCCTGTTCACTCAAGAAGATCTGTTGAGTGGTGCGATTGATATTGATGGCGATGACCTCAGTGTTACTAGCATCAATTACTCTGGCGATGAAGGCACAGTCACCGACAATGGTGACGGCACGTTCAGCTTCGTTCCTGAAGAGCATTTCAGTGGTGATCTGCAGTTCAGCTTTACTGTGACAGACGGTACGGATGAGGTTGAACAAGACCTTAACGTTCATATTGAAGCAGTCGCGGATGCGCCGGATCTTGTGATAACCGATGGCGACGGCGTTAACGTTGATGACCAAGCTATTTTGGTTGAGCCAGGCGGCATTGTTGAGCTTAATATTGCGGCTGCGCTAGTAGACCAAGATCTATCAGAAACACTGACGGTAACGGTGGATGGTGTGCCAGAAGGTTCGGTTATTCAATACGATAATGAAGGCGTTCTGAATGACCAAGAAAACGGTATCACCAGTTACAACGATACTGAAATCACAGTAACGTTTGAAGGTGAAACCGCGGGATACCAAAACGCAGCGGGTTACTACAAAGTCGATGAAGACGGCAACATTACAGGTGTTGAAGTTGTCTACGAGAATGCATCACAAGTGGGTGGCGGCGGTGACCTTGTCCCTGGGCAAGATCAGTTCAGCTTCCAAGTCGAGGAAGGTGAGAGTTTTAACCTGTTCTTAATTCCAAACGGGCATCAACACAACGACTTTGACGCGATGCAAGACGGTCAGTACGAGTTCCGTGCTGAGGATGGTTCACCAGCGAACATGGATACGGTTGATCCTCAACTTGTCTTTGTTGCTGCTGATGGCACTGAAACCGTGGTGCAAGGGCAGAATGGTGACGCGATATTCCATGGTGGTTCAAGCTCTCAGCTAAACCAAGATGGTATCGAACATACTCGCACGACGGTTAATGAAGACGGCGAACTGGTTTACGGCTTTGAAGATTTGTATGGCGGCGGTGATGCTGACTACACAGATTTCAACTTCACAATCGATGTGGGTGAAGTGAACAGCCAAATCTACAGCGGTGAAGTGACCGTTGGCCCTGATGGTACGGTGAACTTACCGACAACGGCTATCGAAAATTCACTACAAATCCAGTTACCAGAAGACTTCAACGAACAGCTTGAAGTTCATGTAACTGCAACCGCAACAGAGCTATCGAATGATGATTCTGAAACGGTCTCTCAAACCATCTACATTAACGCGACAGGCGCGCACATTGAGCACGCACCTGAAGCGCTGCCTGTTGCAGCAACAGTAGAAGAAGATGGTTCTATCACCATTACGCAAGAAGACTTGTTAGCTAATGCTCGTGATCTCGATGGCGACCAGCTGACGGCTCTGAATTTAGCAACCAATGATGAGAGCGTAACTATCACAGATAACGGTGATGGTACGTACACATTAACGCCAGATGCTGACTTCAATGGCGATGTTAACTTTACGTTTGATGTGTCTGATGGTGATGATGTTGTCTCTACCAATCTGGAGTTAACGGTTTCACCAGTGAACGATGGTCCAGAAGCACAAGACCAGGCATTCACAGTCGGCGAAGATGGCGTGTTAACCTTCAATGACCAAGACCTATTAACAGGTGCAACGGACATTGAAGGGGACGACCTAAGTGTTGAAGGTGTAACTTACACTGGCGCAGATGGTGTCCTAACCGACAATGGCGATGGCACATACAGCTTCGCTCCAAACGAAAACTTCAATGGCGATGTGAACTTCTCGTTCAATGTATCAGATGGTACCGATATGGTAACCGCTAACATTGATGTAAGCGTGACGCCAGAGAATGACCCTCCGGTTGCGGGTAGTACGTCTTACACGGTTCATGAAGACAACTCTATTACGATCAGTAACGAACAACTGCTAGCGAACTCTTCGGATATCGAAGGCGAAGTCGCAATTGATAACGTGACTTACAGTGGTAGCGACGGTGTTCTGGAAATCAACGGTGACGGTACATACACCTTCTCGCCAAACGAGAACTTTAATGGCGAAGTTAGCCTAGATGTTGTCGTGACGGATGAAGATGGCGCGACCGAAGCAACAACGGCGGGTATTACTGTCCTTGAGGTGAACGATCCGCCAGTTGCTGGCCCAACGTCATACACCATCGATGAAGATTCAGTACTGACTTTCAATGAGTCTCAAGTTCTGCTGAACGCTTCTGATATTGAAGGTGATGTTGAGCTTGTTGAGATCAACTACGATGGCCCAGACGGTATCTTCTCAATCAATGGTGACGGTACATGTAGCTTCGCTCCGAATGAAAACTTCAACGGTCAAGTGCAGTTGGATGTGACCATTCAAGATGAAGACGGCGCTCAAGTTGATACGTTTATTACGGTTGATGTATTACCAATCAACGACGTGCCAGTATCAGGCGACCTGGCATACAGTGTTGAGGAAGACGGTTCGATTACCTTGAGCCAAGAGCAGCTTCTTTCTCAAGCAAGCGATGTAGACGGAGACGACCTTACTGCCTCTAACTTGATTGTTGATGGAGACGCGACGGTTTTTGCTAACGATGACGGCAGCTTTACCATTACGCCAGATGCGAACTTCAATGGTGACATTGACCTAACGTTCGACATTAGCGACGGTACAGATACGCTTGTTGCGACGGCTGACCTAACCGTTAATCCAGTTAATGACCTTCCACAACCACAAGACCAAACGTTCAGCATTGGCGAAGATGGCGTCTTGAACTTCACTGACGAAGACTTGCTGACAGGGGCGACCGACATTGATGGGGATGACCTATCGGTTGAAGGCGTTACTTACACAGGTGCGGACGGTGTTCTTACTGATAATGGCGACGGAAGCTACAGCTTTGCGCCAAACGAGAACTTCAATGGTGATGTGAACTTCAGTTTTGATGTGTCAGATGGCACGGATACGGTTCAAGCCAACATTGATGTCAGCGTGACACCAGAAAATGATCCACCGGTTGCAGGTAGCACGTCTTACACCGTTCATGAAGACAACTCAATTACCATCAGCGACGAACAGTTACTTGCTAACTCTTCGGACATTGAAGGTGATGTGGCAGTCGATAGCGTGACTTACACTGGCGCTAATGGTGTCTTTGAAGACAATGGTGACGGTACTTACACCTTCTCGCCAAACGAAAACTTCAACGGCGAAGTTAGCCTTGATGTTGTCGTTACCGATGAAGAGGGCGCAACTGAAGCGACCACCGCGGGTATTACTGTACTTGAGGTGAACGATCCACCAATCGCAGGCTCAACGAGCTACTCAGTCAACGAGGACGAAGTTATCACCATCAGTTCGGAGCAACTGTTGGCGAACGCTTCTGATATCGAAGGTGAAGTGGCGATTGATAGCGTTAACTACACAGGCTCAGACGGTATATTTACCGACAATGGTGACGGAACATTCAGCTTCGCACCAAACGCTAACTTCGATGGCGATGTAAGCCTTGATATTGTCGTTACTGATGAAGAAGGCGCAACCGTAGCAACCAACGCAAGCATTGATGTTCTGCCTGTTAACGATGCTCCGGTATCGGGTGACTTGGCGTACAGCGTGGACGAAGATGGTTCAATTACCTTGAGCCAAGAGCAATTACTTGCTCAAGCGAGCGATGTTGACGGCGATGACTTAACAGCGGCTAACCTAACTGTTGGTGGTGATGCGATAGTTACAGCAAACGATGATGGTAGTTTCACTATCACGCCAGATGCTAACTTCAATGGCGACATTGATTTGAACTTCGACATTACTGATGGCGATGCGACGCTTCAAGCAACGGCTGATCTAACGGTTAACCCAGTTAATGACTTGCCAACAGTCGGTGAGCCACAATTTGTGACTCAAGAAGACACCAGCTTTACCTTCACTGAAGAACAACTGCTGCAAAATGCGGGCGACATTGATGGCGATAACCTATCGGTTGAAAATGTTGCTTCAAATAGCGGTACTTTGGTTGATAACGGCGACAGCACTTACACATTCGCACCGAATGAAAACTTCGACGGTAATGTGAATGTGACGTTCGATGTGAATGACGGTACCGCGACAGTACCAGCAGAAGCGACAATTGATGTTCAATCTGTGGTTGATATGCCAGAGCTGTCGATTGCTTCTGACCTAGTGATTGCTTCAGACAACTTCGAGTCTGGCTCAAACGGTTGGAATACCGGTACTGAAAGCTCACAAGGCTTCGAATCAGGTGACATGCTGGGTCGTATTGGTGGCACTGGTGGCGATGAAGCTGTCAGCAAAACTTACGACATTCCAAGTGATGTGAGCGAAGTTAATATCTCGTTCAGTTTCTACGAAATTGATTCTTGGGATGGTGAGTCATTCCAAATTTTTGTCGGCGGCGAAGAGCTTACTTCGTTAGACAACTCGGCGTTCCAAACTCAAGATGGCACGACAACGTTGTACGATTCAGCGGGCAATGAAGTGGGTGAAGTTGTTCACGGCGTGTCGCAAGGTGAAGGCTTCAGTGGTTGGAACGACCAAGCACACCAAATCAACCTAACGGTACCCGTTGAAGACGGCCAACTTGAGTTAGGCTTCGGTTCAACCTTGAACCAAGGTGTGAGTGATGAGTCGTTTGGCATCGATAACATTGAAATCACAGTGTCTGACGCGGATTACCAAATCATTGGTACCGAAGATACACCTGTACCACTTGATATTGATGCGGCGCTTACTGATACCGATGGTTCAGAAAACCTTGCTATCTTGATTGAAGACGTGCCGGAAGGCAGCTCGCTTTCTGCAGGTACTGATAACGGTGATGGCACTTGGTCATTGCAACCTGGCGAGCTAGAAGGGCTAGAGTTTATCCCTTCAGGTGACTTCAATGGGGATGTGGTTCTAACCGTGAATGCGACGTCGACTGATGTTGATACGGGCACCACCGCAACGGCAACACAAGATGTGACGATTCACATTTCGCCAGCGAACGATGCTCCAGAAGTTGATGGTGATATCAGTGCCGTGACAGCCGAAGATAACAGCATCACGCTAACTCAAGAGCAGTTGCTAGAGCACGCTGTCGACATTGATGGTGATGACCTATCAGCAATCAACCTAACCACCAATGATGAAAATGCGACCGTTCAAATGAACGACGATGGCAGTTTCACCATTACACCGAGTGAAAACTTCAACGGTAATATCGAATTTAGTTACGATGTAACCGATGGGGAAGACATGGTTGCGGCTGGCCTAGACTTGACGGTAACACCTGTCAATGATGCGCCAGAGCCACAAGACCAAACATTCACTATTGGTGAAGATGGGGTTCTTAACTTCTCTGACGCTGACCTGTTAACGGGTGCAACGGATGTTGAAGGTGATGACTTAACGGTAGAAGGTGTGACATACACGGGTGCTGATGGCGTTCTTACTGATAATGGCGACGGAAGCTACAGCTTTGCGCCAAACGAGAACTTCAATGGTGATGTGAACTTCAGCTTTGATGTGTCAGATGGCACGGGTACGGTTCAAGCGAACATCGATGTGAGCGTGACGCCTGAGAACGATCCACCAGTGGCGGGCAGCACGTCTTACACCGTACATGAAGACAACTCAATCACGATCAGTAACGAACAACTATTAGCCAACTCTTCAGATATTGAAGGTGAGGTTGCGATTGATAGCGTGTCTTACACTGGCAGTGACGGTGTGTTCGAAGACAACGGTGACGGCACTTATACTTTCTCGCCAAACGAGAACTTCAATGGTGATGTGAGCTTAGCGGTTATTGTTACCGATGAAGAAGGGGCAACAGAAGCGACCACAGCGGGAATCACTGTACTTGAGGTGAACGATCCGCCAATCGCAGGCTCAACCAGTTACTCAGTCAACGAAGATGAAGTTATCACCATCAGTGCAGAGCAACTGTTGGCGAACGCTTCGGATATTGAAGGTGAAGTGGCGATTGATAGCGTGAACTACACAGGCGCTGACGGTATCTTTACTGACAACGGTAACGGCACATTCAGCTTTGCACCTAATGCAAACTTCGATGGCGATGTTAGCCTCGATGTAGTGGTGACTGATGAAGACGGTGCGACAGTAGCCACCAGCGCAAGTATTGATGTTCTTCCAATTAACGATCCACCAGTATCGGGTGACTTGGCATACAGCATTGATGAAGATGGTTCCATTACTCTGACTCAAGAGCAGTTGCTGTCTCAAGCATCTGATGTGGATGGCGATGATCTGACCGCAAGCAACTTAAGCGCAGGCGATAATGCAACCGTTGTTGATAATGGTGATGGCACCTTTACGGTAACGCCAGATGCGAACTTCAATGGCGATATCGACCTAAGCTTTGATATTTCGGACGGCACCGAGTCGATTGTGGCGAACGCCGATCTGATGGTAAACCCAGTCAACGACTTGCCAACGACATCTGATGTTTATGCGAACGTTGATGAAGATAATGTCATCACTATCACGCAGGAGCAGTTACTTGCGAATGCCGCTGATATTGAGGGCGATGACCTTGTCGCTTCCGACTTAACCTTAGTGGGCGACGATGCAACGATTGTCGATAATGGCGATGGCACGTTCTCAATCACTCCAAGCGAAAACTTCAATGGTTACATCGATGTTGCCTACAGCATCAGCGATGGCGACACACCAATTGCCGCTAACTTAGGCTTAACCGTTGACCCAGTTAACGACGCGCCAATTGTTTCTGCTGATGTGGCGATAACCATTGAAGAAGACGGTTCATACACCATTACTCAAGAAGAGCTCCTACAATTCGCGACTGACATCGAAGACGATGACATGACCGCAATTATCGGAGAGCAAGGCGATGAAACGACCGTTACCGGTACTGTGTTGGATGCTGAAACTGGTAATCCAATCGCAGGTGCGGATGTTACGCTAACCGACAACGCAGGTCATTCTTACACAGCGGTGACCGATCAATCCGGTAACTACTCTGTGAGCGGTCCTGTTGTTGACCAAGGTACCGTCACTATTGAACAAGAAGGCTCTATTACTAGCAGCTTCCTAGTTCCAGCAGGCGAAGATACCAACGGTGGCGTAACCGCTATATCCGAAGTACTTGAAGAAACAGATATGCGTATCGTGGTCACATGGGGTGACAGCCCACGTGATATGGACAACCACCTATGGCTCTACGATACAGAGAATGGCAATGAGCTAGACCATATTTACTATCGCGACATGAGCCATGATTTGGGTGAAGGTAACGTTGTTCAACAAGATGTAGATGACACAAATGGTGGCGGCCCTGAAACCATCACTATTCCAAATTATCAAGATGCTGACATGCACTATTCAGTACACAACTACACCAGCAGAAGTTGGGATGTAGATGGTGTTGAAGATGTACAAGTTCAGGTGTTTGTAGGCGATACATTGGTTGAAACCTTTAGCCCTGATTTATCTGATAACCCATCAGGTGACCATTGGCATGTATTTGATATCGTGAATGGCGTTATTGTTCCAAGCCAAGATGTAGGCAGCGAGAATGCGTTTGATTTACCAACGGCAGAAGAAGCGCTCGCGAATGAAAACGGCATTGATATCTCTGAATTGCTAACTGGCGATGAAGGTGATGACTCTGGTGATACGGGTGGAAACGAACCAAGTGTTGGAGATGTTTCCATTGAGAACGCTCTTATCACTGACAATGGTGATGGTACTTACACCATTACACCGGAAGAGAACTTCAATGGTGAATTCTCGATTAGCTACAACGTAGACGATGGCAACGGTGGGGTTACTCCAGCGGAACTAGACGTGACCGTAACAGCAGTTAACGACCTTTCTGTAATTTACGACCACGACTACACCATTAATGAAGATGGTTCGCTGACCTTTACCGATGAACAGCTACTGACTGGTGCAACGGATATTGACGGCGATGATCTTTCTGTCGAGTCGGTTAATTACGAAGGCACCGACGGTGTGTTCACGGATAATGGCGATGGCACTTACACCTTCGCTCCAAACGAGAACTTCAATGGCAGCGTCGACCTAACTTACGATGTGAGTGATGGTACAGATGTTGTATCGGCGAATATTGATGTTCAAGTGGTTCCAATCAACGACGTACCGGTAGCAGGTTCTACAACTTACAGCGTTGAAGAAGACGGCAGTATCACGCTAAGCGATGCACAACTTCTGGCGAATAGCTCGGATGTTGAAGGGGAAGTGTTTGTCAGCGATGTAAGCTACAGCGGCACTGATGGTGTATTCACTGATAATGGTGATGGTACTTACACCTTTGCTCCAAACGAAAACTTTAACGGTGACATCAGTCTTGATGTATCTGTTATGGATGAAGATGGCGCAACCGCTGAAACAACCGCAGGTATCGACGTCATTGCTGTTAATGACTTGCCGGTTGCAGGTTCAACGACCTACAGCGTTGACGAAGATAACGTGATTACCATCTCTGAAGCACAGCTTCTTGCGAACAGCTCAGACATTGAAGGTGATGTATCCGTTAGCGACGTTTCCTACTCAGGCGCAGACGGTATATTTACTGACAATGGTGATGGTACTTACAGCTTTGCTCCAAATGAAAACTTCAACGGCAATGTCAGCCTAGATGTCACCGTTGCTGATGAAGAGGGTACAACGGCTGAAACCACTGCGGGTATTGAAGTTATCGCGGTTAACGACGCGCCAGTGTCAGGTGACTTGGCTTACTCAGTGGATGAAGATGGTTCAATCACGCTAAGCCAAGAGCAACTGCTTGCTCAAGCATCGGATGTGGACGGCGATGATCTTACCGCGGCTAACCTAACCGCGGGTGATAGCGCTACCGTTACGGCAAACGATGATGGTTCATTTACCATTACCCCGGATGCCGACTTCAATGGTGACATTGATCTAAGCTTCGACCTTTCTGATGGTACTGAAACGGTTGTTGCAACGGCCGACCTTACTGTGAATCCAGTGAATGACATCGCGGTTGTAGAAGATGTCGCTTACACCACTGAAGAAGACGGTTCACTTACCTTTACAGACGAGCAACTGCTAGCGGGTGCCTCTGATATTGATGGTGATGAACTTTCAGTTGCCGACGTGTCTTACACTGGCGCAGAGGGTGTGTTCACCGACAATGGCGATGGCACTTACACCTTTGCACCAAACGAGAACTTCAATGGTGACGTAAGTCTGGACTTCTCAGTATCTGATGGTACAGAGACGGTTGACGCAAACATCGACGTAACGGTAACAGACGTTAACGATGCACCAGTGGCAGGCGCAACGTCTTACCAAATGAACGAAGATGGCACTATTACATTGAGCCCTGAGCAGTTGATTGCGAATAGCTCCGATGTGGACGGTGAAGTGTCGCTTGATAGCGTGAGCTACTCAGGTGCAGACGGTATCTTGGTTCAAAATGAAGATGGTTCGGTAACGTTCGCACCAAACGAAAACTTTAACGGCGACATCAACCTTGATGTGACGGTTATTGATGACGACGGTGCGACGGCTCAGACTACCGCTGGTATTGAAGTCATTGCAGTTAACGACGCACCAGTGGCCGGAAACGTGGCTTACTCGGTTGATGAAGATGGTTCAATTACGCTATCTCAAGAGCAGTTGCTGGCTAACGCATCCGATGTTGATGGTGATGCACTGACCGCAAGCAACCTATCTGCAGGTGACAATGCGACCGTAACAGCGAACGATGATGGTTCATTTACTATCACTCCGGATGCTGACTTCAACGGTGACATTGATTTGAGCTTCGATGTATCAGATGGCCTTGAAACTGTTCAAGCTGGCGTAGACCTAACCGTTAACCCAGTCAATGACCTACCGACAGCCGCAGACCAAAGCTTCACCGTTGAGGAAGATGGAACGCTAATCTTCACGGATGCAGACCTACTAGCAGGCGCTGCAGACATTGACGGCGATGACTTGTCTATCGCTGACGTGTCTTACACGGGCGCAGAGGGTGTGTTCACTGACAACGGTGACGGCACTTATAGCTTTGCTCCGAACGAGAACTTCAATGGCGATGTAAATCTTGGCTTCACAGTGACTGATGGCACTGAGACAGTCGATGCCAATATTGGTGTGACGGTAACGGATGTTAACGATGCGCCAGTAGCGGGTTCTACGTCTTACCAAATGAACGAAGATGGCACCATCACAATCAGCCCTGAGCAGTTAATTGCTAATAGCTCTGACGTTGATGGTGAAGTGTCGCTTGAAAGTGTGACTTACACAGGCTCTGACGGCACCTTGGTTCAAAACGATAACGGGTCTGTGACCTTCACGCCAAACGAGAACTTTAATGGTGATATCAGCCTAGATGTGGTCGTGACCGATGATGACGGTGCGACTGCTACAACAACGGCAGGAATCGACGTTCTGGCTGTGAACGATGGACCTGAGTCGGAGGATGTGAAACTAACCACAGCCGAAGACAGCACCATTCTTATCACACAAGACATGTTGTTAGCTCAAGCTACCGACATCGATAACACCGCAGACGAGCTGTCGGCTTCTGGTCTACAAATCGATCCTAGCTTAGGTGAGTTGCTAGATAACGAAGATGGTACTTGGTCATTTACGCCAAACGAAAACTTCAATGGCGATGTGCCAATGACGTTTAACGTTAGCGATGGCCAAGAGACAATTTCAGTCGACGGCAACATCGATGTCACGCCAGTGAATGATGCACCTGAAGCACCAATGATTGAGATGCAAGGCGAAGAAGATGTGGTCATGGTGATTGACCCAGCTTACATCGCGGATCAAGTTACAGACCTTGATGGCGATGAGATCAGCATCGAGAGCATCACAGTTCGAGCTCCAGCGAACGCGACCTTAACTCAGCAACCAGACGGCATGTATCACTTAGTGACTACGCAAGACTTCAATGGCTTGGTAGAACTGGGTTATCAAGCGACTGACGGCGAAGAAGTGGTTGATGGCTCGCTGAATGTGGATGTCATTCCGGTTAACGACGCACCATTCAATGTCGGCAACGCAATGATGACCACAGACGAAGATGGCGCGTTCACTTTCGATGCTGGCGACTTGATGAACTTGTTCGGTGACATCGATACCGCTGACCTTGTTGTTTCTCGCATTATCACCGCAGACGGTGAAGATGGCGGAGAAGTAACAGACAACGGTGATGGTACTTGGACATTCACACCAACAGGCGACTTTGCGGGTGTTTCTGACCTACAAGTTGTCGTGAGTGACGGTGAGTTTGAAACCGTTCTCGATGTTCCTGTGTACGTACGTCCTGTAGCAGATGGCGCGGTTATTTCAACTGACCATGACGGTCCATTAGTCTTCGGCGAAGATGAAACGGGTCACTTGGGACTGAACGTTGGCCTAGTCGATGACTCAGAGACACTGAGTAACTTGGTGATGACAGGTTTCCCTGTTGGATTCGAGGTAACAGATGGTGTGAATACCGTGATGATCACCGAGCCGGGTCAATACATCGACCTGTTCGATTGGGATATCTCAAACATTCAAATGACGCCTCCTGAAGACTTCCATGGTGAGTTCTTCGTAACGGTTAGCGCAACAACGGTTGATTACGGAGATGAGCCGGAAGCGTTTGAAGATGGCATCGATTCTGGTGATTTCGAAACCGTAGCGGGTGATTCCATCATCCTAACGGCGGACGACCTAATCGGTTTGGCTGAGAATGTGGATGCTGACAGCGATGATGAAGTGAAACTGGTTCATCTTGCCGACCGCAGCCAAGGTGAGATTGTCGATAATGGCGATGGCACTTGGACGTTCACACCAGCACCAGGCTTTACTGGCGAAGCAGATATTGCTTACGTGGTTGATAAAGATGGCGTGCTTCATGATGAGCAAACTGGCGTAGTCGTGAAAGAAGGCGACTCGCAAGAGAATGCAGCACCAGAAGTTAACAGCATCACGACGACGGAAATCGCAGCGGATGCAACTTTGTCGTTCACTGATGAAGACATGTTAGCGAACCTGAGCGATGCAGAAGGCGATAGCTTGAGCATTGAGTCAGTAAGCTTGATGGAAGGTCAGGGTGTAATTGAGAGCGATAACCAAGGTAACTATCAATTCACACCTGCTGAAGACTACACCGGTGATGTTCAAGTTGGGTTTATAGCGACCGATGGTGAAAACCGCATCGAAAGCTTCTTCAATGTGGATATCCAAGGTGGTGATGAAGCAGCGGCGAGTGAAGGTTATGCCTTAGCTGATGATGGTTCACTAACTATCACTGATGCACAGCTGGTGGATGAATTGGGCGTGAGTGATTCTGCACAAGTTGTTGATGTTGCAGACGCGAACGATGCTGGCTTCTTTGCCGAATCAGGTGAAGGTGAGTGGACTTACTGGCCGAACGAAGACTTCGATGGCAATTTAGCGATGAATGTTGAAGTTAACGACGGCGGTGAAGTATCAAGCCACAGCTTAAGTATCCAAGTTGAAGATGATTCAGTACAAAGTGATGAACCACAAGTCCAAGCTGCTCAAGCAACAGAAGAGCAACAAGTGGAAGTGGCTCAACAAGCTGATGACCAAGCTCAAGATGCTGAAACTGAAGACAGTACAGCAGATGTAACCGCGGCACCGGGTGATACCATCTCTATCTCGATTCCAGATGAGGTAAGTGGTAACGAATCGGTTGATTACGCTGATATGTCTGGTCTACCTGAGGGCGCTACTGTGAGCAACGCACTGGATAACGGTGATGGTAGCTTCACAATCAGTGGCAACCTAGAGCAGCCTGTATCCGTTGAACTTCCAGAAGGTTATGAAGGTACTAGCGAGATCCAATTCCAAGGTTACGACGAATTGGGTAGTTCAATAGACGGTGCTAGCGGTTCTGTTGAAGTTGAGGTCGATGATCAATACACCATGCAAGGTTCTACGCAAGAGCAGCAACCGGACATGGCGGGTATGGAATCTGGAGGCAGCGACTGGACAAGTTCAGGTGGTCAAGATCAAGGTGTTGACTTCACGGATGACTCTGGAAGCTTCGATTCAGATTCTCAAACTGGAACCGATCAAGGCAACGACTTCGACCAAAGCTCGATTTAATCGAGAGGGCTTAGTTTTAGTCTGAACCGACATTTAGTCTAAACCAACAAGTAGATAGGGCAGCGTAAAGTTGCCCTCATTAAAGCCATGTAGAGTCATTGATGCATGGCTTTTTTATTGCTTGTTCTTCTAAACAATATTGTTTGTTTCGCTAAATAAACTTGAGAACAGATAAAAATGTCCTTAATTATTAGAAGAGTTAGTTAGAAAGGAGGGACGACATGTATCGTTATGTCAGTTCACCGCAAGCGTCGAAGTACATCGTGCCACCACCTCAACATCGTGAGTTGTCGAGTGTGGATGTGCCTGAGTCCGAATTAGATATGCGAGAAATATTGAATAATTGGTTTGCTGATGGTTTAGCACCCATTATTGAAAGTGAAGATGACTACATCTCTGCGAGCGATCACGTTCGATTTGAAAAGCTCAGCGGCACCGTTGGGATGCTGTTGAGAAACAAAGATTATTATTTTGCGGCCAAACGGATTTTATCTGTGTGGGAACAAGATTGCCTTGAAACCACTTACATCAATTATCTCATTTTACGCAGTGAGCGAGTCACTTCTTTAAGGTAAGTGAATGCTGTGGCACTTCTCATTAGCCATTAGCCATTAGCCATTAGCGACTTACGGTTCGTGTGCTTACGATCTTTTTGTTTTTCTAGCGAATCAGGTAAACAAAACAGGCAAACAAAAAGGGCAAGCTTTGAGGCTCACCCTTAAGGTTCTTTTTACTTAACGTTGTTGCTCTCAATTAACGATGCTTTTGTCTAACGTTATTGTTCTTTCCTGTCGTTATAACTTCTCAGTAGGGTTGAGACTTACACCCAACCATCAAATTTGAGTCGTTTTTGAATTCTCTCGACTGCTTCTTTCTGCATTTGTCTAACACGCTCATTAGAAACATTTACATCTTGCATTTGTCCCACCTCAGACAGTGTTTTCACCTTGTTATCAAAGAAACCAAAACGGTGAATGAGAACCTTCTGTAATTTGGGTGGCAGTGTGTTTATGATTTGCTCTAGAGCTTGGGTAAAAGACTGATCTTCACAATCTTTTTGCGGGTCAGGGATATACTCACTTTCACACTGTTCAAGTACTATCGGTGCGTGGCTGATACCAACCGTTGTTGTTACGTCAATAAACCCGCTAAGCGCCACGAGTTGGTCGACACGTTTTGCCTTTACGCCAGAGCTGTCTGACAACTCTGAAATAGAAATCTCTTTACTCATTTTTTTACTTACATCGAGCTTCTTGGACGCGAGGCTGTTTATTTCTTTGCATACGTGGGCGGGCAATCGGACAGTACGACCTTTGTTCATCAATGCCGCTTCAATATTCTCTCGAATCCACCATACGGCGTAAGTCGAAAAGCGATAACCGGGTTCGGGGTCGTATTTATCGATTGCTTTGATTAAGCCGATGTTACCTTCCTCGATCAGGTCGAGCAGCGTGAAGTTGTTACCTTTACGTTTTAGGTAACTCTTTGCGATTTTTACAACAAGTCGCAGGTTTGATTCGATCATGATGTCACGTGCTTGCTTGTCACCCGCGCGATTCAATTTTGCGTAATACACCTCATCTTCACGCGACAGCAAATCAATCCCCACAATATCCTTTAGATAGTGAGCATAAGGTTCTGCAGTGGTAGAAAATGATTCTTTAGTGGGTGTGTCATCCGTGAGCCCCTGAAACGCAGCAAAACTGTCATTGTTCATTTCCTTGTCCTTTTTTAGCCGACTGAACGTTTTATTTTTTTATTTTATTATTATGCCACCAAGTGATTAACGCTTGGTTTCATTAGAGTGTAGATAACAGTTTCTTCTTTACCAATAAATAAAATGCAATTTCGTATACTTACGTCACAAAAAGATCTACAAGTATTTAACCATTTTACATCTCATCGAACGTGTCGGTTTTTCATGGGAAACATGAACATGCATAGCTTATAAAGTATGTATTATGCATTGGCGCATGTAGATAAATCGAGTGAATTTATAGGAGCGGGCGGCTATATAATTGATAGGGAAAATGAGGAGAACGTGGCAAGAGTCGAGGTTCCATGTTGCCAAAGTACCTCAGCTCTTTAACCTGTTCAGCTGACATTGTTTGCTGCGTAAAACTATAAAACTATTAGTGGAGACTAAAAGCTGTTACGGAATACTAAAAGTTATTACTAAAAGCTCATTGAATTGACTAATAAGTGCTGAGCACCTCATCGATTTGTTTGTTGATGATCTTCATTTCGCTGTAGATAACAGAAAGATCATCATCTTGAGGTGCAAGCTTATTAAGTGTGTTTTGCTCGACTCTTTCTAAGGCCACGGTGGCGGTTTCTTCGCCGAAGCTGGCTAATATGCCTTTTAATGTGTGCACGGTAAAATGAAGCTTGCCCCAATCCTGTTGCTGTACCAGTTCTTGTATCTCTTCTAATGAATTTCCATGGTCTTCTTGATACACAGACAACACAGCGAAAATCACTTCTTTGTCATTATCTAAGTAGGCATTTAGGGCATCAAAATCTAGCATATAGACTCCTGTCGGCTGTATGTTGAAAATGGGCTGGGCGGCTTAGTAGAAAAACCAGATCTTAATGAATCACTGAGCCATTGGCTCCATCTTGGTGGAAGCTCTAGCTGTGCGAGCTGTTTCAAGTATTCGTGTCTAAGGTTTTCTTCTATATGAGCTTTATGGACGGCATATATATAGTCAAGTTTCGCCGCAATTGAATATGGGTAATTGTGAATGTAGTCCTTTAGTTCTTGGATGGAATCGGAATTTTCGATATTTACACAAGTAGAAGGGTCTACATCTTTTGATTCGAGTTGGTGGTTTATTGTCTCCCCTCGAGCTTTTAAGCACTCTGTAACTAAGTGGTACAGGGAGTACTCGCCAAAGTGAGTCAGGAGAGGCAGCAATTGAAGCAATAAGTGAGTGGGTTGGTTGTAAAAGTTATTTGCTAACAGTGTCGAGGCTCGAATCACTTTCTTGTGAGCAACTTGAGGGCTGTTCTCAATGAGTAAAATATTACTTTGAAATAGGGCAAGGCTGGCCAGAACTTGTTGCTGTTGTTTTACCGGAAGTTTGAGGTTTACCAACTCTGTGAATTGATTAGCATGTTCCAGCAGAATGCGTTTGTACTTTAATTGTGTCTCACGTTGGTAGGTCGCCTTTAGTGAACTGAAGTGAGCGCTAATGGAATGAATAATATCAATGTCGGCAGACGATATATGCGTCGCGTACATCTCACCAAGCTTGATAAGCATCAGGGTGTTGTCGACGTTTTCTGCCAAGTCGATTGCTCTTATCGCACGGTGACTGATGCTAGGCGTCATTTCAAACGCTCTTATGGCCAGTTTAAGCGCGGGCAGTAACATATTATGTTTTTCATAAATGCAGCTTAAACAATCAATAACGTTTAATGACAACGGCTGAGCAATCAGGTAATTGTGGAGCTTTTCTATGGCTAGGTTCGGTTTACCCAAGCTGTCTAGAATTAATGCCTCTGCGACTAATTTGGTCGGGTGCATTTTCGTGTTCGAGTTGTCGATTGTGCTTGAAAGCAAATCCCATTCTTTGCCTCCAATTAAGTGTTCAATCAATGTCGCTTCAAACTGAACGCTATTGCCATTAGGGGAGATCGCTAACGCTTGTGTCAATCGTTCCAAATTAGTGATCGGATATAAGTCATTCAGTTGGGTGAGTTTCTTCGAAACGGACACAGCACTTTGAATCTTCTTGCCTAAAGATTGAGTATTGATCGGTTTAGAAACAAAGTGATGTGCTTCGCCAGAAAGGGCAGTCAATACGGTTTCCTGACGCATATCCCCAGAAACAAGAATCGTGGCAACAGTATGATCGATGAGTCTGTTTCGATACAGAATCCCCAAAAGCTCAAACCCGGTAAAGGATTGTTCAAGATGGTAATCGATGAGGAGTACATGCAACGAGTGCGTCTCGACCGCCTTGATGGCTTGTCGATAATCGGTCGCAATAAAGATGCAATCATGTGAAATGCCTAAGCTCGAGAGTTGCTGCTTAATAAGTATTGTTGCGCTCTTAGAGTCGTCGACAATCAAAACCCGCAGGTCTGTTGGTAAGGTCAAATCCATTTTCCTCAATACCAAATGTTATGTTTAATTTAGGTGTCAGGTTGCACATTGTCAAGGTGCCTATATCACATACAAACACTCAATAAACTATTGGTAATTAAAGAGTATTCGATAACATTTATGAAAGCCTTCAAACGCAGGCTGCGTTTACCTTATTTTTGTGGGGTTATCCGTGTTTTAGAAATAAAAAAGAGGTAAGCCGATAAGCTTACCTCTCTGTTTTCTTACTCGATTTTTTATCCGAAATGTAGCCTTTTTTGAAGCTTTACTAACTAAAAAACTAGCGCTAATCACGCATGTTAAAAATCAATACTGCCGCTAGAGCCAAGAACGCCGTCATCATTAGGAACACATCGTTGTAAGCCATGATGGCAGCGTCACGTTGCATTGTACCAAGTAAGCTTGCTTGCGCTTGTTGCATCGCCGTTGCGGCATCACTTCCTGACTGAATGAAAAACGCTTGTTGTTGCTGAAGCGTCTGCCAACCAAGTTGACTCACAGAAGGTAGCGACTCCTTGATGTGAGCCAGATGCTCACGGGTTTTGTTATCCAATAGCGTAGCGATAATCGCGATGCTGAAAGCGCCACCTAAGTTTCTCATTACGTTGGTTAACGTTGATGCGTCTGGCGTGTCCATTTTGCTGATGTTTTTCATGGCAACCAAAGACAGCGGAACCATAATAAATGGGCTACCGATAGCACGCAGAACCATAGACAAAATCAGCTGTTGGCCACCAAAATCGATTGTCATGTGCGTATTCACGTAACAACTGAAACCGAACATTGCGAAGCCAAAGGTCACCAAGTACTTAGGCTTAATTATCTGTGTTAGCTTGGGCACAATTGGGAATATCAGAAGCTGTGGGAAACCCATCCACATTAGCACTTCACCAATTTCCATCGCGTTATATTGCTGAATTTGAGTGAGATACATCGGCAGCACATAGATAGAGCCAAGCAACGCCATCCCCAAAATCAAATAGGCGATACAAGACATAGCAAACTGCCCATCCCGCAATAGCCGCAGGTTAACCAATGGCTTTTTGTGTTGGAGTTCGTTTATCACAAAGTAAACCAAACTCACCGCCGAGACGATACTCAAGCCAATAATAAAGCTCGAACTGAACCACTCTTCACGGTTACCTTCTTCTAGTACCACTTCCAAGCAACCTAGCCCTAACGCCATGGTCGCGATACCAAACCAGTCGGCTTTTTTCAGGGTGCCAAGGTCGAGCTTTTCATCATCCAAACCATATCGGATCATGGTGATCACAAGCAAAGCAGGCGGAATATTGATGTAGAAAATATAGTGCCATGAAAAGTTCTCCGTCAACCAACCACCAAATGTTGGGCCGATCGATGGAGCAAAGGTCGCGGTTACGCCAAACAGTGCCATACCCACAGCACGTTTGTTAACAGGCAATAACTGAATCACTAACGAGAAAGCAAGCGGGATTAAAGCGCCACCACTGAAGCCTTGCATCGCTCGGAATACGATCATCGAGGTCATATTCCAAGAGAACGAACACAACAAAGATGAAATGGTGAAAATGGCCGTCGTCCACGTGATATAACGGCGTTTACCGAGCGCTTTAGAAAGCCAACCACTGAGTGGGATAGCGATCATCTCTGCGACTAGATAAGACGTAGAGATCCACGAACTTTCATCTAAGGTGGCAGACAGTGCGCCTTGAATATCTTTGAGAGACGAGTTGGTGATCTGAATATCCAAGATCGCCATAAACGCGCCAATCAAACCGCCAAATAGGGCGATCCAATGGCGTCTAGAAACCACTCCATCATCATTAGTGTGGGTGACAACACCAGCATTACTCATGATCTAGCCTCGTTTATCGATGGTCGCTACCACAGACAAACCAGGAAGCAGTCGACCTTTCAACTCTTGCTGATCTGGAATCGTAATTTTCACCGGTACACGTTGAACGATTTTAGTGAAGTTACCGGTCGCGTTTTCTGGTGGTAAGAGCGCAAACTTGGCGCCAGTCGCAGGGGAGAAGCTGTCTACCACGCCTTCAAGTGGCTGGCCCGGAAAGGCATCCAGTTCGACTTCTACCGTTTGGCCTTTGTGAATGCCGCTTAGCTGTGTTTCTTTGAAGTTAGCTTCAATCCACACTTGGTTGTTTGGTACCAAGCTCATAAGTGGTGCGCCTGCTTGAATCAGCAAGCCTTCACGAACGCTACGTTTACCAATCACGCCATCCGCTGGCGCGTAAACCTTGGTGTAATCAAGGTTAAGTTGTGCTTGATCTCTTTGTGCTTGAGCTTCAGTCACGGATGCGTTTGCTTGTTCGATTTCACTCGCAATCACGATTAGTTGATCATTACTTGCGACAAGGTTTGCTTTCGCTTCTTCAAGTTCTGCTTGGGTGACTTTTTGTTGTGCGACCATGCTGTCGACTTCATCTTGCGAAGCATAGTTACGCTTTAATAAGCTACGAGAACGCACTACTTGTTGGATTGCACGCTCGTATTCAGCTTGTGCGGAATCAACACGGCTCTCGGCTTGATTTATTTGGCTACGTTGTAACGTTTGTTGAGCGATAAGGTTGTGTACGCTTGATTGAACGACGCTTAAATGCGCATTCGCCTGAGCAAGTGCAGATTGGTAATCACGATCATCGATTTGAACCAACAAGTCACCTTGTTTAACCGATTGGTTATCACTCACATAAGACTTAACAATATAACCCGACACCTTCGGGCTTATATTAGTGATGTCGCCTTGTAGGTAGGCATTGTCGGTAGATTCAAAGTATTGGCCATAGCCGTACCAATATCCGGCACCAGCAAGACCTAATGACAGCATGATCGCAGTAGCAATAAGCGGAGCTTTTTTACGTTTTTTTGTGCTTACTGATTGCGAAGCGTTGTTGTTCTCTGTCATTTTTTATTTCTCATTTTGTTTTTATTTAGATGTAACGAATTGTAAATGAATTCGATTGATTGATAAGATAGGAAAAAAGGGAAACACTGTTGCATGAATCTTACTAATAGGGCTTTGGGAGAAGTACGATGGACTTAAATGCTGTGACTGTTTTTACACAAGTTGTTGATTGTGGGAGTTTCACGCACGCAGCTGAAGCATTGAACATGACCAAGTCGACCGTCAGCCGAAAGCTTGACGAGCTGGAGCAGCACCTAGGTGTGAGGTTGATCACTCGTTCGACACGAAGTTTAGTTTTAACGCCAGAGGGTGAGCGCTTTTATCAGTCGAGCATGCAGATGCAAGAGATCATGAACCAAGCTGAGTTAGAGGTTTCTGCCAATCAGGATTTGATCCGAGGGCAGTTGAATGTTGTGTTGCCTGTCGAATTGGGACATCAAGTATTAGCCACATACATCCACAGTTTCCTAAAAGAGCACCCAAACGTGACTTTGAACTTAGAACTGTCGAATCGAGAAGTTGACATCATTGCAGAGGGGATCGATCTTTACGCGCAAATTGGTGAGTTGGTGGATTCGAGCTTGGTTTCTCGCTACCTCACAACATCGAAGCGTGTATTGGTAGCCAGCCCTGAGTATTTAGAGCAGTTCGATGAAATCTCTTCGCCCAATGATCTTGAACCGCCATTCAGAATGATTGAGGTGGTGAACAAGGCGGCACGTCTACCTAAGTGGCATTTGCAATTAGAAGGCGGAGAGTCGATTTTGATCGATCTACCGTGTCAGTTGCGGGTGAATACCATCACGGCATGCCTAACAGCGTGTGTGGATGGGCTCGGCTTGGCGGTGCTTCCTGAATTCATTTGTCGGGAACACTTCAAGACAGGTAAGCTGATTCGTTTGTTACCTGAATATGAGATGCCAGAAGTTTCAGTAAGCCTAGTGTATGCAGACAGGCAGTTGATGCCGAAACGTAAAAAGGTCTTTATCGACTATCTACTGACTGCCTTTCAAAATAGGAAGCACAAGTAACGGGCTGAACATTAGCGGTTAAATAAGTGCTTAAGCTTCCTATTATTCGTTTTTGTCTAAACCGTATTGAAGCTAACTATGATTGGGCTGCCAGTCGACGACTTGTCCATTCACTAATATAGCTTTGACCGATAGGGCAGCAATATCGATACCGTTGTGACGAAAGGCCTTGTTGGAGAAGTTGGCTATGATCTTACTCCCGTCACTGAACTCGGTTTGTTGAACATCGCCGTTCTTATCTAACCAGTCGAAATCGGCCAACTGTTTATCCCATAACTGTTCGTGCATCGGTTCAAAGCCATCTTGATAGTGTTTCAATGCTTTGATTCTCGTGCTTGAACTTGATAAAGCTTCATCTCTGGTCAAGTGAACCATCGGTGGTGTGTTGTACAGCATGGCGGTTAAGTCACGTTCTGCTTGTACATTAGTGAACTTAAGGCTGTCTGAATGCCAATGGTGCGTATTGATCACTTCATCGTGGAAAACGGCTTGGTATAACGGAATTCGGTATTGAGGCGAAAACAGTAGCGATTTGTAGGGCTCTTTAACCTCGGCGGGTTTAAAGAAGAAGTCAGGCTTGTGGTCTGGGTACCAACGACCTAAGTAATAGGGAGATCGGCGATTCTCTTTCATGTCTTTATCTGTCCAGCCAAAACCAACCGTTTCTAAGCCGTGCGCAAACGCGATGCCTTTTGTTGTTAGGCTGTTGCCGTCTTCAGATCCTAATACTAACGATGGTTGCTCGCTTAGCCACTGCATTCGGTTGTTGAAGGCAGAAAGCATATCCGATTCGTTTGTATCGCCATTGCCATTGCCATTGCTGTTGCTATGGCTCTTGCTATGACTGTCTATAGAGCCGCTGTAATCTTCACGTGCCATGGCGGTTGCATCAACATCTAAGAACAAGCTGTTGAAGTTGCCGAATTTCATAATGTCTTGAGCGCGCTGCTTTACGTAATCTAAATGGCAATTCGGATTAAGATAGAATCCGTTACCTCGAAACCCTTTTTTTAGGCTGCCATTCGCTAGTTCAATGGCACAACTTTGACGCATTGGCTCTGGTAATTGAGCGGTTAGCCAGTTGTCGTTCAGCTTCGCAGGAATGGCTGTGTTGTAGGAATCATAGGTGCCGACCAGATATCCTGACTGTTTTGCCAGACCCACAGCGTTAGGTTGATAGAATGCTGGCATCCAATTATCGAATCCGAGCCAAAGTTTGCTTAAGCCTGCCTTATTTAGATTGGTTACCATGTCTGAAGACAACGCTTGTCCCCAAGTGTCTGACGAGTTTAGGTAGGGGGAGGCGTGTTCAACCAACCAATTTTTCTTATTCTGCGCTGCCACGTATTGAGCTTTGATCGTGTTGTTTTCGAGTGTCGCAGTACCGACTGGAAATAACACCTGCAACGACTGGCTAATAGAGTCCAACAATAACTGTTTGTGGTACTGACTGAACCAATCTTTGCCCTTGGAGAGTGATGAAAGCTCTCTTTTTGCTTCCTTGGAAACGTTGAGTTTAGAGCCCTTTAGATACCAAGCTTTCAATCCCCACCAGTTACTCACATCTTGGACGCTTAATGGGTCTTTGCCAAACAAATAAACGTGGCTCGCGCCGATCAACTTACTCACATCTGGATTGCGCTTTTGCTTTGCTACAAGCGTTTCAGACTGGTCATTATTGATGCGCCAATCTCGGTATTGTTTGGCACCATCTAACCACGAGTCTCCGAGGGTGATACGAACAATAAAAGGCTGTGACTGATTGAGCATCGTAAATTGGTGTGATGCCTTCATATCAATTTTGGTCTTTGTATTTGAGGAAGCATTAGAGGATGCATCTGAAAAGAGCAGTTGATTGTTGGTTGCATTAATCATCTGATAGCTAATGAAGTGGTCGTTCTGTTGTGCTGTCCAAAAAGGCATCTTTAGGTCTTGAGTGGTGTTGCTTCCAGAATGGTTGTCGACTAGATAACTACCCCAAAGCTTGTTATTTGTAGGTACACGCATGCCTTCGCTAATAGGAAGAAATAGGGTCTGAGTTTGTTGTTCTGCAAGATCAAACCACGCCAACTCTACGGGCTGGTTACGTTTCACCTGTATATTTGAAGGGAAGCTGAACTGAAAAGTGAGTTGATCTTGATTTAGTTCTACCTCAATGTTTATCCCACTAGGTACTAAGGTCCAAGTTGCGGTCTTTGCTGAGTTAGTTTTATCGGAAAGACCAATGACTAGATTCGTCACTTTCTGTGGTTGGCTATCAACGGTGAGAGCGACGCTGTTAACGCTTAAGCCGTTCCAATCTATCTCTAAAGTATTCGATGAAATAGAGACTGTATTGTTGTTACTGGTGTTAGCGCTAACGCTGCTATTACTGGTTAGCGTTATTTGGCTCGCTTGTGTATTGGATGAAAACAGACAAGCTGTTGTTAAAGCTACAATGGCACAAGTAGAAAGGTTGAGTGGGTGACGTACGCTAAGCATATCTAGATTCCGTAAAGGGTAAGTACGGGCATTACACCCAAGTAGCGCTAGTGCTTTGTCACCTATATGTCTCTATTTTCTGAATTACCTAGTTTTTAATATTCTTCTGAATGCATTCCATTAGAAAGGCACCGCGACACGCTGCACATATTGGACTTCAATCGCACCTTGGTATTCAAACATTTCAACCGAGGCACTCAAGTGTTTGGCATTAGTCCCTAGCGGGCTTTCTGTGGGAACGGGTGCTTGCGCTGTCTTGATTGGCACTTTGTAGCCTAACAGGTTGTAGTTCTCATCAAACCATTGCCAACTCACATTGGCGTTAGGGCAGTTGTCGATCACCTTCGGTGGCGTGATCACGATATGTGGTTCGCTGAGTTTACTTTCGAGTGTTAACCATCGCTTGCTGTTGTCTAAAGCGACAACAATAGGAAAGTGGTTCGAACCTACCCTTAGTTGATAAACACCAGATTCGGGTTTGATAAACATTTCACTGGTCTCAATCTCTTGATACTCATTGTTAGAAGCGAGTTGTCCATCGAGAAGGATTTTACCTCTTGGAGAAACCAGAGAGATAGGTTGTGTTTGGATTTTCGTGTCTTCACTGAGTTGCTCTGCAGCGACTTTGATTTGATAACCTTGTGATGACAGGCCGTAGCGTCGAATGAAGCTAACTTGAATGTGATGTTTCGTCTCAGTGTCTTGTCTTAGTGAAGTTCCGCATTGAGTTTGGCTCAATATCTCTTGTTTCACAGGCAGCCAAAGCTCACTATCGAGTGTTTGTTGATCGAGTGCGATTTGAAGCTCTTGCCACGCGACTTGAGGTTGTTCATCAAGCAGAGATTGATACGTATGTTGTAATGGCGTGTTGGTAAACCAAGCGGCGTGACACGCAAACGGCAAAGCGCAGATCAATGCGATTAACGAAGTGACTCTCATTATGATTCCCCAGCTAAGCGATAACCAACGCCGCGATGTGTTTCGATCTTTAGGGTTGGCAGCTTCTGGCGCAAGCGCAGTATGTGATTATCCACGGTTCGGGTACTTGGAAAGGCTTGATAACCCCAAATCTTATTGAGTAACTCATCACGATGAAACACGCGACTTTGGTTCTGAACAAACAAGACCAATAACTGGAACTCTTTAGGTTTTAACGTGATCGGGCTTTCATCCAAATAAGCGGTTCGTTCAGACAAGCGGACTTCAATGTTGGCGTAATTTAGTTGGCTCACCCCTAACGGACGAAGCTGGGTAATGACTCGAGCAAGCAACTCCTCGTTTGAGAAAGGTTTAGTGACGTAATCTTTGGCACCTGCCATTAAGCCTTCTACGCGTTGCTGGACTTCCACTTTAGCCGTTAACACAATCACAGGAAGCGCTTTGAGGAGTAGCCAATTTGGAAGGTGTTGCAAGCTGTCACCGTCTTCGAGTTGTCGATCCAGTATCACTAGATCGGCGCGGAACCATTGCTTACTGGCACTCTCTGAATCCTTCGCCCAAAGGCATGGGTAACCATTGGACTCAAAGAAGCTGACGAGGCCTTGTCCAAGTAGATGGTCGTCTTCAATCAGCAGTAGGGTGTTCATAAGCTATTTCCAAAATACATCGGGTTGGATTACGAAGAATAATGAGACGGCCATTCGCTTGTTTCATCAAGTGTTCGACAATAGTAAGGCCAATGCCCATGTTGTCTTGTCTGTGATTGATATTCGGTGTTGCTCGAGATACGAACCGTTGCAGAAAAGAAGGGAAGTGACCTTCGTCTTGCACCTCAATCCTGAGCTTATCAGCGAGTTCTACCTTGACCAAAACCTCACCTATACCGTGCTGTTTAGCGTTCTTAATCAAGTTATCTAAGCAGATGGTTAGCCAGTAATACGGTAGGTTAAGTTCAGCATCACTTGAATCACATTGATACTCGATATTGTGCTTTTCACATACATGATCGAGCCACTCTTCTAAGGATGCGTTCTGCTTTAATAAAGGCTCCGACTGATCCGAACTTAGATACACTTTGCTGTTTTCGGTGAGTTGAGAGAGCCTTTGATAGTCAGAGATTAAACGCCAAACCGCATTTTGAGTTTCATCAGAAAAGTCATCGTAGCGATTTCTAAACATCTCGACGGTTAGACCTAGGCTAGTAATTGGCGTGCGCAGTTCATGAGTAAGAAGCTGTAAAACGAACTGCCTCTCTTTTCGTTGTTTTGTTCTTAGGTATAAGACTCTACCGAGTCCGGAAATCAACGTTAACAGCAATGTAAAGATCAAGGTTTTCATGATCAGATTGTCATTGCTAGGCTCGCTTAAGCACACGTTGCTGTAACGAAAAGTACAGGTTTCACCCGTCAAAGATACCTCTTGCCGCTCTGCAATAGGTTGCCAAACATCTAAGGGAATGGCTTTCCAGCCTTGCTCGCCACTTAACCAAAGCACATCGTCCTGTTGCCAAGCTCGGTATCCACTGAGCAGTGCTTCTCTGCCTTGTGCACTTAGGTTTTCTAGCTTGTTATATAAAGGGTGCTGAGGGTTGGTAAGACTCAAAAATGGGCGTATCTGCTCGGTCACATCTGGGTAAGCGGCTAAATAACGATCAGCAAAACTGCCACCTGCAGGGTGTCGTTTGGAGTGTGCTGCAAACCAAATGGAATCCAATGCTTGTTGCTGACACAAAGCGAGCTCAAACTCGATGGCATCATCTAATGAAGGGTTATTGCTTTCAATCGCTCGGCAGTGATCTTGTATTGACGCTAACGCTGCGATGTCGTCCCAACTGAATTGGTTGAAATCAGGATAGCGGCTACGTTCATGAAGCAGAACTTTCGGATACTGAGCCAACTCTTGTTGAGAGACTAGGATTGGGGATGATTGCCAGCTCAGTTGATACAGGGTTTGCCACTTATCTTGCAAACTTTGGGCATTGGCTAGAGTTGGGAGCCAAAAGATCAAGCCAAGGGCTAAGGTAAACCTGCGCATCCAATCATTCTCGTTAAAAGTCGTGGGGCGAGTCTAAAGAGTTTTGGACGTGATTTGTAACCTGAATGTCAACAAGTGTTCCTTTAACAACAAATTGTCGAGTGGGTCATGTTTTAAAATAATAAATTAAAAATACAGTAAGTATCATTTAAATGGATTAAGCTAGGTAATTGTGTACTTATTGTCATTATCGGGCGTGTGGAGGGGACTATACTGGGCTCATACCTAATAAGAGGAACCATTATGAAACTCATCATCAAATCAGTATTGGCACTTAGTATCTTAACAGCTGGCTCGGCTCAGGCATTCGAATTAACGAGTAATGATATTCAAGAAGGTCACCCAATGGCGAAGACGTTTGAATATTCAAGTTGGGGTTGTGACGGCGAGAACTTGTCACCGCAGTTGATGTGGAAAGATGCTCCAGCAGGAACCAAAAGCTTTGCAATCACGGCCTATGATCCAGATGCACCAACTGAAAGTGGTTTCTGGCACTGGGTCGCGTTTGATATTCCAGCATTAGTGAGCGAGCTACCTCGTGGTGTCGACATCTCTAAAGTGGGTGGCAAAGAAGGCCGCATAGATTATGGAACGGTAGGTTTCGGTGGCGCTTGTCCTCCTGAAAAAGATGGCATGCACCGCTACCAGTTCACGGTTTGGGCATTGCCAACGGATAAGCTCAACCTAGACGAAAACACGCCGTCGGCTGTGGTTGGATTCACGTTGAACAGCATGGCTTTAGACAAAGCGAAACTGACTACAACTTACACACGTTAGTAATTGACACAAGCTAATAAAGCGACCAGTTATTTATGCGAAAGCTGGTCGTTGATAATAAGTAAACAAGGGGGATGAGATGAATCATCAATATCAAGTGACGATCTTTCGTGCAGAGCAGTTACAAAAACTGCGTAATGTGAGGATTCTATCCCCTAGTATCATTCAGATCATTACAGGCAGTAAGCGCCTGTTTTGGAAAGATTCAGCGGCAGAACTCTCACATTCAGAGCTGCTGTTGTGTGAGGCATCATCGTCATTGAGTTTTGAGAACATGCCCCACAAAGGGCGCTTCTTATCGCGAGTGTTCAGCTTTCAATTCCAACCTTCTCAGGCGATGCTTGATTTAAGTGAGGAACGCTCGAATGATCTGGGGCTGCCTAAAGTACAAGCGGATCGTAGCTTACAAGATTCACTCAATGCTCTGTTTTCCTTTGATAGACAAAGCATGAGTAAAGAGACCCAGCAGTTTTGGTTGCAGGGCTTATACCAGCAATTAGCCGAGAAAGGTGTGTTGCATCGATTGTTTGCCAGTGCCAACGTCTCTTTTAGCCAAAAGCTCAGCCATTATCTTTCTCATTCACCTGATGAGAAGCATCCGCTGGAGTCGGTGGCGGAACGCTTTGCGATGAGCCGCGCCACGCTTATCCGTAAATTGAAACTTGAAGGCATGCAATATCGTGAGGTACTGGCTGAAGTTCGCTTGAGTCATGCGCTTTATCTGATGCAAAACGGACAGCAGAATGTGGCGATGTTAGCTCAGTCTTGCGGTTATCAATCGGAAGGGCGTTTTAGCCAGCGCTTTAAAGGGAAGTTTGGTTTGTCGCCAAGTGAATACATCAAAACCGTCGTCAGTAATACAGTCGCGAGCAATAAAGTCGCGACGCCATAACCATTCTGTTTGTCCTAAACGCTCACCTTTTTGTCTCGTGCTGCCAATGCCGCGAAAATCGTGCACGCAAATGCAACGGATGCGATCAGCAGAATGGGAACACTCCAAGAGTCGGTTTGAGCATGAAGCTTACCCACCAGCGTTGGACCTGTTGCCGCTAAAGCATAACCAATTCCTTGCGCCATACCCGACAGCGATGCGGCTTGGCTGCTATTCGATGTTCTCAGGCCAACAAAAGAGAGCGCGATAATAAACGTAGAGCAGTTGGCTAATCCAAACAGTCCCACCCAAAAGATCGCAAACTCAGGCAAATACAGCAGCCCAATCAATCCAATAAATACACTCGAAGTACAAAGCGTAATGAGCCATTGTTGGTTATCGCTTTTACCTAAGAACGGCAGTAACAGCAATCCCGGAACCATAGTCGAAAATTGTAGAAATCCGTAGATATAACCCGCATCGATTTCGCTGTAGCCAAGGTCGTTCAAGATCTGTGGAAGCCAGCCTGCCAAAGAATAGAAGGTAAATGAGTTCAGCCCAAGAGCTAGTGTCACTTGCCATGCAACGCCACTCTTGATCATCTTTTTCATCGGAATCGGCTTTTCTTGATGCTTGTTATTGGTCGATGAAGAAGAGCGTTTTCTGATTTTAGGCAACCAGATCATCAGAGCTAATATTGGGAATATTAGGTTCATTAACAGCGCTAATTGCCAACCCGTGACCGTGAATAAGGTTAGATTTGAAAACGGCACCATCAAACTTGAGCCTAACGTCGAACCGATGCCCATCGTAAAAATGTACAAAGAAGTGACTGTCGCAATACGAGTAGGGAAGCTAATTTTCACTACAACGGGCAACAACACGTTACCAATCGCGATACCAAGTCCAATCATTACTGTGCCGATGTATAACGTCGGAATTGCTCCAAAAGAGCGCAGTGTAATACCCGTAGTGATCAAAACTAAGCCTAAGAGCAGGCTAGGTTCTAGACCAATTCGTTGAGATATCTTGGTGACTAATGGTGAAAATAAGGCAAAAGTTAACAGTGGCAAAGCTGTTAAGAATCCAGCAGCCGACGACGTAAGGTTGAGGCCTTCCATAACCTGAGAAAGCACAGGAGCCAAGCTCGTAAAAGGCCCACGAAGGTTAAGTGCTAGGAATAGAATCCCTAACATGACGAAAATGCTATTACGAAGAGAGGCGCTCATAGGTTGTTCTACTGTTTGCTTATGAGAAGACAGGCTAGCCTACAGATCATTGAATGATTACACAAATACCGTTTAAATAGGTTTACTAATGACTGAACCAGCGTCGCGCGCGCTTTACCAAAGAAGGTAATCCATGACCGTATTGAATATCCATAAACTCATCTCAGATTTCCCATTACTTCAACAATTGATTGCATTGGAAGAAGTGGTTTGGTTTAACCCAAATGTGACGACTCTGGAGCGCGGTTTGCCTTATGTGGGATTAAGCGAACAAGATATTCATGATGCGAGTTTGAGGTTACAAAGGTTTACCCCTTATCTGGTGAAGGCATTCCCTGAAACTCATGTGACGAATGGCATCATCGAATCTGAGCTTATCGATATCCCTGCAATGAAGTTAGCATTAGAAGCTCATTATCAGCAGCCAATAAAAGGGCGTTTGATGATGAAGAAAGACAGCCATTTACCGATTTCAGGTTCAATCAAAGCGCGCGGTGGTATCTATGAAGTACTAACGCATGCCGAGAAGCTTGCGATTGAAGCGGGGTTACTGTGTGAGAGCGATGACTACAGTAAGTTGCTCGAACCTGAATTTCGTGACTTCTTCCAACAATACAGCATTGCGGTAGGTTCAACGGGTAACCTAGGAATGTCGATTGGTATCATGAGTGCCAAGCTAGGTTTTACAGTGTCCGTTCATATGTCAGCAGACGCGAGAGCTTGGAAGAAAAGTAAACTGCGAGAGCACGGTGTTAACGTGGTCGAGTATCAACAAGATTATGGCGTTGCAGTAGAACAAGGACGGAAAGAAGCGGAGCAAGACCCGCGTTGTTTCTTCATTGATGATGAAAACTCACAAACACTGTTCCTTGGTTACTCTGTGGCTGGAGAAAGGCTCAAGAAGCAATTCGAGCAACAGGGGATTGTGGTTAATGAACAGCATCCTTTGTTTGTTTACTTGCCTTGTGGTGTGGGTGGCGGGCCCGGTGGTGTTGCATTTGGATTGAAGATGGCTTTTGGTGATCACGTGCACTGTATTTTTGCTGAGCCAACCCATTCGCCTTGTATGTTGCTCGGTGTTCATACCGGTTTGCATGATGAGATTGCGGTGCAAGATCTGGGTATCGACAACCTCACCGCCGCAGACGGTTTGGCGGTTGGACGGGCATCTGGCTTTGTGGGTCGCGCGATGGAGCGCTTGCTTGATGGTTATTACACATTAACCGATGAACGTATGTACCAATTGTTAGGAGAACTGAACCAAGTAGAGGACATTCAACTTGAGCCTTCAGCGCTAGCAGGTATGCCGGGTGCGATTCATGTTGAGCAAAATAGTGAGTACCTTGCTCGTCTACAGATTGATGAGTCGACGCTAGCGAATGCAACACATCTTGTGTGGGCGACAGGCGGAGGCATGGTGCCACCACAAGAAATGGCAGCTTATTTAGCGAAGTCATCGCTTTAACCCTAAAGCTCTTATCGTTTAATTATTTGTAAATATCAGTTGTTGCAAATATAAGCTGTTAAAAAGATAAGTCATGACAGAAGAGTGTTGTTTATAGCTTGAACACACTCTTTCTCACATCTAAATTCCACTGTAATTCAAACAATAACTTGCGCAGATCGTTACCCGAAACACATATTTTATAAATTAGGCTTCTTAGATGTTCTAACTATCAGTTAGGTTGAGTGGCATTCAACTTGATAGGGATTTAGCAATGCAGACGGATAAAGTGATGCAGACAAGACACATAAACACACCAGAAAAATTACTCCAGCGTTTAGATGCGATTGGGGAGTCTTTGGAAGCATCGGGTAAGGCTCATGCTTTACTGGGATTGGGCTCGGTAGGTATTGAAACAGAACGACTTGATCAGTATTCAGATGTCGATTTTTTCGCGATAGTACAAACGGGGCATAAGCAGTATTTCTTAGACAGCTTGCATTGGCTCTCAGACATTCACCCAATCGACTACGCGGTGAGAAACACCGTCGATGGCTATAAAGTACTTTATGCCGATGGGATATTCTGTGAGTTTGCGGTATTCGAACCACACGAATTAGCGTACATTCCGTTTGCTGAAGGGCGTATTGTTTGGCAGCAACCTGAATTTGATACTCAGTGCTGTATCCCACCAGTAAAAGGGGAGGCAGGCGCTAACTCCGAAGAGTGGATCATTGGTGAGGCTCTAACCAATCTTTATGTGGGTATGTCTCGTTATAATCGAGGCGAAAAGCTGTCGGGCAGTCGGTTCGTTCAATCTTACGCACTTGATCGTTTGATCGATCTTGTGGATCAAACTGAACATTCTGAGCCTGAATTCGTTGATGAATTTATGTCGGATAGAAGGCTAGAAGCGCGCTTTCCTAAGTTTGCTCAATTGCTACCAACCTTTACACAAGGTTACGAGCGTACGGCTGAATCGGCACTTGCCCAACTAGTGTTTCTCAACACCCACTTCACAGTTAACCAAGCCATGCGTGACCGAATCACTGAGCTGTGTTCCGTTAAAGATTAAGCCTATAACCTATTAATCTTAAGATCTATTTTCTTGGTGCGCGTAAATAACAGTTGTCGCTCGTCTGTATTGTTGATAGGTTTTAACCATGAAATTTAATTCTGCTTCAACTTCAATTTTCTTTTGGTGGTGCTCTCAATAGAGCAGCACGGAATACTTACATTCTTTAGCTGCTGGACGGTAGCTAAAGAATGTCATCAAAAATGTCGCCTCTTTTTATCTCCAGTAGCCTTTTAACTTGGAGATACACCATGAATACCAACTCAAACAGCCATACCGACAGCAATAATATTGGCAGTAAGAACAATACCAACAAGCCTGAAATCATTCTGACTGGCGATAGAGCTACTGGGCCTTTGCATTTGGGTCATTACGTTGGTTCACTTAAACAAAGAGTCTCTTTGCAGCATATTCACGACCAAACGATATTGGTCGCTGACATGCAAGGGCTTACCGACAACGCCCATAATCCTTCGAAGGTTTCTTCC
Source organism: Vibrio sp. J383 (assembly GCF_023503985.1). Lineage (NCBI taxonomy): Bacteria > Pseudomonadati > Pseudomonadota > Gammaproteobacteria > Vibrionales > Vibrionaceae > Vibrio > Vibrio sp. J383. Next base: position 1,639,322 of record NZ_CP097294.1, on the reverse strand, counting down.
AACATTCTCAATGTAGTCGCTGACTATCTTGCTGTGGGTATCGACCCGACCAAGACCACGATTTGTCTGCAATCACAGTTGCCGGTGTTAGCTGAGCTCACCATGTTCTACAGCAATCTTGTTTCTATCGCTCGCTTGGAACGCAATCCAACGGTCAAAAGTGAAATTCAGAACAAGGAATTTGGACGATCTATTCCAGCAGGCTTCCTCACTTATCCAATCTCACAGGCGGCAGACATCACCGCTTTCAACGCGACTTTAGTGCCTGTCGGTGATGATCAACTGCCGATGTTAGAACAAACCAATGAGATAGTAAGGAAGGTGAATTCGCTCGCTGGCAAACCAATCTTGAATGAATGCAGACCGCTTCTCAGCAATGCATCTCGCCTCCCTAGTACCGATGGTAAAAGTAAGATGTCTAAATCGATGGGCAACGCCATTAATTTGGGTGCAACAGAGAAAGAGATCAGAGCTGCCGTTAAATCCATGTATACCGATCCAAATCATCTTCGAATTGAAGACCCAGGCAAGGTAGAAGGAAATATCGTGTTCACTTATCTTGATGCTTTTCACAGTGACGCTAACTATGTCAGTCAACTAAAAGAGCATTACCAAAAAGGTGGGCTAGGTGATGGACAAACTAAGAAAGTGTTGGAAGAGTGTCTGCAAGAGATGCTTCGTCCTATTCGTGAAAGAAGATCTGAGTTGCTAGATGACAAAGCGCAGCTGATCGAGATTTTACGCAGTGGCACCCAAGTCTCTAGAGAAAGAACGCAAAAGGTATTGTTCGATGTTAAAGGCGTCTTTGGTTTGAATATTATCTAGCGCTGGCTACGTGTAAATAAAGTCAATTAATTTGAATGCTGATTACGATTGATTTATAAAATGGATTTTGTGAATGGAAATGAGGTTGTATGGCAACGCATGATTTCACACTCCAGCTTTCAAGTTATGGTAATTAAATGAAAATTAACGTTTTACTCTCTGTCTTATTTTCGGCTTTGGTTTCAATGTCTGGCTGTTCAGATGTGGTCAGCGATGAGTACTCGACTTATGCGCAAGCCAAACAAGAGCGATTGTTTGACAGGGGATGGTTACCCGACATTCTGCCTAAATCTACCGTGAAGATTGAAGTGAATAATGATTTGGATGCGAATACTTCAGAAGGAAGCTTCGTTATCAACGAGCCAGCATTGTCTGAATTTATTGGGAAGTTAAAACCGACTGAATCAGCCAATCAATTTCAGTTTGTGGATGGCGAGAATGTTTGGGTGTTCAAGATTGGTGATGATAGTGTAGTTTCCTACACGCTCAGTAAGCGCGAAGGCTAAGTTAAGTAATTCCAACCTACATGTCTGTTATGAGTTATGTGGGTTGTCGAATGACATTGTTCACCTAACTGTGCCTAGTCACCGCCAATAAGCCCTTATCACTCTCAATTACAGGCAAGTAATGATGGAAATCAGTCATTTAGATCATTTGGTATTAACCGTGAAAGATTTACAAGTTACGGTCGATTTTTACCAACGGGTACTTGGAATGAAGCCTATCGAATTTGGCGAGGGCAGGTTGGCGTTGTCATTTGGGACGCAGAAGATCAATTTACACCTCAGTGGTAGCGAGTTCGAGCCAAAGGCAAGGCGTGTGCAGGTCGGTAGTGCGGACCTCTGCTTTATTACCAATACGCCAATTGCTGAAGTCGCCGAACATATCCAAGCGCAAGGCGTCGTGATAGAAGAGGGACCAGTACTGCGAACCGGTGCGACGGGAAAAATTGTCTCTGTTTATATTCGAGATCCTGATGGCAACCTGATTGAAGTCTCGAATTATTAGTTTTAGACCTACAATCGTACGCTTTTCTTTACTCTTCAAGTACATGACATTTCACTTTTACGCTGCTTGGTGCTGGATGTAGTCAACCAAATAAATTACAATCGAACGATGTTTTATTAATTCGTGCTTTATCACTATGATGAGAAACTTACTCATATTCATCGTTAGCCTGTTTTTCTTAACAGCTTGCTCTTCAACGAGTAATCATCAGCTAGACGACAATACATTGAGCAACGAAGACGCAATGTCGAAAAGCTTGGAAGAAGAGAGCAATATCGATGTTGCAATTGATACAAGTGCTGAGACCAACGTTGAATCTTCCCATGAATCGTTAGTTAATCATCAACCAATAACCGATCATGAATCAAACTCAAACCTTGATTCAAATAAAGACATGATAACTTGCGCCAATGTAGAGCCAGAATCAGTGGAACCTTCTCAAGTAGCAGCGACAGATACAACTCAAAGCGATGCTAAGAGTGGCGGTGAAAAAGGCATCGGAAGCTATTTTATTCGTCATAACCAACCGACTAAGACCGTGATTAAATCACTAGAGGGCGTGACAGATGCATTAAACGTCATGACGTTTGGGATATTTGCCACCGGTAATGGTTAAACCGTTAACCAAGAATGCCAACCTAATAGATAGAATGAAACGTGAAGGCGAGCCCAGTGGTTCGCCTTTTTTGATCCTAAATCTGGCTATCACTGTGCTTAATAATCGAGTTCACTTTTCTGAGCGTTTGAGTCAGACGACAGTCAACAAAGTCGGAAATTATTAGTTCTGGAAGGGACTAGCCGGATTTAACCTGTTTGACTTGTTATATGCATCAGGGGTTCTAATACTCATCCCAAAGTAAGAAATGAAATCTAATCTTACAAAGACAGCTCTTATATTCATACGTGAGCATAGTAAGATGTTTGCTGCTAGGTTCGGTTTAGGTTTAGTTATCAATATTCTAGGGAAGAAATATGAACAACAAGAGTGTGTTTTTAAGCGTCGCGGTGGTGATGTTATCTGCTCAAGCAAATGCATCTGACGCGAACCATGAGTCTGTATCAGATGGTGTTATCGCAGAACAAAGAGCGAAGCTTTCTGAAAACACCCAAGGGCAAGGTTTTGGCCCGCAAGCCCCACGAGATTTGGGTTCATTGAAAGGAACAAATACCAGACTGTTTTCGGATGCCCCTGATTCAACAGCAATGAACTTATGTAATATTCACTTCCATAAGAACGCTGAGCACAAAGGCGGCGAGTTTACTCAATACGCTGGCAATGGTGATGGGAAGGGCTTCCAGAGTGGTTTTAAATACACAGGTAAGTTGAGTTCAGCTGAGCTGAAACCATTTGAGGGCAAGGTTTGTCCGAGCGATCATGGTTCTTTGCATTCGGGGGACACCATTGAAGTTCACTATGTTTATTCAACGGCGCAAGTTGAACCGGGCGAAACACTGGGCGCTTGTTTTAACGACGCGATTACCAACCCGCAACTGCGTGTTGAAACTCAAGTCTATGTATTAGTTAATGACGACAAAGCTCTCGACTTTGAAGCATTAGCGAAACACTCTAAAGTCAACGGTTTAAACCAAGCACCAAATATTCCTCAAAATACGGGTTCAGCGATTCAATACGCAGGCTCTACAACGGGTCCTGGTTACAATGAGCAAGGTTCACCTTTCCAAGTCACATGGAGCGTTAGACCACAAGTCGCGAAAGTAAATATCGCGACAGTGGGTAGCTGGTGTGAAGGTAATGACTTTAACGAAGATCACGCCCACGGTGTAAGAAATATAGTCGTAAACCCAGAGTTACTGTCTCCAATCGCTAACTAATCTTGTCACGTTGATTTTCTATCATTGTTTTCGAAGGCGAGCCTCTAGGTTCGCCTTTTTTGTGCCTTAACGAAAAACACTTTGGTGATTGGTGATTGGTGACTGGTGACTGGTGACTGGTTGAAGTTGAAGTTGAAGTTGAAGTTGAAGTTTATGCTTGGGGTTAAGGCTGGGTTTAGGTGTGGTGGGGAAATTACGTGTCACACTTATTCAAAACATGAGTTGTGTTAAACGCGCTTAGTCAAAAACGTTCTTTACCCGAATCGAAGCTCCATGATACGTTCATGATCAATTATGTTCGGTTATAGATAAGGACAGTCTAATGTCACTAGAAGGTGCGATTACATTCTTTATTGCCATGTTTATATTTGGTATTACTCCGGGGCCTGGCGTATTTGCCATTTTAGCTCGAGGCATGGTTAATGGTTGGCGAAAGTGCATCACTCTTTCGTTAGGGATGATATGCAGTGATCTTATTTATCTTGCACTTGCCTGTTTCGGTCTAGCAACGATTGCCGAGAATTGGTCGATTGCGTTTGAGGTGATTCGCTACGTTGGTGCAGCTTATTTGATTTACTTGGGCTATAAGATGTTTAAGAGCTTACCTGAAGTGCAAGGCTCAGCGGAACTTGCGGCCAAACAGAGTCAGAAATCCGAACTCGCAAGTTTCGCACAAGGCTTTTTGATTTCAGCTTCAAACCCTAAAGTGATTCTTTTTTATATATCGTTCTTGCCGACTTTCATTGATCTGACAGTTCTGCGCTCACAAGATATTGTCTTGGTTTCTGGTTTAGCATCTGTTGCTCTAATGTCTGGTTTAATGCTAATTGCAATGGGCGCGGGCAGAATGGCAGGTTTGCTAAAAACGCCACGCGCGCATAGAAGATTAAATCAAAGTGCTGGTGGAATAATGATTGCTGCTGGCTCATATTTGGCGATAAATCGATAAAAAAGATTCTTTAAACAGGAAGGCGAACCGATGGGTTCGCCTTTTTAGTTGTATATAAGTGGCATCGTTTAAACAGAGACTTGTTTGTTAATCACAATGGTGCAATTATTTAACGAGTGATATTACTCGGATGCATGTCTTATGATGACTATCGAACAACAGCTTTCTCGGTTGGACCTAAACTTATTAGTGTCGTTGAGTGTTTTAATCAAAGAGAGGAATGTAACGCGCGCAGCCAATACTTTGTATCTGTCTCAGCCTGCGATGAGTCGTACGTTAAGTCGCTTGCGAGAGTTGTTTGATGATCCACTGTTTTATCGAGAGTCTAATGGTTTAGTGCCGACGCAAAAAGCGCTAGAACTGCAAGCACCTTTAGAAGAGTTGCTGTTGGCGATGCGAAGCCTAGTAACGAAATCTGCGTTTGATCCTGCTGAGTGTGTTCAAACGTTTGTTGTCTCTGTACCGCCATTAATGAGTCGGATGCTTTCTGTGCCCCTTGCTGAACGGTTCATGCACGATGCGCCAAACGCCAGTCTTATCGAATATCCGATTGCAAAAACGCCTACTAGCCAACTGTTATCACGAGATGTGGATTTTACCATTCACATTGAAGCCCCGAGTAATCCAATCGAGTTCCCATATGTGAGTCTTGGCCAGATCTATCCGGTATTTTATGTTTCTGAACATCACCCTTTAGCGAAAGCTAAAAATGTCACGCTTGAGCAGTGCCTCGAATCTCGCTTTGTCGACCTCACGCTCGATATCCGTTCGAATTATGGTCTGCAACACCCTGTAGACACTTACTTAGTTAAGAATGGAATGCAGAGAGATATTGCCTTTAAAAGCGGACAGCTTCTTACGCTGGTGGAAGTGATGCAGAGTTCGAATACGATATTGGTTGCGACCCACAAATTGACTGAACTAGAGGGAATAGGCGACAAGATAGTGCCGATATTCTCTCTAGATAATGTTCCCGAGTTAATGTTCGAACTGTTTTTGATTGAGCATAAGAGAACCGTTACCAGCCCAGCACACCAATGGTTTAAGAACTTAATCGTGTCCGTGATTGAAGACGTTGTTTGTGAAAGTTGATTAAGGCTACGGACTTTAGATCTGGCCTAAGCGATAACTGACCTAAGTAATAACCAGTTTGAGCAATAACTGACCTCCAGTTTTCATATGGATCTCGTTTACATACTTCAGCGCCTGTGATTCATAACATGACGTCTTCCTTTCCTGCTTCATTCTCTCTAATCATTAGTTGGTTTGCGCTCAGCCAATGTCAACTGCCAGCCAATTTCAACGACAGCCCTAAACTGGATTAATTGCCCTACCTGTCTATTGTTAAGCCGTGAGCCTGTTGAAGGTAATAGATCATATCAAGAATAAATCGACGGTGGTGACATGAATTTCGTGCATATCTCTTATACGGCGATGTCATTTGTGAATTTATGCTGCCTTGATAACATTGTTCACAAGTTGAGCGGTTAACGAACTAACTGTTCGAACAAAAACAAATGGACTATGTATTGATTTAGCGTTATCGATTTTATTAGAGGTCAACAATGAAAAAATTAGCATTAGTAGTTTTAGGTTTAAGCGCAGTTTCTCTTTCTTCTTACGCAGCTGAAGAAGTTTCAACTCTGACAGAGTTCTTCAATGCCGATGGTGAAGTGACTACCGTCGACAATTATGCGGTGTACGAAACGTCACGCCAATATTTGAAAAACCAAGAGCTTGTTGGCGTTAATAAATTCCTACACAAGCGCGAGCTAACACCAACCGATAAACAGCCTGTGGTTCGAATGAACCGAGACACTTACTACTCAATGGCTGTGATTAACGTTTCGCAAGGCGCGACGATTACGTTGCCTGAGATTCCTGAAGGCAAATACATGTCGATGGAAGTGATTACAGAAGACCACCGTATTCAGCCAATGCAATACGGTTCTGGTACGTTTGATCTTTCTACACACAGTGGTGACCACGTTTATGTCATCGTTCGTACCGATGCGACGTTCACTAAAGATGAAGTTCATAAAATCCAAGATCACATGAGCATAGATGCAAAAGCAGATGGCGAATTCATGGCAATGAAAGTGGATGAAAAATCATTCGATGAGGTAGAGAAAAACCTTAAGATGGAAATGCCAAAACTACTGAAACGCGATGGTGCTCAGGCGACGTTTGGTATGTTTACCAGCCCTGAAGATGCTTCAAAAGAGATGTTTACCAAAGAGAAATACGCGGTTGGGGCTGCAATCGGTTGGGGCGGTGCACAACTGGAAGATAACATTTATGAGGTATCTGGAAACTTCCCAGCAGATACATGTCATCAAGCAACCTTTGATGATCCTAAGAACCAAGCGTTTTGGTCGGTAACGGTATACAACAAGCAAGGTTTCATGTTTGGTGAAGTGGCGAATGTAAATTCTAATAACGCTGAAAAGAATGCAGACGGGACGTATACTGTGAGCTTCGGTTGTGGTGACGATGCAGTAAACAACATTAAAACAGCGAATGAATCGGGTGTATTTAACTTAGGATTCCGTCACTACATTCCAAGCCAGAAAGTACGTGATGGATTCCGAGTACTTCCTTATGTGAAAGAGATTAATTAAAACGATATAGTTTAAACGGAATAGCTTAAAACGAGATCGCAAAATATCGATTCAAGAAGCGCGTTATTGCCACTGGCAGTAACGCGCTTTTTTATTTGTTCGATAGCAGTGTATCGGGCCTATTGCTGTGTATTCGCGCGTGTTTTGCTAAGTGATTTCATTAGTTGTTAATCGAATTTCTAAGTGTAGATTCCGAGTTATATATGCCATATGTTATGTAAGTGTGACTAACATATGCTTTTCATATAATTTAGCTAAAGTTATCGTGATTTTGACAGATAAAGGATTAGTGGGGAGCTCTAACACGAGATAGAACGTGCGGGCTTTGGTTTCAGTTATTGAAACCTTCAGAGAACTTTTAACAAACTTGCGTCGAGACAACCTAAATGAAGAAAACAATCCTATTTGCCGTTTTTATTATGTTTGGCATTGCAGTCGCTGCGAGTATGGCGTCAACCTATTTCATTTCAAGCGAAAAAATCGATGAAATAATATTGAACAAATCTCAAGTTCAAGCTGAATTCTTGGCTGGAAATGCTGGGTATATCTTAGAGAATTCGGATAATCCAGTTAAAGATTTACAAAAGCTGGTGGGTGAGCTGAAACAGCGATCTGATGTCACTTATGCCATTGTTATTGATAGTAACGTAAGTGCTATTGCTCACAGCGATAAAAATAAACTTAATAAGGTTTACGAAGATAGCTATACAGTTAAAGGTGCAACCCAAGGCGTACAACAGTATTCAAAATGGTACGCTGATGTTCAAAAAGTATGGGTGTTTGACATCATGGCACCTATCTACGTCAACGGTGAGCTGTACGGCACCTTTGATATCGGCATTCCTATCACAGAGGTTAGCCAAGCAACGAACGGTATTATTAGCTACCAGCTCGCTTCAATGGTTTTCATTTTTGTTGTTTGTCTCGTTGTTCTATCGCTTCTTCTTAGCAAACTGATGCAACCTCTCTTAGTATTGAAAAACACATTACACGATATTTCTGAAGGTGATGGTGACCTATCAGTACGTCTGCCTATCAAAGGGAATGACGAAGTTGCTCAAATCTCATCGGCTTTCAATGTGTTCGTTGGCAAAGTGCACGAGATAATTACGCAAACAGTGAATACGGGTGTCGAATTAAATAAGACCGCTATTGGGCTTCGTGAACAGTCGCAGCAAGCTTTGCAAAGAGGACAAGAGCAGAACGAACAAACCATGTTGGTCGTGACGTCTATGAATGAAATGATTGCCACGGTTAATGAAATTGCATCTAGCGCGGCTGGTGCTGCAAGCGCGGCAAACATGGCGGCGAGTGAAACTCAAGAAGGTCATAAGACGATTGAGAAGACCACGACTTCAATTTCGAACCTTGAAGCCGAAATGAATAGTGCTTCTGACATCATTGTGAGCCTTGCTGATAATACTCAGTCGATCGGTACTATTCTTGACGTTATTCGAGGTATCTCTGAGCAAACGAACTTACTGGCACTTAATGCTGCAATTGAAGCTGCACGTGCTGGTGAAGCTGGCCGAGGCTTTGCTGTCGTTGCTGATGAAGTTCGTAACCTAGCGACAAAAACAGCACAATCTACCGATGAAATTGACACTATGATCAACCAACTTCAAACCGAAGCTAAGAACGCTGTTAGTTCGATGAGTAATAGTAAGAGCTTAATTGAAGAGGGTACGACTGAAACTGAAATGGCTCGCCAAGCTTTGGAAAAAATTTCCACGCAAGTTTTGGCTATTCTTGATATTAATACGCAAGTCGCAACGGCAACGGAGCAGCAGTCAGCGGTAGCGAATGAAATTAATATGAACATGGATACGGTTAATAGCTCAGTCAAAAACGGTTTGAGCGCAAGTGAGAAATTAGAGCAATCAAGCCAGCAGCTGGCAGAGTTATCACAAGTTCTCGATCGTTATGTCGGTTCATTTAAAATCTAGAATTCCCAACATATCTCTTTAAGAGAGGTGTGGGTCTCCAGTTATTTAATAGCGCTTATGTCATACATGAGCGCTATTTTTTTGCGATATGCAGACGCAGATCTCCGATAGAGCGCAACAGAAATGAAGAATGTACCTGCAGTGTAATATCGAAAATTTGACCTATTTAGAAACAACGCGATCAAATAAGACAGTGACAGCAGGCACTTGCTTTTATTTCCGCATGCGTAAGGTCAAAAAATCGACTAAACAACAGCTCTGACGCGACACATAAGGTGTTACGCATCTCATCACGATGTATAGTTATTGATAGTTCATTCAGTAATTGTATCTGTAGTTGTCAGTTGATGTGGGTGTTATGAAGAAAAACGGATTTACTTTAATGGAATTAATCATTGTGATCGTGATACTTGGAGTATTGGCCGTTACAGCAGCCCCGAGGTTTCTTAATATTCAAGAGTCAGCAAGAGAAGCGGTACTTGAAGGTGTTGCTGGTGCGATGGAAGGCGTGATCACGCAGGTGACTTCTAAAGCCATTATTGTTGGGCTTAACCCGGACGCAACAAACCCAGGTGATCAGAGCAACTATGTAATTGATTTTGGTATCGGTAGCGTTGAAGTCGATTGGGGAACACTTTGCCCTGAAAGCCGAGGGGAGTCCGGAGACAAGTTAAAAATGCTCGATTTCCTTACCTTGTCAGATGATGACAGTATTATCTCAGATTATGGAAATAGACATACGGTAGTCGGATACAATCAACCTTTTAGTGACGCAGACCTGAACAGCAATAATATTACCGACGATGCCTTACCTTCGGGTTGTTATGTTATCTATGATTCTTTTGGCGGCAGGACAAGTGGAGACACATGTCCAGTAGATGGTTGTGAGTGTACAGTTCGGGTTATGAACGATGAGTGTTAAACCAAGCACATCATCTGGTTTATAGAAATTCAATAAAAAAGCGCGTTATTGCCGAGTAGCAATAACGCGCTTTTTTGTATTAGCTTAATGATTTGTCTTAGTTTACCAATGGAGCACTTGCTGATGGCAAGTCACGCTTCTTAATCACGTATCGCAAGCGAATTAACATCAGTGTCGCTGAAACGCTCAAGCCCGTTAGAATACCAATCCAAAAACCTTCTTCACCCATTGCAGGAACAATGTGGTCTGTTAAGCCTAATACCATGCCGAGTGGCAGTGCCAAGCCCCAATATGAAGCGATGGCTAAGATCATCGGGATCTTAGTGTCTTTATAGCCGCGCAGTGCGCCGTTAGCAGACGTTTGCAATGCATCACTAAACTGGTACATCGCCGTAAAGGTCAACAATACTGCTGCCGTAGCACTTATTGCAGGGTCGGTGGTGTAAAGTCTAATGATCCACTCAGGGAACAGCAGGAACATCGCAACTGAAAGTAATGAAATCAACGCGGCAACCAAAATGCCGACTTTGCTGCGTTCAATTGCGCCTAGTTCGTCTTTCTCACCTAATGCATGTCCAACACGAATCGTAATGCCAAACGAGATACTCATTGGAATAACGTAAGTTAGGCTCGAGATGTTAAGTGCAATTTGAGCCGCTGCTACGTTCTCTGCACCAATACGGCCGATCATAAGAGCGATAACCGCAAAGATACTGCCACACACCGCGATGTTCATCCCGATAGGTAAACCTAATCTTAGAAGGTGGAGCATCTCTTTTGCTTTTGGCTTCGCGTCTGCAAAGCTAATAATAGTTTTGTAGTGGTGATGGCCTTTAATGTAGGAATACAGCATTCCCGACATTAACCAGTACACCAAGCTTGTCGCCCAGCCACAACCTACAGCGCCCATTTCAGGGAAGCCAAATTTACCGTAAATAAGCACGTAGTTGACCGGAATGTTCACCAACAAACCAATTACCGAAATGATCATCGGCACTTTGGTGTTGTTCATACCTTCACAGAAACCGTTCAAGGTGTAGAACAGGGCAATACCCGGCACACCAAAGGCGAGGGCGAAAGCATAATCACTACCGATAGGAATAATCTCAGCGGCTACACCAATCCACTCTAAGATCGGTTTCGCACTCACCAAATAAGCGATGAGTAATACGCTAGCAATTAATGCAAGCCAAACCATCTGGAAGAATTCAACAGAGATACTCTGAAAGTCGCGAGCGCCACGGTGGTAAGCAACGACAGGCGTTAACGCCATAATCACGCCACGCAGTAGCAGTAACACTGGGATCCAAAGGCTAGTGCCAAGTGCAATAGCGGCGAGGTCGGCAGGGCTTACTTGGCCAGCCATTGTCGTATCGACAAATCCCATCGCTTGGGTAGCTATTTGAGTCAAAATGATTGGAATCGAAAGATGCATAAGCGCACCCGATTCACGAGTAAAAGGACGAAGTTTCGTTAGCATGGAAGTTCACAACACCAATATAAATACACGAATGATGGCAGGATGGCCGGTGTGTATTTTAGGATGTGCCCCGTTGGGCGGGCGACAATATAAACACCTTACCGTATAGGGTCAAGCATTGGATTTATTGAGTCTCACTAGCTTTGAGGTAGGGGCCGATTCTGATGGTCAAAACACAACACTAACTCACGTAAGTTATTGATTTATTGTAAATCATGCTAGTTGGATAATTTCTATATTTGCCACGCTAATCACTAAGGTTGTGGTATAAGTGATTGTTATGGAAAGACAAAGGCTAGTACAATTGGTGACTAATGAACTAGGCAGAATTTTCTGTAGCACAGCTGTTATACAAATACAGGGATGAAAATGGAAATTACAGTTAAGAAAATATCGAAAAGGTCTCTTTTCAAAATGCTCTTTATCGGCTTTAGCCTGAGCTTCTTTGTCTTCTTTTTAGTATGTGGTATCGCATCTATATTTGGTGCGGAGACTGTAAAGTGGGATGAAACACCAGTAACGGGCATATCAGGCCTGCTGCTCGCCTTGGCTATGTGGCCAATATTTAGTTTGTTTCTAACATTATTTATGTGGTGCTTTGTAGCATTTGGCTTGTGGATTTACTCTTTGGTTAAACCTCTGAACCTGCTCTTTAAAGAAACTGCAGAGCACAATTAACCACTTGTATAACAAGAAGGTTAAGTTTGATTCACAACGTTTGGCACTTTCAATTCAAGCCGATTTTGAGTTTATGGCAAAATGGATTAGCCAAGGTGTTAGCATTCAATTGAGGTCGTAATGTACGAAGTTGTTTATAATATAAAGTTTGAAGGGTTGTGGTCACTTTGCTTCGCTCTTCCCGGTTTGTTATTTATATATATCGGCTGAAGGTTATAAAAATAGAAAGAAATTATCCAGTTGGGATGTGCAAGTTGTTGGTAAGCCTGCGACTGAACAAAGCATAGGTATGGTTTTCAAAATACTCCTTATTTTTTCAGTGCTTTGGACTGCTTTAAGTGGGGGCAGCTTAATAATTCAATTATATTCCCTTTTATCTGATTACGGTCAGGGTGAATATGATGTTGTTGAAGGAAGTGTTGAGAACTTTAACCCGATGCCTTATGGAGGGCATCAACAGGAAAGTTTTACTGTTGAGGGTGTTAAATTTAGTTATTCAGACTTTAGTATCTCCCCTGGTTTTAATAATACTAAGTCGCATGGCGGGCCTATAAGAAAAGGGTTAAGGGTGAGGGTATCACATATAGATAATGTAATCCTGAAGCTTGAAGTGATGCGCTAAACACCGTGGTTTTTTATGCTACTTAGGTCTCTACTTAAACAGCATAGTTTTCCTATTCTGTTTGATTGTATAAAAGCGACCCTACGGAAATTATTGGAGGATGTGTCGATGACTTGTCTTAAGTGCCAAGAAAAAAGTGTTACTGATTTTTGTGTCAAAGTGCCTAAAAAATTTCTTTGGTTTTCATGGTATGGATATCAAAGACAGACCTTATGTCGAGAACATTTATTATTGGAATATCGCAAGTCATTTACTACGTCACAAGCACGATTGGTTGTCTTCTACCCCGACTTTGAATACAAAAGAAAAGGTCTCTATCAATACCTTCCAACTCCATTGCGTGAATTTGAAGAGTTTGTCCTTCACGACAATAAACAAGGGGAAAGAAAAGAAGATTTAATTGTTCTGAAAGAGATCTTTCGAAAATTACGTGGGTTTTGCGAGAAATGCGGCAAACCGGCACAGGTTGCTTTTTTTTGCACTGGTTCTTTTGCATGGGAACAAAAACCTTTTTCACCATGTACGACAAGTGATCAAGTAATCATTTCTTCTATCTGTGCGCAGCCTGAAATTCTGTGTATGCAGTGCTGTTATTCGCAGGTTGAACCCTCATTATCCGGATGCGACTTAAAGCGAATTGGTGGAATTCACTCTCTTCCTCAACATGGAGAGCATTGTTTAATTGGGGTTGAAGAATGAAACATGATTATATTTTGCAGACCCGGTTAAAGATAGGGCATACAAATGTTACATACTAGTTCTGTTTTTGGTTGTCTCTAAGGCACTGTCGAAAGCGTCCCTTAAGGGCTCAGCTCAAATTTACTGCCACAAAGCCAGTAGAAAAACAAAAAGACCAATCCCAAGCGTTACTTTTAGAAGCAAGCCAAGAGGGGCTCCACCTTTTGGCGCTTTATTGCAACATCCCATAATCAGTTCCTAATTCATCGTTGGTTTCACTCAACCTTAAACCTTTCCCTTACGGTAAGGTCAATGCTTTCTTAGTCATATAATTTGAAAAACAAAAAAGCGAACCAAGTGGTTCGCTTTTGTTTATCTAAAATCTACAAAAATTAGTCTTCGTAGTTGTCGATGCTTGGGCAAGAACAGATTAGGTTACGGTCGCCGTATACGTTGTCTACACGGTTAACTGTAGGCCAGTACTTCGAGTTCTTCGTTGCTTTCGATGGGAAGCAAGCCAGTTCGCGAGAGTAAGGGCGATCCCATTCTGCACCTGAAATGTCAACTTGTGTGTGCGGTGCGTTCACTAGAGGGTTGTTGTCTAGTGGCCATTCACCGGCTTTCACTGCTGCCATTTCGTGACGGATTGCGATCATCGCTTCACAGAAACGGTCTAGCTCTTCTAAATCTTCAGATTCAGTTGGCTCAACCATTAGCGTGCCTGCTACTGGGAAAGACATCGTAGGTGCGTGGAAACCGAAGTCCATTAGACGCTTAGCAATATCTTCTTCGCTGATGCCTGTGTCTTCTTTAAGCGGACGAATATCGATAATACATTCGTGTGCTACGCGGCCGTTAGTGCCACGGTAAAGAACAGGGTAGTGAGGACGTAGTTTCTCCATCACGTAGTTCGCGTTCAGAATCGCTACTTTCGTTGCGTCTGTTAGGCCAGGTTCGCCCATCATTGCGATGTAAGCCCAAGAGATCGGTAGGATTGAAGCACTACCTAGATCTGCAGCTGATACCGCGTAGTCAGAACCTTGTACACCGTTTTCGATGTGACCTGGTAGGAAAGGTGCTAGGTGCGATTTAACGCCGATAGGACCCATACCCGGACCGCCACCACCGTGTGGGATACAGAATGTTTTGTGTAGGTTCAAGTGAGATACGTCTGAACCGATGAAGCCAGGTGAAGTTAGGCCTACTTGAGCGTTCATGTTCGCGCCGTCTAGGTAAACCTGACCGCCCGCTGCGTGTACTTGTTCACACACTTCTTTCACTTGCTCTTCGTATACGCCGTGCGTAGAAGGGTAAGTGATCATGATGCTTGATAGGTTGTCTTTGTGCTTCTCGATTTTCGCTGCTAGGTCTGTCATGTCGATGTTGCCATCTTCATCACACTTAACAACCACTACCTTCATTGAAACCATTGATGCTGTTGCAGGGTTAGTACCGTGCGCAGAGCTTGGAATCAGACAAACGTTACGGTGAGCTTCACCGCGGCTTGCGTGGTAACGTTGAATCGCGATTAGACCTGCGTATTCACCAGATGCACCAGAGTTAGGCTGTAGTGAGAAATCGTCGTAACCAGTGATTTCACATAGCTTCTCTTTAAGATCTTTTGCTAGTGCTGTGTAACCCGCCGCTTGCTCTAGAGGTGCGAATGGGTGAATTGAACCAAACTCAGGCCATGTTACTGGAATCATCTCAGCAGCAGCGTTCAGCTTCATCGTACAGCTGCCCAGTGGGATCATGCCGTGCGTTAGTGAGAAGTCTTTGTTCTCAAGCTGTTTTAGGTAACGCATCATTTGCGTTTCGCTGTGGTGCGTATTGAATACTGGGTGAGTTAGGAACTCTGATTCACGACGGCAGTTTTCTGGAATTGCTGCAAACTCGTTTGATGCAATGTCAGAAGATAGTGCTTGAACGTCTTCTTTCACGTCGAAGATTGCGAATAGGGCATTCACGTCGTCGACTGTGGTTGTTTCATCTAAGCTGATACCGATTTTACCAACAAGTCGACGAAGGTTGATGTCTGCTGCTTGCGCTTTTGCGTACAGTGCATCTGTCTTCTCTTCAGAGTTGATCGTGATGGTATCAAAGAAGCTGTTGTTCGTGAGCTCGTAGCCCGATTTAGTCAGGCCAGCCGCTAGGATAGCTGTCATGTGGTGTGTACGACGAGCAATAGTACGTAGGCCTTCTGCACCGTGGTAAACCGCGTAGAAAGACGCCATGTTTGCTAGAAGTGCTTGAGCTGTACAGATGTTCGATGTCGCTTTCTCGCGGCGGATGTGTTGCTCACGAGTTTGCATTGCCATACGTAGCGCTTGGTTACCGTGAGTATCGATAGATACACCGATTACACGACCTGGCATTGTACGCTTATGCTTTTCACGAGTACCCATGAATGCAGCGTGTGGACCACCGTAACCCATAGGAACGCCGAAACGTTGCGCTGAACCGATGACTACGTCTGCGCCCATTTCGCCCGCAGGCTTAAGTAGAGCAGAAGCAAGTAGGTCAGTAGCCACTGTAACCAGTGTTTTGTTAGCTTGAGCTTTCGCAATGATGTCTGTTAGGTCACGAACTTCACCCGTTGTACTCGGGTATTGAAGAAGCGCACCAAATACGTCTTGCTCTGGAAGTGTTTCAAGAGCACCAACCATTACTTCAAAACCGATGTACTCAGCACGAGTTTTAACAACTTCTAGTGTTTGAGGGTGAACATCGTCAGCAACGAAGAATACTTTGCTCTTGCTTTTGCCAGCACGCTTACACAGTGTCATAGCTTCGCCAGCCGCTGTCGCTTCATCGAGAAGGGATGCGTTCGCGATTTCCATACCTGTTAGGTCCATTACCATTTGTTGGTAATTGAGTAGAGCTTCAAGGCGACCTTGAGAAATCTCTGGTTGGTATGGTGTGTAAGCTGTGTACCAGCCTGGGTTCTCTAAAACGTTACGTAGAATAACGTTTGGAGTGAATGTGTTGTAGTAGCCTTGGCCAATGAAAGTACGTTTCACTTGGTTTAGGTTAGCGATCTCTTTAAGAGAGGTCAGCATGTCCATTTCGCTCAGTGGCGCAGCAAGTGTCATTGGTTTTTCAAGACGGATTTGTGCAGGAACCGTTTCGTCGATCAGTGCGTCTAAGCTAGTCGCGTTGATCGCATCAAGCATTTTTTGCTGGTCTGCTTTATTAGGGCCGTTATGACGAGCAACAAACTCGTTTTGAGTACCCAAGTCTTTTAGTAATTGGCTTTGAAGTAATTCAGTCATGATATGTTCTACTTTCTCTTTGGAGCCGTGAGCTAGCCCCTAAAATTAAGCTGCTCCAAAGAGCAGCTTTATCGTAATGAGGAACCTATTAGTCTTCTTCGATAGAGCTTAGGTATTCTTCCGCATCTTTAAGGTTGTTTAGTTCAGACGCATCAGACATCTTCACTTTAACAATCCAACCACCTTCATAAGATTCTTCGTTAATTAACTCTGGGCTATCTTCTAATTCTTCGTTGATTTCTACGATTTCGCCAGAGATTGGTGCGTAGATATCAGAAGCTGCTTTCACTGATTCAACTAGAGAGAAGCTTTCGCCAGCTTCGATTTCGTCTCCAGTGTCAGGCAGGTCAACAAACACAACGTCACCTAGCATCTCTTGAGCGTGCTCAGAAATACCGATAGTTACAGTACCGTCACCGTTGTCTTTTACCCACTCGTGGCTGTCTGCAAACTTTAGTGTATTGTCCATTGCTTATTCTCCAAAAATTTATGAGGTTTTAATTTAAATCTTAAAAACGGTTTAACGGTAAAGAGGGAAGCGTTTGCAAAGCTCTTTAACTTGCTTGCGAACACGTTGCTCAACTTCAGCATTGCCTTCAGGGCTTTCAACTAAGCCATCAAGTACATCGCCGATCCATTCACCGATAAGTTTGAATTCTTCAGTGCCAAAACCACGAGTGGTTCCAGCTGGCGTGCCTAAACGGATACCAGAAGTAATCATAGGCTTCTCTGTATCGAATGGTATGCCATTTTTGTTACATGTGATCCCTGCACGCTCTAATGCTTCTTCAGTTACGTTACCTTTCAAGCCCTTAGGACGAAGATCAACCAGCATTAGGTGCGTGTCAGTTCCGCCTGTCACAATGTCACAACCGCGAGTTTGCAACACTTCAGCAAGAACTTTTGCGTTGTCGATCACTGAATCAATATAAGTATTAAATTCTGGGCCAAGAGCTTCGCCAAACGCCACTGCTTTAGCCGCGATAACGTGCATTAGTGGACCGCCTTGAAGGCCAGGGAACACAGCTGAGTTGATCTTTTTATTGATGTCTTCGTGGTTCGTAAGAATCATACCGCCGCGTGGGCCACGAAGTGTTTTGTGCGTTGTTGTAGTAACAACGTGTGCGTGTGGTAGTGGGCTAGGGTGAGCACCTGTCGCGATAAGACCCGCGATGTGTGCCATATCAACCATTAGGATAGCGCCAACTTCGTCAGCGATTTCGCGGAACTTAGCGAAATCAATAACGCGTGGGATAGCACTACCACCAGCAATAATCATTTTAGGTTGACTTTCGATTGCTAAAGCGCGAACCGCTTCGTAATCAATTTCAAGTGTGTCGCGGTCTACGCCATATTGAACGGCGTTGAACCATTTACCAGACATTGCAGGGCGCGCACCGTGTGTAAGGTGGCCACCAGCGTCAAGAGACATACCTAGGATAGTGTCGCCAGGTTGAAGTAGCGCAAGTTTAACTGCACCGTTTGCTTGAGCGCCAGAGTGAGGCTGTACGTTTACGTATTCACATTTGAACAGCTGTTTAGCGCGTTCAATCGCGATAGCTTCAACGGTATCTACGTGCTCACAACCACCGTAGTAACGACGGCCAGGGTAGCCTTCTGCGTATTTGTTGGTTAGGCAAGTGCCTTGAGCTTGCATTACTGCTTTAGAAACGATGTTCTCAGAAGCAATAAGTTCGATTTGTTCGTTTTGACGAGTGTTCTCTGCTTGGATGCCAGCAAATACTGCGTCGTCAGTACCAGATAGGTTCGTAGTGAAAAAACTGTCTAAGCTATGGTTTTGGTAAGCGTTCATTGTCGAGACCTTTCATTAAGCTAATGGTGATTATTTTTATAGTCCATTAGGTCTTACGTTGATTTCTGCATCGGTATCGTTTGCGCTATATAGGTATAGATAAACGTGAATTGCGTTATAAATATACTCTTACAGCGTCTAATCGATCGTTGTAGGGTCAATGCAGCACGAATTGTTTCCCAAAAAGTTCGGGTAAAAAACAGCTTTTACAAATGTTAAATCTATCATTTGCTGCAAGCCGAAGTAGCATCTCTTCATCTAACAAGTCGATAACATAGCTCCGATAAAATCAATTTTCAACAAAAATTTCCAATAGGAAACAACTTTTCTTGTTTTGCTACGGGGAGCACGCTTTATTTCTCTGTGTGCTCTTTAATCAACAAAGCGCTTCATGCAACAATGAAATTAATAGACAGGAAGCAAGAATTTAATGAGGGACCTATGTCAGAAGACATTTATGATGAGTACCCATCTTTAACGTTGGCGAAGGAAACGTTAGACCAGAATATCGAACCACTTAGGCTTGGCCAGCGTATTAAAGATATCCGCGGCAAGCTTGGGATTACGTTAGAAGAAGCGAGCCAACGTACTGGTTTAGCTCGCTCTACGCTCAGCAAAATTGAGAACGAGCAAATCTCGCCAACCTTCCAAGCGATGCAAAAACTAGCGATGGGCTTACAAATAAACATGCCCCAACTGTTTGAGCCACCAAGGAAAAAGGTAGCGACAGGGCGTCGTGACTTAACTAAGGCTGGTCAAGGTAAACCTCACCCAACCCCAACGTACGAGCATGAACTGCTTGCAACAGAGCTGTCTAATAAGAAGATGATGCCCTTTAAGAGTCGCGTGAGAGCGCGTACTTTTGAAGAGTATAACGATTGGGTACGTCACGACGGTGAAGAGTTTTTGATGATCATCTCTGGTGATGTGATGTTCTACTCAGAATTCTATGAACCTGTGCCAATGAGTGAAGGTGATAGCATGTATTACGATGCCAATATGGGTCACATGCTTATCTCGACCAGCGCAGAAGACGCGCTCATTTTGTGGGTGACAGCAAAATAAATTAACAAAGTTGGAATTTCTTATAGTGAATGCAACCGTTTGCTATTGTTTCTAACGTTTGCCAATAGACGCGATATTGATGTGATAATCATCAATATCGCGTTTTTGTATGCATCGAAAAATTGTTTTTAAATTGTTAAATGTCACATTTTGAACTGTTTTACTATTGTTAAGGGTGTAAAACTGACTCAGGCTTGTTTATTATAGTGAACACGGTTTACTCATGTTGATTGAAGTTTACTGAAGTGAATTCTTAGAAAGTGACTTGTAGAGCTTTTGTACAGCTAACCTGATTTATCAAGCTAACGATATAAGCCTATATAAAAGACATCACTTTTTACTATCTACTGTTTCTAAGGTTAAGACGTCAAGGTGACTAACGCGAATACGCTGAGGTGACTAATGATGAGACTTATCGTTAGAGGCGACTCTAAATAGAGATATAAGCGGCAGACTCGACTTTGGACAGCCTGCAACGCTTCATGGAGAAGAAAATGACTCAAGAACACGCTAATCAAGACCTACTAACAACACCACTGCATGCACTTCATGTTGAAGAGGGTGCAAAAATGGTTCCTTTCGCTGGCTACGATATGCCAGTTCAGTATCCACTAGGTGTAAAGAAAGAGCACTTACACACTCGTGATGCTGCCGGTCTTTTTGATGTTTCTCACATGGGGCAACTTCGTCTTCATGGCGCAAACGCAGCAGCTGTCTTAGAATCTTTGGTTCCTGTAGATATTATTGACCTTCCTTCTGGTAAGCAGCGCTATGCGTTCTTTACCAACGAGCAGGGCGGCATTATGGATGACCTGATGGTGGCTAACCTAGGCGATCACCTGTTTGTTGTTGTGAACGCGGCTTGTAAAACACAAGATATCGACCACCTAACTGCGCACCTTCCAGCTGACGTAGAAATGGAAGTGATTGATGATCGCGCTCTATTAGCACTTCAAGGCCCTAAAGCGTCTGAAGTTCTTGCTCGTTTCCAACCAAGTGTTGCAGACATGCTGTTCATGGACGTTCAAAAAGTCGATATCGACGGCGTAGAGTGCATCGTTAGCCGCAGTGGTTATACCGGGGAAGACGGCTACGAAATCTCAGTACCGAACGATCACGCTGAAGCACTTGCTCGTAAACTAACATCAGAAGCAGAAGTAGAGTGGATTGGCCTTGGCGCTCGTGACTCACTTCGTCTTGAGTGTGGTCTATGTTTATACGGTCACGACCTAGACACAACGACAACACCAGTAGAAGCTAGCCTTCTATGGGGTATTCAAAAAGTTCGTCGTACTGACGGTGAGCGTGCTGGCGGTTTCCCAGGCGCTGATATCATCCTTGAGCAAATCGCAACGAAAGATGTTCAACGTAAGCGTGTTGGTCTAGTGGGTCAAACTAAAGCACCAGTACGTGAAGGTGCTGAATTGTTCGATGCTGAAGACAACAAGATTGGCGTTGTAACGAGCGGTACTGCTGGCCCTAACGCTGGCAAGCCCGTTTCTATGGCGTACGTTCGTACAGACCTAGCAGCAATTGGCACTGAAGTATTCGCTGACGTTCGTGGCAAGAAGCTACCAATGACAGTAGAAAAAATGCCTTTCGTACCTCAGCGTTACTACCGTGGCTAATCTCTTTTAAGAGAAACCACTAAGCTAAATCAAAGCCTATTGTTTGCTTCTCTGTATTTGAGGGTGTTAACGGTAGGCTTTTTTGTTTTTCGCAACGTATAAACTTAGGATGATTGGCTGAGATAAGTTGTCGATAAATCCGTTTATAAAATGAGAGATGTGGCCATATCGTTACAAATACTTACTATACTCAGGGTTACGCCGTGTTATGGTGTCCACATATCATTTTTATAAATAAGTCGTAGCGGTTACAAGGAGTTAACTATGAATGTGAACTATGCAGTGAGTCCGGTTCGTAAAGCCGTTTTAGGGCTTTTAGCGCCATTGATTTACACATCAAGTGTTATGGCGACAGAAAACTCGGTCGAAAGTACTCCTAATACGGGTGTAACGCCTTATATCGTGAATGGTAGCAATGCTTCGGTCACTGAGTTTCCTTCGATGGCGAGCTTGTTCATTGATCGTATTGATTATGACGGTGTTTACTCTACAGGCCCTTACTGTGGAGCAACAATTTTAGATCCAACGCATATTCTGACGGCAGCACACTGTATTTACGGCAATGAAGAAGGGCAGTTATTTACGGTTGTCGTTCCTCAAATTGAAGATACTTCTCAGTTTCCTAATGGGAACATCCAAAAAGCGCGAGTCTCAGAAGTTTACTATCGCAGTGACTATTCAAATGCGTTGAGTGATCTATTACGCAATGATGTTGCTATTCTTAAGCTAGAAAGCGCACTTAATATCGATTCAGTTAACGATGTGGTTAAGCGTCCTTCCGATGAGAGTTACCGTTTTGGTGTTAATGACTTTGTTGCTGTTGGGCATGGTGATACACGTTCAGGCTTTGATGGGACAACTTTGTTGCAGAAGGCTGACCTGAATTACGTAGACAACGCTACTTGTACTTCAGCCTTTACTGACGGCTCAGCGTTAACTGATAATCAAATCTGTTTTAACGGCGATTACAGCGCATTTACCGGGCTATTTAATGGTACGTGTCAAGGCGATTCAGGCGGCCCAGTGTATTGGAAAGATGGTGCTGACTACAGACAAGTTGGTATTACCAGCTTTGGACCAGATACTTGTGGTGGTAGTGCTACTGTGACATCGGTATTCACTGAAATCCATGATTATGAAGCTTGGATAGACAGTGTGATTGCAGGAACTGAAACCGCTAAGTTTGTTTCTACTGATGCTAAGCGAACAGCTTATGTGAATGCACGTACATCGACTGGCTCTGGTAGCAGTGGCGGTAGTGTTTCATTTGGTTTGCTAGGTATGCTGATGTTGTTCGCGGGTCTTAGAAAAGCCGTGTTACGTTAGAACTTCAATGTTTTGAACAAGTCGACGCTGTATCTAACGATAGCGTCGACTTTTTTATGTCTGCAGGTTTAGCTGTTTAGTCATTTACCCGCTTAGTTGCTTAGTTCTACAACTGCTTTACGGCTGTACCTTTCTAGAATCTCGTCCATCTCTTTTATTGCATCGTTGATGCTTTTAATACCGCCTTGCGCGACATCTTTTTCATCTTGGTTCAACGCAGAAAAAGCCTGTCTTAATTCCTTGTCTTCCAACATGTTCCCGTGCAACAACACTTCTTTGTAAGTGAGTAGCCTATGCTGTACCGCGATAATTTGATTGCGGGTATTTTCTGATTCTAATGCGTGCTTGATGCAAGGAAATGCCAATGTATAGCGATTCGCAATTTCCAATTTGACGCCTTCATTATTCGCAATTTGCAATTTTTCTTATTTCCCAACACTTGAATATTCAAGTTTACTAGCCTGTACGCTCGCGACCGATCTAAGTGTCAAAGTTTATGAAACGTAACGTTTTTTAATAATCGAATAATATGCCTTTAATGGCGTATGTAAACCGTTGCGAGTCAATATGGTCTGCTTCTTGCTGAAATTAGGTCATAACTGTCTATTGAGGATAAGCTTATGTCACAAGAACCCATAATCATGGCGCTGATTGATCGCAGGAAGCTCGCCAATTTGTCCCAGGAAAAATTAGCCTCAAGTGCGGGAATGAGTTTAAAAACCTATCAACGAATCGAGCGTGGTGAAGCTGATATCAAAATGTCTCAGTATCGTTCGCTCACGAGGACGTTGAAAGTTACCGATTTGGATGTGGTACTGGATGTCGTTGGCGCATCACAAGCGACAGCGGAAGACGTAGCGGCGGTAAGTCGTTTACTGACTAGCGAAGAGCGCATGCTGTTAATCAAGCTGATTTTGTCGGTCAAAAAACAGCAGTAGAGTTTTGTTCTAATAGGTATCGTCTTTCCTCTAAATAAATAGAGTTAGAGCGGTTGTTTCATGGGTGACGTGTTCACTGGGTGACATGAAACAATTATTCTACTCTTCCGCGCAGTTGCTTGGTGGTGCTTCTTTGTTTCTTTCCTTCTAAACGTCTTTTCTGAGAGCCACGCGTCGGCTTAGTCGCTCGTCTCACTTTTTGAACTTTTGTTGCTTCCAAGATAAGTTCTTTCAAACGCACCAAAGCATCATCACGGTTTTGTTCTTGAGTTCTATACTGCTGGGCCTTAATGATAATCACGCCATCTTTAGTGATGCGGCTATCTTTGTGTGCAAGCAGTTTCTCTTTATAGAAATCTGGTAGGGTGGAGTGCTTGATGTCAAAACGCAAATGTATCGCACTTGATACTTTATTGACGTTTTGTCCGCCTGCTCCTTGTGCTCTGATCGCAGTTAACTGGAGTTCCCAGTCTTGAATCGAAACAGAGTTAGATATTTGTAACATAAACATCCATTTTGAACGGTAATATGGGGTCATGATACTGAATATTGGTTATGGTATCAGTAACTTTCTCAAAGAGTGGTAGTAGTGATGAAAATAGATTTAACGGCATATGATGGATTAATCTTTGATATGGATGGTACGTTGATCGATACAATGCCAGCACATGTAAAGGCGTGGCAGCAAACGGCTGAAGAATTCGGTTTTCATTTTGAAGCGTCTTGGCTGCATAGCTTAGGTGGCATGCCGAGTTATAAGATCGCGGGTGAGGTGAACAGTAAATACGGGTTATCGCTCGATCCACAAGCGGTTTCTACGTTTAAGATGGCGTCGTTTGCTGCGATTGAAGACAAAGGAGATATCATCCCTTGTACCCATTCTCTGTTATTAGAAAATTTAGGTAGCAAGAAGATTGCCGTCGGGACGGGTAGCCAACGTAAAAGTGCAGAACAGTTGTTGGACAAAACAGATATCTTGAGCAAGCTCGATATCCTAGTGACAGCAACAGACGTTAAGAATCACAAACCCAACCCAGATACCTTCTTAGATGCGTGTTTTGGTATGGGATTACAGCCAAAGCAGTGTGTTGTGTTTGAAGATACGAACTTAGGTAAACAAGCCGCTCATGCTGCGAAGATGGATTGTATTCTGGTGGTAGAAGGGAACAAGTTAGAGTTTTACCCGGCCCCAAGTTGATCGAGAGCCTAACAAGAGTGCTTGTACTATCTATTGTTAGGCTATTTCACTCATTTCTTTGTCTAGGAATAAGCATACATTGTTTCTACCTGCTGCTTTAGCTTCGTATAACGCTAAATCAGCGCACTTGTAGTTCAGCGCTGGATCATTGGTGATGTTAGTAATGCCGCCACTCACAGTGACTACGTTATCGAGTTCAAGGCTGACAGCAATTCTCAGCCTGTTGAGAACGTATTCAGCTCCTTCTGTTGTGGTGTGAGGCAGAATAACACCAAACTCTTCGCCACCAATGCGAGCAACAAAATCGGTTTCACGGCATTCACGCTGAAGTACTTGAGCGACTGTTTGAATGACTCGATCACCGTAATCGTGCCCAAATCTGTCGTTAATGCGTTTGAAGTAGTCAATATCCAAGATAGCTAAGCAAGATTGCTCGCGAGTAGGGTAACGATTCACACGAGAACATTCGTCACGAAGTTCAAGGTCAAATTTTCTTCGATTCCAGCAACCAGCTAATGCGTCTTTTTCACTTAGATTTCTGAGCTTTTTTTCGAGTTCTTTATGTTTACTAATATCGACAAAAGAAGCGACGTAAAACTGAATCACATCCTTCGAATCTTTGATGGTTTGGATTCGTAGTATTTCAGTGATCAAAGATCCGTCTTTACGGCGATTGACCACTTCACCTTCCCAAACTCCCGTCTTAGTGATAATGCTCCACATCTTGATGTAGAACTCTTGATTGTAGCGACCAGAGGCAAACATCGAAGGCTGACGCCCTTTTACATCTTCCAAATCGTAGCCACTCACGCGAGTAAACTCTTGGTTTACTTTGATGATTCGGTTATTTCGGTCAGTAATTACCAAGGCTGACATGCCATTCATCGCGGCTTTAGCCAGTTGGCTATCGATGCTGTTCTTTTTATGGTTACTGTTCCAAAGTACAAAACCAGCTGAAATCATCGAAATTAAGAAAGATAAGGTAATGATCTGCACGAATATGGCTTGTTTTTCTTGTCGGTATTGGCTGCTAAATTGTTGGTTTTCAACATGAAGAACCAAATAAATTGGTCCTTTAAATTGCTTTATTTTAGGGCTGATATCTGAGTGAAAATACCAGTTTTTACCATCAAAGTAGCTAGAAGAGGTATTTTCTTGAATGGCTTTCCAAAGCTCTGGGTAAAGCTTCGCATAGGTTTTATCTGAACGAGATTCAATAAGATGCCCAAACGATTCTTCGATATCAGGGCCCATGATGACATGTCCGGTTCTGTTAAGAATGACTGGGACGGCTGATGATGGACCGATTTGATAAAGAAGGCGGTCGTAGACCTCAAGCATATTAAGGTTAGCAATAAAGTAGCCAATAATACGATCTTCTGAGGCGACGGGTGTCATTATCCTCAAGGCTGGCATCAAAGGATGGACGACTTCACCATTCTCAATCTCTAAATCGATACCGTTGGAGCTTACTTCTCCAATCTTCAGTCGGTGGAGATCTTTAAAGTAGCTACGAGCCGACTTGTTCTGCAGTTTATTCTCAGGAACTATTGTCGCTTTCTTGTTGTTGTAGTTGATACGGTAAACCTCGTTACCTTCTAGGTCGAGATAGCGAAGTTGAGAATAGTATTGTTGTCCGCGAGCTAACATCACCCACAGATCTTGCAGAGCTTGTTTATGAACAATTGATGGTTCTTCAATTGCGCGAAGTAACGTTTGAGAGTCTGCGATAGAAGGAACAGAATTAGATATTTGCTCAACAATAACGGCCAGTTCGTGAAAACTGTATTCGATTTGGTTTTGGCTAGACTGCTTAATATTTAGAGTATGCTGAGCATCAATTCTGTCAAGTTCAGAATTGATGTAGAGGGCAGGGACTAATCCTAGGGCAAATATGGTGCATAGAAATTGGCTGACTAGTTTTTTTATACTCGTATTCATCACTGTCCTCAAAGAATCAGCGCAATACTATATATTTTATGGGGTTTTTAATGTGATCTTAACCCAGAACTTAAAACAAGATTTGCATATAACTACGATTTTACTGCAACTTTTTGCATTTAAGCTTGATTATTGAGCAATCACTTCGTTAGGAAATGATTGCTCAATATAGAACGCCGCTCTGAAACTTGAGCCCAATTAATCGCGATTAATTGCCGTTTATCTAGCTAAGGACACCTAGCTTAGGCCGATAATATTTCCATTACTATCAATATCTAATGACATGAAAGCCGGTTTGTCAGGTAAGCCTGGCATGGTCATTACGTTGCCGCACAAAGCGTAGACGAAGCCGGCACCAGCACACAGTTTGAGCTCTCTAACGGGTACGTCAAACTGAGTGGGTGCACCCTTTATTTGAGCTTCTGTTGAAATCGATAATGGCGTTTTTGCCAAACAAACCGATAGGTCGCTATAGCCGTGTTGGTTGAACTCAGTTAGTTGCTTTCTTGCCAGTGGTGATAGCGAAATACTTGCTGCGCCGTATCCGACTTCAGCGACTGCCATCAGTTTCTCTTCTAAGCTTTGCTCAGAGTAGTACAAAGGCTTAAATTTACTCTCTGTTTGGCATGCTTTTACCACGGCGTGAGCCAACTTAATTGCACCTTCACCACCTTGACCAAAGGCTTCACTCACTTCAACGCTGACACTTGGGTCAAAGTCGATGATCATTTGTTTCAATGCGTCGAGCTCTTGAGCTGAATCTTGTGGGAATCGATTGATCGCAACGACAGTAGGCACTTGGTATTGTTTAACGTTGTTGATGTGCCATTTAAGGTTCTCAAAGCCTGCAGTGAGTGCGTCTTGATCGTCATTAAAGATTGAATCAGGTAATGGAGTACCCGGTCTCAAATCGTATAAACCAGAGTTGGCTTTTAATCCGCGTAATGTTGCGACAACTACTGCGCAATCGGGCTTCTTGTTCGACGCTTTAACCTTGATGTTACACGCCTTCTCAAAACCCATGTCTGAGCCGAAACCACCTTCTGTCACGACGAAGTCACTCAGCTTTAACGCGATCTTATCAGCAATAATAGATGAGTTACCGTGTGCGATGTTAGCGAAAGGCCCTGCGTGTATTAGAGTAGGAACGCCTTCAAGGGTTTGCATCAATGTTGGTTCAATAGAGTCCTTCATCGTTACTGTCATAGCGCCCGCGACGTTGAAGTCTTCTGCGGTTAATGGCGAACCTTGATTGTTGTATGCGAGTACCACACGGCCGATACGCTTGCGTAGGTCTTGTAGATCATCGGCAAGAGCGAGAATAGCCATCAGCTCTGAAGCGGCTGAGATATCAAAACCATCTTCGCGTTCAAGGCCATTAATTGTTTTGTCTGCTTCGTTTTTGCCTACTGTGATCATGCGCAATGCACGGTCATTATGGTCCAGTACACGTCGCCAAACGATTCTACTAGGATCAATGTTGAGTGCTTTTAAGCCTGAACGTGCTTCAAAGGCTTCTAATCCTTCACGGTGTTCATGATATAAGCGTGCATCAATGGCTGCAGAGGCGAGGTTATGAGCGGCTGTCACGGCGTGAATGTCACCAGTGAGGTGAAGGTTTAATTGCTCCATAGGGGCGACTTGAGAGTAACCACCGCCCGCTGCGCCGCCTTTTACACCAAATACTGGGCCCATTGAAGGCTGGCGAATGCAGGCCATCGCAGATTGGTTAATCTTTGCGAGGCCTTGCGCTAAACCGATAGTAGTGACGGTTTTTCCTTCGCCAAGAGGCGTTGGTGTGATAGCAGTCACCACGACCAATTTACCATCTTGTTGGTTAACGAGGCGTTCAAGCGATGTCAGAGACACTTTAGATTTGTATTGCCCTAATGGCTGATGTTCGTTGTGTTGCAGGCCAGCTTGTTTGGCAACTTCACTGATGTTTTTAAGGGGAGTAGAGCGACAAATATCAATATCAGACAGCATATTTGATCCTTATATCAGAACCGAAAGGTGGTACGTAAACGTTTGCGTGGCGATAGTACTGTATAAATTTGCCAAGTAAAGGCAAACCACACGAATTATGTGCTGGAAGATAACAGATCTAAAGAGTCATTGCGCGAGATCAAATGTTAAATGAGCAAAATATTCGATGTGACTACCTTCAGCTGTTGTTATATTAGTGCTGAATACAAAAAGGGCTGCATATAGCAGCCCTTCAGGAATGGAAAATCTAGCTGGTCATCAACTTTGATGAGTTAACAACCTGGCATGGTTGATTATCGATCCCAGTATGTTTCTTCTAAGCTATCTTCGCGTTCTGGTAGTGCACGAGAAAGGCGAGGAGAGTGCTGAGTCAATACTTCGTAGCTTACGCGGTTTGCGTACTTACAAATTTGAGACAGTGACGAGTAAGTTAAGCACGCGTGCTCGTGTTTCTCTGAATTCGGTACGTTCACGTGATGGTAACTGTTCGCCGCCATGTCATGTAGAAGTGCCGAAAGCGCGCCATCACCAGCACCGTTTGTGTTTTTAATCTCAAGTGGGCCACCTAAGTAAGGGCCGATGTGAGAGTACACTTTTACTGGGTCTTTACAGTCTTGCTTACGCATCGCACGGCTGAATTCGTATTTGTTAAATTCAGGAATGTTACCCGGTAATAACGGTAGTGTTGTTTCGCGTTTCGCTGGCTCGTCAGTGTAGCCTGCCATGTATAAGCCGACAGGGCCTGCAGTGCAGAGAACTAGGTCAACCCACTCAAGCGCTTTGTTCGCCGCTAGCAAAGGATCTTTTTCACCGGTTAAGGCTTCACCTTCATCTTCGTTCATTGCGACGATGGTTACGTTCTCTTTCAGGTATTCTTGCCACCATTTAGCGTTACCTTCGATCACGTACTTCGTACCAAGCGTCAGTACAACTGGCACATTGTGCGCTTTCGCGTATTCAATCGCTTTTTGTACCGCTTTTGGCATCGGATCTTCAGGCTTACCGCGCATTAAGTATGAAGACACAACCAATGCAGACGCTTTTTCAAAAATCTGTTCAGGAATACTTTCAGGGAGTAGTTGGTTCATGTGTCCTTCGTTGATCGCAAACGTACGTTCGCCATCTTCGGTAATGAGCGTGTAACAACGACCAATTGGACCATCAACGGTTTGTAGGTGGTTTAAGTTCATACGAGAAGAAGTGCGGCAAAGGTAGCGGTAACCAAATGAGCCAACTTCAATCTTCTTAGACATTACGCCAAGCAGGACAGATTTACTGTCTGCAAGTACGGAATAGTTGTGCAATGTATTGCCGATAGTATCGCCAGGGTATTGATGCGTGATCAAACCGCGTTGAACTAATTCTTCATACAGCGCATCTGCTTTACTTTCTTCCAATACTAGTGAGTGACCTTTACTCAGCTCGTATTTTTCTAGGAACGCGTTGTCAACACGGGCCTCGATATCAACAATAGTTTGACCCACACCGACAATTGTTGCGCGGTGAAGTTTAGGTGTTTGTTGAATTTGGTTGACCAACGGATCACGGGCGTGAGTTGGAAAGTAGTGCTTAGATTTACGCTGTCCAGGAAATTTCATATGACAAATACAGTGAAAAAATTTTGCCGCATGATATCACATTTTGTTTCTGTTTCTTTCATTTTTATTACATTTTGAATCACCTGCGCAATGTCTGTACAGGTGATTCAGCTTACTCTTGCTTCAGACCATTCGTGTGAGACTATTCGACTGGAACGAGTGTTGCCGGATCTACGTAAGCCTTTGTACCCCATAGCGGAACGGTTGAAAGGCTATGTTTGAAACTGCCTTCTGTTTCTTTGGTTGTGTAAGACAAGTAAAGCAGCGATTGATTCTCAGCATCGTAGATACGACGAACCTTCATCGTTTTAAAAAAGATACTTTTCGACTGCTTGAATACCACTTCACCTGATTTACTTTTGTCTATTTTAGCAATCATTTCTGGAGTGATTTCGCCCGTTTGACGACAAGAGATAGAGCTATCGCTTGGATCAGAAAGGCTAAGATTTGCTTCGATTGATGCAATGTGACAAGTCACACCTTCGATCTTATCATCATCTAAAGATGACATTTTGATATCCTTAAAGGAGTGATTTTATTCCCAAAGATAACATTACCCCTCCACCCCTTACTAATCAGTTAGTTATAGATTGGGTTGCTTGGTCTATTTACTTATTATGATGTAAAAGTCCGCACGTTAATCTCAAAAGAACACTCAATCTACGTTTTAATTATGCAACGAGAGTAGTACAATTTGAATGCAAGCTTAAACATCAAATTGAAGGTTTCGATTGAATAATAAATACGAAATAGAGCAATACAATATTGTTTCAGAAGATAAAAACACTTCGTTTATGACGCCAAAAGACAAAAGAGGTTCCAATTTTTCACTCTTTCACTACACTGACTTGAATGCATTAATTTCGATTTTAAAAAATCATCAATTGTGGCTAACCGATAGCTTGTATTTAAACGACTCTGAAGAAATGTTTGATGGTGTGAAAATTTTAACCGATTCGATTCACTCTGATGATCTCAATGTTATCTCGTCTGAGATAAAAACGGATATTAGTAGTGCTATCGAACATATCAAAAGCAGAAATATCCCACCTCATTATATTGCCAGCTTCAGTGAACAGAGTGACTTATTGAGTCAATGGCGAGCTTATGGAATGTTTTGTATAGAGTTTGATTCTTCAAAAATTAATAACATTCAATGTGCCTACTCTTCAAGAAATAAGTCTGAAGTTGCTTATAGTAGCATCAATAATTGTAATGAAGCCATTCAGCTATACAAAATGCAAGGAGCTAATTTTTTTGCGAAGAGAACACTTTACCTTGAACTCATTATCGCAAGTTTGAGGATGAAAAATGAAGGATTTTCTGAAGAAAAAGAGCATAGGATGATAGTGTCTATCGAAGGGCAAGACCGAGCAAAAAAGGTTCAGTTTCGTGCAAGTAACAATATTGTCATTCCTTATATTGCTTGGGACTTCGATCCTAAAGCGATTAAAGCTATTCATATAGGTCCAGTGAAAGACAAAGCGTTATCTCGACAGTCGATTGAAAATATGCTTTGCCATCTTTCTGATGTATCACCTGAGCTATATGGTCACATAGAAGTGAAAGAGTCAGTAATCTCATACAGAAGTTAGGTCAATTATGAAACTAATCACAAATAACAAATCACTGGAAAGGACACTAATCCAGTTAGCAAATAAATACGAACAAATTTCAATAGCGGTAGCTTGGGCTTCGGCTGGCACAAAGTTCTTTGATGCTTTATTAAGTAACAGAGAGAAGATAGCCGAATCGACAATTGGCACTCATTTCTATCAAACAGATCCAGATGTATTGAGAGCATTTGTCGAAAGTGCTCAAGTTCACTTCGTGATGCAGCCAAGCGGAGTGTTTCACCCAAAACTCTATTTTTTCCGAACAGGTAGTAAGTGGGAAGCAATTATCGGTAGTGCCAACATGACTAATGGTGCATTTACTGTAAACAATGAGATGAACGTACATCTTACGGATAAAGATGATGCAGATGGCTCTACATTAGAGCAGATAATAAATCAACTGAGTGAATATCATGATCTTGGTATCTCAGTAAGTGATGGGTATGTACATACATACAGTGTGTACCAAAAGAAGCAAAAATCGAAATTGGATAAGCTTAGTGGACAATATGGTTCGACTAAAACTACAAAACTATTGTTTGACAGTGTTGTTATGCAAATGGGTTGGTCTGATTATGTTGAAAGGGTTCAACAGGATGTCAATCATGCAATTGAAGAGCGTTTAGAGCTACTGGACGTTATTCAAGGCTATTTCCAAGAATACGATACCTATGAAGCTATGCCGCTTGGTGCAAGAAAGACCATTGCTGGTTTACCCAATGATACACATGAAAATTGGGGTTGGTTTGGAAGTATGAAAGGAGCTGGGGTATATCACAGCAATATAAACAACAATAACCCTTACATATCCGAAGCATTAGATCACATCCCTCAATACGGCAAGATTACACTGTCACAATACAATGGATATGTTGAATCGTTTAAGAAAGCTTTCCCTAATGGTCGAGATGGTATCAGCATAGCAAGTCGTTTATTAGCGATGAAACGTCCTGACTTCTTTGTGTGTATTGATTCGAAAAATAATAAAGCAATGTGCTCTGATTTCGGTATCAAAGTTTCAGGTATGACATATGAGCGTTATTGGTCAGAGTTAATCAGTCGAATTCATGATTCGTTGTGGTATGAAAAAAATCAGCCGAGCGATGACTTTGAGGATCAAATCTGGAAAGGGCGCGTAGCTTTACTGGACTGTATTTTTTATGAAGAAGAGTAAGCACCACAAGCTAATTACTAAATAAGGGCTTAGATCATATGACAAAAACAGAGATATACGATTTCATTGGTGAGTTAGCAATTGCCTTATACTCAAAGCAAATCACGATAAGCCTTTCTGCCTTGAATGCAATTTTAGAGGATAAGGGAGTTGCATATGGTAATAACAGAGGGTTAGCTTCTGGCGTAGCTGCGGCTTATCGTCATTGGGAACAGAAAGATCCTGTGATCTATCATGCAATTGCATTCACTTTTAGAGATAAACACGGAAACATCCCTTGGGATTAAAACTAAAATTGTGTTCAATGTCTAATAAATAATTGCCCCCGTCTTCTGGTGGTTATAGTTATGAAACTAACAATCAGTCCGTACAAACCGCAATTGAATTAGTCAAACAAATGATGAATTACTCTTATCAACTTTGATTGATGAAGAAAAATTTAATAAGTCGTTTTCAGTAGCCCAAGCTCAAAGAAAACTATATTGGGGCAATTGGAGAGCTAAAAACGTTTGCACAAGGGCGGTATCAAAAGGTTTGTTGGAGTTGACTGAAGTAGATAAGAAATTGATCTACACAGTTTTGTGAACGAAAGAAGCTACTCAAATGAGTGGCTTCTTTCACCTATGGTTAATGTAGTTTTATACTTCAAGCTGAATTAACCATTTATTATGAAGTATAACTACATTAGCAGTTTTTTTAGCTTAGAAGCTAAAATGTTTGAGCGTAAGGTTACAAATTGGTCATAATTTTCAAGGCTAAGATCTGTATCAGGAATGTGGTGTGCCAATAAAAACTGTTCTTTGATAATTCCAGATTTTTTAACTTCATGATCTACCCATAACGCTAATGGTGTATCATTTTTAGACATATTTTCGTTGGCATCTAACATTTGTATGTTTCTGAGAGAGTTATATGAACTCCAACCATGAGTATATATGTCAGAATCATTAAGGTAATGAAAAGATGATTCTGGATGTAGGTGATCTTTATGAAAATTATTATTTTTATAATCAAGGTTTGGATAAAGCAATGCTAAAAGAGAAAATGCATATTTATTACCATATTGAGTGTTTAATAATTCATCAATGAACTCTTCACTAATACCTGTATCTTTTCTAATTTCTTTATTAATAGTGTTTACTGGGAAAGCTGATAGATCTTCACTTATGGGGGCGATTGATACATCTGATGTAAAGGCTTTACGGATTTGATTTAAAACTGAATCCGATGTACCACCAAATAAACGCTTAACTAAAGTTGTGTGTAACCATTTCTTAATGATATCTCGGTCTTCTTTATGAGAAGACTTAGTAACAAAGTTTTCAGAAAAATTTCTGTGATAGATGTAGTAAACTATCGGGATAACAGCGTTCTTTGATGTTAATGTTGCGTCAGTAAAGCCATAAGATTTTATTAGATCAAATGTTGTTAATATTGCATCCCTAATGTTTTCCCATTCATTTTCAAAATCTTCTGCATTTGTCTTAGAAAAATTAGTAACTTTAAATTTTATATCTTTACTATGCAAATATAAGAAACTTTTTAGGACAATATCTTTTGATACATAGAAGCCTTTATCTCTTATTGTATCAACTAAGCTGTGTATTGACTTTCGAGCATTTTTTGTTTCCCAATTGGCAACTGCAATTGACATGATTAGATCAGAAAAATCTAAAGGTTCGCCACCGCTATTAATTCGAATGAATATATTTAATGCTTTATCTATATCTTGATCTTTTTCAAGGAAGAAATTGACGAGCCTTTGAGAGTGAATCACATTTTTTAATCGAGAAAGTGATTGGTAAGAAAAACGGTTATTTTTATAACCATTATCATCTAAATACTCGTTAAACTCAAAGTCATCGCTTAGTCCATAGATGTCTGAAACTTTAAACCATTGATCAGAGGATTTCTCAACATCAACCACAGTTAAAAACTTAAATTCATATTCTCTACCATCTTCTTCATTAACAAGTGGTTTAGTCAGGTTTAAATAGAGGTGACGAGTAGGGTAAACACGTTCACTATTTTCTTCTTTTAATCGAGGTCTTCTAAATGCATAACTGCCTCTAAGTCCGATATAGAGTGATGTCAAACGCTGTTGCCCATCCAGAACAGCATGGAAATCATTATGGCCAGATGTATTTATTTCTTCGTTATGAGTATTGTATCGTTGTCTAAAATTGCGTATAAATTTATAAAACTTAAACTTATTTTTAGTATCGGATTCGACTCTCCAAAAAAGAAATGAGCTGATTGGGTAGTTACGCATAATCGAATCGAAGAGCCATTCAATCTTTTCATGCTTCCATTTAAACTCACGTTGTATAGATGGTAAAAGGTACTTTTGTTTTTCTATATTATCTATAGCTTCTGCAATAGTGATAGGAGCTTCAAATGACATTCAGTTTCCTTATGCTACGGATTAGTTCATTTTCAATTCTTTATTATACCCTTAACCCTCACAACATAAACAAAAGTTCTATAACTTAAAGACAATTGACAGCCACTCATTTATTGTCTTCTTCAACATCAGCTTAATTTGGAGTTGGCTCTACATATGCTTTCGTTCCCCACAATGGAACGGTAGATAAACTATGCTTAAAGCTACTGTCAGTCTCTTTGGTCGTATATGATAGGTAGAGTAGGGTTTGGTTCTCTGCGTCATAGATGCGTCTGACTTT
Source organism: Vibrio sp. J383 (assembly GCF_023503985.1). NCBI lineage: Bacteria > Pseudomonadati > Pseudomonadota > Gammaproteobacteria > Vibrionales > Vibrionaceae > Vibrio > Vibrio sp. J383. Next base: position 1,603,521 of record NZ_CP097294.1, on the reverse strand, counting down.
CATCGTTTTGAAGAAGATGCTCTTAGATTGCTTAAAAACCACTTCACCTGATTTTGATTTATCAATTGTGGCGATCATTTCAGGTGTAATTTCACCAGTCTGACGACAAGAGATAGAACTATCACTCGGATCTGCGAGAGAAAAGTCTGCTTCAACTGAAGCTATATGACAAGTTACTCCTGATATTTTGTCATCATTTAAATTTCTTAACGAAATATCCTTTAACGAAAAAATCCCTAAATCTACACTACCTACCTCATTATCAGAACAGCCTGAAAGTAGAGTAGTCATGCAGATCGCCATTAATATTTTTTTCATCAATAAATCCCTGTTGTATAGCATAATTTTCTGATTGTAGCACAAACAGTAGTCAATCTGTTTTGGGAGTGTATAATGGTGTCTAAAAGAGGTGTTTATCTTTCATTGTGAAGAATCCCAAAGAGACGTCGCCAACCTCGTTGTCCGAACAGCCTGCCAACATTGTGATGATACCTGCTGCTATTAAGGCTTTTTTCATAAGAAGTCCTTTTTATTTATATAGTTCTGTTTACTATAAGGATATTGAAAGCTTGAATACGAGTGTAGAGCTTTTCACCGAGTTCTTAAAGGATGTTATGAGAGAATGAAAAATATGAAGCATTTAAAGTACTTGTTGGCGTTAGTCATGCTCTGTATCCTTCCTGCATGTAGCTCGGCTCCTACGCCGACCATATGTCTCCCAAATAACTGTGATATTTGGGGTTACTAATCTTAGGTACTAAAAGAATGAATAACGAAATACCTGAAAGCGCACATAAGAAAAACCAATGGCTGTTTAGCCAACTCGACATTGCTTATCCCGCAAAGGAGAGCTTGCTAGGTCGAGAACTTTATAAAAGCAGACTCCCATCCAAGAATTACCAACTCCTCGCTCAAGATCAAATTCCTTCCCAAATTGATGAACTGCATAAAGTCGATTTCCATAAACTGACGGTACTTTTTTCACTTAACCAAGCCAGTGTTTATCACGATGAAACCGAAAGGGCATATATGCTTGAGTTCTTGAGTCAGATTATGTTATCTGATGAGCATGTTTTATACATTGGAACTCAAAATGGTGATGTTGTGGCGAGTGCTATTGTCACAGAAGTGGAAGACTCTCTGTTGATCTCCGACGTGATTATTGAAAACGGTCAAGATATCAAGGGCTTTGCCAAGCAGTTACATGATTTTTGGGCACAAGATCATGCTTCTCACGATAAAGTGTGGGTCGAGAACTAAAGATTCTTTGAGAAAGCGTTAATCTAAGTACAATACCCCATCTTTTATAAAGGGTTTTGTATGTACAAGCTATTGATATCAATCGCTGTATTGTGTGTTAGCGCTTTTTCTACAGTCAGTTTTGCTACCGACTGGGATATCAAACGCATCCTAGTTTTACACTCATACGAACCTTCTTACCAATGGACTGCTGACTTTCAGAAAGGGATAGACAGTGCGTTCAGCCAATCTCAAACCGAAGTGAAACTCTCAATCGAGTATTTAGATACAAAGCGCGTCCATAGCTCTGAGTACTACGACTCTCTCGCCGATTACTTACAAGCCAAATACGCAGGTTATAAATTTGATGGGGTTATTGCGACTGACGATAACGCGGCTAATTTCCTTGAATCACTGAGTGCGTTGATTGACCGTGCGACACCTATTGTTGCGGCGGGTATCAACGACATAAGCACCGATATGTATGCGGTGTCTGATAGAGCGACTGTGCTTTATGAGAACGATCAGATAGACGTCAATATTAAGCTGATCTCTAAACTAAGACCTAATCTAAAGAACCTCTATTTCATCAATGATTACAGTGTCACTTCTGAGCTAATCCGTAAAGATATAAGCCGTATTATGGCAGACTTTCCATCGATTAATTTGGTCGAAATACGCGATTTGTCGCTCAAGCAAACAAGTGAGTTCTTGAAAGGGGTATCTGCTGACGATGCAGTCTTACTGAGCCACTACAATACTGAGTTAGATCAAGGTGTATATCATACCTATCAAGAGGTCGCGGAAACCTTATCTGCATCGAGCGCCGCACCAGTGTTTGCGTTATGGCAGTTTAATATAGTCGGTGATGTACTCGGAGGTTATGTAAACCACTCACGAAGTATGGGTGAAGAGGCCGTTAGTGCATTGGATAAGTATGTGCCTCTTAATTTTTCTACACCTTTAGTTCCCGGTGACAACAAGCGTTTTGTTTTCAATTATCCGGCGCTTAAAAAGTTTGTTATTGGTGATAATGTACTGCCGACAGGATCTGTGATTGTTAACGAGCCTTCCTCCTTTTTACAAAAGAACTTTCAATTGTTGTTGGGCTTAATCATGGTCATTACAGGGCTGAGCATGATTATCGTGATGCAATTTATTACCCTGCGCCAAAAGAAAGAGTTGGCAAAAAAGAACAAGCGAATCCTTGCACTACAGAAACAAACTTTGAATGTTCAAAAAGACATGATTCATGTGCTGGGTGAAGCCATTGAAACTCGCTCTGGTGAGACGGGGAATCACGTTAAGCGTGTAGCCAAGTTATCCGCTTTGCTTGCTAAGTATCGTGGCTTGAGCCATCGCGAGGTCGAGATGATTGAGATCATCAGCCCAATGCATGATGTCGGTAAGATTTCGGTTCCGGAATCTATCTTAGATAAACCAGGTAAATTGACAGACCAAGAGTGGGATGTAATGAAACTTCACACCACTGCGGGCTACAATTTACTGAAGAGCGGAGCGGGTGATATTACCAACCTCGCGGCAATCATTGCTAACGAACATCATGAGCGTTGGGATGGCGCTGGATACCCTAATGGCAAGGTAGGTGAACAAATTCACTTGTTTGCTCGTATCACTGCCGTAGCCGATGTATTTGACGCATTGCTTAGTGCTCGTTGCTATAAAGATCCATGGCCATTAGAGATGGTGGTCGACTTGTTCGAGAGAGAGTGTGGCTATCAATTTGATCCTCAGTTAACCAAACTGCTACTGAAACACCTGCCCGAGTTTGTCGCTATCCGAGATTCGTATCCCGATACTGGAACTGTAGAATATGCGTCTGTACCTTCGATTGAAGTTAAGATTCTAGAAGAGTCGGTTGTTAGCTAACTCTCGCTCTATCTGAATAGTCTACAAGTCTTGGTTTCTTTATCAATTCACCCTAATCCGACTAGGACGTGGCAATTTATATTTTCCACTGAAATTAAGTCGTTTATGTAAACCTTGCAGTATTTGGTTTTGCAGATTATGGTTTAATTTGATGAAAGCTGTTGCTTATGTCGAGCCATAAGGTGATCAAGCCCATATTTCGCGAAGAGAAATAAGCCTGTGTCCGTAAACTGTTATCTTAATCATCCCGCGCATTGAAAGAACACTATAGGATAAAACTTGAATTCAATGCGAGTGAGAGAGCTATGCGGTTAGAACAGACTAAATGTGTAATTTTCGATTGTGATGGAACACTCATCGATAGCGAAAAGCTGTGTTGCCAAGCCTTGGTGAATGTATTCACCGGCTTTGGGGCGGAGCTAAACGTTAATGACTGCTATGCGCACTTTCAAGGTGGAAAGCTGGCCGACATCTTAATGGATACACAAGAACGTTTAGGGCTATCTATCTCGATTGATACGCTTGAGCCGTTATATCGTATTGAATTAGAAGCTTTGTTCCAACGTCATTTAAAGCCGATGGATGGTGCCATCGAGCTCATTGAATTCCTAAAGCGACAGGACATCGAATTTTGTATCGCTTCTAATGCGCCTAAGTCTCGGGTTGAATCTTCATTGGCAATGACAGGAATGCTCGACGACTTTAAAGGTAAAGTGTTTTCAGCTTTTGATGCCAACAGCTGGAAGCCAGAACCTGACCTGATTATGTATACAGCCATGAATATGGGCTTTTTACCCAATGAGTGTATCTATGTGGACGATACTTTGAAAGGAATTGAAGCGGGTGTTCGTGCGGGTATTCAATCATTCCGATTGCGCCCAAGTATTAATGAATCAATCGTAGATCCCGAAGCCGACTCATCAGAGGTAGCGGCTCAGGATATCTACAGTTTGGAAGAGATTTCGGTTTGGATTAATGGCAAACACTGCTCAAATGGTGGAATACCGAACCCTGCAGCTTTGGTGGGGTAGAGCCTAGCTGAAGGCTGACTACCTTACTAAATTGTTTAGTGTGAAAACCGCAAGATGCACAAGTAAACTTTTCTCCACTTTCTGAGAGTAGATATTCGTCGTGTTGGCATAAAGGGCATGTAATGTCGTCGGTGTTTGGTGTTTCTCTTTTATTCATTATGTGTCACCTGCAGCAAGAGGGTAAGCGAAAAAAGACCCGTTTAATTAGATTACCCCTAAGCTCGAATATTAGACAGTTTTGACACTTGATAATCTCGCCTTTGCGACTTGCTTCATGGTAATGATAATCTCATCGTTAAAGACCATGTGTTTATTGTTGTTATTAAAGGAAGCTGTTATTAACGGAAGTTGTTATTAGTGAAAGTTGCTATTAACGGGCTTTACTATTGGCGGACGTTGCTATAAACGAACGTCGATAAAAAAGGACTCATGATGAGTCCTTTTTAGTTTCGCTGAATTTAACTTGGTTAGCTTAATGGTTAGCTTAAGTCATCACTCAAACCTAAGTGCGGTATCTTGCCAAAGTTTTAGACAAAGAAACTGATGCGTCTGTCAGTGTCGACACGCCATTTGAAGAGTTTTGAGCCACTTCTTTAATCACATCGGATTGACTGCGAATATCGTTAAGCTCAGCTGCGATGGTGTTCGCTACGTTGCTTTGCTCGTCCGCTGAGGTTGCAATCTGAATACTCATATCCATTAGCGCTTGAGCTGAGTCAGCAATCGAGTTTACATCGTCCCCAATGTTTGAAATTAGTTGGCTGCTTGTTTGCGCTTGGTCGACCGTTTGCTCGGTGATCTTAGCGATATTTTGGCTCTCTTGCTGTAAGCGTTCAATCATTGCTTGGATTTCAACCGTAGCCGACTGAGTGCGACTTGCAAGCGTTCGTACTTCATCAGCAACGACAGCGAAACCACGGCCTTGTTCACCCGCACGAGCAGCTTCGATCGCCGCGTTCAGTGCAAGCAAGTTAGTTTGCTCTGAAATAGCGTTGATCGTCGTGATCACTTCATTAATTTGACTCGTGTTCACATTCAAGCTGGTAACTGAAGATGAGGTTTGCTCAATCAAAGAAGAGAGCGTGGTGATCTCTGAGATGGCTTGTTGAACTTTCGTATGGCTGTCGTTGATTTGCTGCGCGTCTTGTTCAGTTTGTTCAGTTGAACGTGCTGAAATGTTAGAGACTTCATTGGCTGAAGCGGTCATTTGATCCATGGCAGTAGCAACAGAGTCTAGAGACGCATTCTGGCTCATGATTTGTGTTTCACTGCGCTTCATCTCAGTTTCGAAAGAAGCCGATGTTTCGCTTAGTGTCGCTGCACTGTGGTTTACGTTGTTGACTAGCTCACTAAGCGTGTCCATTGAACGGTCAAGTGCACAACCAATCGTACCGAACTCATCACGTCCTGGGTGGAAACCAAGGCGTGATGTTAAGTCGCCATCACCAATTTTTTGAGTAGTTGAGTAAAGCACCCACAATGCACCGCCTAGAAAAGTAGCCACCCAGTAACAGAAAAGACCAAAAGGCACACACCACAAAAAACTGAGTAATAAAGAGTACAGTGCTTGCTGCTTTTGATTCTGTGTATCGAGATTTGAAACGGTAAGAGAGTAGTAGTTACCATCTTGTGCAATGGCTGTTGCTGTAACTGCACCATTCTTCAATATGGTTGTTTCTTGAGGACGTGTTTGTTGGCTAACTGAACGAACGGAAGCTGGGGAATCTGACGCTGATAAGATACCTTGCAATTGATATTCAACCTGCTGTTTTGCACTCGCGTCAATTTGTTCCATATTGTTGACGTAGTTGAGGCCAGCGAGGCTTGCCACAGCGGCAAAAAAGATCAAGAAAATGACCCAAAATTTGTCGTTGATAGACATTTTAATAAACAGTTTATCTATCGTTCGAAATTGTACTTCTTTCATAAAAACTCCACGGTAAATCCTTTACCGTGGACTCTAAATAACCGACCTCAATAAAAATGTGATGCTAATCGACTAATTGTGAAAATTAATGATACCAACATATCGTTTATGAGACATCTATCAAGTATTTTTGTTCTCTATGGGTTTATTAGCCCAGAGAAGGCAATAGCCCTACTGAAATAAGGATTTGAATCGCAATGATAAACACGCCTACGCTGCCAACTAAAAACAACGCTTTACTTCCACCGAGCACTTGGTAAGTCGCTTCTGTACCTTGAGGTTCTACAGAGAAATCCGTGTAACGAATCTTGTATACCATCACTGTCGGCAGCAAAATTGCGAGCACTGAAAGTGCTATGGCTGCGTAACCCAGAGCTGTAATGAAACCCTGTGGGTAGAACAAGGCAAAACCTAATGGCGGTAAGAAAGTGATAGCGGCCGTTTTAACGCGTTTTGCACTGCCTAGTTTCTTGCTCAGTGAATCCCCCATGAATTCAAATAACCCCAAGCTCACACCAATAAAAGAAGTCAGCAGTGCAAGGTCTGCGAATACGCCAACGATCACGCTAAGGTTTGATTGATGAACGGTTTGTGACAATGAGACTAATAGTGCGCCCAAACTTGTATCCGACAAAAGCTGCTCTTGGCTAATCACACCTAGAGTTACACTCTGCCAGAAAACATAGATGACCAAAGGCAGTGCAGAGCCAATAATCATGACCTTACGTAGAGAGCGAACGTCACCATCTAGGTATCGAACAATTGAAGGGATGCTGCCGTGGAAGCCAAAAGAGGTAAACACAACTGGGATCGCTGCAACAATCAGCCCTTGCTGTAAAGGCATGCTCATTAGGTATTGAGAGGTGATGTTTGGTGCTAGGAAGCTGAGTACCAGTACCATCGCAATCAGTTTAAGTCCGAATAAAACGCGGTTAACTTTATCAACACTGTGCGTACCAATCGTAACAACGCCAGCAACTAACATTGTGAATAGAAGGGTTGTGATTTGGCCATTAAGCTCAATGCCTGAAATATCCGAGATACGTTGATTAAACTGCGCACCACCGCCTGCAATATAAGCTGCACACAGAGCGTAGAAAAGGAACATAACTGCAAAGCTAGCGGTCCACTTACCTTTTGTCCCTAAAATTTTGTCAGCTAGCGTGTGTAGGGTTGCGTCAGAATCAGCGAATTGATGTAGTTCTACCATTAACAATGCAGTAAAGGCCATTAGGGCCCATAAGCCCAGCATTAGAAAAAGTGAGGTTGAAAAGCCAATACCTGCAGAAGCAAGTGGAAGAGCGAGCATGCCAGCACCAATAGTGGTGCCTGCAATGATCAAAGTACTACCAAAAACCTTTGATTTATTCATTGTATATAATTCTTTACGTTAGGGTGTGTTTTCATTGTAATTCTTCTAGCTTAAGCGCATAAACCCAAAGAATATCTCGATTTTTAAGTATTCTGATTGAGTTTAATTCCAAATGCAATGCCCAATGTAATTAAAAATATCCACTGTAAACTATATTTTACGATTGGTGGGCTGGAAGCACTTAAATGCCCGAAGCAAACGTTTGACCATGATCTGCTTCAAAATTTGTAGAGTAATTTGTTGTACTTGGTGTAAGGTGACAGTACATATGTCGTTCGCGTATACCCCTTTAGCGTAAACAAGCGCTAATGATCGCGAGTAGCTTCAAGCTATAAATATGGAATGGGTAGAGTAGAGTGCGTTCATCAAAGTGACATAATATAAGTCCAAGATGGTGCACTAGTTAATCGGACATCATGTCCGCATCAAGGAATAGAGGGGGCACTATGAGTGACCAATCTTTTAATGACGAAAGTCTTGAGTTGTTAGATGCCATGGAAATTGGCATTGATTTATCTGACTACGAGCAGGCGGTTAAACAATTAGCAGAAGAGCTTTTCAAGTCTTCAAACTAGGTTTTACCTGAACTAAAGGTTTCTGTAGTTCAACGTTCTCAAATTAGACAATTCTTAAACTGAGCAAATCTCATTCGCTCACACGTCATAACAAAACTATCCTCATTAAAGTTCGCGAAGATAAACGAGTACGTTTACCATGTTACTTAGTTCTCGATACTTTAATGAGGTTCAATGAACTTTCTCGCACATCTCCACATCGCTCAACACTGTAAAAGTAACTTAGCGGGTAATCTGTTAGGTGACTTCGTTAAAGGCGACCCTAATAAACACTATTCAACCTCGCTTTCAGACGGAATAAGACTTCATCGATTTGTGGATAGTTACACAGACCGCCACGATGTATCCCGATCGGCAAAATCGCTTTTTTTAGACCAAACGCGTCGCTTTGCACCTATTGCACTGGATGTATTCTGGGATCACTGCTTAGCCAATCATTGGACTCAGTTCTCGCAGCATACGTTAGAGCGTTTTTGTTTCGATAGTCATCAACAGATCTTTGAACATCAAGAGCCACACTGGCCTGAGAACTTCATTACGATTCATCAGAAGATGGCTGAACAACGTTGGCTGGAAAGCTATCAAGACATGTCTTCCATAGAAGTGGTATTGCAACGTATGGCTTTGAGAAGGCCCAAGCTAGGGATGCTCAAAAATTGTTACGACGACCTCGAACGTCACTATGATACGTTGCAGTGTCACTTTAATGAGCTGTATCCTAACGTTTTGGAAGAAGCGAAGCAGTTTAATGCACTTCAAATGAAGAAAAATCAAAAGGAAAGGTAAACAGCGTAATGCAGGTTTGCTACAATCCGCGCCTATTTAATCTTTGAGCATCATACTATGTCTGAATCTACCCAATCTTTTAACCAACTAGGATTGTCTGAGCAACTTCTTACAACGCTATCAGAGCTAAACTTTACGGCTCCGACTAGTGTTCAAGAACATGCTATTCCATTGGTATTGGAAGGCAAAGATGTACTGGCTGGTGCGCAAACGGGTACCGGTAAAACCGCGGCGTTTGGTTTGCCGATTATTCAAAGATTAATCGAGACTAAAGACAATGTTATTCCGAATCCTAAGCTCGTTCGTGCACTTGTGTTAGTGCCAACGCGTGAATTGGCACAACAGGTGTTTGATAACGTAACGAGTTATGCGAAAGGCACCGATATTAAAGTTGTGGTGGCTTACGGCGGCGTTAGCATGAAGGTTCAAACCGATAACTTACGCGGAGGCGCCGACATTCTTGTAGCGACGCCTGGTCGTCTTATTGACCATATGTTCACTAAGAACATTATGTTGAGCCAAACGGAAGTGCTGGTATTAGACGAAGCAGACCGCATGCTAGATATGGGCTTCATGCCTGACATCAAACGCATTCTTTCTCGCATGAATGACGTACGTCAGACGCTGTTCTTCTCTGCGACGTTCGACAATAAAATTAAAGCACTTGCACATCGAATGATGCAGTCACCAAGCGAAATTCAAGTTACGCCAAAAAACAGCACCGCTGACACCGTTACCCAGATGGTTTATCCGGTTGATAAATCGCGTAAAAGTGAACTATTGGCTTATTTGATTGGCTCAAAAAACTGGCAACAAGTGTTGGTGTTCACGAAAACTAAGCAGGGTACTGATGCTCTAGTTAAAGAGCTTAAGTTAGACGGCATCAAAGCGGCATCAATCAATGGTGATAAGAGCCAAGGTGCGCGCCAAAAAGCACTGGACGATTTCAAATCAGGCAAGGTGAGAGCGTTGATTGCAACCGACGTGGCAGCGCGTGGTATTGATATCCAGCAGCTAGAACAAGTTGTGAACTATGACATGCCATTTAAAGCTGAAGATTACGTACACCGCATCGGACGTACTGGCCGTGCAGGTAATACCGGCTTAGCGATTTCTTTGATGAGTCAGGATGAAGCGTACCTATTGGGTGACATTGAACGCTTACTTGATACTCGCTTGCCTCAAGAGTGGTTAGAGGGCTTTGAACCAAGCCTAGAAAAAGATGTAGCCCCTGATCGCGGTGGTCGCAGTAAAAGTCGTTCATCAGAAAAACGTAAGATCAAAGCGAAGCTTAAGATTCACCAAAACCGCGGTAAAGCACGTCGCTAACAAGCTAGACAAAGCTCCAGTTTAAAGATCTATAGATATAAAAATGCGCCGTTACAGTTGGTTCTGTAACGGCGCATTTTTGTTTCAAGTAAATCAATTTACGACCAAGGAAGATAAAACACTGGATTAATGATGTTCTTGATTACACTTCCATACACAGGGCACTTCATAAATTAGCTCTTCTAGGCTAGTTGGGTTTAGCACCCATTGGTCTTCGATTCTAAACTTGCTGACCATCTGCGTGTTGAAAAGCTGCCAATGCTTAAGTAGGGCATCTTCGGGCGAGGTGACCATATCGCCTTCATTCCAAGTGCTCTCCATGAAGGGAGTTAGGCATACCGCTCCGTGCGCATACATGATCATTTGCCACTTAATCTCATAAATGTTGATCAAGTTCTCTGGATTCGCATCGTTATATTGTTCAGCTAACATGTTTATTTCTTTTTCGACATCGCCAACATTGTCGATAAAGTAATCGACCAAGTTGTCTTTTTGGCGAACAGAGTCAGTGATAAGTTGCATCGGTTTTCGTGAGTGAATCATGTTGCTAAAGAGGCGCATACTAAATAAATAGATAGTAATGTTTGGTGCGACGCCTTTTGGTAACTCTTCCACTATCTTAGCAATATAAGACTGAAAATAGGCGTGTAAACAATCGCTTATCGCATGCCAAATTTTTTCTTTGCTGCCAAAGTGGTGGCGAATAAGGCTATGCGATACACCTGCTTTTTCACTGATGTTACGAAGCGAAACGCTATCATAACCATGCTCACAGAACATATCCGCAGCAACACCCATGATCAAAAATCTCGTCTCTTCAGCGTCTTTTGCGCTTCTTCTGCCTTGTTTCTTTTCAGTCATCTTCATTTCACACATTTACCTGATTACCACATTCTACACTGTTTTTACTCAAATAAAAAATACTGCACAGGTGGAAAGTAAAGCTTGTGGATTACGGAATTTTGAATATACTGCCCATCTGTGTAATAAATCATAATAATTAAATGGAGAGACATCATGCAGTCCAATTTGTCTATCAATGCCATATCGAGCAAGCGCATGGGAGCTGTGATTGCAGCACTATTGCTCGCAGGCTCTTTGACCGGATGTAATAAGGTTCAGTCAGAAGAAACGGTTCAAGTTGTTAAGCCTGTAAAGCTGTTTGAGATTCCTTTGCAGACGGATATCGAGCTTGATAGCTTTATCGCAAAAGTGGATGCAACCGACCGTGCTGCGCTTTCCTTCCAAGTAGGAGGCGACATTGAAACCTTCGATGTTCGTATGGGACAAGAAGTGAATAAAGGTCAGGTGCTCGCCGTATTAGATGCGACGGATTACCGTATTGCGGTTGATGCAGCACAAGCCAAATTTGATCTTGCGAATAGCCAATACAAACAAGCTTCTGAGTTGTACGCGAAAAAGTTAGTCAGTACCGATTACTACGACCAAGCCGTGAACACCTTTACTGCCGCTGACGTTGAGTTGGACCAAGCAAAAACAAACCTTGGCTACACCACCTTAGTTGCTCCATTCGATGGCGTGGTATCGATGGTGTTTGGAAAACAATATCAATTGATCGCAGAAAAGCAGCCTGTACTGAATATTTTGAATCACAGTGAAATGGACGTGACGTTTTCTATTCCAGTATCAAAGCTTGAAGATCGTTCTATTCAAGACCTAACGAGCTCAAACATGTGGGTTGTGATGGATAGCCACCGTGGTATTCGTATCCCGACTCGCTTTAAAGAAATCTCTACACAACCAGATGAAGACACCAACAGCTACCAAGCGGTTGTATCTATCGAAAAGCCGGAAGGCATCAATTTACTTTCTGGGATGACAGCGCAAGTTGAAGTTCAGAAGCATAAATCTGACTACGGTATTGGCATTGTTGATTCAGCTTGGTTAACCAAAGAAGCTGACCATGGTGAGCTATGGCGCTATAACCCTGATTCTCAATTGATTTCTAAAGTACAAGTCCTTCTTGATGAGCAAGGCAAGGTTATTGATGGATTGTCGTCTGGCGACCTTATCGTTGAAGCGGGTGTGGATGTGTTATTCGATGGGCAGCAAGTAAAAGCTTGGTTACGTGAGGGCGGTATTTAATGAACCTTTCCAAATTATCAATTGTTGTCACGTCGGCTATGTTACTTCAAGCCTGTAACAGTGAAGCCGTACACCGTGAACAACCCCCTCTGCTAGTTTCTACCTTTGAAGTTGGCGCGCCGCTGACTGATCAATTCAGAAGTTTTAACGGTCAGGTAATGCCCGCTGAATTGACCCCATTGGCATTTAAGCTCGCAGGCGAAATCCAACAAGTCTTGGTAGAAGCCGGTGACAACGTCGAAAAAGGCCAGCTACTTGCAACCTTAGACAACGCAACGTATCTCCAAGATCTGACTGATGCTAACTCTCAATTCAAACTGGCGAGCAAGCAGTTGGCCCGTGGTACGGAGATGTTTGGTAGCAAGATGTTGTCGCAGTCAGAGTTAGACCAACTAACGGCTAACTATAAGCTGGCATCGGCGAATTTGGCAGCTGCAGAACGCAAGCTAAGTTACACAGAGCTTTTAGCGCCATTTTCCGGGACCGTTTCTACCGTGGACAAGCAACGTTTCGAAAACACGACAACGGGTGAAACACTATTGAGCGTGTACCAGAACGATAAGGTGTATGTACGAATTCAAGTATCAGATTCAATCTTGGCATCGATCAGTCCAGACATGCGTTCAAATAGCTATCGTCCTGAGGCGACCTTTGGCGGTCACACTGGCCAATATCCACTGACGTATTTGGAGCACACCAGTGAATTGCACCCGCAATCGCGTACTTACGAATTTTGGATGCAGATGCAACAACCTAAAAACGAAATCCTGCCGGGCACCAGCGTTACGGTGAACGTGGATATGGCGAAAGCCGGCTTGAGCGATGTTCAAGGCTACCAATTACCAATGACAACTTTAGAAGCGGGTTCTGAAGTGAATCAGTTTTATGTGTGGAAAATGGAAGACGGACAAGCATTCAAAAGCGAAGTAGAAGTCGACAAGATCAGTGGCCAAGGCGCATTAATTGCTCACGGTGTTGAGCAAGGTGATCGACTCGTAAACTCGAATCTAAGAAAACTCCGTGACGGAATCAAATTGTCAGGAAAAGCAGAATGAACATCGCAGAATATTCAATAAAAAACAAAGTAATCAGCTGGCTGTTTCTCGTCATATTGGCCATTGGTGGCGTGACGTCTTTTGGTAATCTATCCCGTTTGGAAGACCCAGCTTTTACCATTAAAGATGCAATGATTATTTCAACTTACCCTGGCGCTACGTCAATGGAAGTTGAAGAAGAGCTGACTTACCCGCTTGAAAAAGAGATAAGACAGCTGCCTTATATCGACAAGATTACCTCAACGTCGTCGAATGGTATGTCTCAAATTATGGTGAGCATGAAGATGGACTACGGTCCAGACGAGCTACCACAAATCTGGGATGAAATGCGTCGTAAGATCAACGATCTACAGCCCACGCTACCTAGTGGTGTTAACTCAGTTCAGATCATTGATGACTTCGGTGATGTGTTTGGCGTGATGATCATGTTGACGGGTGATGGCTACGATTACGTTGAGCTTAAACAATATGCTGATTATCTAACCCGTGAAATCGAATTGGTCGACGGTGTAGGCAAAGTAAGCATTGCAGGTGACCAACAAGAGCAATTGTTTGTTGAGATGTCACTTGAGCGTTTAGCCGCGCTGAATCTAGATATGTCGATGGTTACATCACTGCTATCACAACAAAACAGTGTGGTGTCAGCCGGTGAGGTAATGCTCAATGGCCAAAACCTAACGATCAAACCGAATGGCACTTTAAGTACGGTTGAAGAACTAGAAAACTTAATCATTCATGGCCGCGATACAGGTAACCTAATTCGCTTAAAAGATGTCGCTGAGGTCACTCGCGGAATCCAAGAAAAACCAGGGAATGTATTAACTTATAACGGCAAACCAGCAATCAACCTAGGCATTGCGTTCTCTTCGGGCGTAAACGTGGTGGAAATCGGTAATGCGCTTGATGCGGAACTTGATCGTTTAGAAAGCATTAAGCCAGCCGGTGTTGAGTTGAATTACTTCTACAACCAAGCGCAAGAAGTGGACAAGTCGGTTGCTGATTTCTTGATCAGCCTAGTGGAAGCGGTCGCAATTGTTATCATCGTACTTCTGTTCGCGATGGGCTTACGCAGTGGTTTGATCATTGGTTTGGTTCTGCTGCTGACTGTATTCGGTACGTTCATTCTGATGGACTACAACGATGTTGAACTGCACCGTATTTCACTTGGCGCATTGATCATCGCGCTTGGTATGCTGGTGGATAACGCAATTGTTGTCGTTGAAGGTATTCTGGTTGGCCTGAAAAAAGGTAAAACCAAGCTTCAAGCAGCGAAAGACATCGTGACACAAACACAATGGCCACTGTTAGGTGCGACCATTATCGCTATCACAGCGTTTGCACCGATTGGTTTGTCGAAAGATGCAACGGGCGAGTTCATGGGTTCGCTGTTCTGGGTACTGTGTTTCTCACTGTTTTTGAGTTGGGTAACAGCACTAACACTAACGCCATTCCTTGCCGAGATGCTGCTTAAAGAAGAAGACAAGGTTGATGAAAACGTAGACCCTTACAAAGGCATCTTGTTCGTTGTATTTGGTGCGTGCCTGAAAGTAGCGCTTCGATTTAGATGGCTTACTGTAGTAAGTATGGTCGCGCTATTAGCAGTTTCCGTTGTCGGTTTTGGTATGGTGAAGCAGCAGTTCTTCCCGCCATCAAATACGCCAATGTTCTATGTAGACATGTGGATGCCAGAAGGTACGGATGTACGTGAAACGATCAAACAAACTGAAAAGGTTGAGAGCTACATTCGTCAACAAGATGACGTGGAGTTTGTGACAACAACGGTTGGGCAGGGTATGCAACGTTTTGCGCTGACATATCAACCAGAGAAAAGTTACGAAGCCTATAGTCAGCTACAAGTTAGAACCACTGACCGTGACACCATGTTCGAAGTCCTAGAAGAGTTAGACAAGGACTTAGCCAACAAATTTGAACAACCTACGTTCCAATTCAAATTGATTGAGTTTGGCCCGTCACCAGCTTCAAAAATCGAGGCTCGTATTAGTGGTGCCGACCCACAAATCTTGCGCAGTATTGCGGTTGAAGTGGAAGATATCTTGTTAGCGGACCCAGGCTCTCGAAATGTTCGTCACGACTGGCGTGAACGTACCAAAGAGCTAGTGCCACTGTTTAACGAATCAAAGGCTCGTCGTCTTGGTATTTCAAAGACGGATCTGTCCGAGACGTTACAAATGGCGTTTGGTGGCTACAACATCGGTTTACTGCGTGATGGTACTCATATGTTGCCTATTGTTGCGCGTTTACCTGAAGCAGAGCGTTTTGATTTTGAATCACTAAACAATGTGAAGATTTGGAGCCCATCGCTGCAAACCTACATTCCAGTTGAACAAGTGATTGATGGTGTAGAGCTTCAATGGTCTGAACCACTGATTCAACGTCGTGATAGAAAACGTACGCTAACCGTACTGGCTGATCACGATGTATTGGGTGATGAAACGCCGGCTAGCTTGTTTGCTCGTGTTAAACCAAAGGTAGAAGCATTAGAGCTACCAGCAGGTTACAACATTAGCTGGGGTGGCGAGTACGAAAGTTCGAAAGATGCACAAGAATCTCTATTTGGTTCACTGCCAATGGGTTACTTGTTGATGTTTATCATCACCATGCTTTTGTTTAACTCGCTTCGTAAGCCACTTGTGATTTGGTTTACGGTACCACTTTCTATCATTGGTGTTTCGATTGGTCTGCTAGGGACTAATATGCCATTCAGCTTCACGGCGTTCCTTGGCCTACTGAGCCTAAGCGGCATGATTTTGAAAAACGGTATCGTCCTGCTTGACCAGATCAACACCGAACTCTCAACAGGTAAAGACCCATACCTAGCGGTTGTAGACAGCGCGATCAGTCGTGTACGACCGGTATCTATGGCAGCACTGACGACTATCTTGGGGATGATTCCCTTGGTATTCGATGCATTTTTCGGCTCAATGGCGATTACCATCATGGCAGGCTTAGGCTTTGCTACCGTACTAACGCTAATAGTAGTACCAGTGATGTTCGCTATTCTATATAGAATCAAACCGTCCACTGCGGGTTATTAGGGATTGATATAAAACAGATTCTTTTAAGCCAGCCCAGTCAGTTTTGACTGGGCTTTTTTATGGGTGTGACTTGGCGATACAAGATCGTGCTAAGAGACTATAGCGTCACCGAGCGTTGCGTTAAGAAAGAGATAGGTATTAAAAAGCCACTAACCAATGGTAAAGCGGCTTCCTGTAGAATAGAGAATAGAGAATAGAGAATAGAGAATAGAGGGCAGTTCTAGATTGCGAGGCGAATATCCAACTCAATCGGCTTTGGCATGGCTAAGTGATAACCTTGATACATATCGAAGCCTAAATTTTGCATCGCTGCGAGTTGTTGTTGGGTTTCTATCCCTTCGATTACTGTCTTCGCACCGATTTGTGTAGCAAGCTTTAGGGCCAATTCCATTTCACATGTGTCGCCTTGTTCAAAATCCAACATCACAGAGCGATCTATCTTGATGATATGAGGATTAATATGGCGAACCCGCTGTTCTGTTGACGCTTGTGTTCCGAAATCATCAACAGCGATTTGAAAACCATTTTCCGCTAATGAATGGGCCGCGTCTTTCAAACGTTCTTCACTCTCTACATTAAGCTCGACCAACTCCATCACAATTTGTTCGCACGATAAGTTAAGCTCATGCAGGCGCTTAGCTAACAAGCTATCGCTCACTTTCTCTGCAGCAAATAACTCGCCAACATTAGGAAGAACATTCAAGAATAGGTGTAAATGACGAATAGTCGACTGTGCGAAGTTGCGTATATGAATGGCTCGGCTCAGCCTCTCGACATTAATTTTGTCTGTGCATGAGGTTTCGTCGGAATGAAAGAAGTGATCAGGGCGAACAATGGCACCTTTGCTGTTCGAAATTCGAACTAAAGCCTCTACACCTATCTGAGTCATAGAAGAATCAAATATAGGTTGGTAGACACTTCTAAGTGTTAGGTCTTGATATTTCGCAATAAACTGCATATCGGCATCCACAGATATACAGCTAACAAATTCACTTCTGTCTGATAAAATCATAGTCGCTAATAAAGGTGTTTATTTAATGACGAGAATATACGTCACGGCTGTCACAATATTGACAGGTGTTACTAAATTGTCAATTAATAAAAATTCATTTGTAACGTCAATATTTAAATTAAAATAACTAACGAAAAATCAGCATGATAAATGACATTAACCATTAAATTTACTTATCATTGACTGTATTTGATAGTTTAAGTGAATCCAATGGCTGAGTAACGTCTCACATATTAACCCCAACCAATATAAGGCTAGAACGCTGATACACCAGAGAAAAGTAGGGTTAATGGCTTAAATTATGGGGGAGTGTCAAAGTTATAAAATAGATTGACTAAGCGAGTTACACAGAAATGATATCTATCTCTCAAAATCGAGACTGTGAGTCGATAGGCTATTAATAATTAAAACAGGAAGTTCGAATAATTAATGAACAGGGAATGAGTTGTCTTTTATAAAATACTGGGATGAAGGTCTAACAATTTACTTTCAATATTGAATGAAAAAGTTGACCCGTATTATCACTGCCATTGAAGTACCGCATAAAGTTGCAGATATTTACGTACTAACTGATGATTTCCTGACCGTTTTAACGGGTGGCCAAATTTAATAAAACAGGGGCTAATTTTAAAGTTAATATTCAAATCAGCGGCAAATTGAGACTCGCTCTCTCTTAGGGTGATGCCTTGTTGGCTGTATTCGGTTATCTCGTCTGGGAGTTCTCCCATCCACCAATGCAATAGTTCACCGCTGTTTTTACTTCGGGTTATCCAATGGTCGGATACAATGATCAAAACGTCATTGGGTTGGATTGCAAATCCATACTCTGATTGCCAGTTATGAATGTCCAACATCAACTTTCTACGACAAGTTTTTCCCGCGCTCACCATGTGGTGGCTGATCATCCAAACCGTTCCTATTTCCGAGGAGATTCGGAAGTGTCGAGGGGTTTCACCAGAAGAAAGCATTTCGAGCGGGCTGATGTTGCTTGCATGATTAAAGCTAACGAAGGTGTGCTCCATTCGTCGAGCAAAAGCTTTTCCTATATGGTGCTCACTGATCCCTTGATTGTGTACCGTAGGGTAGTGGCGTTCACAAAGCTTTAGGCAATCGTCTTGAAACTGGTTGACGCTTTTAATCACTAGATCTAATAACAATGAAGTCCCTTATACACAGTTACTATCTTATTGATGGGCAATAGTACGGTAATTGCAGTGCCATTACCTATCGTCAAAGTGCCAGTTCATGATCCCTCTATCAAAATTAGCCATTGCAGAGCGTTTTTATGGATAGCACTGGCGCTCTACGGGTCTGTAATCTAAATTATGAGAAATAATAGTGAGTTAGCAGGCTCATGGTGACTTAGTAAAGTTATCGATAGTTAACCTAATCGTAGTCAGCTAATCACAATTGTTTTACTTACTCTTTATTTGGACACATTCATGACCATTCAATTAGATTCGAAACAAAAGTCTGAGCTCACTCATACATTACAAAAGTACCTGCAAGATGAACTCGATGTAGATCTTGGTCAGTTCGACACGGAATTCTTGGTCGACTTCATTAGTAAAAAGTTTGGTGCGGTATACTACAACAAGGGGATAGAAGATGCTCAGAAAGTCATGGAACGAAAAATGTTAGATATCTCAGATGAGCTCTATGAAATTGAACAAATCGTTGAAATATAGACACAGCAAGCGATTGTTCGACAAAGAAATTTGTCAATAAAGCAACTTGTTCAAAAATTTTGAATAACTTGTTTAATTTGAAATGATGTAACTAATGTAAAGCTTGGTAAATAATATGTTACACAAACTTAGTGTAGGGTACGCTTTTCAAAATTACACGACTCGTTAACATTCGGAACAGATGCATGGACAACAACGTTAAAAATTACAATCCCTTAGCAAGAGCAATGCATTGGATTTCAGCACTCGCAATATTTGGCTTATTTGGTGTAGGTCTATGGATGGTTGATCTTTCATACTACAGCGAGTGGTACAAAACAGCGCCAGACTACCACCGTTCGGTAGGCATTCTTTTGGCTACAGTTACTGTTCTCCGTTTGCTTTGGAAACTAGTTACCGCGTCACCTAAGGTGGAAGGCAAAAGTTATGAAGTTGCAGCCGCTAAGATAGCGCACGGCTTTATGTACATTAACCTAGCGGTTTTATTTATTTCAGGTTATTTGATTTCAACATCAGATGGCCGTGGGATCGACGTGTTTAATTGGTTCACTGTTCCAAGTATGGGTGAGCTATTTGAAAACCAATCGGATTTCGCAGGAACGATTCACTACTATGCTGCATGGGTACTGATCATTATGGCATCAGTGCACGCCTTAGCGGCGATAAAACACCACGTTATCGACAAAGACGATACGCTACGAAAAATGATAGGAGCTTCAAAATGAAAAAGTCAATTATCGCTACAGGATTAGCACTTGCTATGGCAATGCCTTTCGCTGCGAACGCCGCCGATTACGTGATTGATACAAAAGGTGCGCATGCTTCAGTTAACTTTAAAGTTAGCCACCTAGGTTACAGCTTTATCCAAGGTCGTTTTAACACGTTCTCAGGTGATTTCTCATTTGATGAAAGCAACGTTGAAGCGTCTAAAATAAACGTAACGGTTGATACTACAAGTCTTGACTCAAACCACGCAGAACGTGATAAGCACATCCGTAGCGGTGATTTCATCGATGCAAGCAAGTTTTCTGATGCTACATTCAACAGCACGAAAGTGGTTGATAAAGGTGACGGCAAACTTGAAGTAATGGGTGACCTTAAACTTCATGGCGTAACTAAGCCCATCGTTATCGAAGCTGAATTCATTGGTGCTGGTCAAGACCCATGGGGCGGTGAGCGTGCTGGTTTCGTTGGTACAACTCGTCTAGAGCTTGCTGACTTCAACATTCCAGTAATGGGCGCTTCAAGCTATGTAGATATGGATCTACACGTTGAAGGCGTAAAGAAGTAATCTAGCTTTCTAGTTTTCTACCTCTCTGACAGGTATCAACATTTTTTAGAAACATCAAAAGTTTGGTCGATACTAACAAGGTCAGCAGTTAGCTAGTTGGCAATAGGGAAAGTAGCAAAACCGCTAGAAATAGAGAAAGGCGCAAAGTTTTCACTTTGCGCCTTTTTTATTGAGGTAAATGGCCACGCGTTTAGGTCTGTTTTGTGTCAAACCTTTTACAGCGTCTTAAGCCACCATTTACTTCTGCCAGTCAACGTTGCCATGACTGAGTTATCTAATTGAACTACTGATCCCTAATAGTTCAACTTACGATTAGTTAAGCCGTTTCTAGTTCAGTTTGAGGAACCACGTTTAGTCGGTCACCGTAGATTGGACGTAGTGCTTGCATCACTTCAATGCGAGTTAATACACCGACCATTACGCCATTTTCTAACACTGGCAGCATATGTGGTTGGCTTACTTTCATCGCTTTTGCACGCTCTTCTAGAGAAAGAGAAGTCAGGCGAGTTGCGAAGCCCATGCTTGTAGTCGGGTACAGTTGTTCTTTGTCGATGCATAGGAACTCAGCAACGTCGACTAACTTGTCGTTTGCATCGATAGCCACAACGTCACGGCTCATTAGGTCTACGACTTTCTGACCTTTTGTCGGAATGTAATCTTGGCACCAAAGGTCAACCATTACGTCGTGAACAGAGAAGATACCCACTAGACGACCTTCAACATCGCAAACAGGAGCGCTAACAAGTTGAGCGTCTAGAAGGGAATCAATTGCGACTGATGTAGGCATTTCTACGCTCAGTGTAATTGGTTGAGTGTTCATGATTTGCTTGATAGTCGTTGCTGTGTTCATAGTGATTTCCTTAACTGACGTAATTTCTGTTGTTTGTGTAATTGCTGTAATTTTTGCTGCTTTCAGCTGCGGGCGACGGTAAATGCTCCAATTGGCTAAGCCGACCAATACTGAACCACCTACAATGTTGCCGATTGTCACTGGTATTAAGTTTGCGGTGACAAATTTCATGATGTTTAAGTCTGCGTACTGAGCAGGCGTTGCTCCGATTTGCATCCAAAAACTCTCTGGTGCGAATGTTTGAATCGTGATGCCTAGTGGAACCATGAACATATTCGCCACACAGTGTTCAAAGCCTGAGCTAACGAACATTGCAACGGGTAATACGGTCATCATTGCTTTGGTCATGGCGTTCGCAGAGCTGAACGTTAACCAAATCGCTAAACACACCAATAAGTTACAAAGCACACCCAAAGCAAAAGCTTGAACAGGGCTGTGGTGTAGCTTGTGTTGAGCAATGTTCAGAGCGTTTAAGCCCCATTGCCCGCCATCCAGTTGATATAAGCCTGCTGCGCTTACCAAAGCCAATAGGAACATGGCACCGATAAAGTTACCGACGTAGACCTTGCCCCAGATAGACAACATCTTGGTGAAGGTTATCTGCTTGTTAGCCCATGAAATGCTTGATAACACTGAACTGGTAAACAGCTCGCCACCGCAAATCACAATCAGGATTAACCCCATACTGAATGCAAGACCGCCGGCTAAACGACTCAATCCCCATCCAGCATCAGCGCTACCCGTGGTCACCGTGATGTAGAATAAAAAAGCAAGCCCGATGAATGCGCCAGCCATGATTGCCAAACTCAATGTCATGCTGCTGGTTTTATTTGCTTTGCTTAATGCAAACTTCTCGGCTTCCGCCATCATTTCTGTTGGCGAGAACAGTTGCTGATTTTCAGAAGTGCTGGTTGCCATATCCCCCCCTTGAACAATCCGTCATGTGTAATTCCTAGTGTTAATGACTTGGTTAATCCGTAATGGTTAATCAGTGTTGTTTTGCAGGGCTCGTTTGTGTCCTGCCATTCCAGATTAGGGGGTTGAGGGGTAGAGGTAAAATTGATAATTTTTAGAAACCACATCAAAATTATTGATATAGATTTGGTTACGCGTAGAATGAAATTGATTGCTCATCGGCTTAAGAAAAAACGAGCAACAGGACACAAGTTATTAAAAGAATTAAGGATGAATTTTGCGTTATTCATTAAAGCAACTCGCGGTATTTGATGCAGTGGCAGATTCCGGGAGTGTAAGTCAAGCAGCAGACAGATTGGCGTTGACTCAATCGGCGACAAGTATGTCTCTTGCACAGTTGGAAAAAATGCTCGGCAGGCCTTTATTTGAAAGGCAGGGCAAGCAAATGGCCCTTACTCATTGGGGTATGTGGCTAAGGCCTAAAGCGAAGCGTTTACTGCAAGATGCGCAGCAAATTGAGATGGGTTTTTATGAGCAGCACTTACTAAGTGGAGAGCTCAAACTCGGTGCAAGCCAAACACCAGCGGAACACCTTGTTCCTGACCTCATCAGTATTATTGATAACGACTTTCCTGAGATGCGAATCTCGCTCGGCGTACAAAGTACCGATGCGGTTATTGATGGCGTATTAGATTATCAATATGACTTGGGTGTTATCGAAGGTCGTTGTGATGACAACCGAGTTCACCAAGAAGTGTGGTGTACTGACCATTTAACGGTGGTTGCATCGGCTCATCACCCGTTTGCGAAGCGTGAACGAGTAAGCTTGGCGCAATTAGAACAAGCAAAATGGGTATTACGTGAACATGGTTCGGGTACTCGCAAAGTTTTTGATAGCTCTATTCATCATTTAATTGGTGATCTTGATGTTTGGCGAGAGTATGAACACGTTCCTGTTTTAAGAAGTTTGGTTGCAAACGGCCCATATTTAACGTGTTTACCTTATCTCGATGTCGAACAGTTTGTTGAGTCTGGCCAACTGGTCACGTTAAATGTCCCTGAGCTTGAAATGGAAAGAACCTTGTCCTTTATTTGGCGTGCAGATATGTCTGAGAACCCACTTGCTGAGTGTATTAAGCGAGAAGGTAAGCGCATGATGAAAGGCAAACCGTCGGTTCTGTAAGGTAGATTTGACAAAGGCTAGGGGCTGTTGACCTTTCGTGGTTAAGTTTTGTTCGAGGTAAAATCGTTTTAGGCGCGGCGAAGAGTATGTAGCCTAGTCATTCTAAGCAAATATTCTTCAACAAAGCATAAAGCGATTTTAACCGAACCCTTCGGGCAGCCCTTGTGGTTCATTTCTACTGCGTTATCGCCTTTTCATGTAGGCTAACTACACATCAAAGCCTCTGCCTTGTATAAATTTCCCACAAGAGCTGCAAAATAAAGCTCGAAAGGTTAACAGCCCCTTATAACTAATTGTGTTGAATAAGCGATTTCGGTCTCTATCTGGTGATAAATGCATGTTCGCATACATTATTAATGTGATCACGATCGGCTAAAAGAAGGCGTTCTTCCCATAATATGCTTACTTGATTTTAAGTGAGGCTAAATCCGGTTGCGATGAATTACGTAATTAGGCTTTAGAAATAGTATGAGTACATTAGTCGCGATTTCATTAACAACAGGTATTTTGTCAGGTCTATGGGGATGGATTGCTATCTCTTTCGGCTTATTGTCATGGGCAGGTTTCTTAGGTTGCACCAGTTATTTTGCTTCGCCAACAGGCGGCGTAAAAGGACTAGCCGGTAGCTTATTGACTAACATGACAGGCGTATTCTGGGCAATGGTGATTATCGAAAGCTCAACCTTCGCAGGTTTAGAGATTTTAGGCTACATGATTACCGCTATTGTGGCTTTCTTTATGTGTATCCAAGCGAAACAAGCGTGGCTAGGTTATATCCCAGGAACCTTCATTGGTTGTTGTGCGACGTTTGCTGCAGGTGGCGATTGGCAACTTGTAGTACCATCTTTACTGCTTGGTGGTGTATTTGGATACTTGATGAAAGCAACGGGGCTATGGCTTCACGAGAAATCAACTCAATCTTCGGAAGTGGTTGAACAACACACTAAGCAAGCTAAGGCTTAATTCGTTAACCTAACCTTAATTCGTTAACCTAACCTCAGTTTAGTCACTGTAAACTCTTGCAAGATAACCCCCAATTAATTTGTATATCGATTTATACAGGCACACCACTTGGTGTGCCTTTTTTGGTTTTTGGTTAAGCCAATCAGTTAAAAAAATCATCTGCAGAAGAACCAATAGCATCTATCAATTAATTAAAGCGCTTAGGTGTTCCCGTTTGCCATGGTGATGACACGTTTTAGTGTCCACCTTAATAACAAAGGAATACAGTCTTGTCCTTGATTCTCACAATGGGACACGATCGCTAAAGCCAGATCTGGTTTTGCGTGTTTCTTAAGAACTTTAGCCACGACTTTTTTCGCTGGGATAGGGTGATCGTAAGGAATCTTAACCATGTCTCTGAAAAAGTTCTCAAACCCATTCATATACAAGTAGTGCTCGATGTCTCTGTCAGGCAGTTCTGTGAGGCGATGTCGCTCTTGATCGTTCCCAAGTTTAGATAGCACTGTTGCCGCATATTTTTTGCCTGCTGCATCACCATCGGTGACGACATGCCAATCGATGCCAAATTCTTGCGCGACTTTGATCAATGCCTTTAGTCCTGATTGAGCGAACTCAATAATCTGAACACCTTCCGCAGCAAGGTTATAGCCACATTGGTTGGCTAACTCGTTAAACAACCAGACTTCAGTCTCACCTTCTACCAATAACCAACAGCGAGCATACAGAGCTCCTGAACGATGGAAACGAATATGAAAACCAATTCGACGAAGCTCATCTTTGCTAAAGTGGTTCATGTTGAGTTGGTTAGCGATGGTTTTATCGGACTGACGCACCAAACGACGAATCGATTGAAGTGGTACAGCAGCAAGTAGATCGCCACTGTTGGTGGTAAGGATTTTTTGCATGGGTAACTTCTGCATTAAGCTCCAAGCCCTTGCTAGGTGCGTTGGGTGCAGTCGACCCTCTGGATCTTCAAGGATCAAAAGAGGGCGCGCACATCGTCTTAAGTCAGTCGGCCCTTTGGCCTGTAGATAAGCGTTAAGTAACCCCATGAATAACAGCCGAGTTTGTTTATTCTTGGTCTCCTCGACCAATTGATGAATGCTCTTGTCGTTCGCTCCAGCTGAGTACAGTAGCCCGTCACGCGGTTTTCTCGGGTTCTTGCGTGAGACACTCTTAAATGAGAAGTAGTGTTCTATTAAGCTTTGCATTGACTCAAGACTACTGCGCATTTCACCTTTATTAACATGTCCGGGTATCGCCATAAGACGGCGGCAGGTGTTGTCGATCCGCTTTTCTATTCTTGCCTGACGGCCATTGCCATTGCCGCCGTTTCCATTCGTGCCATGACCATTGGTAGTGTGATTATGTCCGTTCCCATGCCCGTTATTTGGATTGTTGTTCCCATTTCCGTTTGCATTGTTAGCGTGACCGTTATTAGCGTGAACATTAGTCGGCAGGTGAGCATTGTGGTTGAGTGAATTTCCGTTGAAAGGGCGATCAAAGTGCCTAGCGTCTCGTAAACGGATCACAGGATGTAAGGTCATTAATTCTTGAGCGAGCTTTTCTGAGTGATGAAGTTTGAGCGGATTACCGTCTAAACCTAAAAATGCGTAGTTTGTGGTCGTTTCATACTGTTCTAATGTGGCACTTATTCGGTAATAGATACGATAGACGCCAAATTCATCTTGAACCCATATAGGTTTAAGCTTGCGATAACGACCAGCGTTGAGTTCGCTCTTGTCATTGGCTTTTAATGCGAGAACAATTTGAAGATGTTGAGACTGTGGATGTGAAACAGAATAATCGACATGAAAATCAGTCATTTCGAAGTGATATGGCACACCGTCTGAGGGCAGAACGACGGAAAGGGCATCCAATAATGAAGACTTACCCCAGGTATTTTCACCAATAAGCGTGGTTAGCTCGTCAAACGCGAGTGACATGCGCTTGATACCTCGAAAGCCAGAAATCTCGATTCTTTCTAGTTGCATAGGCTTACTCCTAACGGAATGCTCTGCTAATTGTTTGAAAGCTAACAGATATCTTTAATCATAATCGAAAAATACCAATCCGGTATGCTCACCTGTCACAAAACCCGTTGTTTATTTATACGGATCAAAATGGGATTTTTGATCTATCTCGAGAATTTTTTTGCAGTGCAGTTTCATAAAATTCACGATTCTGTCATGATTCTCGACCTAGTATGAAGGGACAAAGAGAGAAGAAAATATGACTAAAAAGAATAAGCCGACAAAAATAGTGTTGGCACACATCAACGACACCCACTCATACTTTGAACCAACCTCGTTACAGCTATCACTTAAAATGAACAACCACATCATTGAACCTTATGTCAGTACTGGTGGCTTTGCTCGAATTTCAACGCGCTTCAAACAAATAGAACAAGATGCCCAGCGTCAGAAGGTTGGAACCCTGTTCCTGCATGCTGGTGACTGCTTCCAGGGCACTTTGTACTTTTCTTTATTCAAGGGAAAAGCCAACGCCGATTTGTTGAATGCCCTTAATATAGATGCCATGACGCTCGGCAATCACGAGCTAGACATGGGTAATGAGCCCGTTGCGATTTTCGCTAAAAGAATCAAATTCCCACTGTTGGCCGGTAACTGGAATCTATCGAATGAGGATATCAATAAAACTCATACCTTAGCGGACAACGAAATTGTTAAGCCTTATCTGACTGAAACGCGAAGCGCTTCTTTTATAACGAAAGGGTTTGATGGCGAGAAGGTTGCAATATTCGGCTTAAGCATCGACAAGATGGCAGGCATTGCTAATCCAGATATCGATACACCATTTGAAAATGCTTTAGAAACAGCAAAAGCGACTATTGAGCAGATTCATAAAGCTGGCATCAACAAGATTGTGTTACTTAGCCATCTTGGTTACGAAGCTGATTTAGAGTTAGCAGCCAACGTAACAGGTATTGGCGTCATTGTTGGTGGTCATAGTCATCGCTTACAAGGTGATTTCTCTGATATTGGCTTAGTTAAAGATGATGATTACGGCGTGAAAGTCGGTGACACCTATGTTGTGCAAGCGGGTTTCCACGCCATGAGCCTAGGACACTGCGAAATCGAGTTCGATGCTGAAGGCAAAGTGACTCACTTCAACGGTAAGAACGAACTGCTGTTAGGCCGTAGACTGTTTATAGACGCGAAACTGAGTGAAGTAGGGCAAGACGATGCGCACGACATGGCATGTGAGTTTTTAAACAATCACCCTAATATTGCAGTGTGTAAGAAAGATCCTGAGCTGCAGAGCATTCTGACGGATAAATACCAGCCGCGAGTTCGAAAGCTTCAGCAACAAGTGATTGCTCATGCAGATACAAAATTGCGCCACATACGAATCCCGGACGAGAAAGGCCCGAGCCAACTAGCGCCCTTGGTTGCTCAATCATTTCACTACCTAATGAACAAAAAAGGGCATCAGGTTGAATTTGCCATTCACAACGCAGGTGGTGTTAGAAATTCACTGAATAGCGGCGATGTCTCTGTTGCCGATATTGCCGGAAAACTACTACCGTTTGCCGTACCTATTGGTGTGTATGAAGTAAAAGGTGAAACGATCGCAGGCATGCTTGAAGGTGCAATCAATAACGCGCTGGATAATGGCGTTGTAGGGACAGGTTCAGGCAGCTTTCCTTATACGCATAACCTTAGGTTTTGTTACCACAAAGAAGCGCCTTTGGGACACAGGATTCATCATCTAGAAATCCACTCTGATGAATTGGGATGGCAGACTGTTTCTCGCAACCGTCTTTACCGTGGCGCGTCGTCAGCCTATACCATGAAAGGAAAAGAGGGCTATAACGCCGTCTTGGATATGATAGGTGATGGCATGGTCACGACCGACTCAATGGCAGACTGTTTCATCGAGTTTCTACAAGACCACCCAGAGTCGCTGCAACACAACGAGCCGCTGAATTGTTTGGAGTGTTTTAGATAGGTACAGGTAATGCTTTTGATTGGTGTTATTAGTTTTGTCTATTTATAAATTTGGCATTGTTTATGCTTTATTCCTGCAGGTCGCCTTCTTGTGGAGATAAGCATGGATAAGAAAGATTGGTTAGATGCGGTAGCGGTGGTTGGTTGGGTATCGGTTTGGTCTGCGTTAGTGTACTTGGTACCCGCTGCAGGTTTATAACGTAGCGTGCCTTTAAGTTAACTGTAAGACAAAGCGCGTACAAGACTCGTTCGTTATTTGTATCATGAGTAACGGTATTAGGGGTTAATCCTCTCAGTAGTATTCTCAGAATCAATACGAATGTCGTTTTGACAAGCCTATAGAAATAAATGAGGAGCGTTTTGCTCCTTTTTTATTTATTTCCGAAAATTTTTCTAGACGAAACAAAGATAGAGGAATATTATCCACGCGTTTGGGGAGTAGTTAGCGCAAGTTTACATATCGTCATCTCGTTAGGCCAAGAGTCTATCCGGTATGTAAAGGTGAAATCCCATATTTCACTTCAACGAGACCAACGCAATCACAATCAAGATCCGTCGTGGAACTTGATAGTTTTGTTTGCGGAAGGTCTTTGTACAGTTCTTCCGCCCGGAGGAATAATGAACTCAACTCAATCTCTATTATCTACAAATAGTGAATCCTTTTTTTCATCGCCAATCATGACGACTTATGCGGGCTTTTTCCTGCTGACAGTCATTCTCGTCTCTATTGATATCTATCAGACTCGTGGTGGTAGTGTAACCATCAAGAAAGCGGCAATTTGGAGCGTTTTCTGGTTTGTGCTCGCGTTTTTATTTGCTGGTTCCATTTACCTTTTTTGGGACATCTATGCGCCGAATAGTGAATACACAGCCCAAAAAGCAACCGTGTCATTCATTACCGGTTACTTGCTAGAAAAATCATTGAGCGTAGACAACTTGTTTGTTTTCGCGATGATCTTTGCCCAATACCAAGTTCCTGAACATCTAAGACCTCGTGCGCTTCTTTGGGGCGTAATTGGTGCATTGGTGCTTCGTGCGATTATGATCGCATTAGGTGCTCAGCTATTGGCTGAATACCATTGGGTGCTTTATGTATTTGCTGCATTCCTAATTGGTACGGGTATTAAACTGGCGCTAGATAAGGGCGAAGAGGAGAGTGTGAATACGCTACCTGAAAAGTTACTTCGTAAAGTGATGCCTGTGACAGAAGACTTCCATGGTCCAGCGTTGATGATCAAACAAGGCACTAAATGGGTACTCACGCCAATGATGTTGGTGATTGGTGCCATTGCGGTTATGGATGTGATGTTTGCACTGGATTCTATTCCTGCAATTTTCGCCGTTACGCGAGAGCCATTCTTAGTACTGGCTGCAAACGTATTTGCATTGCTTGGCCTTCGTTCTTTGTACTTTGTTCTGCAAGGCATGATGGATAAGTTCATCTACTTGAAGCCTGCACTGGCATTCATCATGGTGTTCATTGGTGTGAAAATGCTATTGGTTGACAGTGAGTGGGCTATCCCAACGTATTGGTCGCTAGCTGTTCTGATTTCTACTATGACGATTGCGGTTATAGCGTCGATTTATGCGAAGAAACCAGACATTGAACAAGTAAATTAAAACAAAAATAACTTATCGAAAACTCGATAAGGATTAGGTGGTCAATGAAGCTTGAAATTTATTTATGTAAATTTTTTGTGACATTAGCCACTGTTGTTTGAGGGTTATTTGTACTAAACGCATGATTTAGGCACTATTGTGAATTTTTACTCATCAAGCGTGAATATGTATTTCGAGGTGTTGTTAATGGATTGTTTTATTAGAAAAACTAATCTGAATTTCTAATTTTAGTCATTTTTTAACCTGCAAAAGATCACCTATTATTCTTGTCATCAGAACGAACCACATAAACAAATTTATAGAGAGGCAATCATGGCTCAAGCAATGCAAATGAATACTATCGCTGTTCCTAACTCTATGGATAAGAAGACCTACTCGGTTAACATCAAAGGATTGATTGCACACATTTTCGATATTCTTTTCGTAGACAACTCTCCACGTAGTTACTACGCAAGCGACCTATCTGGTCACATGCAACGCGATATCGGTATCAACCGTTAATCTCTGCGTTAACATGTAAAAATATAGAATTAAAAAAACGCCAGCTTCTAAAGCTGGCGTTCTTGTATCTGAAAGAAACTGTGTATCTAAAACAAGCTGTCTATCTGAAATAAACTAAGCATCTGAAATAAACCCAGCACCTGAAATAAACTCATCACCTGAAAGAAATACTTAGGCATAACGGTCTTTATTTGAGCGCCAATCAATTCGCTTTGTACAAGGATCTCGGTATGTCACACGCCAAATGCAACTCACCATTGATTAAACTCTGTTTACTTGCCTTGCCAATCGGCACCTATTCTTCTGTGTCGTTTGCACAAACGTGGAGTAACGAAGGCCAGCCTGCTCAGGTTATTGAGCTGTTTACCTCTGAAGGTTGTTCTAGTTGTCCGCCTGCTGACATGTACCTTAGTACTTTTGCAGATCATCCAAAACTTTGGACCGAGGTCATACCGCTTGCTTATCACGTGGACTACTGGGACTACTTAGGCTGGGGAGACAAGTTCGCCAGCAAGGCATTCAGTCAGAAGCAGCGTTTATACAAAGCTTATGGGGTAACAAGTGGCGTCTATACACCGGGCTTCGTTGTCGATGGAAAAGAGTGGCGTGGTTACTTTAATTGGCTAGACAAAACGTTGCCTTCGCTCCAACAACAAACTCATCCCAAATTAACAGTGAACCATGAAGGCGATACGTTCAGTGTGAGTTACGAAGGCAAAGGGGATTATGTCGCTCATATTGCCTTGTTGGCGATGAACGAAGTCACCAGCGTTAAAGCGGGCGAGAACAGAGGTAAGAAACTTGAGCACGATTTTGTCGTGGTTTACGACGGCTATCAACGTGGTGAATTCAAATGGCAATTCAATATCGACTTCTCCTCGTTAGTCGCCACGCCAGATGCTGTAGCCGTGTGGTTAACTGAGCTCAACTCGTACACGCCAGAGCAAACGGTAGCGGGCTGGCTTAACTAAATTTGCGATAACTTGATATCTGGATGTGTTTTAGAGGGGCTTAATCGCTGAAACACGGGAGAAAGGGGCGATTTAGTTACGTAATACTGCTGAAATACGTTAATATAGCGCGCTATTATTTTAGCTTTGAGTTCCTGCAATTAATGACTAACACCACAACACCAACCAACTTCTCTGATCTTGGCTTAATCTCTCCTTTGATGGCTCGTTTAACAGAGCTTGAATACCAACAGCCAACGCCTATCCAAGCGCAAGTTATTCCAAGTGTGTTAGCAGGACGCGACCTAATTGCAGGTGCAAATACGGGTTCAGGTAAAACTGCAGCATTTGC
Organism: Vibrio sp. J383; assembly: GCF_023503985.1. NCBI lineage: Bacteria > Pseudomonadati > Pseudomonadota > Gammaproteobacteria > Vibrionales > Vibrionaceae > Vibrio > Vibrio sp. J383. The sequence goes on along the minus strand of NZ_CP097294.1, from coordinate 1,571,859 downwards.
ACTGCCGCTGTTACAACAAATCCATGAAGATGCGCCTTTAGACCGCAGAGCAGGCAAAGGTAACTTTGTGTCTGGTCTTATCTTAGTTCCTACTCGTGAACTTGCTAAGCAAGTGGCTGACAGCGTTAAGTCTTACGCAGTACACTTCAATGGTGCGATCAAAACGGTTTGTGTATTTGGTGGTGTATCGGTAAACACTCAGATGCAAGCGCTACGTGGCGGCACTGATATCTTGGTGGCAACACCGGGTCGTTTACTGGATCTGATCTCAAGCAACGCTATCAAGCTAGATAAAGTAAAAACGTTAGTGCTTGATGAAGCTGACCGAATGTTAAGCCTTGGTTTTACAGAGGAACTAGACGCGATCTTGAAACTTCTGCCAAGCAAAAAACAAACCTTGTTGTTCTCTGCGACTTTCCCCGAGCAAGTTAAAACGCTGACTCACGAACTACTGAATGATCCAATTGAGGTTCAACTTCAAAGTGCTAATGCGAGCACATTGGTTCAGCGTGTATTCGAAGTAGAAAAAGGTCGTAAGACCGCATTGCTAGCCCACCTAATTCAACAACACGAGTGGCGCCAAGCCCTGATCTTCGTAAACGCGAAGAACAGCTGTGAGCACCTTGCAGACAAGCTTTACAAGCGCGGCATCATCGCTGAAGTATTCCACGGCGATAAAGGACAAGGTTCACGTACTCGTATTCTTGAAGATTTCAAATCTGGCGAGATTGACGTTCTTATCGCGACAGACATCGCGGCACGTGGTCTGGATATTGAGAAGCTTCCTGTGGTAATCAACTTTGACTTGCCGCGTAGCCCATCAGACTACATGCACCGTATTGGCCGAAGTGGTCGTGCGGGTGAGGTTGGTCTTGCGTTATCTTTGATCGACCATGAAGATTACCATCACTTCACAATCATTGAGAAGAAGAACAAAATCCGTCTTGAGCGTGAGCAAATTGAAGGTTTTGAAGTGGATGAAGAAGCTACTGCTGAACTTGTTGCTGCATTAAAACCCGTTGCGCCACCGGCTGGTACAGGTAAAAAGAAAAAGAAGAAAGCACCTAAAAACCAAGATGTTTGGTTGAGAAACAACTGATATTGAGTCAGTAAAAAATAGAATTTCTAAAGGCGCTTAATTGCGCCTTTTTTATTTTTAGCCCTAAGTTTAGCGAATCCGCGTAACGAGATTAAACGACACTCTTGACTCTAAAGAGGTCAGTAAATAATTTGCCGATCATCAAAATGACGAGCAGTGTGGTTAACATCAGTAATGGTGTTTGAATCTGATAAACCGGTATTAGATTAAGCGCGCCAGACGTCAGTACGACCAGCAGGTTAATACCAAGTATTCGGTGCACCATCAGTTTAGGCGTTGCGAACACTTTCCATATCACCATGCTATTAATGAAATAGAACAGTGCTAATTGCCACAACTCAGTCATCATCGGCATGATAAAGATGTATTGAAGTAAAATAACGGTACCAGTGCCTATCACCCCGAAAAACGCATCTTTGATAACACTTGGTGGCATCGTCGGTAACATGGAAGAAAATACGCCTGCAATCATCGGAAAAATAAAACCGCCCGGCACAGGTAGATATATCCAAACCAGTAGCGACGTTACGAACATCGAGACTCCTTGTAAGACTTTTCTCCCATCTTCATCCAGGTGTTGAACAAAGGTACGGTGCTCATGGTGCCAAGAAACGTTTTTCTTCTCACTCTTCACAAACGGCACATCATCAATCAATGACAAGTGTGGCGCCATTAACTCTAGTTTTTCCAGTTTTTCTGTGAGAATTGGCCAATCAATAGGTTGAGTAAGTTCATCCGAGGCGAGTTCAAGCAGACGATCTTGAATATGAGCAATTTCACGGACACGTAAACGCCACGCTTGGATATTTTGCTTTAGGTGATAACTGCCAGTGAGCGGTAAATCCAACAGTTGATAAAGCTTTTTAATATTAGCGGTATTGGACTCTAAGGCTTCTATATCAAGGTTATTGGTATCGCTCATTGCTGTTATCAGCGTTTCTCTGCTTGTTTCAAATCGTTGTACGAAGTTTTGTTCAGTGTTTACCGGCCAGATTAGACGATAAACAATCGAGAAGGTGATAACGCCTAGCAAAGTTTCTTGTATTCGTAGCACCGCAAAATAGAATGTAATTTGGTTATCGAATCCCCCCATACAAGAGATGATGGAACAGACAGCAAAGCCTATAGAAAAGACATAACCGTACTTTTCATCACTCGACATGAAGATGCATGTACCGAGAAATAAAGTGAAAAACATCAAAAACAGAAAGCGGTCTTGCGAAAACATCGCAATCAAGAAAAAGGCATAACCCGTCCCTAACAAGGTTCCCATTAATCGGTTATGGCCTTTGTTTATTGAATGGGCAAAACTCTCGTTCAATGCCATGACAGCAACCGCAATTGCCGCCCAATAGGGTTTTTCCCACTGAAACCACAACGCAAGGCAGATAGAGATAACAATCGCGAGAGAAGCCTTAATTGCTTCCTTGGTCGATGCACTGAACATAAATGCCATCCAACTATTTGATTATTTTGATTATTTTGATTATTTTGATTGAAGCTGTCATGCCGACACGAAGTTGCAAGTCTTCAGGCACGTTATCGAGTACTACTTTAATTGGTATACGCTGAGCGAGGCGAATCCATTGAAAATTAGGGTTCACGTTGGGAAGAAGGTCATTACCAGTACTGCCATCTTGTGTCGCAATGCCAAAGCCAATGCTTTTAATATGGCCTTTTAATTGAACATCATTGTGCATCATGAGCGTGACGATAGCTTTGTCGTTTGGTGCAACGTTCACAAGATCAGTTTCTTTGAAATAGCCTTCGATCCAGAAACTGTCTTCATCGATCAGCGCAACTACCGGTGTATTAGCGACGACTTGAGAGCCTTCTCGTAGGTTTAAGTTCGTGATGAAGCCATTCGTTGGAGCGTAAACCTTGGTGTATTTGAGATTTAAATGTGCCTCTTCAACATTGGCCTTTGCTAGTGCAACGTTAGCTGCATTTGTCTCAACCGCGTTGTTCAGGTTATTCAAGGTCAGCACTGGCAGCGCGCCAGGCGTTCTTTTTTCTAAGTTCAACGCGCGTTGCTCTTCGTTTTTAGCTTTTGCTAAGAGCGCGCGAGCCTGTTTCTGTGTCGCGAGTGCTTTATTGTAGGCCGCTTGATAAATACTTGGGTCGATCTCAAACAGTAGATCCCCTTTAACTACCTGTGAGTTGTCTTCAATATGGACTTTAGTTACTTGCCCGGTGACTCGAGGGGTAATAGAAACTATGTAAGCGCTGACCTGACCATCTCGAGTCCAGGGATTACTCGAATAAGATTGGTAATAGCTATAAACCACAGAGCTTGCGGCAACGACCAGTAGTAGCGTGATGAGATAACGTTTAATCAAGGTGAATTCCTCAGAAGATGGTAATGAATTGACCGATAACGCCGACGAAAATCACGACTAGGCTTAATTCGGCAATTGCAGGAAAAGCGACATATTTATGTAGCCCAAGTTTTGTCGCGATTGAGCCAGTCAATATCGTCAATACATAAGCTAACGCGATAACCAATAGCAAAGGAGGGAAGTAGATCTCACCCCACACGAGTTCATGTGGCATTGTGTTCATGGGTCTGTCTCTATCGTTTGAAGAAGGTCACGATAAAGGAACTATGGCAATGTTAATAATCGTATATAGAGGATCGGATCCATCAAACTTAGGTAGGTTTAGGTATATACTAGAAAGAAGAGTTAGCAAAAGGCACAAATCATTAGCTATTTAGCTCCGTCTTTTTATCATTATTATTCTGATGCAGTAGATGTTTTTCTATCTCGTATACATGACTAAGAAAGTAAGCACATCAAAATGAACTTTAGTATTGAACAACTTCTCGCGTTTGTGACCGTTTATGAACAACGGTCATTCAGCAAAGCAGCAGTAAAACTCAACAAGCACAGAACGACCGTCGGCCAGGTTATTACAAATTTGGAAGACCACCTTGCTGTGCATCTTTTTGAAAGGGTCGGCCGCTCTGTAGAACCAACGGAGGACGGGCACCTCCTTTATCACTACGCAAAACAGACGATTGAGCAAGCTCGTACTTTTGACAAAGTGGCGTTGAGCCTTTCTTATGGTGGGTTAGAGAACATAACAATAGCGTATTCTAGTTTCGTTCCACAACGTGTGTTGGTCGATATACGTAAACGACTTAAGCACGACTTCCCAATGATGCGAGTGAACTTTCTGGTTAGGAATAAGAACGAAATTAAGCAAGGGATACAAAGTGGGGAATATCATTTTGGACTTGTGAATGCTCATAATAGCCGAGCGATGCACAGTTTTGATTCTACTTTCCTTGGACATTTCGAGTTCTACCCATTCGGACAAAAAGGGGGAGCGCTCTCACATATAAATAAAGATGAAGTATTAGTGGCACTAAGGAACTCAAAACAGTTCGTATTGAAGTCTCTGATTGATGAAGGGATGTCTGAAAAGATTATCGTGAGCTCTGACTATGAAGAGATCGATCAGCTTTCGTTAATGATCAAAATGCTTGAAGAGGGTTTCGGGTGGGCACTTCTTCCTAAGGCATTTTTTACCGACTCTGAGTTTTCAAAACATTCAATTGAGCCCATTCACTCTGCGCAAATGGTGGAAGGATTCAAATTTGGATTCGCGTTGTGGTGTCCGCACTCAAAACAAGTCAGTGGTATCAAAGGCTCTTTGGTGTCTGTTATTAAAGAGTACCGCGAGCAACTTATTGATAGTTTTAAGTCGTGAAAATTGGAGATATTGAAAAAGGCGCTAATTATTCATTAGCGCCTTTTAGATTTTGTTCAGCTAAGAGAAGAATTACTTCTTACGGCAGAACTCAGCGATTACGTACATTGATTGACCGCCGTTTGTTTTACCAGAAACAAGCTTAGGGTCGTCACCAACGCTGATGCCACGGATAACAGTACCTTGCTTAATCACTTGGTTAGTACCTTTGATTGGCAGGTCTTTGATTACTGTTACGTCGTCACCTTTTTTAAGTTCAACGCCGTTCACATCAAGAGGCTTGTCATCAGCAGACATGCCGATTTGTGCCCAAACTGATGTTTCTTCTTCAAGGTACATCATGTCTAGCGCGTCTTGAGCCCAGCTTTCAGAGTTCAGACGAGTAAGTTGACGCCATGCCATTACTTGAACTGGCGCTTCTTGGCTCCACATGCTGTCGCTTAGGCAACGCCAGTGGTTGATATCTTTTGGATCGTCAATCTCACCAAGGCATTTGTCACATACCATGATGCCGTGATCCACTGTTACGTGGCTGTGTGGCGGTACTGCGTATGCAGTAAGAGAAGAATCAGAACCACATAGTTCACATTTAGATTGGCAGCGTTCTAGCATCGTAGCTTCAGAAGACATAATGGACTCACATTTATTAGGTATTAAATTACGGGGCTATTATCCACTTTATTTACAATAAAGAAAGAGGTCGTACGGTATTCTGTCTTGATTAATTTTAGCTGAGATCAACCATTTGTGTTTTAAAGGTTTATGCAAACGGTTAACTAGGTACGATGGGATGTCGATAGATACAAAAATGCCAGCGGTTAGGCTGACATTTGGTTTCATTAAAAGGTACTTAAGTTTGAGTTACTCCAATAGTGCACTCGGTGCTGCTGTATCAAGGCTATCCGACTTCAAGAAATCAGTTACTTGAGCTCTCATTGATAGAGTATGAGAGGCATCAGAAAGGTCTGCTTGTGGTCCAATGATCGTAGAGTGCTTAGCCGTTTCGTCATACTGAACAAACACACGGTTTCCAATTGAAGGACTCGCTTTTGTAGAGTCGCTCAACCCTAACGTTGTATCTAAGCCTTCAGAACCAACAAATGAAGCAGTAAAAGATGTCGCAATTCCGGTATTAGGGACCGTTTTGTCATTTTGCGACTGTATCAACAACGTTGGATAGTTTGAGCTAAATGATGACAGATCTTCAGTGTTTGCAAGTGAATGTGGATCGACAGTGTCAATAAGGGTTTGAGCGGCGACTTTAAATGCAACTAACTCAGTTTCAATAGCTGCAGCGCTGGTTGGGTTTCCAGTAGCAAAAGCGGTGTAACAATCACCATCTTTAATGTTGTTGGTTGCACAAGCTGTCGCGACTGAATCCTTGTAAGCCGTATTCAGCTGTTTAGCCAAATTATGTTTAATTTCAGGGCCAAAGGTTTCCGATGCGAACAACAATTCAGCAATGTGTCCACCTGAATTAGCATATACCGCCGAGCTAAATTTATGTGTGCCAGAAATTTCTGATGTAGCAACAGAAGTAAATCCGGTAATGCCGCCCAATGAGTGACCCATAAACTTAACGGTTGTGTCTTTTACATCAACTCCGGCTAATGGTGTACCAGTAAAATCATTACCCACTTTTTCAAGTGCCATACGAAGACCTATTACATCAAGCGCACTTTGACGAATATTGTCACGGGCAACAGGCAAAGCACTTAGATTCAAGTAGTACAGTGCATTATCGTTAGTTGATATAGCACCGCCAGCAAGCGAACGCGAGCCATGAATAGGGTGATCAATCGCTATCACTGCAAGACCCTCGGCCGTTAAATTAGCAGCGAATGCATACGCGTTTTCTTTTACAGAGGTAATACCGTGCTGATAAATGACTACACCTGAAGGCGTGCCAGTTGTGGGTGTAAACAAAAGCACATCAACAGCTTCAAGTGATTTAATTTGTGGTATTGGTGAATACTGAGTGACAATGCGATCACTATCTAGAGCTGTTCCACTTGCGTCCTTTGTGAGTGTTTTTCCCATTAAAGTCGTGACATCAGCTGCGCTAAGGTTTGTTGGGTCTAATCCTAATTTAACCAACTCTCCACCAACGAAAGAACTTGTAGAGCTATCAGTTAGTGCGCTTTTGATAACAGCTAAACTGTCCAACGCTGAGGCAAATGGTGTAACAGAAAACTTACTTGGATCTGTTTCCAAGAAATAAGGAAGCTGAATGGTACCTTTAGTCACATTTACAGTTGTAGTACTGATACCACCATTAGAGTAGAGGAGGTTTATTCCGCCAATTAAGGTCGAAGTTTCTGTAGCGTCATCATCTCCGAGATATTTCTTGAAGTTTGCATCGGCAGCGATTGCTGTGGCAAACGGAACTGTTGATGAAGAATCTAGGCTAAGATTATAAGCGTTTGACAGATCGACACTATTTGGGTTTGCGCTGCCATTCCAATAAGTCGAAAGTGGGGCTCCAGCATCAATCATTCCACCAATCAACGATGCTGTAGAGGCAAGTACATCGCCAACGGAAGTTGTAGTGAACCAAGCTGAATAGACAATTTTATTGGCGTCAACACCGACAGCAGCTGCTATTGCTTCTTGGCCTTTAATTAAAGTTTGCGCACTCGCTAGATCTCCGGTGGTGTATGTTTTCGTTGCTGTTTTGAGAGCCGCATAGCTTTGCGATGTACCTACTGGGTTACCATTTACATCTGTAACGTCATCAGTAATAACAAGCAAATATTCAGACTTCTCATCAAAAGGAGTATTCGGTGTAATTGCTAGGTTTGAGCCTACTTTGTAAACTGTGTATTCAGAGCTAGCAACAGGTGTTGGTACTTGAGCCGCTGTGGATGTGTCTGTTAGCTTTTTTGAAAGCTTCAACAAGGTAACTCCAGAAGTAACAACTCCAGGGGTATCACCAAAACCATCACCTTCAAACTCGATGTAAATTGGCATGCTTGTCGAAAAACCATCGGCATAGTTCAGTGCTGCTTTTGGGTTTGAAATGCTCTCGTCTCCACCAGTAGGGATCGCTAACGTTCCATCTGTAGAGTCGAATAATAGGTTATTACTTAAAGGAACAGATGCGTTACTGCCTTGCAAGAGCATTTTTTGCGTTGTAGCTCTTGCTAAAGAAGTTTCTAAATAAGCTTCGAGTTGTTGGTTACTTGTCCCCGAGCTTTCAGTATTGTCACCACAACCTGCTAGCAGAATCGCGGAACATAATAGAGAGATCTTAAAGTTACGTTTCATGATGCGACCCTGATTTAGTTAAATGTGTAATTAAGCTGAACTGACGAAAGATAAGCGGTACCTTCGGCTTCGAACGTTCTTTCTTGCTGAGCACCATTTGTCTCTGTGAACTCACCTTCATCACTTACTACAAGGGCAAATCCGGCATCGACAGTCATGTTTTCGCTCCACGCATAAGTGAAACCAGCGCTGTACCACATACGGTCACTATCCGGGATACTGAGAGTTGCTTCACCAGCTTGTTCGTCATAAGCGTAACCAGCTCTTAATGTCCACTTGCTGTTTAGTTTATAGGTCGCACCTAATGAATATCGATTGTTGTCTTCATATTTTTCTGGTTTATAGAAGCACTGGCCAGCCACACCGTTATCGGTACAATCTGGACTCGTTGCTTTTAGCTCTTTGAAAGTACTCCAATCAGTTTGTTGCCAACCGTAATGAATTGCCCATTGTTCGTTAAGTTGGTGAAATGCAGAAAGCTCTAAGATTGCAGGTAGCTCGATTTGTAAGCGACCATCAACCTTGGGAGATGTTGCCCTACCTGAGTCGTAACTGGTGAATTCACCGTCATCAAAGTCAAGGTCAACAGAAGAGCGGTAACCGATACTAAAGCGGTTGTTTTCGTTCAGTTCATACATCGCACCAACATTCCAACCATAGGCAAATGTTTCACCGGTCATGCCTATAAGTTTGTCAGATGGATTTCCACCAACAAAGTTAGCAAGCTCGCCTTTATGGCGAGTCAACTCAGCTTCTGCGTAAACTAAATTTAGACCACCACCGATGCTAAATGAGTTATTTACACGGTATGCGATGTTTGGATTTAGATTGACAGATAGGAGCGACGTATCGCCAGCCATATCACCTGCCGAGATGTCATCAGGGTAATCCGTAGCAACACCATAATTGGTGAACATACCGATACCCCAAGCCCATTTATCGTTGATTGGGCTGATGTAATATGCGGCTGGTACTACTTGCAACGGCGCAACATCTTTTGAATGCTCGTTAGCATCAACGTCGTATACGTTAACCTCTGGATCAACGATAGAAACCGCGCCTGAAAATTGGGCTGTATCAAATAGGGTCATTGCGGCGGGGTTTCTCGCTAGTACACTCGCGTTATCAGCTACAGCACCTTCACCTGAAAATGCGCGACCAAGACCTGAGGCAGAGTGCTCAGCAACTTGGAAACCAGCCGCAAGTGAATTACATGCAAATAGCACAGAAAGTGAAACGAGAGAGCGTTGTATTGTTTTCATCCTTGACCCTCCTAGGGCATCAAATCTCATTCTTATTGTTGAAAACACACTGAGCGTTGTTGGTGTTTAAGCTCTAATGTAAATGACATGTTAAATTCATGTTTAATATAAAGTCAAAGAATGAGTTGTCATTTTGTGAAGTAATATTTTTAAGGGGCGGCACTCTAACACTAATAATATAACTACAATCAATGATTTATGAGTGGTTGGAGGTGTGACCAGAATGCTTATATTAGGTGCTGGTATAAATAGTGTTCAACTGCTCAATATGTAACAACTTTGTTTATGTTTACCGTTAATCGCTAAATCGGCATAATATCGATTCATATTGATAGTCATTAAATTGGAATTAAAGTTTGGAATTACTCGCGATAGAGTTTCTTGGAAAACCACTTCGTTTAGAGGGGTCAATGGCAGGGTGGCAACAGTTGTATTGGGACAATACTTTGGTGTCCCAATTAGACGCAACCACAGATCAAGATGACGCTCGAACCCATGCATTTACTCTGCGCGCAGGTGAAGAAACGTTGCAGTGTCACGTTGAGGCGACCGTTCAGTGGCAACCGTTTGAGATGACCTATAAAGCGACCGTGAATGGCCAAACCGTTACCGAAGGCAATAGAAACACCAAAGATATCGAGCAACAAACACCGGTTGTCGCACCAAAACCAGAGAAGCGTTTTAGCTTAATCGGGTTAGTTTCGCTGGGAATGAAAGCCCTCAAGAGTGCCAAGTTAATCAAGGTCGTACTTGCCTCTGCGAGTTTAGCTGCTTACTCATGGCTATTTTCAATTCAGTTCGCTTTAGCCTTGATCGCTTGTTTAATGTTCCATGAATATGGTCACATCAGAGCAATGAAATACTTTGGAATGAAGACCAAAGGCATCTATTTGATCCCATTCCTTGGAGGCTTGGCGTTATCCGATGAAAAGATTAATACACGCTGGCAAGATGTGGTTATCTCGATCATGGGACCACTGTTTGGCTTGATATTGTCGTTGATATTTATGGTGTTGTACTGGGCGACTGGCGAAATGTTCTTCGCGGGGCTTGCGGTATTTAACGCGTTATTAAACCTGTTTAATCTATTACCGATTTTGCCTCTCGATGGCGGACATGTACTGAAAAGTATCAGTTTTTCGATGAACAGTGTGCTTGGCATTGTGCTTTGTGTTGCAGCAGCCGTTGCTGGCGTGGTACTGAGTTATCAGTTGAATTTGACCCTGTTTGGCTTCTTATTGATTATGGGCAGTGTGGAAATACTATTCGAATGGAAAGGGCGTCACCACAGTCACTTGTTGCCATTAGACAAATACGGTCAAGTCGTGTCGTTTGTTTGGTATGTGGGTTTAGTGAGCAGTTTGATCGGTGTTATCTGGTATTTTGCATCTACAGGTGATCAGCTATTAAGCCTACCATTGCAAATTCTTGGTACTTAACAAGAATCAAAAACAAAAAAATGCCCTAACCAATATGGATAGGGCATTTTTGTATTCGAAGTTTAGCGTCTAAACAAATGTTAGATTACGCTTTGCAATTTGGTCTTGGTGAACCCGATTGAGGTAACGTTTTTATCGTCGCCTGTAGATCTTTGATACGCGTACTGTGGGAAGGGTGCGTAGACAGCAATTCTGGCGGTTGGCTACCACCTGATGCTTTCGCCATGTTTTGCCACAAGTCGACGCTCTGTTTAGGATCGAACCCTGCCTGAGCCATATATTCTAAACCAACAACATCGGCTTCTGATTCCTGAGTTCGGCCATACGGTAGAATAACCCCGTATTGAATACCTAAACCTAGGGCAGCCATTGTCATTCCTTGGTACTGTTTGTATTCTGATGCACCTAACGCGACACTAGTAATAGATAAGCCAGTATTAGCGATTTGAGACTGAGATAGACGCTCATTACTGTGGTCAGCGAGAACGTGAGCCACTTCGTGTCCGATAACCGTTGCGAGTTGGTCTTGATTGACCGCTACCTTAAGTAACCCTGTGTATACGCCAATTTTGCCACCCGGCAAAGCAAAGGCATTCACTTGGTCGCTATCAAAAACAACAACTTCCCATTCACTAAAGCCTTGTTTTGGAATATGTTGAGTAATGCTATTTGCAACGCACTGTACATAAGCGTTCGTTTTCGCGTCTTTACTTATTGGCTGTTCTTTCTTCATTTGTTCAAAAGATTGTGCCCCGAGTTGAGACATGTCTTGATCAGAAAAAAGCAGTAATTGGTTTCTTCCTGTCGGGGAAGCGCTACATGCGGTTAGGCCTGCAAGTGTGAGAAGCGAGGCAAACTTCATCCATGACGTCATACAATATCCTCTGTGTATTCGGTTTTTATGCATGTTAACATCAACTTGCGTAATAACTAAGAGCTGTAAGATAAGTATTGTTATTTAAAAACATGGTTATCGTTAAGATCACTATTAACGATAATGAAGCTATTCAGTTACTAATAAAGCGATTCACGCACTAATAAAGTCAATAATTAAGGAACCCATATGAGTATTTGGAAAAAGCCCGTTGACCTAGATACCTTCAACGCGACCTCAAAAAATACCTTAATTGAGCACCTCAACATTGTTTACACAGAAGTAAACGACAATTCCTTAGTGGCAACCATGCCGGTTTGTCATTTTACGCACCAACCACTAGGCATGCTTCATGGCGGAGCATCGGTTGTGCTAGCTGAAACGCTTGGCTCATTGGCGGCTAATTTCTGCGTACCAGAAGGCTACTATTGCGTTGGATTAGATATCAACGCGAATCACGTAAGATCAATGCGTGAAGGCCATGTTATCGGTACTGCTGAACCTATTCATCTGGGTGTCTCTACCCAAGTATGGCAAATCAATATCACTGACGAGCGTCAACGCTTAGTTTGTACGAGTCGATTAACGATTGCCGTGAAGAAACATAAGCGATAATAGAGTAAGCAGCAGTTAACTTTGTTCTATTTAGAAAATAGTAATTTGTATTTCAAAGAAGTAGCTAGAGAAACCGATGGTCATAACGTTTAAAAGTGGAAAAGTTATCGCAACCGCACATGAGCTGGTTGTTCGTTTAGATGGTGAACATAGAGTCACGCTGCAAGCGCAAGTTGATGCGATTCAATTAATTGGAAAAGGGGCAAATGTCATTTCGGCGAATGGCTCTGAGTGCAAGTGGTCAATTAAATTAGATAATGAACAACAGCTTCGTGACATCGCCAATGAAATCGGCTGCGATGTGATGTAACCGTATGCTGCAAAAGTACTTAGCCATTCTGTTTGAATAACATCTTGGGACGTCATACCCAATAATTCGCAATAAAAACACGTCAGTAAGATTGATTTTACGTCTTAAAATAGGGAAACTGAATTCAATGTCCTTTGAATAAGTTTTCCTCTTTATGAGCAGCCCAAGACTTCGCGTTCAATTTGAAACCCTGTTTGAATACTTCGATGGTAAAGATTCTGATGTTCAGCTCGATGACATAACAGATGTACTCTGTTGTACCCGTCGTAATGCAAGAATGGTACTCAACAAACTTGAAGAACAAGGCTGGGTAGAGTGGCTACCAGCGGCTGGCCGAGGTAAGTTATCTCAACTTATCTTTAAGCAGAATCGTTGCGATGTCAGTGAAAACTTAGCGAGGCGGTACTTACAGGAAGGTAAAATTGGTCAGGCGCTGTCAGTGCTTGACCACAATGCTGCCAAGCTTACTCAAGTTATTCAAAACTATTTGGGTGTGCAATATCAAGAAGGTGAGCAGGTCATTCGTTTGCCTTATTACCGACCGCTCTCAATGCTTAACCCGACAAAATCGATGCGACGTTCAGAGCAGCACATTGCCTGCCAAGTCTTCAGTGGGTTAACGCGACTGGATGAAAATGATCAGTTACAACCCGATCTTGCTCATTCATGGCAAAAAATCAGTGACTATCAATGGCGATTCTTCTTAAGGCCGGGTGTCCGTTTTCATAACGGGGAGCCTCTATTAACGAATCATGTTGTCGACACGCTTCTTGCGCTCGAACCTCTCAATTTGTTCTCGCATATTAAAGATGTCTCTTCACCCGCAAATTGCGTGGTCGATGTCTTCTTAACCCGCCCAGATAAATATTTCCCACTTGCGCTCACGGAGTCGGTCGCTAAGGTCACTTTGCCGATGATTTTACGTGGCGAAGACTACGATATTCGACCAATTGGTACGGGGCCGTATCGCATTGAGAAGAACGATGAGAAGCAACTCGTACTAACGGCTTTCAACGGATACTTTGGTTTCAGGCCGCTGATTGATCGCGTTGAGGTTTGGGTGGTTGATGAGGCGTATTCTTCTATGGTTTACCCAAGCCTTTCGAAACCGGTAATGGCCGACCGTGGTGATAGTGATGAAGTAGAGCTTGATCCCGGCTGTACGTATTTACTGTTGAATAGAAAGAAGGGCATCGCACAAGATCCCGCATGGGCTGAGTTTTTGTCTAACGCATTGAATGCAGCTGATCTGTTTGTTCATATTCCAAAAGAGACCGTCATCGATTTGGGCGTTCTACACGCCTATGGGATAAAACCTGGTTGGTATGACATAAAGTTAAACACGCCGGTCTGTCCACCAGCAAATGCGAAACCAACCATTAGATTGGCGTACCAATGCCAACACCCGATGTTCCCAACACTTGCCAAAGCGATTGTCACCGTGTTGAAGCAATATAATGTCGATGTTGAGCTTATCGGTTACGAAACCGATCCTCCACACGCCGATAATGTTGATATTTGGATTAATCCTATGGGTATCGCTAACAACAGAGACGATGCATTGGCCGGCTGGTTAATGGACTACAGTTTTCTTGATGAATCTAGCCCAGCTGAAGATTTCGACCAATGGTGTCACATGATTGACCGTTGGCGTTCAGGCGAATTCGACCAATTCCCAGCAAGGCAACTCGGTAAGCAACTGGTGCAAAGCAATCAGTTAATTCCGATGTTCCACTGTTGGTTGGGCGTTAACAAAGATCAATGTGGTACGTTGCAGAACGCAAAATGTAATGCATTAGGTTGGTTCGACTTTAGTCAAGTTTGGGTGAAGCCTGACGTTGATTGAAATCCAACGTTGATTGAAACCCAAGAACACTTATTAGGACCAAACAACTCAATTAGGACAACACGATGCAAACTGTGATGGTTACATTTATTACGCTGGTGGCCTTTGCTGCTAATTCAGTATTGTGTCGCTGGGCTTTAATGGATCAAACGATTGATCCTTTGAGCTTTTCGATCGTGCGCATCTTGTCTGGTGCGCTTACACTTCTGATTTTATTCACGTTATCTCCCCAATCTAAGCATAAACAGGAGCTAGCAAACAACAGCACATCGGTATATACAAAGCTAAAGTCACAGTTTCAATTCACATCAATATTGTCACTGCTTGTGTATATGTTTGGCTTCTCATTCGCTTACTTAAAGCTTGGCGCAGGTCTTGGTGCGCTGGTGTTGTTTGTCGCAGTACAATTTACGATGATTGCCGCGCACTTGTTCTCTGGAAACAGAATGTCATTACTTGAGTGGGGCGGATGTTTGTTATCGGTGGCAGGGCTTGTTTACTTGTTAATGCCAACTGAATCGACACAGGCACCAGACTTAGTTTCTATCATCTTGATGTCTCTGGCCGGAGTTGGGTGGGGTATTTACACATTGGCAGGAAAGAAATCTTTAAACGCACTGCAATCGACGACCGCTAACTTTGGATTTAGCTCGCTAGTTATCCTTGCAGGTTTAAGCCTTCTAGTTGTAATACCTAATGCAATGCCTCAAGTCTCTATCACTGAGCAAGGTTTGATTTACGCGGTTATGTCGGGCTCAGTGGCTTCTGGTGTGGGTTATAGTTTGTGGTATTACGTGGTGAAAAAGCTGAATACAGTGGTCGCATCCATTGCACAGCTTTCTGTGCCGGTTATCGCGACACTCGGTGGCGTCTTGTTACTCTCCGAGCCGGTCACCATGCAATTTGTTATCTCATCGACCGTTATTTTACTCGGGATAAGCTTGGTTCTTGTCGCACCTAAATTTAAGAAATAAAGAGTTCAATCATTAACTTCTATGGCTAAACCAAACAAGAAACAACCGACCAAAACGGTTCAGATTTTCTGTGCGAAATGCAAAACGCAACTTTTTAAGTATCGGAAAGGTGGCAAAGGTGCACTCGTGAAGTGTTTTAAGGAACGTATTGTTGAAGATTTCACTAAAGAGCCATGTGTGTGCCCTGAATGTGGGATTGAATTCGCGCGAGATACCTTGGTTCGAGGTACGCCAGCCTACAAGTTTGTGGGTGGCAAGGTGACTATGAAATAACCCGTCACGGTGAAACAAAAAATGCCACAGCACAGTTTGTGTTTGGCATTTCAACGTTACTTTTGATACTCAGAATAAAGCTTTAAGCTCTAACTCGCCCTTGAAGTTTCAGAAGTAATAGCGAGACAATAGCACCCGTTGTATCACACAGCATATCTTTCTGTGCATCCCAAATATCACCTTGTGAGCCAAGGAACGCGATACCTTCATCACCACCTGCAATCTCCGCGTACCACCACTCAATAATCTCATAACCTGCTGCAACACTCATGATCGCAAATAAGGCAAAGAAACATGCCAGTACCGGTTGAGCCAGTTTCTTACGAATCAAATACTCAGCGAGTGGGTAGGCGTAAAGGCCTATAGAGAAATGCGCGACACGGTCAAAATTATTACGTTCAGAGCCAATCATGTTGTTAAACCATTCAAACGGCACTTCTGCAAAGGTATATTTCGCGCCTATCGTATGTAGTATCAGCCAGATAAACATCAAAACGTAGGCTGTCTTAGTGAAGGTCAGCTTGGTTGATAACCACCAGATACCCACCAATATCGCTAGAGCCGGGACAATTTCGGCAATCCATACTGCTCTTGAAGAGGGAGCAAATGCTGAAAATAGAAACACAATCAGATAAAGCGTCGTTAATGAAAGCAATGGTCGATTTTGAGCAAGTGGCGTAATTGTCATATCGAGATCTCTCGTCGAAGTTTTTAATAGTGTTACACAATATTGAACAGTGTTCAATTGGGCTGTAATCACCATATTTGTTGAAAACTGGCTTTATCGCCCAGTATCTAGACAAACGGTTGCGAGAGTTTCACAAAAGTTTGATTTACAACAAAGCGATCCTTAAAATCGCCTCATCACTACATAACAAGAAAGAAAAGTCATGAAACTGGAAACTGTCGATTACCTTGCTGACGACGCAGCAGAACAATTTGTTCGCTCTCTACGTGAAACTGGTTTTGGTGTTCTTAAGAACCACCCAATCCCGAAAGAGCTTGTTGAGTCTATTTACGAAAACTGGTACCAATTCTTCATCTCTGAAGAAAAAGAGAACTTCCACTTTAATGTTGAAACACAAGATGGATACTTTCCACCATCAGTGTCTGAAGTTGCTAAGGGCCACACTGTAAAAGACATCAAAGAGTACTTTCACGTATACCCTTGGGGCCAAATTCCTGAGCAGCTGAAAGAACAGATTCTAGATTACTACCAACGTGCGAATGCTTTTGCTCAAGAGCTTCTAGGATGGGTTGAAGCTCATGCTCCTAAAGAAGTACAAGAGAAGTTCTCTATCGCGTTGTCTGAAATGATCAACGGCAGTGAGCAGACTCTGCTTCGTGTTCTTCACTACCCACCAATGCAAGGTGACGAAGAGCCTGGCGCTATCCGTGCAGCAGCACACGAAGACATCAACTTACTGACTGTTCTTCCTGCAGCAAACGAGCCGGGCCTTCAAGTTAAAGCTCAAAACGACGAGTGGTTAGATGTTCCATGTGACTTCGGCAACATGATCATCAACATTGGTGACATGCTTCAAGAGGCATCGGGTGGTTACTTTCCATCGACAACTCACCGTGTAATCAATCCATCAGGTGAACGCCAAGAGAAATCTCGTATCTCTTTGCCTCTATTCCTTCACCCGAAACCGGAAGTTGTGCTGTCAGAAAAGTACACAGCAAACGAGTACCTAATGGAGCGCCTAAGAGAACTTGGCGTTATCTAATTAGCGAAATATTTCGTACTAAAATTGGTATAGATATCAAAGGTCAGCAAAATTGCTGACCTTTTTTGTACCTGTACCGCAGGCTCACGTCTGCATTGATGGCGGTTGCACTCACTTAATGACTTTCAGTTTCATGATGAAAGGGTGCCTTTGAGCCAAGCGTTTGAAAGTTGTTGGTCCATTAGCTCGACAAATCGCAAAAAATCGCTTTCAATTAAAAGAGATACGCCAATGGTTATGATGTAGGTTGCTCATTGTATCCAATACCCTAGTCATCCATTAATACAGAAAAGCTAACTGAGTCTACTATGTCGAATCATCAAGAGGTGAGAGCAAACTTTCATTGCCATATGGAGAATCCATGGCTTTGGCCGATTATGGAAGTGCTTAAGCAAAAGCCAAGCGGCTGGAAAGTACACACATTGGCGGCTCACCTTAACGACCTTGGGTTTGTGCCGGTGCTAGACCCAGCACCTGAGAAAGAGTTGTTTAAAAAGAACTTCCTCATAATGAATGCGCTTTATCAGCTTCAAGAAACCTTACACCCTGATGGTTGGCTACAAGTCCAAGCGATGGACATTGAATTGATGAATGGTCGGTATCACGGAAGCAGTCACAGTATCGATCATCAAGACCCACTGCGAGAATACTACATTAATTGGATTAACTATGAAGCGGACGAGGGCGAAGTTAAAAGGCTGCTGAACGAGTTCTGGACTCGGTACAGAAAGTTTGTCGGTGGTGATGAACTCGATATGGATAGAAGCCGAGCGTTAAATTTGTTTGAGTTACCGTTGGACGCGACTCACCATGAGATTAGAAAGCGCTGGCGACAATTGGCTTTGCGCTGGCATCCAGACAGAGACGAGGGCAACACTGCGAAATTCCAGACGCTCTGTGAAGCATGGAATGTATTACGAAGCTCGTAATCGAAAGTAACTCTTATTGCGCGGTTTATGACCCTTTAGATAAACTGAAATTTAGGCCCTAATATATAAAATTGAAAAGCCCCACATTGTGAGTGACACAAGTGGGGCTTTGTCGTCATTACGCTATGTTCTGTAACTATATTAAGCGTCGTTACTACTTCATTTAATGGTGCTACGACTGGTCTTTGCTTTCACCACTTTTATGCTCAAATGCATAATCGAGTACTTTACGGATATATGGCGCGCCGACTTTTGAACCGCCGTTACCGTGTTCAATGACCACCGTCGCGACATACTCAGGGTGCTCATAAGGTGCGAAAGCCGTGTAAAGCGCATGGTCGAGTAAATGCTTAGCCAACTTCTTCGAGTTGTAGACCTGATCTTTCGCAAGATCAAATACTTGTGCCGTACCTGATTTTCCGCCGCTCGTGTAGTTAGTTCCCTTAAATGCGCGCCTGCCGCTACCTCGGCTGCCGTGGTTTACCAGTCTCATTGCATTGATAGGTACATCCCATATTTTGTCAGGGACTTCAGTGATAGACGGCATAGGTTCAGGTTTCACGAGTTGTTGTGTGTCAAAGTCCTCACCATGATCCAAGATTGCTCTCAGGATATGAGGTGGCATCACCTTTCCATGATTGACCAACACTGAAGTCGCTTTTGCCAGTTGCATTGGTGTCGATGTCCAATAACCTTGGCCAATGCCAATAGGAACAGTGTCACCTTGATACCAAGGGGTACGATAGCGCATCATCTTCCATTCTCGAGTCGGCATATTGGCGGTGCTTTCTTCATAGATATCGATACCTGTAGGTTCACCAAAACCAAAACGATTCATCCAACTTGAGATACGGTCAATGCCCAAGTCAAAAGCGGTTTGATAGAAGAACGAATCCACAGACTCTTCAATGGCTTGGGTTACGTCGACAGGGCCGTGACCCCAACGTTTCCAGTCTCGCCATGATTTAGAGTTGCGTTTGGAACCGGGGATTTGCCATGAGCCGTGGTCATTACGAATCGTATCCTCGGAGATGACATGTTCTTGCAGTCCCGCTACAGCCATAAATGGTTTCACGGTTGACGCCGGAGGATATACGCCGAGAGTAGTGCGGTTTACCAATGGGTGAGCAGGATCATTCAACAAACGTTGATAGTTCTTGCTAGAAATACCGTCGACAAAGAGGTTCGGGTCGTAACTGGGGCTTGATGCCATTGCAAGTACACTGTTGTCTTTCGGGTCTAGAACGACCGTGCTGCCTGTTCGGTGATCAAGCTGGTCGAATACGTATTTTTGTAGTTCGAGGTCGATATTTAATACGATATCTTTTCCTGCTACCGGAGCTACATACTCAATGGTGCGGACGACTCGCCCACGGCTGTTTACTTCGACTTCTTGATAACCTTTG
Organism: Vibrio sp. J383; assembly: GCF_023503985.1. Taxonomy (NCBI): domain Bacteria; kingdom Pseudomonadati; phylum Pseudomonadota; class Gammaproteobacteria; order Vibrionales; family Vibrionaceae; genus Vibrio; species Vibrio sp. J383. The sequence continues at coordinate 1,552,121 of NZ_CP097294.1, read as the reverse complement.
GTGCCGTGCAAAATGTCTTCGTAATAACGTTCGACACCAAGCTTACCGATAATGGTCGTCGCTTGATAATTCGCTTCGATGCCTTTTTCTTCTAGTCTCTTAAGATCGCTATCATTGATGTGTGCGACATATCCTAAGACATGGGTAAGTACTTCTCCATTTGGATAAAATCGTTTCAAGCTGGTATCGATCGATAAGCCGGGGAATTGGTACTGGTGCACTGAGAACTTAGCAATTTCCTCTTCGCTTAGGTTTTCTAATATCGTGACAGATTTGAAACGGCGAGTGTTGTGATAACGCTTTTTGAAACGAGCAATCTGCTCAGCCTCTCGCGGGATGTATTTATCCAACTTGGCAAGCATTGCATCGACATCATCAGTTTGCTCTGGAATCATCGTCAGATTAAAGACAAGTTCATTCTCGGCGAGCAACACACCATTACGGTCGTAAATAAGCCCGCGAGTCGGGGGGATAGGTAATACTTTGATTCTGTTGCCATCGGCACGAGTTTGATAGCTTTTAAAATTTTCGACTTGAAGTCGGTAAAGGTTGCCGACTAAGACAAGAGTGAACAGCAAGATCCCACAAAACGCAACGGTTACACGGTTTTTGAACAGATTTACTTCTTTTTTATGGTCACGCATCTTAACGCGTTTATGATTCATTGAAGCCTCAAGGGTTTGTTACATTTGGTTACACCTGTCGAGTCGGAACTTTATATGAATATCGCCATAGTTTTGTAAAAGCTGTGTCATGATTTTTAGGATAAGCTCAATATTGGTGGGTTTTATATTCAAACAAGAAAAGTGAGGCAGGAGACGGTCTTAAGGCTTTAGATCTAGATATAGAGCTAGAGCTAGCGAATAAAAAAACGGCCCTCACAATGAGAGCCGTCAATACAATTTATGATGCTTGAATCTAACTTAGTTCGAAGGTTTGAACTGAGACTTACGCATACGGTTTAGTGCGGCCATTACATCCAATACTCTTGGTTTCGCTAAGTCACCGTAGTTTGGCATGTTCACATGCCAATCATCGCTTAAGATAGCGCTAAACTCTTTAGCAGGGTTGTTTGACCAACCCGGAGTTTGTGCAAACTGGAACCATGCCCAACCAATCGCGTTCACTTCTGATGTTGACTCTAACTGCTCTAATGCAGAAAGATCAGCGAATTCCTTACCAAAACGCAGTGACTCTTTGCCTTTCGCGTTAACACGGAACTTACCGTCAGTAAGAATATTCATCAGTGCTGCGCGGTTTAACGAACGAGGAACAAACGTTTCTAATGCCGTCTCACATTCGTTAGTACGTTGAGTCGGGTGTTGAGCTATCACTTCTTGTGCTTTTGCAGTTACGTCTACCGCTTGGTAATCGTGCATTTGAATCACAGTGTCAGCCACATCTAAGTAATCGCCAGACCCCCCCATTACAACAATGGTAGAGATATCCATCTCTTCACGTAGTTGGCCAATACGGTCAACAAGTGGCGTGATTGGCTCAGCCCCTTTAGATACTAGCGCTTGCATACGTTCGTCACGAATCATGAAGTTAGTCGCTGACGTATCTTCATCAATAAGTAGTGTTTGAACGCCTGCTTCAATTGATTCTTGTAACCAAGCCGCTTGCGATGTAGAGCCAGACGCATCTTGTGTACTGAAATCAGATGTGTCTTTTTGCATCGGTAAATGGTTAATGTAATTTGATAGGTTCAAGTTGTGAACACAGCGGCCATCTTCAGCGCGGATCTTCATCGTATCAGTCGCCGTCACGATACCTTCACGACCGTCACCAGGAATATGGTTGTAGATAGAACGTTCAACGGCGTTCAACAGCGTAGATTTACCATGGAAACCACCACCAACGATCAGCGTGATACCTTTAGGGATGCCTAAACCGGTCACGTCACCTTGGTTGGGTGTGTTTAACGTAACACTCAAAGATTCTGGTGCTAAGAAAGGAACCGCGCCTTTCATTGGTAAATCACAGTTGCCTGCAATACGAGGTAATACGCTGCCATTTGCTACGAATGCCGCTAGGTTGTTTTCTTCCAATTGAGCACGTAACGCGTCTTGGTCTTCAACGGCTTCACAATGCTTAATCATCGCTTCAATGTTGAGTTCGCGTTCAAGCGTTGCGCGACGAATAAACTTAGGCAAATAGAATGTAATGATGTTGATTGCTTTCTTTGCAAGAATACTACGCCCATCAGCAGGTAGGTTGATACGAAAACGAATTTCGATACCGTGCTCGGTGAAAACCACAGATGTGTTATCCAAAACAGTTTGGCCTGTTAGTGCGATAGACACAGTTGTTTCTTGCTTAGCAAATTCAGAGAAGCTACGTGCAATAAAATCACGCGCTGCTACTTGGTATTCGTAAGACTTTTCTTTCAGCCAACCTAACCCTGTTAACGACCAGGCGCGTGTTGCGCGAAAACGTGAAGAAGATGCGTACGGGTCACCTTGAACGTGGTCGATGTGTAATTCGAAATCAGCAAAGTCGTATTGACCTTTAATTTGTTGATATGCGCGGAAGTTTTGTTTTTCGAGCTTTTTAAGCTTTGCAGTCAACTGATCCATAACGAGGAATGCCTATATAAAGGGAAGATTAAAACAGAAAGGCGGCGATTATAAAAATCACCACCTTTAGAGTAAAGAGAAAGTAGGCCTAAATCCAAAACAAACTGCTCTTTTTCGCTTTAAGCGTAACGGGTTGTCCCCAAATAGTTTTGATTGATTAAACTGTGTTCGAATTCTTGGCTCGGCATTGGGCGCCCATAAAGGTAACCTTGGCCCACATCGCAGCCCTCGTTGATAATAAATTGCTCCTGAACTTCCGATTCTATGCCTTCAATTGTGACTTTTAGGTCGAGCTTCTTCGCGATTTGGACAATAGAACGAACGATTTCCGAGTCTTCGTGTGAGTTAAGCATCTGATCGATGAAGCTCTTATCAATTTTAATCGTGTCGAACGGAAATTTCTTGAGATAACTGAAAGACGCGTAGCCTGTACCAAAGTCATCCAGTGACAATGTAACGCCAATGTCATGCAGCGATTCTAAGGTATTCTTGGCAACCACTTCATCGGCAATCAGGCCACTTTCTGTCACTTCAAGTTCCAAGAAGTGGGGTTCTAGGTGATAGGTTTCGAGTAGGTGTACCACTTGTTCCGCAAAGTGCACATTCTTGAGTTGAATTGCAGACACATTCACAGCCATCTTGAAATCTTCAACGTATTCGGACCACTCTTTCGCTTTTTCAATCGCATTACGCAGAACAAAGCTTCCGACTTCGAAAATCAAGCCGTTTTGCTCGGCCATATGTATCAAGGTTTCGTTGGAGATATCACCTAATACTGGATGGCGCCAGCGTAGTAGGGCTTCAGCACCAACCCAACGATGCGTTAATGGACATACCTTAGGTTGAAAGTAGAGCATGAGGTCATCATTACGGACAGCTTGAAGCAAATAACCTTCGATCTTATTGATGTGACTTTGTTGTTCAGTATGAGATTGAGAGTAGTAAGCGAATTTTTGTCCGGAATCTTTACAGGCGAGCATGGCTTCTGATGATTTCTGGAGAATGCTTTCCGCATCGTCTTCGTTATCAGTAATCGCAATCCCGATAAAGGCATGCAAATGTACTTTGTCATTTTCGATATCGAACTCTGAATGGCCGACTTTAACGAGCGTCTGGCAAAGTTCTTCTAGGCGTTGGTGCAAATCTTTTACGCTGAACGCCAGTACGAGATCGATAGAAGTAGGGCGTGCAGTTAGTACCTCGATATCAGAGATACTGTTGATACGTTTTCGGTATTCAACCAGTACTTGGTCTAAGGCACTATAGCCATATCGAGCCTGTATGCGCCTTCCATTCGTAAACCCTATATGAATAACCGCAAATGAACTGTCCGTCAGCCTTTGTTGTGACGATAGTTTGTTATTTAGGCGAGACTCGAATGCGGTTCGGTTCAAAAAACCGGTGCCGATGTCATGATTCTTTTGGAAGTTTATCTTTTGTTCAGCCGCTCTTCGCTTATCAATCTCTTGGTTTAAAGAATAATTGAGGCTCGCAAGATCTTTAGTGCGAGTGTAGACCCGGTTCTTTAAGTCACGATTCATTTGGGTGAGCTTAGCGTGCTGAAACAAGGTTTTAAGCTGGGACTCTATCGAGGTACGAAAGCTCTCTAATAGCTTGATATAGGTAGGCGTATAGTGATTCTCTTTCGAGTCCAAGATACAAATGGTGCCGAACAATTCGCCGTTAGGCCAAAATAGCGGAATGCCACAATAAGAGATTAAGCCAAGCTTTGTATCGGGGTTGTTTTCCCAATCAGGATCGGCAAGCGCATTGGGCACCACAAGTTGTTGCTGAGACTCCATCACCGTTTCGCAGTAAAGCCCATTTCCTAAGGTTTCAGAATCGCCTTTGTTGTAAGGGTTATTCTCACTGTGACTGGTAGAGAAGACTTCAATATAGTTGGTGTGAACACGCATGATAAGTGCGGCAGGCACTTCAGTGATTTGAGCCAAGAGGTCGACAATATTCTGCCAGTTGGAGGCCATATCGTCAGGGATATCTAAGTCTATCGTTTTTATCTTCTTCATATGACTCCGAGTCAATTATGCTAAATGCATCAACACATCCTGTGTTAATTAAGATGAACCAAATAAACTGTGAATCTTACTTTTACTAAGTATAAGAAATGTTGCACAAAAAAACCTCTGCAATTTTGCAGAGGTTTTCAAATGTGAATCTGGGTCTCAGTAATGAGATAAGTTTCGATTAAGGCTTTAACTTTATAAAATCATCAGTGTTAAGTTTCTCTTTATAGTCTACCGACGGTTGAGCAAAACCGTTCAACTGCAAAAACTCTTCTTTGAATCCTTGATAGTCGCCAATTGCTTGAAAGTTGTTTTCATCCATAGCTTCAAGTAGCTCAGTCACATGGGCTTGGGTTTCTGGATCGAGCTCCCATTCATCCATCCGAATTAGGCGTTCGCCGTCCAGAGGGACTTTTGATTGACCATAGAGTTTGCTACTAAACAGACGCTGCATTTGTTGGATACAGCCTTCGTGGGTCTCTTTCTCTTTCATCACTTTATATAAAGCGAGTAGGTAAGGGCTTAATCCCGGAATGAATACACTGGCTTTGGTGACGAGTGCCTTACACACAGTCGCGTAGGCATTACCGCCGAAGTTTGCTAGTTCAAGATTCAGCGCATGGCTGGTTTGATGAAGGTCTATTTTAGCGCGTCCCAAAGTGCCGTCTAAGTAAATAGGGTGCGTGACTTCTGGACCAACATAGGAAAATGCGATGGTTTTACAACCAGGGGCAATGGATTCAGCGTTGATGAGCTCATCTATCCACTGTTCCCAATCTTCGCCGCCCATGACTTTGAGTGTACTTTCGGCTTCTTCTTCCGTCGCTGCAGCAAGTGTGTTTGTCACCCAGTTGTCGTGCTCTAGTGAGATAGTCGCGCCGGTAACGCTTTCACCAATAGGCTTAATGGCAGAACGCCAAAGCTCATCAGAATTTGGCTTAGGTCGAACACCAGCCGCTAAGCTATAGATAATCAGATCCACTTCACCTTCGAAGTAGGTTTCAATGGCTTCGACAACTTGTGTACGTGTTTCTTGTGAAAATGCATCGCCAACGATGTTGATAGCAGTGCGTTGCTCTCGTTCGGCTTCTTTCTTGAAGTAGATGTTGTTGTACCAACCAGCACTACCGAGGGACTTTTCGTTAGGACCGCGCTCGAATGAGACGCCGATGGTGTCAGTTTTTGCACCGCCAAAGGTAAGGGCGATACGAGCGGCAAGGCCGAAGCCAGAGGATGCGCCGATAATCAGTACTCGTTTAGGGCCATCTTTGATTTGCGGCGCACTCTTAACAAACTTGATTTGTTGCTTTACGGCTTCTTGACAGCCAAGAGGGTGAGCGCTTTTGGCTACCACACCCTTGATAATAGGTTCGATCAGCATAAATAACCTTACAGTTAACGGTGATATGCACTCAGGCTAACGTAAAGCTGTGTAAAATTTATTGAGCTAGACCATTAAAACTTAAAGATACTGATATAATTCTTCGGCGACGAATTCGGCGATCCAAGGTTGAGCTTCTGGTTTTGGATGCAGTCCGTCGTTCATCATCCACTCAGGTTTAAGGATGATATGCTCTAGGAAAAACGGCAAAAGCGGCACATTTTGTTGATCAGCAAGCGCTGCAAAAACGTATTCAAATTGCTGGTTGTAACGCTTACCGTAATTCGGTGGGATTTTAATCTGCATCATAATTGGCTTGGCGCCCGCAGCTTTTATCTGCTCAATGATTTGATCAAGGTTTGCAGACATCAGCTTAGGTGGGAAGCCACGAAGGCCATCATTTGCACCGAGTTCGATAAGAACAGTGTCTGGAGCATGTTCTTCAAGCAATTGTGGTAAACGAGCTAACCCGTTGCCGGTTGTGTCACCTGAAATACTGCCGTTAACCACGGTAACTGTTTTGTCATGCTTCGCTAATGCGTTTGGCAATAGACTTGGCCAACTCTGTTTGATGTCCATGTTATAACCAGCACTCAAGCTATCACCAAGTACCAGTAACTTAGAATCTAACTCGGTATCTTGAGCCAAAGAAGCGGTTGAAAATATAATAAAGAATAAAAAGGAAATTAGTCGAGTCATGCATACATCCATCATTAAAGCAGAAGCTGTTTCGAAGACAGTGTCTACTAATCAAGAACATTTAACAATCCTAGAGCACGTCGATATTGATATTCGTGAAGGTGAAACTGTCGCGATTGTCGGCACATCTGGCGCCGGCAAATCAACCCTAATGACGTTGCTTGCAGGGCTTGATGTGCCAACGAAAGGCGAAATCAGTTTATTAGGGCAGCCGCTTTCACAGCTTGATGATGAGGCAAGGGCTAAGATCCGCAGCGAATCGGTAGGGTTTGTATTTCAAAGCTTCTTATTAATTCCAAGCCTTTCTGCGCTACAAAATGTCACGCTTCCTTGTTTACTTAAAGGTGAAGACGAAGACATCGAACGTGCGACGGCTTTGCTTGAATCAGTGGGCTTAAAAGACAGACTTGATCACCTGCCATCTCAGCTATCAGGCGGTGAACAACAAAGGGTCGCTTTAGCTCGTGCTTTTATGATCAAGCCAAAAATCCTTTTTGCTGACGAACCCACAGGCAACCTAGACCAACAAACTGCAGCCAAAATTGTCGAGTTATTGTTTGAGTTGAACTCATCACATGGCACAACGCTTGTTCTAGTGACGCATGATCCTAAACTCGCACAACGTTGCCAACGAACACTTAAGATGCATGTCGGTCAGATAGAGGAAGTCTAAATTGAATTCATCAAACGGACTGAATAAACGCCTGTTCTCATGGAGTATCGAAGAGATTCGACACGGTCAGTTATGGCCAGTTTCCATAGCATTAACACTGATCATTGCGTGTGTTTTTGCATTGTCGGCATTGGCCGAACGTATGGAGCAGGTGATTGTTAAACAGGGCAAAGATGCGCTTACTGCCGATAGCGTGTTTATCTCAGCAAACCCAATCCCGCAACCCTTGTTAGACCTCACTCAGGTTGAAAAGTTAGAAAGCTCTCAGTTGACTCGTTTTTCAACCATGGCATTCAGTGATAACTCAATGCAGTTAGTGACGGTGAAAGCGGTTGAAAGTAATTATCCATTACGCGGTGAAATGATCTTAGAGGGCGCTGATAAAGCATCAAGTAACCATGTTGAGCCAGGTGAACTTTGGTTAGACGAGCGTATATTTGCACAGCTTGAGGTTGAAATTGGTGACAATGTCACTATTGGCGATGCCGATTTAACGATAACAGGGCGCATCACCCAAGAGCCAGGTTTGAGCTTTAACCCATTCCAACAAATGCCTGCTGTGCTAATTCATACCAGCGATATCGAGGCCACTGGAGCGATTCAACCGGGCAGTCGTGTAAGCTTTAGGCTGTTTCTAAACGGTGATGATACAAAACTGAAAGCCACGCAAGACAGCGTAGAATTAACACCGAGCGATCGCTGGCGCACGCAAGACTCTGCGAGTCGCACTAACGACATGTTCGAGAGCACAACTCAATATCTTTCGCTAACGGTTGCTATCGTTGTGATCATGGCGGCGACCACTTTGGTACTTACGTGCCAACATTATGTTGCGAGTCGCCGTAAAACCATTGCGATGCTTAAAAGTTTGGGGGCGAGTAAGCAATGGATCATTAAATGGTTGTTTGTACAGGTGTCTCTTTTAGTGGTCATCGGCGCTGTACTTGGAATTACAATAGGGGTCGGCTTAGAGTTTCTACTTCGTATACCTTTAGGTGATTTGTTGCCAACACCACTTCCTAGCTATGGTATTGAACCTGTCATTTTAGCGATTTTATCAAGCGTCCTCATTGGTGTGCCTGCTCTTGGTATTCCGTTAATTGGCTTGGTCAACACCTCGGCAATCAGCGTGATTCAATCAAGTCATCAGTCCAATGAAAGCTACAAGAAATACCTGTTGTTGCTGGTACCTATTATTCCAATGATGCTGATGTACGGCGATAACCTGTTGGTGTGGATAGTTCTTGCGGGTATCGCTTGCCTGTTCTTAGTACTCGCGATTGTCAGTACGCTTGTTCTGCGTTTGGTCGGCAAGCTGCCGGCGTCGACATCTATGCGCTTGGCATTGAGCCGAATTAATCGCACACCATTAGCAACAGGGATTCAATTTGGTTCTCTAGCGCTGTCTTTGATGCTGCTATCGATCATATGGCTAGTGAGAAGTGACTTGTTGTCGGATTGGCAACAAACCTTACCTGAAAACGCACCTAATGCGTTTGCGCTAAATATTGCGAGCTATGAGAAAGACAGTTATCTCGAGACGATTGATGCAAACGAAGTAGAGCGTACTCAAGCGTTTCCAATTATACGAGGAAGACTCACAACCATTAACGGCGTTGAGGCGGCAAAATACAGCGAGACCTCAGAAGAAACAGACGCACTAAGCCGCGAAATCAACTTCACTTGGGGGGATAGCCTGCCTGAGTACAATGAAGTGTTAGAAGGCAGTTGGACACAAGAGCATGGTGTATCTGTGGAATCCGATGTCGCGGAGCAGTTGAGTCTAAAGATCGGCGATGAGCTATCGTTCACAATCAACAGCCAGAATGTCTCTGCCAAGGTGAACAGCATCCGAAAAGTAGAGTGGCGAGAAATGAAGCCGAATTTCTACTTCATATTTACGCCAGATGTTTTGAGCTCTATTCCTTCTACTTGGCTCGTGAGCTTCCGACTGGAAGAACAACATAATCAGATGCTTAACGAACTCTCTCGAAATCACCCAACCGTGAGTTTGATGGATATTCGTAAGATGGGTAGCAAGATCCAAGAGTTGCTCAAGCAGATTGTTTGGTCGATAACCGTACTTGCGGCTTTGGGTGTGGTAGCGGGTTTGTTGCTAATCTTTACTCTGTTGCGATTGAGCTTGTCTCAAAGACAACAAGAGATACGTTTGTATCGCACTTTAGGTGCGAGTAAGAAGCGAATTCTCAACACTATTTGGTGTGAATACGGGTTAATGGCGTTAGTGGCTGGCTCGATTGCTGCGATGGGTTCTGAACTCAGTGTTGCAGGGGTAATGAACTTTGGGTTCGAGTTAGAACCTTCACTCCACCCAATGCTGTGGATAGCGCTACCTGTGCTAACGTTCATCACATTGGCCGCGGTAGTGAATAGCTTAATCAAACGTTTGTTGGCACCAGTAAACAAGGATTTTGGCTAGTCTCTAGCGAGATCTCACAAATGCTTAAAACGGTCTAAAAGTGACATTATTTATATTTAGTCATGCACTATTTATAAGGCGTCGCTTTAGACCGTTTTTTATTTGACCAATGCTTAGCACAAGTAACGAATATCGCACCTTAATTTTCCAATTTTTTAGTGTTTTTTAAAACTAATCGCACAATAATGCCGATTTAATGAACAGCGGTTAGTCCCTGTAAACAAAGGGTTTGCGCAACTTAGCAAGAACGTTATCAACAGTTATCCACAAAAACGGTGGATAACTTTAGGGATAAGTTAACATCTATGTTTTAAGAGTACGGATGCAGCCTTTATGTGGCGTCACTTAGGACAATTTTGACTGTTAGAATAACCTTTAAAACTCTATCTGGAGTTATTGAGTCAAGAGATTATTTATGTTTTTTACATAGATATTAAATCCCACTTAACTAAGACCTTGATAAAAATGTGTTTTAATTCATCGCAGAACAAAAGTAGAATAGCGGCAGTTAATCTTATTCTACAGAACACGATGAACCACAACAAAACGGATACAAATCAGCCTTCTATTGCCATTGTTGGTGGTGGTATTGCCGGAACAACGAGCGCGATTCACTTTAGTGAGTTGGGTTTTAAGGTCACTATCTTGGAAAAAGGGCCGAGTTTGGTTAATGGTCCACCAATATGCCACCTGCACGCTGGCGGCAATTTGTATCGAGATATTTCTGTAGAGCAGTGTCTTCAGTTGCTCACTCAGTCAATTGATACCGTCCGCTTGTTTCCCCACACGATCAATATTCGTCCGACAATTATCGCTGTTCCACACAGTGATGGTGGAGAGCCGTTGGATCTACTTCCGCGTCTAAAGATAATCAAGGACGCTTATGCTGAGCTTGTTAATCAAGATAGAAGCAACCAAGTGCTTGGTAAACCGGAAGAGTATTACAAGCTGTATAGTAAAGAAGAGTTACTAGCACTTGCTACCCAAACACAGCCTCTCAAACCAACATCGCTTGATCATTGGTGTATTCCTTTCGCTAAACATACGGATCTAGAAACCCTTAAGTATCCTGTTGCTATGGTTCAAGAGTATGGCTGGAGTGTATTCCGCTTGTCTGCAACCGCTCAACTGTCTTTGGGGCAACAATCGAATTGCTCAGTATTAACCAACAGCCGATTACAATCTGTTGAATCGTTAGAGCAAGGCTGGTCTTTGACTTATACAGACGCTGAGAACCAAAGCTGTCATTTAACGACCGACTACTTGATTAATGCAAGTGGCTTTGAAACGGGCATCGTGGATGACTTTGTCGGTTCTAAGCAACAAAGGCTTGTTGAGTTCAAAGCCGCATACGTTACAGAGTGGCCGTATTTGCAAGAATGTAAGGAAGAGTGGCCAGAGGTTATCTTCCATGGCCCGAGAGGCACACCGCAAGGCATGGCGCAATTAACGCCCTACGCTGATGGTGTGTTCCAACTTCACGGTATGACAGAAGGGATTACTCTGTTTGAGGGTGGCCTTGTTTCATCATCAACAGATTCATCACAGCCTCAGCTGCCTTCTAAGCTTCTTAAGAAAATCGTATCAGGTTGGAGTGAAGAGCAGCTTGAATTAAGAACTCGCGCTGCGATAACGCATATGTCTCAGTTCATCCCAAGTTTTAGCTCTGCACTGGTAGGTGGTAAGCCTCTGTTCGGTGCACAGCAGATTCCGGGAACCGATCCGAGCTTAAGAGCTTCAGACGTTTCATTCTGTGGTGATCGCTATGCTCGACTTGAAGTCGTCAAAGCTTCCTCAACCCTAGAGGCTGCACAAAAGGTCGCTGAGCATTGGTTTGATGTCGCGGAGTCAGCATCGATTGAAGACACACACTCAGTGACAATGTCACTTAATCTAAGTGATATTGAGAATAGAGCGATAGATTTGACACAAGAACGTGGATACCCAGAAGCCCTTGCAAAGGTATCAGGCCAAGATCACGCTTAATACTCAGTCATAATCGACTACGCTGAACATCTTCAATTCGGCTTACTTTGACAGGTAAGCCGAACCTTTAAATGAAACGCCTGCCTGTATCTTGTCAATTGCCTGAACTACATCTTCTAAACGAAATCTTCTTGGCTAACTCTTTCAAGATTCTTAGATTCTTAGATTCTTAGATTCTTAGATTCTTTGCGACAGAGTTACATAGCTACAGAGCAAAAACTAATAGCCGAAAAACTGAGCCCATTGGCACCACACATCTTGTAATCCTAAGCGATCGCCTTTACTAAACGAGACCTCATGTCCAGGTTTGGCTTGTGCTAAGCGTGGCAAATCGATTCTGGCGACACATCCAATCTTTGGGTAGCCACCAATGGTCTGTCTGTCATTAAGCAACACGATAGGTTGCCCATCTTGGGGGATTTGAATCGCACCTAAGGCAATGCCTTCTGACAATAGCGAAATATCAGATGAATCAACCGATTCGCCACTCAGTCGATAACCCATGCGATTTGAATTTTGGTCAACGTGATACTGTGCATTATACAAAGTCTCTTTTGCTGACTCTGAGAACAGCTCGCTTTGATAGCCTTCAATCACTCGCAGGTTCACTGGTAGGTTGTAATTAGGCGTGTATCGGAAGGTGACACTCAACGCCTTAAACGGGCGAGAGAGTTTGTGTTGGGTAAACGCAACTTGTTGCCCTTGCTGGCATGGCTCTCCATCTTGCGTTAATCCACCAATCTTTTCACGAGTCACCGTAGAACAGCTATCAAGAGTTGATGGAACATCGAAGCCCCCCTTAACAGCTAAATACGCCCTTAGACCATTTTTAGGTAAACCAAATGAGAGAACTTGCCCTGCGAAAGCTTGAAAAGTACGCCAATTCGACTGTGGCTTACCATCGAGCTTCGCTTGTAAATCGCCACCACATAACGCCATTTCGCAATCAAAATCGATTCGTAACGCACATTGCCCAAGCGTGATTTCCAACGCCGCTTGGTTGACTGGGTTTCCGAGCAGGTGATTGGCCCAGCTATACGAGTAATCATCAACAGGGCCACCTTGTGTCAACCCGAGATGAGCGACACCAAATCGTCCGAAGTCTTGAATCAAACTCAACGGGCCGGGTTTAACCACTGTTATTGTTGGTTTAGCTATTGTATTAACCATTAGCGACATCTCCACTAATCTCCATAAGCCTAAGCTCTACAAATTCTTGTTTTGAAATCGCGATGAAACGGACTGAGTCACCGACATTAAGTAGAGACAGCGGCGTTTGCATGGTATCAGCGTTCTTCAATTGGCTGTGATCAAACAGTGCGAGCGGACAATTGCCAATAATATTCCAACCGCCCGGTGAGTCCGAAGGATACACCGCCGTTTTCATATCCGCGATGGCAATGCTGCCTTTCGGTACACTTAAGCGTGGGGTTGAATGACGAGGCAAAGCAAGCTCGCTGACCACATCAGACATAAACGCAAAGCCAGGCGTAAACCCAATCGCACTGACGCTGTAAGTCTGCGAGGTGTGATGTTGAATAATATCGTCCAGAGACAGGCCTTTGGCTTGATATCGGTCTAAATCGAGTGCTGTTTCTGGTGAGTAATAAGCAGGAAGTTCGATAGTGTTACGCGTGTTAATAACACTAGAGAAAGACGAAATAGCATGACTCAATAAGGCGTTGAGTTGTTCCATGAGCTGATGTTCTGAAATTCTATAAGGTAAGTAGTCAACCAGAATGGTGTGGTAAGCCGGTGTCACATTCATCAATACAGATGCTAAGTGTTGACGAATAGCATCGGAAAAATGAGCCATGTACTGCGCATATTGAGCGCTAGATTGGCGATTTGGGTCTGACAACGCCAAGGTGACCAAAACACTGCATTCTGCGACTGGCGCTATATTGAACTCAATTTGATTCGTCGTCATTTCGTTTCCATACGTTTGCTTGCCTTTAATTTATTTACTGCCTTTTATTTGCTTATTTGACGTGTCTAACTTCCGTGTCCAAACCAATACAATACAAAGCAATTAGACCTTACGAGCAATAGGTTAGGTGCTCGGTTAGGCGAGCGATAAGGCCATGCGCCATACCAATCACACGCTTCATATTAGCTAAAAGCGTTAAGGTCTTGTCTGATTTTTCTAATTAATGCGATAGATTGGGGATTATCACCATGAACACAGATGGTATCGGCTTCAATAGGCAGTCTTTCACCTTCAATGGTCGTGACCGAACCGTAGTTAATGATTTGCATGACTTGGTTGTAGATGTCGTCTTGATTGACGTAAACCGAGCCTTTTTGAGTTCGCGGCGATAACTGCCCATTATTCAAGTATGCACGATCGGCAAACGCTTCAAACAAGAGGGGTAAGTCATGATCGTCTGCAATATCTAGATACTGCTGATTGTCTGACGAAGAGAGGATCATTAAGGGGATGTTAAATTCAGCGACTGCTTGGGCTACCGCATTAAACACATCAATGTTCGCCATCATATCGTTGTAAAGGGCGCCATGAGGTTTCACATAGCCAACAGATGCATGGTGATATCGGCAAAGGGCTTGTAGTGCACCGACTTGATAACAAACTAGCTCACTGATCTCATCCATGGTGTGCGGAATAGAACGGCGACCAAACCCGACTAAATCTTGATAACCAGGGTGAGCACCTATTTGGGTGTGATAGTGCTGTGCCAGTTTAATAGTCTTGGACATAACGTGCGGATCAGACGCGTGAAAGCCACAAGCGATGTTTGCCATGTCGACCCATTCCATCACCGACTCATCATCGCCCATCTTCCAATTGCCGAAACTTTCTCCCATGTCGCAATTAAGCAAAATCTTCGTTGTCACGTGGTGCTAATCCTTTACGTTGAGGTAAGTAATGACGGTCTTATAAATGCCATAAATAAACAGTGACCTGACTCAAACTTTCGACACCGAAAATTTACCAGTATGGCATTTCATATATAGTTGAACTATTGATTAAAGGATTAATATCTATCTGTATATTAGGTGAGCACATGATATCGCGCCAGGTTTGCTTAGGACTAGCATTAACGACACCTGTTTTTGTAGCTGCTCAAGAAAACTCTTTAGACCAACTCATGTCGATGAGCCTTGAAGAGTTGTCTATGTTAGATGTTGAGATGGAAACGGCTTCGAAAGTGACACAGAAACTTACCGACATTCCCTCATCGGTTTATGTACTTTCTAATGAGCGAATTCAACGCAGTGGGGCTAAAACCATTGCGGAAGTGCTGACGCTAGTACCCGGCCTCAAAGTGACTAAGTTTAACGAAACCTCGTGGTTTGTTTCGACGCGCGGCTTTCATGATGGGCTGTATAACAAAATGCTCGTGATGATGGATGGACGAAGCTTATTTAGCCCAGTCTATGGCGGCACGTATTGGAGCGATGTTGACTATATATTTGCCGATATCGAACGCATCGAAGTATTAAAAGGCCCCGGCGGAACGATTTGGGGAGGCAATGCGGTTAATGGTGTGGTGAATATCATTACTAAGTCTGCCAATGATACTCAAGGGACGTATCTCTCTGGTGTCGCCTCTAATACTGATAATTACGAGTTTAGTGTTCGTCAGGGTTTAAGTCTGAATGACGATGTGAATGCGCGTGCATTCTATAAGTACCGAGAAGAACCCACGTATCGCACAAACGAATCTGAAAAATGGAAAGCGCAAACGGCTGGGATGGTGTTTCAACCAAGTAATACTGAAGAAAACTGGTCCTTACGTATCGGCGGTGAGAAAAGCTTTTACGAGTCTGAACTCTATACGTTCCAATATGATAACTCAGGCTCGTTTGTCGGTTCACAAGCCAATGATTTTGATAACAAGAGCCAATCTGTTTACGTCCAGTTCAACGACTCTCGCCATTTTAATGAAAGTTCGACACTCTCATACTCGTTATGGGGGGAGTATAATGAGGATAACGCGCCAGATGCTCCGGGAAGCTACTCGACCCTCGATTTTGACTCGACTTATATCAACCAGCTATCTGCAAAGCATCAGATGACACTCGGTGGTGGCCTGCGATATATGTATCTGGATTTCTCGTCTAGCCAAGTTTCGGACGTTGATTGGTACAATCCCGATTACGAAGGTCGAGCCTACAATATCCAATCTGCCAACGATTATATTGCGAACGCTTTTATACAGTCTCAAATTCAAATGACGGAAGCGCTATCTATTACTATTGGTGCCAAGGTTGAACACTTTACACAGAATGACTCAACAGAACTTTCACCTCAACTGCGTGGCTTATATAAGTTAACTCAACGTCATTCTGTGTGGGCGGGGCTCAGCCGTGCAGTGGTTGCACCATCATATATGGATTCAAACTCTACATACTACTTCAACAGTTATAATACCGATTCAAACGACAGTTATCTGGATGTCTATAAATCAAACTCGAACCTTGAAATAGAGGACGTCATAACGGCTGAAATGGGGTACCGCTACTCTAACAATTCAAATTTCGAGCTCGATGCAACAATCTACCTGAGTGAACATGACAATCTTCGCTTCCACAGCTATGACCCGAATGATATCCCCGCGAATCATGTCTATGTCGGTGCATTATCTGATGATTATAAAGCGAAAACCTATGGCTTCGAGTTAGGCGCAAGTTATCAAATTACAGAAGATTTCACCAGTTACCTTAGTTATGCCTATTCAACGTTAGAAGGCGAAAACAAGGGTGATGACCCTAAATCTAGCCCACAAACTGGCGTCTATCATGACATTGATAATGAACATTTAGCCACGGCACAGTTGATGTGGAATATCACCGATACCTGGCAATTCGATGTTATCGGCCAATACATTAATGTGAATTACCCAGACTATTGGATAGCAGGCGATGGCACCCAATACGAATGGCAATCTTACCCACATGAAATAACCTTTGATGCACGTCTTGCATGGAAAAAATCATCCGCAGCACCTTTAATTGAAGTGGTCGTTGAAAACATTGGTAAGAGTGACGGCTATCAAGCTGAATTCACGTCTGAGAAAAGTGTTAACCAAGAGTCTGTATATGTGAGGGTCTCTCATGAATTCTAAGTGGCTCAAGTACCGTATTAGGCTTGGTTTTACTAAACTCAGCCTTGCCACTTTAGCTATGTTTATTGTGCCTTTGAATACATCGGCGGCTAGCTTCAAGCCTTATGAAGTGAAAGCGGTGTACCTTTTTAGAATTGCCAACTTTATTCGTTGGAACGACGAAAGCACAATGAATACGGTTAACTTCTGTGTGATTGGCGATGAGAAGGTAAGTAAAGCACTGACGTCGATTACACAAGGAAAATCTATTCGTTCTCTCGCTATTCAAGTACATCAATTGGTGACTCCTAAGTGTGATATCACTTATCTATCTGATCTCGATAGTGATGAATTTAGCCGTAAAGCCCACTCACCACATACTGTGACGATTAGCGATATCCCAAACTTTACGGACATGGGAGGAGTCATTGAGCTAACGCACATCGATAATAAGCTAAAGCCTAAGATCAACTTAGTGAATGCAAGACGCGGTGAATTCGTCATTGGCTCAAACCTGTTACGAATTGCTATAGTGGAGGGCCAATAATGTTGTCTTTCATTAACAATTTATCGATTAAAAACAAGCTGATATTACCGATTGTCATTTTCATCGCGGTTACTTTTGTGACGATTCAATCAGTAAGTTACACTGTCACTTTTGAGCGAGAGAAAGAGAGTCTTATTCAGCGAGTTAAAGTGTTGGCACAAGGTGTTGCTTATAACCTACAAGCTGCGATTCTATTTGAGGATAAATCTTCGGCTCAGGAGATTTTGTCAGCCTTCGTTGCGGATAAAGATATCGTCAGGGTGAAGCTCTATGACATTAATGAACAGCTTTTTGCGAGTTATCAAGTCAGTAATACGCTAGTTCCAAGGCCGAATACAGATGAATTAAATGACATCGCGGATCACCAATTTGCCATCTCCGAGAATTTCATCTTTTTGCTTGTTCCGGTGACGCTGGACGACGCTGTGATCGCTAACTTGAGGGTGACAATATCAAAAGAAACGTTTAATACGATCTTAACGAATATTTTTAAGGTTGCAGCCGTCTACTTGCTGTTTCTGGTGATCTTAGGCGGGGTATTGGTCAAATTGGTTCAACGCTTGATTATCGAACCGATGTTTGACCTTAATGAGGCGATGCAAGCCTTTGTTGAACGTCGTTCAGAACAACAAAAATTAGTCGCAACGAACCACGATGAGATAGGGGATCTGGTCCGAGCTTTTAATACCATGCTCGAAAGACTTCAACATCGTGACAACCAAATCAATTTTACGCTCGATAAACTACAAGAAGAAAAGTCGTTTGCAAATGAGGTAATTGAAACTGTTCAGCACTCGTTGTTGGTAGCCGATGAAAAAGGGTTCATCGTTCATGCGAACGCTGCCACTCGTGACATTTTTAAATGTACCGAAGCGTTTCTTGAAAATTTATTGATCCAAGAGTTGATTGCGACAAAGCAAACTGGGCTCTTACAAGAGGTTATCGACGCTAATATTGAGCTCAATGACGAACTACTCGAAACCACCGATCTCTTTCACTCAAAACGCTGGCTTCGTGTGAGTAGCCGTTCGTTGTCAAAGCACGGTCGTATTCTTTATGCAATCCAAGATGTCACGGGGATAGAAACGGCCATGAGTCGCCAGCGTATAGCAGCAGGTGTTTTTGAGAACAGCAAAGACGGCTTAATCGTACTGAATTCATCCAACGTAATTACCATGGTCAACCCAGCGGTCACCCAACTTCTCGGTTATCACGCTGATCTGCTGGTGGGCAAAACACCATTTGACGTTTTTTCTTGGCAACAGTTTTCATCCCTAATGCCGACAATTCGCAGTTCATTGGAAAATTATGGGCAGTGGCAAGGGGAGGTATGGGAGAAGAGTGCATCTGGCACTTTGGTTCCAATGTTTGTAAAAGTGAATCGAGTTTCGTCAGACAATGAGAAAGACGAATTTGATATGGTACTCACACTGTCTGATTTATCTAATGTCAAAGAGATGGAAAGGCTTGAACACTTGGCTCATCACGACGCATTAACGGGTTTGGCCAACAGAGCTCAGCTGTATAAAGTGATGGATGATGTAGTCACGTCTAGCCATTATTCTAATCAGCACTTCGCGGTTATCTATTTGGATCTCGATGGCTTTAAACACGTTAATGATAACTATGGACACGATGCGGGCGACGAAATCCTCAAAGAAGTATCGAGCCGGTTGTTATCTCAAGTTCGTGCAGGAGATTTGGTAGCACGTTTGTCGGGTGATGAATTTGTTCTTATTATTAAACAGACCAACAAAGTCTTGTTAGCAAAGTTAGCGGAGCGACTGTTGGAGCTGATCGGGCAAGAAGTGACCCATAAACAGCGCTCGCTTCATGTTGGAGCGAGCTTGGGCATACACTTAGTTGATGGTTCAGAGCGTGATATAGACGTGATTCTAAAGGTTGCCGATGAGGCGATGTACCAAGCAAAACGCAAAGGAAAAGGTCAATTTGTGTTCTCTCGTGATAGTTTATAGCCGTAGGCGTTTGTGACCTCTACCTAAGTTGTTGTATCATAAGTGATAGGTTGAATATTTTTAATTAAAAGGTCTGCTAAACATGAATGTTTTAGTTACAGGTGGCATGGGTTACATCGGTAGCCATACAAGTATCCAGATGATCAACGCAGGAATGACACCTGTACTTTTTGATAGCTTGTATAACAGTAAACCAAGCGTTCTAGAGCGTATCGAAAAAGTATCTGGTGTTCGCCCTAATTTCATTGAAGGTGACGTTCGTGATAAAGCGCTTTTGACTGAAACCATGAAGCAACACAACATTGAAGCCGTTATTCATTTCGCTGGCCTAAAGGCGGTTGGTGAATCTGTGGCTAAGCCACTTGAATACTATGACAATAACGTGAACGGCACGTTAGTTCTTGTTGATGCAATGCGTGACGCTGGTGTGAAAACCTTAGTATTCAGCTCTTCAGCAACGGTCTACGGCGATCCTGCGAGTGTGCCTATCACCGAAGATTTTCCAACAAGCGCAACCAATCCTTACGGTCGTAGTAAGCTAATGGTTGAAGAGTGCTTAACCGATTTCCAAAAAGCCAATCCAGATTGGAGCATTACACTGCTGCGTTACTTTAACCCAGTAGGTTCACACCCAAGTGGTGAGCTAGGTGAAGACCCGCAAGGTATTCCAAATAACCTAATGCCATTTGTCTCTCAAGTAGCCGTGGGCCGCCGTGAATTCCTATCGGTATTTGGTAGCGATTATCCAACAAAAGATGGGACTGGTGTTCGTGATTACATCCACGTCATGGATCTGTCTGATGGCCACATCGCAGCGCTTGAAAAAGTAGGGCGTAAAGACGGTCTTCATATCTACAACCTTGGCACTGGTAACGGTTCGAGTGTATTAGATATGGTTAAAGCGTTCGAGAAAGCGAGTGGTAAACAAGTCCCTTATAAACTGGTCGATCGTCGCCCAGGTGATATCGCAGAATGTTGGGCAGACCCTGCTAAAGCTCAGAAAGAGCTGGGCTGGAATGCGACGCGTACATTGACTGAAATGACGGAAGATACATGGCGCTGGCAGTCAACGAATCCTAATGGTTTCCCTGGCTGAACTAGTCGTTTCATGAATGATTAATATACAAAAAGATGCTTTAGGGCATCTTTTTTGATCTAAATCGAATAAAAAGTGAATTAGTGGTTAAAAAGTATCATTCTGTATCGGTTGTTGTTATCATGCTCGCGAATTATATGTTTAATGTTAATTTTCTTTGGAGTTAATCATGGAACTAGGCCTAATTATCACTTTCATCATTGCTGCTGCAGTAATGGTTAAGAAAGAGATGGCGGAGAAGTAATTTCACTTTATCCCTTTTTGATACAATTTTTAGTGAAATAATAAAAGCCAGCATTTTAAGCTGGCTTTTTAGTTTCTGCTGTATACGTTTCTATGGTTCAGCTTTCTAACGAATTAGAATTCGTATTTAGCTGTGACTGACCAGTTACGACCAGCTTGCGTGTAATCTTTATCTTCTTGTGAGAATCCACGAACGTCATTCCACGAATAGTACTCTTCATCCGTAACGTTGAAAAGACCAGCTCTAAGCGTAAGATCCTTCGTCGGCAAGTAGTATGCAGTTAGGTCAACTACTGTTGCAGAATCAGTCGGTAGAATTTCGTCTTTTAGACCCACGCTATTTATATCACTAGACTTCTTGCCAGCTGTATAACTAATGTTAAGTGATGTACCCCATAACGCTGAAGGAGCGTCATAGTTAAATCCAACTACAGCATTCCAAGGATTCACGCTGTTAAGAGGGTTACCTTCACCGTCTTCGCCTTCTGTGTACGTGGCTGCAACACGAGTATTCACACCTTGTACCGGCATGAAGCTATTCCAAGACAACGTGTTTGAAGCCTCGATACCTTTGATTACTGCTTCATCAATATTTACATTTTTATATACTGTTGGATCCATAGGAGTGGCTGAACCACTAACAGCTACATTATCAATGAAGTTATCGTAGTCGCTGTAGAAGATAGCGATTTCGCTTGATGAATAATTTGTGTTGTGACGCCAACCTAGCTCGTATGAAATACTTTCTTCAGCTTCTAAGTCTGGGTTAGGGGCATTAACATAACCGTGAGCAGGATTACCAAATGAATAGTAAAGCTCTTGGAAATCAGGAGCTCTGAAGCCTTGGCTGATTTGTCCGAAGATCTTATTTTCGTCATTAAGCGTGTAAGTTGTACCTAAGCGTCCAGTTACAGCTGAGTCAGAATATTTTGCATAAGATTCTTCAGGGTTCCCACTTGGGTTTTGGCTTGTATCACCAGGATCCGTTTCAAAGCCGTCAAAACGAACCCCCGGAGTAATCATCCAATTTCCGATCGTCATTTCATTTTGTGCAAAGAATCCATACTTTCTTTCTGATGCTGAAGGAATATAGAAGATAACTTGGTCTGCACTGATTGAGTTATATTCGTTATTAACGTTTTTAATATCTTTGTCCGAATATGAAGCACCATAGATAAAGTAATTTTCTACATTACCTGTCATGAAGAACTTATCGAATTGCACATCAAGCTGATAGCCTTCATCTTCGTAGATATAGTCCTTTTTCTGAACGTTGCCAGCTGGCGGTAAGAACATACTACCACCCTTAGATGTACGATTAGTTATACCGTTTTCTTCTTTGCTCAGCCAGTCAGCTTGCCAAGTAACGGTGTCGGCAAACGCTAGGTCAGCATCCCAAATATGTTTGATACCAATTTGCTGTTGGCTAGTTGAATCTTCGCCAGTGTAACCGGTGTAGCTTGAGCTATTTAAATCGGTATCACCTGAATTCTCGATAAAATTACCTGAGAATTCTAAACGATGTTGTTCATTGAATTGATATTGAAGCTTAACCAGCAAGTTGTTGTTTTGAGTATCTTGTTCATCAGGTGTACCAAAGTTTTCAGTTTGCTCACCATCCCTGCGAGTATAAGCAACTAGCGTTTCAAGATCGCCAATACGATTCGCTAAGGCAACGGATTCGCTAAATGTGTTATCAGATGAAGAGTAGTTGAACTTCGCGTGCCCCCCGAAATCTTTGCCTTTTAAAAAGTCACTTGGGTCTTTTGTTTCAAACGCAGCAATACCGCCAATAGCGTCTGAACCATAAAGAGAAGAAGCTGCACCTTTAACTATCTCAACAGACTTCAACATATCCGTATCAACATCGACACGCGAAGAGTTGATGAAGTTATATGACTGAGTACCACTAGGAGTAAATTGGCTAGTTTGTGAGACTCCATCAACGATAACCTTTACTCGGTTACCTTCCATACCACGAATATTAATACCTTGAATCCCCTGACGAGAATTCGTAGTGACTGTGACACCTGGTGTGTACTTAAATAAATCGTTTACATCCGTTACCATGTTTTTTTCGATATCTTTATCGTTAATCACAGTTACCGATGCAGCAACGTCTTCAAGTTGTTGATTAGTACGAGTCGAAGATACAACAACCTCATCAAATAGGGCATAATCGTCAGCAAAGGCTGAGGTTGATGAAAGCGCTAAAACGATTGAAGCAGAGAGTAGGGATTGCTTATACATCTGATAGTTACCTTAGTTATCTTGATTTGCGAAAGATAATATTGGATCTAAATGATAATTACTATTATTTGCATTTAAATAATTTTCAATCTTATCAACTAATTCATAATTAATACTCTTAAACACCTGTATTAAAAAGACTTTTACAGTTCCATTCATAGCCTGAATGCTTCTGTTTTTGTGATTCGAGTCTCATTTATAAAGTAGGAAAGCTATGCATAGTCCAATAACACTTGAAGCATTACACATATTAGATGCCATTGATCGTCGTGGGAGTTTCGCAGCTGCAGCGAATGAACTGGACCGAGCGCCTTCTTCATTGAGTTATCAAATCCAGAAGTTAGAACAAGACTTAGATATCATGATTTTTGATCGCTCAGGCCACCGTGCAAATTTCACGGAAGCGGGGCAGTTAATATTAGAGCAAGGTAGAATCATTCTTGGTGCCACTGAACAACTCGTTAACGATGCGAGTATTCTTGCTAATGGCTGGGAGCTCGATTTAACCATTGCCTTTGATGGCATCATTCCTATTGCCAATTTCTTCCCGTTGGTCGACGAACTCGGGAAAATCAGCAAAACACGTGTTCGCTTACAAGAAGAGATCTTAGCCGGATGTTGGGAATCCCTGACAGATGGCCGAGCCGATTTATTGGTATGTCCCAAGCTCGACACGATTCCAAACGATATGAAAAGTGACATCATTGGTAAGATGGAAATGGTATGGGTCGCGGCATCAAACCACTACGTTCATAAGCGCTCTGGCGAGTTCGACCAAAAGGCGAGGGAAAGTTACAGGGTAATCGCAATTGCAGACACTGCACGCGATCAACCAGCGTTAAGTCGCAATATTCTAGAGAAACAACCTCGTTTAACCGTAACAAGCTTCCCAGCAAAGGTAGAGGCTCTGACAACTGGATTAGGGATTGGCACCTTGCCGAGTAGTATTGCTAAGCCGCTGATTGAATCTGGCGTTCTACAGCAGATTTCGGGGACAGAACCACAGCCGATCGATATCGTCATGGCTTGGCGACGCAACAAAATGGGCGACGCCAAGTCTTGGTGTATCCAACATCTTAAAAAGACATGGGCGTTAAAGTAACGGTAACACCATATCTGCAGTACCATCTTCAAAACTGATATCTAGCTCGAAGCCGAGCTTTTGAGCTAGTGTCAGCATCCCTCTATTCGTTGGCATCGTCATGCCCGACATCTGTTTAGTCTGCTTCGCACGGCAGTAATCGATAACCTTAGTCATAAGAATACGACCTAAGCCGACACCTTTCAGATCGGAACGTATCAGAATCGCGAACTCGGCATCGGTGTTCTCTGGGTTAATTAGCGCTCTCGATACACCAATAATCGCAGGCACACCTTGTTCCTTGCGAACCACCACAAACGCGATTTCTCTATCAAAATCAATCTGAGTAAAATTTGCCAACGCCTCATGATTGAATTCACCAACATCACTAAAGAAACGCTTATAAAGATCCTCTTTAGAGACGCGATTAATAAAATCGGCATGAAGCGGTTCATCTTCAGGAAGAATAGGGCGTAGCAACACTTCGGTACCGTCCTTGAGTACGATATTCTCTTCAAGTTCGACCGGATAAGGGCGAATCGCAAGACGTTCTTGTGGATCGCCTTCGTACGCTTTCAAGATGATATCGGCATCTAATATCGTGAACTTGTCACCATTGGCCAGTACTGGATGGATATCCAAATCATGTATTTCAGGGCAATCCACTACCATTTGCGATATACGAACCAGCAACTCAGAGAGCCCTTCAATGTCGATCGGGTTAGGCAGTTTTTGCAGGCGAATCTTGCCACTTTTTATCGCCCTAATGATCAAGTAACGCGCCAGTGTCATGTTAAGCGGTGGGAAAGCAGCCGCGGCATCAATCGATTCATCCCACTCAGAGCCACCTTGGCCAAGTAAAATGATAGGGCCAAAGGTTTCGTCCGTTGTGACCTTAACTCGCAGTTCTTGGCCACCTGCAAGCTTGGCCATACCTTGAATCAACAAGCCATGGATATGAGCAGTAGGGAACGACAATTGAGATCGATCGAGAATTGCCTGAGCGGCATTCGCGACTTCACTACTGTTTCGTAAATTGAGCATCACACCTTGAACATCCGACTTATGCGCAATGTCTGGCGAGCGAAGTTTTACGGCGACCGGGTAACCGATCGTTTCAGCAATGTGCACCGCTTCACTTGGGTCGGAAGCAATCCAAGTTGGCAGCACATCGAGATTGAAGTGCTTGAAAAACTGACTGTTTTGATGGGTATCAAGACTAACTGTATCTTTATCCAGTAGTTGGCGTTCTATCCAATTTTTGGCATCTGCCAAGTCTTCAATGTGCACTTTTTCTGCCGTGGTCGGCGTTTCCATTAACTGACGTTGGTTGCGTCTGTACTCGACCAAGTGCATGAATGCGACCACTGAACTTTCAGGCGTTCGATAAGTTGGGAAACCCGCTTCAGTAAACAGCTTTCTCGCCGGCCTTGCGGTTAACTCCCCAGACCAATTCGTTAAGATATTAAAGCGCTTGTGGCGAGGATGCTTTTTAATCGCTTCAATAATTCTCTCTGCTGTTTTGGCTGAATGTGCGACCGCAGAAGGGCTGTGCATGATAAGAATGGCATCCGCTTCATCTCCATCGAGCAAGATGTTTATGGTGTCGATATAGCGTTGATCGCCGGCATCGCCAACAATGTCGATAGGGTTGCTATGAGACCAACTCGATGGCAAAACCTTACTGAGTTTATCGATCGTATCTTCAGATAATTCTGCGAGCTTACCGCCGCGGTCAAATAGGGTGTCCACGGCCATAATTGCAGGGCCGCCACCATTGGTAACAATAGCCAAGCGCTCGCCACGCAAGGGCACTGAATGAGTCAGTGTCTCTACCGCAGCAAACAGTTCATGTAAGTTCTTAACTCGCAACATACCGCTGCGTCGGATCGCAGAGTCATAGATAATGTCTAAGGTATCGGCACCACCGGTATGTGCCATGGCCGCTGCTCGGCCTTTCGCTGTTCGCCCGCCTTTTAGTACTAGAATTCGTCGGTTGCGTGACGCTGCACGCGCTGCAGAGATAAAGCGCCTCGCGTCAGTAATGCTATCGACATAAAGCAATATCGCTTCGGTGTGAGAATCGGTACTCAGATAATCCAAGAGTTCCGAGAATTCGATGTCACTGCCATTGCCTATCGAGATAAACGCTGAGAAGCCAATCTCTTTGTCGTTCGCCCAATCGAGAATCGTGGTACACACTGCAGCAGACTGAGAAACAAAGGCGATCTTACCTGGCAGCGCAGTCACTGGAGAGAAAGAGGCGTTTAAATTTAACCATGGGACAATAATCCCCAAGCTATTGGAGCCAAGCACCCGAATGTTGTGTTTTTTAGCAATCGCTAGGCATCGTGCATCATACGTTTCGCCATTATCGCTTTGTTGCTGCATGTCGGATGAAAGCACAATGACAGAGGCTATGCCTTTCTCGGCCAGCTCTTCAAAAATAGCCACATTACGGGTCGCATTGGTACAGAGAATCGCAAGGTCAGGCACGATAGGCAGTGACAAAATGTTCTTGTATGAGAGTACGCCTGCCACCGAGTCATATTTTGGCGTAACGGGCATCACCGCACCTTTAAAATCCCCGTGCAACAAATTGTTCATGACGATATATCCCGCGCGCGTTTCTCGTTGAGAAGCACCAACAACAGCGATTGAACGGGGTTTAAGGAGGGGATCAAGATGATTCATAGACATATCCTAGCAATGCACGTAAGTTCATCGTAACTTACTTTTCACTCACGGGTTGATGGCAAATTCACCGAATTCAGATGAATAAGCAAACACTGCATAAAGTTTGTGAAATAGGTCACCCACTAATGGTGTATAATCTCAAAGTTAACTTGATTCTAAACCGACGTATCGGCATGATTTATAGTAATTATTATTAAGGATATAGAGCTTTCCATGAAAAAATTTGCAATTGTGACTTTGCCACTGCTCTTGGCTGCATGTGTATCTGACGACTACGTTACAAATGTAACTTCAGATAGTTATCAAGAAGAGTACAAAACGGCAAAAGTTGAAGCTCCAGTTGTATCTCAATCTGAGCAAACAGGCGTTGTTGAAGAAAACGTTGTCAACGTGATCAGAACCGAACCTGTTGAGCAGAAAGTCACTCAAACGACTAAAGCTAAGCCAGTTGCAGTAGTAACAGGCCCAACGAAGAAACAACAAGATATGAACCAGCGTTTTGGTTACACGGTTCAAGTTGTTGCTGTTGGCAGCCAGAGTAAAGTCGATTCTTTCGTGAAAATGCTACCTACGACTTCTCAACCAGTTTGGGAAAACTACAAAATGGTTAACGGCACTAAGTGGTTCACCGTACTTTACGGTGATTACGCAACACGCTTAGAAGCTAAAAAGGCAATCTCAACGCTGCCAACCACTTTCCAAAACTTGAAGCCGTTTGTTAAGAGCATTGATGACATCAAGAACTCTGAATACCCAACGCTTAACAAGTTGAACTAAGTTTTAATTCAGAAAGAGGGAGCAAATGCTCCTTCTTTTGTTTTAAGACCAGCAGTTTTGTTTAATAGTTAATCGCTCGTTCTTTCGAACACAATTTTAACGTTCAAAACACTGTACCTATTTCGACTTTTGTTTATCATTGAAGTCAGTATTCCTAGTTTCAAGGACCGAATTTACCCATGAACACCATTAACATCCTTCTACTTTGTGGCGGTGGATCTTCAGAGCATGAAGTATCTTTAGTTTCAGCCGATTACCTTTTTGAACAACTGAATAGCGTTGCAGATTTTAACGTTGTCAGAGTTGAAATTAAAAACGAAGGCTGGTGTCTTGATTCAGGTGAATTGGTTTATCTAGATATCAACAATCAAACCTTACGTGGCGACAACCTAGAGTCTAAAGTCGATTTCATTGTGCCTTGTATTCACGGCTTCCCGGGTGAAACAGGTGACATTCAATCATTGTTTGAAATGGCTAAGATTCCGTACTTAGGTTGTGGTTCTGAAGCGAGCAACAACAGCTTTAACAAAATCACTTCAAAGCTTTGGTACGACGCACTTGGCATCCCAAACACGCCGTATCTGTTTTTATCAGACAACAACGACCAAGCGCATTCACAAGCGACTCAAGCTTTTGAAAATTGGGGCAAAGTTTTCGTGAAGGCGGCTCGTCAAGGTTCTTCTGTAGGTTGTTACCAAATTAACCAAGTGGAAGACTTAAGCGAAGCGATCAATAAGGCGTTTACCTTCTCTGATCAAGTGCTGGTTGAGAAATCAGTTGTGCCTAGAGAGCTCGAAGTTGCCGCTTATGAAATCGATGGTGAGCTACACATCAGCAAACCGGGCGAGGTGATTGCACCTAATGGCGCATTTTACTCTTACGAAGAGAAATACAGCTCAGACAGCCACTCAATTACCGAAATTGAAGCAAATAACTTAACAGACGAACAACTAGAGTTAATTGCAGACAGTGCTCGTAAAGTATTCACCCAAATGAAGCTTCGTCACTTGTCTCGTATCGATTTCTTCTTAACGCAAGACAACGAGATCTACCTGAATGAAGTCAACACCTTCCCAGGTATGACGCCAATTTCTATGTTCCCTAAAATGGTTGAACATGATGGCCACAAATTCAGCCAGTTCCTAGAGAACTGTGTGAGAACGAGCATTTCTTAGTTCTTCCAAAATATCTTAGCGAGTCTTACACCACTGGCTAAATAAAAAAATAGCGCCTTGAGCTTACCCGCCAAGGCGCTATTTTTTTAAGAGTCCGAGCTTTTTTAAGAGTCCGAGCTTTTTTAAGAGTCCGAGCTTTTTTAAGAGTCCGAGCTTTTTTTAGAGTTAAAGCTTTTTGTTTGTAAAGTCAGTCGTCTATTGATCACGCCGTTTTGTAACTAGTTGTTTATTAAAAGCTAACTATAAACAAGCTAACTATTCAAAAAATGCCATCAGATTACAGCCAAGGGATCAGTGCTTTAAACTTCATCTTCTCAATCTCAGCCGTCCCCGAATAACCCACATATTGCGCAGGCATTGCAGGGCTGAGCCAACGACCAAAATCCTGAATCTCTCTAACCTTAAGACCTTGTTTTGACAACTCTTGTGCGGCACCCACACGAATCGAATTCCCTGAAAAATGGTGGTTTTCTGCGAGTTGAAGTAAGTCACTTGCACTTCTTAGTATCCTATAGATCGACGAATCATCTAAAGGTTGCAGACTGATATTCTCATGCTTGTCTATCGCACGAAATACGGGTAACTCATCTTGTGTTCCAGTAAACGCAAACCAACGCTGAAGTGCAGCACTTGCTACTTGCGACAGCCGATACGCTGAATCTTTTACTGTAATCAGGTAATCATTTTCAACGCACTCGACATTACTCATTGATAACGCCTTAAGTTCTGATCGTTTTAAAGCACACTCAAACATCACATTGTAAATGGCGATGTCTCTGATCTCTTTTAAGCTCGATTTCTCATTTGAAAGTAACGTGTTTAACTCAGCGAGGTGTGCAGATGTCATGGCATTGGTTTGCTTAGCGTCGCCAGCCATTTGCGCTTGCAAGTGGAGCAGGGCAAAACGAACTTGTCTATGCTTGATTGGGTTGGCAAAGCTCAACACAGTATGCAACAAACTAAGCGTTGCAGTGTAACGTTTTAAAGATGCGTATTTTCTGTCACTGGATTCAGTCTCAAGAAAACGGCGAACAGCAGTAATAGAGGCTGGGAGTGTGTTGATACGGTTTTTAGTACAGAACGCATGGTAGCGATTCCAATCACTGTAGATACCCAGCAGTGAGTTACGAGAGTACTGGAATCCTGTTAACTCATCTATAATTTCAATTGTCGCGTGCCTGTTCAATTTTTCAACAAATGAATTAATTGTCACAGAGTCGGTTAAAATAGGGACTTTTTTTCGCAAATTACCGTACCTCGACAGGTGTTTTTACCATATTATGCTTGATATCATTATAAGTATACTTATGATTAATACAGTGAAAACAAAAAGATGATTAATAGATATGGCTAATTCAATTTACCGTAGCGTCCATCTGCAATCGATGGATGCGAATAACACCATTTGGCGTGCTAAGTTAAAAAACAATGTGATTCAGGGCAACCTAGCTGCCGTGAAGAAGAGTATTGATTGGTGGATTGACACGGCGTCTATTATTGACCCTAAAGAGTTCACTGCATTAAATAAGTCGAGAGGAACTGGTGGCCTAACTGAAAACTTCAACGGCTATCAGATCAAGAATGACACCGGTGAGCCTAACGCGTGGTATTGCATGTTTAACGGGCGTCTTATCAAAGGCGGCAAGATTGCAATCCAGCGTCATATAGAAGCTTACTTACTCGCAAAACAAAAAGCAGAGCAACAAAAGAAGTAATTTATGAGCCTAGTATATTCAACAGAAACAGGTCGCATTAAACCTGAAGAAGAGAAAGTCCAACGCCCTAAAGGCGATGGTATCGTTCGAATCCAAAAAGAAACCAAAGGCCGTAAAGGCAAAGGTGTTTCTATCGTAACGGGCTTAGACCTAGATGACGCACCATTAAAACTAATGGCAGCGGAACTCAAAAAAGTGTGTGGCTGCGGCGGCTCAGTAAAAGATGGCAACATCGAGATTCAAGGCGACGCTCGTGACAAGCTCAAAGCGCACCTTGAAAAGAAAGGCTACAAAGTTAAATTTGCTGGCGGTTAAGCTCTAACTAATGCCAGGGGTAAAATCGAAGATTATTATCACTGGTTATTAGGTATTTTATGGTAAATAGCCAATATGGTTAAATACACAGTATAAATCAGAGAATATCGACACCAAATAAAGGCAGGGCATCACACAAAGATACCTGCCTTAAAAACACCAAAATCAATTTAACATAACGTACATAATACGCAGTGATGGTGTTAGAGCAATTTAGTAATGTCTGGTTTGAGCCATTTTAAAATGTCCTCCTAAGCTTATCTATATTGGTCTGCTTAGGAGTTATCCGGATGCTTATTACTATGAGTGAAAAAGATATTCATCGATTCAAGGTGCTTACTGACGTACGTGAAAAACGACTACGCCAAGTTGACGCTGCTATCATTTTGAATCTGTCTGCCCGTCATATCCGACGTTTGGTAAACAAACTTGTCTCTCTTGGCGCTCAAAGTCTTACACACGCAGCGCGTGGACGCCCAAGTAATCGACGCTACTCAGAACATTTCAGAATTGAAATACTGAAACTTATCCGTGAGCATTACTCCGACTTCTCACCAACGTTCGCTCTGGAAAAACTGACTGAACGGCACAATCTATCCGTCTCTAAAGAAACACTCCGTCAATGGATGATCGCCGACGGACTGTGGCTTCCACATTCACAACGCAAACCTCGAGTCTATCAGCCTCGTTACCGTCGTGATTGCTTGGGCGAACTTATCCAAATTGACGGCTCCCATCATGACTGGTTTGAAGGCCGCAGCGACAAATGTTGCCTATTGGTGTTCATTGATGATGCGACTGGTCGTTTGATGAACCTAAGATTCAGTGAGACAGAATCCGCGTTTGATTACATGCTGACCACGCGTGAATACCTTAATGAGCACGGTAAACCCATCGCATTTTACAGTGACAAGCACTCGATTTTTCGAGTGAATCAGGAGAAACACAAACAAGTTGGCCAAACTCAATACGGGCGCGTGCTGAAAGAACTGGCCATAGAACTCATCTGTGCCAACAGCTCCCAAGCCAAAGGCCGGCTGGTTAAAGAGATGCGCTTACAAGGTATCGACACCATCGAACAAGCCAACGCCTGGCTTCCCTACTTCGCCGCCGATTTTAACCATCGCTTTGCTAAGCCCGCTCAAGACCCAAAAGACACGCATCGTCCGGTTCGAGTTGCGACAAGCACATCGAACTTTTCAATATTAGTGCACATGTTTCCTCTTTAACATAACGCGGTATGAACGTTTGAGCCGATACTAGGGAACTAAAACCCAGTGTGGGGGTAATAAACCAAACATCAAACGTTGGGGATTACGGTTAAATTTCAGTTTCTATTTGAGCTTAAAAGACTTGAGTATACTTTTTAATGCCTATTCAGCGGCAGCTACTTTTGCCTTTTCAGTAGCCACTCCTATAACCTCACTAGTCAGACTAAGTCTCAGTTATACAACGTTAAGTTGATACTTACCCTTAATCATTTCCGCTTGCTTAAATTCTACATGAGTATCTGCAGATATCTCAAATTGCTTAACTAACTCTCTTAACTCATGAATGTCTTGTTTGGGCATTTTCACACCTGCAATGACTTTGGTTACCATTTTCTTATCAAAAGAGTATATGCCTGGTCCGTTATGGTGCGACAGACATCGATGTTCTTTCTCATAAGCCCAATCTTCTGATTTGCACAGAAACTGTTCTTGAACCGCGTCAAAGTCGCGCACCCTTAAGCTACGTGTAGGCATATTTTCTGTGTACTTTATCGGCCACGATGTTAAGTAATATTCTGGGTTAGTAACGACTCCAACTTGATTTTGATCAGTAGTAAACTCAACCAAGAATCCTCGGTGATTATCTGCATAATGTGACCACATCAAGATATTGTCGGGTCTAGACGATAGACAGCATACCCCCCATCTTTTAGCTATATTGCTTGAGGCTACCCCACTATCTAAGAAACGTTCCAGACGCTTCAACATAATTTTCTTGTTCTGAAGTCTTTTTGCAGGACTTAATCCGATTTTATCACCAGCCTTTTTTATAAGGTCTTTTCTTGAGGATACATAGTCTTCCGCCTCATCCAAGTCATAACTAACAACGCAGTCGAATGGATCGTTAAACGTTTCGTAGGAAGAGAACTTGATAGTACCGTTTTGTAACAAGTACCTTGCTCCTTCATCAAAAGGTAAATATTTGTATAACTTAAGTTTCATACTTTCCCTTGTCTTAGAGTCCTGAATTAGAGCTTGAGAAACTCTACCACTAAACGCGAACATGACGATGTAATTCAAACCCATCTGGAATTAAAAATGCCAAGTGTTGAGATTCAATCCAAAATTCTTGTTAGTAGTGTGTTCTCATACCTAATGGATGTTTACTTACCCTGACTTTAGCTATCGCACTTTCAGAGCCTGCAATTTTCCAATTTTTTCCGTTGGTATCTTCAAATGCGAGGGATTTTAGCTCACTATCATTGTGATTATTTTCGTCCCTAAACTTCGCCATTGGACCATCAAACTTCCCCAACTTGTATTCATAACTTTCGCTCTCAGCTAAGGTCACTATTTCGAGAGCAGGATTTAAATAAAACTTGGATATAGAACCATCAAAATACTCACCAACAATAAATTTTAAGCTTAGGTTTCTTTGCCCACAATTTACGACTTCTACATGCACGTACGAATATTCATCGGATTCGTAGTGTTTTCTCGAACAAATGTGAGTTTTCAAACGACCATTACTCTTCCATACCACATACAGTGATACAAACAGACTCAAAACAGCTACTACCGATCCAATAATAGTCAAGTTACTTTCCATATCGTTCTCCAACTAGTGCGCCGTATCAAGGTTACTACCGTCCATACATCTAATACCTAACAATGAGCAAATAAAAATCGCCAAGCGTTGGGAATCATTCTTCAATACTAGGTTTACCCTTGTTTGGCTGGAGTCTGAATCTCCACAGAGGTAACAATTTACTACTGTAACTTTCTGGAATTACAATAGAAAATGATTTTGCATCTCTCGTGGTTTCTATTGCCACAACAGACCCATTTTCTTCGGTTGCCATTTTATAAGTAGCAGAAATCATAGAGCTTAACTGCCCTATGTGGTCAAAACCATTTTCAGAGTACTCTTCTGGTTCAAATTTATACTTGATACCAATTAACCTATTCTCATCAACTACAATCGGTAAAACTTCTGTTTCAGACCATTTACCGTACATAGCAAAAAGATTTAATAACTCTTTCTCTTTATCTGTTTCCAACAACTTTCCTGCACAGTAACAAAGGACATTCTTAATGGTGAAGTTAGAGTCACCGTTTGTCTCATTATAATAAGCCGGTTTTGAAGGGTCTGAAACAATATATATTTCAAGTGGAGGGGTCGTTGATATCCATTCATCCCCAATAATAACCAGTTCGTTTTGCATCATTGCGGTAGGTAGGTCAATGATGTAACGACCTTTTTTAACTTCAAATGCCTCTGGAGGTAATAGCACCCACATATTCATTTTTGAGTAGTATATAGCGAACTTGATAGAACAATTAACCATATTCGAATAGCTCAAAACTGATTCGAAATATTTTTTGGTAAACGAAAATTTTGCTTCAAATGGTTCTCGATGATAGTTTTTTACCTCTACTAAAAAGGACGTATTGTCTTCTTTAAGCACGATTCTATAATCTGGAATAATTATATCTTCGTTACAGTAGGCTTCACCGCCATCTTCTTGCTTGATAAGGCAACATTTACCTAATGAGGCTGCAACAATACCAAACATTGACTCAACTCTTTTTCCAAATACGAGATTGAGATTTCTATGATTCTCTTTCAATGCTGAACGTAGATTTTCGATAACCTTATCAACCGAACTTTCATCATTGATGTTGAGAGCGTTTTTCGCACAAATTTTTGAATAGAGCTCAAATGAATCGAATTTCTCGGGATTTCTCGATATTTTGGTAATCATTGTATGTCCTGTTTGAGGCTACAGTGCGTTAAATAGAGATATACGCTGCCACTAAGTTAAACGTTTCCATCGTATATAAAAAAACCAGCTTAGATCTAAAACGTGTCAGCGTTAAAATAATTCGTAAACACCTTTTGTTATCTAAAATGGTATGTCATCACAACTCTCTTGATTAGGTGGTAATGCCACTACATCAAACATACCTAATATTCGCTCAGAAACTTTCAGGAGCTGATCATACGTTATTATTTCTATGCGATGTAAATGCGAGTTTAAATTCCTGAGAGCCTTTATTTGCTCTGTGTTACCATCTCTACCAACTATTATCTTTGCACGAATTTTAAGTGTGTCGAAACCTTCATTAACAATTATAGAGTCACGTTGTCGCTCAATTTCTTCGATATAACGGACAACTTGCCCAATCACGGCAGAGAGCTTAGAAGATGGATAGTAACTATCGTGCGAACGATCGTACGTAAACAGCGCTTCTGAAAACGCCCTTTTTATTTCGATGATTTCGACATAATCATCAACAGTCTTCCGCATCATGAAATCTAAACGGTCATCACGCGTCCATGTTTTCCGATGCAAGCGTTGGCTATATTCACTGCCAAACATCCAAGGGTGCAATTCCAGTTGCTTTTGAAAATCCCCCTCTAAAGTACTTGGGGTTTCAATCATCGCACGAAGTTCATCGATAGCATTCGAGTACTCAACAATTTTCACAGCTGTAGAAATGTGCGATAGAGTATCTTTATTGCTAACCTCAAATGCTTTAATAAACTCAGAAACATTAGTTTGACTAGCTTCAATGTGTGAAATAATGCTGCCGAGTAACGAAAATTTTTCGTTATCATTTATAGATTCTACCGCCTCTAATAAATTAGATAATTTTGCAAAGTCACCAGAATTAACAAGATGTAGCTCACCAATCTCGGAACCTAGCTTGTTTGCATATTCAGCGTCCAGGAAACAATATAACCTCTTGATCTCATTAGGTTTGTTACCATCTAATCTAATCGATTTTTCAGGCTTATAGTTCCAACCTTGTTTAGAGCGGTCAATTTGATCGAGTTTTAACGAATAGTGATGAACCTTTTGGTCTTTGCCTAATATTTCTAGCAATGTAGCTATCCTAAAAGCCTGTGGGCCCTCTTTTAGAACAATCTGCTTAATCAAACCTACATTAGAATTATTGTACGCTTTCTTAATTTTAATTTTCACGTCTTCTAATGTATTTTCAGGAGGTAACAACCCCATACAACTACCCTCTTTGTCCCTAACTGCGATTAAACAGAGAAACTTTCCGTTTAAATTAAGAACGTTCTGTTTAGTAAGATTTCAGGGAAGGATTATAACTATCAACCCTATGTATAACAGTGATTTAAATCATTAGATGTGACACCAGGCGCTAAAGCTATAAGCTCTTATAGAACGTATAAAGAAGAGCCACTTTGATAAAAAGTAGCTCTTAGTATTGGTTGTTTTATCGCCGTTTTTTGTAACGTTTTCGTGTGGTATTTGCCCTAACCACGCGCCCATTTCTAAGCGTGTAGCCTTTCATTAACTGGCCATTTTGTTTGCGGCCTTTGCATTTATAACCTTTTTTAGCCATTGGAGTCCTACAGTTTTCGTATCCGCTGCTCTTGGTCCTGTTGCACTCGCTTTATCCAGTTGATGTGCGTTTTCAAAGCCGCAATCGTGCCAAGGCTTGAGACTCCACCGGTAATCAATGCAATGATTAACGCCTCAAGAAACGCCATCACTTCGTTTTCCATCGAGGTGAGTAGTATTCAAGTAGGTATCGCACCATGGCGCGCATGCCTAGCGTATCGACCACAACTGCACCTACGACAAACCAGTAAGGATTAGAGATGTTCTGCAGTGCATTGAAGCCTTGCTCTACTTATGGCGCGTAGTTGGGAATAAAAGACAAAATGAATGGTACGAACGCTCTCATAGACAACAAAGTGTTTCGATAAAACGAGTTCCAAAAAGTGACACTGCAACATAACTGCCCTCCACTTTAATTGATGAACAGTAACAGTGGCCTCGTGACTCGTTATCACAGCAAGCCTTATAACTCGCACACACTACTCTGATTACAACAAACCGAGCCACTTTAAATTTAACTGTATAAATATACAGTTAAATTATTACCCCCGTAAAAACCGCACTTATTGAGCAAATAACATTCAGAATCAAGGCTCTGCGTTCAGATTTTAAACTTACATTTGGTTAAATGAATCTCTTTACTGTATAACCTGAGCTCTGCGTTAGTTTTAGGTATACCGATTCCACCTAGGGCAATACTCAAATAGAATCATCGATTGCGCCAACTCTAAGGCATTGCGCATTACATTCGAATCACGTGTACGGGTTAGTATCATGAGCGACAAAGCATTCCGAAAACTCAACATATTCCTTTCGATTTTTTGCCTAGCAATCACGCTAGTGTCGTTGATCTCTTTTAATAAGCTCATGAATAAGAGCTACGTTATTACACCAGACAAATACCCTACACGCGTTAACACAGACAGAGACCACGATGGTGGCACCGTAGGCTCATTACATAAGTCAGAAGATGAAATTGAGTTACAGTGTGACTTTGAACGAACCTATAGCTTACCCTTCTGTGAAATTGAGTTCGTTATATCGACACAAGGTAAAGGGCTCGATCTCTCTGCGTTCGATTCGGTCACCATTAATATGGATTACCAAGGCCAAGAAGACCCAAGGTTTCGCTTCTACATTCGCAATTACGACAAGAATTACAGCGTGAAAGGCGATGCTATGTCGAATAAGTTCAATCGCTTAGACTTCTCGTTATCAGATAAAAACCACATCGACTTAAACTACTTCAACGTCCCTTTTTGGTGGATTGACCATTACAACCAACCTATTACTAGTAGCGCGGTAGACATTACAAACGCGGTGTCTGTTGAGCTCGGCCTTGGAGCCAGCACGTTTGATGGGCACCATTCAATTAAGATCTCGAGCATTGTTTTCCACGGTAAAATCATCAGCAAAGCTTTGTTAGGCGAACTCTTAATTGGATTATGGGTGACCTATGCCATCTGTTATGTAGGTTGTGCGTTACACATCGCACAGCGAAGCAGAACGCGTGCAGCGGAGCAACAACGCTATTTGACCGAAGAAATTGAAGAGCTCAAGGTAAAGGCAACAACCGATCCGTTGACCGGATGTAGAAACCGAACCGAAGCGTTAGATACCTTCTATGATTTCGAATGGCTGGCGCAACAAGGAAAAACGATTCACATCGCGTTGTTTGATTTAGACCATTTTAAGCAGATCAATGATCAACATGGCCATGAAGTGGGTGACAAAGTACTTATTCAGTTTGTCGCAACGGCGAACGAGAGCCTTGGTGAGCAGTACTTACTTTATCGTTGGGGTGGTGAGGAGTTTCTTTTAGTTTGCCTGGAACAAACTGCGCTACAGTGTAACGAATCTATCGATAGTTTTTACCTAGCAATGGACCAAAGCCCTTGGCCTAAAGCGCTTAAGGTAACGGCTTCGACGGGAGTAACGCAGCTTAAGGAGCATGAATCGATACGTACCGCCATCAAACGTGCAGACAAAGCGCTCTACCAAGCGAAAGACAACGGACGAAACCAAGTCGTTACGTTTTATTAAGGCTCACTAGACTGGACCGCAGCTACACATTCAACTCTGAACCACTACTCAATCAACACGCCATTAATACCCTGTCGATATCTACTCTCCACTTAAGCAGCCGTTAGATTTTTAACCGCTGACTAAATAAACCCATAAGCTTTGTTGTCTCATCAAAATTCTAATCGATTCGTATGCCTATAAGCGCGCTCTCGCCATCTGCTATAACACCGTTTGCTACAACACCATCTGTAATAACGCCATCAATATCATTCTCAGGTTGATACGTATCGTTCCTGAATCGCTCTATAAACCGCTCTTCCGTACGCCTCTAAGCTTCCTAACCACTTGTTTTAAAAGTCTACATAATTTGGCTAGTAAAGCGCGCTCTAACCAGTGGTTAGTCACTCGCGGTATCGGTTTTCAACATTACCGTCGTCACTTATCTCGCACTGTTCTTAGATGAAATCCTCATTTGTCTGCTTCTGAACATTCATGTACTCGTATCCGCTAAAAATAGAAGTCACAACGTCACTAGCCTTGAAAAACACCATATATTTAACCACTTAGACGTGGTGACACAAATACTGACACCTAAAATGGCGATTGTTTTACTTTCAGATCTTGCTGTAATTTAATTACAACTCAAAGCCAAGGAAAGCCTGAAAAGTGGATTACTCCGACGTAACTTGCTGAATATAAGGTATTTAATGGTTTTTGGTAGATCGGGATTTAGGGTAACTAAAGAGTTGGGATGTACGAGATAATATACTAGAGGGTAATATATTTAGTTATAGTGCACTAAGGTGTTAAAAAAGAAGGGCTGATGCCCTACTCTTCTTTATTACTCATTTCTTCACGAATTTGCTCAGCAACAATTTTAATCGCTTGTCCTGTGCTGATGCCCTGAGTCATCATTTCTTGAATTCGTTCAACAGCTTTCTGTTGTTCTTCGTGAGAAAGGGTTGGTAAGTCGTTTAGCATGCTCTGCTCCTTTATTTAGGAGCAGAACTATATAAGGACTGTTAGTAACTAGCAAGGAAATTGATTGAAGCACCCATTGCATTTTCGTTTGTGTAGTTTGCACTTAGATCTAACTGGAACAAGTTGAGTGGCGAGATACCAATACCGGCTGTGACTGTTCCTTCTGAATCAGAGTAAGCCAGGTTCTTGTAGTACCCTCCCCTTAACTTAAGCTGACGCAGAAGATCGACTTCGGTACCAACACGAATCATCTGTTCGTTATCAGCAAACGAAGTAAACTTCTCAGTCTCATTTAGGTCGTAATCAACACTGAAAGAAAAGTAATCCGATACGATGCCGGCACCCACTGTGTATACCGGTTCAAGTTGATAAGTGTATTTACCACCAACTTGGTGTGTCGCAGTACTTGAGCTGCTGTTTAGCGTTCTCGTCGTATCTTTGGTTTCGATGTCTCGAGAGATTAAGTTAGTTGCTGCAACACCCACTCGGAATGGGCCGAAGAACCAAAGCGCACCTGCATCCATGTTAAATGCCGTTTCGCCGTCACTGTTTTCTCTTACATCAGATAAATCGTAATCATCAACCGATGCAACATAGTTGTACGTGTAAATACGTTGGATTTTAGGTGTAATACCAAATGAGATGTGTTGGCCCATAAAGGTTTGGTATTTTGCTAAAGAAAGGCCGACTTCTGCGACACCGATTGAAACCGCTTCAACGGTAGACAGTTCCACTTTATCTGCGTCTGAACCTGTTGTGTAAACGTTAGGTGTTGCAAATGATTCTGTGTAGGCTTTAGCGAAAAGGTTTGCCGCGATAAACTGATTAGGAAGAGCAAAGGCGACTACACCACCCAGTTCAACATTGGCTTGGTTGCCATCCAATTTATTCAGCGCCGCATCGAGTTCTGCGGTGTTTGATGCATCAACAACACTATCGATGTTCGATTTCATGTCGTTGGGGTCGTTATAGCTACCACCAAAACTTGGCGTGATCATTCCCATATCATCGTTACGACGATAAATGGCAACAAGTGCTGGGTTATAGAATGGAGCGGTTAGGAAGTTTGCTGAAACAACACCAACACCACCCATCGCATCACCACGCGCTTCAATGGCGTAGTTTGCTGCTGAAAGAGGAAGACTGGCGAATGCAATTGATGCTGCGAGTAGTTTAGTCGTATTTTTCATGCCGTTTATCTTTGTTAGATCCCTTACATAGTTAACGGCTCAATTCTAAATTACTTTAACTCTTCTTCGCTAGAAATATCATAAGTTTTACTGATAGTTTGTGCTTGTTCTATCGCTATGTCACCTTGCCAGCGTGAATGCACCATTGAAACCGCCAAAACGTAGCGATCATTGGGAAGTTCTTCGCCAGTTAGGTTCATTGGATAATCAGATTCATAGCTCTTGCCCCACACCTGCTCATAGTGTTCATCGACGTAATCGTACAAACCAATTTCGAGCTTAGGAAGCGGACAATAAGGATTCAGCAGTTCTTTTTTATCGATGCGCCACGTGTCTTTTGATGCCCAACGAACTTGCTGGCGAAAAGAAACGTCACCAAGAATAATCCAAGTACTCCATGAATTACCGCCATCGCCTTTCACACTTAAACGATACAGGCCTGACTCAAGTTGAGATGCTAAATTGTAACGCTTGCGGTATAGGCTCACCGATGCGTTGTTTACCACTTCACTGTCTTTGGTTAGCTCACTGTCCGATGAAACAATCTTATCGACCCACTTCTCGAAGGTAATATCTTGAATGTTGTTTTCGGATTCAACATCAATTGATACGCGAAAAGTATCTCGGCCAGGGCTTTGAATGATGTGTCTTTTAACGACGACTGAACTGATCCAATCTGGGAGTGTTTTTCTGGTGAGGGTTTTACCACAATCTTTGTTCAATGCTTGATCGAACAGCTCATTGAGGTGGTCTTCTCGTGATTGAGAAGAGTTGATTTGCCAAACTTCCACTAGTGAATCAAACATCTGAGGTAAGTCATTATCCAACAGGTGTTTATGAACTTGAGTTAGAGTATCGCTACTCTTAAACCAATCTGCAGCTTGCGCGGTATTCACCACACAAGACAACATTAATAGTGGAAGTAAGGCTTTTTTCATTACGCTTTCATCTTGTAACCAACGCCACGCAGCGTTTCGATTTCTAGACCCGGCAGTTTCTGTCTTAGTTGCAGAACGTGCGTGTCTACCGTACGTGTTGTTGGGAAATGGTTGTAACCCCATACATGGTCAAGCAGCTCATCACGCGTGAAAACACGGCCAAGATTGCTTGCCAAAAATAGCAGTAGGTCGAACTCAGTTCGCGTTAACGTGACTTCCAGTTCATTGAAAAACACTTCACGTGTCGCTTTATCGATAACCAGATTTTGAGCCATAACTTTTGATGCGTCTTGATCTTCAGCATCAGGCAGGCGTAACTGCGCGCGAATTCGAGCAAACAATTCAGCTTCAGCGAAAGGCTTAGTTAGGTAGTCGTTTGCACCTGAGTCTAGGCCCGCAACTTTGTCTTTTACTGTTACGAGAGCCGTTAGCAAAATCACTGGGATGTCTTTCTTTTTCTTCCAACCTGGAAGTGAATCTACTGAGTCACCATCCGGAAGTTGACGGTCTAGAATCACTAGGTCCGCTTGTTCCCAGTAGCCTTCAACTTCAGAGATCAGTTCTGCATGCAAACATTCATATCCAGCTTGCTCAAGGCTAACTAATAAACCGTCAGCTAAATTTTTATCATCTTCAACGAGAAGCAATGTCTGTTTCACAAGGTATCTCCAAAATAAATGTTGTTGGGGGGCCTATCAGCGTCATGTGACCGCCCATTTTTCCGACCATAGATTCCACTATCGTCAGACCTAAACCGAGTCCACTCTTACTTACGAATGGCTTTCTTAGTTGCCCCCAATCTTTGCGGGACAAGTCTCCGTTATCTATAACTTTGAATGTCAGCTTCTTGTCAGAAGTATTCAGTTCTAGTATCACTGGTGCGACACCGTATTTCACGGCGTTCCTGATCAGGTTGTCGATGCACGTCCCTAACCAATATACGTTTATTTTTGCAGCGATATCTTTGTTTACACGGAGTTCAATGCCCGGTGCAAATTCTTCTTCAACTTTGTATTGAAGCCATTCTTCGACACTTGGTACCCACTCTGTTGCGAGCGGTTGGTTGTCTGATTGCAAATAGTCTTTACTTGCTTCTGCCAACTGCCTTAAACGGCGTGTATCTTCACACAGCCTACGAAACTCATCATATACTGATTCTGGTAAGTGTTCGAACTCGCGTCTAAACCCTTCAACCGTCAATGACAAACTTGCAATCGGCGTTCTTAGTTCATGCGTTAGGATTTGAAGCACCAGCATGCGGCTCTTCATCTCTTGTTTCTTACTGTTCCAACGGTAAACCGCCCACCCCAAAACAAGCATGATGTTGGCGAGCACCAAGATAAACATGGCAACTTGCAGAAGCTCTGAATGATCTTCTATTTCCCAACATACATTACCGCGCTGAACAAAACAGCTTTTGCCTTCTGAAGATAAACTGAACGACAATCCAGAAAGTGTCGCGTTTTCATTCCAGTCTGATTCTTTGTACAGGTAATATCTGTCGCCGCGTTTTACCCACATTTCGTCAAGCTCGACAAACATGCTCGAACCGGCTAACAGTGCCGTGATGGCCTCACTGTCCATGTTTTGTAAACGAGATAACAGTTCATCATGTTCAGTGTTTGGACGCTCTTGAATATGCATAAAACGTTTCAAAGAGTCGAACTTGTCAGGATACTTCTCTACGTATCGCGCCGCATAAGAACCACCACCTGGGTGAATCAAGCCACTACGGCTAAACCAACGATCAGAAAGCTTGGTTCCTTTACACATTGCACGAGTAAAGACCAATGGTTCAGTGATCAACGGGCTTAACGGTAATTTCCCGCTACAGGTTTTTGATAACTGGTATAAGCGCTGTATGTCTTTTAATGGGTACTCTGCGGTTTGTGGCAGCATAGAAGACGGCATGATCAAACGTGTTGGATAATCAGCCTGCAACAATCGAATATCATAAGATTCGATTGCGGTTTCATGATCAAAGAGTTTGGTGAAATTATCGATACGCTCAGGTAAAGAGTCAGCAAGCGCGTTTGCAGACACAGATAACGTAGCGATAAGAAGAGTAAATGTTCTTTTGATGATCACAAACCAACGCAAATTCATATAGATCAAACAAATATATACCATTCGCTATCAAAGATAAATTTTTAACCGCATGAAAAACAGTGGGAATGGTGAGTTATAGCGATAAATTCCATCATATTAGGATTGTGTTGCACAGGCGTACTCGCTAGCTGATTGATGAATCCAGCCATCATTCGAATGGGTTTTGCTTTGGTTTCTTTACCCTATTCGTTGTAGGTTTGGGTTAAGGCTAGTTCTGAGGATCAAAAAAAGGAGCTCAAATGAGCTCCTAGTCTAGATATTACATGGTGCTTAGAAAGCACACTCAGAAAACTATTAGAAATCTTCTTAAAAAACTTCTTAGCAAGAGATTAGAAAATGCTTTCTATAGATGTTCTAGAATGCCTAAACAGCTCTGTTTAGCATCACCAAACAACATCTGCGTATTCTCTTTGAAGAACAGTGGGTTTTGCACACCGGCGTAACCTGTGTTCATCGAACGTTTGAATACGATAACATTCTGAGCATTCCAAACTTCAAGTACTGGCATACCAGCAATTGGGCTGTTTGGATCTTCAAGTGCTGCAGGGTTCACGGTGTCATTTGCACCAATAACCAATACAGTATCTGTCTCATCGAAGTCATCATTGATTTCGTCCATTTCAAGAACGATATCGTAAGGCACTTTTGCTTCAGCAAGCAGTACATTCATGTGACCCGGTAACCTACCAGCAACTGGGTGGATACCAAATCGAACTTTGATGCCCTGCGCTCTTAGCTTGTCAGTGATTTCATGCACTGGGTATTGAGCTTGAGCTACTGCCATGCCGTACCCTGGAGTGATGATGACTGACTTTGAGTTTTTCAACATGTCTGCCACATCTTCAGCTGATGTTTCGCGGTGCTCACCCTGCTCTTCATCGCCATCAGATACAACCACGTCTTGGCCGAATCCACCAGCGATAACACTAATAAACGAACGGTTCATCGCCTTACACATGATGTAAGACAAAATCGCACCTGACGAACCTACCAACGCACCCGTTACGATAAGCAGATCGTTCGCAAGCATGAAACCTGCTGCCGCTGCTGCCCAACCAGAGTACGAGTTCAGCATAGAAACAACCACTGGCATATCTGCGCCGCCAATCGATGCCACTAGGTGGTAACCGAATGCGAATGCGATAAGAGTCATCACCATTAATGCGAACATGCTGCCGTCAGCTTTAACGAACATGATCATGAGCAATGTAGAAGCAACGATAGCC
This sequence comes from Vibrio sp. J383, assembly GCF_023503985.1. Lineage (NCBI taxonomy): Bacteria > Pseudomonadati > Pseudomonadota > Gammaproteobacteria > Vibrionales > Vibrionaceae > Vibrio > Vibrio sp. J383. The sequence goes on along the minus strand of NZ_CP097294.1, from coordinate 1,507,339 downwards.
GCTAGGTTCCACTTGTGCTTATGAGGGATGTTCAGTGCCGACGAAGAGATAACGCCGCGAAGCTTACCAAATGCAACAATAGAACCGGTGAAGGTTACCGCACCGATAAACACGCCTAGGAACACTTCCACTAAGTGGATAACGTGCTCTGCATGCGTTGCCGCTTCTGGTGCATCAATGTAGCTGTTGTAACCAACAAGTACCGCCGCCATACCTACGAAGCTGTGCAGAATTGCCACCAGCTCTGGCATTTCGGTCATTTCCACTTTCTTCGCGAAGTGGATACCAATACCACCACCGATCACCATCGCAATGATGATCCACACAATTCCAGCAGAATGAGGGCCAAAGATCGTCGCGATCAACGCGATTGCCATACCCGTGATACCGTAATAGTTACCTGCACGTGCAGATTCCTGTTTCGATAACCCGGCCAAGCTCATTATAAAGAATACAGCAGCAACAATATAAGCTGCTTGTACTAATCCTTCAGACATCTGTTACTCCTTAGTCTTTACGGAACATTTCAAGCATACGTTTGGTCACGGTAAAGCCACCAAAGATATTGATACTTGCAATTAATACGGCAATAAATGATAAGAATGTGACGACGCCACTTCCTTGTCCTATCTGTAACAGTGCACCTACTACAATGATCCCTGAAATCGCGTTAGTTACGGACATCAGAGGTGTATGCAGTGAATGGCTTACATTCCAAACTACGTAATAACCCACCACACAAGCGAGAACAAAAACGGTAAAGTGAGATAAGAACGCAGCAGGAGCAACCGAAGCTATCCAAGCAAAAGCACCTACAGCAACTGCCATACCCGCCGCTTTCTTAATTGGAGAGACAGGTTCTTGAACTTTTGGTTCAGGTCTAACCGCTTTAGGCTTAGCTTGTTGTTGTTGTGGTTGAGCAGAAACTTGAATTGGTGGAGCTGGCCAAGTCACTTCGCCCTCTTTAACCACCGTTACGCCACGTAAGACGACATCTTCAAAGTCGATATTGATGTTGCCATCTTTCTCTTTGCAAAGCAGTTTCAGCAGGTTAACTAAGTTAGTCGCGTATAGCTGAGATGATTGAGTCGGCAGTCGACCAACCATATCGGTGTAACCTACCACTTTCACGCCATTAGCGGTTGTGATCACTTGGTCTGCAACCGTGTATTCACAGTTGCCGCCATTGGCTGCCGCAAGGTCTACAATCACACTACCTGCACTCATGCTGTCTACCATCTCTTTGGTAATCAGCTTCGGAGCCGGGCGACCTGGAATCAGAGCGGTTGTAATGATGATATCAACGTCTTTCGCTTGAGCTGCATAAAGTTCTTCGGCTTTCTTGTTGAATGCTTCAGACATCTCTTTTGCGTAGCCATCACCCGCGCTGGTATCTTCCTTGAAATCCACTTCCAAGAATTCAGCACCCATCGACTCAACTTGTTCTTTTACTTCAGGACGAACATCGAATGAACGAACGATCGCACCTAAGCTACCCGCAGCGCCGATTGCCGCTAGGCCAGCAACACCAGCACCTGCAACCAGTACTTTTGCTGGTGGAACTTTACCCGCAGCCGTAATCTGACCCGTGAAGAATCGACCAAATTCATGCGCCGCTTCAACAACAGCACGATAACCCGCGATGTTTGCCATAGAACTCAATGCATCTAACGCCTGAGCTCTTGAAATTCGTGGTACAGAATCCATCGCCATCACGTTGATGTTGCGAGTAGACAATTGTTCCATCAATTCTGGATTTTGAGCAGGCCAAATAAAGCTGACCAATGTTGCGCCATCTTTAAGTAGATCGATTTCGTTTTTAGACTCGTCAACGATCGGAGCGTTAACTTTAAAGATAATATCGGATTTCCAAGCTTCATCTGCAGTAACAACTTTTGCTCCAGCTTGTTCATAAGCTGCATCTTCAAAACTTGCTAACGCACCTGCTTGTGATTCAACACAAACTTCAAACCCTAATTTTAGAAGCTGTTCTACCGATTTCGGCGAAGCAGCGACTCGCGTTTCACCTGCGAGTGTTTCTCTTGGTACACCAATTTGCATAGCTATTCCTTGACTATTGGCACGAATGACTTATTCGTTTGTATCTAACGACAACTAATACTTCAAGCGTTTTGTTCAAAGAACAGGAAAAGTTATTACTTATAACGATTTGGATGGAATTTGAGCGCTTCATTTGAAGAAATGACGACCGTCTCGAACTAAGAGGTCAAACCACTTGCAAATAATCCTTTAAATAACAACTTACTAGCTGTTCTTTGTCCCTAAAACTAAAAAGAGCTTTCAGCATATACACTGAAAGCTCTCTAAATTATGACCAACATCAATTCTAACCCTATTTGGTTAGCTAAATATATTGTCGCCCATTTGGTCGATGAACATCTGCGATTTTTTTAGCATCAATTCATCGGCATCTTGTTTGTTTGAAACAACATCTGAACGAATAAAACGATGAGTTTTGATTTCACCGTCGAATTCTTTCTCGATTCGCCCAGCAACACGGTATTGACCAGATTCTGCAATGGCATCTTGATAGATATTGAAACCTTTATATTCGACTGGCTCAATCTCTACTTTTTGTTCGGTTTTTTCTTTGCCACCAAATAATCTAGAAAAGAATCCCACGTTTTTTACTCCTTAAATGACCGTATTAACCCTAAACTATCACGACTGTTTACGGTTCAACAATGGCTTTTCATACCATTGCAATTCTACGTCATCATCAAAATTGTGTTGACTAAATATAACGGGCACATTGTCGTCACGTTCGCGCCTTCTATCGTCAATGATCATACTTTCAGCATTCTTGACCGCGATCTCACTATTTCGTTTATAGAGTACCAATTTGTCTTCTGGCAATGCCGAAAGAAAATCGATATCGAAACGAATATAGATGGGCTTAAGTTGACCTAAAGCCAAACACGCCAGATCAGCCAACTGTTCGTTGTTATAACTAGACACATATTCCTCGGTAGCCAAGACCTGACCCACCAGAGTTTCCATATAGTTGTGAACATCAACACTAATTTGCATACCACACCTCCATTTGTAGCTATCACGACAGATCGAGTTCTAGCCTGATTGGCAACGACCTACATATTGTTACCTTACTATACCCTACTCATTACTACAGATTTACTAACTGCATGTTAACTAACTATAACGACTAATTAATTTCTCATATATACTGTGTAGTTGGTTCTATGGTTAATAGCAACTCAAATACATATAAAAATGGTTGCATCATTAGCGACCTATGACTATGTTTTTGCTCTGATTTAAGCAAAAAGCTTGGCATTCGCTTGTTTAACCGTATCCTACGTATAAAATTAAATTACAAGATCATCAGTATAATTAGGCTCACCACGTAAATGGCATCTTCTTTTGTAACGTCGAGCATGTTTCGATTTTGCTTCCCTCTATTTTTATTGGCAATTTTATTCGCTGGTATGAACAACGTCATTCTCGTGACGGATTCAAACCTAGGGTTTGCTAGCAACCTTCCATATATCTTATTGAGCGTTGCCGTTTTGCTATGCCATACATTCAGACAAGGACGCATGGCCATGGTGTCATTAACCATGCTAGTAGCCTACCTGATCATCCAAGTTCGCTTGCAAACCCCTTTGAACACCGGAACCACCTTATTAGAGCTGTCGTTACTTGCGGCATTAGTACCGGTCACTTGCTTGTTGGTGTATGCCTTCCCGGATAACGGTGTCAATTCAAAGTCGATGCTCCTCTACGCCATCGTTCTCGTGCTGTTTATGGTTTGGGCACAATTGATCGTTTCTCATTTCCACGCTGGCGGTTTTGAATCATGGAGTGAAGGCCTACTGTTCATTGTTAGAGACTTCTCCAAACTGCCTTTTGTTTTGGTGTTGTATAGCCTTTGCTTGCTTGGACTTACAGCCATTCTAGTGCTGGTGTACAACCGTTCTATTGATGTTGTCGTTTATAGCACTATCTTGCTGTCCTCTTGTACATTCATCTTCTTTGACGTGCAGTACATCTCTAGCACTATGTTCTCCTTATCAGGCACGCTGATCATCGTCTATGTGATGTCTGCTAGCCACGATATGGCTTTTAATGACCAACTAACTAACATCCCAGGTCGACACGCCTTAGAAGTCGATATGAAGCACTTAGGCCGTAAATATTCGATGGCGATGGTTGATATCGATCACTTCAAGAAATTTAACGATACCTATGGCCATGACATTGGCGACGATGTGCTGAAACTGGTGGCTCGTATTCTTAGAGAAACCACCGGTGGTGCGAAAGCGTATCGCTATGGTGGAGAAGAGTTCACGATTATTTTTAAAGGCAAATACACGGAACAGGTGAAAGAGCACCTTCAAGTTCTGATTTCAGAGATCCAAAACTACGACATGACCATTCGAAATAGCCACGAGCGTCCTGATGACCATGAAGTGGGTATCAAAAATCGTGGTCAGAACGGGAAACCATCGCAAGTGGTGAATGTGACGGTGAGTATTGGGCTGTCTGATAGCACAACCACCAAGCATCCTGAAGAAGTATTGAAGCTTGCTGACAAGGCACTCTACAAAGCGAAAGAAACCGGCCGAAACAAGCTGTGTGTTGATAGCTAAACGTAAGTGTCGATAACTCGACTAGAGGGAGCTTAATCTTGGTTAAAGAAAATAACTAAGCTCCCGCCTTTCAAACTGCTTCCGTAATTGATCGTAAACCCTATTCCCACATTATCGACCCAGTCATTAAACAGGTTTGGGTTAAGCAACCAACCTACGCTGCCCTCGTAGTAAGATGTTGTGCCCATAGAAGCCACGGTGTCACCACCTATATCAATTCTTCTTATACTCGAGTACATCGATGTGATGTTTTTATCCCAACGAACTAGATCATAGAAAATCTTGGCTTCATTGGCGATATACCAACCTTCAGGGTGACCAATATCGCCGTTATTGGCTTCTCCCCATCCGAAGCCATTAAAGTAATGCCAACTGGTACTGAGTTTGTATCTTCCCCAATCATTTTTGTCTTCAAAGGTCAGCTTGATCTTGGGCTCAATTATGTATGCCCATGCATCGGTATTGTAATAGACCCCGTCCAACTGTTCTTGAATAGGCTCAAGTAATGGAGATCGATATTCGAAGTCATTGCGGTAATAAGAAATATGATTACCAATTGCAGAGCTGAAACTCCAGTGTTCGTTAAGTTGAGACACATTGGCAAACGCCACGTAACCAGAAATCACCGACTCTTTTTGAAAGTCACTTTTGATTGTTGACGCATATTCTACATCATTCTCAATTCGTAACGCTGACAGGCGTAGCGTTACCTCTTGATGGTTGTCTTCAATGTAACTTGGCAGTTCAAATGTGTAAGGAAGACTGAGAGATGTGATGTTTTGTCTACGACTCACCGAATCGTTCGAACCAATGTCTTCATTGTCCAAACTTAGCACTTTGTTCGGGTCGAAGTTATTGATACCAAAAGTAAAAACATCGGTATCGTTGAGTAACACACTGGTGGCAAAGCGCTGCTCTAGCTCCTTACGGAAGAGATCAGATAGGGAGTTAGCATTAGCGGTGGTTGGCACTGCAGTTAAAAATAGAGGAGCCGCGGTAAAAAATAGAGGAACCGCAAGCGTCCAACATGTGCTAGTCACATAAAATGACTTTGAATCTGGCATTTCTCTTATCACTTAAAGCACTTCCTAGCTAAAACGCCAGTAAAGTATGAATTCAAATATCTCAAAGAGCTCGCCAACTAACGAGCAAGCTCCAAAATGTTGCGTTGTATGAAGGTATTTCTGCCACTTTGTTTCGCTTGGTAAAGCGCTTGATCGACCTTTTCGTAAATAGAGGCGGTAGATTCTCCCCCATCAGGCACGAATGAGAGTACACCTTGTGACGCTGTCACTCTATCGGATACCGTTGAGTGCTCATGAGCGTAGTTCATTTCATGCAACGCTTCTTTTATACGTGTCGCCTGCAACATAGCAGCATCGCTGTCTGTGTCACTTAGGATAAGGACAAACTCTTCACCGCCGTAGCGACCGACAAACTCTCCCGCACGCACAAAAAGCTGCTTCAAGGTACCGGCAAGCCCTTGCAAGCACTTATCCCCTTGAATATGACCGTAATTATCGTTGTAAGGCTTAAAGAAGTCTACATCTAGAAGTATGACAGTCATGGGGATATTACGTCTTCCGTGCCATGCAATGCTCTCTTCAAGCTTAGTATCCATATATCGACGGTTATACAATTTAGTCAGACCATCTTCATTGGCTTGTTGCTGAAGGAGAATATTCAGTTCTTCGAGCTTGGCGGTACTCTGTTTTAACTCTCGTCTCATGTGCGCAATACGCTGCATCGCAATCAACTTAGAGTTTAAAACAACTTTGTTTACCGGTTTGATTAGGTAATCATCACCACCAGCATCAATCGCTTTCGCGATCATCTCCGGCTCTTCATGACCACTCAAAAAGATGATAGGAACCCATTCTGGGAATTGGCCACGAACCTCATTAGCCACTTCAAATCCATCCATGTCTGGCATGCTAATATCAAGTAACACGAGTTCAGGATCAAAATCAGAATAAACATTCAGGGCTTCTTTTCCGCTACCAACAGCTTCTACAACATGACCCAATTGCTTGAGTCGAATAGCGAGTTGCATCCTGTCTAGTTGAACGTCATCAACCAGCAATATGCGCATCGAAGATCCCTTTTCTATCATCACATCACCTTTATCTAGTGTTGAATATTCAAAGTAGCTCAAATTTGGGCTTAAATCATGCCCTAATCTCTATATTATATTGACTTTTTTACAGATCTTTTTAGCATTGTTTCTTTTTAAAGAGAAATACTATGTCAGACGCTACAAACAACGAAGTACAAGAAATCGATTTAACCACTATCTCACCAGAGCTTCGCCAAGTTATCGAATTTGATGAAGTGCCTAAAGAGATGCACAACATGGTTACTTCTATTCATGAGGTGTCTGAAGAAGCAGTGCGTGAAACTTGGAGCAGCCTTCCAGCAAGCGCACAAAATGTTTTGGACAACTTTGAGCAATTCCACGCTCTAATCTCTGTTAGCCAAGCTTTCGCTGGCGTAAACATGATGGAGGAGTTCCCTACTCTTAAACTTCCAGAAGGCATGTCTGATGAAGAAAAAGAAGAGTACCGAGCTCAACTGCTTGACCAAATTTTACATAACTGTGTAAAAGACATGGCTAAGCAAATCAAGAAAGCGCGCCGTGATGCTATCTTGAAGCGTGATTTCAAAGAAGTTTTCATCCGCTAAGCTATTCATCGCACCTAAATTTAGGTTGAATGCTTAACGAAAACTTAATGATTAAGCCGTATGTTATTTAAAACATGCGGCTTTTTTGTGCCTGCAGCTTTTTCTGTTCGTTGCTTGAGAGCTTCGCTCACAATATGTTTGTGTTTTTGCCACTGAAGCTCTTGTCAGTGTTGCTTTTGACATTCTACAAATAAGTAATATGCCTTAACACTCATACAGTGTGGCGCAAAACTGGCAGTTATACCGTAAAAAAATGACGCATGTATCCATTCATGGAATCAAGATCAATATTCACGTCGCAGACAAGTATTCATATTGCTGACAAGCAGTAAGCATCGCTGAAAAGCAGTAAGCATCACTGACAAACGTTAGGCTCGCTGACAAGCAGTAAGCATCGCTGACAAACGTTAAATTCGCAGACAAGCAGTAAGCATCGCTGAAAAGCAGTAAACATAGAAAAGACAATGATCGAACTTATCTCACTCATTGCCTCAAAGGTCGCGCCTGAATCAGTGCGTGACGGCAATATCTCGCTGGGCGACACTCACGCCTTTAATTTGAGCGTAGACTTGCTGACCGATTTCCAAACTCAACTCGTCCAGAGCCCACAAGGTTATGGTGGCCCACAAGTAACAACCAGGCTCTAATTCCAGCTCTACTGCAACACTCTGCTTGTTTGAGCCTTGCTGGTGCGTCTCTACGCTTTTAATGGTCACAGGGAGGATATTACGTATAGAAGTGCCTTGCGGCTGTTCTAGCGTGATAGAGACATCATTTGCCCTAACTTGTAACCTTACCGCAGCTCCAATGTCGCTCGACACCTTCTGAACCCACAACGATGTCGATTTACCAAGCTTCAGTCGAGACAACGCGTAATCGTCATTGTGCTCAGCCAACGTCCCCTCAAATAATGAACTTTGTTCTGAGAATGATTGCCACGGTTGCATGGCTCTTGAAGCCCACACTTCTTCTGTCACACCCGACGAAATGACTTTACCTTGCTCTATGATCACAAGGTGATTCGCCAAGCGTAGGATCTCATTAAGGCTGTGCGTCACGTAGATGATTGGAATATTCACTGTTTCAGAGAGGTTTTCCAGAAACGGCATCACTTCACGCTTACGAGGTAAGTCGAGAGAGGCCAATGGCTCATCCATCAACAAAATACTCGGCTTAGACAACAAAGCGCGTCCAATTGCCACACGTTGCTTCTCACCGCCAGACAGGCGAGCTGGATAGCGATCAAGCAATGAGTCCAAAGACAACAGCGAGACTATTTGCTCAAAGTGTGCTTTGTCAGTACCTTTCATGCCGTACTTAAGATTCGCCGCGACTTTCATGTGCGGGAACAATCGCGATTCTTGGAACACATAACCAACATTGCGTTTATGGGTTGGCAAATTAATACCATTGCGACTATCAAACAGAGTGGTTCCAGATACGCTGATCAAGCCTTTGTCTGGCTGTTTAAGGCCACTAATCGCATTGATAAGGGAGGTTTTCCCCGCACCAGAACGACCAAAAATCGCTGTAATTCCGCTGCTAGGGAGTTCTAAGTCGATATCGAAAAAGGTTTCACCAAGCTGCTGTTGGTATTGGAGGATCAAAGCACTCATGCGTTTCCTCCCAAGCGTTTTGCTGACTTTTTGTTGAGCCACTCAGATAGCATTAATGAACCAAGCGCTATCACAATTGAAATGACACACAAACGCGCCGCTTCCATTTCCGCGCCAGGGGTTTCAATAAAGGTATACATGGCCAATGGAATGGTTTGAGTTTCACCGGGAATATTTGAAACGAAGCTGATGGTCGCACCAAACTCACCTAGGCTTCTTGCGAATGAAAGCATGGTGCCGGTAATGATCCCAGGGATCATCAAAGGTAAAGTAATGGTGAAAAACACACGAAGAGGTGAAGCGCCCAATGTGGCTGCGGCCTCTTCCAGTTTACTGTCTACGGTTTCTAGGCTCAGGCGAATAGAGCGAACCATCAATGGCAACGCGACAACAACACACGCGAGTGCCGCGCCCTTCCAGCTAAAACTGAATACGATACCAAACACGTCATTGAGCCAAGAGCCAATAACGCCTTGTCTGCCCATCATCACTAGCAACAAATAACCGATGACCACAGGTGGAAGCACCAAAGGCAAATGGACAATACTTTCTACAATGCTTTTGCCCACAAATTGTTTCTTAGCAAGCAACCATGCCAAGCCGATGCCGATAGGAATAAGCCACAAAATGGCAAAACCAGCGACTTTCAAGCTCAGCATTAAGGCTTGGTATTCGTATTCCGATAAATACATCATTTAACGCACTTCAAATCCAAAACTGTTCAAGGTGTCCTTCGCTTTTTCGCTATTTAGGAAAGTATAAAACTCTTCTGCGACGACTTTATCGCTCAACTTCGCTACAGGGTAACGTATTGGCGTATGTAAATTTGATGGGAACGTCGACACTAGGTTCACTTCTTTAGAAAGCAACGCATCTGTTTTGTAAACAATGCCAAGCTTAGCTTCACTACGCTCTACCAAAGCCAATGCCATACGAACATTGTTACTTGGTGCCAATCGAGTCTTCACATCGTCCCAGACACCTAACGTTTCTAGCGCTTCTTTCGCATAGATACCCGCAGGAACCGACATAGTGTTGCCAACCGCAAGTCTTTCATTCGTTAGTAGTTTAGCCCATTGGTCACCGTTTGAGAGATCCAACGATATTGGTGTCTCTTTCGGGGAAATCAGCACCAATTCGTTTTCGCACAAGTTTGTGACATTGTCGCTAGAAACCAATTGACGATCGACTAAATGCGTCATCCATTTTTCGTTTGCCGAGATAAAGATGTCTGCTGGCGCGCCTCTTTCGATTTGGCGTACCAAAGATGACGTGCTCGCATAGACTGGAATAACATCGACAGAATGATCTTTCTCAAACTCTTCGACCAACAAGTTAACCGCATTCGTCATCGACGATGCAGCGTAAACTCGTAGCTTTTCCGCAGCCAAAAGATGACTAGAACTCAATGCCGATGTTAAGGCTATGGTTAAAAGGATGGTTCGCTTTTTCATTGTGATCACTTATCTATTGTTCGTTTCAGTTCTTGAGATCGCTTTTAAGTCAGACTCAACGGTTTAACGTAGGCTAAAGCTATTAACGCAAGCTAAGGCTTTTAACTCTGACTGAAGCTATTAAGTCAGTCATGAGCTTTTGAGTTCAGGCTAAAGCTTTAAATTCAGACCTAAATGGTTAATTCAGGCCAAAGCAAGTCAAGGTTTAAATGCTCTTCGATGGCATCAGCGATTCGATTAATACCCAGCTCTTTAAGCTGTTCGTGATCAATCGCGGTCACATAGTTGGCTCCTGCCCATTCGCAAATAAGCGATAACGCATCGCTGTTATCGAATACGCCATGCAGATAAGTACCAAAAATCGAGTTATCTTGATTCACAGCGCCATCAAGGCTGCCTGATTCTAACTGAACCGGTAATGCTATTTCTTTGACATCAGTCCTACCTACGTGGATCTCATACCCTTTTACTTGTGCTGTTTTGCCATCAAGTGTCATGGTGCCGCGCACGTTTGTTAAGGTTTTCTGTTGTGTTAGCGTCGTTTCAGTATCGAGATACCCTAACCCTTCGCTGCTTCCTGGCTCACCTTCAACGCCATCTGGATCGTGGATGATATTTCCTAGCATCTGGTAACCACCACAAATACCCATCACTTTGCCGCCTAAACGCAGGTGGCGTTGAATATCTTTATCCCAGCCTTGTTGCTTTAGATAATCCAAATCTGCTCTTACCGATTTTGTACCCGGCAAGATAATTAAATCTGCATTGTTTACACGTTCACCTTTACCGACATAACGTAAATCAATGGAAGGATTAAGTCTTAACGCGTCGAAGTCCGTATGGTTGCTGATTCGGGTTAGCACTGGTACCACGACTTTAAGTTTAGCTTCTCCGTCAGACTCTTGGGCTGAGGTAATGGCATCTTCCGCTTCTAGGTTAAAACCATGCAGATATGGCAATACACCAATCACAGGCTTGCCGGTTTTCTCTTCTAACCAATCAAGTCCAGATTGAAGTAACGCGATATCGCCTCTAAAGCGGTTTATCACAAAGCCTTTTACGCGAGCTTGTTCAGATTCAGATAACAACTCTAATGTGCCGTAGAGGTGCGCAAAAACGCCACCACGGTCAATATCAGCAACGATGATCACCGGGATATCCGCCTTTTCAGCAAATCCCATGTTCGCAATATCATTTTCGCGAAGATTGATTTCGGCTGGGCTACCCGCACCCTCAATCATCACGCTTTCGTATTCTTCAGAAAGTCGGTCAAACGAATCAATAACCGTATCCATCGCCACTTTCTTGTAATCATGATAGCCCGTAGCTTCCATATTACTGATCGATCGGCCTTGCAGAATAACTTGTGCGCCAGTATCTGAATTGGGTTTTAGCAATACCGGGTTCATGTGAACAGTAGGTTCAATGTTACAAGCTTGCGCCTGAACCGCTTGAGCGCGACCAATTTCGCCGCCATCTTTTGTCACCGCACTGTTTAACGCCATGTTTTGTGGCTTAAAAGGTGCCACTTTGATTCCTTTCCTTGCCAAAACACGGCATAAACCTGCCACCAAAACACTTTTTCCGGCATCTGACGTTGTTCCTTGGACCATAAGGGCGTTTAACGGTGATCGCATCTGTACTTAAATCCTTAATTTCTTAATTTTCAATTTATAGCTGTTGGCAATATTTCTCTTCCTCCATCTTAACGTCATTGCCGAGTAGATGCTCAATAAAATGAATGGAAAATGAATGTGTTACTCACTCTGGATTCAACCCCAGTGTTGTTTAATAGCTCCATCGAAACGAAGCTTATGAACGATAAGCAGCGCATCAACAAATAAAACGAACTAACGAAAAGAAACGTTTCAAATTCAGAAAAACGTTTCTACTAAAAACAACATTAAGGGATTCACCATGAAAAAAACTGTATTAGCTATCGCATCTACTATTATCCTTGCCCCTACTTTCGCAATGGCTAGTGACCACCACAGCAGCAATAGCAACAACAGCAAGCACGAGAGCGCTATCGCTTACACAGGGCCGATTGAAACCGTTTCTGTTGCGACACTACTTGCAGACACAAGCATGTTCGCAGAGCAAGAAGCGATTGTAGATGGCAAGATTGTTCGTCAGCTAAAGAATGATACATTTGTCTTCTCTGATGGACAGAGTGAAATTCAAATCGAATTGGATGATGATATCCGCCTAGCACAACCGCTAACTGCTGATACTAAAGTACGTATCTTCGGCGAATACGAAGGCGGCAAGACACCGGAAATCGAAGTGGATCATATCCAAGTTCTATAAGCGATAAATACAAAACATACTGACTTCAAATAATTGGCCTGCATATTGCAGGCTTTTTTGTATTATACTGCCGAAAAATACAATTTATATGGAGTCACCATGCTAGGTTGCACGAATAAGACTGTCCTTTTAGGACTAGCTGCACTGTGTTCATTCTCTGCGTCTGCAAACAACTTTAACTACAACACATTCGAGCTACGCATGGGTACTAGCCCAAGTACTTTCGGTGGTGAAGTCACAACAATGTTCACTCAGAACTCTCACTTTGTTGCTCGTATCGATTCAGAATTTGAAAGTGACTGGGATGCAGCGGTAGGTATGGGGTTCAACGGCCCAATTAATCAATTTGCTGACGTTACTGGTCAAATGCTGTTGCACAACATTGAACGTAATGACGACAATCACATCAAGACTGAAATCAACATCGGTTTGAGAGCGTGGTTAATGGCAAACGTTGAAGTTAACGCACGCCTTGGTCAACTCATCGACAACGACGACTCTCGCTCAGTTGTTGGTATCGGCGCTCGCTTTCACTCAACGGATCAACTGTCTGTTGGCCTTGATATGCGAAACAACGGTACTTATGGCCACCAAATCTTAATGTCTGCTCGATTCGGCTTCTAAACTGAATTAGCTGCCTAGGTTTTATTGATAAGCTAAGGTTTCGTCACTAAGTAATAAATAGCTGTACAAATTACATAGAAAAGCCCCGAACACACTAATGTTCGGGGCTTTTTTATTTGTTAGTTTCGCTGGCTTTTAGTCGTTCAAGCCCTAAGCCAGCAACTTACTTTATAAATTAACCATCAGCATCTTTTTCTGATGATCTAAGTACTCTTCATAAGTACCTTGGAAACTAACCAGTTGCTTGTCTTTCACATCAATAACATGTGTCGCCAAAGAAGAAACGAACTCACGGTCATGGCTTACGAAGATAAGTGTGCCAGTGTAAACCTTCAACGCATCGTTAAGCGCTTGAATTGCTTCCATGTCCATGTGGTTAGTTGGTTCGTCCATTACAAGCACGTTGATGTCTTGCATCATTAGCTTGCCGAATAACAGACGGTTCTTCTCACCACCTGAACAATTACGCGCTTTCTTGTTCGCGTCATCAGCAGTAAACAATAGACGACCTAGAATGCCACGTACCATAAGGTCATCGTGCTTCACTGTGCGCCATTGAGAGATCCAATCGAAGATGCTCAGGTCGTTGTCAAAGTCAGTCGTGCTATCTTGTGGGCAGTAGCCTACCGATGCGTTTTCAGACCATTTAACGATACCTTCGTTTTGCTCTAGTTCTTGAACTAGGCAACGTAGCAGCGTGGTTTTACCCACACCGTTCTCACCGATAACCGCAAGACGTGTGCCCGCTTCAAGCAGCAAGTTACCACCAGCAAACAGTGTCTCGCCATCGAAGCCGTGACTAAGCTCTTTAAGTTCAAGCGCTTGACGGTGCAATTTCTTGCCTTCACCAAAATCAATTGATGGGCTCATACGGCTCGATGATTTCACTTCATCAAGCGTGATTTTGTCCATTTTCTTAGCACGTGAACTTGCTTGCTTCGCTTTAGATGCGTTTGCACCAAAACGGTTAACGAAATCTTGAAGTTCGTTAATTTCAGCCGCTTTCTTAGCGTTGTTTGCTAGAAGTTGCTCACGAATCAAACCAGAAGCTTCTAGGAAGTATTCGTAGTTACCAGGGTAAACACGGAGCTCACCGTAGTCGATGTCAGCCATGTGCGTACACACAGAGTTCAGGAAGTGTCTATCATGCGAAATGATGATCATTGTACATTTACGCTGGTTTAGCTCTTCAGCAAGCCAGTTGATCGTGTGAATGTCCAAGTTGTTGGTTGGTTCATCAAGAAGCAGAATATCTGGGTTTGCAAATAGAGCCTGTGCCAGAAGCACACGCAGTTTCCAACCTGGAGCAACTTGCTGCATCAGGCCGAAATGGAACTCTTCTTCGATACCCGCTTGAATTAGGATGTCACCTGCACGGCTTTCTGCTGTGTAGCCATCCATTTCAGCGAATTCACTTTCAAGTTCAGCGACTTTCATACCATCGTCTTCGCTCATTTCTGGCAAAGAGTAAATACGGTCACGTTCTTGTTTTACTTCCCACAGTTTTCTGTCACCCATGATCACAACGTCGATAACGCTGTATTGTTCAAAAGCGAACTGATCTTGGCTTAGCACACCCAGTTTCTCTCCAGGAGTGATAGAAACGTTGCCCGAGCTTGGCGTTAATGCACCACTTAGGATTTTCATGAACGTTGACTTGCCGCAACCATTGGCGCCGATCAAACCATAGCGGTTGCCGTTACCAAATTTAGCAGAGATGTTTTCAAACAGCGGCTCTGCGCCAAATTGCATTGTGATGTTCGCGGTAGATATCAAAGAACTAATTCCTAAGCGTGTACTGACAGATAATTATTAGGCTATTTCAAGAACCTAAATAAGAAGTACGAAAGTATGGATTAAACAAAAATCGAAGCGCGGATTATATAGAGATCTCGATCACGTTGTCGAGGCCAAACCGTAAACGAATCGTAAACATAGACCATTTAGATGCTTTTCATACGTTATTAACGTGTAAATAGAAAAATCCCCGCCAGTTGAACTGACAGGGATTCTATTTATCGATACTAAAAACGTTCTAAGCTGGTCGCTTTTAAAGCTAACTCTCTTCAAGACTAAAAGCCTTTAAGAGGAGATGTACCGTTATTTAGTAATTTTCTTTTGAACGTACTTTTGGCTTACATCTACTACCGCAACATCTCTAAAGAAACTTCTACCCAATAGAATAGGGAAAGCAAGATGCGTTCGGTCTGCTAGCGTAAACTCAGTTTTGTCTTTCAGATCGCCGATTTGAATTGAAGCTACGACAACAGCACGTCGTTGTGTGCCTTCCGCGCTCGACTGCTTGATCTTAACCCAACGCTCTACCGGTAAACTGATCTCTTTGGTTGTGATACCGTCATGTTCAATTTTAAACTTAACCCAGTCTTTTCCGTCACGCTCAAAATCAACGACATCTACAGCACTGATCGAAGATGTTGTTGCGCCTGTATCAATACGAGCTTTAAATGCTTCTTTCAAACCAGGAACAAACACCCACTCTTCTTCACCAAGAATCAGTTTTCCATCATCCGTTTTTAACGGTTTTGCTGGTGGCTTTTCAACTGGCTCAGGTTTAACTTCTGGCTCAGTGGGTTTTACTTCTTCAGGCTTCTCTGTAGGTTCCGTTACTTTCTCGCCTTCAGTTGCGTCAGTCTTTGAAGAGTCATCCACAACAGGTTGTTCTACTTGAGGCTTTTGCTCTGGCTCGACAGGAACTTGAGTCGTCGTCGAACAAGCAAACAGGCCACCACTTAGCATTAAAACTACAATCGCTTTCCAATTATACATTCAGTCACCTTTTATTTCGAAACGTTAGCTATCGCTTTAGCTACATAAGGAATATGGGATTCAGAAAGGCCTGCGATATTGATGCGTCCGTCACCAACACCATAGACTCCATATTCTTCACGTAATTGATTCATTTGAGTTTCTTTAAAGCCTAGTACACTAAACATACCTTTATGGCTTTCAATGAAGTCAAAGTGTGACGTGTTGTAAGTATTTCGCAATTCATCACATAAACTTTGGCGCAGATTTAACAAACGTTGCTGCATTTCACTCAATTCTTGCTTCCAAATCGATGTTAGCTCTTGATTCTGAAGAATTGTTTTAACCAAAGCGGCACCATGATCAGGCGGCATTGTGTAAGTTGAACGAGCAAGCGTTAGAAGCTTACCTTTCGCGTTACCAACGTGTTCGCTGTTCTTACCAATCACAATCGCTGCACCCGTTCTTTCACGGTACAAACCGAAGTTCTTCGAGCAAGACGTTGTAATCAGCATCTCTTCTACGTTGTTAGCCATATGTTGAAGACCTTTCGCGTCTTCTTCTAGACCATCGCCAAAGCCTTGATAAGCAATATCAACGAACGGTAAGAAACCATTCTTCTGAGATAACTTGGTGATTTCCTGCCACGCTTCAAAGTTGATATCCGCACCCGTTGGGTTATGACAGCAACCGTGCAGTAGTACCACGTCTGATGGACCCGCTTTTGAAAGGTCACCCAACATTCTTGCAGTATCAACTTGCTTCGTTTCCGGACTGAAGTAGTTGTAATATCGAACTTTTAAGCCCGCTGCTTCCATCACCGGTTTATGGTTAACGTAGCTTGGGTTTGAGATCCAAACTGTGGTGTCTGGTTGAGAAACTTTCATTAAGTCGCCCAACATACGAAGTGCACCACTTGCACCCGGTGTTTGAATCGCAGCAACGCGATCCATTGCAGAAGTCCCTTTAAGCAGCAGATCAACCATGCTCTGGTTAAACTCTTCACAGCCTGCTAGGCCAACATAAGCTTTGGTTTTCTGAGTATCGACAACAATGTCTTGAGCCATAGAAACGGCTTTCATGATCGGTGTTTCGCCTTGGTCGTTTTTGTAAACGCCAATGCCTAAATCGACTTTGTCAGTACGAGGATCGCCGCGGTAAGCGACAGAAAGAGATAAAATTGGATCTAAAGTTGGTTTTGGTAGATGTGAAAACATGAAAGTCACAACCCTTTGAAATTCAAGTATTGAATTTCACGTTAACATTTTCGTACTAAAATCAGAAACATTTTTTAATAGAAGAGCTTAGTTACCAGAAGTAATCAGAGATTGGTCATTTTAAGCGAAGATATAGTTTAAATTTCGAACAGTTAAGAGCCAGTTACAATATATAAGCTTTATTGTTTAACGTCCCACAGCTACATCGATCAAACACTCTGCTTGAATTGCCTCGGTGTCATTCCAGACCACGCCTTAAACCGAGTACTAAAGTTAGCGGCATTGGGATACCCAACTATCTCGCCAATATGTTGAATCGACCAATCACTCGACTTCAGCAAGCGTGCTGCGTACTCCATCCTCATGCGCATGATATGAGTCATAGGGCTATGTGAATAATAACGTTGGCACAAACGATGGAAATGGGGCTCTGAACACGGGAATAAGCCTGCCAGCTCATGAACGTTCCATTCCTTGTGGAGCTGCTTTTGTACGTTGTCGAACACTCGTCTTAAACGAATCAAATTGCGTGATTGTTGCTGAGGCACCGGCGCATTAATCATGTATTCTATTTGAGCCACACTATGATTAGCAATTGCTCCTCCTAAATCGATGGGTAAGGCAATACTTCTGAGCAAGGTATGAATGCAGGACGACACCACCTCAGCTGCTGGCGAAAGCGTGTAGTTCACTTCATCACTCACGACACCCTCCCATTTTTTATCCGGCGAGAGAAAGATCCATGCAATTTGCCATGTTTCTTCTTCAATCCCGAATCCATTCTCAATGCCCGCTGGCACGGTAATACACGACCCTGGCTCTAGAATGTAACGACACGCCCCACTTTCTAACCAACCCTTTCCTCTCACGGTATACAGCAACATGTGTTTTTGTTGGTTTTTCCGATACACCGAAAAGAAATCACGACACGACGCCGTCCCACACTGAACGATACCGAGCTCTTCGAATGCCAATACATGGCTTTGGTCGACAAACTCTTGATGCGTGTTTTCAGAAATCTCATACCGTTCTTGCTTCTCACTCATTTCTCTTCTCACTCATTTCTCTTTTCGCTCATTGGATTTGCCTGCAACTGAGTCGCCACGTAAGTAATTCGATAGTTTTGGAAAATAGATAGTTTGGCAAAAGTTTGTGATGAACAGGAACAATACAGGCAAAACAAATGCCGATAAACTTCTCGCATATTAACCACAGGGGAAATGCGATGCTCTCGACATATCGTCATTTGGACAAAGAGTTTTGGCAAAAGCTATTACACATTGGTTTACCTGTCTCACTGCAAACCATGTTGTTTTCATTACTAGGCGTGGTCGATATTTTTATGGTCAATCAGCTTGGTGATTCTGCAACCGCCGCTGTTGGCGTTGGCAACCGCATCTTCTTCTTCAACTTGATCATGGTATCGGGGATTAGCGGAGCTGTGAGCGTGCTAGCTTCACAATATTTTGGCGCCGGTAATTTCAACGGAATTCGACGTACACTAGCGCAATCATGGGCACTGTCGATCTTTGCCATCATCCCCTTTGTTTTCATCTATACATTGGCTCCTGAATCAGTGGTGTCTGTGGTGGCCTCAGACCCTGATTACGTCCGATTGGCAACGGATTACCTTTGGATAACAGGAGCCAGCCTTATTGGTACCGCGATCGTAGTGCCGCTAGAAAGCGCACTGCGATCGGTCGGCGAAGCCAAGCTGCCCACCAAGATCAGCATCTGGGCAATCATCGTTAATGCGATTCTCAACGCATTGCTGATCTTTGGTTTGTTTGGATTTCCAGAACTGGGCGTAGTTGGTGCGGCTATTGGCACCACGGTGTCTCGATTCTTTCAGACGATCGCGCTGCTTATCATGACGAAGAAACACTACGCTCACCTATTCCCGACACTAAGCAGTTGGCGTGATGCAATATTGCCTAAGCATAGAAAGAAGTATTTCAAGATAGCGATTCCTATGTTGGTTCATGACACAGCATGGGCGGGCGGGATTCTTATTTATAACGTTATTGTTGGTCAGATGGGCGTTGGCGAGCTTGCGATCATTTCACTGTTATCGCCTGTCGAAAGCATCTTAATCTCAGCTTTCATGGGGTTTGCCGTCGCGGCTTCAATCATTCTAGGTAACGAGATCGGCGCGAAGAACTATCAGCGTGCTGAGAATACCGCTTGGGGGTATGTATTAGTCAGCTGTGGGCTTGCGGCTCTGTTAGCCTTGATGTGCTGGTTTGCTAAACCCGCGATCGTGTACATGATCGAGCTTACACACTTAGAGTTCAAAGACACGGCAGTCAACGTTACCTTAGTCATGGCACTCGGCATGATACTGAGAGTCTTCAATATGGTTGGCATTGGCGGCGTGCTGAAAAGTGGTGGAGACATCAACTACAGCATCTTCATCGACCTGTTTGGCCAATGGGCGATTGGTATTCCCCTTGCCTACTTTACTGCGCTAGTGTTGGGTTGGCCGTTAGAATGGGTTTTGATGATTGTGTTACTCGAAGAGCTAGCCAAAATAGTTCTGACGAGCAAACGGATTCAATCTAAGAAATGGATAAATAATCTAATCGACGAGCCTGAGCATATTCCTATTTAGACAGGCGCCAAACCGACGCTGAAGTGCGGGCGATAGATTCAAAAGAACTCACACCCAAGGGCTGATTTGTAGCATTGCGCTAACGATGAAGCCCTTTTTTGTGTTTGTGTTTCTGTTTACGAGAATACTGAATCAGAACAAATCTTATAAGTCAGTAAATCTATAAGTCGGTAAATCGATGGATGATTTGGTTTGAACTACCACGCCAATCTAACATTGGATCCGCTTTATCTTGCTCGAAGCGACCATCAATCAAGGTATCAACGTATTCCAATACTTGCTTCTGCTTTTCATCAAGCTCATCTAGCTCGTAGCCCGTCCACATCCAGATGTCTTTGCCTCCGCACTCCACTTTTACACGCTGGACAAGCTTAAGCACTTCAGACACGTTTGCAGGATGCAGAGGATCGCCACCAGAAAGCGATAAACCACGACGCTTGATTCGCGGATCATTGAGGTCAGCGATAATTTGGTCTTGCAGCTCTTGAGTAAACAAATGCCCAGAGTCCAATCGTTGCGTCGACTGGTTATAACACCCGCGACACTGGTGCACACAACCCGACACAAACAAAGTGCAGCGTGTTCCTGGGCCGTTTACAACGTCGATTGGGTGATATTGATGGTAATTCATAAGGCAGTATTGAAACTCGTTATTGCTTAATAGTTTGAAGGAAGTGCTGTAACAACTGAAACGAAAGAATTGGTATCGACATAGCGCCGATACCAATCTTATTTATTGAAACGTAGCTCTTCTAAGTGAACTCGCTAAAGATCGCAGATCTTAACTAAGATCCTTCGTTAGATTAAAGATGCTTTACGCGGCGTTTAACTTCTTCTTGTTTACCGAAGTTAAATGGTCGTGCATCTGGGCTACCAAGGTAACCACAAACGCGGCGCGTTACCGACACTTTGGTTGAGTCATGGTTGCCACACTTAGGACACGTAAAGCCCTTACTTGTACAGTCGAACTCACCGTTGTAACCACATGCGTAGCACTCATCTATCGGCGTGTTGGTGCCGTAGTAAGGAACACGTGTGTAGCTGTAGTCCCATACGTTTTCTAGCGCTTCGATGTTCTTCTGCATGTTCGGGAATTCGCCGTAACAGATGAAACCACCGCTAGAGATTTCTGGATAAGGCATCTCGAAATCGATCTTGTCGTATGGGTTCACTTTCTTCTGCACGTCTAAGTGGAAGCTGTTGGTGTAGTAACCACGGTCTGTTACGCCATCAATCACACCAAACTCTTTGGTATCGATGCTGCAGAAACGGCTACATAGGTTTTCACTTGGTGTGCCGTATAGGCTGAACGCGTAACCTGTTTCTTTCGTCCACGATTCCACTTCACGCTTCATGTACTCCACTAGCTCAAGCGCTTTAGCACGCATTTCGCCGTCGTCGTACAGGTGAACGTCTGTGCCGTAAAGCGCAGTCATTGCTTCGTGGATACCAATGTAGCCAAGAGAAACAGAAGCACGGCCGTTCTTGAAGATATCTGCAATAGAGTCGTCTGCTTTCAATCGAACGCCACAAGCACCTTCCATGTAAAGGATTGGAGCAACGCGCGCTTTCACGTTTTCTAGACGAGAAATACGAGTTTCTAAAGCGCGACGAGCCAGCTTCAGTTTTTCATCAAGTAGTTCGTAGAACTTAACCATATCTTGCTTCGCGTTAATCGCGATACGTGGCAAGTTGAGGCTAACAACACCTAAGTTGTTACGGCCTTCGTGAATCAACTCACCATTTTCTTCGTAAGTATTCAAGAAGCTACGACAACCCATAGGCGTTTTGAATGACCCTGTCACTTCTACTACTTTGTCGTAGTTAAGAATGTCTGGGTACATACGCTTAGACGCACACTCAAGCGCCAATTGCTTGATGTCGTAGTTTGGATCTTGCTTCTGGTGGTTCAAACCATCTTTGATTGCAAACACCAGTTTAGGGAATACCGCTGTTTTGCGGTTCTTACCCAAACCTGCGATGCGGTTTTTCAAGATAGATTGCTGGATAAGTTTCGAACCCCAGCTTTCGCCTAGACCAAAACCAAACGTCACGAATGGTGTTTGCCCGTTAGCTGTGTGCAGCGTGTTTACTTCATATTCCAAAGATTGGAACGCGTCGTAACACTCTTTCTCGGTACGAGAGATAGCAAAAGCTTCTGGGCTATGAATGTCCCACTCTTTCGCTAGTGATAAATGCTTCTCGTAGCTCGTCATTACGTAAGGCTCTAGAACCTCATCGATACGGTTAATCGTAGTACCGCCATAGATGTGGCTCGCGACTTGCGCGATGATCTGTGCTGTTACTGCTGTTGCTGTAGAAATAGACTTAGGCGTGTCGATCTCCGCGTTACCCATCTTGAAGCCATGCGTTAACATGCCTTTCAGATCGATAAGCATACAGTTAAACATTGGGAAGAACGGTGCGTAGTCTAGATCGTGGTAATGAATGTCACCACACTCGTGAGCTTGTACGATGTCACGCGGCAAAATGTGAGTTTTTGCATAGTGTTTAGCCACGATACCCGCCAGCAAATCACGCTGAGTTGGGATAACTTTACCGTCTTTGTTGGCGTTCTCATTGATCAGATCAACATTGCTTTCTTCGATCAAACCTTCGATCTCGCGAGTTAAAGCGCTTTGCTTCTCACGTGCGATGTCGCGGTCATGACGATACTCAATGTAGGCACGAGCTAGAGACTTATATGGTCCCTGCATTAGCTCGTTCTCGACCAAAGTCTGAATTTCAGAAATATGAACTTCATCGTAGTCTTCGAGCTTCAACTCAACTGCTAATGCCACATTCAGAGCATAAATAGCAATTTCCTTATCGGCTTTGTCTGATGCTGCTTCCACTGCAGCTTGGATACGATCTCTACTGAATGGAGCTCTTGAGCCATCACGCTTGATTACGATTGATTTCACCACTTCTCCTTACTCTTGAGGTATTCACAGACTTATCCACAAACACACTATATAGAGCGATTTATCGTTTAACTAACACTAGATATTGTGGCGTATTTAACGAGAACCACCAACTTTGAGTATTGATTTGGATCAATAAAACGCGCTCGCTGAACAAGATAAATCCAATATTATTACGTGAGTTCTCAAGTCGAAAAGAAACAATGTAACAATAAAAAAACTGCTAAAAAGAGTTGAATTTTTGGTAAGTGTTGTAGGATAACGGCTCAACTATATTGGACACCAAAATTAGGGATATTTGGGATGAAACGACTTCAAAAGTGGATAATGTTAGCTTGCTTACTCAGTAGCCAGACATTTGCTGAACCTTTGACCATATCCAGTTGGAATATCGAATGGTTATCAACCAACGAGGCTGTGAATAAGTTTTCTTCCAAACGAAACCAAGCAGATTTCGATAAACTCGAACAGTATTTCCAATCCTTAGATGCGGATGTGGTCGCCTTTCAAGAAGTCGACGACGTCAATGACATTCAGCGCATCACCGGCGATCAATACAAAATATTGATGTCTGACCGCGCATTGCCCAAAAACAGTAACCGACAATTCAAAGAAGTGAACCAATATACAGGCTTCGCGGTTCGTAAAGGAATCGCTCTCACTGACTACGCTGACTTTCCTCTAGAAACGAGTGCTAACAGCAAGCTTAGGTTTGCCAGCTATGTGGTCGTTGAAACAGGCTCAAAGCCAATTCACATGTTGTCAGTGCATTTAAAGGCGGGTTGCAGCGGCGCGTATAAGTCTAACCGCGATTGTTCAAGGCTCAAAGACCAAGCTCAACAACTGAATAAGTGGATACAGCAAAGAGAACGTAAAGGCGAAGACTACGCGATTCTGGGCGACTTTAACCATAACCTCTCCTATTCACGAGATTGGATGTGGAAAGATATGGCGCAAAATACCGATGCTCAGTTGGCAACAAGAAAAACTCGAGCAGATTGTAAAGTGCGCTCAAACCGCAATAACCATCGCACGCATCAATTTCGTTCGGTGATTGATCATATTGTTGTGAGCAAGTCCTTAGATGCCTCTCCTGCAAAGCAAAAGGTGTTTGAAACGCAAGATGTGCTGGACTACAAACTCAGCGACCACTGCCCAGTTTCAACAACGATCAAACAGTAAGTTATAGATAACTGCAGATTGTAGATAAGTGCAAATAATAGAAAACAGTAGATATAGAAAGAGGCTGACTGGCTTTTACTTAAAGCGGGTCAGCCTCTCTGTTTGGTCAGATATGAGCGAATCCTCTCAGCCATGCAAGAAATGGTAGGCGCACTGCTAGCAGCTTTTATTGGTTCGACCCGCCAGCCACATCCCCACCAGCATACTTAAGACGAACAGCCATACCGTAGGGTTACCGCCACTAAGGCTTGTTACTGCAGGCCCCGGGCAAAAGCCTGCAATCCCCCAACCTAAACCAAAAGCAGTTGAACCTAAGATCAACTTTCTATCTATTAGTGGATTATTACTGCTATCTAAAGGTTCACCATTGACGGCTTGAGCGCGCTTTTTAATGACCAGATGATAAAACGGAGTGAAGACCAATAGCGCGCCACCCATCACGAATGCCAAGCTGATATCCCAGTTACCGGTAATGTCTAAGAAGCCGAGTACCTTGTTAGGATCAACCATGCCTGAAATGATCATGCCAGAGCCAAACAGAATACCTGCGAGCAAGCCAATAACGATAGTAAATGAAGAGTTTTTCATTATGCCCCCAAGCCAATCAGGTTTTTAACCAGCACTGTTGCCATCGCGACACCCATAAATACACAGGTCGCGACAATTGAACGTTTAGATAAACGAGCCATTCCGACAATGCCATGACCGCTAGTACAACCGTTCGCTGTTTTAGTACCAAAGCCCACCAGAAGGCCAGCAATAATCACTAAAACGAGATTCATCTCTTCTAACTGTGGAAGTTGGTAACCCGTCGGAATCAATAGCCAACCACTTGCGACCATTCCCACAACAAAGGCGACGCGCCAGTGTTTTTCGGTGTTTGATGTATCCGCATATTTACGTTCTTTGTTGCTCGTGCCAATTGGCAATAAACGGCTGACAATGCCACTAATGCCAGCAACCCGGCCAATTCCCAACATTAAAACAATGGCCGACACGCCTAACAACATGCCACCGAAAAAAGCATCCCAAGGAATCAAACTAAGCACAGACCTCTCCTATCCACAAACATCATAAACTCATAACAACCTATAAATTAGAGTTTACTAATAAATATAAATTAGTCAATGCTAATGTACCACTGATATGTGTCGTTTTGTAAATCTGGAATTAACAAGCTTCCGTCATGAAAAAAGCCCCTAGGCGTTAACCTAAGGGCTTATGATTTGATTCGGTTGTATTGTGTAAGCTACTTAGTCTTGTTCTTTTCTGCTATCCACTGCGACATGTACTTGGTACTCGCCATGCTGTGGTGCTTGAGCATCGAACCAAAGAAGTTATCCAGTCGATGAGATTCAAGTTCAGACTCTAACGCAGTTAATCGCTCAATCAATTTGTCACCCAGTTGATTCTGCTCGTAGTGTGCTTCAAGGATTGAATGACATTGGCTTTGTGCCTTCAGCCACTTCTCTTCATCTTTATAGAGGGCAACTGCAGCTTCAACAAACTCGTCGATATCGTCTGCAACTGCGCCAGGCCATTGCAACTCACCTTGCGGTAACATGCCTTCACTACCAATTTCGCTCGTCACATTCGGAGTTTGTAGCTTCATCGCATCAAGCAATTTACCTTTAATGCCCGCACCAAATCGCAGTGGTGCAACACACACACGAGCTTGCTCCATCACTTCTTGAGCGTCTTTTGCCCAACCTTTGATATGGAAACCGGTTTTAGGGTTGTGTAATGCAGTCGCTTTTGGTGGCGGATACGATCCATAAATATGAAGTTCAGTGTCAGGCAGCTGCTTGCGGATCTTCGGCCAAATCTTCTGTAACTGAAGCACGGCATCCCAGTTCGGTGCGTGTCTAAAGTTGCCTATCGTCATGAAATGCTTACGTTCTTCAAAGATTTTCGTGCTTTCAGGTAGAGTGTTGAGATCAACCATGAAAGGCAGATGATGTAGAAGCTTTGGATCGATATTGAACTCAGATTGAAGCAGATCCATCTCATAGCTAGAAATGATCAACGAAAGATCACAGCGTAAAATCGCAGCAATTTCACGTTTCGCCAAGTCACTGTATAAATGAGCTTTGGTCAGTTCAGTCTCTTTCTTAATAGCTTCGTGGCGTGCATTACGTAGAAACTGCAAGTCTTCGGTATCCAACAGCTTAAATGCATTCGGACATACCTTCTCCACGCGCCAGCCAAACTGCTCTTCCATCATAAAACGGTCGAACATCACGACATCGGGTTGCAGCTCTTCAATGTACTGGTCAAAGCTGTCGCAATTCAACTGTATAGATTGGCTCGTGATGCCCTCTTCAGAGAGATCAATCATGTGCTCAGTTTCTTGAGCTGGCGTTGCAAATTCAACTGACCAACCTTGCCTCTTAAATAGACGTAAAAGAGACATCATGTGGCTGCCAGCCGCCGATGAATTCGGTTCTGGCCAAACGTAGCCAATTGCTAAAACTTTCTTCAAAACACTTCCTAAGAAATAACAAAAGGGGCGATAGAAGCCCCTAATTAAACGTTAATCGATTTATATCACTGATTATAATGGGTTCTAAGAACTCAGCGATCAGATTCGCTCACCTACATTGCGAGCTATCATAAGCACTTCATCAGCAGAATACAGGTTTGAAATCGTGGTTTCGACTTCAGCGCCTAATGTCGACTGATACAGTTTTTGTGCAAAATTGTCTGCTCTAGTGGTAACCAGAACATGCTTTAGTGCCGAACCTTGCTGCGCTAACTGCTGCTTTACTTGCGGCAGAGAGTCAAGAATCAGCTTTTTACCCAATCCTTTGCCCTGTGCGCTTGGCAATACAGCAAGTTGTTCTAGTTCTAAAACTGCTTCCGGTCTAAAGCCACTTTTCTGAACCCAAATAATGTAGCCAACAATTTCACCTTCGCTTTCAGCAACAAAGTTAAGAAAGCGTGGTGAAGCGCTTAAGTTACATTGTAACCAATCTCGCGAATATTGCTGTCGAACAAAGGCTGCTTGATGAACCAAAGCCGCCCCATCGAGGTCGGCTTTCTTCATAAGACGCACTTTACTCAAAACACTTTATCCATAACACGTCGCTCATTAGCGTTATTCAGTCGCTGAGTTCGGGTGCGTTTTACAGTGTAAAATGGCTCTTTCTAGAAGCTCTAAAGCAGATTTATCGGCTTCTGGAAGCTTAGCATCTGATTGACCTAGCGGTTCAACACGGCTACCCCATTTAATATGGCCAGCACCCCACGTTAAGCCCGCACCAAATGCTGCAACAAGAATGTTGTCGTTAGGCTTAACGAAACCTTGCTCTAGCGACTCACATAATGCAATTGGCACAGTAGCGGCCGATGTGTTGCCGTAGTTTTGGATGTTAACAAACGCTTTTTCGCGATCGATACCCGCCATATCACACAGAGTTTGGATGATTCGGATGTTTGCTTGGTGCGGGATCACAACGTCGATATTGTCGGTTGAGATACCTGTGCGGCTCAAGACTGTGTGTGCCGCTGCGCCCATGCCTTTCACTGCACGTTTGAAGATCTCTTTACCAACGAAATCGAAGTCCCAGTAACCGTTATCAGCCGCAAAGCGGTCCATAGAAGTACCGAATTTTGGTACTGCTAGAATGTCACGGCCTTCGGCGTCACAGCCGATTTGAGCTTCTTGTAAGCCGACTTGCTCTTCAGTACGCGATAGAACCACAGCGCCGGCGCCATCACCGAAAAGAACTGCGGTATCACGCTTGGTCCAGTCAATGAAGAATGACAGACGCTCAGCACCCACAACGATGGCGTTGCGGTAATTACCCGCCTGAATCAATCGAGTTGCCGTTTCAACGCCGTAGATGAAGCCAGTACACGCTGCGTTAAGGTCGAAAGCCGCTGCACTCTTAATGCCTAAGTTCTGTTGAACCTTAGATGCGGTATTTGGAATAAGGGAGTCTGGGCTGCACGTCGCGATGATCACGAGATCGATATCTTCGGCTGTTAGGCCAGCACACGCCATGGCATGTTTCGCTGCAACAGTCGCTAGCTCAGAGGTATTTACATGACTGATACGACGGTTTTCGATACCAGTTCGAGTTCGAATCCACTCGTCAGACGTATCAATGAAAGTGCTTAGATCATCATTGGACAGCACGGCTGGTGGTAGACACTTTCCCCAGCCAGTAATTTCGGCGTAAAATTTTGTCATCATTTACCTGTTTATTGTTTGTTTTTATTTAAGTATCGTATTCTAGTTTTAAACAGTATAAGCGCTCTGTGCGTGATTCGTAAATCGCGTTAGCAACGGAGTTACAATAAAAAGAGAAAGTTATGTCTACATTCAACACACGATGCCCTTCTTGTAATGGCGTAAACCGAGTTCCTTCAGAAAGAATCTCAGAAACCCCTACTTGTGGTAAATGCAAAGAAGCGTTGCTCGATGGCGCTCCTATCGAGGGAACGTCACTTAATTTCCAATCTATCTTGAACAGTTCACAGCCTGTGGTTGTCGATTTCTGGGCGACATGGTGCAACCCATGTGTGGGTTTTGCGCCAGTGTTCAGTGACGTTGCTAAAGAGCGTTCAGGGGATGTTAGGTTCGTTAAGATTGATACTGAAGCTCAGCAACAGCTTGCCGCGATGTACCAAATCAGAAGTATTCCCACGGTGATGGTGTTTAAAGATGGCAAACGTGTCGATACAATTAACGGAGCATTACCAAAAGGTCAATTTGATCAGTGGCTTAATCAAGCTCTAACCAAGTAACACTATTGATTAAGCGATTTAATTGGCTTTGGCTTTATTCTAAGTAAGCACACAAAAATAGGTTAGAGAGTCTTACCAAATCAAGACTATCTAACCTACTGTTTTATTCGTGGTTATCACTTCGCTTCTTGAGTTAAACCACAGCTTCGCCTTTCGCTTGAATACTAGATTCTTGCTTACCTAACCCGTATTCCTCTTTGATTTGGTCTGCGACTTTTTCAGCAATCATAATGGTTGGCGCATTGGTGTTTGCCCCAATCAGTGTCGGCATCACAGAAGCATCAATGACTCTCAAGTTATTCAACCCATAGACTTTAAGATCGTTATCTACCACGGCTAATAAATCACTGTTAGGGCCCATTTTACAGGTCCCGACCGGGTGATACTGAGTATCTGCACGGTTGCGAATATCTTGCTCGATAGCCTTGTCATCACTGGCGTCCACTGGGTAGAAAGCATTGCCACGGATGTCATCAAACGCCGAACTCTCTAACATTTGATACTGCTTCTTCCAGCCCTTAATCATGATCTCCATATCTTCAGGATGACTGAAAAACGCAGGATCGATCTTAGGCGGATCATAAGGATCATTACTATTGAGCGTTACGCTGCCGTTGCTTTTCGGACGCAACAAGGTGACATGAGAGGTAAAACCATGACTGGTATGGATTTTTCTTGCATGGTCATCGACAACAGCGACCACAAATACAAACTCTAAATCCGGCACCGCGATATGATCTTCGGAACAAAGAAAACCTATCCCCTCTGCAAAATTACTGCTCATCTTGCCACGGCGTTCTTTGTGCCATAGCGGCAGAGCTTTGGTCATTTCAGAGGCCATTTGTAGCGAGATACCAAAAGTTTCACGCTTTTCACTGCATTTGTACGAATGCACCAAGTCGATATGGTCTTGGAGGTTCTTGCCCACTCCAGGCGACTCATGAACCTGTTCGATGTCATGCGCCTCCAAATCGTCTTTAGCACCGACACCAGACAGTAATAACAACTGGGGAGAACCAAATGCACCAGCAGATAGAATCACCTCTTTGTTGGATCTGATCTGATAACGCTGTCCGTCCGAGCCATATTCAACGCCAACCGCTTGCTTACCTTCAAACAAGACCTTATGCGTGGTGGCTTTAGTAACGACCGTGAGATTCGATCGTGAAAGGTTTGGCGTTAAGTAAGCCTTAGCAGCGCTGCATCGTTCACCATTCAGCTGAGTGACCTGGGTCGGCATCGCCCCAAACTGAGCAGCACCGTTAATGTCCTCGTTACGAGGCACACCTATAGATTCACACGCCGTTAAATAACGTTCTAGCATAGGGCTTGGCGATCTAAGGTTTGCCACATTAAGAGGACCACCTTGACCATGAAACTCATCTTGATGAACTTCGTTGTTTTCGGCTTTCTTGAAGTAAGGCAGACACGAATCATAGCTCCATCCCGCATTACCCATGCTTGCCCATGTATCGTAGTCGGAACGGTGCCCACGAGCGTACATCATGGCATTGATAGAACTAGACCCGCCAAGTGTCTTACCTCTTGGCTGATAACCTCTACGACCATTTAAACCCGGCTGTTCAACGGTTTCGAAGGCCCAATTATTGAGTTTGGTTGGCATCATAGCCACCACGCCAACGGGTGTATGAATGAATGGGCTCGTGTCTTTACCGCCCGCCTCCAATAAGCACACCGTAACATTCGGGTCTTCCGATAACCTTGAGGCCAATACGCACCCAGCTGAACCACCGCCAACAACAATAAAATCATAACTATCCATTAGTCATCTCCGCTATTTCTAGTGGGTGCAATTCGCGCTTCAATATTTTGCCAGTTGCTGTCATGGGTAAGGCTTTGCGAATGAAGACCTTACGCGGGTATTTGTAATCGGCCAATTGCTCACGACACCATGTTATCAGAGCTGCACTATCACATTGCGTATGCTCATGAAGCACCACATGTGCATGAATTTCTTCGCCTAGGCGATCATGATGTTCGCCCACCACCGCGACCATTTCTACGTCAGGATGACACATCAATACCTCTTCGATTTCGCGCGGATACACGTTGTAACCCCCACGGATGATCATGTCTTTAACGCGGTCAACAATGAACAAGTTGCCGTGCTCATCGGTGCGTCCAATATCTCCAGTTAGGAACCAACCGTCTCTTATCGCTTCTGCTGTCGCCTCTGGCCTTTGATAGTAGCCTTTCATGACACTTGGACTTTTGATGCAGACTTCGCCCAATTCACCCATTGCAACAGAGTTGCCTTGTATATCAGTGATCTTGATAAGGTGACCACACAAAGGTTGACCCACACTGCCAGACAATCGGTCACCATCAATATGATTAAAGGTCGCAACTGGCGCTGTTTCTGATAAACCATAGCCTTCTAATACTGGAAGCTCAAAGCGAGACTCAAACTGTCGTATTACTTCAAGAGGCATAGAAGCACCGCCAGACACGCCAAGTCTCAAGCTGTGTTTAACCTGTTCAGAGCGTTTGCTTGTGTTTTCTAAATGATCAGGAGACTCTTCTCCCGCCTTTAACAGCGCGATATACATAGTAGGAACGCCCGCAAACACGCTGACTTTATGGTTAATGATCTGGTCGATCACCAGTGACGGTTCGAAACGCGGAATCAACACCATAGTCGACCCTGTTAGCACACTCGCGTTCATCATGACCGTCTGGCCGAAGCTATGGAATAATGGCAGTGTGGCCATTGTGGTGTCGCTGTACTCCAATCGCATTAGATACTGTGACGACATCGCATTGGTTTGCATATTGGTGTGAGAAAGCTCTGCTCCTTTTGGCTGACCCGTGGTGCCTGAAGTGTAGAGGATCACCGCGGTATCATCACCATGGCAAGCCACTGACTCAAAGGTTGTTAAAGGTTGTGCTAACCAGTCAGCCATTGATTCATGCTGCTCATGTGCTTCAGTAGAGGAAGATGCGATGCTGGCTAGAGTTGACATGGAAATAGCTGGTATTGGCATCTCGATAAAATGCTCACAGTGATCTGCTTGCTCAAAGCCTTGAAATCCATAACGTCCAATGGGTAGCTCTTCACTGCCCTCAAAGCATAAATAGGCTTTCGCGTCAGAGTCATTAAGGTGATAAGCGATCTCTCTTGCTTTAAATAACACGTTCAAAGGCACCACGACGCAGCCTGCTTTCAGAATCCCATAATAGGCAATCGGGAAATACGTGACATTCGGACACGACAACGCGACCTTATCTCCTTTCTTGAGCCCCAGCCTTTTTAAATTCGCGGCGACGTTTCCAGAAAGTTGTTCCAACTGAGAAAAGCTGATTTCATCCGTGCCCATCCGTAACGCGGCTTTAGTTGGAAAAAGCGAAGCGCTGCGCTCCAAGTTAACAGCAAGATTGTGCATCCATGATCTCCTTATTCGGCATAGACCTATTAGTCACGGTCACCGTAGACGTTGTATTAAGGCTGTAATGAGTATTAACGTTGTAGCCTGAATGATTTTTGCTTATCTAATTTATTCAGTTGCGAGTTTTGACTAATTGGCAACTTGTTAAATTACAACATTTTGATAACATTTCGAACAGGTTTCAAAAAGACAAAAAACGGTGATATTCGGACACAGCTTTAACAGAACTAATGAAAGTTTGAACAAGCTAGCGAAAGTTGAAACAAACCTGACGCAATCGCGTTAGAAGTTCGGCTAAGATAATGATCTTCAACAAGAGGCAGCCTATGGAATACACCGCAGTTTACGAGCCGGATATGCAAGCATTCGGTATTCTTGATCTTCAATTACTGCATCGCTACATGTCGCCTGCTCTCAGTATCGAAGAATTGCTTGAAGGCAGTAACATAGATGATCTCCAACTCAACACGCCAGACACGCACATTACCTTGGCGCAAAAGTTGGCGGTGTTTAGCAATGCGCTAGCGAATACCAACGAAGAAGGTTTAGGACTCAAAGTCGGTCAACAAGCGCGGTTCAGTGACTTCGGTGTTTTGGGTTACGCGGTGTTCAGTAGTGCCACACTTTTAGATGCGTTATTGATTGGGTTCAAATACCTGCAACTGGCAGGTCCCGTCCTCAGAAAAACTATGTCTGTTGAAGACAACGTAGGGCACTTTCGCGCAGAACAACTTATCGAACTGGATTCTATACTGCCCTTTTGTTGCGAATACTGGTTCACAGCCATTCAAAGCTTGTGTGAAGAAGTGCTGCAGCAACCCTTTCCATCCCAAGTGATTCGATTCCCATATCCCAAACCTGAATACGGCGATTTATATACAGAGATATTCCGTTGCCCGGTTGAGTTCAATTGCGATCGCCTTGAATGGCAGTTCGACGCGACAAGCTTGTACGCACCACTTCCTACCGCCAATGCCATTACATTACAGATGTGTTTAAAATCGTGTGATGACATGTTGGCGAAAGTCAGTGCACCCACAAGCCTGAAAGAAAAAGTCTCTCAAATGTTGATTGAAAGGCCTGGATGTTACCCTTCCATAGAATCTGTCGCTGCAGAATTGGGGATGTCTTCTCGAACGCTGCGCCGACACCTCAAAACGCTTGATACGAGTTATCAGAAGATTCTTGATCATGTTCGTTTTCACCTTTCACGACACTACCTTTCTTCAACTCAAATGAGCATTGAAGAGATATCCGAACGCGTTGGGTTTTCTGACAGTGCTAACTTTCGACATGCCTTTAGAAAATGGAGTGGAAGCTCGCCACGTCAATACCGCAAAGAAGCCGTCTAACACTAAATCTCACGCCATATATAAATCAGATAGAGCCAATTACTATTCACTCTCCTTCCAAATCAAATAGTCGATGAAAAAGAGATTAGCGGCTTTTTGACCGCATAAAGCTTTGCTAAATAGTAAAATATCGCAATGGTATTTTTGTTTAGATTGGCGATAAATTTCTTTTATCTTAACGACCATTTTTATTCGTTTTACCCAATTAAGTTTCTCCTACATAGTCGCGGAAAATTCATCGTTTTTTTCACTATCTTGAGGCTCCTGCATTGGACAACATCCAACCAACAACTCGCATAACTGTTCCTGTTATTGCATTGTCTTTTTACGCGATCGCTTCAGGCTACTTAATGAGTTCATTACCATTAATGCTGTCTGAGTATGGCTTAGACAGTAATCTATCAAGTTGGTTGGCAAGTGCATTCTATGCGGGACTTTTAGCGGGTACGTTATTGATTGAGCGTGCGATCGCTCGCGTTGGTCACAAAGACGCGTTCGTCATTGCACTTAGCGTATTTATCGCCACGATTCTTGTATTACCGTTGGCGCCACATCAATCAGTTTGGTTGTTGGCTCGTTTCGTTGCGGGTGTCTCAGTCGCTGGGATCTTTGTGATTGTGGAATCTTGGCTAATGAGCGGTGAAGAATCTCAACGTGCGAAACGTTTAGGGGTTTACATGTGCTCGTTGTATGGCGGTTCTGCCGTTGGTCAACTTGGCATCGGATATCTTGGTATTACGGGCGGCGTGCCTTTCATTGCAATGTTCACCTTGCTGTTTGGAGCAATCATTGTATTGATGTACGGACAAGCAACAGCACCACAAATTCACGATGCGCAGTCTTTATCACTGAAACAAATCAGCAAGCTAAGCCACAGCGCTTTGATTGGCTGTATTGTATCTGGGTTAACACTTGGGTCTATTTATGGCTTGATGCCTGTAGAACTCGCTCAGCGCAACATCGCACACCAAGACATTGGCGGTTTGATGGCGTTAGTGATTATGGGTGGTATGGCCGTTCAACCGATGGTGACGTGGTTATCTCATCACATAGGACAAGTGTTATTAATGGCTCTGTTCTGCCTGCTAGGGGTTGCAAGCATTGGTGTGCTCACTATCAACCATGATTTTTACGTTCTTGGTATGAGCTTGTTTGTGTTAGGTATGGCGACATTTGCGCTTTACCCAATTGCGATTAACTTGGGTTGTCGTAACTTAGACCCGAGCTACTTAGTTTCAGTGACTCAAGTTATGTTGTTGTGTTACAGCATCGGCTCTGTAGCAGGGCCATTGGTTGCGGATAGCTTTATGGATTCACAAGCAGGATTATTCACTTACCTGTTCGCGTCTCTACTCGCTACAACCATCTACATGCTAATTGCTAGCCTAAAGCGTTCTCCTTTACAGATTGCAGGCGAGTAAATCAAATAGGCAGGTACAAGAATTGTATCACTAGGGCTCTTAGTTATGACTTCCCGTCTAAATTAAGAGCCCTTTTTGTTTTATGTCGTCTGGAGGAAAGATCGACAAAAAACCAATATCAAATATCAAATATCAATAAAATACATTATTTCAAATGGTTAAGGTTGAAATACGTAACCTTCACCAGTAATCGTGATGATTAATCCGTCTCCGAATAGTGATCTTATTTCAGATATCGCAACAATCACAGATGAGTTGGTCACTTTCTCACTTTCCCAGCCAATCTTCTTTAATTGCCCAACACTGAACAGTTCACCTCGATGTCGATTCATAAATAAAATGATCTTTCGGTACGCCAAAGGCATGGTAGCCAGTACGTAACCATTTTCAACATTGCGAATGAGTTTGGTGTTGAGTTCAACAATTTTACCGTTTAGTTCAAGTACTACGTTGTTTTCAGAGTGGTTCGTTTCTATTGCAGGATAAGAGTCCATTTTTATATCATTCCCTTACTATATAGCCAGCGACAAAGTCAGATTCAGTCGTATTTATATAACGTCGCTTATAAGTGGACGTTTTAGATTTGACGATAATCAATGGAATTCGTACGGTAAAGAGATTAAATTTTTATTATTAATATATTAACAGGATATCAATAGAAGATTATTTATTACTCCATGACATACCCTTCGTTGGAAACGGTTTGTATACAACGGCAGTCAAGAATCCTCCTTATCTCGTAAATAGCAACCAACACAGATGCAGATGTCACCGCTTTACCTGCCCAGCCTACACGCTTCAAAATTTGCTTGCTCACCACTTGGCCTCTGTTCAGGTAAAGATAGAAAAGTACTTTACGATGAGGCTCAGCAAGCGTTCCTATTATTGAACCACAACCCTGCTTGCGTACGATTTTAGTGCCTGATTGAAACTCTTTATTGTTTAAAATGAGCTTCGACGGAAGAGCTAAATCATCCGTCTCACTGATAACTTGGTGCATTAATTCCTCGTGTTGCATAAGCAGTCGTCTCTGAGATATTTCCAATACTATCGAATAGAGCAAAAATACTAAATTGATAGATAGCTCAATACAGTAATATTACTGCAAAGCTTGATCTTGCGTAATTGATCGAGGAAATAAGCAAGGCTAACCAAGAAGTCGATGGCTTTTTCGATATTGGCTGGGTGACAGACCAAAATGTTTTTTAAAGCGATGTGAGAAGTTATAAGGATCTTTGTAGCCTAAACGGTTGGCAATCATAGAGACTGACCAATCTTGATATTTCAGCAAACTGGTGGCTTTATCCATGCGTAATTGAATCAATTTACTGCGTGGTGAGAGGTTGAATAGCGTCTTAGTGACTCTATTGAGCTGCTCTTCACTGATGAATACCCTTTCGGCCATCCCTGCCACTGTCCATGGCTGGTGCAGACTGCTTTCAATCTCGTTATAGAGCGCTTGAACACGTGCGGTGGTGCTGGTCGATTTGGGTTCAAACCCCGTCAATGTTCGGATGATTTCACTCAAAAGCAACTTACGGTAACTGGCTCTACCGCCTATCTCAAAGTAAACCAAGTTCATTAATGACCAGATCTGCTCACACTCTCCGAACGGCACTATCCCCTGACCTAAACTTGCTATGTGCTGCCATTGCTGCGTATCAGGCGTCAGCATCCACGCCATTTTCCAATAGTTGTATTGAGGATCGAGTTCGAAACGAAATGGGGTTTCGGCAGGAAGAACCACCAGCGTATAAGGCGTAATCGCCTGTACCGAGGTTGAAGTGGTTAAAATTCCACCCCCTTCTTGAGTAAAAATCAACGTATGAACATTGACGGATTCTCGCTCAACCCAATAACCATCGTATAGCTTTGCCATACCGCCCATATAGACACCAAAGCTTTTCATCTCTGGGATATCTTCAACGGTCAAAAAACGTTCTTTGCACTGTTCGGCAAGAAAAACGTCATCGTGCCAAGTGGATTTTGGCCTCATTGACTCAATGACGGATTCGCACAGGTTTTGTTGTTTTTTAAACATGTTGTTACTTCGCTCAAAACACTATAGTTCTGCCATAAATCGGAGAGCTTATGACAACTAACATCAACCCTAACTCATCTATGAATAACAAGCCAGAGAGCATCTTACCTCGTATCGTTAAACTTGGTCTACCTGTTGCTTTGCAAAGTGCGCTGGTCGCTATTCTTGCCCTTGCTGACGTATTAATGGTCAGTGATTATGGTATGGAAGCAGCTGCAGCTGTGGGAATTGCGTCAAAATGGCATTTCGTTGCTATTATGATTATGGCAGGGTTGGCCTCAGCAAACGGTACATTAGTCGCTCAATACTGGGGAAAGAATGACCGAAAAAGCGCACGAACAGTATCATCGATTGCGATGATATTTGGCTTAAAAGTTCTGCTGCCTGTTACCGTAATCATCACTCTTGGTTCTCAGTTTTTAATGATGTTGCAAACCAGCGATCAAACCGTGATTGAACTTGGCGCGACTTACCTATGGTATGGCTTCCCTGTTCTACTTCTGACTCACATTGTTGTCGTGGTAGAAGCAAGCATGCGCTCATCAGGTGACACCGTAACTCCGCTGTTATTAGGTGGCGTTACCATCGCACTCAACATTGCGCTTAACTTCATTCTTATTAAAGGTGCTTTCGGCATTCCAGCAATGGGCGTTGCAGGTGCGGCATTGGCGACAACCTTAGCGCGATTGATTCAAGTGGGCTTGATGTATAGCTACATGCGTATGCGTAAACATTGGCTATTAACGACACCGAGCTCACCACATCGCCCGTCATTGTGGTTGTCTTACCGTCGCATTGCTTTTCCGTTGACGATGAATGCTGTGTTGTGGGCAATGGGCACCATGGCATATCAAATGATTTTCGGTCACATGGGCACGACTGAGCTTGCGGTGTTCTCGATGCTCGCACCATTTGAATCGCTGTGTTATTCGATCTTCTTTGGTATTTCAGTGGCGTGTTCTGTTTTGTTAGGCCATTCATTAGGTCGTGATGAATTTGATGACGCGATGAGCATGGGTCTAACATTCATTAAAGCCGTCGTTGGTTTTGGCGCGGTCGTTGGGTTGCTACTGTTTATGGGCAAAGAACATGTTCTATCATGGCTAAACCTTTCTACCTATGCATTGTACCCACTCGCTGCACCTGCAATGACTATTATGTGTTTTGCAGTAGTCATTCGTATGCTCAACATGGTGATCATTAACGGTATTATTCGTGCTGGTGGTGATAACGCTTTTTGCCTGCGAATGGATTTCATCGCGATGTGGATGGTTGGGATTCCAGTGTGTGTTTACGGCGCATTTGTCGCTGGATGGGATTTCAAATACATCTATGGTCTGATGTTGGTAGAAGAAGTGGTGAAACTGGCCATCTGTTCACACCGATACTTGAGCCGACGCTGGATCAATAACCTGACGGTTACCTACGAAGAACCTCAAGCCGCGTAATCTCTTACGTTCTAGGTTTAGTCATCGAACATAAAAACAAAAAGGTCTGAGAAATCAGACCTTTCTTATTTCTAAACCGTTTTCCACTGCAAACAATACGTTACTTTTTGTTCATTCGGATATGGCGGTTCGACACATTCGGCAATGGCTTCTTTGGCACTTTCCGCTTCTCATGTATCAAATGTCGTATCGCTAAAATCGGATGCTTGAGTAGCATTCTTGGTCCAGCATATCGCATCACTAAACGCATCTGCTCTTTAGGATCAGGCTTATAGCAATGAATTGGACACTTATTGCAGGTTGGCTTCGCCTCGCCATAAGGACAGCGATCAAGTCGTGTTTCGGCATAACGCAATAGTTGCTCGCACTCTTCACATAGCGCGTTGTCCAAACGAACAGCACCGTGATGATCTTTACAATAGATGTGCACCATAGCAATAACAGTTTTGTACTCGGTTGCGAGTTCGCCTTGCAGGATGTTGTTATGTTGAAACATGATTAATTACTCAGTGATAGACCGTACAGGTTAAGATTGACGCTTTCATTTATCGCCTCTTCAACTCGCTCAAACACAAAACCCAACTTAGTCAGCAGTGCGATGCTTCGAATATTATCAGAGGTCGTGATGGCAACTAAATGATCGATATCAGCATTATGTTGAGCTTGTTCAATTATCGCTTGTGCCGCTTCCTTTGCAAAACCTTGCCCATATACTGCAGGTACAAAACCATAACCAATATCATGCGCCTCTAGTGTGTCTCTTTTAACCAAACCACATACACCGATTGGCGTTGAAGACTCTTTAATCTCGACCATCAGTAAACACACTCCTTTCTCTCTATACATCTTAAGAATGTTGTTTTCGATGTATTCAACAGCCTTGCAAGTATCTGAAATTTCCTTGTCTCCGATGTAACGTAAGAAATCTTCTGAGCTATATAATCGCTGAACAAACGCCGCATCTTGAGGTGCGATCATTCTTAATCGTAAGCGTGCGGTTTCGACTGCCTGCATAGTGATATTTTCCTTGCTGGATAGCATGTAAATATTGAGTTCTAGATCTAAAATGATTATCCTCCACCGCATAAACTAAATACAAGGCTATGCAGCAATGAACCGTAAGAAAAAAATCAATCAAATTCTAAAGAAAAGACAGAAACAGGCGACGTCTAAACTGCATGGTAGCAACAAGCCTCGCTATATTTCTAAAGCTGACCGCGCAAAAATGGAAGCTGAAGAGCAAGCGAAAGCCGCTCAAGAGCAAGCTGAAGGCACAGTTGAAGCTTCTGTTGAATCGGAAGAAGCGGGTATCGAAACTAAAGAGACAAAAGCTGCAGAGTAAGTTTTTAACTCACGATACTCTGCTCAGCACTCTGACCAGAGCCAACGGACAAGAACAAAAAAAGCAGCCTCTATTTGGGCTGCTTTTTTGATCGTATTTTTTGAACGAGCGGTTTATTAGCTAACTTGTTTTAGCCACTTAACCTTTGAAAGGCTCAACTTCCCAGCGAGCAAATGGCGCTTTTGCATTAATCCCTGCTCTTCCCCAACGGTCTACGGAATCAACAACAAGAATTCGCTCATTAGGCACCAGTGACTTAATCAACGTCGTTGGCTTTTTCGCTGTGACTAACCAGAGTGCATCGTCTTCTGAAAACATGGCTTTGAGTTTCGCTTTGTCTTGATCTGTCCATTCCAGTTCTGCTTTGAACATACGCTCTTCAACAAACAGTTGGCTACCAGAAGCGAAATCTTCCAAACTTTCTGAAAGCAACAATACTGAATCTACGTCGTTATCCAATAACACCGCTTGTTGCTTGTTAATCAGTTCTCGAACATCAAGCATCACGCGTTGTAGGTTGCTATCAATGGTCTCAGCTTGCGCCGGCCACAACAACTTAAAGTCATCAGCCACAATTGC
Organism: Vibrio sp. J383; assembly: GCF_023503985.1. Lineage (NCBI taxonomy): Bacteria > Pseudomonadati > Pseudomonadota > Gammaproteobacteria > Vibrionales > Vibrionaceae > Vibrio > Vibrio sp. J383. The sequence goes on along the minus strand of NZ_CP097294.1, from coordinate 1,466,980 downwards.
CGCCATACGCGTTAGATTGGTTGGGTTTAACCACGCGTATTTAGACACTTCACCATTTGATAACGTCAGCGCAGCGACACCTTGCGCACGCGGTGTAATCGCTTGAGCAGCATCAACCTCAACCAAACGGATGTTGCCTTGTCTTGCGTATACAAATGTAGGATCAGCTTGCCAGATAGATGACAGCGTTAGTGCAACGGTCGCCTTTTCTCCTGATTGAAGGACTTTACTCGCCCCCTTAGTACCAAACCAGTTAGGCAAGCGATCAATGCCGTAGCGTTTTGGTGGTAGGTATTCAGTCGTAATGTCTGTGCCTTTGGTCAGCTCTGTCGCTAACGCATAAGTCACAGGCGTACTGGTTAGGATATCTTCAGCATTAGCGCTGATAGACACCATTGAGGCAACCAACAACAGACTACTAAGTGCACTCACTTGAGCCACTGCTTTTACTGAGATTGAGATACGATTCATTAAAGAAGTCATGGTTATGCCTTTCTTATAATTCGGTATAGCGTCGCCGCTAGGAAAAAGGTCGCAGAAACGATGATGATTGAAGCGCCTGATGGCACTGGCAGTTTTAGCTCCATAGGCAACACAGTCCCCACCAAACACGCGATGGTTGCCAGTAACGCGGACAGTAAAACAAAGCTGCCCATGCGTTTAGTCAGCAATCGAGCCGTCGCGCCTGGGATGAGCAGTAATGCCCCAACAAGAACCGCACCCACGATCTTCACTGCTGCAATCGTCACTAAGGTGATCATCATGACAAACAAGTAGTCATAAAAGCTGGTGTTATAGCCACGAACCTTGGCAATATCAGGGCTAATACAAGTGAGAAGAATACGGTTGAACGTCGGTATTAAGAGCAAAATGATGAGTGCGCAGCTGCCTGCGAGAATCGCTAAGTCTTGATCTGTTACCGTGAGAATCGAACCAAACAGCACGTTCTCAAGCATGTGGATGTTGATCTTACGTGCCACGTACATCAGCAATGCCGCGCCGACCGCTAAAGCGAGCGCAAGGAAAACACCAACTAAAGTATCGTATGGCACATTGGTTCTGTTTCTTACAAAATGAAGAAGCAAAGCGAAGATCATACAGAAGCTAAACAGACCAATAATTGGATTTTCTGGTGGCTCACCAAGCAAAACACCGATAGCGATGCCGGTTAATGCGGCGTGACCTACCGCTTCAGAGAAGAAAGCTAGACGCTTTGCAATCACCAAAGTACCAAGGCCACCTAATAACGGGCCGAGTAATAGCGCCGCAACCAAGGCATTCACCATGAATGCGTACATGAAGCTGTCTGATAACCAACCCGCTTCAACGCCACTTATGGCAAGTTGTCGTAACCAATCCATTACGCAACCTCCTTCGATTTAACAATAGCTGCGCCACTGCTGTAGTGCTGGAACAAGCTTTCAATCTTACTTGGGTGCAGCACTTGTTCGTGTGGACCACTATCCACCAAGAATCGATTCACAACATGTACATTCGCTTCAAGGCGACGCACTGCAGTTACATCATGATGAACGGCAAGAATGGTGCGACCTTCATCAACGCATTCACGAATTAGAGATTCAAGATAACGAACGCCCTGCTCGTCCATACCTGTGGTCGGCTCGTCTAAAACCAATAAACTTGGGTTATCCAATAAGGCTTGAGCAAACAATACACGTTGTTGCTCACCACCCGACAACTGTCCCATACGGCGGTCGCTACGAGTCGCCATACCCACACGATCCAATTGCGCGAGTGCGAGATCCAATTGCTTAGACTTACGACGCCAAAATAGTGGAATTCGAGTTTGGTTAAGCAACACGAAATCCATGACCGTCAGAGGTAAGCTCGATTCGAAGGTCGCTTTTTGAGGAACATAACCAATACTTGGCTTTTCTGGCCAATGAATATTGATTTGCCCAGAGAAAGGCGTCAAACCAAGAACAGAATGCAGCAAAGAGGTTTTGCCACCGCCGTTTGGCCCCATGATCACATGGCACTGACCCGCTTTAAGTTCTAATGAGATATCATCAAGAATGACGTTATTGTCGTATTGCAGACCAAGTTGATTGATTGAAATTAAAGGACCTAGCATTATGCGTTCCCGCTTTTAGCTTGGTTCGCCGCCGCAAATTTCATTGCTTCGATCAGCGTTTCTAGGTTCTTCTTCATCTCAACTTCAACTTTGTCGTCTTGATATTCGCCATGCGTCATGTGAGAAAAACGGTAAAGCTGAACACCCGTTTCCGCTTCAATCGTGTCAACAAAACGGTTTGGCATGTTTAGCTCGTAGAACAGAACATCAATGCCGGAAGCGCGGATCTTTTCGATCGTCTCTTGCAGCTGGCTCGCACTCGGTTCAACACCGTGTGCTGGCTCAATCACCGCCGCCACATCTACACCAAACTCTTGCAGAATGTACCCATAAGCATTGTGCGTGGTCGCCACTTTCATGCCTGATGTATCGAGTTCACCTAATGACAACATCGCATCACGCTTCATAAAACGAAATTGCTTTGCGTACTTACGCGCGTTTTTGCGATAAAACACCGCGTTGTCTGGGTCGAGCTTAGAGACTTCACTCGCGATGGTGTAAACCTTTTGAATCGTTGTAGAAAGGCCAACAAACGTATGCGGGTTCACCGCGCCTTGGCCAACAGACTGACCAAGAGCAGGAAGTAAAGGCACTTCTTTGTTTGCTTCAATCACCACTAAGTCATCACGTTGCGCGGCTGAAATCACTTTAAGCGCGAAGTCATCATGACCAATACCGTTTACCACGATCGCATCCATCTGGCTCAATCGCTTCAAATCATTCGGTTGTGGTAAGTAGTTATGCGGATTAAACCCAGCATCAACCAATGGAAGAATGTTCACTTTGTCACCCACCACCGCTTTTACATAGCTGTAGTAAGGCTGAAGGGTTATACCAATCGTTAGCTTGTCGCTATCGATCTTATATTCTTTTGCCAATGCATTGGGTGTCATTAACACCGCCAATAACGACATCAATAGAGTCATAATTCGCATAGTAAATCTCTTATTATTAGTGAGCATTTTTGTAAGCCGGGTTGTTTAATGAGAAGAAGCATCATGCTGTTCAACTTCTGATTCATTGACGACCATTTTCCAGCCTGCAGATTCGAGTGTATTCTCATCAAAATTAGTCGGTTGACTTGCGACGCCACCAAAGAAAATCCAGATTTCAGGAGAGACACTGTTGGCGTTTAAAATAAAGGAATCAGCAAAGCCATGATCGCTTTGTGCAGCTTGTTCACTTGGTGTCGCGTATTCGCTTGGCGTAGAAAAGTAGTAACCGCGCTCGTCCAATAACCAAATATGAGAACCTTTGCGCTTCCAGCTCTGATCTTCTACAAATGGCGCGACCCATTCATCTTTCAATGACATAACACTTGGCCATTCGCCATCAGAGTCCATACGCAGGTCGCGAATCTCTTCATGCGCTAAACGCAGCTCTGACAACATTGCCAAGTTTTCTTGTTCAACATCGGTCACCAGAATTTGATGATCAAGTACCGCTTTTACGTGGGATTCTGCTTGATGAAATGGAATAGCGACCGTAGCAAAGCTCAGAATGAACACAATGATCAGCCCTACCCATTTGCCTTCTCTGCCACCCGTGTCAGCACGTACGCCTTGAATCATCATTTATCGCTGATCTCAACAACGTCGACTTCAACAGGAAACTCATGGCCTGAATCGAATACAAGGTAGAACTCAGTGTCAGGGTTTGGAAACTCAACGATAGAGCGCTTATCTGTCATCTCTTTTGCAATCAAGTTGTCTTCGTAGTCGTACATCTCAACCGCGTAATCAATCGCTTTACTGCCATCCGAATAACCCGCTTCACACGCCACGGTTTTGCCTTCAAACCAACAGCTCATCAGTGGAAAGTGTGCTTGCGCAGGTAATGCAGCGAAACCGAGTCCCAGAGCCAAGCATGGAGTGATTATCGATTTTAGTTTTGTTTTTATTGTCATGGTTCATACCCTAGCTACAGTGCAAATTCTCAGAAGTAAACTGAGCGATAAAGGGCTCAAATGAGCCCTTAAGTTTTTTGGTCGTTTAATCAGGGATCTAGCCCCGATATCACAATTATTGAAGCAGTGCTTCGAACGTTAGGTGAACGTTCGCGCTTGCTTTGTCTGCCAGTGGGTTGTCAATCAACTCACCTTTGTAGTTCGCTTTCATTACGTAGCGACCAGCCACGTCTGGAGTGAACGTGATTTCGCCGTTCTCATCACTCACTACATCAATCTGTTCTTGGTGGTTGCGGTAAAGCGTGCCTTCACGAGTGATTTCCGCTTTCACGTCTTTTTGAATTTCACCGTTGTAGAAGAATTGGAATGTCACAGGTTCACCTTCAATGATGTCTGAAGGATGCGTTACTGGCTTCATTTCAAGTAGCTTGCCTTCAATTTTGAAGACTGAATCCGATGGTTTACCTACTGTGATGTAGCTTTCTGCACGAGTGAAGCTGATTTGTGTTACCACGTCACGCGACTTTTCAGGAAGAACTGAATCACGTTCCGCTTTGTTTGCTTTGATCCATTTCACTGTGTCACGACGACCCGCTTTGTATTGCGTGTAGTAAGAAGGCTCATTGTTGATCGCAACTTTGTGCGTACCTTCTTCTTCGAAGTAGAAATCAAAAATTGAACGACGTTTACCGCGAATAACAAAGTTAGGACGCTCGCTGCGACCGTCTGGCATGATGACATGAGCGTTTTCACTGCCTGCTGGCTTATCGAAAACGAACGTACCGTGAGATGCAGTCACGTCGAACGTTAGCCAGTCACCACCTTCTTTAGACACGGTAAAATGAGACGGCAGGATCCAGCGTGGGTGAGCTTGCGCTGTTGTCGTTGCGGCTAGGCCGAATGCCATAACACCCGCTAGTGCAAGTGCCTTAATTTTTGTCTGTTTCATCATGTTCAATTCCATTATTTATAATTGTTAGCCGTGTCGCTCTATCTGAGCCTACGATGACTGCTGTCGATTCTGTTCAGTTTGCTATTCGCACTTGTTATTTAGCGATGTAGTTCAGAGTGATTTCACCCGTCTCTTCCGTCGCCTTTAGCTCATAAGAAGCGCTTGAATCTGTTAGCGATACTTTTTGACGAAGGTAATTACGGCCACCATGTTCACGAACAACTTCGATATGAACCGTGTACTCGCCCTGTTCTAGAGTTTGGCCATCATCGCTCTTACCATCCCAAACGAAGCGGTACTGGCCAGCAGGGCGCGTTGCAGACGTCACTGCATCAACCAATTCACGATCGTAACGTCCAACCTTTCTCCACCAGCTACGTAAATCTTTAAGCCATTCATCTTTACCGACCCAAAGCTCAATGGTTTTCACTGACTTTCGTTCGCTGTTCTCTACCCACACCGCCACATAAGGACGCGCGTACATAGAGGTATCAATCTTTGGAAGCTTAAAGTTCACATCAAGTTTTGCCGTATCAGGGATCGCTTGTGCCATGCCTAGGCTTGGCAAAAGAGATAAAGCAAGAAGCGACTTGCTCCAGTTCATTTTTTTCATGTTTAACAACCTTTTAAATCCGTTTAACCTTTAGTTCGTTCTTCAAGCTGATTCACTAAACTGACTCACCAGCCTAATTCATCAAGCTAACGAGGGGTTAAGGTACGGCGACAAAATAGATAGCAAGTGAGATTGCAGACCCAAACACCGTCCATTTAATGGAGGTATTGAGTGTTTTTTTCTTAGGTAACAGTAAGCACACGCCGGTAAGTACAAAGAAGATCATCAGTAGCGCTGTGATATCGATGAACCACTTCCAAACTTCACCGCTGTTACGGCCTTTGTGTAGATCGTTCAAAAGTGCGATAACGCCGTAATTGGTGGTTTCGACTTCCACCATTTCAGACGCCACGTCAACGAACACAGAGGCGTTGTAGCCTGGTCCTTTGAAGTCCATAGACACTTCACCGATCAGCAACTCACCGCCTTCAATCTCGGCGTAGATGTCTAAACCTGAAGGGACGCCAGATAGGTTGGCTTCTTCAAACAGAAATGTCTCAAAGGCCGTTTCGTCGGCTTTTAATCGCCCGTCTTGGATTGAAAATAAACTTGTAGGAAGCGTTAACGTAGACCGTTGGATATTGGGTTGGGTTGATTCAAATAACTCAGGTCGATTAAGGGTGATACCCGTCACTGAGAAGAAAAGAACAACGAACAGAAGCGCCATTGAAATATAAACATGAAGTCGACGAGCCCATGATTGAACCGCCCTACTTTTTAACGACATACAAACCAATACCTATAAATTTTATGGCGTCAATTTAGTTGATAATCATTCGTATTGGCATTCAATTTACATTGTTTACGTTTGCCGAGCGTCGTAAGGAAATTTACATAACATTACATGGGAAGTAATCGAACTGTTTGCATATTCTTGCTAACTTGTATTAGAGGCAATTGATAAGTTGTATTTGAGCTAACTGATAACAAGCTCAAGCCTCAAAAAATCTCAATCTCAACATGCTTGATTGAGATTAGTTTAAGGTAGGAATAGTGGCTTTAACGATTGAGAATTGGGACTATTCTGCGGTTGGATCACTTTAAAGATCAACAAACAATGGATTCGTCGGTGGATGTACGTTGCCAACAAGTAGGATCTGCAACCAACGAAAGAGAGCTAAATAAACTTAAAGGGATTTTGACATGCGTATTATTGTTGTTTTGGTTTTTTCTGCGCTAATAACAGCGTGCAGTAGCCAAGTGGCCAGCACGGAAGAACATATCCAGAAGTACATAGGTTCAGACATAGCCGAAGTACAAGAACGCTACCTAACCGAGCGATCACGGCCTATCAGCTTTTGGGAATCACGAACGTTTGCATGGCAAGAGACTCAAAAAATATTAGAGGATGGTAGTACTCTGCACGCTTTTAAAAACCCTTCTCGTGATTGCACTATTAACTGGATCGCTGACACCAATGGAATAATTAAAAGTGCAACGTCTAGTGGGGCCATGTGCAATCCGTAATTGATTAATCCTACAGTAAAACTAGATGGACTCTAGCCGGCGACATTACGATACAAATTGAAAAAGGGTGTCATTTGAACGATCAAATGACACCCTTTTGCTTTTCTTGTTTCTAATGTGCTGTTTCTTGTCTTCTGTTTGCTATGAGCGGTTAGACGTTTCCGTTATCACTTACCGTTCTAAGCTGAGTCAGGTATTTGATCCAACCTTTCGCCTCAGAAGATGGCTCAATGTTATTCGCACGCTTGGCTTGAGCAAGGGCGTTATCTAAGTTCTTAAGCTTGTACCATGAACGCACTTTCGCTAAAGCAACGTCGGCTTGTTTGTTTTTGTCTTTCACTTTGTCTAAAACAACCAACGCTCGGTCGTAGTAACCTTGCTGAACCAATAGCTGTGCCACATTCCAGTGGTATTGAGTATCCTTTTTAGACGCTAACGTCCACACTTCAATGGCATTGTCCCACTCTTTCGCTAGCTGCCAGTAGGTTGCTTGCTCAGCCAGAAGTTGAACATCGCTGTTCGCGTCATCTAACTTACTTATTTCTTCAGCAGCTCGTTCTGGAATGCCGCGTTTCGCGTAAAGCTGTGCTAATAAACGGCGATCCGAATTTTTAAGCTCAACGCCTTGTAAATCAGCCAGTGCTAACGTGTTCAATGCATCACGATTACGTTCCAATCTTAGCTGAATACCGACAAGTTGACGCCACCAGTTATCTTTCTCTGGTTGAAGTTCAATGAGACTTTCCAGTGTCGGAATAGACTGCTTCCACTGTTTTAACTGAAGCTGTGCGCCCAATTTTAGCGATAGAGGCGACAACTCTGCTTTTGAATTGAATTTGTCTCGATTACCGATGGCCACTAGGACTTTCGACCAGTTTTCAATTTGGTATTCAGCTTGTGCAATTCGCATCCAAAGCGTGTCTTTCTTTTCTTTTTCTGGCGCTGTTTTCACTAACTCGTAATAGTGCGGAAGCGCGTTTTTAAACTGCTGATCGTTCAACAACAAATCAGCCAGCATGCGCTTCGTTATCCAAGCTTGCTCATCAACCAGCAAATTGCTGTCGACCGCATAAGTAAGCTGCTTGATTGCCGTGTCGGTTTTGCCATCTTGCCAGTAAAACACACCCAGCATACGAGCTACGTACGCTTTGTCGTAGCCTTTCGAAAGCTCCAAGCCTGCAAGTACGTCAATCGCCTGTTTAACCTGTTCATCTTGAGCAAGCTTATGCGCCTTTTGAACACGAATAGCAGTATATTGAGTCAGCTCTTTTGCTTGTGTTGTAAGGGGCATTAACAACAAGCCCACTAATATCCATATCTGTTTCATCATTTTGCCAACTTAAACTCTAGTTTCACGGTTTGACCAACCTGAGCTATCGCTTTTCCATCGACGACTTTCGGTTGATATTTCCATTTTTTAAGTGCTCTCATCGCTTCACGTTCAAACATACGACGTGGGTTTGCGTCAGTGACTTGAATGTCAATTGGGCGTCCCGTTTCATCGATGGTAAAAGACATAATGACATGGCCTTCAGCGCCGCGCTTCAGCGCTTTTGCTGGGTAACGAGGTTCTACTCGATACAGAGGCAATGCCTGTTGGTTCGAACCAAAATCAGAAAATGTCGGCGCGTTAATCGCTAAGCCATCAACCGATGTATTCAAATCCAATGACGGCAGTGAAGACATCGAATTCAGAGGCGTCACTTCAGCTTGTGACTGAGACGTTTTCGCTTCCGGTGGTGGCTCTGGCATTTCTGGTTTTTCAGGGACTGCACGCTGTCTTCTTTGGACTTCTTGTTCTTGTTCCACCATCACCATATTGAAACTTAACGTCTCACTATTATCTGGTGAACGTTGGTGGCCATTATCGACCATCCAAGCCATAAAAGAAAACAGAGCTAAGCCCAATGCGCCCGCTAGCGGTAAAGCAAGAAATAGGCGAATCATTTATGAAGATCCTCCAAGATCATCGCTTTTCAGCAGCAAGCGCAATGTTTTTAACACCCGCACCTTTAGCAGCGTCCATCACTTTAACAACCGTACCGTTGTAAGCGTGTTCATCCGCTTGAATAACCAAAGAAGCATCAGGTTGTTCTAGCAACAAGTGTTCTAACGTTGCTTGGACACGCTCAACATCAACAACACGTTTATCGATGAAGATGTCATTCGCAGAAGTAATCGCTACAAAGATGCCCGCATCCTTTTGGCTTACTACGTTAGACGCTTGTGGTCGATTGACTTCAACCCCTGACTCACGAACAAATGAACTGGTCACAATAAAGAAAATAAGCATGATAAATACAATATCAAGCATCGAAGTAAGGTCTATTTGAGCCTCTTCGTTTTTAGAATGACGTCGACCGAGTCTCATCGTTGACTCCTTAAAGATTTTTCTAATTTCAATTCTAAGCGGTTACACACTTTCGCTAAACGAGCGTGAACAAACATGCCCGCTAATGCAGCAACCATACCCGCCATGGTTGGCAGTGTTGCCAACGAGATACCTGAAGCCATCAATTTAGGGTCACTGCTTCCTTGAGTCGCCATGACATCAAAAACAGAGATCATACCGGTTACGGTACCTAACAAGCCCAACATAGGACAAATAGCGACTAACAGCTTAATAAAATTCAAGTTTTGGTTAAGCAAGATACTCGCTTGCCCTAACCAACCTTCACGTATGGCTTTAGCATGCCAAGAAGAGTGATCTTCTCTTTCATGCCACTTTGTAATCCAAACTTGGCGTTGCTTTGGAAAGTAGAACGCTAGATAAAGCACGCGTTCTACCACAAGCACCCAATACACAAGGACAACAGCGGCTAGCCACCACAGGACGAAACCGCCCTGCTCCATAAAGCTTGATAAAGACAGCAGCCAGTCACTCGTTAACCAACTTGCTGGTAATAGAGAACCCGACAAAATATCCATTACGCAGCAGTCCCAACTGGTGAAACAACAGGTTTTGATTCAACCGTCTTTTCTGCCTGTTCAGCAACAAGGCCAATCCCTTGTTTCTCAAGAATATTGCGAATGTTCTCTGATTGAGTGCTAAGAATGTTGTGTGCAAGTAGTAGTGGCATTGCAGCAACAAGACCAAGTACGGTTGTTACAAGCGCCATCGAAATACCACCCGCCATCACTTTAGGGTCGCCATTGCCAAACTGTGTAATCACTTGGAATGTTTCGATCATGCCGGTTACGGTACCCAACAAGCCAAGCATAGGTGCGAGCGCTGCTAGAAGTTTCAGCATCGACAAACCTTTCTCTAGGTGAGTCTGTTCATCAACGACCGCTTCTAAAAGACGCAGCTCTAATGCTTCAACCGTTTGGTTTTGTTCTTTGTTGTACACCGCAAGAACACGGCCTAGTGGGTTATCACCCGCTTGCTCTGGGTTCTTAAGTTGTGCGCGAATCTTCTGACGAGCGATAGCCAAAGAAATACCACGAACCAATGCGATGATTAAACCAATTGCCAACAAGCCAAGAATCACTTTACCAACAACACCACCCGCTTGAAGGCGGTCAATTAGGCTTGGTTCCAAAGCTAATTGATCTAGCATGAATCCACGGGAAGGATCGACTACCACGTTAGACACTTCGCCATTAGCTAATGTCGAAAGCGACGCCAGTGTTGGACCATTTGATGGCTGCTTTAAGTAAACAATCGCATCTTGGTGCTTAGAGTCCCACCATACGTAACCTGGTTCTGCAACCAAACCAATAGAACCTAGGCGATAAACTTCTGCACTTTCAGTTACTCCCTCATCATTAACAAGAGCAACAGTCGATTTGCTTATCTCCGAGCTCGCTTTGATTTGCTCCATCATGCTTAACCAAAGGCCTGTTAATTGAGACATCGAAGGCAATGATTTAGCGTCCACGATGTCATAAACAGTTTCTGTGTAAACAGCTCGATCGACATTAGTAACGGTGTCAGATAGTTCATGATCGAGATCTTTCGCGTTTTGTCTTACAACTCCAAACAACTCACCTAAGCTACCAGTCTCTAAACGCAGTTTCTCTTCTAAACGAGCCAGTTTGTTTTCGTTATCACTGAATGTACTCGTTAGAACGTCTGTCGCGTTTTGAACCGATGTACGTTTCGCATCAAGCTGTGCTTTGATAGCTTTGAGTTCTTGTTCTGTCTTTTTGAAGTCAGCCTCACGCACCACGTTGTGAGAAGCTTGAGTGCGGCTTTCTGATTTTGCTTTATTAACTAGCTGAGCAGTCGTGTCTGATGCAGAGAAAGCAGAAAATGAAATGGACGTAATGCAAAGCAATGCTGCTAATGGCTTAAAGTTCATTACTTAACCTCCGCAACAGTTAAAGAAACAGGTAAAGTGATTAAGCTTGGAGATGCTTGCTTGTTAGCAATATCGTACGCTTTGTCCAACTCAGATTTCATCGAAGAATCAAGCTCTTGCCATTGGGCGCTATTTTGATCCCAAGACCAATATTGAGTACCATTCAAGTTACGAGCGACTAGTGAAATACGTCCAAGATGCAAAACGTCAACTTCAAGTACTTTATCTTTACTTAATTCGACACGGCTTGAATAAGAACTGAGCTTAATACCGTAATCCACTTCAATTTGATACGCCTCTAAGATACGGCGATATTTTTCAGCGTCGCTGACATCAGCACGAGTTATCATCGCTTTCAGCTTTTCAACGCGACGCAGACGGCTCTTTTTCTTGAAAGGAAGATCACTTTCAATAACTTCTTGGAGGCCATCGATCATCTTGTACATTAAAGGCACAACACCTTGACGTGTTAGCTTAATTTCATCGATCTGCCCTTCAATGCTCTGAGCTTCTTGATTCTGGCTTTCAACCAGTGCGGCAAGGTGATCGTGGTAGATTTCTAAGTTTTTAACTTCTTCTTGCAGTCGCTCAATCTCAGCTTGCAGCATTAGAGTCGCTTGTGAGCTTTTATCAATAACCTTTTGGCTCGAAGCCGACGCGTTATTGGTCTTGTTTTGAATTGATTGAGCTTGATCCAAGCTGTTTGCCATAGAAGACGTTGCAAACAAACTGATGGCAAGCGCTAGGCTAGTTTTTAAAAGATTCATAATTGTAGTCATTTACTATAAGAAGAAGGTCAAATGAGTTTTATTGATAAGCAGTCTCATTATCATTAAAAGTCACTCGCATTACTAGGGATATTTTTACTAAATAGCAGAATCACGAAAGGGGAAAGTCGAAACCTTCCCCTTAGTATTTAAGCTATCAATGAAACCCTACAGACAAATTAGTATTTAACCTGCAGTGTTGCCATGTAGTTGCGGCCTTCGCCGATTACTACGTCTTCTGCAAATTGGTGTTTTGAAGAAGTTGAACCACCACCCGCTAGGTATTCTTTATCAAATACGTTCTCTACTGTTAGGCGAGCTACGAAATCTAGAGAGTCGTCGTACTTAAGTGTGTATGCTGCACCCATATCGACACGAGCATAGCCATCTTTCTTGAACGTGTTCGCACTATCACCGTAGCGAGAACCTTCGTAGATAAGACCAAGGTTTACATCAACCTCATTGGTTGCTGCGTAAGTAGACCAAACGCTTGCTGCAAACTCAGGTACGTCAACTGGACGGTTACCTTCATACGTTTCATGGTTCGTGATTTCAGCATCTAAGTACATTGCAGAACCAGACATAGAGAATTTTTCTGAGATAAAGCCTTGCGCGGCTAACTCAGCACCACGGTGAACTTGTTCGCCACCTTGTGTTTTCGTCCAATCACCAGACGAAGTGTCTTCTACATCCATCGAGATGTTTTCTTGGGTAATATCAAATACCGCACCTGAAACGAATAGACGCTCGTCCATCAGTTCCCACTTAGTACCGACTTCGTAAGATACACCTGTCGCAGCATCAAGAAGTTCGCCATCGTTGGTGTAATTACGGCTACCGCTAGAAACAACACCTTGTGGTTCAAAGCTTTCAGAGTAAGAAACGTAAATGCTACCGTTTGATGCTGGGTGGTAAATCACACCAAGCTTAGGTGCTACGTTTTCTTCTGCAACGCCTTCACTTACTTTACGGTCGAAACGAGCGCCCGCAAGAACTTGCCATTCGTCATTGATAGTAATCAGATCTTGAATGTAGAAACCCCAAGTATCGTAAGTACTCATCTTACCTAACGATGTTGGACCCACTGACGGTGCTGGTACCGTTGCATCTGGTGCGTATTCGCCGCTGCTGAAACGATCCATACCACGGTAATAGCTGTAACCTAACCAGTTAGCGCCGAATAATAGTTGGTGCTCTGTGCCAGCAAGATCAGCGGTTGTCGTTAGATCGACGTAAGCCGTTCTGAAACGCCATTTATCGTGACGGTAGTTACCACCTTGAGTTACCGTACCGGTACCATCAGGGTTCATATTTTTAAAGCTTGGGTAGCTTTCCATATCGATACGTTCAAAATCTTGGTAGTTGAAACCTGTTTTTAAAGACCATGTGTCAGTCAGGTTAGCAGCAATATCAAAACCTACGTTCTCAACATCGTTTTCAATCTGTGACCACTGCGCATCCCAGATGTGCTTGTCGCTACCAACTCGGTTGCCGTCTAGTGTGTATAGTGCACCAGAATCTACGCTACCTTCGTCGTTAGTCTTGTCGTAATGAACAGAAACCGTTACGTCTTCAGTTACATCATAATCAACGAATACACCGCCCACAAAACGTTCTGTTTGTGGTTCAGTACCGTCACCGTATGTTCTCCAAGAACCGTAACTTTCTTTAGATAGAATTGCGCGGCCGCGTAAAGTTTCAGCATCGTTTAATGCGCCGCTTACATCTAGAGTAGTACGAGTGTGATCATTAGAACCGATGTCTTGGCTAAGGCTTACTTGTGTAGCGTAAGTTGGCTTCTTGCTTACCATGTTGATCAAACCACCTGGCGCAGAAATACCGTAAAGTAGACCTGATGGCCCTTTAAGTACTTCAACACGCTCTAGAAGTTCGATTGGTTGGCGGTAGTGAGACCAATGTTGCTGGCCATTTTTAAGGAAACCCGAAGAGCTCTGTACAGAAAAACCACGTAGAGAAAAACGCTCACGGTTACGGCTTGTACCACCAGCACTTACACTCGCGTCGTTTTTAAGAACGTCACCTAGCGTTGTTGCACGCTGTTCATCGATGATTTGTTCATCGATTACTGAAACTTGTCCCGGAGTCTCTAATTGAGTCGCCTCCATGCGCATTGCTGTTGTGTTTGTGTCGGCCTTGTAACCGTAGTCACGACCTTCAACAACCATGTGCTCGTCTGTTTTTACTGTTTCTGCCAATACTGTTGGTGAAGCTAATACTGCGCCGATCACTAAGGCCAATGGGCTCTTTGAAAACATGTCCTTTACTCCGATTTTATTCTTTTGTACGAGCACTTTGTTATTTATTCGATGTGCTCGGTTGAACCGTTTCCGGTACCACTGAATCATTTCGGGAGTGAATATAAGTGATAACTATTACCATTTGCATTAAATTTACATTCTTTGCATTCGTAAAGATTTGTAAAGCCCACTGAAAGCACACTTTCTTTAGCTCAACAAAATCAATTCAATACGTTAATTGAGCGTGCAGATCTGTAAACATGAATTCAACATTTCACTATAAGGTCATTGGCCTGGTCAATCTAAGCAGCCAAGATCAATACAAATATTGTCTTGTCTTATTTACTACCTTTGAAACGACTGATTGATGTATAAAATCCTCGATAAATGTAAATAAATGGTGAATTATTTTGTTTTTATTTGTTTAATTTACACAATTATCAGTGATTCTGATCACATCTATAATTTCAAACTCATTTTTTGTTTTTCGATTTGATCAACCGACTGCTAATCTCCCGCTCACTTTGAAAAGGTATCAAAGTTATAAATAATAAGGAGTGTTCTAAATGAATACCAAGAAACCTATGTCTTTAACTGGTCGAGTTATCCTCGGTATGGTCGTGGGCATATTAACGGGATTTGCCATTCAATCCCTTTTTGCAGACAGCGGATTTGTTAACAACTACATCGTTAACGGACTCTTTGAAGTAGGCGGACAGATTTTTGTCGCCAGTTTAAAAATGCTTGTTGTGCCACTAGTCTTCGTTTCACTAGTGTGCGGTACAAGCTCTCTTAAAGACTTATCAACTCTTGGCCGTATGGGTGGCAAAACGCTTGCACTTTATATCGGTACTACAGCCGTTGCTATCACTCTAGCACTCACTATCGGTAACCTGTTCCAACCTGGAGCTGGTGCGGATCTTACTGCTGCGAGCTCTTTCAAATCAGCGGACGCCCCTTCTTTGGGCCAAGTAATCATCGACATGTTCCCAACCAACCCTATTCAGGCGATGGCTGAGGGCAAAACGCTGCAAGTTATCGTATTTGCTGTGTTGTTTGGTATTGCAATCAGTGCAGCGGGTAAACCTGGCGAGCGTATCGCAGCGGTTTTCTCTGACTTGAACGAAGTGATCATGAAGCTTGTTGCTCTTCTGATGAACCTTGCACCTTACGGTGTGTTCTTCTTGATGGCGAAGCTGTTCTCTGGTCTTGGTTTAGGCGCAATTTGGAACCTAGCTGAATACTTCTTAGTGCTTGCTGGTACCCTACTTCTACACGGTTTGGTTACCTACAGCGCAATGCTTAAAGGATTCACAGGCCTAAGCCCGATTACGTTCTTACGTAAGATGGAAGATGCCATCATGTTTGCATTCTCAACGGCATCTTCAAACGCAACGATTCCAGTAACGATGGAAACGGCTAAAAACCGCATGGGCGTAGACAACAAAGTCGCTTCTTTCACTGTACCACTAGGTGCAACAGTGAACATGGACGGCACTGCTATCATGCAGGGTGTTGCAACGGCATTTATCGCACAGGCATACAACATCGACCTAACCATGGGTGATTACCTTATGGTTATCCTAACAGCGACATTGGCGTCTGTTGGTACTGCAGGTGTTCCAGGTGTAGGTCTTGTTATGCTAGCGATGGTATTGAACCAAGTTGGTCTACCGCTTGAAGGTATCGCGCTTATCATGGGTGTTGACCGTCTTCTTGATATGATTCGTACCGCAGTAAACATCACAGGTGATAGTGCCGTAACTATCATTGTGGCTAAGTCTGAAGGTTCTTTTGACGAAGCTCGCTTCAATGACCCTGCTGCTGGTGAGAAAGAAGAAGAAGTTAAGCTAACACGCCAACAGGCATAATCTAGCTTTTCTGTCGCTCTTACCTTCAAGCTAAGGCGTAATTAATGGCTATGCCTAGCTGATAATCAAAAGCGTATAAACAAAAACGCCACTGCTAATGCAGTGGCGTTTTTTATTGGGCTATGTTTCTAAGTTATATTTCTAAGCTATATTTCTGAGCAATATTTCTAAGCTATGTTTCTTAGCACGCTTTCAGTCATAGTTATCTATGGAGCAAGACAGGTAACAGCAGGAAGCTAATCAGCGATTGGGAACATTAGATTTACTCTCAATCCCCCACCTTCTCTATTCTCAGCAGTAACATGCCCATTCATCACTCCCATGGCTTCCTTCACGATCGCTAGCCCAAGACCGTAACCACCAGACTGTTTATCACGGGCTGACTCTATGCGAGTAAACGGGTCGAATATACCCGCAATCTTGTTATCAGGAATGCCATCACCGTCATCTTCTACAGATATGACACTGTAACGTTTATCGGTTAACAGTTCATAGGTAGTCACGACAACATGAGCATTCTCACCCGCATATTTGATCGCGTTACTGACCAAATTACCGATAACTCGCAGGAGCAACCTCTCATCAATATTAACCATTGATGTCGGCGTCTCTAAATCACCAATCAAGGTTTGATTCGGTTTTAAATCATTTTGCATCTGCGCGATTAGCATCGAACAATAATGCTCAAGGTGCATCAAGCTTGACTTGGAGTCATAGCGAGAGGTTTCTAAGCGGCTAAATTCAAGTATCTCACCCACCAGCTTGTTCATCTCTTCCGTTTCACTTTCCATTCGCTCAAGCAAGCCTATGCTCTTATCATCTACCTTACTGCGCAACAGGTGCAATGCGAGGTTTTGCCTTGCCAATGGTGTTCTAAGTTCATGAGACACATCACGAATCAAACGGCGTTGCTTTTCAGCCAAAGACTTAATCTCAACCGTCATATGATCAAAATCATGAGCAAGTTCGTTGAACTCCCGCGTCGTAGAATTTAACTCAGAAACAACACTGACAGTGAAGTCGCCTTGCGCTAATCTTCGGCTCGCTTCTCTTAATCTATCCAGCGGCTGCTGCAGGCTTTTCGCCATGATAATTGAGAACAGAGACAACACGATCAAAGCTATTACCGCTTTCAACATGTAAGAATATGGCGCAAAGGATTTAGCCGGGTGAAACTGGTGTGGGAGTTGGATAACCAGTGTTTTACCGTTATTGAGTGGCAGGCCGAATATCGGCTTACTCACACGATCACTAAGTTGGTGATCTAACGTTCTTAAGTATTTGAGCTTAAATTCAAAATGCGGGTGCATGTGACGATGTGTAACTGGTCGATTGTCTTTATCGATGACAAACAGATAATACTGCTGAGCATTGCCCCAATCCGCGAGTTCATCCATATCCCCTTCTTCAATCAACACATTCGCTTGATAGGCAAGGTCGAGCATTTCCGCTTTAACCGATTCTGGCACTTTAAGCAGCGCTTTCATCAAGGCTCTTTCAGCGACACCTTGCAGGATCAAAATGCTAACTAAAATGACGGTCAGGTAACTGAATAATTGGAAAGTGAGTCCGTCTTTGCGCTTGGCAATAAAATCAGGGTAACGCAGCAGTTTTTGGCTCATACCCCTACCGACTCTAGGTAGCTATAACCTTTACCACGAACGGTTTTGATGTGTTGTTTAGACAAGCCAGCCTGAACAAGCTTTCGTCGTATATTACTGATGTGCATATCTAAATTACGATCGAAAGGACAAAGCTCTTTCTTTAGAACATGGATTTGAAGGTCAGATTTAGATACGACAATCCCGTCATTTTTGACAAGATAATCCAACAGGTCTTTTTCAGTGCCCGTGAGAGGTAAACGAGAAAGTTGTTCACACAAGCCCTGATTAGATGAAGCCAAAGATTGCCTTTGACGTTCAAAACCAACGCGGCGCAAGATCACCTTGATGCGAGTCAGTAGTTCAGGAACATTGAAAGGTTTGGCGATGTACTGGTCGGCTCCAGCTTGGTAGCCATCCAGCATAGAGGCATCGTCGTTTAGTGCAGTCAGCATAAGAATGGGAGTAGCAAAACGCTGACAAATACGCCTTGCCACTTGAATTCCGCTCAAGTTTGGAAGCATTACGTCTAGTAGAACCAAATCGACAGGGTTCGATTGAATAAACTCTAGCGCAGATTCACCACAATGAACGGTATCAACGTGATACCCCTCATTTTCCAATACTTCACCCAGTAACTCACACAACTGGATATCATCATCAACAACTAAAACGCGAGACATTGCACACACCGATAAATAAGAACAGTTTGCATTCTAATTATCGTTATTATTGATTTCAATTATAAAGTGCGGGATTTCCTCTATAGAAGAAAATCTTTTTCAATCGGTACAAATTTTGAGGCAGAATCGATAAGATTTTGAGCAGTTAACCCCGGAACACCATACACTTCAACAGGTTTGCCAAAACGCTCTTTGATTCGCTCTACAAGGATTTCGAAATCACCATCTCCTGATACCAAAACAATCGTATCAACCGTCTCTGCAAGTTCTATCGCGTCTAACGCAATACCTACATCCCAGTCGCCTTTTGCACTGCCATCTCGGCGCTGAATAAAGGGCTTTAACTTCACATTAAAACCCACACCACGAAGGATATGGTGAAATTGACGCTGCTTTGGATCTTGGCTTGAGATTGCGTAAGCATTAGCTGCCACAACGTTACGCCCTTCCGTGGCAACATACCAAAACTGGTTATAGTCGAAGTTAGAACGGTATTTGTCGCGCGTTGTGTAGTAAACGTTCTGAACGTCGACCAAAATTGCTATGTTTTCCATAATTTCATACCTTTAGATTTTCCGTATACCCTATTCTATTCAACTCTAAAATGCGAGCCGCTTTCTTTAATAAAAATGAACTCATTAGCTATGCTTAACGTAGTTGTTATTGGCTTAACGTCGCTACTATTAGCTTAACTTAGCTGTTATTGGCTTAACATCACTACTATTAGCTTAACGCAGCTGTTATTGGCTTAACGCAGTTTTTATTCGCTTAACTCAGAGCTTGTTTGAGTTTATCAAGGAAGGTGGAACATGCAGTACCGACAAATAATCAGAACATACCTTGGCAGCAACACCAATCGCTCAGTATTGGCCTTTTTCTGTTCAGGGATAACCAAAGCAATATCCAAACCATTGAAAACTCTATTAACAAGCGCGGTTATGTTTATGATTCTGTCAGTCAACTCGTTACACGCTTACCCAGCCTACTCTCACTCCAAGGCCTTACCGCACCGCAGTGTGATCTATTTTGCACCGAAGGAAGATTCTGCCGTCAAAGAGTTTCTCAATGAAGTGTTGATCAATAACTGTCAATTGGATGAACGAGACGTGGTTATCATAGTCATCGCGGAAAGCGGCTACACAGTTCCTACTTGGCTTGAAGAAGAATTTAACTTAGAGGCGGTAACCGACAGCTATGGAATACCGAAAGGCTCACATACTGCTGTTTTGATAGGTAAAGACGGAAAAGAAAAGCACCGATGGAATGGGAAGACGGATTGGAACCTTATCACCGACATTATTGATGAGATGCCTATGCGCCAAAAAGAAATGCAGCGACAAAGTAGCCGCTGCAGTATTTGATTCTTAGTCAGCTAAGCGGTCGCTTAACATACTAACTTGTAAATTAATCAATTAAGCTTGCTTGTTAAACCAAGCCAGTTTTTCATGAAGCTGGGCAACGCTACCTACCACAATCAATGCTGGGCTCTTTGCGACACTCGCAAGATTAGCTAAGTCACTCAAACCACCACGGAAGACTTTCTGTTCTTGGCGTGTACCATTTTCAATAATCGCAACCGGCATGTCTGATCGCATACCGTTATCCAGTAAGTTTTTCTGAATGTTCGGGCTCTCTTTCAGACCCATGTAAAACACGATCGTGTGATTGTGTTGAGCAAGCGAACGCCAATCAATATCTTCACCGTCTTTCTTTAGGTGACCAGTAATGAATTGAACGCTTTGTGCGTGATCTCGATGTGTTAGCGGAATGCCTGCGTAAGCCGTCGCGCCCGCCGCTGCCGTGATTCCGGGTACCACTTCAAACTTCACACCATTTTCAGCGAGAGTTTCACACTCTTCGCCACCACGACCAAAGATAAACGAGTCACCGCCTTTAAGGCGAACAACATGCTTATTTTCTTGCGCTTTAGTCACGAGCAGTTGGTTGATCTGATCTTGTGGTACACAGTGATGGTCGAGTTTTTTCCCCACATACAGCATTTCTGCATCGGCGTTAGCCATTGCCAAAATATCTTTAGATACCAAGCGGTCATAAACGACCACATCAGCCTGTTGAATAACGCGTGCCGCTTTTAGGGTAAGTAAGTCTGGGTCACCAGGGCCCGCGCCTACTAATGAAACCAATCCTTTGGTTACTTCTTTAACATTCGATGACGATACTTCTGACATGCTGTGCTCCGAAGGTTTGCTTGTTTTATCTCAAGCTTCAATCTATGTGATAAGTCACTGTATTCATGATGACTTATCCAAATCCTTAACCCTTAGACTATCAGGTGTTGAGCTAAATATTCAGTCTAAATACTAACGAAGATAGAAGTAATTATAACAAAACAGTCTATTGCGAGTATTTTACTCAATAAAAATCAACGCATTGATGATGTTTAAGGCGTTCGAACTAAAAAAGCCCCAAACATGATGTTGGGGCTCTAAATCTCATACTAAATTACGTTTCGCCGTATTCAGAATTACTTAGCACCTAGAGAAGGAGCTGTTCTAGCGTGTGTTAGGAACAAAGGTACACATGTTAAGAACAAACCACCTACGATGTTACCTAGGATTGTTGGGATAAGGTTGAAGTTCAACCATGTCGCGATACCGAAATCAGCGCCTAGAATCATACCCAGTGGGAATAGGAACATGTTTACTACTGTATGCTCGAATACTAGTGCGAAGAAGATGAAGATTGGGAACCACATCATTGCGACACGACCAGACACAGTGCGTGCTGTCATGTTACCAATCACGCCTAGACATACCATTAGGTTACAGAAGATACCGCGTACGAAACACGTGATCCATCCGTCCATACCCATGTTTTCAAAACCTAGGCTACGACCAGTAGAAACAGCGATGAATTTCTGCGCTACTGCATTTGGTTCTAGAGAGAAATTACCCGTTAATGAGATAGCAACCAGTACCGCAACGATTAGAGAACCGATAAGGTTACCAAGGCCAACAATACCCCAACAACGTAGAACACGACCCCAAGTCACACCTGGGCGGTTATCGAATTTCGCTAAAGGAGCAAGGCCGAATACACCTGTTACTAGGTCATAGCCCATTACGCTTAAAATGACAAAACCCACAGGGAACACAAGTGCGCCAACGATGCCGATACCTGTTTGCACGATAGCCGTGATTGCTACAACAACGGCAAGAGAAAGAATGATGCCTGCCATTGTGCTTCGAATCAGAAGATCACGAGTACTCGTTTTCGTTTTCGCTTCACCCACATCGATCATCGTTTGAACGAATTCAGCTGGTTTAAAATCAGGAGACATAAGGTTGTCCTTAAAAAGTTAAAATTAAAAGTTAAAATCGGATAGGAAAAGGTTCTAGTTGCCGAACTAAGGTAATGTCGATAACTAGAACCCTTGATCTATCAAATCTTGTTACGTATTCGATTATGCTGAGATTTCAACAGCACCTTTGGTAATACGAGCTTTATACGCTTTCACGCTGAAGTTCTCGTCTTCCATGCACACACCTGTTGCTAGGTTAAAGCGTTGCTTCTTAAGTGGGCTCGCCACCCAAAGCTCACCTTTGTGCTCAACCGTTAAACCGCGAGATAAAACGT
Source organism: Vibrio sp. J383 (assembly GCF_023503985.1). Taxonomy (NCBI): domain Bacteria; kingdom Pseudomonadati; phylum Pseudomonadota; class Gammaproteobacteria; order Vibrionales; family Vibrionaceae; genus Vibrio; species Vibrio sp. J383. Next base: position 1,444,866 of record NZ_CP097294.1, on the reverse strand, counting down.
TTGATTGGAAAAACGGGTCAGTATTACTAATAGCGAACACTTCTTCGGCTTTAGTTGGGCGGAAAATAGCAACTTGCTCACCACCAACCAATGCACAAACACCGGTACCTGGAATAATATCTTCGATCTTACAAACTTTGGTAAATGCCATGATGTCGTCTCCCAATTAAACCAGTTCAACGTGAAGGATGTCGCCCTTCGCTTCTGGGTGTTTTTCTGTAAATGTTGCTGGGCGGTGTTGTTCACGGCCATCGTTAACAAACACAACGTTTTCATCACGGTCATCAGCATTGATGAAGTGTGAGAAGCGCTTAAGTTGAGCTTCATCGTTGATAGTGTCAGTCCACTCACAAGCAAAGTTACCCACTAGGCCAGCGACGTCAGCTTCAAGCTGGTCGTTGATGCCAAGTTTATTATCAACAATCACTTCACGTAGGTAGTCAACGCCGCCTTCTAGGTTGTCCATCCATACTGAAGTACGTTGTAGTGGCGCAGCCGTGCGGATGTAAAACATCATGAAACGGTCGATGTATTTCAGCAGTGTTTCTTGGTCTAGGTCGCTTGCCAGTAAGTCTGCATGACGAGGCTTCATACCACCGTTGCCACACACATACATGTTCCAACCAGCGTCCGTTGCGATAATACCTAAATCTTTACCTTGAGCTTCAGCACACTCACGAGTACAGCCAGACACACCGAACTTCATCTTATGAGGAGTACGGATGCCTTTGTAACGGTTCTCGATCATCACGCCTAGGCCAACTGAATCTTGAACGCCGTAACGACACCAAGTTGAACCTACACATGTCTTAGCCATACGAAGTGCTTTTGCGTAAGCTTGACCCGTTTCGTAACCTGCAGCGATTAACTTCTTCCAGATTGCAGGTAAGTCATCTTTCTGAGCACCGAATAGACCGATACGTTGTGCACCAGTGATCTTCGTATATAGGTTGTATTCAGCCGCAACATCCGCAAGAACGCTTAGAGCTTGAGGCGTTACTTCGCCACCCGCCATACGAGGGATAACCGAGTAAGTACCATCTTTCTGAATGTTACCTAAGAAGTTGTCGTTGGTATCGTGCAGTTTTACTAGCTCAGGCTTAAGGATGTGGTCACCCCAGCAAGACGCAAGGATAGAACCCGCTAGAGGCTTACATACTTCACAGCCGTAGCCTTTACCGTACTTCTCAAGTAGCTCGTCGAATGTTTTGATTTCTTCGATACGAATCAGGTGGAAAAGCTCTTGGCGAGAGTAAGCAAAGTGCTCACAAACGTCGTTCTTCACTTCTACACCCGCTTTTGCAAGTTCAGCGTTTAGCACAGAAGTCACAAGGGGAATACAACCTCCACAACCTGTACCTGCACCGGTTACTGCTTTGATATCACCAATGGTATGGTGACCTTCAGCGACGGCTTGAGCAATCTTGCCCTTGGTTACGTCGAAACAAGAACAGATAACAGCGGTTTCTGGTAATGAGTCAGCGCCAAGCGTTGGTTTTTCACCACCAGCGTGAGCTGGAAGAATCAATGCATCTGGATGTTCTGGTAGGTCAATTTCGTTCAACATAAGTTGAAGAAGGTCACCGTAATCAGAAGTATCGCCAACCATTACTGCGCCAAGCAGTTTCTTGTTGTCTTCAGAAACGATTAAGCGTTTGTAAACTTCTTGCTCTTCGTTTTGGTAAACGTAGCTTTTACAACCAGGAGTACGACCGTTTGCATCACCGATTGAACCTACTTTCACGCCCAGAAGCTTAAGCTTCGCAGACATATCAGCACCTTCAAATGTGCTTTCGTTACCAACAACGTGGTCAACGGCAACTGTCGCCATCTTGTAACCAGGTGCCACTAGCCCGTAGAACGTTTGGTTCCAAGACGCACACTCACCGATTGCGTAGATATCTTTGTCTGTCGTTTGACAGTGATCGTTGATCTCGATACCACCGCGAGGCGCAATACCTAGACCCATTTGACGAGCAAGTTTGTCTTGTGGGCGAATACCAGCAGAGAATACGATGAAATCAGTTTCTAGCTCAGTGCCGTCTGCAAAACGCATCACGTTACGAGCTTCAGTGCCTTCAGGAGCAATTTCAAGCGTGTTCTTGCTTGTATGGACATTGACACCCATACGTTCGATCTTTTGACGAAGCTGATTACCACCTGCAAGATCAAGCTGCTCTGCCATAAGCTTTGGAGCAAACTCAACAACGTGTGTTGTTACGCCAAGTGCTTTTAGTGCACCAGCCGCTTCAAGGCCAAGTAAGCCACCACCAACAACAACACCAGATTTAGAGTTCTTAGCGGTCGCTTCGATAGCTTTTAAGTCTTCGATAGTACGGTAAACAAAACAGTCTTTGCCTTCGTGGCCTTTAATCGGCGGTACGAATGGGAAAGAACCCGTAGCAAGGATAAGCTTGTCGTATTGAATTTCACGACCAGTGCTTGAGTAAACTGTTTTCTTTTCACGGTTAACGTTGATAGCACGTTCGCCGATCAGCATATTGATGCCGTGTTTCTCGTAGAAACCTTCTTTAACTAAAGAAAGTTCATCTGCAGTGTGGTGTGAAAAGTAAGAAGAAAGGTGAACACGGTCATACGCAACACGTGGTTCTTCACAGAACACCGTAATGTCCATGTTTGCAACATCTGTCTTCTCGACTAAATCTTCGATATAGCGATGGCCTACCATCCCGTTACCGATTACGACTAGCTTCATCTTGCTCATAAGAATTCCTGAAGGTTATATATTTCTTAACTACGCGAATAATGAATTATGAAAGAAAATGAAAATATGATGTAAATCAATTACGAAAACAAACTACCCCAAAGGGGTAGAACAAAAGAGGTAGATCTGTTTAATTATCAGGCCAAGCAAACGAATAACCGTAGTTTTGATAGGGTTTAGCGGGGTTTTATATACACTTTGGCGCACTAGAAAGAGTGTTGTAAAGTTTCACAATAGGTTAGCAACAACACAAGTAAATGACAATTATTTTCATTTATAGACATAAGAAGTGTAAGAACTCATGAAAGAGTCACAGGATCATGAGTAACTATGTATAAATGTGAAGAACTTAATGATTCGAATCACAACCGCTGTTTTCCAACACTCCCCCACTCCATTTACATACATCTCGGTCAGTTAACAGGCGTATCTATTTGCTTAGTAACCGTAGACATTGAGAAGATACATTTACAACTCAAGACGCATCACAAGGTTCTGAGACAACGAATCAAACTTGCCGTGATTTAGGTCAGTTGCCTATTTCCAAAGATGTAATGAGTCGCTTCAAACTAAGCTTGATCTGGTCTAAATCACACACTCAGACACTGCCTTCCCTGAGTTATACACGATTTGTGGCAGTGCAAACCCTCATGTATAGGTAAAGAAAACTATTCGATCTTCCTAGAAGAATGAAACAGGGAGCCTCGTGCTCGCTTTCTTATTTAATAGTTTGGGCTGTTATTGATTAAATTAAGCTTTCTAGATTCGAGCTTCGCCATCGATCAGGTATTTTATCTACGACATAACGTTTGAAAGCCTAACCAATTGATGTTGAACATGCAGTTTACAAAATAACAACAAAATTCTTCAATGGATCTGCCCCATTGCCTGCTGGCTAGGTACCTCTATGACAAAAAATACTCAACACCTTCAACGCTCCTCGACTGAGTTACACGAGTTTACACGTATCGACGTCTGGAACGGCTTCACACAGCTTCTTCCTCTTTCTATGTTTGTGACCGTATTTGGCCTCGCATTCGGTGTTGCTGCTGTACAAACTGGACTAGATGCCTTTCCAACTATGTTAATGAGCACACTTGTTTTTGCAGGTGCTTCACAGTTTGCTACGTTGGATATGTGGGGAGCAGAAGTACCCCTTATTCCAGTTCTTATTACCGTATTTGCGATCAATGCTCGTCATCTTTTGATGGGGGCGACACTATATCCTTGGTTACGTCAACTTCCACCGACAAAACGATATGGTGTGATGTTGATAGCTTCGGACGCAAACTGGGCAATGGCACTCCATGCATTTGGGAGGAAGGAACCCGGTTTTGGATTGCTCGTTGGTGGTGGTTTAGCACTTTGGTCGTTTTGGATCATTGGCACTTGGGTTGGCATATACTTTGGTAGCGCAATCCAAGATCCAGTCGGCCTTGGTCTCGATATGGTTATGGGTTGTTTTTTACTTTCCATGGTCGTCGCTGGACCTAAAAGTTTAAGAATTTTTACTATTTGGACCTCAGCAGCAGCATCTTCAATATTGGCATATTGGTATTTACCTGAAAACAGCCATGTTGTAGTTGGTGCTATCTCTGGTGGAGTCTTGGGAGCTTGTTGGAAGGAGAAGAAATCATGAATATTGAAACAAATGTTGGTGGTACATTATTGATAATCATTGCAATGGCACTAGTCACATTAGCAACACGCTGGGGTGGTGTGTATGTCATGTCATTTGTTCCAATTAGCGAGCGTGTTCAACATTTTATTACAGCGATGTCAGGTTCTGTATTAGTCGCCCTTCTAACACCTCTTGCCGTAGAAGGTGACAACGGAGCTAGAGTGGCACTATTTTCTACAGCACTCGTCATGTTCGTCGTAAAAAAACCTCTACCAGCAATCGCAGCAGGAATCATTGCCGCAGCGGCAGTACGATCTTTTTAGCTGTTATCAATACTACGACACTCCCTCAAATAGCTAAGCCTTGATAACACATTTCGATACTATCAAGGCTAGCCCCATGCCTAAAAGTGACTGATATAACCCATTGAAGATAGAAAGATTAATAAAATTATCAATTTTCAGATACAAAAAAACCAGCTTTCGCTGGTTTTGAGTTGATGCTTTTTGCACTGAGATATCGTAATTACCATATCTGAATAATTTGGAGCGATACATCGGGTTCGAACCGATGACCTCAACCTTGGCAAGGTTGCGCTCTACCAACTGAGCTAGTATCGCATTGACATTCTTCTACTCTTCCCTTTGCCTAGACAAAAAGAAGAAAGAGAATGGAGGCGCCTCCCGGAGTCGAACCGAGGTCCACGGATTTGCAATCCGCTGCATAGCCACTCTGCCAAGGCGCCTTCAATGAGTGTTTTAAGAGAACTACTCTGTTGATCTCTACCAAAAGTAGCAATCAAATAGATGGTGCCCCGGGCCGGACTTGAACCGGCACAACGCGAACGTCGAGGGATTTTAAATCCCTTGTGTCTACCAATTCCACCACCAGGGCACGCAATTCTTTATTGCGATGCCGATTACTGAAAAGTAAAACACCATCTTAATGTCAAAATGAATCAACATTACAAAATTTGGAGCGATACATCGGGTTCGAACCGATGACCTCAACCTTGGCAAGGTTGCGCTCTACCAACTGAGCTAGTATCGCAATTTCATTCTTCTAATTTCTTACCTTATCAAAACGTAAGAGAAAGAGAATGGAGGCGCCTCCCGGAGTCGAACCGAGGTCCACGGATTTGCAATCCGCTGCATAGCCACTCTGCCAAGGCGCCTTTATCAACATAAAAATATATTGAAGTGTTTTAAGAGGACCACTCTTTGTTCAACACTCTACTTAAAGTAGAAACTAGATAGATGGTGCCCCGGGCCGGACTTGAACCGGCACAGCGCGAACGCCGAGGGATTTTAAATCCCTTGTGTCTACCAATTCCACCACCAGGGCAACGCAATCATGCGATGCTGATTACCGAAAAGTAAAACACCATCTCTCTGCGACCTAAGCCGTGAGAACGAGGTGTACTTTAACGGATAGAAAAAATTCGTCAACAGTAAATTTTATCTTTCAATTCAAGTGATTAATTATCGAACTCAAACGAATGAATTTAGTGCAGCTTGTACGGTTCTTATTCGTAGATTTTGAGTTTGAGTTGGAATTCAAAGGCCAAATTCCCATTTTCAGACTCACAAAACACTGTCAATTCCATTGAATTAAAGAAACACGCCTTCGTTTTCATGTGCTTTTCACATTCAAAGGCTAGAGTTTTAAGTAACGACTATTACGAAATGACAACGTGAAGCCACTAAAACGATACCAATATGAACGCTACGCGGTGCTCTGCAACCTCGCCTACCCTAGAGTTTTTAAACAAACTCGTTACGGTTTTGACCCTAATGGACAGCGCATCATAAAGAATCAGTTTGGCAAAACCATGATTCGAGTCTTATGGAGCAGCGACAAAGATGAAGTGGTTGTGGTAATCAAAGGATCGCATAGTATCTCAGATTGGTTACTTACCTTTGCACTATGGACAAGAAGCTGTAAAAGGATTGGGCTCAACTATCGAGTGCATGCCGGGTTCTACCATCTGATGTTTCAAGAAAGCCAACCAAGCCGTAATGAAGATAAACTGGGACAAACTGTCATTGAACGCTTGGAAACCACTTTGATTCCTCTATTGGAACAAGGCAAAAGAATATCGATTACTGGCCACTCTTCTGGTGGCTCTATTGGTTGTGTATTCGCTGATTACTTGGACCAAAAATACCCGGGTTGTATTAAACGAATCGTCACGTTTGGGCAGCCCGCGGTCGGTGATTGGAGTTTCAAAAAACACTACCGTTTGAGCAAGAAAACCTACCGTATCTGTTGCGACATCGATATTGTTACCTTCATGCCGCCCGTGCCGCTGTTGTATTGGCATGTAGGGAAAGTACTTTGGCTCTATAACGGCAGGATTTACGAAAACACACCGACGTTAATACGCCTCGGGCGATCAATATTCAGTTGGTTAATCCGGCCTTTCTCTTATCACCTAATGAGTAAGTATATTCGTAACAAAGACTTCTTTGACAAACATTGAGCATGCTCTATAAATAAAAAAGAGCACACGCTTTAACAGCCAATGCTCTTTCTTGTTTCTAATTGATCTTTGTGCTTAAGCTAATATTAGCCTGAACTTAAAGCTTGAATCGTGACAGCTCTTGTTTCAAGTCACTCGCTAAATGACTTAGCTGATCGGCTTGTGAAACCGCATCGGTCGCATCAACTGCCATCACATCACTCACTTCACGAACAGATTCGGTATTCGCATTGATTTCAGCGGTAACCAGTGACTGCTCTTCAGCAGCAGAAGCTATCTGAGTTGCCATATCGCTGATCATCTGAATTGCCTCACGTATTTGAGCCAAGCTCTCTCCCGCCATATCCACGTCATGTACGCTTGTTTTCGCCATATCGTGGCTTTGTGTCATCACTTTAACGGCACCACTAGTCGCTTGTTGTAAGCGCTTGATCTTGTCTTCGATCTCTTCTGTAGAAGCATGAGTTCGTTGTGAAAGTACTCGAACCTCATCGGCAACCACTGCAAAGCCTCGACCTTGTTCGCCTGCCCTTGCTGCTTCAATTGCCGCATTAAGCGCGAGTAAGTTAGTTTGCTCCGCTATTTCACGAATCGTCGCTAAGATAGACGCGATTTGTTGACCATGCTCTTCAAGCTCGCTGATGATAGACACAGCGCTTGTTAGTTCTGTTGCAAGCTCATTGATCGATGATTGGCTTTTAGCCATCTGTTGGAAGCCTTGTTCGCTCAACTCAACAGAGTGAGTCGCACTTTTGGCCGTACTATCAGCATTCGTGGCGATTTCGGCTGTTGCTGTCGCCATTTCTGTCACAGCTGTTGCAACCATCGTGATCTCATCTTGCTGTCTGCTGACGCTATCGCTGCGTTTTAATGCGCTGCTGTTGGCGTGTTCAGCTCCGTTATTCATTGCCGTCGAAACATCAGTCACGTTTTTCATCATTGCATGAAGTCTGTCTACGAACACATTAAACTTGTCGGCAAGTTGCCCTACTTCATCTTTACTCGACACTTGAAGGCGCTGTGTTAAATCACCTTCCCCTTCCGCAATATCAGCTAATGCCTCACTCACTCGACCCAGTTCAACTAATTGACGAGCCACAAACCATGAGGTTGCTGCAGCCATAACGATCAATACAATCAAACCTGTGGTGATTTGGCTAATCAACATATCAAACAGGGGCTGCTCTAGTACGTCTTTATCCATTTCAATCACAAGCAGCCAGTCAGTGCCTTTAATAGGCTCAGCCATGATGACGCGCTCATCACCATCAACTTGTGTAAAAATTGTCGTTAAGTTTTGTGCAGCACTGTTTAATCCAGAAACACTTAATTCAGGTGCTATCTCTTTGACTTGCTTAAGGATGAAATCTTTATTCTTATGAGCAACGACCGTGCCTTGCTTATCAATTAGGATCGCTCGTCCATTACCTGGAACCTGAATAGCCAACACATCTTCAATTAGCTTGTCTAAGGCAAGGTTAGATGCGACAACACCGATGATCGAGCCATTCTCGGTCACAGGATCGGTCAATGTAACCACTAAGGTTTGCATGGTTACACTCACATACGGCTTGGTTGTTACTGCACGGTTCTCAGCTAAGGTTTGTTTATACCAACCTCGAACTCTTGGGTCATACCCCGCTTTATTCAATGAAGGATCATGACGGAACATCTCACCTTCTTTGTTACCGTAATAACTCAATCCAAACCCACCAGATACCAAGGTTTGACGTAAATGAGGAACGATATCTATTGAAGGGTTAAGCTGTACTTGTTGTTTAAGCCCATGTACTGCTTGTTTCTTATCGTAAAACCAGTCACTGATGCCCTTTGCATGGGCTTGAAGTGTATTACGACTTTCACTTTCTATAGCTAGCCAGCTGTTTGTTTGAAACGTCTTATAACCCATGAAAAGAAGAATGGCAGATGTAACAGCAATCGCCAAAACTACAGAGAAAACCATTTTTCTCTTTAGACTAAATTGCATATTTAAGAACCTCTTATAGAATAATTAAAGAAATATAAAGAGGGACACTATCACTCATACACATGTTTTAATTAGGGTTATCCCATAAAACAATGAAACAAATTGAGCATTGTGGTTAATTGTGACTTTGATTTATTTAGCGGTCTATCAACAAAGGTTCAACTTAGGATTCCACCAAAGCGGCGTTGGGCTTAGCAAGTATCAAAGGGGAAAATGAAGAGGTAAGGATGAAGAAACAAGAAGCAAAGTGCCAGAAACGAAAAAACCAGCCACTAGGGCTGGTTTTTTATGAATAGTGGAGGCGCCTCCCGGAGTCGAACCGAGGTCCACGGATTTGCAATCCGCTGCATAGCCACTCTGCCAAGGCGCCTTCGATAGTGTTTTAAGAGAACAACTCTTTTGAGCATTACCAAACAAGATAACAATCAAATAGATGGTGCCCCGGGCCGGACTTGAACCGGCACAGCGCGAACGCCGAGGGATTTTAAATCCCTTGTGTCTACCAATTCCACCACCAGGGCACGCAATTCTTTATTGCGATGCCGATTACTGAAAAGTAAAACACCATCTTAATGTCGAAATGAATCAACACTACAAAATTTGGAGCGATACATCGGGTTCGAACCGATGACCTCAACCTTGGCAAGGTTGCGCTCTACCAACTGAGCTAGTATCGCATTTTCATTCTTCTAATTTCTTACCTTATCAAAACGTAAGAGAAAGAGAATGGAGGCGCCTCCCGGAGTCGAACCGAGGTCCACGGATTTGCAATCCGCTGCATAGCCACTCTGCCAAGGCGCCATTTTTCAACACGTTAGAACCGACTAAACGTTAGCCCCGCTGTGTTCGGGTGCCTACTTTACGGATTGAGTGAAGATAGTCAAACAAAAATGTGAATTTAAATTCTGTTTGCTGACATTTAAATCAAATTGCTGCATGTTCGATCTCTTCAATCAAAAAACACACAGCAAAAACGATTTAAATAAGATGTTCTAGCGCTACCACTTCTTCATGAAGCGGCCAACGAGACTCGGATGATACGACCAACAGTGATCAAACATGGTCATAAGTTGAGGGTTACCATACTTAGAAAGACTAACCGCATGGAAACGGTTTTTGTGCTCTTTCAATTTTTCAACCTGTGCAATCATTTCATCAGATTGCTTAGGGGCAATAAAGTCAGAAAGTACGATCAAATCTGCATTCTTGTATTTATCACCCGTCATTAGGTCAATCGACTTCATGAGTACAGGTTCTAGATCCGTACCGCCGTGGAATGAATAGCTTAAGAAGTCACTCGCTTCACGCAGGCCATCTTGTCTGGTTAATTCATAGGTAATCTGCTCAGAAGAGAACAGAATCACGTAACAGTCTCTCTCTTCCGCAAGCGCGATTTGCATCAAAGCGTAAGCCATTGCTTTGGCTGATTGCTCTGGGAACCCACTCATAGAACCAGATGCGTCCACACAGACGATGAACGGACCTTTTTCAATATCGACGTTTTTGCTATCGGGCTTTTGCGCTTTTACTTTACGTAACGTGCGTGACTTACCTTGCGAGCGATAGCTAAGTAAACGTTTGTCAGCCAAATGTTTATAAAAGATAACCTCAAGCTCAGGATAAGCTAGGAACATGGTCTCGTTCGGCAGCATTTTGTTGAGGTCATCACTTTCATGAATCCCAACAATATCATCGACCGCTTCATCACTTTTCTCTTCAACCATCTGCAGTTCTTCTACAGGGGCTTTGTGTAAAGAAGGATCATCTTCCTCGCTAGCCATACGACCTAGCTTTTCAGCGATCTCTTGTAGGCCTTTGTGCTTATTCAGGAACTCAGCATGACGCTTCATGATGGTGAGATCAGTTTTACTTAATTTGGCAGACGCCATGTCCCACAAACGCCCTACACTGCCTTCATCACCAGACTCTGTCACTTTATCCATGTTTTTCATGGTTTCCATGCGTTGATAAAGATCAGCTAAGACTTTTTCTTTGCTTGTTTCGAGTTCGGTTACTTGAGCTTGTTTAATGGCGTCTGACAGTGATTGGTACCATTGGTCGCAAAAATAGTGTGGAAACATCGCGTTATAAACGCCTTTGTTGTTTTCCATCAAGCGTCTTGCTTGTAGGTAGAACGCCGAGTGCCACTCCAACTTTTTGATAACACTATCGATCTCGTCAAAGAACTGCGGTTCATCCCAGTAGATCACTTCTTGGTAAAGCGCGATTTCCTCTTGGAAGCGATCAGTTTCACACACCTTAGTGACGCGTTTTTTTACTTTACCGCGCCATTTAACTAAGTGGTTTTTCACTGATGTTTTAACGCCTTTGTTCTCAGCAGCCATCATGACTTGAGAACGAGCGATGAGATCATTCATCGCGGTATCAATGATACCTGAATCAGCTACCATCAAAGCGAGGTTTAAGCCGTCTGCTCCTAACATATGCTCTCCCCTTACTCGAAGTACTGACTCATGAACTTAATACGTTGTGCGATCTTGCTGCTCTTCACTTTTGTCGTTTCGAGATCTTGCGTTACTGCTTGCAAGCTTGATTCCATCGCTTTCGGTAAATCAGGGTCAATATAGTTATGAGGTAGCGCATCATGGAATTCAGTGCGAACTCGTTTTAACTTGAATTCAGCTTCAGTTAACTGCTCTAGGGCTTTCTCAGCACCACTCAACCACTTGTTGTACAATTCTTGGTCTAAACCGTCAGTTGTAACCACACTCACCAGTACAGAACGATTAGCAATATCTTTAATGACTAACTGGTTCGATGCATCCAAGTCGAGTTTTAAACGGCATAGGTTTTTATTTTCGTTTACGTAACCGTAAATATCGCCATGGCCTTCTTTAAGAACTCGATCAAAATCGTCTTTGGCTACGTATACCCAACGGCTATCGCCTTTCTCAGATTCAGACACCGACATGTTGCTTTGCAGCATAACCAGTTTAACTAGGTTGTATGCACTGCCAACGCTGTACATTTTCGCGTTCTTGATATCATTCTGATAAACGTCTTTACGCAACAAGCCGCTTGTTGACTCCATAGAGAGCGACACAGACAGCGTTGATTCAACATCGTCTTGAATCTCTTCAAGTTCTTCACGGGACATTTCAATTTGAGCTTTCGACTCTTGTTGGTCAAACGCTCGGTTCAATGCAAAGTCTTTTACCACACTACGAACCACATCACGCGATTCTGGGCTATGCCATAAACAATCTTGAAGTAGCATAATATCCAGCGGATTTACGCTATCACGACCACTGAAGAATGCGCTTGCCTTCAACAGCTTGACCGCTTTCTTCCAGCGTCTGTCCGATACGTATAGATCCGTTTCAGTAGCCGAACTTTGCTTTTTGACAGTCTCTTCAAGCATGGTTTTCAGTTCAAATAGCTTGTTGAACGAGTTATCTGTCAATTCCAGGTTATCGAGCTCTTTCTGCCATTGATGGTATTCAATATCAGTAATCGCCAAACCTTTTGGAATCACAGCTTCCTGAGAAGTACCCGTCGTCAGCATCGATTTGAAGTTTTGCTTGTTTTGAATACGGTTTACGAACACACGAACGAGCATCCGGTCGTAAAGAGCTTCTAAGCCACTGTCTTCATCTGGAAGTTCGTTAGATGCAGACACTAATAAACGCATCGGAACGCGTTCGATATCTGCGCCATTTTTGAATGTCTTTTCGTTAACGACCGTAAGCAACGTATTTAGGATTGCAGGACCAGCTTTCCAGATCTCATCAAGAAATACAACTTGTGCTGTTGGTAGGTAGCCTTCGGTCAGTCTGACATAGCGCCCGTTATCTTTTAATTCTTGAATACTTAGTGGGCCAAACACTTCTTCTGGAGTAGAGAAACGGGTCATCAAATATTCGAAATAGCTACTGTTGTCAAAAGCCTGGATGAGGCGTTTAGCGATAAGGCTTTTTGCGATGCCCGGAGGACCTAATAGAAACACACTTTCGCCAGCCAGGGCCGCCAGTAAACAAAGCTTAATCGTGTCTTCTCTTTCATAAACGCCATCAGAGAGAGCATGTGCCAATTTGTTAATTCTTTCAGAGAGTAGCGCCTTGTCAGCATGTGAGGAAATAGAAGGGTTCATGCGTTACTCCGAAAATCTTTGAACAGTTGAGAGTGTAGATACGTTTTTATACATTTGTTAGCACTTTGTTACAAGTATCTTTTATTATTGAGTTGCCTTTATATCAGATGGTTACGCTGCAATTTTCGCGTAATCATAGATTCCAATTATGAGAGTAACATCACGAACGGCGTGAAATTAAATCTATTACTAAGCCTAATTTTTCTTTTATTTTCGACACCATAGACGTTATGGTGGTACACGTCTTCAGTTATACGAAAAATTGGCAAGGAATGTGGCCAAATTGCATGAGTAAAGTTATCCATCAATGGAAAAGTATTTCTCTCATCGAAGAGAACGTGACGCTCCCTACGAACGTCGTGGTAAAACATACAACAATACACCACCCTGGCGCGGCCGTTATTCTTCCTATCACTTCGTCAGGAAAAATCATCCTCATTAATCAGTTTCGTCCTTCTCTTAAGAAATGGCTTTTGGAGCTACCTGCAGGCACGATGGAAATTGATGAGACACCTCTTCAATGTGCCCAGCGCGAATTGGAAGAAGAAACCGGTTACAGTGCGACTTCTTTTCAGAGCTTAGGACAAGTCACACCTTTGGCTGGATTCTGTGATGAGATTCAGCATTTATTTGTCGCAAAACATCTTAGCCTCACTACCCGATTTGAATGCGACGAAGATGAAGTTATAGAAGTGATAGAGCTGAGCTTAGAAGAGCTGCACAACAAAATACGACACGATCAAATCACCGATACAAAAACTATCGCTTGTTTAAGCAAAGCCCAACTATGTGGCTATCTATAGCCAACTATATGACTACCTAAAGTACTCTAGGAGAGAAGCATGGACTTTCGTTCTGATACCGTAACTAAACCTTCGCAAGCTATGCGTGACGTAATGGCAAATGCAGAAGTGGGCGATGATGTTTATGGCGATGACCCAACCGTAAACGAATTGGAACAGTGGGCTGCCAATGAAACCGGCTTTGAAGCAGCGATGTTCACTTCTTCAGGGACACAAGCCAACCTACTTGGTTTAATGGCACACTGTGAGCGTGGTGATGAATACCTTTGTGGCCAACAAGCGCATAACTATAAGTATGAAGCCGGCGGTGCTGCAGTGCTCGGCTCGATTCAACCTCAACCCATTGAGAACAACCCAGACGGCACACTAGACTTTAAAAAGCTTGCCGCAGCGATTAAGCCAGACGACAGCCACTTTGCTCGTACTAAGCTTCTTAGTTTAGAAAACACGATCAATGGTAAAGTGCTGCCAATGTCTTACCTAGCGGAAGCTCGTGAATTCGTAAACCAACACGGCTTACAAATGCACCTAGATGGCGCGCGCGTTTATAATGCAGCAGCGGCGCTGGATATACACATCAAAGAGATCGCACAACACTTCGACTCTATGACAATTTGCTTATCAAAAGGTTTAGGCGCTCCAATCGGTTCACTACTCCTTGGCAACAAAGCGTACATCGCTAAAGCTCGTCGACTGCGTAAAATGGTCGGTGGCGGTATGCGCCAAGCGGGTATTCTTGCCGCCGCAGGTAAAATGGCGCTGACTGAGAACGTAGCTCAACTTAAAAATGATCACCAGAACGCAAAAAACCTAGCGATTGGTTTAAGCAAGCTAGAAGGCTTCTCTGTTAACCCTGATTTCATTCAAACGAACATCGTGTTCGCGAAGTTAGATGAGTCTGTTGATATAAACCGCATTGCAAGCGAGTTAAGTGAGCAAGACATTACTATGTCGCCTGGTAATCCAGTACGTTTTGTTACCCATAGAGACATCAGTTCAGAAGACATCGTTACTTTCCTAACAAAGCTAGAGAATGCGCTTTAACTCTTGACGAGATTAGCCTCTATAGCAATTGAGATTTGAGCTTCCCCTATGGGAAGCTTTATTTTTGAGCAAAATCATTAACCAACTCCACAGCCCAAATAGCCTTTGACACCTGCTAGTTTTCTCATAAACACACTTGATTGACTGGAACAGAACGAAATCTCGTTTTGGCCTATGAGAATACCTTCTGAGAATTATTCTAACATTTAAACATTAAATTATTGTTTAAGTTGGATTTACATTAATGGCTTATCAGCACTGTATTGTCACTAAAGGTAAATGACTTAGTCATAATAGCTTAAAGTTTTTAATCACCACGCACACGGTAATTAAAAATAGAACACATCAATCCTAATAGATTCTTGTAAAGAACTAATTCCAATAAAGAAATAGTAGATAGTCGCTGTCCATTATTACAATTTAGAATCGCTACAATCAACTTATAAATTAAATGATCAAATTAGTGTTTTCGTTAATAATGCTGTCACATTCATGATGACAGTAACCCATCAAAAAACCCAAAACGTCCGTGTAGACCATAGTCCTATTTTAATCAATTAAATAAAAAACCTCCGTTAATACTAGCATTGAGTAAAACCAACCTATCTAATTGAATATTAAATTATTCTCTAATAATTTCGCTTCTACCTCTCTGCTTAAAATCATACTAAAACTCATACTTCTCCTAAATAATAAACTTTTTTTACTACTTCACCATTTTTTAAAGCACTTATAGTTTTGAAAGTTAAGCAACAAGTTACATTCAATCAGTGAGAGGTGAAATTATGGTTAGAGTATTTCGGATTCTTCATAATTTCATCGTCTCCGTGTTAATTTTTAGTCTGTCACTTTCATTTTATGCTAGAGCTAACAACTTAACGTTAGGAATTAGTGGTCAGATCAAAGATCGATGCGAAATAAACTTTTTCTCTGGCAACATTATGAATTTCACGGAACACCGTGATGTGCAATCGCTGCCTTTTAATATGTATTGTAACCGTCCGTTGGGTATAACGATCAACTCAAAATATGGAGGATTAAAATATCAACACCAAGGGGTTGATATTATTGAGAGTTACAATTTGTCATTACAAATAGACGAAATTCGTCTTTACGAAAGTAGGCACAGCAGCCAACTTACTTCACCGGTAATGATAAACAGTTCTGGTGTTATTCCTTTCGCTCAACATGGGAGCCTTAGGGTAGCACTCGAAAATAGCTTGCGTTTCGCAGGTTATTATCAAGACGTTATTGAGATCGAAGTTTACCCTTCGATTCATAGCGTGACAAAGTGAAAACTCTGCAATGTATCTGCAGAACAACAAACGCTCAGCAGTATTCGAGCCAATCATTTAAGATAAAGGAATTTCTAATGAAAAAGCTAACACTCTACGCAGCAACAGTCACTGCTCTTTTTGGTGCTCAAGTCCAAGCCGCTCCTGGTGATGTCCAGTTAGTTGGTTTTGTTTCACCTGTATGTGAAGTTACTGGTCTTTCAACGCAACTGATGGACTTTGGTAACGTATCTCAAATTCAAAACCTTTCTGTTAGTGGTCTTAACATGAAGTGTAATGACGTCGATGGTGCAACTGTGACACTGACAAGTGCTGAAGGTGGTCTAGAGTCAGATGATAGCGAAGACTACGCTCTTACATACGATGCAACATTTAATCCTTCAGGCTTAGCTCCTTTCACGCTTAATGCACCAGGGGGCCCAGGTCTAAATGACGTTTCAGTCAGTAATTCTTATGGCGGTTCTGGAGCATTAGCGACAGGTGTTGCCGCATCTATTGATATTGTGACGACAGAAACCTCCCCATGGGCAGGTGGCTACTCAGATACATTAACCGTAAATATCACCTCAAATTAGAGGTTAATAAGTCGGGGGCTATTATTTGGCCTCCGACTTAATCTCAATCTCAATCTCAATCTCAATCTCAATCTCAACGACATAAGTTTAATTTGGAGCTCTTCGCTATGTATAAATGGATCATGCATAAATGGATCGTTCTTTTCCTATTGTCATTCACTTGTCTGTCCGCTCATGCGTTCAAAGTCGAACCGATGTCTATGGAAATGACACCGCTTGGCAAAAGAGCTCAAATGACCATGAGGGTTGAAAACTCTTCAACCGAACCACTCACGGTTGAATTGTCTCCAGTATTTATGACCATGAACGAATATGGGAAAGAGACCACGACGCCTGCAGATGACGAGCTATTAGTGATACCGGTGACCGCAATAATAGAACCTGGACGATCGCAATCCATTATGGTGCGCTATTTGGGCGATCCTTCCATCAGAGAATCTAAAGCGTATCGCATTGCTGTTAAACAAGTAAAAGTTCAAAGAGCGAGCAGCAACCAAGGGCAAGTAAGTCTTTTGCTTCAATTTAATACCCTTATCAACGTGCGACCTCAGAACACGGCTTCTCAGCTAGAAATTAAAAGCATCGAACAAAATGACAAAAAGAACAAATGGGTTCTTGAAGTACTTAACAGTGGTAATAGTTATGGTCGATTAACCAATACAACATGGAAGATATCTGATGGTAAAAATTCAACCTATTTAAAAGGCGTAGAAATCGCTAAACGTATTCCGGGGACTTTAGTGCTTCCCTACTCCACTCGTTTTTTCGAAATGCAGCCTCTTAAAAATTATGACGTAAACACCCTATCGATTGAAATAGAGCAGGATCAATAGCGATGAGACGTTATATTTGTGGAGCGCTCATTTATTGCTTTCTGTGTGCACAAGCGTTTGGCATAACACTGTTTCCAACCGTCATCGAGCTCAACACCGATCACAGGGCAACGTCGCAACTAGTTGTAACTAACAACTCTACACACGCTCTCCCACTTGAAGCTAACGTTCGTCGTTTGAACTTCTCATCTGATGGCACGTTCCAAACATCAGATCTATCAAGTGAAGAGATGTTTGTGTTTCCACCAGCCGCAATGTTGGCACCCGGTGCACGCCAAGTATTCCGTATACAGTGGTTGGGAAACCGATCACTCGAAACCTCCCAGAGTTACTTCGTTCGCTTCAGTACCGTGAATATTGGTCAGAACAACGCGAGAATAGACAAACCCATCGGTTTAACAACCGGTATCAATTTACAAGTTCACTACAATGCGTTGCTGCACATTCACTCATCCTCTTTAGAGCCTGACGTGAAATTACACATAGATGAACAAGGCAAACTAACACTCACTAATTCTGGGTCACGATTTACCTATACATCGTTACTTCATTTTTCGGGGCTCGAATCTGAGAGCCAAAAAGTACATGAGGCTTTAGGTGAGCAGTTTATTCCACCACGCTCCATTATTACTTTGCCTTCTTCTTTAAATTATTTACCAGTGGGCACTTACCATGGGCATGAAGACTGAAACCTATCACAACATATGGCAAGTTTTGTATGTCTTGGTATTGGTACTTTTATATTGTGCTGCCTTAAGCCCTGCTGCTTGGGGTCAAGAAATGATCTTGAACCCGACAGGACGAGATATTCAACTTACCTCTTTGTTAAGGATAAGTGACACCATACTTGGCGAAGCGGACATTATCATTACCGCAAACAATGAAATCTTGTTACCGAAGGAAAGTACGCTTTCTCTCCTTTCGTCCGTCGTAACTCAAGAAGGTATTGAGAAACTCAATGACACGACAGACGATGAGGTGCTGTCTCAGCACCATTTTGAGAGCGTAGGATTAGGTCTGAGTTTCGATTTCTCTTCATTAGAATGCATCGTGACGGTACCGACTGAATTTAGCTTAACCCAGCAACTGTCTATGAACGGCGGAGATGATTTTTATAACTATGCTGAGCCAAGTTTGTTTAGCGGATACGTTAACTTTGCCCTTTCGGCCAATGAGAGCCAATATGTCGATCAGAATTCGTCAAGGCAGGACCTCTACCGCGGTCAATTCGATTCCGCACTTAACATTGGTTTTCTAAACTTTGAGTACGAATCCTATTTAGAGAACAGCTCATCACAAGATTCGCGATACGTAAGAGAAGGATCTCGTCTTAATATTGACTTTGCAGAACAAGGCACACGACTTGTGCTCGGCGATATGTACAACAGTGGTCAATCTTTTCAGGACAGCACCGACATACTTGGTATTGGCTTAACTCGAGATTTCACGCTAATTCCAACCAGAAATGCGCGACCACGAGCCAATCAATCATTCACACTTCAAAGGGCCTCAAATGTCGATGTCTATATAGATGGGATTGCCGTCCAAAGATTAACCCTAGGCGCTGGTAGCTATAACCTTAGTGATATACCCCTGGCGCAAGGTAGCAATGATATTGTACTCGTCATCACCGATCGCTCAGGTAATGAAGAACGCATCGAGTTTTCTATTGCAACCGGTAACGATTTGCTCAATAGCGGTGAGTTTGAATATAGCATCATGTATGGAGCGCCTTCTGAATTACAAAATGGACAACTAGAGTACCTAACCGACGAGCGTATTCTCCATGGTTATATCGATGTGGGTATTAGCCCTTGGTTAACGTTGGGCACGAACCTTCAAACCCGTGAAGATCTTTATCAATATGGTGCCACCGCGTTACTCGCCTCTACATGGGGCGTCACTGAACTCACTGCCTCTCGTAGCGAACACCCTACATTTGGAACTGGCGACGCTTACCGATTGGCATTCGATGCGGAGTTTTCCAATACGAACACGCTGTCCCCACAACTGAGTGTGAGTTATGAATATCTGGCCAACAATTTTACTGGGGTCTCAGGGTTTGATGCTTCCGATATCGATATCAACTTAACCACCCATTATGTATCTGCATTTAGCTCCATTTACCTTGGTCAGTCGTTACGTGCCGCCATGACCCTCAATTATCGCTCAGGAGTAGACAAAGAGAACGATTATTGGTTGATTAGCCCGAGTTTATCGGATGGACTGTTTGATACTCCCGCAACTTGGAGTGCACGCGTTAACTATCGGCATAACGCAACCGAAGACGATGATATCAGCACTACTGTCACCATAAGCTGGCCTCTTAGTCGACAAACTCGTGTTGTCGGTCGTTACACCACAGAGCTTAATGAAGCCGCCTTGGATTACAGCTATCAGAATAATATTGGTAACACAGGGGGGATGTCGGCGTTTGCGAGTGTCATTACTAACGAAGAAACGGATGCCGATATGGATGCTGGGATTAACTACACGGCTAACCGTTATGAATTAAACGCGACCCACGCTTCGCGGCTTGAAGACATTAGTGGTGAAACACGAAATCACAGTACTGACGTGACTATAAGTAGTGCCCTTGCTTTTGCAGGTTCATCTGTGACGATCGGCAGACCGGTGCGCGAAGCATTTGCTATTGTTAGCAAGCACGAAAGCCTCGCAAAAAATGATGTGGCTGTCGACCCAACAAAAGATGGTGAGTACGCACGCGTTTACCTTAAAGGAGATGCAAGTGCCATGGTTCCTGACCTTGTTGCTTATAATGGCCAAGTAGTCGGTTACGAGGTCGATAACTTGCCACCAGGGTATGACTTAGGCGATGGCGCTTTTTGGATTAAGCCTGGTTATAAACGGGGATTCCAGCTACAGATCGGATCGGATGCTGTATTAACTGTTATTGGCAAGCTATTCGATCGTCAAAGTAACAACCCTATTTCACTTGTCGCTGGTGTAGCACATTACCTTGGTGATGCAAAACAGTTGCCGATTGACTTCTTTACCAATCGTAACGGCATATTCGCAATCTCTGGATTAAAGCCGGGGAAATATCAATTGGTACTCGACACCAAAGAACAAGAATCAGTCATCATTACCCTCAGTGAACGCAGTGACAACTTGATAAGACTAGGAGATGTTTATGTGGAATAAACAAGTTCTTTGGGGATCCTTGTTCCTCATCGCCATAAACCATGTACCTTCGGCATTGGCGTGTGAAGCCAGTGCCTTGGCTATTCAACCCGTCTCGTCGAAATCACAATATGATGTTTTCAGCGCAGGGACGTTCGCAACAATAAACACTTACCGTATAGATGCGATCATAATTGGCGAACCCTGCAAATTAGACTTAATTTTACAACTTAACGATACCAGTCGATCGTTAAAAGGGGTAAACCAAGCAAAACTCGGCTTTGAATGGAGTGGGCAGATTGGTATGTCAGTGGCTAATCAATGGCACTTATCATTAACCGAAAACCAACCTTCGGCAACGATACAAATGCGTTTCCCAAGTAAACAATGGTTAGCGTCAGGAACCTATCGAGGGTTATTGGAAGTCTCGCCTTCTTATACCTCAGATAGTAAACAAATAGAAATTAGCCCTAGTTCACTCCCGGTATCTGTTAACGTTCCGCCTGCTGCAAAAATTCATTTTTATGGTTTGACCCAACAACATTATGACCTTGATCTAGGGACTTTATATTCCAACAAGGTTATTCGTTCCGCACCTAACCTATGGGTTCAAAGCAACACAGCTTATACCATCGTATTGGAATCATCCCATCAAGGAATGCTACGTCATGAATCTAATGAGGCAAAATGGGACATTCCATACCAACTTTCCCTAGAAAACGACAGAGTAAACCTTGAACAACTGGACGCTAGAATTCAACGTCTTTCCGCTACGATTGGCCAACCTATTCCTTTGAGTTTTGTCATCGGTGAAACAGAGAACAAACCAGGAGGACAATATGACGATACATTACAAATTTCTATCGAACCCCAACTTTCACAACAACCATAATTATGTAATTATATAAAAAGTGAGATATGCAACTCAATTATATAAAATCTATCATCATACAATCAAACGTGATTTTTCAGTTTCGGAGTAAATTATGTATGAAAATAAAAATAATTTAAAGCACATACTCCTGGTAGGTGACAACGGTATTAACAACCAGTTTATTCAACGAGAAATAGGGAAATACAGTGATTTTTCTTTTAGCAGAGAATGTATTTTAAGCATTGAGCGCTCTCGTAATCATAAAACGTTCGATGTCGTTCTCATTAGCTACTTACTCTTGGAAAATATCGAAGATATCAACATCATCTTATCAAAAATAGAGTCCAGTAAATGGGTAGTTTATGACGTTCCCTCAGATATTACCGGACAGAGTATTACCGTAATGCAGCTATTCAACCTGTTTAATATAAAGGGGATGATTTATCAAGATGCTCCTATTGAACACCTTACACGTTGTTTAAAAACAGTATGTGATGACGATCTATGGCTACCTAGGAAGTTAATGTCACATATTTTATCCAATGCGTGCTCTTATACTTTCAAGTCTCAGGTAATACTGTCTAACCTGACGAAAAGAGAGGCTCAGATATTTAAACGAGTTGTCAGAGGAGATTCAAATCTAGAGATATCAAGCGAACTATTTATTTCAGAAAGTACGGTAAAAACGCACGTATACAACATATACAAAAAAATAAATGTCACTAATAGAAAAGAAGCGATAAGAAAAGCACATTTTATCAATAGTTTAGAGACTATTATACAACCAGACATATAGTTGAAATTATGAACATAAATACAAAAATGCAGATTGCAATTCTTTTTCAAACAGACATATTGGAATTTAAGCCCTTGAAAGATGACCTGATATTATTCAGTTCCTCATAGAATCACTGTCAGGGCAATAAACGAAGTTTAAATCGAATCGTCTGTGGTTTAATCACACTTTAAAAAGTAGAAAAACATCCCGCCCTCTAAAATACCAGTCGAACTTGTTAACTCACGGAAACACCACTTCTGCAGCCCCTCTACTTACCTAACAGAGCAAAAAGTACGCTTTAACTGTTAACACCATTAGCATCTATAGAAATTCAGACTTGAGCTTCCCCTTAGGGTAAGCCTTATTGTTATGTTTTTAACTGGAGTAAAAACATGACTTATCAATCCTTCGCTTTACTATTACTCACTCTTTCCCCTAGCCTTGATGCCTCTGATTTTGGCGATCCTGAACTGGGTAAAATGAAATCACCAAGTTGTGTTTTCTGTCATAGCCCCACGGGTGAAACAAGTAACACTGATTACCCCAAACTTTCGGGTCAAGATTCAACTTACCTCTATAACACGATGAAAGCTTACCAAAGCGGAAATAGACAAGGCGACTACGCAGAAATGATGCGAGCTCAGCTCAGTAAGCTCGATGATCAAGACTTGAGAGATATAGCGGCTTTTTATTCATCGCAGAACAAATAATATCTTTTATAGATACACAACGATACATCGCCGTTTCTGCAATCAAACGTTATGGTAACCATGGCACTGTTTCCGATACTTATTTGAGTCATTTAGCAGCCGCAACCCACCGTTATATATCAAGGATGAACAAGCCCCTAGAAGGTGGATCCTTCAAAAGTAGCGCTAGTCTGATCGAGCAATTTATATGTAGCCCCTTGGACAGGTTCCCCATCAGAATAAGAAAGAAACAGATCAACCGTATACGTCCCTTCTTGCTCTTCTGTCACAGAAACCGAAGGGTTTTGGGCTCCGCCTAAACGCATGGTGTTGGCTTTGTTCATCGTCATTAGGTCAGAAAGGCGGTATACACCTATACCTTCGAACTCAACGGTAGGAGAAGCTAATATGAGTTCCGCCTCGGCTTCAATGGTGCCAGAAGCAACGCCCTTTTTATCACCACCGGCATCCATAGAGACAGTCGTCGTGCCTCCCGCTAAATCGGCGGACTTTGCATTATAACCATAAGGGATAGCAACAACAGGTTTGCCGACTGTTGTCAAACAAACATCAGGAAGTGTTGCGTTCGATTTATTTACAAATAAATCCTAGTATTAAATGAAAAGCGTCTTTCGGCGCTTTTGTATTTGAATTACCTGAATAAAATAGGTCACAAGCTCAACTGTCTATGCATCACAGTTACTGGTTTACAGTTAATTAACGCATTGACTAGAGCTTCAGATAAATACAATCCACTTTCATCATATGTCATGTGAGAAGTGCCATCCGATAGCTGTGCTTTCGGTACAGCCTGAATGAATTCATACCCATAATTTTCCTTTGATGTGACACTTACCATTGCGTGGTGTGACTCAAATACTTCATCTAGGTCCAAATCAACACTTACATATAGCCCTGGGTATATTGTAAAGTCGAAAAGAAGGTCTGGATTTTTAAGCAAGTTATCTACTTTTAGATTATGTGAGAGCAGCTCGGCCCCTAAGTATGTTTGTTTTTTCCAGTTCATTTACACCACCTCCACTTCATTAAAAGCAGCGCCCGTAAACCCATTTGATTCAAACAATGTTTTTACTCTTTCATAAGCTTCATAATCTTCATTAAAATCCCCCGCCTCGGACTCACTGATATTTAAAACTGGATAACGAGAAAAGACATTCATAAACCAATAATCATTATAGATAGCATGAATACGATACCTAATTTCTTCTGTAGAAAATGACACCTCATCTTCTATAAACTTCCATTCCATATGGTAATAGTTCATTTTATTTGCCAGTCTATGTTCCGCAGCCCCTTTCAAACAAGTGTAACCAGCAATATCCGAGTTCAAGGACGAGTTGACTCAAAGATCACCTTCTCGTTAACCGAGCTGAATTACACCAACAAAGAAGCACTAGAAGCTTATTTAAATCGCGAGTTACCACAAACGGGTAGCTTGGTATCTGGCAAATCATGGGCCGTCGATGATGATGATCAGATATTCATGTACCTAACCCTCGCATTCGGCGAGAAAATGGGCGTTGTTCTTAAGCGTCGAGAATAAGTATTTGGGTGCTCACTGTTACTGGTTGCTACCATAATGGATAGGACCAACAGGTCTACAGGTTGGCGTTAAGCTAACATCAGGAGGCGTTTTGTTCGATTAACTCAAAAATTGCAACACAAACTAGATGAAAAGCGCCTCGGGCGCTCTCTAAATATATGAATAAAAGATTATTCTCGAATTAAGAATTAATACTCGTCGCCAAGTTGATATGTTTCTAACGAAAAGAAATTTACGTAAGGTACTTTTTTTTCTATTTTTCTTTTTATTTTATCATGAACAATAAAAGGAGATAAGTCATCCCCTCCCATTTTAAATATCAACCGGTCTGACTCTTTTATTTTATCTAGAACTTCAACGTCCAAATGATACTTAATAACGTGGGGGTCTTCATCAGGATCCTCTTGTTCATAATTTGATTTACTTCTATCCCAACAGTCTAACTCTTCATAGATGTTAACTAAAAAGTAGTTATCATCTTCGTTGTTTATTATTGCGGGATATAAACTCCCGCCGTAAATATTGTCATCAATTATTTCTTTTAATGATTCAGATATTATGACACTTGGAGTGCAAAACAACATAGGCATTGTTTTTTCAATAATCTTGTTACCTTTACTATTAAAACGCAGAGCTGGCTGACCGTAAATCTGTTCTCGATAATGAAACCGTCTCAAAGCTGTTGATTCTGTTGGGATTACTTTAAATCCTTCCATGTCAAAGTTTGGAGTCATTACATAGTATTCATTGTTATAGCTCATGCTACTTACCATCAGGAAATATTGTACTCGATTTATTTACACATTAACTTTAGTCTTAAATTAAGAAGCAACGAAAGGCGCTTATTTCACTGATATAAAATATCCGTGAGCTTAATCCCAATACTCAAACTCATTGGGCTTTACGTGCTTTATCTTTAATCTAACATTAGGATCCAGAGCTGTTTCAGTTCCCATTTCGCAGAAGTACTCTACAGCATCTTCGTCTTCAATCATCTCAACGGAGTTCGCAACGACAATCAACCGTCCACCACCTCTAGTCAATGAAAAGTACGCATTCTTGTTTTCATTGACTTCAAATTTCAAAGGAATGAATTCTGGTTCTTCAAGAGAAATATCTATCCATTTATAGTTATCTAAACTCTTCCCTTGTCGTGGGGCATAAACTGTTTTCAACCCATTTTCGTCAACAACAAAGTACATCGAATTCTCGGCTTGATTAAAGCAAGCTTTCAAACTGCCAACTTTATTTTCTAAATCACATGTGAATATGACAGAGTTTTGGTTGCAGCTTGCAATTACAAAAGTTGAAAACGACACAATAAATAAAAGCCAGACCACTCGAATTAATTTATAAATTACATTAAACCTTAGCATTTTAACTGCATTCAAAAATTAAAATTGTACATTCACTTTATATTAAAATAGTCTTCATCCGGGAATTCTGCGTTAGTTTTGTTAGTACTATACTTTCCATCATATGGATTAATCGTCAGTTCTTCACCATTATTATCAAACTTAAACTGCTTTCCATCAAACTCTCCCTTTATCCTTAAATTCACTCTACCTTCAATAATCTGAACATATTCATATCTTGATGAAAAACTATTCCAGCAAACATCTCGCCTGTGTTCGTCATAATTAGCAGAAAAAACTATTGTGGAAGAACAATAATTATTTTCTTCATTTCTATTCCAATATAAAATCCTATCTTTAGGTACGTTCATATTAAAATTATTTTTCTGAAAAATGTAAGACAATACGCCAGCATAGTTATTATTAGCGTTTTTTATTATTTTACCATTATCTGTGTCCAATAAAGTATGTTCGATAATATCAAAACCATAATCGTAAATGTCATAACTAAGGTTCAAACTAGCAATTTCTTTTGGATCTTCTTTTTTTTCTATATCAAAAATAAAGTATGCTTCACTATTTATATTACCGTTAGTCAAGTCAACCAAATAAAGCTCTTCATTCAACTTAATTAAATCGCTTGTGCCACATGAGTCAAAAAAGCTAAAACCATATGAAATTCCATTTGCTTTTAGAGAATAGTGACAAAAAGGTCCCTCTTCCTCTGTGAATTTTTGCTCTTGCGTAATACTGCTTTCCGCAAAAGAGTATGTTGATAAAAAGATTAAACTAAATGTAATCATTTTATTCATTTATCATTAACTCCAGTTTGTGATGTAAACTCTTACTTCTTTTATAGTAATTTTTATTGATCATTGAACTATCTTTAAGATAAAACTTACTAAAGTCATAGTTATCAGAGATCGTATTGCAATTAATCAACTTTGAAAGTTTTAATAAGTTATTTTTTCTCTCTAACAAATGATTGTAACCACCATTTACTGAGATCGTTACACGAAATAGATCATTCTTGCTAGCGAATGGACGAATATCTCCCCAAGCACTACCTTTTACCCAAAACCATCCTGAAGAATCCACTGCTGTGTGTAAATCTTTAGCAACACTTTCTACCATTTCTTTTGTAAGATCTTTAGTATTCACACCAAAGTATTTAGCATAGTTTTCTATATGTGTTATCTGTAACAAACCACGTCCATGATAAAATGCACCACCTCTGTACTTATTCCATTTCTCTGGATATTTCCCGTTATAATAGTACTCTTCCGTCGTTTTGAAAAAGTCACTTTCTTGAAATGCTTGAGACAGAAAGTGGATTTTATTCAAACAATCATCGATTTCATACTTCCTAAACATGTCATTCAAGCTATTTAATAACTCATCTAAAGAAACATTTCTCATGCTGTCATAATGAGAGTTCTCAAAAATAGTTTCTTTTCCACCTAAGACTTCAAGTAAAAAACTCTTGGAAATATCACGATTACAGAAACATTTACTTTGGGTGTGATTTCCTACAAAAGGCCAATAATGCCAAAGACTCTTGTCACCGCTTAGTTGCAAATCACCTTGTAAATCCTGCATCCATGAGAACTTATCTGCTCTTTCCAGTTCGAATTGCGAGAAAAGATCAAAGCTATCCATCACTTGATCGCGCCATGGGGAGTTACGGTAGTCTTCTTCAGTCACAAAACCGGCCGAGCACTTAATATCTAGAGCTTCCTTTGCGGTCTGATGGATTGACTCATAAAGACTTTGTGACGATTCTGTATGCCAATCTGTAGGATGTTTCACTATAAATCGCTCAAAGTGTTTACGCTTACCATCTAAGTATACTTTGGCATCACGGGCAGTGAACGCGGAAAAATCCGTTACTTGATCTTCTGTCACAGATTCAAGTAACTGCTGAATAAACGAATTACTCATATCAACGGCACCACTACTATCGGATCCATCGACAACGACCAGTGGATTTTCTTCCGCATTTTTGGGAGAAATCTGTTTTTTGAAAAATTCGGGCGGCTCTTCAAAAGAGAACATCTCGATATGTACACGATTATCGTCTTTCTTAGTTCCTATTGCATCGTTGCTGTATTCGTGCGCTCCCATGTAGCCGATATCTTCCCCAGCTGAAACCTTTATCCCCTCTCTCAATAAGATCGGGAGTAAAGAAACCACACTACCGTCCCTAATCATTGCCGCGTTGTCCGACATCCACTTAGGTTCTGAAACTGGTTCTGATAGGACAGCAGAGGAATCTTCCAAAATGTCAAAGTCACTATTGAGACCCGAAGCAAACCAAACAATCTTGTTTAACATTGCTTTTTCTCCGCCACTTGGTGACTCGCCATTCTCTACGACACGGCACTTTATCATTTTGTAAGTATTTTTACCGATCTGGTATGGGTGGGTTTCCTTCTCTTCGGCATATAAGTATTCAAGTGTTGTTCCTTTAGACATCGACTGTTTTTTTTCACCAGAATTAGTAGGTACATCACTATGTTTGAAAGTGCGTACATTTCTCGCTTCTTGTAAACGGTAACGCGTGGTTATAGATGAATTGGCGCCAATATCTGAAGGTGGCGCAAGGTGCATATAAAGTGAATAGAATTTAAAGGCTTCTTCACTTTCTTTCGGGTTTACAGCCTCATGCTCAATAAGTACTAAGTTATTGCTGTATTTAAATTCTTGATCTTGATAGGTCGCTACTTGGTAGTCCGGATATATGCGAAACGCTACAATTTTACCATCAAGCATCGCTTGAATAGGTCTGAGGCCCTTACCCCAAGGTAGCATTTTTGATGTTAAATGAACCCCACTATGCCAACCATAGCCTTGCCCTATTAAATAACGACCGCTCTTAGCTTGATCAAACAACTTAGTAAAATCACTAAGCGTATGGTAAGCATCGCCTTCTCGTTGCGCTATCGGAAAAACTGCATCCATGATTTACTATCCTAGTCTGAAAAGTTATCGTCAAAAATGACAAACGATGGGCGGTTCAAGTTGTTTGATTTCGTGTAAACCACGGCATTAACTCTACCAAGGTTAGTTGTAAACCCTGATTGACCTGTGATGTTAACGATGCTTCCAACGGCCATCGCAGATATAGAAATTAGAGTGTCATTTTTGTTCGAGAAAATTTGGCTAACTACGTCAGGTAATGCCTGTTTGAAATGGTTAAGTGCTTTTTTATAACCTTCAACTCCCTCTTCAACTGAACTCAACGATCTCGCTGAAGCCTGGTTTTGTATGAAATCCAAACGATCGATGATTTCATTATTAAGCTCATCGATGTATGAACAGATTTGATTGTTTATCAACGTCCACAAGACTAACTGCAAATACCTCACGGTATTTCCTGCCCCCAAAAGGCGAAGTTTTGCAAGTAGCTCATAAGGAGGTTCAAACACATCAGCTTGATATAGGACCCTCAATATGTCGCCATTTTCGTGTACTTGTTCTAACAGTAGTTCAATTAAGGGTTCATACTTATCAAGCGAAGTGCTATCAGTTTGAATGTGATAAAGTGCCGAGACATAAGCATCAGAAAAATCTTTAGAGTGGTTTTGACTGATCGCGTAAGGAGTCAGAATACGACTTTGTTCTAATACGATATCTCTAAAGTCATCATCACTGAAGGATGGAGACATCAAGATGCCCCAATCATTGGCAACCCCGACACGGTCCTCCCAAAATGGTGATCGACGACCCGCTACAAACGTGCAAAAATCATTTGGGTCAGGATATGTTTCCGTCACTACACTTTCAGCTAAAGATTGGTTTGGAGTATAAGAGTCTGGAGTTTCGCAGAGTACCAGCTTGCATTCTTTTAAAGCTAGCCCACCAACCGTTGCTTTTCCGCTAGAATCCAAAGCCCCACTCCCGATGACAGATCCAGAAGGCTCGACTAAAGAAAATGGCGCATTAGAATAAGGCATACCGTTTGGATACTTGCACTCTATATCCAACGTATACGTCCCTTCTTGATCTTCAGTTACTGAAACCGAAGGGTTTTGCGCGCCGCCAAGACACATGGTGTTGGCTTTATTCATAGTCATCTGGTCAGAAAGGCGGCATACACCGATACCTTCGAACTTAACGGTAGGAGAAGCTGATATGAATTCGGCCTCGGCTTCAATAGTACCTGAGGCTACACCCTTTTTATCACCACCGGCATCGCCAGTACTAGCGCTGAATTTACTGCCTTTTATAGCAATGCTGTTACCGCCATCCATAGAGACGGTCGTGGTGCCGCCCGCTAAATCGGCGGACTTTGCATTGTTACCATAAGGGATAGGAACAACAGGTTTGCCGACTGTTGTTAAACAAACATCAGGGAGTGTTGCGTTCGCTTCTCCTCCTGAGCCTTGATGAACTACGCTGAGTCCATTCGCACAAACTGTTACGCCCATAGTAAATCCAATTAAATTCCAATAGATGTATGATAAAAGAGATTGCTTGCTGCAATCTCTCTAAGTACGTAGTGAAAATGAAGGATGAGACTGTTACTTCGAGTCTATTTTTAAAAACGGACAGAAGATCTCACAATTAAATCTAATGTTATTGATAAACATCCAGTAGCTGCTGAAATTTCAGGTCAATGACCAAGTAGGTCGCGGCATACATAACACCAAAGATCACAGTACTGACGCCAAGAATTAACTTAGGGGAAATAACCCGTTTGAGCGGTTTTTTTAAATACTTCGCCTTTAAGTTAACTAACGTTACTTTTTCCTGTTCGGCTAAACGCTCGTCTCGGACTAAGCGATAAATTGTGTTTCCTATGTCTGAAAGTTTTTCGTTACCGCGCTCTTCTCGGCCGTACTTGCCTTTGAACCCAAGTTGAAGCAATAAATAAAGGAATTCGATAACGTGTCTGTATTTTCGTGGATCAGCTTTCAAGCGCTCTAAAATAGTAAAAAACTTATCGCCGCCAGATGTCTCGTTATGGAACTCCGACAATAAGCTGTTTGTACTCCAATGGCTGTTTGCCCCCCACTCTTGCCTACACACAGACTCATCTATTGCTGCACATAAGCAATAGCGTATAACCAATATTGATGCCCGATCCAACTCCATTTCATTGAGCTTTCGTTCACCTTTACGAATTTCTCGTGCAACTTGTTCTCTAAAAGGACCAGGATCGTCCAACCAAGGAATCGAAGACATACATGAGAGACTGGCTATTAACCAAGTAAACTGATCGACCAACGGGTTAACACCCATGCTCTCCACGTTTAGGTCTCTTACCGCAATATTTCTAGATAAATCAGGTGCAGGCATAACCTCCATTGGTTTGCCTGGTTCTGGTTGAAATAGTACTACGGTGACGTCGTTTTCGGCGTAACTCATAAACGTACAGCCCAAAGCTGTAGTGATAAGTTCGCGAAGTCGCCAGCAATATGGACTGCGATTGCTGCGGTGTTATTCAATGCATTCCATTCGTCACTTGCTTTATCGAGCTCAAAATAGGTATAGCCGGCATGATAAGGCAACGCTCTAGGTACCACTGGCATTGGTTTCATTTCAATACCCGGCAATTGTAAGTTGATCAAATCGCGAATATTGTCGATCGAACCAATCTTGGTTTGGCTTACAAACTGCGTATGCAGAATATCAAGTGGTACGTCTGCTTTAACAGCAAGAATAAACGTCGTAGATTCGACAATTTTACTGTCTGGAATTGCTGCAGTTCGAATTCCATAGCTTTGCTCTCTCAATGTTAAAGGTATTGCACGTTGTTCTGACATAACACTTAATGTCATTTTCGCGCTATCAAGCGTACGAGATAAACAATCGGTCAGTTGGCTATGGTTGTATTTTGTAAACTCTTGTGGTCTACGAGATGCGGAACACAGTGTAGATAATTCACCTTCCGCTTGTAACAGGATCCGATAAAATGACTCTGGGTGAACGCCTTCCACACTTGCAAAATGCCAGAACAACGGCTCATAACGATTCAAGGCTTGTAACAACATAAAATCAGCAACAGACGATACGCCCTGCTGGTCAACCACACCTAAACGCTGAACAATCGATTCGGCTCTGTGTTTAAGCATTGACGCGAATTCCGTCGCGAACTTGCTCAAAACTGTAGATGCGTGAATATCAATGCACGTCGGAATATAGTTGTCATCCAGAATGATGCTTCCGTCTGGCTTCACTTCCGAAATTTTCAAAATGGGAATTGATGTATATGCGCTCTTATCTTCATGATCGTACATTAAGAAAAAGTTAAGCTTACCCACCACAATACTTGCCATATCTTCTGATTCATAACATGCATCTACGGCTTCTTGGGTTTCCATGTTATAGCGAGCACCGTCTCCATTTCCGCCAAAGAGTTCAGATCGTTCTGATGGCAGTGGACAGCATAAATACACCACTTTATCCGCAATAGAAGGGTCAACATCTCTTACTTCTGGAAGCTCAGCAAGAAGCGGTAAATCAAATGGAGTACGGTCTTGTAAGATACCTTCTGCTCGTGTGATCCCGATTTTGCCAAGTGCCAGTAGCTCAGTGTTAATCTCAATTTTTTTCACTCCCCAGTGTAAGGGAGAGCTATTAGAGCTAAGCATGTTAGATAACTTGCCTTGAGACCTATCTAGTTGCTGAAAGTGTTGAGGCTTCATGAACATACCATCTTGCCAAACAACTGGGTTATATAAAGACATTCGTCAGTTCCTTAAAAATACGTCTGTTCAATACCGCGAGTATTGTTCGAAGATAATTCACTACCCTCTACTTTTAATCTCAGAAAGTACTCACTTTTTTCTTCGATCACTTCAACCTTCCGCCAAGACGAGCCATCAATATCTCTGAATGCCACAGAAAAACCTAATGCACGCGTCGTTGGATCTAACTCTAAAATCTCATGTAGCTCATCGCCCGGCTGCAGTTGGTATTCATATCGTTTAATATACTCATCACCTAAGGATGCTTTATCATTTTCGAATAGAGCAAAGAAATCCAAACTACGAAATAAAACAGGTGAAGTGAGTTCATGAACTCTCAGAATAACCGGCGAAGATTGTCCCTGCTCTCGTACATTGAGAAGTTCTGACGCTTCTATCACGAGTTCAATTGAAGATGTTTCTGGTGTAATTCCAGATGATTCTTTAAATTGCTCCCACATAGAGCAACCTGATAATAGAAACAAGGTAATGGGGATTATAAGTTTACGCATGATCAGCTTTTGCAACCTTACTGTATCTGTCTTTCATCAACGCTTTAAATGTCGACTCATTGAATTGTCGAGTATTCTGCTCATAATGTTCGCTGTACTTTTGCCATAGCTTTGACTTACTAAGGAAGCGCGTTTCCTGGCTTAAAGTGTTTGCAAACTGCTGAGGATCATTCGCTTTTAGTTGCTCCAATACCAAATCGTTAATTGCCTTCGCATATAAGGTATCGTGCTCGCTAAGTTCATCCAGTATCTGTTCAATTAGCTCATTTGGAGCCAATAGATTTTGACTATTTAGCGTTAACATCAATGTAGTTAGGCTAAGATCATTGTGAGCAAAGGAGCTTTCGTCAGTAAGCTCTTCAACACTCTGTAAATCTTTGTACAAATTATCGATACACAATCGCAAACAAGCGCCCATTTGTTTAAAAAATAAAGCGTCATGTTTCGTGTCAGACTCTAAATCAACACCCAGTCCTTCAAAGAATGCATGTGTTACATTTTCATGTTCGTAAGAAGTTTCACTCAATGCGGTATTACTCTGAGTTCTACTCTCACTTTCAACAGGCTGCTCTTGTGGTTCGGTATGAGGGACAAACTCTTGTGTCACCTCTTCCCACTTGTGGCTTTGTATATTTGCGGAATTAGGGATAATAGTAACAGGCGGTACTTTTGTCGGTTTACGCTTGGGAACATCTGAACTGCCGGTAAGCGTATCTGACTTAAAATCGGTACCTTCAATGTTTGTTGGTTTTAAACGGTTCGGTATCTTAGTTTGATCATCAGCGATGTCTTGAGCATTCAGGTTCGCCTGC
This sequence comes from Vibrio sp. J383, assembly GCF_023503985.1. Taxonomy (NCBI): domain Bacteria; kingdom Pseudomonadati; phylum Pseudomonadota; class Gammaproteobacteria; order Vibrionales; family Vibrionaceae; genus Vibrio; species Vibrio sp. J383. Next base: position 1,410,970 of record NZ_CP097294.1, on the reverse strand, counting down.
TGTTCTTCTTCCATCCCCATCCAATCTTCAGGAATCAGACTAGGGAGGTCGAACTCAGAATGGATGCTTAAACTGTCATCAACAACTTGCCTTTGTGGTTCTATCGATGACTTCATAAGATTTTTTTCGTTACTTTCGTCTCGGACCAAATAATCATCATCTCTCTGCATTGAGAATTTTAAGTGCTCGACGGGATCATGAGTATCTACTCCATCAGGTTTCGTTTCCATGAAGAGATCTTCAAGCGCGCCTGTCTCTGCTTCTTCCTCAACAACGGATTCTTCCAAATTCATCAAAGGATCTGTAGAGTCTCTTTCTGGCGCGATTTCTGAAGCGATGTCATATGAAGTCGTTACCAACTCAATAGAAATACTCACTTCATATTGACCTAAAGACACTCTATCACCGTCACACAATGAGACAGGTTGATTCTTCAGGATTTTATTCCCATTAACCAACGTTCCATTGGTGCTGATATCGCTAATGTAATAGGTATCTCCATATATGCTTAAAAGGCAATGTGTACCTGATATAAAACGATTATGATCAGTCAATGAAACTGTACATCCAGCTTCACGACCGATAGAACCACCTTCTTCAGGCATTTCTATGCTCTTAGATCCAACGTATTCTTCTGGGCACTTTGAGATCACCAAAACCAATTGATTAATTCGCATGAATAGCCTTTAGAACAGAAGAGAAACACTAAACTCAACACCACCTAACCCTTCGTTATAAAAAGGTAAGATGTATGAAGCTTGGGGAATAATTTGTAAGTGGGCGTCTGGATTGCTGCCTAATTTGATCACGCTCCCTAGAGTGACCACAGCGCCGGCTTCAAATTGGTCGATATCTTCAAGTTGCTCGCCATACCTAAAACCTTGGTCATCAACTTTCCAACGGTTAGAGTATTGTGAGTAACCTAAAGACAAACCTGCTCCTATGTAAGGTGTAAACACCGACCAACTTCCTAAAGCATACTGAGGGACAATACGAAATTCGTAATTGGTGACCTCGTTATACACACCATTCTTGGGAGCTTCGATATCATCTTCTGCTAAATAATTGAACCCTAACCACCAACGCCATCGGTTGTTACTTTCATCAATTGGACGTGTATGGACGAACCCGTAACGTAGAGCATCTACTTGTCCACTCGGCCCTTCATCATATTCTATAGTGTCTATGCTCAGCATATTTACTGAACCACCATATCTTTCACCCTTCGCGATTGCGATGGACGAAAAAAGGCACATTGTGGATATTAGACCGATTTTACTTAGGTTTCGCATGCTTCCCTCTGAGTTCATCCATATATTAACTAGATGCGCAAGATAGCAAGTATTATGTCTTTTACAATAAGGAGACTCTCTCACCCTCTAATTACGACATTATAACTAGCAAAAAAAGCGATATATCTACAAGAACGTGCATTACGCACATTTACCGGTTTAATCTAATTATAAAATCAAAACTATCAATAATTCGAACGCCATCGAATGCTAAACATCATATAGAATTAGCATTTCCCAAATTAAAAATTCAAGAATGCCTATTTATTCACCTTTATTTATACCATATTGTAACCTAAATAAATTTCACTAATTTAGCACCAAGTAATATAACCATAAACGATTGACCCCATCAATTATCGATCAACAAATGACCAGTAATATCAATATTAGCATGCATAACATTTTTCGTCATTGACGCTATAAATGAGATGTCAGTCACTGATTTTTTATAAAAGCTAACAAGACAAAGTATCTAGCCCCAGCCTTACTGTGAACAGTGTCACATATTATTTAATTTAAGAACTTTTCAAATCTTTTAACATTCAAATTATCCTGTTTGACTATAGAATCGCTAAAAAATATAAAAATATAAAAACGTAAGAGCGACTTTATTAGTCAATGCTACTTTTCGATTTCATTATATATACAGTTGGATATCAAAATTATGTTTTCCTCGGATTTCACAAGGCGACCTATTGATGAAGAAAAACCTAGCGGAACCAACCCAAACGCGTTAGATGATTTCACTGAGATAAAACGTCAGATTAATAACTTGAATAAGGTTACAGGTAGAGTTTCTTGGAAAAAAGTTCAGTCTTTATCTAAAGCAATACTCTCCAAAAATAGCAAAGACTTTCGATGTAGTTGCTACTTTACCGTCGCAGCAACACATAATGATGGTTTAAAAGGTTTAGCCGAAGGACTTAGCTCTGTCTTAGATCTGTGTGTCGTTTATTGGTTCACCGCATATCCTGAAGTCAGTAAATCAAACGCTAGGATCGGAGCGATTGATTGGATGGTCGAGCACACTGAAAAACGGATTAAGAACATTAAGACTAGCTCCGACGACATTCTGGTGATCGAAACTTGCCACCGTTTATGTTTGAGAATTGAAGAGGAACTTAGGCTCCATTATGGAATAAAAGCACCTTCACTAGGTGGAGTTCGCCGGATCTTAAAGCAATGGGCAGATGAGCATAAAGAAAATGAAGCGAAGCTCCTCGAAGCAGCAAGTCAAACAAGGCGCGCGGAACAAGAGAAGAGAAAGGTACCGCCTATTACTCAGTCAGCCGCGATTAAAATTGATGTGTCTAACAGCAAGCCAACTGAGACTCTCAAAATAGATGAAAAATCAACGTCGAACTATTTAGTAATCTATTTATTAGCTGGATTTCTTGTACTGGCTCTGTCCTCTCATTTCCTTTATGAACAGTACCAATTGAAAGTGCTCACCAGGAAAGTAGTTACATCAAGCATTCCTCAGTTAAGCGAAATAGCACACTCGTTAAAATATGAATATGCTTCAATTTCAGACGATGTGAGACCTAATGTCGTAAACCAATTAGACAACCTAATGAAAGATTGGGCGACTAACCCTGTAAAAGTGTATGAGATTGATGCCCTTGATAAATTGACCATTGACCTAACAAAACTCTACCCAGACTCATCATCTGTTTTACGTTTACGTCAAGAATTCGCCAGCCAACAAGAAAAGTTAGATTCAGATTACATGCAACTTCACCGACGTTTCTCTGATGCAAGAACCGTATTTGCAAATGTGGTAAGAGGAAGTGAAAGTCAAAAAACAGCGCAAGCTTACGAATACAGCAACTCCCTTTTTCCTTTGATCGGTCGCATTGAGTATGCAGAGAAAGAAAAACAACAAAAAGAACTTCAGAAATCTCTTCGGATACTCAACATTTATTTGTACAAAATAAAAACTTTGGAATCTGAGCTTAAAGCAATGCAACCGTAGCACTAAAAATAGCATTGAATCAGATCACACACTTAAAACAACGAAATAGGCTTATGTTAAAACACAAAATAATGAGGAACCCTGTTGTTATATCGACAGCCATTTTCCTCTTTCTTGCGGCTACAATCGCTGCTATTTATATCCTCTGGCTAGATATAACAGACAAGTTTTACCTTTGGATCGCATTAGGTGCGGTAACACTTTTTTATTCGTTGTTCCAGATCACTTTATGGCTTAAGAAAAAAAGCAACAACAAAGCGCTTAAACTTGAAACAGAAGAAGAAGCGCTAGCTATGGTCATTCGCCCTCTTTTGGCAAAATCAAACAAAAAGCCTATCTACCTGATGATTGGTAATAAGTACGCGGGTAGAACTCAGTTTTTACTTAATTCCAGTGCTATCAAGCCAATGGATCAAACGCGTACCGCTAAGAATGATTTTTTCGAATGGTATGAGTCTGACTCTGCAGTTTATATCAAACCGGATCAACGGCTATTGTTTCAAGAGGTTTCTAGTAACGATAGTGCTTTATGGGATGCATTTGTAAATGAGGTCATTAAACATAAACCTAGAAAGCCATTTTCTGGTTGTTTGTTTTTTATCGATTTTGAATTTCTAATTGTCTCTGAGACCGAGCAAATCGATTACACCTTAACCGCGCTTAACCATAGACTAGAATCGGTAAGTGAAAAAACTTCCTCTGCGATCCCTTTGTATTTAATGATGTCTAAGCTCGACAAGTTAGAAGGATTCAAAGAATACATACACTTTAGTTCCCTAAAGACATCGGTTGAGTTTCTATCAATTCCATTAAAGGAAGCTAAAGGTGTATTTGTTGAGTACTAACATGATAGCTTCCGTAATTTAGTAAAAGTAATGGAGAGCAATGCGTTAGATTCGTCGTCTCACTCTAATGACGTTAACGAGAAGCAAGCCATATTAGCATTCCCTAAACAATTCGAATTGTGCCAGTCTGAAATTGCTTCTGTAATAGAACGACTTTCAGAACTCAATACTGGGTCTTATTCTCTTGATATCCGTGAAGTGTTTTTTATATCGAATATCCAAGGTGGTAGAAAATACAATCTATTAGCTAAGAGTTGCAGCAACTACTTTAACTTGCCGATCATTGCGTCGGAACATACTCAGTTAACAGAAACGCCCTATTTTACGCGTTTCCTAATGGACTCTCAGATCCTGCCTGAATCTGATTTCGCAGGTGAAAACAAGACTTACCTTAGGATGATCCAGAGACAGAGCCGTCTAGCCGTTACCGCTTCCATAATTTTACTAGGTAGTGGTGCTTACCTATTTTCAACGACTTTAGATGACAATCTGAGAGTGATTAGTCAGCTTATTGGTATCGATGATTCACAATCGTCCTCCCCAAAAGGCAATTCTTTTGCAAACTCTCTTTCAAGTGCGATCCAAACTGTACAACCATCTTATCAAGCATGGCTTAGTGGCTCACAAGCGTTAGACAATGAACTGGTGAACATGAATGTAAGTCGTCTCGATGAAAGTACAAAAATCGCTTACAACGCCCTCATAATGCAAATTAGAAACCACTTAATGCCCGTAATTGAGCAAGGTTATCGTTTGCAACTAACACAAAACCAAGACAACATTAATAGTGCACTACCTTTACTCAAAGGTTACTTGATGTTGAATGATCCTACCAAGCGCGAGATAAAATTTCTTCGTCAACAAACACTGTCAACACTACAAAAACTCAACGATCAACCAGAAACGATTACAACGGTCATGAAGTATTTAGACGCGTATTTCCGAACGAATTTTGAACCTGTACCGATCAACATGAATATGGTTCGTGCGACAAGGCGATCACTGCTCTCTAGTTCAAACGTCGACCTAGTTTACGTTAGCTTATTACAGCAAGCAGGCGACATTGATTTGGGTACTCTGAATTTACAAAGAGCAGTGGGTTTCGACTTTAATAATGTTTTCAACGACAACTTGGATCCCCGACGATTAGAAATCGATAAAGTTTATACGTCGACCGGCTTCAGCACGTTTTACCGCCCTCGTGTCGATTTAATGTCGCAAAAAGTCATCACTGACAACTGGGTATTGGGGTTGTCAAACCACGTAATCCCAACAGACAAAGAACAAGAGACCTTCAAGAAACAAGTAAGAAAAAAATATACGGATGACTACATCAGTTATTGGCGAAATGCTTTAAGCGAACTAAAAGTAAAGCGTTACAACAATATAGCGGAGATAACCAATGCCATAGATCTAATCTCTGGTCCCTCTTCTCCTATGACAACCGTTCTAAAACAAGTTTATACAAACACTCAGTTTTCCCCGATCGGACAACAGAATGCATTAATGGCCCAGGTTAACCCTAAACTTGCTGGTGCAGTAAATGCAGTACCAGAACTCGCTGAAGAATTTGTTAAACCTGACTACTTGTTGATGAAAAGAGTTGAACAAGCTTTCCATATCCTGAATCAATTACAAATTAACGAAACCCCTAACTCCCCTACACCATGGGATGAAACGATAACTGCACTTAGCAGAGTTCGTACTTATATGAAGGATATAGCTGACGCACCAGATCCTCAAATGGCAGCGTTAACTGCAGCGCAACACCGAATGAGTAGTACGGAGGCAGATCCTCTAATCCGCTTAAAACAGATAGCGCAAAAATCTCCTGAACCCGTCAGAAGTTGGCTTTTAGACGTAGTTAACCAGAGCTGGTCTGTGATGATTTCTGAATCATCAAAAGGAATCCAGACTCTTTGGTATAGTGAGATCTATACCAAGTTCAAAGAGTTAGGTTTAGGAAGGTACCCTTTTGACCTAAGTGCAACTGAGGAAATTTCGATTGAAGACTTTGAGCTACTATTTGCTTCGGGGGGATTGCTAGATGCATTTATCGATAAGAATTTCGCTCCTTTTTATGACACAAATCTATGGACACCGAAACAGGTAGAAGGCGAAATTATGCCACTCTCGCCAGAGTTGCTTGTTCAGTTAAGAAATTACAATGTCATCAGAGATACGTTAATTAACAAGAGTACAAACCGCTTGTACCTTCCATTCAGTGCGAAAGTACTTGATCTGGATTCGAGTGCAATAAGAGCAAGCTTGAAAATAGCGGACTCAAATATCAACTATTACCATGGTCCAAGTAGAATTCGTGAACTTGAGTGGCCTCCTCAAAACGGAGATTTCAATATCAGTATTACGATTCAAGACGTAACAGACGAAGGTAAACAGCACGTACTGAGCAAGAATGGTCAATGGGCTATCTATCGGTTATTTGGTGACTCAACGCTAACAAATACCCATAACGGCAGCTTCGTAAGTGATATTAAAGTATCAGGCAGAGATCTGAGCTTACGAATTACTCCTTTGACTCAGAAAAACCCGTTTACGTTAGCGGAGCTGTATAACTTCACTCTACCCGAAGCTATATAGTGAAAATACAAATACAAATACAAATACAAATACAATAATAATTCAGAAAAGGCAGAACACATGATGTCCAACATTAGTTTACAAGGCTTAGACAAACTAGATCGTAAAATTCTATCGAATCTACTCTCCAATGGGCGAGAATCGATTGCTAACCTTTCTCGCAACATCGGCTTGTCGCGAACAGCAGTCGCTGAACGTATCAACAGACTTGAAAAAACCGGTATTATCAAAGGGTATACGGCACAAATAAGAGTAGAAAATGACGGGAGAAAAGCGGCAAGTTATTTGCTGATTTCTTGTGAAAAAGGTAAGAAAAATGATGTAAGTAATGCGTTAAAAGAACTACCTGAAGTCAGACTTACAAGCATTGTTGGTGGTACCTACGACATTATTTCTTTGATTGAAGCACCTGACCTGCAATCAATACACCATTTATGTAATGAGATAGAGTCGTTCAATGGCATTCGCTCTCTCAATACAACAGTAGTGCTACACCAACCAATCAGTCGTTAAAAATAAAGCCGCTCTTATGAGCGGCTTTTTTAAATGCCTCCAATTAATCTAATCTTCGCATCTTTCGTACCTGCTTGACCCAACCAAAAAGTTTGTCCCAAACTCGTCCCATCACCTTGACCTAGTTGATTCTTTGGAACTGAGTCTAAATCAACAGTTAGTTTTAAATCCCAAGACATAGGGTCACGAAGAATAAAACGCATCAAACCCACTAAAGTTTTATGGAAATCTCCTCCATAGGAGAACTTTCGGAACGTCTCGAAATCGATGTTATCGATACAGAGATTAAACTTACCATTTAGGTCTGGGATACTCTTACCTAAATGTAAATTCGAACCCAAAATACAATTCGTTCTATTTAATTGATTCCTTTGGCATTCGGCAATTTTTACTCTTCGAAAGACCCACTCTTCGATTCGAACACTTGGTAATGAAAAATAGTGCGCGACAATGCCAGAAATCAGTTTCGGAGAGCGCGTCCGGGTAGATAGCTGATTGACATAAGACAAAATCTTAGCACGATCAAGGCCTATGGTATCTGACTCTTGAATAACATTAGACAACCCAGCTAGATGCAGCATGCGCCCAGAAAAGTCATCCGTTGCATCGCTTTGATACTGGACATGATAACGGTACTTTTTCCACACACGATAGATTAAGCTCGTATATCTGTTATGAAAGAAATCAAAGAAATCTCTAACTGGATTATCATCATCATCTCTACCTACTAATTTTTCTGTATAGTTAGCAGGCAAAGGTGAACTTGAACCGTGTAATCCTAAGAAGTTAGTTTCAATTCTTGAATAGTGCTCACCAGACCTTTCCATATGACTGATGAATTCCATATCACTTTTGGGGAAACAGAGGTTTGGCGAAACACTAAACGCAATTCTCTCTTGATAAAAATACTTATTTTCACCAACCGCGACAAAATCACTACCCGGTAATAGTTGGTAATGCTTCTCTAACAACAAAACTGCTTGAAAAAAGCTAAATTCGTTTATTTTATCTGATAATTCATCAATCATAAGATTGTTTGCTGTCCAGTTAAACTTGCCCATTGGTAGCTTTCGCCACTGCGTTCATCGTAGACTTCTAACTCTGTAAATGAATTAACACTTGAATATAAGCGTATAAATTCATTCAATACATTTGCCATCAAAAACATGTCCCCTTCGTTTACAAAGAAACTAGAGTTCATCTTAAGCTTAAATTGATTGCCACGAACGGACACTCCTCTAAACACTCTATCGATAGGTTTCATTTCAGATGAGATAATTCCGTCAAGCCTGTGCAACGAAGCCCTATGAGCCTGCCTATCTACTCTAGAATGGAAGTCATATGTAGACAGTAAAACCTTGAGTACATCAATATTAGAGAGCGATAGATAATTCAATGACATATTAGCAATCAGTTGCCATTGGAGTTCGCCATTCACTTGCGGGCTAACAGATTGCGTAGGTTTAGTAATATTACTAAACGTGGCGTAAGTTGGAGATTTATGTGTGGTATATATGATATCTCCCACAGACAATCTTTCAGACAAATCTGCATTACTGCACAATAACTTCATCAAAACCGTTTCGGTTCCTAGGTCTGCAATATCCCCATTGTGGGTATGAAAAGATATATAACGCTCAAGCCCTCTTCCACTCACTCGCTCTGAAACTTTTGACTTGTAGAAATCACGTTTATCTCTTTGATTTATTTGGTGTTCAAAGGACTCAAATTCAATAAGAGGTTTTCGTCGCCTTTCATTTTTGCTCCAACTTTCTACTTGGTTTATTGAATAAACTTCGTAGTGATCCTGGTTGTCACTCTGTGGCCGAACTTTATACTCGTTGCGGCGATGTTCAAGCCGAATTGGATCGCCATCTTTTTCGAATAGGTTCACAGCTGGCGTACAATGTAGCCTTAAGTGCTTATCTTTCAGGACAACTTCGGCAGGTAATGCTCTCTTAAAATGGAATTTAAGGTTCACAGTGCTTCTTTGTGGTATCCCTTTTAACCAATCGAGACCCGTAATATCAAAAAACATAAATTTGTCTGGCAAAGAAAAATATTCTTGTAACAAACGATAACCTGCAAATGAATTGTCGCTATATGGCAGTATCGCTTCGTCGTCTTGGTACCCAACCGGTTTTACAAATTCAGGTCCAAGTTTACGCTTATACCCACCGCCTACGTCTAACTCGACGTAGTCTAAGTATCTAAATATCCATAAGAAAAGAATTCTAGTTATATGGATCTCACCATGTAAATGAAACCTTAATTTATCTAACCCGATACGAGATAACTCTAGCCCATGTTCAGTCGCAAGTGTCACATCAACGGATGAGCTTGTTCGACTGTTGCTTTGCTCAATGCTTGTGATTTTTAAGGGGAACAGCTCTACGTCATAACAGGTTCTGAATAAACATTGCGTACCTTCCACTTGTTCACTAGCCATCTCAGCCCCACGCTTGACCACTGTTTTTTCAGTGACACTTCCCGAGTGTGGCGTTAGTTCGCTAATGCATAACGAAGGAATCGAGCGCATGTAATGTGGCCACAACAGCGTCATTAACGACTGAGTGAGCTCTGGGAGTTCGTCATCAATTTTTTCTCTAATACGGCCTGTAAGAAACGCAAAACCTTCAAGAAGACGTTCTACATCAGGATCGAATGTTCCTTCAGATAAAAAGTTGGTCAGTTTTGGATTGTACTTGGCAAATTCGCTGCCGGATTCTCGTAGATATGTGAGTTCATCTTGAAAGTATTTACTGTTACTCAATGGGCACCTACTAAACGTTAAATTGGCCGTCAGTTCCCATATAGACATCGATAGACATCGGAACTTTTCCACCGTTGTGTAAGACTTCTCCGCATATGCCAAAGCCTAATTGAAGAGGATTGTTGTGATTTTCTCGGTAATGCACTTCAACGCTTCGTAGCCGAGGTTCGAAGCTTTCTATTGTGGAAGTGATGTTCTTTTGGATGTGACGAACTAAATTGGTGTTGTTCGATAGAACATCATTGAAATCAGGTAAGCCATATTCCCCATCGATCATTGCATTACCCGCATGAGTATTAAGCAAATCAGCAAGGTGCAGATGAATGGATTCAATTAAATGCCTATGTGAAACCACTTTTTCATAACAGTTTTTCGGCTCACCAAGTTCAATTCGTTCTAATAATCGGTAACCTTTTTCCATATAACACTCTAAGAAAAAAAGCAGCCAGTGAACCTGGCCGCTTATTTATTTCCAAACTTATTATTGGTCTAGCTTACCAACCAAAGATAAGTCAAAGCTCGCACCCATGTACTTGAAGTGAGGACGGACAGACATTGATACTTTATACCAACCTGGGTCACCCTCAACGTCAGACACTTCGACTTTAGCCGCTCGTAACGGTCGACGACCACGAACTTCTGCTGGCGGGTTCTCTTGGTCAGATACGTATTGACGGATCCATTTATTAAGCTCAACTTCTAAATCGGTACGCTCTTTCCAAGAACCGATTTGCTCACGTTGAAGTACCTTAATGTAATGAGCTAAGCGGTTAATAATGAACATGTAAGGTAGCTGAGTACCCAACTTGTAGTTCATCTCAGCTTGCTTGCCTTCTGGTGTATTCGCAAACACTTTTGGTTTTTGAACTGAGTTTGCCGAGAAGAACGCTGCGTTATCAGAGCCTTTACGCATTGTTAAAGCCATAAAGCCTTCTTCTGCAAGTTCATACTCACGGCGGTCAGAAACCAGAATTTCGGTTGGGATCTTAGTTTCGATCTGACCCATCGCTTCAAAGTTATAAACCGGTAAATCAGTTACCGCACCACCACTTTGCGGACCAATAATGTTTGGACACCAGCGATATTTTGCAAACGACTCACTGATCTTTGAAGCCATAGCATAAGCTGAGTTGCCCCAAAGATAATTGTCATGGCTGTCCGTAACCATTTCGTCGTAGTCAAACGCCTTAATTGGGTTGTCTTCAACTGAGTATGGCGTACGTAGCATAAAGCGTGATGTACACAGACCCACATAACGTGCGTCTTCGTGCTCACGGAATCCGCGCCACTTAGTATACTGAGGACCTTCAAATACCGACTTTAAGTCTTTTAAGTTTGGTAATTCTTCATAAGAATCTAAACCAAAGAATTGAGAAGATGCAGAAGTAATAAATGGTGCATGAGACATAGCACCTACATTACCCATATATTCCATTAATTTAATATCAGGCGAAGATGCAGACAGTTGGTAATCACAAATAACGGCACCTACCGGCTTACCACCAAATTGACCGTATTCGCGAGTATAAATCTGCTTATATAAACCTGATTTTACTACTTCAGGAGCATCTTCAAAATCATCTAGGACTTCATCTTTCTTAGCCGAAATAAGTTCGATTTGAATGTTTTCACGGAAGTCCGTGTGATCAACAAGATATTTAAGACCACGCCATGTTGATTCAATCGCTTGAACTTCTTCGTTGTGTAGAATTGCATCAACCTGTTTAGACAACTTTTGATCAATCTCAGAGATCATCAAATCAACTAAAGACTGGTCTACTTTTTCTACTGTTGAGCTGCTTAATAACTCACCAATAAATGCTTCAACGCCACGCTTTGCAACGTCAAAACCTTCATCACTGGGTTTAAGGCGAGTCTCATTTAGAATGCTATCCAGAAGAGAGCCTGACTCAACTAGAGCTGCTTCTTGTTCTGGTGCTTGTGCTTCTGCCGACATGATCTTCCTTACTCTGCTTTTTCGCCTTGGTCTGCACCAATGCTTAGTTCATCCAAAAGTTTCTTTCTTGCTTCTTCGTCTTGAAGAACTGCTGCAATCTTCTTACGGAAAGCAGGTACATTCCCTAGAGGGCCTTTCAATGCAACCAAGGCTTCACGAAGTTCTAATAGGCCATTCAGTTCAGGAACGCTCTTCGCAATTGACTCTGGAGTAAAGTCCTTCATATTTTTGAATGTAATATCAACGCCAATTTGCGCGCCTTCTTCATCAGAAAGACGGTTTTCGACATTCGCTTTGATATTCGGAGCGTAACCTTCTAATACTTCGTTAAAATTATCTTTATCGATATTAATAGGATTACGCTCTTCGATCGGTGTTTCATCTGCACGAGCAGTGAAGTCACCGACAACCATCATACTTAGGGGCAGTTCAACATCATCAGACGCATCGCCTGTTGCTGGAACATAACGTATATTAATTCGCTCTTTCGGAGCCACCGAGCCATCACGTGACATAATTAGTCCTTTCTAGTTTATTGCTGGTCATAAATTGTTTCCCATTCGCTATATCTCACAGGTAAAAAATCCTTAGTTCGATATAGTTCCTTTAGAGTTTTTTGAATTAGATTTTCTAAAGAAAAGAACAAATGGGGTTCCCAAATTGATAGATTTAGTTCCTTAGCCACCGCCCAACTTTGTTCCAAGTAAGGCAAGCACAAAGGGTATAAACCAACACTTTGGTAGGCTTTCACTAACTTTAAGTGCAACATGAATTGTCCACGACCGGAGTTATCCAACTCGAGTTTATTTGACAGTTCAGCCACATATTTACCCAAGTCACCTAGGGTAATATCCTCCATCTCAGATAGATCATCTTCAGCTACAACAATAGTTTGAATTATTGATGATTTACCCGAAGGACAAGTATTACCTGTAGACAACCAAGTAATTGTTGCTTCATCCGCAAATGGAATAGAATTTTTGAAAGAGAGGTTCTCAATTCCCTCAAAAGAATCGACAAATCTCTTTGTTTCTTGCTTTACAGCCAACGCAGCTTCGTCATACCCAAGATTGTCTAACATTGCATAAACGAAATAATGCCCAGTCAGCCAAAATGGCGCATCAGTAAGTGTTCGCTCTAGACGCTTGATCGTATCGATATCACTTTCTTGATTTGCTTTATCTCTATATTCCGCCTGCTGGTCTGATGACACAGCAAGGCTAAGAGGCGTTACATTGTCTTGGTGGTCTGGTAGACCATCAACATCGGCCCATGTCAGGTGACGGTAAATCCGATATCCCAAAGGTTCAGTCGGATTTGAATGCACCATTATTTCAGACACTTTTTTTAACGTACGCTTTGATGCAGTCGGAGATGAAAAGTCTGTATCTACGTCTACAGTGCTGTGCTCTCGAGGTTTACTTCGTTTCTGATTAGATGTGGCTTGCGTCGTAGGACTGTCAGTTTCGTGGCTTTCTGGAACGATAGTTTTCTCGGACAGTGCAACAACATCAATGAGCGGATCTGAATCAGCCACACTGCCTTCAACCAAGGTTTCTTCATTTAAAGATGCGTTCAGCCTTAGTTGATTCAAATGACTTTTTAATTCGAAAAAGTCCACATCAGAGTCTTGAAATATCTCGTCAAACTGACGCTGAATACCTTCAGTTAATGTGATACATCGAGATAGAACTTCCCAATCAAGAGATTCTGTAGACAATTTAGTCGCGACGAGTTTGAATTGATGATTCAGCCACTCAACAGCCCCATCTCTACCTCTTTTACGTTTCGGGTATAGGTCATGACCAAAACGACTGATTGAGTCATTGAGCAAAGATAATCCTTCCTCAAGCCCTATCACGCCTTTATCCTCCACCAAAGAGCGAATCAGATAACAAAGCGCTTTAAGATCCTTACTATGTTGACTTAACACCTCTATTGAATGGACTTTTACAATATGCCAGTCGACAGTCTCGCCAAATAATGAACCAAATTTTTTCACTTCGGCTTCCATCATTTCATAGCAAAACTCGTACCTAGCATCCTCACCAGTTGGTGAGTGTTCAGATATTGGTGCTAATAGCGTTCCAGTATCGATCAGACTCAAGTTAACCTCTGCTTTCAGAATTGTAATTTCTAATTGCTCGCTCGATAGCTATAGCACCTCGCGCTGGTTTAGATAGTTGATGACTTTTGTCTATAGAATCACTTGCCATACTATTAAGAATTTCCGTTATTTCGCTGAATTTCTTAGGGGCATTAGTCTCTAGATCAGCTAACGAGTCGTGCAGTTTCTGTCGACCAAATACTGATTGTTCAGTTACAGTACTGAACAAAATAAATTCGCTTCTTGCTACTTTTAGGGCTCTTACTTTAGCTTTCAATTTTGGCGTGTTGCCAAAAAATGATTGCGCAGCTTCTGCCTCAAGAATTGCCTTGGTGTAGTAATGCTGTTTTGCATTTTTCTCTATCGAGGAATCTATACCGCTGAGTACTTTTCGCGGTAATACATGACTATAAAAATAGGCTCTTGACTGGTTTACTTTCCAAGCAGTTTCAATATCACTGTCTGCAACATCTGATTTTCCGTCTAAGATGAGTTCGACTAAACGCTGTTCTTGATCCCCACCAAAGGTGGCAATATTTTGCGAATTGATGGTCGCCTTATTCAGACTTGCCATCGTGTCCGTCAGCGCTTTATCTGCATAAGGAAATAGAGAGCCGTCACTGTTCAGTTTTTCTCGCAAAACAACGAGATCATGCCGGATAGACATCAGAGTTTTAGGAAGTTGATCGACCGACCCTTCATATTCATTCAAGTCCGATTCATAGTTTTTATACAACTTAGCTAATTTGCTCTGTTGGACTTCATAAGCTTCTCGGTAAGGAGCTGTCGAGACGACATCCTTTTCCATATCTTGCAACGCGAATTCAATATCCCATGGAGACTGTGCTAAAAAAGACGCGGTTTGTGCAGGTTTAATCGTGCTCACAAGGCTACTTGAACTGTTGGTAGATTTAACAATCGATTTCCATTCAGGCTGACCTTGGTTGTATAAATATGTGCTAGTGATAATCACGACACACAGAACCAAACTCGCTTCTAAGTATCGAAGTCGACCACTTTGAATTCTGTCAATAGTTCGATGTTTGGTTAGAACAAGATCAGCATTCCGTAAACTACTAAATAAGGGAGCACTAACATCAGCACCAAATTTTTGGGTATCGATCTTGGCTAATTGCTGAGCAAACGAAGTCGCTGTATACCTGTGCTGTCGAGGGTTGTTGACAACCTCTCTAATTAACTTCCATACGTGGTTAGGGATTAAACCTGGTCGTTTTTTTGCTTGTAATTGAGTTGTCCAAGCATCGCCAAATGCAGCTCCAAGAAATAGATGCCCAGTTAATAACGCCAATGAATAGACGTCATCTTGAGGTTGAGCCACGCCAGACTTTATAAACGCAGGAGACGCATAGCTCATGCTTGCTTCTGCATAAGTATTAGATTCACCAACATAACGAGCAGCACCAAAATCGATTAACTTTACATAATCAGACTCTGTAACAAGAATGTTTGAAGGTTTAATATCTAAATGGCAGACACCTCTCGTGTGCATAAACTCAAGCGCACCAGACAATTGATATATCAGCCACGCAATATGATCATGCCTAAAACCTTTAGGAGTATGACGAGCCATTTTTTCGGCCAAAGATTCGCCCTGAATCCACTGATACATAAAGTATGGTCTATCGAACTCTTTGCCTATTTTAATGAAATCTGCAACGCTCGGATGTTGAGACATCTCAAGGCGACTGGCTTCATTAATGATTAATTCATTCGCAAGTTCAGATGACCCTTCATTTAAAACTTTGCAGCAAACCTGTTTTTCAGGGTTTCCTTTCTTAGCCAAATGATAAATAGTCGTTTTGCCATTTTTTGAAGGTAATGTATCTAACACGTCAAATTGGGAAAAAATCACATACTCTAATTTGGGCTTATTTCTATTAGCCATATTCTGAGCTTGCTGGTTTTTCTTTTCGATCGCTTTCACAACCAACTTATCTAGATAACCTTTGGCTGTCCCTTGCTTGTCTGGCACGCTAAACTCTTTATCAAACGAAATAAATTAATGTTGGATAATAATTACTGTCTAATACCCTTTTCAATAGCAGTATTTAAAACCATCGGTAAGACTATTAATTCAGTTATTATTACTAAACAAAGGAACACTACAACAAACGCTTTGACTAACAAATTTCTGCTATTTTAGGCTCCAGAATTTAATATTTACCTAACAAAATAACGGACTAAACATACACTGTTAACTGAGTCACATTTTGAGTTGATTTTAAGTAAAAATGAGTTATTCACTTATAGGGAGAAATAATTGAAATACTTTTCAAAAGGCAGTTCTAATTTTCCATCGAATTCAACTGGAGTATTGGAAATTTTGGAGTTAGAGCTTTGCAGCGGTTTAAGCATCCCAGTGAATAAATAAGATCTAGATACATACCAAGACTAAATCACATTCCAGCTAATACTCTCGCGATACTGATTACGACATAAATAATATTAGCGTTTTGTATGCCGGCCATGTGATCAGTTCTGTTTCATGCAGGTGAGTTGGAGCAATGCCCTTTCTCCTTGAACATCAAACATTAACAAAGTTACAGGCCTATTATGAGCCACCTCTTGAATAGTGCAGGCCATTAATGCCAATGCAGAACAGCCGCCCAATGAGCCCCATAAATCATTAATTAAAGTTGGCTGTTGAGGGTTATCAAAACATTCGGCGCGAGCACCTAGCGCAAAACCATAATCTTCAGTATGGGATCTCAGATTAGTCATATCAGAAAATACAGACCCAAAACTCTTAATATTGCGACTCGCATTCCTGACTAGCTTCATTACTGACCTTCGCGTTGTATTTGTTGGCTCTACTTCAAAATAGCCTAACTTTGCTTTTGGTTTGAGCTTCAACGTTTGCACCAAATTATTCCGACACAACAGTAAGCCCGCCCCGCCTTCACTAGGTATTATCCCCCATGGGTTATAAGAGCTCATTACTTGCCCGGCATCGATTAAGTTATTAAGGTCATCGAAAAGAGAGTCGACTGAAATACTCATGATTGCGTCAAATTGGTTTAACTTAGCTAATGATGTGCTTAAGTGTGACGGCCCACTTTGTTGAACAACTTCATAATGTGAGATTGAATCACGGTGCTTGCAATCACTTAACCACTCGCTCATCGCAACAACAGACAGAGTACCGGGTATATTGACTAGCAACGGAATAGGCTTTAATGCCTTAGGTAACTGCTTCAAAAGAGACCCGATCAAGCTCTCAATAAGCTCTGAACACTTGCCAAACAATGATGTATTTGAAGTGTATTCAATGTTTGCGTAGGTGAATCTTTCGATACCATCATCGGCTACTTTCTGATCGAATCTTCCTAAATCCGCTTTGGCAACTGTTGTGGCTATATCAAGGTTCATGCCCGCTGGTGTCATGGCTTCCATACCAATAACGAAACGTGCCGAATTGTTATTCATTATCGGACAACTCCTGTTTTTGACGGATCTTCGTTGACACTAATAGATGCTCCTCGCCTTGACATGGAAATGCAGCGCTGTAGCTGATTGAAAGTATACGAGCCTCAGTATCAATGAAAACGGTAGAAATAGGCATATCAACTTGATATTTGGCATTTTTAAACTGAGCTTCTGCTACATACATCTCTTGAGGGAAACGGAAAGAGAGAGCGTCATTATGACAAAAGCCACTGATCATCAATCGTTCTCCGCCAGATATGAACCCTTTACATTGTTGGTCTTGTGGTGCGCTCTGATAAAAACGTTGGTCAAAGTCTAAAGGATAAAGAGGTTTCCTATTCTCTAACCAATCATCATCAAAAGTACCAGCGTAACGCTGCCGTGCCCCAAAAAATGGTGCTAGCGGGCCAAAGCCTGCAACCCGGACATTCTTGGGCGTCGCACTCCAGTCTTCCGTTGGATAAAAAACAGAAGGTACTTTTTGTTTCAATAGCTCCGCTTTGCTATCAGCGATCCCTCCACCGAGTCGATTTCTTAAATCACCTCCGATAGCACAGGAGAAATCGATTTCCTTTTCGACAAATGGAAGTGGTTTACTTAAGGTTACGCTGCCACCGTGTTCGATCCATTGCCTATCACCAAGTACCGATATAGTTTTATCAATATGACCGTCAATCAAAAGCCGACACTCGTGGTACGTAACTGCTTTTTTCGCGTAGCTCCGAGCCTTACCGAAAATCAGCACATCAGTGTTGGCTTTGACAACAGAGAACTCATGGTCAGCTTTCATCGCAGAAAGCCCGGCTTCCCCCAGATAGACAGGATCATCATAGATCTCTGACTGTTGCTGCTCCTTCCAAGCAGAACCGACGAGTTGCCATGAGCGTTTTCCAACGATAATCCAAACCTCATTGCCATTCTGATCTCGTTGAAAACGGCCTTTAATTGAAAGCCCTGGATAATTCTCAATATCCCACAACTGCATGATTGCTCCTTAGGCCAAACCTTTCTGAAGCTGTTGAATTCTGAGTTAGTCGCGTGATATTCCACTTTTGTTGATGAGCTGGCATAGTCATATCCCAAGGGATGTATGAGCGAGTGTGGAGACAAACCTGACGCCAAATCCAAATCCTAAAGGCAGCACTAACTTGAGTATCGAACATGGCTTGTATGCTGGCTTCTAGCGTCAAAGGTTGTCCCATTCTACCTGGTGAGACTTGTCTATAGGCGTTACTCTCTGCCCATTGTTTTAATTTTTCGAGCATTTCATGCCATTCAAAATCGATACCTAAATTTTTCGGTGTCACTGGTAAACGTTTACCATAGACAATGTAAAGCGCTTGGATCCAATCCTCACCTTCGAACTCGTCAAGGCTAAATAGTAAATCCACTATTTGAGGAACATGGTCATTCAGACCATGCAATACAAAATCAAATGGAGCCATTACACTACTTGGATCAAAGTTACCAAATTCTTTGAGCTCTAAAAGCTTGGCAAAAGTGACGACTTCTGAGTCAAACACACTATCGATTGAGGAACCGAACTCCTTTCGAAACCAAGTACCTCTGTCCTCTTTCGAAAGCAAACGTTCAAACAGGTTCTGACTGCCCTTTGAGTTTTCAGCCAACCAGACAACACTTTCTACGTCGTTTTGTAATGATAAAAATAAATGTATTTTATGCTTAGAAAACCGCTTATATTTAAGCCAGCGTTTTAGCAGACCAACTGTGACAGTTTGGCGTAACTGTAAGCACTCCAAGTAAAGTAGGGGCAGTTTACAGCCACCTTCAACCATTTCGATTATCACGAGGTCGATGTCTCGCAATGATGACTGAACCACCAACAACTTAGCGGCTTGATAATCTAATTCATCAAGCATAGACAAGCCACAAAGTAGGTTTTCGTGTTCTTGTCCAAGCTCAGAGCTCAACATGAGCCAAGCATAAATGGTTGGTTCGCTCTGCTTCAATTGATGTATTAATCCCGGAGCCAATCGATAGAAAGACAAATAAACATTTGTTAGGTCTTTAATCTGACGCTCAGCCAGTGCTAAATATTCCAGTTTAACGCTTGGGTATCCCCTTTTATGTATTTGTAAGCGTTGCTTTAACAAGAAATCGAGTGTCTCCGAAGCCAGTGACAGCTTTTCATTACACATATCTAGCCACTTGACGGGAAGCTCGTCCAATAAAGTGAGCGTACTTCCCGCATTAGCGATGGCCAGTTCCACATCTTCATTAGTAATCGGCTGATTTAGTTGATCTATACCTATTTTTTGACGCATCCGTGAATCCAATCTAGTAACACGATCAATTGATCGCGATGGTGCCGCCTTGAATTTTTTGTGCCTTCTCAGCTTGAGAAGTCACATATTTGGCTTTGGTGGTAATTCGACCATCACGGCCGCTGTAACGAGTTTCTGTTTCTCCACTTCTTACAATTAACTCTTGTTTCGTTTCAATAACCATTTTATTTGCTCTCAGTACAAACTCATCTGAATCATCAACAATGGAGAAAAAGATATCTGTAACTAGCGGAAGGTTAAAGTCGTTATTTAGAAACTCGATACGACATGAAAGGTTGTTATCAATAGCAAGTTGCAACTCGGCTAATTTAAACCCTCGCCCCAACCTCGCATTAATTGGCTGCAGCAACGGATTTCCTTCGAAATCGACGCGAACACCACTCTTAGTTTCGTTAATCGATACAATTGTTCCAAAACGCGAAAAGCAAGCCGTCGATTCTGCTTGCTGTTCGGTGATGGTTTGTATAATTGGGGTTTGTTTTTCCATCATTAATTGATCGCCACGTTTCCACCTTTGATTACAACTTTATCGCTTCCTTCGATGGTTATTGAGGAACCTGATAACTTGATAGAACCGTCACTATTCATCACTAATGAAGACCCACCCGTCTTGAGTACTATCTTGTCGCCGCTTATGATCTGGGTCGCACCATCGGCTTTGTATGAAGTGTTTCCTTTAACAGAGACTGTTAAGTTTCCACCAACCGTCTGATTGTCATCGGCTCCTATATCAGAACTTTTTGATGCACCAACTGTTAAATTGCTGTTTTCACCCACATCCAAGTCATCATTCTTACCAATCTTGGTAATTTGATTATCTCCAATTTCTAAATCAGAGTTGTTCTTAACATATTGAGTTTCATTAGCGTTGTAAGTAACAGATACATCTTGTTCGACAGTTTCAGTAAACGTGCTATTAACTTGGGTAGTCTTGTGTCCGTCAATGGTCTCTTTGTGATCACCGTGAACATCATTCGTCTGATGGCGCGCAACCTTTAAAAACTCATCTTGGCCTATGTCGCGATAGCGGTTATTTAAAACCTTGGTCGACATGTCCTTTTGCGCATGAATGTAGACTTCTTCTTGGTTAGCTTCATCTTCAAAGCTCAACTCGTTATAGCCAGTCCCTTTATGCGTTTGAGTTCTGAAAGTTGTACGCGTTTTGTTCTCTGGTAACGAATAAGGAGGATAATGAAGCCCGTTATAAACTGCGCCAGTAACTAAAGGCCTATCAGGGTCTCCCTCTAGGAAAGTAACAACGACCTCATGACCGATACGAGGTAGGTATACCGCGCCCCACGTTGGTGCTGCCATTGATTGGCTAACTCTAATCCAACAACTCGAATGCTCATCGCTCTCGCCATAACGGTCCCAGTGGAACTGAACTTTGATTCGCCCAAGCTTATCGGTATAGATTTCTTCGCCTGCAGGCCCCACAACGACCGCTGTTTGTGTACCTTCAACCAAAGGAGCTTCAAGTTTTGGAGCCCTAAACTCAACATGTCTAGGAATACACGCAAACTGATTGTGATAGGTCGTTGGCAGGCCATTAGTCTCGTCCTCATGAACCTGAGGGTCATGGCCACTATGCATTACCGATAACATAAGGTAATCGCGGTTGATTGCTGAACGTGGATGTTCACTGATATTAAAACTGTATCCAGACGCCAGTCTCATGACATTACTGGTGGCCTCTACTTGCTGATTATCAACAACATGTTCAGACATCCATTCATTTGATCTTACTTGACCCATCATTGGATCAACGTAACGTCCTGGGAAATCGAATAATTTCAAGTCTACATCGAGTTCACCGGAGCTGCTCATTTCTTGAGGGATCTTCGGAAATTCGTAGTTATAATCGGTGTAAGTAACGTGGCCAGTTTTCACTCGATTAACGAGTTCTAGGTCAGAGATATGCTCGCGGTCTGCAACACCACCACCATCAGCATGGTAAACAATTGGCCCCAAATAAGACCCGTTCAGTGGTGAGCTCAATAACTCAGCTATTGCGTCATTACTGTCGACAATAACCATCGTGTGGTTGGCTTCCGTATGCTCGAAGTAGTACCACATTCCGTGTTCTGCCAGAATTCGTTGAACAAACTCAAGGTCTGTCTCTCGATATTGGAGCACGTATTCTTTTGAAGGATATACACCTGACAGCTCTAATCGATAATCAGTAACTGACGCATCATCTAAAACTTCAGAGATGATCGCCGACGCTGATTTTTGTTGAAAAATACGGCAGTCTTGTCTTTGGCTCAAAAACCAAGCTTGTGGAACAAGAGTCAGTTGGTAACGGGAGAATCTCCTACCCGATCCAAGGTAACGAACTTCATTAACCACGCCATGAAAGCATCTCGCTGAACTGACACCTTGACCATATAGAGTCAAGCTACCTGGTTTACGGATGAGTGCATCAAATGAGATATCAGGATCAAGTGAAAGTAATGATAGGCTGATTTGAAAAGGTTTTGAAAGCTCTTCGATTACCTGAAAGCTCTCCACACGAAAATCATGCTCAGAGCCTTGCAGTTCAAACTTAAATTCTACGTCATTCACCATATCTTTTACCTGATACTAATAATAGAAATAGGGCCAACAGCAGTTGTTGACCCTTTGTTTTTCACGAAAAGCGATTAAGCTTCGCGTGGAGCACGCCAGTCATCGTTACCAGCAGTACCACAGTTTTCGTGAGTTACTTCGATTGCACGGTAAGTCAGCTTAAGTACTTCTTCAGTTACACGATCTGAAGTTGCAGCGTCTTGACAGTGATTCATACGAGTTTGAATATCTACAAGTAGTGCATCAATTAACTTGATTGAGTAGTAGTGTTCTTGCTTACCTTGTACTGAAGTACGGTAAAAACGGATTACACACTCAGGAAGCTTTTCGCCAGACACTAATGCGTTGAATAACAGAGGTGAACAACGGTCTTGTACTTTAGTTACTACTACAGGGCGGTGAACACGTTGACCTGTTGGTTGGCCACTTTGTGGGTCACGTGGAACTGTTAGTACGTGATCAAGTTCTTGAACTAGGAACTCATCAACGTGAGCTTCTTGCCAAGTGTTACCTACAGAATCTGCAGAGTAAGTATCTTTAGTAATGTGACCTTGAGTTTCACCATTGATAGACATATATGCTGGAGTTGGCATCGATATTTCCTTTTTAAAATTTATAATTCATTAATTCACCAAATCGCTTATCACCGCGACTGATTAAGCTAATACAAACATCATGCCAACTTTATAAAACCAACGAATACAGTCAGTTACAAAAAATTGCCCGTTATAAATATTATATTTAACAACAATTTGTTGTTTAGAAAAACGATTTATTGAACGTGGGTGCTAATAAATTGAATTTAAAACACAAAGGCAAAATAACTATCTCGAAGATTAGAAATAAAGTCAAAAAAACTAGTAATTAAATCATAAAACCTAGACTATTTATTATTTTTAACGGGATTTTAAATATTAGTCAGATAAAAAGCCAAAACAAACAATAAAAGTAACCAATAAACAATAGTAAATTCATCACCGAATAAAAAACCAGTTATCAATTTTAGTATAATTGCTGCATCCCATATACATAACTAATAGAACTAAAATGATAAATATAAACCTTTCCTCTTTAATACAACGTCTGCACCCTATTGTAAAAGTCGCTTTAGAGGATGCCGCTGCATTAGCCGTATCGGAAAAAGCCAATGAAGTGCAAATTGAACACTATCTATTAAGCTTATTAGAAAGGCCAAATAGTGATTTTGATATCTTATTAAGTCATTTCGATTGCTCAGAGACCATTTTAAGGCAATCCATTCGTTCGACTTTAGATACCAACACAACAGGCAACGGCAGCAAGCCCGTTTTTTCTTCGCTTTTAATCGAATGGCTTCAAGAAAGTTGGTTGGTCTCATCTTTAGATCTATCCGAGACTCAGATTCGCTCTGGTGCCCTACTTCTTACACTCGTGAGTAACCCACTACGCTATGGTCAGCACGGCTACGCTTCAATCTTAGACGGTGTAAACCCAGATACCTTAAAGCGTAATTTTTCTGAACTCACAACAAACTCTCTAGAATCTTTAGCAACGACATCAGAAAAAACCGACGCACGTGAAGATGGTTCGGCATTAAGTAAATTCACCACCGACTTTACCGGCAAAGCAAGAAAGGGCGAGATCGACCCAGTATTCTGCCGTGATCAAGAAATCAGACAAATAATCGACATATTGGCGCGACGCAGAAAAAATAACCCAATCGCCGTAGGTGAGCCGGGAGTTGGTAAAACAGCGGTGGTAGAGGGTCTTGCATTAAAAATTACCGAAGGAGATGTGCCAGACTGCCTCAAAGGTGTTGAACTATACGGCCTAGACATGGGCTTACTTCAAGCGGGGGCAAGTGTTAAGGGAGAGTTTGAAAAACGCCTTAACGCAGTACTAGACGAAGTGAAGAATTCACCGACTCCAATCATTTTATTTATAGATGAAGCTCACACGCTAGTTGGGGGAGGCAATCAAGCTGGAGGCAGCGATGCTGCCAACCTACTTAAACCCGCTCTAGCACGTGGTGAAGTAAAAACAATTGCTGCCACCACATGGTCTGAATACAAGAAATATTTCGAAAAAGATCCAGCTCTGGCGCGCCGCTTCCAACTAGTAAAACTCGATGAGCCATCGGCTACTCAAGCCGCATTGATCATCCGAGGCTTAAGGCCAGCCTATGAAAAATCACATAACGTATACGTGCGTGACGACGCAATTACTGCCGCAGCAAACTTAGCTGATCGTTACATCACTGGACGTCAACTGCCAGATAAAGCAATCGACGTGTTAGATACAGCTTGTGCTCGCGTCAATATTAGCCTTAACGCAACACCGGCACCTGTTGAAACATTGCATCAAGAAATTGCGGCTGCGAACCGCGAGCTCGAAGCTCTAGAGCGTGATCAACTGCAGCAAACTGGTGACAAACACAGTGCCGCTTTAATTCCTGAGCTAAAAGGGAAGATAGAAAAGGCCACCGAAGAACAAGCTACCCTTCAGGTTCAATGGAAAAAAGAACAATCTCTTATTCAAGAAATCATTGAACTGCGTAGCCATCTTTACAGCCTTACTACTCCTTCAACTGAAGAAGACAGTGCTCCTAAAGCTGACAATACGGTTCAAGACGATGACGCACTAACAAGTGACAAACCAAATTGTCATGAATATTCTGAAGAGCAGACTCGTGAAGCTATTCAATCTTGTAACGAACGTTTAGATAACGTGCGCGGTACCAATCCGCTCGTTCACTATGAAGTGGGTCCCGACGAAATTAGTCATGTGATCTCTGATTGGACAGGCATTCCTATGGGAAAAATGCTTCAAGATGAGTCGCAAGCGACCTTAAACTTGAAGCAAAACCTAATTCAAAACATTAAAGGCCAAGAATTTGCCATTGATGCGCTTGCTGAAGGAATTCAAACCGCAAAAGCGGGATTAGGTAACCCAGATGCACCAACAGGCGTTTTCTTATTGGTTGGCCCAAGTGGTGTAGGTAAAACAGAAACCGCTCGTGCTATCGCCGACCAAATGTTTGGTGGTGAGCGCTTCATGACCACCATCAACATGTCTGAGTTCCAAGAGAAACACACTGTGTCTCGCCTTATTGGTTCTCCTCCTGGCTATGTTGGTTTTGGCGAAGGCGGTATGCTAACCGAAGCAGTACGTCAGCGCCCTTACTCTGTTGTTCTTTTAGATGAAGTTGAAAAAGCAGACCCAGAAGTACTCAACCTGTTCTACCAAGTGTTCGACAAAGGCACACTAAATGATGGCGAAGGTCGTACCATCGACTTCAAAAATACGCTCATCATCATGACGAGTAACCTCGCGACACATGAGATTGAGTCTTTGGTTCACCAAGCGAAAGACATTGATGCCAATATCGTCGCTGAAGCCATTCGCCCAACGTTGAATCAACACTTCAAGCCAGCCTTGTTGGCTCGTATGTCCGTGTTGCCATTCCTTCCTCTTTCAGACGCAGCAATGACTGATATCATCCATCATAAACTGAAGAAAGTGTCTGAGCGCCTGCAAAGCCACCACAAACTGGCACTTTGCTATGGTGATAACTTAGTGGAATTCGTATTAGGCAACTGCCGCCTTGCGGAGACGGGAGCTCGAAATATTGATGCCGTTATTAACCGTCAACTATTGCCGCAGCTTTCGACTCAACTACTGGTGAATGACAAGGATGATTCACATACTCAAATTGACGTTTCTGTGGACAAGCAAGGAACTCTAACCTATGCGTTCAGCTAACCATAGTGAGCTTAGTAACGCCCTACTTGCGATCAGCCAATCTCTGGCTGATCGCAGCCAGTTAGCTCAAACTTTGGATGCCGTTCTCACAGCAGCAAGGCAAATGACTTTCGCGAAACATGGCATCATTTACGTGCTTGACCAAACCGGTCAAGCCTTGATTCCAAGTACCGCGCATCACCATGAAAAAGTCATTGCCTCACATCCTTGGGAGCCACTGCAGTTAGACACAGTAAGTGAAGCCGACCCATTCAACTTCGCCGTACGTAACGGCGAAGTTGTCTTGATCAATGAGCTATACACTTACAATGGTTATGACTGTGAAGGCATCTATCAAACCGAGCAAACATTAGGTCTAAAAAGCAATAACTTACTTGCTTGGCCATTGATTGATGATGAAAGCAAAACTATTGGATTGTTGGTTTTGCTTGATTTAAGCGTTATCGATAACGAAACCGCACTTACCGAGTTTTGCCGAATGGCGGCAAGTAATATTCGCCATGCCATTTGGTTAGAGCAATATGGTCAAGTGATTAAGAGTTTAAGCGCCGATAACCAAGCGTTGGTTCGTGAAAATACTCAACTAAAGAAACGGACAAAGAAAACCTATCAAGGTCCGATCGCTGAAAGTGAAGAGATGGTCAATGTATTGAGCCGACTTGATAAGGTGCTCTCTTTGCCTGTCGACGTCTTACTTAGAGGCGAGACGGGTGCGGGTAAAGAAGTCATTGCAAAATACATTCACGAAAACTCGAATCGTTCTGACCAAGCATTAATCGTTCAGAACTGTGCCGCAATTCCTGAACAACTTCTGGAATCCGAACTTTTCGGGCACAGAAAGGGCTCATTTACCGGTGCAGACAAGGACAAAGTTGGCTTATTTGAAGCAGCAAACGGTGGCACCCTGTTCCTAGATGAAATTGGCGATATGCCAATGCTACTTCAAGCTAAACTGTTACGTGTGCTGCAAGAACGTAAAGTTCGCCCTGTAGGCGCTAGCAGAGAGATTGAAGTGGATGTTAGAGTCATTGCCGCGACGCACTGTAACTTAATGCAGCAGATTAAAGACGGAGGCTTTAGGGCCGATTTATTCTACCGCTTGAACGTATTTCCCATCACCTTACCACCTCTGAGATCCAGACAAGCGGACATTATCCCACTCGCCGAGCACTTTGTGCAGCAAACCACGACGATGTTAGGGTTGCCTCAATCACCAGGATTGAGTGCTAATGTGAGAAACCAACTACTTACTTACACCTACCCCGGTAACGTGCGCGAGCTTAAGAACATCATCGAGCGCTCGGTTCTGCTTTCCGATTTCGAAACCATTACTCAGATTGAGTTTGGTGAACAGATCCCTGAAGAGATAGAACACCATCAAGTTATTACTCCAGTTACATCGGCAGTTCAGCCCACGTTTGAACCTGAACCTCTAGGAGATGACGATGTCGCCGTTGGCCTAAAAGAGGTCGTCAGCCAATACGAACGTACCGTAATTATTGACTGCTTAAACTCTTGTAATTGGCACACGAAACGAGCGGCTGAACAACTGTCACTGCCGTTAAGTACACTCAATCACAAGATGAAGAAATACGATATTTCTGCGGCGGGTTGATGGGGAAACGGGAAAATTCTAACTTCTGTTTTAATTGATAAGAAAAGAAAAACCGCCCGAAGGCGGTTTTTTCTTATTTTCCATCAAGCAACCACTTTTTAAGTATTTGCTCTCGTTGTTTCGATAGAGGCATTTCCTTAGCTGAAGAGTAATCTTTCATCAGAGGTTCCGCATTCATCCAAACACTCAAAGGGGTAGCTTTATGCGATATCTTGCTACGAGTTGAATTTGCCACATTGGAATCAGCATCATTAGTCGTTCCCGCAGTATATTCAGAAATGGCGTTAAACTCCTTTTCATTCATGTCATACCATTTTGCGTTGTAGTGGATCTCCCTTGAATTGAACAAAGTTGGCGCTGTTGTATCAACAACTCTTACAGGAAGCTTCTGTGATGAGGCATTTAAAGCTAGTCCAGCTTTTCCATCTATGTCGACGCTAATAAATGGCTTTTCGTTTGTGCGCGCAATAAACGGTCGTAAGCCAACCATCTCTTTTCCTGCTGCATTGGTGTACTTCAACGAAATTTCGACTGCATATAAATCAGTATCCACAAAGTCAGGCGTAAAATCGAATAAACTACCATCCTTAACCACGAGATCACTTACAAGCTTACTCATATTGATAGAAAGATGATCCGATACGTCATTCAGGCTTTGCGGTATTGATTTAGGTTTGAATGACACCTCTTTCTTCTCAAGGTTCACTTCGACCTTTCCTAATGGATACAAGTCGATGTCTTGATGTTCAAAATTGTAGAAGCCTTCTGCGTCGTTTGATTTCAGACGAATGTCCACGGGTAAACGGTGAGGATCAAACCCTCCTCGTTCAAGTGTTTGTTCAACATTTTCAACAGATTTTGTACTGACGATGAGCAACAGCTTGGTTGCTTTTTCGGAGGTATCATAAGATGGTTGCTTCTTCGTCCAACCAATCGCTTCCATTTTATCATCGTGCTCACTACCAGGGATCAGACTCTTCACGCTAGCATCATAAATATATAAGTTTGCCTTGACGTCTGAAAATAGCTCTGGATACTCGACCGCCTTTTTTCCCGTTCTGGCTAAAAAAGTCTTCTCATACAAGAACTCATGCTCTTTAGACATAGTTAAATTAAAGATGGATGCCTTATTCGTGCTAGAAGTAATCACCTTACCGTCTTGAGTTTTAAATACGAGCTCTCTTTTGTATGTTAACTTTGATTCCGTTTTACTGACATTTGGTACACCAACCTCTAACAAGTAACGCATTACGTAAGACGCTGATTGCTGCTCATCCACCTGACCAAACACTGACTTCCATTCTTTACTACCGTAGTCATCAGCAATAGGCTTGATGCCACTGATGATGTTGCATCCAAAGTAATACGTAGGGCTTACAACAACACCGTATAGTGGCGTATCCGTCTCTATCATTTGTTTTTCTGTTAAATACACCCTCTCAGTTTCAATTAATGACTCCAGTGCAATTTCACGAACATATTCAGTAGTGTAAGACCCAAAATCGTCAAACAGCCTGTTTTGCCTCACAGGCCTAACACCGACAGGCACAAGAGTAAGCAAACCCTCTTCTTGGAACTTGCTTAGCGTTTCGTCTTTCATATCAAGAATAACAAGTACTCTAATTGGCATAGTCGGGGAAATTGTCTTACCTTGATTAACCAGTTTTTCAAGCAGATGCCAATTGTCGCCGACCTTAACTGAAACTATATGATCTAAAAATATCGACTTATCGAGCTTAGATAAATCCGGGGATTTTAATAGAGATTTTAGCTTAGTTAAACTAGAGTCAGCTATGGTATGTATTGGACAGAACTTCTGATAAACCTGCGATTGTTCAAGCGCTTCTTCCCCCGTCTTAGACTGCTTTGCTCGATAGGTAACATAGCTCGTCATAGCAGAAAAGCTCAACACACTTTCTGAAGCACTGCGATAAATGTTCTTTGTCTCTAGCCAAGCTTCATCAAGGTGAAAAGAAGGAAGCCAAGTACCTCCCAGATCCCAATCATCACTAAGAAGATAAGTCTTTATGTAACCTTCAATATCAAGATCTCTTTGCCCTGATGTTAAGTGACTAACCGCGTGATACTGCGACACATAATTGGGCGCGGCCGTTTCTTTATTCATTTGAGCTTCAAGGAGTAGCAATCGTAACAGCCCATTGAGTGCAATAGCGCGTTTTATATATGCTTTGCCAAGTACACTTAACTCATTGAACGCGGGTAAATCACGATATAGTAGCGCTTGTCCAACAACATCAAATTCAGAGAAACGTTTCTGTTTATCTTTATATTCTTCTAGCTCTTTATTGAGGATTTTTGCTGCGCCATTCAATGTCGAAACTAAGGTTTCACCTGACCAATACAACCCATATGCTAAAGCTGCTCCCGGACCAAGCATTGGCGCGGCAAAGCCTAGTGCAATGTCAAAGGCTTGACCAGAAAACTTCCAAATTTCCTTATGGACTTTCATCTCTGCCAAAACTGCTTTCTGGCGATTTTTCTCAAGCGCTAACAGCCAACTTCTACAGGCAGGGTATTCGAAAGCAGAATTAAGATAAAACTTCATTTCCGCTCTACGGCTTAAGTGTCTATTGCGCGTATCATTATCAGCAAAAACGCCTTTCCCGAGCGCAGAAATGCGATACTCCCACTTAATAGCATCTGCACCAAGCTCTTCTAAAATAGAAGATTTAAGCGCTGCAGCACGTTTATCTGACAGTTTAGTGTTATATTCCACCAAGCCGATATCACACGTATAACCTTCAACGTTCAACAACATTTCCGATTCTGTAGCACTCAGATACTTTGCCACTTTTTTTACTAGGTCCTTATCAGAATCGGCAAGTTTATCATTCGCACTATCAAATTCGAAAAACAGCGTGAGATAGCTTGCCTCGCCTTCTTTAGCCTGTTTTTTTTGTGACAACGGTTGACCATTTAGTAATACTCTGTGGCGTACACTTTCATCAGAGAATGCTTCAAGGAGCGCTTTTTTATGTTCCGCTTCAGACTCAAGCAAAACCTGACGATCTTTTTCATCACTCAGTGAAAGCGTAGAGATAACCGATTGTGTTTTCTGTCCATATTCTTTTGACTTATCGATATAGGCATTAAACGCCGTCTCAGAATTCTCAACACCTTTTGGGATTTCAAGACCGCTAGAAACAAGCTGCGCAAAACCAAAAGGCTTATCAAGCACATATTCAATAGCACGAACGGCCGGCTTTAAAGGGGTTAAGATCTTATCGTCAACCTTATGCCAAAAATGCTGTAACGATGGTGGAATCGTATAAACGCTCGGTAAGGTATTCCCAAGGTGATTTGACCAGTTGAGGGCATTCGCTAAATCAGTAATCGGTGCAAGTGTACCTTGCGCTGGTGGCTTGAGCGTTTGCGCAAAATCTAAGAACCCCTTAGCTTTAGCATCAATACCGACCGCGAGCTTTAACGCATTTAAAAGTTCATCTCCAGCTTGCTCCTTATTCAAACCCGCGCTGAACGCTTTATGGACCGTCGTCATACTGAATGGGTCCATTACGCCTGACGCTGAAGCTTCGATAACCCCTTTATAGTTCCCAATGGAGTTAAGAATATTAATCGATGGTTGAACACCGTTCGCGGCTTTGTTTTCGCTGGTATAGGGGAGGTTTTTACTCCAATCTAGCCAACCTTTAAACGTGTCTGGCGCATGTTGAAACAGTGATTCTTCAACAGATATAGGATCACCAGACACAATGATGCTACGCCCTGCTATTGAATAAATCGGTAGGTGTAAGACTTGTTCAGACAAGGAGTAACAATTGTTTGGTAGGTTTAACTTAGTAACCTGAGCCATTTGACTATCTGAAGGTTCAAGTAATGAATCCCAATATCGCTTGATTCCTTCTAAATCTATATCAAAGCGGACTAATTGCTTAATCTGTTCATCATCGTCTAGATGACCGCCCGTAATCCAAAATGTGGCGACATATTGAGTCACCTCTTCTGCATCCTGAGCGTCACTCGCTTGGTTGGCAATATCAAAATATGTTACCGGCCTTACTCGGCTGGTGATTTTATTACCTATATCCTCAGCATCCCCTTTGATGATTAAGTTTTCTGGTTGTCCAGACAAAGTAACTTCCGCGCCCTCAAAATAGTCGGCTGAGAAGAATAAATTGATGGTCCAAACTTGAGGAATGCGCAGATAATAAAAGTTATGTTTATAGTTTCCGCTATAAATTTGTTCATACAGGCGCTTATACGCGCCCTCTTCTTGCTGACCTAGTTCCTTTTCCGCTTCTTCGGCTTTATGGATAAAAAACTCGGCTAATTCGGGCGCTAAAAATTTTCTTTCCGCTGCATCCTTACTCAAATCATCTTCAATTTGCTGAACGCGTATGCGTAAGACATCAACTTTATACCGCGAATCAACTGCCTCTTTGGCTAGTTTAGCTAATCCTTCCGGCCAAGCAGTATCTGCAGACATGACCGCAGCGGGAATTAAGTAAGGTGGAATATAGACTGGCTTTAGATTCTCTCTAGTGCCAGAAATCGACAATGGGTTAGAAGCAAGCTTATTCCCATCAAGCTCATTAACGGATTGAACCTTGGAATTCCAACCTTGTAGCCGACCTGATGAATCACTGAAGTATAATGGTGACTCATTCTTACTACTGCTACCATCCGCAGTTTGACCCACCGCCAACTCTGGTAAGGCTAACGCAAAGCCGGGTAATGGATAAAGCCCATTGCCGGTAATGGCATCTCCAGTTGGTCCAACTAATTGCCCCATCAAATAGAGAGAGTGCTGTTCAATCTTAGCCCAAGCCATTGTTACGCTCCTCTAGAACTGTTTTTGCTTTTTCGATGTCAGCGTAGGTTGGCAACGGGTAGAGTGACTCGCTCCAATTATCCGTCTCTTTATGCTCAATTACATAATGGCTAAAACCAAAGCCATAGGCGGATTTTTTAACTCGTTCTCCATCTCTAAAACCTACGAACCCATATATCATTTCTGTAGTAGGGCTGTTATCGATCGGTTGGTGTAATACGCGGGTTATATTTCGGCCATGAACAGGGACGAACCACATGTCATTACCACTAAAAGCCAACAAATCCACTGTAGCTCGGAAGTTGCCCATTTTTCCAGATGGTCTTCCCGAATGGTACACCTTACCCCCACCCTCGCCTCCAAGGCAGTAGAAGCCATCTCCATACGTACCACCCCAGACATTACAATCGTAACTAATCGGAGTAAAATCACCGCGATCGATCAGTTTTAAGGTTTTGGCATCAAACACGAATGTGTTACCACATTTTGGAACATCACTTACCCCAAAAGTTTCTATATACGCCTCTTCCTCTCCTTGGCAACCAAACCCCGCTAGACCGGGTTCGTAACTAAAATAGATCGCTTGCTCTGACTGGCTCATATACGGCTTGGCAAGAGAGGTCATATAGCGTGCGTCTGGACCATTTACATCGGTAAATTTAACTACTTCTTTTGTGCCTAACTTAACCAACAGGAGTTCATCTCTTTTTTTCACAACAACTTGTGTGCTGTCTGTATCCCACATTATATCGTGACGAGTTGAGCCATATTCCTCACTAATTTCAGTTATTTCACCATTACTTAGATCATACAACACAGTGCTATCTTCCTGAGGGATAACAAGGTAGCGGCCGTTTGGCGAGCGTGACATATATTTAGCATAATCAATCCCAGTATTAGGCGCGGGCGGCAATGCCCCCTCAGGGATCAGCAATTGAGGGTTAGTACCATCAATGTTTAATGCCCAGTAACTGACCTTGGATTTGTCTTCGAGGTTTGCGACAGTAAACAGCACCTGAGGGAGTTTCACATTCTCGGTATTCCAATCAGCAACCTTTGGGTTATCCGGTATTTCAAAATCGTACTGGTAAAGCCAAGTATCCGTTTTACCTTTATACAAATCTAGGCGGTCTGCCATGCTCTCTATTCGAGCTTTCTCATCAAAGTAAGGTTTAGTGGCAATGTAACCAACACCTGCGGCGACAATAGTCGTCAAACCCAAACTGAGTAATATTTTCTTTTTCATTCTTAATCCATTTTCTAGTGAGGTTACAACGACCAATCCAGCACTAATGACTCAAAGCGTTGTTTTTCTTCTGTTGTCATACCTTTAGGCTTGTCGTTTGGCAGAGCTTTTGGCGGAGTTTCAGTAGCGCTCTCAGGCTCAACAAATAAATCGTTATAAGCGACCTGATCAAAAAGTACGTGACGGCTATCAGCATCTTGATCATGTACAAGAGACATAGTAAAGATTCCGTCCGATGGTAGCCCGCTTAGTAATGCTTGTTGCCAATCGTGGTCTTCCCCTTCATAAAACTCTAAATCAAAGACATCTTTATAATCGCTATTGTGATCGATCACATAGAGTGAATTCAAAGCGGTAATGCCGGAGGTGCCAACATCCACTCGGAATAATAGACCACTGTTTTTACCATCCACATAAGCGATCACGGTATTGCTCTGGTCGTAACTTCGAACGATGGCTTGCTGGTCGCTCAGCCATGGCATGTCATCCTCGGTAACTTTATGGATGGCGGCACTGTCTACATCGGAGGTGAATTCTTGTACACTGAATGACTGTCCGTCACTGTAACTGCTTAATTCATCTAATGGTGTGCTGGGTTTCTCTAGCAAAGCAGCATCCGATTCTAATGCTTCAATTTGAGCAAAGCGCTTTTGTTTCGGTGAAAAAATGATCTTGAGTCCACTTTCCCCTTGTTGGACGTCACCCGATATTTTATAAGGTGCCCAGAAATGCGCCATGGCAAAGCCGCTTGCGCTTCTTTGTATTACCTGAGGTGTGTCTTTTTTCTTTTCTTCTTGCTCTAAGGTACGGTAATACTCGACGTCAACATCTTGGTAGTAACCCTTCTCGTTTATGGCCATCTCTCGCCAAAGCTTCCCTTTCCAAAAAACATAAAGAAAACCACCACATAGATCAGAAGCTTTTGCTTTTTCATTACTGCCATCTAAGTAAGCTAATGGCCTCACCGGCACCAACACGTTATCCCATTCATCCATCTGAGTTTCTTTATCAACGGGTTGTAGGTCTTCGGCGAGTTTAAGCAAGATCGGCTGAGGCTGGTCAGAACAAGGGATTTTGATATAAAGCGTTTTACCCTCAGTCTCGAGATCTTTAAACGTCGCGAGGCTTCGATGTTTATTCTCTCGATCTGGCTTACCTACGGTGACTTTTCCTTTTTGAGCCTCAGTTTTACCCAACATCAAACATGCCGCATTGCTAGACCACTGGCCCGCAAACTCAACGACAATTTTGTGTTCTGGGGAAGGTTCAACTGGCGAGAAGCTATAGTGACGTGCCAAAGGTACATCATCGACAACTTGCTGGTAGTTAGCTTTGTGAACGCGCTCTGAACCGCTATTACTCACCCTGTCGACATGTAACTTTAGTCGGGGGAAGCTTGCTAGTTGCTTACTGGTTAATGAACTGCGCCTCACATTGGAGGAAAGACAAACCCAGTTCGCTTTTACGAGTTCTACTCGAATCGCGTTGAGTAGGCTGTGGACATTTTTTTTAGCCGACGCAGTAACCTGCTGAAGCAAATTACTTGGTAATTGAACCAAGATGTCTTTAGGGGTACGCACACGCGAAAATAGCCCTACACACTCATCTGGTGTTAAGACATATTGAAGGTCGTTCGTACTGAGAGACGAACTAGATATAAATTTGCAAACTAAGTGCATTTGGATTCTCCACAACCTACAGGTATATATAGTTGCGGTGATAACTAAGCTGATAAGGCTTAAAAAACGATTTGGTTAAATAAATTCTACGCGTAATGGTTATAAATTTCAATAGATTAGAAGGAGTATCGTCAAAAACCATAACACTAGCAATAAAGCTAATTAAACAGGATAAATAGTCATTTCGTCTGACCAACTAAAAAGGCAAATCAATTTGAACGGATGTCACATAATAATCATTTAATTGCGTACTTAAGTAAATACTAACTAGACCAAACACACATATCTGGTGGAAGCATTTCATCGATTTAGAAGGTTATATTGAGCATTTTCTCATCTGTAAAAGAGAAAAAAAGTGGGAATAAATTCCCACATAAACTTAGCCAATATAAATAGGTTTTATTTTGGAACACTAAATTGGCTTAAAAGGGTGGTACTAAAGTACCAAAATGCAGAACACCACATCAAATAACGATGTGATATAAACACTATATATATTATGCATTTAATATCAAGATGACACTTTTCTAGAGATAACACCAAAAACTACTATGCAAAATATCTATGCAATTGCCATTCTGATTGCATCACCAGTTATATTAGTTATCTGACTGAAAATATGCCTAAATAATGAAACAGAAAAAACAAAATAATTTTCATTTCAATGACTCAGCATCACTAAACTAATCAATATTGGGCACTGGTGTGCAATAATTTTCTTAATAAAATTGAGGGTAATAAAAATGATTAAGCCCTGGATACATACTCAAATTCCAACAACCTGAGATACATTTGCAAAAAAGGTCTGCCGAATAGGCAGACCTTTGTCTAATCTTCCATATAACAATTAGTGTTATGCTGCTAGTTTTGTGCCATTGTCGTAAATAAGCAATTGTCGTAATAAGCTTGGCACTACGACCACTGCAGCGCTCACATCCTTATTTAAGGTAAATGTAGATTCAACCAAAGTAGCATCGGCTCCCAGTCCATTAGCACCACGTAGTGACACCGTCACAGTTCCACCTTCGATTGGATCAAGAGTCATTTCATATTGCCAAACTCCGTTTTCACCGACCAGCACCTCAGCATCTGAAACTTTAACTCCCCCACTGTCTGTGACACTTAGGCTCAACTTATCACCTTCAGAAAAACGAACCGTAGTACCATCGAGAATCAACGTTGGTGACTCTGATTCGTTAACATCATTACCTCTGTTGATCGCAGAGATGCTAATAGTTGGCGTGATAGGCAGCGAATGTGTGCTATCCGCACCCACATTACCCGATAAATCTTGGTAATCTTTCACCACCAAATCAACATTCAAATCAGGCGACGCAGGAACCAATACATCCCCTGTCCACACACTGGCGTCAACACTCTTCGTCAGCGAGATGACCGTACCACCCAACTCAGCACTGGCCGCTTGCAACGCTTTATCGAACTTAAGGCTGACCGATACGCTTTGACCTATCGCTTGGTGTGTTGGGTTAAACGTCACGCTCGTTAACGTCGGCACTGCTTGCGCGAGCGTAAAGCTTGCGCTTTCGGTGACTTGCACACCTGAAGCGTTGGTGCCCGTCACAATGACGGTGTAGCTGCCGTTCGGTTGATCGCTGATGTCAACGTTACTGCTCCAAGCCCCACCGCTTGCTACGGTCGTAACGCCATTTTTCAGTACCGTCTCATTGCCTTGCGCTTTCACTTCTAGGCGGAGCTCTTGACCATCAAAACGGGTCGAGGTGCCTGAGAAGGCCAAGTTCGCGGCATTGCTGCCGTCCACACTGCCCACCGGTGTGATGTCCAAGGTTGGCGTGATAGGCAGCGAATGTGTGCTATCCGCACCCACATTACCCGATAAATCTTGGTAATCTTTCACCACCAAATCCACCGTCAAATCAGACGACGCAGGAACCAATACATCCCCTGTCCACACACTGGCATCCACACTCTTCGTCAGCGAGATGACCGTACCACCCAACTCAGCACTGGCCGCTTGCAACGCTTTATCGAACTTAAGGCTGACCGATACGCTTTGACCTATCGCTTGGTGTGTTGGGTTAAACGTCACGCTCGTTAACGTCGGCACCGCTTGCGCGAGCGTAAAGCTTGCGCTTTCGGTGACTTGCACACCTGAAGCGTTGGTGCCCGTCACAATGACGGTGTAGCTGCCGTTCGGTTGATCACTGATGTCAACGGTACTGCTCCAAGCCCCACCGCTTGCTACGGTCGCGTTGCCACTTTTTAATACCGTCTCACTGCCTTGCGCTTTCACTTCCAGGCGGAGCTCTTGACCATCAAAACGGGTCGAAGTGCCTGAGAAGGCCAAGTTCGCGGCATTGCTGCCGTCCACACTGCCCACAGGTGTGATGTCCAAGGTTGGCGTGATAGGCAGCGAATGTGTGCTATCCGCACCCACATTACCCGATAAATCTTGGTAATCTTTCACCACCAAATCCACCGTCAAATCAGACGACGCAGGAACCAATACATCCCCTGTCCACACGCTGGCATCCACACTCTTCGTCAGCGAGATGACCGTACTACCCAACTCAGCACTGGCCGCTTGCAACGCTTTATCGAACTTAAGGCTGACCGATACGCTTTGACCTATCGCTTGGTGTGTTGGGTTAAACGTCACGCTCGTTAACGTCGGCACCGCTTGCGCGAGCGTAAAGCTTGCGCTTTCGGTGACTTGCACACCTGAAGCGTTGGTGCCCGTCACAATGACGGTGTAGCTGCCGTTCGGTTGATCGCTGATGTCAACGGTACTGCTCCAAGCCCCACCGCTTGCTACGGTCGTAACGCCATTTTTCAGTACCGTCTCATTGCCTTGCGCTTTCACTTCCAGGCGGAGCTCTTGACCATCAAAACGAGTCGAGGTGCCTGAGAAGGCCAAGTTCGCGGCATTGCTGCCGTCCACACTGCCCACCGGTGTGATGTCCAAGGTTGGCGTGATAGGCAGCGAATGTGTGCTATCCGCACCCACATTACCCGATAAATCTTGGTAATCTTTCACCACCAAATCCACCGTCAAATCAGACGACGCAGGAACCAATACATCCCCTGTCCACACACTGGCGTCCACACTCTTCGTCAGCGAGATGACCGTACCACCCAACTCAGCACTGGCCGCTTGCAACGCTTTATCGAACTTAAGGCTGACCGATACGCTTTGACCTATCGCTTGGTGTGTTGGGTTAAACGTCACGCTCGTTAACGTCGGCACCGCTTGCGCGAGCGTAAAGCTTGCGCTTTCGGTGACTTGCACACCTGAAGCGTTGGTGCCCGTCACAATGACGGTGTAGCTGCCGTTCGGTTGATCGCTGATGTCAACGGTACTGCTCCAAGCCCCACCGCTTGCTACGGTCGTAACGCCATTTTTCAGTACCGTCTCATTGCCTTGCGCTTTCACTTCCAGGCGGAGCTCTTGACCATCAAAACGAGTCGAGGTGCCTGAGAAGGCCAAGTTCGCGGCATTGCTGCCGTCCACACTGCCCACCGGTGTGATGTCCAAGGTTGGCGTGATAGGCAGCGAATGTGTGCTATCCGCACCCACATTACCCGATAAATCTTGGTAATCTTTCACCACCAAATCCACCGTCAAATCAGACGACGCAGGAACCAATACATCCCCTGTCCACACACTGGCATCCACACTCTTCGTCAGCGAGATGACCGTACCACCCAACTCAGCACTGGCCGCTTGCAACGCTTTATCGAACTTAAGGCTGACCGATACGCTTTGACCTATCGCTTGGTGTGTTGGGTTAAACGTCACGCTCGTTAACGTCGGCACCGCTTGCGCGAGCGTAAAGCTTGCGCTTTCGGTGACTTGCACACCTGAAGCGTTGGTGCCCGTCACAATGACGGTGTAGCTGCCGTTCGGTTGATCGCTGATATCAACGGTACTGCTCCAAGCCCCACCGCTTGCTACGGTCGTAACGCCATTTTTCAGTACCGTCTCATTGCCTTGCGCTTTCACTTCCAGGCGGAGCTCTTGACCATCAAAACGAGTCGAGGTGCCTGAGAAGGCCAAGTTCGCGGCATTGCTGCCGTCCACACTGCCCACCGGTGTGATGTCCAAGGTTGGCGTGATAGGCAGCGAATGTGTGCTATCCGCACCCACATTACCCGATAAATCTTGGTAATCTTTCACCACCAAATCCACCGTCAAATCAGACGACGCAGGAACCAATACATCCCCTGTCCACACACTGGCATCCACACTCTTCGTCAGCGAGATGACCGTACCACCCAACTCAGCACTGGCCGCTTGCAACGCTTTATCGAACTTAAGGCTGACCGATACGCTTTGACCTATCGCTTGGTGTGTTGGGTTAAACGTCACGCTCGTTAACGTCGGCACTGCTTGCGCGAGCGTAAAGCTTGCGCTTTCGGTGACTTGCACACCTGAAGCGTTGGTGCCCGTCACAATGACGGTGTAGCTGCCGTTCGGTTGATCGCTGATATCAACGGTACTGCTCCAAGCCCCACCGCTTGCTACGGTCGTAACGCCATTTTTCAGTACCGTCTCATTGCCTTGCGCTTTCACTTCCAGGCGGAGCTCTTGACCATCAAAACGAGTCGAGGTGCCTGAGAAGGCCAAGTTCGCGGCATTGCTGCCGTCCACACTGCCCACCGGTGTGATGTCCAAGGTTGGCGTGATAGGCAGCGAATGTGTGCTATCCGCACCCACATTACCCGATAAATCTTGGTAATCTTTCACCACCAAATCCACCGTCAAATCAGACGACGCAGGAACCAATACACCCCCTGTCCACACGCTGGCATCCACACTCTTCGTCAGCGAGATGACCGTACCACCCAACTCAGCACTGGCCGCTTGCAACGCTTTATCGAACTTAAGGCTGACCGATACGCTTTGACCTATCGCTTGGTGTGTTGGGTTAAACGTCACGCTCGTTAACGTCGGCACCGCTTGCGCGAGCGTAAAGCTTGCGCTTTCGGTGACTTGCACACCTGAAGCGTTGGTGCCCGTCACAATGACGGTGTAGCTGCCGTTCGGTTGATCGCTGATGTCAACGGTACTGCTCCAAGCCCCACCGCTTGCTACGGTCGCGTTGCCACTTTTTAATACCGTCTCACTGCCTTGCGCTTTCACTTCCAGGCGGAGCTCTTGACCATCAAAACGGGTCGAAGTGCCTGAGAAGGCCAAGTTCGCGGCATTGCTGCCGTCCACACTGCCCACAGGTGTGATGTCCAAGGTTGGCGTGATAGGCAGCGAATGTGTGCTATCCGCACCCACATTACCCGATAAATCTTGGTAATCTTTCACCACCAAATCCACCGTCAAATCAGACGACGCAGGAACCAATACATCCCCTGTCCACACGCTGGCATCCACACTCTTCGTCAGCGAGATGACCGTACTACCCAACTCAGCACTGGCCGCTTGCAACGCTTTATCGAACTTAAGGCTGACCGATACGCTTTGACCTATCGCTTGGTGTGTTGGGTTAAACGTCACGCTCGTTAACGTCGGCACCGCTTGCGCGAGCGTAAAGCTTGCGCTTTCGGTGACTTGCACACCTGAAGCGTTGGTGCCCGTCACAATGACGGTGTAGCTGCCGTTCGGTTGATCGCTGATGTCAACGGTACTGCTCCAAGCCCCACCGCTTGCTACGGTCGTAACGCCATTTTTCAGTACCGTCTCATTGCCTTGCGCTTTCACTTCCAGGCGGAGCTCTTGACCATCAAAACGAGTCGAGGTGCCTGAGAAGGCCAAGTTCGCGGCATTGCTGCCGTCCACACTGCCCACCGGTGTGATGTCCAAGGTTGGCGTGATAGGCAGCGAATGTGTGCTATCCGCACCCACATTACCCGATAAATCTTGGTAATCTTTCACCACCAAATCCACCGTCAAATCAGACGACGCAGGAACCAATACATCCCCTGTCCACACACTGGCGTCCACACTCTTCGTCAGCGAGATGACCGTACCACCCAACTCAGCACTGGCCGCTTGCAACGCTTTATCGAACTTAAGGCTGACCGATACGCTTTGACCTATCGCTTGGTGTGTTGGGTTAAACGTCACGCTCGTTAACGTCGGCACCGCTTGCGCGAGCGTAAAGCTTGCGCTTTCGGTGACTTGCACACCTGAAGCGTTGGTGCCCGTCACAATGACGGTGTAGCTGCCGTTCGGTTGATCGCTGATGTCAACGGTACTGCTCCAAGCCCCACCGCTTGCTACGGTCGCGTTGCCACTTTTTAATACCGTCTCACTGCCTTGCGC
The DNA here is from genome assembly GCF_023503985.1 of Vibrio sp. J383. Taxonomy (NCBI): domain Bacteria; kingdom Pseudomonadati; phylum Pseudomonadota; class Gammaproteobacteria; order Vibrionales; family Vibrionaceae; genus Vibrio; species Vibrio sp. J383. Next base: position 1,369,233 of record NZ_CP097294.1, on the reverse strand, counting down.
TTTCACTTCCAGGCGGAGCTCTTGACCATCAAAACGGGTCGAAGTGCCTGAGAAGGCCAAGTTCGCGGCATTGCTGCCGTCCACACTGCCCACCGGTGTGATGTCCAAGGTTGGCGTGATAGGCAGCGAATGTGTGCTATCCGCACCCACGTTACCCACCAAATCTTTATACTGGCTTACGATCAAACCCACAGCTAGTTCTTTGGTATCCGGTACTTGAACACTACCCTCCCAAACTTTCTTGTCGGTCGTTACAGTTAAGGAGCTAACTTCATTTTCACCAAGCATTGCGGTTGCTTCTTGTAATTCTTTATCGAATTCAAGAGTTACTTTTACATTTTCACCGATCTCCTGATGCAGTGGATCAAACGTCACTTTGGTCAGCGTTGGCAGAACACCCTCGACCCCCATAACCAAACTATCCCCTGTTCCGGGGATAGTATTTACGCTTTCGTAACTATTATCACCGACCCGTATGGTTATGTTTTTGTCCTGTTTTTCAGGCGTTATATAATTGACCGACCAAGTTATGTTATCTGTTGTAATCCATGATGCTTGCTTCAGCTCGCCTGTATCATTACCATCACTTGCTTGAATCTCTACATCTGAAAATTCAAATTGATTAACCTCTTCAGTGAAGGTAAACAAAAGTGGAATTTCGACTCCACCAGCCAAAGGCATTGACGCTGTCGTTGATATTGTTAACTCAGGAATACTTGCAGCTTCAACTTTTGCATTTAGTGACTTCTCGGTCTTGTGTTCAACTAAATCGTCTGCTGTTACCGTTATTAGATAGTCGCCAGGAGACAAAAGATAACGTATCAAGTAAGGGTCACCGTCTTTGGTCGGTTCTTCAATTGATTGTGGGTTTACCTGGGCATCGGTACCGTTGTTTGCAGTAGAATTAACACTGCTTAGATTTTTATCGAAGACGTATGCTCTTACATCCAAATAATATTGCCCTTCCTCCGGAATCATCGAATCCTGAGTACTGGTGATACTTGAAATGACCGGAGCTTGGTAATCAACAATGGACGCAATGCCTTCAACATCGTAAGTCTTATTGAGCACATTAACGTCGGTAATGACTCGCCCGATAGAATCGGTTACGGTTACTTTTTGCATGTACTCAGCTTGAGCATCGATATCAAAAGTCATCGTATCTGAAGCTGTTGAAGAGGCTATTTTTCCAGAAAACTTAATTGTGTTACCTGAAACTGGAACCAAATCTATAGTATAGCTAGCAGCCTTTACATCCTCTCCCTCATCAGAGGTAATGGTGAGCGCTTGGCTATCATTAGTAAAAGCAAGCTTACCCCCTTGTAAACTTGTTATGCCATCAAAAGCCAAATCAATAGTTGGCATCCTAATGTCAATATCAATCGTCTTATTTTGAGTCCAACCTACATTGTCAGTTGCTTCGACATTGACTCGTATCGAATTCAACTCTTCTAGCTCAATTTTTGGAAGATCAAAATAAAGATGTGAACTGTCGCTAGCGTCATCTTTATCAAAAACATATTTAGGGTTAATTATTGTGTACTTAACCTTTGCTATGCCGCTACCCTCATCCCACACAGAAAACTGAAATCTAACTAAACTAGCATCATCCGGAGATTCATTGAGGGATACAGCGTCGTCAACATTAGGTTTGCTATTATCGACCAGTACGCTGACTTGATCGCTTATAGACTCTCCCCATACATCAATAATTTGGATTTTTGGCGTAATAGGTTGACCATCAAGTTTATCATCTAATGGCGCGGTAAACGTAGAGCAAGAATAGCCATCCTCGCACTTAATGAAAGGGCCAAAGCTCTCTGGGTTATCATTTAGATTGTATGTGGCACCATCTAAAGTCACGACGATATTTTCCAGATCAGAATTTTGTCCAACCTTCACCTTGAAATTCATTTCAAGAGTCTCACCTCGAACAATAGTATCTTTACCGGGGCTAGTAATGGCGATTTCTAAATCGCCTTGGGCTGGAAGCAATAACTCTAACGCATGATCCGAACCTAAGTTTCCGGCGATATCAGACAAGTTCTTAATCGTGTATAAGTGCTGCAACGCTCCCGCAGGTAAAATATCGGCATACAAACCTGTATACGAACAGGTCGTTATACCCAATTTCGTGCTACAGCTATTTGGTTTAAAAGACCTGTTTAATCGGTTTCTTATTAATAATGGCTCATTACCATCACTAATATCCACACCAGAAAGATTGTCTTTGAAGCTCAATGTTAAGCTCAAAATTTTCTCACCTTTGTCGTTCAAACCAACGTCATTACCAGTAAATTGATATGTGTCCTGTTCAACCGTTGGGACATCGATATCCATCATATTAAAGCTGAACTTATTAACAGTTTCAGTGCCATTCGTTCCGACTGTTTTAGTTATCAAAACCACAGGTGAAACAGACATATTCACATCAGTTGTAACGCTACACTTATAATTCTCTTGAGGATTATTTATAACACCTGAATAAGCATAGTTTGGAACATCTTCCGGCACACCGTCTGATGTGTAATTTTCTCTTACCCAACATTCTAATGTATCCGCTTTTACCTCACCCACAGGGTCAAATTCAACATTGAGGGTACTTCCCGATATATGACTTTGGAAGTCAGTCGGTTTTGCGATTGACAGAGCAACACCTTGACGTTGCACATTGATACTTTCTGACCTTGTTGCAGACGGCCTTTCTTGTTCTGAGTTATAGCGAACATTATTATAAACTTTGAATTCCAGCTGATAGGCTCCGTCTTCAGTTAGATCTGCCTCTGTCAACCTAGCTTCCCATAAGCCGTCTTTCTGAGAAAATGAGATACTGTTGGTTTGTTCCCCATATTTATAAGTACCTTCAACTAGCGGGATCCCGCTTTCGTCTTCGGCAGCAATACTGATAATTACAGGTTCACTACGAGTAATTTGTATCTGGCCACCAACAGAAGAAACTGGCGTGCCACCTTCATATGTGAAGAGCACCGGATGAATAAATGGCATTAAGTTCTGAACTTTAACCGCATAATCTACGCTTGTTGTATTTCCTCTAATGTCCGAACCGCCTAATCTTATTGTGCGAATTGCACTATCGCCATCGTTTTCACCACCTAAAGGGATCTTCATTTCATCACCAACTAAGGTGCTTGCATCAGATGGGTTTTCTTTAAAAGTCCAATACTCTAATGTTTCTTTGTTAACACCCTCTGACGAAGGTGTTCCCCTGTCATTTAAGTCTTGAGCAGAAAGGTTGAATACATAATTACCAAGATAGAAACTTTCCGGATCAAACCCATTTAACTTTAGTGATGGCCCTTCACGATCTAGCAGAATAGTTCTAATTTCTGTTTTAGATTCAAATCCATATTCGTCTACAGCTTTAAGGTACAGGTTCGCCTTTTTGTCTTCGCCAATTACGATAGCGTCACTTTGCGTTTCTGTAATTACGATATCAAAAGGCTGCGTTGGATCTTCGGGGTCAATTGAACGTATTGCAGCCACTTGATCTTGTTGCCAAAGTTGAACTTTAGATACGTCAGAATCGTCAGATACTGACGTAAGCTTCACCGTAAAGTTGGTACCAAGAACATAGCTTTCACCGGAGTTTGTATCTATTACCCACGGGTCAGCAAGTTCAATTACTGGCCCCTTATTGTCGACTAAGAATTCAAATTCACCACTGTGTGTACCCAATGGAAAAGAGCTGTCTGTTGCTGTTACGTAGAAAAAGTTTTTCTCATTATATTTAAATGCATCGGCAACTAGTCTCACCTCTACATTAGGCTGAATACCAAAGAGATACGGCTCAGTACTCTCTTCAGGTTCGGTTTCGTACTGTTGTAAAGTGAAACGCCTTCCAGACTCTGCCTTCATTTCGACTTTAACCAAGCTTCCCGTGCTTAAACTCCAAGTAATATCAGGAACCCAACTTGAGTTACCACCCAGATGGTTGGCAATTTTAGATCCGTTTACTACCGGGCCTTTTGAATCAAGTAATACACTAAATTGAGGGGCATTGGTCGTCTGACGGTTAACTATATTAGACAAATTGTCTTCAGCACTCACATATACAGTCCAATTACCATCTTCTGGACTAAGAGTATTATCTTCTGCGCTACATTTGTCTCCAGAGCATAGTTTCACCTTAAAATATTTTTCTTCATTACTTGAAAAACGGTTCGGATCATAACTATTGCTTTCGCCTGTGGCCGCGTTATAGAAAGTTAGGCCGCGCTTATCCAACTTATCCCCTACAGGATCATCAATTGTAAAAGTGAGTTCTTGGTTATAATTGGTGTTCAGGTAGACGCCCTCTTCTACCGGGTTATCGTCACCACCGATCGGGGGAGTGTAAGTGACCAAAGGATAATCATTATCGATATATAAGGTTTCTATATGGGGATCATATCCATTGTAACCATAGCTATTTCCATGCTCGTCCATTGCACTCGTTATAAGCTCAAACTTGTCAATACCTGTGAGATTTGACGACTCAGTATCAAGGGTAAATAAATACTCTTTTTTATAACTATCACCACCTGACTCTCGAATATTCAGGTCAATTGGGGTTCCCGTATTCGGTTCAGTTTTTTCATACCACATAGTAACAAATGATGGCTGACTGCCTTCTTCTACTACAATGCCAGACGGATCTTCCAAAAGAATCCGCGAATCTAAAACACCAGCAACGTAACGTTTATTTCCAATCCATGTTTCTCGGCCATTTTCGATACTTAGCGAAGGTTGAGGCGGTGATTTATCAATACTTTCGCCATCACCGTCTATAATCTGTTCGCCTTCTAGGCTTGGGTTCGCCATTGATATCTGGTCGGCGTATCGCTGAGCTAGGTTAGCTGCTACACCATACTTTTCAGTCATAATCTTATAGTACGATTGCGCTAAGTCATTACGGTAAGACTTTGAGCTAAATTCATATGAATCTAGAACTATTTTTTTACCCCCACTACCAATACCGTTAGCTTGGCCATCGTACTGCAAGTCATCATAAATTGCGGAAGCAAAATCAACAGAGTTACTTAGTAGCATATTGTTTACTTGGGTAATGTCGTAAATCGCTTCTACTAAAAACCTATGAATATAATTATTAGGTAGTTTTTCTGGAATAGCATCTTTCAACATTTCATTCGTCGCATACGAAACGATCGTTGGGTCGAAACCAAAGAATGAATCGCTTCCACCAGCGAGAGCATATTCTACGTCGTCTAAAATTCGTGCGGCATTCTCAGGGGTCTTGTTTCCAGATTCAACTTGATTCCATTGAGAGTCAAACAGTCCAGTTTGGTATGTTGCTAGCTCGGTAATATAAAAAGTTTTAGAACCATTAAGTTTAAAGTAGGCTCCTATATTTGCGCTATTTAAGTTCACTTGTTCTGATCGTGCGCCTGGATCACTTTCCCACTTGTAGTAATGCGGTTGTGTATTACCATCAATACCGATTAACCGCACTCGCATAAAGTCATAGTTGACTAAATCTGTTGTCGCTTCGCAACTCGCAACATCAAGTGCTGGAGAGTTGTCAATTTCTAGCTGTTGAATAGTGGTACAATTTGCTAATGACGTAAATTCTCCGCTCGAGCCCAAACCTTCAAGTTGCACTCGAGCACCAATAAATGGAGTAATAACAGTCATTGTGGGTAAGTCAAAACTGCTGCGAAAGTAAACTTCTTGAACGGCACTTTTGTTGTTTGATTCGTCGATGGTTTGTATTTCGAGCTTTTGGCCTGCATTTTCAGAAACAGATTTAAAACTCTCTCCCAAAATTTCTTTCACAAATGGGACGTAGTAAATGATTTCACTGACATGGCCACTACTATTGAGAATTTCTTCGTGGGGAATTTTCGCTAAATATTTCTCTGTAGATGCTTGAGTTTCCGTCGTTTTCTGATAAGCGTATGTACCGTCATTGTTTTGGCTTACATAATACTTGACAGAAAGCGTTAACTTATCTGCGCTTGAACCCAAAACAGCCTCAGAACTGATATCCGAAACTCTTACACGTACGTAAGGGATGTTATTTTCTTTAAGCAAGTTTACGTTGAAATCATCAAACTCAACCCCACTAAGTGAGCCTTGCAGACCTGTACTTGCGTACATGAAATCAATTTTCAGATAGTCGCGGCTCGATTGCACACTTTCTGACGTATACGTACTTTGGGTATATGCGCCTTCGTATGTCGTCCTTTCCCCATCCACATCGACATTTACAAATGCCATCGAGGTCCCTTCTGGGTACGTAATATCTTGAGCTGGCTCTTGATCATCCTTAGTTACTGTATGTGGCTCTATTCCTACATTCCCTTGCGTATCTGTCGCCGTAATTTCAAATGATGTTGTTGATGATGAAAAGTCCTCTGCAGGATAGCTCTCTTCGAAGCTACAAGCGCTACCAAACTCAGCGTTCATCGGCTTACATTCTAAATTTTTAGGTAGTTCTCCATTGATTCTTACCGTCGTTGATTCGATATTTTGATAATCTTCTTTTATAATTCCTCTAAGAAAATAGTAATCATCTTTGCCATTGAAAGTTTCTTCTGAAGTTACCTCAATTACCGGCGCATTGTTGTCCCATTCAAAGTTTACATAATGGCCAATATCTCGCCCTTGAACTAATTCGTTGCCTAAGACATCAGTCGTATAAAAAACCAAACGTGCAGCAGTGACATTTGAGAGCCCCGTATCCGAATCAACTTCTACCGCATCAATGGCTTTTGTGTCTACGCTTACTTTAATACTTGTTTCTCTAAGACCAGATTCAAAGCCGTCGAATTCCAAGAAACAAAACTCACTACCCGCAGTATGTTCATCGTCACACTGACTCTCGAGAGACCAGACACCGTCCAGTTGGTATTCAAGGTACGCTGAAACACCTTGAACACCAATTTCATCATTGAGCTTGATATCCACTTTATCGAGACCTGCCAATACATCACTGTCTGTTCTAGACACTGTAGGCGCTTCGGTATCAATTTCGGTTTCGTCGCGAGGAGGGATCACACCGCCAGTACCGCTATTGGTGCCTTGGTCATTAATCTTACGGCTAAACTCAACATAGTCGTCTGCGTCTGTTCCTGAAATATTTAAGTTAGGATCATTGACGACAATTAGAACATGCTGTGCCAAATCGTTAGTGTAAATATCACTAGAGACTTTTTGTTGACCGAAGGTCAAAGGGGTTACCCCTCCCGACACAGTACTTATTTCCAGCCCATCGAGAAGACCATCGGCAATGACATCTCGATATTGGATATCAGCCAAATGCATCGATGTGTAAATATTACTCTGAGTATCACCGTATTTTTGAATTAGGTCGTACGAATAAGAAGAATAAGCGGTTAACAAAGCACCATATTGGTGACCGGATGTAGCAAAACTACTTTGACCACCTTTAGTAATGTCTATCGGAGTAGTTTCATTGACATCGAAACCATACATATCGTTAATGCTATTTAGTGATTCCGATATAGCAGTAGAGTCTGACACTCCCCTGCCTACTTTGTATTGAGTTAAGCCTGAAACGATGTTCGTCAAAGGGGTCAGCATTAAGTTTTGATCACGCCCTTCATTGTAATTGAGCATAGCTTCTAAACGCAGTGTTTTGCCGTTACTGACAGACACTGTATTTTTCGTTAAGGGATCGGTATAACTGCCTTCTTTAGCTACGATAAAAAGTGGCATTGATGAAGATTCAAATTCAACCTTGTAGTCACCAAAAGCATCGGAAGTCGTACTTGCTAACTTCCTACCTAGGTTTCCATCCTTGTATTCAAACACCTCAATTTTCGCACCGCTCACAGGAGCGTCAAAAACGTTACCTGAGATGCTTCCGGTATTCCTTGCTGGCGGGGTGTTATCACCTCCACCTTCCCCACCGCCACATGCGCTTAAGATAAGCGACGTAACAATAAGACCTAATGTTGATTTCAGCGTATTTTTAGTGAACATAGTATTCTGGCAGAGTATATTTTGCCGCGATTATATTATCGTCTAAAATTTTCTCAACATGACATAATAACTACTTGCAAAGTACAATTTAGCTAAATCAAAAGGTGAAAGGTTTGTTTTTTATCACTCTAGAAACACACCCTATGCCTTTAGCCAGTCATTAAGAAGGAATGAACTAAAATAACATGCAAAAAAAACAAATAAATATTATGATCTAATTCTTATTTTTATCCATTAACCGAATTTTATTGATGATTTATGTATTTGAAAATAAATAGCCATTTAAGTCGCCGCACCCTTTCCTTTGGCCTTTTGATGGTTTTTTTGATCGTTTCAACAGCCATATCGCTAAGCTACAACCATTCAAATACTGATAAAAAACAGGCACCTAAAATAGCTAAGCCCAAAAGCATTCATATTCCAACCCCAGCTCCGACATCTGAAATGGTTTCAGGGGTTGTGAAATACTCTTTTGTCAGTTCCATACTATCCTCTGGTTTGACGAACAATGAATTAAAATCACTATTGAGTCTATTAGGTGATAATTTTGACATTATTAAATCAGTTAACAACGGTGATAAGTTTTCAATAAAAACCCAACATGATGGTACAAACACAGAATATGTCAGTGCTTTTTACTATTTAGGCAGTGATATAGAATTTTTTGCTATGAGAGGGGCGGATGATAATATCTATAACGAAAATGGATATAAAATAAATAATGACTATGTATTCCCTCTTCCTAAGCATTATCGAGTAAGTTCATCATTCGATTTAAACAGGAAACACCCTATAACGAATCGAATTGCACCTCATTTTGGAACGGATTACGCGACACCTATTGGCACAGAGATTCATTCGTTGTCCGACGGTGTCGTTTTGAAGTCTCGATATAACCGTTTCGCAGGTAACTACCTAACCATAAAACACACTGATGGAAACTATGCGCGCTACCTTCATCTTTCAGAAAGACATGTCTTAGCTGGGGAATACATCACTAAAGGTCAGATAATCGGTCTTACTGGGAATTCAGGCCGAACAACTGGACCTCACTTGCATTTAGAGCTTTCGGTTGCTGGAGTACCGATTAACTTCGAACAATATATCAACGCAGACAAAAGCTACAACGACCAATTTATATACATCGCTCAAGCAGAGCGTAAACAGCTAATAAAAAGCCTAGCTCAATCGATACAATCAAGCCAACCTCCAACATAGTGCTTTTCGGAGTAACATTTGATTTTATCTTTGAGGCAAACCAAGCAAATACTCGCATTATTTGTCTCCGAATAGGCGACTCAAATAACGCGTTCTCTCACTAACTCATTTCAAGTTGCTAGCAGTTGAATCAAAGGCTTAGCCGCATAAGTACTGCGTTCTAAATTGTAACTTAATAGTCAATTTCAATTGAACTCCCAAGAATCTTTGCGCAAATGTCTTTTTCCGTAGTTCTTCTAGGCGATATAGCGCTTTACACGCCCTAGCGAACCCTTACAATGTGCAGCAAATATATTTATCAAGGTTTATCTCTATGTCTATTCAATGGTTTCCGGGTCACATGCATAAAGCCCGCAAAGAAATCGAAGAAGTTATCCCACAGGTTGATGTGATCATCGAAGTACTGGACGCTCGTATCCCGTTCAGTAGTGAAAACCCAATGATCTCTTCACTGCGCGGCGATAAGCCTTGTGTAAAAGTGTTGAACAAGCGCGACCTTGCCGATCCTGAGCTTACTGAGCGTTGGATTGAGCACTTCGAGAAAGAGCAAGGCGTTAAAGCGATTGCCATTACCACCAGCGTAAAAGAAGAAGTTAACCACGTGATGGAGCTAGTACGTAAACTGGCACCGCACCGTGAGCAAATGGGCAAGAACATTCGAACAATGATTATGGGTATCCCTAACGTGGGTAAATCGACCATTATCAACTGTTTGGCTGGACGTACGATTGCGGTAACGGGTAACCAACCTGCTGTAACTCGTCGTCAACAACGCATCAACCTGCAAAACGGTGTGATCCTTTCAGATACTCCTGGGATCCTTTGGCCTAAAGTAGAAAACCCACACAGCGGCTTCCGTTTAGCTGCGACTGGTGCGGTAAAAGATACAGCAATGGAATACGACGAAGTGGCATTCTACACAGTAGAATACCTAGCAAAGCAATACCCTCACCTACTGCAAGAACGCTACCAAATTGAAGAGCTGCCAGAGTCTGACATCGAATTGATGGAAGCGATTGGTCGTAAGCGTGGTGCACTTCGTGCAGGTGGTCATATAGACATTCACAAGTGTTCGGAAATCCTACTTCACGAACTTCGCAACGGTACTTTAGGTAAAGTAACGCTAGAGCTACCAGAGATGATCACCAAAGAATTGGTTGAAGTAGAAGAAGCGGCTGCGCTAAAAGCCGAGCAACAAATAAAGAAAAAAGAAGAACGCCGTAAACGTTACTTGAAGAACAAGCGCTAATCGCTATTAGTTTTTATTAATCTCCATTAGTTTCTGTTAACACTCTTACACCAGCCTCTAAGATATTCACGTTCTACCGATAATAGAGCGTGAATATTGCCTTGTACCGTTTGTTGATCTAGCTAACATACTGACAAATCTATAGAAATGGTCATTTACAATCCTAAAGACTGTGACATACTACGCAAATTATTGTGTATTCATTTCGGCTAGTTTCTCAATGCGCTCTTATTCTGGGTTCAAGAATCAAAGATTTAAAACCTATTTCGATAATGAAATTTATTTGCCGTACATAAATTTCATCTACATCCCGATCTCAATATTCTGTGCTTTCATTGTTACCGACTACATTCACTTTGGTACAGAGTGTGTAACACCTATCATTTTCCGAGTCTTACTTTTTCTATTGATGATGGCTGTCGCCAGATACTGCATTACAAATAAACCCAACGTTTTAGAACTCATAGAAAGTACCTTCCTTGTAATTAGCTCGCTTTTCTTGGTCTATGTAGGCCGACTCGCTATCGAGCTGAGTAATTTCGATTACCAAGGTGGCATCATTCTCGTAATGATCTACATCGGAACCTTTTCAAGACTGTCTGTTAAATACAGCATCTCTACGCTGTCATTTATCTTTTTGGCTTATCTCATTGGCCTTGCCCCTCAGCTTTATGAAGCAGAGCCTAGTCACGAAATAGAAACCATTTCCGTATACGTTTCAGCTTATATTCTTATTGCAGCTTCTTGTTTAAGACGAGATTTCGAAGTGCATAAACGCTTCACTCAATCCGAACAGCTTCGTAAACAAGCAATACAACTCCGCAAGCAATCTAATATGTTTGAAGCCCTTTCTTATCAAGATGCGCTAACGGGTTGCTACAACCGCCTTTATCTTCATCAGGTGATCGAACCAAGAATAGACCGTCAGTTATCCATTACATCAATCATGATAGATATTGATCATTTCAAATCGATTAACGACACCTACGGCCACCAAATGGGTGATATGGTGATCAAAGAACTGGCCGATGAGATTCAAAAAAGGCTACCAACCAGCAGTAACTGCTTTCGATACGGCGGTGAAGAGTTTTTGGTGATGGTCCAAGGAGAAACTGAGGCTTCAATTGAATCGCTAGTTAACTCCCTATTAGAATCCCCTTCTCTCCTTCGGTTAGAAGTAACGATTTCAATCGGTGTGAAACATGCGTTACAGGCTCTCGGCTCTGTCGAACAACTTATCGACGATGCCGATCAAGCACTCTACATTTCGAAGAAGAGCGGTAGAAATAAGATCACATGGAGTGATTAATCGCCCAGCATTTCACGCGCCCTAGCGATTCATTATAACGACCATTAATCCAATCAAAAAAGCCCCGAACAATTGAATGCTCGGGGCTTTTGTCTTTGTTCTTGTGCTTTAAAATAGCTTCGTTAAGAACCTGCTACTCAGCAAAAAACCAATACTCAACAAGAATCGACTAAGAATACACAACGCTCGCTGTTTTCTGTTCAAGTTCAACGGGAGAGCTCCAAGAAATCACTTTTTCATTCACTTGGCTGCCACATGGTGCGTTCCAAACTTGCTCTAGTTCTTCTTTGCCACCAATCGCCTGATAAAAAGCAATCGCTTGGTGGTTCTCAGACATCACCTCTAGGTAAAGCCCCGAATCAGAATAGTATTGCTGCAACCACTTTGACAATTCAGACAATAGACGCTTGCCAACACCACGACCGTGGTAATTATTGTCTACGTGTAACGCATCAATGAACGTACCACGTTCAAAGTTGTGATTACCAAACGCGCAGACAAAACCAACCAGTAAACCGCCTTCTTCAAGCAATAAAACATGTTGGTTGAAAGGAGGATTAATCAAACGAGTCTGCCAAATAACAGATCTGTCCTCCAAAACATCATTTTCTAGGTAATCATCAGCAAGAATGCCACGGTAATATAGCTTCCAGCTATCCGCGTGTAATTGGGCAATCCGCTCATAATCTTTATATTCAGCTACCTTAATTTCCATTTATTAGCCCTTAGTACTTCCATTTATGACTTGCTACTACATTTCACACTACCTTTATACAATATTTAAGCAAAACATACTAATACACGTTTACACTTTCAATATTGACTTACACGTGTACGCTGATATTCTAGCGAACAGATGTAAGCTCAATGGAAATTTACTAATGAATAGTGCCGATAAACCATCAACAAAAAAGCCACCACTAATCTGGCTCAATATTTTTGTTTTCTCTTTTAGCATGCTGCTTGCTGTTGTCGCGGCTCCCGTTTATGGCTACTTTTTTGGCTATGGTATGGAGCACTGGATATGGCTAGCGATCTGTTTTACGTTCTGCAACCTGTCTATCACGACGGGCTATCACCGCTTATGGTCACACAAAGCATTTGAAGCGCATTCAAGCCTAAGATTTCTATTTGCATTAGGTGGCGCATTTGCCTTACAAAACAGCGCGCTACACTGGTCTTCTGACCACCGAGTGCACCACAAGCATGTCGATAACAACGACAAAGATCCATACTCAGCAAAGCGTGGCTTTTGGTATTCGCACATCGGCTGGATGATTCGCAATTACAACACTGCAATGTACACAGATTACGAAAACTGTCGCGACCTAAAGAAAGATAAGATTGTTATGTGGCAGCACAAGCACTACGTTTTATTGGCATTGCTGATGAACTTCGGCGTTCCTATCGCATTAGGTGTTATTTACGGTGACGTGCTTGGCATGTTGTTAATTGTGGGTGCAGTTCGTTTGGTCCTCAACCACCACACCACATTCTTCATTAACTCTCTTGCTCATATCTGGGGTAGCCAACCTTTTACCGACAAAAACACAGCGCGTGACAACGGTGTGCTAGCGGTACTCACTTTTGGCGAAGGCTACCACAACTTCCACCACATCTTTGAGAACGACTACCGTAACGGCATCTACTGGTGGCAATACGATCCAACAAAATGGTTGATTAAGAGTGCTTCTTTAATGGGCTTAGCAAGCAAGCTTAAGAAAACACCACAAGCTCGTATTGAAAAAGCCGAGGCATCAATGTTATTAAAGCGCACGCAGCAAAAAATCATGCACCGTGCTGACAAGCAACAAATCGCGGAAAAGCTTCAACAAGAATTCGATGCGCTTGTATCAAACATGAACGAATACTACGAAGTCAAAAAGCAGCTAATTGAAAGTAAACGCGAAGACGTTGTGAAAAAGTACGAACACTCAGTACTTAAGGTTCGTTACCAACAAATCAAAATGAATTTTGAACAGCAGAAGAAAAATTGGGCGATGACAGTGGAACAATATGCTTAAAGTAAAGCAATACGCGTAACACCCCAATAACAACACTGTTTGATTCTCATTCAAAAGCCCTCATATTGCTATGAGGGCTTTTTTAATTCACAGCTCTAATTAAACCCATGAATTTTAAGTCTTTATTCTAATAAAAGACACTAGTTCCAAATGTCACATTTTCAATGCAACAAGATGTCAACTTGGGGCTCTACCTGTGACAAGTATCACTTACAGAATGATGTCCATCTCATAATATGCGCGTCCCAAATTTCTTTCAGCAAATAGCGGACCCACTTTATGAAATTGTTAAAAACATCTATCGCTTTCGCCATCTCTTCCGCACTTTTGATCGGGTGCAGTAGTGACACAGATTACGTTCAACCTGAAGAAGTAAAGATCGCGACTTACAACTTGTCTTTTGATCGTGCCACCTTCCAAGACCTTGTAACGGAAATGCAGATTGAGCCAAGCGCTCAAACAAAACTAGTGACCGACTATTTGGATAACACGATTGATGACGCTGACAAAGAAACGGCAGCAAAAGTTATTCAGATCCGCAACGTCGCAGCTGTGATTCAAAAGAATCGCCCTGACGTGCTTATGATGGCTGAATTTAACAATGACGGCACAGGTACTGATAAATCAGCGCTAGAAGGTTTTCAAAAGAACTATCTCTCTGTCGCTCAAAGTATTGAAGGTGCAGGTGGCGACGCAAACTTAGAGCCAATCTCATACCCATACTTTGAAAGCTACTCAACTAATACAGGTTTACTGAACGAATTTGGGTTTGATTTAGACAATGATGGTAACGCTGGAACACTGCCAGGAGATGCGTGGGGCTTCGGTTTGTATCATGGGCAATACGCATTTGCTCTGATGTCAAAATATGAAATCGACACAGCCAACACGCGTACATTCCAAAAATTTAAATGGAAAGATCTCGAAGGTGCTACTATTCCAACAATCACTGTTTGCGACGATCCTAGTAAGTTCCCAACAGGTATGGTTTGCGGCGAAGAGTGGTACACGAACGACGAATGGGCAGAAGTTCGCTTGTCTTCAAAGAACCACGTTGATGCGCCAATCCTCATCCCAACCAAAGATGGCACAGAAACTGTTCACTTACTGATGTCACATCCTACTCCGCCTGCTTTCGATGTAGGTAAGAACATTGAACAGAACGCAGCAGAAGTAGACTTCTGGCACCAATATATCCAGAACAAATCGTTCATTTATGACGACTCTGGAAAAACGGGTGGCCTTGAGCAAGGGCAACACTTTGTCATGATGGGCGATCAAAACCTAGATCCAGTTGATGGCGACGGCATTAGCTCTGTTATGCAGGACTTACACAACGATGCATTGGTTAACCAAGATGTCACCAATGGCTCATTGTATCCAACAAGTGATGGCGCGGCTGAGTATGCTGCTGATAAACCACTACACCATCCATTACCAAGTCGCATTACTTCAAATTTTGGATTGGCGGTCGACTACGCCCTACCATCAGCGACAATGAGCATCGTTGATTCTGGAGTATACTGGCCTGCCACAAATGAAGATGGCAGGACTTTAATCTTTGATTCTCGAATCCCAGATTCTAATGGCGATAGTAAAGAAATTTCATCTGATCACCGTATGGTTTGGATCAAAGCTGACTTCAATAACTAACCCATTCAATTGAGACCTAAAAAGGCCCCATTTTGCTATGGGGGCTTTTTTATGAGCGTAACCTACTCGCCACCAGCTTTAGGCTTTCAACTTGAATTGTGGATGCCAGAAACCATAGTTATTGGATTTCAGAACTCTTTCTTCAATCTGAATTTATACTTATATTACGTGAACTTATCGAGTTTAAAGCCAAGGAATTGAAAATGAGCAAACTGACTATTATTGCAACAATCGTCTCTAAAGAAGATAAGATTGAGTTAGTGAAATCAGAGATGATTAAATTGATCGACAAAACCCGTGTTGAAGACGGCTGTATTAACTACGATCTACACCAAGATAACAGTAACCCGGCTCATTTTGTATTTCATGAGAACTGGGAGTCTGAAGCTCATCTAGAGAAACACTTAGCGAGCCAACACATCGCCGAGTACATGGCTGCGACTGAAGATTGTATCGAAACCTTTGTGCTTAATAAAATGACTCACATTGCCTAACCAGTCACTCAGTACTGATTCAATAGAAAACCCTGCTCTGATCGCAGGGTTTTTCGTTTCTACAAGCTTATATCTGCTCATTCTAATAATGAAAAAACCCGCCAGAGTAGCGGGTATGGTCAATAATCATGACTGTCAAAGACAGATAGATAATACCAATCGTAGTAAATAACTGTCAGCCTAGCTGGTTCAAAAACTCGATAACTGCGTTAGAATTTTTGATTGTAGAATAACTACTTATCGAAAAATTCTGCCTTGTTCTCAAGTCTTTTTCCTGCGCTATTTCTAATCACTTACTTACTGTGATTGGTATAACAACCATCAATCCAATATTGAGTACCACTTTACAGTGGCACTCTGACATTTCTTTTGCTGATCGCTAGCACGGGGGCACTAGTTAAAAGCACGAGCCAAAATGCCATTCCCTTGATATTGGTAAACACTTGAATTACTACTTACAAAGACTGATTCTCCAGGCTTAAGAGAAACTGTCCGACCTTCTGAGGTGACGGTCGCCTCTCCTTCCACACAGAACAAGATCTCCGCGCTACGTAGATACTGTGACTTGCTCTCATCAGTCGCAGACAAGATATCAAAGCCAAAGTCATCCACTGGAATCGGATAGCTCATCTTGCCCTCTTTCAATACAGGCTTAAGGCGAATATCTTCTGGCTTAATCGGCTCAAAGATCGTGTTATCGATAAGCTCAGGAACGTCTATGTATTTGGGTGTAAGACCGGCGCGCAGCACATTGTCTGAGTTTGCCATAATCTCCAAACCTGTGCCTTGAACATAAGCGTGAGGTGTTTCTGCGAACAGGAACATCGCTTCACCGGGCGCCAGTTCAACCGTGTTGAGCATCAATGGTGCAAACAAACCAATATCACCCGGATAGTGCTGTTTGAATTCAATGCTGTATTGCAGAGCTTCGCGCCCCATGACCGTTTTAGCTGGTCGCGCATGTGCAGCATAAAGCTGATTAAGCGCAGACGCTTTGCGGTCACCTTCAAGAGACATAATTGCGCTAAAGAAAGACTTCAGAGAATCACTGTCGGCATTGGCTTTAAGTACATTAAGCTCAATCGCTAACGAAGGAATATCTGCTTCTTCGAACAAGGCAATAATATCGTCGATTGGACGAAAGCCATTCATCGCTTTGTAGAAGGTCAACGCATAAACCAACTCAGGCTTGTGGTTTGGATCTTTGTAATTACGATTTGACGCACTCAAAGGGATACCAAGTGCATTCTCTCGCTCAAAACCTAATTCAGATTTACGCTTATTCGGATGAACCTGAATCGACAACGGTGTTTCAGCTGCTAACACCTTAAATAAGAAAGGTAGCTCACCGAAACGTGCCGCAGTGTACCCACCTAAGACATCGATCCTATTTTCATCAATCATGTGAGAAAGCGGCTCACCAGTATCGCCTACTTTGGAGCAACCATTAGGATGAGCACCCATCCAAATTTCTGCTTGAGGTTCTTGGTTTGGGTTCACAATACCAAACAGTTGGTTAATGGAGTCTTTGCTTCCCCATGCGTAGTTTTGAATAACGTTGTCGAGTTTAAATAGAGACATAATTACTTCTCATTAAAAATCTGGCTGCCAAGCTTGAGCGTGGCGGCGATATTACGGGCAGTACGAGTCAGGTTTTGATTCGCTTCTAATAAAACTTGGTCTAAAGACTGAGGTGAACGTACAGTTCCAAATAAGCTAGACATTGAACCGTAAAGCTTTTCAACGTCTTGCCCCAAAGAGCCCGCAATTCCTATCGTTGGAATATTCAGCTTTTGAGCTCGCTGAGCGATACCGAAAGGTGTTTTACCTTGCAGGGTTTGGTTGTCCATCTGCCCCTCTCCAGTCACGACCAGTGAAGCACCTTCAAGAACCTTATCTGCATCCAAGGCATCTAATACCATCTCAATACCCGCTTTAATTTGGATATTGAATGCAAGACTTAACCCCAGAGGTGTGCCACCAGCAGCACCAAAACCAGCGGTGTCGCGATGATTAGTACCCGTATGTGCTTGTGCGATATCGGCAAAGTGACCGATCGCAATATCAAGTTGTTCAACTTGAGCTTTTGATGCTCCCTTCTGTGGACCAAACACGGCACTGGCTCCGCTTTCGCCACACAGTGGATTATTCACATCACATGCGACCACGAACATCACTTCTTTGCATCTAGGGTGCAGTCCATCAAGATCGATGCTGGCTAGCTGACTTAATTCGGCGCCGCCACCAGATAACTCATTGCCTTGCTTGTCTAGTAACTTGCCTCCCAAGGCTTGTAAGATGCCAGCACCTGCGTCATTGGTGGCACTACCGCCCAGACCAATGATGATCTGTTCCACGCCTTTATCTAGCGCATCTTTGATCAGCACCCCTGTGCCGTAAGACGATGCTGTTAGAGGTGATCTTTCTTCTACGGTTAATCGATCTAAACCCGATGCTTGGGCAAACTCCACCAAGGCAGTGTTTACGCTTTTACCATCAACCTGTTGCTCAAGTGAAGCCCAATAAGCCGTACATTCACGTCCGATTGGATCCGTCGTTTGCAGCCGTTGTTTCTTACCATTAAGCGCGTCTAGCAACACGTCTACCGTGCCTTCTCCGCCATCGGCGAGTGGCATTTTCACAAACTCTGCGTGAGGGAAAACGTCAGCAAACCCAAGCTCAATACAAGACGCAACTTGATGAGCGTCGAGTGATTCTTTAAATGAATCAGGGGCAATTACAATTTTCATTGTCGTTCACCATTCCCGCCCACCAAGGTGAGCGGGTGATTAAAATTAGAATTTAATTTGGAATGTTTTTGCTTGGCAAGATGCCAAGTGGCCGAAGTCTTCAGATACTACATCACCTTCGCGTACTCGCTCGTCCATGCTTGTCTCTTTCCAACTTGAAACGGTTTGAGTGAAGGAGATTGAATCTGACACTGAACCTGTTTCTGCCGGGTTGTAGACACGCAGTATCAACGCATCTTCATCTTCCGCTTTCTTCAGCACACTCAGCACAGCGCCTGATTGTTGCTTAGACAGAAGGCTAAAACTCATCGGTAGGTTTTGCTCACCCACATTCAGCTTCATCGCGTTGTAAGGGATCTTGTTGTAGCATTCGATTTGAGTGACATTGTCACGTGCTTGCGCCATGACGTTCGCGTCAATATGGTTGCCAGAGAAGCCACACAGCGTGAATTCACACACTAACTTGCCGCGCACTTGTGAATCTGGTGTCGGGATTTTGATGCCTGATGGACGGCCCGGACGAAGCAATAGCTCTTCTTTGCCTAATACGCCAATACCGCGGAATAGTGTCAGTGCGAAGGTATCTCTATTCTCGCCACCTTGGGATGCAATCACTTCAAATTCACGCAGACCATTCGACATGATCGCCATACCCGCTTTGCCGTTTTCTAACGCTGCAAAGTTCATTAACTGATACACAGGAACTGGTGCTTCTTTCCACTTTTCTTCTTCCCAAACCGCCATAGCAGGGTCATTGGTTGGTCGAGTAATACAACCGAACTGGTTATCTGCAACCACAGTTTCAGAAACGAATGGCGTTGGTACTAGCACACGTACACGGTGGTCGTCGGCTTGGTTGTCTAGCTCCATGCGTACTTCGATGCGGCGAGAACCTTGCTTCAATACCACTTGGCATTGCGCTTCAACGAATCCGTTTTGACCCGTGCGTTCTTCACGCTCTGCAAGGTTTGCAGGTACGTTCATTCGGAAAGCGATGTTCGCTACCGATTGGAAGCCTTGGTGGGCAATTGATGTTTCTACCGGGAATTCATCTGAGTACAGTAACCATTCTTGACGAGATGGAGAGTAGTCGTATTCATCGCCGTCATCAGAGCCGTCTTCTAAACGAAGGACTTGGTCGAATACTTGCTCTGTCTCTTTATCGAAAATAGTCAGAGTACCGTTGTCGTTTACATTGATTCGGTAGTATTCGTTTTCTAATAGGTAGTCCTTTTGCTCGGCAACTTTTACAGCGCCCTTCTCGTTACCTTGGATGTGTAACGTGGTGAAGCCCATTGCTGGAACACTACGTTTGATTTGAATATCAAACTCCATGAACGGGTCGTAGTTACCGTAGTGAACGATTTGGCGGTCTACTTTACCCGGGTCAATTTGGCGCTTGTCTTGGATGAAGTACTCAACTGGATTTTCGTTTTCATCAAAGATTGAGAATTCTTGAGCACGGATAGTAATGGTTGTGTTCACCACTTCTTCACGCTCGTATGGAGAAAAGTTAAACATCGCCAACTTGTCGCAACCTTCGCGATCTGGCATGTGGTCAACAATCTTACGCTTGTAGAAATGAATCAGGTTGGTCGCCATGTCGTCCGCAAGGATGTAACGGTTAAGGATCTCAGCGTGAACCTTGTCAGAACAGCAGCAGCCAATCGAGTCATGAGCGTGGTTCTTCATGCTCTCTTTCCACATTTTCTCAATCAAACCGTGGTGGTATTCAAAGCCTAATGTCCAAGCGATAGATGCTAGCGGTTCTAAGATATTTACAATCTTGTTTTCGATTTCTGCATGGATCAGTTTGATGTCCATACGCGTAGAAGAAATCGTACGGTGAACACGCATGTATTTTCCGTCGTTGAATTCACCTTTGATTGTATCGAGTTGGTCGCGTGCCGCTTCTACTTTTTCGAATACTTCTTCAAAGCGGCTCATTGAGAATTCGCGATCTGGGTAGATTTCGCGAAGTTTGTCCATTACTTCAAAGATGTCTTTTTGAATCGGCATTTGGTCATGGCCATTCGGCAGCAAAATGTCTTTCGTTACCGATGGCTTTTCTAGCACTGGGAAGTACTTATCTAAACGAGCACGCAAGCCTTCTTCGTCTTGTGGAAGGTATTTGCCAATTGCGTAACCTAGCGGAAGCACTTGTGCCGTAACTTCACTGCCGTCATTAGACTGCCATAAGAATTCTGTTTTGTTGGTGCCATGACGCTCTGAACAACCACGCCAAAACATTGCACGCGTGATGTCGAAACCGTTATAGATCATCGGCAGTTGAGAACTCATGCTGAATGAATCTGGTAGGTAACCAATCTTCATTGCGTCGCCAAATTTCATACAGTCACGAATGCCATACATCATGTTACGCACAATCGACTCACCAGAAACTTGCATTGTGTCGGTTTGAGAATACCAAGGGCCAATAATAAGCTTGCCCGCTTCAACCAATGCTTTTACGCGTTCTGTGTTCTCTGGTTTGATCGCAAAGTAGTCTTCTAGAACAGCGGTTTGACCATCTAGAACGTAGTATTTGTATTCTGGATCACTCTCCAGACGGTTCATGATTTCTTCCATGTTGTTCACAAGAAGAATGCGAGACTCTTCTGTTGTGAAATACCATTCACGATCCCAGTGCATGTGTGGAGTAATATGTACGCGTGATGTAGTCATAATCATTTACCTAAATGTGTCGCTTCGAGTAAATCTAAAATTCGAACTCAAATACGACTAAATTAACGTTTTTCAAGGGGTTAAAATTGGCTGCCACTAAATTTAGGGTGCAGAAAACCACGCCCAGAATCTGTGTGAATTAAACCGTTAGGAGCACAGGTATTTAGGACAGCCAAGTTGTTCGTTATTTTTTATATGGTGTTTTAATTGCGAGTTAGAAGTTAGCTCAAAATTTAGTTAGTTCTGTGTTGCAGTACTTGCTTCAAACTTACCCTTTTTTACAGCATGACCACGCCACATCAGAAGAGTAACAGTTGAAATCACTGTGCCGACAATCGCAGCACCGAACCAGATTGCAGCAGCAGAGAATGCGCCCAAACCTGAATCGTGTAACAAGAAGATAGAGAAGATACCTGCGCCCGGAGTCGATAGACCAATACCTGCCGCGCCAACCATCGCACCTGTAACCACTGATCCTAGTAAGAATGAGCCGATTACACGGATTGGATCTTCAATCGCCATTGGGATTGCACCTTCGGTAATACCCGCTAGGCCAAGTAGCCATGTAGATTTACCGGTTTCAATCTCAAAGTCTTTAAATAGGCGTGGAGCAATCATGGTTGAAGCCGTTACGGTGAACGCTGATACCATTTTTACTGAACCAAAGATTGCGTATGGGCCATAAACACCGTTCGCCATTGCACCTAAACAGAATGCGTAAGCGGCTTTGTTTACCGGCCCACCCAAGTCGAATGATACAAACAGACCAAGAATCGCACCCAATAACAGCGCATTGGTGCCTGACATACCGTTCAACCAGTCCGTAAGACCTTGGTTTAGGAACGCTACAGGTTTACCGATAACAAATAGCATCAAGCTACCTGCCACCAAAGTACCGATCACCGGATAAAGGTAGAAAGTAAGGAAGCCGTTAAACGCAGGGCCTAAGCGAACATGCTCTTTTACCCAACGCATCACGTAACCAGCAATCAAACCACCAATAACACCGCCTAGGAAACCAGAGCCAATGATGTTTGCTGCAATACCTGCGGCAAAACCAGGACCAAGTGCGGGTTTGTCTGCTAATGAGTAAGCTGTGTAAGCCGCCAATACTGGCACCATCAATGTACCCAGTAGGCCGCCACCTAGTTTGCGATACATCCATAGCCAAGAATCTTTTGTTGCGTAGAGCTCTTGCAGGTCAAAAATTTGCGCGATAAGAACAGCAACCGCAAGAACAGTACCACCAGCAACGATAAGAGGAACCGCGTAAGAAATACCAGAAAGCAGTGCTTGTTTGAGCTCAGTTTTCAGTGGCAGTTTCTTTGGTTTATCATCAGTAGCTACTTTACGCTCTGCACCGTTGCCTTTTTTCGACTCTTCGATCGCTTCGTTTAAAATGCGCTCACCGTGTTTAATCGGTTCTGCGACTGGCGTTTCAATACGAGGAATGCCGTTAAAGCGCTCAGATTCTTTAATCGCCACTTCAGCAGCAAAAACACACGCCACAGCATTGTTTAATTGCTCAGCCGTTAAGCGATCTTCAATACCGTTTGCGCCCTGCTTTTCAACATGAACCTTGTAGCCAAGCTTTTTGCCCGCCTTTTCAAGATATTCTGCCGCCATATAGGTATGAGCAATGCCAGCAGGGCAAGCAGTAACACATACAATTGTCGGTGCATTTGTATCTAAGTTGTCTTGTTTTTCTTCTTGTTGATTGTCGCCATCAAGAAGCGCAAAGATTTCTTCAGCGGTTGTCGCTTTTAATACCGCTTCGCGAACATCGTCGTCAACCAATGTAGTTGTCAGTGCGGTAAGCAGATGCATGTGGGTAGAACCCGCTTCTGCATTTGGAATCGCAATTAGGAAGATAAGATTGACATCTTCGTCTTCATCCAAGCCTTTCCATTTCATGTCTTCTTTAAGCGTTGCTACAGCGAAGCCAGCTTCTTTAACCGCGTCAGTCTTGCCATGCGGTACTGCTAGGCCTTCGCCAAGCGCTGTCGGGCCTTGCTCTTCACGAGCAAATACTGCATCAAGATACTCTTGCTTGTTATGCAGTTTGCCTTGCTGATCCAGTTGGTCAGCAAGTGCGTAAATCGCTTCTTCTCGACTGCTAAACGTAGTTTGCAGATTTACGAGCGACTTATTCGTTAGAGTAGTAAGTTTCATAACCTTTGTCCCATAGTCACGGATTAGTACGACAGTCGTCCCTGTCGACAAGAAGAATAATACAACTTCAAGACATTTAATCCGTGATCACGATCTCACCAATACATATTTGTATTTAATTTGTATTTAAATCGTATTGGCAAATCCTTTAAGAAAGCTTGTTATGTATCGTTTAATTTGTATTATATGTACTACAAAACGCCGATACGACGCTCACACTAACCTTTAAAGCAAGGCTTATATAGAGCAAATTTACGTATTTAAGGTACAGGTTGTTAATCAAAGTCTAGTTGTTCTAGCGCACAAATGAGGCAAAAATGGTAAGACTCCCTATGTATCGCCAAATCGCAGATGCAATAAGAGAAAAGATCAGTTCTGGAGAATATAAAGTTGGAGAAGCACTCCCAACAGAAGCGCAATTGCGTGAAGTATTCTCGGTAAGCCGTGTGACGGTTAGGCAAGCGTTGAAACTACTGATCGAAAACGATGAGCTTGAAAGCGTTCAAGGCAGCGGCACTTACGTCAAAGAGAACAAGATCAATTACGACATCTACAAACAGTCGAGCTTTCAAGAAAAATGGGCGCATTTGGATGTGGTTACACATAGTAACGTTCTGGCCTTTGAAATGAAGCCGTGTTCTTTGGCGATGTCTGAGCATTTAGATATCAAAGAAGGCGAATTGGTTTTCTACGTAAAGCGTGTTCGTTTCATAGACAACAATCCAATCACGGTTGAAGAAACTTGGTTACCTGTTGCCCTATTCCCAGATCTCACCTATCAAGTGATGCAGACATCAAAGTACGACTTTATTGAGAACACCAAAGGCATGGTAATTGATAGAAGTGAGCAAGAACTGGTGCCGATTCTTCCGCCTGAAGATGTTGCGAAACAGCTAGGTATTGACCCAGCTCAGCCTATCATTGAAAAACGTACTCGCGGTTACCTCGCCAATAACACGGTGTTTGAATACAGCCGTAACTACTTCACGTCTAACGATTACCGATTTACGTTGGTCGCAAGACGCCAGAGATAATACTCATCAGCGAGTTTCTATAGTCGCAATATGACCAACACAGAGAGCGCCTGTTCTCTGTGTTTCTATGCTGTTATTTCAATCAAAAACCTAGCTTTCTCCCCAAAATATTCCTAAACCAATATCAAGCAACCTCACGAAAGATCATTCACGTTCATTTAAATACTGTTCGCGCACTTTGAACATAAACTAAGCGCCAAATGACAAGAACAACAGTCGACAGGAATGTAAATGAATACCAAACAACTTGAAGGCGCGGTAAGCGAAGTGAGCTTATTCAATCAGCACCTGCACTTAATCCAATCCGTCCATACCATTCCGACACCAAAAGTAAATTGGGAGTCGATTGCCATGGAACCTGCGCCTGCAATGCCAACGGTTCGCTTCGATCATAAAGTCAAAGCCATGGAAGCGCTTGATGAATACGAGCCATACTGGCTCGATATACTGTTGGGTAACAAATCTAAGTTTCACACCCTCACAAACAATGTCGAGCGAGCAGCAGAGAAAGACATCGAACAATACAAAACTGAGTTTGTAAGTTGGGTTCAACACTACAGCTACTGGGCCAAAGATAATCAGTTGTCGAAAGGCATTTTAAACAACGACAGTGGCGCCAAGCTTTCTGCCCTTTCAGAAGCGCAACAGAACCCTATAAACGCCGCTGTAGTCGACACCAAACTGATAAACCATAACTTTAATACCTATAAGAATGGGCACCTGTTAGAAGTCAATATTCAGGTTAATAAGCACAACGTGATCCCAAAAGAAAAAAAGGTATTGTGCCAAGGCGAAGTGAAGCTTGAAACGATGCCTCTTTCTGAAAGTAACACCTTATATCGTGAGTATGTGTGTAGCTGTATTCTTAAATGCGCGCAAGATGCTTTCAACGTCTTGCCTGAGACCAGCGTCTTAATCAATGTTGAACAGGTTCTAGCTGACTATTCGAGTGAGACTATTGTTTCATGCCATATCGAACAGGGATTACTCGAGTTCCTATTAATCGAAGATGATAAACCCTCTGAGATACTTGAATTCTTCGTTCACATTGAAGACTTCAACCCTCATAGAGGCAACGGGTTTTCTGCGATTAAAACCATCTTCTCGCCTTTGCCTATCGCGTCTTAAATCAATCCAATTTTCGATTCAATCATTGACTACCATTCACGACTAACCTTACGTTCGTCGTGTTAAATTACTTTATAAACCAAACCATTATGTCAACACACACTATCTCACAAACAACGTGCCCATTAACAAGCACAGTTCCATACACACGTTCCCTTGCAAAGCTACCTATGGTTCTAATCGCTATCTCTATGCCCGTATTTGCCGAAGAAATTGATGAAATGGTACTCGAAGGCGACGTCGTATTAAGCGAAGGTTCTGAGTTAAAAGAAGAAGCTGAAGAATCTCCTTTTACAACCCTGACTAAGCTTGGGTTTATCTACTCGCAAAACACCAGCTCATCTTTGTCGATCAACTCTGGAATCTCTGTTGGATACAAAAAAGAGAACTGGGGGCAACGAGTCCAGTTTGATACCTACTATACCGATGCTGAAAACGACGAAGATGGTACTAATCGCTATACCACAAACTATGGCATTAGCTATGACCTGAACGAAGTCACCTATTTGGTCGCCACAACACGTCTTGAACACGACCACTTTGGTACTTATCGTAAGCAATTCATAACAGCTACAGGACTGGGTCGCCACTTTTATGATACTGAAAGAATCAAACTCCAAGGATCTGCCGGTCCGGGTTACCGAATCAGTAAGCGACAGTCTTCTGATGAAGAGTTTCCAAACAAAGAGAACTATGAACTGATCGTCAATGCCAATATTGATGGCTCTCTGACGCTCACAGAGACGTTTTCTATGGGAGCAACGGCTAACATGGCTTACGGTGAAGAGAACACCAATTACAACCTCAAAGGCTATCTAAAGAACATCTTGATGGGCAATTTGGCGCTAACTTTTGATACCGAATACATCTACAACACTACTGTCGCATCAGACCAAAGTAACGCCGAAATCTACAGCTCAATGAATCTAAACTACGATTTCTAAATAACGCTTCCCCCATCGATCATGCAAAAGGATTTGCATGATCGTCTAAGCTTCTCCATCACTCCGTAATTTGTTCATGACTACTATTCCTGCCGCTTATTGACTTAAGCAGAACCGCTAAGCCGCTATTTGATTATATAGAAAACGTTAATTCTGTTTTGCCCTGCACCCCGTTTATCTACAAACCTTGGTGTAATAGATTGGTCGTCAGCAAACAAAAGGAGCGAACACATTATGTTATCTAATCAACTAGAGCGCGCACGCGCCATCGATTTACCGACACGAGAAGCGATGCTTCAACGAGCTCCTTCTGTACAACAGTTTTGGGACAACAATAAGGGCTTGTTCAGCGAAGCTTGGAAAGAATGGGAAGCAAGTGCGGAAGGCAGCCAATTGGATTTCGATGATTCGCTGTTAGATGCCCGTCTGCGTGAAGCTGTCAGAGAAGCTTGGCAAAATCCAACGAAAGAAATCGCGGTAAAAGACTTGCTCGAAGAGATCTCTCCTGGAGTATTTAAGTTCCAGTTCTTTGATGCTGAACGTCTCGCTGAGTTGCGTGATTACTTGGAAGCGGTCTCTAACGCACAAATTCCGCTGCGCCCACCATATGGCATAGTGCTTAACCGTGGTGGAGCGATGTTAGACAGCCGTTCTGAAGGTTATTTAGCAGCGCCAAGTTTCCAAGCGTTTTACCGAGATTTACTCGATAGTTACATGCGCCCTATCGCTCGTTTATTGTTCCCAGAAATCATGGGCTACGATACACAAACTTTTGGGTTCTCGATTCAGTATCAAGCGAACAAAGATACGACTTTACGCCTTCATACTGATGCGTCTTCTGTCACGCTCAACATTAACGTAAATATGCCAGATGAAGAGTTTTCAGGCTCAGAACTTAACTTTTATGATCCTGCTACGGGTAAGATGAACGAAACGACATTCACGCCCGGTGTCGCTATGATTCATCGAGGAAACGTTGCCCATGCGGCGCTGCCGATAACAAGTGGTGAACGTTCAAACTTGGTATTGTGGTTGTATGGCGACCGTGGACAAATACCACACCACAATTCAGCACTAGAGCCTGTAGATGCGCATCAACGTTGGACGGTACCAACCGTGGTACATGACGATTTTGCACCGTTCTAGACTGTTTTGTACTGTTCTAGACAGCTTCGCACAGTTCTAGATCGCTTCGTATCATGCTAAATGAAACAAACTTTCTTAGCCTTTCACGGCAATTGAGAGAATAGAATACAAAACGCGCCAACCATGATTAATGGTAGGCGCGTTTTAGTTTTCACTTCAATTGATTCGTCAGCCTATATTGCGAGTTAGGCGGATTTCGTTCTCAACCGAGTCAGTATGTCCATCTGTTTTAGATTCGCCATACCAACGTAAGCCACTGGCACTAAGAACAGTGAGAAGAAGGTTCCGGCTGTCAAACCTCCGACCAACACCAAACCAATATTGATTCGACCTAACGAACCCGGCCCATCTGCTAATGCCAATGGTAATGAACCGAGGATCATCGTCAGTGAGGTCATCAAGATAGGACGCAATCTTGAACGCGCACTGCTGATCGCCGCTTCTTTCGCACTCGTGCCAGATTTGCGTTTCTCGTTGGCAAACTCCACCAGCAAAATACCGTGTTTGGTCACTAGGCCAACCAATGTCAGCAGCCCGATCTTCGAATAAATATTGAGACTTTGACCAAATACCGACAGCGTCAAAATCGCACCCACGATACACAATGGCACCGTCAGCAAGATGATCATTGGGTCGACAAAGCTTTCAAACTGCGCCGCCAAGATCAGGAAAATGAAAATCAACGCTAATACGAACAACACTTGTGCGCCTGCTGTTGAATCAACTAAGTCTTTTACAATTCCATTGAATTCGTAGCTCTGCGCCGGTTTCAATAAGCTTGGAACCGTATCATCAATGTAGGCTTTCACATCACTCGCCGTGTATCCGGGCATCAAATCTGCGGTAATTTCAGCGCTGTCTTTACCCATGAATGTCTTAAAGTTAGATTCTGATGTCACTTGTTTGATCGAAACAAACTGAGACAAAGGAAGCCTTTGCCCCGACTGTGAATCCACATACAGCTTATCGAGAACCTTAAAGTCGCCGAGATCCTTTCGGTTAACTTGAACTTGAATGGGGTATGTATAACCGTCATCGGCTTGCAAATCTGCCGCCTTCACAGAACCAAGGAAGGTCGATAACGCGTTGGTTACGTTACTGTAATCAACACCAGACAACACAATCGCATTACGGTCAATCGACAAGTCATAACGTAATTGGTCGCGTAACATCGAATTTTTAATGTTGGTCACGCCCTCATAACTCTCAAGCGCCTCAACGACCTCACTTGCGGTTTCAGACAACACCGAGGTGTCACGGTTAACCGTCGTCAGCTCAAGGATCATATTGGTCGCTATGCTTAAGTTATCTGCCGAGCGAACCTTGAAAGACATGCCATAAGCAGAGACCGAACTTTGCGCTTTGGCGATAAACTCGTTAACCAGTTCATCAGCTGACTGGTCACGTTCGCCCCATGATTTCAATAAAACGTGATTAGTCGGAGTCCCTTCGATGTAAGACAAGTTTGCCTCTACCGAACGGTCACCTTTGAACACACTGTTAAGTTGCTCGTTGTTGTCTAGGTGATACTGACGACCTACCCCTGTTGGTGGCGTTGAAGTCACCTCGACAAAACCAGTGTCTTCGGTTGGAAGTAGCACTTGAGGCATTTTCCAAACCGCCAAAACGGACAGAGCAATCAACACCAAAGCAATACTACTCATCAGTGTTTTACGCTCAAACCATTTGCCCAGTTCTTTGGTGTACAAGTCAGACAGAACATTCAGCTTCGCATCAACTTTTTTGTACCACTTTGCTGGCTTTGTAACTGGCTTCATTAAGTAAGCACACATCATGGGCGAGAGCGTTAAAGCAACAAACCCTGAGATGATCACTGCAGCAGCTAACGTGAAAGCAAATTGTCTAAATAGATCGGCGGTTAAGCCCGACATCAGGCCAATAGGTAGATATACGACCGCTAACGTGAGCGTCATCGCTATCACAGGAAAAACGATCTCTCGACACCCTTTGATTGCAGCATTAAAAGGGGTTTCGCCCTCTTCGATATGTCGGTAACAGTTTTCAGCCACAACAATGGCATCATCGACAACTAAACCAATTGCAAGAATGATGGCTAATATAGTCAATACGTTGATACTAAACCCAAGTAGATGCATAACGGCAAATACACCTATCACACACACTGGGATGGTAATGATCGGAATCGAAGCCACACGAACAGAACCAAGGAACAGAACCACAACCGCTGAAACCAGAACAATCGCTTCAACTAAAGTCATGAAGCCTTCGTCAATTGCGGTTTTAATGAAATCAGCTTGGTTGTAGACCATCTTCATTTCAATGCCTTCAGGCAACTGAGGTTGAATCACGTCTATTTGCTTCTTAACCTTATTGGCAACCGTCACTGGGTTTTCACTTTTCAGTGGCAGTACCTGAATCGACATCGCTAAATTGTCATCTACACGAAGAATGCTCGGCGTAAGGCTCTCCTCACCCATTTTGACTTCAGCAATATCGCCAATGCGAATGATCTTGCCGTTATCGACACGAACCACCAAATCTCGCACATCATCAACGCTGGTCACTTGGTTGACTGGGTTAATGGAGAAATCTCGCACCTGACCTTTGATAGTACCCGCGGTAAATGTCGCGTTGTATGAGCTTAATGTACCGACAACGTCTGACGCACTCATGTTAAGCGCCATCATTCGATCAGGTTGTAACCACACACGCACCGCTTTTTCACTGCCACCATACGGCCCCCAAATCCCACCCACACCTTGTATGTGCTTAAACTGGGGCACGACTTGCTGGCTAATGTAGTCATACATGTCTTGCTTAGACATCTTGCCGGTATTCACAAACGTGATGATGTTACTCGGCATGCTGGTATCAGAAGAGTCATCCGTTACCGTTGGCTTATCCGTCATACTAGGAGGGAAATCACCAATCGCTTCAACACTGCTGCGCAGATTGTTCATCAAGCTCGTGTATTCGACGTCATTAATGTCATCTTCAAAGATGATTTTTAGATTACACGTTCCTTCCTGACAGTCGGTCGTCATGGTTTTCACGCTGTCTAAGCCTGTTGCCGCCGTGATCAGTTTATCTGCCACATTGCGCGACATGAACTCAGCGCTCGCGCCATTGATCGCCGCAGTTACAGTCGCCGACGGTGTTTTATGTTCAGGAAAGTATTGGATTGAGAGCTTTTGAAACGACAAAATCCCAAGCAAAACAATAGTAATACTCAGAACAGACGCAAACACAGGGTGCTTGATACAAATCTCAGGAAGCTTCATTCAGATTCTCCTTTGTTACAGCTTCCTTGCTTTGGATTTCCTTGCTGTGAGTTTCCTTGCTATGAGTTTCCTGGCTTTGGATTTCGCTCGATGATTGCTCAGCAGCTGCATTAGTTTCCCCACCCTCGCTATTTTCGTTGACGGCTTCGTCTACACCTTTTGTTGCTTCCGTCCAATCAACCGAAGGCTCAACCGGATGTGCTTCATCAATCTGTGTTTCGGTCTTTTCTACCTCGGGCTTAACGGTCTGCTTAGTGACCTCTTTGTCTATTGGCTCCGTTATTAGCTCAACCGTTTTCTGCTCCGCATTAGGGTTCATTACCTTAACTAGAGACGCTTTCTTTAGGTTCTGTTGTCCCGTCACTACGACCTGATCACCCAGTTTCAATCCGTTTTCTACAACGACATACCCATCGTTAGTGTTCACGCCCAATTCAACAATGCGTTGCTCGATTTTTTCGCCATTCACAATCCATACAAAACGTTGTGCATTTTTTGCTTGAACGGAATTTTGGGAAACCACCATTTGAGTCGTGTCTTCGCTCGTCATTTGGCTTACTTTGGCAAACATACCCGGAACTAAACGATGATCTGGATTGGTCACGTGCGCGTGTACTTCTACGCGACCTGAACTCTCATCAACCGCGGGGGCAATGTAATCCACCACACCAGAAAATGCTTCATCGACAAAAGCATCAACTTGGATGGAAACATTCTGCCCAAGCTTTGCGTTTCCTAAATCCGACTGGCCAATGGAATACTGAACTTCGACAGGATCGAGTTTAATCAAACTCACCAACGCGGTTGCGCCATCAATCTTACTGCCCACTGAGTGGGTAAAGTTGGTTAGCTGCCCATCAAATGGCGCAACCAATAAATAGTCATTCATTAGCGCTTCTTTCTGACGGAAATCAGCCGCAGCTAAATTCGCCTGCTCTCCCAGTTCTTCAACATCTTGTTGAGACATAGAGTCAGGCTGTTTCTTTAGTAATTCTTGTACTCGCTTTAATTTCGACTTTGCTAACGCTAGAGAGCTTCTTGCTTTGTCTAGATCGGCTTTCGCTTTGGTATTGTCCAGTTGAGCGATCGACTCGCCTTTTTTAACTGAATCTCCATCTTTGAAATGGATATTGAGAATTTTGTCGGAGGCACTGAATGTCAATGCAGCAGAATCCGTTGCCCTGATTTTGCCAACCTCGTTGATTGAAGATGTGAATGCTTGTTTGTGCGCTTTTTCGATAGTCACAGGAATCAAGTTTGAGTCTTGGGCAAACGATGGAGAGATATGTAAGGCAAACAGTGCCAAACAGATTGTTTTGCTAAGCTTTGTAAATTTCATTTTTAATAACCATAACCGTTGAATTCGTCTGAATTAAAACGTTTTTCTAAGCAGCTATTTCTTACTTAATGAGCTTCCAGCTATTTAAATAATGCTAAAACAGCTAATAATGAGAAAAGGGCTCAACTCAGTGTCGAGCCCTGCAATTTTTATATGATTCCTAAATTTTTACGTTCTGAACTCCAAAGTAAAAGTTAAAAACGATGCTGATATTGAACACCAAGCAAAAGAGCATCGGCAGTCACATCAGCAGTTATATTGGAACTCGTTTCTGGAATCGTCGTCAGGTTTTCGTCAATATCTTGTGATTCTCCGATGATAAAGCCGACACCAATGTCCACAGAACTGGCAGCCGTGAAGTTATATGTCCCTCCGACTGTTAACCAGTGACGGTTAACATCAGGAATAGAGAGCGATGTGAGTTCGTCAGTCGGGGAAATGTCGTACATGTAGCCCGCTCGTAGAACGATGTCTTTTGACATGGTGTATGTACCGCCGACAGAAACATGTCCTGCATCTTTCCATTGATACTCTTTAATAGAGTCGTCATAAGAGTCAGATGTTAGCGAGTCAAATTCAGACCAATTCACCCATTGCAGGCTGTAGTGAAAAGCCCACTGTTCGTTGAGCTGGTGCCAACCGGAAAACTCTAGAGTGTCTGGTAACGGAACATTCATTTTTTCTGCCGTACCAGAACCCAGCATCCAGATATCCCCCTCAACTTCGATATCAGGGCTGTAACGATAGGAAATACCAAATTTGTTATTCTCATTAACTTGATAGGTAGCACCAATATTGGCGCCCAAGCCAAATCCATCAGCATCAACACCGAGTAAACCTTGACGCGAAATTTCACCTTCACCGTAGATAACATCAATACCAGCACCTAAGTTGAGCTTTTCAGAGATCTCATAAGCGACAGCGAAGCCAACATTTATACTGGAAAGCGCCGTTTTGCCTCCAAACTCATCCGCTTCGAACGAGTTATCAAATTCGACGTCGGTACCAAAGTTTGAATGAACCGTCGCACCCAGAGTGAACTTCGAACCCTCGATAGGATGAACATAATGAATGTTCGGAACTAATGTCCCTGCGTCTAATGATTGGTCATCTAACATTTCAGTATCACCAATCATTGGCGTGTAGCTAACACTCGACACATCAATACCACTATCGATATAGATAGCGCCGACAGAGAGTGTTGGTTGCTTTATGTAAGCCATCGCAGCGCTGTTCTTAGCCACAATTGCCGCACTATCGGCCATAACAGCATCACCCGCGAATGCACGGCCTAAACCCGTTGCTGATTGTGCGTTAAGTTGGAATCCTGCAGCGTTTGTTAAACATGGAATGAGAGCAGCTGCGGTGCCCAATATGAGTTTATTCTTCATCTTGAGGCTCCTCTGTTTCGATATGATCAGGATTCTTAATTTCAATATCCGAACCATTTGATTCAACTACGGAAAAAATGGCTTTTTGATGAGTTTTTGTCGCGTCCAAAACTTCAATCCACTCTTCACCTTCAGGGATGCTAGGTAAACCGTTTTCACCCATCGTTCCTTCATATGGAAAAAGATAAGTTCCATGACCACCAGTGGTCGTTCTTAGGACTCCTCGAGATTCCGCTACAGGCCCTGTATCAATAATTGAGTTAAGCCTTAACGCCTCAATGAGTGGTTCAGTTCCTGTTCGAATGTTATTCGCAGCCAAATTAGGCACTACACTATCCGGGATGTAATCACCGACATCACATGTCTCACCACAGTTTCCCACCGCTTCAAGCAATAATGTAGGCTGTTTTCTTTGTGTTTGACGAGACGTGAAACTGGCGGGGTCAGCGCTGTCGATTGCAGTTTGTACGCCTTGCTTTAGATCGGTTTCAATTAATGCATAAACATCATTTGCGAACTCTTCTACCACCAAAGCGTTATCCGATGACATTCCAATAAAGTCTTCAAGAGCCGTTATGCACTCTATATTGGATGTTTCTGGTGTGCAGGTCTCTGGAATAAAGGTCTCGGCAATACCTCTTTGGACATCTGGAGAGTTTTTTACACCATCAGACATCTCGGGACCGAGTGTTTGAGATGATAAAACTAAGTTAGTTAATCCTTGCCCTGGAACCGCAAAGTTAACTGTCTTAAAAGTAAAATCAGAGTCATTTTGGCTAAACTCACTGATCATCACCGACATGATGCCGCCTAATGAATGCCCAACTAAATGGACATTATTCTCATCAACCCATGGCTGGCCGATTAAAGCAAATCTTAGGCCCAAGAAATCAGAAACCGTTTGTTGCAAGTTAGAACGAAGTGCTAATGGAGAGTCGATATTTATGAAGTTAGCTTTATTCTTCTTTGCACTGATGTTGCCTTCTTCGCTATCATCCTGCAGCGCATCATGACGAATACGCTCCCCATGATATGGCATATCTATCGCCACCACTGCGTAGCCGGCTTTTGTATAATCGCTGGCCATTAAAGATGCTGCACTTTTATCCGCAGTAACACCATGGACAAAAATCACTGTGGGTAATTTTGAGTTGAGATCATGCCCTTCAGGGGTATATATATCTGCTGTCAAACTCAACGTCTCAACGGTCTCAAGACCTTCATTAATTAGGCTTTGCCTTGTCGGAAATCCTTGGGAAGGTGTTTGTATCCATTCATATAATGGCGGACAAAATTCTTTAGGGTTGAATACATTAATTATGCATTCGCCCTCTCTTTCTTTTGTAAAAGGTAAATAAGAAGGCAATTCCAGCGTCTTAGTATATTGGTCGTAATCTGAACTAAAATTATGCTTTTTCTTTTCGCTATCTTTTACAAAAAAAGAGACTGACTGGTCGTGATTATCTCTCATCCAATCCAGAGTTGAATATGTACTCTGTGTTGTAAATTGAGCGGCATATACTGGTAGTCCTTTACCAGAGTACGAACTAATCGCATTCAAAACTTGCTCTTGTAATTCAATATTTTTATCACTGATAAGTGCAGTTTCAGAAGAAATTAAATCTTCAAACTCAGTATCGGCCTGCAACGATTCTCCGAATTCCGTTTTTACTCCATCCGTTACGACAACATAGTAAGTACTATCAGGAGCCAACCCTGATTCACATTGTATTTTAATATTTGCGCCATCAGCGGATATTAGGGTATCAACTTCTATGCCGTTTTGATCGATCAACGCAACGTTACCAGTCAACGTATTATTGTCTAAAGGAAAGCGTTTATCAGAATCAATACTTTCTAAAGGTATTAAAATAGGTTCAGCACATACACCCCACCCATCCAAAGCTGCGTAAGTATTGTTATAGTCTTGATAGTAGGTCAAAGCTTGATCAGACGATAAAGCTTCAACTTCACCGACTCCCGATATTGTTCCATCGTCGTCATACCCATAACCATCATTCGGTTTTGGTAATTCATTAATGTTGTAGGGAACCAATACCGAAACGGCTTCTTGAGTCGAGTCTTCAGACTGACAGCCGAGTAAGGCAAGCGTAATTAGTCCACATATATATGGCTTATTGAAATCTTTCAAAACAGCTCCTTCGTAGCTTTCGCATTTAACTGGTGTGGCCATGCGATTTATCGTTATTTGAGTTGCCAATTGAGTCGGAGGTAAGCTCGACTTTTATTCGTAGAGAGCAAGGCAACACAGAGTTGGAATGATACGTTGATAAAACTACGTAAGAAATTTGAGCAGTTAACCCACACCCACTAAATCAGCGTCACCCGTTAATGATCCAATAGCTACTAACGGCAAGCACCTGAAACCGCATTAAACAACCTCAAAAAGGTATATAAGGAAATCTAATTAGGTTAATAATCAACATAAATTCAGTCACTTAAATATCAAAGACGATAAGACCAGTAAGTTTATGTTTGTTGTAAGATTTGTTATATTTAGGTTAGAACGCTTATAACAATGAGAACCCAGATGTCTGCTGAATTTATTATCAATGATGATATACAGGTCAATTTAGAAGAGAGTGAAATCCATCACTTCAAGACGGGCCGTACCTACCCAATAGGTTCTAATGAATCAGAGCTGCTTAAGTTTTTTATCTCGAGACCCAATGAGGTGATCACTCGCCAAGTTCTGATTGAACAAGTGTGGGTGTCTAAAGGTATCTACGTTGAAGATGGCAGCCTAATGCAGACCATCTCGATTTGCCGAAAAGCATTAGAAGATAAGAGCGGGATGATCATCGTCACTGAGCGCGGTAAAGGCTACCGATTTGCAGGACAAGTGACACAAGACAAAGAACGCGCGCTGAGTAAAATTCAATCGCAACCCAAACAAGAAACGAAACAACCTGAAGACAACACAACGACAGATAGCATAGCGACAGAGAATTCAACAACCGATACAACGGCCGCGACGAAAAAGACAAACAGTGTAGTAGCGCTGGTTGCATTATTTGTAGTGGCTGCAGGTTTATCCCATTATTTGTTTTCTTATTTAGATAGAAATAGCCTAGGCGAAGACCTCGTGGGCCAGCATTTTATCTCTTGTAAAATTGAATCCGACGAATTCACTTTTAACGAGTTATTCAACGTCACGCTTTATGAATATAAGGGACGAAAAATCATCATCGATAATTCAGGAAAATCTCTGAGCTTTCCAGCAGGATTTAAAGGAGTGACTTGTGAATAACAAAACGAATACAGCAATTTTTGTGGTACTGCTTGGCGTATTAGTCGGCTGGCTTTCTACTTTTATTCCTAAATCACACCTTGAAGGGCATTATTTAGCAAATACAGCATCAATTATTAACCCGTCCAATAATATGATTCATAACCAGTCTTCTATTAACATCGAATTTAAGAAGAATGACAGTTATGACCTATTATACGTGTCGACCAAGCAAGTCGGTTTTACGTCATCAGGATCTTACTCTGTCACTCAACACGACATCTCACTGGATGAGAACCAACACCAGCAAATCATCCCGAATCGCGAGTTGTCGTTTTACGAAAAAGTCATGATAAGTGAAGGTTCTACACTATCGTCTGACGCCATGCCTTACATTCCATTGAATAGAGAAGAGTTTTTACTGGTGACGCGTTATGGGATGATTCATTTTTGTAAGAAGGTCGTCTGCTCTGAGCTGTCAACGTATTCAAATGACATTCCTGACGTTGATATGAACTAAACTCACTCGCTATTTTTAACCCTAATTATATTTTAGTGCTAGCTTGTGTTTTAACGCTTACTTAGGAAAATAAGTAGGCGTTAAACGTAAGTAAGCGTCAAAGCTAACTAAGCATCAAAGCTAACTAAGCATCAAAGCTAACTAAGCATCAAAGCTAAGATTCTCACCTCTTTACTCCGATAAATACCCACTTCGTTACACATTCCCTTCCAAAGTACAAAAAACACTCACGGTTTATAAAACAATGCCTACATATGCAACTAGAACAACCAAAGGTGATCCAAGTTATATTCTAACGAGCTGCAAAATTTGTTTATTAACATCTAAACAACAGTAGTTAATCACGATTTACAACCACAATTAACATCGAAAAAAATGTTTGTCTTAGATCATATCAACCTCAACTATGCCTCGTGCCACAGTGCAGTTTTCTGTACATTCATTGTCATATTCTGAAACACTTTCTTATATTTTTTAAACTTTGTGGAGATTTCTATGTTAGAGCTCTTGATCGGATTAGTGATTACTATCGCTGTTGGTTACTTTATTGTGAAAGGCTATAAAGCGGCAGGCGTATTACTAACTGCTGGCCTTGCCCTACTTCTTATTACTGGCCTTATTGGTCACACAGTCTTACCAGCTAAGGTCGCTTCAACAGGTAACATGGTTACCGACTCACTAGAATTTGTTAAGTACATGCTTCAGTACCGTGGAGGCGGCCTAGGCATGCAAATCATGCTTCTTTGTGGCTTTGCTTCTTACATGACGCACATCGGCGCAAACAACGTGGTAGTGAAACAATTCTCTAAACCGCTTGCTGCTATCAAATCTCCATACGTACTTCTTGTTGCGGCTTACATCGTAGCGTGTCTAATGTCTCTAGCAGTAAGTTCTGCAACAGGCCTTGGTGTGCTATTGATGGCTACCCTATTCCCAATGATGACGGCAATGGGTATTTCACGCCCGGCAGCGGTTGCAGTTTGTGCGTCCCCTGCA
Source organism: Vibrio sp. J383 (assembly GCF_023503985.1). Lineage (NCBI taxonomy): Bacteria > Pseudomonadati > Pseudomonadota > Gammaproteobacteria > Vibrionales > Vibrionaceae > Vibrio > Vibrio sp. J383. The sequence goes on along the minus strand of NZ_CP097294.1, from coordinate 1,330,703 downwards.
GCAATCATTCTTTCACCAACCTCTGGTGATGTGGTTATTGCAGCTGAAAAATCAGGCATGTCTCTTGATGTGTTTGCCGTTCAAACGGTACTACCTGTTTCTATCTGTGCAATCATCGTAATGGCTGCAGCCGCTTTCTTCTGGAACAAGTATCTGGATAAGAAAGAAAACACACCAATGGAAAAAGTAGACGTTTCTGACATTGAAACAACGGCACCCGCTTTCTACGCTGCACTGCCATTCCTGCCTATCATCGGTGTATTCCTATTTAATGGCCGTACGATTCCAGGCCTTTCACTTGATATCTACACCATCGTGGTGGGCTCTATCTTCGTGGGCGCAATCATCGATTACGTTGTGAAGAAGTTCGACGGTGAGAAAATATTAGAAGACCTAGATTCTTGCTACCAAGGTATGGCTGAAGCATTCAAAGGCGTGGTAATGCTGTTGGTTGCGGCGGGCGTATTTGCTCAAGGCCTAATGTCTATTGGTGCGATTGATAACCTAATCGGTCTTGCTGAGTCAGCTGGCGCCGGCGGCATCGCGTTAATGCTTATCCTAACGGGTCTAACGGTTGCAGCGGCTATCGCGACAGGTTCTGGTAACGCACCGTTCTATGCATTCGTAGAACTGGCTCCGTCACTGGCTGCGAAAATGGGCTTGAACCCTGCGTTCCTAATCATCCCAATGCTTCAAGCATCGAACCTAGGTCGTACCATCTCGCCAGTCTCTGGTGTAATTGTCGCGACATCTGGTATGGGTAAGATCAGCCCATTTGAAGTAGTAAAACGTACTTCTGTCCCTGTAATCTGTGGTCTTATCACGGTTATCTTCGGTACGCTTGTTCTAGTACCAATGGCAGCTTAATTGTCAGTAAAACAGACATGATTATTTGGATATAAAATGCCCTAACAAAAAGGCGCTGAACTTAATAAGTTCAGCGCCTTTTTTCATGTCACGTGTTCAAAATCATTAGAGGTTATTGATGCTAAATTAAAAGCTATCACGAGAAACTGTCGTTAAAAGCTCACGTTATTTGCCCCTAATATTTACAACCAACAGTACGGCTTGAAATAGTTTTATTTCAAAAGGAACAAGCCCTACTTCATGTCACCATAGCGTTCTAGGTACAGAACCGTTGCTGCAGTACGTGAAGGAACTTGTAGCTTTTTCAGCAAACTCTTCATATGTACCTTAACTGTCGATTCAGAAATGAACAGATGGTCTGCGATCTGCTTGTTGCGGTAACCTTTTGCAACTTCTTGAAGGATCTGCATTTCACGTTCGGTCAGTTGGTCGAAGATGTCGTTGCGGCTCTCAGCATCATTTAAGTAACGAGATACAACACTGCTGTAGGCTTTGTCGCCATGGTGCGCTTGTTTCAGTAATTCGATGAGTTCATCGGGTTCAGTGTCTTTAAGCAAGTAACCATCAGCGCCCGCTTTTACAATTGCTTCAATATCTGCAGGGCTGTCAGAAACCGTTAGAATAACGATGTTAGCGCTTGAGCCATCAGTACGAAGTGCCTTTAACGTATCAAGGCCAGACATACCTTTCATATTAAGATCCAAAAGGATCAAATCAGGTTCTTCTTCATGGGCAAGAGCGACCGCTTCAGTACCGTTACTTGCTTCTGCAATCACTTCGAATTCATCTTCAAAGCTCAGTAATTGGCTTATACCTCTGCGCATCAATGGATGATCATCAACCAGCATTACTTTACAAATCGTCAACTTTAACTTCCTTCAAACTTTTATATTTCAATATGACTGTACAGCCTTCACCTTGAGCTGCTTCAATCGTTAAGTCGCCATTCAGTCTTGCCGCACGCTCCTGCATAATGCTCATCCCGTAGTGGTTCATCTTCGAACTACTTGGGTCAAAGCCATCTCCATTATCCTTAATCACGACGAATACTTCACCTTCCTCATCGATACAGCATACATCTATCAAGTCGGCATTGGCGTGTTTTATTGCGTTTATTGTTGCTTCACGAATCAATTGAAGCAAGTGAACCTGACTGTGCGCATCAAGCTCAATCGATGAAAGATTATTGGTTAGGTTAATCTTCGCTTCTGTTCTTTCGCTGAGTTCTTCAAGCATGGTGCTCAAAGCCTCTCCGAAGTTGCCCTCTTTTATCGTCAACCTAAAGGTTGTGAGCAACTCTCGTAACTGAGTATAGGCATCAGCTAAACCGTTGCCGATCTCCGATGCTATTTGTTCCGACTGCTCTCGGTGTTGTTGCTCTGGCAGTTTGCCAATCACACGCTTCAGCAATGTCACTTGAATTTTCAAATACGACAGTGATTGAGCCAGTGAATCATGCAGTTCACGTGCAATTGTTGCACGCTCTTCCATAATAATAAGCTGCTCAGCTTTTTTTTGCGCACGATTATAATAGATAGCTCGCGATAAGAGTTGGATAAAACTATCAATCAGCGTCCTGGTTGAATGGCCATGATGATATGAACAATATAAATAGCCCAAGATAAGCTCATTATCATCCAGCTTCATTTCAAATTTTTCATAGTCTAAGTTCGAGTCGTACCCTTCATCCATAATCAGTGAACGACCTGAGTTGTCTACAATCTCTAGCCTTAACGATTCGATGCCCTCTAAGCTCACGAGGTGTTGGATGATTGCTCGGAAATTCTCAGGGGCGATACGTGTTACGGTCAGCTCTTGTGAAGAGTGATACAACGCCTGGAGTGATTGGTTAGCATTTTGTAGCTCTATTGTCTTAGCATCCACAACGTCTTCAAGATTTCGATAGAGCGCACCCAAGTCTTTCGCCATTGAGTTAAATGTCTTGGTCAAAATACCCAATTCGTTGTTATTGGTGACCTTCAACTCGACTTCAAAATCACTGTTCTTGATTCGCTGACTGGCGCCAACGAGTGCATGTAACGGCTTAACAACTTGTTTACGGACAAAGTGAACAACAAAAAGAGATATGACGAGAATTCCACCTAAGCCAATACCACCAGCCCACGCCAACTTTATCAACTTATCTTCAGAGAACTCTTGCAGCTTAAAAACGAAGCCATCAATTTCAGTAACGAAGTTTTCAACTAATACGAGATAGTGCTTTCGATCTTCGCTGCTTAATACCTGTTTAAGCTCGTGCCAACGACCAATAATTAAATAGTAATCTTCGGTGATGTCTGTAGGAACTTCCCAACTGACCAAGTTGGCCATTGAAGGGGAATAAAGAGAACTTTCGAATTCACGAATATGAGAATCATAATCAGTTGATTCTATTTGAATATCATGCGCTAAACGATAGCTTTGCATACGCATTGAGCCAGCCACGTTAACCGCCTCTGCGTCGTTGAGACTTGACGCCAATGTGAAGATAGCAAAACCAGTAGTGGCAACCGAAAGGAGCAGTATGGACAGCAATGATTTAGCTATTGTACTCGTTACAGATGAAACTGGTTTAATAAGCAAAATCAAAATCCTGAAGGTATATAAGTGGCTGTCCGAAACCTATTGTCACACATCAAAAAACAGAGCTCCATTCAATATGTGACCAAACGCTTCGTAATTTATTGATCTAAGACAATATAGGATCCTATTTAGCCCTTAAGGGGTATTTATACAAATATTTCTAAAACTACACTACTTGTGAGGATAAATGACAAGATATTAACAAAACAATGATCTACAATTACAACATCTTAGCAACATTAGTAGGCATTTAGTGGTAGACCTATCGAGACGACGCCTATTTTCTAGGCGAAAAGTAGATTCAAGCCAAATTCGATTGCCTTGGATTAACAGCCTAGAAAGCTTTACAGATGACTGCACTCGTTGCGGTAAATGTATCGAAAATTGTGAGACTAAGATAATCATTGTAGGCGATGGTGGTTTTCCTACTGTCGACTATTCAAAAGACGAATGCACTTTTTGTTATCAATGTGCTGACGTTTGTCCTGAACCAATTTTTAAACCCAAGGAAGAAACACCTTGGCAAGCCAAAGCAAGTATCTCTGATAAATGCTTAGCGCAACAAAATGTTGAATGCCGAAGCTGTGGTGACATGTGTGAACCTATGGCCATTCAATTTCAACTTAGAGCAGGCAGTGTTGCTCTACCAAAAATCGAGTTAGATGAGTGTAACGGTTGTGGAGCCTGCGTAGCAGTTTGCCCTACTTCAGCTATTCTTGTGAGTAATGCATAAAACAAAAATAACGAGAGCAATTTATGGCACTAAATGAAGTGCATATATCAAGTTTAGTCGTGCATGTGAGCCCAGAGCATCTAGACGAGATCAAAGCACAAATCGAGAAATTCGATAACGCAGAGATTTACGGCAGCAGCCCTGAAGGCAAAATCATAGTAGTCCTAGAAACCGAAAACCAAGGTTTTGTAACGGACACCATCGAAGAAATTAATAATATTACGAACGTTTTAGGCACAGCTTTGGTTTATCACCAAATCGAAACTGAGCTCGACGAAACGGATTTAGAAACTGGAAGCAACAATTCTCAACTTGAGGGTGAAGTATGAAAATGACAAGACGCGCGTTTGTGAAAGCAAACGCAGCTGCATCAGCGGCAGCCGTTGCAGGTGTAACTCTGCCAGCAACAGCAACCAATCTGATTGCTAGCTCTGATCAAACAAAAATCACGTGGGATAAAGCGCCTTGTCGTTTTTGTGGTACGGGCTGTTCGGTACTAGTTGGTACTCAAAACGGTAAAGTGGTTGCGACTCAAGGCGACCCAGAAGCACCTGTAAACAAAGGCCTTAACTGTATTAAAGGCTACTTCCTTTCAAAAATCATGTACGGTAAAGACCGTCTTGAACAGCCTCTTCTTCGTATGAAAGACGGCGAGTTCCACAAAGATGGTGATTTTACACCAGTATCTTGGGACCAAGCTTTCGACGTAATGGCTGAGAAATGGAAAGCGGCTCTGAAAAAGAACGGTCCAACAGGTGTTGGTATGTTCGGTTCAGGCCAGTGGACTGTAATGGAAGGCTACGCAGCTGTTAAGTTGATGAAAGCAGGTTTCCGTTCAAACAACATCGATCCAAACGCTCGTCACTGTATGGCTTCAGCGGTAGGCGCATTCATGCGTACTTTCGGTATCGATGAGCCAATGGGTTGTTACGATGACTTTGAACACGCAGACGCATTTGTACTGTGGGGTTCAAACATGGCAGAAATGCACCCAGTATTATGGACTCGTATTACAGACCGTCGTCTAAGCCACCCACACGTTAAAGTAAACGTACTGTCTACTTACTACCACCGTTCTTTTGAGCTTGCAGACACGGGTTACATCTTTGAACCTCAATCAGATCTTGCGATTGCTAACTTCATTGCAAACTACATCATCCAAAACGATGCTGTAAACTGGGACTTCGTGAATAAGCACACGAACTTCAAGCAAGCAACGACAGACATCGGTTACGGTCTTCGTGATGACGATCCTCTACAGAAAGCAGCAGCAAACCCTAACTCAGGTGCAATGACTGCAATCACTTTTGAAGAGTACAAAGCTTCTGTCGCTGAATACACCGTTGAGAAAGCATCTGAAATGTCAGGTGTCTCTCAAGATGATCTGATCAAACTTGCGAAGCAATATGCAGATCCAAACATCAAAGTAATGTCACTTTGGACTATGGGTATGAACCAACATACTCGTGGCGTTTGGATGAACAGCCTTGTGTACAACATCCACCTTCTAACAGGTAAGATTTCTACTCCAGGTAACAGCCCATTCTCACTTACTGGCCAACCATCTGCGTGTGGTACAGCTCGTGAAGTTGGTACGTTCTCTCACCGTCTTCCTGCAGATATGGTGGTTGCTAACCCTAAACACCGTAAGATTTCTGAAGAAATCTGGAAACTTCCAGAAGGTACTATCCCAGCTAAACCTGGTGCTCATGCTGTTGTTCAAGACCGTATGCTTAAAGACGGCAAGATCAATGCGTACTGGATAATGTGTAACAACAATATGCAAGCTGGTCCAAACATCAACACTGAACGTCTACCAGGTTACCGTAACCCAGACAACTTCATTGTATGTTCTGACCCTTACCCAACAGCAACAGCTCAAGCTTCTGACCTTATCCTTCCAACAGCAATGTGGATCGAGAAAGAAGGAGCTTACGGTAACGCAGAACGTCGTACACAAGCATGGTACCAACAAGTTAAAACGGTTGGTGATGCGAAGTCTGACCTGTGGCAAATCATGGAGTTCTCTAAACGCTTCACTGTTGAAGAAGTTTGGGGCGAAGAGCTTCTTGCTAAAGCACCTGAGTACCGCGGTAAAACCATGTACGACGTGCTTTACAAAAACGGCAACGTTGATGCATTCCCATTGTCTGAAGCTCAAGAGCTTAACGACGATGCACAAGCTCAAGGTTTCTACGTACAAAAAGGTCTATTCGAAGAATACGCAACCTTTGGTCGCGGCCATGGTCACGATTTAGCACCATACGATACTTACCACAAAGTACGCGGCCTACGCTGGCCTGTTGTTGATGGTAAAGAAACACTATGGCGCTTTAAAGAAGGTTCAGATCCATACGCTAAGAAAGGTTCTGACTGGGACTTCTACGGCAAGCCAGACGGTAAAGCACTGATCATCAACGCACCATACGAAGCGCCACCAGAAGTACCAAATGATGAGTACGACATGTGGTTATGTACAGGTCGTGTTCTTGAGCATTGGCATACAGGTACTATGACTCGTCGTGTACCAGAACTTTATAAAGCAGTACCGGATGCACTTTGTTACATCCACCCTGCAGATGCAAAATCTCGTGGCCTTCGCCGTGGTGATGAAGTTCTTATCGAAAACAAACGTGGTGAAGTACGCGTTCGTGTTGAAACTCGTGGTCGTAACCGTCCACCACAAGGCTTGGTATTCGTACCATTCTTTGATGCAAGAATTCTGATCAACAAGTTGATCTTGGATGCAACGGATCCTCTGTCTAAGCAGACGGATTATAAGAAGTGTCCAGTTAAGATCACTAAGGTTTCTTAAGCGCCAATTGCTTTTAGAACCTAGATACAAGATCTAACGTATTTAATATTGCGACTACTTTTTTCATCACTTTTTGAAAAAAGTAGTCCACTCAAAGAATTAGCCTTTAGGCGGAGAAATTAACCATGAAAAAACTGATTACTGCCCTACTATCAGCTGGTCTTTTGCTAGCTGGTGCAGTTCAAGCTCAAGCTGAGCTGGATAACCCAGGCGGCATTGGTGGCGTAGAATCTCTACGTGGTGCAAGTGAACTTGAAGCTACTCGCGCAGCAGATGACTTTAAAAAGTTCCCTCGTGACCAAGTACTTGAGAGTGACTACGTATACCAACCACCTCTAGTGCCTCATACTATTCGTAGCTATGAAGTTTCTCTTAACGCTAACAAGTGTCTTTCTTGCCACAGCTGGAAAAACGCAAAAGAAATGGGTGCGACTAAAGTGAGTGTAACTCACTACATGAACCGTGAAGATGCGGTACTTGCAGACGTATCACCTCGTCGTTATTTCTGTCTACAGTGTCACGTACCTCAAGCTAATGCTAAACCACTAGTTGAGAACGAGTTCAAACCTGTAGATTCACTGCGTTAATCGTAGCCAGACGGTAAGAGAGGCTATATATGATAAAATTACTTAAAGCGTTTTGGAAAAGACTCGCGACACCAAGTAAAGCAGCGGTAGGCGTTGTACTTTTCTTGGGATTCGCAGGCGGTCTTTTGTTCTGGGGTGCATTTAACACAGGTATGCAAGCAACCAACACGGAAGAGTTCTGTTCTGGTTGTCATGCGCCTATTGTTGCTGAAATCCAAGAAACAATTCACTACTCTAACCGCTCAGGCGTTCGTGCTATCTGTTCAGATTGTCACGTACCTCACGAGTGGACAGATAAAATTGTTCGTAAGGTTCAGGCATCTAAAGAGTTGTACGCGCACTTTATTGCAAAAACCATCAACACTGAAGAGAAATTCAAAGCACGTCGTGCCCACCTTGCTGAACGTGAGTGGAAACGTATGAAAGGCAATGACTCACTTGAGTGTCGTAACTGTCACCAGTTCGATTACATGGACTTCTCAGAGCAGAGCCCTCGTAGTGCGAAACAACACTCAACTGCGCTAGCTTCTGGTGAAAAAACGTGTGTAGATTGCCACAAAGGTATCGCACATAAACTACCAGACATGCACGGCGTTGAAGGCTGGCAATAAGGAGCGATTGAATGAGTACTTTAGAAAGCGTAATTTGGCACATCCTAGGTTACAGTGCTATGCCAGTTATCATTCTTGGTGGCTTTGCAGGTGTTGCAGCCGTATCTCTTTGGCTTTTATCTATGACTAAAGACAAAGAAATCGATTAGAAATCGAAATTTCGTCAACTTTTACCAGTTATCTTTGGGATGAGTTGATACTAGAAAGCCACTGAATTCAGTGGCTTTTTTATTGTCTGGTGCTTCGTATTTCGACTGTTAAGGTATTTCTACTGTTAAGTAAGAGGCAAAACGTTAAGCTTGGTTTTCCGAAGCTTCTGGATCGACGCTCTCTTTATCGACATCTTCCTTATCAAGAATCGGCAGCACCTGCTTTACGGAATCCCGACAACAATACTCTCATACCATAAAAACTGTAGATCCATTGTTTAAACGGAATAGCCAGATACTGCTTATATCGGATTAAATATAATGAGGCGCCCATAAAGAAGCCCACTCAGCGATAGAGTAAGATTTCAAAAGTTTCATTTATGAACGGTAACCCTAAGGAATATTAATACGTCCAACACTTAAAATGGGGCGATTTTTACTTCGTAAATATTTCATTTGTATTTACATCTAAATAAATTTTATTTTCAAGCGATAGTCCGCCGCAATAAATAAAATAGACATCTCGGTCACTGTACTTCACCGATTTCACCCAACCACCTAACTCCTCGAAATCACTTGGGTCACATTCGCCATCCGAGATCAGCTCTGCAACCGTATTGCGGAACGTCTCTTTATGGATCTTAAGATCGTCGGATTTAACCAAATATGAATCCAATATCTCTATGCTTTCTTTCTCAGAAATAATCACTTCATCATTAGATAGGCCAGACATCGAAACCCACTCAGCTGTCTGTGGCCCGCCTTCTTTTAGAACGATGTAATCTGAGATACGAGCCCATTCGCCTTGTTTCTCTAACACTTCAACCTTTTCACCTTTATAGAGGTAATCTGTTATCAACCCATCAATTTCAGGCTGCTCTACCACTTCGAGCTTTCTATCCAAAACGTAAAATTCGGTCTGTTCTGGTTCAGGCTGAAGATCCATGATGGGTGCGAGGTCAGAATCTGACTGCTGAGCAACTTCTGCAGCTGGCTCTTCCATTTTCTCTGGTGGAATTGGGTCTTTATTCATGACCAAGAAGTAATACGCCGCTCCTCCGCCCAATATTAACAACACAAGTAAAGCGATCAGCGCTTTTTTCATCAAATCCACCAGCTCTTCCGTTTTAGGTATCTTTCAAGTGTACATCAACTCATGCTGCTGCTCATCTATACTCTCTATAGAGAACGCAGTAAGTAGAGGAAAGTCATGAGTTTTTGGGTGACGGTTATCATTGTGAGTGTACCTTTGAGTGCTAATGTCGCGCTAGCAAACCATTGTGACCGTGAAAACTGGCAAGTACTGTTGGACCGCCAACTATCATTTGAAGGGCGGTACAACCAATACACTAAAGAATTCAACCAAGTTCTCTCAACCTATGAATCACAAACGCTGTTATCCAAACATTTCACCAAAAAGCAGATCATTGAACTTTGGGCAAAATACGAACAAAGGTTTAATGTACAGCTCAATAGTCATATGAATACTGCTTACGATGTCTCTGAGGTTCTATTAAAACAGGCATACGTTGTGTCTACCGAGCTAGATGGGGCGGAGTCTCTAACGCATTCTTGGCAAGCCGTCGCTAAACATTGCACCAACGCAAAACTACCGCGACAGACAGAAAGTGCGCAGGTGCATGTACAAAGCTCACAATCACTCTCGCAAGATCTCCATACGCTCAGTGAAAAGTTCCGCCAGCTGTCTTCAAAATACCGCAAAGAAGCCACGATGATTGACGAAGCACGTCACACAAACCAACCGACAAACGATGGCCCAAACTGAAAACATTACTAGGTTTCATCGCTTTATCGACTGGATTTTTCCGATAAATATGCTTCCCTCAAGCGAAAATAGTCAGATAACTCGTTAATCAAAGCTTTATCAATAAGTTGTAAAACTAATGTGCGAACTATCAACAATAAAGTTCAATTTCCGACCAATGCAAGCGAGTATGTGAGATATTCATCACAAAATAGATTTACAAACGCCAAGAAATTGTTATCATGATTATTCATATAACTTAATAACAAGAAACATTTTGGCTAGGTAATATGCAAAAAACTATGGCTTTCAACTGCTTGAGTAACACGGAATGGACTGCGGAGATAAGAGGTAAACTTTTATCTGTAGCTAAACACATGGAAGAGTTCGGTTCAGTAAGTGAGCTAGAGCTATGTAAGATATTTGGAGAGACAATTTGGAATGATGGTGTGGATTATCATTCACATGCTTTTTCATTCAGAATTAACGCTCAAACTGGGGATTGTTCAATCTCTAACTTTAAGTATCACTAAGTTTTGCACCTATCATATACGGAGTGCCTTTCACGAGGCGCTCCGTTTTTTATTGCTGCGCATCTGGTATTTGACGACAGTCTTTAAGAGCAGCGGCCCCCTAGTTTAACAACGAAAGTCATTTCGTTTTCAGCTCATTTCACCCAAAGACGTCTCCCCTACCTATAGCTTAGTCAGTATAAACCGGAAGTGGCGCATTGCCTTTCACTTGCCTAATCGCAAGATGAGTATGTATATCTTTTACGTTAGAGAGTCGCTGTAGCTTTCTTGTAAATGCTTCATAAGCCATAAGATTTGGACTGACAACTTCTAAAAGATAGTCATAAGCTCCGGATACAACATGGCAGCTGATGACCTCTTCCATCTCGACAATTGCACTTTCAAATTTATCGATCGACACTTCTTGGTGGTTGTTTAAGCTCACCTCAACAAACACACTCATTGCGATACCGACCTGTTCTCGTGACAGGCTCACACGATAGCCATCAATAATCCCTTTTTCTTCCAGTCTCTTGATGCGCCTCGCGCACGGTGAAGCCGATAAGCCAACCTCATCAGCTAACTCAGCCGTGGTTAGCCTGCCGTCTTTCTGAAGCAACTCAAGAAGATGTCTATCAATCCTATCCATAGCAAATACCGATCATTGGTTAAATTCGTTAATAATTTGGGGAATATTAGCAGAAATCATCAACAATAACTTAAGTTAGAACAAAACTTGCCAACCTGTGGCACACCAAGTACCCCATAATGAGTCATCATCCACTTTCCTTGTTTATTATGAAGCTTGGTTACCTATCTATTATTGTCACTCTGCTCATCTGGGCGAGCTTTTTCCTTTCTCTTAAAGGCGGCGCAAATTCAGACTTAACACCTGCAGACATCGCACTGACTCGATTCCTCATACCTGCATTGGTGCTATTGCCTTTGATGTGGAAAGCACGCAGTACGATCGCTGCTGTCCCGAATCGATACTTGGCCGGTATGTTTGTGGGGTGCGGGTTGCCTTATTTACTCGTTGCTGGGACAGCCATGCAGTTTGTTCCCGTATCACACGGGAGTGCTTTGGTTCCGGGAACGCTTCCTCTGTTCGTAACAGGAATCGCGGTGCTCTTTTTTAAACAACCGCTTAGCCGACACCGTGTCGTTGGTTTAGGTCTTGTTTTACTCGGGATATTGTTGTTTCTAGGAAATAGCTTAAGCAGCTTCAACTTTGAATACACCAAAGGTCACTTGTTGTTTTTGTGTGGCAGCTTAATGTGGGCGACTTTTACCATCTCAGCACGTGTTGCCAATCTTAATGCGCTTGTGAGTGCGGGTTTCATTTCATTTTGTTCCACTTTGCTGTTGCTGGTCCTTATCCTCACAGGAACCCTCCCTAGCCATTTAATGAGTACACCAATTGCTCAGTGGCCAGTCACAGAGCTTGCCGTACATTCAGTGGTGCAAGGCGTCGGCGCAGGCCTAATAGCGGCATTCACTTATCTCTATGCTGTTAATACACTAGGAGCAGAGCGATCAGCCGCCTTTGGCAGTGCAACACCCGCCGTTGCAACTTTGTTGGCGATCCCACTGTTTAACGAGATTCCAGATACGATGACTTGGTTAGCGCTTGGTTCAATTTGTATCGGCAGCTTGGTCGCGAGCAACATTTTCATGAGAAACGACCAGTCTATGCAGTATCAACCGCCAAGCCATAGCAAAGCCTGATACTGCGTTCAAACCTAAATACAGTTCCCCTAAACATCAATTTTAGGGCTTGTAGTACATAGATAAGCCTACAAACGTAGGCTTATCTAAAATCTGCTTTTTCTGAACTCGCTTCTCCATTAAACTGTCCGACCTTTTTGCAGATCCAAGAGAACACCATGCAACGCGATTACACTTTAACTTGCTTAAACAACATGCCTCGTGAAGAACTAAAAGAATTTAGTTTAAGAATGATTCATCGCCTTGTCCCTGAAGATGCAATGACGGAACTGTTTACGTTCGAACAGGAAGAAGTAACCAATGAAGAGCGTATGCAATCAGCGAAGTTTGATGCGATGTTGCGAATGACAGCAATCGCGCTTAGTGAAGTGAATCTTGCGTTTAGTGAGTCGGATAACTCACAGCAAAACATCGAGCGCATGACTCGACTGTTGCTTTGGCACTTCTATGCAATGTCGTTCAACCTTGAGCAAGCGATCAGCCTTGAAACTCACTGTGACAAAGTCGAGAAGATTTTGTCGAAAGCACCGACAGAAGCATTTGGTTGGGTAAAAGAGCTCACAGAGTTGCTGCACTTCTATGCTGAACTAAATGAAGGCAATGAAGGCAATGAAGGCAACGAAGCCAAAAAAGACGCATAAAGTCCCTTCAACTTAAAAACGTCTTAACTTAAAAGCTGCTCAACGAGTTGTTCGTTACTCAAGGAACAACTCGACTATCCCCTAGAACAGCGGCAAGTAGAACGATATCGAAAGAAAATAGAACTAAATCGAAGGCAGTCAGGGCTATACCGAAGGCAAATAGAAACTTTGTTGAAATGAGTTTTCTGCTTTTGTTGTTTCTAAAACACTATGATGCAACATCAGTATCGACTGAGCGATTTTGGTGCCAATACCTAACGAACCATTAGGGGCCTCTCGTTCAACTTCATTATGGATAACGACCTTCACCCGTTTTGAATCCGATTCTAAACCTACATCTAACGACACCATTGTTCCGCTCGGGCTATGCCTCAACGCATTATCTAGCAGATTCAAGATCAGCCTCTCAAGTAAATCACTGTCACCCACAGCCTTGATTCCAATAGGTATATTGACGTTCAACTCAACATTCTTGTGGCGATACTGGCTTTGAATCGTTTCTAAGCATTCGTTCATCAACACATTAAAATCGATTGAAGCGTATTGATACGTAGGCACAGGATTATCATTCTTGGCGCTATCGAGTAATGAATGGAGCTGTTCAGACAACTTGTTGCCATTGCGGTAAGCGACGTCAATCAACGGGTCTGACTTCGGATTTTGAATCTTCCACGTTTCTAGGTAGCCAAGAACACTCGATAATGGCGTTTTCAAATCATGACTGAGCTGTAATAAGCTTTGTCTGCGGTGTGATGACTGATACTCAAGCTGCAAAAACTGTTGTTGGATGTGTTTCGCCATCAATTGATAAGAACGTGCAATGGGCACCAATTCTGGCACTTGATGGACAAAGTTAGGTTCCAATCTAAAATCTTGCTCAGCTTGTTGCTGCAATTTATTGGTTACCGCCTCTATTGGATTCAACAGACTGCGTTTCACTAGCAGATAAGCTCCAATCGCAAAGCCAAAAATAGAAACCAACACAAGCCCTGCAAGTGCGATGTATGGTGTATCAACCTGAGAGTTGGTGATCACAGTATGGCGATTACTTCCTATCACCACATACAAATAACCCACCGTCGACCCTAGCTCTTCAATCGCCGCCACAGAAAATACTTTAGGAGAGCCTGGGTTGATCGGGTCTTCGCCCAAAATAGGATAAGGCTCGTCATTTAAGAACTGTTGAATGGGCGCTAGATCTATCTGATTGGCTAACACAGTGCCTTCAGGTGCTGCATTGGTGGTGATATTGCCCTGACTATCCAGAAAATAGATATCAAAATCAGGCCCTATCAACATCAAGGTATGGAATATAGATTTGAGTGCTTTGGGGTTGTAGTCGGTACCAATCATGAGAGGATTATCATCGCGCATATGAACTGCGAGCTCTTTATGTAAGCTCTGCTTAGTTCTTTGTTCTATGGTCTCTTTTTGCCAATGATAAGTGTAAGCAATCACCACACTTACCAACAAAAACCACAAACTTGTGAACAGCACTAAACGCGATTTGAAACTCATGTTCTCTCCTCGATGGCTCGTAGGTCTTACTGGCTTTTTAGTAAACTTAGGGCGCGACACATAGACCTAAACTTTCGACTCAAACTTATAGCCAACACCCCAAACGGTTTTAATGAAATCATCATCACTATTGGGCATCGCAAGCTTGCTTCTTAGACGGTTGACCGTGCTACACACAGTATGGTGATAGCCAGAGTGATGAGTATTCCAAACATGATCGAGCAGCTCGTCTTTGCTATACACACGGCCCGGGCGGGTTGCTAAGAAATGAAGTAAGGTAAACTCGGTAGCAGTAAGCGGTACATCTCGGTTATTGAGTGACACCTGATGTTGTTCAGGTTGAATAGTGAGCCCACCAAAATTCATAATCGATTCTGTTGTCATAGCCTCTTGAGTGACTGATTCAACATGGCTTAAACGGCGAAGTACGTTCCTCACTCTTGCTTGAAACTCGAGAACGCTGAAAGGTTTCGTTATGTAGTCATCAACACCGGCTTCTAAACCTGACACCTTATCTAGCTCAGCATCCCTTGCTGTTAGCATGAGTACCGGCGTCCAATCTTCTTGCTGACGTAACATTCGACAAAAATCAAGTCCATCTCCGTCAGGCAAGCCACGATCCAGTACGATCAAATCGAAATTACCATCTTTATAGAGCGCCTGAGCCTTTTCAATCACATTAGTTCTTATTACGTCATGACCTTGGAACTTAAGATGCATCTGCACTAGTTCAGCTAAGTCATCATCGTCTTCAACCAACAATATGTTTGCCATCAAATTTACCGCAGCACTATTCATGATCCCTGCTCTATTCGGAGTCTGCCTACCTTTCAATTGACCGGAACAGAGCAGGAATTCTTTCATCGTGCTTTCAACCCTATTACTCAGTTCGAGTAATGGTGATTCTTGCTCCTGGGTTGAGGAAACGATGGTTAGCACTTAAAGCAGACGTCGTAAGGCCGTCATCTTGGCTGATTACACCAGAGTGGAAACTCACTACATCGGTGTCGTCTCGTGTGGTATTAAAACCCTCACCACCGCCCGCAGGTCCCGGAATCGTTGCAGCAAGCTCGTCGTTCAATTCCGTTCCTGAATCCCAAACATTCATGTTCATCACAAAGGTATCACCCACGGCTAATGACTTAAGCGACAAACCGGATTCACCAACAAACGCATCATTGGTATTCACCAACATGGAAGCAACTGAGATATACCCTTCCTGATTTGGGTCAACACGAATAGACACCGTGTCGTGCTCACCTGAAAGAATCAGCCCATTGCCTGAGATGCCTTGATAAACATTGGCGTCACTGTCACTGAGCGCAAGCAATTGTGCATTACTGCCTCCTTCCGCCAAGTATTCCAGATCGACAGAGGCACTTTGCCCAACTTCAAACAGATTGAAGCTATTATTGTGAGTCAACACTGCGAGGGGCGACATTGGTTGATTGGGGGTGAGGTTAGTCACACTCACATCATAGCGATAGTAATCGTCGTCATCGTTCGGACAACCTGCTAACACAGCTACTGATGTAGCGATAAATAGAATTCTAGCTTTCATACATCCCCCTTACTTCACAACAATGGTGATAGTAGCTACAGGGTTTAACCAACGATGACTACTGCTATCGAGGTCACTGATGCCGCCAGCCGCGTTACTATCACCAATGTTGCCCGGATGAATATGAACCTTAGCGTTTGACACTGCAGTTTCAACTCCGGTACCACCAGCACCAAAGGTAATAAATGGCGGGTTTGGCATGCTGCCCGCTAGCTCATCATTGGCTTCTGTGCCTGCGTCATAGCCATTGAGGGTCGCTTTGTAGGTGCCCGCTTGAGTTGGGATTTTCCAACTGTCTAAGCCAACAAAGCCGTCGTTGGTTGGCAGTAGCATGGCACCCAATGACAAGTAAGCTAAATCACCGGTGTCGATATCAAACGTAGTTGCGACGCCCGGATTAAGAATACCGGTAGCTGGGTTTTCAACCACCACACCACCCGCATTTGCAATCAAACTCGATAGACCTGAAGTATCGCCACCTTCGGCCATCGATTCCAATTCCGCAGAAGCACTCTCACCCGTTCTAAACATGAACAAGCTGGAGTCATGAGCGGCTGCCAAGATAGGCGTAAAGTAGATCCCTTTCGTTGCGTTGGTAATGGTCACCTCAAGCTCTGCAGCCTGAACCTGAGCCGTTCCAAGGGTCAACATAGCCGAGCTGATCACTAAGCTGATTTGAGTACGTTTGTTCATTGTGATTCCATCCTTTATCGAGTCCTATCGTTGCCAGCAAAACGAATAACAGCGATATACCATTACCTTTGCCAGAACGAACTGTGGTGTTGTTGACTCTAAGAATGGCGATCAAATATATCAGCAACTTCATTGAATTCTCATAAAACTCTCACAAGTTTATTCAAACTTCTTACTATCCAGAAAGACAGACCTAAGAAACTGATATGTAAATAGAAACTCTCGTTCCAGAAATGAGAGGTACACAAGGAATCATGGTTCAAGAATAGCGCAGACCAAACGCAAAAAGGCCCAATCGATATACCGACTGGGCCTTTCACTGATGTATAAAGCTTCTCTCAGGAAAGCTCTATTCGCTTCCAACTGAGCTAGCCGAACAACACCAATTTAGAATGCGTAGTTTGCGTCAACAAGTTCGCTTACTTCTACTTTGCTTACTTCTGAGCGAGCTTCAAGCCACTGCGCTACTTGCAGTTGCTCTGCTTCTGTCACTGAACGGTAGCGCTCAATAGAACATAAGAAACCTTCGAACAGCTCTAAACCACCGCCACCAAAGCACAGGCCGATGCTGTCGATAAAATCGATAAATTCATCGATGAACACATCGTATTGGTCAAAATCAGCAATCGAAGTCGTGCAGCTTACTTCAAAACCTAGAATAGCGAATTCACCTAGGTATAACTTCTTGCGTAGGCGGCGATTTTTGTTTTCGATTTTATCTAATTTCATAACTGTCTCTCTTTTCGTTTGATAAAGCATTTATACACAGTTCTTCGTTAATTCCCAAGAGTTTTGTATTGCACTAGAGGCTTAGCCGCAAAAATCGTGCTACAGAAACAAAACCTTAATCAAAACTATAAAAATCTGTCACTTAACTGCTTCACGATTGCTCACACATCAGCCCAAGTTATTAACCAATTCATTAGTAAGTGGGTAAGTCATAAATAACGAATAATAAAGTCAGCCAACAGGAAGCAGTCCCGATGAGCAAGGAAACATTTGATAGCACTCGTTTTAACAAGAGTAACAACAAGCCTTTCGAAGAAGTTCTAGATGCGAACCTTTCAAGAAGAAACGTTCTGAAAGGCGGTTTAGGCATCAGTGCAATGACCGCATTTGGCGCGTTTGGTTTAGCGGGTCACAGCACGGCTAACGCTGCGACAATGCAAGCAACGGGCGCACAAAAAAGCACTGCAACACTTGCATTCGAATCGGTTAAAGGATCATTGACAGACAGTGTCGTTGTGCCGAAAGGCTATACAGCACAGGTATTAGTTCCTTGGGGTACTCCACTTAACAAGCAAGGCAAAGCTTGGTTAAAAGACGGCACCAACAACGCACAAGATCAAGCCAACGCATTAGGCATGCATCACGATGGCATGCACTTCTTCCCGCTTAATGGCAACAGCAATGATGGCTTATTGGTGATCAACCACGAATACATCGACCAAAAAGCGCTGCACGCCAACGGCCCAACATACAACGAAGGCGCTCGCCCTAGCCTTGATGAAGTACGTAAAGAGATCAACGCGCACGGCGTGAGTGTTGTTCGAGTGAAACTTGAAGGCAACCAATGGGTGATGGTCGATAACGATCCACTGAACCGCCGCTACACAGGCGCAACAGTAATGGACCTGTCTGGCCCTGTTGCTCACAGTGAATTTACCAAAACCAAGTTCTCACAAGACGGCAGCCAAGCTCGTGGCACGTTGAACAACTGTGGTAATGGCTACACGCCATGGGGCACTTACCTAACGTGTGAAGAAAACTGGCCGGGTTATTTCGTGAACAAAGGCGAGACAACGCCAGCACAAGAGCGTATTGGTATCGCAACCGACAAAACACGTTACGGTTGGGACACACTTTCAGGTAACAAACAAGAACGCTTAGACGAATTTGCACGCTTTGACGTAACACCAAGCGCTGATTCACCGATGGACGATTACCGTAACGAAGCACATGGTCACGGCTACATTGTTGAAATCGACCCATACACGGCGAACTCTCGCGCGAAGAAACGTTCTGCACTGGGTTGTTTCCGTCACGAAGGCTGTACGTTTGGTAAGTTGACCGAAGGTGAGCCGATCGTATTCTACTCTGGTCACGATTCTCGTTTTGAATACCTGTACAAATTCGTTTCTGAAGAGAAATGGGACCCGCGTGATGCAGAGCCGAGCAATCGCCTAAGTGCGGGTGACAAGTACATGGACAAAGGCACACTGTATGTGGCTAAGTTCAACGATGATGGTTCAGGCACTTGGCTACCACTGACTCTGAGCAGCAAGACGACAAACGGCGGTAAGCTAGGTGATTCATTTGATTCTCAAGCAGCACTTATCATTAATACCGCAGGCGCAGCCGACCTTGTAGGCGCAACGCCAATGGATCGCCCTGAATGGTGCTCTGTTGACCCGATGACAGGTACGGCTTACCTAACGCTAACTAATAACAACAAGCGTAAAGAAGCGAACTCTGCGAACCCTCGCGTAGACAACAAGTTCGGTCATGTTATTCGTTGGGATGAAGGCAAAACAGCAGGCGAGTTCGATTGGGATATCTTCGTATTTGGCTCTCCAGCAGTAGAAGACAAGTCTATTAACCGCTCAGGTCTAACAGACATGAACCAATTCGCAAGCCCTGACGGCTTAGCGTTTGATGCTCGTGGCATCTTGTGGATTCAGACAGATAACGGCGCAGACGAAGTAACTGGCTACACCAATGACCAAATGCTGGCAGTGGTTCCATCTCAGTTAACGGATGACAACGGCAACAGCGCGGTAATTGATGCAGACAACCAAGCACAACTTAAACGCTTCTTTGTTGGTCCAAACGGTTGTGAAGTAACAGGCTTTACCATCAGCCCAGATTTCAAATCACTGTTTGTGAACATTCAACACCCAGCAAACTGGCCATCGTCAGAAGATGCGACTGCACAGACTCAAGGCAACGTTCGCCCAAGAGCATCTACAGTTGTGATTCGTCGTGAAGACGGCGGTGAAATCGCAGTTTAATACGCAAATCTAGCTAAGATCAGCAATCTTACTGTTATCTAGCTTCTGTTCGCTAGCTAAGTGAAATCAAAAAGAGCGATAAGGCTAAATGCCCTATCGCTCTTTTTATATTCTATGCATTCTTCGGTTTGAGTAAGAATCCGAATCTTCAAAATTCATCGTCATCCTAAGTACTCATCATCCCGAGTACGCGTCATCCTCGAGAAGGAGGAACGACTGAGTCGGGAATCTCTGCTCGTTGTAGGCTAACCAGAATTAGCTCACGAACAACCACACACCAACGCCCATCATTAACGTACCTGCAATACGGTTCATCAACTTAACGTTATCGGCTTTACCAAGCATATGTTTTAGGCTCTTACCACCTGTCGCATACAAGGTCATGCAGACAAATTCAGAAACCAGAATAATAGACACTAAAATCAACAACTGCGGTGCTAAGTCTTTATTACTATTAATGAAAGGAGGCAATAACGAAATCATGAATGCCCAGCCTTTCGGGTTCGCAATCGCTGTCACGAAGCCTTGAACCACCAAGTCCCAATCATTGCTGACTTTTGTCGTTTGGTTGTCAGTACTGATCGCCAGCTTGCCTCTTGAACGCCACATCTGAATGCCTAAATAGAACAAGTAAGCTGCACCAACAAATTTGAAGCCCGTAAATAGCCACGGGTAGTTCAACATAATAGATGCAATACCCAATACCGCAGCAATAGAAACCACCGCAACACCAGCCAATTCACCGATCATCATCCATAATGTACGCTTGTATCCAACACTCATTCCTAGCGTCAAAGCCAAGGTCATACACATACCGGGCGTGATTGACACAAAGAAAAAAGTGGGAATAAAAGCCCAAAGTAGTGCGCTATCCATATTATTACCTTATCGACTTATTTTTATTTAAGTGTTTAGCTAGTTGAGCTGTCTTTCTAAGGAGCTACCTTATATTTAGCGACACAACGAAAAAGAGCCACAATACAGTGGCTCTTTTCCATTACCAACCGTAATTTTACTTACGACGGTTTTTAATTCGCTTCATCATAGTCAAACGACGTTCAGCGCTTGCTTGATCTTGAGGCTCTTCGTTCGCGTTGTTCTTACGACCCTGACGGTTTTTGTACGCCGATTTAGTGTTCAGCTTCTCGATGTAAGCATCACGTTTCTTCGGTTCATAACCCGGTTGTTCAACACGACGAATACGTTGTTGAATCAGTGTTTCAACTTGAACAACAGTCAACTCTTCTTCGCGGTTAACGAAAGAAATCGCATGACCTTGTTTACCAGCACGACCTGTACGGCCAATACGGTGAACGTAATCTTCCGCTAGGAAAGGCATGTCGTAGTTAATTACGTGTGGTAAGTCTTCGATATCAAGACCACGAGCTGCAACGTCGGTTGCTACCATCACACGTGCTCTGCCTTCTTTGAAGTCATCCAAAGCACGACGACGAGCGCTTTGTGCTTTATCACCGTGACAAAGTACCGCTTTAATGCCGTCTAATTTAAGCTCTTTAACAACGTCATTCGCTGTTTCTTTGTAGTTCACGAACACAAGCACTTGGCGCCAGTTTTTACGGCCAATCAGCTCAGAAAGCAGTTCTGTTTTACGCTCTTGATCCACAGGGTAAACCACGTGACCAACAGTAGAAGCCGTTGAGTTTTCGCGCTCAACACTAATACGTTTTGGTTTACGTAGAATATCAACAGACAGTTGGTTTAACTGAGTAGAAGTCGTTGCCGAGAACATCATGATTTGCGGCGATGTTTCTACATCCAACATGATCTTACGAACGGCATTGATAAAGCCCATATCAAGGATACGGTCAGCTTCATCGAATACTAGAAATTCTAGGTTTGCGATAGACACGTTACCCGCTTCTAAGTGTTCTTCCAAACGGCCAGGTGTTGCAACCAAAATATCCACACCCAGTTCTAATTGACGAACTTGTGAAGACATTTTGTTACCACCGTAAACCGCTGAAACGCTTAGTTCAGTGTATTTAACGTAGTCTTTAATGTTTTGAGCGATCTGCGCAGCTAGCTCTCGAGTTGGAGCAAGAATAAGGCCGCGAGCCGTTCCTCTAGACGCCTTTTTGCCGCTGTTCAAAAGGTGCTGAATAACAGGCAATGAAAATGCCGCTGTTTTACCCGTACCGGTTTGAGCAGTAGCAAAAATATCATGGCCTTTACGAGCCATTGGAATCGCTTTTTGTTGAATTGGAGTGAGTTTTTCATAACCACACTCAGTCAACGCTTTGACTAATTCAGGAGCAAAACCTTGAGAGGAAAATGACATTGTTACGGGTTCCTTAAGCAGACAGCCTACATTCTTATTTCAGCCGAGCACTATAAAGTAATTAGAGTGATTTATCTCACATTTATCGTGATATAACGCAAACTTTCTCATTTAATCTGGTGTTTACCCCACCTTCAACGAAGTAAACACCGAGATCATCAGTTCAAACAGTAAAAATGGCGCTATTTGATGCCACACAGCTTGAGTAGAATCTGCTCGAGATCGTCCCAAGGCATTAACTGCGAGTCGATCACTTCAAGACGAGACTCAAAGCCATCCAGTGTAATTTCGTTCACGGACACCACTTGATTCGCCACGTTAAACGCATAGCAACCTTGGTCAGTATTCACCACGGCTTTTACACGCTCAGCCGTTAGATCCGACAACATTGAGAATAGCGCATCGAAGTCGAACTTATGCTCTGCGCCAAATAGCCAACCGCAACTGAAATAGCCCTGACCTTTATTCTCTTTACGGATAAACGCTTCACCGGGAGGAAGTTGGAATTGAGGCTCTTGTTCAGCATGATCGTGATGATGCGCTTCAATGTGAGAGGAAGCACCACCGTATACTCTTTCAATGTCCAACACTTCCAATGGCACTTCACCATCGTGAATTAGCTTATGGAAGACTTTTGCTGGCGTTTGATCCGTCACCCAATCATTGAACACATCGATGTCTTCAGAATGAACAAGGTCAACCTTAGTACCAAGAATCACATCTGCACTGTCCAGTTGATCATTGAAATTCTGATTCGACGTGTACTTTTCATTGGATAGGTTTCGTGGGTCAACCAAGCCAAGCGTCGCTTTTAAATCAACATAAGGTGTGTATTGCTCTGAAGTTAGTGTCGCAATAACCTGTTTAGGGTGACCAAGCCCAGTTGGCTCAATCAATAAACGGTCCGGCTTTTGGCGCAGTAAGGCATTAATACCTACCGACATAGGCACACCTGCAGTACAACACATGCAGCCACCCGGTACTTCTTTAATTAAAGCACCTTGGTCTGTCATTAATGCGCCATCAATGCCGATTTCGCCAAACTCATTAACCAGGACAGCCCAGTTTTCATTCTCAGGTTTATTTTTGAGCAGGTTCAAAATAGCTGTCGTTTTGCCAACACCCAAGAAACCCGTAATTATGTTTGTAGGAACTTTTTTGGTCATATCAGTTCTCCTTTTTTAAGGAGTATATACACAATCACGGAGAAATTGACCCCAATCGCTTGTTTATACGGAGAATGATTTAAGCCATAAGTTGTATGAGTGTCACTAGAAAGGGGGGGAACGATGAAAAATGAATGCTCCAGACGAACTAAAGGCGTACTTTAAGTACGCCTCACTCTCGTTACTCAATCGTGAGTTCGCGAATCAGGAAGCCTTAAATATCGACCTGAACAATTAACGAGAAACTAAAACTTTATATCTGAATCCATCCAAATTGTGTGTAAAACCTCACGTCTCCTTTCGGTTTGTTATGTTGCTTTACGATTTAACTATGGTTCATTTTTAGGGATATTCAAGGTGCCATCTGAGAATCGATCAAAATTGTGACGGGGATTCCACTATTGCCCATATATTCCATTTATGTAACACGTACATTCCATAAATGAAATTCAACTTTTCATCTTTGCTGCTATAGGATATGCAGAGGACGCGTATAATTTATGACAACCCCGCCTTAACCCATTCAGGAGCCTTATCTCAATGACCAGAAGAGAGAAAATTAAGCAATCCTTATTAGCCAAAATGCCAAGGGATGCTATTAATCAATTTCTCTCAAGAGATAAGACACCCGCTTCCGTTCTCTTTCTTTCTTGTATTGTAGGTGTACTTGCTGGCGTAGTGGGTACCTATTTCGAAGTCGCGGTTCATTTCATCACAGAAACTCGTACCGATTGGCTTAAAGATGAAATCGGTAGCTATTTACCCCTTTGGCTAGCCGCTTTCCTTATTAGTGCTGCATTTGCCTTTATTGGTTACTTCCTCGTTCACCGCTTTGCTCCAGAGGCTGCAGGCTCAGGCATCCCCGAAATTGAAGGTGCGATGGACGGTATGCGCCCTGTTCGATGGTGGAGAGTATTGCCAGTAAAATTCTTTGGCGGTATGGGCGCATTAGGCTCTGGTATGGTTTTAGGACGAGAAGGACCAACCGTTCAAATGGGCGGCAGTATTGGTCGCATGGTCACCGATATCTTTCGAGTCAAAGATGACGACACTCGCCACTCACTATTAGCTTCGGGTGCCGCAGGTGGTTTAGCCGCCGCATTCAATGCACCACTGGCTGGCATCATGTTTGTAGTCGAGGAGATGAGACCACAGTTTCGCTACTCACTCATATCAATTAAAGCCGTCATCATCTCAGCGGTTTCAGCTAACATCGTTTTTCGATCAATCAACGGACAATCTGCCGTTATCACTATGCCTCAATACCAACCGCCTGAACTGGATGCTCTGTGGTTATTCTTGTTGTTAGGTGTGTTGTTCGGCCTGTTTGGTGTGATTTTCAATAAGCTGATTACACTTTCGCAAGACCTGTTTGTGGCAATACACAAAAATGACCGTAAACGCTACTTAATGACAGGTTCCCTGCTGGGCGGTTGCTTTGGCTTATTGCTGCTCTATATACCGGAGTTGACTGGCGGTGGTATTGGTATCATCCCGAATATCACTAATGGCAACTACAGCGCAAACGTGCTGCTGTTAATCTTCTTAGGGCGCGTGCTCACCACGCTACTTTGTTTCGGCTCTGGTGCACCGGGTGGCATCTTTGCACCAATGCTTGCTCTAGGAACGCTCTTTGGTTACGCGTTTGGGCTTATCGCGGCGGCATTCTTTCCTGAACTGAATATTGAACCGGGTATGTTTGCAATTGCTGGCATGGGAGCCTTATTTGCCGCCACCGTGCGAGCGCCTATCACCGGTATTCTGTTGGTTATTGAAATGACCAATAACTACTACCTCATCCTGCCGTTGATCATCACCTGCTTAGGTGCGGTAATCATTGCTCAAATGTTAGGTGGGCAGCCAATTTACAGTCAGCTGCTTAACCGTACGCTGAAAAACGAGAAGCTAAGACAACAAGACCTCCCTCAGCAAGAGGAAGTACGTTAACGACATTGAGAACGGTAGTTCAAATGTGGGACTTAAACGTAACTCGTTAAGCCCCACTAATACAGTCAAGTTCCACTGATACATGAGCAAACCAAGCTCGGTATTTATAAATCACTCAAAAAATAAAGCACACTTTCCTCGTGCTTAATGTCCCGATTTCGTATCAAAATCAAAAAAGCAAACGTTAAACTTGCTATCATCCACTCAAAATTATTTGAGTGTCCTTAACATCTATTGAGGACACAGCTGAGCGCTCACTCTAGAGCAAAAATTCTATAATTGACTCATATTATATAAACAGCTCACATTCTATATAACTCATATTCTATAAATAACTAGTTGGAGAAAGGCGTTGAACTGGAGAAGGTTAACCCAAGTAAAAAATGTGCCGCCATCTCAGGCGTCTTTGGCACTTGGCGTTATTGGACTAGGACAAGCTTGGGCATTATATCTGCCAGGGGTTGGTGAGATCATTCGCCCTTACCTTGCTGCATTTGGCGCACTGTTATTGCTACCCGTTTTACTTCGTTATCTCACCAGCTTTAATACTTTCATCAATGACATTCGTCATCCGCTTAGTGGAAGCTTGATGGCACCAATGAGCATGGCGTTATTGATTCTATGCGACTATTTAGCCGAAATCTCTCCAGTCATTGCTTACCCAGTCTGGTTCTGCGCGTTGTTATTGCATTTTACCATGATGGTGTTGTTCTTTAGTTTCCAAATCATCAACTTCAAAATGTCGAACATTGTACCGAGTTGGTTTCTGTATCCGGTGGGGTTAATCAGCAGTTCCTTAGCAGGTTCACAATTTGGGCACACCGTTTTTTCAGAAACACTTGCGGCCACTTGTATCGGTATCTATTTCCTAATGCTGCCAGTGGTGTTTTACCGCTTGGTATTCGAAGGAAACCTGCCACGCCGAGCAAGACCAACCTTAGCCATCATGGCAGCACCTGTGAACCTGTCTTTAGCGGCTTACTTGGTTAACTTCGACAACCCAGACCCGATTCTAACAGGCGCGTTGGCTGGTATTGCTATCACCATGACGCTACTGATCTACTTGTGTTACATACGATTGATGCGTCTGAAATTCCAACCTTCGATTGCTGCCGTCACTTTCCCTTCCGTGATCAGCGCTATTGCCATGCATCGTCTAACTACGTTTTTCGGCGCGGAATACCCACAATGGTATTGGCTGCACAAGTTTGGTTTCTTCGAGCTAACCATCGCGACCATCCTAGTGATTTGGGTTGCAGGTGGATACGTGAAAATGTACTGGCCTGAGTTTTTTGATACTGACTACATGTCTAAAAAGGTCAAACGTTCTTAGACCGAAGCTAGAAGAGCTTAGTTTGCTCGACCGAATTCTCCAATATTCGATATGTCAGACAGCAGAACCAAACAAAAAAAGGCCTCACAATGTGAGGCCTTTGAATAGGCAAGGTGTTAATAGAACTGGCGAGAGCTATTAGAAGTTAGCGTGAGGGCCAAATACTTCGTAGTGTACGCGTGAGCGATCTACTTTAAGTGCGTCTAGCTGCTCTACGATGTTCTTCATGAAGCCAACAGGTCCACAGATGTAGAAATCGCTCTCCTCAAAACCGTTAGTGTCAGAGATAGACGCTAGATCCATTTGACCTTGATGTGTGTTCTCACATGCAGACTCGTCTTTGTTCATGTACCACGTTTTCGCTTCCCAACCTTTGTCGGCAACAATGTCTTTAACACGAGTCGTGAAAGAGTGTTGGCCTACGTTTTCACAAGCGTGAAGGTAAAGAACCGGTTCGTTTTTCTGCTCGTTGTTCAAGAACTCAAGCATAGACTGCATTGGCGTTACACCCACACCTGCAGAGATGAGCGTTACTGGCTTGCTGCGCTCTTGATACATAAAGTCACCTGCTGGTGCGTATAGGCTAACTTCATCGCCGATAGCAACGGTATCGTGCATGTGGTTAGAAACAACACCTTGCGTTTCTTGACCTTGGCCTTCACGCTTCACAGAGATACGGTAGTATTTTCCGTTCGGCTTGTCTGACAGTGAATACTGACGAATTTCGCTGTATTGTGCACCTTCAGGTTTCACTTCAATACCGATATATTGACCTGGTGTGTAATCCAAAACCTCACCGCCATCTTTTGGTTGTAAGATGAAGCTTGTTACGAGTGCTGACTCTTCGATCTTGTCTGCAATTACGAATGCACGTGCTGCTTCCCAGCCACCAACAGCCTGCTTGCGCTGTAGATAAAGTTCAGCTTCACGGTCGATGAATACTTGCGCTAAGAATAGGTAAGCGGCAGTCCATGCTTCTTCCACTTCTGGAGTAAATGCCTCAGTAGCTAATTCACGTAGTGTTTCAATCAGGTGCAAACCAACAATTTGATAGTGCTCTGGTTGAATGTTAAAGCTTGTGTGTTTCTGTGCAATACGTTCAACCGCGGTGGTTAACGCTGCTAGGTTTTCAATGTTTTTAGCATAAGCCGCGATAGCTTCAAACAGCGCCACACCTTGGCGACCTGTTCTTTGGTGAGTCATATTGAAGATATCTTTCAATTCAGGGTTATGCGTGAACATACGTTGATAGAAGTGTTGAGTTAAAGCAGGGCCTGCGCTTTCTAAAAGAGGAATCGTCGATTTGATGATGTTGATATGTAGATTGTTTAGCATTGATTTGCTCCGAACACTTAGTCTTTTGACCACTTAAGTCAAATTGACTAGTTTTATTTAAAGATGACTTTATACCAATTCATTCTCAATGAGCTCTCTGGCTGCATTTTTTATGAGAATCACGTGGACTGATAAATGGGCATTAATTGATTCAAATCAACTATAGGTCAGTTATTCAGTCATATAGACAACACGTAATGGACACACTGCACAAACGGTGCCAACATGCGAAAGCTTGCTGTGTCTGGCATCCTTTCAAAAATCCACTTCAAACTTTAGTCAAAAAGACCTTTTTTTTGTGTCATAAAGACTCTACCATGTATAAAAATACAAACAGTATGAGCCCTTTATGCAAGATATCTCAGCATCCACTCTCATGGAAATGACCATTGGTTTAGCCAGCGGTGTGAACGATCAAGACCGTTTTAATCGCCTAATCGATGCCATTCGTAAAACCATAACGTGTGATTGCGTCGCGCTTTTAAGCCTTCAAGGCGACACGCTAGTACCCATCGCAATGCAAGGGCTCAGTCGAGATACATTCGGTCGCCGCTTTATCATTTCGGAACACCCTCGCTTTGAGGAGATTTGCGCATCACGTTCTCCTATTCGTTTTGATGCTGATAGCTCATTGCCAGATCCTTTCGATGGCTTGCTGATCGACCACGACGGCGATTTACCAATGCATGCCTGCATGGGTTTGCCTCTACTGTTTGGTGACAAATTGTTAGGAGTGCTAACCCTAGACAGCCTAAAACCTGATGTCTTCGCGAATATTCCAGCTCGTAACCTAGAAGTTCTCGCTGCTATTGCAGCTTCAACCATGCAGATGGCGATGACTTTCTCGCAACTTGAGCATCAAGCAAAACAGTCAAAACAATTACTGGAAGAGTTGAACGTAGAAGCGTGGGAACGTGACGGCGGCGAGTTGATTGGTAACAGTGACACCATGGTCGCGCTTAAGAACGATATTGCGGTTGTAGCGCCGTCTGAGTTTAATATTCTGATTCATGGTGATACTGGTGTTGGTAAAGAGCTCGTTGCTCGTACCCTGCACCACCAATCGCAACGTAAGCGTAATCCGCTGGTCTACGTGAACTGTGCTGCTATTCCTGAGAACTTGGTAGAGAGTGAACTATTTGGTCACGTTCGTGGCGCATTTACTGGCGCAGACAAAAACCGCTTAGGTAAGTTTGCTCTAGCCGATGGCGGCACGCTGTTCTTAGATGAAATTGGTGAATTGCCTTTAGCAGCACAAAGTAAGTTACTGCGTGCGCTGCAAAACAACGAAATCCAACCGGTAGGCCAAGACAACATCCAAACCATTGATGTTCGTGTTCTGGCTGCAACCAACCGAGACTTAAAGCAAG
Source organism: Vibrio sp. J383 (assembly GCF_023503985.1). Lineage (NCBI taxonomy): Bacteria > Pseudomonadati > Pseudomonadota > Gammaproteobacteria > Vibrionales > Vibrionaceae > Vibrio > Vibrio sp. J383. The sequence continues at coordinate 1,301,479 of NZ_CP097294.1, read as the reverse complement.
AAGTTGAAGACGGTCGATTCAGAGCCGACTTGTATCACCGACTTAGTGTGTACCCTATCGCGGTACCTGCATTGAAAGAGCGTGGTGACGACATCAGCTTATTAGCTGGTTTCTTCCTAGAACAAGCGCGCCGTAAGCTTGGTATCAACCAAGTTAAGTTCCGTTCCGATGTTCTGGTATTCCTAAACCGTTACGGTTGGCCAGGTAACGTTCGTGAGCTTGAACACGTTATCAGCCGTTCAGCACTGAAAGCATTGGCTCGCAGCACTAACAAAAACCTCGTGACAATCACTAAAGAAGATTGTGGTCCACTCGACCAAGATCAACCGATTGCGACGACACAGGTAAAAAACACACCATTATCAACACCAACGATCGACCTATCCGCTGGTTTACGTGGCGCGACGGACGATTTTCAACGCAGCATCATTACTGAAGTGTTGGAGGATGCCAACTTTAACTGGGCGCAAGCAGGACGAGTTTTGAAAACAGACCGAGCAAATCTGACTCGACTGTCTAAGCGTTTAGGACTAAATGTGGCTAAGTCTCACACGATCGAACGGACAAAATAGATATTAGCGGTTTGTTGCGAGCATCTAGCAAAACTTGTGTATATAATGCTGCAAATTGTAACGCTAATTTTAAATATGTAGAGAGAGTTATGAAGTTTATCCGTTGGTTCTTAGGTCGTGTCATCTTGTTATTGAATTTTGTATTCAGCCCAAGTGGTGTGAAACGTTCTCAAGAAGAGCAAAGCAAAGTGAATGAGCAGGCAAAGACGCACACGTTATACCAATTCGAAGCGTGCCCATTTTGTGTAAAAGTGCGCCGCGCGATGAAACGTCAATCGGTTCAATTTGAACTTCGTGATGCAAAGAACAATGATCAACACCGTGCAGAGCTTGAAGCTGGTGGCGGTCGCGTTAAAGTGCCTTGCCTACGTATCGAAAAAGACGGCAAAACTGAGTGGATGTACGAATCTTCAGATATCGTGACTTACTTAGAAAAGCAGTTTGCATAAGCAATAAAGCTAAAAGTGTCAGACATAAAAAATCCCTCAAATATGAGGGATTTTTTATGTCTATTATTTGGAACTCGTCGCTTTCAATTTAGGGAAGAAAGCTCAAATGACTACTTCGACACAATCAGCATCAATTCTACACGGCGATTACACGCCTTGCCTTGCGGCGACGCGTTAGTACAAGCCGGAACGTATTCGCCAAAGCCGCGAGTGTAAATAGCACGACTCGAAACATAGTTACTTTCCAAGCGCGCTTTCACTTCTTTTGCACGTAGCTCAGAAAGCGGATCATTAACACGATCACTGCCCGTGTTATCAGTATGGCCCTCAATCACCACATCAATGTCTTGGCGTTGAGAAAGGTAACTGCCTAAAGTATCCAGCCATTGATTGTAGGCTGGCTCAGGGAATGCCGAACCCGTTTTAAAGTTCACGTGCTGTTCCAGCTTTACCATCACATGGTTGCCCGGCAGTACTTCAAAGTCGATACGGTTTTGTCTTAAAAAAACTTCCAGTGGGTCATTAGTCGAGACACCACGTCCATAGTTGGTCGTGATGGTTTTTTGTTGATGAGTGCTGTTCTGGACTGAGTAACTGCGATTGCTCGCTACAGATGTCGTTTGAACCACACCCCATTCAGGATGCATAAGGTCGTAATCGGTTTGCGGCGCAGTTTCTAGCAGATCGTCACCTAACATACCCGTTGGTAACGTCGTTTCACACCCTGCCAAAGCTATGCTTAACATTATCGCTAAATATCTCATTACTTCACCAACCACTCATGCAGATAAACCATTCACTAATGTCTATATCGGCACCGAGGGAAAAACTTTAGACAAAAACTTTATACGAAAAGAAAGCACATCCAAAAAAGGTGCTTTTGATCACAGTTAACCGTCAACTAGCCTGTCATCACCCTCTAGTTCGAACTGTTTGCATTTATTTACCTTATAATTGTTTTCCAATTCGTACTAAATAGTTAGAATCTCACGACTTCTCAACGCTAGAGCAAACATTATGTTTAAACCATTTACTAAATTCATCACAGCACTCGCTGCCGTACTTATTCTTGCGGGTTGTAGTGAAACAGACGAGCCACAAAAAGGCGTTCAATACGAAGCGCTTCCTACTGCTCTAACTGAATTTAACCTGTCTCCGATCACTGAAATCTTCTCTTTAAACTGTGGTCACTGTCGTCAAATGGAAAGTGCAATTCCAGAGATTGAGTCGCTAACAGACCAAACTATTGGCAAGATGCACGTAACGTTCAATGAAAGTGCTCAAATCAGCGCAATGATCTACTACACAGCAGTGATGCAACTTGACGCGACACCTGACCACGCGTTCATGGACGACCTATTTGGTGCCGTTCAAATGGGTGCAGATGCAACGCCAGAACAGCGTCAACAAGCACTAGAGACAGCGTTCACTTCTCGCGGTTTGGTTAGCCCATACCAACTGAATAAAGAACAGCAAGTTGCTCTTTTCGACTACGTTAAAAAAGCAGAAGAGATCTCAGTAAAAGGTCAAATCAACTCAGTACCAACATTTATCATCAACGGTAAATACCAAGTACTCACTGCAGGTCACCAAGACGTTGCTGGCATCGCAAAAACGATCAACTACCTTTTGACTCAACCCTAATCACGGCTTTAGCCCATTGATTAACACACTCTGTATTAACTGCGAAATTATGCATTAACTGTCAAATTATGCATTAACTATGAAATACAGCATTAACTATAAATAGGTTTTACTATGTCTAAATTTATCATCCCGGTCATTGTCTTTATTTTGGCTGGCTTCATGATCTACCGCACTTGGATGAATCATAAATCTGGCGAAGAAAATATCGAGCAAGGCCAACAGTTCCTTGTCGAAAACGGTGCTAAAGAAGGGGTTGTTACGACTGAAAGCGGTCTTCAATACCTTGTACTTGAAGAAGGTACAGGCACAGAGCACCCAACTAAGAACAGTAAAGTAACGGTTCACTACCACGGTACACTTATCGACGGCACTGTTTTCGACAGCTCTGTTGAGCGCGGCGAGCCAATCTCATTTGCTCTTAAGCAAGTAATCAAAGGCTGGCAAGAAGGTTTGACTTACATGGTTGAAGGCCAAAAAGTTCGCCTGTTTATCCCGAGCCAATTGGCTTACGGTAAAGGCGGTTCAGGCCCTATCCCACCGTCATCAACTCTGATTTTTGATGTTGAGTTAATCTCTATCAAATAACCGAAGTGACTGATATAAGCCCCAACATACAAGCTATGTTGGGGCTTTTTTATATGTGAACATTTGAATAGTTGAAGCCACTTTTGCAACGACAAAATATATCGTCAAAAACCGATAACTAGACGACTGGTCTAATTTAATTTATAGTACTGTCCATGAACGAAAAAACGAATGACACACGCCTGCATGTTTTAGATGTTGGCTACCAATTAATAGTGAACAACGGCTTTAACGGCGTTGGCTTATCGCAATTGCTTAAAGAAGCGGACGTGCCGAAAGGGTCGTTTTACCACTACTTTAAATCGAAAGAGCAATTTGGCGAGACTCTGATCCAACACTATTTTGAGACCTACATCAGCAGAGTTGAAACTATTTTGGTTCATGGTGAAGGCAACCATTACCAGAGAATTATCAGTTATTTCACTCGATGGTCACAGATTGAAAACGGTACCTGTAACGCTCATAAATGCTTAGTCGTTAAGCTCAGCGCTGAAGTTTCTGATCTTTCTGATCCTATGCGTCAAGCCTTACTAAAAGGGGCTGAAAAAGTGACCTCTACGATACAACACTGTGTTGCTGGTGGTATTGAAGATGGCTCCATTAAAGTTGAAGACAGCCAAGAAACCGCTCAAAATCTATATTCTATGTGGTTGGGCGCAAGTTTGTTGAGCAAACTAAGCCAAAGCTCAAGCAGCTTAGAATCAGCTTTAAACCTAACCCAACAGATTTTAAAAGGTAAAAACTAACTACACACTGTGTTTAGTCTTTACTAACGACAGATAACCCGCCCTCTTATCAATTTGATGACGGCGGGATTTTTAGACAACAAGACTAGACGACTGGTCTAATTCTAAATGTATAATATAAATTAAGGATATCCAATGACTCAACAAGACAATCGCCGCATCGTATTGGCTTCTCGCCCAGTTGGCGCACCGACTCAAGATAACTTCCGTTTAGAGTCAGTAGCCGCACCAACAATTCAAGATGGCGAGATGTTACTTCGCTCAGTTTATCTTTCTCTAGACCCATACATGCGTGGTCGTATGAGCGATGCTAAATCTTACGCAGACCCAGTTGCGATTGATGAAGTGATGGTTGGTGCAACTGTATGTCAGGTTGAAGAGTCAAACCACACTGATTACGAAATTGGCGAGTGGGTACTGGCTTACACTGGTTGGCAAGATTTTGGTGTGTCTAACGGTGAAGGCCTCATCAAACTAGGCAAAGAACCAACGCACCCTTCTTATGCACTTGGCATTATGGGTATGCCTGGCTTTACGGCTTACATGGGTTTGCTTGATATCGGCCAACCTAAACAAGGCGACACTCTAGTCGTTGCAGCGGCAACAGGTGCAGTAGGCGCAACCGTTGGACAAATCGGCAAACTAAAAGGCTGTCGTGTTATCGGCGTTGCTGGTGGTCAAGAGAAGTGTCAGTACGCGAAAGACGTGCTTGGCTTTGACGAATGTATCGACCACAAAGCTGACGACTTCGCGGAGCAACTGGCTAAAGCATGTGACAACGGCATCGACGTTTATTTTGAAAACGTTGGCGGCAAGGTTTTCGATGCCGTAATGCCATTGCTTAACACCGGTGCTCGTATTCCTGTATGTGGCCTTATCTCTCAGTACAATGCAACATCACTGCCTGAAGGCCCGGATCGCATGTCTAGCCTTATGGGTACACTGCTGGTCAAGCGTATTAAGATGCAAGGCTTCATTATCTTTGATGACTACGCGCACCGTTATAACGAGTTTGCTGTTCAAATGACAGAATGGTTGTCTCAAGGCAAGATGCACTATCGTGAGCACCTAATTGAAGGCCTAGACGAAGCGCCACAAGCATTCATGGGTCTATTAGAAGGCCAAAACTTCGGTAAGCTTGTTATCAAAACAAACGAAGCTAAATAAATTCAAAACTGAACCCGTTAGTTAACTAGGTAGAATCATGATTACTTTGCATCACCTGAATAAATCACGCTCAAAGCGCATCATCTGGCTGTTGGAAGAGCTTGGTGTAGATTACCAAATCAAACCATACCAACGAGACAGTGTCACTTTTCTTGCGCCACCAGAGCTTAAGTCCGTTCACCCATTGGGTAAATCTCCTGTCATTGAAGACGATGGCATCGTGATCACTGAATCTGGCGCTATCACGGAATACCTAATCGACAAATACGGTCAGGGCAAGTTCGCACCAACACGCGGCACAGCTGACTACGTAGAATATTCACAGTGGCTACATTTTGCTGAGAGTTCAGGTATTTTACCGATGCTGCTTAAAATCTTTGTGATGAAAGACGGTTGCGAGACTAATTTCCTTGGCGGCTACGCCGACGATGAAAACCAAAAGATCTTAACTTACGTGAATAATGCACTTGAAGGTAAAACCTACTTAGTTGCAGACACACTAACAGGTGCCGATTTCATGATGTCGTTCATCGTAGAAATCGTTGGTAACTTTGGTGCAACTGCGCTTTACCCTAACATTGCTAAATACGGTAAGCTTTTGGCTGACCACCCTGCTTACCAAAAAGCAGAGCAAGTAGAGCTAGAACACTCTAACTGATCGAGTTTCACTCAAGCGCGTGCGTTCTTAGAATAAGTACGAGCAACTAAATGAAGCCAAAGCCGATTTATCTTTCGCTTTGGCTTCTCATTTGTCTTCATTTCGACAACAATACCGAACTCTAACTGAACAGCCATAGAGTTTGATTTTCATGTCAGCAAACCTTGCTCAATACACACCACTGCACGCTTTAAACCAACCAGCGAACCAAGACTTATCGCTACCCACTCGGTTTACGTTTCCGTATTACTATACTCCGCACCCAACGTGTGAGTTAGCAATGCAGCAGCTTCAACAATCATTACTCGACTGTGGTGTAAATGAAACCTCGCAAGGCAACCTCTATGCAGTACTTCTTGTTCAGAATCCAATAACTCAAGAGCTAGGCTACCTTTCTGCATTTTCAGGTTTGCAGTTAGATCCGTCTTTGGCCTCTCAGTTAAACAACATTAACTTTGTTCCACCAGCCTTCGATTCAGAACAGTTTCAATCTCACAATAGTGCAAACCTCGCTCGCCAATCACAACTAGCGGATGACATTAAGAAGCTACAACAATCGCACAACCTAGACGCATTAGTGGCTGAGCTTGAAGAGTTAACAGTCGAATCAGCACAAGCTATCGAAGCCTTTCAGTTGGCGATGACCGCGAATAAAGCTCAACGTAACGAACTCAGAGAGCAAGCCAATCAAGAAAAGGCATTGGGGAATCTAGAGTCAGCTGCGAATTTGCTCAAACAACTGGGCAATCAAAGTAGCCAAGAGAAACGCGACCTAAAAGCGCTTCGTATCGAATGGAAGCAAAAGATCGCAGAACGCCAATCACAAGTTGATGCTATCGAAAGCGAACTGAAAAACCGTAAGCAAGACCACCAAGCCATTTCAGAACAGTTAGAAACTCAACGTCTCTCTCACTATCGCTTTATCGATCAAGCTCTCGAATCAAAGAGCCTACTTGAATTGTTAGATGGCAAAGACGCTCTTGAAGGCTCTGGCGACTGTTGCCTGCCCAAGCTGCTTAACTTTGCTTTTGAACACGGGTTTAAGCCATTAGCTTTGTCTGAGTTTTGGTGGGGATTACCGCCTACAGATATCATTCGACAACACGCAAACCTCTACCCGGTTTGTCAGAGTAAAAGCTTTGAGATCCTCGACCACCAGCTGAGTGGTATTGAACTAGAAGATAATCCGCTTATCGTGAACCCTGCGGTTGGTAAGTCGTTTGATATTGTCTATGAAGACGACGAGATCGTGGTGGTGAATAAGCCTGAGGAGTTTCTCTCAGTTCCCGGCAAGTTTATCGAAGACTCGGTTTATACACGCATTAAAGCGCGTTACCCGAATGCAACAGGGCCTTTGATCATCCATAGATTAGACATGTCGACGTCAGGCTTGTTGATCTTGGCGCTGACGGCGGAGTCAAACAAGCACATTCAGAAGCAATTCATTGATAGAACCGTCGAGAAACGATACACAGCTCTGTTAGATGGTGAAATCGACGGTAAATCTGGCGATATCAGCTTGCCTTTGCGCGGTGACATCACAGACAGACCAAGACAATTGGTTTGCCATGAACATGGACGTAACGCTGAAACTCATTGGGAAGCGATTGGTACCAGCAATGGTAAAACCAAGGTTCATCTGTATCCGAAAACAGGCCGTACCCATCAGCTGCGTGTGCATTGTGCTCATCCATTAGGCCTTGGTGTACCGATTCGTGGTGACGACTTATACGGATACAAACGCGAACGCTTGCACCTACACGCGGGTTACCTAAAGTTGATTCACCCAACAACCGGTGAATGGATGGAATTTGAAGTGCCTTCTGAGTTTTAAATGATTTCTATTTGGTAGGGCTTCGTGCCCTACTCTTCTTTTCTTTGCCTCTCACCTCTATCGCTACATACGAATAAACTTAGTACGCTGCAATGACCAAGAAACCAGAGCCCAACAGAGTAACCATCGCGGGAATACCGTCCTTCCAAGTATCAAAGCGTAAGTGGAAATAAAGCGCCCCTATCGAAGTAGCCCCCAATATTGCACCACCCATCAATTGAGTATGTTCTGGTGAGATGTCACATAGGGCTAAAATCAAAAGAGCCGCTCCGGTCAATTCGACTAACCCCACGAGAAACATGATCACTCTATTCAAGCCATAGCTTTTAAAGAAACCAAGCTGAATTTCAAACACTTTCTTTTGCCAAGCAATTATCTTGATTGAACTCGCCAATAAAAAGAACACCACCAGTAATACACTCACTACTGTACTCATATTGCCACCTTTCTTAAGAATCATTAACGTCAGTGGAATTATTTAATCATTCATAAATCGAGTGATAAATGCTAGTTTTATAATAGTTAAGATTCCAAATTGGAATAGATAAACACAAGGTAAGTAAGATGGATAAGATTGAGTGTATTCGTATCTTTGTGGAAACCGCACAACTGAATAGCTTCACCGCAACCGCCAATAAGTTAAACGTGACGCAGGGTGCGGTTAGTAAGAAGATCGCATGGTTGGAAAGTGACTTAGGGATGACTCTGTTTCAACGAAACAGCCGCAAGATATCCCTCACTCATGCAGGAAAAGACTACCTAGAATATTGCTCCCGTTTGCTCGAAGAGATGTCTGCCATAGAAAGCAAGCTCAAGCGTGAGACAGAATCCGTAGAAGGCGAGCTCAAGATATCGGCGCCAAGTGCCTTTTCATCGATGTTACTCAGTGAGCCGCTTCAAGCTTTCATTGAACAGCACCCAGGTATCCGCATTAACCTCAGTGTCGACGACCGTATTGTTAACCTCAATGAACACAATATAGATGTCGCCATTCGGGCATCACAACTTGAAGACTCAGGGTTAAAAGCTCGCTTTCTTTTCAACAATAGAGTTCACTACTTTGCATCGCCCGATTACTTAAAAAATCACGGAAAACCTAAACATCCGCAAGATCTTAGCCAGCATAAGTGCTTAACTTATTCTCTGATGAACCCTGCAAACGAATGGCGTTTCAAAAACAAAGATCGCCAATGCACCAGTATGGAAGTAAACCAAATTTTCACGTCAGACAGTCCAGAAATGTTGCTTAAAATGGCGAGCCAGGGTTTAGGTGTGGTTGCTTTACCGGATTGGATGGGCAAAGAATTTGTAGAGAATGGGGAATTAACGCAGTTATTAGAAGATTGGAGCAATGACTACTTGCCTATGTACGCGGTGTACCATGCAAGTGATTATTTGCCCCAACGAATTCGAGTATTTATTGATTTTATTGCGGAGTGTTTAAGTTCTACAAACAGTTAGAGCTCAACCAGAAATCAATCAACCAATCGATCAATAAGTCGTCAAGCCTCTATAAATCGTCAATCAAACATTAAGATGCTACTTAGCCCATCACATCTGTACGTTGCTCGACGCATTCGAAAGAGCCCATTTCGAACTCACGACAGATCCAAGGTCGGTTTTCGTAGATAGTACACATCAGTGTTTCTCTATCAACTGCCGAACACCAGCCGTCGTCTAATCTCAGCATGGTCTCGCCGCCCCATTCGTCATACGCAATATGCTCTTCAGGAACGCCGGTATCTGTGATGATCATAACCTCTAAGCGACAACAGCATGCCTGACAATTGGCACATGTTACTTCGGGTTCGGTTACGTTCTTTATCTCTATGGTCATAAGTGACTACACTGCTAAATTTTGCGTATAGTAATCGAAACCGTCGGCTACGGCTAATAAAGAAAGTAGATGACGGTGTTTTCATGGATGTAGAAATAACAATGGGCGCTATGATTCACTCACAACACCCATTAATTTATTTTTTAGCTCGGTAAAGGCTCTATTTAGAATAGGCTCGCGAAAAACAACTTAATGTAATCCATCAGACGTTTGAATATTCCACCTTGTTCAACAGCCTCTAGCGCAATCAATGGCTGAGTTTGCACGTCTTCACCATCGACTGTGTAATGAACTACACCTAGTGTTTGACCTTCTGCAATCGGTGCCTTCAACTCAGAATCAAGTTCAATCGATGCCGTTAGCTTTTTACTGTCTGACTTAGGCAGTGTGATAAACGTGTCTTCTGCAACACCCAGCTTCAATGTATCTTTGGCTCCAAACCATACCTTCTCTTCAGCGACTTCATCTCCACCTTGATGTGGGTTTAGAGTATCGAAGAAGCGGAAGCCATAGCTCAACAACTGTTTGCTGTCTGACTCACGGCTCTTAACGCTTGATGCGCCCATAACAACCGCGATAAGTCTCATCTCACCTTGTGTCGCCGAACTCGCTAAACTGTAGCCAGCGCCAGAGGTATAGCCCGTTTTCATGCCATCAACCGTCAAGCTTCTATCACGCAGTAAGCCATTACGGTTGTGTTGTGTGATGCCGTTGTAACTGAACGAACGTTCGCTGTATAAGCCATAAACATCCGGTAAATCACGAATAATCGCACGACCTAGTAATGCAATATCGTAAGGAGTCGAATAAAGATCGTCAGCGTCTAAACCATGCGCGTTCGCAAAGTGGGTATTTTCTAGTTTTAAAGAGGTTGCCCAAGAGTTCATCAAATCAACAAAGGCGTCTTGTGAACCGGCTACGTGTTCTGCAATCGCAACACTGGCATCGTTACCCGATTGGATAATCAAACCGCGGTAAAGATCCATCATCGCCACATCGGTGTTCACTTCAATGAACATCTTCGATGAGTCTGGGAATTTTTTCGCCCATGCATTCTCACTGATTCTTACTTGATCATCCGCAGAGATGTTGCCTCGCTTCATCTCTTGCCCGGCTACATAGCTGGTCATCAGTTTGGTCAAACTCGCAGGGTTTAACTTAGTGTGTGCGTTTTTTTCTACCAGCACATCACCAGAATTAAAATCAATTAACACATACCCTTTTGCGCCTAGGCTAGGTGGGCTTGGCACTATAGAAGGTGCTGCGATAGCTGCATTACTTACCATCGCTGCGTTACTTACAATGAATATACTTAATAGAGGGAGAGAGTATTTGGAAAACAGTTTCATTGAATCAAACCTAAATTAACGTTTTGAGCAGTATAGACAAATGCTAGCAAAAGAAGCGCGAACTTTACGTTGCTTTACGTATTTGTACCATTCGTTACAAATAAAAAAGTATAATCTGCGATCTGACCATATTTTCAACAACTAATATTGACTCAACGAATGCATCCAACGTCTAATTCTATCGCTCAGGCATGCGTCTAAATAACATTTCAACAAAGCCAGTAATACGCTGTTTGCTCTCGCTTGGCTCTAAATCAGGTTGAATGCCAGACTGTGCTAATGCTTGCCATTGTACGACCTGAGAGTTAGGTACGAAAAAAGCAATGTACAGCGATCCTTTCTCGGCGACCTTTCCGTCACCATCATAAAATGGCACCCCCGTTGAAAGCTTAATCGCATCGAAAATCGAGTCATCATTTAACTCTGATTCTTCGGCCAATCCAAAACCGACAACAACATCACCAACTGCACCATTTTGATTCAGTTGATAACCTTTCGTAGCGAGTTGATCTTCAATCGCATCACGCACTAGATCGGTTACTACGGTCTCATCGTATTTTTGAGAAAGGTAAACCTGCTCTGATTCAGGGTGCCACGAGTACGTCGTTACTCCGTGTTTCATGAACTCAAAATCACCACTGGTGACCACACCATAATTGTGTGTTGGCGGCATTTCTTGTGTGGTACATGCTGTCATTCCAATCGCTATCAAAGTCAATAACACTGCTTTTCTTATGCTTTTTGTTGCACAAATGGATCGTTTTATCATTCGCGGCTTCCTTACCTATATAAGAATAAATATCAATTAACCTCCCAACATAAATAGTAATTATGTTAATAGAAAGGTCATTAAACGTTTGCGTAATCGCTAACCTTCACTTCTGCCCGTTTTGGGGGTTTAATCACAAAAACAGAGTTGGTATAGTCTACCTCGTTAAACATAACCAGACCATTCGAGGCACGGAGCTTCCTCAATCATCTCATGAAGAGAAGAATTGGTACCGACAAAGTATCGGCAAATTTAAGAGGGTCAAACAATGGAATTCAATATGGTTGAAATTTTAGGTTACGCGGCATCTATTATGGTCGCAATTTCATTAACAATGAAAGATATCGTTCGTCTGCGTGTCCTTAACTTTATTGGCTGTACTCTCTTTACAGCATACGGCGTTATGATTGACGCATGGCCAGTGGTCGCGACCAACGGTTTCATCGCTTGTGTAAACATCTACTTCCTTGCAAAAATGCAAAAGGAAAAAAAAACGGAAGCGATGAAAGCAGCGAAAGCTTAAATTAGCGATTCGCATTTCAAATAATTCTGAAAAAGCCCAAATAGAGCGATCTATTTGGGCTTTTTTGTGTCTGTCGTTCTCAAGAGCATGATTTCCAATCTTCCAGCCTTGAAGATATCGATTCTTTCAACTGATCACATATAAGCAACGCGATATTCGTTCTTTTGATACGTCTGAGTGTTGTTACGTCCCCTCTCTTTTGCTTGATAAAGCGCTTTGTCAGCTTTATCGATCGCTGTTTCAATATCAGTGAGCGCTCGATCGTGACAACAGCCAGCACTGATTGTGACAGGTGACACCAAACCTTGCAGTTGCTCTACACTTCGTCTGAGTTCCTCAGACAATTCGAATAACTCACGCTCATCACAATCAAATGTCACCAAAATAAACTCTTCACCGCCATAGCGCGCAATCAAGCGACGACGATTAACAAATTTCTTTAGCGATTTTGCGACCTCACAGATAACCCTATCGCCTTGAGCATGACCATATTGATCGTTCACCCGTTTGAAATGGTCAATATCAAGCAAAATGACACCGACATTTGTTAGCGGATAAGGCGACCTTTGAGCAATTTTCAGCTTTAACTGCTCGATAAAACTCCGTCGGCTAGGAAGACCAGTGAGGTAATCGAGGCTCGCAACATCCAAGATTTTGAGATGACGATGCCGCAGGTAAAGCACCAACACGATGATAATGCTCAATAGGCTCACGACCAAAGCCATCAAACTAATGAACAGCAAACTATGATTTCTATTGAGCTCCTGCTCTAAAATACCGGCGGAAATGACCCAATTCAGATAGGGGTAAAACTTATAGAAGACGTTTTTGTTGGTCGTACCATTGTCACTGGAAATTGAATAGCTAAAGTGACCTTCTGGCTGGGTTGCGATTCGATCAATTAGCAGTTCGGACGAGTAGCCTATCAAAGCTTTCAAGGACTTGTGTTCATAATCAGGATGAAGCACTAAGTTGCCCTGAAGATCAATAATGTACACATATCCGCTATCACCGAATGCGTACTTTCTCAGCTTATCTTTTAAGCCTTCAAGATCGACCAAATACATCAATTCTTCTTTATAGGTCGTCGCGACCAAAGTATTGCCACTCGGTAGCCTCATCGAATAAGCGACTTTAGCTCTGCGGCTTATCTCATGAGGATTAGCGTGAAAGTATTCGATCATACCAGAGTCGATACTGAGCTGTTTTTGGATATGAGTAAGATGCCCGCGCTTCTTTCCTTGCAAGAAAGGATGGTAGAGGTGAACGCCTTGCGGTGACATCAAATAGATATAACCTGATTGTCCAATGTGCAGTTCACCGGCGATCTGGCTTACTTGTTCAATTTCTTGTTCCGGTGTGGCATGCCATACATGGGACGCAACGGTATCGGTAATTCCTTTGAGATATGTCTTTATCGCCTCATTAACTGTTGTGTCGACAATATCGTAACTCGCATTCACAATCGTTCGAAAAAATAGCTGGTTGGATTCCAACAGTGACCTTTCAGTTCGGTTAAATTGAAAGGCCGAAAGAATCATCGACACAATGGCGAGCGCAATAGAAAAACTAAGAATGTATTTACGTCTGACTTTCAAGATTACCCCATAGATTTATAATTTTAGGTAACGCTGTGACTTCTCTTATATACAGACTGTTTTATATCATGGTTTTATTTTTTACTGAACGAGTGTCGATATTTTTAAGGGTTTCTATACGCAATCTGTGACTTAAAGCAAAAACGCCGAACTGGATTCAGTTCGGCGTTTTAATTTTACGTTGAAGTTGATGACTTAAATTACACTAAAACCCTGATAAATAGACTTAAAAGCATTCGTATTTACCGGCTATTACTGCGATCTATTGTCTATAAATGGATTAGTTAGCATTAAATTAAGAACAAACCTGAGTCCAGCTACCATCACTACCCGGTTCAGAACTTGTCCACCAGTTCGCTTGGTAAATACTACCGTTATGAACCACTTGGTCGCCAGTGTTTGCATGGCTTGGGTTACCCGCCCAATCTTTCTGAGGTAAGTCTGGGTAAACCGCTAAACCGGCTGTATCGCATGTACCTGGGTTTGTGCCACCATCGCCAGGGTTACCGCCACCTGAACTGATATCACCTAATGGTAGGTCTGGTTGCTCAAAGCTAAAGGCATAATCGATACCGTTCACGCTTACTGCATAGTTAGCAGGGCCTGAGATTGGCAAGTAATACACCATATCTAGCTCATACACGCCACCTGCTGGAAGCTCTTCCCATGTAGGCAAAGTAAACGCCACTCGGTGCATGGTGCCATCTAATCCACCAATGTTATCCGCACGAGTATGACCCGAAGCAATCACAGTTAAACCACCACCCGATTGATCTTTTGCGTTATCAGGTGCTGACACTGGGATATCGAACTGGAACTCGGTACCGCCCGGAAGTGCTTGACCTGTGTTGTTTGTAAACGTGATCTTAGGGTTAATTGGGTAGTTTTGGTCACCGACTTTGAAGCCACCAACCGATACCGTAATATCTAGAGCTTCTGTCGGGATAGCGCCCGTCGCTACCTTGTTTCCGTATGGGGTCGCAGACTTAAACTTGTCGTAGATAGCTTTCGTCATGGTGTTACCCATGTGGAACTCACCGTTACCGCTGTTACACGCTTGTTCTGTCGTATCGATAGACGTTCGGTTGCCACTTGCATCGAGTACATAACAGTTGTAATCCCCTGCTAGTTCCCAGAACATGATACCGCCGATCTCTTTGTCGATAACGTAGTCTGCTTTCACGTTAATAGAGTCTTTATCTTCCGTTGAAAGGAATACGCCCTTCTCTGCGTTCCACAACCAAGGGGCAACCGCTACACTGTCGTAGTTGCGCGTGTAAGTGCCCGTTAGAACATCAGATGGATCATTCACAGGATCAAGCTTGTAAGCCTCTGCATAAGAACCCCAAATGCCTTTCTCTAGGTTCTTCGCGTGCCACATAGGGTTAGAACCCGCGCCCATTTCGTTACCTTTTGGATCGGTATCGTGCCACATGTTGTCGATACCAATTGCACCATGGCCACAGTTATTCTTCTCACCTTCCCCCGTACCTGCTGAACATTCAGCTTGGTTTGGAAGTGCAGCTCGGCCCCAAAGACCATTCTCGCCTCCGGTTACACCTTGCCAACCACGTGTGTAGTAAGGCACACCGATGTTAATACGACCTGCTGGCATAGAACCACGGAAGTAATGGTAAGCCCAATCCGTGTTCAGATAACCGATACCACCGTAAGCCGCAGTGCCGTAAACGTTCCACTGTGCTAACTCTGAATCTTTACCCGTATCAAACAAGGCTGCGTTATGACCTACGTGATCGTTCCACGCACCGTGAAGGTCATAAGACATGATGTTCACGTAATCGAGATACTTAGTCACATCGAATGTTTCCATACCGCGCAACAGGTAACCAGAAGAAGGCGCCGCGATCGTTAACATGTAATGATTGCCATCTTGCGCAGACGCCGCATCAAGCTTCTCACGTAACACTTTCATCAAGACTTGGTACGAAGCCCACAGGTATTGACGACGTGGCTCCATGAAGTCTTTGTCGTACGGATTACCGGCACCCGCCATAGAAGTTGGGTATTCGTAATCGATATCCAGACCATCGAATTGGTATTTACGTAGCATTTCCACCGCGGAAGTGGCGAATGTTTCGATACCTTGATGGTTAATAGAACCGTCGGCGTTGGTCGTCATTGTGTAGAAACCACCATCAGCCGCTCGGCTACCGTCAGTGGCGAAGTGACCACCCGTTTCCGCCCAACCACCGATTGAGATTAAAGTCTTAACATCGTGTTTTTTCTTAGCGGTCGCTAATGCACCGAAGTGACCTTTGAAGCCTAAGGTAGGATCAACTTCAACACCCGGCCACTCTTTACCAACCGCTGCGTTATTCGGATCGTTCACATCACCCACGTTTACTTTGCCATCTGAGCCAATGCTCACGAAAGCGTAGTTAATGTGTGTAAGTTGCTCCCAAGGAATATCATTTACTAAGTATGCGGCTTGCGGGTCGTCCCCTGCACGCCAGCTGGTGAAGTAACCAATCACACGACGTGGGTGATCCGCGCCCATCTTCTCACGACCTTCATCATCGTAAATCGTACAATAAGGAACATCGACACCTTGAGTTTGATATAAGCCATCAGGACGACATGTGCTTACTGTTGGTGAGCCATTCACCGTCAAAGAAGCCAGCGCTGAATCTGTCGTTGCCCCTTGATTGTCAGTCGCTTTTGCGTAGACCGCTAAAGAACCCGCTTGAGTGGTTGTGTAATCAAGCGTGTAAGGGCTAGTTGCAGCTGTGCCAATAAGAGCACCTGCTACGTAGAAATCAACCTTATCGACAGTGCCATCGCTGTCTGCTGCCGTTGCTGTAAAAGTGACTACACCACCAACATCCACAGACGTCGCTGAAAGGGCTACCGAAACTGTCGGTGCTTCATTTCCTGGTGTAACGGAATCAACAGAGACAGAAACCGCACTTGTAACACTTGCTGCGCCTTCATTGTCCGTTGCAACAACTGAAACCTGATGGTTACCCGACGTTGCAGCCCACGTTGCTTCAAATGGTGCCGCTGTCACAACCGCGACCGAAGAACCATCAACAAAGAATTCTACGGAAGCAACACTACCATCAGCGTCCAGCGCTGTTGCGCTTAATACGACATTGTCGCCTTCAACAATCACATCTGATGCTGTAGGCGTTGTTAATGCAGCCGTTGGTGCTTCGTTTGGTGTACCACCACCGCCATTACCACTACACACATCGACTTTCTTCCATTGTGCGTAATCGCCTTCAAATTGGCTTGGGTTGTTATTTTGATTCCAGTAGTTTGCTGAGTACGCGTTGCCGTCATGTGAAACCTGATCACCACCGGTATATACAGTGGCAGAGCCCCACGTTTCTAACGTTGAGCAATCCACAGCCGCATAGCTATTGAACGCCATTAAGCATGACGCGGTGAGAGTACTGAGTGTAAAAACCTTCTTGGCCACTCTTCCTTGGTTTAGGTGCATGTTAGCTATCCCTTAAGTTGTTGTTTCAAGATGTTTAATTTAAATGGGACTTTACTCACCACTTAAATCTCTTCGCAAAACAACTGTAGGTAACAACGCAAATTTAACACCTAAAATATTCTCTATTTATAAAATGACTCGCATTAATTTGTTTATAGCATGCAATGAGTCGACACTTATTTTGCACCAACAACTAATATTAATTTATTTCGGAAAGCTAAAAAATAATGTCTCAAAAATCAGAAATGTGACTCAGCGTTGGAAAAAAATTCGTATCAAAACTAACCAAAAAGTAGAGATTTACAGTCGATTTGGCTTTCTTTTTGGAATTCGCCCACCTTTTGATAACAAATGTGTTAGTATCTTCGGCTTTTTTGACGAACCTCACACTTCTATGCAAGTGTGGGAGAAATACATAGGCTTGAAAGAGCCAAATATAGCGAAGAAATAATGTCCAACTTGACGCAAGTCGCCAACGAAAACATCAACGCAGAAGCTACTTCTATCGATTTCAATAAAGCTCAATCTTTGGGTGAAAAACTGGAACTCGGAAACCCAGTATTTTGGCTTAGTGGGAGCTTTTTAACCCTCTTTGTCGTCCTTGCTTTCACCAACACCTCCGTGTTGTCCGAACTTGTAAACATCGGCTTTAGTTACTCAACTAAGTGGTTCGGTGCTTTCTGGCAAGTCCTACTACTACTCAATTTCATTATCGGCTTAGTGCTTGCACTAGGACGCACAGGCCACGTTCGTTTAGGAACGCTTGCTCTCCCTGAAATGACCACCTTTAAATGGATGTCTATCGTCCTATGTACGCTGCTAGCCGGCGGTGGTGTGTTCTGGGCAGCCGCAGAGCCTATTGCTCACTTTGTTTCAGCTCCGCCACTTTATGGCAACGCTGATCCTCAAGCGATGGCGTTCAACGCCCTATCACAATCTTTCATGCACTGGGGCTTCCTTGCCTGGGCAATCTTAGGTGGTTTGTCTTCCATCGTGTTAATGCACCTGCATTACGACAAAGGTCTTCCTCTTAAGCCACGCACGCTGCTTTACCCAGTACTTGGCGACAAAGCAATCAACAGCTGGATTGGTAACGTAGTTGACGCATGCAGCATCGTCGCTGTAGCCGCAGGTACTATCGGCCCTATCGGTTTCCTTGGACTGCAAATCAGCTACGCGTTGAGCGAACTGTTTGGTATTTCCGACAGCTTTGCAACTCAAAGTGTTGTTATCGTTTTCGCTATCGCAATGTACACACTGTCTGCATTGAGTGGCGTGAACAAAGGTATCCAACTGGTTAGCCGTTACAACATCATCTTATCAGTGTGCCTAATCGGCTACATTCTGCTAGTAGGCCCAACGAGCTTCATCATTGATGGCTACCTACAAGGCATGGGCGAAATGGTGGATAACTTCATCCCAATGGCACTGTACCGCCAAGATACAGCGTGGCTAGGTGGCTGGACCGTATTCTTCTGGGGTTGGTTCTTAGGCTATGGTCCGATGATGGCGATCTTTATTGCTCGTATCTCACGTGGCCGTACGATTCGCCAAATGATCGTTTCTATCAGCATCGTTGCACCGCTAGTAACATGTTTTTGGTTCAGCATCGTTGGTGGTAGTGGTCTAGCGTTTGAATTAGAGAACCCAGGCGTAATTTCTAGCGCGTTCGAAGGCTTTAACCTTCCTGCTGTGCTACTGGCAATTACCGCTCAACTGCCGTTCCCTACTTTGATTGCGATTCTGTTCCTTATCCTGACGACCACGTTCATCGTGACAACAGGTGACTCGATGACTTACACCATCAGTGTAGTAATGACAGGCACTACAGAGCCAAACGCAGCCGTACGTACCTTCTGGGGTATCATCATGGGTGCAGTAGCCATTGCTCTTATCTCAATGGGTTCTGGCGGCATCTCCGCTCTACAGTCGTTCATTGTGATCACTGCCGTTCCGGTATCGTTTATCTTACTGCCATGCTTATGGCACGCACCGAAGATCGCAAAACAGATGGCCAGAGATCAAGGTCTCGCTTAATGCCTGACCCGATTTAGTTTCGGGTAGCGTATAAAATTAAAAAGCCACTCAAGTGATTCACCTGAGTGGCTTTGTTTTATCTGTTCGCTGTCTAATTGATTAGCTGATTAGCGTTTATACGACCAATGCTACTTCTACCGATATTTCGGCTTATTGAAACTTTTCACCCGCAGCAACCATAAACGACATCTCAACCAATAGCTCAGGGTTTGCCAGTTCTGCTTTCACACATGCACGGCTTGGCGCACAGCCTTCAGGGAACCACGATTCCCACACTTCATTTAACGCGTCAAAATTGGCAAAATCTGTTAGGTAAATCGTTACCGACAATACGCGAGATTTGTCACTGTCGACCAAGCTCATCATTTCTTCAGCTTGATCAAAAATTTGCTGAACCTGACTCTTAATTCCTGCCGTTGTATCCGTCTCTGGTACCTCAACAAAACTTGCGATGCCATTAAATACAGTTACATCTGACCAACGTTTGGTCGGGTTAATTCTATGGATTTTCACGAGCGATTCTCTTCTTATAATTAGGGATTTACGTCAACGTAATCTAATCCAAATTCCTAATATTGAAAACAAAAATTAGAAAGCTCCTCTTCTTGCATAAAACCTCCCCTTCTCTACCCAGCATCTTGCGACTCGATTTTTCAGGGATCGAACCTGAATTCGCTAAAAAAGATTAAGTATTGTTCTCAAAGCGAAATTAATTTTGCACTAGTGCGGTCATATTCAGGGATTTTATTAAATGGAGTACTTTTATGCATGTTCAAACCTATGATTTAAAACAGAGTAATGTGGGATATAACCTTGGAGTGGTTGGCGTAGCATTAGTGCTCGCTTGGATTGGTATTTATAAGTTTACGCCAACCGAAGCGATGCTCATTGAACCACTAATCGCAAATCATCCTGCAATGAACTGGCTTTACAATCTGTTCTCGGTACAAGCTGTATCTAACATGGTGGGTGGCGCGGAGATCATTGTCGCGATTGGACTGATCGTTGGATTTAAGAAACCAACAATTGCTTTCTACTCAGGTATTGCTGCAGCGGCTATCTTTGTTGTGACACTCAGCTTCCTAATTACAACGCCAAACGCTTGGAAAGTATCGGATGGCATCTTAGTCACTAACTTCTTCCTAGTGAAAGATATTCTATTTTTGGCGATCGCGATTAGCGTAATCGAACGTAACAAACCTCAGAAGTAACCGTAAATCTATAAGTGGCCGAAACTAGAAGTAACCTTAAACCTTGAAATAAAAAGACTCGAAGCTGGCTAGAAGGACGCTGCCAGCTTCTAATGTATAAGGCGATAATCGATTAGGTCGTCTATTCCGAATACAGTTATCACGCACTAATGGATTAGATGTTTCTACTCAACTTTTACTCTCAACTCTTCGCACGCTAAGCCATCCAAAAAGCCAATAATAATGTCATTCGTACTTTGCTTCGCGAGATTAGAACCATAATCGCTTAAATCCATATGTTTAGAGTCTGGAATCTCAACAACACAACTACCATATTGCTTTTGCTCTGATTCAGTCGGTAGCACACCCTCTTTGGTAGGGTATTCAGTTGCTCGAATGGAAAGCACTCGGATATTTTCACTTTTAGGTAAAGTGACTCGTTTATGGTCGAGCGTAATTAACTGAGAAACATAACTTTTATTTTCGTTACTCAACCATGTAGAAATGTCGCCTCCGTTCGAATGCCCGACTAAGGTTAACTTGTTAAAATCATAAGCAGGGAAACGATTCGCTAGCTCGTGCTGAAGAACATTGAGAGTCTGTGCCCCTCGCGTCCAATTTTCAATTCGCGTTTTATACAAATCACCAGTCTTCGATAGAGGAGGATCACTTGGTAGTTCGTGATCGACATAAATGGTCATGTAACCCCTATCGTTTAGCATTTCTCCAACAAAACTATATTTGGTGAATGGAACTCGATTACCGGCACTAATAAAAGCCACGTCACACTGTTCTTTCGTTGTGCAACTATCAGAATCCTGCGGTAAAACAACCTCTAGATGTATAGAGCGATCTCTTGTTGAATCAACAATGACCATTGACTGCGCTGTCGCAGACAGAGATAAGGCACCTAAGCAAACACCTATTAAATACTTCATATCACCTCGAACTCATAAGAATGCAGCCATAAAGACAATAGAAACTATGCCTTTAATCTTCAAAACTGCCCTGCCAAATTTGCGGCTAGTATTACCCATACAAATTCACATCACAAGTTGCCACTGGTGAGCATTTAGATAATAAAATCTAAATAAAATAACAAGTAAGGTATCAATTCACGTCGTAGAGTAAATGTAACCTATAACAAAAACTTGAACTCTTGAGACGCCTTGGTTGGCAACATCTCGATGACTTCATACTTAGCGATATTCTCTCGATGAAAGGGATCCTCGGTCAAAATCATGTCTAACTGTTCCCTGTTACTAAGCGTGGATAAAATAACACCACCAGTTCGAGGGTTCTTACGACCCGACAACTGAAAGTGCCCGAGTTCATACTGCTTGTTTAAAAACTCAACATGTTCTGGAATGAAGCGATCTATTTCTTTCAAAGGCACTTGGTATTCAAGAGAAACAATAAACATTATATTTCCTTACTAATAGGAGGAGTTAACATTGAAAGTATTCAGTTACACAGATAACGCTTTGCGATAATAATGAGCATCTTGATCCTTCCCTTTGAACACGGCGTAACTTTCAACGCGCTCAACTAAATCAAAGCCTGTATTGAATAAGATTTTGTTTGAACCAACATTACACACTAACGCATAGGCATCAACATATTTAAGGGAAGAGTTCTCAGCCAAGTAGATAAGTAACTTCCTCACCGCGTTAGACGCAATACCCTTAGAACCAAATGCGTGACCTACTCGATAACCTAGTTCTCCACTTCCAGCGTTCTGGTCGATATCACGAACATTGATTCGCCCACAAATAGTGCCATTAGCGTCTTTGATCAACATAGGAATCATTTCGCCATTGTCATACTCTGTTAGAAAGCTAGTGACTTGCTCGACAACACCCGTATTAGAATAGAAACGGTCTTCCCGAGCTGGGACAAATTGCTCAAACCACTCTCTATTTTCAACTTCAAACTCCAATAAAGCACTGGCATCGCTTGGGTGAAGTAAGTGTAAAAATACATCCATATCAATACTCTGTCGCTTATCTAAAAAGCCGCACCTTATGATTCATACAGCTCAGCTTGTCTTATGAATCTAAGGTAAGTCTCTTAACTTCTTAGCAGGGTTGCCAGCATAGATACCTTTCTCGGTGATGTCTTTTGTCACCACACTGCCCGCGCCGATTACCACCCCTTCGCAAACACTGACAGGCAACACTGTCGCATTAGAACCGATGGTAACGTTATTTTCGATAACGGTACGTCCCCAACTGTCTGGGTTTGGATCTGGTTTGCCATCTTTGAACAAGTCATTGGCAAACATTACTCCATGCCCAACAAAGCAGTCACTTCCGATAGTCACATACTCGCAAATAAAGGTGTGAGATTGAATCTTACTTCTCTCGCCTATCACGGAGTTCTTTTGAATCTCGACAAAAGGGCCAACGAACACATCATCTTTAAGCTCACAGCCATAAACGTTGCTTGGTCCGATGATCGTGACATTCTCGCCACAGGTAATGTCAGTAATCTGTACCTTTAACACTCTTGGACTGGCCATACTTCCTCTCGACATTAGCGTCACAATTCAACATAAGCGATTGTGCCGTAGCCATTTAAGCACAAGCAAGTTGGAGTAGAGAGAGTTGGCGGTGGATCAAACATTCCACGAGTCTGTTTACTAAAACAACCCAACCAGCAAAACTGACAATAACACTCCACTGATAAAACTTGGAGCATGAAATGGGCGAGCTTTAGATTTTACGTACTCTTTCTGAAGATCTTCTTGATAAGTTTTAACAGCGAGTTCTTTTACGTAGTTATTTTGCATAATAAGCTCCTTCTTAATCAGTAAGAGAAGCTTAAGACTTGAAGTTAGGTTGAGGTAAAGCAAAAATTCAGATTAATTGAACACTTTAGTTTTGTTACTCGAGGATTACCCTGAACACATCGTTATTCACGCCGCCAACATCCACTAACTCTCCCGGATTCATAACAAGCGAGGCGTTTAGTTGTCGTGTTGAACGCGGCTCTTTTTTTTCTCGAATCACTAACATATCGACAAAGTAGCCTGAGTTTTGCTTTGATATTGAGCCCGAGAAAGTAACACTCTCCTTTCTATTGGCTAGCACCGAACTAAATGTTTTATCCTCTAAAACACCTGCAGAGATGGATGTATCACCATAAAATAGCGTTATGGTTGTTGGGTCGGGTACCAACTCTTGATTGGACGAACACCCTATTAGGGTAAGGCATAGCAGTAAGATGGCTCGAAATTGCATAAGCTGGTTTTCTTTATTACGTTAAGCGTCTGTTTTTCATATTAAAACACTTCAACCTTATAAATACCATATTTACGGGATAAGCTTAGGTGTGTCGCTTCGATGGACTTGAGTAATGAGGTGAACGGATCAGATCACGGCCTGTTGAATTTGCTCCCTGTTTGGAAACTAAAGCCGAGATCTGATCGATATTATCGAGAAGGATTCAATTGATTTAAGCAACCACGTCTTGTGGAGGCGTGCCTTCACAATTAGAAACGACAGCATCAATTTGAACTAAAGCATTCATTGGGATTTCTGAAACCCCTACTACAGTTCTTGCAGGCAGTTCAGCATTAAAGAATGTTGTGTAGATTTCGTTTACCGCATCAATATCTGAAATATCCTTAAGTTGAATATTAATTTTCACCGTATCGTCCATGCTGTGGTCAACACTTTCAATTATCGATTTAATATTTTTTAAACATTGTTCCGCTTGCTCTTTTACACCACCAGCAACAATTTCATTTGTTTTCGGGTCTAAAGGTAATTGTCCTGAAATATGATTGTAGTGAGAGAAAGCAACAGTATGCGAATAAGGCATGAATGGTGCTGCAACAGTATTATTGGTTTCAATAACCAGTAAGCGAGTGTCTTCTGGTAATTGCGGCGGTGTACCGTCGCCATGTGAAACGGATGTATCAATTTGAATTAAAGCACCCATTGGTAATTCAGCTGCGTTAACAACGGTACGAGCAGGAACGTAGCTTGGGAAGAATTTAGCACATACTTCATTTACCACTTCCGCATCTGCGATATTTTTGAGGTAGATAGTCGTTTTAACCACATCATTCATGACATGTCCGATGCTTTCTAAAATAGCTTTAATGTTTGATAGACATTGGACCGTTTGCGCTTCGATACCACCATCAACCAACTCACCTGTGGTTACATCTATCGGTAACTGAGCTGAAAGATTGTTGTAGTGAGAAAAAGCCGCAGTCTGCGTGGACACAGCACTTTGAGGCGCATTATCCGTATTTCTTGATACCTTAACTAGTGCGCAAGGTGCTTGTGGTTTAGTGCCTTCGCCGTTTGAAATAAGAGCATCCATTTGAACTAGCGCATCGCTGTTTGGCAGTGCAGCGACACCCACGACAGTACGTGTTGGAAGGCTGTTGTGGAAGAAGCTTTTGTAAACTTCATCAATAGCATCGATATCAGAAATATTCTTAACGAAAACATTAATCTTCACCACATCATCCATAACATGGTCGATGCTTTCAACAATCGCTTTAATATTATTTAAGCATTGCGTTGCTTGGTCTTTAATATCACCAGTTACTATTTGACCTGTTTTAGGGTCAACAGGTAATTGAGCAGAAAAGTTATTATAATGAGAAAAAGCGACCGTTTGTGTAGATACAGAATTAATTGGTGCATTTTCAGTATTTCTTGAAATTTTAATGATATCGCTACTCATCGGAATTATCCTTTTAATAATATAGGAATACGTATTTATATTTAATAATCGTATTGGAAAGAATGATTAAAGTAGCGCTATATTAATTTAATTAATTTAGTAGAAACGTGATAACAGTCAGGCTATCACTTAACCATAAATCAGGGAGTTACAGAATAATTAGTCACAACACGACTAATTATCCGCAATAATAGGGCGAAACGAGTAATAAATTCTCTTTATCTTTTGATATATTCAACAATCATGAATACTCACTCAGATAAAGAGATGGATAACTTTCTAAGTTTAGAAAATATTTGATAGGTTGTTCACATTAAAAGTCCTCAAATCCTCTTACTAGACTAATTATTGAGCTAACTATCTTATATACGTGCATAAACTCTTAGGCTGGTTAACTAATTATTTTAGAGGGCTGATATTATATAAACACATTAATAATATATTCGAAAATCGAATACCAGCAGACTAATATTACCTACGATTAGATACATTTGCTCATCTTGATTAACAAGGGGATTGTGCTCATTCGTGGTATTCGGAGAATCCATCCACTAGACGCCACCCAAATTTAAAAGTTTCAGCGTTGAATACCTAAGAAGTTAGACCACTTATCTTTTACTTCAGGTGTTAAATCTAACGTAAATTCGTAGCCTAAATGATTTTCACGAGTGACCTCAAACCCCAGATGCTTGTGAAACTGCACCGATAACTCATTGAGGCGTAGGACATTGCTCACTAAAACAGTTGAGCGGTTATTTTTAAGTTGATCGGCAATGGAACGAAACAAAAAAAGGAATGCCGCCTTACTTCGATAGTTTGGATGCACCACAAACATAGGCACAAACCACTGACCATCTCCCAAATCACGTAGCGTTACATAACCAATTAATTTGTCTTGTCGACGATACTCAAACAACAACCCCTGCTCAATTGATTCAGCACGTGATGCCAAATAAACATCTCTTTCGATCGGAAACCCAGCTGCTTTAAAAATTGACTCCAACGTGAGCATATCTAGTTCCAAATACTCTTCCATCATTACCTTCTCAGCCAATATCTTACTGGCGAAACTTTCCAAGTATTAAGTATCATGGCAACTCATTTGTTCTACTGGAACTCAAACAAGTTGAAGAACAAAGCAAGCAATAAAAGCGGGTAAACCAGCGATGAACAACACTAGCCCTGTGTGGTAGTTCATTCGGTAGTGTTCTTGTTGGTCTTTATCAAAATCATGGCCTTCGACCATTTTGTAGACTTTATCTGTTATAGGGTCATCAAGACGTGTCGTCTTACTATGAACACCACCTTCCCACATTAACTTCGCTAGAACCCAAATGACAATGACCACAAAAAATAGAAAGTCGACAAGTCTTGTCGTGGCAAAGAAAGGAAAAAACTGAGATAGCGCTAAAACTGCCAATGCTGCTGTTAGATTAATTAATGCTACTTTCTTCAATAAGTCGAACAAAAGACCTCCTAGAGTATCAACATGATTTAAGCAGCTGTGACTGGAAATCTTCTAATGTCATCACAGACTCCAACTTTGGTGTATTCTTGAAAAACAACACGCATAGTCAACCCAGCCTCACTTCTCATCCAATTCATAAACTCACGGTCAAGCTCAGAACGCCATATGTGTTGAATCATTTTTGTGAAGCTTTCGATTTCAAGGTTTAAAAGTCATTACCGACTCATTTCCTAAAGTTTGCAAGCACTCAAAACCTGATTTGTTGTACGTGCTTATCGCGTGAGTATTATTAGTAAAAACTGTGAGTCTTAATTCTGCTTCATTGCGCGACTCCAATAAAAGCTTAGCGAGATTTAGCATTTTAATGCTGATAGCACGTCCTCTAGAGCTTGAAGTCACAAACATTTGAATGACTTCTAAAGAAGAATCATCAATAGGTGTCAGCCCACATAAGCCGACAAGTTCTTCCCCGATAAATGCACCGATCATGACACTTTCCTGAGAAGCACTTTCAATTAGTCCTTCAAAATATAACTTTGGCATTTTTGACTGGGCTTCATAACCAGAGCCAAAGCATTCTG
Organism: Vibrio sp. J383; assembly: GCF_023503985.1. NCBI lineage: Bacteria > Pseudomonadati > Pseudomonadota > Gammaproteobacteria > Vibrionales > Vibrionaceae > Vibrio > Vibrio sp. J383. The sequence goes on along the minus strand of NZ_CP097294.1, from coordinate 1,274,302 downwards.
GATGTAATCTCAAACTTTCAAGTCGTAGTGCGCGATACTTAAGGCTATCTTTGCTTTCTAGTATTTTACAATGAACGTCCATATTTCCTCACGTGAGAATAATCGCCGTTAGTCCGAAAAGTTTAACGCTTGAACGCAAATTCCTTCCTAACAACTTACTCATGACGACTATGCTTTGTTGTTTAATAACAGATATTTATAAAACATCCACTTTTCGGGCAACTAAAATATACAAACAATATTGCATAATATGAAATACCGCACGTTTCGGAACATAAATATTGAGTAAGGGCTAAACAGCTCTTGGAGTAGTATTGAAGTGGCGCTTAAATTCGCGGCTGAATTGGGATGGGCTCGAGTAGCCGACTCGGCGAGCAGCATCGCTGATGCGAAGGCCTTCTAGCTGAATCAGTTCTTTGGCTTTGTTAAGTCTCACCTTCTTCAAATATTGAAGAGGTGATTCAAAGGTGACATTGCGGAATGCATTGTGGAAGGCAGACACGCTCATGTTAGCTTCATCGGCAAGCGATTGAACAGTGATGGTTTGGTCATACTCTTCATGCACTTTAGACAGCGCTTTAGCGACACGTGCATAGTGTCCGTCATGATGAGCTAAATCAAACAGCACACGCCCTTCTGAACCGGTTAATGCGCGGTAGACAATCTCGCTGACCATGGCATCACCCAATATGTTGGCTTCAATGTCACAATGTAGAGTTTTGACCAATCGAGTAAAGCTCCCCAGCATTTGCTCTTCCATTGGCGCCGATTCTAAGCCGCTCGAATTCTGCTTGTGCTTGTTGCAGTAGCTCTCTAGAAAGCCTTGGTCTTCCAACTTTTTGACTAAGCTATGCAAGCGCTGAGAATCGATGCTTATCGACAAACCAAGCAATGGTTCGCCATTTACAGGTAAGGCTTCACACTCCAATGGCATTGGCACGCCTACCACAAGATAATCACCAGCAGCGTATGTAACGGGTCTGTCGCCAATGTAGATGTTCTTTTTGCCCTGCCCGAGCATGATAATACCCGACTGGTAAGTAAATGGCTGACGCTGATTCCCGCCAATGCTTCTATACAACCACACACCGCCAATTTCAGTTTCTCTGATCCCTTCGAGATCATCCCAACCTTTGTGTTCTACATAAGACTGTAACAACTGCGCGAGTGTTTTCATAAGTGGCGACTTTCCATTCCAAGTGCTAAGAGTAATTAAGCTAAAGCAGAGAAAGAATATCAACTTTGTAGAAATAGGCAATTTATTTGGAGGATCAGCTCTTCATCACCCTAGATTACTGTACTAATATGCAAATATAGAAATTGAGCAATCAACTAAAATAACAAATTGAGCTTTACACAAGGAATCTCTAATGCAATTCACTTATGTTAACCCTACAGTTATCCACTTCGGCCAAGGCCAAATCAACGCTATCAACCAAGCGGTTGATACTTCGAAGAAAGTACTAGTCATCTACGGTGGCGGTTCAATCAAAAGCAACGGTGTTTACGACCAAGTTGTCGCTTCTCTAAAGGATCACGCTTGGATTGAGTTCGCTGGTGTTGAAGCTAACCCAACCAAAGAGACGCTAGATAAAGCCGTCGCTCTTGTTAAAGAAGAAAACGTAGAGTTCATTATCGCTGTTGGCGGTGGTTCAGTAATCGACGGTTCTAAGTACGTTGCTGCGGCGGCTAAATACGACGGCGACGGTTGGGATATCCTAGCGGGTAAACACCAAGTAACAGAAGCGACACCAATTGGTGCGGTACTGACACTTCCTGCGACAGGTTCTGAATCTAACATGGGTGCGGTAATCACTCGTAAAGAGACTCAAGAGAAACTGGCATTCATGAACCCTGCGGTACAGCCTAAGTTTGCGGTTATGGACCCAGACGTAATGAAGTCTCTACCTGAACGCCAACTGATCAACGGCTTGGTTGACGCGTGGGTTCACGTATGTGAACAATACATCACAATGCCAACAGACGCGATGGTTCAAGACGGTTACGCTGAAACACTGCTGAAGAACCTACTTGTACTGGGTAAGCAATACGACGAGCGTGACAACGACGCTTGGCGTGCAAACCTAATGTGGACAGCAAACCAAGCGCTTAACGGCCTGATTGGTACTGGCGTTCCTCAAGATTGGGCAACACACATGATTGGCCACGAATTCACTGCGCTATGGCACGTAGACCACGCGCGTTCTCTTGCGATTGTTCAACCTTCACTACTTCGTAATCAAATCGAAGCGAAGCGTGGCAAGCTAGAGCAAATGGGTCGTAACGTATTTGGCCTAGAAGCGGGTGCTGATTTAGCCGAGCGTACAATCGCTGCAATCGAAGCCTTCTACCACAGCCTAGACGTTCCAACCATGTTCGACGGTTACGAAGCAACGAAAGCGGCAGCAATCGACAACGTTGTTGCTCAACTTGAATCACACGGTTACCTGCAACTTGGCGAAAACCAAGCAATCACGCCAGAGAAAACGCGTGAGATTTTAGAGTCTGCTATTCACTAAGAATTGCTAAAGTAGAGAGAAAGCAAAGACAATGACCACAAAAAGATGATTTTTTACATCTGACTGAACCCATTACTTATTTCTTTCGTACAAACAAAGCAGCGTTCATTTTGGGCGCTGCTTTTTAATTTGCCCTACAAGATGCTATTAAATTCTCATAAGTCCTTAATTTTATGTGCATTCAGATTTCTATATTGGTAAGGTAAACCTGTCTCTTTACTAGGTATGAACAACGATTTGAACAATCTCAAGGAAATGGTTAAGTTTAAGTCACTTAACAAGTGGTATGGTGATTTTCATGCCCTAAAGGATATCGATTTAAATATTGAACAAGGAGAGATAGTGGTGATTTGCGGGCCATCAGGTTCGGGTAAATCAACCTTAATCCGTTGTATCAATCAGCTAGAACCTTTCGAAAGTGGCGAGCTTTGCGTGTTAGAACAAGTGCTTCCGAGTAAATTCAACACACCTGGCCAAGTCGGAATGGTGTTTCAGCATTTTCATTTATTCCCCCATCTTACCGTGCTCGAAAACCTGACTCTGTCGCCGATTCGTACGCTTAAAAAAAGCAAACGAGAAGCTGAGAAGATTGCAATGCACTATCTCGAGCGCGTACACATCGCTGAACAAGCCAACAAATACCCAGTGCAACTTTCTGGCGGTCAGCAACAACGTGTAGCTATCGCCCGTTCGCTGTGCATGAAGCCTGAATTACTGCTTTTTGATGAACCGACTTCAGCGCTTGATCCGGAGATGATCAACGAAGTGCTCGACGTGATGGTTGAACTGGCGAGCGAAGGTATCACCATGGTGTGTGTGACCCACGAAATGGGCTTTGCAAAACAAGTGGCCGACCGCGTTATCTTCATGGATGAAGGACAAATTGTGGAATCGAATACGCCACAAGCGCTCTTTGAAAACCCTCAACATGAACGTACTCAAGCGTTCCTAAATCAGATCCTGACTTATTGATGTTGATTCGAATTATTAAACCCGCCCTATCTGCTTTGGTACAGATTGTTGTACTGGTGGCTGCTGTTGTTTGGATTCTCGACTCTGGTGCGCAAACCATGGGATACAGCTGGCAATGGGAGCGTGTGCCGGACTATATTGCTTTCTATGAAGATGGTGAATGGTGGCCTGCAGAATTAGTTGAAGGGCTACTGGTTACCATCAATATCTCTTTGATTTCTTTGGTTGCTACGCTGATCATTGGTTTAACGACAGCACTATTGAGAAACTCAAATTCGGTGGTTGGACGCACCTTAGCCACCAGCTATGTTGAGTTGATTCGTAACACGCCGTTATTAGTACAAATTTATTTGCTCTATTTTGTATTTGGCCCCGTATTAGGGCTCGATCGCTTTAGTACTGCCGTTTTAGCCTTGGCACTTTTCCAAGGCGCTTACACCGCCGAGATATTTCGTGCTGGTTTAAATGGTATTGCGAGAGGACAATTTGAAGCAGCTCAATCCTTGGGCTTATCAAAGACCTATACTTACTGGGATGTGATTCTTCCTCAGGTGGTGCAACGCATCTTGCCACCTTTGACCAATGAAGTGATCTCTCTTATTAAAAACTCTTCAATTGTGAGTGTCATGGCTATTTTTGACCTGACGACTGAAGCCAGAAACATCGTTTCTGAAACCGCGATGCCATTCGAGATTTGGTTCTCTGTGGCGATCATTTATCTTGCTCTTACACTTTCACTTTCTGCCGTTGCTGCTTGGCTTGAGCATAAGCTCGGGGCTAACTGGCGAACACAATAAGGATTTATCAGCATGAAGCTATTTAAAACCGCGATTACAGCCCTACTTGCGCTTGCCGTAAGTTTGCCTGCACTTGCTTCTGAAACGCCTAACCTCGATAAAATCAACGAACGTGGCTCACTGCGCGTTGGTATGTCGACATTTGTTCCTTGGGCGATGCGTAACAAACAAGGCGATCTCGTTGGCTTTGAAATCGACGTGGCGAAACGCCTTGCCGAAGATTCTGGTTGGAAAGTCGAATTTGTACCTACGGCATGGGACGGTATTATCCCTTCTCTATTATCGAAGAAGTTTGATGTGATCATCGGCGGTATGTCTATCACTGAAGCTCGAGCTAAAAGCGTATTGTTCACTGAACCTTACTCGCACTCTGGCGTTCAACTGGCGGCTAATAAAGAGCTAGCGGAAGGTTTTACTCAGATCTCTGATTTTGACTCTCGCCGTGTAAAAATTGCAGCACGTCGGGGAGCATTCACAGTTCAAGTCGCTCGTGAAACCTTCCCTAAAGCGAAAGTTCTACAGTTCGATGACGATGCTCAAGCATTCCAAGAAGTGTTGAACGGCAACGCACACGCGGTTATCGCGTCTAGCCCGAAACCAGAACACGAAACGATCAAAAACGCAGACACGCTATTTATTCCATTTGAAGAGCGTCTGTCAAAAGGTAACGAAGCATTTGCAGTTCGCCTAGGTGAAACTGACAAGGCAGAATTCTTCAACGAATGGATCAAAGCACGTACTGAAGACGGTTGGTTGAAAGAGCGTTACGAGTACTGGTTCTCTACTCTAGATTGGCAAGACCAGATTGCTCAAGGTCAGTAATCAGAACTTTTGCTAGTGAATCGAGGCAGTGCGTTGTCTGCACTGCCTTCTCATCGGCAACTTGATTCGCTTTATTGATGATCTAAAACTCAACAAAACAGCCTACTAATTATTATTGTTTAAACAGGAATGACGTGAGTAGTACTAGCGCATTGACAACACCTAAGCCCAACGTTCATATGAAGCCTTGGTATCAACGCCTTAACCTTTTGGATGGCGTGTTACTCGCTGTCATGTGTGTGTTTGCAGGCTGGCTTTATTATCGCTCTGCTGTTGGTATTAACTACCAATGGCGCTGGGAAGATGCGTTTACCCTGATTTTTATTCCGCCTTCTCAAGGCAGTATTCCCTATTTTTTCCAAGGCTTGATCGCAACGCTGCGCTTAAGTTTATGGAGTATGGTGTTAGCACTCTCTTTTGGCACATTGTTAGGTGTGGCAAGACACTCAAAGATCGCTTTCTTCAAAACACCGGCACTGATTTTCATTCAGTTGGTTCGTAATATTCCGCCGCTGGTGTTTGTCTTTATCTTTTACTTCTTTGTTTCTAACCAGCTGATCCCATTGCTTGGTTTAGAAAGCATTTTACGTGAACACAACGGCGAGATTAATGCTGTTCAAGATTTCCTGTTCGGCCCAGCTAACCTTTGGGAAAACTTGGCGTCTGGTGTTATCTGTATTGGCTTGCTCTCTTCTGCTTATATTGCTGAAGTAATTAGAGCTGGCTTAGAAGGTATTCCTAAAGGCCAATGGGAAGCGGCCGATTCACTCGGTCTGTCTGCATTGTCTAAGTATCGATTTGTAGTCGGCCCGCAAGTATTAACGGCTATCACACCGCCATTGGCTGGCCAAGCAATATCTTTGGTTAAAGACACGTCGATTGTGTCTCTGATTTCTATCCAAGAGATGACGTTTGTTGGTACTGAAATGGCAAACTCTTCAGGTTTGATCTTTGAGATCTGGCTCATTGTAGGCTTCGTATATTTTGCTTTGTGCTTTGCGCTTTCACGTCTTTTCAAAGTGATTGAGCAGCGCTCTAGTGCCTATCTCAACCATCAATAACACCACCAATCAAAAATACGAATTCACCAGACTATTCATCGCCCTTATCAATTTCACCTGATTGGTTTAAGCTATTGACCAATCAGGACTTATCCATTCATATTTCTTTTTAGAAACACAGCAAAATGCTCGCCTAATCACTATACTTAACGTATCGAACTACGTTGATTCATCTCAAGGACATCGCTCAACATGGACAATCATAAAGAAAGAGCTTTTTACGCCGTTGTCGGCGCATTGGTTGGAGACGCCGCTTCAATGGGGCTGCACTGGCTGTATGACCAAGAGAGGATCTTACACGTGGCTGGTTTTGAGCCTGAATTTCGCTCACCGAATCGGTTCGATTATCAAGATAAAGGCTACTTTGCGCACCAAGGTAAAACCGCAGGCGAGCAATCGCAATATGGTGCTCAGTTATTGGCGATGGTCGACAGCTTAGTCGACAATCAAAAATACGATGAAGCGAACTATATTCAACATTTCCGCTTCTGGTTTGATTTTGGTGGCAGTTGGCAAGGCTACATTGATAAAGCGACGCGCATGAGCTTGCTGAACATCCATCAATTAGAACTAGAGGACGCCCCGATTACTGCCTGTGGCGCAGACGATACGCAACTTCCCGCAGTCTCAAAGATCATCCCATTGGTGGCGTGTACTTACACCTCTCACACTTTGCCAGCCATGGTAGAAAGTGCGGTACGAGTGACGAACAACAACGACAAAGCCGTAGAATGGGCCCAAGCCATCACTCTACTGATTCAAGCGGCAATTCAAGGCAACTCGCCTCTGCAATCGGTAGAAATGGTGCGACAAACTTGCAGCAGATTTATACACGATCAAATCGATGAAGCATTGGCTGAACCTGAGCTTTCGATTACAGATGCCGCGAAGAAGTTCGGATTGCATTGTGAACTGAGTGCCGCATTTCCCTTGCTGATTCGCATCATTGCGGGGGCCCAGAGCTTTAAACAAGGTATTCGAGACAATATCTTATGTGGCGGTGACAGCTGCGGGCGTGCGATTGTGATTGGCGCTGTATTAGCGGCGTGTTTCTACGAAGAAGATGGCGAAATTCCAACCGAATGGCTAAAACAAGTCGAACTCAATGGCGGTGTGCTGTCTTTGCCTATTGAATGACTCCCACAATAACGAACAAGGCAAAAGCGCCTTTCTTGCTCAAGAGCTCGAAAGGCGCTTTTCTTTTCACTAGCCACCTAAAGTAATCACTTAAAAGAATGACTTAAATGAATGCTTTAAACGACCGACTTAAAGGAATAGCTTCAGTTTTGGTCAATAAACTTTGCGGATCCCTACGACCGCCAGTTTATTGAGCTAACCAACCCTGAGAACTGGAACCTTCTCTAGAACTGATACGCAGCGGAAAGCTTGTAGTTACGACCTGGTTCATAGTCATCCAAGGTAAAGCCTCTTGCTGTACCCGAACGAGAAGCGTGTGAGGTGTATTGCTCATCAAACACGTTATCGATACCAAAGGTGACAGACAATCCATCCACATTTGATGGCACCCACTGAGCATACAGGTTATGAACGTCATAGCTTTCTTTGATCGGCTGACCATCGAATACATTGTCTTCGTCTTTAACAAACATTGAATTCCAACCAAAAATCGTTTCCAACGCTTCAGATTGATAGTCCAGTGTTAGCGTGATACTGTCGCCCATATCAATACTGCGTCCATTGCCACCCGCGACAGCGCCGCCTGTGTCTTTGTTTTTAGTATCTGAACGAGCATAAGAAAGCTTGCTGTTAAACATCTCGTAACCATAAGACAAGCTCGCCTCAAAACCTTTTATCTCGACATCACCTAAGTTATAAATCAAGTAACTCTGGTTTACGGGCTGATACTCTTCGGCAATGTAATCATCGATATTGGTTTGGAATACAGTTAAGTTTGCGCCAATAAAGTGATTATCTAAACGTTTATCGAAGCGCACACCACCTTGGGTGTTCTGCCCTGTTTCAGCCTTAATGTCGTCAGCTAAGAACGCTGCGTCTTGGTAAGCAATAAAGGTCTCCATCAACTCGGGTCCTTTGAACAGCGAACGGGTGCTCGCGAACAGCGTCCAATCTTGGGTCACGTCCCATTGCGTTGCCAACGACCATGTTACGTCGTCAAAGTCATCGTTTCCTGTTTCGGCTTTACGCTGGTAATCATCAAAACGAACACCTGCAGTGATCGAAAAGGCTTGAGTAAAGTAGAACTGGTCTTCAACAAAAAGTGCGGTAGAAATTGCTGACTCATCCATAAACTTACTGCTGCCGTAATAGCTGCTCGATGACTTGTCCATGTAGTCAAAGCCATAAGTCGCGATATTATCAAATGACATCAGGCGATAGTCCGATTGGAACTTAGCATTCAGGCCAAAGTTTTGGTTTTTCGCCGTATTGTTAGATAAGCGGTTCGATGGCCAACGCGGTGCCATAACACTTTCATCACGCTGAATCTCGGTCTCTGTGTTGTACAGAGTGACGTTACCTTGATGACTTTCGCCACGTAGCTCATAACTTGCCGTAATAGTGTCACGGTCATAATCAGTTGGAATCAGGATGTCGCTAGACAAGCCTTCGTTAGCACCACCTGACATATCTGGACGTGGGCTGTAATCACCACTATCACGATACAGATCATAAGAGAGTTCAAAGCGGTGTAAGTCATTCGGTTCAAAACCAATCTTACCGAGAATGTTGTAAACATCGCCTTCTGACCCAAAGGTTTCATTGCCGGCGCCGTCTTCGAAGTTATCACGACTCATGTAATGACTGTAAAGCATCGCATCGACGTTATCTGACAACAAACCATACACAGTGAGTGAACCTTGCTGGCTTGCGTTGGTTGCGTAGCCGCCATAAACACGAGCGCCAAAACTCTCGTCATAACGAAGCAGGTCTTTGGCATCTTTGGTTTCAAACAATACTGAACCGCCTAGTCCATTTTGCGTCACCGAATTGTTACCCACTTGGATATCGGCCGATTTCAAGATGTCAGGATTAAGAGTCAGGTTACCGATATGGTGGAACATATTTGCGTGTTGAGAAGCACCATCCAATCGAATATCTAAGTCAGTTTCACTCAAGCCACGAATAGTAATTCGTTGGTTGACCGAGTGCGTTCCCCCAACATCAACACCAGGGATTTCACGCAGCAGATCTGACATATGGTCAGCTTGCTTGAGTGACATGTCATCGGCAATGATCGATTCAGTGTTGCTTGATACTCTCGTTCCCCACACCACGACTTCATCAAAGTGCGATGTGTTCTCTTCTGCAGTTACAGGGCTGCTAAACGCGCTGGCAATTGCAATACAGAGGGCTGAAAGCTTGATTGTTGAGCTGACGGGGCTTTCCATAAATTCAATCCTAGATGTAAATGATAATAATTCGCAAATATGATAGAGTTGTAATTTATAAATGCACAGATGATTTTCTTATGCAAAAACGCACAGATGTTATGAGGAACGGTCAAATGGGTGAAGTAACATCAAAGCAGACTAAACTTGCCGAAACGGCTGTGGCAAAAGCAAATGTAATAGCCAAAAAATCGACATTAACTAAGAAAATAGCCCTGACCAAAAAACTAGAACAGACGGAAAAGCAGATCATCGTGACGCAAGGCCAAACCAAGCAAACATCACTTGCTGAGGGGAAATTCCTTTCTTACCAATACAATGACCAGATTTTTGTACATGGCGGTCGTTGTGTTGAATTGGTCGACAGCAACATCGTATCGACCGCCCACTCCGCCATCCTGATTACGATTCTTCTTGAGGGAAAGCTCACCTTTGGTTACGACGATCTCGAGTTCGATCTCGATGCCAACTCTGGCCCACAAGGTGTGGTGGTTAACCTTGCCAAGCCTGCCAACTTTAGGCGATCTTTAATCCAAGGTAATAAAATAAATAAGATCAACATCTTGGTTAAGCCGCAATGGGTCGAGCCTCGTTTAAGTGACCACTGTTCTAGCAAATCATTCCTCGATTCACATAAGGCGTTTTACAACGTAAAGATTAACGCTGACATCATTCAACTCACGAACGCACTTACCAGCCAAGCGACACCAACCAACTTCCAAGACAAGCTTGTCGTAGAGACGCTGACCCAGCAGTTACTTGCTCAAACCCTGTCGCAGATGCCGATTCAATGTTGTCATCAATGCACTTCCGACGATAGCCACACAAATACAGAGAGCACAGATCCAGTCATCGCCTCACACAATACAAACTCGAGTGTAAACCTTGATATGGCCAGTACATCAAAGAGTTTCGATGCCAAGATTGAAGACATCATCAGCTACATTGAAATCAACCTAGATCAACAACTCAGCCTTGAAAGCATCGCGAGTAAGTTCTCGATGAGCATTTCCAATCTTCAGCGTCGATTTAAGCAATCTTACAACCTGACTATTAACGGCTATATCCGGTACCGACGTCTGGATATCGCGCGCCAACACTTAGAGCGTGGCTTGGTTTCAATAACCGAAGCGGCCTATGAAGCGGGTTATCAGCACCCTTCTAACTTCACCAGCGCCTTTAAGAAAACTTTTGGTGTTCCGCCCCATGAACTTGCTAAAAGCTCCGTCGCAAGAAACCGTTAGTTACTGAAACCAGTAAGATTAATAATTCCGAGTCAAAATTTGGAAGTGAATGTCGATAACTCTGATTCTAGCGATGCTACAAATAGATTTTGGGGTTGTATCGTCGCAAGATTTTTACTTCGAAGATATTACAGGCAAACAATTAGGAGCCAAAGAAAAGGCTTAATGAAGATTGCAGATCTGTGGTAGTAACATTCGGGCATTACTGACTATCAAATTTAAATAGCCCCTAAAAACTAATAAGCTCAATGACACAGTGTACCATTGAGTTTATTTACAATTTCCAGCAAAGTTAACCAGTTTTATGGCAGCTAGTACTTTGGAGCCAACGAACGATTAGAGCTGCTGGCTCTTAGGAGTTTCTATATTCCACTCTTCACCGATAGTATCTGATACCGCAAGCAGACCCTCAAGGTAAATGGAAACTTCTTCACTTGATTCAACTGTGAAATAAAAGTCCTTCTCAGTTTCCTGAGCAGCAAAGATTAGGTCATCAGTTAAAGTCAATGTGTTGGGTTTAACCGTGTACTCACTCGACATTTCGATAGAGTGGTAACGTTTATATCCGTCTACAGCGATCCCTCTTGGAACATTGCAGCGTGCTTCTTTAACAACGTAACTACCTGGCTTGATATTATCAAACAATACGTACTCTAGATCTTCGTAGACTGTCATTCTCAACGTCTCTGGTTCTTGAGCGAGTTCGTCACCAATCTTTTCGTACATTAGAATCGAAAAAGTATCACACGGATAAGCACTACCAACCTTAATGATCTTCGTAGTAATACCAATAGCTCCATCTCCATGAGGAGCAGATAGAGTATTCGACGCATTATGAGGTAACGTCATACAACCCGTTAAGCTAGCTACCAAAGCCATTGGCAGAAGATGTTTCATATAAAGCCTTTATTCTTATCAATATAATTATTCGGCGACCCTATCATTAAAAATCCAGACCGAAAACACAGATTGATAAAATATTGATATGGTTAGCATTATTTTATAATTCAGCTGACAGTTCTCTATTTATACGTCCTCTGTTGGCAAGATTAAGGCAACTATCTGATGGAGATACAGGCTAAAAGAATGAGTTCATCTCAATTATTACTAACTATTCACGCCACATATAGACAAACTGATCGTTTTGCGAGGTGATTTCGAAGCCAAACCTTAAATACAATTCCCCAACTCGATTACCTTGTAAATAACACAACTCCACAGGCTTATTGAGTTTGGCTGCTTGAGCTAAGCAATCCGTTAAAACTTGGCTGCCAATACCTTTGCCATGATATTCAGGCAGTAGGAAGAATCGGCAAAAATAGAAGTGATCCTCTTTGTCTTGCAACAACACACTACCAATCGCTTTACCTTGATATTCAATGATTTCAGGCCGTTCTTCTACCCACTCTTCGGCGTGTATATCTCTTTGAATCTGCTCATCCCAGCCAAAAACAGCTTTGATTGGCTCAAATTCAGCCGCCTTTTTTAGCTCGAACAGAAATTCATAATCTGATGACTGAGCGGGTCTTGTCGAATACTTCAAAATATCTCCAACAATAATCAATGAATCAGAATCTACAGTGGCTTAATTTCCCAAAAGATCGCTCACGACAAGTAAGTGAGAATGAGGAAGTGCCATGCTTCAGTGTTCATTTAGGGTTTAGTTGATAGCGTAGAACTTCGTGTTTATCTTGCTCTGAGTAAAAGGCATTTAAGAACTGCCCACCACACTTCTCAATCACTTTTTGCGAAGCAATATTGCGGTACTCACAGGTAATAATAGCGTTTTCGGTCAGTACGTGACGTTGAACCCAAGACAACATATGACTTGCGATACCTTGCCCTCTCGCTTGTGGCAAAGTCTCGTAGCCTATATGGCCGATAACGTCATGAATGTATTCACTGGTGCCATGACGAACTCTTATGACACCAAGGATTTGACCAGAGTCGATACAAAAATACGTAGAAGCAGGCGTCCAACCTTCTGGCAGTTCCTCACCTTTTGAATAAGCGACTCGCCTTTCTAAGTAAGCATCACTGCCATCGGTAATACCGGTATAGATTTCAAGTCCATCATCGATACAAGCGTTTACATAATGGTGGAACGCAGTCGAGTGCTCCATGTCGGCTTTGACTATATCCATATAAATTCTATTCCTGCCTAATATTCGTCTGACTATTCACGAAGCCCAACGCTAGGCTAAATGCATGGTGTACTCTTGGTGCCCTGTGTGCTCGTCGGCTTGTTCACTTACGATCTTAAAGCCTTGAGAAAGGTAGAACTGAATGGTCGCTTGATTCTCTTTGTACACATTCAAAGACAAGTTCGGGCATTCAAGCTTGGCGTGATGAATAAGCTGCTTACCAATACCACTCCCTTGATGTTCTGTAATGACAAAGATCGCGGCCAGTATCCCTTCATAAAGCGAATAAAACCCGCGAACCTCACCGTCTACTTGATACACGTAAGTTGTTGATGCAGGAATATATAGGTCACGCATATTAGCCACTTGCGACTCCCAAAACTCAGGAGCCACAAATTCATGGGCCTTTATCGAGGCGGTTAACCAAATATCTAAAACGGCTTCAATATCGGCTGGGTTGTACTCTCTAATCATCTTAATTCTCAGGCAATTAATGTTGTTTAATATGCGAACCAGTATGCCAAGAAGCGACTTAAACTTATTGAAGATTTACGACAATGTCCCAGTCAGAATTATTGAACAGCGATGATAGATCAATACCATTGGCCTCTATTGCTTCTTAACGTACTTCGCTGTAACCAGCATTTCACCGCCACCATCCAGCTTGCAATCTAACTGGTGAGCTTTGCCTTCATTAATTCGTCTGATTACCGCTTTAGTGCCGATTTTCAGTACAGAAGAACTGCCTTTAATTTTTAGGTCTTTAATGAAGGTAACTTTATCGCCACTTTCCAATACAACGCCATTCACGTCCTTAACACGCGCGGCTTCTCTTTCTAAACGCTCTTCTTCTGGGTTCCACTCATAGGCACACTCAGGGCAGATTAGGTTGTTTTGGTCTGGGTAGACATATTCAGATTGGCATTGCGGACAAGGAGGTAAAGACATACGTTAATACTTCATTTAAATAGAATTTGTCCCCATTTTAATGACTCTTGTTAGGCTTAGCGAGCACAAATCGAACCAATTTTCGGTAGCGTAATTTAACGTAGAAAAGAACAGCACCTAAAACGAACAAACACAGCCGCTAAGCTGTGTTTGTTTAAAGGTTTGAGAAGCGGAACGGATTAACGTTCGACTTTTGGCGAGTAAATCGAGTAAGCGGTGATTTGCCCTGCCACGATTGCAGAGAACATGAATAACGCCGACAAACCAATACTTGGAATAGGCAAAATCGATTGTTCAAACACAGACTGACTGGCACTCACTAATACTCGGCTACCCGGAACCAAAATGATAATCCCTTGCACGATATAAATAGAGCCAGTGAGCTCCATCTTCTTGGCAATCCAAGTTCCGTACAAAGTAATAAGAACCGTGGTTACCCAAGTACCCACAACCCAACCACTATCAAAACCGAGGTAGAACGGCCCCCACATGCCAAGAACCGCAACTGGCAAGCCAAGTAAAATGTCTTTAGGTCGCGCATTAAACATCACACCGATAGACACGGAGATTAGCACCAAGCCAGATATGTGCATCCACATCGGAACCGCATTGGTATAATCGATGGAGACCGCTTGTCCCCATATCGCTTCACCGATGTTGAGCCCCATGATAATCCCGACAAACAGCTTAATCAGCGTTAAGGCGCTCTGCCCTAGCAAACTGGTACCAGAAACCAAGTCATTAAACGCCAAACATTCTAATGCGTTGGCTATGGATAACCCGGGGACAAACAAGACTATCGAAGCAATACACAGCGCCCACACTGGGATCGGCAAACCTGTACTTGCCAAAAACGCCACGAAGATACCCGTTAACAATGCCGAGATGAACTCAACCGCGATAGCACGACGTGAATGAAGAACTTGCTGGCATACCCAAACCATCAAACCCAGTAACGCAGAAAAGCCAACCGCTTCCAACGTACTGCCTACTAGCATCAAATACGCAGGCGGAATACCCATGTTGGCAAGTGCAGTCACAAATTTAGAATAACCGACAGGCTCTGGTACGGGCTCACTGCTCGGTTGGTTAATACGAATGATCGTATTGGCCAACAAACTCAGGTTAATTGAAGCAGGCTTTAGACGCTTAAGAATCACAGCGTTGTTATCGTCTGGAAACTGATAATTGATCGCGGTTGGCGTTGCTTGGATCATCACATCCACACCATGCTTTTTAGCATAATATTGTGTATATTTTTCAAGCTTATACGGAGCGCAACCACTGCGGTGAAGAGTATCACCAATTTCAACAATTTTGTTAATTCGGAACTGAGAAGGCATGGGTATTTTAGCGGAGACAAAATGTGCGGCAAATGTACCAAACGATAGACGGAATGACGAGACTTTTGCGCGAATTATCAACTGAACTCGTTACTTTTTTCTGCAAAGGCTTAGAAGTCTCTATAACTCTACTCATTTGGGATTAGTTTACTGAATAATACGAATCCTTCGTAAGTTAAATCTATGCATCCCTATTGTTATCGATTTACTTGGATAGTCGGCTTAGATCACGATTGTATTAACACGTACAGTCGTAGGTTTTGCTTACGTTTGTAGGGTAATAGCACTCTGTATTCGTATATAAATTCACCCGACGTATCTCTCCAAAAATAATAAATCAAATGCTACTTTGAATCGTGAGCTTAACGAGAGTTTAGTCACATTTTATTCACTCTCAAAACGCCAGATATGATTGAAAAACTAGCGGAGTGGTGGTTATGCGAGCACTTAGAATAAAAATGAAAGAAAAAGGTTTCGTTTTCAGTTAGATGTGGCATTATCAAACTCGTTAAGACGATGTGCGTACATCGTATAATGGCTATTACCTCAGCCTTCCAAGCTGATGATGCGGGTTCGATTCCCGCTGTACGCTCCAGTCTTATCGATGCCTCAGTCTTACTCTTAAGACAGTGTGCGTGCATCGTATAATGGCTATTACCTCAGCCTTCCAAGCTGATGATGCGGGTTCGATTCCCGCTGCACGCTCCAACTTTCTCTTACGCTCCATGACGTGCTTTCTTCCAGCAATACCCTATTCAAAAACTTTCTCCGTTTGCTAAATCCATAGTCATTAAATCTATACTGATTAAACTTATTTTGTTTAAGCTTGGATTGACGAATCAACGCTAATTGATCACCCAAAGCTATTAACTCCTTAAATCGCTTCGTATTTCTGACACCTATCCAAATCACACATTGCAGTTCAGCTTTTAATGATTTTCAAAATTGTTCCAATTTAATAATCTTGGTCAATATCCGAAAAAACAGTTATGTTAATGTGCGCGCATTAGCAACAACCCATAAATAATAAAAAATGTTTAAAAACAATGAGTTAACAATTAACATCGAAGCAATTAATGTCGCTCTAGCAAAAGTTGAGAATGCCAATAAAGTTCAGCTAGATACATTGAAAGGTTATGTGAACAGCGAGCCTGAACAGGCTGTACTGGCTTTTCGATCGCTGAATGAAGCAGAATCAATCGACGACAAGTTTAGAAAGATCATGGCAGAACTGCCGCACCTAAGCGGTGAAGCACACCACCTGCTTGAAACTTCTATCTTGCTACAGTGATTCTAGCTACAGATAAGCCTCAGCCAATACAAGTTAGTTCATGTATTCCTGGACAGGTTGAGACTTATCTTTAACTGGTCACAGCGTTTAACCAATGACTTACCCGTTACACAAAGCTGTACTGATAGGTTGAAATGAATTGGTGATGTAAGACCCTCGCATTACTCCCAGAAGTTCCACCACTTTTTGCTGTTTTCTTCACGCTGCTGTTGGCCTTTTTCTGACCCTTTTCCTTCTTCTTTACGCTCTTGTTCCGCTTTCTTGTCTTTCTGCTTTTCTAATCCCGACTTTTCTTCGTCATTGTCCATATCATCTTCAAGCTTTTCTTTCTTATCTTTGAGCTTCTCTTTACTCTCTTCGAGGGCTTCTTTCTCGTCTTCCAAATCGTCGAGTTCTTTATCTAGTTTCTGCTTATCTTTTTTGTTCTTACTTTTTTTCGCTTTCTTCTTTTTCTCTTCGATCATTGAATCAAGCTGCTTCTCACGATCATCAATTTCGCCTTCAACTTTTTTAGCCTCAGCGAACGTTTTTACTTCTTCTAAATCGGGCTTACCTTTACCAGCCCACTCAGGTTTAGCAGCAATGCTGTGGGTCGACCACGTTATCAAAGCACCCGTTACTGCAAGTACTAGAACTGTCTTATTCATCCTTAAACTCCTATTCCTATAGTCTTTTAAAGTTAATACCTAAATAGCACTAAAACAAGGTAGCCATACCTAGCACTCATCCCTTTGAACTATATATGGCTTGTGTATCACCTTATAGCGTTAATGCTTTGACCATTCCCGCTTCAGCGTGACCAGGAATATTGCACGCGAACTCTACGTTGTTATCACCATGGAAATGCCACAGTAATTGCTTCGCTTTACCCGGCTTAACCGTGACGGTGCTGCCCGAGTCATGAGCGTGATTACCCATGTTTTTCATCATTTCACGGTGCTCTAATTGCTCTGAAGCAGAACCAATCGAGAATTCGTGATCAATCTTGCCTGTGTTCATCACAACGAACTGCACCACGTCGTTCGGCTCAATATCAACCTTGTTCTTAAATGTGATTTTCATATCGTCACTTAGCAGAACATGAACCACTTTATCTGGCTTTGCGCCTGTCGCAGGCATACCCACTTCAGACATGCCTTCCATATTCATCATATTTGAGTGGTCCATCTTTCCATCCTTCATCATGCTGTGATCCATTTTAGAATGGTCCATCTCTCCATTTTTCTTCATTGAGTGGTCCATGCCTGAATGATCCATACTTGAATGGTCAACAGCTGAATTGTCCATTTCAGCAAAAGCCGTTGCAGTAGTTAACGTCAGTGCAATCGCAATAAGTGTCTTTTTCATGATCGTTCCTTAGATTAATTCAGTTTTTTCTTTGTTAGTTTCACATGTTCATGTGGTACGCCCTTACCCACTCTGTTTTGGTAAGTAAGGACTAATAATCAATACGTTATTTGTCTGTCTCGTTTTGGCTGTGCGTAATCTCACGCTGTTTCCAGAGCTTAAAGATTGCAGGCAACACCAGTAGGGTAAGCAACAGTGCAGACGCCATTCCGCCTATCATCGGTGCGGCAATTCGCTGCATCACTTCAGAGCCCGTTCCCTCGCCATACATAATTGGAATGAGGCCAATAATCACAGTAAGTACCGTCATCATCACTGGGCGAACACGCAGCCCTGCGCCCTCACGAATCGCATCCGTTAAGTCTTCACTCTGAAGTGCTTGCTGGTTCTGCTCCGCATCCAATTTTTTGTAGTGCCAAGCTTGGTTTAGGTAGACCAACATGATCACACCTATCTCAACAGCTACCCCGGCAAGGGCGATAAAGCCAACCCCCACCGCAATGGAGAAGTTGTAATTGAGGACATGCATCAGCCATAGGCCGCCAACCATCGCGAGTGGCAATGTCAGCATGATCATCATCACCTCACCGACACGGCGGAAGCTTAGATAGAGCAACAACATGATGATGGCGATGGTGATTGGCACAACGACACTTAAACGTTCTTTGGCGCGTTCCATGTATTCGTATTGACCAGACCATGCCAGTGAATATCCGGCAGGCAAGACGATTTGATCGGTGACGACTTTTTGCGCCTCTGCCACGTAAGAACCAAGGTCGCGCCCTTCGATATCAACGAACACCCAACCATTAGGACGCGCGTTCTCCGTTTTAATCATCGGAGGGCCATCTTCATAACGAATATCAGCTACGTCCGATAGAGCGATACGAGCTCCGTTTGGTGTGACTAACGGTAGGTTCTGCAACTTAACGACAGAATCACGATAGCTTTGTGGATAACGAACATTGATTGGATAACGCTCTAGCCCCTCAACGGTTTCGCCCACGTTCATGCCACCAACCGCAGTCGAGATAACCTGTTGCACTTCTTTAATGCTCAAGCCATATCGCGCAGCAGAACGACGTTTGATATCTATCGTGACATAACGACCACCAGCCACACGTTCGGCATACACAGAAGCCGTACCGCTAACACCATTTAAGATAGGTTCCAGCTGAGAACCAATATCTTCAATCACGCTCAGATCCGGGCCTGCGATTTTGATACCGATTGGGGTTTTAATGCCGGTCGCTAACATGTCGATACGGGTTTTGATTGGCATGACCCAAGCGTTGGTTAAACCGGGGAACTGAATCAGATCATCAAACTCTTTACGCAGCGACTCCGTAGTGACACCGTCACGCCATTCATCTCGTGGTTTAAGCTGAATCACGGTTTCAATCATGGTCAGTGGCGCAGGATCGGTTGCCGTCTCTGCTCGACCAATTTTTCCCCACGTGGTTTCAACTTCTGGAATGGTTTTGATGAGCTTATTAGTTTGTTGCAGCAACTCACGAGCCTTACCTATTGAGATGCCCGGATACGTGGTTGGCATGTACATCAAATCCCCTTCGTCCAAAGGAGGAATGAATTCACTACCAAGCTTACTGGTTGGGTAATAAGCAGACGCCATTAAGCCAAGTGCGATAACAATCATCGCCTTTGGATATTTTAGGCTGAGGTTTAGAAGCGGTTTGTACATCGCCACTAGGCTACGGTTTACTGGGTTTTTATGTTCAGGTAGCACGTTACCGCGAATGAAATACCCCATTAACACAGGCACAAGCGTGATTGCCAAACCGGCTGCTGCGGCCATCGCATACGTCTTGGTAAACGCAAGTGGTGAGAACATCTTGCCTTCTTGCCCTTCTAGAGCGAACACAGGCACAAAGCTCAAGGTAATGATAATCAGAGAGAAGAACAGCGGTGCGCCAACTTCTTCTGCAGCCTTACCAATCACTTGCCAACGGTTTTTATCAGTGAGCGGAGTCCGTTCAATGTGTTTATGAACGTTCTCGATCATCACTATGGCACCATCCACCATAGCACCAATCGCAATCGCTATTCCGCCAAGAGACATGATATTGGCGTTAATACCCTGCCAATGCATCACAATGAATGCACCCAAGATACCGACAGGTAAACTTAGCGCGATAACCAACGATGAACGGATATGGAACAGGAACAGCGCACACACGATCGCAACCACGATGAACTCTTCAGCCAGCTTCTTCCAAAGGTTTTCAACGGCTGAATCAATCAAAGTCGAACGGTCGTAAGTCGCGACAATCTCGACACCATCAGGTAGGCCCGCTTGCAGTTCAGCGAGTTTGGATTTAACCGAGTCGATCACTTCACTGGCATTTTCACCAAAGCGCATCACGATAACGCCACCAACGGCTTCACCTTCACCATTCAGCTCAGAAATACCACGACGCATTTGTGGTCCAAGGTTAATATCGGCAATGTCACCTAATAGCAGCGGAGTACCTTTGTCGGTCACTTTTAGCGGTAGAGATTGAATGTCTTCGATGCTTGTGAGGTAACCCGTCGTACGAACCATGTGCTCGGCTTCCGCAATCTCAACAACAGACGCCCCTGTTTCTTGATTACCATCTTGGATTGCCTTGTTGACCTGTTGAAGCGTTAGGTCATAAGCACGTAGCTTGGCCGGATCTATCTGTACTTGATACTGCTTCACCATGCCACCGACAGTCGCGACTTCAGACACACCCTCAACGGTTTGCAGTTCATACTTCAAGAACCAGTCTTGCAGACTTCGAAGATCCGCTAAGTCGTGCTTACCGGTTTTATCTTGCAGTACATAACTGTAAACCCAACCCACACCGGTTGCATCAGGCCCTAATGTTGGTTTAGCACTTGATGGCAAGTTAGGCGCAACTTGGCTTAAGTATTCCAACACGCGAGAACGTGCCCAGTACATATCAGTATCATCATTGAAGATGATATAGACATACGAATCGCCAAAGAACGAGTAGCCCCGAACCGTTTCAGCTCCCGGCACCGCTAACATGGCGGTGGTTAATGGATAAGTCACCTGATCCTCGACCACTTGTGGTGCTTGACCCGGATAACTGGTTTTGATGATCACCTGAACGTCTGACAAATCAGGAATGGCATCAACAGGTGTATTTTTAACACTGTATAAGCCACCAAATACGATGGCGACCGTGGCAACCAGAACCAAAAATCGGTTACTGATGGACCAACGAATGATTGCATTGATCATAATGTGCCCTCACCCGTGCTATTCGTCGGTTCGAGAGATTTGAGCACATAATCAGAACCTTGCTTCGCCACTAGAAACCGAATGTTTTGACCCTCGGTAAACTCGGATAAATCAAGGTCATCACTTACTTGGAAGTTCATCTCACCCGCCTTCCAATCCCAGTCAGACACTGGCTTGTGATTTACCGTGATCATTCCGAAGTCTGCCATCAGCATGGTGATATCTCCCTTTACCCACACTTCGCCCGCCATTTGATGATCGCTTACCCTGTAATCAACAACCTCGTACTGCCCTGACTCTGTCTTTCTCATCTCGAAGTCAATCGCCTTACCACGTTGCACGTCACTCATGTCCAAGCCTTCCGCAAAGGTAAAATTCATCACCATGCCCGGCCAATCCCATTCTGGAACAGGCTGATGGTTAATCATCACCATGCGGCTGCCTTGCATCACATCGGAAATTTCACCGTTCGCCCACACCGTTTCAGCTTCTTCTTCAACACCATTAATGCGTGAAAGATCAGCCGATTGACTCGATTCAGAATCCAACATGAAGTGTGCAGAAGTGACAATGTCCTCACCTTGCAGCAACCCTTGAATCACCTCTATTTTTTCGCTGGCTTCACGACCAACCTCAATACGCGCTGAACGGTATTTGCCAGCACCCTCAGACAGCACAACTCGTGTCATGCCACCTGAATGAATCACCGACGATCTTGGGATAGTAAGAACAGATTCATCACTGATCGGTTTCAGTGCAATATTGGCGAACATGTTCGGCTTAAGCTCGCCATGCGGGTTAGAGAACTTCAAACGAACGCGCAAGGTTCGAGTTTTCGGGTCCAGAATTGGGTAGACATAATCTACGTTGCCCTGCCACTCCTTACCGGGAATCGCATCCAGTGTCATTTCGGCATTGCTGCCTGATGAGATCCAGTGTGCTTGGCGTTCAAAGACTTCAGCATCAACCCACACTTCATTTAGAGGCCCTGCACTGATGACCGCTTGAGCAGGCGAAAGGTAACCACCCTCTCGAATATTCAGGCTAGCGATGACACCATCCGCAGGCGCTTTGATTTCGATGGTTTGCGAGGCTTTCCCTTTACGAGCGATGGATCGTATCTGCGCTTTATCTACACCTAGGGTGACCAAGCGTTCAGTAGAGCCCTTGACCAATCCTTTACGACCCGTTTTATAAGCACTCAGTAACTCTTCTTGTGCCTTTACAAATTCTGGCGAGTAAAGCGTGAACAGTACATCACCTTTATTCACTTTCTCCCCGACAGCATTGATATAAAGCTTCTCAACCCAGCCAGCTGCTCTTACGTTGGTTTGCCACAATGTACTTTCATCGAACGCCACATAACCCACGGTTTCAATCCGAGGAGACAGCGCTTCGAAGTTAACTTTCGCTGTTTTGACACCGAGATTATTTTCTACCGACGAATCAATGAACACGGTACCGGGCTCATCTTTAGCACCATTTGAGTCATCCGCATAAACAGGGATTAAATCCATCCCCATAGGTGACTGACCCGGCTTGTCTCGCTGATAATTTGGGTCCATAGGCGCAACCCAATACAGAGGTTCATTGCTTTCGTCAGCTTTGGATTCCGCTCCCTCCATGCCTGTCATCGCTGACATGTTATGTGCTGACCCAATGACGAAGTGATTCACACCAAAACCCAATGCACCACCGACCAACAAAGCGATAGTCGCTACTTTTACTGTATTCATTGTCTATTCCTTTATTGATTGGCTGTTGTTTTGAGTTGCGCTTGTGTTGAGTTGCAGTTCATTAACTTGATAGTCAAAGCCACTGACCAGCGATGCCAGTTTGCTATTTACGATGTTGAGATCAGTAGTTAAGCGTTGTTGTTCAAGCTGGAGTGCCAGTTCATCCGCTGTCGCTGCAATAACATCGTTAAACTGTGCAGTGTTGTTTTGATAACCTCTTTCCACCGCACTAATTCGTGCGGATGTCTGAGGTAACAAGGTGCTTTGATAGCGTTCTAAACGCTGGGTGAGGTTCGCCTTATCAACCAATAACGCATTCACTTGCGCGTTCATTTGGGAAAGTAAGGTGTCTTTTTGGGATTTTGCTGCGCCGACTTGGTACTGAGCCGCAGACAAATTCTTGTCTTGTCGGTTCCCCGTAAACAGAGGGATATCGACTGTTAGATAAGCGCTGACAAGATCAGAGGCCGGTTCTCCAGCCATGTTGTTCGCTTGTCGATGGGCATACATTACTTCGACACCAAACTGAGGTGTATACGCTTGCTCGGCTAACTCAACTTGAGTTTGATTGGATGAGATAGTCGCATCTGTGATTTTAACGAGCGGATGCTCCATCAACAGTTGATAATGCTTGGTTGAATCGCGGTTAGTCGCCAGCTTGCTCTCTAATAACGACCAATCAATTTGATTAGTCGCATGAAGCCTCCCCTGAGGTTCTAGAGTCTGAGGATCCACAGCCTGAGAGTTAATAGCTTGAGATCCTAACCAGTCAGAACCAAGCCACTCAGACAGTTGAGAGATTAAACGGCGTTGAACTTGTTGGTTGGCTTGCAGTTTCTCATCAAGTTTACTGACTTGAAGTTGAGCATTGAGTAAGTCTTGAGCCTCACTTTTACCAATCGAGTAATTGGTCTGCACATAGTTTTCTAGCTCAACCAATAAGCGTCGATTCTCATTGATGATGCTTTCTGCAACTTGTTGGTAACCCAATTCAACCCAAAGCTGCGTCATGCTATTTGCGATGGTCAGTTCGCGAGCCTGCACTTGAAGAGCCAAACCATCCGCTTGCTGCCCCGCTTTTTTCTGCTGTAGATCCAGCGTATCGCCACGTTCAAATTGCTGCATCAGACCAACCGAAATATTGGTCATTGGGTCTTCATCAAACTGGAAGCTATCGACTGGCAGACCACCAAATCCGACTTTTAGTTTCGGATCCATCAAGGTTGCGCTGGCAATACCGGTTTCTCGCATCGCTTGTGACTGAGCAAAGTATTGCTTGCGGTTACCGTCTTGGCTTAAGGCTATCTCGATCAGTGTATTGAGTTGCTGTGACGAACTTTGTTGACCGTATCTTAAACTTTGCTGAACGGCAGAAGTTGATTCAGTCGTAGCAAACGCAGCGCTTGAAAGCAAAGTGAGAGGTAATGCAGCAGCGACCACGACACTCGCGTTTATTCCAAACACGGAGATTGTTGGTTTTATATTCACAATGAATGTCCATATCTAGCGTTAAATAACGCATATAAAAGATTGACGTATCAGGTTTAATTCCCCTGATATCGCTATGTTTTTAGATATAGATTTATGCGGTGGGTGGGCGTAGCAAAGCTTGAGCGCGTGCGACTTTTTGGCCAATAGTGACCGATTGAAAACGAGCTAATGAAAAGGAAAATTGATTGACGGCTTGAACAGCCTGAATTGGATAGGAAGCAGTAGAACAAACAGAGATACAACAGTTATGAATAAAATCCGAACCGCCTAGGCAGTGCGTACCCATCATATTGTCATCATGAGAGCTCATTGAAAAAGAATGTGCAGTTGTTACTTCATCATCAGAAACGGTCATTTCAGTATGACCCTGCTGACTGGAATGATGAGACATAGTGGCATGTGTAGCATGCTCACCAGCTGCATCGCCAGTTACTACGCTAATGTCGCAACCCGTTGTCATGTTAGACAGATCTGATACCGCATTCGATGATTCACTAAGATGGCAATCTGACTGGGGTGAGCCCATCTGAGCCATCATTACATCGGCCATCAGAGCCGATGAACTTGAGGCATAGCTCGACACCAACATCGCGAAGATGCTGAAAACAGTAATCCAAGTTGTTCGGAGTGTGTTTGTCATAGCTAACCTTTAAATTTATGGGGCAACTATAAAGGTTCCCCTTAGGGTAAGGTCAATATAATTCTTTGTACATTTGTATGATAGACCAGAAAAGGTTCAATTACCTTTTTGCATTAAATTGAGAGAATTGTTTGATTTAAGGCAATTTTCTTTAAAAATTATCCAATTAGCTAGCGAAACCTCTATCTGTGTATTTTACTTAAAATAGTGCAACCACGATTCACGGATGATAAAAATGGCTAACAAAAAAAACGTCGAAGCAAACAAGAAAAATACAGAAACCAAAAATAAGAAAAGTAACGAGCTAGAACAAAAGAAACCAACACAAAAAAAGAAGCTCAGACTGCATTCACACTTAAAAGTTAATATCCCACTTTTTCAATCACTCATGATGATTTTGCCATCATTGGCTAAACACGCTGCTGCCGAGAGTATAGACAATTCCAGCGGTGCTGCAGATCAAGTAACCGCAAATAGCGTGACCGAAAAAGACGTCACCGATGACCATACAACAGCGGACTCATCAGCGGTTGCTCTCCAAGAAGCTCAGACGAGTGACAGCGACGTAAACGCCACCTTAAGTGCAAGTCATCCCCCCCATGGTTCGAGCTCTCACTTGGTTCCTTCTCATCATTTGTCGACGCTTTCTCACCCGCAAGTCCATTACATTCCTTCGGTATCGATGCCGACTATCTCCTCAGGAAGTAACGGTCAGCCGACTCATTCGAATGCTCCTACGACGCCCGCTTTACCCGTCACCTTCATGCCAGAAGTTATAAAAGGTACATACGGAGAGCTTCATGTTGATGCCAATGGTCAATACACATTCGTATTGAATCCAAATTCTCCTCAATACATCCTGTTAAATCAGCACCAACCAGGTACTGACCATTTTGCGTTACATCTATCTAATGGCTCGAGCATCATTGTTCAGATACCGGTAACCGGTAAGCAAGACACGCCAAGTATTTCTGGAGACCTAACAGGTGTCGTAACAGAAGATCACAATATTGATTCACAAGGCTTGTTACATGCCAACGGTAAAATTGATGTCATAGACCCTGATCAAAATGAAAGTTCGGTGAAGCCGGAAGTTATCTCAGGTAAATATGGTTCATTAACCATCGACGCTGATGGACATTGGCAGTATCAAGTTGATAACTCTCTTTCGAATGTTCAAGCGCTAACCGCAGCCACTTCATTGCACGAAAACTTCACTATTCACACCAAAGATGGAACGCCACAAACCATTGATATGACAATTGGCGGGAACGACGACAATGCCATCATCACAGGCATGGATGCTGGCACTGTAACTGAAGATTTGACAATGCAAGTTCAAGGACAGCTTTCGGTAACGGACTCTGATCTTGGAGAAGACCACTTTCAAGCCTCACAAGTGACTAGTAATTTCGGTATGCTAAGCATCACAAAAGACGGTGCATGGACATACAATTTAGATAACAATAACCCTGTAGTTCAAGGGCTTGGCCAAGGCTCGACTGCGACAGACATCGTTACTGTTTACTCTGCCGATGGCACAGCACATCAAGTTACGGTCACTATTAATGGCACCAACGATAAGCCGGTGTTAAACCACATCAGCAGCCAAACCGTAAATGAAGGTGACCCACAAATCACAGGGCAAATCACCTCCACAGATATTGACCATGGGGATACAGCTACTTACTCGTCACCTCTGACCCAACCTGGCTTTACGTTAAATCCAGATGGCTCATACGTCATTGACCCAACCGACCCTAGTTTTGAACATCTCGCGGTAGGCGAGCATCAAACGCTGATTATTCCAGTGATTGCGACGGACAATAATGGTGGCAACAGTGTTTCTCAGAATCTGATTATTCGTATCGATGGCACCAACGATAAGCCGGTGTTAAACCACATCAACAGCCAAACGGTGAATGAAGGCGACCCACAAATCACGGGGCAAATCACCTCAACGGATGTAGACCATGGGGATACAGCTACCTATAGCTCGCCACTGACTCAACCGGGCTTTACGTTAAATCCAGATGGCTCATACGTGATTGACCCAACGGATCCTAGTTTTAATCATTTAGCCGTAGGTGAGCATCAAACGCTGATTATCCCTGTGATTGCGACGGACAATAATGGTGGCAACAGTGTTTCTCAGAATCTGATTATTCGTATCGATGGCACCAACGATAAGCCGGTGTTAAACCACATCAGCAGCCAAACCGTGAATGAAGGTGATCCACAAATTACCGGTCAAATTACCGCAACGGATATTGACCATGGGGATACCGCGACTTACTCGTCACCTCTGACCCAACCGGGCTTTACGTTAAATCCAGATGGCTCATACGTCATTAACCCAACCGACCCTAGTTTTAATCATTTAGCCGTGGGTGAGCATCAAACGCTGATTATTCCGGTGATTGCGACAGACAATAATGGTGGCAACAGTGTTTCTCAGAACCTAATCATTCGTATCGATGGCACCAACGATAAGCCGGTGTTAAACCACATCAGCAGCCAAACCGTGAATGAAGGTGATCCACAAATCACAGGGCAAATCACCTCCACAGATATTGACCATGGGGATACCGCGACTTACTCGTCACCTCTGATCCAACCTGGCTTTACGTTAAATCCAGATGGCTCATACGTTATTGACCCAACGGATCCAAGTTTTAATCATTTAGCCGTGGGTGAGCATCAAACGCTGATTATTCCAGTGATTGCGACGGACAATAATGGTGGCAACAGTGTTTCTCAGAATCTGATTATTCGTATCGATGGCACCAACGATAAGCCGGTGTTAAACCACATCAGCAGCCAAACCGTGAATGAAGGTGATCCACAAATTACCGGTCAAATTACCGCAACGGATATTGACCATGGGGATACCGCGACTTACTCGTCACCTCTGACCCAACCGGGCTTTACGTTAAATCCAGATGGCTCATACGTCATTAACCCAACCGACCCTAGTTTTAACCATTTAGCCGTGGGTGAGCATCAAACGCTGATTATTCCAGTGATTGCGACAGACAATAATGGCGGGAACAGTGTTTCTCAGAACCTGATCATTCGTATCGATGGCACCAACGATAAGCCGGTGTTAAACCACATCAGCAGCCAAACGGTGAATGAAGGCGACCCACAAATCACAGGGCAAATCACCTCCACAGATATTGACCATGGGGATACAGCTACTTACTCGTCACCTCTGACCCAACCGGGCTTTACGTTAAATCCAGATGGCTCATACGTGATTGACCCAACGGATCCAAGTTTTAATCATTTAGCCGTGGGTGAGCATCAAACACTGATTATTCCGGTGATTGCCACGGACAATAATGGTGGCAACAGTGTTTCTCAGAATCTGATTATTCGTATCGATGGCACCAACGATAAGCCGGTGTTAAACCACATCAGCAGCCAAACCGTGAATGAAGGTGATCCACAAATTACCGGTCAAATTACCGCAACGGATATTGACCATGGGGATACCGCGACTTACTCGTCACCTCTGACCCAACCGGGCTTTACGTTAAATCCAGATGGCTCATACGTCATTAACCCAACCGACCCTAGTTTTAATCATTTAGCCGTGGGTGAGCATCAAACGCTGATTATTCCGGTGATTGCGACAGACAATAATGGTGGTAACAGTGTTTCTCAGAACCTAATCATTCGTATCGATGGCACCAACGATAAGCCGGTGTTAAACCACATCAGCAGCCAAACCGTAAATGAAGGTGACCCACAAATCACAGGGCAAATCACCTCCACAGATATTGACCATGGGGATACAGCTACTTACTCGTCACCTCTGACCCAACCTGGCTTTACGTTAAATCCAGATGGCTCATACGTCATTGACCCAACCGACCCTAGTTTTGAACATCTCGCGGTAGGCGAGCATCAAACGCTGATTATTCCAGTGATTGTCACGGACAATAATGGCAGCAACAGTGTTTCTCAGAACCTGATCATTCGTATCGATGGCACCAACGATAAGCCGGTGTTAAACCACATCAGCAGCCAAACGGTGAATGAAGGCGACCCACAAATCACGGGGCAAATCACCTCAACGGATGTAGACCATGGCGATACCGCGACTTACTCGTCGCCTCTAACCCAACCGGGCTTTACGTTAAATCCAGATGGCTCTTATACCATTGACCCAACCGATCCTAGTTTTGAACATCTCGCGGTAGGCGAGCATCAAACGCTGATTATTCCAGTGATTGCGACAGACAATAATGGTGGCAACAGTGTTTCTCAGAACCTGATTATTCGTATCGATGGCACCAATGATAAGCCGGTGTTAAACCACATCAGCAGCCAAACGGTGAATGAAGGCGACCCACAAATCACGGGGCAAATCACCTCAACGGATGTAGACCACGGAGACACGGTAACCTATAGCTCGCCACTGACTCAACCGGGCTTTACTTTCAATACAGATGGCTCATATACCGTTGACCCAACGGACCCTAGTTTTAATCATTTAGCGGTGGGCGAGCATCAAACGCTGATTATTCCCGTGATTGCCACGGACAATAATGGTGGCAACAGTGTTTCTCAGAATCTAATCATTCGTATCGATGGCACCAACGATAAGCCGGTGTTAAACCACATCAGCAGCCAAATGGTGAATGAAGGTGATCCACAAATTACCGGTCAAATTTCTTCCACGGATGTGGACCATGGAGACACGGGCACGTACAGCTCCCCACTCACCCAGCCCGGCTTTACTTTAAATCCAGATGGCACTTACGTTATTGACCCAACCGACCCAAGCTTTAATCATTTGGCGGTGGGTGAGCATCAAACGCTGATTATTCCAGTGATTGCGACAGATAATAATGGCGGGAACAGTGTTTCTCAGAACCTGGTTATTCGTATCGATGGCACCAATGATAAGCCTATCGTGTCATCATGGGCGCAACTACCTGATGGTGTTGAAGATAAAACCGTCATCATTAAAGAAGCGGATCTGTTAACACACGCAACCGATGTAGATACTAGCGATACACTTACCGTCACTCATCTACAAGCTGAACACGGCACAATAGTTGACAATAAAGATGGTACTTATACTTATTCGCCAGACAAAGACTATAACGGTGAAGTTCGTTTAACTTACCGTGTAGAAGATGGTCACGGTGGTCAAGTTGATACCCAAGCACGCTTTAATTTAGCCGCTGTTGCAGATACAGCAAAAATAGGTGGCCAAGACACAGCAACTCTAGAAGAATTTGGCGATCGTACTTCAGCTTTAGCCGATATGACAGATCACTCTCCAGATTATCAGCAAGAACACCAGAGTAAGTTGTTTAACCAGATTCTATCCGCTAAAGGCCACCTCACGATTACGGATCCAGATATTGGTGAAGCTGAATTTCAGTGGAAACCCACTATTAATGGACAGTATGGGCATTTATCGATTTGGGATAATGGCAACTGGGTTTATGAAGTGTCTGCAGGTAACTCTGCTGCGGGCAGAGCCATTGATCAATTAGGTGAAGGTGAAGAACTTACCGACACCATGACCGTTCACAGTAAAGACGGCACGCCACACGACATTGTGATTACCATTCACGGTGATAACGACCGTCCTTATTGCTCTTCTGAAGTTATCCTCAATGCAGGTACAGAAGATACTCGCCAAACAATTTCTGTCGCAGATTTACTTAAAAATACCGTAGATGTCGATCATAACGATGCTGGTTTAATGACTATTGAAAACCTGCGTGCCGACCACGGCTCTATTTCCATTAATAAAGATGGCAGCTTCTCATTTACACCAGAAAAAGACTACAACAGTGATGTGCACTTTACCTATGATGTAAAAGACGCACATGGTGGTGTAACCCATACCGGCGCGACAACTAACTTAGCTGCGGTGGGCGATGCAGCCATCATTACCGGCGATGATAAGGGAGATGTATCAGAGCATCAAAATCCAAATATGTCACCAGACTATGCCCAACCTGGTATGGCTAAAATATGGAATAACACGTTACATGAATCAGGACAGCTCTCTATCACCGATGCCGATGCAGGTGAAGCATCATTTGTTACCCATGGATCTGGTTATGGATATCATGGGCAACTCGGCAAGCTGCATATTACCGAACATGGTTTTTGGTCATATGTCGTTGACAATGCAAACTCACCTTCAGGTCGCACAATAGACGCACTTGGAGCGGGCGAAACACTTACCGATACCATTACGGTGCAAAGCAAAGACGGTACAACTCATGACATTGTCATTACTATTCATGGCGATAACGACAAACCTTATTGCTCATCAGAGGTTCGGTTTAGTAATGGTAGAGAAGATACAGCGCAAGTCCTCACGTTAAATCAGTTATTACAAAATACCGTTGATGTTGATGCTAATGATGCAGGTAAACTTACCATTGAAAATCTGCAAGCTGATCATGGCTCTATTGCTATAAATTCTGACGGTACATTTACATTTACACCAACAAAAGACTACAACGGTCCCGTGCATTTTACCTATGATGTTAAAGACGCACATGGCGGTGTAACACAGACTGGCGCCAACACAACGCTTGCAGCTGTACGAGATGCGGCACAAATTGGCGGGCAAGATACTGGCTCTGTTGATGAAGGTCACGGGCATTATTTTGATATGTCACCTGACTACGGTAAAAGCCAGTTAACATCCGAAGCGCTTTATGCTGATGGAAAACTGACGATTACTGACCCTGATGCTGGAGAGAATATATTTGATCCCAAAAGTGGCGGTTATGATTATCAAGGCCAGTATGGTCGAGTCAATTTACACCAAGATGGTACATGGCATTACATGGTTGATATTGGCCATAACGGTTTTACTAGCGGTACATCGACGACACCTGTTGGCACCACCATTGACCAACTAGGTGAAGGACAATCGTTAACAGACACCATTACTGTTTATTCTAAAGACGGTACATCACACGATATTGTCGTGACCATTCATGGCGATAACGATAAGCCCTATTGCTCTTCTGAAGTACAACTCAGTTCAGGCAAAGAAGATACCGCGCATATACTGACCTTAGCTCAATTATTGCAAAATACCGTCGACGTTGATGCCAACGATGTGGGTCAATTATCTATTGAGAATTTGCAAACTCGTCAAGGCTCTGTTGCGATAAATGGTGATGGCACCTTTACTTTTACCCCAAATCAAAATTATAACGGCGATGTGCATTTTACTTATGACGTGAAAGATGTTCATGGTGGCGTGACACATACCGGTGCTAACACCACTCTTGCTGCGGTTAGAGATGCTGCCATCATTAAAGGTACTGATACTGGCAGTATCACTGAAGATCACCATGTAGGACCAAGCTCTGCTCAAACCATAGCTGTTTCAGGCTCATTGAGGGTAACCGACCCTGATGCAGGGCAAGATCATTTTCGCTATACCCAGTTTGGTGAACAAGCTATTCATGATCCTTTTCATGGCAGTTTGCACATCACCCCACAAGGTGATTGGGGCTACTCAGTAAGTAACAGTGCCCTTCAATACCTTCATGAAGGCGATGTTGAGAATGTTGTGTATCGTGTTTACTCAGCTGATGGCACGTCACATGACATCACAATCACTGTGAAGGGCACTAATGATGCCCCTGTGCTTACAGCTCAGACACAGTCGGTTACCGAAGATGGCAGCGCACTTCAGGGGCAGATGCAGGCCACTGATGCCGATTACAATTCGCATCCACTTCTATCTTTTATCATTGTAAATCCTGTGGATGGTTTGACCTTTAATGCTGATGGCAGTTATAGCTTTGACCCGTCTCACGCTTCATATCAACATCTTGGTACAGGGCAGCAACAAACGATTACCATTGCAGTGACAGTGAAAGATGAAGTTAATGCAACGTCAACTCAAAATTTGACGATTACGGTGCATGGTTCGAATGATACTCCTACGGTGAGTGCTCCTGTTGTTCTTGCTTCAGGTACAGAAGATAACAATGTAGTCATTCAAGCAAAAGATTTGTTAGCCAATGCGTCGGATGTTGACCACAATGACCAAGGTCAACTCACTGTTGGCATGATTACGGCCGATCACGGAACTATCACTGATAATAAAGATGGAACATTTACCCTTCATCCCGATCCCAACTTCAATGGGCAAGTGTCACTTACCTATGATATTCAAGATGCTCATGGTGCCTCGGTATCTACTTCTGCCACAATAGATCTTGCTGCAGTTGCTGATGGCGCTATCATAGGCGGCGTTGATACTGGCAATATTATTGAAGACCATAATGTTAGCCATGACTCAACGCGATCAATTTGGGCCTCTGGCTCTCTTTCTATCACCGACCCCGATGCAGGTCAGGATCATTTCCGCTTTAGTCAGTTTGGTGAACACGCTATCCGCGACCCTTTCGGTGGTGCTTTACGAATGTCTACAGCCGGTAATTGGGGCTATGAAGTCGAAAATAGTCGCCTACAATCTCTTTCAGAAGGACAAGTCGAAAAAGTAATCTATCGTGTTCATTCAGTAGATGGCACGTCACATGATATTACTATCACGGTAACAGGCACCAACGATGCCCCAACGCTTACAACTCAAACTCAATCGGTTATCGAAGATGGCAGCACACTTCAAGGACAGATGCAGGCAACAGATGTTGACCATAATGCCCAGCTCTCGTTTAGTATTGCCAATCCGGTAGATGGCCTGACGTTCAATGCTGATGGCAGCTACTCATTCGACCCGTCACATCCATCATATCAACGTTTAAGTGCTGGTCAGGTTAAGATTCTCACTATCCCTATTACCGTAAAAGATGAGCACGGAGCTACGGATAGCGAAAGCTTGGTTATTCGTATAAGCGGTACTGACGACCTAGCAAAAGTATCCGTTTCAGACTTAGATATAACTGAAACAGAAGCTGCAGAAAGTGGTTTTGTGGGCGTTAATCATCATTCCGTCAATGGTGCGTTTCAAATTTCGGATATTGACTCAAGTAATACACATTTTAATTTTGATATGTATCACGGCGCGCACGGGTATGGAACATTAACTGTGTGGGAAGATGGTAGATATAACTTTACACTTGATTCTGCTGCTCAAAATCATCTCAATCTACACCTTGTTGAAGAGTTAAAACCTGGGGAGACTCTTACTGATGTATTCATGGTAAAAACCAGTGACGGACAAGTAAAACCAGTGCAGATAACAATTAACGGCGAGCAAGATGGCGCAACAATTGTTGATGCAATGCCACAATCGCTTCCATCGACTCAAAGTGTGCAGGAAGATCATGCAAGTACTTTTTATCCCAACATGTTGTATGCCGGTGGCCGATTGGTTGTGCATGATCTTGACCACGGAGAAAATCAGCTCCAAGAGCAAGATTTCACCACACCACATGGCGGTGTTGTCCATGTTTTTGCTGATGGACGTTGGAGTTATAAAGTCGATAATAGAGATCCCTCAATCCAGAGTTTAGCGGAAGGAGAATCTTTTGTTGAGAACATCGTTGTTACCTCAGTTGATGGCAGTGGGACTCATACCCTTTCTGTTACTGTCAATGGTACCAACGATAACCCTGTACTTGGCGTTACCCAAGCAACACATTCTACCGGAACACTGACAGAGACAGATGTAGATAAGTTAGACACCCACCAGTTTTCTGTCATGCAAGGCGCAGGTCAGTTCGGAACACTAACGGTCGATCCTCAGACAGGTGCATACACCTATTCACCCAACGGCTCTGTACAAGGCATGCATTATGACCCTCAACAAGGGCACTATATTGGGGATGATACCTTTGAGATAAAAGTGGTCGATAATCATGGCGGGGAATCCTCTCAATTTATCACCTTTGGCGCACAGGGCGTTGTATCTCCCCCAACAGGTACCACGAGGCCAGTAGTCACTTCGTTAGTGTCCTCACCAGCAACAGTAACGACTACAGCACCTGTCACTGCAACAAATCCTGCAGTATCTAATGTAGTCACTTTGGACCTTGCAAATAGTAGTGATACTGGTGATTCACAAACAGATAATCTGACCAAAGACACAACACCAACGATTGATGGCCATACCGATATACCATTCTCACAAGTCACTATCTACGATGGTGCTAAAAATGCGATTGGCCATGGAACCTCTGATGCTTCAGGGGATTTCTCAATAACAGTTTCTGCCATCGGCGATGGAGCTCATCACCTTACTGCCCGTGCGCTTGACCCATCAGCAGCTGCGTCAACAGTATCATCAGTGCTTGATATCACTGTTGATACCCAAGCAAATATTCGAGTAAACATGGTGCAAACGCCTGATGGTGACCATATCGATTCAATACAGTTGTATATGGGGCAAGATGTTACGCCGACCTCAATTCAACTGGTCGATGAACATGGCAATAGAGTCACTGTGGATACAACAGTGCACATGACACCACAAGCTAGTTCTCGAAATCCAGACCACAACTATATTACTTATAAAAACATTGATGTTTCAACGCTCAATGGCACGGTTCATATTGAAGTAGAGGGAGTAGATACGGCAGGTAATACGGCCCAAGACTCTGGAGCATCCCATACAGTCGAGGTACTTTCAGCTATTGGAGTGTCGCTTACAAACGATACAGGCACAGACACTTCTGACCACATCACCAATGATGGAACCTTATCTGTTAGTGGTCAGGGTCATGGAACTTCATTACAGTATTCCATAGATGGTGGTCACCATTGGCTAAGTAGTTTCACTCCTTCCCAAGGGTTAAATACCGTTGAAGTACGTCAGATTTCGCCAACGGGAAGTACCTCCACAAGCGCTAGCTTAACCTTTACCTTAGATAATCAGGCTTTAGCACCAACGGTGTCGTTGGCAAGTGATACTGGTTCAAGTCAAACCGACTTACTTACCAATAATGGCGCGCTAACCATTTCAGGTACAGAAGCAAATGCGGTTGTCGAATACTCTATCGATAACGGACAGAATTGGAGTAGTAATTTTGCCCCTTCTGAAGGCGTGAACAATGTTCAAGTACGCCAGACCGATAGTGCTGGCAATGTTTCGCCATCTTCTACAATTTCCTACACTTTGGATACACAAGCAGATATTCGCGTTAACATGGTTCGAACTCCTGTGGGCAATACGATCGATATGTTTGAACTCTATGGTGCAAAAGATGTAGAGATCACATCACTTACCATTGTAGATGAACATGGAACTCGATTGTCTATAGACCCTTCATCACGTGCAATGGTTTCAGCTAGTACTAATAATCCTGATCATCAATACACGAGTTTCAAAAATGTTGACGTTTCTAGCTTGAGCGGTCATCTTCATATTGAAGTTGATGGGGTCGATGCGGCGGGTAATATCGTTCAGGATCACTCTGCTGCACATGCTGTCGACAAAGCTCCATTAGTCGTAAATAGTGTTACTCTAGATCTGCAGTCAACCAGTGATACTGGTACTTCTAATACAGACGATCTTACCAATGATGTTACACCGACATTAGCAGGTGTTACTGGAATTGCTCATTCAACAGTCGTCATCTATGACTCTTCACACCATCAGATTGGCACAGTTAAATCAGACAGTTCGGGGCATTTTTCTGTAACTCTCCCTGCTCAAGGTGATGGAGACCATCACTTTACTGCAGAAGCAACAGCTCCGACAGCAACCGGACCTGTGACCTCATCAGCTCTTGATGTCACCATTGATACGCAAGCTGATATTAGTGTGCATATGGTTGATACACCTAATGGCGATGTTATTGAGAATTTACAGTTATACATGGCAAAAGATGTCACTCCGACAGCTATCAAGCTTGTTGATGAAAATGGAAATTCCGTGACGGTTGATCCATCAATTCATCTTCCTTCTATGGCAAGCGGGAAAAACCCTGATCACAATTACGTCACTTACAAAGATATTGATATTACTACTTTGGCTGGGCATATTCATGTTGAAGTTGATGGCATCGATGCGGCGGGTAATATTGTTCAGGATCACTCTGGGAAGTATGGTGGTGTGGACAAGGCGCCCGTTATGTTACCTACAGGACCAGTGGTTCAGCAACAACATGTGACAGGTGGAACCGGTGTGACAATTCATTCTACCGATACGCACGGTGGATTTGCTCTTAATCAATACGGCGGGGCAGATATTCGTTCACCTTATGGAACTGCACATATTGATGAGCATTCAGGCCATGTCAGCTTTCGACCTATTGGTACAGGTAATCCCCATACAGCCCACCACGGTCACTTTGAGATTTTTCAACATGGGCAGCATGTAGCAGATGTTGATGTCACTAGCTATAACCATAATCATCAACCGTCTCAAATAACGGTAACTCCTGTTGGGCCTCCACCGCCTCCTCCTACTCCGGGAACTGTCCAACACGATGAGCCAGATCCATTTGCCGACTCAGAAGTCATGATCAGCGAGAGTGATAATAGTCATCTGGATTTAACTAAGCTCGCTCACCAAGAACCAGACCCGAAACCCAGCCACCATGGTGCCGCTGCTTATCTGGATGCATTGGGTATTAAGCCCGATGCGGCATCGACAACTGTTCACGATCAACCTGCGGACATGGACATCGTACTTGCACAAGTCGACCAACAAGATGCAACGACACATGACCAAGCACGCTTAGATATGTCAGATGCACTTGAACACCATGATACGAACGTCAACCATGACCAAGACGAAGAGCATCACCACCATGATATCGATGGATTACCGGACATAGATCCTAACTCATAACTCAAAATATCAATTACTTATCGCCTAACGGTTAGTGCTTAGTGCTTAGTGCTTGAAACTTACCGCTTAAACTCTAAGCAAACACAATCGGGAGCATTACTTGCTCCTGATTTTTCTCGCTAAACAACATACAAAACAGAGAATATGAAAACCAAAAAGGGAGCACATGATGTGCTCCCTTTTATACTTTTCTATTTTCTTATTCGTATACTCTCATCGACTAGTTAAAGTAGCTACCTTTCACCAAATGCGACGCTCACGTTCGTGTAAATTGGCTTCCACAGGTATTGGAAAACGGACTTCTCACCGGTTGTAATATCTACCTCGCCCGTCATACCTGGCAAGATAGAAAAGCTCTCCGGATTATCACGGAAATAAGGAACATCCACCGAGACGACTACTTCATAATAGATTTCACCGCGTTCGCTTTGACTTGTGGTCGGTGAAATACTCTCAACCGCCCCTTTTAGCGCCCCAAAGCGGCTGTAATCAAACGCATCAATCTTGATACGAGTCGGCTGCCCTAGACTCACAAAACCAATATCTCTTGGTGATAAACGGGCTTTAAAGTCGGCTTTCCCACCAACAGGAACAATTTCAACCACTGTCCCACCCGGCTGAATAACGCCTCCGTTTTGTGTACTTGGCAAGCTTTGCACCAAACCTTGTAGCGGCGACACTAACATGGTGTTGGTCAACTTTGCTTGGCTTGAACGAACTCTGGCATTCAATGCAGATAAATCAGATACGGCTTTAGAACGATCATCGCTCACTTTAGCTTTTGCCTCCGCAAGAAGTTGTATGATTTTTTGATCATTACTGTCAGCTTGTCTAATCAATACCGACTTCTTGCCACGAGCTTCTTCAATTTTCTGCTCAATACTGGCCAGTTTTTGACGTATTTCAAGCACACGTAAGCGTGAAATATTGCCCGATTTATAACCCTTTTCTAGTATGTTCAACTCTTGCTTAGTCGCATTCAATTCTTTCTCATAACTAGGTAAGGCCCTTTCCACGCTACGAAGCTGCTCTGCAATTTGCTCGCTCTCTTTCTCAAGCACCACTCGCTTTTGGAAGTAGAGGGCTTTTTGCGCGTTCAGCTGCGCTTTTTGTTGGCTGACGATCTCTGGGTAATCGACCTCAAACTCAGCAAGGTTAGGCTCACGCTGCTCAAGCAGCGCATTCATACGTTCCACACTGGCTAGAAGCGTCACTTGTTGGGACTTTAGCTCTTCAAGGGCGGTACGCTGAAAAGTGGCATCAAACTCAACAAGCGGCTGGCCTTTCTCTACCAACTGGCCTTCTTTAACGAGAATTTGCTTTAACTTACCGCCAATCGCGCTTTGTAATACTTGCTTCTCGCCTTCCGGAATCACAGCACCTTTGGCTTTGGCGATTTCATCAACTTGAGTGACTACAGACCAAGTAGCAAAAGCAATAACACATAAGGCAACCGACCATGTGGCCAGCGCCAATGTACGAGCCGTATT
This sequence comes from Vibrio sp. J383, assembly GCF_023503985.1. Taxonomy (NCBI): domain Bacteria; kingdom Pseudomonadati; phylum Pseudomonadota; class Gammaproteobacteria; order Vibrionales; family Vibrionaceae; genus Vibrio; species Vibrio sp. J383. The sequence continues at coordinate 1,235,073 of NZ_CP097294.1, read as the reverse complement.
TTGTGATTCAACAAGTTCACCGTAGCGCTTGCCCTTCTCGATAGATTGTTTAGTCATTAGCGACTCCTTGCTTAGACTTTGATTGTTCTTGTTGGGCTGCATTTTGTTGAGCAGACGCCTCTTGAGTTGACGGCTGTAGCTCTTGAGATAACTGTTGCTCAGATAACTGCGGTTCTTGAGAAGCTTGAGGCTCTGAAGGCTGTTCCTGCTTCGAAGACTGCTCCGGCTCTAATGGACCGGCATAAACCACTGCACCTTCATTTAATACCACAACTTTATCGGCAAGCTTGATTAAATCCGGATCGTGGGACGTGTAGATCACGGTTGCTTTTCCTTTTTTCGACTGCACAAACTCACCAAATATACGTTTAGCATTTGGGTGAGCATCCGGCACAGGATTATCCATTAAGAACATAGGGTAGTCATAAACCAGCGCTTTCGCGTCAATGAGGATCTGCGCGACGCTGCCAGACAACATGTCAAAAAGGCTGTCCGGCTGAATACTGCTGATGGAAGTATCGAGCCCACCGGATAATGTCTCGAACCAACGTTTTCCGCCCACCATTTCAATTGCAGAGATCATTTTCTGATCTTCGACTTTATGACCGTCGTTTAGCCACTCTCGAATACTCAGCGTGAGCAAATCAGGATACGCTGCTCGAATGAAGCACCAGTGGCGATAAAGTTGCGGATCGTATTGAACGAGGTTAACGCCTTCAAGCTCGACCATGCCGTTTTGGATAGCCTGTAAGCCAGACAACACTTCGATCAATGTTGATTTACCACTCCCAGAAGGACCAGTAATTGCGACAATTTCACCCGCTTCAATATCAAAACTCACACCACTCAATGCAGGACGACTTTGCTTCGGATAACGTAGAGTCACTTGGTCTAATTTCAAGTTAGGCGCTACTGTCGGCAACGGGTGATGCTGGTAACTGAACTCTCGCTCGGACGGCTGAGACAAAATACGGTTCACTTGCAGCTTGGATTGATTAAAGCTATTAAAACGCATCGCACTGTTTGCCAACACCTGAGCAGGGCCAGTCACCTTAGATATCAACATCATTGAAGCAATCAAACCACCGGGTGTCATCACTTGTTCAAAAATAAGTCCTATGCCTAGCCCCATCACAGCTATTGTAGACCCCACACCAATGAAGTAGTAAATCGAGGTGTACCGACTCTGGAGAACCGATTGATTAAAGGTCACTGTTGAAGCAAGAAGATTGGCCTTTTTGAAGCGTTGAATCCAGTGCTCTGAGAATCCAGCACTGCGAATAAAGGCAAGCTTGGATGACAGCTCATTAGTCATGTTTTGACGATTTGTACCTGCCACTGTCGATTGCATTGAGCGCTTGCTGCTAGAGCGTATCGAGCGTTTTGCTAGCAAGTAATAAAGGATTAAAGAGACCACTGGAACCAGTACCAACCATCCGCCTAAAACACCTATCGCAAGTACAAAAATAAGAATGAATGGCAGATCAAACAGCGCATTTCCTAATGGCCCAGATAGCACTCCTGAAATACGCTCTGACAGCATCACTTGGTTTTGCTGACTAGACGAGGCTGTTTGCTGATTTTGAGCATAGCTATTTCGAAGTAGACGCTGCACAAGAGATTGAGATATCTCACGACTTACTCGGTTGGAAACTGAAGCAAACACTCGGCTACGCAATGTTCTCAACCAACCCATCATCACAAACAACAACGCCGCGCCAATGGCGATACCTTGCAGCTCATGCCCTGCATCACCACCAATCACATGGTCATAAATCGACATCGTGATGAAAGGAACGGCAAGCGCAAATAAGTTAGTGATAAAACTGACTAGCAGTAATTTAGGAATAATGGGGCGAAACGCATGTAGCCGTTCGCCAACCCAATCAGGAGAAGCCTTCTCTAGTGGTGGACCTTCGATAACAATACAAAACTGTGGGATCTGGGTAATGTCTTCATTGGTATCAAAAGCAAAAAACTGTTTCGATTCTATATGACCAGAGACCAACTCATGTTCACCAAGCACCAGTAATACGAGTTTGTGTTCGCCAACTTCATCTAGGTTGGCAACCAAGCGATAGGGCAATGCAAGCCTGTCGAACATGGCAAACATATCGTCTATTGATTCAATGCCATTCTCATCGACCCATTGATGTGCGAACAACTGGATATTCGCATTCACTTCCAACTGCTTAAGAACGGATAGACTCTCGGTTTCTAAATGATTCATCACCTCTTGTCGACCGCTGGTATCTGCACGGTGGCGCGTACCTGAAGGGTTACTAGCATCAATACGATTCATACGAAGGCCTCCTGCTTGATCTCACTTTCTTCGGCAATAGCTCGACTTTCCACCGTAATGATTCGATTAGCTAATTCGCGAAGTTTCGAATGGTAGCTCACCATTAGTATCGTGCGTCCTGCCGTCACTTCTTCTTCCAACACCTTAGATAGATTCCCAAGGGCGTCTAAATCAAGTGAAGAATCCGGCCTTTCCAACATGATTATGGGTTTATCACTTGCCAATTGAGCCGCGATGTTGAGCATTTTCACGTTACCCATACTCAACAAAGAAGCACTCGTATGGCCAATTTGTGTCTCTAGTCCATCGGGTAATCGAGTAATCTCTTTGGTTAAACCCAAACGCTTTGCATAGTCACTGGCGCTTTGCGTTTTCTCGGGGTCAAACCCGCACAAGTTGTCGAGAATAGTACCCGACACCAACTGCCCTTTAACGCCACAGTAGGCCGCAATATTGGTTACGGATGCGATTGAAACTGCAGCTCCGTTAATGAAGCACTCACCCGCTTTTAGATCATCAATACCGGCAATCGACGACAATAAATGACTGTTGGTGTGGCGATCCTCACTCTCTAACAATACCAACTCACCTTTATTCAATGTGACATCTACATGAGCGAGTTCACCGTATCTTTCAACGGTCGCTTGCTTGATTTCCAACGTCTCAAAGTCAGATAAGTGGCTCTCAGCTTGCTCAGAATCTGAAGATTCCGATAGTGATAAGTCACTCAATTTTTCTATTGCCTGATTGGCACTGTGTATTGAATTAAGCTTGATTCGAACTCCCACTAAAGCACTCAAAGGCGCAACCGCTCTGCCAGATAAAATAGAACATGCCGCCAAGCCACCAGTAGTTAACTGACCATCCAACACCCATAAGCTGCCAGTGATCACGAGTAAAACTGACGTCGCTAATGCGGCAAGTTGAATACATTCTTGGGCGAAGGCGTTTTGTTCCTCTTCTCTCGCTTTCGACTGAGAGCGAACATTATTGAGGGATTTAAACTGATTGAAGATTCGAGACTCAACAGCCTGACGTTTGATTCCCTGAATGGTTTGGCTTAGCAAAATCAAGAACGCTTTTCGCTCCTGATCATCTTGAGAAGCTTCTTCACTTAGGCTTTTAACGCGAACCGAAGATAACCAAACAATACCGAGTGTAATCAGCCAAACTGCCAAAGGTATCGCCACTAGCTCTCCGCCGATGTAAGCCACCAAGCCCAAGAAGATCAATGCAAAAGGCAAATCAATAAAGCCTGCAATCACACCACCGGAATACCAATCTTTGACTTTTGATACTGAGCCCAGCCCCTCTTCCACGCCGCCAACACCAATGTGGCGGAGATGGCCTGATGAAGCCGTTGTTACTCTTTCAACCAAGGTTTGATAGGTCGCTTTCTCGGTATTGCTGGCCGCGGCTGACAAAAGCCAAGTACGCACAAACCTGATCAATGCTTCCATGGCAACAGCCAACGCTGCGCCCGCCAACAACAAAGTGGCAGTACCGTAACTTTGGTTAGGTAAAATACGATCGTAAATTTGTAAAACCGTTAACGGAACGGCGAGAGAGAGGAGATTTATGAGTAAAGAAGGCAGTAGGACTTTTCCTACCACCCCTTTGTTTTTCATTGAACTTGCGGGCATACACAATCCTTATCCATGCTTATGAAATAAGATTGGTACACCATGTTGAGTATTGCAAGGTAACGGACTGATTTAACGTGTTTTTCAATATAAATAAGACACAGATCTTTCTACACAAATCTGTGGCTATACCTATACCTTAAAAACGCTCCTTACAAACAGTTGTCGTAATCCGTTATCGCCTGCTTTAACTTTGAAAAGTCTGAGTTACATAAATACGGTTTCAGCGCTTCAAATTTATCTGAGGGCCACTCGTATATTTTGAATGAAATGAGCTCGTCAATAACGGACTCATCAAAGCGGTATTTGACGACTTTAGCTGGTGAACCACCGACAACGCTGTATGGAGCGACGTCTTTAGTCACCACACTATTCGCTGCAACCACAGCGCCTTCGCCAATCGTAACGCCGGGCATCACCATCGCTCGCATGCCTAACCACACCCCATCTTCAATATGGGTATCGCCTTTGCCGATATAGGCGTCGTCGATAACATCCATAAATGGATACAGTGAAAACCAATCAACTCTGTGTGTATGGTTACCGCCCATCAAAATCACAACCTCTGCACCAATACAGACATAGTCACCAATATAGAGTTCGTCGATTTCCCATCGAGGCTCCCACTGGCGGCTAACTTCGTCACCATGTAAATAACGCACTACCGATTGTTCGAAGCCATTATCCCAGCAATCGCTGTAATAACTGTGTTGACCTTTTACGTGAATATTTGGGTTGGTTACGACTTCATGCAGCAACTCGAATTTGGACCAATGCTTCTTTTGCATTTTTACCTCTGAATGATCTATTTAGTTTTATTCGTTTAAATATCAATATATTCGACAATACAGATCTAACTCGTACAACTTCGCTGATGCAGCAGCACTTGGTGCTCGGATACATCAATAGTGTAGTCACAGTTAAAATAATCGTAATGTCGCTGAAACTAAAAAGGCGTCAGTGGATTCGAGGTTGCTTTAAGAGAGGGAGTAATTTCACAATATGCTCGGTTTTTTTACGATAACTTGTTTAAAATAGCTTGTTACAATAGCTTAGTTAGAAAGCTCATTGATGTATTGTATCCGTTTATATGTATCAATTTGACAGAGGAATGTGATAAATAAGGTTTCATATATCGCTTTGTCGAATAAAAAAACAAGCCTGAACTTGTGGTATTACACAGGCTCAGGCTTGTTTATAAACTTAGGCTTACACTTGGATTTAGGATCAGCGGCTACATGCGAGCAAGTTGTACTTTTCTGTCTTTATTCACCACGCAGAAGTTACCGCGCTTGGTACGACACTTAGAGCATCGTTCACATTCTACAGGGCTTCTATCACCTTCCTTCCAACGCTTAACTAAATTAGGTTCAGAAAGCAAAGGTCGTGAAAGCGCGAAGTATTCAATGCCCGTGTTGTTCGCGATAGCTTGAATGGCATCATAATCGGTTAAGCCACCAACCGTGATAACTGGGATATTAACGTCTTGGCTGATCGCGTGACCATATTCATGGAAGTAGCCTTCAGCTTGAATGGTAAAGCCATCGTGAGATTCACCAATCATGGTGTCGGCTTTGCCATGAATATTGCCAGAAACCACAATGCCGTCCACGCCCACTTGTTCTAGCTTTTTACAAGCTAAACGAGTTTCATCAAAGGTTACACCACCCTCAAAAAACTCAGAAGCGGTGAGCTTAACCAAGATAGTAAAATCGTCGCCAACTAACTTACGAGTCGCAATATAGATCTCTAACAAGAGTCTCATGCGATTCTCTAAGCTACCGCCGTATTCATCTTCACGTTGGTTGTAATACGGGCTTAAGAATTGGTTAATCAGGTAGGTGTGAGCGGCATGAATTTCGACGCCATCAAAGCCTGACTTCTGTGCTCTTAATGACGCTTGAGCAAAGGCATCAACAATGTAGTCGATCTCGTCTTTGGTCATCGCTTTACCCAGTGTTTGAGTTCCTTTTTCTGGTACTTCACTTGGTGCGTAGATCACTCGTTCGCCAAGATCATACGTGGTTTTCGTGCCGCCATAAGCCAATTGCATCACGATTTTAGAGCCGTTGTCGTGCACCAATTGAGTTAGCTTCTGATACTCTTCAATGAATGAGTCGTTATACATCCCCATCATGCCCGCGTTAGGCTTTTCTTCTTCAACGATGTTCGCATAACCCGTCACGATCAGGCCGACTTCACCTTGAGCCAATTCTTCATAGATAGCGTAAAGTTTATCTGTCATATGGCCATCTTCAGTGGCCATATTTTCCCACGTTGCACTTCTCACGAAGCGATTCTTTAGTGTCATCTTGCCAATGTGGGTTTCTGTAAACAAAGTGCTCAAGTGTCTTCCTCTCAAAATCATGTTACGCGAGTTACCCCATTAAGCATGGGCACTGATTCAGGCGGATACTACAGAGAATAAACTAGGGGAAACTTAATCTAGATTAAGAGAGCGCCACTCTAATACGAGAAAAAGACCGAAAGAGATAATTAAGGATGAGAAAAACAGGAATTAGAGAAAAATGAGGAAGCAAACAAAAGCCGCTTAGTTTAGCTAAACGACCTCTGGGATTTATAAGCTTATAGATTTATAGCTTTATAGAGTGAAGACTTTAGCAAAAATCAGATTTAACGACGTTATCCATATTGAACGGTAGGATCAACACACTGATAGATCTGCCCAATGCTCGCTTCATTGGTTAACAAGGCTTCGATAAGACGCGCCACTTCTTGTCTGTAGATCACACCATGGACTTCGACCTGCTGGGATAGCTCACCGTTGCCAGTCTCCTCGCCATCTAACAAACCACCCGGACGTAAAATAGTGTAATCCAGAGAGCTCGATGTTAACCAAGCTTCAGCCAAGGATTTTTCTCGAACCGCTGCGCCAAACCCTTTTCTAGAACGCTCCGACAAATGCTGCCACGAGTCACCACACCCCAACGACGTTACCAGTACAAATCGAGCGATACCATTGGCTTCAAGCGCATCAGTCAGATGTCGGTGTCCAATGTAATCAACGGGAACGTCAGCTCTGAAGCTGCCCATACTAGAAACGACCAGTGCCGATTTAGGTAACTGAGCGACCACAGATTCAACTTGTTCTTTATCGGTAGCATCACAACGCAGTGTCATGATACCAAGTTCAGCTAAGCGCGTGTTCTTCTCTGGGTTTCTCGCAATCGCTATTACTTGATAATCTTGTTTGTGAAAATGCTCAACAATTGCAGCACCCAGTCCACTTCCTGCTCCCCATACAACGACCGTACTCATAAAAAACCTCATAATATTCATGTTGTAGTGATACTAACCAGACAATCTAAACCGTTCCTTTATCGAGATCAACAAATGCGAATAAGTCTCAATATTATTTTTATTTTTTTGCTGGCTCTCACTAATCCGCTCAAAAGCACGACCACTTATCATAATTAGACATTGGTTAATTGAATTGCCCAAACATGTCTACTAAAGTAATTTTAATACAATGACTTAGTCTCGGTGGTTATGAAAAAAGAACGCATTCAATACTCTTTCGACGTGTGGTTATTTATTCCTGATGAAGACAAACTCATCATGAATGATGAAGACGTGATCATCGACAATCGCTTGTCCAAGCTACTCAACTTTTTCTGCCAAAATCCTAAGATCGTATTCTCACGAGATGAGCTGATTAATGAAGTCTGGAATGGCTCAATCTTGACGGATCAGGTGATCACGCAAGCCATTTTTGAACTGCGCAAAATACTCAAAGCGGCTGAACGACATTCAATGGGACACATCATCACCGTGCCCAAACGCGGTTATAAACTGGATGTTGATGTCCACAAAACCATCTTAGTACCTGTAAGTGTCACCACAAATACCGTGTCAGTTGCAGACATGAATCATGCACCTAATGCTTTTGGTTCCTTTCCTTCAACTCAATCAGACGCACCAGATACATCGCCAGTTTTGGATGAGGATAAAAAACAACAAGTTGAACCAAAAGCAGAATCGGTTACTGGTGAGAACCTAATAAGCGATCAAGGCTCAGAGGCCAAAACCGTACTCGAAGAATCTGAAGAGAGTTCAATCGATGCAACCTCAGAAAAACCTGCTTCACAAGAGCCTATTCAGCCTGTTGATCCGCAACCTAGCGCTTCGAAACCTAGCGATCCACAACCTAGCGATTCGGGCTATGTCGATCCAAGCCATACCAATTCGAGTACAGCACAGTCCGTTCAACAACCACTTGTAAATAAGACGGCTAACGACAAACAAGCGCCTATCGCAGAAAATAAACCTCAGAAAAGAACGTCTCGTGCTGTGATATTTGGGGGCGCTATAGTTATTGCGCTTGGACTTATTTGGTGGACGTTAAAACCGACCAGCCCTACATCGGACGCCTTCGATTTGAGCAGTTTAAATACCGCCGCTAATGAATCAAACCAACCACTCGCTGACTCAAATCAATCAACGGAACAAAGTCGTCTTAATCAAACAGCAGACAGTCAAAACCTAGATGCCCACAAAGCACACGAATCTGTGCACTACTTATCTTTAGAACCTAGATACATCTACGTAAGTATCGATGACAACTTGAAGACGGATGCCTTTAAGCGTGGGATCATTCATAAATTAATGAGCTACTTGACCACCTATCGCGATTTTCGTGTCGTAGTCGATGAAACCTTGGTGCCGAATTCAGCCAACGTGATCAGTTTCAAGAGTGAAATTGATGGTGACAGAGAATACCTTGATATCACCTACTTCAACCGAATTTCTAACTTCAGACACCTAGGTCGAGATTACCTGATTGACCCGGCTTCACTCCACACGACCATGCGTTCAATGCTCGATGATCTATTGGATTCATTTAATTTGGATATTCAAAAATCGATATTGAAGCAGCAAATCTCTGAGTTACCCAAACAAGAAGAAGCCTTAAAGCTCACCCTTGAAGCGCTCGGGCTCACCTTCATGACGTTAGACAGAACCGACACCTTGTCTAAGATCGCCCAAGCCAATGAGCTAGAACCCGACAACCACTTCGTTATGTCGAACCGTTACATGTATGAGCTTGCCGACATTTTTATAATGAGATCGAAGAATAAGAATAAGCAGGTTGAAGCGCTCAATAAGAAATTCAAAAAACAGTTACTCAATGCTCAGAACAATGCTAACTCTTATCGAGTCTATGACGCGTTAGCAGCCTACTTCCTCACTGAAGATAACCCTGACCAAGCCGAATACTATCTGAGCTTGATTCCGAGGAATGAATACAGTGTGATGTCTATGATTATCTTGGCAAAAATAGAAGAATCTCAAGGCAACCCTTCAATGGCGGAAGAGTATTACTATGAAGCGATATTAGAATCTGGCCACCCTGTGGTTTTGAAAGTCGCTCAAACACTGTTTTTCAAAAGTAACATCACCGAGATTGAATCCAAACTGGGTATCACCAATGATTAACAGCTCTTAACTATTAACTATAGCCTATTAGCCGTTAGCTATTAATATAGCAAACACACCGCTTACTCAGGCGGTGTGTTTTTGGGTTCTCACAAAAATCAGTAATCGTTAATCGCTCAATCGTTGATAAAAAGCGATAACCGCTACAACGCATTGGTTAGCAGAATACCCACACCAATCCTTTCACTGTTGTAGTCATAATCAATCAAGCTTTCTCCATAGCCTTTGTAGTACTGGACATACCCTTGAAGCCGGCCATACAGAGGAAAGCTGAGTGATGTCTGTATGCCACCATACCCGGTTTGAAAGTTGTAGCGACCCAATGCTGAAACCTCAAAACCATCCCATTTGTAAGCGCCAGACAATTCATAGTGACCCAAATAGTCTTGAATATCAGGGTTGTCATCGCTACTACTCGACTCAGGAATTCGGTACCAAGGCTGGAAATAAACCGCAAAGTCATCTTCGGTATACCCTAGCCCAACATAAGCGCGGTTCCAGCTCCGACTAAGCTCTGCCGTTCGTCCGTTAGATTCATGCTCTAAACCCAAACGCGAAAACCAAACACCATCAGCTGACTCGATGTTCAAAGGCGTTTCGTAAAAGATCTCTGGGCGATAGTTAGTCTCTCTAAATGGTGCCGAGATATCAGAAGAGTACGCCTGCCAAAATGATTTGAGCGTAAAACCAAAATAGATTTTATCTGCTTGATTAAACACACCATCATCGGCCACCGGAATTTTTAAACTTAATTGCAGTTTGATCTCTTCATCACTGAGGTCATCCGCTTTACCTCCGAATCGCTCATCCCCATATGGCTGTGTATTCACGTTGGTCATGTGAGTCACTGGCAAAATGTAGTTCAAACGATAAGGCGTTATAACAAACGGGTTATCTTCAGTTGTATACTCCATCTTCAATCGCGGGACTTTAGACTCAAGTGCACTTTCGCTGATTGAGTCTAAACCGACTTCGCTGGTTTCACCCGAGAACTTATTTTCGGGTGTTTTGTTTGATGTAACGGCTTCTTGGGATGCGCATTGCTGCTTTAACCACTCAATGCTTTGTTGATTGGTTGCTTTGGCCAATGAAGACAAAATACATTGCTCATAGCTTGCTCGTTCATCAACACCGCTAGTATTGGCATACGCTGAAGCATTCACAGCGAGACCGATAACCAGTAGAGCAAGCGTGTTTTTGTGTCCAGCTAGCCTTTCACCAACCCCAAGGCGTTTACTAGCGCTGTTCTGTTTACGAGCTCGCATCACTCTACCCTTGGTCTTTATCTTGGTAAGTCACTTCAAACGCAAAGTCGACCGCTTGCTGAGTAATTTGCTCAACGTTTTTATCAAGCATCTCAATGGTGATTTCTGATTTGTCGTTCTCAAGTACGCCATTATCGTTCACGACGAAAATACGGCGACCAATGAGCTGAGATGAATCATGATCTTTCAGAACCACACTCGCCAATATACGAATAGAGCGATCACGAGTACCTGCTGCGTATTTTACAGCGCCGATAACCGAACCTACTGGGATAAACTCAGTCACACGCATGTCTTCAGGAATATCATTGATATCATATAACTTCACGCTAATATCAAGCTCCTTGTTCTCCAAAACTACGTTCTTGTAGCCCTGTAATTTATCAGCCAACTTTTCATCCATTTTCTTATGGATCTGTGCTTTAAATTGAGACTGAACCTCCTTTGATACATGCTGATCAACACCAGAGCTTTTCATGCTAACGGTTGTAAATTCAAATTGATTAAAGTGAAGTGACGCGCTGTCTTTCGCTATCCAAGAAACGCCTTTCCTATCATCATCAAACTGGCTATCAATAAAATAATGATTTGAGTCGACGCTCTGGATTTCTTGTTTATCTGGCATGTTGCTTGAACAGCCAGCAGTGAATAAAACGAACAATGGGAATAGGTAATGTAGTTTCATGTGAACCTCTAGTTTTCTAAATTTTGAGTGCACGAATCCCTGAGCGATAAGGCTCATAAAATGGGACTCGTGTTGATTAAACTTTTATGTTTATTGGCCGCGTAAAGTAAGCAGCCAGATAACGGACTAAACTTCTTGCTCTTGCCCGCGGTGATCCGCAGCCAAGTAGGTGTATATCGTTGGTACAACGAACAGAGTGAATAATGTGCCTACCGACATACCCACCGTGATGACCAAACCAATAGAGAATCGGCTTTGCGCACCGGCTCCGCTTGCAATAAGCAGCGGTACGACACCGACAACCATCGCAGCTGTGGTCATCAATACTGGTCTCATTCGAACAGTCGCTGAACGAATAGCGGCCTCGCGTCGGCTGCATTTCAATTCCTGTTGCATTTGGTTTGCAAACTCCACAATCAAAATACCGTGCTTACTGATTAAACCTATCAAGGTCACCAACCCCACTTCGGTGTATATGTTGAGCGTATCAATGCCCAAGTACAGTGGCATCAGAGCACCAAAGATAGACAATGGCACACTGATTAATACCACCAGCGGGTCTCGCAAACTTTCAAATTGAGCTGCCAGCACCAAGTAAATAATCACAAGAGCAAGGAAGAACGTCGTAACCAGTGAAGAGCCTTCTTGTAGGAACTGTCTCAATTGGCCTGAAGTGTCCGTCGTATAAGACTTAGGCAATATCTTCGCTGCTCCTTCTTCCATTACTTTGTAGGCTTCACCGATGCTGATTCCTGGCATCATTTTCGCTTCAATCATGGCGCTGTTAAGCTGTTGAAACTGATCCACTTTCGATGGCTGTACTGATTGGCTAATTTCAATCAATGACGCCAGTGGCACCATCTCATTGGTGTTAGAGCGTACGTGGTAGTTCTTTAAGTCATCCCAAGAGTTACGGTTCTCGTTAGGTACCTGAGTGATAACTTGGTAGCTGCGCTGATCCATCGAGAAGTAATTCACGAAGCCTTCACTGATAAAGCGAGACAACACGGTACCGATGTCTTGTGCGTTCACGTTCATCTGAGCCGCTTTATCGCGGTCGATGCGAATCTCTACCTGTGGCTTATTAAAATTCAGGTCGTTTTGCACATAGATGAACTTGCCACTCTTCTGTGCGTACTCTTTCAGTTTTTCAGCGTACTGATAGAGATCTTGATAAGAGCCCGTTGGCGTTTTCAGAACCATCTGGAATGGCAGACCTTGCGGTGTGCCTGGCAAGTCCGGTGGAGAGAAGGTATACACCTGCAAACCCGGTAATACAGAACTCTCTTTTTCGAAACGTTGCATTACCTCTTTTGCTGTTGCTTCGCGCGAATCCCAATCTTTCAAAACACCCAAACCAAAGAACGCATTGTTGTTCATGTAACCGTTATCTAGCATGGTCATTTCGACTTCATCGTTCTTGCTGATAGAGTCAATCAGAGCCGGAGTAAAGTGGCGAATGTAATCGGTATTCGCTTGTGCAGGACCTTGCCCCATCACAATCATCACGCCCTGATCTTCTTCAGGTGCCAGTTCAGATGAAGTATTCATAAACATGAACACCAGACTGATCAGCAACGTTCCTACCACAGGCCAAATATAAACACGGTTGTTCAACACATGTTCGAGCACTTTTCGATAGCGCTCTGTTACGCCTTCAATCACTGCATCGATCTTCTTAACCAGTTTTCCGTCGAGAACCGATTTATTAAGCAGTTTTGAACACATCATCGGCGTTAGCGTTAAGGCGATGAAACCCGAAATGAGTACTGAACCCGCCAAAGTGAATGCGAACTCAGTAAACAGCTTACCGGTGAGTCCTCCCATGAAACCAATCGGCGCATACACTGCGGCCAATGTAATGGTCATCGCAATAACCGAGCCTGCAATTTCACGAGCACTGTCTATTGCAGCCTTAATTGGGCTGGTGCCATCTTCTAAGTGGCGAAAGGTGTTTTCTACAACAACGATGGCATCATCAACCACCAGTGATATTGCTAATACCATGGCAAGCAGCGTCAACAGGTTAATACTGAAGCCCATGCTCAACATGAAGAACATAGAGCCAATCAATGACAAAGGAATCGTTACAAGTGGTATCAACATCGCTCGCATTGAGCCCAAAAAGGCGAAGATAACGATGACTACGATCAGTGCGGCTTCGATTAAGGTTTTTGCTACTTCATCAATTGAGGTTTCGATAAACTTAGTCGAGTCATAGATTACATCCGCTTTAATACCTTCAGGTAAGCCTGCTTGGATCTGTGGAAGCAATTCGTAAATGCCTTCAACAACGGTCAATGGGTTAGATGTTGCCGTATTGCTGATCGCCGTTGATACGGTAGTCACACCATTGAATTCAACGTCTGAGTCATAGTTTGCTGCGCCTAGTTCAACCGTCGCCACATCTTTTAAGTGCACCAGTTGCCCGTCATGCGCTTTCAAAGCCATGTTCTTGAAATCGTCTACAGAACTTGAATCGGTATGAGCGTTAATATCAACTTCGATATAAGGGTTTTGCAACTTGCCCGCCGCACTCACAATGTTATTTGCACGGAGCGCGTTTTGAACATCTTCAGCCGTCAGACCATATGAAGCCAGTCGTTGAGGGTTCAGCCAGATTCGCATTGCAAAATCTTCTTGCCCCAATATGTCGACCTTTGACACCCCCTCAACAGTAGAGAAAGTCGGCTTAACTACGCGGCTCACATAGTCCGAGACTTGCTCCGTCTTCAATGTGTCACTCGAAAATGAAACATATAAGATCGGAGATTGAGACGTCGACTTAAGAATACTCGGGTCCAATACACCCGACGGCAGCTTATATTTCACTTGCTGCACGAGAGACAAAATTTCGGTCAAAGCACTATCAGATGGATATCCTAGCTTCAAATAAACCGTGATAACCGACTTACCCAGAGCACTATCCGATGTCATGTAATCAATGCCCGCTGTTTGAGCAACTTCTGCCTGCAGTGGCTGCGTCACATACCCTTGAACGCTGGATGCACTGGCACCTGGATAACTCGTTGTAATGGTAATAACGCCTGTTTCAATTTCTGGATATTGACGCACTTGCAATGAGGTGAAGGCTTTAAGGCCTAACACCAACAGTACAAGGCTTAATACCGTAGCCAAAACTGGACGTTTAATAAATACATCAGTAAATGTCATGGGAGTTTCCTAGTTACTTTGCTTAGTACTTTTGTCAGTAATCAGCGGATGTTGGTTATTAACCAGAACCCATCCACTATTCTTGAGTTGGTGTTGGTTTGAAGTCACAACCACATCCCCTGCTTTCAAGCCCGAAACCACGCCAACATAGCCACCTTGTTTGGGGCCGACTTCAACAGTGCGCTGCACAACCTTGTACTCGTAAAATGGTGATGCATCGTTGCTCGAATGTTCGCTGGCCTTTTTGGTCGACGCATCCAGCACAAACACGGTGTTCCCATATAAGGTGTAACTGATCGCAACAGAAGGTACGGCCACGATAGTGTCCGATTCTGATGTGATTAACGTAGCGTCGACATACATACCCGCCTCTAAAGGCACGGCTTGGTTAGCCAAGGCTCTCAATTCGATATTGTGCGTGTTGCTGTCTGAGCTCGGTTCAATGGCAGAAATAGTGCCGTGAAAGACTTCGTCATTCGTTGCTTCTGAATAAAACTGTAAATCTTGCCCTACCTTCACATCGTGTAAATAAAGCTCTGGAATAGAGAAATCGACATATTGCTTTGATTTGTCTTCCAGCTCGACAATCGCTGTGCTTGAATTAATAAAATCACCCACATCGATATTACGAATCCCAACGCTGCCAGAAAATGGCGCTTTCACTTTCATGTAGTCAATTTGCGTAGCAATATATTCCAACTTTGCACCTTCAGCATTAAATTGAGCTTGTAGCTTATCAACCGAGTTTTTTGAAACACTGTTATTTCTAAGGAGCAATTTGTTTCTCCTCAATTCGACTCTTACCAATTCAACTTTGGATAGCTGGCTCTTATAGTTGGATTTCAATAACGCATCATCCAATTTAACAAGAACATCACCTTTATTTACTTGCTGACCTGAAGTAAAGAGAATCTCTTTTACTTGGCCTGACATTTGACTCGTCACATCAATAGATTGATTAGAATGAATGTTACCAATGACTTTTAAACTTTTATCCCAAGTATCTTGATTTACTTTTTCCGTTGTTACAGATATAGCTGGCAATTTAAAATTAGCGACCTTCTCTTTGATCATTTCACCTTTTACATAATGAAAGCCAAATACAAAAGACAGTAATATAAAAAGAGCTGACCCGACAATAACGCCTTTATACTTACTCATGTGTTCACCTTGTTTTTTAAGTCTGGTCATTCTACCTATCGACACTGCCAATAAATCAAACTCATATAACATCCACCAAATCTTATATAAAATAAAAATCAAACCTTAAAAATCAAATACTTAAGATAAAAACACCAATCGGCACTCAATTTTTGTTTTATTGCTATTTTATTTGAACATGATTTATCTATTTTCTCGATCGATATAATTCTCATCGTTCCTTAAACAAATAAACGAGTTAACTATGTCGAATCAAATTAATCACACTAAAGTCACTATTAAAGAAAAGATGAAACGTATATATGGAGAAGATGTTACCCATGAACATAATAAAGACCATTTAGAATATAGAGAACATCAACCCTCTCATTCTGGTCAACATGGTGGCGACCCAGAAGGCCATAAGCATTTAGTCAATCACCATTCTGATGGTCATCATGGTAAACATCACAAAGATAAAATGCATGACCATAAAAAATCATCGCGACTGCATCATAAAAAGTAGAAGGCTGGATGAAGCCCAGATTATTAAAAAACAAAGCATTAGATCAGTTCATCAACCAAATGTTGATTAATGCTTAATCAAACGTTAAACCAAATTAAAAAATGAAATAGCGAGTCAATGATGATGCTATTTCATTCAAGGATTACTATGTCATTTATTATTGAACAACTTAGAGACTATCCGTTTATAGCGCTCTTTTTATCACTCGGTCTCGGTTACTTAATCGGTAAAATTAAAATCGGTAAGTTTGAATTAGGTGGAATCGCAGGTTCACTGCTTGTTGCTGTAGCACTTGGTCAGATCGGCGGTATCGCGATCTCTAACGAAGTAAAAAGCATCTTCTTTGCTTTATTTATTTTTATGGTGGGTTACAACGGCGGTCCGCAGTTTTTCTCGTCATTCCGCCTTTCATCGCTAACACGCTTATTCGCTTCGTTTGTGATGACGTTTGTAGGATTAATCACGGTTGTGTTGCTCTCTAAATGGGCAGGACTAGATAAAGGTTTAGCGGCGGGCCTTGCGGCTGGTGGCTTAACACAATCGGCAATCATAGGTACTGCAGGTAATGCTATCGATCAGCTGAACCTAGCGCCAGATGTCACCTCAACACTTAAAACAAACGTGGCTGTGGGTTACTCGATCACCTACATCTTCGGCTCTCTTGGTCCGATTCTAATGATGTCACTCATTCCAATGGTAATGGGTTGGAACATAACCAAAGAAGCGAAGAAGCTTGCGGAAAAAATGGGCGCTGGCAGCAAGCAGCTAAACGAGGGTGAATTCTCTGCATTGAACCGCGTATCTTCTCGTGCTTATCAAGTGACCGCGAACTCTATGTTTGTTGGAAAAAGTGTTGTCGAGTTAGAAGAAGCATTCGATGCCGACCTCACAATTGAAGCTATTTACCGCTCACACCAAGACACAGAATCAACGTTAGATTTGACGAAGAACCCTATTTTAGCGGCGGGTGACAAAGTTTACCTTACTGGTCTGACTCAGGCATTTCCTAAAGTGACCTCATTGGGTATCGAACTCGGTGAATTTAGTGAAGAAAGCAATGTTGTCCAAACACAACAGAAGGTCGTACTCACGAATAAGAAACTAGCGGGTATTACGCTACGTAAGCTTCACGATGAAACGAACGCACGTATTCGTCGTGGTGTTTATATCACTCAGCTATCACGCATGGGCCATGATATTTCGACATTGCCAGAAACTGAACTGCACATTGGTGACGAAATCACCTTAGTTGGACAAAAAGAAGACATAGCTAAAGTCATCAAAAAAATTGGCTACAACAGCCCACTGCCTAGTGTTACTGACTTCGTAACAATGTCTTTCGGCATGGTGCTTGGCTATCTGATTGGCGAGATTGGTTTCACTATCGGTGGTTCTCATATCGCTCTAGGTTCAGGTTTAGGTTGTCTGGTTTCCGGCCTACTTGTGGGCTACCTAAGAATGCGTACACCTCGTTTAGGCAGTGTTAACCACGGCGCAGCCAACTTTATGCAGACATTCGGCCTTGCAGTATTTGTTGCGGTTGTTGGTATTAATGCAGGCGCTCCAGCGCTGACGGCAATCAAAGAGAATGGCGTAACGCTTTTACTGCTAGGTGTGTTGGTCACTCTAATTCCTCAAGTACTGACGTTCCTATTCAACTACTACGTGCTCAAAATCAAAAACCCAGTAGAAGCGCTAGCGGTTATCGCGGGTAGCCGCAGTGCAAACCCTGCATTCGCATCGCTACTAGAAAAAACACAAAACAGCACACCAGTACCGAGTTTCACGATGACTTATGCGGTTGCCAATATCTTCCTCACCTTATGGGGTCCGATCATCATCAACCTAATTACCAAAATCTCGTAATCAACATCGAATCAGCCAATTGATGATTCAACTTATTCATTAACTACTTAACACAGTAGCTAGCCAAGCAGGCTAGCTGCTCAAAGAAATTAACTCATTGATATATCCAAAAAACTTGGATCTTAAACAAATTTAAAGAGAAACGACTATGAAACGCACAGATGAAAAACGCCTAGAAACACTAAGCCCATTCGAAGTAAAAAACACACTGATCGACCTTGCTCAGCATTCACATGAAAAAACCATGATCAACGCTGGTCGTGGTAACCCAAACTGGGTCGCGACAGCGCCACGTGAAGCCTTTTTCCAATTAGGTATGTTTGCACTAGAAGAATCAAAATCGAATTTCTCAGGGTATGAAGGCTTTGGTGGAATGGGAGTTCAACAAGATATTAGCCTGCGCTTTCTTCAGTTTTGTGAAAAATACGAAGACCAAGAAGGTGTGCAATTCCTCATTGAAGCCTTCCAGTTTATTACGGATCAATACCAGGTAGACGGTGATGCGCTTATTTATGAATGGGTTGAGGGGATTCTAGGTAACAACTACCCAGTGCCTGATCGCATGCTCAAATATTCGGAACTCATTGCTCGCAAATACATTGAGCAAGAAATGGCAGGCTCGCAGCCATTACCGGCAGGAAAGTTTGACTTGTTCGCCGTTGAGGGTGGCACAGCGGCCATGGTTTACATCTTTAACACGCTAAAGAGCAACCGACTATTGAACCCTGGTGACACCATCGCGATTGGTGCGCCGATTTTCACTCCGTATATTGAAATGCCAGAGCTTGAAGATTACGCGCTCAACAAAGTAGAAATCATGGCGGATGAAGCGTCTGCGTGGCAAATCCCAGACTCTGAATTAGAAAAACTGAACGATCCAAGTGTTAAAGCTTTCTTCCTCGTTAACCCAAGCAACCCAGCTTCGGTTAGATTAAGCGATGAGACACTCTATAAGATTGCAGAGGTTGCTAACCGTCGCCCTGACCTAATCCTTCTTACTGATGATGTTTATGGCACTTTCGCTGATAACTTCACATCATTAGCAATGCTGGCTCCGAAGAACACTATTCTAGTGTATTCATACTCTAAGTACTTTGGTGCAACAGGCTGGCGTTTAGGCGTGATTGGCGTACATGAAGACAACAACTTCGACCGTATGATTGCTGATCTTCCAGAGGAAACCAGAGGCACACTAACGGCAAGATACCAAGGCATTGCACTTGAGCCGAGTAAGATTAAGTTCATTGATCGTTTAGTGGCAGACAGCCGTGCAGTAGCACTGAACCATACGGCCGGTCTTTCAACACCTCAGCAGATTCAGATGACAATGTTCTCGCTACTGTCTTTGATGAAGGATGGTGAAGAATACAAACGATTCGCGAAACAAATTGTGCGTCGTCGCTACCGCACTCTAATGCAGAATAACTTAGCCGCGCCAATCGTTGCTGAAGGCGATCAAACCGGTGCATTCTATTACGTGGAGATTGATCTGAAAGAGATTGCTCAAACGATTCACAGCAACGATTTCTTCGCATGGTTAGAAGAAACGTATGAGCCGCTTGATTTCTTGGTACGCCTTGCAGAAGAACATGGTGTGATTGTGATGCCTGGGGCAGGTTTTGATGCGCCAACGTGGTCTCTGCGTGTGTCTCTCGCGAATCTAGAGGAAGCACAATACGCAAATATCACCAAAGCGATGAACGCGGTAATGCAAAGCTATGTTGAACGTTACGAAGCGGCTTGCTAACACGACCTCAACACTAGAAAGCTCATAGAAGAGCGATAAGTTCTGAGTGTAGATTCACTAAATTAGTGAGCCTACACTCAGTTCTTTTTATCTAAGACGATATGTTAGAAAAGCTATTTGAACTCATAGGTATAAGAAGCGCCAACACTGTTATTTTCACCGAAGTCATCCTCAGCAAAAATAGTGAAGAAGTTGAATGATTGAGCATCACTCAACTTGTAGCTAGCACCGACGCCTGCCCAATACCCTGAATAATCATCAGACCCCATTGAACCGCCACCGAAGCCCATGATAGACCATTCATCAGTAATCGTTTTTAAACCAAACGCACCAATGTAGCCACCGTGTGTTGAGCTCGGCATCAACACATAGTCAGAACCAACGTTATCATCATCGAAAACAGCTACTTCGCCGTCATTATAGCTGTAACCAGCCATAGGGAAGATTTGCCAACCGAACGGCTCAATATCGAAATAACTCAGTGGTATAAATGTACCAATACTGTAGTTGTTCTTATAAGCATCATTATCGTATTCAGAACGACTAAAGTTAAAGTTAACAATGCCTAATGGCAACAGCCAAGAACCGCCTAATCGCCACTCTTCACCGTCTGCATTGACACGAGCATTGATCATTCGCGCTTCATCTAAACCAATAGAGCCTGAGAACTGCAAATCTTCGTTATAAGCAACGCCCGCTTTTGTCACGATTTTAGTCGGATCATCAGGGTGCTTCTCTTCAGCAAAAGCACCCATCGATCCGAACGTTGCCACAGCAACAAGTAATAGATTACGTAATGTCATTAGAAGGTCGCACTAACGCCAACAAAGTGGATACGGCCATCGAATGAGCCGTTTAGCAAAGTATTACCTTTTGGTCCACTTCGGTTCATATCAACTGAACCCAAATCTGCGTATTCGTAGAACACGTCGATCAAGATATCATCCCAATACGTTGAAGCACCTACCGAGTAACGGTATTGCTCACCTACCGGTAAATCAACCCATTGCATTGCAGGATCGTCTTGTGGTGAAGTTTCGTAAGAGAAGCCTGCTTTCAAACGCCAGTCTGAGTTCAGTTGGTAGTCCGCACCTACTGCAAACTTCCACACGTCGTCCCAATCGCGTTCAAGTGGAACACCACTAATTGGGCTTCCAGCAACACCAAAATCAAGAACTGTTGTATCCCACTCACTCCAACGATGTAATTGCACACTAGCCAATAAGTCGAGCTTTGGGTTAAGTGCGTAACTAGCGCTGATATCAACGATCTCTGGCAAAGCAAGATCCATAGCTAGAGAGTTAGACAAATCTTCTAACCCTCTTAACTCATTATTAAATTCGTGCTCAAGCTTTGACCGATAGCTAGCACCCAACTTAAGTTTATCCGACGGCGTAAACATTACACCTAGGTTATAACCATAAGCCCAGTCACTGTCTTGCTTTGCTGTAAAAACAGAGGATGACTGTTGTAACGCAGCCCAACTTAACTGGATACCGGCACCAACCGACCACTGGTCATTCAGTTGGTAGCTTAGTGATGGGTTTACTTGCATCGCAGTGAGGGTGATATCTTCTAAGAGTTCAGCTCCCGCCCATTCACTGCCGTAATCGAGGCTTGAACCACCCACAGCGCCAAGCGCGATACCAAGGTGTAATTTGTCAGTCACTTGGTGAGCGTGAAAGGCACCAAATGACGGCATTACGGAATGAGCTTTACCATCTGGATTACCATCGTTGTCTTGATATTTCATCTCAAGATCAAACGCCATTGTGTTGATGGTGGTTTTGCTTTCACCCATGTGAGACATGGTTGCTGGGTTGGTCCACATCGCCGCAGCCGAACGAGTATAAACACCGTCACCGGCACCAGTAGTACCGGCATTGGCGACAACAGCTTCTTGTAAAAACAAACCACTTGCGAAAGCATTTAAGCTTGTAAAAATTGCGGTGGCAGCTAGCGAGTAAGTAAAAGTTTTGTTCATCAGATTGCTCATTTAGCCTTAGACATTAAATTGCTCTAAGGTTACCGCAAAGCCCCATAAACAAATGGAATATCCGTTATTCCTGTACAAACGCTATTTGAACTTTCTCGCGACGTATGAACGTGGCTTGTCTCGATGAATTTCACGTTGAGCAGCGATTGCTCTATTCTTACCTAACCCTACCTTTATCTGATACCAGGTCTCGTAAAACACTGCCATGCCAGGGCTTGACCACCAAGTCTTGTTGTAGAGTTTCTTATTAGCAGCGACGACATCTGGCGACCGATTCGCACACTCAAGTGCCAACGCATAAGCTTCAGCGTAAGGATCTTCGGCAATCTTGGTTACCAGCCCATAGTCTTTCGCTGTTTCACAGTCGATCTCTTTAGCGGTCATCGCCATTTCTAAGGTGTGATCTTTACGCATTAACTCTCGAAATGCGATGGCGCCTCCCATGTCAGGAATCAAACCCCATTTGGCTTCCAATATCGAGAAAGTCGCGTCTGGACTGGCCATCCTAAAATCACCACCACTGGCTAATTGAAGGCCGCCTCCCCAACAACGACCATGAATCGCAAAAATGACAGGACATGGGATCTCTCGCCAACCAAGCGAAAAGCGCTGCGCAGCATTGGGTAATGTCGGTAACCATTTGAACAAGAGCTTCATCGCCCCTACTTTACTGTTCAATAACGATTTAACATCTAAGCCAGAACAAAAATCGGAACCACTGCCCTTAACAATAACAGCTCGAATATCTCTGTTCTTCTTGAGCTCACTTATCATGTCATTAACGGCTTCAAACATCGCCATATCAATAGCATTGAGCTTATCGGGTCGATTCAACACAACCGTCGCAATTTGGTTTTCATCGATAGAACAAGTAATACGATCGAGGTTTGGCATGGTGGCTACCTTATAAGTGGTCAGACCTTTAGATTATACATTTTATTAACATATGCCAAACTTGCACATTAAGAAGCGAGACCTGTGTTGCTTAACGCCGCCCCCTTACACAAGCGACATCAATAAAAAAGCAGTGATGGATCGCTCCATTCACTGCTTTTCATTCGTAGCTTTTTTGCCAATAGCTTTAATTGCCAGTAGCTTTGAATACCAATAGCTTTGACTACCAATAGCTTTGATAATCAAAGACTCTCAGTTTTGGGAGAAGCTATGTTCTTCGAGATTTCAATAGCAAGAAGATGAAGTAGCTACCACCAATAATGGAAACTAACGTCCCTGCAGCGAGTTGAGCTGGGAATACCACGACTTGCCCTAACCAGTCTGCAAATAGCATGAGTGCAGCACCAATTAAAAACGACAATATGATCTGCTCTCGAACCAAACGAGCCCCCACCATTGCAGCGATATGCGGAGCTAACAAGCCGACAAACGCGACAGGTCCCATTGTGGTTGTCACGACCGAACATAAGATCGCAACAATGCACAACAATGCCACGTAAGCGATATTGATATTCAACCCTCTGGCACTCGCGAACTGACGTCCAGTCGCAATTAAGGTCACCCAACGACTCAACAGCAGAGACACACCAATACAAGCCGTTATCACAATGGTCATAATTACTGCCGACTCAGGTTCAACACGATAGGTAGACCCTGCTAACCAAGCCAATAAAGTGTATTTCCCTTCACCCACTCGCGTTAGAGAGAATTGCACCAAAGCTTCCAATACCGCGGTCAGCGAAATACCAGTGAGGATCAAAATCGATGGCGCGAACTGATGCTTCTTGCCAAGGAACAATAACAAACAGAGTGCAATCGCACTGCCCAGAAACGCAACCCACGGGCTTAGCGAGTGAATCGAATAGCCCATGAATAAGCTACTGAAAATCAACGCCAGAACCGCACTCGCCGACACACCAAGAATATCTGGGCTTGCGAGCGGGTTGTAGACCAATCTTTGTAAAATCACACCCGCCACCGCTAAGCCACCACCAGCGAATATCGCGGTTAACATTCTCGGCCAACGAATAGACCATTCAAATGCGTCTGGGATAACAAAGTAGCCCATATCAGAAGAAGGCTGTGACAATGCGCTCAACGCGAACAACCCGAAGATCATCAAGCCCAACAAGAAGTAAGCCAAAGATGAAATAGACTTCGGACCTTTAGGCATTGAGAAAAACAACTGATCTTGAGCAGACATTTGCTTTCTCGCAATAATGATCAACGCAGGAGCACCAATCACTGCGGTTGCCGTCCCTGTTGGAATCATGTCCAAAGACCACTGCGCCAAGAAGATCGCCAAACTGTCGGTGACACAAAGTAATAGCGCACCTAATACGCAGCTTGCGACGAGTTCAGATTTGGCCTTTAGAAAACCAACATGCCTAGCGATGTTCGGAGCTATCAAGCCGATAAAGCTGATCACGCCCACCGAGGTAATAGACACTGAAACTAACCACACACCCACCGCCATCAATACAAAAAATGTTGCGCCAATATTGAGCCCGCGCGCCGCAGCCCCTTCAGTCCCGATCGAGAGCAAAGTCAAGACTCTTGGCGCCAACAAGAATATGGCAAAAATCGGCAGTAACTTAGGCATCAACCACAGCACTTGTTCCCAGCCATTTTGCCCTAGGTCGCCCGCTCCCCATACAAACAGATTCTGTGCGTACTGGTCGTTAAGCAGAATAATCGCCGTTGCAAATGCACCTAGCAACAAGTTGACCGCCATGCCCGCCAATACAATTGGCAAGCCGCTCATGTTTTTGATTCCGACAATCGAAACAATCAGCCCCATCGCAAGCAGCGCACCGACCAAAGCAAACCAAACTGAATACTGAGCGACCAACATCGGCGCAACCACATTCAGAATAACCAGACCAAGCCATGCACCTGACGATGTACCGAGTGTCAGTGGAGACATCATGCGATTTTGTGTCAGTTGTTGAAACAAGCTACCGATGGTGCCAAGTGTTGCGCCAACCAAGATTGCCATGACCAAGCGAGGTAAATTGACATAGGCTAACGCCATCAACTCGAATGAATCATCGACCATTGAGTTGAATGTCGCGATATCACTGATCTGTGAGACTTGTTGAAGCAACTCACCAATAGGACCAAATTCAGACTGCCCTAACCATAAATGAACAAGGGCAGCACAAAACAACGCAACCCCCATCATAAAACTACTGGATTTCATTACTGCTCCGCTAGCGTCAACAACGATTGCGCCATGGCTTCTGCGTTATACAAGATCGACATAGCACCGCCGTAGCTCCAACTTGCCGCGACTGGGCTAAATTGACCATTGCGAACAAAGGGCATGCTCTTCCAAACCGGAGAACGGTCTAGCTTGTCTTGATACGGGAAAGGTTCAAAGTAAAGCGCAATACCGTTCTTCACGTTCTTAAGCTCGGTCATGCGTTTTTGACTGATGCCCCACTGACTTGCAGGAAGATCCATCGCATTGTCAAAGCCTAGCTGCTCAAGAGCATATTGCGGAATCGAGTTATCGCCGTAAATAAACACAGAAGTTGTACTCGCAAAACGGAAAGAGGTGACTTTCGGCTTGTCGCCCGAATACGCTTTATCTAACTCAGCTTTTAGAACAGCGATACGCTCATCCATTGCGGCCAGCTTTTGGTTCGCTTGTTCTTCTTTACCAAGCAACTGCCCGATCTTCTTGAAGTTCTCGATAGCAGCCGCTGCATTGCTGTGCTGGTCACTGTACGTTTGGTAGTAAAGCACGGGCGCAATTTCAGAAAGTCGTTCCTGAAGATCTTTCTGAGGAGAAGCGATAAGAATCACATCAGGGTTTAGCTTCTTCAAAGCAGAGAAATTAGGCTCAGTTCGAGTGCCAATATCTGCCACGCCTTCTGGAATCGCAGGTTGAACAACCCAATCTGTATAGCCAGCGATATCAGGCACTGCCATTGGTGTTACACCGAGTTCAATCACTTGTTCAGCAATGTCCCAGTTCAGCGCAGCCACTCTAACAGGCTGAGCATCAAGGGTTTTAACACCCTCACTGTCTTCAACTTGAAAGTTGGCCATCGCTTGAGCTGATAACAACAAGCTCAATGAGACAATGAACGAACTCACTTTAGGAAAACGAGAAGTAAAATAGTTGGCCTTCATATAATCACTGTCACTTTTAAAGTGTTTATTTAACGACAAAAGCAGCCTACACAGGCTGCTTAGATTTATGTATTCAAATGAATTAAAACTCGTAGTTCACGCTGAGTTCTACTGACTGCTCAGCACCGAACCAACAGTTCGATTGGTCGTAGCAGGTGTAGTACTCTTCATTAAACAGGTTATTAACGAGCAAGTTAGCCGTTGCACCTGACAGAGTTTCACTTGCTTCCCCTAGGTCATAACCTACGGATAAATCGACAACCGTATATGATGGTACTTTTCCTTGAGTATTCGTTGCATCCATCTCCATTTCACCCATGTAACGAGCACCTGCACTGAAGCGAGTTCCTGATAAAGCACCACCATAGACATAGTAATTGCTCCATAGATTAGCGGCATGTGTCGGTACATAGATAGGTGTAGTGCCTTCTAGATCTGGGTTCGCATCTTCAGTCACTTCCATGTCGACATACGTATAGCTCGCATTAACATCCCAATCTTCAGTTACAAACCATCTGCCTTCAACTTCGACACCTTGAGAACGCACTTCGCCTAACTGAATCTTAGAGCGATACGTTGGATCTGATGGATCGGCAGCAATTGAATCTTTCTTAGTAATGTAAAAGTATGATGCTGTAAGTTGCTGTGCCATATCAGCAGACAGGTATTTCACACCTAGTTCGACTTGCTCACCCAGCTGAGGTTTCAACGAGTTACCGTTAATATCAGTACCAGCAGCTGGTTCAAAACTCGTCGCGTAACTTACAAATGGAGAGATGCCATTATCTAACTCATACAAAGCACCTACGCGGTAAGAGAACTGATTGTGATCCGCTTTTTCTGTGCCATCGCTTGTTGGGTAAGTGCTCGTTTTATCGTCACTCGCTTTGAACATGTCGTAACGTCCACCAGCAAGTAAAACCAGCGCGTCGTAGCGAACTTGATCTTGGAAATACAAGCCCAGTTGCTCGGTCGTGATGTCATGTGATTCACGATAATTCTCTTGTAGCTGACTCTTATCAAGCAAATCATTATTCGGGTTGTATGCATTAAATCCGTAGAAACCAGCGTTCGCGGTGAACTCTTGATACAAAGAGTCGCCCGTCAGCTTTAGGTAATCGAGACCAAACAATAAGTTATGCTCTAGCCCAGCAACCTCGACGCGACCTGATACTTGGTTGTCGATAACAAAGCTTTGAGAGTCTTCATCCGTGCTATACACATTTCGAATTAAGCTACCAGTTGCGGCGTTAAAATTCGTACCGCGATGGTAGGTGTTTTCTTGATATAGCGACGCATCGGAATAACGAGCATTCTGAAGGAAAGTCCAGTTGTCATTGATTTGATGGTTAATTTTGTAACCTAACATCAAGACTTCACGTTCAAAAGTACTCCAGTTCTTGTCGCCCATCGACACAGATGGTTCACTTGCCTTCAATACTTCGAGCGGCATTGCAGAGTTAGTACCCATTGACGGATCATTCTGATAGTAAAGATTGAAGTTAATAAGTGTTCTATCAGATACCTGCCAATCTAGCGATGGAGCAATCACATAACGCTCTTCTTCAGCGTTATCAACTTGGCTGTCTTGTTTACGAGCGAGTGCAACTAAACGATATGAAAAGTCACTGTCACCTAACTGACCTGAAGTATCAATTGACGCTTCCATCAAGTTTCTTGAGCCTGTAGATACACCCACTTTTGTCGACCCGTCTTCTTGCGGTGCCTTCGCGATCATGTTGACCATACCACCCGGCGGCATCGATCCATACAACACAGACGTAGGGCCTTTAAACACTTCAACTTGCTGAATCGCAATAGGGTCGATCTGAGGTTGCAGGTTCCATCCAGTCAGGAACGGCAGAATCAAGCCATCGTAGTAACTCTGATTGTTACTAAACCCACGAATCGAGAACGTATCGTACATGGTTACTGATGCGCCCTTTTGCTCAGTCACAACACCCGGCGCGTATCTAAGCGCTTGGTTAAGAGACTTTACACCTCGTTGCTCTAACTGTTCTTCATCAATGACTGTAATACCTTGAGGTGTTTCTTCTGGCTCAAGTGCCGATTTAGTTGCTGTATTACGATAGGCTTTACCCATAATAGTGACAGTTTCTACATTCGAATCTGCCGCAGTAACGGTTTCTTCCGCCAATGCTTGCGCTGAGAACGCAGTCAGCAACGCTACTGCCAATGATGAATACTTAAAACGAGTGTGAGTGGTCATAATTCCCTCGGTACCAATGCTTAATATAAATAATAATAAATCTCATTTGCATTGTATGTATCTAGAGGTGGGATAATTAACAATTTGGTGCAAATTCAAAAAGAACTTGACCTATTTTTAGTAGAAAACGGTCAATTGCTGATTAAAAAGACAATTGACCCTATTGAGAGGAAGGCTTTGCTAGAAGAGAGTGAGCGGGAATATGACTACGATTTAATAATAGGAACCCAGTACTCCATTTCAGCGTCAGAGGCATGTGCTTGATAGGCAAACGGGTACACTTCAAGCTCATATCCATCGACACCACGATAACCTGAACTTGGCATCCAATTCAGCACAAACCAACTCAAGGTGTGTCGTAAATTCTCAATTGGACCACAGTGCTTCACTACAGCATAAGTTTGCTTAGGAACCGTCAGTACCTCTAACCTTTCAGAGATAATACTCGGTAATTGCGGGATTGAAATTCCTTCCTGAAGCTCTACCCCTGCCCAATAGTGAATATTCGTCCCGTCAAAGCAAGACTGAGTCAGGTCAACCACGCCAATGAACTGGAGCACGTTGTCGTCAGGGATCTCAACTTCACCCTCTAAACGTGACCATAGCTGAGGGACTTTCTGAGCGAAGTCTTGCGTGAGTGAAAACAAACCACTGATTTCTGATGTTATGCCTTTCACTAGGAAAGACTCTCTTTCATCAATGCGCACTTCCACAAAGCTTAACGCCCCTTTTTCAGAAGTACTCGCTGTTTCAGATACTTGTATCGGCTTTCTTAGCCCGACTCTTTTTCCTGCTTTTCTATACTGACTTGGGCTAGACCCAAACATCTGCTTAAACGAGCGGCTAAAGCTTATTTCTGAATTGAACCCGAGCCCAAGAGCAATATCTATCACGCGCTCTTTTCCATCAAGCAGGTGTTCTGCAGCTTGGCTTAACTTTAGCTCTCTCACATAGTTAGCCACAGTAAGCCCTGTTTCGGCTTGAAACACTCTTTGAAGCTGCCAACGAGACCAACAGCTTTGTGTCGCAATATCTTCTAACGATAGCGAGGAGCTAAGGTTCGAATGGATATAGGTCAAAACGCGACTGATACGACCAAATGCAGGTGTGTTCATATTTAAGCTTTCATATTCTCTATAGTTGGCAGCGACATATTCGATTCACCAATACTTTTATCATTTAAAACGGCTTTTATCACTCAAAAAAAGAAGCACTCATGTGTGTTCTATAAAATGACCAAAAGACAGAGGCACCGAGTAGATGCTCCATTTTGTATGGTTATCCTCGATTATGTCCGTTATGATAACGCTACTGATTCTCATTTAATGGTTTATGATGCTTTCCCAGCTGCACAATATTATCACTCGTCGGAGAGCCCCGTCTCTACATCAGAAAATCTTCGCTCACTCAAAACAAGTGACACCTTATTTAAGTGGAAGCTTTGGTATTCTGCATAGCAAGAGCATTGCAATAACGAATGATGATAGCCATAAAGAAATCAAACGAGTTTACGATGGCCTTGCGCAGAGCCACCCTGAAGCAGGCAAAGCCTATTGGTTAACCCGAACGTGGGATCTGGTTTGCTGGCAACCAATCTACGTGACCTTTATATCTATCTACGGCCTTCACTCACTGCCTGATATTAAGAACATCGGCCAGTTTAGGTACAAAGAATTTGTCACAGGCTACCGTTTCTTTAATGGTGATCATCAACACGGTTCACCAGAAGAACTGATTCCACAAGCAGGCGAAGCTATTCTTGCACTCACAGAGTTTTATCGTAGCCAGATTAGTGAGTGGACACGTATTCGTCCGGGGTTTACCAATCATCTACTTGCTGATCTATTACTAGGCAGCTTGATAAAACTACAGCAGCACGAACCGAGCCTAACCAACGATTATATCATTGAACAAGCTAAGCTTTGGTTAGAAGCATGCCAGTTACCTGAAAATCATTTAGACAGCCTTAAAATAGACGCTGATTCGGGGATGCTAAAACTGATCAGAATCAGCTGCTGCTTAGTTTATAAGTGCGACTCTAGAAAGTATTGCGACGATTGCCCAAGACACCCCGACAACAAAAAAGCAGCTCAATAACACCCACTATTTTTAAAAACCAATAAAGCTCGTTTGATTTCACTGAATCGTTTTATTGGTCTAGGCACAGGACTGACATGTTTCAGCTTTCAAACATCAAAATTGTTCGTGATGAACGAACCATTCTCTCAATCGAAAACCTCACGATTCCGACCAACGAACTGACCGTCGTTCTTGGCCATAACGGTTCAGGTAAATCTACACTCGTTAATTTACTCTCAGGGCAGATGTCACCGGAACATGGCAGCGTGGAACTAGACGGCGCTTCCCTCTCTTCATTCAAAAGCAAAGACTTAGCCAAGCAGATTGCTTATTTACCGCAAAAGCTCCCGGCCTCTGCTGGCTTAACAGTCGAAGAGCTGGTTCGTTTAGGACGCTTCCCATGGCGAGGCGCACTAGGTCGTTGGAATTCAGAAGACAAATCGATTATCCAACAAGCGATGGAAAGAACCGGTGTCACTGAATTCTCACAAGCTTTGGCGGATGATCTATCTGGAGGAGAACGTCAACGAGCATGGGTCTCTATGTTACTAGCTCAGCAGTCACCGGTATTGATCCTTGATGAACCGACCTCTGCATTGGATGTTCATCATCAGTTTCAGCTAATGGGCTTACTGTCTGAACTCAACAAAAAAGAAAGTGTTGGGGTGATAGTTATTTTGCACGATTTGAACCTAGCGCTTCGTTACGCGACGCACATTGTCGCCCTGAAAAAAGGTCAGATTGCGTTCGAAGGGAGCGCGGATAAGTTACTCGATGAAGAGGCTTTGTCAGCACTGTATGAGTCCCCTATCCGACTGATCGATCATCCAGTTCCAGCCAATACTGCAGCAAGTGAGAAGGTTGCAGTCGTCTGTGAATAGTTCGGGCATTTTAGTTTAAATCTAAGCACTAAGCTCTAAGCTCTAAGCTCTAAGCTCTAAGCTCTAAGCTCTAAGCTCTAAGCATAATAAAGGCCATTGAAATCATAAACTTCAATGGCCTTTTCGTTTTTCACTCACTAGCTAGCTAGCTAAATACTAAATAACCAAATAACCAAATAACCAAATAACTAAATAACTAAATAACTAAATAACTAGCTAAGCTGGGACTCTCTCGCTTCTTGGCTACTGAAACCACGTAAAATATTAAATAGGGTAATCAGGGTGAACAACATGATGACAAGCGATAGATGCCACGCTTCTCCTAGTCCTAACTGAACCAGCCCCATACTCACCATTGAAGACACCACCATCTGCCCTCCGCCAGACATCGCAGCAGCCGCGCCAGCGTTCTTCTTATAAGGCAACATCACCAAGGCCTGAGCACAAGGTAAAGCAATACCATTGCCAAGAATCATCAAGAACTGGCCAAGCATGAGATACAAAGGCTCAAGTGGACAAAAGAAAAGCCACAACGCTGCAGCAACATGTAATACAGGTGTGCATAACAGAGTTTTCTTGTTACCCAGCATAGGGCGAATACGGTTACATAAGCTTGTTCCGCCCAGCATACCTAATGCAGGAATCACCGCCCACATCGCGTATTCATCTGACGTCATGCCAATCTGATTTTGCATGATAAATGGCATCACTGATACGGTGGTGATCATCAAGCTAAAGTTAAGCCAGCCAATACTCGCAAAGCTCATAAAATAACGAGACGTAAGTAACTCTTTATATTGAGAAACCATTTTCTTCGGGGAAGGGATAGCCGAAACCTGAGTAACGGTTTCCTTAAACTTGAACGCCAATACCACCCAAGCCAGTGAGACATAGCCAAGTAGTGAGATAAACACCATACTCCAGCCAAAGTGGAAGTTAATAAACCCACCGATAACAGGCGCGATCAAAGGTGTTATAGAGGCAACCATCGCAATATAAGACATCGCCAAAGGCAAGTCTGCGCCGTTGAATCTATCGCGCGTCGAGGCACGAGCAAGTACAGCGCAACAGCCAGTTCCTAGGCCTTGCAGAAATCGCCCCATCACCATATTGGTAAACGAGTGGCTGAAGAAAATGATCATCAATAGTCCCAGCATGGCGATTAATAATCCGCTCAGCAGTACTTTCTTGCGCCCGAGAGCATCGGAAATAGGGCCATAAATAAACTGGGAAGGCCCAAAACCTAATAGGTACACGCTTACCAATAGCTGGGCTTGCTCTAGTGATACATCGAAGTCTTTGGCGATCCAAGGTAGTGATGGAAACACCAGTCCCATACTGAGTTGGCCGATACTGATGACCAAACACGCAAGTAAGATAGATTTAAAATCAAATCGACGACTCATCGTTTAATACGTCCGTTCGAAGAAAAAACGTGCGTATCTAACTCACAACATAAAAACTGAGAAAATAGCGAAAATGCTGCTGGCGAGTTGTTCATAATGCTCCGACGGGATCAAATAGAGAAAAGCACAGTAAACATACGTGAGCTTGTATAATCATACAATAGGCGTTCAACTAAATATGTGAATAGTCACTTTTCAGCAACCTCAGCTTTCCGCCTGCCCACGACAAGCGCTAGACTAACACTAGACGCTCATAATCAAGGGACTTCAATGAACACTCATCACCGTATTTTTTCATGTGCTTTGGCGCTGCTTGCTCTTGCTCCTATAACGTCAGCCTTTGCGTGGCAGGCAGAGAAGATCACCGACGGACTCGTGATCCCTTGGGGGTTGGCTTATATCAACGACAACTCCATGCTAGTAACAGAAAAATCAGGTGTCATTAAACACATTGATTTAAAGACCGGTGATCAAAACACATTGTTCAGGCTGCCAAATGTTTGGGCGAAAGGCCAAGGTGGATTATTGGATATCGCACTCTCCCCTTTTGAAAACGGAAGGTTCTACGTCACTTATAGTAAAGACGTCGATGGTGAAGGTGTAACGACACTGGCTTCTGCTAATTACAGTAATAATGAAATCACTAATTGGACAGACGTGTTTGTGTCGAAATCCAGAACGGACACAGGGCGTCACTTTGGTAGCCGTATCACCTTTGATGATAGCCACCTGTATTTTTCAATCGGCGATCGTGGTGACAGGGACAGCGGCCAAGACACCATGACTCATTCAGGCTCAATATTGCGATTAAATGCCGATGGAAGCACACCAAGCGATAACCCATTCACTGATAACAACAAAGTACTCAATGAGATTTGGAGCTATGGCCATCGTAATCCACAAGGGTTGTTCTATGATGCCCCGACTCAAAAACTTTGGTCGATTGAACACGGCCCGCGCGGTGGTGATGAAATCAACCTAATAAAAGCAGGCGCCAACTATGGATGGCCAGTCACATCACACGGAAAAGAGTATTGGGGCCCAATTAACGTTGGCGAGTCTAAAACCAAAGATGGTATTGAAGCGCCTAAAAAAGTCTACGTTCCTTCAATCGCTCCGGGGAGCTTGATTGTTTACCAAGGCGATAAATACCCAGAGTTAAAAGGAAAGTTGCTGGCTGGCGCACTTAAGCTTACTCACATTAATATTGTGACAGTCAATGAACAAGGTGAGGCAATCAAGGAAGAACGTATTTTAGAAGACTTAGGCGAAAGGATAAGAGACATCGAAAATTCACCAAGCGGCGACATTTTTTTCAGTACCGATAATGGCAACCTGTACCGCTTGAAAAAGTAGTCTAGTTCTCGTTCAAGTAAAGACATTTCCCTTACAACGACAGTTATAAATATAAGCCGTTAAAAGTGGGCTCAGCACCCAGTTAGCGGCTTCTAATTTGCAAAAATAAATGCGCTAAAACAGTGCATTCACTCCAAATTCGTCATCAATTTCGACCACTATTTTCACAAAAACGACAACAAATCACCATACAACTGTAACTCCATGATATTTAAGGAATGCAAAGTTTGACTACCCCCAAGTTTCTGCAACCTTTCACTATGGATTCGATTGACTATCCCCTGATTTGATTTAGACTTCATCTCGGCTAGAAAGAAAGTTCTTTGTATATAAACATTTCGTTGGATTACTAGTAACCCCGTTGTGTTGTACGCAATAGCAATAAACTTTTCCGCGCTATCAGTGCCACAATTGGCTCATAATAAAAATTTAATTTTAGGATATCATCATGTCTAACACAGTTACTGGTAAAGTAAAATGGTTCAACGAAACTAAAGGCTTCGGCTTCATCGAGCAAGAAAACGGCCCAGACGTATTCGCACATTTTTCTGCAATCACAGGCGACGGTTTCAAAACTCTTGCTGAAGGCCAACAAGTTGAGTTCACTGTATCTCAAGGTCAAAAAGGCCCTCAAGCTGACAGCATCAAAGTACTTTAATTTAGTATTTTAAAGCTTTCTAAAAATAGCCAGCCTCTGCTGGCTATTTTTTTACCCGCTATTCAGAGATTTAAGGTAATATTCCCCCTCACTATTTCTACCTAAGACACCCTATCAATGGCTCTTAAACCGACAATCTATAAGTTTCATTAAAATACGCCAATCCCTGTCCCACCTAGCATTAGCCACATACACCATTATTTTCAAACACTTAATGTAAATAACAACCTAGAAGAACTTTGATAAACTGCTATAATCTTTGAACCTTGGTACACCTTTTGTACCCCTCAAATCACCCTTTTGGTACACCTCAGAGGCACACGTTCATGGCATCTTATAGTATTGAAAAGCGAACTCTAGCGAGCGGTGAATCTCGCTACAAAGCCACCGTTACCGTGAAACATCGAAGCAAAATTGCTCAACGTTTTTCCAAAACTCATAAGAAGAAAACGCTCGCTACTGCCTGGGCAAAAAATGAAGTCCGAAAGATAGACGAAGGTGAAACTCAAGACCGTTCTGTACCCATTGGCCAGCTGCTAGACATGTTCATTGAAAACAAAAACCTCTGGGACAATACTGGCCGATCTAAACAAACCGTATTAAAAATGCTCCGCGATTGTGACATAGCAAAAATCTATTCCGATGAGCTAACCACTAAAGACTTGATTGAGCACTGCCAAGATAGATGCAGTACAGGAACCAAGCCTTCTACCGTCTATTCCGACATCTATTATTTACGTTCGGTATTCAAACGAGCTAAGCCTGTATTCAACGTTGCCGCGAACGTGAATACATTCTTAGAAGCAACACCTATCCTGTATGAAATGAAACTCATCGGTAAATCAGAGAAACGAACAAGACGCCCTACTACCGATGAAATAGACCTGTTAAAAGAAGCACTAGAAGAACGTGAGCAACGCAGAGAAAACAAAATCCCCTACTCAATGCTTCTAGACTTCAGCATCCTGAGCTGTATGAGAGTAAGCGAAGTTTGTGGTATTCGGTGGGAAGACTTAAACGAAGAACTTAGAACAGTGATCGTACGTGACCGAAAAGACCCACGTAAGAAAGAAGGCAACCACATGGTCGTTCCTCTACTCGGTGAAGCATTCGATATTGTAATGAAGCAAGAGCGTAAAGGAGAGTTGATATTTCCTTACAACCCACGCTCAGTTGGACGAGGTTTTGTTGAAGTGTGTCAAAAGGTTGGAATTGATAACCTGCGCTATCATGACCTACGCCGTGAAGGTGCAAGCCGTTTGTTCGAGAAAGGCTTTTCCATTGAGGAAGTAGCTCAAGTAACTGGTCATAGAAACCTAAACACCTTGTGGCAGGTATATACCCAGCTGTTTCCACATAAATTACATGAACGTAAAATATAAAAAGCACGCGATTCTTAACACGTGCCTTTTCCTAGAAGGAAATTATTTGATACTTATAAACCTTGTTCTAAAAGCTTCTACATCAATAATTTGCTGCATGCACTCATCACCACTTTTAGTGCCAGTACGCCAATGTAGAGTCGTTTCTTCTGTCATTTGAGCAAGTAAATCTTCAATATCATTTACAACTTTAGTGATCACTCGCTTCTGCCTTATAAACACACGGTTTGGTCTATTTAAGTGCATACGTTCAATCATGTATTGTGCTGGGTTTTTAGGATGCGGTTGATCCATTGCTTTGACATAAATGCGTCCGTCAGCGCTAACTTTGACGAATTTATGAAGATCTTCACGAAATCGGTCTACATAGCCTTTACCTGAAGAATAGTTATAGCCATTTATTGTATTCTCACATCCATGCCAATCTTTACTCTTAAGTACATTACATTTTTGACAAGACAAATGTAGATTATATGGATGTTGAACTAGTATTCCGTTGAACTTATTAATGAATACATCTTTTGGCCTAAAATGATCAAGAGAGAAACGCTCACCACCACATTCTTTTTCTGTTGCATCACAATATACACACCGATGTAAGCAATCTTCCGACACCTTATCGTAATTGCTTTGATAATTAGAGGCCGCGTAAAAGCGACCATGAGCGCTGTAATAATGATTAATAGGCTGACGCTTCAGACAAGGGAAAAACAGTTCTCTATTCACTCGAATTACCACCTTTAAAGGCTTGAATTTCTTCATAAAGAGCTTGCAAGTCTCTCGATTGACGATCTAATTTCGCCAAGCTCTCATCAGAGATGACCGCTTCATCAACTAAGGTCTTACTACGCACAACATTCAATTCATCATATTCAACTTTTTCTTCTTCAGTCAAAGGCTCTACTAACGACTTCCCAAACAACTCATCGAATCGCTTAGCTTGTTCTGTTTTTATAGTCTTGAGAGTCTTAATATGTCGAAAGAATCGTTTGGCATACTGGTCCTTACTCTCATCCCAACTATTCTTGTCGATAGCAAATTCAATATTTCCAAGAGGCTCTTCAACCCTAGTAAGATCACTAGTCAATATGTAGATTGGGATTGAAGGGTCATTTACTCTGATTCTCTCTATAAGCTCACTTCCCATAAACTCGGCAATACCTTCATGCACTAAATCCTCATCAATGAAATATGTAACTTTGTCTTCAATTAGAGATAGAGTGTGGAGCATACTTTCAAGATCAGGGCTTAGCTCCGGGCATTCAATACTATACTCAGAACCAAATACACGACTTAGGCGTCTTTGATATGTTCGACGAACAGCGGCGCTGTCATCGATAAATACGATAGTTCCTGACATTTAATTATCCTGCATAACTTCTATATAAAAACCAGCTCCACCTAAAGGAGAAAACTGTTCTGCATAAATCCTACCTGCCATGTTGTCTTCAATTTGCCCTTTAATAATAGCCAACCCCATACCAGTTCCCTTCACGTTACCTTTTCGATCCGTTTTTGAACTTTGCATTGCTAGAAAAATAGACTCTTCTTGCCCAGACTCCAATCCACAACCAGAATCAAGAAAACCAACCCTAAGCTTAGTACCTCCAACGCGTTCAAATATTACATTTATCTTTCTTTGTTCTCTTGGCGTTTTGGACACAGCCCAAATAGAGTTAGTTATTAGATTTATGGCAATACTTTCCCAATCAATACGGAATGAACGGACATTAAAATCGCTTTCATTGATTTTTTCAAATTTACATTCAACATCTAATCCCATATTCTCAAATGTAGCACTCATAAGCTCAAAGATATATTTGAAGATCTCAGGTACATTATTTTTTGTTCGAGTTCGTTTATCAGGTTGAACATTATTAATAGCTAACTCAGAAAAACTATTTACATATCTTGTTCCATCAATGACATCGTTAGTAATCTCGGTTAGGTCATCATAGTTCAGTGGTATACTCCCAGATCGACTATCCTCAAAGACATCCAATAGCTCTCTAGCATTCTCTAATGCTACTGCAGAATGAGTTTTTATTTCATGACCAAAGCAAACTGTTAACACACCAATTGAAGCTAGATTTGTTAACGTATTCTTCTGCTCTTCAAGCTTTTCTCTATCTTTTTCTAATTGTTTATAGTAGGCATCGACCGCTCGCTCATGCGCTATTTTCGCCTTTTCAAGCTCTTTCACTCGCTGATAAACAGTGTGTGCCGCTGGCAGTTTTTTCTTCTTTTTCTTGCGCTTCTGACTAAATGTGTTCTTTAACTCTTCAATAACTTCCGTAAGCTCATCATCTGACTGCTGGAACATTTTCTTAAGTTCTTCAGCTAAATCTAAATCCTCATGATTTTGGGCATCTTTATGAGCTAGTAATTCGAAAGCACTAATCACTTTTAACGCGAACATGCGTAACTGCATGTAAGCGTCATTCTCAACAATACCTTCTCGATTTGCTTGATCATTAAGTATCGCGTTTTTAGTTTTTGATATACTAACAGCACCTATGATTTGATTTGGACCAATACGCCAGCCACCTTGTTTGATACCACCAGGACTAGAGGCTTTTCTTAGGCCAATATCAAGCCAATCCCCTTTACCATTAGGCTCACCATATGGTCGAACCCTAAAGTCATCACGATATATTCGAATACCTTGATTCAACTTCATAAATTCAGACCAATTGGTTCGACTCATTTTTACTTTTGACCAGAACTCTCGTTTAGAAACCATATAATGGAATTCAAACTGTAGAGGCCCAAATAATGGTTTATCACCTTGGTTCGATACCCAGTGTTTCCATGAGACAGGAGCCTGTACAATCGTTTCACCACTGGTGTTATTCTTGAAAGTAAGTTTTACCTGACCAACATTATCAACAGACGCTTTAATTTCCCAACTAGCTGCAGATAGTATCTCTTGTGAGTCAATAACTTCTTTAGTCGGTTTCTTGCCCTTCCTGAATTGACTAAGCTCAATACTAAAGTCATTCAGTGACCTGTATGGTGATATAAGAAGCCTTAATTCTTCTTTCAAATCACTTAAGAAAGCCTGATCCCAATTATCTCTCAATCCAATTAGAACCATATAGGTCCCTTTATTTTCGGTTGAGGTAAATATATCTCCATATTTATCAACAATTGGTAAGTCAAGCTCAAAAACTTCATGCTCTATATCGAAGATTGAAGCATTGCTACCTTCATACTTACGCCAGTCAACAACTAACTGTGTTGCTTTATCAGAGCCTTCCTCTTTCGTATAAAGAACCACTTTTTGACATAATCGATCTAATCCCAACCGACCAAGTCCTTTTGCTCCAGTCATCACACGCTTTTTTATAGTTGATCGTTCCACACCAAGCTTTGAATCAGTTCCTATCTTTAACCAATGGTTATACAGAGTCTCAAGCCCCATCCCGTTACCATCATCTTTTAAAATCATTGTTGATAACGCAGGGTCTTGACGCAAATAAAACTGCAACTGAACATCTTCAGCATCCGCATCAAACGCATTTTTGATGAGCTCCGATACAGCCACTGTCGAGCTCGAAATGCTCTCTCGCCCCAATTGCATTGGGACACGAGCTGACATATCAAAAGGTTTCTTTGCCAACAATCTACGAGCCATTATTTTTCCTCCACAAATGGGATATCTTTTATAACACCGACAGTTAAGTGTCGTAATCGAATGCGTTCATTTAAAAAGTCATTAGTTTTTTGAGTTTGGAGTACCTGCATAAGTTTCTTACAAGTTTTCAATTTCCCATCCTTAGGTTTAACAACAATCATATGATTCTCTATTGCTACCGGTTCACGAAGATTTATTAATGTCGCTGATGCGCGATTTCTATCCGATGGGCTAGATGTTCTTTTGATTACTACAAATGGAGGGGTTAGGACTTTACCCGTAAAGCGCCTTATCTCAACGGCTTCACGAACAACCCCCCATTGAGGGCATATTTTAGGGTAAAAGTATGGATACTCAGGCCCATCTTCTGGGTCACGATAGGCAACTAATGGGCCTGTCCGAACGTCAAAATAATCAGAAATGCATACGGAGTTCTGCTCAGCGTTATGCCATTTAATGAGATTGACTGCTGTCTTAATTTTTCCTGAAAGCAAGAAGACATCCACGTCTGTTTTACGGTTAAAACGCCCCCAAACTTCTACTGTTGCGCTCATTGATTGAGAAGTAAATGACCTAAAATCATCATACCTACTACCCGAGCGGAGAACATCTGGCAAAATCGCACTAATACTGCAGTCTTCTGGTAAAAGTCTAAGGTAATGATCAAATACAATACCAGCGGCATTGACCTTTCCCTCTTTCCAATAGTTTTCTTTAGGCGATGGCCAAATAGTAAAAGGAGGATTCATCAGTACATGACTTATTTTTTCAAGCTCTAGCTTCTCTACACTCAAAGCATCTTTAACGAGAATATTTGGGAGTAGCTCAAATGCCTCATCTAAGTCACAGTCTTGCTCAACACCACGATTTAAAGCTTCGACGACAATTCTAAGTTTAGTTGCTTCAATAAAGTGGGCGTGAAGATCAAAGCCCCAAAGGACTTTTCCCCAGGCTAACAAAGTTGTTGATAGTGTAGATTCAACACCAAGGGTCCTTGATGCTTCGATTAATAGATTGCCAGCACCACATGTTGGATCCAAGACAACAGAACGAGAAGTGATAACTGGTAGTAAAGCTACAGCTTTTGTAGCCAATTTTTGACCTGTAAAAAAGCTACCCGCCTCACGCATTTCTTCAATCGTCAGTAACTCTCTCAATACCAAATCAATATTATCTAAATCCACTAAGCTGCGGAACTGTTCTTTATCAGGAGAGAGGAGTAACTTACGCATCGCTGCGTTATGTGAAGTAAGGGCGTTCATTATAGTAATCTGCAGGAAATTTTAGCTATTGTATCATTAAAACTTAATTCTAAGGAAAATACATATCAGCATAAGCCATTGTTTTAATTGAATTTATAAACAATTTTAATTATCACACTTCTGCAGGCTACATTACATACAAAAAAGCACCCTTTCGGATGCCTTCATTTTCTAAATCACCGCCTTCATGACGGTGGTAACAACTTTCCCGATTACCGCGAACTCGTTGAGTTTCTCCTCATTCACTATAAACGAATCATATTCTTCTTTGTTGTCTGAGATGACGTTATAGCCCTCGGCCATAATGTCGTACTTCAGGCGCTTTATGTAAACGTGCTTACCAATGCGAACAACATAGACACCATGCTTTACTGGATGATCGAGTTCTCGGGTATCTACTAATACTTCATCGCCGTCACTCAAAGTGTCTTCCATTGAGTCACCATGGCAAATGATGATACGAGCATCTTCTTCTGTTAGGCCGAAACGTCTTAACCATAAGCAAGGTAGGAATTCGGTTCTGAGTTGGTATTCGGTATCGTTTTGAGAACCAAACCCACAAGAGGCATAAACGTTGTATACGGGTACAGCGCACATATCGCCTATTTGAGAAGTGGCTTTCACAGACTTAACATTCGAAATTTCTGTGACATTGTCATCGGTATTGCGAGAAGCTCGACTAGCAACTTCCTGGCTAATTTGGCTGCTACCAATATCAACTTGCCCTACAGACATATCTATTGGCTTCGAAATTTCGCTAGGTGCTGATGCAGTTAATAGATATTCCGCTTCATCAAGATCCGTGACGTATTTCTCAATCAGCTGTTTTTTTACATCTGGGTGAAAATTGGAAATATGGTACTCCAAAGCCCGAGTACCTTCCTTAGAACCTCGACTTAACCAATTGTTTCTCCTGGCTTTTTGAGCTACGCCTGAAGAAGAGTTAGCCATTCCATCTAACCCCACGAGTTCAGTACTCAGAAACCATTCCTTCATAAAACCACCAAAAGCACACATAAAAACACTAGACACACGAACGACAAGGCCGTAGCATAAGAACACATAAACACACTATAAACACAGTTTAAGTTCGATATTGTAAGAGATTAACGAAGATAAACTGCAACTAACTAACAACTATATCACGTCAGTGGTGTAGTGGAAATGAGGCTAACTCTATGAATACTCAATATGCGTTGCATGCTGTATTTGGCTCACCAGTAGTAAAACTTTCTGAGATCTCTGAACAATATTTTGGAATGAAGTACGCAACAGCCAAAGGCAAGGTCAGTGCTAATGAATTCCCTATCCCAACCTTTCGACTTCACGAAGAAACAGAAACGAACAAAGGTACTAAAGCTCCGCTGTTTGTTTCTATCGATGATTTGGCTTTCTACATTGACCGTAAGAAAGCTGAAGCTAAGCGCGAGTGGGAATCTGTCTACGGCAAATTTGGTCACCACTAATAGCCGCACCTTTTAATCTAACCACTTTTCTAATGTTTCATAGTGAGTATCAGACATGGAAGTGAACCAGACAATGTGCGTCTTTTTAGCGGATGTACAAGAACAGTACAACGAAGCATGCAGCTTGTTTCGAGCACGACACCGTAACGAGCTAACAGACATAGCCAAAGCTTGTGGCCTTCGTTCAAACATGTTGCGTAACAAGCTGAATATCGAGCAGCCGCACGTACTTTCTTTACCTGAAATGATGGCAATTTCTAAAGCTACGGATGACTACGTAATTTTAGAAGTTGTACTTCGTCAGTTAGGGCTAGTGACCGCTCATATTCCTGAAGGTGAAAGAGAAACGTTTATCAAACGTGCTTTAGACAACTCAGTGATTGCTGGAGAGATCTCTCAGCTTGCGTTAGACACTGCAGGCCAAAGAGTCCTGCCTCGCTCAACTCGAAACTCAATTGTCAAAACGGCACAAGCTGGCATTAGCAACTTGGTGCTGCTCATTAACGACCTAGAAGACCGCACAAGTGGTGCACACCCTTTCTTATGTATGGGTGTGGACTTCCTAGCCAACGGTGCGCCTTTACCCGGTCTTACTTAATTACGGGGTGTAATTATGAAAGCTCTACTCAAAACCATCACTTCAGGTGAATACAAGATTTATATCTACGAAGCTGGATATGTAGAAGGTGTGAAAGCTGCTCAAGCTTATTTAGCAGGCCCTGACGGATGGGGAGCTTCTATGTACTTCCCTTTGTATAAGGTCGAAGACTTCGCTCAAAACCAAACTCAAATTGCCAAGTTCCTTGAGCTTGCCAAAGAGAAACTCGGGATGGAGAAAGAGCCATGCAATACGTGCCTCACCCACAACTAATTTTTTAGGAGCAATCACGTCATGAGTAATCTCGAAAACCACCTCTTTGAACAATCATTTGAACTCATTGCACAGCGCTTTAGTTCAAGTAGCACAGAACAACAGCATGAATTGCTATGCCAATTAGATGCAATTGCTAAGAAGCAAACACCCATTGAAACACATCGTTCTCAAGCTGACGTATTAGCCGATATTAAAAAGGCAATGGATGGCGGACGTGCTCGTTTGTTTTTCGGGCATTCATTTCCTAGTTGGTATCGCAACGGTTCGATCGAACAAGTTTCACAGCTTCACCACTGGACGAGCTTAGATATGGGTAACCGCCACCTGTTTCTTGAAATGCTTGGTCTACGTGACCTAGGCCACTTTGATGATGAAGCGTTATATCAATTCGAACAGTTTTGTTTGTCAGCTGTGGGGACGAAGTGATGTTGAGTTATATAGCGATAACTTTGAACAGCGGTGGCGGCGTGGTTCGTCACGCTGAAACCAATGAGGTAATGAACCTTCACTTAGGCGAGTTTGAAACGCCAAAACTTGCTATTGAGTCAGCATGCGAGGCGTTGAACTGTGAACACGTTATGAATGGCGTGATCATAAAAGGCAATCACACTGGTGGTCACATGATTATGGACACACAGGAGTTTAGCGAATTATGAGTGATGTGACTTTTAGACCGGCTAAATCGACGGCTGATTTACCTATCACTTCTCCAATACATAAGCCCTGCCCTGATATGGCAGGAATGGAGAACCCAGATCCAAAGAAACGAGAGCGAGCGCGCTTTTTAGTGTCGAATTTGCGCGAAAAACACGGCATTAAAAAGCGTGTTAAGGGCAACTCTCAGCCAATGAATTATGTGTGTAGTGAAAACGGATGCGCTGAACCTTGGGGCTCGGTAAGTAATGCGAATCCAGGGGATGTGA
Source organism: Vibrio sp. J383 (assembly GCF_023503985.1). Taxonomy (NCBI): domain Bacteria; kingdom Pseudomonadati; phylum Pseudomonadota; class Gammaproteobacteria; order Vibrionales; family Vibrionaceae; genus Vibrio; species Vibrio sp. J383. The sequence goes on along the minus strand of NZ_CP097294.1, from coordinate 1,191,023 downwards.
AGCAATAAGCGATGAAGATTGAAACTCTGTACCATGTGGCCGGAGCCGTCCGGCCTATTGATGAAGTTAAAATTGCTAATGCCAGCTATGAAGCTGGTTTTTTAGGTTCCAAAATTCCTCACTACACAGAATACGAGCAGCAATTGCTCGATTCTGGTGTGATTAAATCTCTTCCCGTTTACGACCGTGTTTTTAATCAAAAATCAAAGCACGTAACAGATGTTAAGTTGGCAACTGAACATTTCAAAAGGCTAAATTCAAACTCCAAACCCGACCGCGAAGCGGCGGCCGAAAGGCCGGAGACACTAGGCTTGTCCAAGGGCGCAAAAGTCCGACACGAGAAAAAGCGCTTAAAGTTGGCTCGAATCAACAAGCGTGTGAAGGTTATTGGGCTACCCATTGGCACCAAGACAGAGCTTGATAGCCGAATGGGCCATGAAAGCTTTGATGCGCTATACGCAAGCACAGAGCGAAATACCGCGCGAGTTTTGCCACTGAAACATGAGAAAAGGCCCCCTTTCGAGAGGAAGCTCTCCCCTATCTCTCTTCAACTGCAAAAACGAGACTGGTCTGGGCAAATGCGCGCTCAAATTGTTACCCAGACGCCCGCAGGAAATGCACCCGAGGCTAATTCGGGTACTCGTTATACGGAAAAGCTAACACCAAAGAGCGTTTCTAACATGTTCGAGAGTGGTGCGTATGTCGCCCAATGTCATGAAGGGTTTACTACATTTCTGACTTTGACTTTTACACCGGCACAACGTCACGCCATTTTTGGCGCAATGGATGAAGGCATTGATGCTGACGGCCCATTTACTCCAATAGAGTTTGAACGAGATACCGGTGATCTTATTCCTGGCAAAGATGGCCTGTATACACGGCTACCAAAGCAACCATTCAAAATCATTAAACCACTCGATACCAGTATTGGGCGCGAAACTTCCCGCTTTCTCGATGGTAGCAAAAAGATGTTTCATCGAGGTTGGTACACCGAAGATGGTGACTACGTTCCTGGGCAGTTCAAAGCGAAACTTTCACCCTTTGGTCCTGATAGAGAGAAAGCTGATTTTCATTATATGTGGGTAGCCGAAAGCCCAATGAATGAAGATGGCGAACCCAACCCACACGTTCACCTGTTGTTGAAGTGGACGGTCGATAAAAAGCATTTCAAAGACTGGGCCAAACGTTTGGAGTCGCTATGGGGTCATGGCATGGCTCACATCGAAAGAATTAGACAGCCGAAAGCAGCCAGCACTTATCTCATCAAAGCGGTGGGCTACGCGGCCAAAGGTAATAACGCTGACCAAGGTTTAATTAAGGGGAATCGTTACAGCATAGCGAGAGTCTCACGCGCACCAAATTGGGAAACACTCGCCTCGTTTGAAGCCGACAATATCACAGCGGTTATCCGTGAATTGGGTTACAAGCTTGAGCAGTGGAAAAAGCCTTTGCTGCGAACTATCTCACGTATCAATAAGCAAAAAGCTCAAACCGTGAAAGCATCGAGTATCGCCAAGCAACAAGGCAAGCCTGAAGACCACCTGAAAAAACTGCAGTCGCGAATTATTCGCTTAGAACATGCGGCCAAGAAAACCACGCTAGAAATGAAGTCACGCCAAATGCATGCTTCTAGTGGTAACCGGTTCTCGATAACTTTTGACGGCGATGAAGCCAAAGAACGGATGGATAACTTCTTGATGTGGGCAGCTGGAGCTAGAGGTTGGTCGATGACTTGTCGTGATATCGATTGTAGCGATTTAAAGCAAAAAGCAGATGAAACTTATCAAGCGCAATATCACCACTTCTTAGAACGGCGGGCTTATTGGCGATCGGTTCTTGGCGAACCTTACATACTCGAAGAACCCGATGAGGATGAAGTGAGTTATTGGCAAAGTGCCAAAGCGGATTATTTAGAAGGGAGATTACAATAATGCTAGTGACATGCCCAAAATGTGAAAGCAAAACTCGTATTGCGACCTCGCGTTCCATCAGTTCAGAAACGCGAGAGCTGTATTGCCAATGTTTAAACCTAAATTGCGGAAAAGTATTTGTAGCGCATACGTCGTTCTCGCACTTCATTGAACCAACGGGTCAGAAGCCAAGCTCAGAACTACAGCCCGAGCTGTGCAAGGGTGATGTGAACCAGATGGATATTTTTGAAGCGGAACAACCAAGCGCTTAAAGCAGAAGTCTAGACTACGGATATTTTGAATAAATGAACGTTATTCCTAAAAAGCGCCTTGATGCTTTGCTTGAAGTGATCTCAAAAAGAGATATGCCAGAGCAAACTCGCAAAGCCGTAAAACTGGTATTCGAGTCTGGCTATTCTTACGAGCTGGCTTCACTAAGAACTGGCGTATCAAGCAAGCGCGTGTCATTGGCCGTGCGTAAGCTGAACCAAATGGATGAGATTTTACTGAAGGCTTATAGGGTGTGATGATGAATAGAAACTCAATGGATTTATACTTTGCTCAAGAAGCACTGAACGATGCTATGCAAACAAGCGAGAACCAGATTTTCTTATCCGCCTCGACCTCTGATAGCGAAAGAATCCGCAACCACGTTATTGATTTGGGGAACTCACAAGAGCTGAGTTTATCTGGTAATCCGTTAGTGCTACCGAATGGCGCGATGTTGACATTTCTACTTACTGATAGCCAAGTATCGTGTGGACACTCTGGCAATGCATATGTAATTAATTGCTTTGATGAAACGAATTATTCTTATATAAATGAGTTGGTTTCTTCATGGACACTGCTGAAAAAGCACAAGGCAGTCTTTTTCTCTGTCGACTGAAACCTATTAATACTCACTTATAAAGTTAGGTTTAACGATGGAACGCATTCAGCTTTTGAGAAAAGAAGCACTATCACTTCGCTATGCTATGGAGTTGTGCAGTAAAGGTCCTTCCATATATCCAACCCCAAACTTCCCAATAATGAACTGTAAGTTTGCGTCACTATTACTAACCTACCACTACTTTCAACTATTGGATGATGTTGAAATTACCATGGTCACTGGCTTAGGTGAAAAGATGGTCTCCCATGTCTGGCTAGAGATTGACGGTCATGTGTTTGATGTGACAGGTGACCAGTACAACCTCATTGAAGACGATCAACTCTACGCTAAAATAATTGAAAAAAGGCCCTACTCAAGCGTTCATATTAAAGAGTGTTCACAAAGCTACCTTTATCAAATCTTTGACCGCACTGAAAGAATGCCTCTAGAACGAGGCTTTTCAGCGTTCAAGCCTCGTTTTGTTAATCAGATGGAAGAGTCCTACGAATACTTAAAGCAAAGTATGGCGAGTTCCAGATTTCAGCCAAACCATTTCGAACGGTTCTAACAAGAAGAATACTATCGCTAGCCATTCGTAAGCTGAATCAATACGACGAAAGTTAAATGATAAAAGTTAAGAGGAAGCATCAAGTTAATGTAGTAAATTTCTTTATAATCAGCATCAAAGCTAAAAATGAAACTAGACGCTACCGGCGTACGGCGTATACAGGTTTAATAAGGTTCGAAATACAAATATGGATAATAAGCAAAAGGCTTCTCAGCAAAAATACAAAAAAGATTTTGGAATAGAGCCTCTCGATATGGACAAACTAGAGACTGCATTCTATCAGGTAGCGGATACCAGAAAATTCGAAATTGAAATGTACTGGAAAAGAGCAACTTATTTTTGGGCCTTGATTGCTGTTACCTTTGCTGGGTATTTCTCAGTTTTGGCTTCTACTGCAATGCCCCACAATAAATTTCTTTCCATGATTCTTGCGAGTATAGGATTAATTTTCACTTTTGGGTGGCATAGAGTCAACCGTGGGAGTAAATACTGGCAGGAAAACTGGGAGAACCATATGGACCTTTTAGAAGATGCAGTCACTGGTCCACTGTATAAGACTTTGTTAGAAAGACCCTACAAAAAAATGCCTTTTATCGAAAAGCATTTCACAGGCCCAAAATCCACTTCTGTTTCTAAAATTAATCAATGGATTAGTATTTGTGTTTTGGGCGTATGGTCTTTATTGATTATATTTTCTACATACACATCCTATGCTAGCTATGATAATACATCTAAGTGGTGGGTAGCTTTTAGCCATATAGTTGTAGCTTTACTGACGCTTGTCGGTCTTAATTTGATTAGGGGAAAATCTGACACTCACAAGAATACACACACACCAAACAGAAGGGACCGAAAAGTTTACATTAACGAAACCCTTGAGCCAGATTCGGACTTAGAATCGTCAGACTCTCGTAAAAAGTTGTACTCATGGTATGAATACTTAAATGAAATCATCAGTGTTCTCTGCTTTACTGCTGCAATTACAGCTCTTCAATTTGGTAAACATTCAGCTGAAATCGCGTCTATATCGGTTATATTTATATTGATATTGGGGAACTCTTTAAGTAGCCAACGTCAAATCTATAATCATGATCAGTCGGTATCTAGCGAACAGGGAGGGAGAGCTCTGTTTTTTGTTGGTCTTTCAAAAACCCCCTCATTTTGGTTAGGTATGGGCTGCCTTATCGCAGTAGCTCTGGGGGCAAATTTAACGATGTTAGAAGGCTTTTCATTTAAAGCCTATATATTCGATTAGACAAAAATTGCCACATTCGTCTGCCTTGATCATAAGGTCTAATAAAACGCACAAAAACGATCTCAGACGATCTCTAAATCCCCCATCTAAAACAGCCCTCGATGTAGATACATCGGGGGCTGTGTTCCAATACAACTACCGAAATGAAATGCGGTTCTAAGATCGCATAATTGCAGTGTGGAATTTTGGTGTGGAGGGGTGGGTGAGTCCGAACAGGGCCTGAACGTCCTACTCCATCACTAATTTTATTCTCGCTGCCTAATTCTGATTTTCTTCTGTAGTTGGTGGCTTTTTGATGTGGGAACGACAGTACGAGCACGCTAGATGGAATGGGCTTAAGCTCAACATTCTCTCGACCGCCTTTGATGGTGGTAAACGTTTGCAAGTGAGCGAAATCCCCTACTCTGACCTACCACACATCAAAGTCATGGGAACAAAAGCCCGTACCTACACAATCGAAGCAGTGTTCGTTGGCTCCAGTTCTCTGGCCGATGCCAATGCCCTCATTGAAAACCTAGAAGCAACACCAGCAGGCGAGCTAGAACATCCTTGGTTGGGTGAGCTGCCGCTTGTCTTTAAAGATGTATCCCAAAGCATCAGTATCAAAAAAGGCTTAGTCACGCTGAGCCTGAAGTTTGCTCGCGCTGGCTCTTCCCCATCAATCACTGCACCGACTTCCGTTCGTACAAAAACGCAGGCCAACATAGTCGAGAGCTTGTCGAAACGTTCTTTCGTAGAAGAAGTAAACGGCTTAGATGTATCGGACATTCACAGGGTTCAAAGTGATGTCACCAGCGCATTGAACGTGTTGGTCGACATCACCAACCGCTTAAAGCTTGAAGATGAAAGCCTTCAAGACATTAACCACGCCATCAACAAAGCGTTCTCTGCAGTGAGTAGCCTCAGCACCAACCCAACTGAGTTCGCTGATCTGTTTTCTGCGTCAGTGGATGCGGTGGCCGATGGTGTTCAAGCCGAGCCAAGCTCAGGTAATGAAGCGGTAGACAACTCGCGCAGTGCTCAAGCTTTACTACTAGGTGAAGTGAAACCGGACACGCCAACTCAGCACCACAATGTGCAGATGGTGACAGGCGCAGTGAAGATGAACAAAGACATCACACACCTAGAGAAAGGCGACCGCTTTGATATTACGCAGTCGGCTAAGCAGCCTGAAACCATCAAGAATGATCTATCTACTTTGATTGTCGGTATCGATGAGCGCATCAAAGACACCACCCAAGTATCGACGCTTGAAAGCATTGAACTGTTCGATGCAGTCACGACATTAAAAAGCAATGTGAAGGTTCAGAAAGATAAGGTGGTCAGCGGTACCGCGCCCCATAGAACGGTGCAGTCACCACGCTTTCAATCTGCGCTGGCGATTGCGCACGATGAGTTCACTCAAGAAAAAATCATCACCCAAATGAATGCACTGCAGCACCCACTCTTCATTCGTGGTGACATTGCCGTGAGGGATGTGTCATGAACACGCTAACGATGCACATTGATGGCAAGCTGCGTACCTTCTATCAAGCGAATCTCAATTACTCGATTGAACAACTGGCCCACACGTTCAGTTGTTCAATTGAGCCTATGAGTATTGAAAGCCCGTTGTTGGTTGAGTTCTTCCTTAACGACAAGTCCATTCTGATTGGTCAGATTGATGGTGTGGGTTCAAACACCGGTTCAAGCGCTCACGCTGTTTCCATTTCTGGCCGCTCAAAGAGTGCCAATATGATTGATTCACGCATCACGATGGATGCGCTTTATAACTTGAACGTGGAAGAGTTACTTCGCCATGTCGCCAAGCCATTTGGCTTAAAAGTGAAAAGCCTAGTGAAGAGTATGCCGGTCATTCCTGAGTTTCAGATAAATGCGGAATCCCCTGTAGAGAACGTGGCGCAACTCATTCGAGAGCAAGGTTTTATGTTGGTTGAGCGCAGTGGTGTGTTGACAATTGAAAACACCGCGCATGCAACTATCAGCAACATCGGTCTAGAAACGGGCAATAACATCGACAGCCTGAACATCAAGCGCACCTTCAATCAGCAATTTCACACCATTGATGTGCAAGGCCAGTGGGATGACGCAAGCGCACAGGTCATCAATCCAAACGTCGATAGCTCACGCACTATGGTGATCACCTGTGACCAATTGCAAAACCGTGAAGCTTGCCTGTCTCGTGCTAAATATGAGCGCAACCTCGCCATTGCTCAAAGCCTGACAGCATCAAGCTCGATTGCCGACATATTCCCTGAGTTGGCCATTGATGGATTAAACCGAGTGATTCGAGTCGCTGACCAAGAGCAAAGCTTCAGTGAGATGTTGGTGATCAAGTCGCTTGGCCTATCAGTGTCTGAAAGCTCTACAGAAACATCGGTTGAGCTGTTTAGGCCGTTTAAGGAGCAAAGCTATGTCTAGTGCTCTGCAGCAACAACAGCGATTAATGGCCAGAATCAAAAACGTGATTGGCACCGGCATTGTCACAGGGGCAACCACAGGCCGATTACAAATCAAAACCGCGACAGGCCGAACCAATGACAAGATAAAACGCGTGCACAACTACGGGTTTATGAGCCGCCCATTATCAGGGGCGAAAACTTACAACTTGTTCATTGGTGGAACCACATCTCGCGGCATCACCGTGAACGTAGAAGACGAACGTCACCAAATAGAGTTGCAGCCTGGTGAAGTCGCGATACTTGATGACAAAGGCAATCTTGTTCACTTCACGCAGCAAGGCATCAAGATAAACGCCTGCGCAAAGTTAGAAGTGATATCCGCGCAAGAAACCACGGTGAACGCAACGGCTGTGAACGTTACTGCACCTAAGTCCACGTTTTCCGGTGACGTAGAAATAGGTGGCAATTTGAAAGTCACGAAGAACGCTAATGTCACCGGTTCTGTGGGTGGCGCGTCTGGTACGTTCGGCGGTGTCAAAGTTGAAAAACATGACCACGACTACACCGACGATGGGGCGACAAGAACCACCAAGGGGCCAAATAAAGGATGAGTCATTTCAACTTAATCGCCCTGACAGTACCGCTCAGCTCTAAAGAGGGATTAACCCACGCCGTTCTGCAGAGTGTTTATAACTACGCTGAATCCACTCAAAACGATCGCGCCCGTATGGCAAGCAATGAGCGTGGCGGCACTTGGAGCAATGAGTTGATAAACGTGGTCGGCTCTCGTGACTGGACGCTCAAGCGATCAAAGCTCACAGATGAAACGCTCAGTTTAGCTAAACGGTTTTGTGAAGAGTCGCTCGCATGGCTCATCAATGACGGCCACGCCAAAGCTGTTGAAGTTTCAGTATGGCGAGAGAAGCCAAACCAAATGGGTCGCAATGTGATGATCACCTTAGCCGATGGCTCTCAGTTTGATGTTCCACTTTCAAAGGTTAACCAATGAGTACACAACGAAGCCTAGACAGTTTAATTGCTCGCGCAGAAGCCAATCTGGTATCTGAAACGGGGCAAAATAACCCTGCGACCAAAGCGATAGCCGCGGCCATTGCTGGCGTCAGCTATGGGCAATACGGTTATCAAGATTTGCTCTTTAGGCAGCTACATCCAGAGACTTGCTCTGAAGAGTGGTTATACCTACACGCCAATCGCCATAAAACCCCTCGATTACTGCCAACATTCGCAACAGGTCAAGTACAGTTCACTGAGCTTGGTGGCACGGTGGTGATCAAAAAAGGTACCCGTTTAACGCATGCCAATCACGAGTACGAAACCACCAAAGAACAATACAGCAACGTCCCCGTTGACGTCATTGCGCTTGAATCTGGCGTAGATAGTAATCTCCCCGAAGGTGCAGTGCTTACTTTAAGCGAAGGACTAAGCGGTATTGACCCAAACCATGTGCTTTCACTTAGCATTGGCGGAGGCGCCAATATTGAAGAGCTAGAACACTGGCGAGTGCGTGTCATCGTTGCCTTTGAAAAGAACGAGCTGATTGGCAAAGCGATGGATTATGAAGTGTGGGCAGTATCGGCACACTCAGATGTGGATTTTGCTTGGGCGCTTGATAACACCCCACAACGAGGCATGGTGGAAGTGTATATCGGTGCGCGAGAAAACAATCCAACGTTAAGCACCGAAGTGGTCAAGTTGGTGCAAAACACGTTTGAACAAAATCGGCTTGCAGGTTGCCACCCATTTGCTCACCTACCAGAGCAAGCGCCAATCAATATCGAGATCCAAGGTATTGAAGACCAAGAAGTACGGGACGATGTGGTCACTGCACTCGAAAACTTGGTGAAAGAGAAAATGGGCAACATCGAGCCGACAACCCAAAAGCCGGAGTCCATCACCAACACAGAAATTGTCTTAACTATCTCTACCGTGACCAACAACTTTATTGTTCGCTCTCCGGTTGGAGAAGTCGCCATTGATAACAATCAGATACATGTATTAGGAGGCGTGACGTGGACACCTCCGACTTAATTATTGAATACAGCGTCGGTGATTTTGAAGGCGCCTATCGTGGGCTATTACCCAAAGGCGAATATTGGCAAGACACCGAGAACCTAGAGCTTGTCAGCACCATTAAGGGCATTGCCAAAGACTTCAAGCAAACCCATGACGATATTGAACTGTCACTATTAACCGAGTTTGAAGAGCAACAATTTGGTTGGAAGATTTCAGACTATCAAAGACTCTTGATGACGATGGGTTCAAATGGTGTGGTTTATGACGAAGTGGCAAATCCAAACCTCATCAAGATAGACCTTTATAGCTACAGCAATGATGTGGCCTTTCAAGCACTAGAAGAAAAACGACTGCCTCACACCGAGTTTCATTGGATTTATCCTCTCGATGCAGAAACAAAGTTTGAACAGGTCACAGCCTTAACCATTAAGCCAGAATTTAGCTCTCAGCTTGAACTAGATACTGAAGCACCATTCCTGTGCTGCACCGCCATTACATGGCAACTTGAAATAGGAGACACCGTATGAGCGCACTGCAAGCCATCCCGACTCAGCACGGGATAGACGTTTTAAACAGTGAGTTGAAAAATACTGTCACCAAGTACCGACTCATTGGTTCGCTAACCCATGACGCACCAAGTGAAACACTGTATTCATTCTATGAAAACACCATTGAGACCAGTTACTACGATGACAATGGCGTTTTAACCTTCATCTTGAATTTGCCTATTGAGCAGCACTTTGATGAGTACCTACACCAAATCCATGTACTTGATAGCAATGACCAATCAGTGATCGAGTGCTCGACACCAAAAGTGGCACTCGCCAAAGGTATCGGCGGCATGGTGACATTGAAAGCGTCGATATCTGGTGAAGCTGGTGAGGTCATATTTAAACACGAGGAGTTTGTGACTGAGACTGAGCTATTAGAGGTCCATCTTGCACAATATATGAGAACGGAAGATTTCGTTGGCCTCATTTTCCCAGACTCAACAGTAGTCCCTATGCGAACTAAAGCTTTCCTAGCTGACGGCTCATCATACCTAGTTGATGACTATCCCAAGCTAATGAGCATTGTCAAAGAGACGTCAATCATGGTGCCACAATCACTCATTGATGAAAAGGCAGAGCAATATGCGGCGTGTTATGGTCTTAGCGATGATGGCTTAACTTTCACAGTTCCAAATTACACATTACGTCCTCACTTAGCAGCGGCAGGTCTATTCAGTGCGCCAGGTACAACGCTTGAAGACCAGATCCAGAATATTCAAGGTGATTTTTGGAGTAGAGTAAGTAATGTCGGTCATCGTCAAACATTTTATCCAAGTGGGGTTTTTGGCGGATATTACGCAGGTGGTAATGGCGATAATGGTGCCGGGTATGAGGATGTAAGCGGTTCCCCTTATAATCAAGGAACCGGTGAAGATTCAAAAAATTCTAGAGTCCAATTTGATGTAGCTCGTGTAGCTCGAACTGGTCTCTACACAGAAGTAAACTCTTCCTTTCTTAATTTCTACATCATTCACGGAGAGTCGGCATGAGTGAGTCACTAATCTTATATATCACATCGCATAAAAATGGTGAGTTGCTAGGTACTTGCAAAGCCCATCGAGACATCAAACAACCTGATCGTTTTGTGATCCCGCCTTATCACACACCGAATGCTTATCCTAGTGACACACTGGCAGGCACCGAGTATTGGGCACTATTAGATAGTAACGATAAGCCTGTCCGTGATTATCTAAACGGTGCATGGGTGAAAACTGAACGACAGCAAAAAGTCAGTGCTTACAATAAGCAAACCACGCAACCAAAAGAGTTTGATGATACATCTTTGGTTACTGAAGAATACACTTTAGAAAAACCGTCAACACAATGGGATGAATGGATTAACGATGCTTGGGTAACGAACGAAAGTGATAAATATATTGCTGAGTATGACCAAGTCGATAACGTTCGCCGTAGTCAATACGTTCAAGTGTGCGATCCCTTGTTTGCTGAAGCCAACATCAAACGCCTACAAGGTTTTGATGATGACGCACGAGCAATAGAGGCTCAAGCCCTAGCTGCTCGTGACAAAATCCAAACAAAGCACCCGTGGCCGACGCCGCCTACCAACTAATCCCAACCATATTAAAACCCAGCCATTGCTCTGGGTTTTCTACATTTTCCATCTAGAATTCGCCCCAATATCCGCCACTTAACCACCACGGTAAACTAGGCCTAGTTCATTATATTAGGTCGCCAGCATGGAAACATTAGCCACAGCACTTATTAAGAAACATGAAGGTCTTCGGCTTAAGCCGTATCGATGCAGTGTGGGAAAACTCACTATTGGCTATGGTCGAAACCTCAGTGACAACGGCATTACCCTAGAAGAAGCCGAACAGCTACTTCAACACAATATTGACGAAGTGATCCAACAGGCTCAAACCTTACCTTTCTTCAGTGCACTGAATGACGTTCGCCAGGCTGTGATTGTCGACATGATCTTCAATATGGGCTTACCACGCTTTCAGAAATTCAAAAAGACCATTGCTCTCATTGAACAGCAAGCTTGGCAGGCGGCCGCAAATGAAATGTTAAACAGTCGCTGGGCAAGACAGGTGGGTAACCGCTCTCAAACGCTCAGTGACATGATGCGTTATGGAACTGAACCAAAATAAAAGTAAGGAATGGTTATGAATTTTATTACCGGAATTTTAGGAAAAACACTCTGGGAAGTGGTGAAAGGCTTGGTCTTACAGGTCGCATGGAAAGTAATTTTAGAGCGCTTCGCCTCTCGCCTTGTGATTTGGGGACTAGAGAAGATTAAAACCCTCACAACGAACGATGTAACCCAAGAAACGGTCTCTGACATTATTTATTCACTGAAAGGTAAAAAGCTCAAAGAGGTCGAACAATGGGAATGACGTTAGATCCGAACTGGTTCAACGTGCTGATAGCATTTTGTACTTTTGTCACCCTTATCCTCAGTTTACTAATCGGTTATCTATTTCGACTATCGAAAGAACTGGGTGAGCACAAGACTCACGTAGCGGAAACCTACGCCACCAAAGATGATGTAAAAGAGCTAGGTGATAGAATAGAGCGCAGTATGGTGAAAGAGTTCGACCGCCTACACACCTTACTCCAAGGTAAGGAAGCTGTATAAAAAAATACCGCCTTACAATGGGCGGTATTTTTGTTTGTACTTGCGCTCACTTTAATTCCTGCTTGTTATTCCTAGCAAACCTAGAAAATTGTACTGAGAATACGAATATACAACGAACGTTATAAATGTGTGTTAAAGATCAAGTATTAGACATTCATTTTATAAATACTTCTTTATTCAATGCGCCCAATCTTGATATGCTACTTGATGATTATTTTAATAAAAACATCAATAAAATGAGTACATTAGTATGAAAAAAACAATATTTATCCTTTCTATTACCACTTTATTTTCAGTAGCCGCTGTTGCTTCAAATTCTCTATTGGGTGAGCCTAGGGAACTTTTGCCGAATGAAGATATTAAGAGTTTTTCAATGGTAGATCTTAACGGTGACAATGTTGATGAACTGGTTTTTGTTACTGAAAGTGGTCAACTAAAATATGCTCCGCTAACCGGCCTTGGACAGGGTCTAGTTGATTCAAGTGCTTATCAGCGCTTTAGAAACAACCGTGACAGCTATCTCATGAATATCTCAGTTAAAGGGGATGGAGCCACAAATACGAAGCTCGGGGTATTAAGTAACGGCAGTATTGGCATAGCTATCAATGGAGGGTATAGATGTGAGGCTAGGATGTCTTTACAAAATAACAAAGTAGTCGCTAGAGACAATTCATTCTATGATTCATTCTATGAGCTCACATATATTTCTGATGACTACGTAGTAGGCAAAATGAAATGTTCAGGTCCCAATGGCATGGAGCAAAATGAGGTAGTGTCATTTACGGCGACACGTCAATAATATTAGTTAACAATAACCTAGACGAACTATGAGACTGTTGCGACCTAAAATACAGTGTTTATAGACTGACCAAGAAGTGTCAATACCTTAAATGTTGACACTTCGTGTTTACTTATACTTCATCAATTCTTTTGTATGACTCAGGAGCGATCACCTCCTGCCCCACAAAATCATTCAGCTCTTGCATCATATCAATCAGTGGCAGCAGTTCGTTCTTGTGGAACAGCCAATCGACCTTGTTCAAATCGAGTGACGTAATGCTCTCGCGTCGAATGCTCATTAACTCGATTGGTACACGGTGAACCGAAAGCACCTCGTTCATAGTCTGGTTCTTCACATCGCGGTAAGAGTCTTTGGCTTCCACCTGACCAATGGGCTTGAGCTCAGGTGCTTTGGTGTCTTTACCTTTGGCGTTCACAAACAAGTTTTTAAACGCCATACCTTCTTGAGCTTGCAGCTGCTTCTTGATCGCCTTCTCTTGCTTCTCAGTCATCGAAGGTTCGTTCATATACAGCAAGTAACCTGCATGGTTACCGTTACGGTAATACTGACGACGAAACAAGGTAGCATCATCGTTCAGCCAAATAGAGGTCAAAGAGCTAATGTGACTCGGCAAACCATACAGTTCTTGAGCAACGTCATAATCACCCAAATAGAACACTTGGTTATGTTTGTAGTCGATACGGCCATCATCATCGTAAGCTCTTGGCTTATACGTCCAACCTAAGTCTTCACGCCTACGCATATACAAAGCTGGTATGTGTTTGAGCTTGATAGGCTCCCCCAATCCTCCATAGCCTCGAATGACCTGTAAGTAAGCATTGCCAAAGGTTAAGTAGTCTTGAATAAAGCGCTTTGCATCTTGGCGTGAAAGCAATCCACTCAGCGCAATGGCATGCATTAACGTATTGCGCTTAAACTCAATCGCACTCGAATGCATCGGGTTCGTGCGCAGTGCTTTGGCTAAGGTATCGAGCGCAATCGGTGGTTCGTATAAACCATCAACCAACGCCACTTCTAAATAGCTGAGAATGTCGCTGTTCATCACGCTCACGGGGTTAGAAAATTCAATCTCTATCACTTGGCCTCTCCAATAATTAGGCTAGAAGAACTCGACACTGGTGTTGGTGTCATTGTTTATATCAATCGGCTCCCAACGCATCACATGCATCGAAGCCCAGGCTAAATCGGCATGAGAGCCAATTTTGCTGCGGTTAGAAACAAAGGTAATTTGGTTACTCACCTTAGTGGTTTGCTGGCGAATCATTAAGAACGAGTGAACGAGATCATCCCATTCCGCTTCAAACTGTAAGCGGCCACTGTTAATGATTTCTCTCGACTTATAGGCCATCAGTCGTTTCACTTCGGGTGAGTAATCCAGCTCGACCAGAGCTGGGTAAAACTTACGAACCAGCTCAGCGGTAGCCGAGCCTACACCACTGGTGTCCATGGCCATGTACACCACATTGTATTTCTCAGTAATGCCGCGAATGGTGTCAGCCTGTTGCTCATAGCTGGAGCCTTTCAGGCGAACCCGCTCGATGAATCGGAAAATTCCACCTTTGCGCTTTGGCTTTAACGCCACCACTAAGCCGGCATCATCCGAGCTTTCACCCGTACCACCACCTCTTGGGTCATAACCGACCAAAACTTCTGCGTTACCCACTGGCCTTGCTTTCTCGTGGTCGACATCTTTCCAGAGTGACGAATCCGCTTTACAGGCCAGTAGTGCTTTCAGTGAGAAGAATGAAGCGCTGTCGTCCAAAAACTTACAACGCAATAGATTGTCGAAAATCTCTTTAACCGGATATTTACGCTTGAGCTTATCCATGTTGAAGAAGGTCGCGCCTTTCTTAATCGCATCATCTACCGTGATCATTTGACGGAAGATAAAATCAACACCCAAAGCGCCGGCTTTTAGTGCCTTGTGGCTTATATCAATGCCGTGCTCTTTCTTGCCTTGCCATTTTGGGTAGGCTTCATGGGCCATGGTGGAAGGTGTTGAAATGTAAGTGGTACGGAACTGCGATTGCATCGACATACCGCCCGCGTAATTATCCAAATCCGCAAAACCGGGGATCCAGAACACCTCATCCCAATACATATGGCCGTTAAAACCTTGAGAGGTCGCTACGTTGGTGGACATAAAACCAAGGTTCGCACCGTTGCTGAGCTCGATGTCGTCCTTACCTTTTAGGTCAACGTCGCCAATCTCTAGCGCAAACTTACGAATGTAGTTTTTGAAAATATAAGACTGCTTTTTCGACGCAGAGATAAACACCTGGTTGTCGCCAGTCAGCACCGCATCTTCAAACGCTTCAAAAGCAAAATAGAACGTAAGACCAATCTGGCGCGACTTAAGATAAAAGCGCACTTCATTGATCTCATCGTTTTGCTTATGGCCGTGAATGTCCTTTTGGTATTCGAAGAAGGTTTTCTCTCGATACTCGTCCAACATCTCTTTGGTGATGTGGGATACATCGTTCTTCGTCTTATTTGGCTTGCGACCACGCTTATTCTCGCCATCACTTCGGCCAGCTGGTCGGTTGCGCCTTTGCTCTGCTTCATCACGTTTGAATTGCTGTTCGAGCAACATCTTGAGCTCTCGCTCTTGGCTCTCAAGCTTTTGGTCAACCCACATCAAATAAGCAATGCGCTGTCTCATCATTAATTCGACGGGCGCGTCATCCCTCAGCGTTTTCCAATCGAACTGAGTGATCCATTTTTGAACCGTGCGAGTGGCTACGCTAACCGATTCTGCAATTTCAGCAGGCTTACGTTGGCGTAAAAACAGTCCCAAAGCTTTCGTTTGGTCGGCGGTATAGAGCGGTTCGCTAGCAACATTATTTTCCATGTTTGCATAGTGCTATAGCACCGGTGATTACTCAGCTTGAACGATTTCTATATCAAGTGTTTAGAACTAGGACAAATACAAAAAGGCAGAGGCATTGGGTAAATTGGAATCATCGAATTTAGGAGAGTTTAGGCATGTTCCAATCAGAGCTAATTTGTATTTTACAGGCAGGAGCAACCATTGATGGTCGAGTCATTGAGCAAAAAATCATTGATGAGATTGCAGAAACTTACAGCCCAGACGTTTATACAGCTCGAATTAATGCAGACCATTACCCATGGAGCAACAAGTATGGCTCAGTCTTATCGGTCGAAAAGAAAGAAGACAAGCTATTCGCCGTACTGAAACCAAACTCAATGCTTTTGCGTATGGCTGAGCAAGGTCAGCTTTTACATACCTCATGTGAGTTCTATGAAAAGTTTGCAGATACAGGGAAAGCCTATCTGACCGGATTGGCCCTGACTGATGAGCCTGCATCGTTAGGTACGACCCAGATTCAATTGTCGGCTAACAGCAAAGATAAAGCGTGTGTGCCAACGAACTTTCAAATTACCTCAGAACAACTCTCGAAAGACACCGAGGAAGAAGCCTCGATGTTCCATACATTTAAACGCTGGCTTAAGGGCGAAGGTGAACTTGAGCAGCTCTCACAACAACAGGAAGAAGACGACATGAGTAAAGAACTTGAAGAGCTACTCAAGCAAAGCATTGAGCAAGGCAAAGAGAATCAGCAGCAACTAAGCCAGTTAAGTGAGCAAGTTGAAAAGCTCAACACCAATGGTCAGCCGCAAGAACCTGAAGTCGAAGAAGGCACTGAAGTGACTGAGCTAGAAGACAAAGTCGAGAAGCTTTCATCTCAGTTAGAAAGCCTAACAGGTCAAATCGAAAAGCTCAGCAAGCTAACCGATGAAGAGCAGCGTCAGTTAGCCGGCGAAGGTAATGACGAAGAGCGCTACTTATAGGTTTCGACACGTCTTCAACCCTTAACGAATTGAATTAGGTAAGAACATGCAAAAGCAGACCAAAATAAAACTCAGCGCTTACGTGAAAGCGGTAGCCGCTCAAAACGATGTGGATGATGCAACCGAGAAGTTTAACGTGAGCCCGAATGGTACTCAGCGCATTATCGCAGCTATCCGTGAAAGCAGTTGGTTCCTTAACAAAATCAACATCATCTCAGTGAAAAACCAAAAAGGTGAATCCATTGGTCTTGGTGTAACAGGCATGATTGCCAGTCGTACCGATACGTCAGGCTCGGGCAAACGTACACCGAAAGATCATTCAAGCATGGGGGCAATGCCTTACATGTGCGAGCAAACGAACTTTGATACCGCGCTTCGTTACGCAAAACTGGACGCGTGGGCGCACCATAAGAACTTCAACGCCTTGATAAGTAAAGCAACCCGAGAGCAGATTGACGCCAATAAAATCACCATTGGTTGGTATGGCGTAAGTGTCGCTAAAAATACCGATGCGAGTGCCAACCCGAACGGTGAAGATGTTAATAAAGGTTGGTTCCAAGCCATGCGCGACCATAACGCAGAGCGCTTAATTACCACAGGGCAAAAAGCGGATGGTGAAATTCGTATCGGTGAAGGTGGTGACTTCATCAACCTAGACCTGGCCGTGCTTGAAACGAAAAACCTACTGCATGACGCCTGTGAAAATGATTCAAACCTTGTGGCCATCATCGGCTCTGACTTGCTTGCTTATGACAAAGCCAAGTTCTACGAAGCGCACGGTAATACGCCAAGCGAAAAAGGCAAAATTCAAGAGCTGCAAGTCATCGGTACTTATGGCGGTCTGCCTGCAGTGAAAGTACCAGGCTTCCCTTCGACGGGCATCATGGTGACCAGTTACGACAACTTATCCATCTACATTCAAGAAGGTTCAGTTCGCCGCTCTGCAGGGAAGAAGAACGATGAAAAAGACCAAATTGAAAACTTCGAGTCGATGAACATGGCTTACGTGCTCGAAGAAGTTGGTAAAGCCGCAGCCATTGAATTCAAAAACGTGAAGCTTTGGATTAACGGTGCTTGGCATTAAGCCAACCGCTAGAAACTAACACCCCCTCAATGCAGGCTCTATTGCTGTTTCAGGTGCGCTTTGGCGCCAACTGTTATTCGCGATTGTCGGCCTGCATTCCCTAACACTGTAAGGATACATCATGGAATTTGTCGGTGATAAAAACGAGCGCTATGAATCTGAGTTGCCAGCCTCGGGCAAATATCCAGCCCTGAAGATTTCAGAGTTTCAGTCTCTGTTCCATTTCCAAAGCAATGAAACAGAGGCAGGCATTCTGCACCACGCTACGGTGTCACGCATCAAAGTGCATTCTGAACTTAAAGACACCTTAACCCCCTTTGCTAGTTTGACGGAGTTATCTCAAGAGCGCTTTGGTGATGATGACACGGCCGAAACACTTTATAAGCAGGCCGTATTCGCACTGACCGCCGCTCAACTAATCAGTGTGCAAATGAGTGGTGACACCACCGCCGAAGCGGCAGACCGACAAGAAGCGCTCACCAGTAAGAAAGAAGAGTGCGAAGTGCAGTACCGCCAAGCCATAGACATGTTGATTCACGCAGAAGAAACCTACTGCTTTGAGAGGGTGTAATGAAAGCGCTGCAAAGCTTAACAGACCTATTCAAAAGCCATGTAACCGATGCAGCCAAAATGGATGTGTGGGCGGAGGATGGCGCCTTATTTTGTGGTCAGGGTGTAGATGTCGATGGGTTTGAAATTGAATATACCGCCATCGTTTTCTTGCAAAGCGCCAAGTTAGAGCCGCAAGTGTTGTTTATGCATTTAGTCAGCTGGCTCAACAAGTACGACCCAGAGCGAGCGGAAAAAGGCTTGCCCATGCCGACGTTCGCGCTAGAGCCTCTCGATAAAGGTGCGTTTGATCTCAAGTTGAAAATTGATATTCGTGAAGAGTTCAACCTTCAAGAAAACGAACAAGGCAATTGGAAGCAAGGTGATACCCGTTATGAATGTATCAGTGGATTCGAAGCGCGAGCCGATGAAGACCAACTCGGTGAATTGGTCTACTTTGTCGGCCACTTAGATGATTTGCCATGAGTGAGTTAACCCTCGCGACGCCTGAGCAATTGACTCAGGTTGTGGAAAGTTTAGTGCTAACGGCCAGTGATAAGTTTGAGCTGAATAAACGCATGGCAAACCGCGCAAGGCAGTTCTTTCGTCAGCAAATTCGCGCTCAGCGAGATATAGACAACAACCCGTACCAAAGCCGAACACGGCGAAAAACAACCCAACTATGGGATGGCACTCAAGCGCAGAACACCGTGAACAATAAAAACATGCTGCTTGGTTTTGGCAAGGCGTTAAGAACTCACGTTACAGACGATAGCTTTGAGGTTGGCCTAAAAGGCGTCGCAGGTCGCATTGGCCAAGAGCACAACCAAGGCGCTCAAGTGTCATTTACGACTCGCGTTAATGGTCACTACAACAGTAAAACAGGTCAATGGACAGGTGGCGTAAAAACCAAACGCAATTACCAAATGCCCAAGCGAACCTTCATTGGTTGGACGCCTGCTCTAGAGCGAGAGTTACTCGCCATGGCAGCAGAACACTTTGCACTAGAGGATGCAGCGTAATGGATAAACAACAAGTAGAGAAAACGGTGCTACCCACTTTCAAGATTAAGCCAGCGAAAACAAGTTTAATCGTGAAAGACCCAACAACCCGAGAGCCACTGAAAGCGGCAGGTGAAGATAAACCTCGTAACGCTTACTGGCTACGTCGACTCGCTGAAAAAAGTATCGTGCTCATCGATAAAACAGCCAAGCCCACAGCCCAAAAGGAAACTAAATAATGAGTATTGGTTTTGCTGAAGTACCCAGCACCGCTCGCGTTCCCGGTGTCTACATTGAAATTGATAATAGCCTGGCAAACAGTGCAGAAGACCTGCAAGTTATCTTGGCGATCGGTAATGCGGTCAGTGATGCAACGGTCGCGCCAAACAAAGTCACGCTTTGTATGGATGAGACGATTGCGGCAGCTTCGTTTGGTGCCAATAGCGACATAGTGGAAATGATCACCTATTTCCGTAAGCAAGATAAAACCATGCCTATCTTTGCGGTCAGTGTTGAAGATAGTGATACCGCAAGCGCCTTAGCCGCGTTGGGTGACGTTCAATATCACCACATCATGTGCTCATTGAATGACAGTACCACCATTCGTGAGTTAGGGACTTTTCTTGAAGAGCGATATGGCGCCTTAGAGCAAGTACCAGGCATCGCGTATCTACCCAAGAAAGGCACACACGCAGAGCTCATCACCTTTGCACCAACAAGCAACTGCGCGTTAATCAACTTTCTGCCCATCAATAACTTGGGTGACTCTGCAGAAGCGCCACTGTCAGACGCGGCCGCGATTGGCGCATGGGTTGGGCAAATCGCCCCATCATTGGCCATCGACCCTTGCAGGCCACTGCAAACGCTCAAGTTAAACGGTGTTTATTCACTGGCAGCACAAGAATGGGACTGGGCTGAACGTAACCTCTTTTTGTATGAAGGGTTAAGTACCTACACGGTGAACTCAGCGAATGAAGTGTTAGTCGAGCGCGCCGTTACCGCTTACACCGAAAACGCAGCTGGCGTAACGGACAACAGTTACCTCGATGTCATGACACCGGCAACCGCCATGTATTTTCGTCAGAAACAGCGTTCATTGATCTTAAGTGTCTACCCTCGCCACAAGGTAGCGAAAGACGGAACCAAGTTCGCCAAAGGTCAGCCGATTGTGACGCCGACTATGTTCAAAGCCAAGCTGTTGACCTTGTATCGAGATTTGGAATACCAGGGCATCGTGCAAGATTTCGATGGCTACAAAAAGTCGCTCATTGTCGAGCTCGATGAAACCAACAAGCAACGCGTTAACTACCAAGATTCACCGCAGTTCGTGAACGGTTTGATTATCGTTGCAGGCAAAATTCAATTTAGGAAGTAAGTCATGGGAACAAAAATCACTAGCCGTGCAGTCCTCAACGCCGGCTCATTAGGGCGCCTACCCATCAAAGAAGGGGCGGAATATGGCCTCGGCAACATGAAGCGCGAAACCATAATGGGAGACGATGGCCCTTTGGGTTTCTCGGAACAGTTCTCGGATGCGCCTTTCATCAAATGCACCATCATTCACGCTCAAGACACCGATGAGAAAGCCATTGCTGATTTTGTGGGTGAAGACATCACTTTAGAAACGAACACGAACCGCGCTTACACCTTGAAAGGCGCATGGACAGTCGACCCGCTTACGGTTGCGATAAAAGATGGTCAGCTTGAAGTGCTCTTCAACGGTGACGAACTCATCCCGCAGTAAGGAGAAATACCATGTTATCCATACTGATGAAACGAGAGGCTCAGAAGGCAAAGCCAGAACCGGTTGAAGCCTTTGAAGCTATCGACAGTGTTGACGCTATGAACGAGTCAACAGTAAGTCAAGCCGTTCGCACCGCTTTTGCTGATAAGCCCTGGGAAGAAACGCAACTCGTGTTTAAGCAAGACCAAAGCTACTTGCGCACCTTGTCTGGTTCGAAAGAGAAAGATCCGTACAAGCAAGAGCTCATTAACAAGTACCGACCATTGGTTGAAAAGCTACTGGACACTCACAAAGGCGACTACGGCAACCTCGATGTGATGTGGTGCTTTTATATGTGGCACTTTGACCTTGGCCAGTTTGAAGAGATCCACGATGACTTTCGAGCGGCCATCGATGGCGGATTAGAAACACCGGCTAATTTCAAAGTGAATGGTCAAACGGGGTTTTGTGATTACGTCTTTAAGTACACACACAAAGCGCACACCGAAAAGAAAGCGTACAAGCGTGAATACCTGCTCAGAGCTGTGAGTGATTTACTGGCTGGCGAACTTGCTACTAACGCCCCACTCAAAGTGAAAATGTTCCGCCTAGTCGGTGACTGGCACTTTGAAGCAGGCGACAAAGAAAAGGCGCACAATCTGTTTGAGCTAGTGATGAAGCTAGATCCACAAAAAGGCGGTGTGAAGAAAAAACTAGAAGCATTACAAAAGGAGCTTGGCTATGACCAACCCCATTAAAGACGAGTCACAAGTCAAGGTCGCGGAGTTGGCCTCGCCTATTGAAAAAGACGGCAAAGCGTTGACGCATATTGATATCAGCAAGCCACACTCTGGGCATTTGCGCGGATTAAGCTTGATAGACGTGTGCGGAATGAAGTTTGAAGCAGGACAAACGCTATTGCCTCGAATCTCTTGCTTGAATGAGCGTGACATTATCAATATGCCTCCAGAGAACTGGGCGCCATTGCTCACGACGCTTGCCTCTTTTTTCGTCGCGACGGAATAGTGATAGAGCGAGTTGAAGACTATTACGCAGATATCGCCCTTGTGTTCCATTGGCCGCCAAGCGAAATAGACAAACTCAGCTACGACGATCTATTACTGTTTCGAGAGCTTGCCCGAGAGAGGCACGAACAAACATCACAAGAGAGCGAATAAGCTCTCTTTTTTGTATCAACAAAAGGCTATCCATAATGAAAATGAAACTGTCTGTTCTCATGGATATGAAAGACAAGACTTCAGCCGTTCTCAAAGGGATGAGTGGCGAGAGCGATTATTACGCCAAATCCATCAAGAAGGTACAGAAGACACAGGCTGATGACTCTGCCGCAATGGGGATGATTGACTCTTTAAAAACGTCACGAAAAGCGATGGACAAGAACGCCATTGCAGTTGCTGCGGTCAGCGAAAAACTTGAAGAGTTAAAAGTAAAAGCGGTAGGCGTTGAATCCCCAAGTGCGGCCCTAACGGAGAAAATTACAAAGCAGCAAGCTAAGCTGAGCAAACTGAACACTGAGCAAGAGGGGTATAAATCCCACTTAGAGAAACTCGATACCCAGTTAAAAAAGACAGGTGTGAATACGGGGAATCTCGATGATGAATACGACCGACTGAATCGAAGTTATAAGAAACACGGTAAGGAAATAGGCAGGCTCAGTAAGCGTTATACCGCCTTACAAAGAGTCATGAGCCCGATTCAAAAGCTGAGCCGTTCGATCAAATCTCCAAAGGTCGGCGCTGCAGCGGCAGGAAAAGGCGCCGCGCTTTTAAGTGGTTTGAGCTTTGCTGGGTTAGTAACACAAGTGAATGGCGCAGCAGGTGAAATGGACAACCTGGCAAAGACATCGGCGACCCTAACTCTACCCATTCAAGAACTCCAAGCTATGCAGTCCCAAGCTGAACATGCGGGGGTAAGCTCTGACGCACTGTCTAACTCCATGCTTCGCTTTACCAAGCGACTTGGAGTGCTGCAACAAACGGGTTCTGGTGCGTTAGGCTCTTACCTCAAGAAGAGTGAGAACGCGCTGTATAAAGACTTACAAGGAGCAAAAGACACTAAGCAGGCGTATGAGATGCTCCTTGAAGAGTTCTCTCAGCTTGAAACGCCACAAGAGCAAATGGCCTTTGCCGATGCAGCCTTTGGACAAGACGGTCGCAAAATGCTGATCATGTTACGTGAAGGCACTGAAGGATTAACGGCAGCAAGAAAAGAACTCAATGCATTGGGTGGCGGTGCGACGGCAGAAGATGCGGCGAAAGCGGAAGCCTACAACGATGCTCTGCAAAAAATTGAAGAAAGCGTTCGATCGATGAAGTTTGCAGCGCTTGCACCTATCATGGAAAAAGCGACCAAAGCATTCACCCAGTTTTCTGAGAAATTTAAGAACGCAGCCTGGCGAACCGACTTTATTGAAAAGCTTATCCAAACCGTGGACGGTCTTTATCAAGGCTTTGAACTGCTAGGTAAAGGGCTTATTTGGTTAGCGCAAAACTTCAAAGGGATTCTCGCGACGGTCGCCATTCTAAAAGTGGCGTTGATTGCTTTGAATGCGGCTGTTCTGGCAAACCCAATCGGGCTCATGGTGGCCGCCGTTGCCGCAGCTGTAATCGCGATTACCTATTTAATCGATAAGTTCATTGGTTTAGACAAGGTCATCAAGTGGATTGGTGATGGCATTGGTTGGTTGTGGGATAAATTCAAAGCCCTAATCAACAAGCTGCCAGACGCACTCATACCTGATGGATGGAAAATTCAAACCGATGAAGCTGGCCAAGAAGTCGATAACTTAGCCGCTAAACTCAATCGAATTGAAGATAAAAGCGCGACGCTTGGCATTACGACTAATGAAACCCAAAACCGAATGGAGCGAACCCAAACTGAGCAGGGATACCACGCTTATCAAACTGGAGGAGGTCAGCCTATTAAGCGAAACGCAGCGTATAGCCCACTGGGTAACCAAACCGTGAAAAGTAAATCTGAAGTGTCATTGACTATCAAATCAGATAAGCCAGTCGCTATTGATAAAGCGAAAACAGAAAAAGGCACAGATTTGAACTTAGATGTGGGGAATATAGCGACGAGTTTCTAACAAAAAACCCAACTTTAACCAGTTGGGTTTTCAACAAAAAAATAAGAATCATCATAAATACTGTGTCGTATTTTCGATAATACTCGGCTTCAGGGGCTAAACAAAATAACTTACTGGGTTGATATAAGTAACGAAACACCATATTTTTTTTCAATATCGTCCCAATCAACATCATTCTTTTTACACAGAGCCAAGATTTCTTTCATGGTTACTTCATCTAAAGAGTGACCAAAGAAAATTGAATATGTTTTAGGGTACACATTTTCAAAATAAAGTTTGTAATCAGAAAAAATCATACTGGTCCGTATTAACCCTATCTCATATATACCAAGCGATTCTGCTGTACTATAGAAGGATTTTACATCCTCAGTTAATAGCTTTGAGAAATCCTTTAATTCCGTAACTCCAAACAACTCTAACTCTTTAATGCCAATAGCATCGTGATCTGGGAAGAATTCCATACCTCTTTCAAGAGTTTCACTCATAGCACTCTTGATGAACTCGGCCATCGAGACTGAAGTGATAGATAAATCAAAATTACCTTGCTTAGCTGATTCTTTAGTTGATTCCGAAATAGTATCTATCTCTTTTGATATATTGTTAAATTCTCTGTCTGCCATCTCTAAGACACCAGCTAAGATTTTAAACCTTCGACTCACATCGTCAGGTAGTTTCCCTGAAAACTTATAGTTCCTATCGTGCTCAATTTCAGCCCAAGCATGTTGAAGTATCGTTCTTATCTGAATTTCAAAAAATTTACCTTCAAATTGTTTATACTCAGGAAGAGCAAGTCTATCTTCTTTAAGGCTAGCTATATAGTGAACTGATTTATAACCAACTTTATCGATCCCTAAAGCATCACTTTTGTTAGAACTATTATCCCAATCAATATCGAAAAGCTGCTCTATCAACCCTTGAATAACATCAATTTCATCTTCTACATATGTAATGATTCTAATGCCTGAAAAGTCTTGTATTTGATTGACAGGGTCTGTGTATTTGTTTTGTTTGCCTTTCTCTCTAACGCTGTCAATTGTTTTTGCTCTAGAACTAATCAAGTGATAACTGGAATCATTAGCCTCAAACACTTCAGATAGCAAAGACTCTACCTTTTTTGAGAGTCGTTTATATATTGGCTGGTTTTTTATATACCAATCAACTAATTCAGTTTCCATTTTTACCCCTAGAATGGTTCCAATAACCAGTGCCATTAACACTAAGAAAATCAACAAGATGAATTTCCTTAATGTTACTTCAAGTTCATATCAAAAACATCTATTAAGCACTATAAACTAAGATAAACAGCAATAAATTCAATTGACACCTTTCCCCTAACAACCTTACTCTACATATGCACTGGCAAAATCCAGTGTCGGGCGTAGGAACCCGTTTAGACATAAGGCGCATAGACGCCAGCTTTTTGCTGGTTTTTTTATGTGTGGCTTCGGCACACTTACACATAGTCGTTTCGTATAGAAACCGTACTATCTGAATTATGGTGGGCTGGGCAAGGCAGCTTCGGCTGGCCGTATCCTTGTGTCGCGGTATTCCTACCCTTGTTCAGTTCACCACCCGAAGCGTAGGAACTCCGTGTGGTGATTTAAAATCATGACACAAGGAGGCTATCATGCCGACATCTTCTCTTTCTTTCCAAAATACTCATTTCGAGATTATTGAACAAAGCAATCAACTTTGGCTAACTGCCACCGATATAGCTAAAGCTCTTGGCTACCGAAAGCGAGATGCTGTAACTCAGATTTTCGAACGAAATTCTGATGAGTTCACAGGTAGAATGACTGAGACACTCAGAATGAGTGCCTCAGGTAATTACCAAAAAACAGTACGTATATTCTCCCTTCGTGGTGCGCACTTAATCGCAATGTTCAGCCGAACCTCTGCTGCCAAAGAATTCCGTAAATGGGTATTGGACGTATTAGATCAAGAAATACAAAAACCACAAAATAATCAAAACCCCACCCTACTCAACAACGCCAAAAGAGCATGCGAACGCGTAAGTCAACGTGAGAACCAAAGCTACAATGAATTAGTAGCACTCAAAGAAACCTTTGCTCAGCTCGAACACTCTTCGCGTATTGCCCAAAACCAAATCAACGACCTATTAACCAGCCATCACTCTAAGCGCGACCATATCGCTCATATCTATTTAGCGCACCAGGTAATGGTTGTGTAACTTGCTTAAACAAAAGCCCTTATCCATTTGAATAAGGGCTTTGTATTAGTAAAGGCTCGTTCTTTGTTAAGTCACTCGGCTCCCCAAACAGATGTGCTTGCGAATTTTTCAATGCCCGTTCAAGAATGAAGCTAAATTAAACAGGGGAGCTAGAATGGTCGTTAACCCACCTGAATTAGAACCATTTTTCCATTTCGTCCGTGTGTCTATTGTCAGTGCCCTAGGAGGCGATGAAGGGGCATACTGTTCAAACGAAACACTAGAGCAATATATAAACGCAACCAATAGCAACATCACTCCGTTACTCTATGACTTCTTCGTAAAATTCGATTACTTGTACGCGCTGCAGCAAGCAAACACGCCATTAAGTACCGAAAAGTCAGAAGTACTACTTTCAGCACAAGATCTTATCTACGAAGTGCAGCTTACTATCATGTGATCCCTTTCCAATTATCTCTCCATGAGTGCTAAAAATAATTGGGTGTACCGAAAGCTTCATCTTGCTAGCTAACTGCTCTACTTCGTTTATACTAGGCACAACCTATCTATAGGCTGTGATTTCAAAAAACTCATTGGTACACCTATAGTACACCTCACTCCATTGGAAACCTTACATAGCATGGCTCTCAAACCCACAATCTACAAGTTTCGTATCTCTTTAACCGATATGAATCGCGACTATTACGACTCTTTTAATCTAACGGTTGCACAACACCCTTCTGAAACAGAACAGCGCATGATGGCGCGTATCATTGCTTTCTGTATCAATGCATCTCCTGAACTTGAGTTCACTAAAGGGTTGTCTAGCATTGAAGAACCTGATTTATGGCAGAAGTCGTTAGATGACCAAATCTTAGAGTGGATTGATGTGGGTGAACCCGATCCAGAACGCGTTAAGAAAGCGACTCGCTTATCTAAGTCTGTGAGCGTGTTCAGCTTCAACACTAAATCGAATGTTTGGTGGGAACAAAACAAAGGTAAGTTCGGTTACCTGAAAGCTCAAATCGTTCGTCTAGACAACGATGGTATTGAGCAACTAGCAGCGATGACACAACGTACGATGGACCTTTCAGTAATGCTGTCGGGTAACTCTGCGTTCGTAAATAGCGACACGCAATCTGCAGAAGTAACGTGGGAAGAGCTACAGAGTAATGACTGAGATCCAAACTCAGACTGAACCTCAGCGCCAAACTAAGCTCGAAGCGTGTTTGCAGCTCGCAGGCCTCGATTCAGTAAAAGCGCTCTCAACAGGCTACGAGAAAGAGCTATCGTCATTTATTGATGAAAACCATGCTCTTTTCAAACATGCTTGTGAGAATAAGCCTGATAACTCTGCACGCCAGACGTTGCTTGGCCTGTTAACCAAAGTACATATCGATGCAAGCTATCGCTTTGAAAGCAATAAAGAAGCGAATGAGGCGATGCAAAATGTATTCGATAATACAGTGGGTACTGAGCACAGCGACAAGTTTCAAAGCTCTAACGCTCAGCAGTTAAAGTTAATCACTCATTTGTGGTTGTTCATTCAAGGACGACTAGGAATGGATTACAGCCTTGCTAATGATCATGCTGCTGTAGCCGCTACGCTGCTGTCTCGCATATCGAGAAGCAGTGATGATGAGATTCGCGTAGAGTTTATGGCCAGTTTTTATGATGGCTTGAATATCTATCAAGCTGAGAACAAGCCGTCCGGTTTTGTTCACCACTTTAAGCGTTTGTTTAATCTTACTTAAGCATTCCACCAGCGACTGTACCCAAATTTGCGCTTTATAGATTCTGTAGAGCGCATCTAATTTCCGTTCCAACCAACCCACATCGAAAATGCAGATCCCCTATTACGCTCGTTCCTCACTTTAGGGAATGACGAAAGTAACTAAGTCACTCATTCTGCAAGATCATCAGCGTTTGCTTCTAATAGGCTGGCGTAGAATACACTCTGAACCCCCACACTCGTATTTTACCTCACTCGCCGTCGTCCTCGAGAAGGAGGAGCGACTGAGTCGGGGATCTCCCGCTAACCACACTAATAAACACCTAATCAAAACAGATTCCCTATTACGTTCGTTCCTCACTTTAGGGAATGACGAAGTTGACTAAGTCGCTCATTCTTCACTCTAGGGAGTGACGACATTCGCGGTCTTTGCAGTTTACTTCATTACAAGTACAAAAAAGCCCCGCAAAAAGCGAGGCTTAGAAAATTTATTTTCAACGAACATCAATTTACAGAGGCTAAATCGCGTTCATCAAATAACGAAACGTATTAACGCAGGCCGTGTAAGAACTCGTGGCGCGTTGCTGGGTTTGATCTGAAAATACCACCCAGAGCTGTTGTTGTCGTTTCACTAGTAGCATCCATTACACCACGAGATTTTACGCAGTAGTGAACCGCATCCATGGTTACAGCAACATCATCCGTTTCTAGTAGCGTTTGCAATGCTACAAGGATTTGCTGTGTCATGCGCTCTTGAACTTGTGGACGCTGAGCAAAGAAACGAACGATTCTGTTGATCTTCGAAAGACCAATGATCTTACCTTGAGGAATGTAAGCGACTGCGGTTTTACCATCAATGGTCACTAAGTGATGCTCACATGTGCTGGTGACGGTAATGTCTTTTACACGAACCATTTCACGAACACCCATCTTGTTTTCGATCACGGTGATTTTAGGGAAATTGGCGTAATCCAAACCAGAGAAAATCTCATCCACATACATTTTTGCAATACGTTGCGGTGTTTCTTCCAGACTGTCATCTGCAAGATCAAGTTCAAGGAGAGTGAGAATCTCACGCATATGGTGTTCGATTCGTTCCTTTTTCTCTTCTCGGCTAACCTGATTAGGACGCATTGGTGTCTCTAATCCGCGGCTTGCTAGCGCATCTTTAACCAACTTCGCTGATTCGCTAAGACCTGACATTGAACTTCCTCTTTTAATACCCCTTCTGGATGGCAAACAAGGATACTCGGAATTTTGAATAAATACACCCATATTTTAAGGGAGGTCATTATTTACGGGGGTTAAACTATGCTAAAGTGGCTGCAATTTCGTTGGCGAATAGTGTTAATTTGATCATTATTGAATCACTACTGCCAACCACCAAATCAAAATAATAACGACCAAAGGATTTCAATTATGGGCTGTTGCGACGCTCCCGGCTTAATGCCAATTGAAGAAGCACTAGATAAGCTACTATCACCAATCAAACCAATCCAAACGACTTTGTCTCTGCCTCTTGCTGAAGCATTAGGTTACGTCCTTGCTGAAGATATTCTATCCCCTATTTTCGTCCCTCCTTTTGATAACTCAGCAATGGACGGCTATGCATTGCGCTTAGCAGACTTAGAGAACGGTAAAGTTCTTCCATTAGCAGGCAAGTCTTTTGCGGGCCAACCGTTCGAAGGTGAATGGCCAGCAAACACCTGTATTCGCATTATGACAGGCGCAAAGATCCCGGAAGGTTGTGACGCCGTAATCATGCAAGAAAATACGGCCGAAACTGAGGCTGGTATTGAGATTCAACAAGACGACATCAAGCTGAACAATAACATTCGCCCTACTGGTGACGATATCAAGCAAGGCGATATCGTACTTAGCCGTGGTGAGCGTTTAACACCTCGTGACATTCCAATGATTGCTTCATTGGGTGTGAGCCACGTGACAGTGTTACATAAACCTAAAGTCGCTTTCTTCTCTACTGGCGATGAGCTAAAGCCATTAGGTCAACCGCTTGAAGACGGTCAGATCTACGACAGTAACCGTTACGGTATTAAACCATTAATCGAAGCATTTGGTTGTGAAGCTATCGACTTGGGTATCATCCCAGATTGTCCTGCAACGCTTAAAGAAACGTTCGAGAAAGCACAGCAAATAGCAGACGTGGTTGTGACTTCTGGTGGCGTGAGTGTTGGTGAGGCGGATTACACCAAAGATATTTTGGAAGAGATCGGCCAAATCGGATTCTGGAAACTGGCAATCAAACCGGGCAAACCGTTCGCATTCGGTGAATTAGATAACGCATGGTTCTGTGGCTTACCGGGTAACCCAGTGTCGGCAATGATGACCATGTACGTACTGGTTCAGCCTATGCTGGCTAAACTGGCTGGCCACACCGCATGGACAGCACCAGAATCGATCCCTGCTATTACCAAATCTGCATTCAAAAAAGGCCCAGGCCGTACTGATTACCAACGTGGCATCTACTCGATTGAAAACGGTCAGTTTGTAGTAGAAACAACAGGTAACCAAAGCTCTGGCGCTTTCCGCTCAATGAGCTTAGCAAACTGCTTTGTGGTACTAGAGCGCGAACGTGGCCGTGTTGAAGTCGGTGAAACGGTTCAGATTCAACTGTTTAACTCGACGCTTTACTAACGAGGCTTGATGATGGAAATACTGTCTGATGCTGAAATGCTTCGCTACAACCGTCAAATCATTCTTAAACAGTTTGACTTTGAAGGCCAAGAAGCGCTAAAGCAGAGCTCAATCTTAGTTCTGGGTGCCGGCGGCTTGGGTTGTGCCTCTGCGCAATACCTTGCGACGGCGGGTATTGGTAAACTGACACTGATCGACGATGATATTGTCGAGCTTTCAAATTTACAGCGACAAGTACTTCACACCGATGCTGATATTGGTAAGAAGAAGGTCGATTCTGCCTCTGAATCGTTACAGATACTGAACCCTCACCTGACGATTGAAACTGTTGACCACAGGCTTGATGACCAAGCACTTGGCAAGTTGATTGAAGCACATTCACTTGTTCTTGATGCCAGTGACAACGTGGAAACACGTAATCAACTTAACCGCTTATGTTACGCATCTAAAACGCCTCTAGTGTCTGGTGCTGCGATTCGCATGGAAGGTCAGATTAGCGTGTTCACTTATCAAGACGCAGATGCACCGTGCTACCAGTGCTTAAGTGCCCTATTTGGCAACGCTGCTCTAAGCTGTGTTGAAGCTGGGGTTATGGCGCCTGTTGTTGGTATGGTTGGCGCAGCTCAGGCTTTGGAAGCTATCAAGGTTATTGCTAAGTTTGGACAACCAAAGCAAGGCAAACTTTTAATTCTCGATGCCATGTCGCACAACTGGCGTGAAATGAATTTAATGAAGATGCCTAATTGTTCGGTGTGTGGGTAAACTAACTCATATCCCCCTCTTATAAAAAACCTAAGCCTTGACTAAAAGTCAGGGCTTTTTTAGAGCTCAACATCAGCTTCGCAAATCGATTTATCAATTTGAAAGACTCTATGAGAGATTAGTTTCATTTGAGTTCTCATTTTGAGAATACAATGAAAAAATCAGCACCACAAAATATAATCTTTAAAAATCAATACCTTAAATTTGGCACATAACTTGTAACTGTATCTGTACCTTCCATCACAAGGATGTAGATATGAGAATTACAACGTTAAGTTTGCTATTAAGTGCCCCTCTAGTCGCCAACGCAGCGCCATTCGATACCTGCCCTAGTCAGGCATACCTCTTTCAGTCGAAACCCGTTGAGGTTTGGGGTGTTAATCTAGTGACTGGCTCAACCTCTCTGTTAGAAGACGATACGGGTATGAATGCCAATATCAATGGTGTTGGTTTTGACTTTCAAGACAGATATATTTACGGCTATGACACCACCAACAAGCGCTTGGTGCGCCTAGGCCAAGACTTCCAAGCAGAAGTTATCAATACTAGTGGCTTACCAACCGATCACACTT
The DNA here is from genome assembly GCF_023503985.1 of Vibrio sp. J383. Lineage (NCBI taxonomy): Bacteria > Pseudomonadati > Pseudomonadota > Gammaproteobacteria > Vibrionales > Vibrionaceae > Vibrio > Vibrio sp. J383. Next base: position 1,158,861 of record NZ_CP097294.1, on the reverse strand, counting down.
TCTATGTTGGTGATGTCTATGAACACGTTTACTACTTATATCGTAAAGGCAAAGGTTTATTCACAGTTGATCTTTCGCCTTTAGACAACAATCCAAACGCAACGGTAATCGTCAATAAAATTGTGGGTAGCCCTGCGTCCGTTAATCTAACTGACTTTGCGTTTCACCCAAGTGATGGCTCCCTGTATGGTATCGACAATGCATCAGGTGGTTTATATCAATTCAACCCAACCACAGGTTCAGAAACCTACATTGGTGATACCGGAGAGCTCGGAACGTTTGGTGCGGGGTACTTTGACGTGAACGGTTACTACTACGTATCAAGAAACCAAGACGGAAAAATCTACCGCATCAACTTATCTCCTGACAACGCGACTAATATCGCTGCTGGGATTGTTCCTGCCGTTGAATTTGTATCAAATGGTCCTGCTTCTGGCCAAAACGATGGTGCTCGCTGTGCTAATGCCCCAGTTGTTGACGAAGATTCCAACATCGACTTCGGTGACGCGCCAGATAGCTACCTGACTCTTCTCGCAAGTAATGGTCCTCGACATGAACTGGATGGCATCACATGGTTAGGTACAACTCCTCCAGATGCGGATTTGGATGGTTATGTCACACCACAATCAGACGAAACCGTTGGAGTGGACGATGAATGGGCCAACGGTGGTATCGGTTTTGTAACCGCACTTGAAGCCGGGCTTGATTCAAAAGTAGTAATTGAAGCTTCAACAACCGGTTACCTTTCAGCTTGGATAGACTGGAACCAAGATGGCAGCTTCGATGGCGCCAACGAACAGGTGTTTACAGATTACGCGCTCGATGCTGGTGAAAACGATCTGTTCCTTAATGTTGATATCAACGCACTGACCGGTACTACGTGGGCTAGATTTAGGTTCAGCCAACAAACCAACCTAAGTTACTTTGGCGGTTCAACCTCTGGTGAGGTGGTCGATATTCAAGTCGATGTTCTTAACGATGGTGCCACCGCTCGTTACTTCCCGAGTGCTTCTGGCTACGCAACGCTCGCGTACGAAGATAACTGGCCATATAAAGCAGATTACGACATGAACGATGCTGTTCTTATGTATCGTATTACCGAGATCCTTAAAGATGGAAAAGTCGTTAAATCCACTATCGACGGACGTTTAGCTGCTGTCGGGGCATCGTACAGAAATGGCTTTGCTGTTCGACTTCCTAATTTAGACCCGAGCTTAGTAAGTAGTGGTAACTCTTACATGAAACACAACGGCGTATTCACTGACCTCGACTTAGAAGATGGACGTAGCGAAGCAATATTTGTAATCGCCAATGACCTGACAGAGAAAATTAGTACCGATTGTACCTTTTACCGGACCAGTAATGGGTGTAAAGAGGATGAGCAGTTCTCATTCCAAATAGGTATTACCTTAGCGGGGGACGGTATGAGTACAAACAGTTGGACAGACATGCCTTACGACCCGTTCATCTTTGCAACGCCTGGGTATTATCACGGTGAAAACCTACCTCTACATCCAGGGAGAAGTTGGGAAGTTCACTTGCCAGACCAGGCTCCAACTGAGGCATTTGATAGCGCTAATCTATTTGAAGCTGGATTAGGCGTCGATGACAGTAATCCATCAACAGGTAAATACTTCAAAACTGCAGAAAACCACCCTTGGGCTCTAATAGTGACTTCAGATGACGAATGGGAGTGGCCTCTAGAGTACGTCGATATTGTTACCGCGTACCCTGAGTTTAAACAATACGCAGAATCCGGTGGTGACACGAACCAGACGTGGTACCAATCACCTGTAGACAACCAACGCTACGAACCTTAAGGAGAGACGTTATGACTAATCACACTAAACAATATCGAGACAATCATGGCATTGATTCAAGTCGCAATCTCTCTGAGGAAAAACGTATGTCTGTACAAAGCATTTGGAACATGAAGAAGTCACTAGCCGTTATTTTAGCTGTCACTCCACTGGTATTAATAGGTTGTGGAGGCGGTGGTGGAGGTAGTAGTAGTGCATCAACTCCATCCATATCTGCACCCTCATCACCTGCAACACCGTCGACTCCAGTAACACCAACACCAACGCCGTCTCCCGCGACAAGTGCGGTAGCAGCGCAAAGCTATACGATGAGTGATTTAGTGGTACCTGACGGCTTTGACTATAGCTCTGTTGAACAGTTTGATCTCGACATCGACATCAGCAATATTTCGACAGATCGTTCTTTTGTAACCGTTTATAGCCGTTTTAGCACAAGAGATGACGCAACCTTGAAGCCAGATTACTCCAGCAAAGTGATTGCAGGCTCTTTAGTTAATGGTGTTTTCGCCTCGAACTTTGCAGCACCGGTAAACCATGAAGCACTCTTGATAGAGATTTGGTTTTACGATGGTCAACCTCCATTGCAACAAGTGGTTTCTAGCGGTGACTCCCAGATCGTTTGGTAGTCGACGGATACAATTTGTTAGTTAACTGATACAAAACGGATTATGTATCAATACATAGCGAGCAGTAATGCTCGCTTTTTGATCGCATTAGAATAAGGAACCAATCAAACTTTCTGATTGATTACATTCACTTTGCTGCCAATCTGACTTATCTTTTCAAGATAACCTTCAAAGACTTACTCTCATGAAACAGTTAAAAATAGGTCTATTTATCTTAATGTGTGGTTTGGGTGTCCTTCTGGCTCTCACCTATTTCCCGCTAACATCTGAGACAGAGCAACGCATTCAAGCCAAAGTGATTTCGAACACGCTCACTCAGTCCTTAGATGGACACAGACGCTACCTCACCGTTCAGACAAAAGATAATGACATATTTCGCATCTCTATTGCTCCAACCACAGACTGCCCTATTGATTCTGTGGTCACGCTTGATACATTAAACAATCAAATAACCGGACAAAGCAGTTATCAGTTCATCCACTGTCGGGCCGCACAGTAGCCGTCAATACAACAACTGTATTCGCTAAAACAGCAGTAATCGCCATAACACTGTATTTGCTATAACAACAAGAATCGCTAAAACAACAAGAATGGATATAACAATAATGAATCAGCCACTCATCTCACCAGAACAACTTCAACAACGTTTGCTAGAAGAAGAAAACATCATCATCCTCGACGCCAGTATCGAGTTTCAAATTCCAAGTGAATCAGAAAAAATCGAAGGACAAATGATTCCTGGCGCTATTCGTTTTGACTACGACAAAGATTTTTGTAACAAGCACACTCTGCTTCCTCACATGTTCCCGACCGAAAAACACTTCAACACACGTGCACAAGAAATTGGCATCAATCAAGACAGCACGATTGTGGTTTACGATAACGCCGGAACCTTCGCTTCGCCCCGTGCGTGGTGGATGTTTATGGCAATGGGACACAACAACGTATACATCTTAGATGGTGGTTTACCTGCGTGGATCGAAGCTGGTTACGCGACAGAGACTGACTATCGAACCGAAGTGAAAACGGGCAACTTTGAAGGCCATATTCAAGACAACTATTTTGTCAGTGCTCAGCAGATTGAAAGTTGCTCAACTGATAAGAGCGCAAACATTGTAGACGCGCGTTCTCAAGCTCGCTTCGATTCAGAAGTTCCTGAACCACGTGAAGGCTTACGTAGTGGCCACATCCCAAACTCAGTTTGCTTACCGTTCGCTCAAGTACTAAATGATGGCAAATTAAGAACTCAACAAGAGTTAATTGAGATATTTTCCACCATAGAGATCACCCCTTCTCAACCTATGTTCTTTAGCTGTGGCTCTGGAGTAACAGCCTGCATCATATTATTGGCCGCTAAACTCGCTGGCTATACAGGTGAAATGGGCGTTTACGATGGCTCATGGACTGAGTGGGGCGCTAACGAGAAGCTACCTATCGCCGTAACTGAAAAGTAATTCAACTTCACTTAGTGCTACTGTTAACCATACTGCTAGAACATACGACGTGCGCATAACAAGCTTATTCACAGTGAGAATAAAACCTCATGGAGTAAGCTTTTTACTCTGTAGCTAACGGCTACCTCCGCTTGAAGCCAGAGCTCGATTAGCGTTACTGCTATAAACGACGACCGTTTGCTAACTATAAACTGTGATTAACCATGGGTTATTCGTTATCAAAATTCTGAATACTAATATTTCGCTCAAGAATCTCTGCTCGTAGTCGTTACACTATTTAATCATTAATACTTTCATTATTGATATTTGTATCCTTCGTTGCATGAATCACGCTGACAATCCACTAGTTTGTCACTTGCTCTCTGTTTAAGTAGTAATTAACAAAAGGCATCTCATGGCTCTATTTAAGAAAAATGTCTGGTCGCTGTATGTTCTGATCGTACTGCTTACCCTGATACTTTTCGCTGTGTTGGGCGTAAGCAAGTGGCAAGCAAACAGAGATGACTTTACGGAGCAACAGCACATTCAGGTAGAACTTTTTTCTAGCTCTGTTAGCTCGCTGATGACCAGCCAAGAAGCACTACTTGAAGTTGTAGGGCACCAGTTAGCCCAACAATCTGATTTTACTCGCACGGCTTCTATCCAGATTCGACCAATATTAGATAAGCTACTTGATACTCACCCCGCGATAGCCGCATTTGGGTTACTTAATCCTGAAGGTGATTACCTTGCAATTAGCTCAAACCTACAGCTGTCCGATCAGCATAATTTGCTTAACGACTCATACACCAGAGATTCATTTCTCGAGGCCATATCTAGCGAAAAAATGGTGTTGGGACGTACCTATTTCCAGGACTCACTTAACAGCCTAGTAATTCCACTAAGAAAGTCGATTTCAATCGATGGCAAGCATGTCGATGCGGTCATGACTGCGGGTTTGCGTTTGGACAGTACGATCGTATTTGAAAGCAACGCACACGCAGGTAGCTACAACACGTTAACTTTGCTTAGAACAGACAACTATCGTCAGTTCTTTTCTAGCGACATCGAATCTCTTGACGCCTATTTGGAACCTGTTGCTAACGACCTGATGAAGCGCATTACCAAAAACTTTTTAGAACAAGTGAATGTCAGCGTCAAAGAAGCAAAAACAGGTAAAGACACGTACTCTTTCAGTATCAGTGACGACACATACCACTCGCTCGTTAGCGCTAAATACATTCCAGACTACAAGCTTTGGGTGGTCGGCCGTACAGACCTATCGCACGTCGATGGCATATTCGTAAAAGAGTTTGGCATTCTTTTTGTTGCCTTTATTTTTCTTCAATTTGGTTTCTACTTTTTAGTAAAATCGATTGCCAAGAACGAACAACGTACTCGAAGCCAACTCATCTACCAAGCGAATCATGACCCGTTAACCTCTCTACCCAACCGTTTATACATGCGTAGAAACATTAGTAAATGGATTGAAGATAAGTCAGAGCCGTTCTCACTATTGTTTATCGATATCGATAACTTCAAGTGCGTCAACGATACCCACGGACACGACTTCGGTGACAAGGTGCTCAAGCAAATCGCTTTACGTTTGATGAGATTCCGCTCTCGAGTCAGCCTATTGGTGCGCGAATCCAGTGATGAGTTTTTATTCTTAACGCCTTTATCGAATGAAGTTGAAATTAAGCGACTCGCCAAGCGAATTATTGAAGTGCTGTCTCAACCTTATGAAGTCGAAAGTGCGCAGTTCTTGTTAGGTTGCAGCATCGGCGTAGCGCGTTTTCCTGAACACGGAAAAGATCTTGATAGCCTGTTACGCTCTGCCGACATTTCCATGTACAAAGCGAAGCAGCAGCAAAACTCGTACAGTATTTTTACAACGGAGATGCAAGACGCCCACCTCTACAAAATGAAAGTAGAACAGAGGCTACGTATCGCGATCGAGAAACAAACTCTGTTCATGGTATTCCAGCCACTGGTCCGTGCTGATGAAAGTATTCACGGTGTTGAAGCACTCGTTCGCTGGATTGATGACGAGCTGGGTTTCGTTCCACCAGATGTCTTTATACCTGTGGCTGAAAACACTGGCTTAATGCAAAAGCTCGGTACTTTTATTATTGAGTCCAGCATTATGCAGATCGCCCATTTGCACCGAACGACGGAACAAAAGATCGGGCTTTCGATCAACATATCTGTTCGACAGTTTTCTCACCGATCTTTCTCTGAGCATTTATTCACAACGCTGGAGAAGTATCAGCTCTCTGCAAGTTGTCTAACATTAGAGATCACTGAAAGCCTGTTCATTGAAGACGTAGACATAGTAAAACCTATTTTCGAGGCCTTACACGAAAAGAATATTAAAATATCTTTAGATGACTTCGGTACGGGCTATTCATCACTAAGCATGTTGAAAGCACTCCCTATCGATGAACTAAAAATCGATAAGAGCTTTATTGAGAACATTGCTGTCGATCAGCAGTCACTCACCATGGTTCAAAATATCATCGCAATCGGTAAAAACTTCGGCATGGTGGTATTGGCAGAAGGCGTAGAATCAAACGAGCACTTCGCAATTCTAAAGGCATGTGGATGTGACTTAATGCAAGGCTACTACTTCTCTCGCCCTATTCCTTACGATGAACTATGCGAGTATCTAGCACCAACTCAGGTTGAGACAATAGAACTACCAGAACCAACGGCATAGATGTTGAGTTATCTATCTAGTCATCAAATAACGCGATGAATCAAAAAAGGGAGCCTAAACAGGCTCCCTTTTTTATACACCGCTCAACATCGTGGCCCAAAAAATAAAAACACAGACAATGAAAACAAAACCCATTACGACTTAACTGTTATCACAACTCGTCGATTGCAACCTGTTGCCTTGTTGTCCACAACCTTACAAATGGGTGCGCTTTCGCCATACGCATATTCAACGATGCGACTTCCTTGGTGAAGATCTTTCTTCAAGTAGCTCGCCACTTGTCCGGCACGGCGAGATGACAGGGCTTTGTTGTAGCTTTTACTGCCTACACTATCTGCGTGACCCTCTATATAAATCTTGGACTTATCACTCACTAAGCTAAGGTACTGACCTAATACTTGCTTGTGGCTTTCATCCAATTGATACACATTAGTTGGGTAATTAAGCACCAGGGATTGCGTCGCTTTATCATAGAAACACACATCATCTTGAGCTCCGATTTGAATCACTTCACTCTCTCTATTGATCACCTCATTTTGAGGTTTCTCATTTAGCTCTACCAGCTTCCCAGTCACTTGTGTCGTAACAGTATGAGAAGACACCAACATTTTCGAAGTGACGTATTCGCCAACATCACCCAAGCAGTTTGCATAGCCCAATGGAGACATTAGCATCGTAGATAAAATCACTAGGTATCTCATGTTAATCCTTTAGTTTTCCGGTTTCTTCATTAATCAAATTCAAAATGTACTTGTATACATCTTCGCCATCTTTAGCGTGATAGATGTTCTTCTTACCAAAGCAATCTCCAAAGCCATCGGTTTCTGCCACTTTATAATTAATACCAATGACGCCCATCGTGACTTTTGTTTTCTCAGATTCAGTTGGCGCATTACTTTGGAAACGATTTCGTTTCGCTGAAATGGTTGAGCGCAGCTTTTTACATAACCCCTGATCCACCAATTTTTGCAAATAACTATCATCACCATCTTGACCATCCGATAAAACAATAAACACTTGCTCAGGGTTTAGATTGGTTGCTTTGTTCGCCTCTTGAGCTGCAGCAATGATTCCATTCCAAGATGACGTTCCCCCTGCCGCTTGTAATTGAGTACTCATTAATTGAGACCGAAAATCGTCATAGTCTTCAGTCAATGGGATATCATAAAACTTGTAATACTTAGAAAACTTAACGTTCTGAGTATAGATTCGCTCAATCTCGTATCGACTCATCCCCCACTTTGGTTCGAGAATTTCGTTATACACAACGGGCTTGTCAAACATTCGCCTAACCGTTGTCGCAGGAGAGTTTCGAGCGTAATCATAAGCGTATTTCTTTCGCCATGAACCGTAATAACCATAGGCGTTAACTCGTACAATCTTGTCTGTTTTTTTAACATGAAGCGGGTTGTACCCGAGTAAAGCTACTCTGCTTTTTTCTTCCGTGTTGAACTCTTCAATGTCATCGACGACTCGTTTAATGGTCTCTTTCACGACATCGAGCTTCATTTTTCCGTTCTTCCATGGGTTACCCATAGAACCACTAAAGTCACCGATAAAGTAGACATCAACAGGCTGAGGGAGATACTTGCGCGTAACTGCTCGCCCGCTCACCGAAAACTCTGGCTTTAAGTTCATCTCTTCGTACGCGATCCAAGACGTATATTTGGCAGTCGCACTCACCACAAAGTCACTAAACGGAGCAAGTTCACCACTGGCTTGAACACAGCCATCTTTGTACTCACACTTACTTGTATACACCGCAACATCAACATCATCTGTGTTATCAACAACGTATCTATCGACTAAATAGCGTGCATACTTTACGTTCTTTTCTTCGTCCTCTTTAGGACTCGCGATGAGAGCCAAGCTAGCGACTTCTGCGGCTTCCAATAACCTCGTGTGTGCTAGCATTTGTTGAGACATCTGCATCGAAAAGGCCATGAAAATAACCATCATAGGCAATAGACCAACGAACAAAATACCGGCGACACCTCGGTTTTTCTTTATCGATTTCACCTTAAACCCTCGCAAATGAATAAGATGTACTTACAAGCCGAAAAACCTCTCCGTTGGCGATCCCAATCAAATTAGTTGGGATTTCATAACAAAGAGACACCTGATACATAGGTAATCTGCGGCCTCGTGATGTGATAGGGAGTATTTCTATCGCTTTTTCTTTGGTGATATCACTCATGTCCGGAAAGTCACATCCGTGTATGCTCCCTTTAGTCAGAGTCTTTTGAACCCTTCGGTAATTCACTTTCCCTCCAGATAAAGCCGTTTCTTCTAGTCTTATCTCGTCGATACGCATCCCAAATTTGGTTTTATCAAAGTTTGGAATCATTCGTTTCATCGAAGCAGAAGCAATCACAAACGCGTTGTGTTCTGTTTTTCGACAGTCACCCGCACAAATATCCATATTGGCATTAAACAATTGTTTTCGTTCAGCAAAGATGGTGGTCAATGAATAAGAAGCTCTGTCGAGTTGACCCTTTTTATTAATGGCTAGCATATGGTTCACGACAACAACAAAGATCCCTGACGCAAAGACCAAAACCATCGCCAACTCAACAGCAAATGCACCTTTTTGTTTAACTTGCACAACCTGCTCCCTGACCAATTTTGAATGAACATCTTTCGTATTCTTGAATAGTGATAATTTCACGCTTGATAGGCATATCTGGGAACCATATCGATACAATCGGATCATAGGTGTATTCCAAAGCGTAAACAGCCAATGCCATGTCTTCCGGTTCATCTTTCTTATCTGGGCATTTATCAGCGGAAGCGTAAGTATCCGTGCATTTCAAAAATCCCTCGTAGTCTCGAAAATAGTTAACATGAATAACTACACTCCCCTCTTTGACTACGTTGCTCCACAAAGATCCGCCCGCTTTGTCCAACTCGTCTTTGATCATTTGGCCGTAGTTAATAGAGTTACTACTGCTCGAGTCGCCCGCTTTTTTTGTTCGCATCACCGCTGTCGTTAATGCGTGATCAGTCATGCTCATTGAGAAGGTCAAAATACAGATTTCAACCCACCCAAAGACAATAGCCAGAAAGATCGGAATACCCATGGCAACTTCAACCGTCAACGACCCCTTTTGCTTTCGTTTAAACGATTTCATAGTCGGACATACCTTTTCTTGGTGTAATCAACAACGAATGCTCCCTTAATATCAATACTATTTAAGAACGCTTTCGCTTCATCTAAGTCATTAAAATCACCAATGCAATAGCGCTTCCACAATCCATGTGTATACGAATAAACAGAGCCATAATTTGTTTTTAAGTAATTCAAGAAATCCGAAGGAATCGCCGTATACGTCGCTAACACTTGTACTCGATAAATAGGTTTTGCACCGGGTTTAAGTTTTCTTGGGTCAAGCACCGAGCCATCGACACTGTGTCTAGAAGTTTGAAACTCCCCAGTCGTATCCAATTTACTGACTCGCGATGTCGGTGCGACAAAGCCACCGGAATTAACTTGAGAACCAATAAGCTGTTGTTCCATTTCTATCGTTGACTGTGTCACGGCCTTCTTCCCTTTGCTTTTAGATATTGACCTCATTAATGCAGATAGCTGCTTGTGAGCCTGCTCATCACTATTCGAATGTTTTAGAACTTCCAACGCGATATCCGGTCGCTGAGATTTAACCGAAGATAGAATCAAGTTAGAACTCACTCTCTGGTCGTTTGGATTTGACAGGTAAAGGTCATATAAAATGTCCGTCGCACCCAAATAGTCAGACTGCATTATTTTTACAACGGCGATATTGTTTCCGGCTTCTCTGTCTGAGGCTCCTTGCTTGCGACTTTCCTCAAAATGCTCAATAGCTTCGGTAAATCGCTTTTGTTGCGCTAATATTTTTCCGGTTAAAAGTTGATATTCATATTCTGCTCCACCTTCATCCCGATAATTTTTTAGCTCTTCTAATGCGTACTCAAAGTTTTTTTTCTGATAGTAAATTCGAGCATTGGTTAGAATGAATTCCGGATCATCAAGGTCACTTTCACTATAGGTGCTTCGATATAATTCAGCCGATTTGATATCTTTAAGATCTAGATACAAATTAACAAGCTTTACTTTATATACCGAGTCAGATTGGATATTCGCCTTATAAAACTCTATAAGCTTTTGTGAATCACCCGATCCAATAAGCAATTGTTCTTTGGTATCAAGTTGATTATTAACCGTTGTACAGCCAGAGATTAAAACCAACATGATTACGGTTAATATATACTTTCTTATCACATCAACATCCTCAAAATACCAGGGGCAGCAATTAGCACAACAATAGGAACCATGATAAAGGCGATAAGTGGGATTGACATTTTTGCCCCCATCTTTCCAATCCGTTCTTCTAAATCCATCATGTTTAGCTCTCGAATATCAGTAGCTAAGGTCGATAATACGGGACCGACAGAAGAACCAAATTGGAGGCTCTGTACCAAGGTCATTACGAAACTTTGTGACTCACTGGTTGGTACGAGTTCGTAAAATTCTTCCAATGCCTTTTCAAGACCCACCAGGCGCGAGCGTTCGACTGTCACTCTCACAACATGAGCAAGGTTACTGTCTACTGAGTGAAGTTCTTTCGCCAAGTACTCTAGGCTAGACTCAATAGTCATACCGGTATGGACACAAACATTCATAAGATCGAGTAAAAAAGGTAACCTTGAACTGATATGCTTTATATTGGCTTTGCCTCGAGCAGACACATAGGAATCCGGCGCGATGACAAACGCTAATAAGGCCCCCAATAAATACAGCAAAGAAAATATTACTTCGGTTTTACCGTTAAAGAAGTCAAGACCAATTAATACTAGGCAGATACTAAAAGGGATTATTTTCAATAAATAGTAAGCATCAGCAAGGAAGTCATTGTAAAAACCAGCTGCGACTAACTTCCGTTTAGTTTCATGCTTATTGAAACTAAGCCGAGACAAAATAGCCTTAAATAAATCCGTTCGTTTCTTTTCTTCACGTGTTGAACCAATTATTTTTCGAGTTTCTATATTTGCTCTCGTGTTATCCCAGAAACGCAAGCAATACGTTGCTAGAACCATAGAGATAATAAATATGACACTCCAAACAATGGCGGTTTCAAAGTCCATCAATTAACACCTCGCAAAATCAGCCAGATGCAAAAGAAACCTAATAATTCGCTCACTAGAACGTAATAAAAAATAGGTTGTCCCGCTTCCTCAAACATAACAAAGCTGTAGTTCTCAGGGCTTGTAAACTTCAAGATGATAAGAAAAATCACGGGCAAACAGGCGATAATTTTGGCAGAAGCTCGCGCTTCTGAAGTCAATGCATTTTTCTTTTTTTCAACAGCTCGAGAATCAAACATAAGTCGATTAATTTTATTGATCACATCTTTGAGTTGACCACCCCGAGCTAGGTTGATTCTTATCGTTGAAGCAAAAAAGAAATACTCTAAATAAGGAAAAGTATTGCTGCTACGCTCAAGAACATCATCAGGGTCTTCACCAATAAGTAATCGCTCAGCCATAAGCTTGAACTCTTTGCCCACATCATTATCAAGCTGCTTACCCACGTACTCGAACGCATGAATAATGCTTTGACCAGAAGAAATAGCGCCGCTCAAAATGTTCAAAGCGTCTGGGAAGTTAGTTTTGAAACGATCCATCTGTCTTTGCTTTAACTTTGTGTAAAAAACAAAGAACAAGATCGGTTCAGCAAGGAGTAAGCAAACGAAATAATCCTGACGCAAGAAAAACTCATTGACCGCATAGACTGCCGATGCTGTCACAGATACAAATAGAATTAATTTCAAAGACATATTAGGTTGAAAGACTTTGATGGTCTTCTTGTAACTTTTCCTCAACCGGGCTTTGTAGCTCTCTTCAAACTGTTGTGAATCAATAACAGAGCGAACACCTTTAACCCCTTCAAATTCAGCTTCCATCTCAATTAGGCTGCTCAATTTTTTGTTTTGACGAGAACGATGGATAAGGAAGTAAAGTAGCAAAGCGCTCCATGAAACAATCAGTATTAAGGTCATGTAAATATCTCCTTTACTGCTTGTTCTAAACCAAAAAATTTTGCGCGTTCATAAATCACAGAACGAGTCGATAAACCGGGTGTTCTGAACTCACCTTCCATCTTTCCATCTTTGAAATTTGAAGTAGCTTCATAACGAAAAATATCTTCCATCACCACGCTATCGCCTTCCATACCGATAATTTCAGAAATGTACATCACCTTACGGCTACCATCGTGGAGGCGCTTTACTTGAACGATAAGGTCCACCGCACTAACGATGGTTCTACGTATTGCTGATATCGGCAGACTCGCCGTAGCCATCATCACCATGCTCTCAGTACGAGCAATGGCATCACGAGGTGTATTAGCGTGCAATGTCGACATAGATCCGTCATGGCCAGTATTCATGGCTTGAAGCATCTCAAAGGCTTCACCACCACGACACTCACCCACAATGATTCTGTCAGGACGCATACGAAGGGCATTAATCACAAGGTCACGTGCGGTGATCTCTCCCGTCCCTTCAACGCTGGCTTGTCGAGTTTCAAGCCTTACGATGTGAGGCTTTTGAAGTTGTAGCTCAGCAGCATCTTCAATGGTAACAATGCGTTCAGTTTCACCAATGAACCCAGACAACGCATTCAACAATGTTGTTTTACCTGAACCCGTACCACCAGAGATCAATATGTTGCACTTGCAGTGACTGGCTATAGACAATAGCTTTGCCATTTCCACAGACATGGCACCAAACTCAGCTAGATTCTCAAGCCTAATTTTTTGTTCTTTGAACTTACGAATAGAGATAGATGTGCCATCTATTGCAAGCGGTGGAATTACAATATTGACACGACTGCCATCCATCAAACGAGCATCACAAAGAGGTTTCGATTCATCAATACGACGACCTACATTCGAAGCGATTCGTTTAGCGATGGTGTTCAGTTGCTTTTCATTAACAAACTGAATGGGTGACTGTTCAACTTTGCCATTGATTTCAATGAAGATATCAGAAGGTCCGTTGATCATGATGTCCGATATGTCATCGTTATCGACCAAAGCTTGCAGCGGCCCAAGACCTTTCAACTCATCGAGTAATGCTTTAACTAGATCAACGCGCTTAAGAGAACTGACTTGCAATTGCTTTTTGTCGATCAATATATTAACTGAATCTTTAAGCTGTTCTTCTAGTTCTTGATTACTGATTTCAACAAGCGTCGCGGCGTCCAAAGCATCGAAGATTTCATCTCGAAGCTGGATGTAAATTTCTTTTAATTGATTCATTTTCTAAACAAACTGAAACGTGATTTGGTTTTAATTTTCTTGCCTGTTAACGTGGCAACCATACTCAGAACGGCAGTCGAGGACTTAGATTTAAGCAGCTCATTGATACCCTGCTGCACCACTATTTTTTCAAGTGACGGCTCGTACATAAAATCAATGCTATCTTTGGCTTTAATCCTCTCTTTCGCACTCGCGAGCGTCACCATGAAGTCTTTCGCTGGTCTATTCAGGTTGAAAATAACCTGGTGTTCCGACTTACCTATCTTCTTCTTCAACGAGTTGTATGAACGTAATGAAGAGACCGAAGGTTCGCAAACAATAAAGATGCGATGATACTTATCAGATAACTCCTGGTCGTGCATCTCTTCGTAGCAAGACAGCGGCGCTGAATCGATGATAAAGTTATACTGATCAATCAGTTGACTCGAAAGGTTGTACAACGTAGAGGCGTGATCAGAAAGACAGGCAACATTCTTCTCTAGAACCAAATAATCAAGTTTCTCTTTAACGCCATGAACATAGGTTTTCGCTATCGCACTGTCGATATCGATCTGATTTAAATCGATACTATTGTGCTTAGCTTTCAAGCCTTTTACACCAATATAAATGTCGCTGTTTAGCGCTCCTGAATCATGATCCACCAAGAGTGTCTTTAGGTTTGCTTGCTCTGCTAAGGAGTGTGCTAAAACAGAACTTACGCAAGATACTCCAATGCCGCCTTTGGTTCCTAACACTAATATACGTTTAGCTACTCGCGTTTTTTTAACGGTGCTTTCACCTTCTTGCGTCGCTTTTAATGCCGCGAGTAACGCATCAAGCTCAGAGTCCCACAAGACATAAGTAGCCCCCAGAGAATGCACTTGGTTGCGCAGTTTTATAGAGTCGACATCGCAGAGAACAAGCAAAGATATGTTCACATCTAAGCGAATGGAAATCTCAGACACTTGCTCAATAACGTTGGATGCGCTGCGAAGATCAAGTACAACATGATTGAGCTTGATGTTTGACTGATTCCAAACACCATCTAAATCAATATCAGTCACTTCCAGTGGTTTAGGAAAGCCTTCAATCGCATACAGATCATTAATCGATTCAGTTAAGGCGCTATCGTCTGAAACAATGAGATCGGTAGCCTCAACTGTCGACTTCATTTTCGAAGACGAATTACGAAACAAGATATCCAAGTCCATAGCTATTTCGCCTTCTTAATTGGATTGACCAAGCTAATATTACGATTGTGTTCGACACTACAGCCAAATTGATAATCTTCCCTTTTAGAGAACACCATCACGCCACAGTCACTGCTTTTAATTCGGACATATCGACCTATGATTAGGATGTTTTTTTCTTGATCATGGTCGGCAAGCTCGACTTTGTATCTGTCTTTCGAGATGGACTCTGACTTAAATCGATCGCTTAACTTCGCGACAAACTCACTCGCATCAGGCTTATATCTAACTAAAAACGTCGCCTTTGGCTCTCTTACGTTGAGATCTCGAATAAAAGCCACAGAACGAGGCATCGAATCTTCATCAGTCGTCATGTCAAATTCAAAGCGTTCCTCTAATTGTTCAATAACACTAGAGTTACTGGTATCAAGATGAGTGCAAGCAGAAGTGAAAAAAGCTATTAAAGTAATAACGATCCATCTCATTAGTTGAACCCTCCTTGATTAATCGTGTCTTCCAACTCAGGTTCATCGAGATCTGAGAGGTCTATTCTTAGCAATCGTTCTAGATCACTGGTACGTCTAAAACTTGGCAACTTAACTTGTTCTTGCTCGACGGGATCAACGAGATTAACAGTCGCAACAATGATCAATTCCGTTTTAGAGCGGTTCGTTGAAGTGTGGCTAAATAGCGCCCCTAAGATTGGGATATCCCCCAGAATTGGTATCTTGGTTAACGATTCACGCTCTTCTGACGTAAGTAACCCTGCCAGTACAAAGCTTTGGCCGTCTTTTAAATGAACCGTCGTTTGAGCTCGTCGAGTTCGCAAAGAAGGCACAGAAATTAGACCTGTCGTAGTTTTGTTCGATTCATCAATAGAACTGACTTCAGGGATCAAGGTTAAACGGATATTTTCCGTATCAGTAACCTTGGCAACCATGGCCAACTTAACTCCATACTCTTTATATGAAATAGTTATCCCGTCTTCATCTCGAACAGCGATTGGTATCTCGCCCCCTGCTAGGAAGCTAGCCTGCTCACCCGAAATAACAGAAAGGTTGGGTTCGGCCAATACCCGCCCGATTTTGTCATCACCACTTGCGGAGATAACAGAAACAATATCTTGAGCCGTAAAATCAAGGAGCTTATTAACAAAAGTACCCGGCTCTCCACTGTCACTATAGGTAACGCCTAACTCGGTAAGAAAAGAGCTCGAAACTTCTGCGACCGTCAACTTAACGTTGATCTGTTCAGTCGTAAGCACTTTGAGATTATTAATGACTTGGTCATAGTAATATTGAGTGGTGAACTCCAGTTCGTCTAAAACCTCTCCACCAGCATCTTTCAATTCGTATGTCTTACGTCGGCGTTCTTTCTTCAGCATTTCACCAACCAGTCGATGAATCTTTTTCTTAATCTCTTCGCTACCGACAATACCGTCTAATACCACTTGGTCACCGACATTGGAAACCATAACGCTTTCATCAGGAAATCGAGCAATGAGCGTTTGCTTAAGAAGTCTTAAGCTTTGGTTGACAACCAATTCCGCATTGTAAATTTCATTTCCGCCACGATCATAAACAATCACTGAGGTAGTACCCTGGCCAACGCCGTAAACCACAACCTTGTTTTCATCGATAATTTTGTAGTCCGCTATTTCTTGATTCGCCACAAATACCGTTGATATCTGTCGCTTCAAATTAATGGTTTTCGCAGCACCTTGATCCAAGTTCATTAATTCTGATGCGAGTAATGGACAAGAAAGAATCCCGCATAGTAGCAAGGCTATATTTTTCTTCTTTAAAGTCATGTTATTCCTTACCACGTAGTTCTCTGACACCAAACTGAGTTTCTAAAAGGTCACTACTGCGGATAGATAAATAGCGATTCTCGATTTCAGATGGAATAATATTCACATCACCGATTTTTTGAGCCATTTCGAGTTTCAAAACACTCCGCATGTTTAATGCAATAACTAAACTGTATTTTTTGTCTTCGGCATCTTCTGAATCAGTATCTTCACTGCTCCCTTTTATTACCTGTAAAACTCGCGCTCCACTGATAATCACTCGACTAACGAGATCCCCGATATCTCCATAGCCATTCTCAACGAGATTTGACTTAGAGGATGTTGTGGAAACGAAGCTCACTTTATCACCAGGAGTCAGCGTTGCGGTTTGTACGACTCCGATACCAGTTACTTCATAAAAATAAGGTAATTCACCGTCATTTAATGACAGGTACATATAGTCTCGATCTCCAGGGTTAGAGATCATATCTTGTGTTAAGTAAGTACCTTCAGAGATGTCTTCTTTAAATAGAGCACCAGGTTCAACAATAAGGTCATCTTCTAACGTGTAGTAGTAACCATCTAAATCAGATATATGGACAAACTTCTTATCATAAAAATTAGGAGTTAACGGTTGAGAACGTTTTATCGCTTTCTGAGTGACTAAAATACTGACCTTAGGTTCTTCTTTCTTCTGAACTTCCTGTGGTTCTTCATCAGATGACATATAGTTCATATTGATATAAATCAATGTAGAAAAAATAGATAAAGCGACAAGAAGGAGAATGATAATTCTGTTCATATTAAGCCTAAAATAGGGGCAAAAGCCCCTTAATACATTATTCTTAGTGGCTAATTATTTGCCTGTAGTCGCTTTAGTCAGGTTGCCTGTCACTTTAGTTAATGCACCAGTGATAGCATTTTTAAGCGCATCTGTTTGAAATGCTGCTAATACTAGTGCGGACATTACGACGGCGATAATTGCATATTCAACAGCCGTAACACCGCGAATATCATCTTCGAACTTCATTTTTAGTTCAGCTAGTTTTGCTAAAGTTTTGTAATACATAATAATCCTATAAAAAGTATATTGACCATTGGTCTAATTGAAATTGCGAGTAAAATTTACCCGATACAAATATATACATCCAATTAATAGTTATTATGATCGCATAACATAAACTTATTACAGCCAACATAAGTATTTTTTATGGATCTATAATAATTCACAATATGGTTTATATTGATATAGATGACGATTACCGATACCCTATATTTATGAATATAGATTTATTATTTTATGTCACTTTAATCTTTGTAAACTTTTTAATATTAGTATGCGTGTGTTTTTTCGATGGAAAGCATAGAAAGATACCAAACAATCTCAGTAAGACTGCTTTAATATTTAGCATTTTTGTCGCGTTGCATAACGGTCACTTGATGTCATCTTTACCCATTGCAGTTCTCTGCTTCGTGGTGCTCTTGATATTTTGGTACCTAAGAGTGATAGGCGCTGGAGATGTGAAGTTACTTTGTGCCTTGATCATTGGAATACAACCCGAATTAGTTACATCAACATTGATTTTTATAGGGTTTCTTGGTGGTGTGGTCGTTTCCATTATGTACATAATAGGAAAAGTGGTAGGGTTTGATAGCTATAAAAAAGGTATCCCTTACGGGATACCTATTGCTTTAAGTTGTTTTATTTTTAGCACAGTATCAATATTGTCTAACTAATCACATAATATTATGATTCAATACAGGTGTCGAAATATCACTAATTTGAAATAGCTGTTGAATCTTATCTTTAATTCCTAATGCCTCTAATTCTTGTGAAATCTCATCACTACACCAAACATACATGTTCACTTTTTGACGTAAAGGTATTGTTTTACAATTATTATTACATATTGACCACTCAGGAAAAATAAGAATAGTACCATTTGTTTCCAATTCATTTTTTAAGAACTGACATGAGCTTGTTTTTACCCAACTTGATACATGTGAAGAATCAATATTATAGTCATTAAGCAATTCTTGAACATAAGATTTAGGTAGAGAACTACAATAAACAACTCTCTGTGGGTAACACTCGTGCGGGTCAAGTGAATTAGAATGTGCAATAACATAATTCACGGTTTTTAACTGATAAGATTTTCCATTATCTTGTGAAATTCTATCCATCGTGAATATTAAGTCGTAGCGAGACGAGTCCAGTAGAGAAGACTTAGTAAAACTGTTTATGGACAAGTCTATATTGTTCAACATTCTAAATTCATTGATTACTCGTTCCACCATATCGAAGCAAAAAGATTCAGAAATCGCTATATTGAATTGATCTCGTAACTCCACTTTTTCTAGATCTTCAAACAACCTTTCGTACATAGACATTGTTTGATCTGCGTAATCGAGTAATACTTTTCCGTGTTTGGTGAGTAAAAATCCTTCTTTTCTATCAAAAATACTGGCCCCAATCGTATTCTCGATCTTTTTAATATGTTGAGAAACCGCAGGCTGTGTCATAAATAGAGACTCAGCTGCAGCTGTAAAACTTTTGTGTTTAGCAACGTGTGAAAATGTTCTTAAATATTTGACGTCGATAGACCTGTTGACGTTTTTCATGGTGCAAACTACCCCGATGTTGCGTTATTTTATTAATTATTCTTATTAAAAATCAGCGTAAAAGTAACAATAGTGTCATTCAGATACAAAAAAACATTATTTATATAGTCATAAATAATGTTTATATCCATCTAAATAAACAAATAAATTTTCCGCACCAACAACTGATTCACAAATCCCTATGTGCTTTTACAAACAACATATTTCACTTGTCATTCGTGTTCCAGAGTCCTTACACAACACACTCTCCAGGTAAATGACAATCAACACAATTATAACCAAAACTTATGCACCCACCACCTTAATGGTACGTAAAAGCTTTGAAATTTATGTAAATAATCGACATTTATAAGGCTAAAGTTCAAAAGTCACACAAACTGAGCATTGTTCGTTTCTGTGATCAAGATTACGCACAAATGAAACTAAACACCTATAGATGTAGCTCTTGATGCAGAAACGCGACAGATAACTTCATTTTTTGAGTTAAAATTTAGAAACAGGTAAAAAAAGAGCTAATCAATATAGCTCTCTTTTGTCATTTTATTCTATCGATGTGCTCTCAACCGGAAGAGTAAAAACAGAATTAAAAGAATAGGTAATGAGGAGCTTCCCCCTGACGAATCGCTTTGAGTTATAGGAACTATGTAGCGTCAACTAACTTGACCGATCCAGCGTCAATTAGCCTGGCCGGTTGAAGTCCTGTTTAACTTAGGTTTCGTTGTGCTTCCTTTCTCCTATAACTTTCACCTTTGCATTGTAAGATCTTCGCATGATGGATCAGCCTATCTATTGCTGCTACTGTCATCACTGTATTGTCGAACAGTTCATCCCATTCTTCGAACGATTGATTTGATGTGATGATTAAGCTGTATCGTTCATAGCGATGCGCTATCAACTCGAACAATACACTGGTCTCCTCACTCGTTTTTTGTACATAACCTATGTCATCTAAGATAAGTACATTGTACTTATCTAGCTTCATCAAGGCTTCTGACAGTCTCAACTCCTCTTTGGCGAGTTGAAGTTGCTGTACCAGCAAGTTGGCACTCATGAACTTGACACGGTGGCCATGCTCTATCAGCTTAAAACCCAGTCCGGCAGCTAAATGCGTTTTACCTAACCCACTCGCCCCGAACAGTAAGATATTATCGCCTGTTTTTACCCATTCTCTATGGTTAGCCAAGTGCCATACTTGTGCTTTATTTATGCCACTCACCGCTGCGAAGTCGTAACCATCAAGATATTTACCTGCTGGAAGGTTAGATTCTTTTAAGTGCCTCTGTAGGCGCTTTTCCTCACGACTATCTAGCTCTAGGCGACATAACTCTGCAAGATAGCGCTCTGCTGACCAGCTTTGATCACGCGCTTTTTCTGCCATTGGCTCCCATTGAGAGACAAGACTACCAAGGCGTAAAGATTTGAGGAGAAGAGGAAGAACATGCTGCTCTGACATTATTTCACCCCTTCTAAGATTTGCTGATAGCTCGATAAGGTATGCTGCTCTACTTTTGGACTGTCCGTCCAGACTTCATCTTGTAAGAACCTATCTTCACAGTCGAACAGAGTGGGTAGACGACCCACTCTGATACCATCTAGCACGAACCGGCCAACCGCTTCCTCCCTTTCTGACTTATTGGCCACATTCAACAGCTTCACCATATAGAAGCTTGCCTCGTCCATTGTGAGCTGAGCATCGACGTACTGCCAGATTTGACGATAATCCTCACTTGGTAACATTTCGTCTCGCCACTGACAGCCTCTGAAGGCTCTTGGCTTTTTCATTAAAGAACCAATGATGTGCCTATAATCAATTTGATGACCTCGACGGCATGAGCGTGTATGAACTCTGTCTAGGGTTAGGGTATGTTCGTCATGACAATAGACTTCGAGCGTTTTATCGAAGAGGTGGACACGAACCGTCCCCCCAATAAGGCGGGACGGAACTGAATAAGTGACCCTCTTGAGTTGGACTGTACTTGTTGTCGACACCTTCAGTACATGAACGGTGTAATTGACGCAGTCGTATTTAGGGAGCGGTTGTAATTGTCGCTGCTCGTCAACTAGCAGTGGTTTTGAGCGACGATTACGTCGCTCAACGAGTTGGTTAACGAACAACTCGTACTCATTTATTGTCTCGAAGTCATTGGAGCCTCGGATCGCCAACGCTTGGCGAATTTGGTTCTTCAGGTGGTTATTCGAGCTTTCTATGGCACCATTTTCATGAGCTATACCGGTATTATTTCTCGTTGGTTGGAAGCCATAATGTGTCGCGAGTTGTTGGAAGCTCTCCGTAAATTCACGTTCAGATGTGTTATTTTTATAAGCAGCGCTTAAGCTGTCTGTTCTCACCTCAAGAGGGACCCCTTCTGAGCGCTCAAAAGCCCCTTTTAGCCCTGTAGCAACGGCTGTAAAGCTTTCCCCACCGTAAACCACTTGTGCATGACTCCAACCACTGGCGGGCAAACGATAATTAAACAGTCTATGTTCCAGTTTTTCACCTTGGATCGTCACGATGAAGTCGGCCCATGTAAAGTCCATGATCCCTTGTTTGCCAAACTCCTTTTCCTGACGGAAGATGACTTCTTTATCTTCTCCGTGTAACAGGCGCCACTGACGGACTCGACGTTCTAATGTGCGTCGGTGGTTGGGTGAAAAACTATCGCTATGCTCTTCACAAAGATAGTCAAAAATACCGACAGGGGTAATTGACGCTGAGCGTTCAAGGAGTGGAAGAACCACTGAGTTCCAGACCGGTTCAAGGGGGTCGGTTCTTGTTCGATAACCTCGAGTCTTAATTGGGCCTAATTGTCGCTGTCCTGATTCAATTCGACGAGCGGAACGCTCAGAGAAGCCGGCTTTAGCCGCGGAGGTGGTTTGTGTTTTATCTTTTCGATTAGCCATGTATAGCCTTATTTGTTGATCTGTAATTCGTTTCCCTGGCACAAAGCTTTCCGGTAGAGAGTTTGTCCAGAATGTAGCAGATCAACCGGCCTATCTAATTGTCGCTGAACCGGTCAGGGTAATTGTCGCTCAATAAGGAACCGAGGATTCATTTGAAACATTCGGTAGAACTTCTATATCAAACGAACCAACCCATTCAACACCATCGGCCGATAAAGCCTTATATTTAATAGTGTCAATTAGAGCCAACTTACGTTGATTCGGTGCGTTATAAACGATCTTACTATCGACAATTTTTGCAATACCATTACGTGGAGATTCCAATATATATAATGTGTGAACATCTCCGTTAATATTAGGAACCAAATCGATTTCATCTCCATATTTTACTTGCAGAGATTTAGTACCCAAGAGTGATGCTTGCTTTCTTCGCACATCAACCACTACAGACTGCTTTGTATACCCTCCTGACGAGTCCTGTACCAGAATAGAAAATTTGTATTGCTCACCTTCCAAAGCATCTCTAGGTATCGTCACTTTAAGGGCTTTAGATTGTGCGCCACCTAACAACAATCTTGGTCCTTGTACTTGAGACCACGTAATTTGGTGCTCCGAAGAATCAACATCGATAATATTAGTTACCGTGAATATTACGGTTTCACCAGGCTCAGACTTTGCGTCTAACCGATCTAGAGTGAACTTCGGGGCGTCATTCACTGGATTTATATCAACTTCGACATCAGCAAAGTCCGTCTTATTTCCTAGTCGATCTACCAAACGGTATGTAAAACTATCACGACCAAACTGGTCTGACAGCGGAAAGTAAGTTCCATCTTTTATCACCCCTTTAGTCGGCTTCTGCCCTAGTTCTACAACATAATTATTAGGCTTCGGTAGATTGATATCATTCGCCAACAGATTGAGCATAAAAGGGATGTCTTCATCGGTCGATATCCTATCGTCAACAACAATAGGTTTGTCTTGTGTCGGCAGTTCAAAAAGTACTGCAAAAGGGAAATTCTGACCAAACCCACGACTCAAACCTCGAGTTTTGTAATCAGAAATGGTTCCCGAAAACTGTCTTTTTCTTTGTCCGTCTCCTAAATACGCATCTAAAAACTGAGTTGAGTATTCAGGAGTACCATTTTCAATCTCTAGAACAATTAACTTAGAGCCTAAACCAAGCTTAATCTTCTCGTCAAAAATGATTTGTCCGCCACCTTGCTGAGCAACGCCTCGGTGTAACAATCGAGCGGCGTTCTCGTCAACAGCTGCATTGCCGAATCTTGATTGATATGGGTATTCCACCAAACGATAGAACATCGGCATCGCTATGCTGGTTGCTTTCGCGTAAAAATGAATCCCTGCTATGTCTTGTTGGCCGTTAACCACATCAATAGAAAAGCCTAAAACATTACTATCCACGTTGTAACGTGGGTAAGTTCTTCCGAATGAGGTTACCCAAGACGATTTATTGTTTGAATTAGGCACCAATAAAGAGAAACTCGCTTTGGTATCATCGCTGACAATATTGGTTATCGATATATCCGTCTTTCTTCCTGCAGTAATCGCCGTTAAGGAAGGTTCAGAGTCATCTGAAAGATTAGTAACCGATTCTCTACCCGGGAAGACATCACCATCATCCCCAGACGAAAATCCGCTCTCAAGCAATCCCTGCCCATCAGCTTGAAATACCTGCACTTGCATTGGGCCGGAGCTGTTGAATTGGTTATCAATATTCACTGCCGTTATTAACAAACCCTCTCCACGAAGCGCTTGGTCGTAGTTATTTTTACGTCTATTTTCAATGTAAGCACGAGGCCCAAACTGCTTGAGGTAAGGATCGAGGTGAATAACACTTTCTCCCTTGATTGTGTCTATGTCGACACTACCGTTATTAGAGAGTACTTTTGGCTTTAAAAAACCTGACGCCTCTTTGCTCCACGCCAACATGTTAACCGGCGTTTCTCCAGCATACTGGTCACTGGGTTTACTGCCCCAACTACCACCTCCCATTAGCCCCCAATGTCCAATCGAACCATCATGCTTATAAGAATATAGATCCGGCAGCCCCAACATCAGGTGTCCAAGTTCATGAGCAATAACACCCATGGTTGATTGGTGGTCATCTTGATAATCTGCGAATAGGCAGTACGCGCTAATACGCTTGCCATCTATCTCAACAGTTCGGTGAGCAAACTTGTGCGGCCAAATAGTGGGCGTTTTACGTGTACCACTAGATTTGTCATTACCAGCAAACACAAACATCACGGACAGTTCTTGTGGGGAGATACTATCGTCATTGTTGTAGTCATATTGAGAAAGATTAAAGTCAACATCTAACGCTTCATACGCCTTGGTGAACACATTATTAAGTTTGCTTTGACAATTACTTTCAGACTTAGAGTGACAATTTGGATGATCTATATCCAACGTGACATTAATAACGCCATCATTTTTTGTTCCTTCATTTTCTTTGGCCGGAACAACTTTATAATTCCCATAACTATTTTTAAGGAAATAATCTTGAACACTTTGTTGGTTTTCACCAAATATCGTCGACTGAAAGTCATTGTCTATCTGTTCGTTTGAAAAGCTAACTTGTACTACTAGCAAAGCTTGCTCTGTGATTCTTTTTTTCGAAGGACTTTTTAAAAGTGAGCGTTGATTTTCTATTGGGGTAAATCTTTTAAGGTTTGCAGCAGGTGAGTCAAAAGATTCATTGATGTGTATTGGATCAATTTTCAGATTTTTTATGTTTGATTCTATTGGCACTTCAGCTTCACTCGAAGCCAGCACTCCAGTAGAAACAACTCGACCTGTACCATCATCATTTGTTTCATATTTGGCAAAATACCATTGATTATCAGTATTCTGAACGTATATGTGACCATCATTGTCTTGATACCAAAACATATGCTGTGAGCCCATTAATCGCAGTTCTTTTGTACTGCCGTCAATAAAGGTCATGGTGTGCCAGGTCGGCGCAGGTAAAGTCGTCGCTTGTACAGAGTAAACAGCGATGAGCGCTGTAATAAATGTACAAATTAATGTTGTCCTCATAAGGGTAATCTCGTTAGTCGAATTTCTCAGAAAGAGATAATTCATTTATTAAATGAAACGAGACCTTAACAATGAGGAATTATATTAACCAATTAACTTTCTAACTAAACCTATAAGTAATTTTTATAACCTTAATAATATAAACTTTACTTATAGGCACATAAATTTATTATAAAAATAAAAGATAGGTAACTCTATCTTTTATTCGTGTAACTTTTAATTAATCCGCCCACCTATTTAAATAATAGATCTTTCTAAAAAAACTATTGAGATGCTTGTTTCATCTGCTCATCTAAGTTAAGTACCGTTAAAGCATTACTTACACTAGTCGCAATCACATCAACTACGCCAGTTCTTAACGCACCTAATAAAGCTAATGGCTTACTGTTCTCGGCAGCGATGGCGATTACATCAGCGATAGGACGGAACTCTTCCAAGGCCAAACCAATCACACGGTCACTCATGACTGTATTTGCAGCTTTACCGTGAACGTCGAAAAAGTCATAGCCAGCAAAGTCACCGACGACACCTTGTAGTAAACGAGATTGAACGACCTCTCCCGCCGTAAACCAACCTAGGTCGACCATATAGCTGTTTTCACTCATATCACCGATACCCACTAATGCGACATCCGCTTTACGAGCTAGATCGAGTGTTTGCTTAACAGTACTGTTTTCCATGAACGCGGATTTTTGTGCTTTGTTTTCAGCATAAGCAGGCGCGTACAAGGTTTCAGAAGATCCGCCGTACTTTTTCGCTAGTTGTCTGCATATATGGTCGGCGTTAAACATACCGCCTCTTGGGTGAATGCCGCCGATACCACATACGAATTTACAATCACGTGGGGTAATTACGCCAGTATGGTGAGCAACAGACGATACGTTTCGACCTTGTCCTACTGTCACCACCATGCCGTTTTTCAGTGTACTGGTAAGATAGTTAGACACCAAACCAGCTACCTGTAACCGCTGCTTCTCTTCATTCGGTTGGTCTAATGCTACCAGCGCACGCTTAACACCAAACCGTTCGATGAGACGTTGTTCAATTTTGGCACTGAAGACAGGGTGATATTTCACGGTAATCTCTACAATCCCTTCGTCTCGGGCTTGTTTGAGCATTCGACCAACCTTTGCACGAGAGATAGAGAACTTTTTAGAGATCTCTTCTTGTGTAGCGCCATCTTGATAGTAAGCAACGGCTACTTCAGTGAGGAGATCAGTGTTTTCTTCGGAAACATCTTGGATATTCTTACTCATATACCACTCAACCAATATTTAACAATTATTTTACCTGCTGTACTTCCTAATATAGGAGAGCTCAGTAAGTGATACACAAGCTTACACCCTGAACATATGTAACAACAAGGAACATTTGCTCAGCATCATAACCATAGTTTTGTTGTTGATTAATTCACCTCACTTTGTTCGTTAAACGTTTGCTTGCATACCCCATGATTACTAGAGCGAAATATATTTGACTGAAGTCACCATACAGCACTATTTACCGTTGACTTTGGGGCTAGATCGGATAAATATGGCTACATCATTTACTCATCGAGCGAACAAATGTTCTGTGCAAATGTTCGTTCGGAGAAAAATTTAAATTAATGTAAGTTAGGCTCACTGGTACAACCATGAGGAACTTCATTAGTTCGCTTGCAAATGCCCACACCTCTCCCATTAAAGGGGTGTTCTGCGATACATAGGATGATCAAAATGAGCAATAAATTAGAGCAACTTCGTAAACTAACAACTGTTGTAGCTGACACTGGCGATATCGAAGCTATCAGCAAGTACACTCCGGAAGATGCAACAACTAACCCATCTCTAATTCTTAAAGCCGCTCAAATTGCTGAGTACGCACCTCTAATCGATGCTTCTATCGAATACGCTAAAGCGCAAAGCGCTGATAAAGCACAACAAGTTCAAGACACTTGTGACATGCTTAACGTGAACATCGGTAAAGAAATCCTTAACGTTGTACCTGGCCGTATCTCTACTGAAGTAGATGCTCGTCTTTCTTACGACATGGAAGGCAGCGTTGCTAAAGCTCGTCAACTTATCAAAATGTACAACGACGCTGGCATCACTAACGACCGCATCCTTATCAAACTGGCTTCTACTTGGGAAGGCATCCGTGCGGCTGAAATCCTAGAGAAAGAAGGCATCAACTGTAACCTAACGCTTCTATTCTCTTTCGCTCAAGCACGTGCTTGTGCTGAAGCGGGCGTATTCCTTATCTCTCCTTTCGTTGGTCGCATCATGGACTGGTACAAAGCGAAAGAAGGTCGCGATTTCGAAGCTTCAGAAGATCCAGGCGTAATCTCTGTTTCAGACATCTACAACTACTACAAAGAGCACGGTTACAAGACTGTTGTTATGGGCGCAAGCTTCCGTAACATCGGTGAGATCCTTGAACTTGCTGGCTGTGACCGTCTAACTATCGCTCCTCAACTTCTAGCTGACCTAGAAGCAGCTGAAGGCGAAGTAGTAGAGAAGCTAATCGACTCTAACGGTACTAAAGAGCGTCCTGCTGCAATGACTCACGCTGAGTTCCTATGGGATCACAACCAAGACCCAATGGCTGTAGAGAAGCTAGCTGAAGGCATCCGCAACTTCGCCGTAGACCAAGGCAAACTAGAAGACATGATCGCAGCTAAGCTGTAATCACTACCGAATAAATAAGAGGAACGAATTTCGTTCCTCTTTTACATCTATCCACGAATTTTTAATTTCGAATCAATTTTGGAAGCAATTATGAACCGCAAACATCTAGCTAACGCGATCCGTGCTCTAAGCATGGACGGCGTACAACAAGCAAACTCTGGTCACCCTGGCGCACCTATGGGCATGGCTGACATCGCTGAAGTACTTTGGCGCTCTCACCTAAACCACAACCCGTCAAACCCAGAGTGGGCTGACCGCGACCGTTTTATCCTGTCTAACGGCCACGGCTCTATGCTGATTTACTCTCTGCTTCATCTAGCAGGTTACGAGCTTTCAATTGAAGACCTTAAGAACTTCCGTCAACTGCACTCTAAGACTCCAGGTCACCCAGAGTACGGCTACGCACCAGGTATCGAAACAACGACTGGTCCTCTAGGTCAAGGCATCACCAACGCTGTTGGTATGGCGATGGCTGAAAAAGCTCTTGCGGCACAGTTCAACAAAGAAGGCCACGACATCGTAGACCACTACACTTATGCATTCATGGGTGATGGCTGTCTGATGGAAGGTATTTCTCACGAAGCATGTTCTCTAGCGGGTACGCTAGGTCTTGGTAAGTTGGTTGCTTTCTGGGATGACAACGGCATCTCTATCGATGGCGAAGTGGAAGGTTGGTTCTCTGACGATACTCCTAAGCGTTTTGAAGCTTACGGCTGGCACGTAATCCCAGCAGTTGATGGTCACGATGCTGACGCTATCAACGCGGCTATCGAAGCAGCTAAAGCGGATCCTCGTCCGACTCTAATCTGTACTAAAACTGTAATCGGCTTTGGTTCTCCAAACAAAGCAGGTACGCACGACTGTCACGGTGCACCATTAGGCGCTGATGAAATCGCAGCAACTCGTAAGCAACTAGGTTGGGAGCACGGTCCTTTTGAAATTCCGTCGGAAGTTTACTCAGAGTGGGATGCGAAAGAAGCAGGCGCAGCTAAGGAAGCAGCGTGGAACGAGAAACTTGCAGCTTATGAAGCAGCATACCCTGAGCTGGCAGCTGAATTCAAACGCCGCGTAAACGGTGATCTTCCTGCTGAATGGGAAGAGAAAGCATCGGCAATCATCGCTGATCTTCAAGCTAACCCAGCAAACATCGCATCACGTAAAGCATCTCAAAATGCACTAGAAGCGTTCGGTGCTATGCTACCTGAATTCATGGGCGGCTCTGCTGACCTTGCGCCTTCTAACCTGACTATGTGGTCTGGTTCTAAGTCTCTTGAAGCAAATGACTTCTCTGGTAACTACATCCACTACGGTGTACGTGAATTCGGTATGACGGCTATCATGAACGGTATCGCTCTGCACGGTGGTTTCGTACCATACGGCGCAACGTTCCTAATGTTCATGGAATACGCTCGTAACGCTATGCGTATGGCTGCTCTGATGAAAACTCAGAACATCCAAGTTTACACACATGACTCTATCGGTCTTGGCGAAGATGGTCCAACTCACCAACCAGTTGAGCAGATCGCTTCTCTACGTCTGACTCCAAACATGAGCACATGGCGTCCATGTGACCAAGTTGAGTCTGCAGTTGCTTGGAAACTGGCAATCGAGCGTAAAGATGGTCCTTCTGCACTTATCTTCTCTCGTCAAAACCTTGCACAACAAGATCGTGACGCTGAGCAAGTAGCAAACATCGCTAAGGGTGGTTACATCCTGAAAGATTGCGCTGGCAAGCCAGAGCTAATCATCATTGCAACGGGTTCTGAAGTTGAGCTAGCGGTTAGCGCTGCTGCTGAACTAACAGCTGAAGGTAAAGCGGTACGTGTAGTATCTATGCCTGCAACTGATGCATTCGACAAGCAAGACGCTGAATACCGTGAGTCTGTACTTCCGTCAGACGTTACAGCACGTATCGCTGTAGAAGCTGGCATCGCTGACTTCTGGTACAAGTACGTTGGCTTCGGTGGCAAAATCATCGGCATGACAACGTTCGGCGAATCTGCACCAGCAGGCGAGCTATTCAAGATGTTCGGTTTCACTACTGAAAACGTAGTAAACACAGCGAAAGAGATTCTTGCTTAGTCTGTTAATCCGTTAGCTGATTTCTAAGCACATAATAGAAAGCCCTACTCTTTTGAGTAGGGCTTTTTTGTATCTGTTGCCTGTTAATCTGTTATCTGTTCTTTTGGCTCACAAAAAAGCCCTGCTAGCTTCGCAAGGCTCTTTCTTGTTTCTTAATTTCTCATTCGGGTTTGAATTTGGCAGCTACTTCTCTTCGAAGCGCTTCGCCAAGTGATAGAACTCATTCACTTGCTCTTTTAGCTCAGTGGAGTGGTCTTTCACGGAATGCGTTGCCACTAAATTTTGCTCTGCAGTAGACGCGATAGACTGCATATGTAGGTTTACATCACTCGATAGCTGACGCTGTTTATGCGCGGAGCTTTCAACCGACTGCATCAAATCGTTCATCGATTGCATTAATGTTTCGACTTCAGACAAGCGATCTGCACTCACTTTCGCAACATCGCCACACGCATCCGTTTGCTCTCGGTTCACCAGAATATCCTTTTGCCAGCCTTCAATCGTCGCTAGCATGGTGTCGATACTCTCTTTGATCTGAACCGTCGCCTTTGACGTACGACCCGATAGCGCACGTACTTCGTCTGCAACAACGGCAAAGCCTCGTCCTTGCTCGCCCGCTCTAGCCGCTTCAATTGCTGCGTTTAGTGCCAACAAGTTGGTTTGTTCGGCGATTCCACCAATCTCTTCCATTATCTTGCTTACGCTCTGCGCTTGATCGCTCAATTGGTAAGTTGTTTGAGTCGCCTTTTCAGCCTGTGAAGCTAAGCTTTCTAAATTTCGATGGGTTTGATTAATGCTCTCTTTAGCACCAGCACAGGTTTGCAAAGTTACATCAACAATCTGGTGCGCTTCTTCTGTACGAGAAGAGACCTCGTTCGCGGTGACTTCAACCTCTTCAGTCGCCTCTCGTACTTGAAGAATGTCTTTTGTTTGTTGATCTAAAGCTTCAGATACTTCAAATGACGTAGCATTCAGGTTGTCCGCCAAATCCTGTAGTGGCTTGGCTGAGTCTGTCATGCGACCTAGTACCGTGCGGATTCGTGCAGACAATAGTTTTAAGTGAAAATCGGCAACAGAGAACTGACTATTACCTGAATAGACAAGGCGACTGACACTATCGAATTTAGATTGCAGCTTTTTTAACTGCAATGGAGTATCAATGAGCTCTTGTCGGAAAAGCAATGCTAATGCGGAAACAGGAAGTAGGCTCAACAACCATTGCGATACTTGCCCTACTTCGATCAGGTTTGAAACCAAAGGGGCTGCTAAAGAACCTAGTAACACTGCGTAACGTACACTGTCACTGATCTGTAACGACCATTGACGACCCGATCTCTCTGCCTTCAATAAGCTTTGGTAAGCCTTATCCGCGACTTGTACCCATTCGTTTTTAGGCTTAACACGAACCGATTGGTAGCCACTCACCTTCCCGCCATCATAAATAGGGGTAACGTAAGCATCAACCCAGTAGTAACCACCAGATTGGGTTTTATTTTTTACGATACCGCGCCACGCTTTACCCTGCTTTAGGTTAACCCACATATCGGCAAAAGCCGCTTTCGGCATATCGTTATGCCTCACGATATTGTGGTGTTGCCCTAGCAACTCTTGTTGGCTGTATTCTGCGATACGACAAAAAGCATCATTACTGTAAGTAATCACACCTTTAAGGTCGGTAGTCGAGACAAGTTGTTCGTTTTCGCTTAGAAGCGTTTCACGAGATTGAGAAGATGAACTGACAGTCATTTATATTAACTTTTGTTAATTATTGTTTTAGGCGAGGAATATATACAATTATTAAAGTTATGACAAAATGTGAACGTCACATTTTATGTAAATGCCTGCTATTTATACAAAAATACGCCTGACACCTCACAAAGCTCAAAGCTTCACGCCCTTTCTTTTCTCTTCTCTTCTCAAATTCACGGTCATGACTCATCTAAGTTCACTGCAGTGGTAAATTTCACGGTTCTCATTGAAACAGAGGTATGGAACTTGCGAATGTTTAAATCTTTGCGCAGTACTCGTTCAACAAAATCTTCGTAGGCTTGAATGTCTTTGACCGTCACAATCAGCATAAAGTCAAAGCTGCCCGATATCTGATAGCACTGCGTGACCTCTGACGCCTTAGAAATAGAATGGCGAAAGATTTGATAAATATCCCCTCGGTCTCGTTCCATTTCTACGGACACAACCAAAGTCATCTTACTGCCTGTAAGTTCTGGGTTGATGATAGACACATCATTCACAATCACGCCTTCCTCTCTCAATCGTTTCACTCGCTTTAAACAAGCCGGAGGCGATAACCCAACCATCTCAGCCAATGTTAGGTTTGGGATTCGGTTGTTCTTCTGCAGTTCAACGAGAATATTTCTATCTATACGATCAATTTCCATAATTTCTCAAAACTCTATTTTTGTGACTAATAATTTCAAATATTACGACAAATAAAAAATTCGAGTCGAATATTGATGTAGATTTTGAAATAACCATCACAATAATCAAGGTAAGATCTTCTCATTCCAAACAATCGAACCATGGTCGTAACTATGAAATCAATCTATCAATTTTTTAAAGAACTCCTCAGAGAGATTTTCGATGTCACCTCGACTCTTTTCCGAATCATGATTCCAATCATCATCGTGATAAAGGTCGTTGAAGAACTTGGCGGCGTCGTGATTCTTAGCGAATGGCTAAGCCCAATAATGGAAAGCGTCGGATTACCGAAAGAAATGGGCTTGGTATGGGCAACCACCATACTCACTAACATCTATGCGGGGCTGATTATTCTTATTAATTCCGATGCTCCCTTAACGGTTGCTCAAGCCTCGGTTTTAGGCAGCATGATGCTACTAGCGCATTCATTACCGATTGAGGGTGCAATAGCTAAAAAGGCGGGTGTGAGTTGGCTGGCTACGCTATCAGTGAGAGTCGGTGGTAGCTTGGTGCTGGCATGGTTACTCAATCTCAGTTATCAAGACGGGGATTTGCTCAACTACCCAGCAACCGTGCTTTGGCAGCCTGAAGTATCTGGAGACACGAGCTATCTTGGATGGGCTATTGAGCAGCTAAAGAGTTTTGCTGTTATCTTCATCGTCATTTCAGCACTATTACTGCTACTCAAGATTTTAAAGATTCTAGGCGTTGAAAAGCTCATGGCAATATTGTTAAGACCCTTCTTGAGACTGCTAGGAATTAGCAAGGACGCAACCAACTTAACGATCATCGGAATCACGCTTGGTCTTTCGTTTGGCGGCGGCTTATTGATCAATGAAGCTAAAAAGGGACATATCTCGGCGAGAGATGTATTCACTGCAATCATGCTGCTCAATCTACTCCACAGTTTGATTGAAGATACACTTTTGATCATGTTAATTGGGGCTGACTTTTACACCATATTTTGGGGAAGGTTAGTATTCTCAGTGCTGGTTATCGCCTTAATATCAAACGTCATTAAGCGCATGAATCCACGTACTTGTGAACGTTATTTTTATCGTGATGTCTCTCAGTCATAAGTAAATCGCCAACGAGAATAAAAGGAAAAGAGCTCAAATACGGGCTCTTTTTTACAGCTTGGTGCTCCTATCACCTCCGCTATTGTTAAATTTCACGCCCTTGAAACACTGAAAATCATTCTCAACACCCCAATTATTGATATTTCGAGTGAAAATAATTTCAGCATGAGTATTTACTAATAACTCAATTATTACATGCATTTTTTAAACATAGATAATAAAACACATATATTACTATTATCACTCCATACCTTGTATAACGCGCTCTCAAGATAATAACCACTTCCCAACTAATGTTGTTAAAAATCCAAACTATCAACTATTCATTCAACGAAACCCACTAAATAGCTGATAATAAAATAAATAACACCCCTTATTTGATATTAACTTTAAATGTTGAAATCGGAACGAACAATGATTTGTAATAATTATCCATTTGATTGGTGAATTTTATAAATATATTTTGTTACATAATCAAAACTGATGGCTCTTATGAATATGTTCCTTATAGCAGCGCCTGTTACAACTGAGACTCTTACAACTAAGACTCTTACAAAAATACCCAGAAAAACAATGGCTTTAATAGTTCTCATTTTTTCCTCACTGTCACAGGCTTCCACTATTGAGAACGACGAACTATTGCTGAAGTCATTGATTGAACGAGGCGTTATCTGTCCAGGCTTAACCTATGAGGGCAATCAAGAAGCTTTGCGTATCTATCTAAACGCTAAAAAAGTAAAGAGCACTCAGTTTGATTCAAAAAATAGAAAAGAGACAACCAATACAAAAGAAATAGAAAGTATAAAAGAGATAGAAAGTACGAAAAATACAGCAAACACACGTCAGTTAAATAAGACACCACAAGAGTGTATTAGGCCAGACTCGGACAACTGATTCAAATAAGGCAGTTGATACTGATATCGACATGGAAATATAAAAAGGAAATATAATGAAAATGATGAGAAAAACATTGTTGGCTTCAGCAATGCTTACTCTATTTAGCGTCAGTAGTTATGCAAAAACACCTATTGATTTAGGCGTTGTTAATGAAGACAAACTTATTGAAATGCTAGTTAGACAAGGCTTAGTCGACCAAGATGCAACCGATGTGGCAAAACACGACGCACTTGACCGTTACTTAAAAAATAAGATCAATTCAGGTTTTAAAGGCGACGCTCAATTCGGTAAAAAAGCACTTGAACAACGAGCGAAAATACTCAAAGCCATCGAAAAAGGATCCGGTGTTAAAAAAGCGAGTGTCTTTGCTTTAGAAGTCGGCACCAAGCGTACCGATAAAGTACTCGCTCTGTTAGTCGATTTCCCTGATTTGAACTGGGATAATAACAAGCTGACCGAAGAGCACACGCAAATGCTCTACGAGAGCTACAACCCTGAACATTATCAAGAGTTGTTGTTTTCAAATTCTGGCTACACAGGGCCAAATGGCGAAAACCTAATCTCGATGCGTCAGTATTACCAAAGCGAATCAGGTGATAGTTACAGCGTTGCAGGTCAAGCTGCGGGTTGGTATCGCGCCTCTAAACCTGCGTCATTCTATGGTGGTAACTCCCCGACGACCGACAACGACTTAAACGCACAGGAACTGGTTCGTGAAGCACTTAATCAATTGGCTCAAGATCCGAGTATCAACCTAGCCGATTACGATATCGAAGATCGTTACGATTACGACGGTGACGGAAACTTCCGTGAACCAGATGGTGTGATTGATCACCTAATGGTATTCCACGCATCTGTTGGCGAAGAAGCCGGTGGTGGTGTATTGGGCCCTGACGCTATCTGGTCACACAGATTCAACCTTGGTCGCACACATGTGCTTGAAGGTACCTCTAGCTCGCTTCCCGACCGCTTTGGTGGCCAATACGCGGCATTTGATTACACCATTCAACCGATTGATGCAGCAGCGGGTGTCTGTGCTCACGAGTATGGCCATGATTTAGGCTTACCAGACGAGTACGACACGCAATACACAGGTAAGGGTGAACCAGTATCTTACTGGTCAATCATGTCTTCAGGCAGCTGGGCTGGCAAAATTGGTGGCACACAACCAACGGCATTCAGCTCTTGGGCAAAGCACTTCCTACAAAAATCGATTGGTGGTCGCTGGGTTAACGATGATCAAATCTCGATTGATGACCTAGAAGACAACCCACAAGTTTATACGCTGTTCCAAACAACGGATAACAGCCGTCCGAACATGATTAAGGTCGATCTTCCTGAAAAGCAAATTGAAAGTCTGAGACCCTTTGAGGGAGAGTATTCATTCCACTCTCAAAAAGGCGATGATCTGAAAAATAGCATGACTCGCAAGTTGGTGATTCCAGCGGGTGATTCTGCATTGCTTTCGTTCAAAACGTGGTATGAAATTGAGAAAGACTACGACTTCGCTCGCGTGCTAATCAACGGACAAGCAATAGCTGGCAACATCACCTCAATGGATGACCCATACAATACTGGCCTCGTTCCTGCTATTGGCGGCGAATCTAGCGGGTGGATTGACGCTGAGTTTGACGTATCACAATGGGTAGGCCAAGAAGTAGAGCTTTCGTTTGAGTACATCACCGATGGTGGCTTGGCGATGGAAGGCTTCTATCTGGATAACCTCAGTGTGGTCGTGGATGGTGAAGTAACCTCAATAGACGATGGAGAAAGCAACTCCACCTTCGCCCTAAATGGCTACAAGCTAAGTAATGGATTCCACCAAGCGCAACACTACTACCTACTGCAATGGCGTAGCCACATGGACGTTGATGAAGGCCTAGCCAACATCAAACGCATGGGCCAACTCATCTCATTCGATCCAGGTTTGATCATTTGGTACGTAGACGAGTCGCTGACTGATAACTGGGTAGGCAAACACCCAGGTGAAGGTTGGTTAGGCGTGGTCGATGCAGACCAGAATGCCATGACTTGGGAAAAATCCGGTGAAGTCGCTCAAACTCGTTATCAAGTTCGTGATGCTGCGTTTTCACTCAAAGATCATACCCCAATGCGTCTTGTGAACAGCGACGATGATGTACTTGAAGATACCAGTTTGGTTGGCAATGCTAGCTTCTCTGACGACCAAGATTACACCTCTCCACAAGCGCCTGATTCAGGACGTATCCTAACGGAGTTTGGCTTAGCCGTTGATATTGTGAATCAGAGTGACAACAACGAATACGGCGTGGTTCGCTTATCGAAAGTAAGCCAACACAACATCGCCCCTACTGCGAACTTCGAGCTCAATGTCACTGGCCTGAACATTTCTGCACGTAACTTCAGTTCTGATCAAGACGGTGAGATCGCCAGTTATCTATGGGACTTTGGCAACGGCACAACAAGTAACGAAGTGGCACCAACTTGGTCTTACGAGCAAGCCGGTGAATACACGGTGAACTTGACTGTTGTTGACGACAAAGGCGCTACCGATTCATTTAGATCCGTAGTGAGTGTTGAATCTCCAAACGCCCTTCCAGAAGCGAGTGCAAAGTACATTCACTTGGGTCGCTGGGTAACCATGTGGTCTACGAGTTCAGACAGCGATGGTCGTATTGTTGATACCGAGTGGACACTTCCAAACGGAAAGGTGAAACGAGGTCGCACATTCACTTCAATCTTCCCTTCATACGGAAAGCACGAGGTGACACTGAAGATAATCGATGACCAAGGCGGGATTACAACTAAGACAATTTTGGTCGACCTGTAGCTCATCTTGGGTCTTAGGTCTTAGGTCTTAGGTCTTAGGTCTTAGGTCTTAAACGATAGACCATCAAAATAAGTACGCGGCTCTATCACGCGTACTTACAAGCAAGCTTAAGCACTGTTGTCTTCGAGCATGAGCCAAGACAGCAGTTTTAAGGAAACGTTATTATTTAAGCCGTAAGCAAAAGCCCTACCGATTTGGTAGGGCTTTTTATTGGTCGCAGTTTGAGATACTAAGGTTTTAATCACAGTAACGAATTTACTGAACCACCATTCGATGAGCCATTACACAGGCTGCTTTTGAATACGCGATTTACGGGCACTAAATGCGAACAGCAAGATAACAGCTAACACGAATGGTAATACGTAGATATTGAGGTTCTGCCACCCTGCTGTCGATTCTAGCCAGCCAGAGAGCATCGCTGTAATAGTCACACAGCCAAAGACAATAAATTCATTAAACGCTTGTGCCTTAGCTTTATTCTGCGATTGGTAGGACTGACTAAACAAACCTGTTGCCGCGATAAACATGAAGTTCCAACCCACACCAAGCACAACCAAGGCCGCTCTGAAGTGCCAAATAGATTCGCCATGAATGTTAATCGCGATACAGACGACGAACAGAATCCCGCCTGCCAAGATCATCATTCTTGAGCCAAACCTCTCGATAAGTGATCCGGTAAAAAATGCAGGTACAAACATCCCCAGAACATGCCACTCAATCACGCCAGCAGCTTTAGTAAAGTCAAAACCACAGCCAATCATTGCCAATGGCGTTGCAGTCATCAAAATGTTCATTACGGCGTAAGCAACCATGGCTGCAAAGACCGCACCAATAAAGTTCGGTGCTTTAACGATCACACGTAAAGGATCGGCTTTGGGAGCCTGACTATTAAAAGAGACTTTAGGAAACTGAATGGTTTGTAAGATGAGTAACGCAAGAATGTTCAAACCAATCAAAGAAGCAAAAGCACCAATGTACAAGCCATCTGCTGACCATTGTTGAGACATGATCGCTAAGTTAGGCCCGAGTACCGCCGCCAACACTCCACCAGCCATTGATATTGAAATCGCACGGTGGCGTGCATTTTCGTCACACACTTCGATAGCAGCAAAACGATAAAGCGTGCCAAAACCTATGCCTATCCCAAGTAAGAACGTGGCGAAACAAAACAGATAGAAATTTTGCTGAGACAGTGCGTAGGTTGCAAGACTAGCCCCAGTAATGCCAACCACATTACCAATGCTAAATCCTCGCTTTCTCCCTAACTTGCCTGAAATTAGAGACGCAGGAATAGTGGCTGCCATTAAACCCAAAAACTGCAGCGCAACCGGCAAGGTAATCATGCTCACACTGGGCGCAATCTGCTTGCCGATCAAGCCAATCACAGAGATCAGTAATATGTTACCCGTCATCAACAAGGCCTGACACAGTGAGAGCAGCCAAACATTTCTATTCATCTTCGTTCCTAAATATGAGCACAGTTGGTCAATAGACCAAATAATCAACAAAGTCGCAACACTTTGTTACTCATAGCAACTCTACAAAGCGGCCAATAGACCAATATCAATAGTTACCACCATATGACTTTGATTAGCGTTACTTAAGACGCTAGAGTTGAAATTATCATTACTTAAGATAATAATAATTTTCTGTTATTTATAGGCTTTGTTACTTAGAGACTTTATTACTTATAAGTCTTGTTATTTATAGGCTTTAGCATTTGAAGGTGAGTATGATCAATCCACTTTGGCTCAATACATTTAAGACTCTGGTTGAAGTTGGACATTTCACCCAAACCGCAGAAAAGTTGTACATGACACAACCAGGAGTGAGCCAGCACATCAAGAAGCTTGAACAAGCTTGCAATTGTGACCTGCTTTCTCGGGAAAATAAAAGCTTCGAGCTGACCGAACAGGGTCGGATTATGTATCGCTATGCGCTCAAGCTAGAAAAAGACCAAGAAGATTTATTCGAATCTCTGAGTTTTGACAATCCTTATGCTGGGCAATGTCATCTATCCTGTTCGGGTTCACTCTCTTTACGTCTGTATCCCAAGCTTCTTGAACTGCAGCAGCAACATCAAGACCTCAGCATCAACCTAGAAGCGGCTCCAAACAAAAAGATATTGAACGACCTAATCCGAGGCACCACCGATATCGGCATTGTTAGGCACTCCCCAAACGACAGTTACTATCAGAGCCAAGTCATTGGTAAAGAAGCACTCTGCCTCATCGTTCACAGCAGTCTGGCTCACTTAGAGATAACTCCACAAGTACTGCACGACATTGGCCTGATTGCGCATCCAGATTCTGCTCACTACCTGTCTTTGTATTTCGAACTGTGTGGAGACAAGGATCTCGCGAACATCAACGTTAATGAAATACCAAGATCTGGCTACATCAATCAGCTTCACCAGATCTTGCTGCCAGTATCGAAAGGGTTAGGCTTTACCGTCTTACCGGCAGGTGCAGTTGAGCACTTCCCAGAAAGAGACAAGTTGCACGTTGTGCCACCCAAAGTAGAGGTTGAGGAAATACTGTATCTGGTTCAAAAACGAAACAGAAAACTGCCGCACCGATACGATACAGTTATCGATCTGATCAAACAAAACGTGAGTGGTTAGAAGCGTTGATTAGTTGATTAGTTGATTAAATTTAAAGCCTTTAACCCAAAAGGTTAAAGGCTTTAATACTGAAGTACTTGTTATTCAGACAGTAATAGCAATAAGAAAGCAACTGTTATATGCCGACGAAGCAAAGCGGCTTATTCCAAGGTGTTGAGAACCTCACACGCTCGCTCGAAGTCATAATTATCTAACGCGCTTTGTACATCGTTAAGCGCAACAGAGTTTGGATACTCTGTAAGTAACTCGGCCACGTATTGCGTTGCATCGTTATCATAAGCTTCCAGCAGCGAGAGCAGCTTAACCCTTTGATCTTCTTTGACCACGGTTCCCATCGCACTCGTTTCACTCATGTATTCTACTTGTGGCTTCACAATCTGGCTTTCCGTTGCTGCAATAAGCTCAACTAACCTCGCCTCACCTTCTATGAGGGCTTGCTCATCACACAAACGATTGCGAGCTTTATATTCTAACTCCCCCATCAAATAAGCAAACCGGAGGCCGCCAATCGACGCTGCCATGCTTTTCAAAGTATGCAGGTTTCTTTCAAGCGTAATCCAATCGTCTTGTGCCAAATTATCAAACGCATCAACCATCATGTTTGGGGCACTGCTATGGAACTTCCCAATCAGTTTGTTTTGAAGTTCCGCATCATGATGAGTGAGCTGTTCAAATCGTTGCTGAGAAAACACACTGATCACATTAATGCTGTTAGGTTGACTTGTTAGGTCTTCGAGTTGTTCTGTCTGCCCATCTAACGACGCTACCTTCCCTTCTATCATAACCTCTGGCACGATGTACTTGATAAGCAAAGAGGTCGCTTTATCAATGATTATTGGTTTATCTAAAAAATCCGTTACCCCTGCGTCTCTTGCTCTCTGTTTCGCATCAGCAAACACATTGGCCGACATCGCAATAATTGGTACATCTTTATTAAACTCACGAATCAAACGTGTAGCTTCGAAACCATCCATGATCGGCATTTGCAGATCCATAAAGATCATCTCGTATTCATTGCTTTGAGCTAACTCCAGTGCCTCTTTTCCATTCTCTGCCAAGTCGGCGTTCAGATTAGAGCGGGTGAAGAATGCCAAAGCTAAGTCTTGATTTAACTCATTATCTTCGACGAGCAATACCCTTTGACCTTTGAACTCTATCTGGTAATCCAGTTGCAGCTCTTGGGCTTTAAACTCTGCCAATTCTTCAACACTTGATCTTGGCAATGTTAGAACAAAAGAGAACTCACTGCCTTGGCCTAAAACACTCTCAACGCTAATTTGGCCACCCATCGCATGAACCAATTTCTGGCTAATGTTGAGTCCTAATCCTGTGCCACCGAACCTACGTGTAGTTGTGCTATCTGCTTGGCTAAATGCTTCAAACAGCTTGTGTCGATTCTCATCAGAAACTCCTATGCCAGTATCGGCCACCATCACCTTCATAGTCAGGCTGTCGTCGTCTGATTCAACAAGAGCTACGGTTAACGAGACACTGCCTGTTTCCGTAAACTTAATCGCGTTACCAACAAGGTTGAGTATCACTTGGAACAGTCTAAGTGGGTCACCACGCAGAGGAGTGTCTAACTCAGGGTCAATCGACATCGACAAGTTGAGTTGCTTTTCAGCCGCTTTGGACTCCATAAGGTCAATCACATCTTGGAAGGTTGCTAACGAATTGAATGGGATACTATCGATAAACAACTGCCCTGCTTCAATTTTAGAAAAATCGAGAATGTCGTTAATGATGCTTAATAGTGAATGCCCAGAGCGATGCACTTTTTCGACGTAGTTTTTCGCAACCGGATTCGCTATTTCTCCGATAGCGAGATAAGACAGGCCAATAATCGCATTCATTGGCGTTCTAATTTCGTGGCTCATGTTAGCCAAGAATTCAGACTTCGCTTGGCTTGCGAGATCGGCTCTCTGTTTCTCTTCTTCAAGTTGCTCGTTAAGACGCTTCATTTCAGAAATATCGAACGCCCAAAACAGCGTGGCTATCTCACCATCTAGCTCAAACAAATAGTAACTGACTAGAGCGACAAACCGTGTTCCATCAGACCTTCTCAGCACTAACTCTTTGTTGACGACTTTTCCATTGAGTTTAAGCTCTCTATGTAATTCATCACGAGCAGATAAAGAATCATGAATGGCAGCCACGTCAATTGAAGAAAGTTCCTTGTCTTCCACCCCAAACAGGCGTTTTGCAGTGTCATTGGCATAACGAACCTGCTCCTCAAACACCACTGCTGCGGCAATCGGGGAGCTATTGAGCATGTTGTAGAGCTGATCCTGAGCCTTCTTAAGTGCTTCTGTCGCATCATTGGCAATACTTATCTGCTTGGCGAGTTTTCGATTCCAGAAAACGATAAGTAGAACGATCACCAAAGCAAAGCCTGAAATGGTATAAACCAATTCATAATCGACTCTTTCTATCGCTTTTGGCGCTGCCCACTTCGCCGATATCTTTTGGTGTTCTTCAGCAGAAATACTCTCAATCGCCTTATTCACAATGGAATAAAGCAAAGGTTCAGACTTGATGACATGTAAGGTGGGTGAAAGGAAAAAATCGAGTCGTCCAATAATTCCGATCTCACGGTGACCAAATGAGTCAATGAGGTAGTTGAGAACGTCGACAGTATCAATCATGCCATCTAAGGTTTTATCATCCAATCGGTTGAGCCCATCAGCCGTGGACTCTACCTCCACCCATTCAACGTTCGGATATTTTTCGATAATCGCGTCGGTGTTTGCCGCGTTATTCAAGATACCGATTTTCCAACCCTCAGCTTCCTCAAGTACCAAACTGCTTACGTCTCGTCTCGATGCAATAGCCAAACGGCTTGAAAACAGGCTTTTGACTGCTTTGACGTTATCTCCTAACGAA
This sequence comes from Vibrio sp. J383, assembly GCF_023503985.1. Taxonomy (NCBI): domain Bacteria; kingdom Pseudomonadati; phylum Pseudomonadota; class Gammaproteobacteria; order Vibrionales; family Vibrionaceae; genus Vibrio; species Vibrio sp. J383. The sequence continues at coordinate 1,115,947 of NZ_CP097294.1, read as the reverse complement.
CTATTTTCTTGAGCTGCAGAGACCAGTTCCACTTCATGATGATCAACCAAGCTTCGGGTCTCAGACCAATTCTCCACGTCAACATGATGAATACTTAGCCCTGTTTTTTGTTCAATCAGCGTTAGGTAATCGTCAATCATCCCGATGTATTCACCTGTATTGGATACCGCCTCATAAGGTAACGAGTTCGGATCGATACCTATCCGTACATCCGGATTACCTTTGATCCACTTCCTCTCTTTTTGACTTAGGTTTAAGATCTCTCCAATCAAATTATTGGTTTGGTAAACATCGGCGATATAGCGTTTCGCCGCATCACCGAAAGAACTGAACTGTTCGACGGCTGGAAAATAAATATGGTTCCGCTCTAACGACTTAACATCAAAGTAGAAAGTCATCGAACCAGAGTTCGTGCTTCCTCCTTTGGTTCGATAATTCGCAACCTTGGTGACCGACGAAAAGTGAGAGGTGTTTTTCTTGTCTCCATATTCATCAACTAGGTTGCCGATGTACCAAGATTTGATCGGGCGATTATTGTTATCCGCTTGCGCGGTGATCACCTGAAACGAGCTATCAGTATCGAAAATTTCAAAAACTTCCGTCAACTCATCAAAGCGGTCATTTACGATAAAATACGCGGATATTTGCGCGATAATATTCGCTTTTTTAAGAACTTGGCTTAAATCATTCTGAACTTGCATCTCGATAATTTGACTTAAGCCATCATCGGTCTGTTTAAGCTTTTTAATCGCGGCATTAAAGCTGTCTCTGATTTCTTCACTCTTAAAGTCAACATAGGTCGGATACACGACTTTATAATCGTCGTGTAACGTTAGCTCTGCCATTTCGATAAAACGAGTATTGGTGATAAACCACTTCAGCACTCTTCGTTCAACCATTAACAGGTCAACATTTTGAGCCCTAAGCTGTGAGAATGCCGATTCAAGACTTTCATAGTCTTCTATCCGATCGATGGCTAACTGCCCCTTCAGTACTTCAACAGAATTTTTAATTGGGGAAGTCTCGTCGAACAGTAATGCCCCTAGTGACAAACCTTTCTGTGACTGGAGTTTGAGCTTGCGTCGAGTCAGTGAAACAGGAACAAAGTCAACATTGATAACACTATCACTTAAAAAGTGTGCATTGGGATCATCAAACTGAACACCAGAAACAAAAGCAATGGAGTTGTTGTTATCGATGGCCTTTCTAGCGGCACTGGGAGGAAGAGTGACAACGTCACCTAACTTATATCCCATATCATTAAAAGCACGCTGAATAATGTCGTGTTCTAGCCCGACCGCGGTGCTGTCTGGATACATATACGGAGGGTTACCAAAACCAAACACACCCTTCAACGGCACTCGATAGGGAGAACTATCTAACCACTTCGATAGAATCTGGTTCTTGTTCTCAACATCGAAGGTTTCAATTTGTCTGTTGATCAGCGTCAGCAGTTCTGGTTCATCGATGCGAATCACCATTGATGCTTCTAACCTTTTCCAATGCTCCAAAACATAATTGACTGCGAGATCATGCACGCCAATTTTTTTCGCAAGATCCATAGTGGTGATAGGCTCACCGACTATACCTTCAACATCGCCTGTCCCTAACGCACGTAATGCATCAATAACGTTATCGAAATCCACTCGCTCAATAGCGCTCAATTGGACGCCAGCTCGCTCCAAGTCGATATTTTCATTAACCATCGCGATACGGCGCTTTTGAGTTTGGTCGATGTTGGTATCTATTTTGTTGTCTATGGGAACAATCACTGCGACCTGATAAGGAAGGTAAGGATCACTCGCAAGAAAACGGCCACCTTCACTGGGGTCAAATTGTTGAAAAGGGAACACATCACCTCGCCCTTCTAACAAAGCGTCTTTAGCCTTAATACGTGAGTCCACGCTGATAAATCGAGTATGAACACCAAATCGATTTTCAAGATCTAATGTCCAGTCTTTAATGATCCCAGAAACCTTTCCGTCATCATCGATAAATGAGTAAGGGTAATGATCAGAAAGCGCGATGAAGGTTATGGTCGGTGGGTTTTCTAACCACTGATTTAACTCCGCATCGGTCACTTCAGCTGCGTTCACACTGCGAATGATCAGTGCCCACAGCAATAAGCCAATGACAAGAGATACAACAAAGCGATTTAGTGACAACATTAAGCCATCACTCATCTTTAAACTGCTCTTTAATCTCTAGAATATGAGGTAAGTTTTCGAACAAGAGTTCTACAATTTTAGGGTCAAAGTGTTTACCTTTCTGTTCTTCAAACAAGCTCAGTGCCTCATCGACACTCCACGCTTTTTTGTACGGTCTCTCTGCTGTGAGAGCATCAAACACATCAGCAACCGCGGCAATACGCCCTACCAAAGGAATTTCTTCTCGCGCGATCTGGTTTGGGTAACCACTGCCATCCCATTTTTCATGATGATACTGCGCTACCTGAATCGCCATACGCATCAGTTTGGAGTCACTCTGCCTGCCGAGGATTTCAACACCATATTCGACATGCTTCTGCATGATGGTCCACTCGTCGGCGTCCAATTTACCCGGCTTGAGTAACACGCTATCGGGAATACCAATCTTGCCAATATCATGCATCGGAGCCGCGTCACGCAGAGTTTCAGCGTCTTCGTCTGTCATGCCTAATGCCTTGGCTAAAATTTCGCAATAATGGCTCATACGCATCACGTGCATACCCGTTTCATTATCTTTGAATTCAGCCGCCCTACCCAATATGTTCAGCGTCTCTAGCTTACCTAGATTGATCTCTTGGGTTTTCTCTTTTACCTGACTAAACAACGCGCGTTGTTGGTCATAAAGTGCGATATGCGTTTTCACACGCTGGAGTGCGATTGCAGGGGTTATCGGCTTGGTTAGGTAATCGACAGCCCCCAAGGAGAGCCCTTTTACTTCAGCTTCAGGTCCAATTTTGGCAGTCACGAAGATAATGGGAATATGCGCGGTATTGGGCTGTTCTTTGAGCTGTCTGCAAACTTCATAACCATCAATATCAGGCATCATGATATCGAGGAGGATGAGATCTGGCTGAGGTACCATCTTGGCTATCTTGATGCCAATGGTACCGTTAATTGCGACTTTGACTTGATAGGTATCTTTAAGTATTGCGGTCAACACATCCAAATTGCTTGGGGTGTCATCCACGACTAACACTATGGGTTTACGACTCATTGATACCTCGTATAAAAATCAAACAGTTATAACCATAGTGTAGAACGATTTTTAGAGGTTAATCAGAAAAAATAGCAATTGTTTTTTGAAAGTGAAGAGTAGATCTTCGAGTGACATCAAACCAACGCTTATCGAAGTATGACCAGTCAATATTACGTCGATTAAGTCATTATAATACAAAGGAAATTATACAGATTACTTTTGAAGCCAGACCTTTTATTAACAAAATACAAACTGGCAAAAACAAAAAGAGCTCCTCACTCGGGAGCTCTTTTCACTTAAGTCATTAGAGAATCAAATAGCCTAGCGAACCAGCAACCTAACGACCAGAATAATACATACAGATTCGAACGCCATCGAACTCACGAATCTCAAATGGGATCTCGTAGATCGATTCCATCACTGATTTTTCAACCACTTCCGAAACCTTACCCGACTTAACCACTTGGCCCTTCTTCATCGCCACAATGTTATCTGAGTAACAAGAAGCAAAGTTGATGTCGTGAATCACGATCACCACCGCTTTATTAAACTCATGCGCTAAGCGACGCAGCGTCTGCATGATTTCAACCGAGTGTTTAATATCTAGGTTATTCAGAGGCTCATCTAAGAACACGTAATCTGTATCTTGCGCCACAACCATCGCGATAAACGCCATTTGACGCTGACCGCCACTCAATTCATCAAGGTATTTGTTTTGAATGTCGGTAATGCCAAGGTGCTCTAGCGCTGTATCGACGATCTTATGATCTTCGTCTTTCAAGCGACCCTGTGAATGCGGAAAACGACCAAAACAGACCAACTCACGAATCGTAAATCGCATATTGATGTTGTTTGATTGTCTTAACACGGCAAGGTGCTTGGCTAGCTCTTTGGTATCCCATTCAGCCAGTAACTTATCGCCAATGACTACTTCACCTGCGTCACTGTCTGTTAAGCGACTCGCCATAGAAAGCAGCGTACTTTTACCCGCACCATTTGGGCCAATGATAGAAGTCACTTCGCCTTTCGGGAACATAGCACTGGCATCATCAACCACGAGTGACTTGCCATACTTCTTACTTAAACCTGTTAATTTAATCACAACTTACTACCTTTACTGAATTCTGGTGCGTAACAACAAGAACATAAAATACAAACCGCCGACCAAGTTAATGATCACACTCACAGTGGTTTCAAACGCCATCACTTTTTCGATAAACCATTGGCCAGAAACCAATAAAACGATCGCTAACAAGCTGCTTGCGATGATAAGCACACGATGCTGATAAGATCGGAATATCTGGCGAGCTAAGCTCACGGTGATCAAGCCAAAGAACAGCACAGGGCCAACCAGAGCCGTAGACACCGCGACCATCACAGACACAATCACTAAGGTAATCTGAGTCAATCGCTTGGTGTTCACACCCAGGCTTGTCGCGTTATCAACACCAAGCCAAAGTACATCAAGCTTAGGCGCCAGCAACCACAGGCCAAGCAAGCTCAAACCCAGTGGAATAAGACTGAGGTAAACCAGTTCGCCTTTTACGTTATTGAAGCTTGCGAACATAACATTCTGCAGCACCGCAAATTCATTGGGATCAATCAACATCGCAAGGAAGTTCGCTAAGCTCGAGAATACGCTGCCACACACGATGCCTATTAAAAGCAGTGTGAAAACGTTATTTCGCTTGCTCTTAAAGTAGAAATGGAACAGAGCAAACGAGAACAAGATCATCACAGTTACAGACATCGAAAAGTTTGCGATTGAATCAATCACCCAGAAGCTAGCACTGCCAAACACAAACAGAAGTACCGTTTGAACCAGCATATACAAGCTATCAAAGCCCAAGATGGATGGGGTTAGAATTCGATTATTAGTAATGGTTTGGAACACCAATGACGATGCAGAAATCGCCACCGCTGCCAACACAATTGACAGTAGTTTAGGTAGCCGCAGAGACAAGAAGAACTCATAGTTATCCCACGTAAGTCCCTGCCCCACAAATACTGCCGCCATACACAAAGACGCGATGGCCAGAATCGCAATTTTTACTGAATCACGCATTCGACTTGTCTCTCATGATTAGGTAGATAAAAATCAAGCCACCAAAGATGCTGATTACCATCGAGATTGGTATCTCATAAGGGAAGATGACGATTCGAGCTAACAAGTCACAAACCAATACCAAGATCACGCCCCAATAGGCTGTCCAAGGCAGAATCTTCTTCATGTTATCGCCCATCATCAACGACACGATATTCGGCACGATAAGGCCAAGAAATGGGATAACACCGACGATCATCACTACAGAAGAGGCACAGATAGCGACCAATGCAACACCAATGAAGACGATCTTCTGGTAATTCAAGCCGATGTTTTTCGCAAAGCTCTCGCCAATACTCGCCGCACTGAACTGACTCGCGAAGTAGTAAGCCAACACACAAGCAGGCACTGCGAGGTAAAGAATTTCATAGCTGCCTTGCAACACACTCGCAAAGTTCGCCATTGTCCATGCCGACAAGGTTTGTACTAAGTCGTACTTATAAGCAATAAAGGTTGTTAGAGACGAAACAACGTTGCCATACATAATGCCAATCAAAGGCACCAACACCGCATTCTTGAACTTCAGGTGTTGTAGAAAACGGACCAATAGCATGGTGCCAAACACTGCAAACGCGAAGATAAAGCCTAAGTAGCTCCATTGCGCTGCATTGCCCAGAACCAGAATACCGACTATGTACCCAAGCATGGCGCAGTCAATGGTGCCCATAGTCGAAGGCGCGGCAAACTTGTTCTGCACGATCTGTTGCATGATCAAGCCAGCGACACTCAAGCCCGCACCGGCAAGCACAATCGCGAACAGTCGAGGGATTCGACTAACAACATAAATAGAGTTGGCGTGTTGGTTGCCATTGAAGAAGTCGCTAAAGCTGATCTCAGCGACTCCAATCATCAATGACGCAACGCATAACACAACAAGAAATACAGCAGCTGCAATGGGTTTCAACATAGAAATAATACTAAAGGTAGGTCTCGGGTAGCCCGTATAAAAAAGTGAAAAAGGGCTTATAAGAACGCTCTTATAAGCCCGAATATCTGATGATTAGTAACTATTGAATCGTACGCTCAATATCACCTAACATTCGGTGAATCGCTGTCACGCCACCACCCGCCAAATACCAAGCACTTGAATCAAGGTAAACGATGTTGCCTTGCTGCGCTGCAGGTGTCGCCGCAACTAATGGGTTATCAAACAGCTGTTGTGCGCGACCTTCTGATTTGCCAATCGCTTTTTCGCGGTCAAGAACGTAAAGCACTTCAGGTTTTGCGTCAGCAATGTATTCGAACGAGATTAGGTTGCCGTGAGTCCCCTTAATTGGAGCCACTGTCGCACTCTTTGACTCCTCGAAACCAAAATCATCAAAAATGATCGAGAAGCGGCTGCCCTTATTGAACATCGCAATGTTGTTGCCGTTGTTCATCAGCATCATTGCTGACGTTTCGTCAGACGCGACTTTGTCGTTTACCGCAGTGATCGACGCTTGAGTCTCTTTGATGATCGCTTCTACTTCAGCTTGCTTACCAAAGATGTCACCTAGCGCGCGCCAGTTTTGCTGAGCATCAGCCCAATATTTATCACCTTCAATAGAGAACATGACCGTTGGAGCGATTTGTGCCAGCTTGTCGTAAACCTTAAGCATGCGGTTTTCCGCGATAATGATGTCAGGCTTCAACATGTAGATAGCTTCAAAATCAGGTTCACTCAATGATCCTGTATTTGCAGTCGTTTCTTTGTACGAAGCTAGGTAATCGGGCAGCAAGCTATGAGGCGCACCAACTGGCTGTACACCAATTTGATCAAGCACATCCAAGCTACCAAAGCCAAGTACCACAACGCGCTGTGGTACTTCAGTAAACTGCGCCGTGCCCTTTACGTGTTCAATGGTCACGGTTTTCGCTTGAGCGGTCATCAGTAAAGATGATGCAAGAACGATGGCAAGCCCGCTTAACAACTGGCGAACTGAATTGATTGTTTTCTTCATGTTTCTTCCTTTGCCATTGATACTAACCACCACTCATGACAATGAAAGTCACATTACTCATAGGCGAGTATGGGGCGTACACAACGGCTAAATAACGATAATTTAAAGTCTGTCATTGCTTTGATAACAAACTCGTAACGCAAGTGAGAACTATTATCAATTATATTTGCATTAAACTGGCGACACAACAACTTTATTATTCAGAAATGTAAAAGTGAGTATTCATATTTTGCGTAGTCAGGAGAGATACTAGGGATCAGAAATAACAAAAAGACGCGAAGAGGAAAATGATCATCAATCTGAAGAATAAACTGATGGGGAAAAGTGCTCGAAAACCCTGAAATCACAACGCTAAACTCCAGAATCACAACGCTCAACCTCAGAGTTACGAATTGAAATTTACAATGTAAAGATTATATATAACAGAGGCTTAATCATCACTAAATTAGCTGAACAAATAAAACCACTAATGACAAAGAACACAAAGCGGTGCAAAGCCAAACATCGGTCAGGTATCATGGTGAATTATCGGTCCTTCGCTCATTTAACTCTCAACAAGCGACGGCAAATCATTCAAAAATATTTTTAAATTTAATTAAAAATAGAGTTGCAATTCAAAAAACTAGGCGTATAGTGCGCCACTTGGCTCTAATCTATAGAGCTGTTAATGCTAAAGTAAGTCCAAGTTCCTCAAAGACAGTTCTCGATTTCCTCGTTACACCATCTCTGCGTCAGCTTTCACCTAGATAGTCATTCAATAGCTTTTAAATTCGACCCTCACTACCGATCTATCGTCATTCGCTCTTTTGTTAGCGAAGTCAAAATAGATCGATCACTTAAATATAAATGTAATAAACACAAGGCACAGTTATGTCACGCAGAACAACACGACAAACCCATTGGTACCAACTATCACGCGACAAATCAGTCAATAAACTAAAAGGTAATAAATGCTCAAGATTAAAATAGACTTACACAAAGAAGAAATTTCATGGGTCACAGAGATTCGACAGCTCAATAGCGATATACTCCACCGCCACATATTGCCCAAGCTACAACATCACAGTTATCTCATCGATTTTGAATTTAATGAACGAGAAAGCATCGGAACTATTGTTTCAGGCAACGGAAACACCCTAGGACATTTCACACTCCTATAGCATTTCCCAAAGGCTACAAAAAGAAACACCGTTTAGTCCCAAAGATGTAAAAGATGTCACCCTCAATTCGCTCTAGCAGAACAAAATAGAGTAGAAGTAAAACAGATCAGAAACCTAGCCCTTTTTGCATTTCACACGCGGCTAACGCTAGCTAGGTTATCGTACTTCTATTGAAACCAACTTATATCAAACTCTGAATCACCAATGAGTCATTATCAGTGCATTCATGGACTAATAAGTTAACGGCATCGACCTTAACTTCTGATCAAGAGTATATAAGTGTTCTGCAGCTTGCATGTGTTGAGGGTAATCACTGAATTTCTCACGATTCTCCTCATTCATCTTACATGTCTCATCCACCAGCATTAATTTCCAATACAGCTTTGTTGTATGCAGCATAGCCAGTAAAGGTTTGAATACCTCTTTTTCATAAGCTTGAATCAATTCTTCAATCAACTCATCACGTTCATCTTCACTTGCGATTGAACCATTGGTTGCCGACAACACTTTTTGATACTTCAGGTTTTGTTGCAGCTTATCCATAACCGTTTGGTTTTCTTCCGCTAGCTCAACAAGTTTCGACTTAATGATATTTACCCAATTGGCTTGGCTCAGTACCGCGTCATCAACACTGGTAAAGTCTTCTCGTATCTGTCGCTCCACGTCTTTTTGAGCTTTCTTTAAAACGGCTCGCACCTTTTGAAATGGCAGCTGATATTCCTTACTTAGATCGATAATCAGCTTATGAAAACCACCATTTGGAAGGTGTAAGTTTTCCTTAAACGTCGCCATTGCAGCTTCTTGCTGATCGGTAAGGTGAGTCATTCTGTTTCCTATTCTTTATCACTTATGGTGCTGAGCCTGCGATCATACCACTATATAACCTCGTTTTTTCGGTAACTTGATAGGTTACATCTAGGTACGTACTTAATTTCTCTCAACACGTTATATTTTGGTTGTTTTTCACACTACTTGGCATTAAATGGTAAGTTTCTATCGATGAATATTCGTACATTAGTCGCACAGGGTATATCGCCAGACAGGAGTCATTACTTACATATGAAAGACAACCGCGAGAAATGAGAAACCATATGACCTATTCAGAATACAAAGAATCCGATCTGCATAAGTGCGTTAGCGTTGGTGCAGAAGCAACGGTATCAATCGCCAAGTTTACCGTTAAAGCCACTACCCTTTTATTTCGATTTTTCCGCTGGTTTGTCGTATCGGCCTATTCATATGTGATGAAGTAATTCTGTATTGGAGTCGTTGTTTTCATTACGACTTATCCAAATACTCAAAAGCGCGCCCTATTAGGTCGCGCTTTTTTTATGCTCCGATTTTTGTAGCCAGCTTTTCTATGTCCGTTTTTCTAGATCTAGCTTGTGATGCTTAAAGTACATAACCAATTTTCTATCGTCAGTGGCGTTAAATGGTAAAACTCTGAATCGAATAAAAACCATACTACACCTGTTCCAACAAAACAGACTTCTAACTTATACAGGTACTAAAATGAAAAAGATTGCACTTAAAATTGTAGGACTAACGGTTTTGGCTTCTGCGCTAACTGGTTGTATCGGCAGCAACGCCGTAACAGGGAAAGTGATGAAATTTAACGTTGAAGTTGTCGATAACCGCTATGCTCGTGCAGGTGTAAACTTCTTATTAGCGCCTGTGTACGGTATTACAACCGCAGCCGACTATGTCGTATTCAACTCACTTGAATTTTGGACAGGTAAAAACCCAATCAGTGGCTCGCCACACGTATTTGATACAAAAACAGATACACACTTCGAAGTGAACGACGACCTAGGCCCAAGCCTGAAAGAAGCCCCTGTAGGGCCAATTTCAAACAATCGCACCATTGAAACGGGTGAGATGATTAAGATTGACGAAAACACGGTTCAAATGGACATCGTCTATACCTCTGGTGAAACGGCAACTCTGACAGGTATCAAAGAGGGTCAAAACGTTAGCTATTACATGGATGGTCAGCTTGTGTCACAAACGACCATCGCTGAATTAGAGAAGATACAAGGCACTGAAGCTTAAGGTTTGTAGCTCACACTAAGGCATAAGATTCGTAGCCCATAGGGAGTTCAACCTCAAAGCTAGGTTTGACTTTAAAAAGCGTAAAACAGAACAAGCCCGGCAATTGCCGGGCTTGTTTGTATATGATCTATTATTTGTATCCGCTCTATTGGGATTGAGACTGTGTAAGCCGAATACTCACCAAACTTGCCACCATTATGGCCAAGTAAAAACTGCCGATAATGGATTCCATAAACACGAAGAACTGAGCAATAGGTAATGCCGGTGATATGTCACCATAACCAACCGTAGTCAACGTGATAAAGCTAAAGTACATCGCATTAAACAAATTGGTTAGCCAGATTTGCTCTTCTAACCCATTAAAGGCGTTGGGAAATATTTCTAAAATCAACAAGTAGATGGTCGACCAAGCGAACCCCAACAACAAGTAAATACAGATCGAGCCGATAATGTGATTGGGCGTCACCGTTTTGGCTTTCATCACCTGTTTCAACGCCGAGTAAATGTGTGAAAACAAGAACACAGCCAACGCTGATAGCGTCACTATCGACAGGTTATAGCCTTCCAAAAACGAAAACACACCAGACACTAGCGCCGTAATCAATAACAGCCCATACCAAGAGCGATACAAGGCTCGCTCTTTATGGATACCAACAATTGAACTCGCTAGCGTAATGATGATGAGAAATAGTATTGTTTTCTGGCCTTGCGGATAAAACTGCTGCATCACCGCGCAACCAAAAAACAACACCAACAGTGCATAGAATAAGAAGTAGAAGTTGTCGTCTTTAGAGACTGGCTTCATCTATTTTTCCTCTGCCTCTGCTGGTTTTTTCTCAGTTTCTTGTTGGTTTTTCTCTTCAAGCCCAAGCCACGCCATCATCAGCTCATAGCTTAAACTCAGTATCACAGCACCAACAAACAGACCGACGATTCCTGACATCGCCATTCCGCCCAACGCACCAAGCAAAATCACCAACATTGGAATGTGAGACCCTCGGCTCAGTAGTACTGGCTTCAAGATAGCGTCACTGCCGCTCACCAAAATACACCACACTAAGAACAAGCTCGCCGCCAGTGTCGATTCAACACTGAACATGTAAATAATGGCAGGTAACAAAGCAAGAATCGGCGGCAACTGAATAATAGCGACCAGTAACACCGCTAGCGCCCACAATGCCGCGGCTGGAACACCCGCGATAACCAAACCAATTGCCGACATGATAGATTGAATCACAGCAACACCAATCACACCTTGCACAACGCTGCGCACAGTCGATTTAGATAACTGCACGAGCTCTACGCCTTTGCCATCCGTTAAACGAACCACTAAGTGAGTCACACCGGTTTGACATTTATCGGCGTTACTCATGAACGCACCTGCAATGATGGTTGAGATAATAAATTGGACAAAACCACCGCCCAATGAGCCTAAGATCGATGCCATTTTAGAAGCAAATACCTTAAGTTCGTCTGCATACGTGATAAACACGCCCTCTATATTCGAAGAAGCATGGACCAAGGCGGCATAAACTCTTTCGCCAACTAATGGGATATCTTGCAAGGACTCTTTGGGTTTCGGCAGAGACAAGGTTCCGTCCTGTAGCCCTGTCATTAGGTCCGAAGCACTGGTGTAAATACCGGAAGAGAGCGCAACTAAAGGAATGAGCAGTAACAGTACTCCGATAAAGCTCAGTAATGCGCTGGCTTTTCCTTTCGACATTCCCGTCTTATTTGAAATGGCGACAGCAACTGGATAGAGCGCAGTCGCAATGATCGCCCCCCAAATAACCAATAGAATAAATGGGCGCAAAATCGAGAAACACCAATACACGAGCATGGCAATTGCTGCGATCTTGATGGCAGCGTCTATCGCCTGTTTTGAAAAATCATCGGTTAACTTCATGAGACGTCCTTGTAAGACATAATTAAGGCTGATTTTGTAAGAACTTCCAATTCCGAGTTTCTAGGAATAAAGAAGCCAAAATCATATATATACCAATTAACACTAATTGGAATATGCGTATAAGAGTGTTGCTATCGATGTCGCCTGAGCTCATCAAGGTGCTACCGACAAGTACTAACAACGTACTAAATGCAGTGGCGAAAATCGGCGCTTTTTCGGGAACCGTGTAGATCTTCTTGGCGATCACAATAGCGACCAAGCCTATGAATAAAGAGTAGAAGATAATATTAGGAACAATCGAAAGGATTGAAAAAGCCGCTATCGCGAGCAATCCCCCGATACCGTTACTTATCACTAGAAAAGCACTCAACTTTATCGACTTCTCTGACGTAATCATCAACGATAACAGCGCAATGAACATCATTGTCAATAAAGCTTCAGATATTTGAAAGATAAAGAAAAAACATACCACTGGATAGGAGATAATCATCGCCCTAAAGGCTGCATACCAACGCTGTTTCTTTTCGAGTGGCGCAGCAGCGAAGCCTGAGAACTCCGATTTAGGCTCAGGGAAAAATACATGCACTAACGCAAAGATCATCACTGAAACCACCCCAGAAGTTGCTAAGCCAGATGCCAGCATTACCGAAACGCCAGGGTTATCAATCGCCATGAATGGCAACATCAAGACCGCAATCAACAATATGGTGGCGAAAAGGTTCCATTTAGGGTCGACAAACAAGTAGTAACCCCACAGCATCATTAACCCCACCAAAATCAGCAATGGAATTGGGTAATGGGTAATTCCTCGCGACAGCAATAAACCTAACCCCATCGTCACCACAACGGCCAAGAGCAATTCGTAGACCGTTTCCTTATGGAGGTTTGATTTATCAATTAAGAACTTAGCAGTGAACACTGGCGCCACAAACGCAAGTGGCCAGTTTATCCACGCCGCCAAGAAAACAGCCAACGTGACCCCGACAGTAAATCGCAGGATACGTTGCTGTGTTTGTTGGTCAGGAATCGGCTTATCGGACATAAGACAATACGCTAATCAGACGAATCCATACTTTGCCTATCGCGTTGAACACAAAGTTATCGCCGCTATAAACAATCACATCCGCTTGGCCACCCACTCGGAGCATGCCTGTCACTTCTTCATTATCAAATTCAATGGTGATAGGAAGCATCTGTGTTTGGCGCAACCAACCCGTTTGTTGGCTAGCTTGCGCAAGCTTACCTGCTTGATCATTTTGCCCCCAATCAACACCCCAATCGATGCTACTTACGCGCCCTTTTACCACTTTGCCCGGTGCGAAATCCAATGCCACTTCAACTTCATCACCGACCGTTACATTACCTAGGCTGTTCTCTCGATAATAAGCTTCAATCCAAATATCTTCGGTTGAAACAAAGGTCATGATTGCTTGCCCTGCCGATGCATAAAACCCTTCAGACAGGCTAAAGTTAGAAACACCACCTTGTGTCGGCGCGGTAATCACGGTGCGCTCTAGGTTCAATTGAGCTTGTTCAAGTGCCAGCAACGCCGCTTTCACTTGACTGTTTTCTTGTCCCTCTTTACCCATTTGTTGCTTCGCACCTTCAAGATCAGCCTCTGCATTCACAACAGCTGCTCGAGAAGTCGCTAATGCTGCTCGCGCTTTATCTGCATCTGATTTAGAAACCACACCTTTGTCGGCCATCTCTAAAACACGCTTGGCTTGCAGTTTGGTGTTTTGTCTTTCAACAATCGCTGAAGTGAGTTTCGCTTGAGCTGAAGCAATGCTCGCGGTTTGAGCTCCGACATTTTGGCCTGCAATCTCTAAATTTTGCTCGGCTTGTTGTACTGCAATTTTGTAATCAGACTCATCTAAAATGGCTAACTTGTCGCCTTGATTAACCAGTTGGTTAGGTTGAACCAGTATATCGAGAACTTTTCCCGACACCTCTGGCTTGATTGGAACGATATAACCTTTTACACGAGCATTATCAGTAATAGGGATGATTCGGTCTGAAATGACACTGAAGATCAACATGAATGCAACAAACAACAATAGGTAGTTTGTGACCTTTCTTACTCTGTCTTTTCCATTTTCTTGCTGGCCAACTTCTTCATTGGCTTCTTGCTTATTCCCTTTGACTTCTGACATGGGACTCCCTTCTAGATAACTAACATCAACAAAATTAATACTTTAAAAATAAACCCAGCGATGGAAAACTCAAGTAAATAGGGTTAGATTTAGTAAACAAAACGTTGCAAATGATATGCACGTCTAATAATGCAACAATATATACAGGATTGTATTCTCATGACCTCTAGTCACTACCAAGTCCCGGTAATTCAAACGAACTACGCCAAGATTCTGGTTCAGGTATTTTCTGACTATGGTCTTGATTTACATCTGTTGCTTAAAGATTCCGGTTTACCACCCGACCTTATCGAATCAGAAAGTGATTTTGTGCCATCGGAATCCATTAAGCGTTTGATTTATCTTACATCGGCACAACTCGGCGTATCTCGGTTCACCGATATTCTTGGACTCGCATTTCGACGTCGAATCATCCCAAATGTCTTGCATCAATTTACCGAATTCGAAACCATTGGTGATGCACTAAAACAGATCAATTCAATCTTTGCCTATGATTCACCAGGCAGCAAAGTCGAGTTTATTCAAGAACACGGTCAGAGCTGGTTTTGCCGTACTGCCCCCGAAGACAATTCCCCTATGTTTCAATGGGGAGAAGCTTTTGCGATTACATATATCATTGAATTAATAACCATTTTATCCCAATCGCCATGGTTACCTAATAAAGTGCGTCTGCAAGGACATGACATCGATGTCGTCAAAACACTGGTGCCAAGTAGCTGCCAACTGTTTGTTGATCAATCGTCGACAGCTGTACTTATTCCTGAAGAAATATTACAACTCCCAATTCGCCTAACCTCTAAAGAACTCAGTGCTAAACCGACACTGATTGAGTGGCATACCAGCTTTACCGATAGCGTTTACGAGCTTCTAAAGCCGTACATGAAAGAACAAGATCTCTCTCTTGAAGAAGCCGCTGAGCTACTCAACTTTTCGGTGCGAACGTTCCAACGCAAACTCAAGAACGAAAACACCACTTATCGAAAAATCAAAGAGAACCTGATGTTTTCAGTAGTTTGCGAACTGATGGAAGAGGGTCACACGCTGACCTACATTTCTAGCCAGCTCGGTTACACCAACATCTCGCATTTTTCTCGTGCATTTAAGCGTGTGTCTGGTCTTACGCCGAAGATTTACCAACGCTCAATCTCGGCTTAGATACCACTCTCACCGATTAGCTAAGTGTGACCAACTCTTAGCCAAGGGCAATAGGTGTCGCGCAGCCTGGGCTAGAGCTACACACTCTATTTCGTCCGTTACCTTTAGCGCGGTAAAGTGCCTTATCTGCACTGCGATAGGTCGCTTCGGCTTGTGCCTGTATTTCAGACACACCACTGCTCACAGTCAGGTTCAATGTTGTTCCTTTGGCAATCACTTCTTTCAATCGATACATCGCCTCAAACGCTTCTGCCAAGTTAGTTTCTGGCATTAAGATAGCGAACTCCTCGCCGCCGACTCGCGCGACGATGTCGGTGTCTCGACTGTTATTTCTCAACAGTTCAGCGACCTCTTTCAACGCTGAATCACCTTGGTCATGACCATGATTATCATTAATGGCCTTGAAATGATCTAAATCGATCAACGCCAAACAAGAGTGCGTGTAACCATAACGCTCCGCTAAGTTTGAATAATGATTAAGATCTTTATCAAAACGGCGGCGGTTCCAGCACCCTGTGAGAGAATCTGTGTCCACCAACATTCTTAATCGACGTTCTAATACTTTGCGTCGACTAATATCGGTAAAGGTCACCACATATTTATTATTGTGCGACAGTATTTCAGCTAACTTTTCGACAACCACATTCACAGTAAAATGTTCACCAAGTCGACTGACTCCACTCAACTCACCCTTCCATCTCTGGTTTTCCTTGAGTGAGCGAGTAATGGTCGATATTAAACTGCTGTTATTCATAAAACAGAGATCAGAAATCGGGCGAGACTCGACTTGATTAAAGGCATAACCTGAAACTCTAGAGAATTGTTGATTAACTTGTATTACCCTCAATTGACTATCGAGGATGATAAAACCAGCGACGCCATCAATGATCGCTTCAGACAAGCTATTCTTGCTTTGAGCCATTTCATGTCGATATAGGCGTGCAGTAATGAGGGTGCTGAGCAAAAACAACGCGCACACAGAAAAAGCCATGACTGCCGAAGAAGCCATACTCAATAACCACAAGCTAACTGCCATATTAAGGGCAAGTGTAGACACCACGTATAGCGGCATTTTTCTGTCAAAACTTAACTTATTCATAGTCTGCTCTAGTGATGGGCGAATGACTATGATGGCTAAGTTTCCACTAAGATATTTACCATTTTACGACACATACAAATTCAAATTATATGAGTACAATTAAGATCAACAACTTATGCTAATTATTGAGTAAGAATAGCAAGCTACCGCCACTGAGTGAGCTGCCATAATTGAAGTTAATTCCAATCCCGAAGTTGTCAAAAAAGTAAGAATCGTAAGGCACATCAAATACTAATCCGGCCCCGAATTCATAGTAATAGTGCGTATCTAAAGGAGCCGTCAAATCACCCGCGACATCGATTCTTGTTAAGTTATAGTGGATTTGAGGGTTATTAAGCGACCAAGCATCGAGCGCTACATTTTGCCTAAACTCTAGTTCATTAATGAATCGCATCCCTTCTGGGTTACCGATATCGCCATCGTTCGCTTCGCCCCAGCCTGTTCCATAAAAGTAACGAACTCTTGAAGACACATTCCAGCTGCCCCACTCCTTTGGTTGCAAGTATTGAAGTTTGACTGAAGGTTCTGCAACAAGCGCCCATGCTGATGTATTCAACGCGTAACCGTCTAGCTGAGATTGAAATGCTTGAGAGTAGCTGTTGTTGTATTCGTATTTATTGCGGTAATAGAGCAAGTGAGTGCCTAAGCCATAGGCGATAGACCAATGTTGGTTTAAATGGTTTTGCCCTCCGAAAAAGCCATACAGGCCCAATACCGAGTCTTCATTTGGGTTAACACGACGGTCAGGAGTCACATCTGATGAGATCTCAATATCCTGTTCAGAAAGCGCATAAGACCCTCGTACGGACCAAATAAGGTCAAAGTCAGGGTCATCCGTTTTAATCACGGAAGAGTAAGGGATGGAGCCCACACTCACTTGGCTTCGAGTATCGATGGTTTTATCTGAGCCAAAACCACTGTCGTTTAAATTGATAAACGAATTAGGATCAAAATCCACAAAGCCAATTGAAATGGCATCGCTGTCAGTCAGCGCAATTGACACAGAAAATATCTTCTCTAAGCGGTTCTGAATCAATTCATTGGATGCATAGGCCGTGGAAGAACTGAGGCCCATTAAGAGCAGAATAATAGAACGGGGATAGTGCGATAGGGGTGAAAGCATTAAGTTGACTCCATTCAAACTTATGCTTCAAGTGTAATTGGTAACTTAACTAATTCAATCAGAGAGTTAACGGTGTGGTTGATACTGCTCTCAGTTCCAACTGCAAGAGCGTTGCTAAATCGATGGCTCTCCAAAGTTCTTCTACGTCTTGGATTCTAAAATGAATAATCATATGCGCCTCTGTCTAAATTGGAGTCTTATCTTGGATCATTCTTAAAACCCTTACTTACCATAATGCGCCAAACTGACTTTAAGACTTGTTTCGCATATAAAACAATAAGCGTTTGAAAATTATAGGATTAACTCCTAAGTTTTTTATAACCCTTTACTCAGGAAGAAGTAGATGAGCAATATAGAAAAAGTATATGGATTTAATACGCCCCAACGACTCTTTGTCGGATACACGCTTGCGGTACTCGTCGATTTAACCGTTCTTAATTTTTTTGATGAATACTGGGACTTCGTCAATATCGAGTCTTTCACCATCTCATTTGCAGCTGCGATTCTGCTACAACTCCTGCTCAAACTGTCTATTGGCTTAGAACATAAGCTCGCAGATTACTTCAAGTCTAAACCCGGCACTGCGCCTAAGATTTATCGTGGTTTATCCAGTTACGTCATCTTAGTAGGTTCTAAGTTTGTAATGCTGGAAGCCATCAATATCTTGTTTGGCGACAAGGTAGACTTTACAGGCCCATGGAATGGTGTGGTGGCGTTCTTCGCTGTGGTATTCACTATTTTGGTCGCAGAGATTATCGTTTCAAAGATCTACTTCGCACTCGATGACACGCCCAAAGCCGAAAAAGCATAGCCGCTTTTGATACAGACCTAAGACAAAAAAAGTGAGCCAAACAGGCTCACTTTTTACATCTATTCTTTACGTTTCAGCGATTAACAAACAGAGAAGTTAGATAAAGACTCTCGCTCTAACACCAAACACCCAAGCGCTACTTTCATTGGAGAACGCAGGATCTTTAATGTATTGAATATCAGGTGTCACTTGGATGAAATCGTTGAGTTGCATGTTGTAGTAAATTTCAGCCGTCCATTGCTCTGTATTACCACTTATTGCTTTCGCATCAGCTGCAAAAGAATCACCATTCACTTCTGCCCAATTAAGTGCCACGCCTAAATTGTTGGTTGGTTTTCCTAATCCAAAGTAACCCATACCAACAGAAATCGATTTATCGTAAAGGGCAACGTCCCCTTCAGAGAAACCACCACGTACAAACGGCATAACTTGATCATTCATGAACTGACTCCATGAGAAGTTAACGCCCGAGCCACCTTCCGCAGCAAGGCTATTACTGTGGCGAGTATCGTCACCAAAGTCCCAGAACGTCACATGGAAGTTATCGGTATAAATCAGTTCTTGTGAAGCCGTCCAACCTAATTCAAGTGTTGTAAAGTAAGACGCATCACTACCAAAAGCGCTATCAAAGCCATCAAAAATATCATCTGACTGACCATTTGCATCAGCGATACCACCGACCACATAAAAGTTTTCGCCTAGCATATGACCGGCAGAAAGGGCCAATACACCGTCATCCGGTAAGCCCATCGCACCTGAGCCTGTCGAGAATGCCAAGTTAGTAAAGCCAGACCACGGGCTTGCTAGAGCGTAAACATCCGCATAGTTCGTTACATCCTGCCAACCGACGACAATGGTGCCTTTGCCATCATTGATTTTTTGCTTCCAGTTTAAGTCCGTAACACGAAACCCTTGGTCACTGTATGCAGGGCCAATTGCACCAACATAGCCGAGTGGGCCGAATGAATAGTCTTTTGGCGCAGTATCACCATAGGCATGCCTATGTTCCACCTTCCAAACTAAGCTACCTGAGTTCTGTGTGTCCTTTCCTAATAGATGCCATGAACCGTATAATCGTGCCACACCCGACGATGCATCAACGCTATCGCCGCCAACCCCACCCCCAGAGGTCAGCCCCAAAGCAAAGTAATCTGCACCAAATGTAAAACCATCTTCAGCTAATGACTCCCTCCAAGATTTCTTTTGTGCTTTCTGCTCTGCAATTGTATTTTCAACAGAATCTGGGCCTTCAAAGTTAGCGCCGTAAACAACGCCGCTCATTGTGCTCGCTGCCATCACAATTGCCATACTTACTTTAGAGAATCTTGAGTTCATCATGTCACCAGTGCTTTTTAAGTTAGTTTTATTTTATTCATTACTCACATTGAAAATTGTCATTTGATGACAACCATTAATTTTCTTTTTCATAATAGTCTTCGATCATCGAAGCTTTCATTTCATAACCCATGGTGAGGTTACTTTTGCCATCGACTAGGAAGACCTCTTCAGTCACTTTGTTGGAGCTAAAGTCACCTTCTACCCACACTGGATACTGAACGTTCTGTACCTGAAAGCCTTCAGGGAAAGACACGCGCACAATCTGGTTTGCAGGTGGTGGCGGCATGTGGATACACGCACCCGCCACAGGCACTAACAGAAACTCTGTTGCTGTCATTCCCTCAGAGAACTCCAGTGGAACGATGAAACCGGGAACTCGTACTTTCTTGCCATCAAACTCTGTCGTGATAGCTTCGGCGTTTGCTTTCATGGTTTGCATGTATTCGTCACGCAGTGCGATCATTTCGTCTGCGTCCACGCCCTGCTCTTTTAGCGTTTGTTTGAATAATAGAACCTGTTGTTGAGCTTGCTCTTCCTCTGATGCACTCATTGCTATCACACCTTGTAATAGACGCATTTGTTGATCGGTGAGATCCGGCATTTCTACTTTCATTTCGTGAGACTCTGAGTTCAGATCTTGCCACTCAAGATTCATCGCAGTTTCAGAAAAAGTAGGAAAAGCAACGGTCGTCAGTGATACCAATGACAGGATAAGAGAAAGCATTTTTTGCATAAGGAACACCTTGAAGAGAGGTGACCTACCCAGATAGGTCACCCATTAAAGCTTAATTTCTAACTGAGTTGTCGAACTGAACTACAGCGTGTTTTTGTAGACTCTGCCGTCTTTCATGATGACTTTAATGGTGTCGATTTCGGGGCTGCGCGGCTCTGCATCAAACCATTTTTCGTTTGCCCCAATTACTGACAAGTCTTCAAGTGGGTTGCCTTCAACAATAATGATATCGGCGTATGCGCCCGCTTCAATCACGCCTAACTTACCCTCTGGGTATGGGTCCATCACGCCAGATAACTTAACGATCTCACCGTTTACCGATGTCATGCCTTTCAAAGTGAAGAAGTTGCCTAACTCTTTACCCGCAAGGAAGATCGTGTGGTCGGTTTGTTTGATACAAGAAACCACGTCACCGACACAGTCTGTGTGGAAACCCCATTTAGGTTGGTACTTGTTGACGTTCGATATGTAGTCTTTGAATGCTTTGGTTGCCGACTCCGCTTTACGCTTAGAGGCAGGGTTCGAGTTGATCGCTTCGATCTGCGTCAGGTAAGGTGAAAACGCGGTCATGTTAGTTGTGATGTAAGCGTCTTTATCTTCCATCTTGTCAGCGATATCGCCATCGAACATGAAACCGTGTTCGATTGTTTTAACACCCGCATCCAAGTTACGCATGATCGCTTTTTTACTGTAGGCGTGCGACATCACGTAAGAGCCATACGCATCAGCAATTTCCACGGCAGCTTCAATTTCTTCCGCAGACATCGCATTCAGCTGCCAAGGGTCAAATGTTGAAGCCACACCACCCGAAGACATGATCTTAATTTGCGTATTGCCTTGCTTGAAGTTTTGACGAGCAGCGGCTTTGATTTCTGTAATACCATCGGCATTAAAGCTCACGCTATTTCGAGCCATACTGGTTGATGAACCAAAGAAGTGTTGGTTAGCCGTGGTTAGGTTACTGAAATCGGCATGCGAACCCGTCGGGCCAATAAATGCGCCTGATGTGTAGAGTCGAGGGCCCGGCAACATGCCAGAATCGATTGTTTTACGTAAGCCAGTATTCAAGCCACCAGCATCACGCCACGTGGTGAAACCTGATTGAAACGCAGCGTTCGCGTTCACTGTTGCTCGAGCAGCCAGTTCTTCAATCGTACGGTTGTTTTCGTGGTCACTTAGATTACCGCCATTCAGCAACAAGTGACCATGGCCTTCGATTAAACCCGGCATTAGCGTTTTGCCTTCGCCGTCGATCACTACAGCGTCACCAGCCTCTATCGGGCTCGCAGAGATTTGTTTGATAAGATTGTCTTCGACTAATACATGATGGTCTTCGTACAATTTGTTTTCAGTACCATTGAACACATCGACGTTAGTAAATAGCGTTGATGCGGCATTTGCAGAAAGAGCAAATGAACACGAAAGAGCAACAACAGAGAGTTTTAAGCCTGCATTTTTCATTTATACACCTTGATTCCGTTTATGAGTGGAGCCCACTTCCCATAACGATTCCGTAACTACTAATGAGTGTCATGAGGTTTCAAAGGTGTTTTTGTCAGCCGCGAAACTCGCTAAAAAAAACAACTCATCCACATTCAATAACTTAGTAGTGATATTGCCAGTATTCAAGGTCGATAAATGGCCATTTGGTGACAATAAATAATTCTGCGTGCAGGCTCGTGTTTTTACTTACTGGTTTTAGCTGTGCTCTTTTCGGTACTGTCTTGGCGTCATGTTCATCTGTCGTTTGAACGCTCGGGTAAAGTGGGAAGAATCGGAATAGCCCATTTTCGCACCTACTTGCGTGATCGATAGATCTGACTGCTTAAGCAATTCTAAAACCTGCTCAAGAACCATCTCTTCAATCAAGGTTTTGTAGACCACCCCTTCACTTTCCAATCGACGCTGGATCGTTCTGACATGAATATTCAGAATCTCAGAAGCTAAGCTAATTGGGAGTTTCCCCATCGTGAGATAAGGTTTAATAACAAGCTTAAAAGCGCTCAGGAATGTGCTAGGTAAAGGCTTAATGAGATCTGGTACTTGAGCAATTTTGGGTAAAACAATCGGTGCAAGCATGATATCTTCAGGGATCTCAAAGGCAGTGACCGGCCTATGCGTATAAAACTGAGCACTGCCCATTTGTGGTAGAGATTGAAAGCATTCGAGATCGCCATTCTGAATGCCAACCTCAGACGGCTTCCAACGCCCTTGCGTTAATACTAAAAGTAGCTCGTTGATGAAAATGACAGAGAACAGCTCAGCGAACTTAAACCAAGGCGCGTTAGTAAACGGCTTCTCGCGAACCAACCACCACTTGCCTCCTGATTGCTTGGTATAGACATTCGCACCATTGGATACGAGCTTCAGCTGCTCACAAAATTGGTCTAGCGCACTTTTCAATGAATCCTGCTGACTTAGCTTAGCCACAAACCTTGGTACATAGGTTTGCTTGCAAAAACTCCACATAAACAGCGAAAACTCTTCTCTCGACGCAGATTCCCCCATAATCTTGACCACGTTCTTAACCGTTGTCTCAGGGAGATAATCGTAATGGTCATTACTGGTGAGAATATCATTAGGGATTTGGGCACTGCGTAGTAAGGTGTAGATTTCACCATCAATATGTTTGAACAGTTCCGCGAACAGCTCGACTTCCTTCTTATCTACAACTGTCATTATCTGAGAGGTATTTGGCATCCTTTCCTCTTAATCTGTTCTTTCAAGAACTCTAATTATCACCTTATTTAAGATAGCAGAACAAACGCCGCGTTACCTAGAGTTACTAACCGAATACCTCCGTCAAAATAACGAATAAACAAACGGTTAGTAACCAAGCTCGTGTTTACTGACTTGGTAGATTACTGAACGGCTAAGTCCGCTCTGCGTACCCAGAATGCTCGTATATGATCATAAATCAGATTAAACACAAACGCGTAAATGGTAATAAAAATGGTCACGCCGATATCCATTAAGAATGCCTGCCAAATCCCCACATTAAGCAAGAAAGCCATCACTGGGATTGTCGCTATGAGAAGACCAGCTTCAAACAACACCACGTGAAAAACACGCAATTTCAGCGAACGCTTTGATTTTTCACCCGTGAAGTAGCGATCAAAAATGCGGTTGAAACAGTAGTTCCAAATCATCGCGATGGTCGCAACAACTATCATGGTTCCTGATAAGGCATTCACATCATGATCAGTAAATATCGCTAAGCCTATAATTGATAGTGTTACGGCCAATACTTCAAATAACACTGAGTGAAACACTCTTTCTAACGTACTCATACATTCCTCTAAATAATCTATTACGTGTTGGATTGGTCGAGATTATGTCACCTGAAATAATAAGAGAAAGTTAACAGCCATCACGAATAGTGATAGCCTAGGAGTGATTACCCCCTTTGGTATTGAGCGAGAGATAACATGTACAGTTTTGAGCAATTAAAAGTCTTCGTCACTGTGTGTGAAAGTGGCTCTTTCTCTGCCGCCGCTCGCAAACTGAAACGCGCTCAGTCTGGAGTCAGCCAGTCGATCGCCAACCTAGAAATTGCCATCGACCAAGAGCTATTTAACCGAGAGAAAAACATCCCCGTTTTGACCAACACAGGTAAAGCGTTATTACCTGTCGCTAAGTCGATTCTCGACCAACAAAAGTACTTCGACCAAAAAGTAGAATCGCTCACACAAGAAGATGAGCACGAACTGATCATTGCGGTTGATGAAAGCATCATAGATAAGAATTTCATTAAGATAATCAGCTCACTGGCCGATCAGTTCCCAATCACGCACTTCGATATTATTACGGCCTCAACCTTCGATGTGGAAGACCTCGTAAGACGCGGCAAAGCGCAGATTGGCATCATCTATGCGGATGGTGAACTTAAAGTGGATATGGACTTCTTCTTACTGGGCCAAGCCCGCTTTCTTACAGTTAGCTCCGCCACTCACGAACTCAGCCAAATGTCGGTAGTACAAGACTCAGATCTAAAGCGTTACCGCCAATGTGTGCATCGCAGTTCAAAGCAGCGCGAACTGTGGTTCACCTACGGTATTAGCTCGATGCTTTGGTATGCCAACAACCACAAAACGATCATCGATCTCGTTGAACAGAACGTTGGCTGGGCAAATGTGCCTGAATTGATGGTGATGGAAGGCATTCAAAAAGGCGTACTTGTGGCGTTACCTGTCTCACACGAGCATGGTGGTTGGATTACTCCAGTGGGTTGTTTGGTGTCTCGCAGCCACATCAATGGGCCAGTGTTAACAAGTTTACTTGAAAAACTAAAAGGCCACTCATTAGAGAACAATCAATGGCAAGCCAACTAGCCTCCCCCAATTCTTGAGTTCAGCCTATTTCAGCAACTGAATCCTAAGTCAATAACGGTGGTGTTTTCTCCAGCACTACCTCATTTCCGCTTTTCGTGCCGATAATTTTCTTTGTCGTGTGGATAAAACACCCTAGTTGATATCTCAAAGTGACATAACTAGTATGTGATCCCAAAGGGTTTGTCTTATCAAACTGATATCGACAAACCAAATCGCTCTTTAACACCACTGACCCAACTTCAAATCTCCCACATAAGTACCCCTGCCCTGCAACCACTTGTGAAAGCTTCAAATAGATCACTTTTGAATATTGATTCGCACCCAGTTTATGAGCCCTCTTCGAGTGCTTTTTTATATCTAAATGAACCTTTTGGAAAATTTGTCGTGAACGTTTTAAGAAATATTTGCCCTGAGAAAATGGGCAAAGAGCGTAACAAACGAGAGTATGATTTACGCGTACTTAATTGTGTCAGTGAAAGCGAATATGAATCGCGTATGGCAGTTTGGAATAGCTTAACTTTGGTTGCTACTCCGTCTGTTCCAGAAACAAAAGGCTTCATCGATGAGGCTTTCAACAAACTTCAACAAGACTTGAAAGAAGCCAGCCGCGAGTTATCGATTAACTACACAGACTTCATTGCCATGGCGCATGAAGAACTCAACTACATTAAGGTGTTTG
Organism: Vibrio sp. J383; assembly: GCF_023503985.1. NCBI lineage: Bacteria > Pseudomonadati > Pseudomonadota > Gammaproteobacteria > Vibrionales > Vibrionaceae > Vibrio > Vibrio sp. J383. Next base: position 1,090,180 of record NZ_CP097294.1, on the reverse strand, counting down.
TTGCTGATAAGACCGCACAATACGGCTGGTATGCCGCGATCGTTGTTATGATCATCGGTACTGTTGCTCTGTGTGCTCAGTAGATCAAACTGTGCATTCAATAGACGCTTTCAGGAACAATAAATACTTTGTGCTTCACACACAGCATAGCGCTCTTAATAGATTGTCTTAGAAGCTCAGTCGATAACCTTAAAAGCTCAAGCGATAAACATAAGCACATCTCTGTGCTTATGTTTTAGCTAGAAAACAAACAGTTAAACTCATTTATTTTCTAGTCTAAAAGCCTTCACTCTCCCATTAGAGACAGCAAATCCTGCGTCGCTTGTTTAGGGCTTTCAGCGTGACATATCGCTGACACCAAAGCCAATCCATGAATACCGGTCGTGACCAACTGCGGAATGTTCGACTCGTTAATTCCACCGATACCCACAATCGGCAACTGCGTTGTTTCCAACGCCATTTGAATGCCTTCATAACCCCAATGTTTCTTTAGATTCGTCTTGGTTGGTGTGGCAAAAAGCGCACTGAGGCCAATGTAATCGATCGGCAAACTATCGGCTTCTTGAAGCTGTTGCTCAGTTTCGATCGACAGACCAAGAATCTTGTCTGGGCCAATCAACTGACGGGCTAACTCTGCAGGCATATCCGATTGCCCTAAGTGCAAACCATCGGCGTCGACAGCCAATGCAACGTCCACTCGGTCATTGATGATCAGCGGAACACCTGAGCCAACCAAAATCGACTTTACGGCTTGTGCTCGTTCAATGAAGGCTCTTACATCCCCATGTTTCTCTCTTACTTGGACCATAGTAACGCCACCTGCAACCGCTTGTTCAACCACGAACTTAAGCGTTTCTAAATCTTGCTGGTCATCCGTTACTAAATAGAGCTTATAAGGGTTCATATCGTACCTTTGGAGTCGATGTCTAAAATTGGCGTTGTACTATTTTACCGACAAATCGCATCATGTGCATGGAAGTTAATACTAAATTAGCTCAATTAAGCGCGCATCATTGAATATACAACTTGTTGAAAGCATACCGAAAACCCTGATTTTTTTAACGAAAGCGTTACTTATTACACAAACTATTCACTCAAGTATGCCCAGAACGCTGTTTTATGAAATACTCCGCTGTGAAGGAATCAGGTAAATATAGGGATAGTTATGCGCCACCTTTCTATAGCGCTCAAGATCAAGCTGGGTTATGCCATCTGCTTGCTCTTTTTCGTCATTTCGGGCTTTGTGAGTTACAAAGGTATCCAAACCTTGTCGAACGGCTTTAGCCAATACAGTGAACTCAGTCAAAAAGCGACATTATCAAGCAACATTCAAGTGCACTTTCTTCAGATGCGTTTAGCTTCTGAACGTTACTTAGAGTCATTGGATGAACAGTACGAAACGAATTATCAATCAAGCAAACTCGCGATTGATGAACTGCTCAACAACTTAATCCAAACCACCACCAAAACCGATAGCCTAGCTAGCCTGCAATTAGTGCAAGACAGTGTGGCGGCGTTTGATGTGGCTTATGGATCAATGAAACAGAGTCAGTTGCTCATAGACCAACTGGTCAACGTTGATATGGTCCAACGAGAAACCAATGCACTGAAAGCTGCTCAGAGTTTGTTGTATGAGTCTTACAATAACAATGATCCAAACGCGAGCTTATACGCGGGCATGTTGATGGAGAATTTCCTCGCAGCCAAGATCACCGTACTCAGTTATTCAAACAACAATGACCTTAAAACCTATGAAGCGGGTAAAGATATCTTTGAATACGCGCTACCAGGTATTGAAGGCGACATTGAATCTCTCAAATCATCGCCTTATCAAAGTGAGCTGATTGAAGACTTCTCGAATCAGCGCGAAGCGTATGCAAAAGGCTTTGAGCAAGTTCATCAACAAATGATCGAGAACACGCAAAGAACTGCGACTCTTGCCTCTATTGGTGACAGCTTAGCGATTGCGGTCTCGGATGCTCAAAGTATTCTCGAGCAACAGAAACAAGCGCTCACACCAGTACTGCAAGCCAGTGAAAAGCGCTCGATTCAAATCATCTTCTTGCTAACGGGTGTGGCTTTGGTGATTGGCATGACGAGCGCCGTGTTGGTGACTCGTTCTATTACCAAAGGCATCGCGCAGGTTAAACAGATCACCAACGAGCTTTCTCAGGGCAACCTGAATGTTGAAGTGAACATTGAGAGCAAGAATGAGATTGGTGAACTGCTGACTAACATGGAGATTACGATTGAATCTCTGCGCGATATTGTTGGTCAAGTGAACCGTTCTAGCGTGCGTATTGGTGAGATGTCGGAGTCACTTAATCAGGTGACAAACAACAGCTCGACCAATGCAACACAATTGAACAGTGAAATGATCAACATCTCTTCTGCCGTTGATCAATTGGCTTCAAGCACATCAGAAATTGCTGCAAGTGCTAACCACGCGTCTCAAGTTGCCAACCAAGCAACCGAGAATGTGGCGATGGGGCTCAAAGAAGTAGACAAAACACTGCATGAGATTGGCAGCGCCGATGAAAGCATGCAGGTGAGCAGCCAAAAAGTGACTGACCTACACAAAGAGTCGATGAATATTGGCGCCATTCTTGAAGTAATCAAAGGCGTTTCTGAGCAAACTAACCTACTGGCATTGAACGCTGCCATTGAAGCAGCGCGCGCAGGTGAACAAGGTCGTGGATTTGCCGTGGTAGCCGATGAAGTAAGAACGCTCGCTAAGCGTACTCAAGATTCAGCTAGCCAGATTGACGAACTCATCACCTCGCTACAGCGTGGCGCTAAAGACGCACTCGAGTCAATCAAAGAGAGTCACAGCACGGTTTCAGATGCTTCAACTCAGGCACAACAAGCTTCTCAGAACTTACATGTGATTAACCAACACATCCAAGATTTGAATCAAGCGAATAGCCAGATCGCAGTATCGGTTGATGAACAAGATTGTCTGACCAAATCATTGGGTGAGAATGCACAAGGTGCCAACACCATCGCACAAAGCAACCAAGAATCGGTCAGCAGCATTTCTGGTGCGGCGAGCGACTTAACCGAAGTTGCCCATCACTTAGAAAGCCAAGTGAATCGATTTAGAACCTAGCTGACTTTAAGTCTCTGTTATTTCGAGCCTCGCTTATTGAAAACATAGCGAACACGGTTTATATAATAAGAAAGCCCCCAGCACATTCGTGTTGGGGGCTTTTTAGTGAGCTAAATGCTTATAGCCAGATTGAATCTACTGAATCTTCAAACATTGGATCAACGTATCTTCATCTAGTTGATACAGCTCGTCAAGCAAGTTCATTTGCAAGCTACCTGGGCCGCGTGAGTTCTCAGCTGCGATTTCACCAACCACACCCAATACCGCCGCTGCCGCTAAACCACTTTCATCTCCAACAGCAGCGAAAGCGCCCGTCAGTGCCGTTAAGGTACAACCCATGCCCGTCACATACGGCATCATTGGATGACCATTGTTTAACGTCACAACACTGTCTTTCGTGACAACGTAATCTGTCTCACCAGAAATCACCACATTCGCACCGTATTCAGCCACCAAACATTGCGCAGCACCTACCGCGGCATCACTGCTATCTAGCGCATCAACGCCTTTGCTCTGTGCTTGCTCGCCCGCTAACGCGATAATCTCAGACGCGTTACCACGAATGATCAACTTGTCAGCTAAGCGTGCAATTTCACGAGAAGTCTCGGTACGCAGCGTACTTGCACCACAACCCACAGGGTCAAGAACCACAACCTTGTTGTTCGCGTTCGCTTGTTCAACAGCGAAGCGCATTCTTGGCGTCCAAATACTGTCGAGCGTGCCAATGTTGATCACAAGCGCGCCAGAGAAAGACATCATCTCAGCCAGTTCTTGCTGCGAGTGCGCCATAATAGGCGAAGCGCCAATCGCTAATAACGCATTGGCCGTATTGTTCATCACAACGTAGTTTGTGATGTTCACAACCAGTGGCTTTTGCTCTCGTACTGCGCGCAACGATTGGATGATTTGTTCAGTTAGCATGGGTAAATCCTTATTCGTGAAAGTCGCTTTTAAGCCGCTGTTGAATCATTAAGAGCGTTCAGCCCTTGCTGCCAAAAAGCCACTTCCATACGCGTTGCGGTTTTGAAGATATGAACGATGTTCTGACCGCGCTCGCTGTTGATATCAATTTCAGCAAGTAGCTGGTTGAAGTATTCCGCGCCCGTTGCTACGCCAGACTGGAACTCTTCACTGCCATACAGTTGCAGCCAACTTGCGTATGGGTTGCCTTCTAATACGGTATCGCTGCTTTCTAAAAGCGCTTTACCAATCACAGCGTAACCAATGGAACACGGAGCCAGTGCAGCATATAAGTCAACAAGATCACCCGTCATGCCTGCATCCAGAACGTAGCGCGTGTAAGCCACCGTACCGAAATCTTCCGGTTCGTTTTCTAGGTCAGATTCGGTTAACCCCCACTGACCACAGTAAGTCACATGGTGAGAGATTTCAGAATCTAATAAAGCATGAACACTTGGCAGTGCACGACGCATATCAGCCAATGTTTTAGCCTTGTAAATCGCCAATGCATAAGCGCGAGCATACTGTTTTAAGAACAGAAAATCTTGCTTCAGATAATGCAGAAAACATGGTTGAGCGAGCGTGCCGTTTGCTAGCGTTTTAACAAAATCATGCTCTGTGTAGTCTTGCCAATCTTGTTGACAGGCTTGGATTAAGTCTTGGTATTTCATGAGATTCCTTAATCAAAAGTCGGTACGTAGTCAGCGGCTTTTGGTAGTGATTTGATGATGCCTTTGTCGAACATGAACTGTGCGTAATCGTCGTAACGTTTTAGATCAACCGCTGAAGGGCGAAGTGCAAAACGAGTCAGCGTATCGTTCCATGCGCGTTGGTTAAGCTCGTTGTTCAACGTATCTGGTGAATACGCGACAAACTCGCTCCATGACTCTTGTGGGTGGTTCACGATGTAAGTTGTTGCTTGCTCAAGTGCTTTGTTGAACGCTTTGATCGCTTCATCATCGTGCTGCTTTGCGTTCGCAACAAAGATAAGCTCATCGTAAGCTGGCACACCGTGCTCTTCTGGGAAGAACGCTTTTGCTTTAAAGCCTTCAAGGGCTAATTGGTTAGTTTCGAAGTTACGTAAACCACCCCAGATTGCATCTACCTTGCCTGATGCCAATGAAGATGAAAGTGCCCAACCCACATTGATGGTTTGCACGTCTGTAAACGCTACATTTTCTTGCGCTAGCATGGTGCCGATGGTCGCTTCTTCGTTACCCGCAATCGCGATACCGATCTTCTTGCCTTTCAGATCCGCTAGCGAATCGTTCTTGCCGTTATCCAGTACCATTAATGTGTTCAGTGGCGTCGCGATAAGGGTTGATGCACGAACTAAAGGAAGGCCCGCTGCTACATCCATAGTTAGGCTTGGTTGGTAGGTTACGGCTAAATCGACCTTACCTGCAGCAACCAATTTTGCAGGCGTGCTTGGGTCAGCTGGCTCTTGGATTTCAACCTCTAGGCCTTGATCAGCAAAGTAACCACGCTCTTGAGCAATCACAATTGGGCCGTGGTTCGGGTTCACAAACCAATCCAACATCAATGTCAGTTTCTTTTGTTCAGAATCCGCTAATGCATGACCTGAAACTAACGAAGCAAGCAGTGCCACTGCACCTATCAATTTTGTATTTTTCATAGTTAACCTTTCCTTTTGAATATTATTATTGTGTTTATAGAGCTAATTTTTAACGAAGTTTTGTTTAGATAAATAGCGTGAGCGAAGCTTTATTAAACAAGTGTTATCGAACCATTACTGGTTCTCCCAAGGGATAGCTTTTTTGAGTAATTTGTCGGTAACGAAGTAGAGCGAGATAGACAGCACCGCCAAGATGAACAAGGCCGCAAACATCTCATCAATGATCATTCGCGCGTTGGCCTGTAGCATTAGGTAACCCAGCCCTTCACTCGAACCAACCCACTCCCCGACGACTGCGCCAATTGGGGCAATAACCACCGCCACACGAATGCCAGACGCTAATGTTGGCAGCGCAGCAGGCAGTTGGATATAACGCAGCAATTGCCATTTCGATGCGCCCATCGTTTTGGCAAGATCAAGGTAGCCTGTCGGAGTATTACGTAAGCCGTCGTAACAACAAGTGGTTACTGGGAAGAAGATAATGATCGCCGCCATCACCACTTTTGAGGCGATGCCGTAACCAAGCCACAGCATCAATACTGGCGCGATAGCAAATACAGGGATCGCTTGGCTAGCGATTAAGATAGGTAACAGCCAGCGTTTTAGTGGTTCGAACATCAACATCTGTAGGGCGAAAAATAGCCCCATCGACAAACCGAGTAGCAAGCCAAGTAAGATCTCTTGCGCAGTCACCCATGTATGTTTGAGTAACACATCGTAACGTTCGAATAGTTTAATAAAGACTTCTGCAGGCGCTGGCAGAATGAAGCTCGGCATCTCGAAGATAACGACCACCATTTGCCATAAACCGAGAATCACAGCACTGCTGATCAGCAAACGCATAACGGGATTCATCTGACGAGGGCGTTCAGTGCTAGGCTGTATGTCGGTTGAACGAGCCCCAACTTCGCTTCGCGTTAGATCATTCATAGTCACGCTCCAACTGATCTAAGATCGCTTGTTGTAACTCAGCGCATTCACCGTCTAACACTCGTGGTGTTGATGTGAGAGGCACAGATAAAGACTGAGCATTCGCAGGTGTGCCTTGCAACACATACAAATTATCCGCCAAGCGCACCGCTTCTTGTGGATCATGGGTGATCAACACAACGGTTTTACCTTTTAGCAGTTCACACGCTAAACTTTGCAGCTTGTGTCTTGTTACCGCATCCAGCGCAGAGAACGGCTCATCCATCAGCACGACTGGCTTGTCTTGCATTAAGGTGCGAGCCAAAGCAACACGCTGGCGCATGCCACCAGACAACTGATCCAGCATCGCATTCGCATAATCAGCCAAACCAACTGCAGCTAACAGCTCTAGTGCTTGATTGGTTTGCAGTGCTTTATCAGAAGCTAGATTTTGAAAGCGATGACTCAGGCAAACATTGTCGATGACCGATAGCCATGGCAGTAACAAATCTTGCTGCGCCATGTAAGCGATGCGATCGGTTAAAGGCAATTCATCAGACGTTGCCAATGTGCCCTGCCACTCCACCTTATCGTCTAATAAGCCTGCCAGATAACGCAATACCGTGGTTTTTCCGCAGCCACTTCGACCAAGCAACACCGTCCATTTACCTGCGTTTAAGCTAAGCGAAAGATCCGATAAGGTTGCGTGCTCGCTATCTCGGTAACGCAGAATCGCATTGCTGAGTTGAACACCAACCGTATTAACGGACATTACCGTGTCCAACGAAGAAGTGATTTACCGGGCCATGGTCTTGGCCGACTTGCAACTCATCAGCGTGAGCAATCGCACGAGAAATGTATTGTTTGCCTAGGTCAACAGCCTCTGGAAGCGTGTTGCCTTGAGCCAAGAAAGAAGCAATGGCAGAAGAGAGCGTACAACCCGTGCCATGGGTGTTTTTGGTAGGAAAACGCTTCGCGCTAATCAGAGCAGATGTGGTTGGCAGAATCAGTAAGTCGTTACTGTTTTCATCTTTCTCTAAATGACCGCCTTTCAAGAGAACGGCTTTAGCACCTAGTGCGCGTAAATCTTCAATCATGCCCTGCATTTCAGCTTCGCTTTCAGGTACCGGCTTGCCTGTTAACGCCGCGCCTTCTGGCAAGTTAGGGGTGATAATGTCTGCGAGCGGAATCAGTTCTTGCTTTAGCGTCGTAATAGCAGAGTTTTCTAACAGAAGATCGCCACTTGTCGCGACCATTACAGGGTCAATCACTAAGTGTTTAGGTTGGTACTGCTTAATTTTGTCAGCAACGACTTTGATGATTTGCGAATCGGCCAACATGCCGATTTTTACGGCCACGATATTCAGATCAGTAAACACCGCATCTAACTGGCTAGCGACATGGTCGAGTGGAATAGGAAAAATGGCGGAAACGCCTTGCGTGTTCTGGGAAGTGATAGCAGTAATTACCGAACAAGCGAAACTACCCGTTGCAGACATGGCTTTGATATCAGCTTGAATGCCCGCACCGCCGCCGCTGTCTGAGCCTGCGATCGTCAATACAATCGGAGTGTTCGTTCGAATCGAACCATCAACAGAATGCTGTTGTGTTGAGGATTTTGGAGTTGAGGCTTTTGGCGTTAAATCTTTTGAAATAGAACTGTGTGTCATTGTCGCTCCTACTATCTTACAAGACGTAGGAGAACGAACACTGATCGAAGGAGAAGTCTCATTAGGCTCATGAAAGTTTTCATGGGTGCAGACGTAGATCGAGTGCTTATAGTTCCCTACGCCAGTGTTAACTGAATCAGGTTCAACGGGTCTCGATTAACGATCTCAGCAAACACCAAATAAGGTATATGCCCCCCGACTATTGATAGCGATAGTAACAGCACTCTCACAACTGAGATACTGATTTTATTCAATTATAAGAATTACGCATGAATAGATTTCAATTAGGCTCAACAAAACAAAGACTTATAGCATTCCTTTAGATGGCTTCGACTGTATCAACAAGCACAGCACAATCAGAAACATACCTAGCCAACCTATAAAAGGAATCAGCTCGCCGACAACGCAGACGGCAAGCACCGCTGCGACTACTGGTTCAAACAGAGTCAGCAGATTGGCGCTACTCGCGGTCACGTGGCGTAAACCAAAACTGAACGCGATATAGCCCAAGCATTGTGGGATTAGCGTCAGATAACTGATGACTAATACGTTAATCTGCGAGGAAAACAGGTTATCACCAGTAAACCAGAGCGTTGGCAGCAACAGCATCGCACCCAGGCCAAAAATACTGCCCATCGCCGCTTGTGACTTAATCCCTTTGTCGATCAGTGCTTTGGTCGCCCAAGAATAAATGGCGTAACACAACCCAGCGAGCAAACCTAAAGCAATACCGAACAGCTTGAGATCATCACCGGATTCATTCGTCGATGAAGATTCTGAAAACACCAACAACCCAATACCCACCACACCAATCGCAAAGCTAGTGAGCCAACGTTTGTTGATATTATTCTTTTTGCTAATCAGACACTCTAATAGTGCCGAAAAGAAAGGGGCGGTCGCAATCGAAACCACTGTACCAATCGCCACACCTGATAATTTCATTGAAGAATAGAAAGCTAAGGGATAGACCGCCAAAGCCAAAGCACTCACTGCCAACAACTTCTTGTTCTGCAAAAGCTGTTCGAAAGCGAATAGGATTTTTCGATACGCCAATCCCGCTTGCATTAGGCCACCGATGCCCATAGAGAAAGCACCAATCGCTAATGGGCTTAGATCAGGAGCAAAACTTGCGGCGGTGCCTGTCGTACCCCATAAAATAGAAGCAAACAAGATGGCTAAAGTGCCCGTTTGGAATTCGTTAACGCGATTGATGGCAAGATTCATTTCTATTACCCAATTTTCAGTTCTGAAATAGATAATAGTGAAGATTGATAAAAGTTAGTTTGCCGAAAGGACGCTATTGTTGTTTCTAAAGACTGTCTTTCATTGAGCCTAGAAACGCCCTTGGAGACATCCCAAAGTGCTGAGAGAAGCGGCGACTGAAAGCAGAAACATCACTATATCCCACATTTTCAGCGATCAATTGAACAGGTAAATCTGTGTGGGTTAACAAGGCTTGAGCTTTCTCCATACGATATCGAGTGATGTATTTAAGCGCACTGATACCCAGGCATTCTTTGAAGCGTTTTTTAAATTGAGTGGGACTCAAACAGGCCGTTTCTGCAAGTTGTGATATGGATAACGGTTGTGTGTAATTATCCGCTATCAGCCTTTGTACGGCGCGGATTCTTGGGTCGATGCTCTTACTGACCTGTTGTTGTTCTAACAGCAGTGAAAACACATCCAAGATGGATGACTCAATACCGCTATCGACCTGATATTCCAGCTGCTTCTCAACAAACAACAAGAAGCTCATCAAAGGTGGCGTTATCGTGAAAACCGAGAGCTCGTGCTCTAACAAATGCTGAGGCAACACAGCCATATCCGCGACAATAAACCGCGCTGCTTCGTCCGCTTTAAACGCATGTGCTGTGGTTACCGGAATCACCACACATTCGCCCACCGCCACTTTACCGACATACCCCACCATTTCGATATTAATACTGCCTTGGATCGGCAATACCAGTTGATGATGGTCACCATGAGCATGGGTATTAAATTGCTTGGTGTAAGATCGAATGCTTAAGCTAGATTTCATGAGCAACGCCGGAGTACATTTCGCTAGGTTAAAGTAAGAGATACAAAGTTACATTATCACTTCCCTAGAGTCACACTCAATGATCATCAAATTCATGCTAACTAGGTGACATGATCAAAAACGGCCTCCAAATAAGAGGCCGTATTTATTCGAATGCTAAATCACGTCAAAGATTTAAAACGATACTTGGTTATCCTGACCAACCACTACCTGAACACTATTTTGAACATCATAGATTTCAAAACCATCAGCAACCGGATCAGCATTGTCTTCATCACTGTCGTACTGCGCAGTACAGGTATAACCCAATGAGTAAGTACCTGGATCAATGAAGCCCAGAGAGAACTCATAGTTAGTCTGTGCTTCATTCATTGCCACTGACGCTGAAGTGATCGGTTTCACTTCATCACTGCCGCCAATCGGAGCCATGTTAGCTTTAGCGATGTCACCTTCATACAAATAAACCGATTGGACGAAGGTATTGTCATTTGTAGGGTTACAAGCTCCAAAAGTTGTTGTCGCTACAGTACCTTCAATGTTTCCTGTCTCAACCGTATTAATAAGGCTTACAGACGTTCTTTGAATGGTGTAATCAGGGAAAGTCGAACTGTTCTTTAGGCCACGTCGAAGATCGAACTCGACAACAAAATCGTTACTCTGTTGGTTCACATCGAATGAGTTGTTGAAGTACAGCACGCCAGCATTGTCTTCTTTACCCACACCTTGCGGGCACGCGCCTTCACCTTTCACTGTTAACTTTTGTTCGTCATTCTGATCATCTACAACATAAGATGGATGCTTCGGGTGATCGCCATCATTCGCAAATACACACAACTTATAACTGCCTACCGGAATGACCTCATTTTCAATCAAAGGAAGCGCCTCGCTGCCTTGGTAATCCAATAAATTAACACTTAACGGAATAGGATCTGCGCCATCAGGTAATGGATCGCCATTTTCATCAACGTAGTCGCCGTTTTCGTCCGTTTTATACACATCATAAATCAGTGGCGAACCTCCCCCTTGAGGAAGTAAAGCCACCTTGCTGAATGTCACCGTCACATCTTTAACATCATCGACGGGCGCATCACTCACACTCAAGGTAATTGGCGTCGTACTGCTTGATGATCCTGAGTCTCCGCCACAACCAACAAGCCCTGCCAACACAAGGCTCGCTAAAGCCGTTTCCTTTAAATATTTCATAACTCATTTCCTATAAAATCACTGCTCAATAAAGGGCTTATTTGAGTGCCCTCTTATTCTTTTTCTTGTTGTGACCCATAAATAAACAGCGCTATTGTTTGATGTTTATATCCCTACTATTCAAGGCATTCCTCATCCAAAAAACACTGTTCATCAAGGTGCACATATCAAGTCGCACATAGGTTAATTAAGTCTAGTAAGTAAATTGTCAGTAGCAACGCATATTTGGCAAAGGTGCTGTCAATTGTGTTGAAATAGTCGTTGAGTAGAAAATGGGAGGCAGGGATTGAAAGCAACTTGATCAAAGTGAATAATCGCCACCAAGATCAAAAAAGGCCGTTAAGACAGCCTGTTGCTGAACTTAAACGACCTTTTCATTGAATTTTGATTAAGCTAATTCGATATTAGCTCATTCAAATTCACTTATTTTTGAAGTTGCTCTTTAGCCGCTTCAACCTTAGAAAAATCTAGGCCAAGCTCTTCAACTGCTTCTTTGATTAGCGCAGGGTTTTGCATTACCTGACCCATCAGCATTTGAAGTTTATCTTGTGGTAAACCAAGTTGGCTGATTGTCGCCATTGCTGCAAGAGGGTTCTCGGTCAACGTCTTGAATATCTCGCTGATCTGCTCGTCGCTAATATTGTTCTCTTTCAACATTGCTAAAATCGGGTTCATTTTTTTGCCTTTGAAACACTAAATTAAGTAGGAGCACAGCATACCATCTAGCTGTGCTCGATTGTACTAGCAAGTGAAGCTTTGGTTTAACACGAACTGTGCTTTTCCCAAATTCAAATGATGCTTGGGCTTAACGAGATTCCAGCGGGTAAGAACGGTAGCTCCACATGCCATAAGTTCTGAGAGCATCACGGTAGATACCTAATAGCTCACCACTGCTCGCTTTCTTAAGATCTTCTAGCGGCTTGTCTGGGTAAGAAACCGTATCGAAGGTAATGCCCTGAGGGCCAGTTTGCCAGCTCGCGATTTCAAACAGAGTTTGACCACGACGAACATGGCTTGCCGAGCTAATAATGGTCGCGTGCTTAATATCATGACGAGCAAGCGCATAACTACTGAATAAGGCATTGCCTACCGTGCTGGTCGCGTAGTTCTCTTCAATGATGCGGTCTTTGCTTACCCCTTTTGAGATAAGCCAATCCGCCATTAACTTGCCTTCTGTCTTATGGTTCTTAGGCACGCCGCCGGTTAACACGATCATCGCGTCTGGGTTCGCTTTCGACATTGCTAATGTCGTTTCAAGACGTTCAATCAAGATTTCATGCATAGAGCCATCAGGGTTAAGCGCGTAGCCCAAAGTGACGATGGCACCGTGGTCGCTCAACAGTCCCTTATCCGCAGACTCTTTAAGAGGAGTTTCTAACACGCGGTCGACCGTTGCAAAAATACGTTTGATGTCTTCTGCTTTGCCTTTATTCAGGCTTTCCAGCTTCTCCATGTGCTTATTCGATTCACTGTCATTGCCTTCAAATCGCTGCCAAACCGCTAGATACGCATGAAGGTCGACATCGTCTGGCGCAACCGTCAGTGCTTGTTCAAACAACTCAATAGCGCGTTCTGCGTTCTTGTTGTAGATCTGAGCGTTCGCTGCCGAGATCAACAAGTCAGTACGGTAAGGTTCTAGCTGGTAAGCTTCTAACAATCGGTTAGTCACAATTTCCATGTTGCTTGGCATTTTAGCCGTGAAGCCCGCGTGAGAAATTCTTGCCGGAGACTTAAACGCCTGCAACGCATCAAGAAGTAATTGGTCGACAACTTGTCGCTTAGTCACCAACTGCGCGTAATCTGCTGAAGCTTGTACTGCGCCATCGTTAGCGGCAAAAGAATAAGGTGTTGCGCCAAAAGCGAGCATGCCACCAAGAGCGAGGGCGATAATGTTCTTTTTCATGGAAAGATCCTGTGTCGTTAAGTGTTCACATCAGATTTGCTCACCAATGTAATTCCCTAAGATTAAAAAACTGTGAACCACACCAGAATCTCCGAGGTTAATATTCATTTGTTGCATAAGGTGTGGCAACAGATCACGATTTTGAACTTACCAATAAGCCTGCGCATCGAGATAACTTTGGTTTAAAGGGGAATTCACCGATCATTTTGGAATATCTAACTGATGATTCCATACGCCCTATTCCACCGAAAACCACCCTTCACAAATCCAAACTCCGCAGAAAACAACACGCCCAAACAGCAACTTTAAGCTCATTTTTTCAACAACTTAAAATCCAATACACTGCATTGTTCGATGTTAATCCTCCCGACAGATAACGAAGTTCTAAACGTATGGCCGATAAATGTGAATCGACGTATTTTCAAATAATTTAGAATCAATTGTTGAACGACCGTTCAAGTGGTGCTTTAATGAATGACCAATACAAGGAGTTACCCCATGCTTAAGTTCTATTTTCACCAAACACCCAACCCAATGAAGATCGCTCTGTTTCTAGAAGAGACAGGCCTAGATTTTGAACTCGTTCCTGTCGATACTTTAAAAGGCGAGCAACACACACCGGAATATCGCTTAATAAATCCGAACGGTAAAACACCAGCCATTGAAGACGATGGGCAACGCGTGTTCGATTCTAACGCTATCCTTCTGTACCTATCAGAGAAAACAGGCAAGCTTGGTGGTCAGCTAGAAGACAGAGCCGAACTGCTATCTTGGATGATGTTTATCGCGAGCGGACTTGGTCCATACTCAGGCCAATCAGTACACTTCCGTCATGCCGCACCAGCAGGCTTAGATTACGCGGTAAATCGTTATCTTCGCGAAGCACAACGTCACTACGAAGTGTTAGAGAAACATATGGAAGGTCGTGAATTTATCGTCGGAAATGAGTACACCATTGTCGATGTCGCTGCATGGGGTTGGATTGATAAAGCACCTTTCGTGCTTGGTGAAGAAGGCTTAGAACCTTACCCGAACTTGAAGCGTTGGTTTAACGCAATTAACACTCGCCCAGCCGCCCTGCGCGCTCGCGAGATTGGTAAAGACGTTGAATTTAAAACCGAACGTGATGAAGAAGCGAAACGAGCACTGTTTCCTTCGAATTATGCGAAGTAGAAGTAGTAAAGTCTTATAATGAGGCTCAGTGAGAATCTGCTGGGCCGATCTCCCTAGAATGAATAGAAAGTCATAGTCCCCCTACTCTTTGTTTAACTTCCTCGATCTTAGTTCAGTGGCTCAAACTAGCTTTTAATAAAACCTAACCACATGTTTGACTATTATGGGTATTAATCTCGATGGGACTCTATTGATTGTCGCTAAAGAGATTCAACCAGCTGCAAGCGATACGTATCTAGTAGGTAGGAGCGGACTTACTTTAGTTAAACGATATTAAATATCGTTTAACTTTACCGGCTCCAACTCGAACAATCGGAGACGGTTAAGTCGCGTTAGTTATAGATAAGTATTAGTTTTGACTTGTCCAACTTAACGTTGCTAGATAGTTAATCTAGTTAGGCTCTATATTGAAGAAAATCCAAACCTACTCTTGACTGCGAGCTTCCAAATTTTTGTAAAAGATTGATTGCGTATTCATAACGAAGTTGAGAAACAATTTTAGCTTTTACTACTCTATTACCTACAATGTTAGACAGGCCGCCAGAATGAACTATTTTAGTAAAAACAATAAAAGGCTTATCATCTTCCCATATTATTTTTCCGAGTTCGTGGCAAAAAGCTTGCTCCCATTGAGGGTTTGCGCCGTCAGCTTTTAAAATAGAGTACCCTTTAATTTTACCATCCTCATTAATGACTACATTCTCGTTACTATTAAGGTTACTTAATAACTTCTCTTCTGAACTAGTCTTCCCTTTAGGTTTAAAGCGATCCGAACAATTCCAAAGTCTAACTAACTTAAATGGCATTAAAGTACCTAGTTCTTTTTTCCAGTCACTTTTTTGTGTAGGAATTAAATCACAAGCAGGAGTCAGGCAAATAAATTTTTCTTCATTAACTTCAACGATATGACCAGTAGATAATTGGTTACCACTAACTAGTTGACTACACCGATGAGCATTCAAATGCTTACATATCTCTAATTTATCATGTCGATCATCTATATTAACCCCGTGATAGTTGGATATAACATCTTTAACTGGGGATCCCTTTAGCTCTTCCCTTAGAGCTGATGAAAATTTTTCTAGGCTTTGCATCATTGATTCAGACATTAACTCAACAGCTTGTGAGACAGTTTGTTGAGTTACCCACTTTGATTTTTCTTCCGTTACTTCAATAAAATCTTTAAGCCAACCAGCATGAACATAGTTATTAGAAAGAATAGCGTCCTCAAATAATGCTCCATTATTATCAAGCTCAGCTCTAATTTTGGACATTAATAAACGGTGTGGCTTTGGATTCCAAGATAGAAGAGCCTTACCTAGATATTCAGGAAGTAGTACTGGCTCGACAGATTTTTTATCTATAACCGTTATAAATAATCGGTTGTTCTTTATCCAATTGACGTTAGATGATATATCTGCATCACAAGTAAGTCCGTTTACTCCTACAAGTTGATGTTTAATCAAGTCGTATTGTTTCTTTGAACCAATATCAACAAATTCTTTAATAGTAAAACCCACATTATCAGGCATATCATTAAATAGATCCAATATCTCACTGTAATAACTTAATTTATCATATTTAATATCATCGTTAGTGAGTGATAATATCTCAATCAATCTTGTCCCTTCGAATAACGTAGTTATTTTTTCTTCAAAATTATCATCTTGACTTTCCCACAACGATAGCTTTAAATCATATTTGACAATAGACAGTGATTCAAAATATTCTGAAGGTGTTGTAAGATTAAATAATATTTCATGAAAAGTATTTTCTATATTATTCTTAGTGTAAACAACAACCAAGTTAAAATGATCATTATGTGATATTTTATTAATAAGCTCTAAAGACTTTGTCCCATCATCATGATCACCCGTCAAATTGTAATCAAGAATTAGTAAATCACTCTGATGTAAGTGATCGGTAATAGTATCACTAATATCTTGGCCATCATGAATATCACACAACCAATTTCTTCCCGGAGCTCGGAACGCCTTTATCAGTTCTCTTGAACGAGCTAAATCTAGTCCATTTGGATATTCAATATTCATATGATATTGAATATCTGAAATGTCATCATGAGTATGAGTATACATACTAATTTCAATCATTTTATCTAAGCTAATAAATTCGTCATCGACAACAAGTACAGTTCTTATCGGATCAATATAGACTTGTTCTAATATACTTGCTAAGTCAGACATTTTTTATTCCTTTAAATAAAATAGAAAAATTGGCACCATTAAGTAACTTTCTTTTTTTATCCATAACATAAGCGATTTTATGACCAGACACTGCGAGATTAGTTCGGCTTAAATATAAACCAATACCTCTTCCACCTGTAGATTTTTTCGTGAAAAATATAGTAAACAAGTTCTTAATATCATCCTTATCCACACCTGGACCATCATCAGAAATCATCACTTCCCCATCAACAAAATCAATCATAATTCTTCTTTCACTTGATTTACTTTGACAGACCCAATACCTAGAATTATTCACTAAATTTACAAACACAGGTAACACTCTTGATTTATCATCTCGAATAGATACATTCCGGAAACTATCAGAATATTCAATGTTTATATTATTTTCCAAAAACAATTTATTAAAAAACGTATTTATATATAATTCTATATCTACGCCCCTAATTTCTTGTTTTTTATTTGAGCCCGAAACTCGTAAAGGAGCGAGAAAGGCAAACTTACTTGATATCCCGTCATAAGTAGATTGCAACGTTGATATCTCAGGTGTGTTTCCTAATTGGTTTACAAGGGTACTAATAATGTTGTTCATTGATTTGTCTAAGTGAGCTAGCTCATGGCTAATAATTTCAACAGTGATTCCAAGCTGCGCCAACCCATTAAGTCTACTAACTTCCTCTTGAAGTTTTTCAAACTCCTCAGAGTCGTATGTGGCAATAG
The DNA here is from genome assembly GCF_023503985.1 of Vibrio sp. J383. Lineage (NCBI taxonomy): Bacteria > Pseudomonadati > Pseudomonadota > Gammaproteobacteria > Vibrionales > Vibrionaceae > Vibrio > Vibrio sp. J383. Next base: position 1,072,655 of record NZ_CP097294.1, on the reverse strand, counting down.
TATTTAGGTCTATATCATTCTTAAGATTATCAATAGATAACATATATGTAGAAAACAGGCTCTCAACTTCTAAGTCTAATTTGTCTTTTTTTAAATCCACATTAGAAAGTGAATCTTGTAAACTAATCACATCATTCTTTAAAGAGAAGCGGATATCTTTATAATCACTTTTGATTCTTTCTATTTGTGATTCAACAACTCCATCTAGTCTAACTCGCTCCGAATCAAATTCACTACTCAAGATTTTGACACTATCTCTTAGGCCTTTAGAAAACGATTTTGTCATTCTTTCTATTCTATCGTCTAATAATTCTATCGGAGTTTTAGGATTCAACTCTTCTTGCAGTAACCCAACTTCTTTTTGGGCATCATTAAGCTTAAATGCAATTTCTTGAAAGTCATCTCTAAACTTTCTATAGTGAATTTCCGCTTTACCTAATTTAGTTGGTATTCCAGACAATCTTAAATTGTTTAATTGTTTTTTATATTCACTGATTTTGTCATGCGATAAGGTTAAATCTTCAGAATCATAAGTCTTCTTGTACTCATTATATACAAGTAAAAACTCTTCGGTTTCTTTCGATAATTCAGAGATCGATTCTAAATTATTTATTAATGTACCAACAAATCTAGCTTGATCTCGTTTCTTTTTCTTTTCTCTTTCTTCTTTGGCTTTACGCTCATTAAATGCAGCATTCAACTGTGGTTGGAGAACCTTTCTTATTTCTGATTCCCTGCCTATATACCTTTTAGATACTGTTACCAATATATTATTAACGATATCTTTAAATACTTTCGAAGATTTATTATCAATAAAACCCTCTCGACCAGCTTTATCTCTTAGGTTTTTGTTATTCTCAGCAGTAATCAATAATCGTCCAAAAGTATTCCTGTTCGAATAATGATATAAACCAGCATTTTTCGATCTTCTTGCCTCTATTTCAAAAAAGTCATTATCATCACGACCGTAGGGCATAACTCTCAAAGTATCTCTATAAACTAAAAATCCCGAAAACTTCTTACTTAAATTAGTCAGGTAATTGAAAACATCATTTTCTAGTGTCGTATTTTTTGCCAAATTTTCAAAGCTAGCTACTGTTATATGAAACTTTCCAACTTTGCTTCTTAGATGTGTAGGTACTGAGTATGGTGAATGTATCGTTACATCCCCTCTATCTTTATGAAATGAGCGAACCTTTCCTGAAAATGTACCATTTTCATCAACTTCACCTGATATTATGTGTTCACAAAGGTCAAAGTTATCAGAAGAAAACTCTTCATCAGGCGATAATATTATATAAGGCTTCCCAGAACGCCATAAACTAACTTCATGTTTAAACGAACTCTCAAAATCATACTCTTTATCAAAGGAATCGAATATATTTCTTTCTATGCCAAGATATGTTTCAGAAAAGTTAGATAATGTTGATGAGAATTTCATTTGAGCTTGTACTATCGTATTATCTACTGAATTTTCCGCTAATTGAGCTGTAATATCAGGGTTCACATCCGAAATAACTAGCGCGGTTCCATGATCACTAAGCTCTTTCCATACATCCCATTTACTAAGTGTTTCCGATGAGTATTTAGTAGCAGCGAGAGTTTTTTCTATTGCGGAAATTGTAGTAGTAACTAATTTATCTTGTTGTTCAAGTTCCTGAGAAACCTCTAATTCAGAAAACAACTTCCAAGCATGGTTAATTCTGCTTGCTCTATCTTTATCTTGCGATATATCACCATAGAGATTACCTCTTAATTGATCTAGCATTGAAGGTAATAAATTGAACAAATCATCTTTATTACTAAACTCTTCAACAGGTAATCTTATATCGTGCAAATACAAATAAGGGTTTTCGAACAAACGCCAGTCGATTAAAGACGCAACAAAATCATCGTTTTTCTTCTTAGATATGATTAAAAGCAATGACCCCATAATTGCACAAGAAAGTCTTCCGATCCCTTTCTGCCCTTGCTTTGGTCGTTCTGGTAGACCATTCATATCACTACGTGACTTAACCTTATTACTTTTTTTAGACTCGGTACCTATTACTAGCCAATAATCGACAAAGTCTTGTCTATTCATTCCATGGCCATTATCGGCCACCATAGCTAAAGGAACATCTCCGTCAATAATATGTAATGCAACATTTCTGGCATAAGCATCAAATGAATTTTTCCAAAGTTCAGATATAGCGGTTGGGCAATCTGCAATTTGTTCTCTTCCCAGATGGTCTAACGTCCTAGCACGGGTTAGAAAAGGAACAGCCTCTGACATTTGTGATTCCTAAGATAATGAAAATAAAAAAAGTGCCTAGTATTGTAGGCACTTTCTTTATATCAATCTACTGCATATGTCACTTATCAGTATCTTTCCGAGCTCAGGAGGTACAGCATTCCCTATTTGCCGAGCTTTTTCAGTCGAGCTGCCATAAAAGTCAAACCAATCGGGGAAAGATTGTAATCTTGCTGCGTGCCGAAGCGTCATACCATGGCTTAACCAGGGGTGCATGAAACGACCTTTGGAAGGGTTATTACATCCAGTGGTGATCGTATTACTTGGCAAGTGTATAAATATCCGACCGTAAACATCTTTATGCCCTTTATACCCATTAGAATGGCATTTTTTTTGATGCTTTTTACCAGCATCTTCTCTACTCCCATTCAGCGGAGTATCTTCAATTTGACCGAGCATTTTTTCTGTAGGCTTCATATGAATGTCGCATGGGTCACTTTCTTTAAAAGTCGCCCCGTAACTCAAAGAAGCTAGGAGCTCAAAAGTCTGCTCATGACTTAGTTTCGATTTATCTTTGAAATAGTCGTCCCAATACTGTTCATAAAGCTCTGTTGGTAACTTATCAAATACACTTGATGCAGTCTCCCAGTGAGGCTTATTTGTAGAACTAGGTGAAAAATGTGTCGGTTTTGGTGGAAAGTGAATACTTTGACAATCCAGATCTTTTCTAAGGCCGTAAATAAACACGCGCTTTCTATTCTGAGGTATACCGTAATCTTTCGCGTTCACAATATCGCAAAACTTTATAATGTACCCAGCATTCTCAGCAAGTGAAATGAACTTATCTAAAAAGTCTTTATGGCGCTTCCACAGTAGGCCTGCAACATTTTCAACAAGGAAAGCTTTAGGGCTAAACTCGTTTACGAATTCAAAGTACCTAAGTAACAGAGCGTTACGAGGATCGTTTACGCCAGCATTATTAATTCGGTGAGTTGAAAAGCCCTGACATGGAGGTCCACCTAGAATAAGGTCTAATTCACCTTTCTCAAGCTTTAAGCTCGTTCTTAACTCTGAAGGCTCCACATTATTAATGTCGCCGTCTTCTTCACCAGCTCGTAAATCAATTTTAAGTTTGCGTGTATTTATAAAGTTTTCTTTATAAGTATTAGCAGCGGCTTTATCAAACTCGATAGCTGCAAGCACATCTACCCCTGCATCGATTGCAGAAAGAGTAAAACCACCGGCACCGGCAAACAAATCTATCGCTTTTACTGTCATTAAAAATACTCAAAGAAACGTAGCTGGCACATTTTACCGACTTACTAATAAATTACCATTATTTGGAGTTCTAATAGACTACAAAACAACCGGAACACATACACTTGGGATAATTAGACCTATTGCTTCTGTTCAAAACCCAAAAAAAGAGCCGCTAAAAAGCGGCTCTTGATTTTCAAACTATTCGAATTCGTTCAGATTACTCTTTACCGAATACGTTGTTCTCTTGCTCTTGTACACGGATGAAAGTCGTACGCTTAGTTAGCTCTTTAAGCTTTGCTGCGCCTACGTATGTACAAGTTGAACGTACACCACCAAGGATGTCAGAAATCGTGTAATGAACTGAACCACGGTATGGAAGTAAAACAGTTTTACCTTCCGCAGCACGGTACTTAGCAACACCACCTGAGTGCTTGTCCATAGCCGACTGTGAAGACATGCCGTAGAACTTAATAAAAACAATAACTATTACAATAAAATCAACAAGTTAATCCAATATTAATGTATATAAAAACAGTAATAAGTGGCGATTTATACCCATAAACAACGCTGTTTTACAATGAATGCCGCCATTTTTGCCGCCACTTTTATTGATTAGGAATGTTCGTTCGTCTCACTTCTCTAATCAAACTTTCTGCAACATCCAAAATCTCACGCTCTTCGCTTTCCAATGGCGCATTTACTATTATTAAGGCGTAAAAGTAGTCAAGCATCACTATCAAGTCGTGGGTTCGATTAACTATATCGATACTTACACTTGCTATGAAGCTATCCAGTTCCGTATCTGAGTGCCATTGTTCGGGCTCCCCGCCAAGTACTTTAGAAATGGTAACTCGTATGTAGCGACATAATGGGACTAACTCCCTAGCAATGATCATTGACCTTCCTTCACAAACATATTTGTAATCTATATTCGATAGCAAGTACTCATTCATACAAGAGGATTAGTGCATAAATTCGTCTGACTTAACAAAGTAAGCGTATTTGAGTGCCAATTCCTCACCAACAATTAGCCAAAATCTATACCTATGATCTCCAGAGGTTCTTCCATGATGATTTTGTAGGCTCAAATAGCAGTAGTAAATCGACACGCCAGATTCTTCAAACTTTCATAATATTGTCTTCAATAGAGTGAGAGGAAAGAAAAATGAGTGGATTCTACGTAATATTATTCCTAGCAATAACTTATAAAACTAGGATTAACGAGACAGGAAAAAAGGAAATTAACCTAATAATTATCAACCTGTTACGATCAATTTTATTGCCTTGCATTGTGATTTTTGGTTTAACCGAAGTATTAATAATGTTTCTTTCAAGTTGATGTAATCAACAAGGGAAACGAACCATCTTAAACTTTGGTTCGTCAACTAACTTTATACTCCCCTGAAGAGCTTCCCGCAGAAATTGCTACTTGAGCGTTCTGCGTGATCTCATCTACTACAGCATTCGCGATGGCTTCAGCCATCATGCCAGCCATTGCGAATTCACCATCGAGCACAAAGCCCTGGGCTTTCAGTTCGGTTTCTAGCTTCTGTTTCAATGATGTTTTACTTATTGCCATTGTTACTTCCCTACATAAACAGTGGTTGATACATCAACATGCGGTTTACCCATGAAGGGGCAAATGCTCGCGCCTGTGCAGACCCCTTTCCCGCCATTGAACTTGATGGTGTCTGCGTCTTCGGTGATGTTCTTAGCTTTGATGGTTCTATTGCCTTTAACGGTTTCGGTGTGGTTCCCATCAATTTCAGCGATTCGATTTTCTAGTACTTTGATTTGCTGAGTTAGGCATTCAAGCTTATCGGCTTGGTCTGTCTTACGTTCAAAGTTGCCTTTCTGGTCGACTAATTGATACACACCTTTGCGCTGTTGGTATCGGCTTTCACCTTCCTTAATGCCTGGTAGCTTAAACCCCAGTGGCAGCACGCAACGAATAAACGGCTTGTCTGGTTGACCGAACATGAAGCCTAGTTCAACAATACTACCGATTGCCGGCGGCTCTAAACGACCAGCATGATCACCCAGACCAGGAACGGGAAGCGGTACCGCCTGCAGTGGTGATTTATCTTCATACTCCATGCCTTTTTCATCAAGCAGCTGAACATCCACCGCGTAGTGAGGGTAGAAGCGATCAGATAAATCGCCCTCTTCAGGCAGCTCTGGGAGCGCAACCACCTTTCCCCAGCGGGGTAAGTGCCATCGCCCTGTGAACTCAGGGAACAACCTAAAGATGATGCGCTTGAAGGTATTCACATCCATGTTAGCTTTGCCTCCGTCCCTTCAAACTCGACACCCACTAATCGAAGCCCGTTCACCACAACACCGGGCTTGAGCTTTGGGATAGCCGGTATCTTTACCGATTTGTTGGCCGTGTGGTTAGTCATAAGCGCATTGGGCAAAGTGATCGGCTTACCTGCCCAAAATGAATCGCTCCAACTGCCCACATACACTTGGCCGTTGCCTTGCTGCTGCCAGAACAAATCATCGATGCTAAATGCCTGGGCCAACTCATCGATGACTCGATACCCATTACCATCACTGTAGAAACAAGGAATGGCTGTTTTACTGTAAGCCTTTTCGGGTACCACAAATTGAAGCCCCGTTTTATTGGTGACCTCGCTCAGTAGCTGCATCAGTGTTGGATGGCGCAATATGATATTGAGCGGTTTATAGAGAATGGCCGCGAGCTCACGGCAAAATATTTTCGACCACCCTTTTTCAGCAGGTTGAACGCGTTCGATGTAACCCAAGAAGACGCGAGTAATGTCATCACCCCAGCCTAAGTCGATAGCGATGAGCGTGTTTGGTTCAGGGTTACCTTCAACCGAAAGCTCACAACGACCAGGCGTATTTTCACTGAAGACAATACGATGGCTTTTGACCTTAGTTTTCTCTTTACCTAAGTAAGCGCGACAAAGAAACTTGTTGTTGGTTGTCATTGGCCACACCCTCGTTTAAGCCAGCGCATTATCCACACTTTTTAGCACTTTCATGACGCCCGTTAATTCCACTTGCGTGCCTGGCGGTACATCGTCGGTTTGTCCTGTTTCAACCGGTGTATTCACACCCTGCACTTTCTGTTGAGCTGCAGGTTTATCCGGTTGACGTTGCTCGACTCGCTCTGGCACTGACAGGTGTTCGACCAGTTCAAACGATACACTCCACTGGCGGTGAGACTCTTGCTCATCTGCCCGCACTACCCCTTGGAATTTCACCTGGCGAATTTTCAACGCCTCGGCTGTTTTGTTACTGATACGATAGATTTGCCGCGCGTCGTTTTCTTGCGCTTCGGCCATACTGAACAAGTTAGTCAGCAACTGATTTTTGGTAAAAGGGATCACGCCTTTCACCGTCAGTATTTTACCCTTGCTGCCTGTTTCCGCTTGGTCAGTCGCCGAGGTTTGGCCGGACATGTCTTGTCCGGCCAATTGCTGACGAACGCTAATACGTAGGTTCTTTAGTGGGAGCTGAGCGCCGTTAAGAATGAGCAAGGTTATCTACCCCTCAGCCGTGTTGTCATCAACTGGTAGAGGGTAGCGCGCTTTTATTTCTTCCACTTTGCTTTTCCAAAGCGATTCAGACTCAGAAGTTCCATCAAACTGCCACTCCATAAACAGTGGGTCAGACTCTTTTCGATAAGCGGCTTTGCGTTTGTCCATCACTTCTTCAAGCTGTTGCTTCCTCTGCTCGGCAGACATACAAGCAACCGCTTCTTCTTCAGTGAATCCAAGCTCCATCAAAATGAATGTTTCGCTTGGAACGTTTATAAGCACTTCGCCGGTTGGTAACGTTAATTCAGATATCATGATCTACCCCTTATGACTTTGGTTCAAACAGTTGTTTATTGGTGTATTGGTACGCATTTCTTGTCTCTGCATATCGCTCACCAAGAAACGAGTCATCTAGCGCGTAAGCTTTGACAGCCCACATGATTTCAAAAGAGCTCTGTGTTGAATGGTCCATCTCAACTTCGCCGACTTCCTTACTAAAATTGACGTCTGTGTCCCAATTAGTCACGACGACATATTTTAGCCCACCGCGCAAATAACAACCGCTTTGTCTCGGACACCCAACGATATCTCCAGACTTCACGCCACCATATAACGGCTTTGCACCCTTAATCGGCCTTGCGATACATGTCATTCGGTGACCAATTTTTTTAACCGTTTCCCGATACGTTTGGGATATGCGCTTAATTTGAAGGTATTGACCATCTCCCCCCCAACCTGAATCATTCCCTTCTAGCTGTAATAAAAGGCCAGCGATATGTACAACACCCGCTCCAAACGGTCTCAAAGAACTATCTCTGCTGTAATGTCGAGTTATCTCTATTTCACAGCCACCATGCTCGTTAGTAAGCATTTTCCACCACACAGGAAAAAAGTAATCCACCGAGGCTTCTGTCAAATCAATGATGTGTACGTATCGAGCGACTCCTTTTAATTGGTCTGCATTGGCAGACTCCTTCCACTCTTCCAGTTGTTTGACTTTGGCTGCCACTGTTGCGTTTATTTGGCCAATTTTCCCCTTCACATCGTCCGACAATTGTTTGCTAGCCGCCGTCTGTTGCAAAGACGCATCCACCGCTTGCTTCAATAACACATCCACATTACTCATCACCGCTCTCCTTCACTCTTAAAGACTCTCGTAACTTCATTAATTCATGCTCTTGTTCTATGGTTTGCTTTTGGGTCTGAATCAAAAACGCCGTCAACGTGACGTCCATTTCTATGCGTTGCTGCTCGGTATACTCATAGTGACTTTGCATTGAATGAGAAAAGACCTGGTGCTTTTCGTTGGTTAAGGCAAGGTCATCCGTTAGCGTATCTAGGCGTTGATTCAAGTGGCAATTTGTCTCACTGAGCATCAAGTTTTCATGGCTTTGCTCAACAACATCCTTTTGGGTCTCAATGAGCCCGACAGTCAACTGGGCGAGTAAAGTGTCCATGTCATCGAGCTTGGCTTCGTAATTAAACTGCCACGTCTCTGGCGTCACGGTAATATTGGTGATGGCCTGAGCGCCGGAGAACTTCAGCAAGAAGTTGCGCGTTAAGTTGTTGCCTTCTTCACTGGTGCGTTCGTTGTTCTTACGTTTGGATTGCACCACCATGTGATTGGCTGATATCAACACCCCTTCTTCGCTGACCAGGCCGAGCCAATTGAATTGAAAGTTGCCCACCGTGTTATCTAAAATCAGCGAATAAACAACCTCGTTTCCATTCACACAAGCGCTACGCGTCGGTGCACTGCGAAACACAATCAGTCCACTCGCCGGAAGCGATTGGTCTCTTCGTGGCGGTATCAGAGGATCTAAGTTTGGCACATGCGCCAACACAAACTCACGGATCACCAAGGGCTGTTTTGCTTGTTGTTTTCGAGCAATAAGCTGCTCGCCTGCAATGGTAATGACTGCCATAACCTATCCTATTGATGCGCTGTACGTTTCATGGGTGTGACTGAACTCGGTGACTGAAATATGAGGATAAGCCGCCGTTGTCACATCAAAGCTGTATCGACGGCAGGTTCTGCCATATTGGCGAACCAAGGCGTCCATCAAGCCAGGGACTTCATTCAAATCACTGTCTCGCACTTTGACGCTCACCACGTCCCAAGGGTAATAGTTCAAACGCTCATCGATTTCGATATGGGGATAACCCAGCTGATCGAACATGGTTTCCCAGCCCACCTCTGAGCCGCCACCGGTTGCAAAGGCGTAAGCAAAATTCACTCGAATACGGTAGATATGCTCGGGCTCTTTAGGCAGACGTTCGATGTCGCGTTGCCAAGCCATCAAATCAACAAATTCGATAGGGGCGACCATCGGGTCTAACTGCCTAAGCGGCCACTCCAATACGTCTTGTACTCGCGACCAATACCCAAGCAAAGCCTGTCCTAGTTTGTAGATCTCGCCCTTACCCATCCAATGCTTGAGCGTAAAGTTAGGCCGTTTCAATACTGACCTCCAAATGGCCCATTCTTGGTACTTCCATGCCATTGGTTAGATCAGCATTATCAAATTCAATCGATTCTAATACGGCGAATTCACCGTGCAGCTCTTGGGCCAATCTCGAAAAACTAAACCGCGAAGAAGGCTTGGTTTTGGTCACGTTATAATCGGTGTTCTGCCTAAAGGCCGAGCCAATAAAAAGCGCAATATTGCTTTCAAGCTGCGCGCTCTCTTCTATCGACAGTATTCGCCCTATCCACACTCGACACTTCACTGTGATGGTATTGCCTGGCATGGCATACACTCTTAAATCATCACCATGGCCATGATTCCCTTCGTGATTAATGTGCGTGTTTAAATCGGCCAGCATTTGAGGCGATGGCTCCCCAGAATCCAATAGAATAAACGCATTCGCCGAACCAGGGCCTCGGGGCGCGTTGTGCTTGAAGTAGACATTTTCACTGTTGATACCGGCGCGCAACATCAGCAATGAACGATAAGCCGCATCAATGTGCCATTTCGCCACCCCACTAAATTGATTGCGAATGCGCACCCTCAATTGGTCGTCACTCTCTTCATCGGCGCCCGCTTTGATTAACCAATCGGCGGTATTCACCGCACGGCTAATACCTGGAACCGCCGTGGTTAGGACATGGAAATACCCTTCGCCTAGATTAAAGGCCGCGCCTTCATGCTCGGCCTCCACCTTGCCAACCGTTGACGCTTCATGCTCTTGCAGTGTCGTGTCCTAGCTTAATATCACTCGGTAAACTGTGCCGTTAATGGGGTCGGTTTGTATCACCGTGCCTTTGGGTACGACAATGGCCGGCCCTTGCTTCGCGGCTCGGTGTATCACCACTTGCCCCCCCGCTTTGGTCGAGGGCTTTCGCTTCACGTTGAATTGCCACGCCCATAAATCGAGCCATTTGTCTTTTGCCGTCGCCACGAACATATTGGGCAACACGTACCCAACCAGAAATCGGTTCACCAACCACACCGTTGGACCAATCACCATGGTTTCAATCAAGCGCCAAAATGGAGAATACTGAGAATCGTTTGCGATGGTGCTGCCTTGCTTTCGAGCTTCCTCTTTGAGTGTCGCTTTCCACTCTGAGGCTTCGAGCGGTAGCCCTGCCTTTTCAGCAAGCTCAGTAAAGTTCGGTTTCGGGATATCAGTCAAAGTTCACCTCTGTGCTTACGCTGCCAAAGCGCACTGTTTCTGCAAAAATATAAATTTGCCCATCGTTCACTTCTTCGATGCGAACCGTACCAGGCACCAGACGAACGTCTTCTTCGACCAACAGTTCGAGTTGCGTACGCGCGTCGGCTTTTTTCGCGGGACTACGTTCAGCTATCAAATGGATCGCGACATTACTTTCAATAATCGCGTGTTTAATGTCTTGTGCTATCACCGCACGATCATGAATCAACACTGGGTTACGGCCGGCATCGAGTACCACGTCACCGTTTTCAATGAGAATGTCTTGATAAAAGAACTCCGCCATTAGCCCGCTGCCATTTCTAGTTCGCTCGCCATGTCTTGTGGGCTACTCATGTAAGTGGGATAAATTGCAACACCACCGTAATTGGTTGAACTCGTTTGGTAGCTAGCAATACTCTTGGCCGCGCCACCTGGCTGGACTTGAGCTTGAGGCGCTGCGCTTTGCACTGACTTAGATTTCACTTTTAACTCATCACTTTCACTGCCAAAGCCTGGTAACCAATCAACAAACCCTTTTAGGTTTTCCCAAATCCCCGCCAACTTATCCGTAAACCAACTAAAGACACTGCCAAAGACATTTCGCATCGAGTCGGCCATTTGTCCAATGAAGGCAAAGCCACTGGTATCAGTAAAACCACTCATTACCCATTGCCAACCTGCAGACAGAAATTGAAACAGCGTTTGAAATGGCAGCGTCAGCAGCTCTAACGCCCCTGAAATCACGGAAAACCACCCAGTATCTGTCATTTCTACTTTCAGCATTTGCCAACCAAAGACCAAGCTTTTAAATCCGTTGCTTAACGAATCCACCACCTGACCAATAAACGTAAAACCACTGGTATCAATAAAACCACTCATCACCCATTGCCAACCTGCAGACAGGAATTGAAACAGCGTTTGAAATGGTAACGTCAGCAGCTCTAACGCCCCTGAAATTACGGTAAACCACCCAGTATCTGCCATTTCTACTTTCAGCATCTGCCAACCGAACACCAAGCTTTTAAATCCGTTGCTTAACGAATCCACCATCTGACCAACAAACGTAAAACCACTGGTATCGGTAAAGCCACTCATCACCCATTGCCAACCTGCTTTGATAAACTCAAACAGGGTTCTAAATGGCAGCGTAATTAACGCGATTGCGCCTTCTAACACTTGAAACCAAGTCGTATCACCAAATGACGCTTTCAGGTCGGCCCAGTAATAAATCAGAGCCCCAACCGCTGCAATGGCAGCCACAACACCGGCAGCAATTAAGAAAATAGGGTTAGCCAGTAACGCCACCGATAGTTTCAAGAACGCCCACGTAGCGCCCATCACCCCTTTTGATAATCCCCACATCGCCACCGTGACGGTTTTGGTCACGCCTACACCTAAAGTCATCGTTGCCCAAGCCACTTTCAAAGCGCCAGATATCATGGTCAACAGGCCACCTGCAGCCACCAAGCCCAAAAGAGCTACGCCAGCAAAGCCAATGTATTTGGTGAAATTTGGGAACATCTGAGTCCATTCGATGATTTCCATCGCGCCATCAGACAAACTAGAAACCACAGGTAAAAGCGCAGGCAACAATGCTGCGCCAAAGGCCGTTCGCACCGCAAACACGCCTTGCTCTAGCCGTTCCCATTGGTCGGTCATGGCGCTAGCCATTTGTTCGGCGACATCCAAACCCTTAACTTGGCCAAGTTCAGAAATGGAGTTGGCAAGACCATCCGTGTTTTGCATCAGTAGCTGGATCATGGCCGACGCTTCTTTGGTACCAAACGCTTTGCTCAGTTCAGCCGCTTCTGCCACCGAAATCGTGTCACCGTAACGGCCTTTAATTTGGTTAAGAATGTCGACAATAGGCAGCATCTGCCCTTGAGCATTAGTGAACTGCATGTTCAATGCTTCTTGGGCTTTTGCGGTACCGGCTAGGAACGAACGGTATTTTGTGCCCGCTTCGCTGCCACTCATCGTGGCTTGCAACGTACCGAGAATGGCCATTTGCTCGGTCATGCCGACACCAACAGAGGTCGCCGCCGCTCCAACTGAGGTAAACGCAGAAGACATACCTGCACCGGTCGTTTTGAACATCTGCACAGCTCTGGCCGTTTGACCACCTAGTGTGTTCACCCAATCCGCTTTGCCCATTTCATTGGCCGAGTTTTGAAAAATGCCATACATAGTCCCAACGTAATTGGTGATGGTTCCAGTATCCGCTTTCGTTGCAGCCGCGAGCACACCCGACGCTCTCGTAAACTCAGACAGCTCATTACCTCCTAATCCAGCAATCGCGGATTGGATGTCATAAGAAGCGGCCACAAACTCCGTGGCTGACTTGCCATAATCCACTGAGAATTTCATTGCCGTTTGAGCAAGGGTTTTGAGTTGTTCATCAGCAACGCCGAGTGATTTGACTTCACCGAGCTTTCTATCCATTTCAATGGCTGGCATTAACGCTTGTTGCAGGGCAAAACCTGCGCCTACCATGCCAGCTGCGCCCGAAACCATCGTTTGAGTACCTTGTTTGTAGGTATTCGTGACATCGGATATTTGGCGCTGAATGTTGCCCAGAGGTTTTGATATCTGGTCAATCAATCCAACTTGAAATCTGAGCGCTTCAGGTAACATCAACCACTCTCTTTATGCTGATTAGAGTTAGGCGCCAAAGGCTTTGGCCACCCCACTTGCGGTAACGGCTTGCATGTTTTCCCAATGGTTCTTCTCTAACCAAATCGCATAGGCAAGATTTTGGTCAGTATCAAGGGCATCGGGTAGCCACTTACGCCGCCACGCATACATCTTTTGCCTGTCACTTCCATCAATGGCCGCGACAAGCGCATCTATTTTTTTACTGAGATAACAAGCTTCGGCGTGTACTCTTTAAGAACCGCACCATAAATCTGCATTGCTGCACCGGCGTTCTCTTTAGTCATCTCACGCAGTGCGTCTTTTGAACCTTCACTCACACAGCTCATCAAAAAGTTGTGTGCTGCCGCGCTTGCATCACCTGAAAGGATGGTATTTTGCGCTTCGTCGTATTCTGCCGGTGTTGGGTTGAATTCAAGGTCGGTTGTGCCAACGGTTAAAACAATGGATTTTGTCATGCTGCTTCTCGCTTTAGTGATTCATAAATTCGGGTGAGTCCGGTTTCAAGTTGACGCTCAAGTCGCTCAAAACCATCCTTCACTTCTTCTTTGGTGGCGTAGCTCTCCGCCACATGGGTTTTATAGTCAGCAAGCTCTTTCGAAAGAGAAAACAGTTTGCTAATCAATGCACCGATCAACATCACCAACAAGGTGGCAAGGGCGACCAGCGCAGATAACCAAGTCGGGTCCATCTAGCCCCCTTTTACCGCCTGCTTTAGTCCACCAATTAGGCTAAGCGGCTTTTGTCCCGCAGTGATTTGCTTATCTACGGAACGTTTGTGGATGTTCACACCAAGTACAGCAAGAGCAACAGAAATCAATGGTGTCAGCGCGACAATGGCATTGACGACATTGGCCGCTTCTTTTGGCTCAATAATCATCACAACAAACAGTCCAAAGAACATCAGCGCCCAACTCAAACACAAGGTGTAACCCCAAGTAGGGCGCCAACGCCTTACAAATGGATCATGACTCGCCATTTCAACTTTCATTGTTGAGGCTTGTTGGGCTATGGCAAGCTTACGTTCTTCACTTTCCAGTTCAGCATGTTGAAAGGCAAATTCACGAAGCTTTACCCGTTCATCAGACTCAAGCTGTTTAATTTTCAATAACGCTTCTGGGTTATTGATAAGTGCCTGTTCAATGGCTTTCGGGCTGCTGTCCACTCCAAGTGCACTGGCGACCATTCCCGCAACCGCGCCCCCTGCAGGGCCACCGATAACAGTGCCAATAAGTGGCGCTGCACTACCAAGTAGTGATTTAATTTTGTCCCACATGATTTAATCCTTAACGATGGTGAGTTTGGCTGGTTTACCGTTCAGCTCTGCCATCAACACTTTGAAAGCGTGACTAGAATTGACAACGGCCCATTCATTTCCGACGAAACCAAAATCGACACCGGGTGCTAAACACCCCTGCAGATCACTCGGTTTATTGGCCTTATGGATCAGCACATGAGTTCGAAGGCTTGGCCCGCTGCGGGTGACGCCTAACATTGGCTCTTCTACTGCATAACAGTGGCCAAAGCGTGGAGATTGATGCGGCAAAAGGTCGTAAGTGCCTTCAACAATGCAAGATTCACTAGGCTTGTTGTTGAGCATTGGTCGTTCAACCACGCAACAGACTTTGGAACCATCAGGGCGATAGAGATACGAATAGGTGCCATGTTCAAAGTAACGGCGTTTCATCAAATAGTGTTTCATCGTTTCATTCGCTCCAATTCGCTTTGGCATTGAGTGCAATATTGGCACCCTGATATGTGTTGGCGGCGAGCTTCTGGAATGGGAACACCGCATTCGCCGCATTCCTGTGCGCTTTCCCGCTGGTTAACTTGCTTAGCCCTTGCCAACTGGTTGGTAAGCGCCACTTCCGTGAATTGGCTTTCAAAGCCACTGGCTTGGTCAAGAACATCAGACATTTCAATCCCTACTTACTGAGCAAACGTTACTGAACCAAATCTTCGGTTTCATCTGGGCGCAAATATGGAACGCCATTGATTTTCACAAAATCTGGACTGGTCACTTCGAACGGCAACTTATGGACTAATGCACTGCCACCATTGGAATCCGCATCGAGTAAGTCTGAGATTTTCAGACGACAACCAAAGGCTTCAATCTTCAATTCGTCTTTATCAATTTTGCCGTAGAACAAGGCATCAAAGTCCGGCATACCGCGCCAAGAGCCGGCGCTTTTAGCGGCTTTGCCTAATCGGTTAAATTGCTGCGTGGTCAGTTCCATTTCACCACTGGCGGCCACATCACCATCGACATAGCCGTCAGGCACACCATTAGTTTTGTTGACGGCAGAATTATCTTCAATCGACAGCGTGACCTTTTGCGCGGTGAGCTTGTAGTCACCCATTGAAAAGTGCATGTTCTTGCCAGAAATACGCATGCTCATGGTTACGCCTCCGTATCTGCAGGGTTAGAGAGATCAAGCCCAATGTTCACAACAATTTGTTTCGGGCAGTTGTGTGGCGTGACCATCAAACCAATCACGACTTTTGTTTTGCTTTGCCACGTGATGGTGACGTCTTGATCGCTTGGTGGCATGATTTCACCAGGGAACGGAATGCCACCAATCTCCGTGGTCTTCGACATATCGCGCATGTCTTTGCTGAAGTAAGTGCGGTTAAGTTCGATACTCGGTGGCGTTGAATTCAGAATGCGGTCAGCAATACGGCGGATCGCTTTGATGCGAACGCGGCGATTCAGTTTGTGAACCGGACGAACGTATTCTAGATATTGATAGTCCCCGCCCTTCGCTTCCAACGTAGTCGCGTCTGTCCAATACACCCCTTCCATGTCGGCATACCATTGCGGCAATGAATAACGCGCATCGGCTAACACTGCGATGGTGCTCATTTCCAGTGGTTTACCTGCGCTATCAATAGGCATTTCACCAAGCCCCAACACGCTGCCCGTTGCTACTCGCATTGGACTGTCGGCGACAGTCACCGCTCGATCGCACAAGCGCCCACCCAACACACCAATGTTATTGCCATTGAGCATCGGCACAGGCGTCACCATATTGGCCGACACATCTTTCACTAACGCCAATAGACTGGTTTCGTATTTCGCCCAAGTTTGCTTACTCTTATCGATGCCAGGACACGCCGCTAAGAAGAACACCCAACGGCCAAGCTTGCTGGTGAGCTCAGTCGCTTTACTTTGCATCGCTTGAAAATCTGCTTTGCTGGTCACGATGTCCACCACACAAACCCCTTCAAACGAGTCCGTGCGATTAGCAATATCAACCGCTTCCTGCCACGTTTTACCTTCAGCGAGACCAAACACGGCGCCTGTCCAGTTCTGTTTCCCATTGAGCTGCGCCGCTTTGAGGTTAGCGCCCAGAGCGTCATCGGCTACGACCTCATCAAGGTTGGTCATGTTATTCACACGCGTAACTTTGCCTTGCAGTTCAGCTTTATCGGTACGCCCGATATAAAGCAGGTGGCGTTCAATTTCTGGGATCCCGCCTTGCCCTAAATTGAGGTTGTTAACCTCTACCTTTCCGGTTGCCATTGGTTATTTCCTCGCTTATTTTCGCTTTCTGGCCTGCTCAAAAATGGTGATGAGTTGGCGGGTGACTTCGCGTTCCTTACTGCCTAATATCTGACGTTCTTTTAAGGGGATATCCCAAGTCGACACACTCGGTTGATTGCTCAACTCACGAATAATTTGTCCTGCTTGCCCGTGGGTTACGGTAGCCATCAACAACTTGAGTGTGGGTTTCTTCCTTCCCTTGCCACTCTTACGCGGGACCGTGTAACCCAGTTCCCTCAGTTTTCTCGCTTGCCCTTTAGAGCAAGGCGCAGAATAGTTTGGTTTTCCCCACCGCTTTTGCATTTGGCGCTTGGTCATTTTTTGTTTTTGACCAAGGTGATGCCTGGCTGCAATTTTTGCGGTGAGCGGATTGCTCCAAGTTAGGTCGAGCGTATTGGCGTTTCTTACATAGGGGGTCAACCCCTTGGCCATACGTCGCATGACTTTTCCGCGCTTATTCCGTTTCTTCGGTGCTAAGGCTTGGCCGTGAATGTCTTTTTGTTGCTGAATGCGCTTTCGAGTCTTGGCTTTTTCCCAGCGCCCTAGGGTTTTCAATATCCAAACACGCTTTCTGGGTGGAAGCGCTAACATGGCAAACTTTTCTTGCAGGTTGAGCACATCCCTTTGATTAACATTAACTGTCGGCTTCATTCACCAACTCCGCTTCTTCGGCGGTATATATCTCGACGGCTTGAACTCGGTATCGAGTCCCGCGCCAAGTGATCATTCCTGCTTCATCAGGTACCAGTTCTATCGGCTCCATCAGTTCAAGTTCAATACTCACATCGGCCGCTTCGCTGCTGATCACATCTACTGATAAAGTCGGGTCTTCAAGCTCTTGCTCGTTACGCTCTTCTTCATGGTCACTTAGCCAGCAAGCAATCAGAGCCAACAAACAGCGTGGGTCTAGTAATTGGTGAGGGAATTCCTCAACCGAGATCACCGCGTTGTATTTCCAGAAACAGGCGATATACCCACCATTCCCACGGTCTTCACCACTAGGCACTATCGAGCCGTTTTCTTGCCACGCATCAATCTTGTTATCGAGCACATTGCTATTGAGGTGACTAACGATGTAATCCGTTAAATGCTCAAGCTTGGTTTTGTTGTAAACCGTGTCGCTCATATCGAATCGATGCCATTAGCACTGCGCCCGAGCAATTGAGAGACATCTTTATTACTTTGAGCTAGGAAACGTGCCGCCTGTTGTGGCTCATCTATCGCCGCGTTGTCCCCTTCTTTACGCCTGTCTTGAGTCGCAAACTCGGGTAACAATTCAGAGTGAGCTCGGCCATACACCGCACGTTTGTACAATGTGGTTTTGGCGATGCTCATTGATGGCGGAATACCATCAACCAACAAGCGATCTAACTTCTCTTGAATATTCAGCGCAGCAATCGTGATGGCCGCAGCAATAGAGTCGTTATCAAACGTATGCGGAATACGGCGTAATTGGCGAAACTCATCGGTCGATAAGCTTGGCCAACCTTCACCAGGTATGGCTTGGTCACTCGTTTTATCCATTTTTCCGCCAAAGCTCATGATTCAACCTTTTTGCTACTGCAGTTAATTAGGGCGCCTCTAGCCACTGAGTCGACGGAATAAGCAGGGTGATGAATCACTTGCTCTTCCTCGTCAGTCGAGGCGCGGTGGCATAGGAGCTGTTTTAAGCTAGAGGTTGTCGCCACTCTCTAATGCTCGGATACGTTGGTCAATGTTATCGATCATGGTGCTGACACCAATCGCGCTGTATTGCTCATGCGCGTTTTGAAGATGAGTTCGCGCTTTCTGTAACGTCGCCACATCTCCGACAGAGGCCGCATGAGGCTTACCTTCATCGTTACGCAGTAGGTACAGGCCCGCGAACTTCAACCATTTAGCCGTTGGCTTTTCGTTGATGCTCCAGTCGTCAGTGACCTTCTCAAATACCTGGGAGAAGTAAGGCTCAATCGATTGGCCTTTGTCTGCCATACGCTCTGACCAAGCCAAGACTTCATCCGCACAGAAGGTGGCAAAATCACGCTTGAATCGTTCTGGTGTATCTAGCCCGCGTTCAATAGCGATATCACACCACTTGATGGCGGTTTCTAGATCTTCGATATCAAAGAGCCAAATCACCATCTGAGTAAATAACGGGTTATCGAACTGCTCGTCACCGGCTAGGTAAGCTTCAATTGCTTCACGATATTTAGGGACCAAAACTTCACGTTTGTGGTTCACCTTTTCATCCTTACGATTGAAGGTTTTTAGCACCTTCAAATCACTTTCGAGTTCAGCTAAAAGCAGGTGAAGGCTGTTAGGATTAGCAACAAACTGTTTCTCAGGTGTCGATTGCTTTTGCTGTTTTGCCAAGGCTTCTTGGCGCAACTTCGCTAATGGACTGGCCATGTCTTCCCCTTAACCTGCGGCTGGCACAATGACAGTGACTTCTTCAATCGCTGCAAACTTGTGGTAATTGCCCACCGCGTAACCTTCCATACGTAGGTATGACGTTTCGAAGCGCTTACGGTCTTCTTCATTACGAGACTTACGCCACTGCGTTCCTTTTTGAGTCAGGATTTGCAGGTTGCTTAAGTTCGTTACCCAAATCATGTCCGGCGGGAAAAATGGCGGTGTATACACCGTTTTACCTGCAACGGTCTTAGCCAAGCTCTGCGCGGCTTTGTGCTCGGTGGGTACTTCTGCCGATTCCAATAAACGATGCTGCTCTGCGGCCACTAAGTTGCGGCCAATCAAAACCACTAAATCCGGGTCGCCTTGATGCACTTCATGGATAGTGGTGTTAATCAGATCGTTAACCAGTGAATCGAGGTTTCGATATGAACCCTCGGTTGCCCCTGTCGAATCCAATTTCACCGCTGGTAAGACTTGAGCCGGTGCTTTCTCTTTTGCGAGTTGTAGCCAACCTTTATTAACGTCTTCACCCATTGGGTTTGCTTTAGGATCCGTACTCTCACCCGCAATGGAGGTGCCGTGGAAACCAATACGCAGCTTATCTAAAGCGAAATTACGCGTGATGGCGTTGTTCATCAGCTTCATCCACTGACCTTTACCACCCGAGTTCGCCCAGATTGTCATCGTAATCCAGTTGATATGAGCGCCTGAGTCCGTTTCGGTTAGCTCGTAGGTATTGCCGCTTTGGTCAAGAGAGCCCATGAAACGACCGTCTTTAACTCGACCTGTCAGCAAGCCACTGTCACCCACATCGATCACTTGACCTTTAATTTGGTCAACCGAGATATTCGAAATACGGTTTAAGAAAGAGTCGGATTCAACAATGGCTTGGCGAAGCTTCGTTTCCATCACAGGCGTGATATTGAATTGCTTAGACGCATCTACAACGCCGCCCGCCTTTGCTACGGCTTGGCAATATTCATCTAAAAATTGAGTCGATACTGCATTGAGCATTTACACGACCTCCACTGTTGATTCGCCGCCGTTGCCTTCTTCACCTGGCTTTTGACCAGGGACTTCTTGCTTAAGCTTTGCGAACTGGGTTTCAAGGTTTTGTACTTGCTCGGCTACAGGAGCAAGCTGCTTCTCTAATTCACTAGAGAACTGCTCCAAAGAGAACGTTTGAACTTCACCTTCTGGTTTGGCTTCGGGTTCGTTAGGTGTTTGCGTTTGCAGGTTAAACTCTTGTTTGAGTTCATCCTTTAGCTCACCTTTCATAATGCCGAACTGCTCTTTCAGTGCAGCTTTGAGTTGTTCTTCGGTCACTTCTTCTTCCTCTGGTTCAGGATCAGGTTGTGGCTCTGGTTGTTCATCACCAGAATTGAAAAAGGCATTACACAAGGCAAAGAATCGGTCTGTTTTTGAGTAACACTCATCAAGGCTGATTTCTTCCAGTTGGCTGCAACTCAGCTCTGTGGTTTGACCTTCTTGTCGCGAAAACTGAAGTAATGAAACACCAGACGACGCAGGGGAATCGGTCACGGCTAATCCCATCAGGTAGCACTTTCCTTGCCCTTTATAGTCTGGGTTGGGTTCTATGGAGGTAAACAGCTTCTGCCCAAGCTTATTGGCTTCAAGTAAATATTGATTAGGTTCAAGTTTGGCAAACAAGCGCATTTTCCCATCCACTTCTTCAGCTTTAACCGCAAGTACTTTGCCCCAGTTACTTCCGTAACCAGCAAAGCGTTTGTGTTCAGGCCAAATCAAAGCGGTGTATTCACTCAAGGCATAATTTTCTGCAATCTGCATGAGCCATTCTCGGGTGATCTTACGACCATCAACCGTCGGCCCTTCTGTTGCTACAATTTTCCAATCACTGGTTTTTGCCATTTGAGTTTTTTACCTAGTATTAATTTGTCAGTTAGGTGTTTCTGGCATTCACAATACGCCTTTGATTTACCCGTTTCAGCCACTTCAATTCCGACCAATTCGGATACAGGGCGTATCCGAACCCATCCGAATTTTGCTATGCAATTTAGGTTGTTACCTCGGCGTATGATTGGTCCATGGCATATTCTCCTGAAACACGACACGCGGCCCGCTCCCTTTATTTAAAGGCTTGGACGCCCAATGAAATCGCTTCCGAACTAGGTTTGAACAGCACCAGAATCATTTATCACTGGGCTGACAAATTTGGATGGCGTGATATGTTGCGCGAGCAAACGATTGATGAATCGATAGCGCGTAGAATTGAAACCCTGCTTGAGCTAGAAAACCCAACCAAAGGCCAGCTCGATATGCTTGATAGGCTCATCAAGCACCACGTACAACTTAAAAAATTCCATGCTCAAGCTCAGCCAGTTGGCGAGAAACACTCAGCCAAAGAAACTGAACCAGCGGCTAAAACTAACGGAAAAAACTCTCGTTCTAATAAGTCAGACGACAAGCAGAAAAAGAAGAGCAAAAAGAAGAACAATATTGCTGAGCTGACCAAAGAGAACTTCGCGACCTGGCATGAATCACTCTTTGAATACCAGCACACGATGCGTAACAACCTGCACCAGCGTACGCGTAATATTCTTAAATCTCGTCAGATTGGCGCCACCTATTACTTCAGTGGTGAAGCGTTAGAAGATGCGATTTTGACTGGCGATAACCAGATATTCTTATCCGCTTCTCGCGCCCAGGCCGAAGTATTCAGAAGCTACATAATTGCGATTGGTGAAGAGTTTTTAGGTGTTGAATTGACGGGTAACCCGATCATTCTCTCTAACGGGGCTGAGCTCAGATTTTTGTCCACCAACTCAAAAACCGCGCAAAGTTATCATGGCCATGTTTATGTGGATGAGTATTTCTGGATCCCGAAATTCGATGAGCTGAACAAACTCGCGTCAGCTATGGCCACTCATAAGAACTGGCGCAAAACCTACTTCTCGACACCTTCCGCCAAAACGCACCAGGCTTACACATTTTGGACCGGTGACCAATGGCGCAGAGGCCGTGATACTCGCACCAACATTGAGTTCCCTACCTTTGACGAATACCGAGATGGCGGCCGACTCTGCCCAGACAAGCAGTGGCGTTACATAGTCACAATTGAAGATGCGGCTGCAGGCGGCTGTGAGCTTTTTGATATTGATGAACTGCGCGACGAATACAGCAAAGACGATTTTGATAATCTGTTTATGTGTATTTTCGTTGATGGCGCCAGCTCCGTCTTCAAGTTCTCAGCCCTTGAAAAAGCCATGGTGGACATTAGCCGGTGGCACGACTTCAAGCCCAATGACAAAGACCCCTTCGATCGCCGTGAAGTTTGGTTAGGTTACGACCCAAGCCGAACTCGAGACAATGCTTGCTTAGTTGTGGTAGCACCGCCCATTGTTGCCGTTGAAAAATTCAGAGTACTTGAAAAACACTACTGGCGAGGTTTGAACTTTCAGTACCAGGCGCAGCAAGTATCAAAAGTGTTTGAGCGTTATAACGTGAGCTATTTGGGTATTGATACAACAGGCATTGGCGCGGGTGTCTATGACTTGATTAACAAGAAACACCCGCGAGAAACCGTGGCCATTCAATACAGTAATGAGAGTAAGAACCGCTTGGTGATGAAGATGATAGATGTGGTCGAAGCCAACCGCATTCAGTTTGATGCTGAACACAAAGACATCGCCATGGCATTCATGGCGATTAAGCGAGCGACCACCAATAGCGGCAACAACATGACCTTCAAAGCAGAGCGCAGCGAGTTAACCGGACATGCCGATGCCTTTTGGGCGATTTCCCATGCCTGCATTAATGAGCCACTCGATCACTCTGAAAAACGTAAATCAACTTGGCAGATGTAAATCAATGACTGAACACACAACAGAAATAATCACGAAAGAATCCGCTAATGATGAAAGCTTGATGTTTAGCTTTGGTGAGCCAGAAATCATGGACCGTGATTTCACCAACTATGAATACAACGAGCTTTACTACAACGAAGACGGAAACTACTGGGAACCGCCACTCGATAGAGCTGGCTTAAATAAACTCACTCGGGCTAACGCTTATCACGGTTCTATCTTAATGGCTCGCCGTAACATGATTGCGGGCCGTTACACCCAAGGTGGAATGCAAAAACAACAAATGCAATCAGCCGTACATGACTTCTTAGAATTTGGTGACACTGCCCTGCTTAAGCTGCGTAATTACTTTGGCAAAGTCATTGGGCTATGGCCTATCCCTACGATGTATTTACGTAAACGTAAGAACGGTGACTTCGCATTCTTAGAGCGAGACGACAAACAGAAGAGTTACAAGAAAGAAGACATCATTTTCATCAAACAATATGACCCAGTGCAGCAAGTCTACGGTGGACCGGATTACCTTGGTTGTGTTCAATCTGCTTTGCTTAGCCAGGACTCCACCACGTTCCGTCGCCGTTACTATAAAAACGGTTTGCACATGGGCTTTATCTTCTATGCGACTGACCCGAACTTGAGTAAAGACGATGAGGAAGACCTAAAGCAGAAGATGGCTTCAAGCCGTGGCGTGGGGAACTTCCGCTCGATGTTCATCAACATTCCAAACGGCAACGAGAAAGGGATTCAATTGATACCCGTTGGCGACATTGCGACAAAAGATGAGTACGAGAAAATTAAAAACGTCACCGCGCAAGAGGTGATCACCGGTCACCGCTTCCCTGTTGAACTGGCCGCTATCATTCCCAATGGTGGCACTCGTGGTGACCCAGTTAAATTTGATTACGTTTACTGTAAAAATGAAGTGATACCCGCTTGCGAAATGTTCATGGATGCAGTGAACAGCGACCCAGAAGTACCCAAACACCTGCATTTAACCTTCAATTTGGACAATGTGGCGGCCTAAGTGGCGTGATGTTTTTTTTGCAATTACGTTTTTATCTTCAATTTGCGCTCAGCCCTTTCCTCATAAGGGCTGAGAAACAACTCAAACGATCGTCGTAAAATACAAACGATCATTAACAAACTGACCTAAAATACAAAAAACCCATAATTTCAATAGCTTAACAAAACCAACCAGATCATCATTGATCATCAAAATTTCAATTCCTTGCAATTTTTTGCACTCTTCGCAATTTTACTAGGCGCTCTGTAAGCCATTTTGAGCACTGTTAACTTGCGGCAAACCCCGTTATTCCTAAAGGGCTAGCGGCTTGTTAGCCTTCAATTGCGGCGGCAGAATTTCACTGAAATAGAATTGCAAAAAAATGAGATCGAAAACTCTTCAGGTGGGGAGGAGGAGTGCGTTTTCCGTGGGTTAGTCTATTGATTCTAATAATAAAAAGGAAGACACTACTCAAATACTTTTATACATGAGATTCATATAAAATGAGCAAGCTAGGCAGAAATTCTATGTGCCCTTGTGGTAGTGGAAAAAAATATAAGAAGTGTTGTTTAACAAAATCGGTTTCCCGAGCAAAGAAAATAGCAAAAATGGACGATAAATCGACTTTTGAACAAGCTATAAGCTTAGTATTACAACACGAAAAAAAACTCATAAATCAAGGAGTCCAGTCTCTTGAACTCCTTTTACAAAAAAAAACGATCTCAGAAGAACTGAGAGCAAATATTATAACTGGGCTTAGTACTGGTTATAGGCATCAAGGGCTGCCTCAAAAGTCATTAGAGATTTTGGAACAGCTAGAAAACTGCTCAATATCTAAAGCACATGAATTTTCGATATTAACGAGCCAAGCTACTACCCTATTCACTCTTCAATATATTGAGTCTGCATGTTCAATTCACGATTACATACTCGTGAACTTCTTTGATACCGATGAAGAACGTAACAAAGATGAAAAAGGATTTGGGATGTATTTGATAGAAGCAGGGAGAGCCTTTAGTTCAAACGATGAAAGAGAAAAGGCTTTAGCCTGTTGGAGTAAATCTGTTGAAATTCTTGAAAAACATGATGAGTTAGAACATCTAAATAGAGCTAGGGCCAATATCGCATTTGACAAATTACGTCATGCAGAAATCGCCCAATCAGATGAATTGGTATCTGAGATTGAAGATATTTCCAAGTCTAAACTGGACGATGGTGATATCCAAGGACTAGCGAACAACTACTGTAATCTAGGAATATACTTTTGGACAAAAGGAAGATACGAACGAGCAATTGCTTACCTGAATAAAGACCTTTATTTATCTCGAATCACCGGTAACAAAATTGACATCATCACATCTCTCGGAAATTTAGCTGCATATTATGTTGAACTTAAGCAATTCAAAAAGGCAAAAGAATTTTTGTGGCAAGTAGAACAACTATGCAATGAAGTTAATTCAGAATACCACTTTGAACAACTTAAGTTCCGCAAAGAACAATTCAGAATCTCAGCTAAAGAGTGTGGTACATCCGGAATTGCAATGAATGAGAAAGCAATTTGTTTATGTGATGAAAACAAGTTGTATATAGACTGCTGTGGAAAGTCAGACTTTGAACCAGTTTATCTCCCTAACAAATTTGGAGGAACAAATGAAGAGTTCAAACAATACAAGGATGGAGAGAATTCACTCAAGCATGCTTTAAGGGACAGTGACGAAACTAAAAAAAGGGTAGCTTGGATGCGATATGAACAACATGATGGGTGGGGTTCACATCATGAAATTCCTGACATGACCAATATCCATCTGATGTCTGCAAGAACCCTTTGCCAAACTATTACACGCGATACTAGCCTCCCTAATGTCTTATCGGCTGTAATACTTTCAGTTTGTTCACTTGAAGCATTTCTCAATCAAGTCTCGTTTTTTTTACATTCATATAAAGAGCAGCACCCTGAGCTCGAAATTCCGCCATTACTTGCAGAAGACGGACCAATTGCATATCAAAGAAAAACGAGTATGGATAGTAAGTTAAATGAACTTTCTAGTTGTTTAATTGGGAAGGGTTGGCTAGAAAATAGTCATTATTGGAAAGAGATTAAAGATCTCATTTATATTAGAAATGAGCTAGTACATTTCAAATCAAGTGGATACGAACAAGTAATTCCAAAACCCCAGCAACGACACAAAATATATGACAAAGTACCAAATCATATAACTATCGCTGATGAGCCACACAGCTGGCCTTTCAAACTATTAAACCTTGATTTAGCTGAATGGAGTATTAGTACAATAGAATGTTTTATTTCTGAATTTAAATCTGATTATTCGACGAAATGTTAATCATTTTTTAGTAGTATAGGGGCAGATTCTATCGTTTATGGTGTCCATATGAGAGTAGTTTGCCCCGAATGCGGCGAGAAAGCCCGCATACAAAAATCAAACCGTATTTCAGCGGGTTATAGCGATTTATATTGTAGTTGTAGTGACCCCGAATGCGGCCACTCTTTCGTTATGAACCTAACTTTTAGCCATACTCTTAGCCCTTCAGCTAAAACAACTTCCCAATTAGCTTTAAACATATTCAAAGCAATACCTCACTCAAAACGTAAGGCATTAAGCGATTTGTTATTAGAGTTTCAGGGCTAATATTCTTCTTTTGCTTTTTTGTTACGAGAAGCATGAACAATAAAGTCAGGCTCAAACGTCACTTGACTTAGCATTCCTTTATTTTTTTTGTCTTTCTTTATTAATAAGGAAGAAGAACTCAAAGATGCAGCTCTAACAATATCAGCGCTACTTAATTTTGGAACCATGCAAGCCATTGGAGCAAAACGTTGATCAACATTAGGACTAAGCTGTTTTTTCCACTCTTCGTATCTTTTTTCAATAGAAGCATTAAGCTTTATCGCTGGTTTTATCGACTGTTTAGGATTTAGTTCAATGTATTGAGTGTCATCCTTATCAACTACTCCTAAACCATCCCAATCAGGGAAAACAACCAGCTCAGCATTAGCGGAAGTTGCCACTTCAGGATCAACAAAAGGAGAGCTTGAAGAAAAAATGACTTTTAATGCCTCATCAATCACTTCGGGAGAACATGTCTCAGACAAGTGCTTTACGAAACGCTCTAAGGCCTCATCACTCAAAGTTCCCAAAGGCTCATTTAGCTCATTTAGCTCATTTAGCTCATTTAGCTCATTTAGCTCATTAGAAACAGAATACTCTTGGTATAACGACGATAGTCGAGACATAATTACTACCTCAAACTGTTATATTTCAAAAAAAGGCTTTGAGAAGTCAGCGCATCACTGTAGAAGAAACGGCCATCATTGCGCCTAATGCCTTTAATAAATTTCCT
The DNA here is from genome assembly GCF_023503985.1 of Vibrio sp. J383. NCBI lineage: Bacteria > Pseudomonadati > Pseudomonadota > Gammaproteobacteria > Vibrionales > Vibrionaceae > Vibrio > Vibrio sp. J383. Next base: position 1,045,198 of record NZ_CP097294.1, on the reverse strand, counting down.
TTCGTTTAATCTTAGCATACCTGCTTTTTTATACGAACTAATCAAACTGTCCTTCCCCTTAGGGTCAGCATGAAGGCCAATATGCCCCTTGCAACCAACTTTAAAGCTGTCGACAATGGCAGTATCAACTTTAATCGGAATTAAAAAAGGAAGGTTGTCGATATCAACTGAATGCTTTTTCAAGAAACTTTCAGGAGACCTAGCTAGCCACCAAATAAAAGTTGCTTTCTCGTTCCTATCACTAAGGCTATGATAGTTTTGAGCCGCTATCATTAAACTATATAGTACGGGGGTTCCTTGCTGAGACTCAATGTAACTAGCGTAAATTTTAAGGTTCTGTTGACTTCTACTCGTCAACCAATTCGCAAATTTCCAGTTCTTACGCCAATCCCATTGAGCATCTAAACGTAATGGTTCATTATCAATGATGTATGGTCTAATCTTAGTATCCCATAACTCCAAAATATCCTCACTCTCCTCAACGACCTTAATTCGCTGATATGGCTTGTTTTTGGACTCAGCTCGACTCAAAAATAGAAGAGGTTGTTTAAACATTTTTGCTCATAACCCATTGATTTATATATACAAATAATCATACTGATTAATAATGTTAAAATCAATGAAATTAAGCCAGATGACTATGGTTCTCAACTATAAACATCATCAGCCATCTCAATTAATTGCTTCATTGCGACTAACTTTTCAGGCTTCAACTCTTCTCTTTGGTCTGCAACCAATAAACCCATCAAATAAATACCTACATCAGCTCTGCTTTCACCTTCAGTGCTGAGTGCTACAGCATCTATAATGAACTCCATCGCTTGTAAAAATATGTCCTGTTGTTTTAATGACATAGCTCTACTCCAAACCAAAAGACTGGATAAATATACAGTACTTTTATAAATATTCATACAGCGTTTTTATGAAGCGAGATTCACCCCTCATTCTGATAACGAATTTGAGCTTCATATCAACGGCCATTCAGCGGTTTCAGGAAAGAACGACAAATTAGGCTGTTCATATTCATAGTCGTCATCTTCTCCAGCTAAAGGTCCAGGTTGTTTTGCCTTGAAATCATCTAACCAGCTTAAGTCTGGCTTGGGTCGGTACTCTTCAACGAGCTGGGCTGGGCGAACCGTGCCGCATGGTAGATGCTCCGCAGGGCGGATTCTTATACTCGTTTCATCATCGACTCGAATTGAGCTACCTTGTTGCAGCGCGATTAAAGCTAAACCATCAATGTTCGGTGGTAACCCACCACCTACTGAGTAAGGTTCTAATAATCGCTTAAGCTGATCGCTGACCTGTACTTTCTGCGGTAGCGTACAGTTATTGACAGAACTCCGAGAGGAATCGGAGATTCCAGAAAGAGCAAGATCAAAAGCCCCCGCTTTAGCTTCATCGCTCTTTTCTGTTTTTGTTACTATCTGCCAGGTCTTAAGACGTGTCTTAACCAACTCACCTGCTGCAACAAAGCCTTCTATCTTGCGAACGTCTTCGCCATGCGAAGAAGCAAACGGCAGCACTTCATAAGAGTTAGTGATCAACAAATCCTCACGCTTAACGAATGGCCCACCCTGCCCCATGATGTAGCCTTGCCAGTTACCGTGGTCGGCCGCTTTCATTGTTCCTGCGACATTCACTTGGTCAGTATCAGCCCTCGCCTCATAGTTCTCAGCAATCACAGCCACTAATTCAGCATTCGTCATGACATGCGCAGGCTTAAAGGGACCAACCAAACGGTACATCGACATTAGGTAAATAGAAGCTAGCTCTTCACGTTCTTGCTTAAAAACGTATTCCATAAAGGCTTTCTTGTTTTGGCTAGCTAGTCGGCGCAGTTCACGGTAAGTGGTAACCGGCGCCCCACCAAAGAATTGGAATTGACGAATACCCCAACGACTCTTCCAGGCGTTGACGTTTTTGGCCATCGCTTGCACAGATTGCCCGGTCTCTTTCGAAACCTCTTCACCCATGGCATAGCCGTCAATATTTTTAGAAATGTACTTAGCGATGTAACCCGTTGCTGTGCCTTTTTCTGGGTCGATATACCCAAAGTCACAACGAGGCTGATAATTGAATGGACCTTGAATAGACTGCTTTTTGGCTGCACGTTTTTCGTTGCGATCGAAGAACGGGTAAAGTTCTTCTTTGTCTTCATCAACCGCATAGCGAATAAACACGTCACGCACCTTGGCCACATGCTCAGGCTTAACCCAAATCAGCAAATGCCAGTGCGGGGTACCATCATGATGTGGCTCAGCAACGCGAATACCAAACCAACGAATCTCATCACGGCCTAACTTGGCACGAATGCGCTGCCAAACCTTATTCAAATAGGTTTGTGCTTCACGTGGGCTCGCCCCGTTCCAATGTGGAATGAAGCCGCCTTTCTTATAACTATTATGATATTTCGATGGTGTTGTTAGCGTTAAGAACAAACCTTGTAGGCCAAGCTCGTTGCCAATATCTTCACAGCCACGACAACGAACCATTAATTCATGACGACGAATGGCAGGGTTCGACATGCTTTTCAACACCATGTCTTCCATTTCAACTTCTTCGCCAGTGGTCTCTTCTCTAAGTAGCTGGCCCTGAATGAAATCCCAGTTCTTCTTTTGCTGAACTTTATGTTCTTGAATGCAATCCCATGAAGCATAAGGTGATGCCTTCGCCGATACTTGCCCCATAGCAATGGCTAAGTGTTCACGCATAATCTTGCGAATGCGCTTTAAGCGTCTAAACCACCACTTCTCACAACTCAACTTAGAGATAAACGACATGATATTTTCAGGCGTGATTTTCTTGTCATCACTTGGCGTTTTTACCCCAAAGCTACGCACCAAAGAAACGCACTGCTTATAAACCATTAATGCCGCTATGTTCTCACCGTTCTCGGTTTCACATTCAATTGTCTGAGTCAGTGCCGTTTGATAGCGAATCAAGATAGACACAATTTTAAATGCCATATCTCGAAGTTCATCTTCAACAAGCTCGGCAATGATTTTGCTTCTAACAGGTTTACGATTTTTCTCGGCTTGTTCGAAGTCGAAACAGGCTTGCTGGTTCGCTTGTTCAAAGTTGTTTTGCTGAGGCTTGCTATCGTCGTCGACAGCATCACTCAGCAAAGCAACCTTAGAAGTTGTAGGAAGTTGTTTGTATTGCTCTAACACCAACAGAACACGCCTATGCGCGGGTACCATTTTTTCACGAATGAACGTATTCGCAGCAAAGCGGCCTAGCTTCTTAAAAATCGAAACATAGCGATTTGCGAAGTACTTAGTTAGGTAATGAGGGAGTTCGGCAAAGTGCTCAGAAAGCCAGTCTTTGTCTGCAGGGTTTACTTCATATAACTTACGTTCAACAACAGAAAGGTTTTCAGGCTCACGATCGAACACCTGGCGAGAAGACAAAGCCAAGTTGTCTAATGGGGTAACTGCTTGTTCACCACCTACCCATTCAAGGAAGGCTTCGTGTGATCGCTCTTGTTGCTGTTCATTAAATTCAATGCTGCTGATATCAACATCTTGATACCACGAAATAAGGCGTTCACCAGAAGTTTGAACCTTCTGCAGTGAGCGCCTGTTTTTCTTGGAAGCGTAGGTTGATTTCATTAACACTCATCCAAGAAATCTTCGGGGTTACGGGTAATCTTTAACTGAACTTGAATAGTGCTATTACCAGACAATAAAGTACCTAATAACACTTCGTTATCAGGGTGATCACCTTCGAGCATTTCTATTAATAGGGTTTCAATATAATCAGGTGCTTCAGCCGCAACTTTCAATGCTTCGCTCATAACCCTGCTAACTCCTGTGTATCAATGATCATGTGGCCACCGGTGTGGTTACCTTTGATAATCACCCCGTTCAAAACGTGCTGGCAGTTGAACAGTTCGCAAGCCGTATCAATCGCTGGCTCTGGTGAGTCAAACTCACCCAGCAAGACGTTCTTCACTTCATTGGTTTCGTCATGGCGAACAACGCCACCACCGCTATTCAGGGCAACTGCTACATAACTCAACATCAGCAAGCCTCCACAGTTGGGTAGCCATGCTCATCGGCCATATCACGCCACCACATTTGCATTTGAGTAGTTTGAGAAGTGGATTTATTACAAGCCGACACAAAGAACAGCGCACGAACGGCACCTAAAGCTTGATTTGCGATATCTCGGTCAGAAGCCGTGTTGTAAACCACAATCCAAAACGCCCACCAAGCGGTAATGAAATCTTCCAAGCAGAGTCCTTGTTCAGTACCGTTAACATTCACAAGTAGTGCTCGCGTAGAATCCAAGCTCAGCACATCGCCTTGACTAGTTTCTGTGATATTGAAAACACGCATGAACTGTTCAATCTTGCGAGTAGTAAACCCTTCTGAACGCAATGCGTGGTTCAAGTCTTTCTGATAAACAGAGATAGTGCTCATGCTGCCTCCTCCCCTAACTTTTTAAGTAGAGTCGTTGCCTCTGTAGCAAAATAACGTGAGTCTTGAATCTGCCTTTGTAGGTCTGCGGTTGTGAGTCCAGCCTCTCGAACCACATCAATGCCCGCTTCCATGCAGTCGGCAGCTTCCACTAAACGGTCTCGTAAATGCCCCATCAAAATCACACTGTTTAAATGAGATGAATTTGAAAGAGAAAGAACGCACACCTCTTTGCTTAAACCAAACTTACCGCCCTGCAACACATGAGTAATCTCATGAACCAGGGACGCACCCGTTTTATGGCCTTCGCTGTCTACTTCATGCTGTATCAACACATCGTTGGCTTGATAATTACGATCATTGACTCGAATTTCAGCCGTTTTACGGCCTAAACGAACCTCGTTGAAAAACTCTGATTGGGTTTTTACTTCATGTAATTTCATGCCTACGCCCCCACTGCCGATAAACAAAACTGCTCGAATTGATATAACGCTTCATCATCAAAGTGGCCTAAGTCACGGAGGCCAAGCATTTCGAGAAACAAGTGGCGGTTGCTCATATCTAAGTTCGCCCAATGGTGAAGCTGTGAAACTTGTTCAATCGAACCGTTGCGGTACCAGCTTGGAAATGAATAACCAAAGAACACACGAGCTCGATCGCTTTCCATTGCTTCTTTGATATCGGCTAAGACTTCTTCTTGAGGGCGGTGGGTAGCGATAGGCTCTTGCTTCTTCGCGATAGCATCGAGCTGAATCAAAACTTGGTGTTGCTGCTCTTGATTGCTTGAGTTAAAGCGCTCAGCGATTTGGTTAAAAGACTGACTAAATAGGTGTTCCTCAATATTGCTCATCATCATTTCCTCAAATTTTGGATATAAAAAACCCTCCCTCTTTAAATCAAAGAGGGATAAAGGGTGTAGGCATAACGCCTAGTGGCTAGGTCTGCTTGGGTGTAACTGGGTTATGACCAGCGCGAAAGTACATCCTGTGCGTTGGCATCAATTCGGTTAATTTCCCGTGAAAGGCGCATTTGTTCAGCGCGGCAATCACTCTTGGAAAACTGAGCTTGTAACTCTTCACGCTTTGAGCGAAGCGGCTTTAGTTTGCGCTCACCAAGTTCTCTTCGCGTGCGCTGTAATGCTGAAAGGCCACGTTCTTTTTGCTCACGGTTCAAAGACCAACAAGGCAAATCAGGGCATGGATTTTCTAGCGGTGGTACATCTAGGTTTGAATGTTCGACTGTTGCAACTGACATACTATTTTCCTCTAACTTAAGCCGGGAATAGCCGAACCATTAGCGACCAAATCCACACTCATAGCTAAGAATGGGGAAACGCCTTTTGTGCGGCTTTCTATATCGTTGATAAGAAGCACAAGGTTGCTAATACCCGCCTGTGCCTTTTGGATAATGATGTGTTTATTCGTGCGACTAAGGCGATCTTGTCCTGCATGTTCTAAAGCCATACGAGACAAGTCACCAGAGTGCATCGCGTTTTCTAATGCGCGCTTAATGAAGGTTTCTTCACACGCATCATTGGGGATCTGTGCGGTCACCACACCGAGGCCAAGCAAAAGGCTATTAAGAATGGTGAAGTTGCCACTCGCCTTGGTGATCATCACAAGTTCTACACAGGTAAGTATGTGCGGCTGCTCTGGGTTGAGCTTGTTACGCAGCATTGTGGCATTCATATCCACGGCCTTTGCTAACCTGGTCATGTTCTCCGAGTTCGCAAATGCACAACACGCTTCGTTAAATGCCTTTTGTTTAGAGCTACGGAATTCGCACATTGAGTCAATTTCGTTCATAACCAATACTCAATTGAGGACAAACGGGACGAAAACGAAGCCCCAACCAAGAGCATTGAGCCATAAGGGGCAATACTCTTTGGTTGGAATTAGGGAAGATAAACGCATGACGGCCTACCCCAACTTTTCCATGGCTTCACGAGTCGCCATTTCAACTAAGGCGATCATATTGATGAGAGGGGTTTCTTTACCTTTTGCTTTAGTTTTAATAGGTAAGCGGCCATCGGCTACCCAATCCATGATGGTGCGCTTAGGCATTCCAGAGAACTGAGAGTATTGGTCGTACGTCATGAAAGGCGTATTTAGGACTACTTGATATGAGAGCATAGTGATATCCTGTTGTGTTATTGAGTGTTTCATTTCGGACAATAGGGTCGCACCCCGCACTGTCCAGTCATCATTTGAGTGAAAATATAGTCTTCTTATGAGTGAATTACAAGAGCAAATACCACCTTTTGACTACATTGGTGGCCGAGAAGTTACAGAAAGGATGAAGGAAGTCACGAAAACGAGAGACTTCAAGTCCCTTGGAGACGTGCTTGGCATTTCAAAAGGGACGATATCTACGTGGCACCAGCGAGAGTTAACTCCCTTTGAAGTGATTTTGAGACTTCATTTGAAGACTGGCGCATCAATCAAATATCTGGCTTTAGGAGAAGGCGAAGCTTTCCCGGATCAAGTAGTCCAAGAGCATACGTCTAAAAAAAATGAAGCTAAGACACTTTTTGATGTCGATTACTTCACTCTGACTAATGGAAAGCTTGTGGGAAATGAAACGCTAGCTTTTGATAAGAGCTACTTAGACAAACTTGGGGTTCTGAATGTAATGGGCATCGAGCACGATGGGACTACATTCATTGTCGATAAAGAAGTTCACCAAGCAGTAAGCGGCACTTACCTCGTGGATATGGACGGCCTACTCTCACTAAACGATATTCAGCGTTTACCAGGTAAGAAACTAGCGATCAGCTTTAATGGCTCGACTCTAACAGTCGAAGAAGATGAAGTAAGGGTTGTGGGTAGAGTTGCGTTGGTGATGGAGAAGAAGTGATGAGCCAACATAATCTGAAATTTGCTCCATCTATTCTAGCAAGGCTTGGGGAAGAGCTTCTACCCAACTTCGATCAGGGTATTATAGAGCTAGTAAGGAACTCTTATGATGCAGATGCTACTGAATGTACGGTTACCTTATCAGAAATTACCAAACCAGGCGGCAGAATTACAATATGTGATAATGGCTCTGGAATGAATGAAGCCATGATAGCTAATGGCTGGCTTGTATTAGGCAGCTCAACAAAGAGAGGCGCGGAAATAACTAAAAAGGGAAGAACTCAAGTCGGCGATAAAGGGCTTGGGCGTCTCGCAGCACTAAGAATGGGACACCTTACTACCCTTTTATCTCACCCTGAATCTGAACCCGAAATAGCTTACTCTAGTAATATCGTATGGGATCAATTCGACAACAAATCTACCGTTGATGAAGTGAGCATCGAAATAGAGAAATCTATAGTTCCTCCTACTGTTGAATGGGCTAAGGGGACAACTATCGGTATCCACTGCCTACATAAAAAAATTACTAGACTAGAAATTGAACGACTAGCTAGAAGCTTAATGCTACTTTCGAATCCATTTGGGAACACAAACGATTTCACTTTAAAGTTCGAATGTGAAGATTACCCCGACCTCGAAAAGCTCGTCAATAAAGGCTATTTAGAAGAGGCTGAGTACACTCTAACAGCAACACTTCATGATGATGGTTCCGCCTCGGCTCAGGTGTTGGATTGGAAAGGAGATCTCGAGTGGGAAATTTCAAATTCAGATTGGTTTTCCAGTAAAAAAGATATCAACCCTATCTACAACGCCCCTTCAGCCTCTTTTGAACTATCTATCTTCCAACTTGAAAATAAGTCTTTTACTACAAAGAACATCAATGTAAAGCAAGTTAGAGACTGGCTAAAGGCTGTTGGTGGTGTTCATATTTATCACAATAAATTTAGAGTACACCCCTATGGGGATCAAGGCTCCGACTGGTTGGATATGAACTTAGCTCGTGTAAACCAACCTATTCGACCTTCGACCAATACATCTATAGGTAAGGTCGAAGTAACAGACCCTCAAAAAAGACTTCAACAGAAAACTGACCGTATGGGCTTCATTGAAGATGACGAATTTCGCGAATTAAAAAGATTTGTCACCGATGCATTGAGTTGGTATGGGAGAAAGAGAACAGGTCAAGTAGAAAAGAAGAAGAAAGCAGAGCAAACCAAAGATGCACTAGACGTAAAAGATAAGTCTAAGCAGTTAGATAACGCGATCAGCCGCATAAAAGATCGAGCTACGCAGGCTGCTGTTAAAGTTGCTTTAAGGGCAGCTAATACTGCCACCAAAAAGCACACTCAGCATTTAAAGGAAGACCTTAAGCTATACCGCTCTCTTGCAACAGCAGGCACCACTACAGCGGTGTTTTCTCACGAGGTATCTAAACCTTTGGACGAAATACCATTGATTCTAAATAGTGCGAACAAGTTAGTTCAAGATAACTGTGATCAGAGTACTTTTAAAAAATATGAACGACGAACAACCAATATTTTTGGCTACTTAGATCGTTTGAGTCACTTCGCAAAGCTACAACTCAATTTATTAAAGAAAAGCAAAAGGCGTAATGGAGTTATTCACATCAATGATACTTTAAATGAATTGATCGAAAACTTTCGGCCCCTTCTGATGAGAGAGTACATTGAAATCAAGAGCGATATCGATGACTCCACCGGAGCAAGACTCCATGGCTCAGATTGTATATTGGAGGCTATCGTTACGAACTGTTTCACAAACTCCATGAGAGCGTTTCAGACCAACGGCTTCTATGTGGAAGAACGTAAATTAGAAATTTCATCAACAGTTACTGATAAAAAGTTAATTATAGCAGTGCATGACAATGGTCCCGGCATTGTAGATATAAGTGTAGAGGATATTTGGTTACCAGGGTTTACGACTAATACCAATGGTACTGGCTTTGGTTTAACTATTGTTAAAGATTCAGTTTCCGACCTCGGAGGTTACCATCGCGTTGAAGCGAATGGTCCTTTAGGTGGAGCGTCATTTTACTTTGAGTTTGAAATACTATGAAAAAAATTGTAATAGTCGATGATGATTTCGATTCACGAGAGAGTTTAGCTATTCTTGCTGAAGATGCAGGCTTTGAACCTGAAATCATTACTGGTCGTTATGGGAACAATAAAGAAAAGCTAATTGAAGATATTTTGAGCTTTGGGGCAGACGGCGTCATTTCCGACCATAGGCTACAAAATGGGCAAATGGCTAGCTTCTTCGGTGCAGACCTAATTGCTTCTCTATATGACCAGAAAATTCCATCTGTACTAATAACTCAGTTCTATGATGAAGATGCAGATTCTTCAATTAGGTTGTTCCGAGATAAAGTTCCAGCCGTTATTGGCCGCGGCAGCCAAACACCACAATTATTCCATGATTTATTGTCTTTTTCTGAGAGGGAACTTAACGCAGCGAAAGACGTTACTAGAAAATCCCATAGAGCTCTAATTCGACTAGATGATTTTCAAACATATAAAAGTGGAGACCTTGTTGAGGGGATAGTGACAAATTGGAGGGCAGATACTGGTATACGCTTCCCAATTAAATTAATCCCTGAAGAAGTCCGGGAAAAGCTCAAGTCTCAAAAAACAGCTCATGTCTCTGCTTTCGTAAACATAGGAGCTATAGACCCGAGGGATATCTTCATTACCGATATTCATTCAATGCCATCATTTGAGGAGATTAACATCGATGACCTCTGTTAATCTGACTGTCTTAGATATCGGCCATGGCAATTGTACCTTAATCAAGTCAGAGACTTCGATGACTATTATTGACGCAGCTCAAGGCAATGATTTATTGAACATACTCATTGATAAGAACACCTTGGTTGTAGACGATTTGATAATATCACACGCCGATGCTGATCATATTGGAGGCGCTATATCTCTCTTAATGAGTGATGAAATTGTTGTCCACCGTGTACACATGAATTCTGAGCCGATGCGAAATACGAAAGTTTGGATCTCTATAATCCAGGCTATCCAATACGCTAGATCCGCGCAAGACACTAGGTTAAAACCTTCAATAGCTCGCGACGATGACGATATTGTTTATGATAATTATAAGCTAGAAATATTGGCTCCTAACCCTGTAGATTGCTTAACTGGGGCAGGAACGCAAGATCCGGAAGGCCGAATGCTTGATGCTAATTCTATGTCTGTAGTATTGCGACTTGTTCATGACTCATCGAACATCGCCCTTCTACCAGGGGATATGGATGGAGACTCTTTAGAGTTCTTAAAGAACGAACAACAGTGCCTTGATGCTAAAATCTTAATTTTCCCACATCACGGAGGATTACCTGGAACAGGAGATCCGCGAGGGTTTTCGAAGGAGCTATGTGAATTAGTAGAACCAGACTTAATACTTTTTTCTAACTCTAGACGTAAGCACAACAATCCAATACCAGACGTAATCGCTGGGGTAAGGCAGTCAAATTGCGGGGCGCATTTGGCCTGTACTCAGGTATCAGAAAGCTGTTGCCCAAATGAGCAGCATCTATCTAGTGACCACTTAATCGGAATTTATCCAAGCAAAGGGCAACCTAAAAATCATAGTTGCGCTGGTAGTGTAACAATTACATTAAACGGAACAACAACTGACGTAGTAACTCCACTTGGGGGGCATCTCGATTATATTGATAACTTTGCTGAAAGAAAGTGTATTTAGTCATTTGGCTCAAGTAACTCCATAACAACCCTACCAATCTGCTGTGCCAAATACGGTGGTACAGCATTTCCTACCTGCACATACTGCTGCGTTCGAGTTCCTTCAAACAAATAGTTGTCTGGGAATGTCTGTAATCGTGCTGCTTCTCGGACTGTTAAGCTTCGGCATTGCTTTGGATCGTAGTGAATAAAGTAATGGCCATCTTTTGATATATGGCTAGTGACCGTCGTCGCACGCCTGTTTGCTGCTTGGGTACGGAAACGATCGGCGTGTGAACCAGAATCCCAATTTTCATGGGCAGGCGCTAAAGCCGCAGGGAAGTCTCTCGCTTTAGGCGAAGTTCCACCACTTAGTTGAGTATACGCTGCACTGAACGCATAGCGAAGTAAGTCGCTTTCCATGTGACCGCGAGTTTCATGGTTTAGTACACACGTTGGTGCGTTATTCCTATACCATTGAACTAAATGCTCCGGCATTAACTCCGGTTGGTCAACTGGCTGAGTGGCACTTCGTTGGAGTTTTTTTAACGGTTTGAGGTCTAAGGCATTTACTTCTTCTCTTGGAAATAGCAGTCTAAGCACCCTCTTCGCATGTGTCCCATTTCTAGAAATGGTTTTCTCCCACTCTCTTGTTTCATCTTTACGCTTAGAAAAGCCACTTCTTAGCTTAGGTAAATCAGATAATACTTGCTCTACGGTAGTCTGTTCTTCTCCGAGGTTTAATGTTCCTGGCACACCTTCAACATCAGCGCGAACGCCTAGTAAGATAACGCGGTGACGAGCTTGAGGAACACCATAGTTCTCTGATTTAATCAGGAAACTTTTGCCATCTTGATACATAGGGTTAGTTGGGTCTTCTGCATCAACAACTAATGAGAATACTCTGTACCTAGGCGTAGCAATTCTTGTTACTCGCCCTGGCGCTCGTAGGTCTTTCAAGATACGAGGGAACATTACTTCTTCATCAATTTTTGCAGAGAGAATACCTTTTACGTTCTCCATAACGAAAACTTCAGGTTGAGCAATAGAGATGACTTTTAAATACTCTTTGTATAGGAAGTGGCGGTGATCTTTTTTCGCTTCGTAATCATCAACACCCGCATTACGTGAACGGCCAGCTAACGAGTATGCTTGGCAAGGTGGGCCACCAATAACAACTTTCGGCCCATTGTGATTAGCAGTTAGCTCTCTAATACGTTCATGAATATCGTTATTGTCGTCACCCAATGCGTGAGGGGTAAGCAATGTTTCTTGCTGTGCTTCTTCTGCTTGCTGAGGGAAACGTTCAAACAGCTCTTCGCGTGATAAGTCGCCATCTAGATAGGCGTTATAGCTAGCTAGACCGTTTTCAGCATCTTGAATCTTTCTATAGAAAGCTCTAGTAGTAAGAGTTTTGTGTGCAGATGGTTCTTTTTCAACTGATACGCCAATTTGAAATGGCTTATTGCCATTTTCATGTACTACTGACGACACGCCTTCACCAAGCCCTCCGGGCCCCGCGAATAAGTCGATTACAAGAACTTCACCTGTTTCCATGATTACCACAACTATTAATAAAAAGCCTGGCAATCATACCAGGCTTAACCCATGTGGCAATATATTTTGACTATACGGTTAAGGTAATTTTATACATGCAGAATTGTTAGCCAGTAAGATGTTTTATTCATCAAAACAACCCAAACACATTGTTTTTCCCATCTTGTTCAAGGCCTTTGATCTGATGGTGCTTTGGTTCTCCACCAAACAATAAAATATACAACTTCCGGTCTTGATACGTCCCCACTACATAGTGGTCTTTCTGTATCACGTACTCGATGGTTTCGGCTTCATCATCGGTGCACAGATACTTAATATCGACCAGTTTCACCCACTTCAAACCGATCACGTTATCTGCTTCTATAAACCCACCAAATGGCGCCTTAAATCGATTACCTAGCTTCAAAAGCGCTTCAATCATTCCTTGGTTCTTATTATTTATCCCTATTGGGCCATCACTGTTGATTTTGAAAATGCTGTAGCCAGCCGTCACTTGAATTGATTGAAACATAGAAAGCCCGTTTACTACTGTCGACTTTTCAACGTACTAACGTGTTTCTTACTAGGGTGCGAGTCATGTGCTATTCCCCCAATATAAAACATTGTTCTACGTTTTAGCTCGAATTATACTGTTTTTATATACAGTTATTTTAGGCTTTATTATGTCTATCCGCAATTTAAAAGATGGCTCAACCAAACCTTGGATCTGCGAATGTTACCCAAACGGGCGAGCGGGAAAGCGTGTTCGTAAAAAATTCACGACTAAGGGTGAAGCCAAAGCCTTTGAGCTTCACACGATGAAGGAAATTGACGATAAGCCCTGGATGGGCGACAAGCCGGACCATCGCAGACTTTCTCAACTTATCGAGCTTTGGTACTCACACTATGGTGCAACCCTTACCAAAGGCAATGTCATTCATAGTAAATTTCTAAGAATGGCCAACGCGATGGGTAACCCTATAGCGACAGTTTTCAATGCAAAAACATACTCTGAATTCAGAAGTAACCGAATGAGTGGACAAATTAGCTTTGTTGATGCGCGCTGGCAAAAAGGGACGCCTAGTATCGCAACGCTAAATTCAGAACTCGCTCGATTTAAAGCAATGTTCAGCAAGTTAAAAGAACTTGGGGAGTGGAAAGGACCGAACCCTTTGGAAGAAGTGAAGCCATTTAAAGATCACGAACGCACTATGTCTTTTCTTCATAAAGAGCACATTACTTTGTTACTTGAGCATGTGTCTAAACACAGCCGAACAGATATGCAGAAAATAGTGAAGCTATGTCTCGCCACTGGAGCTCGCTGGAATGAAGCAGCTCAGCTGAAAGGCGCTCAGTTAAGCAAATATAAGGTTACGTTCACCAATACCAAGACTAAGAAGAATCGCTCTGTACCCATCTCTGAACGGCTTTACAACGAGATATACAAACCAACATCAGGAAAGCTATTTGAAGAGTGCTATACACCTTTCTGCTACATATTAAAGAATAAACTGGGCATCACCCTACCCTCAGGGCAAGCTTCTCATGTTTTGCGTCATTCGTTCGCAAGTCACTTTATGATGAATGGCGGCAATATTTTAGTGCTAAGGGACATTCTAGGCCACGCCGATATCAGTATGACAATGCGCTATGCCCATTTCGCACCTGATCACCTATCTGAAGCAATTATCCATAACCCTCTTTCTAACCTGTAACCTGTCGCCACAAAATTTTTTGCTCGGCTGTCGCCACTTTGTCGCCACTTGCCAAATTTCAGGTAAAAAAAGAGCCACTCTAAAGTGGCTCAATTCTTAAAATTTTAAACAAGTGTTTTAAACGTTATTCGCGACCGAATACGTTGTTCTCTTGCTCTTGTACTCGGATGAAAGTCGTACGCTTAGTTAGCTCTTTAAGCTTTGCTGCGCCTACGTATGTACAAGTTGAACGTACACCACCAAGGATGTCAGAAATCGTGTTGTGAACTGAACCACGGAACGGAAGTAAAACAGTTTTACCTTCTGCAGCACGGTACTTAGCAACACCACCTGAGTGCTTGTCCATAGCCGACTGTGAAGACATGCCGTAGAACTTCATGTATTGCTTACCGTCTTGCTCTACAACTTCGCCGCCTGACTCAGAGTGACCTGCTAGCATGCCGCCTAGCATTACGAAGTCAGCACCGCCGCCGAACGCTTTAGATACGTCACCCGCACATGAACAGCCACCGTCACCGATGATCATGCCGCCAAGGCCGTGTGCTGCGTCGCCACACTCGATGATTGCAGAAAGTTGAGGGTAACCTACGCCTGTTTTAACACGTGTAGTACAAACAGAACCAGGGCCGATACCAACCTTAACAATGTCTGCGCCAGCAAGAATTAGCTCTTCAACCATGTCACCCGTTACAACGTTACCCGCAGAGATAACTTTAGTCGGAAATTCTGCACGTACTTTTTGTACGAACTCAACTAGGTGCTCTGAGTAGCCGTTAGCGATATCGATACAGATGAATACAAACTCTTCGCTAAGAGCCATGATCTTCTTAACTTTCTCGAACTCAGCTTCAGATGTACCCGTTGATACAAATACGTTGTTCAGTGTTTTCTTGTCTGCTGTTTTAGCGAACTCAGCCCACTGCTCTACTGTGTAGTGCTTGTGTACTGCAGTCATAACACCGTGCTCTGCTAGAGCAGCTGCCATTTCAAAGCTTGCTACCGAATCCATGTTCGCTGCAATTACTGGAGTACCAGACCATTGACGACCGCTATGCTTGAATGTAAAATCGCGGGTTAATTCAACTTGAGAACGGCTTTTAAGGGTAGAACGCTTCGGACGGAAGAGTACATCTTTGAAACCTAACTTAAGTTCTTGTTCGATACGCATGGTGTTTTCCTTGATTCATAAAATTATGTGTCTCTCGCGAAATGCGTAGTAAAACCGTTGGCAGACGAGTTTACTTTTCTTCGGACACAAAAAAACCGGAGCGTTGGCAGACGCTCCGGTTTTCAGCATTATAGGTCGTGATTTAGTAACAGCAAGTCTGATATTTCACTTTTTTTTATGCTATCCTCTCAAAGATTCCATATCCGCTAAAACTCTCTCAGTTACACTTCCCAACTAAATTCTTATTAATTAATAACTTAGCGAACCATTCGCGCAAACGCTGTTGGTTTATTGCGCAATCGTTTTCCTTCATATTTCACGCAATATCGTCCTCATAATGCAAACATGTGAAGAAAGTGTCTCGAAATCACATAAAAACCACACTTTTCTCCAACAAAAAAATGCCTTTTTTCTTAAATAAATTCGATTATTTCCCAATTTTTATCTGTTTTTGACCAAATTGGCCAATCTCGTGACGTTTCTGTTTTGCGGTCACTTAGAAAAGTAGAGTGAAAAGGACTCAATCTAGAGACCAATATTCACTTGGGTTTGAGAGTCGAGCCCTCGCACTCCATTAAATGAAGCTTTCAAGCTTGGACTTTATAAATCCAATTTCTATTCACCCATAGCATTACCGTTCCAAAAGCACGTTTCGTGGCTGCCCTTTCGTTCATTTAACCTAGAAGACTCTGCAAAGGCGCTTAGTAAAAGAGGATTGGTTGACGTGAAAAACCGGGGGAAAGACAAGATCTGAAGAATAGAAAGCAAAAAAAATGGCTAAGGTGATTAACCTTAGCCATTTTTATTCGCTGATCAGACTGATGCTAATGCGCGTACAGGAATGCGTTGTTTGGCGAATAGAGCGATCTAGTTCTTTTGAGAGACTAACGCTTCTGCAGTCGCATCTTGAATAGACAAGAACAATGAGTTGACTTGCCCTGTTGGTGAGCGCATTGGGTTTAGCGTCACGTTCTGATACATGAAATCGGCTTGTTGAGTTACAGGGCGAACATTGCGGCACTTAAACAGATAAGGCCTTTGTTGCCATGTAATGAAGCTGCGGCAGCCTAGGTCATAGACTGGCTTGGTTTTCAGCCTAAACCACTCTTCTGGGATCTCAGGGAACAGTTCAAAGATAGACTTACCGATCGCATCATGCGATTGCTTACCGCTATGGTGCGTCATAAAGCCATTCCAAACTTGTACCTGAAAGTCACGGTTAATGACCACCAGCCCCATATCGACGTTTTGAACCATGTCCACCATCCAGTGGAACTGTTCAAATTCAGCAGGAAGATTCAGCATATTAAAACTCCTCCATTAGGTAGGCCAATTTGTTGTCTAGAAGAGGCAGAGACTCATCAACGAACATAAACAGAAGGTCACAACGGATAGAAGTGCCGTCTATGTTATAGCTGACTTCGAACGTCATGGTCTTTTTGAACGAGCCACTGGTATTCTCAATCACCGAATCAATCGAGATGTGTTGCCCAAGCAGAACAGGCGAACTCTGGAAGAAACGAACTTCTGACTGCTCCCCTAACCCATTCAAGAATGAGCCGACTAAGATGTTAGACACATCCATCAGCAACTCTAATTCTTCTAGCTGCTCGCTTTCTGTTGGCACCTTCATGAGCTTCTTAAGATCGCTCACACTAGAATCACTCAACAAGACTAATGCTTCGCCTGCAATGCCTTCTCCGCTAAAACCTTGG
Source organism: Vibrio sp. J383 (assembly GCF_023503985.1). Lineage (NCBI taxonomy): Bacteria > Pseudomonadati > Pseudomonadota > Gammaproteobacteria > Vibrionales > Vibrionaceae > Vibrio > Vibrio sp. J383. Next base: position 1,028,075 of record NZ_CP097294.1, on the reverse strand, counting down.
CAAACACCCGACACTTGGTCGTTGTCGGCTAGGTCACGAAGTGCCATGTGCAATTCACTCACTTCGAAGATGTTGACGTTCGGCAGCGGTAAATGAACAAATACATTAAAGTGACGAGCCAGTGCATCAGCGGCACGGCCTATCGCAACGTTCGCCACTTCCATATAGATATCACGTCTGCGAAGTATTGGCAGTTCTAAAGCGGTTGGAGTAATGATCTGAGGCTGTTTTGGCGGCTCAACATGCTCACGTAAAATAGCTTTTAGCGCTTCTTTATCAATTGGCTTTTGTAAAAACGCTTTGGCGCCGAGATCCAGCACCTTCTGTTGTGCTTTTGGTTGTATGTCACCCGAAACAACCACAACAGGCGTGGTATCACCCAAACGTTGCATCTCTTCCAATGTACCATAGCCGTCTAATTCCGGCATGGTGAGGTCGAGGAACATCAATTTAAATTGGTTTTGAGCTAACTCTTCAAGTGCATTAAGCCCATGAACAGCAAAAGTTATATCTGCATTTAGAGAACTAGGCAGTGATCGAGCCATCTGCTTCCTTGCTAACGCAGAATCATCACATATAAGAACTGGGAACGACATAAATGCACCACTGACAAATTAAAGCTAATTCGAACGAGTGTAACAGAACATTATAGTATCAGGTACGGGGTGAATGAATTTATGTGTAGATTATTAGTAAGAATGATGGAACAAGCAGGTGAGCTATTATCTGGCATTATTCTTCATGAAAAACAATATGCTACAAAGGTAATAACCGTTCATCATTATAGAGTAATAGCACTTTTTTATGGAACAACAGCGCTAGTTTATGAAATGGCAGCCTTAATAAGTGAGTTTATTAAGGCTTGGTTTGCTCATTCATTTATCGGCTTTATGTAGCCATGATAAGAGACGTAGTGTGAAGAACTAGAACTGGTATGAAGGCCATAGGATCAGTAATGCGAAACGTATAACCACAGCAAACACCAATAAAGCGATACCCAAACGATACCATTTGTATTCTGCGATATTCATTGGGATGCGCTTATAAAACATCGTAATCACGCCTTTCCAATCACTACTGCGTCTTCCGTACTGCATCATGCTCGTCAAAACAAACAGTGCGCCAAGCACTAACATTCCTTTTTCAGCCCAGAACAATCCAACTTCCATTTGTGTATTCCTTGATAAAACGGTGAGCAACTCAAATCATTCTAGTCACCTTTGCCGTAGGTTTCTGTAAGACCAAGGTCTAACCCACTCTCTACTTACTTGAAGGTACTTATCTGAACGAATTTAAGTGAACGTAAATCGCTGAGCACACTTAACTGAACAGCGTGTTCATATCGAGTTCAGCTTCGCCATCTATACTCATGTTTCCACTAACAGGAGAAATTCAATGAAATCACTGAAAAAGTCGCTTTGTGTATTAACTGCTTCAGCTCTACTCGTTACCGCTCCGTTTGTGAGTGCTTCATCACCACAACAACCGCCACAACCCGCAGTGAGCCCACTGCAAATGGTTATTGCTTCTTTAAACCTAAGCGAAGAGCAGCACGCGGAAGTCATCTCCCTTGTTGAAGGCTACCAATCTGATAGAACACAGATTGACATGGATAGCGCGATCGAGCTCAAGAAGAAACAGATCAGCCTTGTGACTCAACCTGATTTCAATGAAGCCGAGATGGAAAAGATCATCGACACCGTTCAAGCAACCGAGAAGTCGATGGTGATGCAAGAGATGCGTCTTAAGAACAACATTTATAATGTTTTAACTGAAGAACAGAAAGAGCAATTCAAAACCATGATGAAGTCTGCGCTCTCTGGTGGAAAATAGTTTGGTAGAAAGTAGTCTGGCAATAAGTCGTCTGGTAGAAAATAGCTGCCCATAATCCTGATATTGATTCTTCCCATCTCCCTCAGAAAAGGGAGAATCTGAATAGATAACACAAAGCCGCTGTCATTATCATGACTGCGGCTTTGTGTTCAGTGCGCCATTAGCAAATCACGTATAAGCATGATTCGACAAATCTGGAGATTGGTTGTTCTTTTGAATGACACGCATCAATTGGATAAGCAGCAGAATACCTGTCACGCCCAAACCAACGCCGATTCCACCCCAGATCCCTGCCAATTCAAATTTTGGCATCAAATACCAAGCAGCAGGTAGGCCAAATACCCAGTATCCGATAGCAGTCATCACGGTTGGCATGGAGACAATCTTCATCCCTCTCAACAAGTTAATCGCCAGTAGTTGCCAAGCATCAACAATAAAGCACAACGCCACTACCCAGATAACAGAAGCCAATAGTGAAGTCATCGCACCCGTGCCATCGTCCAGCTTAAAGATAGACGCGATCATTTCCGGCCATATGATGAACACGGCAGACAACGCAACGCTCAACACCGACACCAAGATAAAGCTGAGAATCGAGGTTCTTTTGATACCTTCGTAGTTTCCTGCACCGAAATCACGCCCCACCAAAATCGCCGCAGCTTGTGAGAAACCGAAATTGAAGTTCCAAGTAAAGCTTAAGCATTGCAGTAGAATTTGGTGTAAGGCTAGCGAAGCAATACTGATCGTGCCCGCCATCAAGGTGCCACCGTAAATAAGGCCATGTTCAAGTAATGCTGCTAATCCGATAGGTAAACCCATCATTAAAAGCGGACTCATCAACTTAATTGAGTACTCTTCTGTGTTTAACCAAGGGGCGAACTGCCTGAATTCGTCACGTTTGAATACCCAAACTGTGTATCCAACCATCACGATAAATGCCGCGATAGCCGTACCTAGCCCTAAACCCGTTAAGCCCATGTCTAATTGGAAGGTTAAGAAGTAGCTGACTGGCACATTCAGAATTACGGTGATAATCGACATCACAAGAATAGAACGCACATTGCCAAACGCGCTGGTTAAGCCGCGAAGCACCAATAAGATAAGCGAAGGCAACATCACCCATTTCAAGGCGTGTACATATTCCATGGCTAAAGTGATCACTTCTGGCGGCTGTTTGGCTGCTTCTAATACCAACGGAGCAAACCAGAAGCTGGCCATTAAGGTCACACTGAGCACCAATGCCAACATAGTTGCGCCTTTCACAGCCAATCTGATTTGAGTATTACCAAACTCAGGGCGAGCTACTCGCTGACCATAAGCGATCGCAATCAAGTTCGCGACACAACCCACGGTGCTGCTCGCAATAATGAAGATGAAAAAGTAGATAGAGGCTCCTAAGCCACCAGCCGCAAGGGCTGACACACTGATACGCGACATCATCCAAACATCAGTAAGGACTAACGCCATGGAGATCAGCTGTGAAATGATCAAAGGGAATGCAAGTGTGAGTATTTTTTTCATGAGCGCCTCAGGTAATTTCGCCCAAAATACGATCGATGAGACTGGCGTTCAATTGATAAATTTGCGACTCTAACATTCCATAAACTCATGCGAACGAATTATGACCCCATATCCTAGCTTGCCATCCTCACATAATGGCTTAAAAGCGTTTGAAGCTGCTGCAAGGCTGATGAGCTTTACTCTGGCTGCCGAAGAGCTGCATGTGACACAAAGTGCAATCAGCCGGCAGATCAAACAGCTTGAAGATGAGTTAAACGCATCACTGGTTATTCGTAAGCATCGAGCGATTGAATTAACGGTACAAGGTCATGATTTGTATGTAGCTTTGCGAGAAAGCTACGGCAATATCGAAGCTGTCATCGCCTCTTGGAGTGAGCCGAAGCAGAAGCGTATTGTGATCAAAGCGACCTTGAGTTTCGCGACGCGAGTATTGATCTCTAAAGTACGGGAATTAAACGAGCGTTATCAAGATCATGAGATCGTCATTGTTCCTGTAATTGAAGAAGACGAATCGATTAATAGTAGTGAGTATGATCTACTGATCTTCCACACGCGTTTCAAAAAACGCTATGACAAGGCACCTGACATCACCTTCTTGCGTGAAGAGTTTATGGCACCAGTCTGCTCGACTAGCTTAACTAATTCTGCCAACTTAACGAATAAAGACACCGACCTCGATTCGATCTTAACCATGCCACGGTTGCACCCGACCTTAGATCATCACGACTGGAAAGTGTGGTTGGCCGATGTTGAATTCCCACCAAAGAAACCCGTCAGAAATACCAGTTTCTTGTCTTTAGATATGGCACTCAGTGCTTGTTTATCCGGTGAAGGCGTTACGGTCACGGATCTATTGTTAGTACAACAAGATCTCCAACGAGGCTTCTTGTACTGCCCTAAGAATGCAAAGATCCAACACAGTGCGTGGACTTACTTCATGCACCAACGTACTCACACGCCTATCATCAATGACCTTATTGAATGGCTTAGAGAAGAGACAGCAAAAGAAATCGAGTTGCTTAAATCACTATCCCATCAGAACCATTGGTTTGGTGTTATCCAAGATTATTAGGGGATTGGTGCCTCATTTTTTAAAACTGCATTAACCTTATAATTTATAACGTTTATTTATCGATTCGAATGACCTATCTTACGCCCTATGAACCAGTACGCAGATATTGGCATCTTATTCTTAGGAGAAAGTCATGGAACAACAACGTCTAAAAGTCGCAATTATTGGTGCGGGGCTGAATGGTTTGGCACTTGCATTATCATTGCGTAAATTTGGTATTAAAGCTCGAATATACGAAAAAGCAGCACAACCACGTGCTGACGGTACTGGCATCATTATGTGGCCAGAAGGCATGCAAGTGCTTGCGGCACTGGTTGGTGTCGATAAAGTCAAAGCTGCGTGTAACCAAGTCGATACCATCTCGACATTAACGGCGACAGGGTTGCCCATCAACACACTTAATATGAGTGACTCTCCGAGTAAAGCTAACGCGCCAATTGGTTTATTTCACCGCAGCCGTTTATACCAACTGCTATTAAATGAGCTAGGAGATGACTGCATCGTCACTAACCAAACCTGCACTGTTGTTCAAAACGACGATGAGTCGCAAATTCTGATCAACGGCGAACCCATTGATGCGGATATTATTGTGGGTGCCGACGGTGTGTTCTCTCAAGTGAGAAAGTTTGTCGCGCCTGATGTGTCACTAAGACAACCGAACGTTTATTGCTGCCGTGGTGAGATTGATTTCAAAGCATCAGAAATCAGCGATGATGAGTGTTATGTTTTTGCGGGTGATAAATCTCGAATCGTAACCTACACCTACGACCGAGAAACCCAAGGCAAATACTGGTTTGCTGCGTGCGCCGTTCAAGAAGGTGAAACGCTGTCTAAACAAACCGTGTTAGAGCAGTTCTCTCACTATCCGAGCTATCTACTGGATATGATTCGAGATACGCCTGAATCGAAGATCTTGCCTTCTCCACTCACCGATGTCGCCCCATTTGAGACTTGGTATCGCGGCAATGCTGTTCTACTGGGAGATTCTTGTTGCGCTGTGCTACCGACCATGGGTATCGGTTTCAGCTTGGGCATCGAGAACGCTTACGTATTGGCACAAAGCATTGCCTCTAATTTTGAAGGTACAGAGCAAGCATTCAAACGCTATCAGCAGCGTGCTCAGCAACGGTCGCATGAACTGCAAAACATCACACACCGACTCAGTGAGTTGACTTACAAAGATGAGTTCAACCCAGTCGAAGTGGCGGAGCTTTACCAACAGTTCTCCATTGCCAATAGTCGTTCACCTTTCTAAACATTTGGCTCGTAAAAACGCGCCGATCGCTAAACGACTCGTTTACAAAACAATAAGCCGCAGCAAATACTGCGGCTTATACTATCTACCCATTATGTTTCACTTTGTTGAGCAAACATTAAAGCTTAAACATACGCGCACTGCGTGGTGGTAGATTGAAGGTATGGTAGCGAGAAGAAATGGTTTCTGTCGCGCTGCTTAATACGTCTTTGTATTGAACATTCCAATTGAATTCATGTTGGTAGGTATCAACCGTCACGCCACGAGTTTCGCCACACTTGTTAATACCAACAACGCCTTCTTTGCCACGCTTAAACAGCAAAGTACATTGGTCACTCGAAATCATCGTCATCGATTTACCTTGCATCGCGTTATGGAAACTCAGCATATTCTTCATATTCGAGCTATTCCAAACATTACCCCAACGACCGTTATCCTTGTCTTCAGAATCCGGTAGGTCATCGCTGTAGATCAACGGCGTACCGCCATCTTTGCCAAGGATGTAAGCGTAAGCAAGCTGCTCGTCTTGTGGATCCATAATTTGGTAACGGAAACCGTCATTGGTTGGAATATCATGTGTGATCGCAAAAGTAATTGAGCGATTGTCATCCAATGCTTGGCCGTACGCTTTAGGATCATGCAGTTGATTCAAACCACCGCCCATTGAGAATGCCGAGCGAATCGACGCAAACAGCGGGAAATCGTACGCGGAGTGATTAGTATTATTCAGGTACGGCGCTAAGAATGACTCATAGCCGCTGTTCCCTGCTCCACCGCTGGTAATAACTTCACCGAACACATGCATGTTCGCAGTAATTTCAGACGTGAATACCTGATCGATTTGGTACTGGCTCATGTGTTTTACCGCATCAATACGGAACCCTTTGATCCCCATATCTTTTAGCGCTTTCAGATATAAACGTTGCTGTGAAACCACCCAGTTATTTGGGTCGAGATCAGGTAAACCTACATCTCCATCGGCACCACACAAACGCCAGTACTGAACGTGACCAGGATCGTTCCAATCTGAAATACAGCCAGCTGCATGGAAATCGTTAGCCGAGACAAAACCTTGTGCTAAGCTGCCAAACAGAGTCTGGTCAGCATAGTAACTTGAACGGCTCGCATAATCGTTTAGTACTTCTGTGCCTGGATAATCCAAGTCACTTCGCTTCCAGCTTTCATTCGCCATATGGTTGAGTACCACATCGGCATACACATCGACGCCCACACCTTTGAGTGCGGCAATCATTGCGGCTAAATCTTGTTTGTTGCCTAAAGGAGAATCGATAGTGCGTAGATCTTGAGGTTGATAGCGAGCCCACCATTGGCTGCCGCTAGACTTCATCGCAGGTGCAACAAGCACCTTCTTATAGCCAGCTTGTGCAATTTGATCGGCGTTGGCCGTTACGTCCGAATACTTCCAATTGAAAGCATGCAAAATAGTGTCAGCATAAGTGGCTGAGCTAAAAGAACAAACGGCAAGTGCGGATATGAGTAGGGTATTGATTGGTTTCATAGAACATATCTCTCATTATAAATTCACAAGAATGATATGAATAAGAACGACAATTAAAACGACGGATAAATCAGAGTTGAATTAGCGTCACCTTCTGTTGATGGTGATTTTATAAAACTGAGCTATCGCCGATGTTATGCGGGATGAGTTTTGAACAGAACTGAAATGAGAATTAATTGAATCAAGTTGACCAGAACAGGACAAAGACTTTGGTCGGCTCTTCTAAACTACGTTATGATTCCTTTTCCCCTCAACCAATTGATATTTTTATGCCTTCTTTCTCTTTTTCACTGATCCCTGTAGGGGTTCGGTTCATGATCCTTTCTGCTTTTGGATTCGCACTGATGTCAGCTTGTGTGAAATACGTTAGCAATTACGGCATACCTGTATTTGAAATTGTTGCAGCAAGGGCTTTGGTGTCGTTGATCATCAGTTATATCGATGTGAAGCGCAAACGTATTTCTATTTGGGGCAACAACAAACCTCTGTTGTTTGTTCGTGGCGCTGTTGGTACCGCAGCCTTGATGTGTGTTTACTATGCTGTAACCACTCTTCCGTTAGCAGAAGCAACCATTCTACAATACGTGCATCCTGTCTTTACTGCGTTACTTGGCGTACTGTTCCTGAAAGAACGCGTCCAAAAGTCGACCATGATATGCATTGTATTCTGCCTAGCGGGATTATCGGTAATGGTACAGCCAAGCATGAACAGCAGCGCGAGCAGCGAGTTGCCGCTATTCAGTATTATGCTGGCGTTGTGTGGCGCGTTTGGTAGCTCAATTGCTTATGTGATTGTAAGAAAGCTTAGCCAAACTGAAGACAGCTCAGTGATCATCTTCTACTTCCCACTGGTCGCTCTGCCAATATCGACCGCCCTGATCTGGAACGACTTTGTGTGGCCTAGCCTTTTTTTAACCATGATGCTGGTTCTGGTCGGAATTTTCACTCAGATCGGCCAATATGGTTTGACCAAAGCAATGCAAACTCAAGCAGCTGGTAAAGCTTCAGCTTACTCATACGTTCAGATCGTATTCTCAGCACTATTAGGTGTTTGGGTGTTCAATGAGATTCCATCAGTTTGGACCTACCTAGGTGGTGGCCTTATTGTGACGGGTGCTCTTATCAATGTGTTTGGCAAACAACTGTTGGTGCCGTTTAGAGCTAAGTAGATAACCAAATAACAGAGCTGAATACCAGTTAACCAATCAGCGATTAAATAGATCTAAAAAGGGCATTGCGGATTATTCCACAATGCCCTTTTCTATAAATGCTCTAGCGCGTTTTCATTCAGCTAACCAACTTTAATAAAGCGATGTATTACGGCTAGCTTGTAGCGTTACGTAGTTTTGGATCGTCACTCAAATACTCAACGAACTCGATTTCAAAGCCGGCCGGATCCACAAAGTAGACGTTTTTACGATAAGGTTCTTCGGCACCGGGTTTGGCAATTGGGAAGCCTGCATCAACAAGCCGCTTGGTTACGCTTTCGATATTATTGGTCACATAAGCGAAGTGTGCGAGGCCAACAGAATGCCCAGCCAAATCTCTATTTTCACCTTCACCGTGATCGCTCAACGCGATGTATTGGTACTCGTCGCCAAAATGCAGCCAGTTACGTGGCTTGCCTGACCACTCCCCTTGTCCCTCATCACGTACATACCAATGAGGGAACGCCGCTTTATAGAAAACCAGCATTTCGGGGATGTCTTTTACCACTAAATTCACATGTTCAAGTTGGATCATTCTTCTCTCCTTAAAGTATTCTCGTAAGCAACGTTGCATATCCTAATACCTCAAGTTAAGTTGAAGTAAAGCACTAATTTGCATTTATTTTCGAGAACGTTTTTAGAGCCCAAATTGTTCTGCTTTGACTACATACAAACTTTAAGTTTAGACGACTTAATCTAATGTGGCTTCCTTGCCTGTGTTCTGTTCTTTGTGCCTTGGTGATCACGTTGTTCAGAACAGATAACTAAATCGCGACACACATTGGCGTATTTGAAATAGGATCACGAAACACGCTCGCTTTGAGATCAAACACCTTACTGAGCATAGTTTCGGTCATCACCTCATCAGGCGAGCCTTCTGCTATTACGCATCCCTTTTCCAAAACCACTAAATGGTCGCAGTAACGACTGGCTTGGTTAAGATCATGCAGCACAACAACCACCGTTTTTCCTTTGGCATTCATCTGTTGCATCAGGTTCATTAATTCCACTTGGTGAGACATATCAAGGTATGTGGTCGGTTCATCCAACATCACTACGTCCGTATCTTGTGCAATTACCATCGCGATCCATGCTCTTTGACGCTGCCCACCAGACAGTGACTCAACAGGCTTATCAGCAAACTCAAGCACACCTGTATCTCGCATTGCTTGCTCAACAATCCTTTGATCGTCCTGCCCTAACCTTCCCCAATGAGAGACATAAGGCGAACGGCCATATTCGACCAACTTTCTTACCGTGATCCCCTCAGGACTGACCAAGATTTGCGGAAGAAGTGACAACGAACGAGCGAGCGCTTTATCGCCATAGCTTGATAGCGGTTTGTCTTCAAACAACACCTCTCCAGCCACTGGCTTGTTAATTCTGACTAACGTCTTTAACAAGGTGGATTTACCGCACCCGTTAGGTCCTATCAATGCGGTAATTTTTCCCTTAGGGATAGAAACAGACAGGTTCGGTATGATCGTTTGTTTGCCGTACGCGACGGAAAGATTCTGCGTTTTAAGCATGGTTACCAACCTCGATAACGATAGAGAAGAAAGATGAAATATGGCGCGCCAATCACAGACGTGAGAACGCCTGCTGGCAATTCAATGGGTGGCTGTAGACCTCTAGCCAACCCATCAGCGCTGGTAACCAGGATTGCCCCCACCAGTGCAGAGGCTGGGATTAACAACTTATGATTATGCCCAAACAACAAGCGTGCTAAGTGAGGTGCCAATAAACCCACAAAACTGATCGTTCCAGCAACAGAAACGCTAACACTGGCAAGCAATACAGCGGCCAATAACGCGAGAGCCTGAATCTGTTTTGGCTTAGTGCCCAATGTGGTTGCACTTTCCTCGCCAAGCCCCATCACATCTAATCGCCAAGCAAGCCATAATGCCATAGGTAACAACAAGAGCAGTACGCTCCAAATAAAGGGAACTTGCTGCCAGTTTCGCCCCCAAAGGCTGCCAGTAAGCCACACCATGGCCGTGTTAATCTCGATCGGGTTGGTGACCAGCAAGAAGTCGATACAACTGGCCAGAAACGCACTCACCGCAATACCAATCAGTGCCAATTTGGCGGGTGTTGGCCTTGACCACAAGGCCAATGCAGCAATCAGCCCTGCAGCCAATACCCCACCAAACATCGCTACAACAGGAAGCACACTGACTGGTGCATTGGGAAACCAAACTAAACTCGCTGTCGCAGCAAGGCCTGCCCCAGCGCTAATACCCATAAGGTCAGGCGATGCTAACGGATTACGTATCACGCCTTGCACTAATACCCCAGAAAGCCCTAACCCTGCGCCCACGCTTATCGCGAGCAACATACGTGGTAACCGATACTGATGGATAACAAAGTCGTCACTGGAAAACGCGACCAAATGTTCGATGACTTGAGGAATAGAAAGTGACGCTGCGCCGACAAACAAACCCGCAGATGCCACTAATATGAGAATCCCAGATAACAAAACTATCTTGGTGTGATGGTGCATTAAGATCTCCTCGTCGCAATCAAAATAAAACAAGGTGTCCCGAGCAAAGCAGTAATAACACCAACGGGTGTTTCAGTCGGGAAAGCAATCGCTCGCGACAGCGCATCTGACCAAGACACTAATGCTGCGCCTGCCAATGCTGAAATAGGAATCAGTAAATGGTAATTGTGCCCAACCATAGGTCGAACCAAATGAGGCACTAACAATCCAACAAAGCCAATTGGCCCTGCGATAGCGACGCTTGCTCCGGCAAGCAACACGATCGTCAGTCCACTCACGAAGCGAGTAAACCTGATGTTACTGCCCAACCCCACTGCTACCTCTTCGCCAAGCGCCAGTAAGTTGAGATTGCGAGCAAGACTCATTGCCAACACCAAACCAATCACTACAGGCGGCCAAAGCTGTTGCCATTGCTCATCATCCACACTAGACAGTGAGCCAGTAAGCCAATGCAAGACGCTATAAGCCATGTCGTCAGCAAGAATCAGCGCCGCTCGTGTCAGTCCGAGCAATAACGCAGTAATGGCGATACCCGCGAGAACCAAACGTAACGGATGAGAACGTTCGGAGAAAAAACCACCGAGGAGCATCACGGCACCGCCGCTTAGCAATGCACCAAGAACCGCATTAAGGATTGGGTTTAAATCACTAACCACAGGTATGCCTATTGCAGCTAACGCCATAAAACAGGCCGCGCCAGCGTTAATGCCAAGAATCGACGGAGACGCGAGTGGATTGCGCGTCAAACCTTGCATCAATAACCCAGCGACGGCCAAACTCGCACCAATCAATAGCCCAGCACAAGTTCTTGGCGCTCTTAGCGTCGCCAATATTTGATGAGTCATGTTGCTTTCATCAAACGCAAACCAGTAGTGAATCAAGTCACTCAATGTTAAAGAGAAATTAGACCACCCAGTCATAGAGGCCGCGTAACCAGATAGTGCCAAACACGACACTAATGCAATAAATAACGTGACTCGCCACGACAGTATTGGCCAGAATCGCTGACTTTTAGAGAACAACATTGTACTCATGATGGATCCAAGATCTGCTCAAGATTTTTCGCCATTTGTTCTGCCGCTAACATGCCTCGATTCAATGACCAAAGTGCTGGTGACACTTCTACAACTTGCTGATTTTTAGCAGAGGTTAGTACATTGAATAACGGATTTTTCTGCCAATCATCAACAATATTAGGATGAGAGTAAGCGCCAAGGAGCAACCAATCCGGATTGGTTTTCAACAACAACTCAAAACTGGTTGGTAAATATGCCTTCTCTGTTGGTTTCACAATAGGGCTCGCAATACCTAATGCGGTCAGCACGCCTCCTGCGTAAGATGCAGGGCTATGTAACCACATACCTTTATCCGACACGACAGCGAATTGGACGGTTTGTTTGAGCGAGAAATGACTTTTGAATTCAGCCATGGCGTGTTGATGTTGTTGGATGCGTTGTTCCATTGACGAATGCTTGTCGAGAGCGATGCCAATCTTGAGCGCAGACTCCAAATTCTCTTGATACGTCTCGCCGCGGCTTTTGAGCAGCAGCGTTGGTGCGATGCGTTGTAGATCTTGATAGACAGTACGATGACGCTCTGCATCTGCAATGATCAGGTCAGGCTTTAATACCGCAATGGCTTCTAGGCTAGGCTGAGAACGCATGCCAACCGATTCCCATGGTTGAACCAATTCGCGTACCGCCGGAATCACTCGCGAAGCATCATTGTCATCAGCAACACCAACAGGAGAAACCCCCACCGCAGCTAGCGCATCTACAAATGAGAACTCCAACACCACAATACGTTGCGGAGTAGTCGCTATCTCAAACTGACCCTGCTCATCTTGTATGACCCTGGTTTGTGCTGAACTGGAGAATGAAAACAAGCTTAAAACCAGCAAAGCTAAGGTTATCGCTATCCTGCTGAATAAAAACTGCTTATTGAGTGACAGCAGTCCGTTTGACAGCATCAATTGATTCGAAAACAAAAGGCGAGAGTTGTTTTCCATATTTAATTTCCTTAAACGCTAGAACCGTGAAAGTCGCCAAGAGTATTGGCGACTTTTATTCGTTATTACTTTCAATAAATTACGTATTAGAACTGATAATTCAGATCCAAAGTGTAAGAACGTCCTGGTGCTGGATAACGACCAACCGGGCTGGTATCAATACCGCGGAAGTAATAGTCCTCATCAAACAAGTTGTTCACCGCAAGGTTCATTCGCAGCTTACTGTTTTCATCCTTGTACAAATCCGAACCTAGGTTAAAGTTCCAGACCATGTAGGCAGGCACTTTACCTGTCGCGCCCGTTGCATCTTCGGCACTTGTATTCGCATTGTCAGTGTAAGACTCGCTGAAGTAGTAACCAGATAAAGTCGTATCTACCTTGCTAAAGGCGTAAGTCGCATCCCAGCTAAATTGATGTTTAGACGTATAAGGAAGTTGATTACCTTTGTTTGTACCCTCTTCCTCGATCGTCGCATCCAAATAGTTATAACCAGCGCCGAGGCTCAAAGCTTGCATCGCTTGAGGCACGTAACGACCTGAAAGTTCAACACCTTGGTGAAGTGTTTTACCAATGTTGTGAAAAGTTTGAGTTGCACTTTGCCATTGCAGCTGGTCTTCAAAATCGATTCGGTAAAGCGCCACATTGAAGCTTGTTGAATCTTGGTTATAACGTGCACCTAACTCGTAGTTCCATGCGAGCTCGCTGCCCTCTTTACCATTAACCTTAATGTTAGATATTTGTGGTGCACGTAAAGATTTCTGTGCATTGGTGTACCCAACCCATTGTTCAGTCAGATGGTATGCCACCGTCAAGCCCGGCAACCACTCAGTCACCTTATTGTTTCTATTCTGTCCTTGGCCTAGATCACTATATGCCATATCAATCGATTCATAGCGAATACCCGGCGTCACTTTCAGTACATCATTGAACAGGCCGATTTCGTTACTGATGTAACCAGCAAAAGCGTCAGTATCCAAATGCCAATCGCGTGGCGTTGTGGTTACTCCACTAGAAATTGATGTTTGAGTGAGCTTGTAATCGATATCTTCATTAACATAGCGTGCCCCAACAATCACGTTTTGCGTTACGGTATTTCCGTCAAAGTACATCGCGAGTTTAGGTTCAACACCATAAACAGCAAATTCACGTGGTGACGTACGAATATCAGTTGATGGTAATGCAGGGTCCGCCCAGTGACCGCCAGCGCTGTTAAAGCCCCATTGGAAGAAACGCTCAGAACGGTGGCCAAACGTCAGTATTTCTAATTCGGCGCTATCTGCAATATTCAAGTCATGTAAATACTTCAGGCTCCAACGCGTTGAAGTGCCTTGATATTCATCGTATGGGCGCTTCGACTGAGTACGATCTTTTTCGTAATCATCTGGCGATAAAGCGCCCGGCATTTGGGTGTCGGCATCATAACGTTGAACGAAAGCTTGTAACTCTTGAGTATCGCTCAGTAACCATTGCAATTTCGCTTGGAAGTTTTTTACATCCGTGTCGGAGTGTTCACGGAAGCTTTCACCTTTTAAGAAGTTCCCCTCGACTTGAAGTGCCAGCGTATCGGTTAACCAACCACCCGTTCGCAGGTAAAAGTCGTTGAGCGGCGTATCGCCACCCTCGAATACAGTAAAGCGATTACTGATTTCCGTTTGCCACTCATGTGGAATAGGCTTGGTCACCAAGTTGATCACACCACCGACGTTGTTTGGTCCGTACTGAACCGCCGCACCGCCTCGCACAATATCAATACGATCAAGCATCGACAGCGTTGCAGGGAAAATTGATTGTCCTGTGTGACCATACGGCGCCAGTGTCAGAGGAACACCATCCATGAGGAATTGAGCGTGCCCACTGCGACTCGCTTTCAAACCACGCACTGAGATGTTAGGCAAAACACCGGTGCCCGTTTCGTCTTGAACCTTAATGCCCGGTACACTTTGGAAGGCAGAGTCAATCGAGAGTGCGCCAGTCTTTTTAATTTGTTCATTAGTCAGAACAGTACGAGCTCCCGGATACTCTTTCACATCCTCAAGTTCTGAATTACCGATCAAGCTGCCCGTCACGACAACCGTTTCCATGGTCGTCGTTTGTGGATCTGACGCGGCAAATGCGCCCATGGAAGTCACTGAAGCGATGGCCATTGCAAGGGCACTTAGACGCAACTTTTGATGTGATTGAGTACAGGGTTTACCATCCAAATTCTGGTAAGGCATGAAAATCTCCTAAATAGGCAAGTTAGGATCAAAGGCCATGTTTACGATTCGGCGCTTTGATCCTATGGGCTAAACGGCCTCAAAATGAAGCCAACTGTTCACTCACTCGTAGTGAACAAATCAATCGTTTTTAGAGTCGAACTAGCTCTTAGAAATGAACGAACTCTTAGAACTGAATTAGCTTTTAAAACTGATAGCCGTAGCTGAGCATAAATTCGGCTGGTGCTCCGTAACCAATCTGGTTAGTACCCGACGTGCCGTTGGTTGCGCCCAGAATGTATTTCTCATTAAGCACGTTGTAAGCATTCGCTTGAACTTTGTGACGACCCGTGGTGTACGCTGCCATCAAGTCAACCGTGGTGTAGTCACCCAGAGCTACCGCTTCATCATTACCCGCGTAACGGTCGCCTACGTATTTCACGCCACCACCTAAACGCCAGTTGTCATCTAACTGATAAGTGCTCCAAAGAGAGAACAAATGATCAGACACATCGTTTGGCTTTTTGCCTGTCTCTTTGTTCTCCGCGTCTAAATAGCTGTAGCCTACAGAAATGTCCCACTGCTCGGTAAACTGACCGCGAGCTTCTAATTCAATACCTTGGTGACGAGCTTCGATCTTGTTAACAACGTCTCCGTCTATATTGGTTTCAGGTTGTTCTTGATCGATTTGGAAGACCGCGGCATTCAGCATCAAAGCGTTATCTAATAGGTAAGCTTTTGCGCCAATTTCTTTTAGATCGGTGTGGAAGAATTCTGCTAATTTAGGGTTGATGTAGATACCTGAGTAAGGCAATTGCCATGAACGAGCTAAGCTTGCGTACACTGACATATCGTTGTTGATTCGGTAGACCAAACCACCGCGGTAGCTCACTTTGTCATCGTCTAGATTCTCTTTTGCTGAGCCCGCTTTTTGCTGTTCAAGCTCCATCGAGTCGTAACGCACATTGCCGATCACTGAAAGATCACCAAAGGTGTAAACGTCTTGAATGTAAACACCTGTCGTCGTTGTGGTGTTATCACGGGAAGGTTTAAACCCCGGATCAGGCGTTGGGCCTGCTACAGGGTTATAGATATCTTTCGGAGGTAAGGTTTCATCTCTTGCGAGCATTAGGTCGATATTGATCTGATTATAATCCGCACCGATCATCATTTGGTTCGAATCCGTTTCCCAAACTAGCTCAGATTGAAGAGTCGTCGTGGTACGAGGGTCGTAACCGAGGTTATTTACACTCTGAGATACTCCATTCCCAGTTACCGTCCCTTGGCGTGTACCCTTTTGCTCAAGTTCGATATGGTTGTATGCTGCGCGGTTTGTCCATGCCCATTCGCTATTCAAAAGCCATTCATAATTAACGCCAACACGAATGCTGTCCGACTCTTGATAATCGTTCGTGCCACCGTAAAACGTGCTTTCAGAGACGTCGACAGGCTTACCATTCTTTGATGGAACACCACGATATGGCACCAACTCTTGGTGAGCATATTCGACATCGAGATCAATAATGTGTCCATCAGAAGGCATCACTCGAATTGTTGGCGCAATAAAGAAATCATTAGAGTCGACATGGTCTACATAGGAATCAGACTGTCGACTTTCCACGTTGATACGACCACTGACCTTGTCAGTAAACGCCATCGAACTATCAACTTGACCAACAAACAAATTGTTGCTGCCAACACTGCCATTTACGTTGGTGAAGTTATCACCGTTAGCTCGCTTGGTGACCAAGTTAATGATACCGCCCGCGGAGCCTCGGCCATAAAGTGCGCCCGCAGGGCCTTTTACCACTTCGACACGTTCGACATTCGCTAGGCTTCGGTACGATTGCATAGTCCCGTCATCACGCATACCATCACGGTAGATATCGTTGAGTGCATCAAAACCACGAATCACAAATTGGTCTCGGCTTCCCTCACCCAGGGTATTGTTAACCCCTGCGACACCATCAAGTGCATCCACTAAACGTACCGCGCCACGGTCTTCCATTTCCGTCTTTGTGACCACCGATACCGCTTGTGGCACATCTAACCACTCGACATCCGTTTTGGTTCCTGACTGAGGCATATGCTCTGCATAACCTTCGTATTGATGGCCAATAATTTGCACTGTTTCATCTACAGTGGCTTGTTCTTCCGCCACTGCAGTTGACACACCAGCCACCGCCGCCAAGGCTCCGCCAATTGCCAAAGCAAGAGGGGACAAGGTCAATCTCATGTTCATTTTCTAATTCCGTTTTAGTTTATAAAATAACAATATTGCGAATAAGAACAAATATCATTTATATTTGCAATATATATTTTTTGATCTATATTTGCTTTGCAATATGCAACACCACTAATGATACAAGAGTCAATAAAAACAATAAGATAGAAAAATTCTCTTTCTTTTAATTCCGAAAGAGAGCACTAGAAAGCGAGTTGTGAGCAGGCGACAACAACGTTTTGGAAATTAGGAAAGCCCCATGAAATCTACGATAATCATCGTGAGTCACGTCGTGAATGATGCGATCACTCACGGCTTCGTGCCGACAGCAAAAGCGATGGGTCTCCACGTCATTTTGATCACAGACCACAAACTCAATCATTTAAAACTGGCGAATGAAGATGACCGCTTTAATCCAGATGAAATTCTAGAATGCGATGTCTTCAACCCTCTTGAACTCATCGAAATCATCACCGAGAAAAATCTAGCACCTCATGCTGTTTTCAGTAATAGCGACCACCTACAAACTTCCACTGCAATCTGTGCACAGTTCTTTGGTTTACCCGCTAAAGATTGGAACGTGACGATTAAGGCGAAAAACAAATACTTAACTCGTCAGGTTCTCAACGAAAAATCGTTACCTAATACTCAAAGTGTTTTGTTAAGTCGAGAGAGCGCTCCTGTATTCGATTTCGATTTTCCTGTCGTTGCGAAGCCCAAGGAAGGCGTGGCTAGTTTAGACGTGCAGCGCTGCGATTCTGCGGCTGAGCTGGATAACTATTGCGATACGTTTTGGCAAAAGCACCCTACTACTCCCATCTTGGTTGAGGCGTTTTTGCAAGGCCCACTGATTACTGTCGAAACCATTGGCGACGGGGATCATTTGGTCGCGCTTGGTGGGTTTGATGTAGAGCTCTCAGCACCACCCTACTTCATCGAAACAGCGGCGAGTTGGAATGGTATTAACAGCGTGCACTACCGAGAAGAATGTATACGTCAGCTTCAAACATTTGGGGTGGGGTTTGGTGTCTGTCATAGCGAATTCATCATCACAGATTCGGGGCCGGTACTGGTCGAGATCAACTATCGAAGTATTGGTGATGGCCGGGAATTTTTGCTTGATAACCTCAGTGGCGGGAATTGGTTCAATACCATCTTAAATCTTCACTTGGGTCACAAGCTTGACCCTATATTTCGTATTGATGGCAGTGCCCATGTGCACTATGTAGTGGCGCAACAAAGCGGTTTGATTGAAGGGTCATCAACCTCTTTCATTCACCAAGAGGGCGATATTGTCACTCAACAGCAAGTGCTTAAGAAGGTTGGTGAGACGTTCCAACAAAGTTTCTCCAACAAGGATTACCTAGCGAGAATTTCGGTCGTTTCTCCTTCTGGTCGAACACTAGAACCCGCGCTACAACAGGCAATCTCTCGCTTCAATCTAACAGCAACAAACGAGGTAACAGCATGAATGAAAAAGCGTTATACCTCACTCAACGCTTAGTCGATACTTGCTTGCGTGAAGATTTATTCGGATTAGTTTCTCAAAGCCGATTTGAATCTCAGCTCCCGAGTACACTCAAGTTATCTTCTTATCCTCGTAATCAAATTTGGGCTGTTTTTGCGGGTTCAGACTTTACACTCTACTTGCCCGTTACTCCGAGCTATTACATGCAGCGTTGGGTATACGGCCAACCAGATGGCTCGAAAGGTGATGGTTGGTTCATCGAGAGAAATGGTGTCGTTGAAACCCAGCAGCACTATCAAGATTGGATCGAATTATTGAAAGCAAGTGCTCACGAAAGCTCGCATTCGTTATTAGATGGTTATTTGCAAGAACTCGAATGCGCAGAAAAACACAAAGGATTGTGTGATAGCGCCTTCAGTCAGCAATCCGAATCACTCATGCAGCCGATTTCTCAACTAGAACGTTGGGAGAAAAAGCTATTACGTGCCGATCAAATCGCATCCTATCTTGACCACCCTTACTACCCGACAGCACGTGCTAAGTTCGGTTTAAGCGATCACGACCTAGAACAATTCGCGCCAGAATTTGCACAAAGCTTTGAACTTCGTTGGCTCGCAATCGAGAAGTCACTCGTTACATTGACCAGTCCACAACCAGAATGTTGGCCAACGATGGAGCAAGTGGGTCTGCCCGCCGATTTTGCTCTTAGCCATGAGTTATTCCCCGCACACCCATTAACACTAAGAAGTCTTGATGGCATTTCTGACGGTGTCATTGAAGCACCGGTTGCGTATCTTGAGGTAACTCCAACCCTGTCAGTGCGCACTGTGGTCGTGAACACAGCACCACAGGTCCATATCAAGGTGCCGCTGATCATGCGATCTTTGGGTACTAAAAACATTCGCCTAATCAAACCCTCCACGCTCTATGATGGGCATTGGTTTGAACGTTTGTTGACGCACTTAGAGCAAACAGATAAAGACTTACATGGCACGTTTTTCCATTGTTATGAAAAACATGGCGGCCATGTTGGAGACGATAAAACCTTTGCTTACATTGTGCGCGAATACCCGCAGAGTTACTTCCAAGACAAAGCACTAGTACCTGTGGCTGCCCTTGCCAGCCCAATGCCTGATGGACGCTTGTTCTTGGAACACCTCGCCGAACAGTATTATCAACAAGATACACTGATTTGGTTTAAAGATTACGTCGCTCTGCTATGCAAAGTACATCTTACACTGTGGATTCGTTACGGTATCGCTTTGGAGTCTAACCAACAAAACGCCATCATTGCATTCGATGAGCAAGGCAAGATGACCTTAGCCATGAAAGACAACGATGCAGCGCGTATTTGGCCAGAGCGTTTCCAAACGTTTGAGCAACAATCGCCCGTAAAATGCGATCACCTTTTAGATCAACGTATCACTGTAGATAACGAGCTTGCTCTTGGTCAGATGTTTACCACGATTACTTTGCAGTTAGACATTGCTGCGATTGTCGAAGCAATGGCGACGAAAGGAATCGCCACGTCAGCTTATCTGTATGAAGTGGTCGCCAATAGCCTCTCCCAACAACTTAACCAGTTGGATGAACAAGGACACAACACCAAGCTCGCAAACGAGATGTTGTTTGAGTCACCCAACCTATACGCTAAATATCTATTGAGCTCCGGTAGCTTGTTGTCTAAAGAGTCATCCGGTGCAAGCGATATCAATAAATTTTATGGCTTGTCAGCACCGAACTTTTTATTGCTAACCAGCGAAGAAGCACAACACGCTTACCTTGAAAACATCAAGCAGAGTGTGAGTTAACGCATCATGACCAAACTCATCTATTGTGTACTTTTAAGCCACTTTATCGCCGCGTTTGCAGCCTTAGGAATGCCGCTGTTTTTGCCAATGGTATTGCCAACACTAGATGCAAACATTACTTCGGACTGGGCGGGGGTACTGTTCATTTTGCCGACCTTTTGCACTGCCGTTGCGGCACGCTTTTGGGGGCAGTTTGCTGATAAATATGGCAGACGTCGCTCTCTATTACGTGCTCAACTCGGGCTTGCAGCAGGCTTCGCGCTGTGTGGCTTAGCCGATAATCTCTCAATGTTTGTGTTTGGTCTTATCGTACAAGGAACCTTTGGTGGCACCATGGCCGCCTCAAACAGCTACTTATCCAGCCAAATCAACGATGCGAAATCACTCGGTAAGTCACTCAATAAAACTCAGCTTTCTGCTCGTCTGGCGCTAATTATTGCTCCGATAGGGCTTGGCTGGAGCTTATCAGAAACAAACCCGCTGAATGCGTATCTGTGGCTGTCCGCTTTGCCGCTATTCGCGCTATTGATCACCTTAACATTACCCATCGATGACTTAGCGAAATCTAAGGGAATTGTAAAAGATCAGGCGTCGAATAAAGCTCAAAGCAGCCAAACCAATTCGTTAAATACGCTTTATTGGGTGTTTGGCGCGCAGTTCAGCTTTGCTTTCGCCATGGTCGTCACGTTCCCCTATTTCTCGCCTTATGTGCAGCAATATGGAGTGACAAGCCAAGCGTGGATTGGATTTTTATATGCCCTCCCACATGGTGTTTATCTGCTCTTTGCAGGGAAAGTTCATCTGTTCTCAGAATGGGTTGATCGCCACCAGCTTGAACGCAATCAAGCGCAGCGTACTTTATGGCTAGGCTTTGGTTTGCTTTCACTGAGTGCCGCAATGCATCTCACTTCTTATCAAGAAGTATTGATTATTGCTCGTATTGTTTTCGGGCTTGGCATGGTTTGCTGTTATCACGGCTTGCATCAAGTGTTAGCAAACCAAATTGATCGACGACAAAGCGGCAAAGTATTTTCGCGCTTTGATGCCATGTCTAAATGGGGTGGCGTTGCGGCTGGATTGAGCGCGTCTTTCATATCAAGCTTGGGCTGGCTTGAGGTTCCTTTCATACTTTCTATGTTGGTCAGTGGCATTACTGCTATCGCGCTGATCATCCATTCAAAATTTGGACATCAACATGTTACAGACTCAATTATCTCCAAGTGAACATTACGCTGAAGACCAAGTTCTTCAAAGTCGTAAAAAAGTACTGCTAAACCGAGAAAAAGCCCAACTCAATACCATCATGGGCGTAATGAACTGTTACCTACGTGAATACGCGATACCAAAGAAGCAGGTTAATTGGCGCTACAGTTCGGCCTCTCTTCCTCAAACTTTGAAAAGAAACTACAACGCTCACCAACGCGTGGCCATTCACCTACCTCACCAAGATCAACCTCAGAAAAATGGTCTGATGGTTTTACCCGTTGAGTACACCAGTAAACTCGGGAAAGTGAAGCTCAGTGATACACCTTGGGTTAAAATTCCCGGTGCAGCTTGGTTCAAATTGGACGCAACTCAAACCCTGACGCTTCTACTCAGTTACCTAAAAGAAGTGCTGACGATTCCATTCAATCACGAGTTGGTCGAGCAAATGGAAAACAGTTTGTTGATTACCGAGCAGTTCCTAAACTCAGACAACTCACCTCAGCATCACAATTCATTTATCGCATCAGAGCAATCGTTACTTTGGGGACATACTTTTCATCCAACGCCAAAGAGTCGCTCAGGGGTCAGTATCGATGATCTGCTCGCGTGTTCCCCTGAGGTTGGCGCTAAAGTTCCTCTCTATTGGTTTAAGGTCGACACCACGTTGCTTGATGTCTTGAGTTCAGATGACCGAACCTCACCAACGACCATGCTTGAACAACTTGCACCTGATGAAAACAATTCAGCAGGTACCATGCTTTACCCTTGTCACCCTTGGGAAGTTTACACACTTTTGCAAAACCCAGTGGTCAAAACGGCCATTGAACAAGGCAAAATCATCCCGCTTGGATTAGGTGGTGAAAAACTCTTACCCACTTCATCCGTGCGCACTCTGTACCACCCAGATATGGATTGGTTTGCTAAGTTCTCTATCAATGTGCGTTTAACTAACTGCGTACGTAAAAACGCATGGTATGAGCTCGATAGTGCCGTTCAATTAACCTCGATTCTGCATCCCATCAAAGAGAGTGAACAGTTACGTAATCCAGTATTCAAAGTAATGACAGAACCTTACGCAACCACATTGAATCTAGAGTCGGTTGCCGAGCAGGAACAAACTGATGTTATTAAAGCTCGCGAGTCGTTTGGTATTTTGTATCGAGAGAATTTCACCTTAAGCGAAACCGATATTTTGCAACCAACGTTAGCGGGAGCCCTCTTTGCTTACGATACAGACGGGAACAGTTGCATCGCCACTCAACTCAAACAAAAAGCGCAAACAACACAAAGCCAATATGACAATATCGCCACGCTGTGGTTTGAGCGCTATCTGCATTGTTTGATTCCGGGCGTCTTTAACTACTACTTCAAACATGGGGTTGCGTTTGAACCGCACTTACAAAATACGTTGATTGGATTTGAAAAAGGCATGCCTTGCTGTGTATGGATTCGAGACTTAGAAGGTACCAAACTACTACGCGAGTTTTGGCCATCAGACACACTTCAGCAACTTTCAGAGCGTGCTCGTCAATCTGTGTACTACAGCCGAGAGCAAGGTTGGAACCGTATTGGCTATTGCACCTTCATTAACAATATCAGCGAGGCCATTTTCTTTATCGCTGAGTGTAATTCGGCACTTGAGAGCTCGTTATGGGGAACGTTAAAAGACGCTATCGTCCGCTGGCAGTCGATCAATGGTCAGCAACCTGAGCTAATGGCATTGCTCAACGATGGTCATTTCCCAAGCAAAAATAACTTCACAACACGTTTGATGCAAAATGCCGATAAAGAGTCCGGTTACACCCAAGTTGCAGCACCGTGGCCAACTCATTCAAAAGGAGTTCACCATGCTTAATTCTCCTCAACTTTCTGCCTCTATCCATCAAGAAATACAGCAATTGGCCAAGCAGCAAACTCAACCATTATGTGCTTATCTTTATGATCTCGATGCGTTGGAGCTGCACATTAAGCAGATGCGCCATGTATTGCCAAAAAACGTAGAGCTATTTTACGCGGCGAAAGCGAATCCTTCAGCGCCGATACTGCGCACTTTAGCTCCTTATGTTGATGGCTTCGAAGCTGCATCAGGCGGAGAGCTTACACACCTCCACCAGCAACAACTCAATAAACCACTGATCTTTGGTGGCCCGGGGAAAATGCCCAGTGAACTGGAGCAAGCAATTGAACTCGATGTTGATGCGATTCATGTAGAGAGCCTCACCGAATTGCAACGCATTGGTTATTTAACACAAAAGTTGAATCGACCTGCTTCGATCTTCCTGCGTATGAACATAGACATTGGTGACATCACACTTAGCAAATTAGCCATGGGAGGAAAGCCAACCCCGTTTGGCCTAGATGAGAGTGAGTTAAGTAATGCCTTGATGTACCTACGCGATTTCCCCTTAATAAAGTTGAAAGGCTTTCACTTCCATTTGATGTCACATCAACTCGACGTTGATCGCCACCTCGCCTTGATGCAACGCTATTTCCAAGTGGTCAAAGAGTGGCAAAAAACGTTCTCACTCGATGAGTTGATCATCAACCTCGGTGGTGGCATGGGGATCAATTACCAAAACCCTAAACAACATTTTCCTTGGATGGAGTTTTGCGACAAATTGGAGTTCCTGATTTCCAAGGAACATTTACAAGATTGGAAGCTGCGTTTTGAATGTGGCCGCTACATCTCTGCACCTTGTGGCTATTACGTAATGGAAGTCTTGGATATTAAACAAAATCTTGGCGAGCATTTTGTGATTGCCCGTGGTGGCACGCATCATTTCCGTACTCCGGCAGCGCAAAGCCATGACCACCCTTTTGCAATCGTGAAAAGTAATCAGCAACCCACGATTTCACATCCGATAAACCATGCCACAGCCACGTTAGTTGGCCAGCTTTGTACGCCAAAAGATGTTCTGGCACGAAATCAACATATCGAGCAAGTCGATATCGGTGACTATGTGGTGTTCACTCTAGCAGGCGCTTATGCTTGGAACATCTCGCATCAAAACTTCTTAATGCATGAACCTCCGGTGTTTCATTACTTCTAGGCATCCGCTGTGCTCTATGATTTCTAACTTACGGTTTGAGTTGAAACTCCATAGAGCCAGCTAAAGACACCAAATATAAAAAACACTAAATTAAAAAGGCGTTGGCAAACTCAGGTCTGCTAACGCCTTTCTTCTGTTTATCGTAGCCCTTTTGCCAAACAGCTAAGGTGATTGAACACTCGACTCCCCACTGTGATCGTAATGCAGAACCAAACCGTAGTTAATTCGAATACAAGCACTTAGCATTTTTATCGACTACTCAGCGGGAGCAACACATGGACAACAGAATCACCATTTTAGAATTTCTCAGAGTGTTCGATAGCATTCGCTCCTCGGGTAAGCAGCTGGATAGTAAATATCAATTGGGCGAGATGGTAGCGTGGCACGATTACGACGGTTACACCTGTTGGTTGAGCTACCGAGACGTTACGGTGACCCTGATGTTCCACGGTTCATTGAAGATCGAATACGACAAGGCGTCGAACTATGAAGACTTCATCAATCGTTGTTTAGCTATGCTTGAAACTGAACCTTCTTCATAAGTTATCCATCGCTGTCGAGTAAACATCGCATAGCCTATGGGGAAAGAGTGGAGAAATTCATGAACGGAACCAAATGTAAAACGCGGTTACCCCTTAGGTTAAGCACACCTTTATTCCTTCTACTCAGCCTACATTCGTTAAATCTTAAGGCAGATGCAACAGGGACAAACATGATCGACTTTACACAAGCGAGTGAACATCAAAACTGGACAGTGACCAACGACGATGTAATGGGTGGCATCTCAACAGGTGAGCTCATTTATCTTGATAATATGAGTCGATTTAGGGGTGAACTATCGTTAGAAAATAATGGGGGTTTCAGTTCTGTAAAGCGCTCCATTGAATCACTGGCCCATGAAATAGATAGCATAGAACTAGTATTCGTTGGTGATGGTCGCACCTACCAACTGAGGTTCACAACATCGAAGGACGGTCATCGAGTTCAATACAAGCACTATTTTGATACCATTAAGGGACAGCAGCTTAGCAAAGTGTTCCACTTCAATGATTTTCAAGCGGTGTTCAGAGGTAGACTACTAAGCGATGCACCGGAACTTGAGGCACGAGACATCAAACAAATCGGCTTTTTGATTGCAGACAAACAGCCATCGCCTTTTGAGCTAGACCTAATACAGCTTCACTTCAAAACATCGCAACCTATCAGGTCACCAGAGGCTGACTAAATCGCAAACAAACAAAAGCCCCCGATACCTTTTGACTAGCAATAAGATATCAGGGGCTTCTTCTATTTAAACCGTCAACAATTCAAAACAACGGCGGATTAAATCATCAGCAATTAGTATTTGATGGCTGTTTTACCAATCGAGGCACTGCTTTCAATACGTTGGTGTGCATCTTTGATTGTATCCACACTAAAGCCATTTAGGGTCGTGGTTAGCGTTGTTTTAATACGGCCCGCATCAATCAGGTTCGCAGCTTGGAATAAGATGTCTTGCTGCTTCTGGATATCTTCAGTGTTAAACAGTGAACGTGTAAACATCAGTTCCCAAACAAAGCCTGCTGATTTACCTTGCAGCGCTGATAAGTCAATGCCACCGTCAAACTCTACGATCGAACTGATCATGCCTTGCGGTGCAATCAGCTCAACCATCGCATCCCAGTGCCCTTTGGTATCAGCAACATTGAAGATGTAGTCGACATGTTGAATGCCTTGCTCTCGCACTGACTCGACAAGGTTACGGTGGTTTACCACATAGTCCGCCCCCATATCCCTTACCCATTGTTCCGTTTCAGGTCTTGAAGCTGTTGCGATAACATTTAAGTTGGTGAGTTGCTTAGCCAGTTGAATAGTGATCGACCCTACACCGCCTGCTCCGCCAATAATCAGGATAGACTTTTTCTCTTCAGGGCGAACACGCAGGCGGTCAAACAATGCTTCCCAAGCCGTAAGCGTTGCTAGTGGCATAACGGCTGCAGCTTCATCAGAAAGGCTCTTAGGCGCTTTAGCGGTAATGCGGTAGTCCACAGCTTGGTATTCTGCGTTAGCACCCATACGTGTTACGTCACCCGCATAGTACACACGGTCACCGACTTTGAAGCCTTCAACGTCAGCACCTTTGCCAACAACTTCACCGACTGCGTCATAACCCAACACTTTTGGTTGTTCGAGTGTTTTGTCTTTGGCACTACGAATACGAATTTTTGCGTCAGCAGGGTTAATAGAAGTCGCGCTCACTTTTACCAGCAAGTCATTATTTTTTAGTTCTGGCAGACTCGTTTCAAACTCAAATAAACTGTCTTGCTCTGTAATCGCAAGTGATTGAGTAAATCCGATAGCTTTCATTATTGATGGTACTGACATTGTGCTTTCTCCTTGAATTAGACGAGTTAATCTTAGTCAATTCTCACTCTAGATAAACCGCCTAATATTTGAATGATTCTCAAATAATTTTTGATAGTGGTGTTACCGCTATCTGGGTAATGCAGACATCTAACTGCATTGCCAACGGCTTAGAGGTTAAATCAGGCCTTTCTCAATCAACCAATCATGTGTCACTTGATCTTGTGTTTTACCTTCACGGCAAACTTTGTAATCCAGCTCTGCGATGATGTCGTTCGAGAAACGTAGGGAATCCAACTTCTGAATCTGTTGTTCGCTGAACAGGTGCTTCTTGTCATCTCTTAAAAGAAGCACTGCTCTGTCCACAATGCCAAGTAGGCCTTTTGGTTCTTTGAGTTCACGAATATCGTAACGATAGTGCAAAAACTGAGGTTTCCACAGTGGCACTACCACCCACTCTTTGTTTGCGACCGCACTTTCAAAGGCACTGAAACAATCGTCTTCACTGCCAGGAAAGAACTGGTAGCCGGCATCGCTCAGGCCATAGTCTTTCATCATCTGGATAGAGAAGCGTGTGATGCCAGCGCCGGGGTTGATACCTTGGATGGTCGAGTTCATTTTCTCGACCACTTCGGCTTTTAATAAATCAGAGACTTCAGAAACCGCCGCTTCAGGCACATAGTCTGGTACGCCCCACAAGGCATAAGGTTCATAATGAAGCCCAAGCTCGATAAGCGGCTCAACTTCTTCAACGCCAGCTTTGTAGATACCGTGACTTGATGGCAACCACGCAGAAGAAAGCATATCCACTTGGCCTGTTTTCAGCTTTTCAAAGTTCTCCTGATGTGGTGAGAGAATACGCTCTACCTCAAAACCCATGGCTTTCAATACATTGGCAACCAATGATGCGGTCGTACGGTGGAACGACAAATTCGTTACACCCATTATGATTTTCTTAGTCATCTTGTCCCCCTAGATCGTAGGCTTCGTTCATACAGTGTGTACTGCGCTACGTTGTCGATAGGGGAAATGATAGTGAGAAAATTGCTAATGAAAAACAGCCTCATATTTGAATTATTATCAAATTAGTTTTGACAATTAAGTGTTTGAAGCTAACTTTGAAGCGATAATTAGAGATAACCCATCTGCAGATTGTGATGGGGAAATATTCCAACGCCATGTTTAGAACATAATTCAATACAGGTAAACAACATGCTTCTTGAAGACTTACAGGTCATTTTGAAAGTGGCAGAATTTCGCAGTATTACTGCAGCAGCCACCAACCTAGACATGCGTACGGCTACCGCAAGCGCTGCCGTCAAACGTGTTGAAGCGGCTCTGGGGGCGGAGTTATTTGTAAGAACTACGCGCCACCTAAGGCTCTCTTCAGCAGGCGAGCGTTATTTACCGGAATGCGAACAAGCCTTAAAGATGTTGGAGCAAGCAAAGCTCAACATGCGCGAAGAGCTTGGTATTGTTGACGGTGAAATTCGTATTGCGCTTTCATCGGATCTAGGGCGCAACCTAATCACACCTTGGCTTGATGAGTTTTTATTGGAATATCCTAACGCCGCACTACGTACTAGCATCAGCGATAGCAATATCGATTTTTACCGTGATTCTGTTGATATGGCGTTGCGTTATGGCTCCCCGACTGATGCCAACATGTATGGCTTTAAAATCTGCGATGTACCCAGAATATTGTGTGCGGCCCCTGAATACTTGGCTGAAATGGGAATACCAAAACACCCGAGTGACTTAACTCAACACAATGGTTTGCTCTACCAACTTCATGACATATTGCAAGACGAGTGGATATTCAACGATGGCACTCAAGATCATAAAGTGAAACTAAAAGGGAACCGCGCTTCGAACGACGCTGATCTTGTAAGACGTTGGTGTATCGCGGGTAAAGGAGTGGCAATAAAATCTTGCCTAGACATGTCACGTCATCTGCTTTCAGGCGAAGTGGTTAAAGTCATGCCTGAATTTAAACCAACACCTACAGAGTTGTGGTTAGTGTGTCCAAGTCGTCAATCCATCACCCCTACTGTGCGTCTACTGAGAGATTTATTCAGAGAGAAGACCGCAGAGATCCTTTCGCAACTTAGTGAGCAAGGCATTATAGAAAGCAAAATATCATAGGATCTAATGCCGCTTAGAGATAAGAAGTAGAGATACAAAAAAGGCGTTAGCGAACTTCAATTCGCTAACGCCTTTAATCATTTGAACATCATATGGGTATGATGAACATACTAACTTTATTGCAAGTACTTGGTTTAATAACCTTAATACAAGAGTTTAGTTTGACTCGTCTTCAACAACGTCACAGCTTGCACAGCACTGAAGAGCAATTTCATGTTCGAAGGTGATGGTGTCTTCGCCTTCTTCCAGTAGCTCTGTTATTTCGTCCGCGACTTCTTTCTCATCATCCGCTTCAATTTCGCTTGCTAGCTCTTCTTCTGAATAACCGAAGAAGTTAAGCAATAGGTACTCACGAGCTTCCTCTTTAGTACATACCACGTTTGCTGAAAGATCAGGTGTAATCTCACCTTGCGCAAGCGTCGCTGTCAGTTGAGCTATCACATCTTCTTTCATCGCAGGCGTTAACCAACCAAGATCAGTACTTACCGTCGTTTTTTTACAGTCGAAGCAAGGCAGTTGATGAAAATAGTATTGAAAGGTAGTCATAAGTAATTTCTTCTTTAAATGTTGTATAGCGAGATTATGCGCGTTTTGTAGCAAAATACTATCTCAATCACAACCTAAGGCTGGTTCGAACTGAATATTTGTACCAAGTACAGAGCACCATGATGACTACTGATAAATTTAAAGCTTCGCTCACTAGGGACATAATCTCATTACGACGAAGTTTGCGAAGTCTTGTTTGCTCCACGCGACTTAGCTTTGTAATTGTGTAACCAACAACAAAACAACCCGATGCACAGCCCCCAAAATGCACTGCCGATTCCCAGCAAATTGGTGCCCGAAGCAGTGAATAGGAAAGTAAACAGTGCGGGCTCTCGATAGTGGTTGTCTGCCATCGAAACCGCTAAACAATTCATCAATGTAGGCATCACCGCTAAGCCTGCGACAGCTATCACAACCGCTGAAGGAACGGCGCTAAACAGCGACACAAATGACATCCCCATCACACCAGCTAACAGATAAAATACACCCATACAGATCCCCGCCATATAACGTGTCTTTGGATTACTATCCGCATTCGGGCCCATACAAATAGCGCCCGTAATAGCTGCAAGGTTATACGCAAAGCCACCAAACGGTGCAAAGATCAAACCTGTCACTCCGGTGGTGGTAATGATCTTCGATGAATCGACTTGGTATCCGTTCGCTTTTAGAACCGCAAATCCCGGTAAGTTCTGTGAAGCCATCGTCACTATAAACAATGGGATACCGACACTGAACAACGAAAAGAACTCAAAATCGGGCGTAATAAACACTGGGGTCGTTAATCCCATAGTCACCTGACTAACGTCGAGTTTGCTAAACCCCACACACATGACCAGTGCGATGATGAAAATGCTTGGGATCAGTAGATTTCCTAACCGCGCTTTCGCCAAAATAAATACAGCGAGCATGACTGCTACAACTTGTACCTCTTCCATTAACGACGTGAATAAACCTAAGCCGAATTGCAATAGAATCCCCGCGAGCATCGCAGAGGCAATCGATGTTGGGATCTGTTTTAGGACTTTCTCAAATATCCCCGCTAATCCAACTAACGTGATCAACATCGAACTGAACAAAAACACGGCCACTGCCTGATTCATTGTCAGCCCTTCAAGAGACGTGATTAACAACGCAGCTCCAGGCGTCGACCACGCTGTAACCACCGGCTTCTTGTAGTGAAACGAGAGCAGTATCGTGGTTACGCCCATGCCAATTCCCAATGCCCAAAACCATGACGCGACTTGCTCTTCAGTTGCTCCTGCACTCATTGCCGCTTGGAAAATGATCGCAGCAGCACTCGCATAACCGATGAAAACAGCAATAAAGCCGGTACTGACGTGAGAAAACTTTAGCTTAGTCATGTTAATTTGTTCCTGTGTGCGTTATAACGTCCATAGACTGAATTTAGCACTTGTGCGCTATAACGCACAACTGATTTTTAAAAACTTGTAGAAAAAATATGCAAACAGAAATTAAAGTCGGCGTTAACTTGAAACGCCTTCGCCAAGAAAAAGGCTGGAGCTTAGACAGAACAGCAAAAGCAACAGGCGTGAGTAAAGCAATGCTAGGACAAATTGAACGTGGAGAATCTAGCCCGACAGTCGCTAAGCTCTGGCAGATCGCTTCTGGGTTCGAGGTATCACTTTCGAGTTTTATCGCTGCTAGCTCAAACAGTGAACTGACGAGCTTATTCAGAGATGCAAACGAACTAAGGCATGAGGAATACAACATTGGTTTTTTCGTCAGTTTGTTGTTTCCTTTTGAGGAAGCACTAGGGTTTGAAATATTCGAACTCACCCTAGCACCTGATTACCAGCATGAATCCGCCCCACATAACGCAGGCGTCACTGAGCACATCTTATGTATTTCTGGGGAGGTGGCCGTGATGTTTGATGGTGAGTGGCATACGTTACGCGCAGGGCAAGCCGTTCGCTTTAATGCTAACCAGAACCATGGCTACAAAAATGTCGGTGAAGGAAATGCCGTATTTCATAATGTGATTCACTACCCTAATAACAAACAATAATGCCGGATTTGGCGAAAACGGATGTTTAGCGCTAACCGATGTATAGCACTAACGGATGTATAGCGCTAACGGAAGAGTTGGCTGACCACAGGCCTGTATTCACTTAGAACAACTATACGTTGACGACCATGCTGCCATCTTCTGCTTGATAACGAGCCCATAGTTGAGAAAGGTTTTCTTTATTAAGCTGTATCTCTTTTTCTTTCAGAAACGCTTCGTTGTGCAGCTTCGAATACGAGCGCTCAGCAAGGTCACAGCTAAATGTAACGATGGTTTTCCCTTTCCCCATTCTAGCTGCAGCGTATAGCGCACCTGCTACGTTCAGCGATGAACTGCTTCCTAGAAGAATACCGTCATGCTCCGCAACAAGGCGGGATATCGTCACCAAATCCTGATCGGGCAGCGTGATGGCACGATTGATTTTTGCCTGCCTGAAATTTTCAACCGTTCGCATGATCCCTATGCCTTCCGTGAACGAGCTTCCTGTGGATTGATAGTGTCCATTACGGAGAAACGAATAAATGCCAGACCCATTTGGGTCAACCAACCAAGTTTCGAGATTGGGTTTCTGTTCAGATAGATAATGTGAGTTTCCGGCAATGGTTCCACCAGTCCCTACCACAGAAACTAGAGCATCAATATTACCTTGTGTTTGCTGCCATATTTCCGGTCCAGTATTTAAATAGTGCGCTCGATAATTACTGAGATTTTCGAACTGATCTGCCCACCAATAATTTTCATTTTCGACACCGATCCGCTTGGCCGTGTGGTAAAAGTGTTCAGGATTGGCAAAAGGACAAGGGTCGACCAATAACAGTTCAGCATTATAAAGCGAGATCATGCGCTCTTTCTCTTGTGCCTGCCCTTTTGGCATCACCACCAACATTTTGTAACCAAGGGATTTGGCCACCAGAGCAAGGCCGATCCCCGTATTTCCTGCGGTACCTTCAACGATTGTCATTCCCGGCTTAAGCTTACCGGCTTCTACTGCATCCATAACCAACTGAAGTGCCGCTCTATCTTTAATCGAACCACCCGGGTTCTGGTGTTCGCACTTAATAAGAATCTCACAACCTGATATCTCTGAAAGGCTGTTGATTCTAACAAGATCGGTATCGCCGATGAGTTCACTGAGATTGTTTGCAATGTGGGCAGATGACATCGCGACTCCATTTATTTGTTGAGGATGAGTTTGTTGGTCGATTGATCTATCGATGATCATAAGCGTAGCTCTGAGGTCTGCTTAGTCAAGGAGTGGCGGAATTGAAAAGACTCTCATTTTCTAAATAACAATTATAATTAGGGGTAGTCGATTAGATTGAGGGTAAATAAAATGTTTCTAAAAGAGAAAAAGAGCGGTGACCTCGTAGATGTTACTGAAATGACCAAATTGACTAACTTATTTCAAGACAGTATCGAAGGTCGGTTTCAAGCAGGCGAAGAACAACAAGACCCCGAGATGTTTAAAAAGTCCGAACTGGTGTTTATGTCAGGTGAAGAGTTACCTCGATGCTGGACAGATCCAAACTACCGCTCAGAGGTTAAATAACCTTAACTCTTCCAGAGTACCAAGTGAGTTGTAATTGAAACTCTGTTCTAAAAGTGTTTGACGATGGCCTTGTGGGCTATGTAATGGCATAGTTAATTTGGCCCCCTGTTAAAGCGTTAAGACGCATCTTTACTAGACACAAAAAAGCGAGCCACTTGGGCTCGCTTTTGATTGTCTTTTTCTTGCTTAGACTTCAGTTCAGATTACAGAAGTTCTACCGACTGTTGAGCAATCACGAATTCTTCGTTGGTTGGAATAACCATTGCTACAGCGTCTAGCATTTCTGATTTAGCGATGATGCCTTCAGCGCCAAAACGAGCTGCTTCATTGCCTGCTACATCTTCAACAAAACCAAGAATCTTAAGGTTGTTTAGGATTTCACGACGAATTGGTAGAGAGTTCTCACCGATACCGCCAGTGAAGATGATGCCGTCTAAAGAGTCTAGCGTTGCAAGGTAAGAAGCGACGTATTTAGCTACGCGGTAAGTAAACACCTCAAAAGCAAGCTTAGCGCCTTCATGGCCCTCTTCCATTGCTTCTAAGATGCCACGAGCATCGCTCGTAAGACCAGACACGCCAAGGAAGCCAGACTCCTTGTTTAGAGAGTTAAATACTTGCTCTTGTGACCAACCTTTCTTAAGTAGGTATTCGATAATACCTGGGTCTAAGTCACCACAACGTGTGCCCATCATAAGACCAGAAAGCGGTGTGAAGCCCATTGAAGTATCAACACTGTTACCGTCTTTGATAGCACATACAGATGCGCCGTTACCTAGGTGAACAGAGATGAAGCTCGATTCTTCTACTGGCTTGTTGACCATTTTCGCAGCTTCACGGCTAACGAAGTAG
Source organism: Vibrio sp. J383 (assembly GCF_023503985.1). NCBI lineage: Bacteria > Pseudomonadati > Pseudomonadota > Gammaproteobacteria > Vibrionales > Vibrionaceae > Vibrio > Vibrio sp. J383. The sequence continues at coordinate 993,741 of NZ_CP097294.1, read as the reverse complement.
TGGCTCGTACCGTGGAAACCGTAACGACGAACGCCAAAGTCTGTGTATAGCTCTTTTGCGATTGCACCTGTAAATGCACGTTGTGGCATTGTTTGGTGGAAAGCAGTATCAAACACAGCGAACTGAGGTAGAGAAGGGAAAGCTTCAATCGCAGCACGGATACCGATAGCACCTGCTGGGTTATGAAGTGGAGCTAAGTCAGATAGGCTTTCAATCTCACTTGTTACTTCTTCAGTAATACGAACGGTTTGAGTGAACTTCTCACCACCGTGAACGATACGGTGACCGATTGCCACGATATCAGCTGTGAAGCCCAAGTCTTCCATCAGGCCAACCAATTTGCCAATGGCAATTTTGTGGTGGTTACCCTCGCCTTGAATAGCAATTTCTGTTTTCTGACCTTGATGCTTCCAGCTCATGCGAGCATCTTCAAGACCAAAACACTCCCCTAAGCCACTTAATACTGCGTCACCAGAAACAGAATCGATGACAGCAAATTTAAGGGAAGAACTACCCGAGTTAATAACCAGAACAAACGAATTAGACATTGGATATGGATCCTGTTTCAGTACGAATTTAGTGAAGTTTTCGCTTCAATTTTAGTTAAGTCTATTATTCAATAATTTTTGAATCTTTCAACTTTTGTTTTGCAAAAACCACTAAATGAACACAATTAAGTTGATCTTAGTCATCAATTTATTTCTTTCGAGAACAAAAATTAAAAAATAGTTGAATAAGATGAAGTAAATGCACTTATGAAACTGATAGATTCATACAAACCACATTGAGAGCAAAGTCATCTGGTATTGAAAGCTTACCCAAGAGCCTAGTTCATGGATTAAGCCCATAAAGCCACCTGAAACCACTAGAACAAGCTAGCGTTCTACGCTGCAACTTAAAAAATACAGCACGACACTTAAATATAGAGCGGTTGGTTACCAATACCCGCGAATAGACTTTAAGGCGTTTAACTTCATCTCAGCATTTCAAGAGCTCACTTATTCGGATCGAACGGTTGAGCAGTTCTTACTTCAAAGTCTGTTTTCATTTTCATTATAGCTCTGTATTTCTTTTGCTAGACAGCGTGCCGCTTCCATATCCCCAAACGAAACACCCTAAACAACGCCTTAAGCGCATGTGAGTGTGAGTGCCATGTGATACGAGACACTATCTTAACCAGGGCATAGAACGTGCTACAGGCGTGAAGAATAAAATAGCAGGCACAAAAAAGCCGAGCATTATGCTCGGCTTTTAAATTCACTGTTTAAGCTATTCGTCTATAAGCACTTGGCTTGTAAGCTTCAGCTTAAACTAAAGGTTGATTAACCTTCGCTGCGCTCTGGACGACGACCGCGGTTGCCGCCATTGCCTGCTGCTGCGCTGCCATGGCCACGTTCGCCACGGTGGTTACCACGGTGATCACCACCACGGTTACGGTCAAAGCGACGTTCGCCATCACGACCACCAGCAGAGTTACCATCACGACCGCCAGCTGGGCTACCATCACGGTTGCCACGGTAGCCACCACGACCGCCATTGCCACCTTCACGGTTACCACCTTCGCGATTACCGCCTTCACGGTTACCACGATAGCCACCGCCATCACGACCGCCACGACCGCCATCACGACCACCACGGTTGCCATCACGACCGCCGCCGCCACGACGAGGCTCACGGAAGTCGTTGAAATCAACAACTACAGCGCCAGCTTCTTTTTGACGAATGCGAAGTTTGCTTAACTTACCAGTAGTTTCAGAGTTCATTGCTTTTGGAAGCTGAACGTAAGTAGAACCTTGGTCTAGCTTGATAGCACCGATAGAACCTTTAGTTAGGCCAAGTTCGTTTGCTAGTGCGCCAACGATATCTTTAACCTGAACACCTTGCTCACGGCCAACTTGTAGTTGGTAAGTATCCCAATCTTGCGTATTGAAGTTACGACCACCACCGTCACGGCCATTGTCACGATCTTCACGACGATCTTTACGACGGTTCTTATCACGCTCAATAGCAGCGATCATTGGGTCTTCGCCAACGTAGAATAGTGGGCTCTTACCTTGCTGACGCTTAAGAAGCATTGCAGCTAGAGTAGCAGCATCAACTTCTAGAGATTCTTGTAGTGTAGAGATTAAACCTGCGAAGTTTTCTAGAGCTTTGCTCTCTTTCTCAGTTTCAAGCTCAGCACCAAGCTTAGCAACACGTGCAGCAGCAACTTCGTCACGTTGTGGAAGTTGGATTTCTTCCATTTGAGACTTAGTTACACGCTCGATTGTGCGAAGCATACGGATTTGGTTAGTACGAACTAGTAGGATCGCTTTACCTTTACGTCCAGCACGGCCAGTACGGCCAATACGGTGGATGTAAGATTCAACATCGAATGGGATGTCGTAGTTAAATACGTGAGTGATACGTGGAACATCAAGACCACGAGCTACAACGTCAGTTGCAACTAGGATATCGATAACACCTTGTTTGATGTGATCAACAGTGCGCTCACGTAGAGACTGAGGAATATCACCGTGCAATGCAGCAGCTTTGAAGCCACGTGCAGATAGCCAATCAGCTAGACGCTCAGTGTCTTGACGAGTACGTACGAATACGATTGACGCGTCAGTTTCTTCAGTTTCAAGAAGACGAGACATTGCTTCGTCTTTCTCTACGCCTTTAACAACCCAGTAATTCTGCGCTACTTTGTCAACTGTGTGGTTAGTACCAGCAACGTCAACTCGTGCAGGGTTACGTAGGTAACGGTCAACAATAGTCTTAACCATTGGAGGCATAGTTGCAGAGAAAAGTACACGTTGTGCAGATTCTGGAGCTTGCTCAAGGATCCAAGTAACGTCATCTACGAAACCCATTTTTAGCATTTCATCTGCTTCATCAAGAACAAATGTATGCGCTTCATCTAGGTGTAGACGGTCACGAGTTAGTAAGTCTTTAACACGACCTGGAGTACCAACAACAATGTGAGCACCGCGGCTTAGAGCACGCATTTGGTCAACAATTGAAGCACCACCGTAGATTTCAAGAACTTTAAGACCGTTGATGTCACGACCTAAGTTTTTGATTTCCGCAGCAACTTGAATCGCTAGCTCACGAGTAGGAGCCATGATGATTGCTTGTGGTTTGTGTTGGTTCAGGTTGATTTTGTTAAGTAAAGGCAGAGAGAATGCTGCTGTTTTACCAGTACCAGTCTGTGCTTTACCTAGTGCGTCACGGCCCTCAAGAAGAAGAGGAATAGCTGCTGCTTGGATTGGAGTCGGAGAAACGAAACCCATGCTATCAAGAGCTGAAAGAATGTTATCGTTAAGGGCTAATTCATTAAATTGAATTACAGATTCGGACATTGGGATCCCACTATATATAAGTAAACAAAAGGTCCCGGGAGCTCTATCAATTCCAATACTGATCCAATCAGATACTGATTCCATTCAGAGTTACGAAGCAGTAATAAAACACTTCAAGCCATTAGGGACGTCTAAGGGAGGCGGATTATTCCCTAAATGCATAAAAAAATCCAGAAAAAATTGAAATACATCACATATTTTTCGCTTTTACATCAATACTGGTTATCATATCGTCAAAACTTGATGAATATCTCGTCACAGCACCCATCTTCTAGCAAATTGACCTAGTTAAATAAGAGGGCAATTAATTAACGCTCACTTCGCCTTTAAGTAGTAATCAAGCCTCGCAATGATTATAGTGTGCTCAATTGTCCTCGATAGATAAAAGTCAAAATGTTTCAAGATAATCCTCTACTCGCTCAACTCAAACAGCAAATCCAAGAAACCCTCCCTAAAAAGGAAGGTACAATCAAAGCCACTGAAAAAGGGTTTGGTTTTCTCGAAGTCGATAACAAGACCAGCTTCTTCATTCCACCTCCATACATGAAGAAATGTGTACACGGTGACAAGGTAATTGCCATCATTCGCACCGAGAAAGATCGCGAAGTAGCAGAGCCTGAGGAATTGATTGAACAAGGCCTTACTCGTTTTATTGCTCGAGTGAAGTTGTTTAAAGGTCGTTTGAACGTTGTTCCAGATCACCCACAACTGAAAAAGCTGCAACTTAAAGCGAAAGCAAAAAAGGGGCTAAACCCTGAAACGCTAAAAGAAGGCGACTGGGTTGTTGCTCATATCATTCAACACCCGTTAAAAGGTGACAACGGATTCTTGGCTCAAATCTCTGAAAAAATCACAGATGCTGACGACAAGATCGCACCTTGGTGGGTAACGCTGGCACAAAACGACCTACCAAACAGCGAACCTGAAGGCATTGACGACTGGCAGATCAAAGACGACGCTGATCTTGAACGTATTGACATGACTCACGTCCCTTTTGTGACTATCGATGGCGAAAGCACAAAAGATATGGACGATGCGCTTTACGCCAAGAAGAAAGAGAACGGTGATTTTGAACTGACTATTGCGATTGCTGATCCTACCGCTTACATCTCTCCAGATGATGCGATGGATAAAGTGGCTCGTGAGCGCGGTTTCACTATTTACCTGCCTGGCCGTAACATCCCTATGTTACCTCGTGATCTAGCTGACAACTTATGTTCACTAATAGAGAACGAAGTTCGCCCGGCACTTTGCTGCACAGTAACAGTATCTAAAGAGGGTGTTATCGGTGATGACATTAACTTCTTTGCTGCGAACATCAAATCTCACGCTCGTCTTGCTTACGACCACGTATCAGACTGGCTAGAAACCGGTGCATCAGACAAATGGCAACCATCAGAAGAGATCGCTGCGATTGTTTCTGACCTTCACCAATTTGCACAAGCACGTTCAGCATGGCGCTCAACAAACGCTGTTGTATTCCCAGATCGCCCTGACTACCGCTTTGAACTAAGCGAAGACAACGATGTTGTCGCTATCCACGCAGACATGCGTCGCACTGCAAACAAGTTGGTTGAAGAGTCTATGATCAGCGCGAACATCTGTGCAGGTCGAGTACTAAAAGAAAGCTTTAACCAAGGTGTCTTTAACTGTCACTCTGGTTTTAAAGCTGAGAAATTAACAGACGTTCTGGAGCTGGTTAACCCAGAAGCAGAAACACCGTTTACAGAAGAGCAGATCGTATCTCTGGAAGGCTTTGCTACTCTGCGTCGTTGGTTAGGTTCTTTAGACAACAGCTACTACGACAACCGTATTCGTAAATTCCAAGCGTACAGCGAGATCAGCAATGAACCTGCGCCGCACTACGCGATGGGATTAGACATTTATGCGACGTGGACGTCTCCAATTCGTAAATACGGTGACATGATTAACCACCGTATGCTTAAAGCACACATCTTAGGTAAAGCGCCAATTCAAACACCAGACGAAACTATTGGTGATGAACTTGCCCTGCACCGCCGTCACCACGGTATGGCTGAGCGCAATGTTGGCGATTGGTTGTACGCTCGTACTCTAGCAAACGCTCCTGTAGAAGAGACTCGCTTCCAAGCTGAGATCTTCGACATTAACCGTGCTGGTATGCGTGTGCGTCTACTTGAGAATGGTGCAGCTGCATTTATCCCTGGCTCTCTCATTATTGATAATAAAGAGAGAATAGAGTGCAACGGTGATATGGGTACTGTATCTATCGATAAAGAAATGGTATACAAACTGGGAGACGTTTTAGAAGTAGTTCTCTTCGAAGTTAATCAGGAAAACCGTAACTTAGTAGCAAAACCTACTCAAGTATTTGCGGACTTGCCTAGCGAGCCTGAAACAACAAACGAAACCGAAGCTTAAGAACTTTAACGGTTACGGCTTTCAAGGTTACGGCTTTCAAAGTCAAAGCTTGCAAGGTTAGAGCTTTCAAGGTCAAAAGCTTCAAAGGTTCACTTCTAAAGGCGCTAATTATTAGCGCCTTTTTTGTAAATGTCTCATGCTTAAACAATACTTAAAAAAACAATCAATAAGCAATCAGTTTACAACGTCAAAGAAGCGCACTATGTCATCAATCACAGTTACTCAATTCAGAAATTTCATTCCCAGGAAACGGGAACGTTACCCCGCCTCTAAAAACGGTATTTTCATCGTTTCTAAAGGCAGTATTTCTTTCGTGCTACCTGATGGGACTGAAGCCTCATTGCAAGCCGGAGATTTTACTCTTTACAATTCTGGTCAGATTAAAGACATCACCGTTGACACTGAGAATGGCGAATTCAGCGCAACCTGTGTAGATTTTGATTTAGCTATTTTTCAGAAATTCATTAATCAGTTTAGCGACCTAGAACCCACTCGAGTCCCAGATAAATACATTAAGTTTAATCAAACTGATACCGAAATCTGCCAATTGAAAGAACTCATCATGTCGCTCGTTCATTCATCGACTCAGAATGACTACGCACTCACTCAATTAGGTTTAGGTTTGCTTTCTCTAATGGTCGAGCAGCACCCTGCTCTGTTAGTTATTATTGCCCGAGCGTCAAGGTTAACCGTGACGCAAAAGGTCATTCATTATATTGAACAGAACATTGAGAATAATATCTCACTCGATACCCTAGCCAGCTATATGGGGATGTCACCAGCCACACTTAAACGCCGTTTATCGGCTGAAGACCTTTCCTTTTCAAATCTATTAAAGATAAAGCGAATCGCCCACGCAGCGACACAGCTCAGAACATCGAATAAATCTATTACTCAAATCGCTTATGAATCTGGATTTAAAAGCGCGGCACACTTCAGTACAGCCTTTAAAACCTATCATGGCAAGACTCCAAAAGACTTCCGCTCTTTGGTTGCACAGTCTTATTAGTTGCATAATCTTATTGGCTGTACTGTCTTATTGGTTGAACAGTCTTAGAAAGTACGGGGACAGGTGCAGGTAAAAGTATAAATCTGAAATGTGTTGGTGGGAATTTACGAAGGTCGTTCGTTTTTGGTATCAAACCACCAGCGAACGCCTAAGTAAAATGGTCACGACCAGAAGTAAGATTTAGGGTCTTTTTCTATTTCAGCCAAAATAGCATCAAGATCCTTGGATTGAGGAAGGTAAGGGTAAGGTCCCCAATTTACAGAGTCGGTTTCCGCATTATCTTCAAGTGGCACCATCACCACCCAGCAAGATAACGACTCATCAAAGGTAACGCAGGCGATCTCGTTGGTATAATCACTATGAGATGAGTCGAGTAGATAATGCGCCTGAGAAAACAGCACACCACCCTCACACTCTTCATAAAGGGATTTGCCTAGCTCTACAGGTAAACTACGATTTCGTGAAGTACAGAGCCTCTCAGCTCCAATTAAAAGACGATTCAGTTCTATATGAATAACGGACATAACACCCCTTGTAACTTCATAGAAACTTCTAAGTAGTGAATTCCTCTACTTAGCTTAGGACTCAACGATCATTTTAGCGAACAAGTGCAAACAAAATACCCGCCCTGCTCCCAGAAACGAATCCTTCTTCAGTAAACACATTCTAAAAGGGTAAAGCCGTCTAAATTTCATTAACCAATGCCATTTTGGCAGCCACACTGTCTTTCACTCACCAGATTAACCGCTATAACGTATCCGTATAGAATTTCACAAAAGTGTCATATAACCGACCTATCATAGCCAACAAATGTTATTAACTAGGAGTTGTTTATGTTACGAGTCGCGCTTGCCTCTCTTTTATCCTTAGCCCTGTCTTCTCAAGCTGCTTTAGCACAAGAAACCACTATTTCGGGCTCCACTTCAGTATCACGAGTGATGGATGTATTAGCTGAGGAGTACAACAAGACTCACCCTGATAACTATATTGCGGTTCAGGGCATCGGTTCTACAGCGGGTATTACCATGGTTAATAAAGGTGTCTCTGATATCGGTATGAGCTCGCGTTATTTAACCGACCGCGAACAGGACGAGAAGTTGAAGGTCTTTCCAATTGCCTTTGACGGCCTAGCTGTCGTAACTAACCGCTCAAACGCTGTAAGCAACGTTACACGTGAGCAGCTATTCGATATCTACAAAGGCAAAATTACGAACTGGAAAGCCGTGGGTGGTGCGGATCAGCCTATCGCAGTTGTAACTCGCGAAGCGTCTTCTGGTTCACGCTACAGCTTCGAAAGCTTGCTTGGTTTAACGAAAATCATTAATGACCGTCTAGTGTCTGACATCAACCCAAATAACTTGGTTGTAAACAGCAACAGCATGGTTAAAACGATTGTTAACCATAACCCACACGCGATTGGATTTATCTCTGTAGGTTCGATCGACCGTTCGATTAAGGCAATTACATTTGAAGGCGTAGAGCCAACATCAAAGAACATTGCTAACCACAGCTATGAATTGGCTCGCCCATTCTTGTTGCTACACAAAACTGAATCAGTTTCTGACGAGAGCAAAGATTTCATCAAGTTCGTGAAGTCAAAGCAAGGGCAAGATCTTATTGAAGAGTACGGCTACACACGTATTAAGTAGCTTATTGCGTCTAAACTAACTAACCGCGTATTAATTAGCAAAACACGCATTAAGTAGTTACACACGTACTAAATAGCGACATACACATTAAGTCAGCAAAATGCTTTTCGTGATGTTGTTACCAACGCTAGAGATGTCGATTTGATATGGCACAAACAAAAAGAGAGAGCCTTAAGCTCTCTCTTTTTTTGAATCTATAATCTTCGCTTAAAAGCAGTTCCACTTATAAAAAAGCTCTAGAAGTGAAGTTGGATCACTGAAACGATCACAGCGCCAGGACGACGAATACCTTCGATTTCTACGCGAATTTCGCGTTCAATCTCTAGGCCTTTCTTAATTGGCGTTACTTTTGTTAGCGTACTTTTAGCACGAACGTTACTGCCCGATTTTACAGGATATGGGAAACGAACTTGGTTAAGACCAATGTTTACAACCATCTTCGCTGTTGGGAATTGAGACTTATCAGGATCAACACTGTCAGTCAGTCTAGGAAGCAGAGACAAAGTCAAAAAGCCATGTGCGATGGTTGTTTTGAACGGAGAATCTGTTTCAGCCTTAGAAGGTTCAGTATGGATCCATTGCATATCTTCAGTAACAAGGCCGAACTGGTTGATACGATCTTGACTAACATTGATCCAGTCGCCAGTATGAATAACTTCACCGATCTGCTGATTAAGCTCATCAAATACAAGCTGTGCTTCTCGCGATAATACTAGCGGCTGTTCTATTGGCATCTCTGGTGCATCTTCATTTACAGCAGGTTTGTGGTGATCACGAACCCAAGCAAAGAAATGGCTATTTTGCGTACGATTCAGAAAGTCACCCCAGTAATCTCTAAGAGCTGGAGACATCCATTGCATAAACTCTGAGTGTTGCGAAGACACGCTATCGCCTCGGTGTTTAAATAAATCAATGACTTTCATAAGAACCTCAATGCACAAAAAATTTCAATATAACTAGGTAATTTTGAAACACTTCACACTATTGTGCAAATGTTTTCGAGCATACACTCGTTAGCTGAACACCGTTATTTCCATATTAAACAGACACTTAATAATAAAACATCATTTTATTACAAAACCCAAATTAGAGTGTTAGCTCCATCACAAAACGAACATTTGATTATATAAATAGCGTTTTTATTCACAAGCGGAATAAAAAAGGCTTAGCGTAATGCTAAGCCTTAGTTTTTACAAGGATTTAATCCTGCAAGGGATTAGCCTTGCAAGGCGTTAATCTGACCGGAGTTAAGTCTCCTATTCGTCATCAAGTGGAATCAACTTAGTCGTGCCACCGTGTGCCTTCTCACGCTTACGTTGCACGAATGCATAGAAGCCTGGGATTAGGAACGTACCCGCTAACAAAACACATAGCAGACCGCCGATCAGCGAAATACCCAACGAGTTCTGGCTCACGTGACCTGCGCCCGCTGCAAAGATAAGCGGGAAGATACCTAAGATGAACGACCAAGAGGTCATGTTCACAGCACGGAAACGCAGCGTACCGCCCTTCACTGCCGCATCTTCAATTGATGCGTCTTTCTCTTCACGCTCCACTTTTGCGAACTCTACAATCAAGATTGCGTTCTTCGCGGCCAAGGCTATCAAGAGAACCAAACCAATTTGCGCATAGAGATTCAGCGGTGTGCCTGTCAGGTTCAACGCCAAGAAGGAACCTAAGGTTGCAACCGGTACCACTAAGATAATCGCTATCGGTATTGTCCAACTCTCGTATTGAGCCACCATAAACAGGTAGATGAAGATCAGAGCCAGTGCAAAAGCAAAGATCGCTTGGTTGCCTGCCAATACTTCTTGGTAGGCCATGCCTGTCCATTCGTACTGATAACCCTGAGGTAAAACTTCAGCGGCTACACGTTCCATTGCAGCAATCGCATCACCACTTGAGTAACCCGGCGCTGGCTGGCCTTGAATCACGGCACTGCGGTACATGTTGTAACGCCATGCGACATCTGGTTCGAAGATCTGGTCGTAAGTCACCAACGTACTGAGCGGGATCATCTCGCCATTAGACGAACGCACGTGGAATCGTTGGAGATCATCCATGCTGCTACGGTGTTCACTATCAGCTTGCATGGTCACTCGGAAGTTCTTACCAAACATGGTGAAATCGTTCACGTACAGTGAACCAAGATTACCTTGCAGAGTTTGGAATATTTCCGACAACGGAATACCTAACTGTTGTGCTTTCTCACGGTCGATATCGACATAGTAGTGAGGAACGTTGGCACGGAAAGTACTGAACGTATGTGAAATCTCAGGCTGTTTGTTCGCCTCAGCAATCACGTCATTCATTACCATCGCCAGATCAGTACGACTACGACCTAATGTATCTTCTAGAACAAATTCGAAACCAGAAGCGGCACCCATACCCGGAACTGCTGGAGGTCCCATTGCAAACACGATAGCTTGAGGCAGTTCAGTGGCCGCTCGACCATTAATACGTTGTGAGATAGCTTGTGCGGAATGTTGACCATCCAGTGCGTTACGCATATCCCAATCATGCAGCTTTATAAATAGCGACGCGCCATTCGAAGCAGAAGCGCCCGTCATGAATGCGTAGCCGTTAACCAGAGTCACACCATCAACACCCGGCTCTTGTTCAACCATCTCTAACAATTGCTTTGTCACATCTTCTGTACGAGATAATGATGCTGCGTCAGGAAGTTGCACGTTAACCAGCAAGATACCTTTATCTTCTTGAGGTACAAACGCCGTAGACGTGGTTTTCGCAAAGTAAGTTACTGCTGCTAGCGCGACTACAAAGAAGGTAAATAGCAAAACGCCCTTTTTCACAAGGAAGCCTGCAATTTGACCGTATTTGTTGGTGACAGATTCAAGACCACGGTTAAACGCTTGGTACCAACGTGCTGTGTTACCACCACCCTGTTTAAGAACCAATGAACACAATGCCGGAGACAAGGTCAGTGCATTAATTGACGAGATAACAACCGCGATACAGATAGTCAGAGCAAACTGGCGATACATGATGCCTGTAATACCCGGAAGCATCGCTACAGGGATAAACACGGCAAGTAGTACCAATGTAGATGTCACAATTGGACCCGTTACTTCTTTCATCGCGATCAGTGTTGCTTTACGCGGTGAGATCGTTGGGTCTTTGGCCATCGTGGTATCTACGTTCTCGATAACCAAGATCGCATCATCTACTACGATACCTATCGCCAATATCAAACCAAACAGGGTTACCGTGTTGATGGTAAAGCCTGTCATCTGCATGATCGCAAAGGTGCCAATCAACGACACAGGAATCGCAACCACCGGAATCAAGGTCGCACGCGCACTACCTAAGAACAGATACGTTACCGCGATAACCAATAAGATCGCTTCAATTAGCGTTTTTACTACGCCTTTGATCGACTCTGCAACGAAGAGTGTGGTGTCATAACTCGCCTCATAAGCAACGCCTTCAGGGAAGTTTTTGCTTAGATTGTCTAGCATCGCCATTACTGCTTTACCACTTTCCAGCGCGTTAGCGTCTGACTGAAGTGACAGCGTTACGATTGAAGCATCTTGACCACGGTATTTACCATTACCATCGTAGAACTTTTTACCAAGCTCAACACGTGCAATGTCTTTTAGGTAAACCGTTGAGCCGTCTTGATTTGCACGAAGCACAACATTTTCAAACTCATCAGCCGTTTCTAGTCGGCCTTTTGTTACCAAGTTGAACTGCACTTCTTGCGCGTCGTTATAAGGAGCAGCTCCAATACGGCCTGCAGCGACTTGAACGTTCTGCTCCGCCAACGCGCGATTCACGTCAGAGGTGGTTATATTCAGGTTAGCCATTTTCTCAGGGTCTAACCAAACACGCATCGCGTATTCACCACCACCCAACACGTTAACTTCACTAATGCCCTTTACACGAGCCAATTGGTCTTTAATGTTCAAGTTCACGTAGTTGATCAGGAATTGATCGTCGTACTCACCGTTTGGCGAATAGAAGTTCAATACCATCAAAAGGTCAGGTGAACGCTTTTTAACGGTGACGCCCACCATTCTAACTTCTTGAGGAAGCTTTGATTCGATTTGAGCAACTCGGTTCTGAACGTTGACCTGAGCCATATCAGCATCAGTACCGACATCAAAGGTCACGTTAAGGTTGTATGAACCATCATTAGCACTCTTAGAAGACATGTAGATCATATCTTCAACGCCATTCACCGACGTTTCTATAGGGTCAGCTATCGCCTGTTCTACTACTTCAGCACTTGCACCTGTATAGAATGCTGTAACACTAACAGAAGGCGGACTAATTTTTGGATATTCCGCCACTGGCAAGATAGCGAGAGAGATCGCACCCGCCAGTGTTAAGATTATGGATATTACAAGGGCAAACTTAGGCCTTTGAATAAAGAAACGACTCAACATAAATAAGCCCCTTACTCAGCTTGTTCAGCAGTAGGTTGAATGCGAACAGACATACCATTACGCACACGCTGTAAGCCTTGAGTGATCACCGCGTCGTTCTTCTCTAATCCAGAATGAACAATCACACCACCTTCAACTTGTCGTCCCATCTCGATGTTTCTACGTTCAGCGACAGGCGCACTCTCGCCTTCAACCAAAACCATGACAAAGTCACCTTCTAGGTCGGTTTGAACTGCACGTCGCGGAATAGTCACAACATCAATAGATTGTTTTTCACGTAGATCAACGCGAACGTGTTGACCTGGAAGTAGTTGCTGATTCGGGTTATCGGCAATCGCACGCATCGCGATTGTACCTGTATTGAGGTTGATACGGTTGCCCAAGAAATCAAGCTGACCTAGATGTTCAAACGCTTCACCATTCTCAAGTATGATCTGAACTTCAACCCCAGCAGAGTCGCTGCTGCCGTCGCCTTCAATGCGATCCATCCCTAACTCGATACGCTCACGCTCACTGATGCTGAACGACGCATGGATTGGGTCTAGGCTAACCAAGGTAGTTAATACACCTGAAGACGGCGAAACCAGATCACCAGTACTCACTTTGGTGTCGCTGATTCTTCCAGAAAAAGGCGCGGTAATTTGGGTATGAGAAAGCTGAACATTGGCTGCGTTTAACTGAGCATGGCTAGCTTCAAGTTGTGCTTGAGAACCTAATAAATTTGCCGTCAGCGCATCGAATTCCGATTGAGAAATACTGCCCTTCGGGAGAAGATTCTTACCACGGTTGAAATCAAGTTCGGCTTTTTTAAGGTTCGCATTCGCTTGAGCAACAGACGCTTTTGCACTTGCAACTTCAGCTTCAAACGAAGATGGTTCGATTGAGTAAAGTAATTGGCCCTTTTCGACCATTTGGCCTTCATTGAAATGACGGCTTTGTAGATAGCCTGAAACCTGCGCGGTGATAGCCGTGTCTTCAACGGCTTCAATACGACCGATGTACGACTTACTTTGCTGGTGAGAAACAACGCTAACATCCTGTACAGCTACGAGAGGTAGAGGCGCTTGCTTGGCATTTTGAGCATCTTGCCCACATCCAGCAAGAATAAGAGAGCTTGCAAGAGCCGTAAGGATCAACTTTTTACGCATGGTTATACCGTCACTTATTAGTATTTGAACAGTATAAAATTTACGTAACACACCCGTTACCATTGTCCGAGGAATATCAATTATAACTAGCCAAAGTGTATCAATATGTTAATTGAAACCAAGTGCTTATAAAGTGGTTACAAACACGTTACAATCCTTAGGTAAATCAACCTCTCAGCTTTTGTTCTCTATGGATATTGTCTAACATAATGTATTGTCGGGCAGATAAGCATTCACATTTAATTGTTAAGGAATTCTCATGATTTCAAAATGGGCTAAGCGTTTCTATCAAATGGCGGAATTGGTCGGTTCTTGGAGTAAAGATCCTTCAACTCAAGTCGGTGCCGTAATCACGAAGCACAACCGTATTGTCTCGGTTGGTTTTAATGGCTACCCACATGGCGTGTCTGATAGTGCGGATACTGATGACAGAGAAATGAAGTACCTCAAGACGCTTCACGCTGAAGAAAATGCAATCTTGTTTGCTAAACGTGATTTAGACAGTTGTGAAGTTTGGGTGACTCACTTCCCTTGTCCGAACTGTGCAGCAAAAATCATCCAAACTGGGATTTCAGCGGTACATTGCCCAGAGCAAAGTGAAGACTTCCTTTCTCGTTGGGGAGATAAGATCAAGATAAGCCAAGATATGTTTGAGCAAGCAGGTGTGGAAGTAGACTGGTTACCACTCGCTGATCTGAACTAATATCGAAGCCGAATTTCAGATTTAGAAAAGCCGAGAGTCGATCTTATCGCTCTCGGCTTTCTTTTACTTTCAGAGCCTTACGTTTCGAACATGAAATACGTGAACAACATAAAGCGTTAGTTAGGATTAAGCGTTAATTGGGGTCAAACGCTAGTTGGAAAGGCCTCTGCGTACGCTTCCATAAAGTCTTTACGAATATCTTGCTCAAGATGAATCGCTTTTTCGGTCGGACAGAAGATCATAAAGTGCACTTCTTGCTCACCCGTCGAACTGCTCGTGATGTGAATATGAGGCTCAGATCCCGGAAGGTCAACGCCAGCGTGTTTTTCGATCACACCGTTATAACGGCGGGCAACATCGATAAACTCTTCACAATGCTCTTCAATTTTCACAATAAGACCCGGCACCATTGGATATAGGTTGACGAAGTCTTTCACCGTCACAAAAAAGTTATGATAAACATAGCGCTTCATGAAATTAAGGTTCTTGACCGGGTAGGTGAAGAACATGCTATTGGGCAGCGTAGCGGTCTTACCTGTGAAATGGTATTGCCCGTGATATAGGTCGATTTCCTGAATCACAGTCGCCATCAAGTTGTGCTCAATCACCTCACCGCTGATTTTGCCTACTTCAATCCAGTCACCAATTCTAAATGAACGAGAGCTTGCGCGTTGAATCGACCCCGTAAAACATAAGATGATCTCTTTAGACGCAACGACTATAGCAACAGCAATGGCCGTTACTGACAGCGCAAACTCGCTGATTTCAGATTTCCACAGCACAAATAAAGTGACCATAATAATGGCAAACGTACCGTTCTTGGTACGTGACATCCAGTTACGTTGATCTTCACTGAGAAAAGCGACATCACCACGGATTCGAGACAGAGTGATTCGTCGGATTATTAATATAATGCAGATGATCAGCACACTAAAAATAAACTTATTAGCGAGTAAGAAATCGATCACTTGCCACAACTTTTCCATTACGTATTCCTTTGTATTACAACAATTAAGCTTTATAACGACGAGCTTTACAACGACTGACTCAACCCAAAAAACACATTATAAAAAAGCGCTCAAAAATAGAGCGCCCCTTTTCATGATTAATTCAGCTTAGGTAAGGCTATCATTTTATTTTGGCAGAAGTAATAAATTGGCCAAAAGTTTCACACCAAATCACAACCGTATTAAATCGATTGAGATCAGTACCCTCGGGAAGCTCAACCATAAACCGGTCAAATGTTTTTACATCTCCGACTCGAAGTAGTTCGCTCTTGCTGTCATTGAATGCCTGCTCGGTTTCAATAAATTTAGGTGATAGGTAAACTTTGTAATCAGGCCCCGGTGCCAGTTCACCTTCAAAAGCTATCGCACTTTCAGACACAGAAACGATGCCTTCTCCCCAATGCAAAAAGTCACTGTCTTGTCGGTCTTTAGTGAACTCGCCTGTGTAGATCGCCTGCTGACTGATCGCTTCAACAGAACTTGAGGAAGGAGAATCAGGCTCAATCAAGATAGGTAGTGCATAGACACCAAGCCCAAAACCAAAAGCACCCACGGTTAAGTGGGTGCAAAGTAAAACTAACTTTTTCATCGCGTACTCCCTTATGCTTAAAGAGAGTATTATTGAATACTCTTAAAAATACAAAGAGATATAACGCTTTGATATCCTATTTTTGGTAATGAGTCGCCGTACGCTGAGACAATTCGACAATCACTTTTACCGCTTGCTCCATGCCTTGAATGGTAATGAACTCATGAATACCGTGGAAGTTATAGCCGCCAGTGAAGATATTCGGACATGGTAGCCCCATGAAAGATAAGCGAGCACCGTCTGTACCGCCTCGGATCGGTTTGATCATTGGCTCAACATCGCACTCGATCATCGCTTGCTTCGCTAATTCAATAATATGTTGATGCGGTTCAACCATCTCTTTCATATTGAAGTAGCTATCGGTTAGCACCAGCTCAACACGGCCTTTCTCAAGACGCTCATTCAGCTCATCCACTTTCTGTTGCATGAATACCTTACGTGCTTCTACACCCTCACGCTCAAAATCACGGATGATGTAACCTAATTCCGAACGCGCTACGCCCATTTCAGCTGATTTCAGGTGGTAGAAACCTTCATAACCTTCTGTGCACTCGGGTGTTTCTTGTGTTGGCATCATCAATTGGAATTGAGCCGCAATATTCATCGCGTTTACCATTTTGCCTTTTGCGGTACCCGGGTGAACGTTCACGCCATGACAGATAACATCTGCGCTCGTAGCATTGAAGTTCTCAAATTCCAACTCACCGACTGGACCACCATCAATGGTATACGCCCACTCAGCGCCGAACTTCTCAACATCAAACAGGTTCGCACCACGGCCGATCTCTTCATCCGGTGTGAAGCCAATACAAATATCACCGTGTTTGATCTCTGGGTTCGCTTTAAGGTAAGCAATCGCACTGATGATTTCAGCAATACCCGCTTTGTTGTCGGCACCAAGCAGAGTCGTACCGTCAGTCGTAATAAGGTCGTGGCCATGTAAAGAATCAAGGTCTGGATATTGGCTTGGGTTCAAACTCTCGCCACTTTCACCTAATTCTATCGTTCCACCTTGATAATCTTTAATCACCTGTGGTTTCACGTTCGCACCGGAAGCATCAGGAGCGGTATCCATATGCGCGACAAAGCCAATAGCAGGCACATCATAATCGACATTCGACGGCAGTTTCGCCATCAAATAGCCATTTTCGTTTAAAGAGACATCAGTTAACTCTAATGCGATCAATTCTGATTTTAAGGCTTCAGCAAATGGAATTTGACCCGGTGAACTTGGGCACTGCTGATTAGAAGGATCGGATTTAGTATCAAAAGTAACGTAATTCAAAAAACGTTCTACAAGCTTTTCCATAATTCATCTCACCATGGATTAAGTAATTGATTTACTGACTTTATTATTCATGTAGATAAGCGAGGCATTGTTAAGTAAATACTTACGCAGAGTCAGTAGCGAGGTTTTTCATCTTACGCCCCTGACCATCTATGTAATTGCTCTACATCATTATTGTGCGAAATTAGACGAGCTTCCTATACTTGAAATCAGAGGGTTTCGTCAGTTCAATATTGCATACGGATGATAAGCGATTGCTTTGTACGCATTCTACGCCCTCCACTCTCAGCCTATAAAAAGTACAAAGTGGATGATGATCACAATTTATCCTTGATGCAGAATCTGTCATACGTTACACGGAGACACAGTTATGACGATTAATAAATATTTCATTTTATCTCCTCAAGCCTCTGAGGAAACACTTCAACCAGCATTAACTGAGAAAGAAGTTCAAAGGCAGGAAGCTCTAAGACAGGCGCAATCTCAAGGTGGGTTTGACACCAACGCGACCTCGTAACTTAATCAATACTCAGAACATATTTATAGAACCCCTAATAAAAGAGCTCTACTTCTCTATGATGTAGAGCTCTTTTGTCTTTGACTCTTCTTCTCTCTTTCTATGATGTCCTATTCAGGCGTCAAACCCATTCACGTTTTGTGACTCCCCTGCTTTATATCTATAGCTCCACGAATATGCGGCTAGCTCATTCGCTACGTTGAGAAATGACTCATTAAACTTCCCTCAGCCATACCTTGTCGTGTCATTTTGTGCTAATAATTTATATTCGTTTTCATTCCTCACTCGCTCTCTTTTCAAAAACTCTAATGCGAGTACCAGAGAACTTAACCACAGGAATCCCGAATTCAATGGAATATTCAAAACTAGGAAGTAGTCAAATTCCCGTTTCCCGCATCTGTCTTGGCAGCATGACTTGGGGGCTGCAAAATACACAACAGCAAGCCGACCAACAGATCGAATACGCACTAAGCCAAGGTATTAACTTCATAGATACTGCAGAAATGTACGCGGTTCCGCCTTCTCCAGAGACCTACGGCAAAACAGAAGCAATCATTGGTAACTGGCTATCGCGCCACCCGCAGCGCCGCCAAGAACTGATCATAGCGAGTAAGATTGCAGGCCCAGGCCTTCCTTGGGTTCGAGATGGTGGCCCTATAACGGGTGAAGCCGTAATCGAAGCGGTTGATGCGTCATTAAAGCGTCTACAGACTGATTATATCGACCTATATCAACTGCATTGGCCAAATCGAAATACACCTCACTTTGGAAAACAGTTCCCAAATCAAATTCGCTTCAGTGATATCGACCGGAAGCAGCATGAAGGGGAAATGTTGGAGATCCTTCAAGCCCTAGCGAGCTGCGTTAAAGCAGGAAAAATCCGTCATGTTGGTTTGTCTGATGACACTACTTGGGGTATCAACACCTATCTCAAGCTGAGCGAAAAACACGATTTGCCACGCATGGTCTCGATTCAGAATGAATTCAGCCTACTTCACGCAAAAGACTGGCCGTATCTGATTGAGAACTGTGTGCATGAAGATGTCGCTTACCTGCCTTGGTCACCGTTATCTGGAGGAATGCTCAGTGGAAAATACATTGATGGTGCAAGACCGGAAGGCAGCCGCTGGACATACATGCAGCGTAAGGGCATTTTCCGCGACACCGAATCAGCCAATGAAGCGGTAAAAGGATATGCAGAAGTCGCGAACACTCATGGATTTACGCCGAGCCAGCTTGCATTAGCATGGTGTAATCAAGTCGATGGTGTTACCTCATCCATCATTGGAGCGACCACGATGGAACAGCTCAAAGAAAACGTAGCCGCTTTCAGCAAGCCTCTATCAGAAGAGATACTCACTGATATCAACACAGTGTTTAAGCGCTACCCTGTTCCATATTAAGCGGTCAGTTCGTCTAACTTGTTCAGCTTAGTCTTTGGTAAGTAAATCAGATAAGAGCGTGCTATTTAGTACGCTTTTCTTTTTGTAAGCGGGTCGCTTTTGCTTTTTATGTGGATCGCATTGAGCTATCACGCTTTTGGTTCTCCAACCTTTGCTCTATAATGCGCGGGCTTATATCTAGGATAAAAACATGATTTCAAAAAACCAATTAAAACTCCTTCGTGCTTTGGGCCAAAAGAAACAACGTAAAGCCCACGGCTTGTTTCTAGTTCAAGGTGAAAAGAACGTTCTTGAGCTGTTCAATAGTGACTTAGTCGTGAAGAACGTCTTTGCTACCGCTGATTTCTTATCTGAAAATCACGCTTCACTGTTTGAGTTTGATTGTGTTGAAGCTTCACTAGATGACCTCACCAAAGCGAGTACTTTGGTGAGTAACAATGCGGCGATTGCTGTCGTTGAGATCCCAACATTTGAACTGCCAGAAGCAACTGGGCTGATGATTGCACTAGATGGCGTTTCAGACCCGGGCAACCTAGGTACGATTATTCGTGTAGCAGACTGGTATGGCATTAAGCATATCGTTGCGAGCAGCGATTGTGCAGACCCGTACAACCCTAAGACCATCAGTGCAACTATGGGTAGCTTTGGCCGAGTACACGTAAGCCAAACAGACTTACCGGCTTATTTAGAACAAGCGAACCTACCGGTTTACGGCGCGTTCTTAGAAGGCGAAAGTGTTCATAAGACAGAATTTACTGCCAATGGTATTTTGCTAATGGGCAGCGAGTCTCACGGCATTCGTGAACATGCGGCTAAATACGTAACGGATAAGATTACGATTCCTGCATTCGGTGGCGCAGAGTCTCTGAATGTAGCAATGGCGACAGGTATTATTCTCGACAATATGCGTCGTCAGCATAGCTAGATCTCACTAACTAACGAGCCAATCGACAGTGTTCAGATATTAAAAAAGGCGTATTGATCAAATCAGTACGCCTTTTTATTTGAGTTCTTTTCAACAATTACTTTTCTAGCATTGCCAACTTATCAGACACACCATTCCACTTTTCAGCGTCATCCATTGGTGCTTTTACTTCCGTCTGTACCGGCCAGATTTCGGCAAGCTCTGCATTCACTTCAATAAAAATCTTTTGGTCTTCTGGAAGATCATCTTCCTGGAAGATCGCTTGAGCGTCACATTCAGGTACACACAACCCACAATCAATGCATTCGATTGGGTTTATTACCATGAAATTCGGACCTTCATGGAACGCATCTGCGGGGCACACCGCCACACAGTCTGTGTATTTACATTGGATACAATTATCGCCTACGACAAATGCCATGATGCTCTGCTCTATAAGTTAGTCAAAATTGAAGAATGGGGGATAATACTCATCCCAAAGCAAAATTCAACATCATAAGGCTCTAATATCGAGTCTATTTGCTCCATGTTTCCAAATTAGTATGACAGATAAATCAATTTCTCGTAAAATGCGCGCCATTGTGAGCTTATCGCTTCTTTCAACATCAGCGTTGCCATCAAACTCTGTATTAAGAAACGAGCTAGCTAAGACACCTATAAAAACGAGACATCAAAATGATACGTTTAACCGAAATTAAACTCCCACTAGACCATGAAGAGTCAGCCATTCAAGACGCTATTGAAGCAAAGCTTGGCATTAACGCTGATCAGGTACTTTCTTTTAATATCTTTAAACGTGGCTACGATGCTCGTAAGAAATCAAAAATCTTACTTATCTACACGCTTGATGTTCTCGTTGAAAACGAAGCTGAGTTGTTAGAACAATTCATCAGCGACCCACACGTAAAAGTGACTCCTGACATGGAGTACAAATTCGTGGCTAAAGCGGTTGAGAACCAAACTGAGCGCCCTGTCGTTATCGGCTTTGGCCCTTGTGGTCTGTTCGCTGGCTTAGTGCTTGCTCAAATGGGTTTCAACCCGATCATCGTTGAGCGTGGCAAAGAAGTTCGTGAACGTACGAAAGATACCTTTGGTTTCTGGCGTAAGCGTACTCTGAACACAGAATCAAACGTACAGTTTGGTGAAGGTGGCGCAGGTACATTCTCTGACGGTAAGCTATACAGCCAAGTTAAAGATCCAAAGCACTACGGCCGTAAGGTAATCGAAGAATTCGTAGCTGCTGGCGCACCAGAAGAAATTCTATACGTAAGTAAACCACACATCGGTACCTTTAAACTGGTAACCATGATCGAGAAGATGCGTGCTTCTATCATTGAGCTAGGTGGCGAAATCCGTTTCAGCACTCGCGTAGACGACGTTCATATGGAAGACGGTCAAATCACTGGCCTAACGCTTTCTAACGGTGAAGAGATTAAAACTCGCCACGTAGTACTGGCCGTAGGCCACAGTGCTCGTGATACGTTTGAAATGCTGCACGAACGTGGCGTTTACATGGAAGCTAAGCCTTTCTCTGTTGGTTTCCGTATCGAACACAAACAGGCGATGATCGATGAAGCTCGCTTCGGCAAGAACGCGGGCAACCCTATTCTAGGTGCTGCGGACTACAAACTCGTACACCACTGTAAGAATGGCCGCACTGTATACAGCTTCTGTATGTGCCCGGGTGGTACTGTGGTTGCAGCGACTTCTGAAGAAGGCCGCGTAGTAACCAATGGTATGAGCCAATACTCTCGTGCAGAACGTAACGCAAACAGTGCCATCGTTGTGGGTATCGACCCAGAGCGTGATTACCCAGGTGACGCACTAGCAGGTATCCGTTTACAGCGTGAATTAGAAAGTGCCGCTTATGTTCTAGGTGGCGAGAACTACGATGCCCCTGCACAGAAAATCGGTGACTTCCTAAAAGGTCGCGATCCAAGTGAAATCGGTGAAGTAAAACCATCATTCACACCGGGTATCCACCTAACGGACATTTCAAAAGCACTGCCTGATTTTGCTATCGAAGCGATTCGTGAAGCAATCCCAGCGTTCGAAAAGAAGATCAAAGGCTTCTCTACGCCAGACGGTCTGCTAACGGGTGTTGAGACTCGTACGTCTTCTCCTGTATGTATCAAACGTGGCAAAGACTTCCAAAGCATCAACTTAAAGGGCTTCTTCCCTGCAGGTGAAGGTGCAGGCTATGCTGGCGGCATCTTGTCTGCTGGTATCGATGGTATTAAGGCTGCAGAAGCACTAGCGATATCAATGGCAGAACAGAACCAAGCTGAGAAAATTGAGATCGCTTAAGCGCTTTTAATAAAGTAAAGCTACATAACGGTCAACCAAAACTAAAAATCCAGTGTCTTGTAGACACTGGATTTTTTTATTGCGTACGGATTATGTAGATTTACTCGGTATCGACTCTGGCTTTACTTACAAGTGTCTTTTGACCAGGTCACACCATCATCTGAACACTCAAATCGACTTGTTCCATTCTGGTAATAATAACCTTTAGTCCAGTTACCTTGAGAATATTTAGACGTTATCGTTTGAGTATAATCAAACGGCGTATTTTCAATGTACGCATACTTATGTCTGTTCCAGTTATCAGCGCCATATGAACTGTTGTCATCAAAATCTACCGATAGGTAATTGAGCGCATCAAAGTCGCTGCGCGACACACTATCCAATGAGTCACCTAGATTAACCCACTTTGGATGTGGCGCATTATTCTCAAAATTAAATTTGGCTTGTATCTGGGTAAACTGATCTTTGTAGTCACCGACAACATCTGCCGTCAAGGTTTGCATAAAGCCCGCACCAACGTCTTGACGAGAACAACTTTCCCAATCAAGTTGTTGAGACCCGCCACGGTTCATCACACCAAAGGTAGTCAATGAGTTAGGCAAAACCTGTTGCTTGATGGTCTCTTGCACCGAACATGAATATTCCGTTCCATCGCTACTCAATGAGAATGAAGCTTCCTTGTCATACTCTAAGCCATTTTTCTTCTGACCATTACGCTCAAAATGTTCACTTAAAACCAGTTCTGTCTGCAGGTCGGCCGAAACTTCATGTTCGATAACAACAAGTTTGTCAGCGGTCATCACTGTTTTAACTTTATACCATTTATTGATTTCATTTTTTTTCGAGTAATCCCAATGCTCCCAGTAATAATCAACATAAGCTTGTTGGGCTTTTGGGTTCTCTTTTTGAATCTCTTTGGTCTCTTGATACGATTTTTTGATAGCCGGCATCATTTTCTGCGCTAACTCATAGAGCTCAGTATTTTGATCTTTAACGAAATCTCCATACAGGTCTTCAACTGCGATGTTGTATCGATTGGCAATTCGGAAGTCATGCTCTTTCACATTTTGGATAATGCTATTTTGGGTGTTCACAGCTTGCTTTAAAGCTGAACAACTGTTTAAACCACCGTTATACAGATCGGCTTGGATCTGATTCCATAAAACGGTCGTAAGTGGTGTCGTAGACTTAATTTCTTGATTGGAACTCACCGTCATGACTGGCGGAAATACTAACTGATAAGGTTCAGTAATCGGCGAGTTTGGGCTATCCGCATCAATTGCGCCGATCGGCACATTCACTACGATTGGTGCGTAATCCATGCAATCCGAGTTAGAGCCCGTTAAAGACAATTCATAGCTGCCCTCATGGTCGGTGATGCTGCTTGGCTCACCTTCATCTAACACACCATTATAATTGATGTCCAAAAACGCGGTCGCCCCTGAAATATAACCATCGATAGCCACACCTTGTAAGGTTTTTGTTTGAGGAGCGGGAGCACTTGTACTGCTGCTACCACCACCTCCTCCTCCGCCACAAGCAGTAAGGCCACCAGCGATAAGTGCGATAGAAATAAGCTTAAGTTTCATTCGATGAGATCCTAATGAAATACATTAATAAGTAGGGTTGTCATTGGGGGGATGACCGAGAATGACTGTGATAGTCATGGCCAGTCATAATAGCGATTGGTATTCAAAAGAAACATGAAAGGGTGCTAGGCAATTTATGCATGTTTTGTTCTAACGAAGGGTCTTAAATGGACTAATTACATATCGCTTGAAGATATCCAGAGTTTATAGAAATCACTGTAGCCAGTTTGATTGATCTCTACGCCTTGAACCTCAATACTATTAGAAACCTTCTCTTTACCATGAAATAACGGACAAAGGAGCTTCTGTTGATACAGTGATTGTTCAATCTTTTTCAACTCGCCGACTGGATTAGCACAACTAACGGCTAAGTGAACTCTCTCACAATGCTCTCTCATCTCAGAACTGTCATAAATGAACCTGAGTCCAGACGAAGCAAGTAACCAATCATACAGGCCATAATCTTTAGGCTGTTCAATAATTTCTTCGATAAATAACAGGTCTGCCGATTCGCTCATAGAGCTAGGATCACTAATATTGGGAAGTTCAACGACTTCAATAGCGACACCAGTCTTTGCAATCGTTTGTTGTAGCCAGTCAGCCATATCTTGAAGTAAAGGAATCGTCATTTTAGGTCGAGTTAGGACAACAGTGCCCGTCAAAATAGGGACAGAATCACTGCACATTAATTCGCTCGACGAGAAAGACAAATCATCCACCACCATATCGATGTCAAAATCTTTACTACTGGTTTTAATAAACGATACCAAGCAGGCTAGGTTTTCGGGGGTAATATCTGAATTTTTCCTGTGATTCACGGCAAGGTACGACAGGGCATTGATGGTGGTTTCTTCCGCTACACCAGACTTATTGAAACTGAGAGTATGATCATTTAAGCCATCAATATCTGTCAGCGTGATCTGCTCTAACAGTGAGTGTTGAGCAAAGTAACCACGGTGACGTTTTAGAATAAGGCGCTCTTCGCTCCAATCATCTAAAGAGAAAGGTCCCGTTCCAATATACGCGCTGCGCCCACTAGCAAAATAGCTACGCTTGCAACGGTAGATAGACGCGTGTGCACTACACAGCGCATAGATAAACATTGGGTTTGCGCGCGCTAGCTCGATAGTTAGTTTTTTCTCACCCACCACATGAACATCATTCACCTGCTCAAATAAAGACTGTACCGGGCCATCTATGTTTTTTAACCGTAACAAACATTGAACGACATCTTTTGCACTCAAGGTTTCACCGTCATGGAAAACAACATTAGGCCTTAACCAAAAATGCAGAAAGCGCCCTTCCATCTTCCAATGGTGGGCAAGACTGGCTTGAGGCTCGCCATTAAGGTCTTGAACTAACAAAGTATTATAGATACTTCTCAGAATTTGATGTTCAGCGATTCTATAGGTTTTGGCGGGCTCTAGATTATCAACCCAGGGGTATTGAGTGATCAACAAATGATCATGCTGTTGATTGAAAAGGTTATGTTTTTCAGTGGCTAGCGTCAGTGCCTTTATTGCGGTATCACCATAGCTTTCTAAAAGGCGAGGAATTACGTTAAAGCGACCTTGCTCTAACTGAAGCGCTAAAACTTGCTCTAATGCCTCAGAGAAGCTAAGCAAAATTTTAAATTGACTAAGCCTCCCTCGTCCTTTGGACGGAATCCAACAAATCCACTGGAATTCAGATAGGCATTTCAGGACGATCGAAGTGTTTCTACGAGAAGTAGAAAGCGAGTGTTCCAGATCATCTATCGTTAGGTGGTACTCTTCACCTAGTTCATATTTGACCAGCAGCTGTTGGAATCTACGTAAGTTCGCGTCGTTCAATGGGTATCCAAATTCAAGCGTTTAAAGGAACGAGAATAGCTATCACAAAAATATGGTCTCTATTTACTCGTTCAACATTGGAATATGCTTTGTGAAACTGTTGATATAAATATTATCAACACCCAATTTAGTTTATAAACACCTCTTTTAGCAAACAAAATAACCAATGATGATACGTAGTCGTAATCAAAATAAGAGATGCGTTTAGTCTTTGACTGAATTCGTTATTTGCTCTGAATTCCACTTACCTTTATGAATCGCAGAATTGACGTCTCGTCTTGGTAGCCAACCCATGGTTTCTAGTTCGGGTTTATCTTTGAAGTGGTCAACGTAGCCGATACATAGATACGCCACGATATCGATGTTTTCTGGGATATCTAAAGCGTCTCGCAGTGTTGAGTCGTGAAGAATGCTCACCCAACCTAACCCAAGGTTTTCAGCTCTTGCTGCGAGCCACAAGTTTTGCACCGCACACACGGTGCTGTACAAATCCATCTCTTGTTTAATGGTTCTACCTAGCACAACCTTTCCGGTTCGATTGCGGTCGCAAGTCACACAGATACCGATAGGCGATTCAACAATACCTTCAAGCTTTAATCGCTTATACATCGCCTGCTTTTCATCGGTGAACATTTGCGCGGATTCCGCATGAGCCTGATTAAAACCGGCTTTGATTTGTTGTTTGGTTTCGATATCACGGACAACGACAAAATCCCAAGGCTGCATAAACCCAACACTGGGAGCATGGTGCGCTGCGGTTAGCACACGCATCAAAACGTCTTCTGGGATCTCATCAGGAAGAAACTGACCACGAACATCTCGGCGAGAAAAAATCGTTTTATATACTGCATCGCGTTCATTCGGCGTAATTTCCATACATCCCTGTCTTATCGTCGTCTTATTGAGTCAGTATTATCCAACTAAAGTGTCTATGTTACTAGCGGTACACAAGCAACATGGTAGAATGCCGCCATTAATCTTATCCTTGTATAAGATTGTTGAACCTTTCCATCGCTATTTAGCCAAATCATACCGAGAAACTTATGCCATTTTCCAAGCTTGGATTAAGCTCACCTATTGTTAAAGCCGTTGCAAAACAAGGCTATGAAAAGCCAACCTCTATTCAAGAAAAAGCAATTCCGATTGTGCTTTCTGGTAAGAACCTAATTGCTGCAGCACAAACAGGTACAGGTAAAACTGCGAGCTTTGTTCTCCCTATCTTAGAAATGCTAAGTAAAGGTGAAACACAACGTAAAAAACGCATTCGCGCTGTTATTCTGACACCAACTCGCGAGCTTGCGATTCAGGTTGAGCAGAACATTACTAAGTACGCGAAGTTCCTAAACCTAACATCACTAGCGATGTACGGTGGCGTATCTTACCAACACCAGAAAGACCGCTTGATCGAAGGTGTCGATATTCTTGTGGCAACTCCAGGTCGTTTAATCGATATGTACGGACAACGTGCCGTTCATTTTGATGAAGTTGAAGTACTGGTTCTTGATGAAGCAGACCGCATGCTAGACATGGGTTTCATCGAAGACATCAACAAGATCATCGCGCGTTTGCCACAAAACATTCAAAACCTGTTGTTCTCAGCAACGCTATCAACGCCAGTTCGTGCGCTAGCGAAAAGCGCAATCAGTGAAGCAGAAGAGATTTCTATCGCCAAAACTGACGCTTCTAAAGCAAACATCGAACAATGGTTAGTTACAGTCGATAAAGACCGTAAGTCTGCACTTTTAAGCCACATGATCACTGACGGTGAGTGGGACCAAGCGCTTATCTTTATCGAGACTAAGCACGGCGCGGCTAAATTGGTTGCTCAACTTGAAAAGCGTGGCATCCAAGCTGAAGCTTTCCACAGTGGACGTAGCCAAGCGATTCGTGAAAAAATCTTAGCTGATTTCAAGAAAGGTAACCTAAAATACCTGGTTGCGACTGGTGTTGCTGCGCGTGGTATCGATATCGATAACCTAAGCCGCGTAGTTAACTACGACATCCCATTCCCTGCGGACGACTATGTTCACCGTATTGGTCGTACAGGCCGTGCGGACGCGTCTGGTGAAGCGATCTCTTTCCTATCGAAAGACAACTTCAAGAACCTGTGCATTATCGAAAAACGTCTTGGTCACTTGATTGAGCGTCGCGTTGTTGAAGGTTTCGAACCACGCAAAGAAGTACCTATTTCTGTATTGAACTTCGTGCCTAAGAAGAAAAGAGAACAGCAACAAGACTAAGTAATTTCAGCGACAGAAAATGTAAAAGTCGCGTTAGCCAAAATGAAAATAAAACGAAGCCCTATGTGGCTTCGTTTTGTTCTTTGAAATACAAATAAAATTGAGGCAATAGATGATCACTCCTATCGCAACGAGATTAACCCGTGGGCAAGACCTAAAGCTTGAGATCCAAAAACTAGTGACAGCGCACAATATCTCAGCGGGCTCTGTCGCGTCTTGTGTCGGGTGTGTTACTCAGCTCAATATTCGTTTGGCTAATGCAAACAACACCAAGCTAATCAAAGCTCCGTTCGAAATAGTGTCGGTGATGGCGACGCTAACCCCAAACCACCAGCATGTTCATATATCCGTTGCTGATGAAAATGGCGATGTGATTGGTGGGCATTTGCTTGAAGGGACGATTATCGCAACCACCGCTGAATTGATTGTTCACCGATACGATACCTTGACCTTCAACAGAGAGCATGACGATTCGACGGGTTACACTGAGCTCACTGTCAGTAGCAATACGCAACAGAACAACAACGCGCAATAGAACAACGCCACGCAATAGATTGACCCATAGCAACACTAAGCGCCCCATATAAAGCGATACAACTAAATAAATAGTATTAGGAAACACGATGGCTCCAAACTCCGCAGACTCCGTTATCGTTCTCGATTTCGAAACCACAGGCTTATCACCAAACATGGGTGATCGAGCGATTGAAATCGGTGCGGTTAAACTCGTTAACGGTGAAGTCGTCGACACCTTCCAGCAGCTAATGAATCCAGGGTTTCGTGTTAGCGGGTTCATTGAAAGCTATACCGGAATCAGTAACCGTATGTTAAGCACTGCGGCCAGTTGCAGTGAAGTGATGGATGAGTTTGCAGACTTTATCCAAGGCAGCCAACTTGTTGCTCACAATGCGTCGTTTGATAAGCGCTTTCTCGATGCGGAATTAGATTTTATTGGCCGAGACTACATAGGCAAGTTCGCTTGCTCAATGTTGATTGCTCGCCGTCTAATCCAAGACGCACCGACTCATAAGCTAGGCGACCTTGTGCGTTTCAAAAATATCGACAACGACGGTACTTTCCACAGAGCGTTAGCCGATTCAGAAATGACAGCACGGTTATGGTTATTGATGATTGATGAACTGCAAAGTGATCACGGTATTCAACAGCCGAGCTTTCAATTGATGCAAAAAATATCTAAGACAGCTAAAGGCTCGATTCCAAAGCTGCTGATGAGTAACAGAGGCTAACTCTCTGCATTCGGTTTAGGGTTTGTCAGAAGGCTAGTAGCAAACAGTCACTAGCCTTAATATAGCTACCCTACTCCTGCAGTGACACTAACGTCGTCTTGAGGCTTTCTAGTTCACTCATAAAATAAGCCCATTGTTTATCACTGCTCACTGCGGCGATATCCACCAAGAACTTCGCTGATGTTTGCATATTCTTATCAAGCTTAGACTCCAGTTCTTGCGGATAATAATCTTCATTGTTCAAAAGTAGCTTCATAATAATTGGCTGTGCAATATGTAAATCGGTCTTCTTTTGCATAAGTGTCGTTAGGTCTTGATACGTATTATTTTGATATTGTCGCCAGCTGTCGTTAGTATTTACCCACTCTTGAGACCACATCAAAATAATCGTTTTTTGCTCTTTCGATACCGACCCGAGCCATCGCTCTAACCGATCTTCAATTCGACTTCGATAACGCTCTCTCGAATCTTCATCATTCAATGATAATCTTTCCTCGTAATATTCTTGCTGCTTTTCTCTAAAGTTCTTTAAGAATTCGTTATCTAGCTCTGGGGTAAGCTGCATACTTAACGCGTAAATATCTGGAGCGAACTTATTAACGATCGAACGGATATGATTTTTAGTTTGTTCACTTTGATCAATGATAAAAGCAACATTCATATCAGAACGGTCTAGGTTTTGAATCGCTTGCAGTTGCAACATATACAGCGGAAGTTGGGTTTCTTTATGCCATTGCTGTAATAAGTCGAGGCGCTCTTCGAGCTCTGATTCTTGACTGTTGGATAGAGAAACAAAGTCTTCAATATAGCTAACCGCAAACCAGCTTATATTGTTGTAGGCAAATTTAGTCCCGCAACCAGCGAATACAAAACAGACTAATAAGACTAACCATCGACACTTTCTCATTTAACCCTCTCACGATATTCAGCAAAGCCACAATCCATTAACTCACCCTTTTAAGGTTAGCTCTAGTTCTTATAACGCTAGTTCTAGCTCTTATAAAAGTAGCCTTAATAAACAGTGGCTGTAAAAACTTTGAGATAAATTGAGACTCAGACTTGCTAATCTAGCTATTTCGGCAAATGATTAAACTAAAAATAATTAATGGCAGTGATGTAACTTGATTTTTATTGCTCATTTGATGTAAACGAACCTTATAAACGAATGGTTTATTTATTTTCAAATGATTAATATTTGGGAGGTAAGCTATGGCCGCTACTCCTCATTATACAAGCGAGTTAGAGTACGAGCTTTGTTATTTTGACGATGGAAGACTAACCACAATTACGATATCCGCTAATAATCGACAGGAAGCGATGACTTGGTATCTTAGCGAAGGAAGACATATCAACGATTTCTATTCGATCAGACCTGATGAATAAACGTTTGATACGTTACTGACTGTGGAACACCCTTTACTGCATTATCACTAGCATGACTTAGCAGTAAAGGGAGACAATCTCGAATTACTTCAGAATTCGGGCGCGGAATTGACGACCCTTCATTTTACCTGATTCGATTTTACCTAATGCTTTCTTAGCCATTGATCTTTCTACAGCAACGTAAGCGCGCATCGCGAACAAGTTGATCTTACCTACTGACTTACCATCAATACCGCCTTGGCCTGTCAACGCACCAAGGATATCACCTGCGCGAAGTTTCGCTTTCTTACCACCATCAATCTGGATGGTTACCATGTTTGAGTAGTACGGCTTAGCAATTGGTTTAGCTGGCAACTGAGACGGTTCGATTGGCATATCCATGTACTCATCAATTTGAGCAACACGGTGCATCTCTTTTTCGCTAAAGAAGCTAATTGCGACACCTTTGCTTCCTGCACGACCAGTACGACCGATGCGGTGCACGTGTACTTCAGGATCGCGAGACAACTCAAAGTTGAACACGGCATCTAGGTTATCAACATCAAGACCACGAGCGGCAACATCGGTTGCAACCAAGATAGAGATGGTTTTGTTTGAGAACTGAACCAAAGCTTGGTCACGTTCACGCTGTTCCATGTCGCCATGAAGCTCGATAACACTGAAACCACGGTGGCTTAGCTCATCATTTACGTTCTGCACTTCTTTCTTAGTATTACAGAACACAACAGCTGACTCTGGTTGATGATGAAGAAGCATTAGCTCTAGTGCGTCATCACGAGCTTCAGTACCTTCAACCTTATAAAAGTGTTGTTGGATGCTTGAGTGATCGTGCGTTGATTCAACCTTCACCATTTCAGGGTTATTCATGATGCGGTCTGCAACAGATTTAATCTGTTTAGGGAAAGTTGCACTGAACAATAACGTTTGACGATCTTTTGGTGCTGCTTCAATAACAGCATCTAGTGCATCTTGGAAACCCATTTCCAGCATGCGATCGGCTTCATCTAACACAAGTGTGTTCAACTCAGACAGGTCAATACGCTCTCTCTCTAGGTGGTCCAGTATACGACCAGGTGTGCCCACAAGAATGTGTGCGCCATGCTCTAATGAACCAATTTGTGGGCCCATTGGCATACCGCCACATAGTGTCAGCACTTTAATATTGTGAATGCCACGAGCAAGAGTACGGATCTCTTTTGCTACTTGGTCTGCAAGCTCACGAGTCGGACATAACACTAAAGATTGAACACGAAAACGCTTAACGCGTAGGTTTTGCAGCACGCCTAAACCAAAGGCAGCTGTTTTACCTGAACCCGTTTTACCCTGACCGATAACATCCTTGCCATCCAGAATAGTAGGAAGACTTAACGCTTGAATAGGCGTCATTTCAGTATAACCAAGAGAGTCTAACGTGTTTAGAAGCTCAGGTTTAAGGGCGATTGAAGAGAATTTTGAAGTGCTCAATGGAAATATCCAACTGGTGAAAAACAGAGTGCATTATGAGTGTTTTTGAAAATTATTCCACCTTAATCACAGTTTTGAAGAAACATGTTAGGCGAACACAAAAAAGCCAGCTTTGTTAGCTGGCTTTTGCTTCTATTTTGACTCGCTGCCTATGGCACACCGTGACCTTTAGAAGCAACCCATACGCGATACCATTGCTCGCGAGTCAGCTCTATTTTCAGTGCATCAACAGCCGTCTTCACGCGTTCAATCTTACCTGAGCCAATAATTGCAATTGGGTTAGATGGTAAACGACGAACCCAAGCGTAAATCACTTGGTCAATGCTGTCTGCACCCACTTCTAGACGAATCGCCTCTAGCTCATCACGAACGCGAATCGCTTGTGCTGAATCACCACTGAAAATGCTACCGCCGCCTAGACAAGACCACGCCATTGGACGAATACGGTTCATCTGTAGTTGATCCAGCGTTCCATCATGAGCCGCTTCGAAGTTCAATGGGTTGATTTCAACTTGGTTTGTCACTAGTGGCTTACCTAGTCGAGATTGCAATAAGTCGAACTGGCGCGGTGAAAAGTTAGAGACACCGAAGTGCTTAACTTTGCCGACCTTATGCAGTTCAGCGAACGCTTCTGCTACTTCATCTGCATCCATCAGTACATCTGGGCGGTGAATCAGTAATACATCAAGTTCGGTTACACCCAAACGCTCTAGAGAGTTATTTACCGACTGGTAAATATGATGCGCGCTGGTGTCATAGTGATTGATCTTACGATCTGGAGTGTGGTCTCCACACAAGTTGATATCGCACTTGGTGACGATTTGAATATCATCACGAAGGCTTGGCTCAAGCGCTAATGCTTCACCAAACAACTTTTCACATTGGTAGTTACCGTAAATATCCGCGTGATCAACAGTTGTGATGCCAAGATCAATGTGCTGCTTCAGGAAAGTCAGGCGTTGTTGCGGGGTCATACCCCACTCTGCTGTACGCCAGTATCCTTGCACCAACTCAGAGAGTTCTGGGCCTTGTGGCGCTGTCGTTACTCTTGCAACCATGGGTTGTCTCCTTTATCAATACTGCACGTATCCTAAGCGCGTTTTACCGAAGGCTCAACGTATAACAAATGGCAAAGGTAAACGCTTACTAAAAAATGTGAGAGCCGCAGAAAAACGAACACTTAAATGAATAATAGCTTGCCGTCTGCCCCTCAGCCGTTCTCCCAAAAGGCTTGTTTACTCTAATGAATGACGAAACTATCTATAAATTTGAGCAATTAAAGACGATTTAGTTCAACCATTAAGTTATCGCCATCACTATGTAGCTGAATCCAAGGAGCTGAAGAACGAGAAGAAGATGAGGAAGAATTAGGCACATTCCATAAACTTATTTGCTCAGAGGAATGATGTGGTGCATTGAGAAATTCGACGAGTTGTTTATCTACCTTGTCGTAACCCACTCCTTCACGTTTCGCTTGTTCGAGTTGAGCGACCACATCGAACTCATCCTCTCCAATACGAATTGAGCTGAGAGCAAAGCCATCTTGGCGAAGGTAGGCTTGAAGCTTTGTGTAACTTAGGTTCGAATATGGCAGATTTAAGCGAACCGTTTCAACGCTTGAGTCGCCCAACTCCAATTCAACATAAACGTCCAGATCGTAATATTGGGTTAAGTCACTGCACAACAGAGTGCCTTCAACTTCGCCACAATCCATGAGATCGATATCGTTAATATAGTTTTGAGAACTCGGTTGAATTGGGCTGCTATTGAATACCGTTCGCAACCACCAGCTTTCACTCGCTTGCGCAGAGAATGAAAGGGTATTCAGGACCAATAACAAAGGTAGGATTAAGACAGGAAGAGTTCTCATTAATTGTGCTTATTCGCGCGGTATGAAGCGCCCATTATACGTGACCAATCAACAAACAACCGCTCAAGGCACAAATTTTAGGGGAAAAAAAACGGGCATGCATGCCCGCTAGATAAATTCTATCGCCGAATAACGTAACCCTTCACGATTACATCACGATATTTGAATCACTTATACCCACCTTCAATAGCTGGTTCTTCAAGGGATAGCCTTACTTTATTTCGTTGAATAGCTTCTGGCGGCAAACTGATGAAACCGTATTGGTTCAACACACCTTGATGTTCTTCCGACAAAGTCAGCCCAACAAAGAACTTCTCTTGTTCCGTAAAGCCTTTGCGATGCGCGGGAATATTCAGGTACATATAGTAAACCGTTGCCAATGGATAACGACCAGAGAGAATCGTTTCTTTGTTTAAGTCGTAGTTCACCCCTAGATTATCAACCACACTCAGCCATTTCACATCAGAGATCTGATCTGAGTAAACGGTGTAACCAATGGCGGCATCTTCGTCTTCTATCTTGTTAATCAGATCCGGCAAATCCGCTAAGAATTGAGTATTCGCATACTCCCCGTCAGCTCCACATTCAACCCAACTTGAAAAGGTGGTATGGCCTTGCAGATTGTGGTCGATAGCGAAAGGCAACATGTGTGTGTCTAAGCTTTCTCCGTCACGAGTGTCACTGCTTGGTGTCCATTTAGGATGCTTAGGGTCGCTAGAACAACCAAACACATCGATAAGTTCAGCAACACTGATGGATGTGGCTGGGTTATTCTCGTTCGCCAGGATCGCTATTACGTCTGCGGTAAACATTAGCTCAGTCGGTCTGTAACCGTAGCGTATGTCGAACCTAGCCATCTCTTTGTCAGTCCACTTTTTGGAAGTAATACCAACACGTGAACGTTGCATGATCATCTGCTCAGGTACACTGTCACTCAACAAGATCTCTAAGTCGATCTCTTGGCTCTTAAGCAAGTCTTCAACAAGGCCCTGCATATTCGGCTCGATCGCAACCAAACCAATATCACTGGCGTCATTCGCTAACGTTGATACTGAGAATAACGCAGGTACAGCAGCAAGCAGTAAGCCCGATTTATTAGATAGACGTTTCATTACTGGCCTCCTACTGGGTCAATCGATGTCTTAGATTCAACATCGCTGTTACTGTCGAGCTGCATCTCTGAGGTAAAGATATTCCAAGATGGATTTACTTCCATGTTCTCTGTTTTTAATACTGCAATGGTTCTACGCTTACGCTTGTGAAGGTGCTGAGTTAAGCTGGTTATCTGAGTAAATTCTTGTTCGAAGATTCGCTCCCCATCGATGCCTCTGTCAATCAGAGCGTCTCGAATCACGCCAGTCCTCTTCTTCGCCAATGCTTTGTTATAAACGTTGGTACCTTCTGAACTCGTATCACCGACTAAGGTCACTGAGGCGTCTGGTTGCTCACCAAGTAAACGTACTAATTCGTTGAGAACGGCTGTGTGTTCTGGTTTAAGTACATATTTATCGAAATCAAATGCCACACTTAAGACTTCAACATCTTCGACAATTTTCCAGTTTGCACAGCCTTTAATGTCTACCGTCACACCTTCTGGCGTATCAGCACAAAGGTCTCGTTGGTTAATCACACCGTCACGGTCATCATCCGCAAGGTCATCAATTTGATGGCGAGTCATCGTCGTATCGGGCGTTTCTGCACACCCCATCAGCAAGATAGAGCTAAGTAGCGCTAATTTAAAATATCTCATTACTTATTCTCCCCTTGCCACTCTTCTGGATGTTCAATCCTCAACGCATACGTCAACATACCCATCGCATTTAACACTCGATAAGCCGCTAACGTTTGATCGTATTCAGTGCTGATAAAGTTTCTTCGAGCCAAGAACACTTCCACTTTTGCATCGAGCACATCCAGCAAGCTTCGTCTGCCAACATTGAATTGTTGGATATAACCAAGCTCTGCGATTTTGGCAGCATCCACGTTCTGCTGAAGAAGGGATTTTTGTTGTTCAAGCATCTTGTAGGCGTTCCAAGCGAGCTGAGTACCCTCTTTAACCTCACGCTCCGTTCGTAATCGTATCGCTCTTGCCTCTTCAACTCGCCAAGCTGACGATTCAACTCTAGAGTCAGTAGAGAAACCATTAAACAAGTCATAATCCATCGTCAACATCAGTCGAGCATCTTCATCAACACCACCCGGAGGGTTAGACACATTGTCATTCTTGTTGGCATGAAGCTCGAGCTTTAGCTCTGGGTAGTAATCCCCTTTCTCGCGGCGCATTTCTTTACGAGCGGCATCGATATCAAGTAAAGAGGCTTGGATCTCAGGGTGATTCTCGACAGCCTGTTCAAGCGCGACCTGTGCTGAGCTTGGTAACAGAGCATAATCAAAACGTGGATAAACCAAGTTCACAGCAGGCTTGCCGACTAAACGTAGGTACTGAGTTTGTAAATCAAACAGGTTATTCTGAGCAGCGATTAATGAAGATTGCGCCGTCGCAACACGGGCAGAGATTTGAGCCAGATCCGAGTTGCTACTCAAGCCTTTGCTCTTTTTATCTTGGATATCTTGATAGATCTCTTGGTGCTCTTTTACATTACGCTTAGACAGTTCAAGTAGCGTCTCTGCCTTAAGAATATCGAGATAGTTTCTAACCACATCTAACGAGACATTTTCAGCGCGTGAAATCAGGGTTAATCGTTCGGCTTCAGCTTCGAACGTTAGTCGGTCGACATTCGACGTCGTTTTAAAACCATCAAATAGTAACTGGGAGACTTTAACGCCAATCTCGGTTCGCGTTAGCCCGCGGTCGTCAGTGTCGAGTTTGCTTCCGCTGTTATAGCGCGTCTCTTCATAGCCTGCCGCCGCGTACAAATTGACTTGTGGCATATACAAACCACTTGCAGCATCTCCGTCTCTGACCACCGATTGGTATCGGGAGTATTGCGCCAATATCTCTGGGCTATAGTCGATGGCAAAGGCCACGGACTCTTCTAATGAGGCTGCTTGAGACAGCCCGCTCATGAGTAAGCAAGAAGAGAGTAAGAATTTTGAATGCATTACACTTCCTTTTATATTTATGCTTTAATCCACTTCATCGTTCGCGAAGCGAGTTTTCCTTAGCTCGTAAAATAGGTTTTAACCAATAACTCAATACTGTTTTTTCTCCGGTCAAGATATCAACCGCGACTTGCATCCCTGGGATAATGCTAAAGGCAGAGTTTTGTTGCTGGTCTTCGTTTAACTGAATATGGGCACGATAATAGGCGTTTCCGTCTTCCGTTTGTAAGGCATCGGCACTGACATAAATCACCTCACCTTTAAGTCCGCCATAAATGACAAAATCATAGGCCGTAAATTTGACTGTTGCCCCCAGTCCCGTATGAACAAACGCGATATCTTGCGGAGAGATTCTCGCTTCAACAATCAGGTCACTGTTTGATGGGATGATCTCAATGATCGGTTCGCCGGGACGAACAACACCACCAATGGTTCGCACAAAGACCTCTTTTACCGTTCCATCAACAGGCGCTAAGATTTGTGTTCGTTTCAGCTGGTCGGCGATCGCCTGTTGGCTTTCATTCAATTGCGCTATTTTGCTGGCAACTTCGTTCAGTTGGCCTTGTACTTTGGCACGAAAATCTAACGCGATGCTGCGATGATCCGCTATCGATTCTGAGTAGGCGGCTATCTGTTTTTGAGCCGCTACTTTTGAACTGGCAATATCACCTTTCAGTTTAACCACATCACGGTTCAGTTTCAGTAGCTCGACTTCTGCTACAGCACCACTCGCCACTACGTCTTTCAGCATGTTGCGCTCACGAATCACAATCTCGAGGCTGCTTTCAAGAGTCTGGATATTATTGAGCGTATCGACACGTGCTTGGTCTTGTTGCTCGATACGAAGTGCCGCCTCTTCCAGTTCAGATTTCAACTGTCCTAAACGCTCTCGATAGTTCGCCTTAGCATTCATTAACGCGGGATGACTTGATACATCGACAACAATATCTTGCGGTATCAAAACCACTCGTTCAAACCACTCTTTTGCATCATTATTTAAAACGACTGTCGCCAGCTCCGCTTTCAATCTTAATTGCTGGGCCAGTAAGGTATCGGCTTGTTGAGCCGACTCTAAAAACGCCGCTTTAAAACGTGTATCTTCGAGCTTAGCCAGAGGCTGTCCTTTCACCACTGATTGGCCTTGTCGCACCATGATTTCTTGAACTAGACCGCCTTCTAAGCTCTGAATGGTTTGTACAGAAAGGCTAGGAACGACTTTGCCCTCACCGATCACGACTTCTTCCAATGTTGCCCACGTTGCCCAGCCGATAATTGAGACAATCAATAACGCGCTGAGCCAGATCAGCTTGCGAGAACGGAATGCCAAATGATTGTTGGTCCATTGAATATCATTACTCATGACGACCTCCCTTCACCACAGATACCGTCTTAAAGCGGCTCGTACCTTTAGGTACACTTTTCTTCTGTAGAGAGAGAATGTCTTTTGGCTCACCCTCTGCCACGATCTGACCTTTATCTAATACAACCACACGATCACACATCATCAAGAAGGAAGATTTGTGCGAGCTGATCAGCATCGAGGTTTCTCTTGGCATACTTTGCAACGCATTGAAGAACTGTATCTCGGCTTGATTATCAAGTGCGCTGGTTGGCTCATCCATGATCAATAATTTTGGACAGCGATAAAGCGCCCTGGCGATGGCCACAGCTTGTCGTTGTCCTCCTGAAAGCAATCGACCACCCTCGCCGACTGGCGTTTCTAAGCCGTTGCTCAAGCGCCCCATGTAACCGTTGAGCCCTGACTGTTGCAGCGCTTGTCTTAGCTTTTCTTCATCAACGTTAGTCGCACCTAAGGTGACGTTGTCGTAAACACTGCCAAAGATAAGATTAGTGGTTTGCCCCACCCAGCCCATGCCACTACGCAGAACACTGGTTGGCCACAATTGCCCATCAATCTCTTGGTAAAAAGCTTGCCCTGTTGTTGGTAAATACTGACGAGCCACAATCGATAAAAGTGTGGTTTTTCCAGCACCTGCCGCACCGACAAGACCAACTCGCTCGCCCGGCTTAATATCAAGAGAAATCTCTTTCAACGCAGGGCTTTGAGTCTCTGGATAAGTAAACGTGACTTCATCTAGCCTAACCCCACCGTCAAAGTCACCCTTATCAATCACTTGATGCTTAGACTCTTCTTGCGGTAACTCCATGATCTGATTCAAACCTTCGACTGCAGAACGGGTTTGTTGAAACCTCAACAATAGAAGAGAAAGCTGGTTCACTGAGCTTGCAGCACGTCCACTCAACATTACCACAGCTATCAAACCACCCATACTCAGCAAGCCTTCAGAGATCTGATACACACCAAAGATGATGAGAGTGATGGTGACGATCTGCTGACTCGACTGAATGGAATGCGTCACGATATTAGAGTAGTGGCGAGATTGAGTCTGCCATTGAGAGAGCGATGAAATAGTCTGTTCCCAACGCTTCTGAGTGATTCCTTCAGCATTGTTTTGCTTGATATCCGGAAGGGTTGTTAAGCAATCAAACAGCTGTGCTTGTCTTTGTGTCGACAAACGTGCGGTTTCATCGAATGTTTTCTCGACTTTACCTTTCATCGCAATGCTCAGCACAATCAATACCAGCATAATTGCGACTGGGATAAACATCATTGCACCACCAAGCCAACCGATAAGGAACAGGAACAGCAAGGTAAATGGTAGGTCGACTAAAGTGACTAAAGAGATGGAGGTGAAGAAATCTTTCACGCTATCGAAATCTTGAAGCTGTCTGGCAAAGGCGCCTACCGACTGAGGTCGATTTTCCAGCTTCATACCAAGGACTTTAGAGAACAGTTGAGAAGACAACTTGTTATCAATATAGCGCCCAGCCATGTCGGTCACAGAGCTTCGTGAGCTTCTCAACACCCAATCAAAAATAACGACAATACCAACGCCTGCCGCCAACACCCAAAGCGTGTTAAACGCTTGGTTTGGCACCACACGGTCATATACATTCATGGTAAAAAGAGGCACGACTAGCGCGAGCAAGTTGATCAAGAATGAAGCGATAAACAGGTCTCGATACCAAGGTTTCACTTCCTTGACGACACGCCATAACCAACGGGTGTTGGACTTATTCTCGCTACGTTCATGGGATTGGACACGCGCATCATCAAGCGCTTGAGCACCCACTTGCCACACATACGATTCGACTTGAGTAACCAATTCTTTTAATGAAGTTTGTTGGTTTGAGTTGGTTTCGCAATCCAATACTTGAAAATCGTCACCGGAACCTTGAGTGACAACAAGGGGACTCCCTGTCGCGGAATTAACCGCAACAACGGGGAACTGACATTGAGTCAGTAATTCTTTTTTTACGTGGCTCAGAGTTAAGCCCGATTTCTCAATCGCTCTTGGGAAAAGGGATTCATTGAGCCTACCTTTATCTAAAGGTAGGCCAGACACTATTTTGGAAGGATGGCTTCGAACATTAAAATACTCACATAGCCACTCAACACAACCTAGCCAGCTGTCTTTTTGTTCTACCAATCTAAACTTCCTTTTATAGACTGTACATCCAACTTACAGCGTTAAATTATTGTCTTCTATCATTTTTTGTAAAATTTGTGCTTCTAATGCACTGCTACTGTCACCTTGATACAGTTCGTCGTACGTGACATCGGCTATTAAGATGTTTTGTTGAACGTCTTCGTCGCCATTAGGTTTAATAGAAATGGTCACGCCTTCACCAGATTCTTCTAAATCTAGATATTGTGTTGCCCCTAGCCCTGTATTAAGCCCTAGGCTTCCCAAAATACCCGAGAGGTCAATTGCATCAGTATCTGGAGACGCATCAAAATCTTGAATCACATCGTAGCTTGGTGCTTCTGCACTCCCTAAGCCTGAAGATGCGAACACAAAATTATCTGAGCCCGTCCCGCCAATCAGCAGGTCGTTATCATCTGTCGCGGTAATCGTAGAATCCCCTTCAGCAACAAATTCAACCGATACCGTTTGAGGTAATCCTACCGCTTGGTTGTTGCCTATTTCAGCAGAAGGTTCGATGGTGATTTCAAATGGGTCAACGCCATCATAGCCACCCGTAATCGCTAGATTCGGTACATCTGCCAGGTCCACCACATATTGACCATCGACCATAGAGCCATGTGAGAACGTCAAACCTGCGGGAATATCATAAATTGTAATGAAGCCCACTTCTGAATCAGCAGGGTTTACAAGAGAAAGGTCTAAACCAAGAGGAATCGTGCCACTTGCTTCTGCCACGATCGAAGAGTATTCAACGCTCAATAACGGTGCATCAGGCTCTGGTGTGATAATAAGCGTCATGTCTTGCGAGCTCGGGTCACCCGTGTCGACCACTAACTCACCGAGTACCGTATTTTGATCAACCGTTCGGCCGGTAATCGTAATATCGAGGTTACCAAACGCATCACCTGCAAAGAATTCGAGCTCATCAACAGAACTTGCTTTAACGAGGATCGTCGCCTGTATGATGCCACCAACACTGGTGAAAGAACTGGTTTCTGATCCAATTCGAATTCGGTCTAACCCAACTAACCCTGATGGGTCCGAAGTTCCATTCACTGTTACCGTAATTGCTAAAAACTCATCACTGTTAGTTTCAAAGCTATTGGCATCAAGAGGAATCACGATGCCATCATCTTCACTTCCAGTGAGCTGTTCAGGTAAATCGAAGAACTCAACTTTATCACCAATAGGATTCACACCGACGGTAAATTCAGATTCGGTATAGCGGATTTCTGTGGTGCCGATTTCTTGAGTAATGGCTTCTAGAGACAGATTAATATCGCCACTAAAGTCTCGCGGCGGTAGAATTACAAGGTTGGCAAGCTGGCTTGGATCGAGCTGCCACTCGTAAGTAGGGTTACCATCAAAGGTACCGCCATCGACGCCATTGTTAGGAACTAATTCGTAGCTGTCGCCCACCTTTATCGCAACAACCGCGCCTTCAGGTACTCCTTTCAATGCCAAGGACATATTTTCAGAGCCATCTTGGTCAATCAGCTCCGCGCTGAGTGATGACAATGAAATGTAGTTATCTTCGTCGCCGATAATATCCTCTGTTATCAAGTTCGCCGCATCAGCGACTGGCTCAACGGTGATAGTCACCACAGTCGTTTTATCTTGCGTATCCGTTTCTGTTACGCAATCCGCTTTGTCGGTAATATTTGCTGTCACAGTGAGGGTAATTTCACCACTGTAATGCTCAGGTGGCGTTACCAACACATCACTCAAGCGGCTAGGATCCGTTACCGTCCAAGTACCATTGCCGTTATCAACCAACAAGCCAGTATCAGTAGGACTCTCCGATAGTGTTACACCATTTGATACTGTGATGGTCAGAGAGTTAACTGTCTCCTTGCCAGTAGCACTATTGCCTTCACCCGTGATTAACTGACCGTCTTCAACGCTATCTCCAAGAACAAGCTCAAGATTAAGATCCGTGGCGATGTCTTCTTGAATCGTTGTCGAATCCGTGGCAACGGTGATGTCATCCACAACAGGCAAGACTTGAATACTAATAGTTTGAGCTGTCGTTACCGTCTCACCATTACACGGCGAGGTTTCAATCGTCTCTATCGTGAAATCAATACACCCAGCGAAGTCTTCGTCCAATCCAGTTAACGTCAATTTCGAGAGGCCATCGGCAGTGATCGAGTAACCAACTACTTCGCCAGACCCGTCATATTCAGCAATAACGCCATCTCCAGAAATCTCAACGCCTTCAGGAAGCGAATCGGCAGGAATGTAGAAAGAAATCGAGTTATCTGGGTCACTGGCTACATTGGTATTGAGCAAGCCCGTAAGATCGATATCTTCGCCTTCATTAGTCTTAATATCACCACCCGGTTGAATGGGACTTGGTGGGCCAACAGGGTCACAAGTACCGCCACCGCCGTCATGGCCAGTGATCTGAATTTGGAATGAAGTATCAATATACTTCGAATCTTCGCCATCAATCACACGAGCACGAACCACAATATCTAAAACGGGAGTATCGCTTGGGCTGGAGATCGTCATACCGCTCAAGATTTCTTGCGCCAACTCTTGGATAGAGTCACTCGTAAGACCGTTCGCAGAGATAATCCAGTTTCCTGAAATATCTTGAGCGGCTCCGTTCGGGTGATCGATAATCAACGAATAACCATCAGGCACATCGATCAAGATATAATCTAAGTATTCTGAGCCATCCATATCAGCGTCAACAAAAGTAACGGCATCAGACACGTTGACTGGAGAGCCGTCATCACTGATGTATAGCTGACCAGAGCTTTCTAAACGAGTATCTGACTCAACCCTCGCATCGACGGTGACACTGATTGATCCCGAGATATCTTTTACATCAGTCGAGCCTGTCGGCGAAGTGTCGGTAACTTCGTAGGTAATTGGGATCGAAAATGTACCGCTCAAATCTTCAGTAGCGGTTACTGACAGTCTTCCGCTACTTAAAAGCTCGGACAATGTTGGCGTCGTAGAATCCAATAAACTTTCTAGATCTAGCCCTGAAACTGGCACAGCAATTACACTGCCATCGAAATAAAGAGTCAGGTCAGCAGGAAGGCTATCAATCACATACCCCGT
The DNA here is from genome assembly GCF_023503985.1 of Vibrio sp. J383. Classification (NCBI taxonomy): domain Bacteria; kingdom Pseudomonadati; phylum Pseudomonadota; class Gammaproteobacteria; order Vibrionales; family Vibrionaceae; genus Vibrio; species Vibrio sp. J383. The sequence goes on along the minus strand of NZ_CP097294.1, from coordinate 949,768 downwards.
TAAAGACTCACTTCCATCAACATCTTGATTCACAGATGGCTCAAGATTCAATCCAATTTGGCTGTCTTCAATACCTTGAGTGCTAACTGTTTGGCCATCTTCTTGATCGACAATCGGTGCTAACTCTACTTTCAACGTCATCGGAAACTCGCCCGAATCACCATCTGGCTCTGTTGAAATAGCAATAACAGTTAGCTCTAACGCGCCACTGAAATCAGTAACAGGCTTGAGGTATAGGTCATTCAGTTGAGCGTTAGAGACTTGGAATACAGGCCCTGTCACATCATCAACATACGCGATCGTCAGCGACACTGGCTCACCCAACGAATCCACCAGCAAGGTGCCATCAGGAATATTGGTCAAGAGTATATTAATTTCTTCTGAAACATCGTCATCTGAGGTTTGGACTACAAAATCGAGACGAATCAAACCATCTTCATTGAGGACAGATTGATTGCTGATAATTTTTGTATCGCTGTCATATTCCCAGTGCGCATTGCCACCATCCACAACAATCGGCTCATCGACGACACCTTTGAGGAAAATATTGATGGTTTTGGTATCGCTAAGTGCGGTCACATTAACAGGGTCTAACGAGTCAACTGTCGATTCATAAGAAACGGCAGTCACCTTAATAAACAGCTCTTCCGTAAAGGAACTGATGTCTTCTTTTGGTATTAAATAAGCAGTACCATTCTCTATCGCTTCAGCAGACACGAGATAAGTATTAGGGCCAATTAAGTCAAACAATCCACCTTGAATTACCCAACCGTCTTGTACTTCAACTTGGTAACTTAACGATTCAGAACCGTCAGTATCAGTCAACGCACCATTGATTACGTTCTTTAGGAAGATGCTTTCATCTTCCAGACCTTTGTAATCTTTGACAGATAAAATTGGGGCATCCGCATCCGGTGAAATCTCGACAACTACGGTATTAACAATATCGGCCGTTTTATCATCAGGGTCAGCGAAGGTGTTTCCCGCTTCGGTTGCAATCGCAGTAATCTCAAACTCGAATCGACCCGCTAGATTTTCATCGGCTCTGATTTCCATTTTGTCGATTTGGGTCTGGGTGTATTCCTTACCCTCTTTAACGGCGCTACCGTTCAAGGTGATATTCAACCCGTCTGGAATTTCGCTAATGGTATAAGACAGTTCTTCAGATGTATCTTGGTCAACCAACTGAGCGGTGATATCTAATTTAATTGGATCTGCGTCGTCTTCTACGGATTGGTATGTAAATACAGAATCGGACCAATCCGGGGCATCCGCTACGGGTAAAACAGAAACAGAAACATCTGCGGTCAGCTCTTTTGGAACCGTGTCAGTACTAATGATCGCGTTGATCGCTAGAATAACCGTTGAGGTCGTATTGGATTCATGGAGTGCAGGTCGATAAGTCAACTGACCATTCGGGCCAGTAAACTGGCTGTCAATCGCCGTTAACTGATTGCCTGAAAGCGTCACCTTGCCATCAACTACTTGAAGCAATACGCCATCTAAATACAGGCTACCGCCTTGCAAAGAATCTTCAGAGAATTCAATGGCCGTAACGGTTTCGCTTTGGTCCACGTCTCCAGTAGAAACACTCACAACAATAATGGCGTTGTTATCTTCTGTGGTTTCTGAATCTTCATAACGAATAAAGCCTTCGTTATCATCCAGTATGAGCTCCGCGTTACTTACCACTTCATCGCCGTCGGCATCTCGCACCAAATAATCAATATCATCGACGATCTTAGGATCGACAGGATTGGTCGTTACATTGGGATTCGTGGTTAGTTGATAGCTACCATCAGGTGAAAGGGTAAATTGGCCGTATACGCTACCACTGTCAAAATCGTTGATTAGATCAATGGTTATTGGAGTATCAGCATCCACAAAGGTGTAGGTAGTACCGCGATAATCGAAACTTACAATAGTTGCTCCATCGGCACCTGCGAACTCTTCCGTTAGGAACTGTCCATTGAGGTCATCACCCTCAACCATTTCAATAGAACCGCTTCGTGAAGTTGGAATGGCATCCGTGACATTAACTATATAAATGGCAGGATCAGAACTGTCTCCATCCGCATCGTTGACTGTCAGTTCGAAATTGAGGGCTAGATTATTCTCTCCATCAGCATTTGCATGATCAAGAGGTGCATATAGGTTGAACTCTGTTGTGCCATCGTTGTTAAAACGAATTCGGAAGATATCGTTACCCGACGTATCTTGAGCGTAATACCAACCATCGGCATTCACTGCCTGCAATGAAATGACTTGCCCACCACTGGTATAAGCTAATGCGTCAAAAGCAGCGGCATTAATTGACACTGATGCGATATCGTCCGAGCCTTGGATAATCGCGATCGATGGGCTTGGTTCTTCAGTCCCAGTTTGTTCGTTATCACCAATGAGTCCATCTTCATCGACAGATATGCTGCCTACAATTGAGAATGCAGGGTCCTTACCGTCGTATATTTTAATATCAGATTCTTGCGTATCCTGCGAACCATCGGAGTCTATGGTAACGATAGAGGCCGGAATGGTCAGCTCGGTATCTTTTGTGCCAGAGCCATGATCAATGGACTGATATAACTCAATAACAACAGTTACGTTTGTTGAACCATTTGCTTCAAGACTAAAGTCATCTGGAAGCCTGATTTTTAAAACAGCATCACCATTGCCAAGAACAGCATCAAATGTACCATTTCCGTTGTCACGCCAAGTCAACGCTTCACCATTGCTGGTTACCGCGACACCATCGCTATCAAGAACAGCTTGGCCAGTGATCACATCTAACCCTAAGAGAACCAGAGGATCATTACCAGCGGTAATCGCCAAGCTCACGTTTGCTATAGAACCTACTCCCGACGGCGTGCTATCAGCTACAGGGATTTCACTCAGTTCAACCGTTCCAGAACCAATCGTTGGCTCACCACCATCAGTCACTGACACATTTAAGGCTAATTTGGTTTCATCGTTGTCATCATCTTTTGCTGTGATGACAAAAGGAATTTGGTCGGTTCCATTCGTTTGGTCGAGCCCCTTGAATAGCTCAAAGATATAAACAATGTCAGTATCTGCCTCACCAGATGGCTGCGAGATACTCAAAGTAAACACTTTGTTCTCACTACTCTCAGAGCCAACATAACCAACCAGCTCATCTCCATCAGCCGACACCACGTAAATAATTTGCTCGCCACCGCTAAATAACTGCGGCTGATCTCCTGCACCAAAAAAGACAGATTCGACGTAATCACTCCCAACATTGAGATTGAAGGTACCTGTATCAGAGACACTTCCGTGAACAAGATCTGATTCATCGATGCTCGCGTTACTGATTGAAGTTAATATTGGGTCGGCTCCATCCTGGATGATCCAATCGAATTGCCCTTGCTCTAAAGAAGTACCATCTAAATCCGTCCCATCAATTACAAGTGGCAAAGTAATAGAATCTTTGGTAAGTACATGGTTTATAGGCTGTTCTAACACTAGAGTGACGTCTGATAGAACATCAATACCACTAGCGGCGGCACTCAACGTTAGTGTGAATATCGTTTCACCGTTTGCTTGCGCGGTAATCGTTTTACCATCATTCGCAAGCGTGTAGATTAGAGGGAACTCCTCATCTCCAGTCGTCAAGCCCAGAGCATCTAACTGCACTAAAGTATTGGCATTAAATACAATCGAAGCGGGATCTGGATTATCTGAGCCTGCGGAAACAGTAAACTGACCAACGACAGTTTGAACTCCATCAGACACATCACCTTCAGAGCTGGTTGTTGTCCCACCAACAACTAACCCTACATCACCATCAAATATATCGATGACCGCGGTGCCACTTCCGAAGTCATTACTGCTGTCGCCTGCAACATAGTTGAAAGTGATGTTTTGAGCTACGGTGTGATCCAAATTTCTGTTGGCGACGAACGTCCAATGACCATTGGAAAAAACGGTCAAAACACCTTCATCCAAAGTAAAAGAAACTGGCGCACTCCCGGATATTGTTTGTGTCGTCCCATCAACTTCAACACTTTTTATTGTCAGCTGTGTATCAAGATCGATATCATTATTCAGTACATTTCCTGACGTGACCTCACCTTCAATTACTTCATAAGACTCATCAAAAATGAGTGGTTCCGAGTCTTTGATCACTATAGGTAGATGACCGATGACGAGCTCAGTAGTGCCGTCCGCATCCGTTTGTAAACCTTCAATAACCAGCGCAGTCTGAATTGAATCTAATCCTGCTTCTTGGTCAATCGCCTTATAAAAATTGATATTTACGTTGCTGCCAGAAATTGAAGCGTCGAACACAATTTGACCATCACTTCGCGTGCCCGTTAGGCTTTGTTTGTCACCTGATACGGTAATCGTTATCGACAAGCTTTGAGAAGTTAGCGACTCAGCTATAGTTTGATCTGCGCTAAACGAGAAGTCCGCAAAATCGATCCTAATATCAGAAGTTTGTGTTTCGTCTCCAAAAATACCGATGATGTTTTCCGAAAACACCACTGATTCAGGAAGAATAATCGTCGGCATGTCATCGATGGCTTCGTTGCCGACTGTATTGAAAACTTTTGCGTCGATCGTCCATTCCGCAGAAGAATTTAAGGTAGATATATCAATATTCTCCACCACCCAGTTACCTGCGAAATCAACAACTCCCTCGAACACCAGTGTCTGAGTCCCGTCGTTTACTTCAATGTAAACCGGTAAACCTTCTGCAACATTGGTTGTACCCTGCATGGTTGTAAGTTGGCCACTACGAAATGCCAAAATGCTAAAACCATCTAGCGTATCAATGTCTATAACAGGCGAAACAGTATCAATAACAATTTGCCCTGCGCTATTTATTGCTGAAGCAGGGTTACCGGCAACATCAACAGTGTCAGCCTCAATTTGAATGCCACCATCGGAAAAACTGGTTAGATCCACGCCTTCAACTGACCAAGCACCATCAATCACAGTTGCCGTCAGAACAATGACATTCGTTGTGCTGTCAGAAATACGAATATTGACCGTTTGGCCATCTTCTACATTCTGTACCGTACCAAAGAATTTAGCAGACTGAATTTCGAAGCTATTGAGGACGCCGTCGCCACCATCATCAACCGCAGCGGTGATGTTCGCTAGCGTATCTTTCACGATCGTGTCGGTTGCTGTTGTAGGGTTTCCAGCAATATCGATAGTATTGGCAACAACGGTCAGCTCACCTTCTGCAAAGCTTGAGTAGTCTTGAAGAGTCAGAGTCCAAGTTCCACCTGATACTTCCGTTGTGTATTCTTGTGTCATTCCTTGGCTATCGGTAATTGAAATGTTGATGGTTTGCCCATCTTCTACATTGGCAATCGTACCAACTAGCACCCCATTCGATATTTCAAATTGATTGTAAAACTCATCACCAAAGCCATCGAAATCAACCTCAATGTTGGCTAATGTGTCTTTGATTGTGGAATCGTTAGCTGTAATGCTATTGCCAAAATCATCGGCAACAACCGCATCGACTTGGAGATCACCCTCCTCCAATGAAGAGAGGTCGACGCCATTGACGACATAAGTTTCGTTACTAGTCACGGCAGTAGTGGTAACAGTGTTGCCGTTAACATCAGTGATGGTCAGAACAACGGTACGCCCGTCTCGAACATCCTCTGCCGTACCCGTAATCGTGACACCTGGTACTTCAAACTGATTTTCGTACCCATCTCCACCATCTAATATATCAACGGTTAATAGTGCACTAGGTAACAGAATATCAAGGTTACCTTCATTCGATGCTGTATCTTCTTCGACATATTCTGTAGGACGCGTATCAAAACCTGCCTCAGCGAGCGTTTCATCTAAGGTGGAACGAACATAAGCAATAAAAGAGGCACTGGAACTAGGTTGGTCATTCGCTGAGTTAGGCTGTTGAGGTGCGCTTTCAATGTTGTTAACGAGTTCGGTGACCACCTTTTCCAACTGTTGTTCAACAGCGGCGATTTGTGGTTCAGTTAAGGGCTGAGCCTCTTGTAAATTCTGAGGTTCAATGCTGACGACTTGCACGCCTTCAACTTTTGGCTGCGTAGCAGGTAATTGAAGCCAAGTCCCATCAGGGAATACTTGCCACACAACACCACCAACTTCGATATATAAAATAGGATCCATCCTAAACCTCTTCCTTACAAAAACGCTGACCTTGAGAACATCAATTTACTCAATAAAAAGCCGGAGAAATCAGCACACTCTCTTTAGTTAATACTAGCAAACAACAAATCATTAACAGTTAATTAATTATCACTAATACGCTGTAAAGTAAACCGATAGGTTGTGACTTGCATTCAGTTATATCTATCGTCACAAAATACATTCAATGAATGTGTCATAATGTTGAAATTACTGGTTAATTTTCAAGGAATGTCATGACTGCAACGAACTATCTCAACCAATTGAATCAAAAGTATCTTGCGACTCATAAAGCGAAAGAAGACTTCTTTTGGGATACATATATGGGGATCAGTGACGACCACGATGGTTCGACACTCGCGCAGACTCAGTGGACTGAATTTCTAAGCTCTGCCGAACAGATTGCTGCTATCGAAACTCAACTAGCTGCTATCGATAAAATTCAAGATCCCCTAGAAAAAGAGAGTACACTGACAGGCTTGAATGGTTGGTTAGCGACCTTTAGATCTCACGCTATTGAGTCTGAACAGTCACAGAAGCTTAAAGCCGAACTCATAAAGTTTGAGGCTGAACTGTTTGAGAAAAAACAAAACCATGTGATGACTTACGTAAATGAAACAGGCGACGAAACAGAAGGGTCGCTGCCCGTTTTAGGTTCAGCCGTTAGAAGTAATGGTAATGAACAAGTTAGGCTTTCTGCACATCAAGCACTATTAGATTTAGAACAGTGGCTGCTGGCTAACGGCTTCATTGAACTGATCAAAAAACGTAACCAATTTGCTCAATCACTGGGTTTTAAAACCTTCTTTGATTACTCGGTGGTTAAAACCGAACAGATGACGACAGAGCAGCTGTTTACGATTCTTGACGACTTCGAAGCACGTACACGCGATAGCCATCAGCAAAGTCTAACCAATTTGGCTGAGCAGAAAGGCGAGAATGCACTGCAAGCCCATAACTTTACCTACTCTTTTGCAGGTGACGTTATGAATGATCTTGATCCTTATGTTCCATTCTCAAAGTCACTTCGACGCTGGATCGAATCTTTTGGTCGCCTAAACATCGAATACTCTCAAGCGACATTAAAATTGGATCTGCTTGATCGCAAAGGTAAGTACCCTAATGGCTTCTGCCATAGCCCTATCCCTTCTTTCTACGATCAAGACACTTGGGTAGCTGCTCAAGTTAACTTCACGAGCAACGCAAAGCCCGATCAAGTTGGCAGCGGCTATGATGGCATCAATACACTATTTCACGAGGGTGGTCATGCAGCACATTTTGCTAACGTAAAAATGAACGCACCGTGTTTCTCTCAAGAGTTTGCACCAACCTCAATGGCTTATGCCGAAACGCAATCCATGTTCTGTGACAGCTTGTTGAATGACGCCGATTGGCTCAAACAATACGCGCTTAATGCAGATGGCCAAGCAGTACCTGACGAGTTAATCAAAGCAATCATCGATAACAAACAACCCTTCAGAGCTTATCAAGAACGCAGCATTTTAGTGGTTCCGTATTTCGAGCGAGCACTTTACGAATTGGCGGATGAAGATCTGACACCGGAAAAGATCACTGCTCTTGCTCGTGGCAGTGAGAAAACGATTCTTGGATTGGCTTGCAGCCCTCGCCCATTAATGGCGATCCCGCATCTATTGTCGGATGAAGCCTCTTGCGCGTATCAAGGTTACCTGCTGGCTCATATGGCGGTGTATCAAACTCGTGCGTATTTCACCGATAGGTTTGGCTACTTAACGGATAACCCAGAGATCGGCCCTTTGTTAGCTAAGCACTATTGGCACCAAGGAAACAGCGTAAATCATAATGGGACAATCGAAAGCCTGACTGGGGAAGGTTTTAATGCCAAACACCTCGCTGACGAGTGTAACTTATCGCCAGAGGAAGCTTGGGCGATTGAGGAGCAAAAAATCAAACAACTGTCGACAAGAGAACGTGCACCAGTCTCTGATTTGAATGCGAAGATATCGATCGTTGATGGGGCCACCGAGTTGGCGAATAATGACAAATCAAACCATCAGATGTGTGATGAGTTTGAACACTTTATCGTTGGGCAATACGGCCGATAGCGGGTGCTGAGCATCTGTAACCAAGGTTAAACCAAAAAACTCAAACGAAAAAAGGACGATAATTTATCGTCCTTTTTATATTCAGCGTTGGATCTATGCCGTGACACATGTCGAGCGAGTTTCAGTATCAAACTCAACATCAACAGAATCAGCACTTCGCAATGATTTTCGATGAATACCAAATACTTGCCCCGTCAAAACAATATAAAACTTCTCTGTTTTGAGTAGATTCCAAGCTTCATCAAGAGATTCAGCATAAACCTTGTTCTTGAGATCTTGTGGGCGGGTACCTGCGACTCTTCCATGTTTACGCGCCAATTCAAATAGTCCATTACGATTCGGTTTACACGTAAACAGGGTATCATTTCCATAAATAACACCCTGGGCTGTAATGCTTTTAATCATTACATTTCTCCAGATAATAATTCCACTCGTAGCACTTGAGTGACAAACCACATATCAATCTGTGGATGCTTACACTGCAAAAAGAAGAGAACATGGTGTAACGACCGGGCAAGCTATTACACCATTACCATCAAATGTCTTAGAAGCTCTTAAACTCTGAAGAGTTCAAGTTCTTAGAAGTAGTAGTAAGCTGCTGCGAATACGTGTGTTTCTTCGTCGTATTGCGCACTAGTTTTGCCCACACGGTAACCGTCTAAGTCTTGCTTGATATCAATACCCATGTCAGCGTTGTCTGCAATACGGTACATTGCCGCGATGTTGATGTAAGAAGCATCTACATCTGCTTGGCCATCAAGTTCATTGTTGCTAGATGCATAACCCGCTGCGATTGTTAGGTCTTCAGAAACCGTGTAACCACCTGAAACGTAGTAGCCTGTGTTCTTAGCAGAATCACTCTCTTCAATCCAAGAGTTCATACCTAGTTTAAGAGCACCAACCTTCACGTTACCTGTCACTGTGTAAACTTCGTAATCAGCATCGTCATCACGAGCTTCATAACCTGCGTATAGGTTGAATACCTCTTGCTCTAAACCGATGTAACCGTTAATGCCTTTATCCGCATCATTATGATCATCACCAGTTTCAAAGTAAGAAATACCGTAAGCGATACCGTTTGTTGCGCCTTGGAATTTAACAACATTGAAGCCGTCAGAAGCATCACCAGCTGAAGCACCAAACTCGTAAGTGTTATCGCCAGCGCCATCCACTTTGTCTAGTGCTGTGTCGTTTTCCCAACCGAATGAAGCAATACCGTAGCCAGTATCGAAACCTAACCATGCTTTGTCTACGTCTGTTGCTGGACCAGTATCGATACCGTTTGTCCAACCAGCTGTTGCTGCGTCGTTCGCAGATACGTTGTTGTCTGTCGTGTAGTTCACCATCAAGTCAGTTTCGAAATAACCAACAATACGGTTGTTACGGTAGTTTACGGCAAGAGTAAGACCCGTAGCCCAGTCATCGTAGAACGCTTTAGAGCCAGTGTCGTAGTAACCACCAACACCGAAAGAGCCTGATACTGAGAATTGATCTTTGTGCATTGAATCGAATGCAAACATGTCTTCGTTTTGGCTGTTTTGGCTGCTTGTGCTTACAGCGAAAGCTGAACTTGAAATGCTCGCAATCGCAAGTGCTACTAATGTCTTTTTCATGATAACCACTACCTATATATTGATTCGGCCTTGTTAGTCCGGCCTTTTGGAGTGGCGCTATTGTTCAAAAAAACAGGTTATTGATATACCGTAAATTTACTGAAAATTTTATAGCTTTGGTGAATTTCATGAAATAAGAATATATTAATGTGTCGTTTATATTGAAAAACGTAATCCGAGTGTAAAGCCGATATCGGTGCTGTTATCCATATTACGGATGTTCTCAATCATCAGCGCTTCGACTACGAGTTGATTTAAGCGGTAGCGATAACCCAAAACGACCTCGTTAGAAGGTTCAGAAAAGTCCGGGTCATTGCTCGCCCAACCTTGATAGTTGAGAGACTCAATCAATAAGCTATGGCGTTGATTCAACCGATACTCATACCCAATCGCCCAACTTGCGCTGAAATTTTCAAGACTAACGACATACACATCGCTATCTCGATGTACAAGACCAATGGTTGAAAAAACGCTGTGCCTAGGGGTGATATAGCTGTAGTTAAGCTGAACACCTTGCTCAAAACTGGTTCTCGCAAACTGCCCACTTCTTACATTGTTGTAAAACAAAGAGCCACCAGCCGAGAGCGACATTGGCCCTCTAGAATACAGTAGAAGTTCATTGTAGAACGTCAGAGCGTTGGTTAAGTCATCCCCCTCAAAATCAGACATATAGATACCTGCACTGTGAAAACCCATGGTGAACTGATCTTCCGCCACTTGATCGCGACCATTCTGGCCAATACGAAACAGGTCATGAAACCCCATAACAAAACTGTCTAAACCATTATCTTTTGCAGTCACAACTCGGTAATCCAGCTCCGTTTTCCAGACAGGTGAAGCTTGCCACTCAATCGCAATATTGGATTGATTTTGATAATAGTCGAGAGCATACGCACTCGTGTGTGCCCAAATACTGGCCTGAGTATAAGAAGACTTGAACTCAATGGCCCCCACTCGGTTAGGTTGAGCAGAGCGAAGTTGTGTTGAAAGTACATTGGATGAATGGGTGACTGAGCATACACAAACATTGGAGAATTATTTGCGTGTGTAGTCGGATGAAAAAAGCTCAACATCGAGACTGAAATAGGCAGTAACGTCCTTAAACTTATCACAGTGTTTACTCGGTTATAGAAATGCCCGATCTTATTAAAAAACACCGTTCAATTAATGCAGTAAATGTACTGCTTATCATTCGACAATCTAGAACTAAGAGTTATAAAAAACTTAAAAATAGAACCTATGATATATATAAGAATCTTATCTTGCACTGAGCCACTCGAACGAATATCTTCTGAGTATTGACCTAATGAATGTATCGAGAAAGGAAAAACGTGTCTGCTTTAAGCCTAAGTTTTGAACAGCTATTAATGAAACAATCAACCTCTCTTATTAATAGCGATCCTAAAAACTTTCAAACAACGTGGTCAGAAGCAAGCTTTGACGTACTCGATTGGTTCGGGATTGATCGTTTAACGCTATACCCGAATTCAATGGTCTTACTTGAAGACGGGAAAACTTGTTCAGTATCCAAAGCAAACATACCTCCTGTCGATAAGAAAAGTTTGGTTGGCGGTAACTACCTTGATTACCTAAAGCTATTGAAAACCAATGAAACATATCTCACCTTTACCAGTGACGAACTCGTTTCAACCAAAAACTATGTGTTAAAGAAGATCTATAAAGAAGGGGGAAGATGGCACTGCATCATTCCTTTGCAGCTGTTTAACCAACGCTGGGGAGCATTATCTTTCACTAACTTTCACGACAACGAAACCACCTTTGACCTCGAAGACATCCAGCGCTTAAAGTTAGTCTGTGAACTTTGGCTCTGTTATTGGCAGCACTCAACGCTAGCGAGGACACTAAAGCAAAATGAGAATCGGCTAGCAGATGATAGTGAGAAGCTATTATTACTCACCAAAAAACAAACCAAGGTTTTGGCTCTCATTGCTCAAGGGTTTAGTGCAAAAGAGTGTGCAGAACAGCTCCACCTTAGCTCTCGAACGATAGAATCGCATAAATACAGAATGCTTGGATTGCTCGATTTAAACAGCCACAATGACCTGATTCAATTCGCCTTACGCAATGGCCTAGGTCTTACAGAAAACCTACACACGACACGTTAAAGCAAGGCTATGTACACTCTTTACGCATAATGTTGGTTGTTATTCGTTGCCTTCACTCAGAGCAAATTTGATTTCATCCGACGAAAAGCCTTTTCGACTTAACATTGCGTAAGCCTTTGAGCGTTCTTTGTGATCGTTGAGGTCATATGATTTCTTCTGCAGCTGTTCCAAACAAGATGAATAGAAATCCAGTTGCTCCTCATTAATTAATCGGTCGACCAACGACGACAGCTCGCTGGTGTCGATTTGTCGCTGTCTGAGCTCTTGCTGAATGGCGGTTAGGCCCTTGCCTTTACGAGCATACTTAAGCACCTCTTTTTCCAAATCAGCTTTCTCTGCCTTAATTTGAATATTACTTTTCAGTTCATGCGACTGCGTGTGCTGGTCAATCGCTACCTTCACCTGCTGGTAGCTAAAACCACGCTTTTGCAGGGTCGCGACAAGCTTTTCACGGCTCATGGTAAAACTTGTATAGTAATGGTTGATACGGTCTATCAAGATGGTTTGCTCATCAATAGACTTTTCGAAGGACACTTTATGGATTGCATCAGAAATCACTGAATCGGTCAGGCCTTTCTTCTTCAATTTTTCGACAATATATCGAGAACCGAATTCACCAGAAAAAGCTTGTTCCACGAATTGTTCTGCAAACACTTGGTCAGACTTGAGATACCCGAAGCCTTTCAGTGTCCCTAGAGTTTCATCGATCCATGCTTGATTGTCGGTTTTCACTTTGAGCTTCGCAACCAACTCGCTTTCCGTCATATCTCTCTGGGTTAGGTGCCACATCGCAGAGTTCATGACGCTTTCAATTCGTGTTGCTTTTCTTACCGTTGTATTTCTACTATTCGTTTTTTGCTGTGAATCATCCATTCGCTTTCAACTGTCCAAACTAAGCCTACCCCATCATAACGTAATTCTAAGGCGGTTGAGTGACATAAAAGAATGAAGCTCAATATAAACGGAAGCCAATAAAAATGGACGCTTATTCAGCGTCCATTTGATATCACATTAAGAATGATGGCTCTAAGCCATGCTTAGCTTTTTCGTATTAGCTTTTTTCGTAATAGCTCTATTCGAAATTACTTCTCGTACTAGCTCTTTCGCTTAGCTCTCTTCGTGATTGTAAATATGCACATCTCGTTGAGGGAATGGGATCGTGATACCTTCTTCATCGAAGCGTTTCTTCACGGTTTCCGTCACATCCCAATACACATCCCAATAGTCATCGGTCTTAACCCAAGGTCTGACGACAAAATCAACAGAAGACGTATTTAAGGTATGAAGCTTGATCATATGCTCCGGTTTTTTCAGTACTAGAGGGTGCGCAAGAATGATGTCGTTCAATACCGCTTTCGCTTTATCGATATCATCTGAGTAACCAATGCCGAAGACCATATCAACACGTCTCACACGTTCTGCAGTGATGTTGTTGATCACGTCACCCCAAATCTTGTTGTTCGGGATCACCAAGCGTTGGTTATCGATGGTTTGAATGGTCGTCGACACTAAGCTCATGTCTTTTACTGTGCCTTGAACGCCGGCCACTTTAACCATGTCGCCCACATCATAAGGACGATAGATCAAGATCATCAAACCTGACGCAAAGTTAGATAGTGTGTCTTGCAATGCGAAACCAATAATGACACCCGCAACACCGAAACCGGTTAATAGTGGCGCTAGCTCAATCCCAATTTGAGACAGAGCGATAAGCAAACCAATAAACACGACCGCTTTAGATGCGATGGATACGAAGAACTCCTGCATCAATACGCTAAAGTCCATTTTAGAGTGCGAGACACTCTTACGAACGGTCTTACGAGCCACGTTAGCAATAAGGCGAGTTACGTATAAAATACCGAGAAACAGAGCGAGTTTAACGATAAATGAAGGCGTGTTGTCAAACGCCCATGAACTGAACGATCGAAGCCAGCTATCCAATAGATCCAGTGCAACATCGACATCCAACACATCGGCGTTAATGTCCCCAGTAGTCGCTAATAGAATGCGCTTGTACGAAGTGACATCCACACCAAACGGGGCCATCATAGAGATACTTGTCTCTAAGCTGGCAACCATTACACTGGTTCGTTCGCTGAAACGTATTAACTCTGTTTTTATTGTCGCCTTTTCGTCTTCACTAACAAAAGACAAGCGACGCTCTAGATCTTGACGCTGCGTGTCTGTATACAGGATCGCATTGGTCAGATATTGAGAACGAGAAACCAATGCGGTTTTTAACTGACTTTCCGCAGCCGATACATCAACGCCTCGACCTTTTGACCAACTTAAGGTTTTAGAAAGTTGCTGATAGTAATCATCCATCATTCCGATACGTTTTTGAATCAACAATTCAAGACGCTTTTTAGCATCACCTTCAGCGGAACGGTTGTCTTTGCTCATAGAGACAATTTTAACTTCGTTCAATGACAGTAAATGTTGTAAAAGATCTACCTGTTGGGCAAGAACAGCGTCTAAGCCTTCCTTCTTATCGGATGATAATTGGGAGGAAATCTCTTTACGTAGTGCTTGGTTCTTTCGTCTTAATATATCTTCTAGAAACGGCTTCTCAGCATCGTGCGCTGTTTCTAATGTTGTTAGGTCCAGCATTAGCTGGTCTTGTACTTCTGCTATTTTATCGACACTTTGTGCAAAACTCCCTGATGCAACAAACGCCAACATTAAAAATAGACAACGCCAAACCTTTATCATGTTAATTCCTATGAATGTCTAAATTGACCCCTTAAATAGTAGTAAAAAGAATATGGATAACAAGCATTTAAACGTATGTTGTGTTAAAAATTCGCAAAATATCAGTACGTATCTAATATTTGAGAGTTCCAATCCCCTCTTATGACCTGTAAAGTACGCACCCAACAAAGAACAACGAGCAATGTCATCACTTAGGCGCATGCACTAAAGCACCTTTAATCCGATGTTGGCTCACAGTAAGAGAGCATAAAAAATGAACAACGAACTTGATATTATTGAGTCTCTGGAAGAGCTAGAAAAATTCCTAATTTCGGTTGAAGCTGGTGGTTTAGGCCTCGAAGGCGTTGAAGGCGTAGGCATGGCAACCAATAATTCAGATGGTCGTCACTTCGTTGCTGTATTCAACAGCAGTCACAAAGTTCTGCTCGCTCGCTGGATCACCAAAGAAGTTTTCGAAAATGGCAAAGACTTGGTACGTAATGGCCCTCGCCGTACTCACTAAGCCTTTCCAATAGAACCAACGATTAAGCCCAATAAGTTCCTCTAAGATCTGTTGGGCTTTTTGTATCTCCTCATCGTGAATAAACAAATCGATACAGAATAAATTAGTTATAATTGCCGGTTGTTGTGAACTTTAACCAGAGCCCAATGTCGTATTCGCGTGAGTTGATGTTTATACGTCTTTTATCGTGTATATGCCGTTTCCCGCGTTTATACATAGTTTCACTTTAACAATTTTATGACTTGTGGCGCGAAGAGAACTTATCTAAGCTAGCCATAATTCAATGAGCTCGCTTTTGCTATTAACTATTAACTGATTTGATTACTGACTAATTTGCTGAACACATCGCTACTTTTCTTACCCACACAGAATCGCCAACAAAAGCAATCGCTTTGGGCGCTTCTCCTTACCGGACTGGTTATCATAACTTGCCTGGCGAGTACGCTGTCTGCAAATAAAGTAACGGCTTCAGCTTCTTTAGTTGGACAATCAATATTTGTCGGCGCAGAAACCAGCAACCCACATGCTGTCATCGCATCTTTAGATAAAATGTCTGAGCTTTATGCCAGCGTTTTTGGTTCAGAAGCATCTAAAGCTCTGACAACACCAAATTCAAGTTCATGCAGCCTGAGTTCGAAAATGCTGACCTTTGCCGCCCCGAAAACTGGCTGGCTGATCCCGTTCGTACTTATTATTGCTGTTGCATTTAACTTACCTCCTCACATCTCGAGATTATCTAGAGACAATCATCGCTCTGCTCGACCTACAAAACACCGCTTACACCTAAAGCACTGTATATTTAGAGAGTAAATAACCGGGCTATTCCACCCTTTTATTTATTTTTTGGAGATACATTTGTGTACAACACACTACTAACTAAGTTTGTCGATTCGTTGGCATTCTGCATGCGCACATGCGCAAAAGCTTTCGTCACTGCAATCTTAGTCATGACGTCATTTACCGCCCTGGCTCAAACCACGGGCTGGATAAGCGTGCCTGAGCATCCACCAGTTAAGATGCGAATGATGTCGACGGGTGAACAGTCGGATAACGGCGGTACCGTTCAAACTGTATTGGACGTTACACTCGACGGTGACTGGAAAACCTATTGGCGCAGCCCAGGTGAAGGTGGCATTCCGCCAAGCTGGGATTGGTCTGATTCAACTAATATAGAGTCTGTAGATTGGCATTGGCCGATCCCTAAATACTACGAACAACTTGACGTAATGACGCTGGGCTACAAAAAGCACGTAAGCTTTCCTGTCACCCTAACGTTGAAAGACAAAACGCAACCTGCTGTATTTAGGGCTTCTCTCTCGTTCCCGTCGTGCACCAATATTTGTGTTTTGACTGACTATGACATCGAACTCCCTATCGACACGCAGCAATTGCAGTTCGATGAAGAAGCGATGTTCTTGTTCAACCAAGGCATGAGCCAATCTCCAAGAGAAGCGAACCGGACTTCAGTGAACGGTCTATTTTGGGACAAAAGCAAGCAACAACTGGTCACTCAACTAACCAGTAACGAAGGCTGGGATAAGCCGATGGTGTTGATCGATGGCAAAGAAGTCATCGATGATTTCTTTGCTCAACCAACCGTCCACATCACCGGCAATACGATGACCGCGGTATTTGACGTCAGCAACTGGATAGGCGAAGTCGACTTAACGGATCGCACCGTTAGTGTCACCGTTTCAGACACTAATTTTGCCGAAGAGATGACCGCGCAAGTTGGGTCAGAGCCGATAGCTTACCAAACAAGCAACAACAGTTTTCTAGTCATGCTTGGCTTTGCGTTAGTAGGCGGTTTAATCCTCAACATCATGCCGTGTGTGCTGCCTGTATTAGGAATGAAGCTAAACAGCATCATCCAAAACCAAGGCGCATCTAATAGTCATATCCGACTCTCATTCTTAGCTTCTGCGTCAGGTGTCATTACATCATTTGCACTCCTAGCCCTTGGCATGACCGTTCTAAAAATGGGTGGCAATGCGATTGGTTGGGGAATCCAGTTCCAAAATGTTTGGTTCATCGGGTTCATGCTGATCATCACTTTGCTGTTCTCGATTAATCTACTTGGATTATTCGAATTCAGACTACCATCAGGTTTAAACACTTGGATGGCAACCAAAGGCGATGACTCACATTCAGGCCACTTTATTCAAGGCATGTTTGCGACGCTGTTGGCAACGCCGTGTAGTGCTCCGTTCTTAGGAACCGCAGTTGCTTATGCACTTGGGGCAAGCTACCAAGAGTTGTGGGCTATCTTTATCGCACTCGGCATCGGTATGAGTGCACCTTGGTTGATTTTCGCGCTGTTCCCGAGTCTTACAAAACTGCTTCCAAAACCTGGGGCATGGATGTTCAGAGTTAAGCTGGTATTTGGCTTAATGATGTTCATTACCAGTCTATGGTTAACAAGCCTAATGAGCCCATTCATTGGTAAATTCCCGACGATCCTGTTGTCACTGTTTATCGTGATTACAGTATTGATTTGGATTGGCCGTAAGTTGGGCCGCAAGGTACTTATTCCTATTGTCGCAACCACAACCTTGGTGTTTGGTGCTGCATTGATCGTCGGTAGTGTCACCGCTGATAACTGGGCGACACCGATTGTTGACGATCTCGATTGGCAAAAGCTAGATGCAAAACAAATCCCTCAATTGGTTGAGCAAGGCAAAACGGTATTTGTCGATGTGACCGCTGAGTGGTGTATTACCTGTAAGGCCAACAAGATCGGCGTCATTCTCCAAGATCCTGTCTACAGCCACCTACAGCAAGAAGACATTGTTTTGATGAAAGGTGACTGGACAACACCAAGTGAAAGCGTCACTCAATACCTACAAAGTAATGGTCGATTTGGTGTGCCATTTAATATCGTCTACGGCCCAAGCTATAGAAGCGGTATTCCACTGCCTGTCATTCTCGACAGTGACACTGTCGTTCAAGCCATCGACGCTGCGAGATAATGGATGAAGACTCCCAACAATGAAGGTAAATCTAGCACGACTGAAGACAGCGCTGTAAAGGGTGAAACCAAAAAGCCAAGTCGTCTTAAGAAGTGGGGAAAGGAACTGGTTTCAATGATATTGATCGTTGGCGTGGTTTCATTTGCGATGGACTTTTATCACAGCAGAAGCATGCCTCAGGGCGACGCGATTCCAATTGTGGGTCAATCGCTCCAAGGCGAAGATATTGATGTTATCGAGCTAAGCAAAAATGGTAAGCCAGTCATTGTCTATTTTTGGGCGACTTGGTGTGGCGCCTGCAAATTTGTAAGCCCAACCGTCAATAGCTTCAGTGATTCCCATCAGGTGGTTTCGGTCGCTCTATCGTCTGGTCCAGACGAGCGTGTTCAGCGCTACTTAGAGGCGAAAGAGTATGACTTCCCTGTGATCAATGATCTTTCTGGATCTATCAGCAGAAGTTGGGGCGTTAATGTCACTCCAAGCATCGTCATCATCAAAGATGGAAAGATTAGCAGTATCGCAACAGGCATTACTTCCCCGATAGGGCTTTGGTTGAGAACCTACTTTGCCTAACTCGCTTACAAAGAAAAACAGAGCAAAGCAAGGTGAATAACTCGGATTAGCCCGTTTAACGAACAGAATTTCCGTGAGCGCGACCCAATGAGCGCTCACGATTATCAAGAATTAGAGAATAAATAGCATGAAAAAACATCTGATTAGTACACTGATTTTAGGCTCACTAATGAGCACCACTGCCTTCGCTAAGTTAAGCACAGAACAAACCCAGCAACTTGAAGAGATTAACCAATTTCTGAAAGAGAACCCTTCTACGATCTCTGGCTTGCATACCAGCCTAGAGCAGTACGTAGCAGGGCAAGAACAGTCGAAGAAAGCTCAAGCAGGAAGCCATGATTGGTTGTACAACAATGACGCTCACCCAATCACGGGCAATCCGGATGGCAAATCAGTCATCGTTAACTTTACTGACTACAACTGCCCTTACTGTAAGCGCTTGGAAAAAGGCTTGGTTCAATTAGCCTCTGAAAACAGCGACATTAAAGTGATCAACGTGTACTTATCGTTTAAGCAACAACAAGTTGCAGGGCTAGACACCAACGCGGCGCTATACGCGATGAAAGTATGGAAAGATAACCCAGCAGCATTCCCTGAAGTTGATAGATTGCTGATGGCGAAAAGCGGTATTCACTCGAAAAGCTCACTAGAAGCCGTTGCCAAGAAGACGGGAACAGAGGCGGAACTAAAAACAACTCAAGAACAAAACCAGGTTCTAACCACTAACCATCAAACGTTCAGTGCACTCGGCTTAACGGGCACTCCAACCATGATGATGAACGGAAATGTTTTACCAGGATATGTGCCTTACGACCGACTTAAAGATATCGTGGATGACGCTTTTTAATCGTGCGTAGATAGAGATAAAGACTCGAAAAAGAAGTGAATAAAAGCCGACTCGCGCAACCCGAAGTCGGCTTTTTAATGAGCTTAAGATAATGTTTTCAATATTATTTTTGAAACAGAAAAGCAATCGAAGTGTCACTATCTTGCAATGGATTCTTAATTTACCCTCGCTACGCTAAAAGCAGTTCTGTCGATGAGTCAAAGACGTGTTAACTCAAGACAACTGTCCTTTGACCGAGCCTTGCTCGGTCTTTTTTTGCTTAACTCAGCAAGCGACAAACAAGCGCGCCCGGCTCCCTTAATGCATCCACGTTATAGCTGAGTACACGCCCAGAAGATGGTGCGTGGTAGCGGCGACATTCATTACCGAACGCATCATATTGGATAGCGAGCAGATCATCTTGTTCGACACTTTGCAAAAGCTCGACCCGAGGCAGCACAAAGCCACCTATGTCGGCGCGGATAGACACAACGTTGTTGCCTTCTATCCAGTCCATACTTGGCAGCTGATTTGCCTCAAACGGGTCTTCACCATCAAGCATCTCGTAGTAAGACAGCATATTAAAAACACCGTCCACGGCTCGTTGAATCATATCAGGCTGAGTAAACTTACCCATCCCCACTTCCACCGTAATACTCGGAATTCCACTTCGATTCCAAACCGTTTCAAGAATACCTGGATCGCCGGGATCATTGAGAACACAATCTGGTGTCATCAACCTTGCCATTTCAAGGCATTGTTCAATTCGGTAGTCAGCAAAAACATAAAGTGGGTAGACCGCGCCACGAGTTTGGGTATGCAGGTCAACGGCGAATGTCGCATTATGTTTGAGTAAGCGATCCCACAAAGACGCAACAAAGCGCTCTGCCGCTAAGCCATTCGCATCACCCGGAAAGAGTCGATTAAGGTTGGCAGGGCAAGAGCCCGGATCCGAAGAGATAAAATCGCGGCTGTGGTTAAGCAAACCCGACAAATTCACAGTAGGCACTATCGTTACCGTGCCTTTGAGAGTTTTACCGACTAAGTCTCTGATAATTTGCTGAGCAGCCAACACACCGTTGAGCTCATCACCGTGAATACCAGCGGTGATCATCAACTTAGGACCTGCTTGACTGCCTTTGAAAACAGAAACCGGCATGTTCTTGGGTTGCCCTAGCCCATCACTGGTGACTTGAAACCAAAACTGGTGCTCTCCAACGGGTAGGTCTTCAACATTCAAGGAGCCAATAACCTGCCTACCTTGTAAAACATCGCCTAAGTACTCTGTTTTCATCCAACGTCTCCATCTTGTTGAGCAAAATCTATTCTCTTCTAAGTTTTTGCATCATAGAGGATATCTTAATCAGTACAAACAGTTAATAAGATAAACAAGCTCTGACTTCCCCATAATACTCACTCATATCATCATCACTTCCCCTAAATAAAAGCTTGTGAAAGTCAGCACTCAAGAACAGATAAGTTATATAACCATTCACAAACCACTCAGTCTATTGAAATAAAAGTGCAATAAAATCAACACTTAAAAAGTTCCCTATTCACGAAAATGTAATTTTATAGAAATGAAAGCTTAATTTAGCTGCTCTAAATTAGCTTCATATCGAAACGGAGAGCACATTGCTCACGGATTTTAAAATACAAGGTAAGTGATTATGAAAAAGGCAGTTCTAGCTTCTGCAGTGGTAGCGGCACTAGTTTCAGGTTCATCTCTAGCAGCAACAGTTTACAGCTCTGATGGTACAGAACTCAAAATTGGCGGTCGCGCGGAATTCCGCGGTGATTTCATTGGTTCAGGCGGTAAAGAAATCGACGGAACCATGAAAAATAAAAGCCGTGTGCGTTTAAATGTTGGCGGTACTACTGAAATCACTAGCGATTTATCTGGTTTCGGTTTCTACGAAGCAGAACAAGGCGTAAATTCTTCAGCGGATAACGATGAAACTGATAACTTTAAACAACGCTATATGTACGCTGGCCTGGAAGGTAACTTTGGTGCTGTTTCGGTAGGTCGTCAAGATACAGCCGCTGCTCAAATCTCAGAAATGTCGGATGTTACTATCTACTCAGGTGATCAAAAAGCCTTCATTAACGCGGGCAACGAGCAGATTAACAACACATTCGTGTACGCTTACGATGCTGATGCTCTTTCGTTGAAGGCAAGTTTAATCGCTGGCGAAGATAAAGATACAGACGGTTACGGTATCTCTGGTATCTACACATTGCCTATGGGCTTAGGTTTTGGTCTTGGTTACTCAGGTAATGACAATGGTGCGGGTAATGGCTCTGCAACCGCTGTAATTGCTGGTATCAACTACAAAATGGATGCTCTATACCTAGGTGCAACCTACACAATGGGTGACCTAGACGACAAAGCTAAGACTGAGTTCTCTGGTGTAGAAGTTGCGGCCAAGTACAAACTAACCGATCAATTTGAATTGGCGGCTTTGTACCAAAAACAAGAAAAAGACGCGACACAGAACATCACTGTTGATACAGCTGATTTCTTCGAGCTAACGGGTACATACAAGTTCAACAAATCTATCCGTACTTACGTTGCTTACCAATTAAACAACCTAGACGATGTAAAAGTTGCGGGTCTAGAGACACAAAGCGAAGATTCTCTTCGTCTAGGTCTACGCTACGACTTCTAATCTAAATCGGCTTTAGATACAGACTAAAAGGTTGGGCAATAGCTCAACCTTTTTCATATTCAAATATTCTGACTGACTTCATCAATGCTTTTTCTGGTTAAGTGGTGCTAAATCCGTATCATAGGTGAACCACCTCAAATAATTAGAAGCATCATGTCACAACACCATCCGATCCAAGGCGCTAGCTGGATGCTAACCGCAGGCCTAGCCTTTGCCGTCATTAACAGCCTAACTCAAATCGCTAGCATTCATTTCGGACTTACTTCTACTACCGTTGCCGTCATTCAATACGCCATCGCGTTGTTCGCTATTCTTCCTTATCTGAAAACGCTGGGCATTCGCCGCGCGCTAAAAACCGACAACCTCAAGTTACATGTATTCCGTGTGTTTTTATCGGTGATTGGTATTCAACTTTGGATATGGGCGCTGGCTTACCCTGTTCCTATTTGGCAAGGCATTGCCCTTCTCATGACGTCGCCACTGTTTGCAACCATAGGTTCAGGGCTTTTCCTCAAAGAGAAAGTTGGAGCTGCTCGCTGGGGTGCGACCTTA
The DNA here is from genome assembly GCF_023503985.1 of Vibrio sp. J383. Classification (NCBI taxonomy): domain Bacteria; kingdom Pseudomonadati; phylum Pseudomonadota; class Gammaproteobacteria; order Vibrionales; family Vibrionaceae; genus Vibrio; species Vibrio sp. J383. The sequence continues at coordinate 926,989 of NZ_CP097294.1, read as the reverse complement.
GCAGGTTTCGTGGGTGCGATGGTGATTCTAGAGCCGTGGGCTGAAGACTTTAACTGGGCAACGCTACTACCGATTGGCGCCGCTTTCTTTTGGGCATGCTACTCACTCATGGTGAAAAAGCTCTCTTCACAAGACAGTCCTTCAACCATGGTGGTCTACCTTTTACTATTGATTACGCCATTTAACATCCTACTTGCTGCGCCAGATTGGCAGACTCCAAGCGGCGGTACGATTTGGGCTATCTTAATTGTCATCGGTGTTATGACGGCACTCGCTCAATGGGCAATTGTAAAAGCCTACTCAGTCGCTGATGCTTCATTCGTACAACCTTTTGACCACGCAAAATTACCGCTAAATGTCCTAGCAGGTTGGATTGTATTTAGCTGGGTTCCACCGGGCCGTTTATGGCTCGGGGCTGCTATTATTATTGCGTCAGTCGCATTTATAACGCACTGGGAAACGAAAAAGCCGTCAAAACTGAAGAAAGTTTAGGGTTAGTGAAATAAATAGTTCAACTGTCCGTTCTATATGGATAAGAGAATTCAAACGAGGCCGTAACCATGAAGAAACCAGTCAAGATTACACTATACCGTTGGGCAGGCAGCTGGGGTCCATTTAAAGTTAATATCCCATGTGGGGAATGTACCCTTACCAAAGACATTCTTAAGGATACTTTTGAGAATGAGTTATCAGATGTCGATGTCGAACTGGAAGTGAAAGATTGGTTGTCTCACTGGTGGGAGCCTCTAAAACTGGGCTCTTGGCATGCTCCAATCCTTGTTGTTGAAGGCAAGGTTGTAAGCCAAGGCGAAGCGCTTAACCGCGGTGTGTTAGTTCAATCCGTGATCAAAGAGTGGACCAAACGCGACAGCCTAAAAGGCAACATCGTTTATGGTAAAGCGACCTGCCCATTCTGCGTTAAGGCAAAGAAAATGCTTGATGAAGCGGGTGTTGAATACCAATACCACGATGTCGTAAAAGACAGCGCAGCTTTGTATCGCATGATTCCAGAGGTCAAAGCGCACATTGGTGAGAAAACACCAGTAACCGTTCCTCAGATCTGGCTCGATGGTAAATACATCGGTGGAGCAGACAACTTAGAAGTATGGATGAAAGAAAATGGTTTAGATACCATTCCAAATAACGTTGTCGACCTGTCCAACCAATCGGCAGGCTAAACTCACACAGAGTTACAAATCCGATCGTGAATTAATCAGTGTTTTTTTGTGTCCATCCACAACAAAACGAGCGATGACCTTCATTAATCGCTAAAACGAAAAAGGCCTTAAACTTCATCGAGTTTAAGGCCTTTTTAAATTCCGTTTTTGAAAATGCTTATTTCGCCATTTTCTTCATCATTCGCTTAAAGAATGATGCTTTTTTTGGCTTTGGCTTGCCATACAATGCTTCGTGCATCATGTTTTTTGCTACCATTTGACCAAGGTATGCGTGGCCTAGTTCGTAATTCATGCTTATCTCCGCACATAATCGATTTTCTTATGCGCGGATTCTACACTTAAAGCGGCCAAAAACAAGATCTAAATCACACTTTAGTGCAAGAATATCATTCTATTGCAACGTCCGTATTCTTGTCTCTGCGTAAATCAGCATTGTATCGTTATATCAATGAGTTAATGTTAAGTCCGTCTAACCTTGATTCACCATACCCATTTGCAATCCAAGACATTGGTTTAGACATTCATAAAAAAAGCAGCTCAAGAGAGCTGCTTTTTAAATACTTAGCTTAGAAACACTGACCTTAAAAAGGGCATTATTCGCTAATGCCTAATAGCGAGTAACTAGTAACTAATATCTAGAAACTAAAACACTAGCTACGCTTTGGCTGTCTGTAAGTTTTACCCGCAATTTGGTATGTATCTTTTTGCTTTAATTCAAACATAGTTTCAAAGAACCAAGCTGCAAATTTGATTAAGTCATCGCCTTCATTCATGACATGTTCGATGTACTCTTGCTCTTCGCCTTGTTCATTTTCTTGAAGCGTCACGTGGTAAATACGCTTTTCGCCTTCTACTTCAGCTAGCGCAAATTGACCTGTTAGTGATCCAGCAGCCTCAGCGACTTCTGTATCCTCATTGGATTTCAATAGCTCAAGCGCTTGAGGCAGGCCATCTAGTGCGCAGATAGCTTTTACCAGTACTTCAAATTCATTTTGCTGCATGTTTATTACCTATTAAATGGACGCAGGTATTGTAGAAAACCATCCATACAAATACAACGTATTAACGACTGTACGCTGAACTATAGCGAGCTAATTGCTTAACTGTACTCTACTTCAACTGTTTAACTGTACTCTGCTTCAGCTGCTTAACTGTATTCTACTTCGATAGCTGCGGCTTTCTTATTCATTCTCGTTGAAGACCAAAGTACTGTGCCCATGCAAGCACCAATAATCAGATAAAACACGCCGAGTTGTAGGTGAGTTGTCACCCAGCTTTCTACTAGATACCCACCCAATAAACCCGCTAAACACATCTGAATTGAGCCAGACAATGCCGACACTGCGCCCGCTTGTTTCTTATGGGGTTCTAATAACATGCTGATTGATAGTGGGAACGAGATGCCTTGTGCTATCGCCAACCAAGTAAACGCCCAAACTAAGTTAAAGATGGATAACTCATGAGTAAGAAGCCAAGTTCCCGAAGCCAAAATAATCAAAATCGCAAGGCTCATCAATTGCGGAGTGCTAAACCTACGATTGAGCAAGTTCAAAGCCACGCTACCTATCAGTAAGCCTGCCGAAGGGACAATCATCAATGAGCCATATTCAGCGGCGGTCAGCCCTAACTGCTCTTGCATTAAGAATGGAAACAGCGATAAAGACACCAAACTTGCCATGTAGCTCATCCAGTTATAACTGGCACTGGTCAACACTTGGCGGTTAGTCAACAAGCGTCCGTAGTTCTTTACTACTTGGCAGGCATCAAAGCGACTCTTTCCATATGGCAAAGTCTCAGGCAACACAAAGTAACCCAGAGTGAATATTGCCAGTAGATACAGTAGAACAAACAGGAACACCGCCTGCCAACCTAGGTGGAATGAAATCCAACCACCAAATACGGGCGCAATGATCGGCATGATCGAAGCGGTGATCGAAATATAAGACAACGCTTTGGTCAGTTGAGGGCCATCATAGCTGTCGCGAAGCACACTTCGTCCGAGAACCGAGGCACTACCTGCCCCTAAACCTTGCAACAAGCGACCAACCTCTAGCGCCGTCATGTTGTCAGAAAAAACAACACAAACGACAGTACCAATCAAATAAACACCCTGACCTAACAAGAAGATAGGTCTTCTTCCCACTGCATCAGACATCGGTCCGTAAAATAGCTGAGACAAGCCAAAACCCACCAGAAACAGCGTGACGAGCAGCTGTACATCTACCTGAGTCACACTTAAGTCAGAAGCAATTAACGGCAATGATGGCAAGTAGATGCTCACACCCACCTGCCCCGTAGCAATAATCATCATTGCTAAAAATAACGGTGTTTTTTTAAAGGTCGATTGGCTCAAAAAATTCCCTATTCGTTTGATATTTGTTCATGATATAAGTTTATATTCAAAACCAGTAATTGATAATTAACCAAATTGGAATTTAATTAAGTCCTAACAGGAAATAATATGGATTGGATTCTCAACGTAAAAAGCTACGTTCGAGTAGTGGAAGAAGGCAGTTTCAATGGCGCTGCTCGCAAACTTAACACCACCAGCTCGGCGATCAGCAAAAGAGTAAACTGGCTCGAAGAGCGTATCGGTACTCAACTTTTAAAACGCACCACTCGCTCGATTAACCAAACCGAAGCGGGTGCACTCTTTTACTTACGGGCCAAGGATCAACTCGACAATTGGCAGTCAATTATTGATGAGACTCGCTCGGTTAACCAAACCCCGGCAGGCCTATTAAAGATTGGCGCGACGATTGCTGTTGGCTCTAAGTTTCTAGTGCAATACATGGACGACTTCTTAGAAAAGTATCCAGATATTAAGGTGCAGCTGATCACGACCACGCCAGGGCAATTACCAGAGCTGGGCTTGGATCTGGTGATCAGTCGTGAACTGGAACAGCTCAACTCGTTAAGCTTCAAGAAAACACCGCTGTTTGAACACAAGGCCAGTTTCTATGCTGCGCCGAGTTATCTTGCCAAACATGGTTGTCCCACCAACGAGCAAGACTTAGAACAACACAACTCCTTAATATGGGGAGAGCGCCCTACCCGTGAAGTCACACTCACCAAAGGGCAGCGCATCACTTTGAACGGCAACTTTGCGACCACCAACCCTGAGGCTTTGTTTCACGCGGCGAAACGAGGAATGGGTGTGCTGTTAACCATCAAAGCAATGATCAAAGAAGATCTTAAACAAGGGACATTAGTTCCAGTATTGCCAAATATTACCGCCGACGAAGTGATGGTTTACGCGTACTACCCTAAGCTTGATTACTCACATACGCGAACCAAGTTATTTTTGGACCATTTGAAAGATAGGCTAGATAAAGAGAGAAATAACCAGATTTTGTGAAATAAGTCTCAACTTAATTTGAAAAATGATACAACGCGGCCAATAATAAACTAAGCGCATATAAAAATAGATGCGTACAAACTAAACACACAGGCTTACACGCTGGATCTGGTTAACTAGGGATGGTAGCTATGACTCAACAAACGTACAACAATATGATAGACACTGAGCGTATAGGGCGCTTGCTCAAGTTGGAAGGTATCGACCTTTTGGAGTCAGCAGTGCTTACCCTGCACCAAATGTTCGATACTAAGTACACCACTATCATTGAGAAAAAGTACTTTCCAGACCAAATTGTTCCTTTAGTTATTGCTCATTCTGATCACGTCTTGCATGACAGAATCAACCCTCGTCATGGGCAAATCTATCAGCAAGCCGTTAATCAAAACCACCCTGATTGCTCATTTGCTCAATACGTTGTCAAATCACTACCTACATCAGCCTTTCGGCAAGAGATTACCTCACAGAATTCCATTGCGATTCCTACACGGACTCAAAGCGGTGAAGTCATGGGGGTACTTTTTTCTACGTTTACTTCCCCACTGAGTAATGCTCAGCAACAAGAAGCGATTAAACATCATCAACTTTTTTCGGATATCATCATCCACACCCTACGTGAGATGTGGTTCAACGATCGCTCTGAGCAACTGGTCAATCAACTCAGCTATGAAGTATCACACGATAGCTTAACAGGTCTACTTAACCGCAGTTGCTTATCTGATACGCTAGAATCAATCACTCAGCAAAACTCAACACCGTTCACGTTAGCAATGCTGGACATTAATAGTTTTAAAGCGATTAACGATCTTCACGGCAACTATGTTGGAGACAAGGTACTGCAACATCTGGCTGAGATTTTGAGACGAACACTCCCAGAAAATAACCTCACCTTTAGAACGGCAGGAAATGAGTTCGCCTTCATCACCTATTACGCCGACCCAACCGCAATTTGTGAACAAATCGTCGCCAAAGTAAAACAGGGTTATAACAGTATTGATCTTAGGATCGATTTTGATATCAGCATAGGCATCGCAGGATCAACCGGAGATAGCAAAGACGTAGAGCAAATCATCTTCAACACCAGCTTGGCGTTAAAAGAATGTAAGCAATATTCGGGTACCCATATCAAGTGCTATGACACCCACTTAAGAGCTCGATATCAGAGAAAGACCGAGTTAATTGCGGCCTTGAGAAATGAACTTGAAAACTCTATCTCGCTGAATAGCGGAATGTATGTTGTGGCTCAGCCGATTGTTGGTCAACAAGACAAACGTTGGAAGTATTTCGAAGTACTCACTCGTTGGAAAACGGAAAAGCACGGCGACATATCCCCAGTTGAGTTTATACAGGTAGCAGAAGAATCCGGGCTAATTGTCGAGCTGGGTGAACGCATTATCGAACTGGTATGCAGAGCTAAAACGACATTAGAACAAGGCTTAGGATACAAGGTTAAGCTCGGAATAAACTGTTCCGCCCATGAGCTTACCGACTCTAAGCGTTACATTTCCTACCTCACTCGGACCATTGAACAGCATCACTTTAAGGCTGATGAGTTTGTTATTGAGCTGACCGAAACAGTATTGCTATCTCCAACTCAAGACACCAAAGACGCACTCAACTTTTTGCGAGAACAAGGCTTTACGATTGCGCTAGACGATTTCGGCACCGGTTACTCTAGCTTGAATTACATTCACAGCTACCCGATTGACTGCATTAAAATTGATGCCATTTTCATTCAAAATTTACTCACCAATTCGACATCAGAGAGCGTTGTTTGGTTGATCATCCAGCTTGCTCATCGACTCAACGTATCACTTGTCGCAGAGGGTGTGGAAAAGCGTGAACAGCTAGAGAAACTTCACGATATGGGGTGTGACAAGATCCAAGGATACCTATACTCGCCTCCTATGCGACCTGAAGCTATCGTGAGTTTAGTGACTCATTCAGAAGCACTCATTCAAAGCCCATAAAAATTAAAAATATAAAGCAGTAGCCAGACCAAAATCTAAAAAGCCGCGAAGCATGACTAAATACTTAAATATTTAGAAAAGCTCTCGCGGCTTGATTAATCGGCCTAATTTAGAGAAATCTATTAACTGTTATTAGATTGTGCTTCTAAAGCTACCTTTAACAGCTTATCAGCTTCATCTCTTGACGCGACGAACGTCGCTTTTTCCTTTTTAGGCACTGAATCAGCCATCGGAATATTCGCTGTCATCGCGTTCACAGGACGACCACGTTCGATTAACTCATAATGCAAGTGTGCACCCGTCACTCGGCCAGTTTTACCTGACAAGCCAATACGCTGACCACGAGATACCGTTTGTCCTTTACGAACTAAGATCTTACTCAAATGGAGATAACGCGTTTTGTAAGTGCTACCGTGCTGAATAACCACGTAATTACCGGCGTATGGGTGCTTACGGGTCATGATCACTTTACCATCACCCGTCGCTTGAACTGGCGTACCAATTGGCGTCGCGAAATCTGTACCGTTGTGAGGTGAGACTCGGCCTGTTACAGGGTGTAAGCGCTTAGGGTTAAACTGAGAACTCTGACGCCATCCACTGCTCACTGGGTAACGTTGGAAAGCACGTTGTAAGCTATCGCCATTGGCATCGTAATATTGCCCATCAGTGTGTAAGTACGCAGAAACAACACGATTACGATTCATGATCTTAATCGCTTCGATTTCACGCTTTCCGGTTGCGACACCATCAACAAATTGCGCTTTCTGAAGCACTTCAAACTGATCGCCAGCGCGCAGGTCGCGGCTAAAGTTCAGCTTATCTTTAAGAAGCGTCACAATATGGTCAATCTCAAGACTATTCAGGCCAACCTTGTTCGCCGACATAGAGAAACTGCCGTGAATATCACCCACTAAAGGCTTTTGTTTCCATTCACCAGGAATAGAAATGTCTTCAAATTCATAGCTGCCATCTTCAAGTCGTCGGTAAACCGCTTTATCCGCAACACTAAATTGAATTTCCATTTTGGAAAGGTTGCCCGTCGCCTCATCACGCCAAAAACGTAATGTGTTACCAGGACGAAGTGTGTCTAGGGCAAGGAAGTTTAAATCGGTTTCCATCACACTCATCATCGATTTATAAGAAAATCCAAGTTGAGTGAAGATGCTACTCAAGTTATCGCCCGTTTGAATTTGATACTCAAACGTCGGCGGTTCGATAATCGCGACAGAAGAAGGTGATAGGATTGACTCAATAACGGTTGAGTCGGGTAAATCAAGATCGATCGTTTTCGTCAGATCCGATTCTGAAGATTGCAAAGCAATACCAAACGCTGCAATAAGTGGCAGTCCTAAAATAGCTACTTTTTTTACAGGTGAAAGCTCAGCAAACGGAGAGGAAAATATTTTTGAATACACGGTAAACAGGTCTTTCTACGATATAAAGGCATAGGATATGCTTTTCAAACGCATAAATCATCATTGCATTGTCATAATATGATGTGAATCTGCCCAATTTAGACTAAGTCATTGAGTTACCGTAAGTGGAAACCCGCTTCACGATTAATAATATTAACCGCCAAATAAAAAAACAAAAAAGCAGAAACGGCTAGTTTCTGCTTTCTATTGGTTCACGCTACTTCATCTCGATTAAGCGTTAACCGTCGATACCAAGCAATTGTCTTCGCCAAACTCATTCGGGATATAACGATCAGCATTCGCATCGTTCACCCATTGTTGGTCATCTACTAGATAGCGGAATTGAAACTCGCCATCTTTAGGCAGGCGAGTTTTAAACTTGTACACCTTCCCTTTGGCCAGTTTTTTCATTGGGGTGGCTTTCCAATCAAGAAAGTCAGCAACGATGGATACAGAGTTCGCTTCTTGAGCTTCTAGCTCGAAGGTCACTTCAACTTCATCTTTCGTCTTAAAAAAACGTTTATTAATCATTCGCAAGCTCCATTTGTAAAAATAGGCAGACACCAAGCATAAGGAGTGTCTAAATTTCATTCATCTAATTAAGATAATATGTAATTTAGCTCACATAAACAACAGATCCTTGCATTAACGAAAACGTTATTGCTTACCAATTGATTGCGTATCAAAAGAAAAGCTCATTAACACCTTTTCAGAAGGGGATTCTGCAAATGATTGTTCCGCAGAATGCTGAGTAAAGCCGATAAAACCTTCCCCTGTTTGTTTGCTATCGGATTGTAAATCTTGCTGCTGAGCGACCTCTAAAGTCTGAATATGCACTCTATCGCCTAGAAAAAGCTGGTCGACTAGCACGACACGACTTCGCTGCTGGTCATGTTTAAACAAGCCAAGATAATAGAACACACCACTGCCTTGGTTAGATACCCACATCGGTGCGACAAAGAAACTCGCCTTGCCCAACGTGACGGCTGAAAGGTTGTTGGTGTCTACCGTTACCACACCACGCTCAACACCCGAGTCATAGCGTCCAAAGGCTATAGCTCTAGGTTCATCGACTTCATTAATAAAAGCGTACGCGTTGGTTTCGGGTACTTTAATTGTCCATGGGTTGGTCGTCTTCAAATCAAAAACGGTTTCAACAACAGGATCATAACTGACTTGAGAAGAAGGAAACTTCGCCAAGATCTCTTCGTCACTTAAGCTAAAACGATAAATACCCGCCAGTATCACCACAACCAGCATGACAATTGGAATCAGTAAAATCAGAGGTATAGGTAAGATTTTCTTTTTCATGAGCAATTATATTCTTTTGTTTTCATCCAGTTGTGCAGACCATAAAGGGCTTTAGTATAATTATCAATACAGGGTTAACCAGAAGTGGAGCATGGATGGATATCAATCATATTAAAGATAGAAATATCAGAAGTTGCGAATGCCGCTGTGGAGCAGTCAACCTAGTATGCAGAGGCGAGCCTCAACGAACCTCTGTATGCCATTGCTATGAATGTCAGAAACGCACCGGAAGTGTGTTTGGTGTTCAGGCTCGATTCCCAATAGAACAAGTCACATTAAACGGAGAAGTCACGTCTTTCTCACGCATCAGTGATACGGGCAGTGAAGTGACCTATCAGTTTTGCCCTAAGTGTGGCACCACCATGCTCTTACAATCTGTTGCTGCTGCCGATTTTTATATCGTCCCGCTCGGATTATTTAAAGAGCAAGACTTTCCGCTACCGAGCTTTTCAGTCTACGAAGAACGCAAACACGGCTGGGTCAAATTTGACCATCAAATGAGTCACTACAACTAGCCTGTTACTGACCTTTATCTCGATAAAGCAACAGCATTAGAACAAACTGCAATACTGTTGCCTAAGATCAAATATCAACGCACCACAGCGCTAGCGTATCTTTTCGCTAGCGTTATAATCTGCTCCTCTTTTTAACCCAGGGTGAACCACATGATTTCTAAGCTACCTCGCTGGGTTGAATACGGCGCTTTGCTGCTCGCAGGCCTTGCTGGCAGTGTTAATGCGATTGGCTTACTCGGCTTTCAGCATCAAGCGATCTCCCACATTTCAGGCACCATGTCTTTATTAGGCAGTAGCCTGCTCACACCAACTTCGGCTTCTTTACATCTTTTACTGATTATCATGAGCTTTATGTTAGGTGCAGCCTTCAGCGGGTTCTTTATTGAGAACCAAGCACTGAAGTTAGGGCGTCGTTACGGCGTTGCTCTGTGTATTGAAGGAGGATTGCTATTTTTAGCACTTTGGGCACTGTTACAGGGCTACACTTCAGGTCAATACTTCGCTTCAGCAGCCTGTGGTTTACAGAACGCGATGATAACGACTTACAGCGGTGCGATCATTCGAACAACGCACATGAGCGGGATCATCACGGATCTTGGGATCATGATTGGTGCTCGCTTAAAGGGGATGCCTTTTGACCGTCGTAAAGCCAAACTGCTGATGTTCATTGTGGTTGGCTTTCTGTTTGGTGGTTTAAGCGGTGCTTGTCTGTTCCAGCGCTTTGAAATTTTGGCGCTGGCTTTCCCTGCCTCTTTCGCCTTCATTATCGCATTTAGCTACTGGCTCTACCTGACCTATCGAACTGAAACTCCAGTCAATTTATAAATATCTGGCAATATATCTTCAAGTTACGTAACATCCGCAACACTTTATTCTAAACTCTTAATGAGTTGCAGAATAACCAGTGTGAATAGTTAGCGATATTTGATGAATAGTATTGCAAGCACTATCAATACTGGGTAATCTTGCAGCCAATGAGAAAATACGGATGTTTAGAGAATAAAAACGCCAAGGATGTGGCTTTTTTACATGTAGAAATACGAGAACAATTAACATGTCTAACAACACGAATACTGCTCAACCAGAGAAATCTAAAGGCAGTTTCTGGGTTTTCTTAATCCCATCTCTGATTGGTTTGTTCCTTTTCATGGCTCCAATCAGCTACCAAGGTGATCTAACGATCCCTGTCGCTATTCTAGCGAAATCAATTCAAGCGGTTTTTGGTGAATACTTAGTTTCTATTATCACTGCAATCGTTGCTTTCATGTCTGTAGCTTCCGTTTTAAGCACCATTTTCAAACCTACATTCATTACATCAAGCTCTTTCTTAAACGGTCTTTTCAACCCATCTCCACTATGGTTGTTGGTTCGTCTTATCGGTGGTGCTGCTGCATTCATGGCTTTCTTCCAAGTAGGCCCTGAGTTTATCTGGGAAGAAAACACTGGTGGTCTCGTACTAGAAGGCCTACTTCCAACACTGTTCTCAGTATTTATCTTTGCAGGTTTACTATTACCACTTCTACTTAACTTCGGTTTGTTAGAGTTGTTCGGTACGCTACTAAGCAAAGTAATGCGTCCAATCTTCAACCTGCCAGGTCGTAGTGCTATCGACTGTATGGCTTCTTGGTTAGGTGACGGCAGCGTTGGTATCCTTCTTACAAGTAAACAGTACGAGAAGAAGTTCTACACTCAGCGTGAAGCTGCGGTTGTTGGTACCACTTTCTCAGCAGTATCTATTACGTTCAGTCTTGTCGTTATTGCTCAAGTAGAACTAGAGCACCTATTCTTGCCTTTCTACGCAGCAATCTGTCTAGCGGGTATTGTGGCTGCGGTAATCATCCCTCGCCTTCCGCCACTAAGCATGAAGAAAGACACCTTCATTGATGGCAGCAAGCCTCACAAAGACGCTGACGCGATCCCAGCGGGTCACTCAACGTTCTCTTGGGGTCTTGAGCTAGCAGTAAACAAAGCGTCACAAGTTAAATCCGCTAAGTCTGTATTTGGCGAAGGCGTTCGTAACGCTGTGGATATGGTTTTTGGTGTACTGCCAGTGGTTATGGGCCTTGGTACGATGGCACTGGTTATTGCGGAATACACATCAGTATTCTCATTCCTAGGTCAACCTTTCATTCCATTCCTAGAGCTACTTGGTGTTCCTGAAGCGGTTGCAGCATCTGAAACGATTGTTGTTGGTTTTGCGGATATGTTTATTCCTGCGATTCTTGCCGCTTCTATCGACAACGAGATGACTCGCTTTGTTATTGCAGCAATGTCGGTAACTCAGCTGATCTACATGTCTGAAGTAGGCGCTCTGCTTCTAGGCAGTAAGATTCCAGTGAACATCCTCGAACTGTTTATTATCTTTATTCTGCGTACGTTAATTACACTTCCGGTTATCGCTGGTGTAGCACATCTAATATTCTAAATTAGACCCTACTGATATAGCGTAATTAAGAACTATTTTATAAAGCCTCACTTTTGTGGGGCTTTTTATTGCCAGTAAATACATTCCCTACCCGCTTAAAATACATTCACCCACCCACCAGAAATACAGCCAATATATAAAATTGGCATATCATTTAATTTCATATCTGTTTACCTTCCTTCTCGTCTGAGAATAGAAAACAACACACATAAACGCTAAATTAATACATTCTTAATGCTCTTACACTCCGATTAAACCAATTCTTCAACTCATTGAACCAAATAACAAAAGTAGCAAATATGTAAATAAGTGAATTTTGCATTGTGTGGGTTGTTGTATTTTTGTAGTCTATTTTGTGAAATTAAACTCAAGTAAATTTCAATCTAGTCGATATATATAATTACAAAAATACGATTAACTTTAGTCTTCGCAAAGTCTGTGAGAAGGGGAAAACTCAATGAAATTTAGCCATAAGGTGGTTGCTGCATCATCAGCCTTGCTGCTAGTGACAGTATCATTGCTTTCAATACAACAACTTTACACTGTAAGAAGTGCTGTAGAAAACCACGTCAATGCAAGCCTGAAAGAAATGGTCTCTGGCGTTAAAAATACCGTCGAATCAGAGATGAACGCCAAGAAAGCGTTGGCTCAATCGACGACTGAAGTCATCGAGATCAACCCTGAAGATCGTACTTATGTAAAAAAAATATTAGAAAAGCCAAAGCTTAAAAGCAGCTTCCTAGCGGTTGGCTTTGGTTACGAAGCAAACGGTTTCGTTATTGAAAATGATGACGGTTGGGAAGCTGGTCCAGATTACGACCCTCGAATTCGCCCTTGGTACATTGATGCTAAATCCAAAAACAGTTTAGTTGTTACCGCTCCTTATGTGGATGCATCAAGCAAGAAAGTCATCATATCTGTGGGTACGCCAGTTAAAGACAACGGCCGCTTCACGGCAGGTATGTTCTACGACCTAGAATTGACTAACCTTGCGACATTGGTAAACCAAGTGAACTTGTTTGATGCGGGCTACCTATTCCTAGTCACTGCCGACGGCACAACGATTGCTCACCCGAATGCGAAAAACAATGGCGAAATGCTTTCAAGCTACATGCCACAAGCAAGCATTCGTGAAGGCTCTCAAGAAATTGAAGTCGACGGCAAGATGTTCCTAGTGAACTTCACTCACATCCCAAGTGAAGATTGGTACATAGGTGCAATCCTTGATGAAGAGATCGCTTACCAAACCGTTGAAGATTTGAAAAACAGCTCAATGATCTACTCGTTGATTGCGGTTATTCTCAGCATCATTGCACTGACTGTTTTGATTCGTGTGTTAATGCGTCCACTTGATGTGCTTAACCAAGCAATTCAAGATGTGGCGAGCGGTCAAGGTGACTTAACTAAGCGCCTAGATACCAACACAGACCAAGAGTTCTCTGACCTAGCAAAAGGTTTCAATACCTTTACTGAAAACCTGCAAAACCAAATCATTCAATCAAAAGCGATTGGTGTTGAGATTAAGCGTGGTACTGAAATCACGGTTAAAGGTGCAGGCGAATCAGCAAACGCGATGAATACCCAACTGCAAGAGCTTGAGCAATTAGCGACTGCAATGAACGAGATGGCGGTTACCGCAACTGAAGTCGCAAACAACGCTCAAGGCGCAGCAGCAGCGGCTCGTGAAGCTGACGAAGCAACGCTAGACGGTACATCTGTAGTCAGTGATACCACTCAAGCGATTGATAACCTTTCAGCACGTATCGACCAAGCGGTTGCAGAAGTACAAGTACTAGAATCAGCGACAGCCAACATCGAAACGATTCTTAAAGTAATCAACGATATTGCAGACCAAACTAACCTACTCGCATTGAACGCAGCGATTGAAGCAGCACGTGCTGGTGAATCTGGTCGTGGTTTCGCAGTCGTTGCCGATGAAGTTCGAACTCTGGCGCAACGTACTCAAGAATCGACCACTGAAATCCGCAACATGATCGAGCAGCTCCAAGCGGGTGCAAGCTCAGTATCGAACGCGATGAATCAAAGTAAAGACACAGCCACTGACGCCGTTGAACGTGCTCAGCAAGCAAACTCTTCACTTGACCGCATCCGTGACGCGATTCAGCGTATCTCTGATATGAATATTCAAATTGCTTCAGCAGCAGAAGAGCAGAGCTTAGTAGCGGAAGAGATCAACAACAACACAGTTAAGATCAAAGACCTTTCAACACAAGTATCCAACGCGGCTCAAGAAGCAAACACGGCAATGCAGGTACAAACTGACAATGTTCGTGCACAGGATGAACTATTGAACAAGTTCACGGTTTAATCGCCTGTCTGTTTAACTAACGCTCCGCTTAGTAACCAATAAAACAGCTTCAAATAAAAAGCCCCGCTTACTGATTGCTAGTAAGCGGGGCTTTCTTTTCAGTCTTATCTTTCTAACCGATTAGACGTAACTCATACCAATCACAGTAAGTAAGTGATCATAAATAGCGCAGGAAAAAGGCTTGAGAACAAGGCAGAAATTTTCGATAAGTAGTTATTCTACAATCAAAATTTATAACGAAGTTATCGAGCGTTTTAACAAGCTAGGATGACCAGTTATTTACTACGATTGGTATCATAACAGGCTCGAACTAGTTCGTTGTCAACATCATGCACTGATTAGATTCAACCTGAATGGTTAGCGTCTTATCGACACAATCAAACACTGCACCAGACAACAAATCCGTTACTTTACCAGTCCAAGTCAGTGATGCCGTTTTACTTCGCTTCGACTTGTTGATCACCACAATGCCTTTGTCGCCACGGACAAACACCAGCAAATCATCATTTGCCTCAACCACACGCATCGCTTCGCCATGAACATGGTTATGGAACTGAATCATGTTTTTCATGTAAGGCGCTTGCCAATCGTTAAGCCAACGAGGCTGACCGTTCTGATCCAGAATGCCGCTGGTACTTAGCTCACTGTAAACAAGCGGCACACCCCCGTCTCGACCAAGAATAAAGGCATGAGCTAATCGCTCGTCAACTTCACCCATTACGTGATCCAAAAATACTTCATTATTTGGAATATCATGAGTGACGGCAAAAGTGATTGCTCGCATATTCGATAACGCCTGACCAAAACAGTAAGGATTGATCAAAGACTTAAAGCTGCCCTGCTCTTCAAAGGATTTGAAGATGGTATTGAACAGAGGGAAATCGTAAGCGCCTAAGCGAGTGTGTTTGAGGTAAGGCTCAAGGAACAACTCATACTCTTCTTTGGTCGCACCACCATCAGTAATGATCTCGCCAAAGATATGCATTTCTTCGCAAATATCATCCGTCCACACCTTGCGTAGATGTGACAGTGTCATGTGTTTCGCTGCGTCTATGCGAAACCCTTTCACGCCAATCTCTTTTAAGGCTTTTAGGTAAGCTCTCTGCTGCGCGACCACATTGTCGTTGTCTAACAGCGTTGGCAAGCCAGGGTCACTAACTCCACCGGTAATACGTCCGTTCTGTACTTCCCAAGTGTCTTTCCAGTTTTTGATACCAAACGCTTCAACAAAATCGTTTTCATCAAATAAAGGCTTAGAAAGATCGCCAAACAAACGTATGGATTCGTAATAGTCAGCATCTTCTTGATAAGACGCCATGTCTTGCTGATTTGGATACGTTAAATCACCACGGATACCCGACTCATTGGCCATGTGGTTAAATACGACGTCCACATAGGTACGAAGGCCGTGTTGCTTTAACGTGTTCACCATCGCAGTGAAATCTTGCGTGTCACCCAGCTGATTATCAATCACACGATAATCTTGTGGTTGATAGCGCTGCCACCATTGGGTGCCAGAATCACGGTCGCAACCTTTTGGTCCGCGTAACGACTTCATTGCCGGTGATACTAAAACAGATTTATAACCCAATTCTTGGATCAGTGGGGCGTTCTTCATTACGTCAGCGTAGCACCAGTCAAAGGCATGCAAAATCACATCTGTCGCTGGGTTGCTTAACATAGCTGAACTATCCATGTTGTTCTCCTACCAAACTTGTTTACAGCTTTCTAGATAAATACAAAGGCTAAAAGGCAAAGCTGCATAAATTTCCTTAAGAATGGTATTTATTATATGAGTTACTCATTAAAAACCCTCCTCCTCCCACCGATTAGTCACGGCGGATAGTCAAGGGCGTAGTGCCAATTATCGCATAACGTCTGGGATGAACACTCAGCCATAGTGCTTTTAAATGCGCAAAAAAGTGACAAAAAAGGAGCGTATATACGCTCCTTTTATTCAATCTAACACATATTTATGACTAAGTTCTGTAAAGAACCTTCACTACGTGCCAGCCAAATTTTGTTTTTACAAGGTGTGGTACTAGCGTCTCGCCAGAGAAACAAACCTTATCAAACTGAGGCACCATTTGACCTTTTTTGAACTCGCCTAGGTCGCCGCCCTTTTTACCAGATGGACACGTTGAATGCTTCTTCGCTAGCGTTTGAAACTTAGCGCCTTTTTTGAGCTGCTTGATGATGTCTTCTGCTACTTCTTTGTGCTTCACCAAAATATGAAGCGCTGCTGCTGTTCTTGCCATGATAATTCTCAGTGTGTTGCGGTCAGTTTAATTACGACGGTTGCTTAGAACATCGTTAATGAACGGACTGTTGTAATTCTGTTTATCGCTAACGACTTGTCGACATAAAACCATCGACAGGCGCGCGTTTAGCGTGATTTTAACTCAAGAACTGCCAATCTTCACTCTATAACCGAAAACAACTGCCTTAAAGCCCCTAAAAACGTATAGTGACTTGCCGACACCCCTGTTTCCCTTTAAATTAATCCTTATAAATTAAGCGCGTATTAAGTAGGAGCCACTATGGCCAAACCGATCAGTAAAGCGAGTCAGTCACAGGGAATGTTGATGTTCAAATTATCCCTTACTCAAAGTTTTGCGATTGGCACGCTTAAGGTAAGAGAAATAGTGCCTTTTCAGCCGATGACTCAAATCCCATACTCCCATCATCACGTGATTGGTACTGTGACCATCCGCGATCTTACCGTTCCAGTCATTGATATGTCTGCAGCGATTGGCTTTCGACCGATAGCACCCGCTGAATACCAAGATTGTGTGCTCATCGTCACTGATTGCTTAAGAACAGTAGTGGCCTTTTTGGTTCGTTCGATTGATAAAATCATTGAATGTGATTGGAAAAGCATTGAATCGCCACCCGCCAGTGTGGGTCGTAATGTGTTTGTTACGGGTATTACGCGTTTTGAAGATCGTATCGTGCAAATGCTCGACGTGGAGTTATTACTTTCTAAGATCTACCCGGCTTATGAAAACGCACATATTCCAATGCTGACCGATGTAGAAAGGGAGCGTCTCAAAGCGCTGAATATCTTATTGGTTGATGACTCTTTAATCGCGCGGAAACAGCTATCAGATGCCTTAGACAGCATCAACATCCCTTACAGCATTTGTAATAACGGCTTAGATGCTATTGACCTAATGCGTCGCCAAGCCAGCGCTGGCAATGCAATTGATCTTCTCGTGAGTGATATTGAGATGCCTGGACTCGATGGCTATGAGCTTGCGTTTGAAGTACAAAATGACAGCGCACTGAGTCATGCCTACTGTATTTTGCATACCTCACTGTCCAGTGAAATCTGTGTCGACCGAGCCAATCAGGTAGGTGCACATGAAGCGCTTGAGAAGTTCAATGCGGGCGAATTAATCGAAGCCATGCTACGCGGCGCAAAAGTCTTAAACGAAGCCTCTACCGCTGCTTAGACGCTATTTTGGAAGCTAAACCTAGCATCATGCTTAATGGTTTAGCTTCTTAGCTTCTTAGCTTCTTAGCTTCTTAAGGATTAGATATGAATCAATATAGAGCTCTTCCTTAAGATTTCTTTGGCATAGAATAACTCTTACTCACAAATTCCACTTCTTCAACTTCATTGACATGATTGGTAAAAGACGCCAATGCATAGAGTGTGTTCGCGACTAAGTTGGCATATTTGAAAATAATCGGGTCTGGCGACTTTTTGCTTTCATGATGTTCAATACTCACCAAAGCTCGCACGACCTTTTTAGCCTGACAACGACACAAGTGAAGTTCACTAGACACTCGGTGCCCACCGGGTAAGACAAAGCCTTTAAAACCACCTTCTAGCTGCTCACGGATACGATGATAGTCTTGCTTGAGCTCGACCAATTCAGACTCGGTGATGGCTAATTTCCCGCGCACAGAGCCATTCAAGTGATAGATGTTTGGCTGCAAGCGTTGCAGGATCTCACGAACCTGAGGCTCTAGCTCTAAAGACAACACCAATCCAACCCGGCAACAAAGTTCATCCGACAAAATCTCAAAATCACAGATAGGACTGTCTTCATAGATAAATGGGTAACAGAATTCATCCCAATCTCGACTTGCTGGTTTCACGTACCGATCCTTACACATAAATAGTCATCAAACGCCAATATACCAAACTCTTTGATTTAGACATAAAAAAGCCCTCACATTGGAGGGCTCCTGAAGAAATCAGTTAAACGAGATTACTCGTTAGATACTTTTTTATGACCTTCTTGCAAGTGAACGAAGTCCACCAGATCATCACCAGACACTTGGTAAGCCTGACCAAAGCCTTTCACAAATAGGCCATTTTCTGCTTTAAGGTTGAACAGAGAGAAGTCTTGAAGTTGGCTCAAACCATCAATGATTTCACCAAAGCGTTCTTGCATCTGGCCGATCACTTGAGTCCAAAGTTCCGTTTCGCGCTCCACAATACTTGCTTGAGCATCAAACGTTAAACGCTTGCGTGCGTAAAGCTGCTTCGAGCTCTCTTCGTCTTCAATCATCATCAAAGACACTTGAGGATTAGCCTTCAAGTTACGAGCATGACGAGCAATATCAGAAATGAGAACAAAATAACCTTCTTGGTTCTGAACGAAAGGCGCGTAACTTACGTTCGGGCGACCTTCTTCATCAACCGTTGCAAGTTGAAGGGTACGGCGCTCTTGGCGAAACTCTTTAATTTCTGGACCTAGGCGACCTTGTAGACGTTCTTGTTTTACTTGCTGTTCCATGGGTAATTCCTTTCTTCACTTTCTCTGATTTATTATTTTTGCCCGAGGTTGAGCGATCATGAGCGAACTAAACGATCCTCGAGCATTGATGTACTGTTTAAACGAGTTGGCAACCTTAGTTAAGCTTGCCGTTAATCGTGTTTAAGCTTGTTCTTTTAGTGCTTTGAAGCGTTCTACTTGGTCGGCAATAAGCTCACGCTTTTCATTGCGGCCTAGGTAGATCTTAAAAATGTTCTCGCCCGTTTCACTGAAGAAACCGAAGTAATGACTTTCACGACCCATGAACGCTTTGCTCACCAAACCGATCTGTTTAACGTTGTCGAGTTTCAGGTGACCATGAAGCTCGCCTTCTTTGCCCATTAAGTTGTAGTAACCACGCGCGACTTTACCTTTAGGGAACGGCGCTTTTACTTCGAAGATTGAGCCGAATGAATGCATAATTGTGGTCACTGGACCCCAACCAACCAAACCTTCTAGAATCTCTTGAGCACGGCTGCCATCTAGCATCACTGCCATGTCGTTTGGAAAAGCAGCAACCACTTCAACTTCTGAAACACCTAGCTTCTCAGCAATTGCTGTCGGCAATAGTTTTGGCTCTTCTTCTAGAATTCGAGCTACGCTTTGTTCTAGAGTTTCTGTCGTTTCTAATGTTGTATCTGTCATTGAATATGTGTCCGTATAAACGAGTAATTTACGTAAGTTTTAAACTAAAAATTCGATATTAAGCGTGCTTTAAACTTGCATGCGGGTGAACGCCTGAACCTGATGCTTTCGGTGCAGGGTGCATCGCTTGATATTCAGCGTTAAGCACTTGAATCACACTCTGAGCCAGGCTTACTGCCCAGAAGCTACCAGCAATAGTCAGGCTCAGGTAATTCTCTGAAAGCTCAACCAAACCATTCTTCTCCCAATGTGAGAACAGAGGCTTCAAGTAATCGAACGTGTCTTGTCCCATAAAGGTCGGCAACGTACTTCTTCTAACAACACCAGAATCAAAACCGGCCTTTAATGTCGAGAAGATTGGCTCTAATGAGCTTTGCTTCGTCATCATGGCAATAGGTAATTGACCTTGCTTTATAGACTCCATGTAGCTGTCTAAAGTTCGATGTTGCATCACTCCATGACCACCGATGTTACCACCAGCACCACAACCAATCGGCAGAACTTCGGCATAAGTTTTCGCTAAGCTGTTGTAAATGCTGCGTTCTCGGTTATCACGAGTCCAGTGATTCACGCTCAGTTGCTTGACCTTATTTTTTGCCATGAACTCGACGCCCGCCAAGTACATACTCGCTTTATCTGGCGTATTCGCTGGTGGTGGAATTTTTCCTTTCTCAACGAGATTAAGCATAGGTGCATTACCCCCAACAATCAGTTGGTAGAGGTCAATTCCGTGAGCACCAGTAGACATGTAATCTTCTAAGTCTTGTTGGAACACTTCCATAGACTGGTATGGTAATCCGTACAGCAAATCCAGAACGATGGGAGCTTGCTCGGTACGGCTCAAAGCACTGATACGTTCCAACACCACTTCACGGTCATCTAAGCGCTTGGCGCTGCGTCTAACTTGAGTGTTGAAACTTTGAATACCGAATGAGAAGCGATTGAAACCACCTTCAAGCGCACGATCAAACATCTCGTCGCCAAAGCGATTGATACGCCCTTCTAAGGTCATTTCCACATCGTTTGCTAGTGGGAAATATTGGCGAATAGCCTTGCCTAACTGCTCTACTTGTTGAGGAGACAAATCGGTAGGTGTTCCGCCACCAATGTAGACGGCGTGAAATAATCCAGACTGAGCCCAAGGCGTTTTGGCTTTTTGCTTCAACTCAACCATCAGCGCATCGAAATACTCATCCACTAATTTGCGACTTGCAGCATTTTGGAAGAAATTGCAAAACGTACAACGCACACGACAGAAAGGAATGTGGATATACAGGCAACGCTTATCCTGTTTTTTCCCTTCACTTAGCATCAGTTCGTCAAAGAGCTCCAACTTCTTGCTCGGATCGACCGGAATTGAACTTCCTCCGGCATGTGCAGAATGCTTTTTCGCAAACGCAAAACGAAGCGGATCAGGGCTAGAAACACCCAGAATTGATTCGTCAAATTTATAGATATCAAGACTCATATAATCTCTCTAAACACTTACATAGCAAAGTCTGGAAGACTATTCGCTAAAAACTGAGAGAATCATAAATAGACGTAAATGATAATGCAATTGATAATTGATCTTATTTAGATTCTAGGCAATAATCCGGTACAGATTTTAGATTTGGTAAAGGATTGAATGTGAACGTTCCTAGATATGTTATTGCAGGCGGTGCATCGTTAGTGATTCATGCGGCGTTATTGTTTGTCGCTCAAGAATCCAAAGTATTTGCGATGCCTGCAGGTAGCCAATCGAACACGGTATCGATCAACTTCACGCCTAAGAACACGCCTTCCCCGGCTCAACAAAAAACCATCACAGAGTCGGTTGAACCAGAACCAATCAAAGAAACGGTCTCACAAGCTGAACCTAAACCTGTCGAACCCAAGGCCGTTGAGCCAAAACAAGCCAAACCGACGCCAAAGAAAAAAGCGATCACTAATAAGCCTCAACCTAAGAAAGTAGAGAAAAAGGTTGTTGAAAAGAAGCCGATTCAAAAGAAACCAAAGACTGAGAAAAAGGTCGTTAAGAAAAAACGCCCAGAACTAAAACCAGAGCCAAAGTCCAAACCAACGCCTCAGCCAGAAAAACTGGCCGACAAGAAAGTCGATAGAAATCTGGCCGAGTCTGCCAACCAACCTCAAGAAGTAAACCAAGGCGTATCAAACCAAGAGCCCGTATTAGTGACTAAGCCCTCTTTTTCTTCACGCCCGACACCACCGAATTACCCACGCCAAGCTAGACGTCGTGGCGTTGAAGGTGTCGCAACTTATGAGGTCTGGTTAGACGCTGAAGGCAAACAAATTAAACAAGCATTAGTAAATTCATCAGGCGCACTAATGCTCGACAACGCCGCTTTAGACGCCATTAAACAATGGAAATTCTCACCTCACACTGTCAATGGTCGAGCGATTGCTCACCGTGTACAAATACCTGTTCGTTTTAGGTTGGATTAATCATGCAACAAATCAGTTACTTACAAGATCAACTTGGCTTAATGACTTGGCCTCTTCTTATCTGTTCAGCATTAACCGCAATGATCATCGCTGAACGTGTCTTCCAAGTGATGTTAAGCATTGGTGTTGGCAAACGCGCCATTCGTCGTGAGCTCAATCAGATCTCACCGACCAACAGTAAAGAGATTGAAGCACTCGCTCATTCGATTTCAGGTAAACGACCGCTACTGTACAAGGGCGTGTCGATGTTGCTTGCTCACCACTCTTTCTCAAAAGGACTACGTGAAGATGCAGCAGGCATCTGGCTACAAGAAAAACGCCACCAGCTGCATGCCGGGTTGAGACTGCTTGGTTTAATCGGCGTAATTAGCCCACTAATTGGCCTACTTGGTACCGTTCTTGGGCTTATTGAGATGTTCAAAGGGGTTGCTGCTACAACCGGCAGTATTACACCGAACGATCTAGCTGACGGCCTTGGCTTAGCAATGAGAACCACAGCGGCAGGCTTGATGATTGCGCTTCCTGCGATCTCTGGCGCTCAACTGCTTGGGCTATGGGCCGACCGAGTACTGGCTCAGTTAGAACATACTCTGAACTATGTGAATGTGTGGCTAGAGGGCATGTCGATTCAAACCAATCACTCTGACGAGACTAAAGGCTCATCAGTAAACAAAGTCGGTGATGTGAGCCAAGCATGATTAAAACGCCCCACTCATCTCAAACACAAAGTTTAGCGCCAGATTTAACACCGCTGCTCGACATCATTTTTATCGTGATGGTTTTCCTGCTTCTGACAGCATCGGTGAAGTTGGAGTCATTAGAAGTTGAACTACCAAGCTCTGATATTAAGAACGTTTCTGAAGTTCATAAAGATTCGATAAGCGTCAATATCTTAGATCGCGAACCTTACTGGGCGATTAACGGCAGAGAGTACATCGACTGGGAAAACTTCAAAATTGCCTTACTCGAAGAAACAGGTTCAGCGGATAAAAAGCCGATCATCATTGGCGCGGATAAAGCTGCCAACGTTGAGAACCTAGTGAAGTTGCTGTCATTCCTTCAAGAGAATGGAATACCCGCAACCCAATTGCTCACCGAAGATGGCTAGAACAACTCTCTATTTTCATGAGGTTAAGCTCTAGTTACTAAGAATAAATAGCCAGAGCTAGACCTCTATCGAATCGAACTCAACATGCGAACGGACTGCTCACTGAGAATCTTCGCGAAACAAATAGATAATATAAAGAAATGATTATGAACAATTTAAACGTGCTCAATAAATTAAAGACCAAGAGACATCTCCTTTCAGTAGCAGCAATGAGCTTGGTACTGACTGCGCCAACGGCAATGGCCAACGACGTAGAACAACCTCGAATCATAAGTGCGGGTAGCGCTGTTACCGAATTGGTTTTAGCTCTGGGTGCTGAAGAGCAGCTAGTGGCAATTGATGTGACCAGTCACTTCCCTCAATCAGAGAATCTGCCGAAGATTGGTTACCACAGAAACTTGTCTGCTGAAGGCTTGATTGCCTTAGAACCAACGACACTCATCGGCTCAGATGAGATGGGGCCAGACAACGCCATTTCTCAATTGAAGTCTGTGGGTATCGATGTCGAGATCGTAAACACCGAAGCGAACGTTGAGGGGCTACTAAAGCGTATCGACCAAATCGCAAAGATTACCCATACCGAAGCTCACTCCGAACAAGTTAAAGCAGAAGTAAATAAGAAGATTGCGGCACTAAAAGCAAACCAAGTACCCAACAACGAAGCAAAGAAAGTGTTGTTCCTATTGCTGCATGAAGGCCGTCCTGCAAACGTTGCCGGTGGTGAGACTTCACCCAACGCGATCATTGAATTGGCTGGCGGTGTTAACCCTGCAGCTCAAAGCCTGACGTCATACAAACCACTGTCGATGGAATCACTGGTAGAAATGCAGCCTGATGTCATCTTAGTGAGCGGCCGTAGCTACCAAAAAATGGGCGGTGCTGATGCCATTCTTAAATCGTTACCTATGCTAGCGGCGACGCCAGCAGGCATGAACAAGCAAATTATTACTGTGAGGGGCAGCGCTTTAGTTGGAGGGCTTGGCCTTGAAAGCCTTTCTGAAGCGAAGCGGTTAAACGCACTTATCTATCCGTTATAACTTATCTACCCGCTATAACTCGACTACCCTATTTCTACTGTTACTTGCTTAATACTCATCACCGTCTCGTTTTTTGCGAAATCGGTGATAAGTATTGAAGCTAGTGATAGACATTGAGGCCCTTTATGTTGCTACGATCCGTCCCACTGAAAACATCGATGTTAGGCCTAGGAGCTACCTTAGTCTTCGTCGCGCTCTACTCGATCACTGTTGGGCCAATGAACATTAGCTTGGCTGACAGCGCAGCCAGCCTGCTCCAACCAAATAATGACTTAGCACCTCACATCAATTTGGTGATTCAAGAAATTCGCTTACCCAGAACGATATTGTGCATGCTAGTCGGCGCAATTCTCGCTTTGTGTGGCGCGGTCATGCAGGGCTTATTTAGAAACCCACTTGCCGAGCCAGGAATCATCGGCGTGTCTGCCGGAGCCTCATTGGGTGCAGCATTAGCCATCGTGCTTTTCTCTGAGCTTTCACTGCAATACCCCGCTTTCATGAACTTTGCAGCTGTGCCTATATTTGCCTTTCTAGGCGGAGCCTTAACCACGCTGCTCGTTTATAAGCTGGGTACAGGCAAATTCGGCACTTCAGTCACCATCATGTTGTTAGCGGGTGTCGCGATCAGTGCACTATCAGGCGCAGGTATTGGCTTCTTGAACTTCATTGCTGATGACCAAATGCTGCGTGATCTTTCATTGTGGTCAATGGGTTCATTAGCGGGTGCTAAGTGGTCTGGCATTTTGCTTGCTGCTGTCACGCTCGTTGGATTGTTTGTTATTTTCTATCGTCAAGCTATGTCACTGAACGCGCTGCTACTTGGGGAATCAGAAGCGCAGCATCTTGGTATCCCAGTACAGAAGCTTAAGCGAAGATTGATTCTACTGACGGCCGCAGGCGTTGGCGTTACGGTTAGCCTATCTGGCATGATTGGCTTCATCGGCCTTGTTATCCCTCATTTAGGTCGCATGTTAGCAGGCCCAGATCACCGAATTCTGTTACCCCTTTCAGCAGTACTAGGTGCATTACTATTAACCGCTGCAGACATGTTCTCACGCGTGGTACTTGCACCAGCAGAACTACCAGTGGGAATTGTCACTGCGATTATCGGTGCTCCATTCTTCTTGTACCTTCTATTTCAACAGAAAGGGAGAATCCTTTAATGTTTCCTTCAGCGTTAAAAGCGACCGACATCGAAGTGAAGTTCGGTAGTAAAGTGATATTAGATGGTGTTTCTATTGAGATTGAAGCAGGAAAGGTAACGACACTGCTTGGGCCTAATGGCGCAGGGAAAAGCACGCTGCTTAAAGCGTTATGCCAAGAGATTTCGAGCACCGGTGATATTCAATATTTTGGACACACCAAAGACAAGTGGCCTTCTCAAAAGTTGGCAAAGCACTTGGCTATGCTTCCTCAGCATAGTACGTTAACCTTCCCATTTTTGGCGCATGAAGTTGTCGAGCTTGGTGGTATTCCTCTGCAAGAGTCCAACAAGAATCTCACCAGCATCGCTAGCCAAAAAATGGATATTGCCGATGTGACTCACCTGAGTGAAAGGCTCTACCCTTCGCTATCTGGCGGTGAAAAACAGCGTGTTCACTTGGCTCGAGTGCTAACCCAGCTTCACTATTCTGGTGACCAATGTATCTTGATGCTCGATGAACCCACATCAGCACTGGATCTTGCCCACCAGCACAACACCTTAAAGATCGCGAGAGAGTTAGCCGACAACCACAATGCCGCGGTTATCGTAGTTTTGCATGATCTCAACTTAGCCGCGCAGTATTCCGATCGATTAGTGGTATTGAAAGATGGTAATTTGGTGTGTGATGGCAACCCTTGGGATGCGCTTAAACCTTCGATGATTGAAGATGTGTACGGCTACAAAAGTATTGTAGAAAAGCACCCAACCATGAACTTCCCTCAAGTTCACCCTGCCCAATAAGTTCGATTTAGGAGCTTCTCATTTTGAGTATTCGTTCCTAATAACAATGACGTCATTCTAAGCCTCGATTTGTTCGAGGCTTTTTATTGGCTCATAGCCCCTCTCTCGCCTTAAACTCAATTTTGTTAGTTACCACAGCAATAACCCCTAAAACGTCTCACTCTGAACGTTTGAGGCTCTAGAAATCAACATTATCAATTGGTGTTACTTAGCTTTTCGCAATGGAGTGAAAGTATAAGGCGTGAACGTAAGCATATAAAAAGAAAAGAAATAACGCCATTCAACACAAATGCAAAAATTGGTAAAACGGTAAACGTACGGCAGAAAAACGAAAAGAAGTGATAGGAGAAGTGAAATGACAGGCACAAAAAAAGCTCCCTTAGGAGCTTCTTTCATTGTGTGTTGATTATTGGCTCATACGAATCAATGATTTACCAATCAACCACTCTAGTTCTTTACCGCTAGTATCACCAAATTGAGTTTCAGTTAGCTTGTAAAGACGATCAATACCGTTTGCTGCAAACTCATGTGCGCTTTCAGCAGTAACGATATGATGGAAAAGTAAACGTAAGATTGCTAGGAATTCAGCGTCTTCAAGTGCTGTAACCCAGCTAGCAGAGAATGCATCAAGACCATTTTCGAAGTCAATGTGTTCCATGAACATCTTGAAGATTCGACCGTCTAGCGCTGCTGTAAAGTCTGTTTTCTTTGGAAAGTGGTGGCTTATACCTGTACGAGAAACGCCCGTTTGCTGACTCAACGTCGTGTATGACATCTTGTCGTAACCCAATCTTAATAGCTGGTCTACAACGGCATCCATGATTTTCTGGATAGTGATTTCTGTATCTTCTTTACTACGCTTTGGCATATTCAGGCTCTTCTCTTTGTAAATCCATCTAACTCAGTCAATTGAAGTCAGAATGCAAATCGTTATCAGCATTATGTGAGCAAGGTGTTTTATCGCAAGTATTTATAACTACATTCACACAAATACTATGTACGAACAATTCGACAGTGACGCCTCTTTGGACGCTTAGTCTAATTATTCTTCGAATAACCACCTTACGATCCTAAGCCAGTAATTTTAAATAACGACTTAGAATATGAAATACCCAACGAAAAATTCATTGTATAAATACCTATCAAGCGATAGATAGTCTTATAAAATCATTCCTGACGCAACTAAGTGAATGATATTCTGACAAATTAATAACATTAATCTTCAGCAAAACATGATCAAGATCACATAGATATTTTGCGCCGCGAATGTTCATATTAATTTCACCTCTGTTCAAACAACATAGCATACCAGTATAAATTAGTTCAAAGATTTTAATTTTTGTAGATACAGATCAAATTGCTCGTTAGAATAACCTCAGATTTTGTAAGAGGATTATTTATGAGCCAAGATGTTGGTAACAATGATGTATGTGAGGCTTGCGGCTGCGCAGGTGAGATCGGTTTCATCATTAAAGAAGGCGATGAGGTTGCTGAGGTAACTGTTTACGGTAGCTCTAAAGCCCTTATTGAAGCTGAGTTTGCTAAGTACGTTGAGTTAGCTAAGCAAGTGTCTAGCAATGTCGAGTTTGAAGCGTCAGAGATGACAGAAGAGAGCACGGAATTACATGCACGCTTTAAATTTGAAGTAAGTGCTGAGAAGATTATTTTCGAACTTAAGACTCGCTCTCTAGCGCGTTAATTTAAGCACTAATATTCATATCACTAAAAGACGAGTTTATTACTCGTCTTTTTTTATAATTTCAGTCCACCCTAGTGCACCATTGGTCTCAAAATCATTTTCAGCCGCACATCGAATCAAAACACCTGAAACTTCAATGACGGCACCGAGACTATATGCCTTATCATTGTAATAACAAACTCGTTGCTGTGAAGTACTCTGAGTGACAACCACTGCCGCTTTTGCAGGCGTTGATATTATTTTATTAGCACTTACTGATATTGAACAAAACGCAGAGGTCAGAATCACAAAGCATTTTAGAATTTGATGCTTTATTCGAACCGAAAATTTACCTTTCATGTCTCTTATTCCTTTCTACCTACCAACAAATGAGTAAAACACTATGCGAGAATAATTTTTTCTTTATAGTGTTAACGTCTATCGTAATAAGAAGCTTGTTATGCTCCGAATAATTGCACTTATTATTGGTTCTTTAACCATAACAAATGTGACTGCTGAACCACTCGATCAGTATCAAATATTGAACCATCTGGATAATTACGGAAACTTATATTTACGAAATAAGCCATACACATCACTGCCAACAGGGTTAATCGTTGATGGCAACCTCAATATTGAGAACACTGCGATTACCCGCCTACCCAAAGGGTTGGACGTAAACGGAAGTCTTAAAGGCGGTAACAGCCAACTCTCGCGGGTTCCCTCAGGAGTGAAGATAAAAGGCTATGCCGACTTGATTGGTAGTCAGATTACCAGTTGGCCAAGAGGTGTGAGAGTGGGCGGATTTATTAACCTCACGGATACTCCCCTCCAGAGGCTACCCAATGGCTTTAGAGTAAAAGGCGACCTGAGCGTGATTCGTACGCCTTTGACAGAGCTACCAAACGGGATAGTGATTGATGGCGATTTATATATAGGCGGTTCTGGGATTACAACATTTCCCGACACCATGACAGTCAAAGGTAATATCTACCTCGGTGGGAACACGATTACTACGTGGCCAAACAGCCTAGAGCTCGGTGGCGCTGTCGCTCGTTAATTCGGGCTGAAGCTCTATTACTCTATTACTCTATTACTCTATTACTCTATTACTCTATTACTCTATTACTCTATTACTCTATTACTCTAATACTCTAATACTCTAATACTCTAATACGTTAATGCTCGATCGCAGCAGCAAGTAGTAATTCAGAAACAAAAAAGGAGCCCAAGGCTCCTTTTTCAATTCAATCAAGTTACTACTCAGCTAACTAACGCTCGTTAACCAATGTTCTTCACTGGATTCGCATAGCTGTCGATCAAGTACTGACGAGCACCTTGTGGCAAACCAGATAGTTTATCTTCAAACTCCTGCTTAACCGCTGCTGTGATCGACTCGTCTTCTTTTTCCGCTGCCAGCAAGTTTACTGGAAACAGTTTGTAGTTGTCGTGGATCTGGCGGTCGATCTCTTGAGCAAGCGCTTCAGGCGTATCAAAATCTTGGTCGATAACCTGACCGAAACCAACATGAACACGTCCTTTATTGCCGATGATACCTTGAATGATACTTTCGATATCTTCAAATTCACCCTTTTCGTAACTGCCGTTTACGTCTTTTTCAAAAAGCTCGATCGCTTTCGCGATATCACATGGATCGTTTTCGTAAGAAATAGACACAGGAACGATCTTCAACGACTTCACGTATTCAGGGAAGGCAATTTTCTGCTTACGACCTTCAACGTGGAACATCTTCAAGATTGCTGGCTCAGTAAAATCATTGCCGTCTTTTGCACGGCCTTCCTTTTGAGCGATCCAGATAGAATTGCCCGTTTCCAAAGAATGCTTGATGTACGAAGACAACTGCCCCAGTGCTTTCATCATCTCACGAGGCCCTTTCAAAGAACGCTTTACAATAAAGCTCTTATTAAGGCGCATCAGTTCAGTCGCACATGGTTTCTTCAACAAGTTGTCACCAATTGCAATTCGGCAAGTTTGGTGATTGTTGTGATGCAATGCGTAATTAACTAATGCTGGATCCATAGCAATATCACGGTGATTTGAAATAAACAGGTAAGCTTGACTAGCGTCCAGTGACTCTACACCTGTGTATGTCACACCATTCGTGGTTTTCGCTAATGTATCTCGCAAGTATTTCTTAACTTCAATCTGAATGGATTCAACGCTGGTCAGCTTGCTCCATTTCATTTTCAAGTAAACGCGCAAGATCGGGCTCATTAATGCTTTAAACCAAGACGCATGGTTTGAAAAACGATAGTGCAGAATCGCACTGATAAATTCTTCATCATTAATAAGACGGTTTAGTGCCGCTGGAATTTCATCATCGCCGTAAGGACGAATATCAACATATGGATCGGTCGGAGAGGTCATTTCTTAATTCAAATAATAAAAATCTGGCTCATTCTACGCGTTGTTTTGACTTCTCGCAGCTACAGAGTCCATACTTTTGACAAGGTCAGACCAGAAAGATTGAAAATACCCTGTTATTGTTGGCATT
Source organism: Vibrio sp. J383 (assembly GCF_023503985.1). Taxonomy (NCBI): domain Bacteria; kingdom Pseudomonadati; phylum Pseudomonadota; class Gammaproteobacteria; order Vibrionales; family Vibrionaceae; genus Vibrio; species Vibrio sp. J383. The sequence continues at coordinate 896,346 of NZ_CP097294.1, read as the reverse complement.
CTTTAAAATTAACGGTAATCTTGACGCCCCAAAATTAAGGTACTATCTATGAACTTCGCTATTGAATATACATCGGCTTACTTTTCACACTTGGTGATCACACCTCGCAAGAAAGTACTTAAACATAGCCTTGTATCGGTTCAAAGTGGCTTGGTTTTGATAAAGCTGGGTAAACAAGAGTATGCCGTCGAGCCAGGCCAGAGTGTATGGATTCCATATGACTGCCTAACATCACTGACCTACTTTCCAAACACCCAGGTTAATCGTGTCGATTTCTCAGTTCGTTTGACCGACTCATTCCCGAGACAAGCAGGATACATCACGCAAACCAACCTCTCTTCTGCGTTACTGGAAAAGTTGGAGCTAACCAAAGCTCGCGCTTCAAATGCCAATAATACGGAGCAAGCGTTTAAAGATATGCTTTCTGTTCTCAAGCAAGAAGTGTTGGCATTTAAGCCACTGCTTTGCGAAAGTGCTTTGTCTCAGCGATTCAATCAGTGGAACATCGATGACTCGAACCTACCGCAAGAACACACCTTGGTGATGGTAATGCGCGAGGCAAAGAAACGTATGCAGTCGGGTCAGAAACGTGCACTTGTGATTGATGATTTGTTCTCAGGCAAAGAAGAAGAGTTTGAACAGCTGTGCATGCTTGTTTTTGGTGAAGATTTATAGCTTAGCGATAAGTTATAGCTAATATGAAAGCAACAAACCAGATACTAAAAAGCCGCAAAAACTCAGTTTTTGCGGCTTTTTAAATTCTTAGCATCTCAGCATCGATTAATAACCTAACGGTCTAGAACGGCAATTCAACCTGCATCATGAGGTCAGCGTCTCGTGAGTCATGCCAACGGTAATCAAATCGCATGCGTGGTTGCCCTTCTACTTTATCACCAAAGCCAATACTCAATTGAAGGCCATGATTCATCAACCACTCTTCTGTCGACATATCATACTGATCATCTTCGAGATCTTCTGGGAACCACATACCTAATCCAACGTAGTTAGATTCAAGGCTTTGAGTTAATAGAGGCGCATCTTTGCTCTGAATAACCCAATCAGACCAATAGTCTGCCGTTGATTCAGGTTCATCTTCGCTTAATCCACTGAGCTCCATCATACGTTGACCGAAGGATTCAAGGCTCGTAGATAAATCTAAACAGTTATTTTCATCGTCAGAAGTCAGCATGATCGAATCTAAGCTAAAGAAATCACAATCAGCGTGAGCAGGCATACTGCATGCTGCAATGATCATCGTCGCTGGTATCGCGCGCTTTAGCATAGTCATCAGACCTCTTAAATTAGTGAATCTACATTATTGTATACAGTTCACCATCTTGCAATATCTTTGTAACTGACTTTGTACTCAATTTCGCCACATTGCTCCCATTTTGCAAAGCAAGGCGGATATCGGTACTACGAATCTTTACTTTTTCAGGGCAAGCCATCACAGACCACTGCTTGGTAATCTCATCTGATTTATAGAAAGATGAGAATTTAAAGAAGTTATCTGGGCCAATAACAAACGTCAGTTCAGCGTCACGATGTAACTTTTGGAGTTCACTGAGCACTGCATAAGTCGTGACGCTTTCACCTGGAGTAAATAGGCTCTTTTCGATCAAAGAAAGCTCCACTTGATCCAGTGAAAGATCGCTAATAAATGCGTTAACTAACTGACATCTCGTATCAAAGTCTAGCATCTCTTTTCCCCAAGCATGGGCAATACTTGGAACAAGTAGAATTTTGTCAAAGTGAGCCAACGAATCAATCACACTTTTGTGCCCTAAGCTCGGTGGATTAAACGCACTACCGAAAATGGCTATTTTTTCCATTATTAATTACTGCCTTCTCTTTCTAAGCTTGTGCAAAGAGGTTTTTAAATCGGATGATTTAGGTATGATAACACTAGATTTTTAATTTGCTTGCAGGAAAGGAATACGAATGGAACAGTTAATTCGTGACGAAATGCGCGTACTACCTTCAATTGACCCTCACTTCGAAATGACTCGCCGTGTGGACTTTATCAAAACTAAACTTCAGCAGTCAGGCTGCAAGTCTCTGATCCTTGGTATCAGTGGCGGTGTAGACTCAACGACCTGTGGCCGTTTAGCACAAATGGCCGTTGATAGCCTGAATGAAAGCGCTGGTAGCGACGACTACCAATTCATTGCGGTTCGTCTGCCTTACGGTGAACAAAAAGATGAAGACGAAGCGCAACTTGCGCTGTCTTTCATTCAGCCTTCTCAATCTGTTTCTGTAAACATTAAAGCGGGTGTTGATGGGCTTCACGCTGCATCTCACGTTGCTCTAGAAGGCACTGGCCTGCTACCAACAGATTCAGCAAAAATCGACTTTGTGAAAGGCAATGTGAAAGCTCGCGCTCGCATGATCGCACAATACGAAATTGCAGGTTACGTTGGCGGCCTTGTGATTGGTACTGACCACTCAGCGGAAAACATTACTGGCTTCTACACCAAGCATGGTGACGGCGCATGTGATTTAGCACCGCTGTTCGGCCTGAACAAACGTCAAGTCCGTGAACTAGCAGCAACACTGGGCGCTCCAGAGCAACTTGTTAAGAAAGTACCCACTGCTGATCTAGAAGAGCTTGATCCACAAAAAGCCGATGAAGCAGCGTTGAATCTTTCTTACGATCAGATCGATGATTTCCTTGAAGGCAAAGCCGTTTCTCAAGACGTATCCGATCGTTTAGTTGGCATCTACAAAGCAACACAGCACAAGCGTCAGCCTATCCCAACGATTTACGATTAATTTTTTGAGTTAATCTCAGAATCAAAAAGGCTGGAAGCTCATTCACGAACTTCCGGCCTTTTCTATTTAGTGCTTTTCCTTTTGACCGAACGTGTCGTTAATCCACAACTTCGATATCGGTTTGAGGCACACTGCAACACGCCAGTATCTGACCCATATTGCGTTCATGCTCTTGCAATGCAGGCACATCAGGTTGATGAACTTGCCCAGACTCGAGGGTCACTTTACAAGCGCCACAGAAACCCGCACGACAACTTGATGCAATAGACACACCCGCCGACTCTGCTTGCTCTAGCAAGGTTGACTGATTATTACCTTCGAACAAGTAGCCATTGACACTCAACTGAAGTTGCTTCACAGCTTCCTCAGTCGACTGAGCGACACCAAACGCTTCTTGATGGTAATGCTGAGGATTAAGTCCCATTTGAATCAACAGTTTCTTGGCATTGTCCATAAAGCCGTCAGGGCCACACACGAACGCTTGGCGCTTGTGTAACTCTTCAATTTTAGCGACATGAGACACGCTCAAACGGCCAGATAAACCATCCCACTCTTTGGTTGGTTGGCTTAGCGAATAAATCACACGTAGGCCGGCATGCTCACTAGCGATCTTATCAATCTCAGCTTGATAAGGGATGTCTTCTTCGCTGCTGCATTGATGATAGAAAACCACATCATCAATTTGACCATGGTCAGCCAAGTAACGCAGCATCGACAACATTGGCGTGATACCGCTTCCTGCAGACAAAAGCAGTAACGGGTGCGTTGGATTTTGTTCTAGATAGAAAGCACCATCAGGGTTTTGAGCAACAAGAGTATCCCCCACTTGGAAGTGATCATTGATCCAGTTTGAGATTTGACCATCGTCCACTCGCTTCACTGAAATCGCCAAACGACCTGCACGTGATGGGCTCGAAGATAACGTATAACGACGAGACACTTTTTCGCCATTAATTACCATTTCAATCGGTAGATGTTGCCCTGGCTGATAGCTTGGTAATGCGTGGTTCTCTTTCGCTGGCTCTAGCCAGAACGTCGTAAAGTCTCGAGCGATCTCTTCACGCTCAACGCAAGTTAAGTGTAGCGATTCTACCCATGTATCTTGGTAGTGCTCTTTTTCTTTAGTTTCTAATACTTCAACAACATCACCGGCTTTGACTAAGCCTTCATTTTTAGCCACAAGGTTTTGGCCAAAGAAAACGCCACCGCGCTCGTTGGCTCTGAATGAAGAAAAGGTGTTAAGCGGCTCTTTTGTCGCTCTAAGTTCGCCACTCTCAACATCAACCGTGGTTAGGATACATCGTTCACAAGGCTTAACGGATTCAAATTCAACCTCACCAATTCGGATACGCTTCCAGCTATCTTCGGCAAAAGGTTCTGTGTTGGAAACAACAAAGTTGGTGCGGAACTGATCCATTGAATGGGTTTCAGGGCTGCGGCGATTGAGTTCATCAAGAGAGGCTTGGCTGATCACTAACATTGGGTAACCGTCGGCAAAGCTCACATTGTGACCGAGCTTTTCACGAACACGATTCGATTGCTCACCAGAGAACAATAACTCAACGCGCACGCCCAACACATCACTGAACCAATCATCGGCTTCATCACATGTCGTGTATGCCGTGAAGCTGTCTTTCCAGACCGTTGCTGGTGCTTCTTGCATCTTGAAGCTCGCATACTTTAGGCGCAGCGCTTCTTTACCTTCATAAGTGAAGATCAAACCATCTGGTTGCAAGCTAGAAGATACCTTGACCATTTTAGGGTACTTACGCGCCGCCACCATTGAACCGTCAGCCAACGCCAACATAAAGCGCCTGTCGAAAGTAAGACCTTGTTTTTCGACCCAAGCAGAAGAGAGCGCAATCCCGCCCACTGACTTAACCGGAAATACATTGATTTGAGATAGAGAAGGCACTTGCTGTGAAGCCTTTTGGTCTGACGGTAGCTGCGACATAACGATTCCAATGTTTTGTTATTTGTCCCAATGCTAACAAATGGTTATAAATAGATAAACTGGCAGGCATTAAACACTTGATACTAAGCTATTATCTTGAGATGTTTAGCTGTCTATTTTGATACATTAAGGCAGCAATGCAGTAACACTCTCCATACGTTCTATACTTTGAACACGATTGCTGCATTGAACTTTCATTGAATAAAAAGGATTTATCATGAACAAACTCGTCATTATCATCTTGTGTGTACTACTTCCGCCTGTTGGCGTGTTCTTCGCTCGTGGTGCAGGTAAAGATCTATTGATTAACATCATCCTGACTTTCTTCTTCTGGGTGCCAGGAATGATTCACGGACTCTGGGTGGCGACTCGTTAACACGTCTCTTACCATCTCCGAGAATTAATACCGAATAAAATACTCAGAAAAACAAGCTCCTAGCCCTGAAGAGTTAAAAATAGGATGAAATGAAAGTGCTTTTCCACTATCATCCTGTCGCCTAAACGTAAGCGATTGCTTTCACAGATTTCGCCGAGTTTAGGCTCCAACTACATAACACTTCAAATGGTGGGAGCCTTCAATGACACAACTTACGATTACTCGTCCTGACGACTGGCACGTTCATCTACGCGATGGCGAAGTATTAAAAGATACAGTGCGCGATATCAGCCGCTATAATGGTCGAGCGTTAATCATGCCAAACACCATCCCACCGGTAACCGATACCGAAATGGCTTTAGCTTACCGTGAACGCATCATGGCAGAGAAGCCAAGCGAACAATTCCAGCCTCTAATGGCACTTTACCTGACAGACAACACAACACCTGAAGAAATTCGCAAAGCGAAAGAGTCTGGTGCAGTAGTGGCTGCAAAGCTTTACCCAGCGGGCGCGACGACTAACTCTGATTCAGGCGTGACGTCAGCACAAAAGATTTACCACGTGTTAGAAGCAATGCAAGAAGTGGATATGTTGCTACTGGTACACGGTGAAGTAACGGCTCACGATGTTGATATCTTTGACCGTGAAAAAGAGTTCCTAGACACGGTTCTAGCACCGATTGTTAACGACTTCCCTAACCTGAAGCTCGTTCTAGAGCACATCACGACTGCAGATGCAGCGACTTTCGTTAAGAACGCTAACGACAACGTAGCAGCAACCATTACAGCGCACCACTTGCTTTATAACCGCAACCACATGTTGGTTGGCGGCATTAAGCCACACTTCTACTGCCTTCCTATTCTGAAGCGCAACACTCACCAATTAGCGCTTATCGAGGCGGCAACAAGCGGCAGCAAGAAGTTCTTCTTGGGTACAGACTCTGCACCACACGCAAAAGGCGCAAAAGAGTCAGCATGTGGTTGTGCGGGTTCTTACACAGCGCACGCTGCCGTTGAACTGTACGCAGAAGTGTTCGACTTAGAAGGTAAGCTTGAAAACCTAGAAGCGTTTGCGAGCCACAACGGCCCAGACTTCTACGGCATGCCACGCAACACAGACACCATCACTCTTGTTAAAGAAGAGTGGAGTGTTGCTGAAACAATGCCTTTCGGGTCAGACATTGTTGTGCCAATCCGTGGCGGCGAGACTATCGCTTGGTCTGTTAAATAGTCTAACTCTATAAAGCTTACTGTTCATTACACTTAGTTTTATATTGAGCCCTTCACATAAGTGAAGGGCTTTTTATTATGTCTTAATTTCCTTGATTCTAGGCAATAAGCGCCTAACCTTACGGTATAACCACTTGTAAAGTGCGGTTAATACTAAAAATCAGCGGTAAAATATGACTTTAGACTTAGATATTCGGACTCTGTGTTTAATTATGGTGTTCTTATCCGGTACATACTGTATTGGTCTTCTAATTAAACAACAAAACCAAGCTCGTATTTTGGGAATGCGTAGCTTTTTATGCGCTATTTTTCTGTTAATGGCAGGCTTCTCCCTATTGAGCTTTGGTTCCAACATTTCGGTGTGGCTCGCTAAAATAATAGCCAATATAGCAATAGCTGGCGGTTTCGCTTTAATAGTACTTAGCCTTACCCAACTAAGGCAGTCTCCCTCCATTTACAGCCTTTGCGTCTTTTCAGCACTACCTTTCGCTATCGTCGCCTTGGTTTACTTCACCTTTATCGACCCATCCACTAATTCTCGAGTCGTAACGATGAGTCTTTATGTCACACTGTGCACACTTGCAAGCGTATTGGTTGTCAGGTCAGGCACCATAGCTGACGTTAAAGCGCCACTATTCCTGTTAGGGGGCGTGTTCATTATTCATTCTTTTTTCATGATTTATAGAATTGGGGTCACCCTCAAAGAACCCAATATTGAAGACTTTTTGCAAGCCGGCGATATACATCAGTTTGCCATCATCATGACCGCAATCCTACTTAGCACGCTGGGCTTTACTTACAATTGGTTGCTAAGTGCTAGGTTGATGCAATCACTCTACAGTTCTTCAATGAAAGACAGCTTAACCCAGTTGTATAATCGCCGCGCGATGAATGAAATGTTAAGACGAGAATGGATGCGCAGCATAAGGCATCATCATCCCTTGTCTGTGATCATTCTTGACATCGACCATTTCAAACAAGTCAACGATCAGCATGGCCATCAGACTGGTGACAATGTATTGCAAAAAATAGGTGCAATTCTCAGGAAAAACCTTAGAGCTGCGGATATCCCTTTTCGTTATGGCGGCGAAGAGTTTTTGATTGTATTGCCAGATACCCGTATCGATGATGCATGTAAGGTGGCTGAAAAGTTAAGAGTCATTATCGAGGAGAAAAAGTTTTGGCGACAGCAAAGCGGTCGTTTGACAGCAAGCTTTGGGTTGTCCGAACTTCGAACTGAAGACCTGGTCTCTTGCATGATAAAACGAGCAGATGAGGCCTTATACTGTGCCAAGGAACATGGTCGGAATACCGTCTGTCATTCAGAAAATGGACAAGATCTACCATCAGAACTGCACTTAACTCAAGCAAAAGTGATGCTAGAGAACAAGACCTCCACGAGCACGATTTAGAATATCAACCACTTGTAACATAAGCCCACTCAATAAGAGTTGCACGATGCTGTTCTGCTGATTATTCTCATTTAATCGCAACGTATCCCACAGAGATAAAACAATGGAAAGTACTTACATCTACCCTATTGGCAAGCCCGGACAAAAGTGGCAACAAGCAGAACGTGAAGCATGGTTCGCTCAAAGAACGGTGAAGCGTGAATATCAGCAAGAAGTCGTGCCAAAAATCCAAGCATTAACAGACCGCTTTGACATCGAGCAATACGGCGCACTGAGCTACGATGAAGATCGCTTCCCGCTTTTGGCAATCAAAAGCAAAAACTGGGACGCATCAAAGCCAACAATTCTTGTAACCGGTGGTGTTCACGGCTACGAAACCAGTGGTGTTCACGGCGCGATCAAGTTCGCTGCAACCCAAGCAGAACAATACTCAACGCACTTCAATATTGTTGTTGCACCGTGTGTGAGCCCTTGGGGTTACGAAGTGATCAACCGCTGGAACCCAAATGCTGTCGATCCAAACCGCTCTTTCTACGACGGTACACCGGCAGAGGAATCGGCAAATCTACGTGCGTTAGTGGCCTCTTTACCAAAAGTATTGGTTCACGTCGACCTGCACGAGACGACGGATTCCGATGAAACAGAATTCCGACCAGCACTCGCAGCCCGTGATGGCATTGAGTACATTGAAGGTATGATCCCAGACGGTTTCTACACGGTTGGTGATACTGAAAATCCACAACCAGAATTCCAAGCGGCGGTAATTGCTTCAGTTGAAAAAGTAACCCACATTGCGCCAGCAGATTCAGACGGCAAGATCATTGGTTCTGAAGTTACCCAACATGGTGTGATTAATTACCCAATGAAGAAGCTTGGCTTATGTGGCGGTGTGACTGATTGTAAGTACGGTACAACCACAGAGGTTTACCCAGACAGCGACAAAGTGACAGACGAAGAGTGTAATGACGCTCAAGTCGCTGCGGTAGTCGGTGCTTTGGATTACGTAATTCAACACGAATTAAACGCGTAAGATAATAGCTAGTTCCCTAGAGCTAACCCCTAAAACTAAAAAGAGCCACAGGTGACGATTCATTTGTGGCTCTTTTTTGTCTTTTCTGCTTGCCTTTAATTTCTTCTTGGGCATAAAAAATCTCCCTTGCACACAGTACAAGAGAGCTTTGAAATAATACTTAATAAGGAGTAACTAGCGAACTATCTACTCCTCATACTTAGTTACTTTATTTAGCTGTTTCGCTAACGTTCTCTTGTCCTTTATCTACTTCAGTCAGTAGACCTTTCAACAAGCTGAAACAGCCAATCAGAAGAATGATCGTAAACGGCAGTGCAGCAATGATCGTGATCGATTGCAGAGCTTGGATAGATTGAGTACCACCAATCCACAGCATCACCATTGCGATAGCACCTGAGATAACCGCCCAAACCACTTTCTGTTTCACTGGAACTTCAAGCTTACCGCCTGCTGTCATGCCATCGATAACAATAGAACCTGAGTCTAGTGTTGTAACGAAGAACACAATGATCAGTGCAACTGCGAGAACTGACAGAATGCTACCGAACGAGTAAGCATCTAGCATGTAGAACAAGCTTAGAGATACGTCTGTAATGCCTTGGTCAAGGCCAAGTTGCCCTACATGATTAATCACCTGCTCGATAGCCACGCCACCGAAGATAGCCATCCAAGCCGACGTTACCAATGTTGGAATAATCAGTACACAAAGTAAAAACTCACGAACCGTACGGCCTTTAGAAATACGCGCTACAAACATGCCGAAGAAAGGTGCATACGCAACCCACCATGCCCAGTAGAACACAGTCCAGCCATGCAGCCATGTTGTGTCTTCACGACCAGAGCTTTGGCTCAACGCTACGATGTTATTCGCATAACCCGTCACCGCCGTTGCCACAGAATCAAGCACGGTTGTGAAGTTCAGAATAGCGATAAGACCAAGGAATACGAACGCAATAACCATGTTCAAGTTACTTAGGAACTTAACACCACCGTCCATACCACGTAGAACAGAGATGATCGCCAAGCCCATGATCAGAACGATAATAGATTGCTGAAGGAAGATGTTGTTTTCCAAGCCAAATACATGGCTGATACCACTTGCTGCTTGTGTACCACCTAAGCCTAATGAAGTCGCTAGACCAAACAATGTAACCAGTACCGTCAGTACATCGATCACATCACCGGTTTTGCCCCATACTCGTTCACCCAGAATCGGGTAAAACACAGAACGCATAGATAGCGGCAAGCCTTTGTTATAAACAAAATACGCTAGACAAAGTGCCGTCATGCCATAGATAGCCCATGCATGAAAACCCCAGTGGAACAGTGTCGCACCGAGAGCGAGTTCACGGCCTACTTCTGTAAAAGGTTCTGCACCGAGTGGCGTTCCGAACCAGTTCGTGAAGAACGCGGTTGGCTCTGCAACACCCCAAAAAATAAGTCCTATACCCATACCCGCTGCGAATAGCATTGCTATCCAAGATGACATGGAGTAATCCGCCGTCGCGTCTTCGCCACCTAGACGAATTTTACCCAACGGTGAAAACGCGAGAACAACGGCAAACGCTAGCATGATGTTGGCTCCCCACATAAAGAGGAAGTCAAACTTTGATAAAACAGCACCCTTGATAGAATCAATAGCAGCTTTAGCATCTGCAGGAGGAAGAGCAAGAAGAGTGATGATGAAGAGAAGAGATAAGCCTACTGAGGCTACGAAGACTGTGTTATGGACATCCATGCCCCATTTACTGACATTGTCTTGACCAACTTGATAGTCAGTAGAATCAATACTGTATTTTTTTGATTTAAAACTCATAAATTATGATGTTCGCATATCCGAATCAACGAATATAAGGACGCTCTCCATATCCAATTACTACTTGATTGGCTCGCCGCATCACCTAAATAAAAAGGCGATAAAAATCACAATGATTGGTGACAAATGGACTTATTGGCTCAATCCCAAGGCGCGGATTATAGCACAGCTCAAAGCATTTTGACTGAGTTTTAGCTCAATAGTCACCCAAACCACCGTCAATAGTGATAGTTAAGCCAATAAAAACAGAATAAAATAAACAAATAAAAATGTTTAAATACAGCACTTTAAATTAAAATAACGCACTGTAAAATCTCATTCAAACTTTCTAAAGATAAAATCAACAACAGCCTAATTTATTTATAGCTCTAACAAAAAAGCCCCGCTATAGGGGCGGGGAAATTACCAAAGGTAAAATAGAAATCAGTATTCAAATGTCAGTGCTACGTCTAGCAGAGCAGCACTTCACATTTCAAGGACAGCACATTAGATCGCGAAGCAAAAACCTAGGTTATAGTCTTCGCCATTTTTTGCCGTGAACTCTTTATCTTCACTTGAAGCGTTCGGTCGACCGCTTTCATCGCCTTTCACTAAGCTCACCCAGTGACGGATGCCAGAAGAACGGCTCGCCTCAGTTTGGCCAAACGTGGTGCATGTCTCTAACTGGATATCTTGAATATCAACCAATTCCAAGTAGCCGGTGCCTTTACGAGCACCGATTGTCACTTCAACGTGTGTACCGCTTTCATCACGAAATAGGATTGCCGAAGGCTTAGACTTATCGCCGGTGAAAGCAACAAAATGCTTCGCTCGTTTTAGGCCAGTATGTTCGCCATTTTTGAAGTAAACCTGAACATGTCGGTAGTCAATCTCATAGCTCACTGCGTCTTCGTGTGAACCAGCCTCAAGAGGAAATAGAGTATCAAGCAACTGTTTCGCCATTTTTTGTTTTTCGAGCTGCTTGTCTGCTTTCACCATTTCTACGGCAAAGACAGCTTCAGCAATAAATGTTGAATGGTTTCTGTGAAGTTCTGTTCTGTCTAGTGTCAGCATATTCATAGTCTTTCCCTCTTACGGCTTTGAATTTCATGTAGGTCAAAAATCCTGATTGACCCTTTTCAAAATTGTTTTTTACTGTGTTGCTTCCATGTATTTCATACTACTTGTATTTTAGAAACAATTTCACAACAAAAATTTTACAGTGTTAATTTTACTAAATTGCTTTTTTACACAAACCGCCATTTTGAGCCCCTAGCCCTTTATCTAACTGGGTTGAGGGCTCAGTAGAAACACTTTTACGTGTTGTTTGAATTTGTGTAATAACCAACACCAACCAGCTTATTGTCGATCACTCGATAGTAAGTGTGCTTGGTTTCCACTTTGCTCGACAGCGGGTTTAACCATTGATAGGTATAAACGCCTCGCCCATTTTCTTTCGCTAGGTTTAACATCTCAGTGAGAATTGGCTTATCGTCAGGGCTTAGGATTTCGTTGTGTGAACGCCCAACAAGCTCAGGGGATACACCGTGCGCGAGCAGCTTTCCAGAGCTCATATCCATCACGAACACATACAAGTCTCCCTCAACAAAGCTGCCTTCGGTATCATTGAACTCGGCGAGACTGTCCTGCTCTGATTCCACTATCGCGGCCATCGCTCTCGCCAATAATCGCTTAGCTTCTGTTGCACTAGAGCGTTCTGGGTAATACCCCACGGCAACAATCACATCACCCACACGTTCAAAGAAAGTGGTTTTAGGCTCGCCCATGCGGTCAGTCGGATTAGTCCAATGGTACTGAACTTCGCCAAACCCGTTGTGCACAGCCTTAGTGATCATTTCACGGAAAAAGGGATTACCGTAAACGTCTTGAGTATCCAAAACGCTGTCGCCCACCAACACCATTGAAGAGCCTCCACTGGCAAGGAATTGGCCATCAATACCAAGAGCAAACACATAGAGCTCACCGTCTATATATTCGGCATCACTCATGAAGTCTTTGACACTCTCATCGCCATCCTTTTGTACATGGACAACCGCTTTAGCAAGCAGGGTTTTGGCTCTTCTTTCAGCATCGCTGACGACATGTGGCTCTGAAATATCGAGCACATTAACTGGCTCGTTTTCTTTTGCTGTTTCTGAATGTTCGGCACGTAGTCCAATGCCACTGATCACTGCAAATACGGCACAACCAATAAGGATAATTCTTGATATATTCATAGTGACTTCTCCTAATAGCCCACTAAGGACGGTAGCCAAAGCGTAATTTGCGGGAAGAAAGCGATAACGAAAACGCCAATGACGGATGCAAGCACAAAGGGATGGATCTTAGCGGTGATCTGTTCGACCGTGGCTCCGCCTATCCCCGAGGCGACAAAGATATTTTCACCGAGTGGCGGCGTAGCAAATCCTATCGAGAGCGTACATACCACCACAATACCAACGTGAGTAGGATCCGCGCCGAGCATGTACATAATTGGCAGCAAGACCGGTACGATAATCATGATCGCGGCTAACGTTTCCATAAACATGCCAACGAAAAGCAGTAACACAATAGTCAGTGCCCACACCATGTACATGTTGTCAGTGAACCCTAACAGTGACTCCGCCACCACAACTGGAATTTTTTGTTCGATTAACAAGCGACCAAATACGGTTGCCGCGAATAGAATCAGCAACACACGTCCAGTGATCCATGTCGTTGTCGACAATGATTTAATCGTGCTTTTGAACGATAACTCTCGGTGAATAAACACCCCGACAAACAGTGAATAGAAGATAGCCACAACCGCTGATTCTGTTGGTGTGAACATGCCGCTGTAGATGCCTCCGAGAATCAAAAACGGAGCCAGTATCGACCAGATACCACGACGCAAAGAGTGTCTTACTTCGCCAAATGACCAGTTTTCAGTCAGCCCTTTGTAACCTTCACGTTTAGCAATAAAGTAGTTAGTGACCACTAGCGTCGACGCCATAATGAAACCCGGCACAACCCCAGCAACAAACAATTTAGGAATAGATAAAGAAGCAAATTGCCCGTGTTGAGCGATGGCCTCTGGCGGTGCCATTAATCCCATTGCGGAGATGCCGAAAATAACTAACGGGATGGATGGCGGAATGATGATCCCCAAGCCCCCTGATGCGGCCGTTACTGCCGATGCGTAACTCTTATCGTAATCTCGCTTAACCATTGCAGGCACCATTAGCATGCCTACCGCAGCGGTCGTGGCTGGGCCTGAACCTGAGATCGCACCAAAAAACAAACACGCCATCACGGTTGCAGCGCCAAGGCCACCCGTCACGGGTCCGGCTAAGCTCTCGGCTATATCCACCAACCGTTTGGAGATACCCGCCGCCTCCATCAATGCACCGGCAAGAACAAAGGCCGGCAGCGCCATTAATGGGAAGTTACCTACCGAAGTAAACGCGATTTGTACTAACGCAATGGGATTTTTGTCGAGCAACATATAGGCCGCCATTGAAGCGCCGGCCAGTGATACTGTGATTGGTGCACCCAGAATTAACAGGGTTAAGAAGCCACCAAATAAAATTAGAGTTAAATAGGATTCCATTATTACATCTCTCTATTACGGCTATTCTCTGTGACGACTACTGTGATGACTTTTGTGCCGTCATTTTTCGCAGTTCTTTGACTTCAGGATCTTCGTTCTTAGCGCCCTTAAATAAGCGCTCGTAGTTGTTCCAGATAATTCGAATCATCATCAACGAAAACGCGATAGGCAAAATCATATAGAAGTACTTCATTGGGATGCCTGTCGTTTGAGATTTCCAGAACAGGTTCATTTTGTTGAACACGAAATCGTAACTGAGATAGACAAAGTAACCGTTGAACAGCAACCATAAGAAGTCAGCGATGGTTTCACAGACGGTCTGAACAATCGGAGGGAAGAACTTGAAGTGAAAACTGACTCGGTTATGCGCCGACATTTTGGCCGCCACAACGGCGCCTAGATAGGCAAACCAAACGAACATGTAAGTCGCGACTTCATCACCCCAAGGTATGGAGTAATCGAAAAGCTGACGAGTAAGGATTTGTGTGAACAGTAATAAGACAAAGCTTGCTAGCAACAGACAACAGGTATATTCCTCGATGTTGTTAAGATGCTTTTTTATAGTTTTAGCGACTGACATATAACCTCCAATGTTGATTTCCACATGACAACCAGTCGCTCGCGGTACTGAGCAGATCAGGTACTAAACAGATCAACGAGTAAAGCCATGTAAATGCCCTATCTCACTGTTCTATCGCTAGGTGATTAAGTAGCGGAGAACAGCAGATAGGGCGTATCTAATCGTTACTTTCTACCTAGTAACTCAAGAACGTCGTCTAGCTTGTCTTTACCACCAATGCTTGAATAGAACTTAGGCCAAACTGATTTCGTTACCTTGCTAATCCACTCTTTCTCATTGTCTGCTGGGTCTGTGAATACCATGCCTTTTGCTTGTAGCTCTTCACGGATCTTGTTTTCAGTATTCTCTAGATAAGCAAAGCTGTGTTCTGTTGCTTCCTGACCCGCTTCAAGAATGATCTTTTGCATCTCAGGTGTCTGTTGTTGGAAGACCGTTTCACTGACGATTAACGGCTCAAGTGAGAAGATGTAACGCAGGTTTGTTACGTACTTTTGTACTTCATTGAACTTCATCGCATGAACAGTGATGTATGGGTTATCTTGACCATCAACCACACCTTGTTGCAATCCAGTAAAGGTTTCTGACCATGCCATTGGTGTTGGGTTTACACCCCATGCTTGGTACGAAGCAATCATGATTTCGTTACGAGGGACGCGAATCACTAACCCTTTTAGGTCTGCTGGCGAAGCCACTGATTTTTTAGAGTTGGTTAGAACCCTAAAACCAGAATAAGCCCAACCTACGATGCGAACACCTGCATCACGAATCGTGTTATCGACAAGGTCTTGACCCACTTGGCCTTGAGTTAATAGCACCGCTTCTTCTGCACTTTGAATGACGTAAGGCATGGTCAATAGACCAACCGTTGGAGAGAAAGGCGTCACGTTGTTGATCGCCAATACAGAGAAGTCGAGAAGGCCGATTGCCGCGTCGTTCACGGTATCTTGCTCATTGCCCAATTGACCATTCGGGAACAGGTCGATTTTGACTTTACCGTCTGTTTTTTGCTCCATCAATTCAGAAAATGATGTCGCTAATTCCCATTGAGTACCACCAGCAGCATCGCCGATAGCCATTTTAAAATTTGCTGCTGCCGCGGCATTAGATAGCATCGCTGTTGCTACAATTGTGACGCCAGCAATAATTTTATTTTTAATCAATTTCATAGTCTTAACCTTTCATATCATACAGACGTCCTGCCTGTACTTTGCTCACAAGGTGACCTGGTACAACTTTCCTGGTCGTAGTTCTATTTCCCTATTTTGGAAACAATGTTCGAGTAGCTAAAGCACTTCATCCTTTAACGAATACCACTGATAAAGGAACTGTTGCCCTACTCTTCGAAATGGTGCAAACATCTCAGATTCCACCACTTCCCTCACGTTGGGGAACGGAAGTTTTGATTCAAATATTGGCAAGTCAAGCTTATGACCTTCACCTGCGATCCACTGGGCAAGGCGCTTGCCTGCTTGAGCGGAGTACATCACACCATTGCCGCCATACCCTAGTGCGTAGAATATGGATTGCTTTGGATTCGGCTGATAGATTCTTGGCATCATGTCGTGGCTAACATCAACCCAACCCCACCATGAATAATCGATTTTGATCTGATCGAGAGAAGGGAATTTTCGGGTTAAATCCGCTCTCAACATATCTTCGTATTTCTTTTCAGGTGCATTCTTGCCACTGATGGCACTGCGTGTACCTATCTGCACTCGGTTATCGGGTAACAAACGGTAGTAATGACGCAGAATTCTGGTATCAGTAATCACCTGGTTGGTTTTGAAGTTACACGCAGCGATTTCGTCTTGAGTTAACGGACGAGTCACCATCGAATTAGAAAGCACTGGCAACAAGCGATTCTTAAGCTCTGAATGCAAACCTTGACTGGTGTAACCACCGGTACAAACACCGACAGAACGAGCCTTAACCACACCACCTGGTGTTTTTAGGTAGTGTACACCGTTGCGCGTTTCCCACCCCATCACAGGGCTTGCTGGGTGAACTTTTACGCCGAGTGCTCTCGCCTTTCTTAGATAACCAAACGCCAGTTTCCCTGCATGGATGCCAATACCTTCTGGTTCATGTATTGCGCCTGCCGCTTCTTGATCACCAACGTAATCACGCTTTACGGTTTCCGCATCTAAGATCTGCGCATCGTAATCGAACGTGTCACGCAGCAACTTGGCTTCTTTCTCGAGTGTTGCCATCACTTTTGGACGGTGAGCAACGTATAAGTGGCCACCCGGCTGCGGGTCACAATCAATGTCTTTGATCAGAGACTTAAAGGTGTTCATACCATCGATGCATTCGCGGTGCATTTTTAGCGCGGTTTCGAGTCCCCAGCGTTCAATCCACTGAGAGCGCTTCAAACGTCCTGACGCACACTGAGCCTGACCACCATTTCGGGTACTGCAGCCCCAACTCATACGGTTCGCTTCAATCACAATCGCTTTAATGCCGTACATTTCAGCAAGGTGTATCGCGGTGCTTAAGCCTGTGTAGCCTGAACCGATTATCGCTACATCGACATCCATATCCGATGTAATTGGGCCATCATCTTCAGGTGGCGCGCCTGCGGTATCTACCCAATAAGTCGGGGCGTATTCCTTGCCGTGACCTGGGCTCTTGTCTTTAAGTGGATCGTATTTTGGGTCGTATCTTTCTTTTGCTTGGGTACTTTCTTGTGCTTGGGTACTTGTCACCTTTGGCGGCACATCGGCTGCCGGTTGTTCCATTACTAAACTCATAATTCGACTCTCCTAGTCATAACACGTGGACTGATTTTGGTTTCGTGTCTAGCTCTTGGGAGTGTTGTTAGGAGTCAAAAGAGGTCGTGTTTTACGGAAGGCATTTTTTACGCTGATTTTTCCATCTTTCAGGGTAAACACATCAACCATACGAGCTTCGATGACGGTGCCATCTGGGTTAGTCGCAGAGAACGTTGATTCGCTTACTGCGCGGTCACCACACACAAAGTGGACAGGGTCGCTCCAGGCTGCATCTGGAAAGTTCTGCCAAACCAATTCAAAGCTATTGCGAACGGCTTCGTACCCTTCGATAGTGTTTCCAAGTACGCCTTCTCCTGCCACGGTGTGGAAGACACAGTCTTCGGTCATAAACGACATTAGCGCTTCAATATCATGGTTATTCCATGCATCACTAAAAGACTGTAAAAAGGCGGTGTCGACTTGGTTTTCCAGCACGAATGCCGCTGCATTGGTTTGCATATTCATATTCCAGAATCCTTTATGTTTTCGTTATTGGTTTAAATTTCAGTAGCTTTGCGCCACTTTTTTATTAGAGTGTTTAAACTAGATCTGTGAAATTTAACAACTTGATAACAAGCTTCGCCACTCTAACTTCGAGTTACTTTATAAACAATCTTTAAGCTCACAGATTTCATCTTTTTATAAATTAATTAGTGTTCTAATTTTATTTACACAGTCACTCACTAGATTTATACGAGGTCTAAATAAAATAATTAGAAATATTAGACTTTAGTCGAAGTCAAAATCTTGATGGTACTTTCGGCCATACTGCTCAAGCTGGCGATCATGAGTATTAACTTGTAATTCGATATTACCCTCACCTTTATTAATTGCTTGATTACCATCTACATGGGCTTCATTTTTCAAATCAGCCAGTTTCTCTTCAATATATTCTGTCGGTTCATTTAAAACATTCATGGAGGTTAATTCCTTTATCAGGTTTACTTTCGCTGATGGAAGAATATGAACGGACACTAGACCGTTTGAATATTCTTTCTCATCGTACAAAGGCTGAATGGCATCATTGCCACCTTCCTTAAATGGGTGAATGGAATACCACTTATCCTTTCGTTGCTCTTGCTGATCACAATCAGCCACATTGAATATCTGAGTTCTATTGAGGTCACATGGTGAGTTAAAAACACTAACCTTATGATAATCAATAGCTTTAATAATATTGATACAGTCTTTGCTTTGGCTATGACACACAGACCACAACGCATTGACCAGGTTATCTGTCCACTCAAGTAAACGGGTTGGAAACCCCTGTTTCTTGGCTAAACACATCAATAACCAATCGTTTATCTCGTGTGCACTCAACGAATGCCCGCCATAAACTCTCACGGTCGAAAGAAGCTCTTGTTCGACACGGCGAATATTCTTTCGATTTGAGCGACCTAAGCTTGGCATCAGGTTATTATTCTCATAGTCACACACGTTATAAATCAAACCACGATGCCCATTACACTCTGTAATAAGTGAATCGATTATTTTATACAGCTCTTCGAGTGAGCTTATATAATGTTTATTTTTCACAACATGCATACTACGATTCACTTAATTTAAATCCGGAAAAATCCAAATATCAACAACCCTATCAATCGATGATAAAAACCAACCAATAATAACGATTGACCAATAGTCAACGAGTGTCGTTATTGTATTTTTCTAAAATGATAATAGGTATATATATTCATAAACAAGTATCAGTAATAGAACCATTCACTAAGGCGCTATGAGTTAATGGTCGATTAATAATAGCGAGTAACAAAGTTTATATAGCTAGAACCACTTATGTTCCTAATAAATATTTAATTAGTGTTCTAATGTTTAACTGGAAATTATTGAACTAAGCGTTTACGTTCTTAACCTAAGTACTTGCCAATACCCGTTGGTATTGCCCGACCACATTCTCGATAGCACTTCCTCTAACACTCTCGAGATATCTGCGGCCGGACAAACTTCCTATGACTTATACGTAATCTTTGTATTTATCTAGGAAACGAACCGGTGTTGATAGTGCATCTCGGCGGAACGGGTCGCCCAATTCCTGAGTACACATGATTTCAATGATGGTTGTTTTGCCTTCGTTCATCTGCATGTCGATGGCTTTTTGCAAGGTTGGACCTACATCTTCTAGCTTATCAACCGTGATACCTTCAGCACCCATTGCTCGTGCAATCTCTGCAAAGCTTTGGTTTTCAAGTTCACCGGCAACAAAGCGTCGGTTGTAGAAGTCGACTTGGTTCTTCTTCTCTGCACCCCATTGACGGTTGTGGAATACCACAGCTGTCACTGGAATGTTATGGCGAACACATGTCATGGTTTCCATCAGGCTCATGCCCCACGCACCGTCGCCTGCATATGAAATAGCGGGACGATGAGGTGCCGCAGCTTTCGCACCAATGATGGTCGGGAATGCGTAACCACAGTTACCGAAACTCATTGCAGCAAAGAAGCTGCGTGGTTTTTCAAAGCGTAAGTAGCTGTTTGCCACTGAGTTGATGTTACCGATATCCGTCGAGACCATAACGTCTTCAGGCATCGCTTTTTCTAGCTCACGCAGTACTTGGCGTGGGTGTAGGTATTCACCACCAGAGAACGGAGTCTCGTGTGAGTTTTCCTCAATCATATCTAAGCTGAACGAGTCACGTTCGTGTGTCCACTCATCAAGCTCTTTTTCCCAAAGTGCTTTTTCTGTAGCGACGGTATCTTGGCGAGCGCCTTTGTTGTCATCACACAACAGTGCACGACCTTCCAACCTTTCAGATAGAGCAACCGCTGCTGCTTTTGCATCACCACAGATACCAACCGAAATCTTCTTAACCAGACCAAGCATCTTGTTGTCGGCATCAATCTGAATGATTTTGGCGTTCTTCGGCCAGTAGTCCATGCCATGTTGAGGCAAGGTACCAAATGGACCAAGACGTGTACCCAAAGCGATAACCACATCCGCTTGAGCCATCAATTTCATTGCTGCTTTCGAACCTTGGTAGCCTAAAGGACCACACCATAATGGGTGACTAGCAGGGAAAGAATCATTGTGTAGGTAGCTGTTCACAACGGGAGCACCCAGTCTTTCTGCTAATGCCGCACACTCTTGAACTGCATCTGCCATGACCACGCCGCCACCAGAAATGATGACTGGGAACTTCGCTTCAGCAATCAGGTCTGCCGCTTCATTTAGAGATTTCTCACCACCTGGACCTCGGTCTAAACGCGCAGGTTTAGGGATTTCAGTTTGAGTTTCGCCGTAGAAATAGTCACGTGGAATATTCAGTTGAGTTGGACCCATTTCACTCATCGCACGGTCGAAGCATCGGCCTGTGTATTCCGCCATACGATCTGGGTGCGTTACGTGTCCTTGATACTTAGTAAACTCTTGGAACATTGGGAGCTGGTTACATTCTTGGAAACCACCTAAGCCCATTGTTTTAGTGCCTGTCTCTGGCGTCACAATTACGACCGGGCTATGTGCCCAGAACGCAGCTGCAATTGCTGTTACACAGTTACTGATACCTGGGCCATTTTGACCGATAACCACGCCATGGCGACCAGATACACGAGAGTAACCATCTGCCATGTGGGCAGCGCCTTGCTCGTGTACTACTGGGACCAATCGAATGCCAGCAGGAGCAAAGATATCCATTGCGTCCATAAATGCCGACCCCATGATGCCGAACATATCGGTAACATCATTAGCAACCATAGTTTCAACGAACGCTTCTGATGGTGTCATTGTTACTGTGCCGGAAACAACCGTACGTTTTTCTTGCTCGCTCATTCTTCCATTCTCCTTGAGTTAACCAAAATTTCATTTTTCGGAATGAATTGTCTCTTTTTCGAATTCATTTTCACCTTAGTAGTAGAATTTTTGCGCGTCAACTTTTTATATTAAAATGGAACAATTCATTCCAATTAATAAAACTGGATCACATTATTGGTAGTTTTTCGTACAAAAAGTGCCGTTAACTTAACTGGAGCTGTTAATAATCGATGACATATCGCGATAGCAGCGACAAGTGATGAGCTATATAGAGGGAAATATGATGAAAGAGGCGGAATTGGTACCAACGCAGCCGGTAAGCGTGAGAGAACGCTTTGGCATCGACAGCAACCTAACGGTGATGGCATTTGAACATCCGGGTGAATATGTGCCGAAAGTCGACCCAAATTACTGTTTTGATCCTGAAGTGACGTTGGCTATATTAGCGGGGTTCACCTCCAATCGTCGCACATTGATACAAGGCACACACGGAACGGGCAAGTCGTCTCACATTGAGCAAATTGCCGCAAGATTGAATTGGCCGTGTTTGAGGATCAACCTAGACGGACACTTAAGTCGATTGGATTTTATAGGTAAAGACAGCATCGCCATTAAAGACGGAATGCAGGTAACAGAGTTTAAAGAAGGCATTCTTCCTCAGAGCATTCAACAACCCATCGCACTGGTATTAGATGAGTACGACGCCGGTCGTCCTGACGTGATGTTTGTGATTCAGCAGCTGTTAGAGCAAGACGGAAAGTACACCTCTTTAGAACAAAACCGAGTGATCACACCTCACCCTTCTTTCCGCCTGTTTGCTACCTGCAACACGCTTGGCTTGGGTAACTTTTCAGGTTTGTATTCGGGTACTCAAGTGCTTAACCACAGTCAGTTAGATAGATGGAACATCATCGCTACGCTTAACTATTTAGACCCACAACATGAAACCAAAATCGTGTTATCTAAGCTTCCGGAACTGAATAATGAAAGTGGCCGACAACTGGTCGAGAAAATGATCGCCACCGCAAGATTAACGCGCAACGGGTTTCGGGCTGGCGACCTTTCAACGGTGATGTCTCCGCGAACGGTGCTCACTTGGGCCGAAAACATCCAAATATTCGATGATGTAGCCACCGCATTTAGGTTGTCATTCTTGAATCGCTGTGAAGACGAAGAGAAAGAACTGGTTAGCGAATACTATTTCCGTTGCTTTGGTGAAGCCTTGGAAACGCATACTCAAAACTATTCGCACTCGGAGTCGTAAACCATGGCCAATGTTTCTTCCCAGCAGAAAAAGATCCTCGATATTGGTGTGTCTGTCGCCAGAGCAATCAGTGGCGAACTCAATCTGAACTATCGGGGAGAACGTCTCTATAAAGGCAATAAGCCCTGTTATTACCAGTCAGCACATACTAACGATCTCACCTTTGTGTCTCGCCACGAGCTAAGAAACAGCAAGCTATCGATGCAGGGCAAGATCGATTCATCGGCACTGCGATTATTGCTTTCAGACGCTAATCTCCATTATTCATTGCGCCCTCAAAACGAAATAGAACGTCTGCTTTACGACTTCTGCGAACAGGTTCGAGTTGAATCTCAAGTTCCGCCTTATCTAAAAGGCGTGACCACCAGCATCCAATTCAACTTTGCGTATTGGAGCGACCAATATCATCAAAATGGCTTTACCGAATCACGAATAGGCATGTTGCTGTTTACACTGATGCAGGTCATCCACACCCGTTTAACCGGTGTTCCCGTTTCTGAGCCTATCGCTGAAACCATTGAATCGACTCGCGCCGGCATCGTGCCTACTTTTGGGCACAGCCTGAAGCACTTAAAGCAACATAGAACCGACCAAGAGTCATTTGCACACAGCGCCAATGAGCTTGCTGCCCTTGCACAAGAGTTAATAACCCAGGAACAAGAAAGTGATAACTCGCCCACGCCAACGGTCGAAGAAGACATTAAGATCCTTGCACAGCTTGCCTTGATTGTTGATGGTGACATTCAAGATCAAGACGTCGATACCGACATCACAGGCAGTAGCAAGGTATTCGAGTTGTCGGGCGCGAATTATCAGGTCTTTAATTCAGAATTTGATCAAGTCATCGCCGCAGACAAACTCGTCAGGCGCGCCCTATTACTCGAACTGAGGCAGAAGCTCACCGATGAAATCATGGCGAGACAAGTCAACACTCGCCGTTTAGCCGCGATGCTCACTCGCTTTGTTGCCACTCCACAAACGAACCGACGTCAGGATCATTTAGAAGAAGGCATTGTTAACGCCACCACCATAACCAAGCTCATCACGTCGCCATTGGATCGCACTGTCTTTTATCAACCTGACATCGGCGCATCTCATCAATGTGCCATCACGTTTTTGATGGATTGTTCAGGCTCAATGCAAAAGCACAGTCACAAGCTAAGTCTGCTAATGGACACCATTCTCAAATCCGTTGGATTGGCTGATATCCCATTTGAGATCATTGGCTTCACTACCAACAACTGGAACGGTGGCAAGGTCTATCGACAGTGGCTTAAACAAGGCCAACCAAAGCATCCAGGCCGCTTGAACGAAGTTCGGCACATCGTGTTTAAGGATTTTGATACGCATTGGAGACGATCTCGCCTTGGCATTGCGAGTCTTCGTAAAGCAGACGTCTTTAAAGAAGGGATTGATGGCGAAGCGGTGCAGTTCGCTAGCCAGCGGTTGCAACAGCACACTGCTCAAAGAAAGGTTTTGATCGTGTTCTCAGACGGCTGCCCAATGGATACCGCCACCAGCACCGCCAACGATCAGTTCTATTTGGATAACCACCTCAAACAAGTGATTGAACGTGAGTCGATCAAAAACGGAATTGAGATTCATGGCGTGGGGATGGGAGTAGATTTGAGTCCGTACTACTGCAGTAACATCACCTTAGATGTGCAGGAGAGCTGCTTATTTGGATTATCTAAGAGCGTATTTGAGATGCTGAAGCGTGTTTAAACAGGGAAGCTTAGGCTAGCGACTCACCAGCCTCCTTTGTCGAGAATGATTTACGAAGAGCCAAACAACGACCATGCAGAGACCGCCATCAAGTACCCACCAATCAACATCAACACAATAAACACTAACTTTCTGAGTCGATCATTAGACAGCGGTGGTGGAAAACGTCGAGCAAACATCGTGACAAGCGCCACCAAGGGGACAGCAATAGCAGATAACCACAGTATGCTCTGTTCCATGTCGCCTGCAGCGTAGACATTGACAGTACGCGACATCGACGTACAAACGAAAACCATCAGCAGTGTGCTTCGCACCAGATCGAGCGTAAAAGGCTGCCGATAAAGATGATAAACAATCGGTGGACCTGCCATCCCAAACAACCCACCCGCTAAGCCAGAGCTAAAGCCTGAGACAAGGAAAGTTACCGTTGCCGAACGGTTCTTTCTGGTTTTAGGTTTGAACATAAAACTCAAACCTGCGAATAGCACCATCGCACCCAATAGTCCTCGGAGAATATGCGTTGCCGAATCGCTTAACTCGTCCAGCAAGTACACCCCCATCGAAACGCCGGGAATAATACCGATGACCAACACCACAAGAATCTTGAGTTCCCCAAGCAGTGGCTTACCCATCAATGCGACCAAGCAATTGAACAAGGTCACAATACTGACCACAGCGGCTATAACGGGTAAGGAAACCAGATTAAGGCTAACCGTTAAACCAATCACGATGATACCGAGGCCAAATCCGGTGACAGTTTGAAAATAGGTACCCACCGCGATGGTGGCAAGAATAGCGAGTAAAACAGGTAACTCCATCAGCAGTCCTAGTTAGGTTGTTTTTGGGGGTTGATTTAAATGTGAGTATCAGCTTCAGGAGCTAGATTTTAGTATCTAAAATCAAATGTCGATTCATCTCTTTTTTCAGAATCAGCCGCCAAGTCAGTCTTTGAATTTGCTGTTTTTCCTTGCTGCGCTTGTACCGCGGTCACCGCGATCACATTAAAGATGTCTTGTGCGTTACACCCTCTTGATAAGTCATTCGCAGGTTGATTCAACCCTTGTAACAGTGGACCAATTGCAACTGCCCCGCCTAACCTTTCCGCAAGCTTATAACCAATATTGCCTGCTTCTAAATTGGGGAATATTAATACGTTCGATTGACCTTTCACCTCTGAATCTGGCAGCTTTTTTGCGGCAATCTCAGTCACAATCGCGGCATCGAGTTGAACATCCTGATCGACGGCGATTCCGGGACAACGCTGTTTCACTAGTTGAGCCGCGTTACGAACCCTATCGACCGATTCGTGCTTAGCACTGCCGTTGGTCGAAAACGACAGCATTGCGACTTTAGGTTCTTCCATCAGTAGCGTTTGAGCACTGTTTGATGCGGCCACTGCAATCGATGCTAGCTCGGTTTCATTGGGGTTAATCACCAAACCACAGTCACTGAAAATCATGCCGCCTTTAAGATTATGGAAAGGCTCACACAACATCATCAGAAAAAAACTGGACACCAATTCACTGTCTGGCGCGGGGCCGATAATCTGAAGCGCAGCTCGCACGACATCAGACGTGGTATAAACCGCACCATTAACTGTGCCATCCACCAGCCCCTCTCTGACCATCAAATTGGCAAAAACGAGTGGGTCTAGAACCAACTCTAGCGCGTCATCGTAAGTCATACCTTTCGCTTTTCTTAATGTATACAACCGCTCAGCGAGCACTTCTTTGAGTGATGACGCTTGTGGGGAGACAATATGAATGCCCACAAGATCAATGTGATGTAATTCTGCAGCAGCGATGATCGCTGGTTCATCCCCGACTAGGGTGATGTGAGCGAGCTGTTTGTCTATCGCCATTCTTGCGGCTGCTAGTACTCGCGGGTCCTCAGCTTCACTCAAAACCACTCGCTTACGATCTAAGTGAGCCTTGTCAATAATCCGTTCAATTGCCTTCATCTTAAATTCCATTTATTGAGATTAATTGTTCCATAATTTATATTTATACTATTGAAATAATAAAAAAGGTCAAACTTTATTCAGATAATTGAAGAATAATGATTTGGTATGTACACTCTTAGGCATAGACATATCGCAAGGATGGATCATTATATGCAAACAGAAACACCACCAGTTCAAGGGGATACACCGACTCTCCGACTTTTTGCACTATTAGAGGTGATAGCGCAAAAAGACGAGTTTATTTCTCTTCAAGGATTAGTCGAAGAAACTGGACTGCCAAAACCTACGCTGCACCGAATGCTTCAGCAGTTAGAAGCGGCAGGCATTATTCAAAGAGACGGCGATGAGAAGCACTACAGCTCAGGTATTCGACTCAGAAAACTTGCCGAAAACCTATTGTTGAATAGCACCATGCACAGTGCCCGACGCACTATTCTTGAAAACCTGAGAGCAGAAGTTGGTGAAAGCTGTAACCTAACGGCGCTATCAAGTGGCGAGATCATCTATCTTGATCGCGCAGAAACTGAAGCACCCCTTCGTTTTCATCTACACCCAGGTTCTCGCGTCCCAGTGCATTGCTCAGCTAGCGGAAAACTGTTTTTGGCGCACATGTCTAAGTCACAGCGCAGACGATTAATTGAAAATGTGCCACTGACTCAATACACAGTGAACACCATTACAGACTATTCGATGTTAGAGAAAGACATCGAAGAAGCGAAAATCCAAGGCTTTGCGATTGATGACGAAGAGTTTTTGCCGGGCTTAGTCTGTATCGCCGTGCTGATCCCATCATCTACGGGTCAATCAAACCTCGGCCTAGCGATACAAGCGCCCGTAATTCGAGTCAAACCTGATGAAGCGATCAAGTACCTACCCGCTCTCCAGAAAGCCGCAAAAGCGCTAGCGAAAATAGAGTCTGATAATTGGAGTCAACAATAGGTCATTTTCTTAGACCGCTTCGAGTGGCTATCGCTTCGCAAGCAACAACTTAAGCACGAATGAACTAACGAACTAACGAGCTAACGAGCTAACGAGCTAACGACCACTATCTTCGACCAATCAACGGTTGGTCGAAGTCATTTGAACACTCGCCAACCCGCATATAAGCAACACGTCTAAAGTAATCACAACAAAGGAATCACGATGCTAAACATTAAGAACCAGCACTTACTCTCTTTTATGGTGACAGAAGCGAACAACGCAGTTGCAGTCACAAACCCAGCGACAGGTGAACTCGTCGGACACGCACCTATTTCATCACAGGCAGAGTTAGCAAACGCGATTGAACGTGCTCATGTTGCACAGAAAGAGTGGGCCAAGGTTCCAGCTAAATCTCGTGCTGCATCACTGCACCGTTGGCACCAACTGATCCTTGAAAACAAAGAAGATCTGGCTCGAATCATGACGATTGAGCAGGGTAAACCGTTAGCAGAAGCGACAGGCGAAGTCGTGTATGGTGCGAGCTTTATTGAGTGGTTTGCAGAAGAAGCCAAGCGTACTTATGGTGATTCTATTCCTAGCACAGTCGCTGGCAAACGCTTGGTGACCATCAAGCAGCCTATTGGAGTCGCGTGTGCAATTACGCCATGGAACTTCCCTATTGCAATGATCACTCGTAAAGCAGCTCCTGCCCTAGCTGCTGGTTGTAGCTTTGTCGTAAAACCTTCAGATGAAACACCGCTGTCTGCGTTTGCTGTGGTTGAACTGGCTTATCAAGCGGGTATCCCGAAAGATCTACTTCAAGTCGTTCTTGGTGAAAGCCCTGAGCAAGTTGGCACCCTATTCACTTCTCATCCACTGATCAAAAAAATCTCTTTCACAGGCTCGACTCGAGTGGGCAGTATCTTGATGGCTCAAGCCGCACAAGGCATCAAGCGCACCTCAATGGAGCTCGGTGGCAACGCACCTTTTATTGTGTTTGACGATGCAGACATCGACGCGGCGGTTCAAGGCGCAATGGCGTCGAAATTCCGCAATGCGGGACAAACATGTGTCTGTGCAAACCGATTCTACGTTCACAGTAAAGTGTACGATGAGTTCGTGGCTAAATTCGATCAAGCGGTTCAGCAGCTTAAGATTGGTAACGGCTTAGATGAAGGTGTCACCATTGGTCCTGTTGTCAGTCAGAATGCGAAGAACAACATCCAAGCATTAATAGACAGAGCGGTAGAACAAGGCGCGACACCTGTGACGCCAACTCAAGAGCTTGATGGGCTTTTCCTTCAGCCTGTCATTCTTAAAAATGTGAAACACAGCATGGACATTGTTCAGCAAGAGATCTTTGGCCCTGTCGCTCCTGTGATGCAATTCGAGACAGACGAAGAGCTTATTGAGATGGCAAACGACACCATTTATGGATTAGCGTCGTACTTCTACAGTCAGAACATTCATCGAGTATGGAACATCGCAGAGGCACTTGAGTACGGTATGGTCGGTATTAATGATGGCCTCATCTCAACCGAGGTCGCGCCCTTCGGCGGTGTTAAGCAATCAGGTATTGGCCGTGAAGGCGCAAAAGAAGGCATCGATGAATACATGGATATCAAGTATCTGTGTTTTGGTAGTAACTAGGTTTCGACAGTGATTAGGGCTCAGAAATAATTAAGTCTTAGTGATCACTAACCTGCCCCACTCCCCACCTTTCTCACCACAAAAATGAATCAAAAAAAGCCGCGCTATAAAAGCGCGGCACCTTGGGCTCGGTTAAAGGGGGGTTCTCTTTTTTAGTATTTTACATTCTCTGTTTTTGTTATTGGGTTGCTTCTCTATCCCTGCGCTTTCAGTTTTAGACGCATAGCATGCAGCACTGGCTCAGTGTAACCACTAGGCTGAGCGCAGCCTTCGAATACCAACTGACACGCTGCTGAAAACGCGATGCTGTTTTCAAAGTCAGGTGCCATATTGCGGTAGCTCGGGTCGCTAGCGTTTTGCTCATCAACCACTGCGGCCATGCGCTTCATGGTTTTCATTACTTGGGCTTCATTACAAATCCCATGACGTAACCAGTTCGCAATGTGTTGGCTCGAAATACGCAGCGTAGCGCGGTCTTCCATCAAACCTACATCGTTAATATCTGGCACCTTAGAACACCCGACGCCTTGATCAATCCAACGCACTACATAACCAAGAATACCTTGCGTATTGTTGTCCAATTCGTTTTGGATATCTTGAGCCGTCAGCTTTTGATTACCTAGCAATGGGATAGTAAGAATATCGTCAACATTTGCTCTCACTCGCTCACGAAGCTCTTTCTGACGACTTGGTACACTCACCTTGTGATAGTGCAGAGCATGCAAAGTCGCGGCAGTTGGAGAAGGAACCCAAGCAGTATTTGCGCCCGCTTGAGGATGTCCGATTTTCGCGTCCATCATCTTCGCCATATTGTCTGGCTCTGGCCACATACCTTTACCAATCTGGGCTTTACCTTGCAGGCCACAAGCTAAGCCAAGATCAACGTTCTGATCTTCGTATGCGCCAATCCAAGTCATGGTTTTCAGCTGTGTTTTAGGAGCGAATGGTCCTGCTTCCATACTGGTGTGAATCTCATCACCCGTTCGGTCTAAGAACCCTGTGTTGATGAACACAACACGATCTTTAGCCGCTCGAATACACTCTTTAAGATTGACTGAAGTACGACGCTCTTCGTCCATGATGCCGACTTTGATCGTGAATCGATCTAGCCCTAATGCATCTTCAATACCGCCAAACAGCTCATTGGTGAACGCGACTTCTTCAGGACCATGCATCTTAGGTTTTACAATATTGATGCTGTTCGCGGTCGAGTTTTGGTACGCGCTGTTGCCTTTTAAATCATGCATCGCGATTAGTGAAGTGACCATGCCATCCATAATGCCTTCAGGGACTTCGTTACCGTCTGCATCAATAATGGCAGGGTTTGTCATCAGGTGGCCCACATTGCGTATGAACAACATGCTGCGACCTTTCAGCGAGATCTCGCCTCCCGTCACGCTAGTGTATTGGCGGTCTGGATTAAGATTACGAACGATGGTTTTGCCGTTTTTCTCTAGCGACTCTTGTAAGTCACCTTTCATCAAGCCTAACCAGTTACGGTAAGCCAATGCTTTATCTTCACCATCGACCGCAGCTACTGAGTCTTCGCAATCCATAATCGTAGTCAGTGCCGATTCCACCAGCACATCTTTAATACCAGCCACATCAACGCTGCCAATTGGCGCACTCGGGTCAATTTGAATTTCGATATGGAGATTATTGTGCTTAAGCAGAATGCTTGAAGGTGCACTCGCATCACCTTGATAACCAATGAACTGGTTGCGATCAATCAGAGTGACTTCTTCGCCGTTATCTAAGGTCGCTGTCAGTGTATTGCCAATACTGACGTTGCTGATGCTGTATTTGGTGACGTCTTTATGAGAGACACCGTTTAACGGTGCAGCGTCATCAAGGAAACCTCGAGCGTAGCTCACTACTTTAGCGCCACGTACAGGATTAAAGCTTCCACCCTTTTCTGCACCATCACTTTCGCTGATGACATCGGTTCCGTAAAGCGCATCGTATAAACTTCCCCAACGCGCATTAGCCGCGTTAAGTGCAAAACGTGCATTCATAATAGGTACAACAAGTTGCGGGCCCGCTTGTGTTGCAATTTCAGGCTCAACGCTGGCAGTCGTTACTTGAAAGTCATCACCCTCAGGAACTAGGTAGCCAATCTGCTGTAAGAACTGTTTGTACTCGGCCGCATCTAGCGTTTGTCCCGCACGCTCTTGGTGCCAAACGTCAATTTGATGTTGAAGATCTTCACGCTTGATAAGCAGTGCGCGGTTCTTGGGAGCCAAGTCTTCAAGGATAGTTGCAAATGATTGCCAAAAGTCTTCAGCGACAATGCCTGTTCCAGGAATGACCTGCTCATTAATTAATTGGTAGAGGGTGCTATCAATGTTCAAGCTTCCCTGTTGAATACGACTGCTCATAAAATCTCTCTCAAACTAACTGATGACTACTCATTAAATCTACGTAACTGGCTTAAATTCACGTTACTAGCTCAAATTTACGTTACTAGATTAAACTTACGCAACGGACATAAATTTAGCTAATTTATGCCAGTTATACTGGATATTCACAAAAAAAATACCCTACAAACTGTGTTATTCCGTCACGCCACTCTCGATTTCATTAGCGACACTTTTAATCAAGCGACGCATCCACTGATGGTCTGGATTGGTTTGTAACAATGGACTCCACGCCATCTTCACCTCAAAGGGTTCAATCGCAAATGGCGCAGGCTTGATCAACAATCTAGGGTTATTGCGCTGCAGTTGAGCCGCTTTGGTTGGAATGGTCAGGATCAGGTTCTTCTGTTGTGCGAAGAGAATCGCCGACAAATAGTGTCGAGTAAACACCGTGATATTGCGCGTTTTACCAATGCGCATTAATGCTTCATCTATCCAACCTAGCTTTTGCGCTTCGCTTGGGTTGATCCCAACTCCGGTTCCCATTCCGGTCTTACTTACCCAGATATGTTGCGCCTTTAGATAAGACAAAATATCGAAGTTTTCGGCAATCGGGTTATCACAGCTAAATAAGCAAGAGAACCCGTCGTGCCAAAGGCTCATCTGGTGGAACGACTGTGGAATATCGTCAAATCGATTGATAATTATATCAACGGTACCTTGCTCTACATCCTGATAACTCACGTCACTTGGCGTCATGATATCCAGTCGTATTTTCGGCGCGATCTCGCTTAGCCTTTTCAGAAGAGGTTGAATAATAGTCGACTCAGCATAGTCACTCGCCATGATACGAAACACACGTTCACTGTCTTCTGCATTAAATTCCGTGGTCGGCTGCAGTGTCTTCTCTACATTAACCAAGATGTTTCGAATCAGTGGCTGCAACTTATGTGCTCGTTCAGTCGGTATCATCCCTTCACTGGTTCTCACCAATAGCGGATCTTCAAACAGATCACGCAACCGGCGTAGGCCATTACTCATGGCTGGCTGAGTGATACCCAGTTGATTTGCTGCACGCGTTACGTTTCTTTCACGTAGCAACATGTCTAAATACACAAGTAAATTAAGGTCTACACGAGCAATATTCATAAGAAAAATACCGAACATAATAACTATAAATTAACAAAATTATCACATACATGGTTATTCTTTGTCCATGGTTAGATTTAATCCAAATCAAATGACCTCGCCAAATTGGCCAACATGTCCACGTGAAACTAAGGAATAGTTATGTCGCAAATTACACAAGATATCGAAAAGATTGAAGTTGCAAAAAGCGCTGCTGGTGCTCCATGGGATGCAATTAACCCTGAATCTGCAGCCCGTATGCGAGCTCAAAACAAATTCAAAACAGGTCTGGATATTGCGCAATACACGGCAGATATTATGCGTGCAGACATGGCGGCTTACGACGAAGATAGCTCTCAATACACTCAGTCTCTGGGTTGCTGGCATGGTTTCATCGGCCAACAAAAGCTGATTTCGATTAAAAAGCACTTTGATGGCAAGACAGACCGTCGTTACCTATACCTTTCAGGTTGGATGGTCGCGGCACTTCGCTCTGACTTCGGTCCACTTCCAGACCAATCAATGCATGAGAAAACCTCGGTTGCTGGCCTAGTAGAAGAGCTATACACCTTCCTACGCCAAGCAGATGCTCGTGAACTAGGTGGCTTATTCCGTCAACTAGATGCGGCACGTGAAGCTGGCGATGTGAATCTACAAGACCGAATCCAAGACAAAATCGACAACCACGTAACACACGTAGTGCCAATCATTGCCGATATCGATGCTGGTTTCGGTAACGCAGAAGCGACTTACCTAATGGCTAAGCAGATGATTGAAGCAGGCGCATGTTGTCTACAAATCGAAAACCAAGTAGCCGATGAGAAGCAATGTGGTCACCAAGACGGCAAAGTAACGGTTCCTCATGCTGACTTCCACGCAAAACTTCGCGCACTTCGTTACGCTTTCCTTGAACTAGGCATCGACAATGGCGTTATTGTTGCTCGTACCGATTCACAAGGTGCTGGTCTAACAAAAGAAATCGCCGTAGTGAAAGAACCTGGCGACCAAGGTGATATCTACAACTCATACCTAGATGTTGAAGAGATCGATGTTGCTGATATGGCTGAAGGCGATGTTTGCTTCAACCGTGACGGCAAGCTAGTTCGACCTAAGCGTTTGCCTTCAGGCTTATACCAATTCCGCGAAGGTACAGGTGAAGACCGCTGTGTATTCGACTGTATTGAAGCAATCAACGCGGGTGCTGACCTTCTTTGGATTGAGACTGAGAAACCACACATTGGTCAAATCAAAGAGATGATGGATGGCGTACGTGAAGTTCACCCTAACGCTAAACTGGTATACAACAACTCTCCATCATTCAACTGGACGCTAAACTTCCGTCAACAAGCATACGATGCACTGGCAGCAGAAGGTAAAGATGTATCAGCTTACGACCGTGCAAACCTAATGAGTGCGGAATACGACGAAACGGAACTGTCTGCAAGCGCTGACGAGAAGATTCGCACATTCCAAGCCGATGCATCACGTGAAGCGGGTATTTTCCACCACTTGATTACACTACCTACATACCACACTGCAGCGCTGTCTACTGACAACCTTGCGAAAGAGTACTTCGGTGACCAAGGCATGTTGGGTTACGTTGCGAATGTTCAACGTAAAGAAATCCGCCAAGGCATTGCATGTGTTAAACACCAAA
Source organism: Vibrio sp. J383 (assembly GCF_023503985.1). Lineage (NCBI taxonomy): Bacteria > Pseudomonadati > Pseudomonadota > Gammaproteobacteria > Vibrionales > Vibrionaceae > Vibrio > Vibrio sp. J383. The sequence goes on along the minus strand of NZ_CP097294.1, from coordinate 862,406 downwards.
ACATGTCTGGTTCAGACATGGGTGATGACCACAAAGAGTACTTTGCTGGTGAGAATGCACTAAAAGCAGCAGGTGAAGCGAATACATCGAATCAATTTGATTAATCGCTAGCACTTTTGATTAGTCGCTAACACTTTTGATTAATCGCTAAGACTAAAGCCTCCCCCGCCCTTCTCTCTTACTTAGGTAAGATCCGGGGGAAGGCTTTGAGATAAAGCTACTACTGCCAGCTTTATCTCAAAGCCTCAGATTTGTGTTCCACACCACGGTTAACCGAACAACTTCTGTTTAAGCTAACTGTATCCATATTTGTTCAGATTCATATTTGTTGAGATTCTTATTTTTTGAGAGTGCCTATGACTTCAATTCCGACACACCTACAAGATGCAAAAACACTGTTATCAGAAAATGGTTTCGCAACGGGTGATACTTGGTATCACGGCACATCTTCAGCTTTACTCGCGTCTATTCAAGGTCAAGGGCTTAAGCGCTCTGGAGACAAAGCGCTCAATGAAGCCGCTTCAAAAACCATGGCGACCATCGGTAACAACTACACCGAATCGGTTGAACCAGTGTTTCTCACCCAGAGCAAAGAACTGGCGTATTACTGGGCTCAGCAAACCATTCGCGAGCGCAGCACTCGTTTTGAGGGTGAAGAGCAACCTATCGTGTTAGCCGTCAATCTATCTGACAAACAACAAGCAAAAGTAAGACCGGATGTAGGCGCAATGAGCCTGTTGATGATGAGTGTTGGAGAGCAATTCATGTCTCACCTCACCGAGATCTATCAAGAGAACGACATTGCAGGCCCCGACATTGAGCTTCGCACAGCCGATCGCATGGACTATCTGAATAAACTTGGGATGGCCTACATTGATGAAGACATCAGCCGAGCTTGTGTTCAAGAGTTATCGGAACCCGCATTGGCAAACTAGTAACGTTTAAAAATGCCTCTAAGTAGAATAAAAATGGCTCCTATATAGGAGCCATTTTTTATGTGCGAAGTTATTCACATGCTAGTTAATCAATAGACCAGTTAATTTCTGGACCAGTTGATCTATGGACACAGACGACCTTGCTGTGCAGGTTGCGTCATTTCGATGTCACCTTGTAGAGAACGGTAAACGATGGTGTTCCACACTTCACCATTATCCATTTCAAACTCGATAGCATAGTTCAAACCCGCGACAACCTGAGTTCGAACACTCAAGATCTGTTTGAGCTTGGCAGAGGTGTTCATTTGGCCAAGAACGACGTCTAACGCTTGCTTAGCTTGTGGTGTGATATCACTTTGCGACCAACCACCCGTCAGATTTTTAGTGCTACAAATCGGATTCGTATTCTCTTGTGATTGAACTGGAACCTCAGATTTCTGACTGCATCCTGCTAACACAGCGACACTAAACAAGGTTGCTACTCCAAGTAATGATGTTAATCGTACTTTCTTCATAAATTCTCTCTACCTCTGTCATTCACGAGGCGTTACCCACAATGATGTTTCATATGCAGACAAGCTTAAACCTCGAATGTCATCACTTCATCAGAAATTATGCTGTAACGATCCCCTAAACACAGAACACTGTCAGAAAAACAAAGCCGAGCACTCATGCTCAGCTTGTTATCTCAATGGCTTAAATATCATTGATGATAAAAAGCCATTGAGGTTAGTGTCTTAATGAAAGTACACCAACATCTCGACATCATCTCCTTGTTGTTCAGCACTAAGTAAGAAGTGCACATAGCCTTCTTCTGTTACAGGGATTTGTAGGTACTCATTGCTACCACGGTAATCAGACGCATAGTCATGTTGCCCTGCCGTTGGCCAATATGAGTGACTGGCGAACAGGTCAACGTTGCCTCGATTTGGTTGCTCAGTATTCTTATCGTTCAACCACACTCGAACCTCTAGTACGCCCTGTGGTACATAGACTGCTGCATAACGTCGTTGGTGCACAGTCAATACTTGAGCCTGACCGGATTCCAATACTACAGGCGTTAAATCATCTTGTTCTTGTGTTGGTGGTGTTGGCGTTTTTGTTTCTAGCGAAGCCAACAGTGTCACATCATTGAAATCGGTACGCCCCGCAATACTCATGTAGTAGCGTCCCGGTTTGATATAACCTGATGCCTCTGGTTCAAACGTCACATGCTCATTGCTGCCGTTTCCATATTGGCTGAATTCGAAATCATAGTAATGCGCCTGTTTGTTGTAACTCACGTAGAGGTCAGCATCACCTTGGCTTTGTCCTAGAGCATGACCTTCAATAGAAACCTCGAAATGCTTGGTGTTCTCTGGCACATCAACATAAAACAACTGTTCGCTATACGCCTCTCCGCTCAGCACCACGCTTTGGTTCGCGACAAGCACCGTGAACTTCTCGGTGGAATCAGTTGGCTCTCCTGGGTTTGGTATTTCAGGCTCGGTTGAGACAGATTCTAACCAACGCTCAAACTCACCATTGTATTGTTGCCCAAACACTTTCACTTGCTGCGCCCATTCGGCAAACTGACCAGAACGAGACAATGCCAATAAGCTTTCCACTTCTTGCGGGTGTTCTTCCATCATAAAGCGCACCGCTAAGTAACCCCATCGATAGATACGATTAGAATCGTGGGAGTAAGTGGTCGCAAACACATCCGACAGACTCATTTTTCCACTAGCAATCAAATTAATCGCGGCATCGTAGCCTTGCTGGTAATGCATGAACTCGGCAAAACCTTCTAGCCACCACACCACATAACCATGAGCCAAATTGTCACTAAAGGAACCATACTGGTTAAAGCGCGCATCGAGATAGTGAGTATACTCATGCTCTAAATTGAGAATAGAAAGGTCATCGCCATTGGCGTAACGGTAAGCCACGAAACGTGCCACGTTACCCACTTCAGCAGGGTTTCCTTCTAAATACTGACCGCCGTTATCGGTGGTGTTTCCAAACAAGAATGCAGAGTAATCAGTGTAGCTGCCTTTACTGCCAAATACCGCCACTTCAACGCGGTTGTTGTTATCGCCGGCTACAGGTTGTTGGCCCGTATTCGCCACTTGATGAAACTGTGCTTCTTTGGCCGCCAACACATCACACGCTTCAATGGCTTGTGACGCACTCAAGTCTTGAGATCGAATAATGGCAGGACCTTGGCATTCATGACGATTAGGTAGAACGCGCATCGCTAAATCACGTTTTGCTTGCTCAAGATCCAATCCGTTTAAGCCTAAAGGAGCGTAATACCCCATCATCTCAACCGCAGCTAACCAAAGTTTGTCGTGCTCACTGCCAAGCGGGTTTTGTGCCATCACTTGCTGCATAACTCGCAACGCTTTGTCTTTAGTTTCTTTGTTTGGGCTTGCAAGCAAGCGACCTGTTTCACGGACTGCGTTATAAACAAGAAAGCCGGCATCAGTATCCAGTGCCCATGAGTTATCACGAGCGAACGCTGCAAGTGTATCGATATGCTGAGTATGACTCGCCATATAATCGTAAAAATCATCTCTAGCCGTGTGACCAGCCATTGCTCGAAACAGATTGTTTAGCCCGTCGACCCATTGTGAGTCTTGCGCGGTCTCTCTATTGAAGTGACTCAGTGCTGCAAGTTGTGCATCCATAGTGAGTGGCAGTTGCTTTACGTTATCAACCATTAGCGTCAGGCTTTTCATTGCTCCAACTTGTTCACGACCTTGGTTTAGCGCATTAGGATTAGTAAGGAAGGCAATGGTTGACTGAGCAAACCGCTGGCTCAACGCTTCACTGAAGTCTTGTGCTTGTGCGTTATAGCGAACGTAATAAGCCGCACGAACAAACTCACCAAGGTTTTCTAGCCTACGAGCTTGTTCAGGTTCGCCTCGATAACGGGCTATTTCTAGGTTCAGCGTAAATTGAATGCGGCTTAAGCTCGCTTCGCTGTAGATATTGTTCAATGAACTTTCATCTGCCGAGAACCAAGCGCTATAACAAGCGTTGTCTGCTGCTGAAACTGAAGAAGCGAGATCAGATGCCTGTTGAAGATCAGCAACATCACATTGATTTTCGGCAAAAGAAAAACTAGAAACACTGGCGATCATGCAAGCAAGCGCCAAACGATGACGTGGGAATAAACGGGGATGAGACATACGACACTCATTAGTTAATTGTATATTTAGGGTCGCCGTTATATTCCTTACAACTAGCAAGGTGAATTTACTTGCATATGATTTATGAGATTGGTTCAAAAAATAGATATTTCACGTTATTTTATAAATTCAAAAGTTTATGCTCGACTTAACTACACTTGGATCAAATACAGGAATAACCATCACAAACTGTTGATAGTAATGTATTTTATTCTTACATGATTTAGTCAATATATGACAAGCCTATGTTGTTAAGGGGCCGTGCAAGTAGTAGAATCTCGCCCGATTATGCAACTTATCCCTCAAGTAATAGGCTTAAGTAAAGTTACGGCAGACTCGCTCCAAGTAACATGACTCAAAAAAAATACTAAAAAAATTTGTGTCCTGTAGACAGTGCAGATCGAATAAAAATAATTATATAAACCTAGGCTAGGTTCGGTTAATCAAATGAAAATAACGTCGTCTTTAGGCTCACTGTTGGCTAGCAGTCTGTCTATCGAAATAAAACAGCGAGCTCTGATAGAGCTCGTCATCAGTACCTATCAGCCACAAGAGCGCACTGCTCTTTTCCAAAGCGTGACAGAATATCGTAGAAGCCAATTAGAATTGCTTTTCCCTGAGCATCAAAACAAAAGCTATTCGGTATTGTTTGAGGTGATGGACTACCGCGATCTGATTCTGCGCTATCCAAACACACTACCTGAAGAGGTTGATCTTCTAGAGCAGGCCGTAGGCCAGTGCTACATGCATTGGTTAGATTTTTGGTGTGAATGTGAAATTGCCGCAATCAAAGCAAAATCACCATTGAACACCAAGTCCCCTTCTTCTGTTGATCTGCCCATTAAAGATAGTGCCTACTACGGTGCAATCGTTGAACACATCGAAGATGCTCAACTTGTAGTGCAAACGCCCTGTCACCCACAAGGAATGTCAATCAGCGATGCCATTGCTTTAAGCAATCTTGAGGTGTTCATCAAGGGCGAGAAATGGTTTGAGATGCTGCCTTTATTACACCTTTCTCAGGCAGGTAAGCATTTTATTCTACTCAAACATCCAGTTGATGAAGCCTTTCCGACACTGGTTTCCTCTGCGCTGATTCAAGATTGGTCAAAGAGTGATACGTGGTTAAGTTACGCGCCCCCGTTCAGCAATGAGCAATGGCACTACTGTTTACCTAATCACGGTTACGACGAACTGGCGAAGCTACAACTTTTCACACCGCCTACACTGTCAAAGTGTTACTCTCTGCCAGAATTTGACCAGCAATTCCAGTTACAATTGTCGGCTAAACACGCCCTATGTGAAGTACTGCGTCTGACAGTCAGTGGTAAGACTCAACAAAAGCTCTATTTCCTCTATCTTGCTCAAAAAGAGCTGATGAGTGTCTTACACCAAATAGGGTACAAAATCGGCTTCACTATTATCGAGCAACCTTTCATGCTTCAGTTTTATCAAACTATTGAACCCAATGCGTACTTCCACTCAGGGTATTGCGAATTAAATGATGACGGCACAACAATTTATCGTGGGTTCTGGAATTTCGAGATGATGGTAAAAGCATTCAATGACGTCGATTTTCGCAGCTACAAAAGCGCAGTGCGTGAGAGCAGAAAGCTAAGCTCACTAGAAAAATTGAGTTCTGCAGAAAAAACGATCTCAGCAAAAACGATCTCAGAAAAAAAAGCAAGGGCGGTATTAAAACCGAGTTCGGTAAGAAAGGATGAACATGTTTGATTTTGGCCTAGAGGCGATCATCTATGCAAAAGCAATCACGCTGCTTGCAACCGTGGCTGTGGTTGTTATGTGGTTGCTCTATTATTGCTACCGCCTAAAACAAAAGAACGAAGTCATTGCGGGGACACACCATGCCCCTTACATCGCGTATTCGATCTGTATTGTTGCGTGGATCAGCAGCAACGCCTACTTCCATACCGATTTATTACCAGAACTTGGGGCCTCGGCCGCTGTGTTCGCGGCAAAGTTTGCCAACCTCGCCTCTTTCTTTGCGTTTGCCTTTGCCTATTACTTCTCGTGCAAACTCGCAGCCGAACAACGTAATGGTAAGGTTCATGCGTGGCAGCAAGCCATTTTTGTCACACTGACGGTCTACTCCTTCTTTATCAATTTAAGTCCGGGGTTAACCGTTGAACATGTCACGATTGCTGGCCCAAGCCAGTTCGTGATCGAGTTTGGCACACACACACCGTACTTCTTTATCGGGATGATCAGCTTCGTTGTCCTGACACTATTCAACCTCGTGGCCATGCGCGCCAACAGCAGCAAGCTTACCTTAGCCAAAACCAACTACATGATCGCGGGCATCTTAGTGTTCATGCTGTCTACTGCGACAATCCATCTAGGTATGACCTACTTCTTGCGTGACTTCTCACTCACTTGGCTGCCACCAGCCTTGTCGATCAGTGAGATGTTGTTCGTTGGCTATGCTCTACTGACCTCTCGCTTCTATAGCGTGAAATACCTTGCGTACATGAGCTTAAATACGTTGTTGGTGTGTGCAATTTTGGTGATACCTTTTGGCGCGATATTTATCCCACTGACAGACGATAACCAATGGCTCATTGCTATCCCGATCTGCGCGGTTATCGGCATCACTTGGCATTTACTCTACAAACGTGTGAGCGACTACGCCTCCTTCTTTATCTACGGAAACAAGAAAACGCCAGTACAACAGATCCTCGCGCTAGAAGAGGATTTCAAGCTATCAATTGATGATGCAATGCGTCGTTTGGGTAGCCTACTGCAAATTCCAGAAGATAAGCTACGTCTAGTTAACAGCAACTACAACGAAACCTTCTACGAAGATTATCTGTCTACTAACAAGTCCGTTTTAGTGTTCGATGAGTTGTCTCAGGAGCTTGATTACACTGCACCAGCCAAGCGCTCAATGAAAGCCCTGTATGACAAGATGAGCTCCAACGATACCGCTTTGGTGATGCCTCTGTTCGGCCAGGGGAAATCAGTTACACATTTATTGGTATCGTCACACAAGAGCAACGATCAGATGTTCTCTAACGAAGAGATCTCTGCCCTGCAAACCTTGTTAACTCGAGTACAAAGCACTATTGAAGCTGATAGACGCATCCGCCAAAGTCGTGCCCTTGCTAACTCAATCGCTCATGAAATGCGTAACCCACTGGCTCAAGTGCAATTGCAATTTGAACTATTAAAACAGCACATTGATAATCAAGCGCCAGCGAAACAGATCTTACTTGATATTGAGAACGGCCAAGCTGCGATTCAACGTGGTCGACAGCTGATTGATATCATCTTGCGAGAAGTCAGTGACAGCTCACCCGAGCATGGACCAATCACCATGACCTCTATCCACAAGGCCGTGGATCAAGCCGTCAGCCATTATGGCTTTGAAAACGAGAAGATCATTGAGCGAATTCGTTTACCACAACATGCTGATTTTGTCGCAAAACTGAATGAAACCCTATTCAACTTCGTTATTTTCAACCTAATACGTAACGCGATCTACTACTTTGACTCTTATCCAGACAGCCAAATTGAGATCAGCACCAAAACTGGGGCTTACGAGAACGTCCTCACATTCCGTGATACCGGCCCCGGCATTGACGAAGCCATCGTTCATAAGATCTTTGATGACTTCTTCTCTTACCAAAAAAGCGGTGGTAGTGGTTTAGGTTTAGGCTACTGCCAACGTGTAATGCGTTCATTTGGTGGCAAAGTTGAATGCCATTCCAAACTTGGCGAGTTTACTGAGTTCCACCTGTACTTCCCTGTTGTGCCCAATGCACCCAAAGCAGACGCGCTTCGTACGCCTTACTTCAATGATTGGAAAAGTAATCAAACCACAACTGAAAGCAAAGCCAACGTAGAAGCGAAGCCAGATAACCAAGCGGCAACGCAAAATTCAGAACCAACAAGCACGCTAACCCCAGGGAATCATTTGGCTCCAACCGTACTGATCGTCGATGATAAAGAAGTACAACGCACGCTTGTTCAGATGTACCTGAGCCGACTTGGCGTCAATAGCTTACAAGCCAAAAACGGTGAGAATGCCGTCGAACTGTTCAAAACACACAAGGTCGATTTGATCTTAATGGACGTACAAATGCCGATAATGAATGGTTTTGACGCAAGCCAAATTATCAAGGCACGCTCTCCTCAAACGCCAATCATTGCTTTGTCTGGCGAATCAGGACAACACGAGTTAGATATGATCAGCAAGTTGATGGATGGTCGCCTAGAGAAGCCAACCTCTTTGAAAGCATTGCAACACGTTCTGGACAACTGGCTAGAGAAAGGCTGGGCGTCAAACGCTTCTAAAGAAACAGAAAGTGAATAACTGGCTACGGACGGTTAAGCGAATTAATGGTTAAATAGTTAATAGTTAATAGTTAATAGTTAATAGTTAATAGTTAATAAAAAATGCCCTCAAGAGATGTATTGAGGGCATTTTTTGGTCAACTCATTGAATCAATTAAAAACAATCACAGTTAAAGCTTACTGATGGTTGGCTTCAACCATCGCCGTTTCTATCAAATCCAGTAACCATTTGTATTTAGCTGAGTGCTGGTTTTTCTTATGAAGATAAGCGAACACCTCCATCTCCTCGGTTCCCTCTTCCAATCCTTCAATTGCGATTGAGCGCAATACACCTTTATGTTGTTCAATCACCGGAGGCATGCAAGGCGCGATAATATTGGAGTACTTGATCGTTTCAATTAACCCGACAATAGAAGTCGTTCGCAACGCCATGTTAATCGATTTACCTTGGCTTAAGACTTCCTCTTCCAATCGTGAATGTTTGTTTTGGTCGAAATAAGCAAGGTCAACGTGAGCAAATGGAAACGACAACAAATCATCAATCGTCGCGATGGATGCCTTGAAAGGATGATCTTCTCTTACTGCCAATACAAACTTTAAGTTCACGAGAGGTACGGCAATGATCTCAGCAGGCAAATTCTTAGCTTCAAAGTGAATGACAAAATCAATCTCGTCACTCTTAAGTCTTTCTAATGAGTTTTGGGAACTAGTATGGCTTATCAGCCTAGAAAGCGGACTTTCCATTGAGAGTTGATGGAAGAGAGCTGGTGTTAACCAAGGCAAAATGTGAGGATTCGCCTCAATCTTAAAATCTTCACTGAGGTCCGTGGGATTAAACTGTTTTCCTTCTTCTATCGCCGTAACCAATCCATCCAATAACGGGAAAACACGCTGATAAAGGTCGTCCGAATAAGGCGTTGGTAAAAACTGCTGGTGTGACAACACAAACAATTCTTCACCTAAGGATTCCTTAAGCTTCTTGATGCTTTGGCTAACCGCTGGTGTCGAGACAAACAACTTCTCAGCCGCTTTTCTCAAACTCTTCTCCTGATACACCACCACAAACACTTTCAATAAGTTCAGATCGACATTGTTCAGTTTCATGAGACACCATAAAGCATTGCTTAACGAATAGTTAAGTTTATATGAATTAACTTAACAAAGTCCACTTTGTATAGTTATCCCACCTTCACGAAGACATGGATGTAGTGAGATAACTCTATGAGGCAACTATGTTATTACGACGTTCCATCCTAACTCTAACCCCTCTCTTTTTAGCAAGTAACGTTCTCGCGGAAGAGGCCGAAATTCAAGACATGTCAGACCCGTTAGCCGTTTATACACAAGGTGGCTTCGGCTACACCGACAAAGGCTTAAACCTTAAAGTCGGACAAACCTACGACACTGGCAGCGAAACAACTATGGGTATGAATGTTTTCGAAGTCAAAGGCATAGCTGGTGAGGCTATTGGTTGGAATAACCGAGGCGCAGATGACAGTATCGATTCGATTCGTTTCAGAAACTTCGGCGTAGACTTAACCAATGGTCGAGGCACGCAAGTCGATATGTCTTGGGATTTCGATAGTAATCAAGGTAGTGCGTCATACAGCTTTATACAGGCTCTTCCACAAATGGGCATGTTTAATTTCTATCCGCTTGCGGGTGTCGGTGTTGCTGCAGGTGAAGAGTTGGTAGAAGGCTCTGGAGGCAACCTCGACGCGGATCAACTTCGTGATCGCTACAACATGCACGGTACTTTTTACGTGGCGGGTATGTACGCAAAAATGCAACTTACCGACAAGATTTGGTTGAACTATAACCCTATGTATTTAGGCACGATGTCTGGTTCATCAACGTTCAAAGATTATGGATTCGAGGGCAGTGATTCTGTACTCGCACATGAGTTTGCTGCGAGCTACCAGATTAACCCAAGGGCGAACGTTCGTTATTTTGCAAATTGGACAGAAAACACCAGTATCGAAGACGGTGATCACCGCATCGAATTTAACTATCAGTTTTAAGCAGTCACTTTCTGCTTGGATGAGCTCTTCCAGTTTGAACCAATGATTTCGGTTCGACGAGCCATTCCCGTTTTGACGAATAATTTTGAGTTTTTGAGGACACATTATGAATATGATATCTAAAGCCTTTGTCGGTAGTTTCACTTGCCCACTACGCTCTGCTGCCATGCTAGTTTCTGTAACAGCCTTGTTTTCAGCCACAGCGATAGCAGGCAACGGTGATGCGACAGAAACGATCCAAACGCGTGCAGGTGACTTTACTTTCGAAACCGACTTTCTTCATGGTATACCAACACAAGAAAGCTCAGCAAAACTGTTTGAACTGATGGACTATCAACGCGCGTCACAAGCTTATATTTGGTCTGTACCTTTGGTTTCAAACTACGCATGGAAACAAGCCTATGCTGACATGGGTGCTGAGGATGGCCAAATTACTTATGTTGAGTCTCACGAATCTAAGCTAGGAGGCTTAACTTACAACACCTCTACGCCTTATGCGATTACTTGGTTTAACGTAGAAAAAGAGCCCGTTGTTATAGAGATTCCAACCGATGAACTGCGCGGCGCAGTACACACCATGTGGCAAATCGGTATTTCTCAAATGACAGAACCAGGTGTCTATGTGGTCAAAGCCAAAGGGGCTGAAACACCAACCAACCTACCAAAGGGCGCTAAGGTTTTTGAGTCGGACACCAATTATGTTTTCTTCGGAGTTCGTTTAATGGCAGATTCAGACAAACAACGTATGAAAGACTTAGAGGCTCTCAAAATTACAGACCTCAACGGTAAGCCACTGAGTGATAACGGCGTGAATTTCCCTGATCGTGGTGAAGATGCTAAGCACCCTAGAGGCATGGAATTTTGGGACACGCTGAATGAAGCCATTCAAGCAGAACCTGTAGCAGAGCGTGATCGTATGATGCACGACATGCTACGCCCACTGGGTATTGAAAAAGGTAAGGCGTTTAAGCCATCAGGTCAGCAGCGTGAGATTTTAGAGCAAGCTGTAGTGATGGGGGAAGCAATGGTTAAGAACATCGACTTCAACAAAACAGAACGCTTGCCACACGCAGCTTACGGTAAAAAAGGCAACTTTTGGGAAGTCGCGACGGCTTCCACACCGAACCAAGACCGTTACTACGGTATGGATCTCGATGGTCGCGCAGCATGGTTCTACGAAGCTGTAACTAATGACGTTGCAATGCACGGTTTTGAGAATGGCGGTTGGGGTCAGATCTACCTAGACAACTACCGTGATGATAGTGGTAAGGGGCTTAATGGCAGCAACCACTACACTCTGACTCTGGATGGTGATGTAAACTTCGCCGATCTGTTCTGGACAATCACTGTCTACAACGTTGAGAACCGCGCCATCATCGACAACGACATTGAGCGTGCCGATGTAGGTTCAAACATCGAAGGAACGGTCAAAGACGCACAAGGCAATTACACCTTCCACTTCTCGCCAACTAAGCCAGCAGGTGTGAACGAAGCTAACTGGGTGCAAACCCGAGAAGACGAAAACTGGTTTGTTTACTTCCGTGCATACTCACCAAGTAAAGCGTTTGTAGCGCAGCAGCAAGAGACCTTGTTGCCTAACTTCAAACGTGTGAACTGATCATCTAAAGCGAATTACGTATGACTTGTTCACGCCAAAAATAACTGTCAGGCTCACAGAGCAAAACAAAAGAGGAGCCTCAGGGCTCCTCTTTTCTATATTCATCTAGCAGCTAAGTAAGCTCTTGATAAAGTTAATCTAAAAGTGACCGAACGTAGTCTGCAATGTCTGGGTCTTGGCAATGATCAAACAAGCATTGTTGGAAACGCTCACTGCCAACCGCTGTTTTCACGAGCTCTTGGTCGATTGCTCTTAGAGAATCAATAAAGTTATCTTTTACCACCGCCGCTTTCACCTCATTCAAAATTGCTGCGTTACGTTGCTGTGGTTCAGCTCGCTCTAGTGGATACCCATTACCACGCTCGCCTGTGAACGCTTTTTCAAAGATATAACGAATGTTGAGTTCACCAGCCCAGCCAAAGCCTTTAGCAAAAGCGAGAGCGAGAGCATTACCGTTATTGATTTGGTTAAACAAGAAAGCATCTGATGGCTCTAGGCAGTAACCACAAACCACACCCGGATGCAGGTTCAGTGACATCAAAGCACCTTGCCCTGTTCCACATCCCGTCACAACAAAGTCCACAGCCTTTGAGTTGATGAGAATACTAGCCATGATACCTAAGTGGATATACGTTAAGTGGTGATCATTCTCGTCGGTCATACCTAGATTAAAAACATCATGACCAATGCCACCCGCCACTGACTCTAGCTCAACTGCAACCATGGCATTTTTACCTGCCTGACTGTTTTCCATCATTAGTGCGATTTTCATTTATGTTCTCCTGCAAGATTGCTGCAAATTTAAAATTCTTAACCGTGTTTGTTACAAGGTCAGTTAACGAGCTAACCAACCACCGTCAACAGCAATGGTATAGCCGTTAATGTAATCCGATGCTGATGAGGCTAAGAACACACAAGGACCTGCGATATCTTGCGGTTTACCCCAACGTTCAGCCGGAATACGCTCAAGAATCGCTTGATTGCGCACAGCATCTTCACGCAGAGCTTGAGTATTGTTCGTTTCCATATAACCGGGTGCTACCGCATTAACGTTGATATTATCGCGTGCCCATTCGTTCGCCATCGCACGTGTCATTCCCATCACAGCGCTTTTTGAAGCCGTATAGGAAGGAACTCGAATGCCACCTTGGAATGAGAGCATCGATGCAATATTAATGATCTTTCCGCCAGTTCCTTGAGCCTTAAACTGCTTTGCAACAGCCTGAGACATAAAGAACACAGTCTTGGTGTTCACGTTCATTACGTCATCCCAATTTTGCTCTGAAAACTCAATCGCGTCTTCACGGCGGATGATGCCAGCATTGTTCACAAGGATGTCGATCTGACAAAACTCAGCCAAAGTTCTCTCTATAATGCCAGGAATACACTCTTGCTTTAGAAGGTCGGCACGTACGTCTAAAAACGCATGACCCGCAGCACTCATTATCTCAACAGTCTCTTCAGGCTCGCTACGGTTAACACCGACAACCTTACAACCAGCTTCCGCTAGGCCTAATGCTATACCTTGCCCAAGACCCGTATTGCAGCCAGTCACTATCGCTACTTTACCTTCCAGACTGAATGACTCTAAGATCATGCTCACTTCCTCAATTACATTGGATTCATTGCGTATCATTACTACCAATAATTAAATCATACAATAAGATATAAATGCGAGAGCGACGTTGTAGAAGTTCGATCTTGCACCAAAATCAGTCGAGCAAGTTGAAACGAGCACCACAAACTAAATGAAAGGGGGGAAGTGATTTGAAGAAGAGAAACCTATAACCCACTATGAACTATGAACTATGAACTATGAACCATGAACTCGAAGATCACCTAAATCAGATATTTTAGGGATTTGGCAACAATTCCATGATTTAAAAGAGTAAAAGGGTTATACATAATAATGTGTTATCTAAATTACTGAAATTATCATGACGCTCAAAGAGATCCTTAACATTCCCAATGTCCGCTACTTCTTAATGTTTCGAAGCAGCTACTTTGCGCGTTTTTACTACCCTATATTCACCCTACTCTATTTAGATTACGGGCTAACTCTTTCTCAATTCGCGATGCTCAACGTAGTGTGGGCAGCCACCATTGTGCTTGCTGAGGTGCCGTCGGGCGCGTTCGCTGATACCTTAGGCCGCAAGAAACTAGTGGTGCTGTCTTCGATCGTGATGTTTGTTGAGATCGCAATGATCGCGCTAGTACCAACCGGAAACCCCGACTTGGTGTTCATTGTCTTTCTGATTAACCGGATTCTCAGTGGCTTAGCGATGGCACTGGCCAGCGGCGCCGACGAGGCATTGGCTTACGACACCTTAAAAGAACAAGGCAATGAAGAGTTGTGGCCTCGAGTGCTGCAAATACAGCTTCGTGTCGCCTCAACGGTCGGTATCTTTGTCACACTAATTGGTGCGGCGATGTACGACGTGAATTTTATGACGAACATCTTTCATTTCCTTGGACTAGCCGAACCAGAAAGCACTAAAGACCTGATGCGTATTCCGGTGTTCGCCACCCTATTTGTTGCGATGCTCGCCATCTATGCCGCGATTAATATGCGCGAAGAGAAAAAGGTGATGCCAAGCGACCAAACCAAATTGGCAACCACCATCTCAAGTCTTAAATTGACGATCGATGCGGGTAAGTGGGTATTCGCTACGCCTTACGTGCTGTTCATCTTGCTCTACTACAGCCTATTCGAACACACCTCGCGAATGTTCCTAACCATGAACAGCCAATACTACTTAGCCATTGATATTCCAATTATCTACTTTGGTTTTATTGGCGCGGGTATCAGCTTGCTTAAGATTATATTGGCAGGGCAAAGCCGAAGATTAGCAGAGAGTATGGAACCTAAAACCTTCATTGTAGTTATGGGATTGGCAAGCATGGCGACTTATTACTGGATCAGTTTAGGTTGGTCGATTTACGGGGTCATTCCGGCATTGGTGTTAATTTTTATTATCATGACGATGAACATTTTCATTAGCTACCACCTGAATAAAAAAACCGAATCGCACAACCGAGCCACTGTCCTCAGCTTTAAAGGCCTGATGTTTAATCTCGGATACGGCCTGATCGGTATTTTGTACGCTTACTACTATAAACTGGTGTCTCAGGGCTACACCGAACAAGAAATAGAACAGAACCTCGCTTTCTTAGCTTCACTGTCTTCGTTTTTCTATTACTTCACTCTGTTGTTCATTACGATCAGCGCACTGTTCTATTTCAAGAACCGAAAAGAGCCCATTTTTTGAGGCGGCTAGCTATATTGTGTTGAAGTTCAATGAGCTGCCCCTTCAAAGGTTAGCTCGCACAAAGTTCTGATTTACCCAAATAGACTATCGCCTGAAAATAGACGCTCAATAAACAAACAAGCCCCTTCTTCTATTGGTTAAATTTGTTAATATAATCATAATTTTATATAACACACGGAAGCGTCATGTCATTTAGTTGGATAGCCTTTACTCTTCTCGCAGCCTTCAGCCAATCTTGGCGCAATGCCTTTCAAAGCAAGTTAAGTGGCACCATGAGTGTTGCTGGTGTGACGCTAGCGCGTTTTATCTGGGCAGGCCCAATCGCCTTAATTTATCTGTGCGCCCTCTATCAATGGAAGCCAGTATCCACACCTGATTTTTCGGGTGAGTTTGTTTTCTACATTATTGCAGCAGCCATTATGCAGATCCTCGCGACGGGCTTAATGGTGATGTTATTTAAGCTCGAAAACTATGCGATAGGAGCAGGCTTAGCTAAGTGTGAAGCCCCCGTATCTGCTGTGCTATCCGTATTATTTTTTGGTACTGCTTTGACACTAACAGGTTGGGTCGGCGTGCTTATCGGCACATTAGGCGTACTAATCATGAGTAGTTCTTCTGGTTGGCGAAGCTTGTCTCCAAAAGTATTTTTGTTAGGTATGGCGTGTAGTACCGCTTTTGCTTTAACGTCTCTTTGGGTACGTGAAGCAAGCTTGAGCATAGGGCTGCCCTTCCCTCATAGCGCTGCTTGGGTGCTGTTTTTGGTGATAACTCTTCAGACATGCATTATCTGTACGTATCTCTTTTTCAGAGAGCGAGACACGCTGCGCCAGATATTCAAGAAATCTAAACTGGTCGTGATGACAAGCCTAGCGAGTGTTATCGGTTCTCTGGGTTGGTTTAGCGCGATGTCGCTTCAAGCCGTGCCGTACGTAAAGACGCTTGGGCAAGTCGAAGTGATCTTCATGGTGTTAATATCCTACTTCTGGTTAGGGCAAAGCATCGCGCGCAAAGACATTCTTGCGCTCATCTTGCTTTCTATCGCAGCAGTATTGGTTATGTGGCAGTAAGTTGAACGTCGTCATGCTTGGGCGTAGGCAAATAAGAACGGGCAAATCATGCCAAGCAAAACATTCATCCACCGTATAATTTTTACGGTGGCATAAAATGATAAGAACGACCTCCAGATAATTTTTATAGTGCACGTATCAGCTATTAGTAATTCCCTCTTACCCAATAGGATACAGCCCAATGAAAACACTCGCTCAAATCGCACTAGCAACAATCATTTTTACAACCTCAATGATGGCATTCGCTGAACCCGTAACTACAAACCAAGCCAAGTCAGAAACGGCAACCATAACGGTGAAACATGAAGCAATGACCGTGACGCTAACAGATAAGCATTTTACGTCTGCAGAAGAATCTGAAGCCACTCCTCCTCAGAAGTTAACGCAAAGCCAAAAAACAGACTCAGCGCCACAGCCAACAATATAATGGCCGTGTCAAAACAGTGGACCGCATCAAACTAGTGCCCGCATCAAACTAACGCTTAGAGATCTGTCATCATCAAGCAGTGGCGAGTTGGTTAATATGACTAGGACAAATTGAAGTCATATTGCGACCGTTTGTTTTCGCTTGATATAACGCTTTGTCGGCTCGGCTAATAAACCCATTCCAACTCTCATGCGGGTGAAGCTGAGCAACACCAAAACTCGATGTCAGAAACATCTCATGTTCTTGTACTGCTGATACCTCTGAAATAGACAATCGTAACTTACAGGCAATAACCTGAGCTTGTTGAAAATCGACATTAGGCAATAAAATCATTATCTCGTCTCCGCCAAAACGAAACGCACTGGCTTTGGGCGATGTTTTTATCGCCCTTTGAACCATTTCAGCAAAAGACTTGATCACGAGGTCACCTACAATGTGTCCGTGTTGGTCATTGATCGACTTAAAATTATCAATATCCATCATAATGGCACTGACAGGCGCAGTCTCAGCCTGCTTCATGATAACTGGAACCATCTCATCTAATGCTCTGCGGTTTCCCAGTACCGTTAGGGGATCGCTGTAGGAGAGCTCGTGAATAGAACTAAGCAACCTTGCATTAATCAGCCAAAGCATTGTAAAGCTCATCGACACAATAAGAACGATGCTCACTAAAAAGGCAAGTTGATGAATAAGCGTGGCCGCCATGAAATCCTGCAGCTCAGCCGAAAATAGCGTCACCATTACTCGGAAAACCATAAACCCGCCATATATCGTAAATGACAAGGCCATCATCCGAATACCTAGGGTCAAGTCATCACGCCGGCCCTTTAATACCGCAAAGGCAGTGCAAAGAGTCACAAAAGCCAGATATAAACTAATGAGGATAATTCGAGCCTTGATGGAAGGCTCATAGAACGTGAAGTAAATAAAACATGGCAAAAGAGCCAACATCATTAGACTACTGAGGTAGGTGCATTTGAGAGAGTATTCTCGAAACAGACATAAGCTATACAAGGCGAGATGAAAACCAAGCGCAATGACCATATTGGCACCAATAACGGTGATCCAATCAGGGAACTCCCCTCTTAGGCTCAACATCAACGGCCCAGTTCCGATAACAAATATTGAAATGGAAAAGATTGAAAGCCCTTTAATTGGCTGTTGAGTGAATTGAAATAACAATAAGCCAATACAGTAAATGAAAGAAAATAAAATAATAATAAAATTAAGTGTTCTCATATCCAGCGAAAAACCATCCATGATTTTCTATCTTCCATACGCAAACCAAATCACAACATGGTTAATAATCATACAAACCAAAGAAACATTCACTATATGAATCTTTGTATTTTATAAAATAAGGGATAGATCACATATGCAGAGATTCTTGTCGCATGAGTCCATGATCTGGATAGACATGTAAAACTCGCCCCCATATGGCTTCATAGCATCACGGAATCTACAGGCTTCTGCACTCGTTGCTTGGTTGAATGACGACTGTCTGGCATTATGCGCCCAAGAAATCTCTAGGGGCTGTTGGCCATTCGAGCTGGGTTTTGCAGCATCTTGTGGAAAATTTATATAAGGAAGAGGCTTTGACGTGTAGCTGGCCTACATGAAAAGCCGATAACGCAGTAGAAATGAACCACAAGAGCTGCCCGAAGGGTTCAGCTAAAATCGTTTTATGCTTTGTTGAAGAATATTTGCTTAGAATGCTAGGCTACATACTCTTCGCCGCGCCTAAAACGATTTTGACTAGGCGTCCCCATCCGAACAAAACTTAACCACGAAAGGTCAACAGCCCCTAGTTATTACACAGAAAAGAATGAACGAAGGTAGTCAGTGGTAGAAAACAGCCAACAATTAAGTAACCAATACGACGAAGATGGTTACTTTGTTATTAGAAATTATTTCGATGAAGCTCAGATTGCATCGCTTAGAAAAGTCGTGCTGAAGTTCCATGAATCATGGAAAGCAGACAACGAAGAATTCTATAAAGAAGAAGCATTTAACTCGTCTTTAATTACGGGAAGCGAGTATTTGCCTGCCGACGATAGAAGTGTGCTTTTCGACTTCATCAGCTCAAAACAAGTGATGGACGTGGTTGATGCGGTGATTCCGAACAAACCGGCATTCATGAATACACAGCTGTTCTTCAACCCGGTAAATCCGCAGCAAAAAGACTTCTGGCATCGCGACTGTCAATACGACTATGACATTGATGACCAGATGAAAGTCATCATGGAAACCCAAGTATTGCACCTGCGAGTCCCTATTTTTGACGAGCCCGGTATGGAGCTTATCCCTGGCACACACAAGCGCTGGGACAATGAAGAAGAGTACAATGTTCGGCAAGAAGAAAATGGCAAAGTGAGCAGCGATGACATCTCTGCTGGTAAGCAGATACCGTTAGCCGCCGGTGACTTATTGGTATTTTCAGCGGACATGATCCACCGAGGTCGCTATGGCTTGGATCGTTTGGCTTTGGATATTTTGATCTTTGACTCGGCGGCAGACTATGTCGACTACGTTGATGACGATTGTCTGCCAACACCAGCCATGTTGAGCAACATTTCCGACCCAAGATTGTTTATGAACACGCTACACTTAAAATCGATGCTTTGCTCGTAAGAGATTAAAACAGTTGCATCAAAAGTCACATGACTTGAAAATAATAACAAATATGTTCACATTTAATTCATAGCGCTCGCAATAAGATAGCTTCATATTCAATATTCGAGATAAGCAATATGAAAAAATTAATTAATAGCATGTCACTACTTACAGCACTTGTTTCGGGTGCTGCTTTAGCCGAAGTGAATGGTGAAGATTTTAACGAATTCCCTAAGCAAGATGCGGCTCACTGTTTTGGTTGGGCGGCAGGCTTAGATAAAGACCAAGATTACGCTAAGTTTATTGTCGAACTATCGAAAGATCGCACTGTGAGTGTCAAAGAAGACCCTTATATAATGGAAGAGTTCGGCACTGCAATGGGCTATTCAGAAGCGATGTTAGAATTTGCAGGGAAAGAAGCAGCGGACGCAAAATATAAACTAGTCTGTGAGCCAATCAAACAAAGCTATGATTTTTAATCGCGGAATTTCACAGCTACGCCAAGTAAGTTTGGTGAATACTTTATATAAAGGCTCCACATGGAGCCTCTAAAATGTACTAATTCAATTCTGAATTCCAGATAACTCAGGCTTGTTTATAAACTTCAGTGGTTAGCAGTCCATGCACTTAACTCAATCAAGCACAGATTCTAATTGAACCAAGCAGCGACTCTATCTTTGAAGCTCGTATTCTTACGCCAAATCCAATACAAGCCTTCTTCTAACTCTTCAACACTCATACGACTTGGTTGATAAACCGGGTGACTACCATCGTACTTAGACCAATCTTTAGTGAGGAGTCTCCCCTCTCGCTCTAAGTTATTAAAAGACTCTGAACCCGGAAACGGAATCATATAATGCGGGATGACCTTATCAACCTTGATATTTTCAACGAACTTCTGGGTTTGCTTGAAGATTGAAGTATCGTGTTCATCAAAACCGAACAAGAAATCTCCCCATACCTCAATGCCATGTGACCTTATCTCAGCAATGTACTCTTTCATCTTAGAGGGTTTCACAAAGCCTTTCTTTTGTGCCTTTAATGCCTCTTCAGAAGGCGTTTCTATCCCTAACAATACCGCCTTGAACCCTGCTTTCACCGCAGCATCAAGCAATTCGGTGTCACGAGCAATCAAGACTGTCGTTTCCCCGTAGAAACTCATCTTAAGAGGCTCAATAGCTTTAAACAACGCTAAGGCATATTCTCGATCATGGGTGAGATTGTCGGAGTGCAGCTCGACCCACTCAATACCTAATGTCTTGAGGTGCTCTAACTCGCTGACGATATTTTCGATTGGCCTTTTCTGGAACTTATCAAAGAACCTTGGTACCAAGCAAAAATTACATTTGAATGGACAACCTCTTGTCACGACCACTGACCATGTATAATTGTACACTTCTGGATTGATGATATTTGTTGGGTATGGATTAAGTACACTGAGATCAACAGGCTCAGAGCTTTCATAAATAGGCTGTAGTGAGCCAAACTCGGCATCACGTAGCAGCTGAACCCAGTAGTTCTCAACTTCTCCCATCGCCAAGCAATCCGCATATTCTGCCGCTTCTGTTGGGTTAAACTGAGTATGTAACCCACCGAGTATGACTGTTTTGCCCTTTTTCTTATATTTAGAAGCGAGCTCGTAAGCCCGATAAGCATCAGGGGTCGACATAAATATCACCACCAGATCGGCCTCAGTATAGAGATCGGCTTTTGCACCTATGGTCTCATCAACCATATCTAACTTGTACCACTTTGGTGTCGCAGAAGCGGCGGCAAAGATGTTTTGTGGAGGTCCCCCCGTAGAGGCTTTGTATTTTGAGTAATCGCTGCCAGCAGACGCTTTAACTAAATAAATTTTCATAACGTATCCTAATTATTAACTTTTGCTTTGCTACAAAGAGCTAAAAAATTCAAAGACTCTATTGTCCATATAGAAATATACCCCTCCAATCACAAACCAACTGATGATGATCAAGGTAAACAAAACTGGATGTTCTTTTAGCTCAATACGTTCAACAAAGAAGGCTTCTTTTGCGCGAAGATTTTCCCATCCCCAAAACCAGCAAAATAGCCCCCAAATCAGAAGTAGATGAAACTTAAGAGCAAACAAGGCCATGGTCAGAGCCAGCAATGTTTTCCACTTAGACATTACTTCAGGCACGTTCATCTTTCTTAACTCCTAGTTATTAAACTAGGAATCATTGTAGATAGGTGTTGGTCAACTTTTGGTTAACTAATTTCAATTTGAACAATCGATTGCCAACAACATCAATGTTGAGCAATATTAGCGACCCAAGATTGTTTATGAACACGCTACACTTAAAATCGATGCAGTACTCATAACCCATAAAGGTATCCGAACTATGACTGACACTAAGCAAAACACCCGAATTAGCCAGTTCCGTTTCGGTCAGCCAAAAGAATCTCTCAAGTTAGAACATGTCGCTTTAGGGGCACTAGACAAAGATAAAGTTCGCGTACAAATTGAAGCGACTAACATCAATCCTAGTGATCTGTTGTCGATTTATGGTGTTGGGCAGTACAAGCATAGCCACCAGCCGCCGAGAGTACCTGGATTTGAAGCGGTAGGAAGAGTTGTAGAGTCCAGCAATGCTGAGTTTGCAGTGAACCAGAGCGTGCTTGTGGCAACCAGTGGAACATGGCAGACCTACGTCGATGTATCACCAGATGACCTGTTCCAAATTCCTCAGCATCTAGATAATGGCTACGCCTGTCAATTGTACATTAATGCGCTAACCGCATGGGTATTGACGACAGAAGTAGCGAAGCTAACCCAAGAAGATGTGTTGATCATCAACGCAGGCAGCTCTGCCATCGGTAAGATCTTTTCCCAGTTATCAGCATCACTCGGCTTCAAAATCATTGTCGTTACATCACAGCCGGAACAATACCCAGCCACTTCTAGTTGGGCGTTAGATTCGAACGCTGATCTAGTTTCTCAAATTAAGGCGTTAGGCTTGCCTATGCCAACCGTTGCCTTTGATGCGATTGGCGGTTCACCCGGAACCGATCTTATTCACACCCTTGGCAACAATGGGCGCTTTATCAACTATGGAACGCTGTCGCTGGATTTTTACGAACCACGCTTTTTTAAGCACGTGAAAAGCCAAGGCATCGATTTCAGCACCTTCTTCTTACGCTATTGGGAAGAAGCCGAAGGTAAAGATGTTCGCCGTGATAAATTCACAAGCATGCTAGATCACTTCATCACAAACGACATTCAGCTCGACGTCGACCGCTATCTGCCATTCGATGAAGTGCAAACCGCGATTGATCTCATTGAATCGAAAACCACACGCTTGAACGGCAAGATCATCTTACTGCCTGTTTAGTTTGGTGGAATTGAGAGCACACTATTTACGCCAAACAAGATACAAAACGAACAACCCGCCAAGAGCCGCCGTCACAATACCTACAGGCAGTTCTTGTGGCGCTAATATGGTTCGGCTAATAACATCCCCAAACAGTAAAAGCACCGCGCCCCACAAGGCAACTAAAGGCAGAGCTCGCTTGTGAGTGACACCTGAAAATGGTCGTACTAAGTGGGGAACCATCAAGCCAATAAAACCGACCACTCCGGTCATCGATACAATCGACGCAGTGCAAAACGCACAACAAAGAAAAATCTCGCTTTGTAGGCGGTGCACATTGATCCCCAATGAGCTTGTCGTCTGTTCACTCACCAACAAAGTATCGAGCTCCCGATAACGTTTGAAAATCAACGCTATAAGACACAACACGCCCGCTAAGGCAAAAATCAAATTATCCCAACGTGCAAGCCCTAAGCCTCCCATAGTCCAGAACAAAATCGAACTCGCCGCTCTCTGGTCGCCTGAATAAATCAAAAAACTCGTGATGGCTCCGAATAGAAATGAGATCGCCAAACCACACAAGATCAAGTTGTCATTGCCTTTTTTCTTCTGCATCGAAAACAGAATCAGAACGGCGGTCGCCGAAACAATACCACCCGAGAATGCAGCCAGTGGCAGTGACCAAACACCCAGAGCATCTCCCACTTTGGTGATCACCAGCACCGCACCAGCAGACGCACCAGATGACAAGCCAAACAGAAACGGATCCGCCAGATCATTTCGTGTCGAGGTTTGAAGCAACGCCCCAACCATCGCCAGACCTGCACCCGCGATAACCGCTAACAATGCTCTAGGTAACCTTAGATCAATCAGTATTCGACTAGTCATATCCGGCGTTGGATCAGTGAAAGAGCTCAGCCCTACAATCACTTCCTTAAAAGACAAAGGGACCGAGCCAAATTGTAAACTCATCATGAAGGCGAGCAGCATGGCAGTGATACCTGTTAGCCATGCTGCCCGATATTTATCAAATAAAATCAACGGACTACTACTCTTATCAATAACAAGATTTCATATAACAACCTTCCCGATCACTCAGAAACGAACGCCTCTGCAAGTTTCTCAATGGCATCGATATTGGCAGGCCCAGGGGTGAGTTGCTCATAACGCAGTTTGACATAACGACCAGAAGTGACTGCATTGGTGTATTTCATTAACGGATGGGCTTCGAGGAAACGTTGCAACGAATCGGCACCACTCGCCGATTGGTAATCAAGAAGGATAATCACATCTGGGTTTTCACGAGCGACATTCTCCCAAGAGGTTCGAGCCCAACTTGCTTCCATGTTGTTAGTGATATTTTGGCCACCAGCAGCTTCAATCATTGCGTTTGGCATTCCGTACTTACCCGCGGTGAAAGGCTTGTCTTCACCCGAGTCAAACAAGAACACTTTTGGGCTCGGCTTACCTGATGTTTTTTGCTTTTCTGCTACTTTTTCAACTCTCTCTTTCCAGCTGCTTACCAAAGCCTCGGCTTCTGCTTGCTTGTCGAAAATAACGCCTAACTTTTGCATGTCGCCATAAAGCAGATCCATTGTCGCGCCTTCCTTTTGACTCTGGGTATGAATACAGCTTTCAGAAAGCACTAAGGTATCAATCCCGTATGGCTTCAGTGTTTGAGGCGTCACTTCACCGCCCACTTTCATTCCGTAATTCCAGCCAGCGAAAAAGAAGTCAGCATCGGCAGCAATCAATGTTTCTAATGAAGGATACTTAGGTGCGAGCTCAGGAATGTCTCCTAAACGTTCTTCGAACGAACTCGACATCTTGTACCACCCTGTAATTCCCGTAACACCCACCATCTCCTTTTGAAGACCAAGGGCAAACGCCATCTCGGTCATATTGATGTCGTGTACAACCGCACGCGAGGGGCGCTTTTCAATGGTCAGTGGGCTCCCGCAGTTATCAACCGTCACTGGGTATTGAGTGCTTGTCGCATGCGCAAAAGAGAAAGGTAAAAGAAACAAAAGACTGGAAATTACAGGCCACTTCATTGGGCTGCTCCTATTAAAGAGTGATTAGAGAGAGTTAAGTGAGTTGAGTAAGTTGATGCAGCTTCAAAATGATGGATGGTGCTGCACAGATTAGGATGATTGAACGTGAGAACGCGCAATCCAAAAACAGGGATCATGTATCGGTCTTGCATCACGGTATCTGGGGCTGAGAACGCCACCATTTTTTGGCCTGACATCAACAGGACTTTGTCGGCGAATGGCGCTACCAAAGGTAAATCGTGCAGCACCACAACAGACGCAATGCCACGTTGTTTAATTAGGCTCAGAAGTTCGAGACGAGCGAGAGGATCAAGGTGGTTTGTCGGCTCATCTAAGAGTAAAAGCCGCGGCTCTTGTGCGAAGGCGCGAGCAATACTTGCACGTTGCTGTTCACCACCGGATAGCTCACCAAAGCACCGCTGGCTTTTGTGAACAAGTCCGACATCTTGCATCGCCTGCTGAACCGCTCGTTTGTGCTCTTTTGCGCTACAACAAAACGTATGAGGAGTACGGCCTAAGCCAACATACTCAGCAACGCTCAAACGAGGGTCAACATGCTCATGTTGAGTAACCACCGCGACTTGCTTGGCTATCTGCTGCCGCTCAAGACTTCCAAGCGCAATACCAGACAACATCAACTCACCCGCGACGGTTTTATATTCGCCTGTAATGCCTTTCAGCAAACTGGACTTTCCACTTCCATTGGGCCCAATGATGGCAACGCATTCACCATCGTTCACATCAAATGTCACGTCTGAGACGGCTCTCCAGTTAGCCAAGCCATCAGCGCAGAGCCCGCGCACAGACAATACAGGTTTATTCAAATTCCCACCGAACATCCAAAAACAACATTTATTGTTATGTTATAACATAACAATAAATTAAAGGTATAGTTATTAATAGAAATATTAAGACCGCTCTAAGAAGTAATGGGAATGGCGGGATAATCCAATCACCTTGAATAAAGACTATCGTGTTTAAGAAAAGTGATTCGCTTAAGAAGTTTGATTCAAGGAATTGAGTATTGAGAACGCAATAAAGAGTTGTAATGCGTTTCTCCATAACTTAAGTGGTTACGAGATGGTCATGAGTCACATTTATTTGAAACATCAATGAGTTATATCATTATAAATATGACGCTGGTCACCCATAAGGTAATCTCGATTCTATATGGTAGCGTCATACTTAAAACCACGATGTGAACATACTTATGAAAAGACACATACTATCAAGCGCCATCCTACTCTCTCTAGCCTTTCCCACCTTTGCAGCTGATGGCGACATACACGATGTCACGATACTGGGTACTTCAGATATCCACGGTCATTTTATGGCGTGGGATTATGCGGCAGATAAACTCAACACTCGTGGTAGCTTGAGCCAAATCGCGACCAAGGTTGGTGAGATTCGCAAAGAGCAATCTAACATTATCCTTGTCGATGCTGGCGATACCATCCAAGGTAACTTCGTAGAAACATTCAAAGATGAGTCTGTTGATCCAATGATGCTTGGCTTTAACCACATGAAATACGATGTATGGGTTTTAGGTAACCACGAATTCGACTTTGGCCTTAAAACCCTCAACAGAGCCGTTACCCAATTTAAAGGGCAGTCTCTCGGTGGCAACATCAAGAACAAAAACGGAAATCCATTCTTACCGGGTTACACCATTCTAGAACGCGGTGGCATTAAGATCGGCGTGATCGGAATGGATACCCCAATGACGGAGGTCTTTGCGCAAGGTACAAACCGTTTAGAAGGCGTCACTTTCACTAATCCAACCTTGGAAGTGAAGAAAATCGTCAAAGAGATTGATGATAAAGTGGATGCCATCGTATTGGTTGCCCATATGGGGATTGAAAACGAGAATGACATTGCCGACACTGGTGTCACCGACATTGCCAACGCAAACCCAGAGCTTGATGCCATCGTCGCTGGCCACATGCACACTCGCATCGATAAAGCCGTTGTGAATGGCGTTATTATTACTGAACCCGACAAATATGGCCGCGCCCTATCTCGTATTGATCTTCAATTTGAAGAGCGCGATGGCAAATTCACTCTCGTTAACAAAGACAGTTTCACCTATAAAATTAAAGGTATAGATTCTGATGAGAATATGGACGAGCTATACCAGCCTTATCACAAACAACTCCGAGAAATGGCGAACAGACCAGTTGCTGAGCTAACTGGCGTTGATTTAGTCCCAGAAAATGAAATCCGCGGTATCCCTCAAGTCCACGTTCAAGACACAGGCATCAGTGCGCTATACCAAGAAGCGAGCTTTTTCTATGCACCCAAGGCAAATGTCATCGCACTTCAAATAGACAACGACAATGCAGAGCTTGGTGTTGGCCCAATCAAAGCCAAAGACATCGCGTACAACTACCAATACGCAGGTGGCGAAATCTCTGTCTACCAGATGACAGGCAAAGAGTTAAGAACCTACATGGAATGGTCTGCGGGCTACTTCAACTCAGTGCAACCCGGCGATGTAACCTACAGCTTTAACCCTGATCGCAGAGCTTCAAAATACTCGACCAATGACTTCTTCGCGGGCGTGACTTATACCATCGACCTCACTCAACCTGCAGGTACACGCATCACCAACCTCGCGTTTGCAGATGGCACACCGGTTACTGATCAAACAGAAATCCGTATTGGTATGAATAGCTATCGAATGGGTCATCTAACCAAGAAAGGCGGCGTGCTAGAAGGAGAATCGTTCCCTGTACTCTTTGATACAGAAGCAGAGTATGGAGAAGAGGCCGGCACGATCCGTAACATGACTATCAAGTATCTTAAAGAAGAAAAGAACAGCAAGTATGAGGGTAAACCTCAGCAGCGTTGGGCTCTTTCTGGTTTAGAGAACCGTTACAATGAACAGCGAGAGATCGTAAAGTCATTGATTAACGATGAAACCATATCAATCCCCACCAGTGACGGTGGCCGCTACACAAACATCGCTTCTATCAACGTGAAAGAACTGATGTTCAAATCTGACGAAGCCAAACAAACAGCCATAACCACACGCGAAAAGAAACTGGCGCAGGCAACTGAACAAGAGAGTAAGCAAATCAAACGCGAAATCGCTCTGATCAAAGCACTCAATTAACCCCTGACTTCAACCAATAACGACTTAACGACGCTTAGAGCGTGGTTAGGTCGTTGTTGTTGCTCTCTAACGCTCATTTAAGGAGCCCTAATTTGACGACTTTAAACGAGGTTATTTGGATTGAGCTTGCCATAAAGGCTAACTCATAGTTGGACAGTGCAGTTAAGTAATAAAACCATCATTCAAACGGTACAGGCGAAGACTCACCTTTACCATCAAACAAAACAACCACTTCTGTTACCCCATTTTGCGGAGATCTTTCGATCCAACCATTAGGATCACTTCCTTTCTCTGGCGTACAATCTCGACTTCTAGATACACAAGCGAACGTGTACATTACTTGGATACGCTCTTCATCTACGATCACCTGCATTGACCCATGTGTAGGCTGGTAATATGCATAATAATTCTGCAAAGTACGTATTTTCTTCTCAGCTAATTCAGCGTCAATCGGCGCATCAATACGGTAGTAAGTTAATGTTTCACCCTTGTCGCTGCGGCCTTTACGCCAAGTTCCTTTGATGTATTTGGGGACGCCCATTTTTCCGATATCAGCACTGGCTCCAGGGTAGCCATTAATACCACCATAACCAAAGCCGGTCCAGCCACCGCATGTGGTTTGGATAGCGACATCACGGATCCCATAGAACCCACTAACGCTTCCCGCGTTACCAATGGTCGCCTTTATTAACGGCTGCTCTTCTTGACAACCACTCAAGGCGACCATTGCTATGAAGAGTAGCGTGATTAAGTGCTTAGGCATTGTCCCAAATTCTCCGCTCTGGTGTTTGTTCAGTTATTCAAACGGTACAGGCGAAGACTCACCTTTACCATCAAACAAAACAACCACCTCAGTTGTACTCGATGGGTTCATCACTACCCATCCATTTGGATCCGCATCTTCACTTGGTGAACAATCCATCCGGTAAGAATAACAGCCAACAGTAAACATAACTTGGATACGCTCTTCATCTACGATGACCTGCATTGACCCATGTGTAGGTTGGTAGTCTTCATAATAGTTCTGCAAAGTACGTATTTTCTTCTCAGCTAATTCAGCGTCAATCGGCGCATCAATACGGTAGTAGACTAGTTCATCATCATAACTCCAGCCTTTACGCCATGTCCCTTTGATATGTGCGGGGACGCCCATTTTTCCGATGTCGGCACTCTTTCCAGGATAGCCATTGACGGCTCCATAACCAAAGCCGGTCCAACCACCGCCTGTGGTTTGGATAGCGACATCACGGATACCATAGAACCCACTAAGGCTTCCCGCATTACCAATGCTCGCCTTTATTAACGGCTGCTCTTCTTGACAACCATTCAAGGCGACCATTGCAATGAGGAGTGTCGTGATTACGTACTTAGGCATTGTCCCAAATTCTCCGCTTTGGTGTTTTCTCTGTTTTTTCATCGATTGTGATGCTGTTTATAAGCGTTTCCTTGACCGTCTTATACGGGAGATTTATCACCGTATCATGAGAGCGGTGGATATAGTTGTCAAAGATAAGCGTTGGTTGAAGCGTTGTCTTCCAATCTTCAACGGTTAGATCCCCTAATGGCTTGGCTGATAATTCACCCCATAAAGACTGGCAGAGCTCATCGCTCACATAGTCTGGAGTTAGGTTTTCAATATAATCTGGCTCGATCCATTTTACTCCTGCTTTTTGAGCTTGTTGCTTCATGCGCTCGAGGGCTAGCCCTGCTATCGCATTACTCACGGGTTTAAAGTGATAAAAATAGAGCGTGTTGTCTTTTTCTTTTACCTCACCGTAATGGCCAAACCGTTGTCGGCATGTCTTTTTCCATTCAGCGTCTTTAACTTGACGAGTGCGCTCTATCATCGCAGCCTTATCTAGACTTCCCCCTGGATATGCAAAATTAGCGTGCACGATATCAATGATTTCTGATTTTATTTCGTTACGGTTATAGGTACTGCTCACCGGAAAGCCCACATAGTCAGGGAGTCCCTCTTTCTCGTATTGCTCAATTGAAGGATAACCGCCTCCCACATCGGTATGGCATCCAGGAAAATGTTCTTGGTAGAAATTATCGGGTAACCAATTATCACGACTCAGTGAGGTTAATGGGAAGTTTTTCCGATACTCATGTTCGGCAACCAACTGCAAGACCGTGGTGGCCATCGTCGGCTCTAGGCCCAACTGAAAATTACCTTCATCGTTATTGCCAGCTAAGTAAAACGACCCTACGGTATCAAATAACCCCAAGAACCGTACACTGACACCTTTCGTATCATCGCGTTCATAACCACCTTCTTCTGAAAACTTTTTGTTGCTTTCATTACCCAGTAGATGAGGGTAAACCGTAACATCCGCCTGCTTGCCCGTGACTGGTCGATGGTAATCAGGTAATCCTTGGTACAGTGCATTAACAAAGTGACGAGATAATGCCGCACCTCGGCTAAAACCGATAACATCAAAAACGATATGGGTGATGTCATTATAAGAACCGGATTGCTCCAATTCATCGATAGTGCGCTGCAACTGACTAAGCAAACTCTGCCATTTGTAAAAGGCACCATTTTCACCGTCCACATAGTTGAGTAAGACTTTGCCGCTAATACCCGCAATAGCATCAGCAAAGTCTCCATCAAACGCACGCGGTGCACTCACCCCAAACGCCTGCTCTGGACCGGTTTCATCTTTGGCTGCATCGATGATGGCGGGGCGCTGATTGTTGCCTTCAATGTCGACAGTACCCACTCCCGATACATAGATTGCTGCTGATTCACCTTGAATTTGCGGATAAGCCGCAAACAAACGCGCCACATTGCTGCGTGACTTATTTCCACGCAGCTCTTTGTAAGCGTCATTCTTATCGTTGGCCCCCGTGCCATCAAAAAACACGCCGACACGAAAGAGTTTTTCAGGGCGAAGATTGACGACCGGAATACCTTTGGAAACGAGACTGGGGCTATTGATGGCCACAATCTCTGTCCCATGTAATAAACGGCCAGAGTGCGGGTAATGGCAATTCAGCGGGGCATGATATCGTTCATTCGGGGTTTCCTTACCTTGTCCTACATCCACAAGTTCTGAAATATTCAACGCAAGTCCTTGCTCATTGAGCCACGCTGGATTCACCGAAGAAAACTCATCTTGTGTCAACTTACGAGGTAGATAGAGTAAATGCTGGTTGTCCAACACCTGATTATCGATACGCCATTGAATCGGTATCGCACTTTGCCAAGCGGTAGGACGAAGCTCATCGCTAAGTGTGAGTTCATCCGAATAGGTCAGGCAGAACCGACAATTACCATTACCGATGATTTTGTACTCTTGAACGAGCTTGCCTTCACTAAAGTGGTAATAATACCCTTGAGTGGCAAGCCCTAGTCGTTCACCAAACTGTACGGCCGGCATCACTGCGAGGAAGGCTTCATTGAGTGCGTTCGTCCCTTTAGGCTTGGCTAAGACGTCTGGGATTGATAGGGGTACTGAAGAGCCTCTCGATGACAATGCAAGCGTCCTTGGCGCATCCTCTTTTATGCTGGCCACCAATTGCGTGCTGTGCTCGTTTTCTTGTTCGCTCCAACGAGAATGTATCGGAGATGTACTCGTTTTAGCTAATGCAACATCCCATCCAACATATGCACTAAAAGACGACTGAGAGCACGAGAGCTCAAAAGCGTACTCAAGATCCGGTCTTTGGTCTTCTTCTGTATTACTGACGGCAGCCTGGACGCTTGCAAGTTTAGGCTCTTGTTGCACTGGTGGATAGTACGCACTTTTATAAGAAGAAGCGGACACTGAAGATGACGCTTTTACTGTCATCCACCTTTCTGATTTTAATTGGGACTTTAATGCGTTGAGGTAAGCATTTCGGCTTTGTCCCACAAAAGGAGCAAGTATTCGTTGCAACTCATAAGGCAGCGCATCATGAAATTTAGATATTGAACCACCGTCAATCAAGTAGCTTGTTAGCTCATCTATAGATGCAGGCTGAGCACCTGCCCTTTGGTTAAACTCTACAACCTTTATGTCCGATACACTCATGGCACCCTATCCCTATACAAAACACGATTAATTACAGGTGAATAAATAAACATATCTTACTGATTAATATGCTGTGTGTGTGCCGTTATTCCCTGTCATTATGACGGAATGATCCGACAGCCAGTGACAACTGGTAAACTATTAGAAAATTAGTTAAATACTAAACAGGTTAAGTAGGTGGTAATTAATTATTTGTCTCGTCCAGAAAGAAGGAGCGACTTTTTGACAAGTCACATAAATTATCGTGCATCCGACTCTGCCGTGATGTGTTCCAAGTCAACAAGATAAGGAGGAATAGTGTAAGATGGGGCATTAGGGGTTTCCCCTAACAAACTTTTGTTCGCCATCATGCCACTCGGCAATTCACCATTTTTACTGACAATATCAGGTCGAAGCAGCTCAACACCTTCAATCACATTCGGGTTTTGTTCGCTCGTCGCTATGATGCCATTAAGCATACGCGACATCATCATCGCCATTTCAGCTACCTGTTTCACCGAATCACAATAATTTGAGTCTGAGAGGTTCTGTTTATTTTTTGGGTGAACAACTTGCAAATGTGCATTGATTGGGTCTGTACTTACCGGTGTCGTTGCCCCCATCAAAGGGACAATACCACTCTCGTCATTATGGTAATAACATTGCTCAAAATTCATATTACCTAACCCAAAATCAACATCGAAGTGATGACCGCCTTTTTCCTTTAAGTAAATCAGACGAGCAATATCAGAGAAGTGCTTGATGCCATCCCACTTATTACTTCCTCCTTTTTCCAATTGGTCACACGCTTTCCTAACCATATTGGCAAGTTCAGACTTGGTTAATACACCTGGTTTTGGTTTGGGTAACGGCTTGTTTCTAAAACGCTCAAAAGCACTTTGTGTAGGGTCAGGTTCAAATAATGTATCGATATCACAGGTATCGTACCCACTACTGCGTAATATGGCTCTTTGAGTATCTCGCTTTTCGACAACTTCTTCTTGAATCAATGCACGTTTCACAAACTCTTCTTCTAATAAAGAAGAATGCCAGATGCAGTGTTTGAATGAACTACCTTGAGATTTTTCAACAGACTCAAGTAATACATGCAAAGCTTCTTGACTCATAGCGCCCCCAGACCAAAAGCGATGAATGGTTTGCGGTATAGGTTTACTCTTGCTTTTACCTATTTCGACACCAGCGACCGTCGAAAAAATGCCTAAAACAGTAAGGGGGGCTTCTTGCTTTTCTCTAAGAACCCTTTCTCGGTTTTCATCCCATCGTTTCTCATCGCTTTCAGAATATGTTAATTCAGCTCTACGCTCTTGTCGTTGGCGCTCTGCTCGCTCACTTGTGGTTTCTTGTCTTTCTTCAGGGTTTACTGGTGATGATTGATATCGCATGTGAGTCCACCTACATATAAATAAAAAATGAGGATATCAATAATTTCAGTTATTTATTATTCCAAAAAATACGTTCAGATGACCTAGCTAAACATATAGTCATACCAACTAATTAAAATTGAAATTAGCAGTGCTAATAACTACAAAACACCTCTTTTCGACATAACATTTTGTAACATAACAGCACTAAAACATGACATGTCAGCTTTTAGATTGCCCGAATTCAGCCTATTACTGGGTATAAA
Organism: Vibrio sp. J383; assembly: GCF_023503985.1. Lineage (NCBI taxonomy): Bacteria > Pseudomonadati > Pseudomonadota > Gammaproteobacteria > Vibrionales > Vibrionaceae > Vibrio > Vibrio sp. J383. Next base: position 828,822 of record NZ_CP097294.1, on the reverse strand, counting down.
TTCCGTACTAAATCGTTTAGTTTTCATTAAGAAAAGAACCCAACACTGTTAGAAATAGGCTCGAATTTTTAAACTCAAAAACTGGATATACCACCGACTAACAAAGACTACAAAACCACTATGGATACTTGATTCTCGACTTGAATATGGCTGTTATTGCTTTCCACCAACTGTATTCCTCCTCACACTGATCTATTTCCCTCTTTTCACAGTACAAGTTATTAATAATTCGATATAAATCGCTCTATTGTTTGAAATTGTTGTCTACATTTTATAGAGCTTGTCGCTTCAGTAATTACCACAAGTAACGACACCTTTTGATGGTAAGTTTTGGTTATAAGGAGAGGAAATGGAAAGCCCAATTGTCACACTCACACATGCCAGCAAAAGGTTTGTTGATGGCAAAGATACCCATCACGTGTTGCAAGATGTCGACTTCGCTTTAGCGACAGGAGCAAGTGTTGCTTTGACAGGGGCGAGTGGTAGCGGGAAAAGTACTCTGCTGAATGTAATTGCGGGCTTCGAACCTCTATCTGGTGGCGAGTTGTGGCTCGATGACGAGAACACATTAGATTGGAAAGACCCACAGTGGAGCCGATTCCGCCATCAAAAATTAGGCGTTATCTTTCAACAGTTCAACTTGTTAACCCCACTCAACGTAAAACAAAACATCGCCTTCCCTCTCCATTTAAATCAACAGAAATGGAGTGGCTGGTGTGACTATTTAGTGGAAACGCTAGGCATTAGCGAGTTACTCGAAAGACATGTATCCGCACTCTCCGGCGGTCAGCAACAGCGAGTCGCCATCGCACGCGCTTTAGCTCACAAACCTAAACTATTGCTTGCCGATGAACCCACAGGCAACCTCGACCACAAAGCAGGTTTAGAAGTAATGAGGCTGCTGAACGAAATCACCACACAAGGTAACACTGCCGTGCTTTTGGTCACGCACAGCCCGGAATGCGCCAGCTTTATGCAGACAAAATTGGTGTTAGATGATGGTTGTTTAAAGAACGCAGATCTGACCCCAAGAGCAGCAGTGTTGTGAGTAATCCAATGAAGCAAACTGGCTTCGCACAAAACCAGCTTACCCATACTAAACTGACGTTGAGTCTATTCGCGGCGCACTATCGTCAATCACCACTGCAAGCCGCAGCGATTCTGATCGGCATTGTGTTAGCGGTCACCTTGTTTGTCGCAGTGCAAGCCATCAACCTCAATGCCAAGCGCAGTTATGCAGAATCGACCGAGCAACTGAGCGCTCAAGCGCAGAACCTTATCATTCCACCAGCAGGGCAAAACTATTTGCCGGAATCGCTCTACTTCAGCTTAAGACAAAGTGGATTAAGCGCTGCGCTACCTGTAATTGAAGGGCGAGTAAGAGACGAACAAGGCCGACGCTGGTTAGTTCAAGGAAGTGAGTTGATCGCCGCCCTCACTTCAAGAGCTCGCCACTCTCGCGTCGACGAAAAAAGCAATACTCAAGCCAAAGAACCAAACATTTCCCTGTTCGACAATGCCTTACCTTTGCCGCAACTCTTAGCGGGTGACCCCATTGTGATGATGAGCCAGTCGCAACACCAGAACTTGGGAGAAGTAGACACACTCACTTTGGATGAAGTGCTCACCAAAGTCGTGGTACTGCCTGATGAATGGCAGCTAGGTAGCCGAATGTTGATGGACATTGGGTTCACTCAGCAACTGCTTAACAAGCAAGGGCAACTGAGCTACATCGCTGTTTTTGAAACTAAAAACAATACTCAGGATAAATGGCAAAGCCTCATAGGCGAACAGGGGCAATGGATTACCAACAACCAAAGCACAGATCTCGGTTCAATTACCGATAGCTTTCACCTCAATCTCACCGCCATGAGTTTGTTGGCGTTTTTGGTTGGCCTATTCATCGCTTACAATGGCGTTAAGTACAGTTTGCTGAAACGTAATCGGCTGTTGGTGCAAATTCAACAAGCCGGGATTGCGCCAAGCATCGTATTTTCAGCTCTGTTAGTCGAGCTGACTGTTTTAGTCACACTAGGCGCGTCGCTTGGTTTCATTCTCGGTATTCAACTCAGCCATTGGCTACATCCAACCGTCGCAATAACGCTCGAGCAACTTTATGGCGCAACACTGCTTCCCGGCACATGGCAGTGGCAATGGTTAGTTCAGGCACTATTACTCACGTTGGCCGCAACGCTTATTGCTTGTTGGCAGTACTTTAAACAGCGGGTGCGACAACCCCTCTCCTCCCATGGCGGTTTCTATCAAGCGCCGGAAACGTCTAACGAAAATCAGCTGTTTGTCATCGGGGCAGTATTAACCATTGTCGCGTTAGCAGGGCTATGGCTGAGCGAACACCATCGGTTCACTATGGCCTGGCTCGGTGTGTTAGTGGTGTCGATTCCTTTGTATCTACCGAAAACCCTAAGTGTGCTAGCGAGTTGGAGCGAAAAGCGCGCCCAATCAGGCTTAATACAATATCTGTTTGCTGAACTGCGTGAGCTGATCTCCCCTCTTTCCCTTGCCATGATGGCGCTGCTTCTTGCTGTTACCGCCAATATGGGAATGAATACCTTAGTTGGCAGTTTTGAGTCCACTCTAAAGCAATGGCTTGAACAGCGATTGCATGCCGACATTTACGTTAGCCCGGCCCAAGGTGAAATTGCCAATGTTGAACGTGCCTTAGCCCAGTTTGATAACGTTGAAACCGTCTATAAGCAATACTACGTCGATGATAACTTACAGGGCTTACCGATTTTGCTCGGCACCAAAGACAAAGACACACTTGAGCAAACCATGGTGTTCCAATCCCACGTTGATGATTTCTGGACGCGCTTTTACCAAGGTGAATTCGTGGCGATCAGCGAACCTACAGCGGTGAAGCTCGGCTTGTCCCTTGGAAGCCAACTCAAGCTCGACGCGATCCAAGAAAAAACACTCATCGTCGGGGCGATTTTCCACGATTACGGCTCACCGAATGGCGAAGTGTTGCTTGCACCTGATTTATGGCTTGAAAGCGGCTTTACTGACCTACCCACTAGCTTGGGGATCGAAGTCTCTGGCGACCCACAAGTGATGTACGAACAACTACGCCAACAACTCAATTTGCACCCTAGCCAGCTTTACGATCAAGCGCAGATCAAATCGATCGCTTTAGATATATTCTCACAAACTTTTGCCATCACTCGGGCGCTTAATGGCGTCACATTAATGGTGGCGGTGATTGGGTTGTTCTGCGCCTGTTTCATGTTGCTCGACGCACGCAAAGCCGCTATTGCAAGGTTGTATGCACTCGGTGTTAGTCAGCGAAAACTGATGGCGATGGTGGTCGGGCAAATCATAGTTCTGGTCACCTTTACTCTGGTTATCGCCTTACCACTCGGCGCTATGGTCGGTTATGTATTGACAGACATCGTCACCCTGCGCGCCTTTGGTTGGAGTTTAAATTACGTATGGAATTGGAGTGACGCACTCAGCATCGCAGCCATCACTATTTTAGTCGCTGTGATTGCGACCTTGATTCCACTGTGGCGTTTGGTCAGCAAACCCGTGGTATCCAGTTTGCAAAGTGAGGTGTTGTGATGAATCGACCAATAAGAGTTTTCGTTCTCACACTTACCGCCTTGTTCCTTTTAGGATGCGAAGAGTCTGAACATCACTCAATGCAACAGTCAGCAAAGAATATGGGCTCAATACTCGGCACTGAAAAACGAACCGACGATGAAACACAAAAAGAAACGGAGCAATTCACCCCAGTAGTAAAAGGTGTCGACATCACCTTCCCTGCCGACCATCAAACACATCCTGATTATCGTCATGAATGGTGGTATTTAACCGCAAACTTAATTGATGAAAAAGGCAATACGTTAGGCGTGCAGTGGACACAATTCCGCTTTGCGGCTGCACCACAGAAAAGTGGCAATAGCACTCAGGAAACCGCATGGCAAAGCCAACAAATCTACATGGCGCATAGTGCCGTCACCACCAAAGACAAACACTACGCCGATGAAAAATGGTCTCGCGGACAAGCTGAACTAGCAGGTGTAAGCACTTCGCCGTTTCGTGTTTATCTCGATGATTGGCAATGGACGTCGACGACCGATGACCTGTTCCCAGCCACATTGGTCGCCAACTCGGAGCAATTTGGATACTCGCTTAAGTTAACCAACAACGCGCCTTATCAAAAGCAAGGCGAACAAGGCTACAGCACTAAAAGTAGCGATGGTAAAGTGGCTTCCTATTACTACAGCCAACCATTCATCGATGTATCAGGCGAAGCAACCATTGATGGCATAACACATCAAGTGTCTGGCAAAGGTTGGATAGACAGAGAGTGGAGCTCGCAGTTTTTACTCGACTCGCAACAAGGTTGGGATTGGTTTGCGCTAAGACTGAGTGATGAAACCAGCTTGGTGGTATTTCAACTTCGAAACTCTACTACAGGTAAAGCCAGTTATTCCCATGCAAGGCTGATGAATCAAGATGGCTCTGGCATCACGATTAAGCAGCAAGACATCAGCTTAACCGCCATCAAGCAAACGGAAATCGATGGAAGTGACTACCCAACAGAGTGGCAAGTTTCGATTCCAACTCAACAGCTCGAACTGACCGTCTCGGCACTCAATCCAAATGCCAAAATGCCGCTGTCGGTTCCCTATTGGGAGGGTCCTATCTCAATTGAAGGAACACACTCCGGTACGGGTTATATGGAGTTGACGGGGTATTGATCACATAACAAGCCATCACTGGGATGGCTTGTTTATATTGGTTTCAGGTATCTACCGACTGCTTAGTCTTGATCAACCAATCAATCATTACATCGGCTGCCATATATATCATTTACCCAGCTTGGATTATCGATGAACGGGTTACGGTTGCCTTGCCACTGGACGGCTTTCTCGTGGCGTTGACGTTCCCAGTTGTCTACTGGGTCAGCGTTATGCCATTGAAGCAACGTACATAGCTTTCCAACTTTAGGTTTGCCTGACGCAATCGAAACATCATCAACTAAATACAAGTCAGGCATGTTTGCGTGGTTTCCTTCATAGCGCACGGCCATGTAGAAAATTGAACGAGCAGTATCACCCTTTACAGCATCTCTAAGTTCAAAGCTGTCGTAATCGGTTTTGTTAAGTGGAGACTTTTTCAATGGCGAGCCGCCAAAATCAAAGTCTTTATTTGAGCGAATTGAGTTGATCTCGGCATCGATAGGCTGTAGGTGGTGAATATCGGTATAGCCCCATTGAACTTTACGCTTGAAACCAAAAGATTTAGGCCAAAGGTTTCACGGTTCCAAGCATTTTTGTCGTTGTTACCCGATGAGGTATAGTCTTTGGATTGTGAGCGACCGCTGTAATACAGAATAACGTTGTTCAGATTATTAGGGTCTTCGTTCGTATCTTTCAATACAGACCATACCTGTGTATACGATAATTGCTTTTGCCCACGAGCAGCAATCACCCCGAGCATGTCCTTTAACGCATTGCCGTTGAGTCCTTCAGCTTCAAGGTAGTAGCCGTCAGGGTATGTAATATCAGCAAGCGCAACTGGACTAAGAACTGTAGAAATTAGGAAAAGGCTTAGATTTAAACGCATTTTCATTGTTTTAAGTACCCTTGTTATTGTTTTAATCACTCACTATTGATGAGTGCCCTAATATTCTACAAAACACAATTTATATGTGACATTTTTGGAAACTAGCTATGAATGGCCAAGAACAGAACGCTACAAATAGCTAACTTTATGGCGTGCACCACCTAATGATACATATAAATTTATGTTCTTTTCATTACATTTAGCATCCCATAAAACAATATCACTAGGAAAATCATTATTGTACAAATCAGTACATTCAAAAAAAATCATAATTTAACCCTTTTAGTTGTATTTTCTTTATTTGTCATAATGCTTTTTAAGAAATTCCACATAAAAATAGCATGTAATTAAAGAGCATATTAATACATAGTATTACTATTTATTGAATGTTCGGGTATAACCTGAATAACATCCCAATGCTCTACTATCATTGAATTTTCAACTTTGAAAATATCAACTATGACCCTATTCCTATCGCCTCCAGGAGAAAAGCGTTTGACGTGTAATGCTACCAAACTCCCATCAGCTAGAACGCGTACAATTTCACCCGGAGTTGTGTTTGGGACATTATTAATGAAATCTTTTAGCGCCTTTTTACCATCAGGAATACTAGGGTTATGTTGTATATACTCGTCACCGATATATTTATCAACTTCTTCCGAATTTCTACCAAATAGAACATCGTTATAAAAAGAAATAACTATCGATTTATTGATCTCTTCGAGATCTTGGTCTGCATATAAACTAGAACTTGTTACCAATAACATTAAAATAATCATTTTAATCATACTCGCTCACTCCTCAAAAATCAGTGTATGCATCATAGCGTATTGCCGATCTATGAAATATCCGTAATAATGAGCATCATTGATTCATAAAACGTACAAAAATATGGACAAAATAGTCGCAGCTAAAGTTTTTATCGATGTAGCCCACACGGGTAGCTTTAGCGCAACAGCTGATCGTTTGACTATGTCAAGAGCTATGGTGACACGCAGTATAGCCGTAATGGAAGAGTGGTTTGAAGCTCGTTTATTTCATCGAACAACTAGAAAAGTTTCTTTAACCAACGTGGGAGTTGAATGCCTAGAAGATCTCCAACGCTGGGTTGATGATACAGAGAGGATGATTGACCAATTTAAGCCCAAAGCGGATCTGCAAGGAACAGTTCGTATCGCAACAAGTATGTCATTCGGTCACTCCCAATTAATGGCCGCAGTCAGTGAATTCATGTCATTAAATACAAAAGTAAAAATAGATGTGGAGTTGCTCGATTCACCTCAAGATTTAATCAATAACCGTATTGACTTGGCTATTCGTATAGCTAAGTCCCCACCATCGTATTTGTTGGGAAAACCAATTGCTAAGTGCCAGTCAATATTAGTTGCTAGTCCGAATTATTTAAACAAAAACCAACCTATTAATTCACCCGAAGACTTGGTTCATCATCAATGCTTGGGACATAAAAACATCGAAACTAACACCTGGACACTATACAAAGACAATTTGAAGAAAGTTATAGACGTTAACTGTCGACTAGTAACCAATGAAGCTACTTCTTTAATGCAAGCTTGTATACATGGTTCAGGCGTGTCTTTTCAACCGATTTATCTAATTCAACCTTTTATAGATAATGGCCAATTGGTTCCAGTCTTGCCAGGCTGGGCGCTACAAGATATGGATATTTTCGTCTTGTACCCTTCACGAAAACATTTGTCACCTATAGTCAGAGCTATAATTGACTTTCTAAGTGATTATTTCACAAGGAACAAAATTAGTTAATGCTCAGTTTTTATTTAGACAATGGATCGATATTAAAAGGTTTTTATCTCAAAGTAGAGTTTCTTCCACATTTCTGCCTTTAGTTCAGGCTCCACGAGAGTTAAGGTTAATTCCAGTTATTTTTGTCGATCAGCCTTTAAGGGGGCCCACAAAAAATTGACTTAAATGAGTAATCACAACAAACGGTTCTTATATCGCTCTGGCGTTTGGCCGGAATATTTCTTGAACATACTAATGAACGGGCTTGCTTGGTTATAGCCTAAAGTCAGTGCGACTTCTTTAACGGATTGCCCATTTCTTAACAGATCCATAGAGTACAAATAGCGGACTCGAAGTCGCCATTCAGTAAAGCTCATCCCCAGTTCACTTTGACAGTGGCGCGATAAGGTTCGCTCTGTCGCGTGCACTTTATCGGCCCAATCCTTCAATGAAATATCATCAGTTGGGTTCTCTTCTATCGCAGCCAGAATGGGCGCAAGATATTTGTTATCAGTTGAAGGTAAAAAATGGTGCTCAACTTGACGCTCTGCCAATTGATCCAACAATACTTTCACTAACCTTTGGTCTTGTTCGCTATCAGCAACGTTGATATCACGCTGACGAAAGTCATCAATAATCGAAGACACGATTGGCGTGATCTTAATTAGGCTGGTTTTTTCAGGCAGATGTTGAGTTAGTTCGTGCGCAATATTCAGAGAACAATAATCCAAGGGTTTACGGTTATAACTGCAATGCGTCACCCCCGCCGGTACCCAAATCGCTAGATGTGGCGGCGCTAGGAAGCGTGTATCTTCAGCTTCCATTTCTAGAATACCGCCACTGATCAACTGCACTTGCCCCCAAGGGTGGCTATGCACGCGAGTTTCGGTGTTCGATAAGAAAGCTTCGAAATTCATAAATACGTTGGATGGAGCCTTATCGATTGATAAGGATGGGTGAAGGTTTCTGGAGTGTTTTTTCAAACTTGTCTTCCTATCGCGCCTGATGTCTTTCTAAAGATACTTATAAGTATAACGACCTGTCAAACTAGCCGCATCAACTCATTTGCGACGGAATTCACATGTATTATCTCTTACCATTTTTCACAGTCTGTATCTGGGGTGCAAATGCTATCGTCAACAAACTGGCTGCAAGCACCATTGAACCGAGCGCGATGAGTTTTTACCGTTGGTTTATTGCAATGTTGATCCTTACACCTTTCTGTATTCGGTCTGTTATCAAACAATGGCCACTCATTAAACCTAATTTGTCTAAGCTGGCATTCCTTGGCTTTTTGGGCATGGTGTTAAACCAATCTTTAGGTTACTACGCAGGCTTAACCACAACCGCTTCCAACATGGCATTGATCACGTCTTTAGTCCCGTTGATCAGTGTGTTTCTAAGCGTTCCTTTATTGCACAAGTCGATTTCTAGTTTGAGTATTGTGGGTGGTGTGTTGTCACTGTCAGGCTTAGCTCTGATGTTAGGGAAAGGCGACCCTTTATTCTTCATTCATCAAGAATTGACTCAAGGCGATGGCTATATGCTAATTGCGGCCTTTGTTTATGCTTCTTACTGTGTGCTATTGAAACGCTGGAAAATGCCAATCAGTAGCTGGGTGGTGATTTACATTCAGGGTCTGTTTGCTGTCGCGATGCTTACGCCACTTTGGCTTACCAGCGAACAGCTTTTACCACCGCAACAAGCGATCCCATTGATAGCTTACGCTGCCCTTGCTGCTTCTATTCTGGCACCTTGGATGTGGGTGAAAGCGATTGATACCATTGGGGCGGATTCAAGTGCCATGTTCATGAACTTAATGCCCGTTATCGCGATTGTATTAGCCGCGACATGGCTTGGCGAAGAAATTAACCAGTTCCACATCATTGGTGGTGTGATGGTGATTTCAGGTGTCATCCTTGCTCAAATCAAAAGAAAACCAAGGTTTGGGGTCCCAATTCCTCAACAAAGCTAAACGCATTACCCAACGCTTACATTAGGGTAAATATTCAAACTCACTTTTCTCACAGTGCCTACTCCCGAAGTAGGCACTGTTGTTTTATTCACAAACCTTTCAAATGCTTTTAATACGCGTTCATTGTGGTTGCAACATGTTACCGACTCAGGTTTAATGCATTGAGTACCGTTTAAGTTGTAAAAGGAATTACAATGACTCAACCAACGATCCCTGTGATCATCTCGTCTCTGCTTGCTTTGTCATCTGCTTCAAGCTTTGCTGCCACTGTTCCTGCTGATACACGATTAGCTGAGGAACAACATTTTGTGCGTGGTAATGGCGCAGAGCCCAACACACTAGACCCAAGCTTCGTAAACTCAGGTATGCCCGGTGACATTATCGTCAATGATATGTTTGAAGGCTTTGTGATTGAGGACAATGACGGACAAATCATCCCAGGGCAAGCCAAAGAGTGGTCTATCAGCAAAGACGGCAAAACCGTGACGTTTGTATTGAAAGATAACCTCAAGTGGTCGAATGGTGAGGCAGTCACAGCATCCGATTTTGTCTTTGGTTGGCAGCGCGCTGTGTCTCCTAAAACAGGTAACAACACAGGTTTTGTTTTTTCGACGGCTAACATCTTGAACGCTAGCGAGATTCTATCAGGAGACAAAGATCCCTCTGAGCTTGGCATCAAAGCATTAGATGAGCACACGGTTGAGATTTCACTTTCAAAACCTACGCCCTACTTTATGAGTTTAATGAGCATCAAGATCTTTTTCCCTCTACCCGCTAAGTTGGTTCAAGAGAAAGGTGACCAATGGACTCGCGCAGAAAATATCGCGACCAACGGTGCTTACACTTTGAGTAAATGGGTGCCCAACGAATACGTTGAAGTCGAGAGAAACCCAAATTATTGGGATGACACATCGACAGTCATCAATAAGGTAACCTATCTCGGCCTATCCTCTCAAAATGCCGAACTGATTCGTTACCAAGCTGGTGAGATCGATATGACCAATCGCGTTCAGCTTGAGTACTATCAAAAATTAATCCAAGAAAGTCCTGAACAAATCAAAGCGCAAGCTCTATTGGGTTCTTACGTCTATTCATTCAATACACGTCAAGCACCGTTTGATGACGTAAGAGTACGCCAAGCACTCAGCATGGCCGTCAATCGTGAGATATTGGTAGATAAAGTCACTGGTCAAGGTGAGCCAGAAGCATACAGCGTGACGCCGAATAATATTCCTGACTACACAGCGCCTTTATCCGAATTCAATTCTTTAGACAGCACGCAGCGTTTAACAAAAGCCAAAACACTACTTGCTGACGCTGGATACAACGAGAGCAACCCACTCAAATTCACACTGACTTATAACACCAGTGAGAATCACAAAAAGATAGCTATAGCGATTGCATCGATGTGGAAGCCGCTGGGTGTGAAGGTAGAATTGGAAAACATGGAATGGAAAGCGTATGTTGCGGCAAAAGGCGCTGGTGACTATCAAGTTGCACGCTCATGGGCATTTGGTGACTACCCAGAGCCTTCTGCACTGTTAGAGGCGTTCACTTGTGGTCACACGGCAAACGAAAGTGGCTACTGCAATCCCGATTACGATGAGCTCTTACAGCAAGCAAGTAAAACGGAAGATCAGTCTAAACGCTTTACTTTATACCAGCATGCTGAATCGCTACTTAACGAATCTGCAGCAGTTATGCCTTTATATCATTACAATCACACCCGATTAGTGCGAAATACTCTCAAAGGCTTCCCTAACAATAATCCGAAAGGAAATATCTACGCGAAAGATCTATACTTTATTCAAGAGTAAAAATGAGCTGAATAACAAATATTTTTAACTACCACTTTAGTGGTAAAAAGACTAAAATAATTTAACTAAACCAGATAAACAGCGGTTAGTTGGCTAAAACAAAATAAGGTACCGCAATGAGTACCAAACGGCTTAGAAACACCTAGCATTATGCTAGGTGTTTTTTTTTGCAATCAACCTTTCTAACTGCCAACTCAACATTTATTGATTCTTACTCAATATGGCTAGGCACCTGTTCAATATTGCTTCATCCGCGTTTGCCACACGCCTCAACCGCCTTTAAACATCAATATTCATCCGTTCGTCACCCGTTTGAAAAAATAGTCTTAATCGTGAGAAACACCGCTTTAATTTATGTCATCTTAAGTATATTGTTATTAGCAAGTAACAAGCATGTTATACAGCACAATAATAATGAAGGAAGATAGATGAGCAGTAACAATAACCGACCAGATGGTAAACGAGACGTTACTCTGCGTTTTTTAGCTGAACCTGGGGATGTGAACTTTGGTGGTAAAGTTCATGGTGGCGCAGTAATGAAATGGGTCGATTTAGCGGCTTATGCTTGTTCTGCTGGGTGGAGTGGTAAATATTGTATTACCGCTTACGCAGGGGGAATTCGATTCGTTGCGCCAATCCATGTTGGAAACCTTGTTGAGGTAAGTGCGAAGGTCATCTATACCGGCTCATCTTCCATGCACATCGCTATCGACGTTCAAGCTAGCGACCCTAAAGAACTCAACAACCGCCTAACGACTCACTGTATCGTTATTATGGTCGCTGTTGATGAGAATGGTAACCCTACTAAGGTGCCAGAATGGGTGCCAGAAACGCCAGAAGACATTGAATTAAGAGATTCTGCTATTCGCCTAATGAACATGCGAAAGCAGATAGGTGAAGAAATGGAAGCGCACGTGAAGTACCTTAAATAAGGTCAATCACTAGCCCTAACCTACAAAACCTAATTACGATGCCAAGCACATGCTTGGCATTTATTTATCTAACTCAGATCCCCTATACAAACTCCCACAGACAAAGCTGCGTCTTAACCAATACTGCTTATCTCAATACTACTAATGTCAACAAGGCTTATATAGCGTGATACTCAGCCAAAGGTTGAAATGAACCTGCTGTTGTTGAGCGATTTGCTCAAACTGTAATAAAGTCGTCATTTAGCTCTGGTTAAATACCACCAATCATAATGGATGTATTTGAATTTCCCGGAGCTACTCTTGAGCGTCACACGCACCACTCTTAGCGAATCTACACTGAACAACCTCAAGGCAGTTGAGTACCAATGGGTCAGAACATTGTACGTAGAAGGTTACGATAACAATGAAATTAACCACTATATCCAGACTTGTTTTGGTGGGGACAACACGTTTGCGGATCTCTTTCGCCGTGTCGCACTCGATCAAGAAAGCATCTATGTGTTGTTGCAACACTTGGGCTGCGCTCCTTCTAGTAGAGAATTCTAAACTCAAAAATCACTGTTCGACCCAAAGTCGATAAAAGTCACTATAACCTGTGTTTCTTACTTGAACCCCTCTGACTTGTTGAGTTCTAGACATTTCTTCATAACCAGAAAATAACGGTAAATAGGTATAACTTAAACGTAAATTCCTTTCCATCTCCATCAACTCACTAGATGGTGATTCGCCACTTATCGCCCGTTTTATCTTAGCTTGATGCTCATCCATTTTAAAACGGTCAAAGCTAAATCGTAATCCCGTTGACACACTTAACCATTCGTAAGTTCCGTAATCAACAGGTGTCTCTATTACATCTTCAATAAGGAGAATATCCGCTAGTTCAGACACTAAATGAGGATTACTAATGTTACTGACGATAACAACTTCCAACTCCACTCCTGTTGAACGGATAACATTATGTAACCATTGAGAATTGCGAATTAAGTATGGAATAGTCCATTTGGGCTCAGCCAAGACAATCTTCCCTCTCAAGCTTGGGGCGTTTGCTATCATTGGACTAACTTTACAGGGATCAAAAGCCAAGCTTTCGACCGCATTAATAGGATCATGTAGCTGTTTTTGCTGATGGATATAATCGGCTAGTTGACGCCATGTATCTCGCGAAATGTTCGAGTCAGCCCTTTCTCGATAAGTTAAATAGAATAAAGCACTAATACTCTGAACCTCAACTTGGTCCGACGGACAATTAAAGCTAATCATATTTTGCATATCTGCATCGGCATGCGACAAAGTAACTCGTTCTAACAAAGCTCGGGTAGAGAAATAGTCTTTATGTGCTCGAAGTTGAATACTGTCTTCACACCAGTGTTCAATCTTGAACGGCCCAGTTCCAATATGGTAACTGTATTTATCGCCGAAACTTTGCTGATCTCGACAAACAATAGATGCGTTAGACATAGCTAGCATATAAGGAAAAAGCTTGTTGGCGTACTTGAGAGTAATAACTAAACAATTGGGTGCGACTGCATCTACGCGTTTGGCACATTGCCATAACTCTTTTATAGGGCCATTACCCTCAATTAAACGTCTAATACTCCAAACTACATCTTGAACTTGCAAAAGCTCACCATCATGTCGGTAAACGCCAGGACGTAGCCAAAGAGTCATCCTTGTATCTTCCATCACCCAATCATGAGCTAAGGAAGGCATTAGATCACCATCTGGACTCTGAACCAACAATACATCATATACGCTTTTTGCTATATGCAGTTCTGCATGGCGAAATGTCTTAATTGGATCAATAGTGTCTACCCACGGATAGGAAGCTATCAATACAGCATTACTTGATTCATTGGTTTGGTTAAGGTGTTCGGTCGCTAAAGTAAGAGCTCTGACTGCAGTCGAACCGTATAGGTCGACAAGACGCGATACTAGTTTAAAGCTGCCTTTATTTAGTTCGCTAATCAATAATTCGGTAATCGCTTGTTGCAACGATTTTTTAATCGTAAGTTTGCTAGGATTACTCCTACCTACTGCGGGGAGCCATTCTATCCAACCTTGTTCGGAGAGCTTTTTCATAACAATTGATACATTACGTTTAGAGGTGCATAGCGCAACCTCTAATTCACCTAAACCTATTGAATGGGATAAGTGAATCTCAAAATGCTTAAGCAACTGATCTAAGTGTCTAAGGTTTACATCATTCACAACAATTCCACTGCTATTTATCTCAGCTAAAACATAGCAAAGGGAGCCATGTATTCCTAGCTCCCTAGAATTTCAGTATTAGAAGTGGTAATTCATTCCAAGAGAGAAAACACTAATCTCAGCATCCACAGTGGCAGTCGCACCAAGCCCTTTTGCCACTTCTAGTTCTGGTATCATATAGTCCCATGTTGCTTCAATACGAAGATTATCTGTCAATGAAAAATCAGCGCCTAAGCCATATATGGCAGCCACTGTTGTGTCAGAAAATGTTGAATGACCAGAAGCACCAATGAAAGAGTTACTGACCTTAAATTCAGCATTGAAATATGCTACTCCTGCTTTCGCGAAAAGATTAAAACGGTCATTAATCGGCAAAATTACTTTAGGCTGGAGCGCTGCAAATTTCATGTCGCCGACAGTAACTGAATCACCGTCCAAAGCATCATAACCTCCAATTGAACCTTCCAAAGCAATATAACGGTTGAACTGATACCCACCGTAGATTTTGCCCGCTAAGCTTGAATCATCATCTAACTCTAATGAAGAGATGCTAGAACCAAATGGAGAATCAACAGAAAAGTCTGCACTTTCGAAATTTGCTTGACCAACAGATGCTCCAATATATGGGTTTGCGTGTACTGCTGAAGCTAGCATCAGGAGAGTTGTTGTGATTGTTGTTTTTCTTAACATTGTATTTAACTGCCTATCTAAGAATAATATTTATTGTTTTTGCACATCCTTTAGCAACCAATGCATTCCCTTTCACTGGGTTTCGAAACAGAATAATATTAATGAATAGGAAACGATTAAAACACGTAATTGTTTGCCATCTTTTTTCCACATATCTAAACAATTAAACACAACTGCTCACATTCAAGTTGTTAATCATAAAATCTCTTGGACTTTGGACTTTGGACTTTGGACTTTGGACTTTGGACTTTGGACTTTGGACTTTGGACTTTGGACTTTGGACTTTGGACTTTGGACTTTGGACTTTGGACTTTGGAGAATAGTGTGCTTAGATCACATATCAATGTGTAATTTAAGTATGAACAGTCAATATTTACGCTATACGTCGCATGCTAATTTGACTGAAGTGTTGTTCGGAAGTGAGGTTATTATAATTGAGACAAGAAATTAAACACTGGGCATAAAAAAACCCAAGTAAATACCTGGGTTAGAGTTACAAAAACCACTAATCATTAATAGCGTAAGGAACCTGATTAGCGGCCAGCTATGCGTAACCTGAGGGTTATTTTTATTACTGATCGGCGGCCAAACCAAATGATGTAATAAAAATGCCAATACAGAGCGACCTATAAGGTCGCTCTTTGTCTTTCTTATAGGGTACAGCTTATCCTTTTACACCACCTGCCGTCAAACCGCCAACTAACCAACGTTGAGCAAGTAAGAACACGATAGTAATCGGAAGTGCTGAAAGTACAGCCGCTGCCGCAAAGTCACCCCATAGGTAGTTCTGAGGATATAGGTATTGCTGCATACCTACCGCTAGCGTGTAAGAGTTCACATCGGTTAGCAGGATAGATGCTACAGGCACTTCACCTACTGTAGCGATGAACGAAAGAATAAACACAACCGCTAGAATTGGCACAGACAGTGGTAATAGAACCAATCTGAATGCTTGCCAAGGCGTTGCACCATCCAGTGCTGCAGCCTCTTCCAACGAGTTATCAATCGTCTCAAAGTAACCTTTAATCGTCCAAACGTGCAGTGCTATACCGCCTAAGTACGAGAAGATTAGACCACCGTGCGTGTTCAAGCCTAAGAACGGGATGTATTGACCAAGCTTGTCGAACAGCGCGTAAATAGCGACTAGAGCCAGTACTGCTGGGAACATTTGGAAAATCATCATCGCTTTCAGGATAGTTTCTTTACCTTTGAAGCGCATACGAGCAAATGCATAAGCCGATGTTGTAGACAATGCCACAATAAGAAGCGACGTCACACCCGCGACTTTAATTGAGTTCCATAACCACGTTAGTACTGGGAATGGAGGTGGTGTCACCGAGCCGTCAGCATTCGTTACCGACATACCAAGAGCCAGTTTCCAGTGCTCCAGTGATGGGTTATCGGGAATCAAACTACCGGTTGCGAAGTTACCTTCACGGAACGAGATAGCGATGATCATCAGTAGTGGGAAGATAATCATTGCCAAGAAGCACCACAACACTGCATGCGTTGCCCACACTCGGTATTTAAGGCCTTTACCTTGTACCATAGCCATTGTCGTGCTCCTTAATCTTGAGACAGTTTAGTGAAACGAAGGTTTAGTAACGCAAGTCCACCAACCAATAGGAAAATAAGCGTTGCGATTGCACTTGCTAGACCAAAGTCTTGACCGCCGCCGCCTTCGAATGCAATTCGGTAGGTGTAGCTTACAAGCAAGTCTGTGTAACCCGCTGGCTCTGAGGTGCCAATCATGTTCGGGCCACCGTTCGTCAATAGTTGAATCATTACAAAGTTATTGAAGTTAAAGGCAAACGCTGCAATCAATAGCGGTGTAAGCGGCTTAATCATCAATGGGAATGTAATACGCTTGAAGTTATCAAGGAAGTTCGCACCATCAATCGCTGACGCTTCGTACAAATCCTCAGGAATCGCTTTTAGTAGACCCATACATAGAATCATCATGTAAGGGAAACCTAGCCACGTGTTAACCATCAACACCATGGTTTTCGCAAGAATTGGGTCAGAGAACCAGTTCGGGCTTAAGCCGAAGATATTCTCAAGCACCATGTTGATCTCACCAAAGCTCTGGTTGAATAGACCTTTAAAGATAAGAATCGAGATGAACGCGGGTACTGCGTAAGGCAGAATCAGTAGAACACGATAGATTGAACGACCTTTTAGCTCTTCCCATTGCACGATATTCGCAAGTACAAGCCCGATAACAAGTGTGAACGCTACGGTACATACCGAGAAGATCACCGTCCAAATAAAGATGCTGATGAATGGTTCTTTAATACCATCATCTTTCCAAACACGTTCAAAGTTATGTGTACCAATATTAACCACAAAGCCCGGGGAGATTGTGTTACCAGTAAACTCACCATTGGCATCAACAGGTTGATAGAAACCCTCTTCCATATTTGGCTTGAGAACTTCACCCGTTTCATTGTTGATTAACGTTTGTTCATCGTCTTGTAGCGTGTAAAGCGGAGCAACAGAAGCAAACTTACGTAAGCCACTCATGCGGATGTCATCACCGTTAGGCAGGTGGAAATCAACCGCATTAATCGCAGCACGGTTTTGGATGATCGCTTTGATCTTCTCTTTCTCACCTTGTGCAGACTCAATTGCAGATAGGTCCATCTCTGTTGCACTCATATCTTCAAATGAAAATACGTCTGTTGCTAACAGCTGGTCGCCATCTTTAACAACGATCTGGTGACCGTCATCAGTCTTGTACAAAGTAAATGGGTAGCTCTCACCGCTTTGGAATGAGCGATCTAAAAGAACGGTTTGAGTACGCTCTAAAGACAGTTGGTTTTTTGCGCTGTAGTTAGTGAACGCAAGCCCGACGGTATAAGCCAATGGGAAAAGAATGAACAAGATCATTCCGGCAATACCCGGGTAAATATAACGGTGGGCGTAAGTTTTCTTACTGCCAAAAATGTAAAGTGCCAAAGCCGTTAAAATCACAGTAAGCAGCGCAAAAGCGAGCTCACCGCGTGAATACATTAGAATTGTAGCGTAGCCGTTAATTAAGCCAACACTACCAAGCAACCCCCATTTGATGAAGACGCTTTTACTGCCTAGAAGGCTTGATGGTGCTGGGATAGCATCTGTACCTTGAACTGACTGCATAGAGGAACCTGCTAGCGATATAGATAAAAAATAGAAAAGTAAGGAGAGGTTACCCTCTCCTTAAAAGGTAGTGCTTGGTTGTTACTTAGTCATACGACCTTCAGCAGCTTTTAGTGCTTGGTCTACTGTTTGACGACCGTCAACTACGTTACCGATCGCTTCTTCCATGCTGTACCAGAACGTTGTGAACTGAGGGATGTTAGGCATGATTTCGCCATTCATCGCGTTGTCCATGGTTGCTGCAATACGAGTGTCGCTGTCTAGTTGACGTTGGAAAGAGTTAAGAGCAACAGCGCCTAGTGGCTTGTCGTCATTCAGGCTCTTCATACCTTCATCAGTTAGTAGGTAGTTTTCCATGAACTCAACAGCTAGGTCGCGGTTTGGAGAAGCAGTGCTGATACCACCAGCCCATACACCAACGAAAGGCTTAGATGCTTTACCGTTGAACTTAGGTAAAGTTGCTACGCCGTAATCGATGCCAGCTTTCTTGATGTTTTCCCAACCCCAAGGGCCGTTGATTGTCATTGCAACGTTACCTGCAACAAATTCAGACTCAGCAACTGAGTAATCCATGTCTGCAGAGATAACTTTGTCTTGTACCATCTTCTCGATGAAACCTAGAGACTTCTGAACACCTTCAGTCGCTACGCCCGCATCTTTAATGTCGTAACCTTCTGCAGTCTGTTTGAATGCGTAACCGCCGTCAGCTGCAAGTAGAGGCCATGTGAAGTAAGCGCCGCCACGTAGAGGCCACATGATCGCTTTTTTGCCATCTTTTTTAAGTTCAGCATCAAGTGCTGGGATTTCTTCCCAAGACTTAGGTGGGTTAGGAACAAGCGCTTTGTTATAAATTAGAGAAACTGACTCAACCGCTACTGGGTAAGCGATTGTTTTACCTTCGTATGAAACAGCGTCCCATGCGAAGTCTACGATACCTTCTTTAATTTCTTTAGAAGGTTTGATATCAACAAGAAGCCCCGCTTCTGCATAGCCGCCAAAACGGTCGTGTGCGTAGAAGATCATGTCTGGGCCATCGCCAGCCGCTGCAACTTGAGAGAACTTCTCTTCTAGTTTGTCAGGGAAAGCCACTGTTACTTTAACACCAGTGTCTTCTTCGAAGCGTTTACCTACTTCAGCCATGCCTTCATAAGCTTTGTCACCACCTACCCAGATTGTTAGTTGTCCTTCTTCGATAGCAGCATTTGCACCAAAAGAACCCAGAGCAACTAATGTTCCTAGAGCTACAGCGCTTAGAGCGTTTTTCATGTGAATATCCTTTTTATATTTATACGTAGGGCACATCTACCAAGACGAGCCAGTTTTCAGGGCTTATGATCTGAGAAAATAGACTCTAACTCATCATCCTAGCCACTACGCCCTAGCTATTATGGCTTAATTTCGTGATCGCCATCCGGTCAGATTAGAGACTGAAATCACAAAATCCATACTCATCGTGATCAACATCACCGTTATGGGGTGGATTTATTTGAACTGGATCGCCAATTATTAATAACCCCATTTATCTACTCCTCCCCTACTACTCCCCCTCGTTAAATTTTCATTGGGAGGATGTACCATTGCGCCAATTCACCGAAACTGCATTCATCCAAGAGTGGATAGTAAGAACCCTTTACCAGCGAATGTCGTGTGTAACCGCACTGTTCATTTAGTTGGCTTCACTGCCCGCTGTTGTCTTTATTAAGCATCGAGCTAAATCTGTGATTGAATCGCGGGGGAGATTTAGCTGGATGTGGGGGAAATAGGCACCAGTTTGGCTATGACGGGTGGGCTTGGTTAAAGAATCCAAGTCTCACCCACTTTTTTCTTACTCATTCAATACTTACCAATTCCTACAGTTACTGCTGACCCAAAAATTTCTTATAATGATAAGCAGTAAAACTTAAAATTTGATCGATCGAGGACTAGCTAGATGGCGAGTGTCACGTTAAAAAACGTTTATAAATCATATGGTGATGTACAGATTTCTAAGGACGTAACCTTAGACATCAACGAAGGTGAGTTCGTAGTATTCGTTGGACCATCAGGTTGTGGTAAATCGACGCTATTACGCTGTATCGCAGGTCTAGAGGACATTACGTCTGGTGATTTGTACATTGGCGACCAACGCATGAATGACGTTGAGCCTTCAAAGCGTGGCGTCGGTATGGTATTCCAATCTTACGCGCTTTACCCTCACCTTAACCTTTACGACAACATGTCTTTCGGCCTTAAGTTAGCAAACGCAAACAAAGCTGAAATTGATAAGCGTGTTGAACATGCTGCAGAAATCCTTCAGCTTGGTCACCTTCTTGAGCGTCAGCCTAAAGCCCTATCTGGTGGTCAACGTCAACGTGTTGCTATCGGTCGTACTCTGGTTTCTCAGCCAAACGTATTCTTACTTGATGAGCCTCTATCTAACCTAGATGCTGCGCTGCGTGTTCAAATGCGTTCGCAAATCACTAAACTACAACGTCAACTTGGTTGCACCATGATCTACGTTACCCACGACCAAGTGGAAGCGATGACAATGGCCGATAAGATTGTTGTTCTTGATGGCGGTTATGTTTCTCAAGTGGGTAAACCTCTTGATCTTTACCACTACCCTAAAAACCGTTTCGTGGCAGGCTTTATTGGCTCGCCGAAGATGAACTTTATGTCGGTTCACATCGAGCAAGCTGAAGCGGAACGCGTACAAGTTCAACTTTCTAACGGTATGACTTTCTGGATCCCAGTTGATGGTACGACTGTCAATGCTGGTGACCGTATGTCTCTAGGTGTTCGTCCTGAACACTTGTTGTCTGCTGAAACAGGTGATGCGACGATTGAAGCTGAAGTGATGATGGTAGAGAAACTAGGTAACGAAACACAAGTGTACCTAAACCTCGAAAGTGCTGATGCTGACGTTATTTATCGCCAACCAGACACGTTGACGATTGAGTCTGGTGACAAGCTAGCGATTGGTATTCCTGCGCACCGTTGTCACTTGTTCCATAGCGATGGTCGCGCATGTCGTCGCTTGTACAAAGAGTACGGCACCGACTAATCGGTTCGCCTTTTTAAGATATAACTTGCCCATATCGAATCCCTCTTACCAAGTAAGAGGGATTTTTTTGTTTAAAGACGCCAACTACTTTCGCTTTGATGGTTTAATTTTGCGCACCGCTCAGTTAGCTTTTCGCGCGGCAATAAAAAAGGCCTAGCGGATGCTAGACCTTTATCTGTTTGAGCTAAAAGCCACCCTACCTAAACGATATAGGTTGGCCCTGCAGAAACTTAGTGGATTGGCGTATCACTTGTTTTGTTGAACTGGCCAAAATGCTTTTCTAACACTTCTGGTGTTAGTTTGCCTTCCGCTTCTAGTCGCTTAAATTCAGCAACGATCGCTTTTTGCTCTTCAATTGATGGCAGTTTTACTTCTGGCTCATCGCCCATCTCTTGAGTCATCTGCTCTAGTTCTTTTTCAAAATCGCTCATGATACTTACCTAAATATTAAACCTAATCAGATTTTACTCATTTACGCTCTGTGATGCTAGAGCGATTAAGTGCAAAGCCCGAAACCAGATCAAGCTAAGGCCAGTTAGAAGAAAACAAGCCCGTAAATCAAAAGAGCTGGATTCACGATTAAATGAATCCAGCTCTTCGTCTATGTCTCTTTCTAAGCCATGCTACAGCTTAAAGGAATTAAAGCTTAAACGAGCCAACCATCTTATCCAGACGTGAAGAAAGGTCTCGGAGCTCTTGGCTCGCTTCAGCAAGCTGCTCAGCGGTACCCGTTGTCACTTCATTGATTGCGTTAATCTCTTCAATGTTCTGGTTGATGGTATGAACTACGGTTGATTGCTCTTCCGTTGCCGTTGCGACTTGCGTGTTACGATCGGTGATGTCTACGATGCGGTCCGAAATGCCACCCAGTACATCTACGGCTTCATCCGATGCAGCTACACCTTCAAGGGTAATGACTTTACCTGTACTCATTGCTGCTACTGCATCTTTAGCATCGCTTTGCAGTTGGTTGATCATCTTCTGAATCTCTTCCGTCGAGTCTGCCGTGCGACTTGCTAGATTTCGTACTTCATCTGCTACCACGGCAAAGCCACGGCCTTGCTCACCGGCACGCGCTGCTTCAATCGCTGCGTTCAATGCAAGTAAATTGGTTTGCTCTGAAATATCACGAATAACACCCAGAATGGAGCCGATATCTTGTGTTGTTGAAGCAAGTTGTTCAACCACTTGACCCGTGCTTTCGATATCTTGCGCTAAACGGCTGATCGCGTCTTTTGCTTTGTTCACCACAGAGCGACCGACTTCCGTATTGCCTGACGCTTGTGTTGCCGTTTCTGCTGCTGTTGCCGCGTTCGATGCAATCTCGCTGATGGTCATACCCATTTGGTTAATTGCAGCAACCACTTGAAGCGTTTGGTCGCGCTGTTCTTGGCTATTGTCGTGGGTGATGTGTGCTTTATTCGAAACACTCTCTGCTGCCACTTGAAGCGCTTGGCTTGTCGAACACACCTCTTTCATCGACTCATGAATCTTTTCAATGAATCCATTAAAGCCTTTTGAAAGCTGTGCAATTTCATCGTTGCCTTTCACTTCGATACGTTGCGCCAGATCGCCATCACCTTCGCCAAGGTCACCGAATCGCTTAGCCAGAAGTTTAATCGGTTGAGTGATGCTGTTCGCCAGAACTACGCCCATTAGGATAAAGACTAAAGCCACGATAGCAGTCATGATCAGCATCTTTTGCGCAGTCGCGTCTAGCTCAGCAAATACTTCGCCTGTTGGTACCACACCAATAACAAACCAGTCCATCGACGACACATACAAACTCGCCACAAACAGTTCTTGTCCTTGGCTTTCAGTGGTAATCAGATTGAAGCCCGACTTGTTCAATAGTTGGCTTGATTGAGAGCCGTAAAGTTGTTGAAGTGAAGAATCGCTACGAGAACGCTCACGGTGAATTTGTACATCACCTTGGCTATCGGTTAAGAATACGAAGCCTGTATTTTCAATCTTAAAGCCATTGAGTAAGTTAACCATGTCATCCATCGATTTTGATAGACCAGACATCGCCAAACCAGAAGGCTGCTGATAGTTAGCAAACATCTTCACTTCGCCATTCGCTTCTTGGAACATGCTCACCATGGTTGGCTGTCCAGATTGCGTAAAGCCAAAGAACCAACCATCTTGTTGTTGGTTTAGCTGGCGTAAGAAACCATCTTGGTTCCAGTAGTAAGCTGTTTGACGGTTCGCTACCGAGGCATCGTTCAGCTGATATTGGTTACGCACGTTATTCAGTTGTTTAACCAGTTTATTTTCTAGCTCAGCATCGCGATCGGTCGATTCGATAGCATCAGAAATGAATTCATTTGAAGCAATTTGCTCCGCAGCTAACAATAACTGAGAGACTTCACGGTCAATTTCACCATTGATTCGCTCCAACATACCGGGAAGCTCAATATCAACTAAACGGTGGCTCAATACATCTCTTGCTTGCTGTTGTGCCATCGCGCCGACAATCACTGTCGATGCAAGAACCGCAAAGGTAATTCCAATTACAACTTTTTGTTTGATACTCAGAGAGTTAGTTTTAAACATATTTGGACCTTTAAAAGAATCGCTCGTTATTGGTATACCCTGAACAGGACTTTTTTAGTGCACTCCAACAAGCAATGCACAATCTGAGTGATGTATCGGCCAAAACCAATAAAACTAGAGACTTTTCTCTCAAAAAAACTGCAAATATTATGTAACAATCAAAACCATTCAGATTGGATATGAATTAACTGAGCAAATATCGTACTGTCGAGAATCGATTTTAGCTCTCAGCCCTGATATCTAACCGAACTCAAACAACGACCTCCCCCCGAGCTTTTGTATATAAAAACCAATTGATATGGTAATAATCACACCCTAACGATGTTTTTAGCTAAACACTTGTAAATCTTTCCAATTTTGAAAAAATAAATTCCGCAAATGTACTGGAACTTTTTCCTATTAATAAGTGACCAATACTCAAAATAAGAATCAAATGGCCCCCAGAGAGTCCAAAAATGCATAAAAATAACTTCGAAATCCTTCAAAACTACTTAGAGTCTCAAATCATTGGTCAGCAAGAGCTCGTTAAGCAACTGATGATCGCCTTACTGGCAGATGGTCATATCCTTGTTGAAGGGCCTCCAGGGTTGGCAAAAACCCGTGCAGTAAAGTCACTGGCTGACTGTGTCGAGGGAGATTTTCACCGTATTCAATTTACCCCTGACCTATTGCCTGCCGACCTAACTGGTACCGATATTTTCCGTCCCGAAACGGGAGAGTTCACCTTCCAATCAGGTCCGATTTTCAACTCACTGATTCTAGCGGATGAGATCAACCGTGCTCCGGCGAAAGTACAAGCGGCGATGTTAGAAGCGATGGCTGAGAAACAGGTAACCGCAGGTCGAAAAACCTATGCCCTACCTGATCTGTTTTTGGTGATGGCAACGCAAAACCCGATAGAGCAAGAAGGTACTTACCCGCTACCGGAAGCTCAATTAGACCGTTTCTTGCTGCATTTAGAAGTGGCTTATCCAGACATGGAAAGTGAACTTGAGATCTTGCGCCTAAACAGAGGCGAAGCTCAAGGCAACCAACCTATTCAACCAGAGCCTATTTCTCAACAAGCTATCTTCGAAGCTCGCCAAGAAGTGCTCAACATTCACATGGCAGATACTATCGAGCAGTACATTATTCGACTGGTTATGGCGACTCGCCAACCTAAGCAATACAGCGACCAACTGGATCAATGGTTAGACATGGGTGTTAGCCCGCGTGCGACGATTGCTTTGGACCGATGCGCCCGAGCGCACGCTTGGCTTGCTGGTCGCGACTACGTCACTCCACAAGACGTTCAAGCGATGGCATTCCCTGTATTGCGCCACCGCCTGCTTCGTAGCTACCACGCACAAGCCGAAGGGGTCACTGCAAACCAAGTGATCGCACACCTTATCTCGTTGGTTGGTAGCGCATAGGGATACGCGCATGAATAATCAATTACCTAACCATAGTGACGGTGTCACGTTGAATCTAGACGAACTGCTGCAATACAAAGCACAATCTGTTCGCTGGTTGCCTCCAGCCAAGAGCCTGTGGTCGCAACTTAACGGTCAACACGAGAGCAACCGCAAAGGCCGCGGCATGAATTTCTCTGAGGTTCGTCAATATCAGGCGGGTGACGATATCCGCAGCATTGATTGGCGCGTCACGGCGAGAACAGGCAAGGCGCACACCAAACTGTTCTCTGAAGAAAGAGAACAGCCTGTGATTTTGTTTTTGGATCTATCAAGCAGCATGATTTTCGGCTCAACCTTGTTACTTAAATCGGTTCAACTCGCGCACTTTGCCAGCCAACTGTGTTGGCTAACCGTCGCTCAAAAAGACCGTATTGGTGCAGTGATAGATACTGGCCAAGAGATCATTGAGATTAAGCCAAGTGCTAGCAACCATGCTCCGCTGCGTATTTTACAAAAAGTCATAGAAATCAATAACGCAGCGCTGACCAACCAAGAAAATCACAACGACACAACCTTAGAGCATGGGCTGAAGTCTCTACAGCAACTTTGCCCGAAAGGCAGCGATATTATTATCCTTAGTGACTTCGTTCGTTACCGAGAAAGTGACTACTCACTTATCAATCAAATACGTCGACATAATCGAGTTCGCTTAGTGCATTTTTACGATCCACTAGAGCAAGGTGTTACTGCATTCAAAGGTTCAAAACAGATCACCGACGGCAATAAAACCCAATGGTTTAACTTTTCATCCAGTAAGGAAAAGGAAAAGCTAAGTCTCGCATTTGATCAGAAGCAACAACAGCTTATGAAAATGAGCCTTTCTCTCGCTATCCCATACAGTTCATTGTCTTGTGCGCAATCGTTAATGAGCCAAGTATCAGGAGTTCAGTCATGAATCAACCTCTCGGCTTGAGCCCTATTATTACGCCAAGCGCACCGTCATGGTGGCCTTTGGCATGGGGTTGGTGGGTATTGATTATCACGGCTATTGCTCTGATCGCCTTAGTGTTTTTCATTATAAAACGCAGACAAAAGATCCAACGCGCTAAGAACGAGGCACTTGCTTGCTTTCGTAATAGTCAGCCTTCAAATGCTTTGTCTCCGAGCGCAGCTCAAGACATCGTTCGTCAAGCAGCGCTGAGCTATTTCCCACGCGAAAAAATCGCAGGCTTGTCTGGTGATGATTGGTTGGCGTTCTTAGATGCGCAATTGGCAAAGCCGTTGTTTGTAGCAAAACAATCCCATTGGCAGCAAGCGCTCTATCAAGATGCAGCCCTAATGAACGACGAACAGAAAAAGGCTCAACAGCAATTGGTTAATGACTGCGAAACCTGGCTTCGTAAAGCCCTTCCTCCAAAGCGAGGTCGTTATGAGTGATTTTCTAAGCTTTGGTTTTCTAAGCTCTATGTTTCTAAGCAAGAGCATACTAAATGTTGAGTTCGTTTGGTGGTGGATGCTGTTTCTAGCGCCCTTGCCGATCCTTGTTTACTTGTTTTCACCAAAATCAGAATCAAGCAGCGCTCTAAGGCTTCCGTTTTTGCCAGAGGACAGCAATACCAAAACGCCGAGCAGCCGCTTACCCAAAGCTTTGTCGGTCATCATCTGGCTTCTGCTGGTTACGGCGAGCGCACGCCCTGTATGGTATGGCGAACCGGTGGAGTTTCAGCCGAAGCATCGTGATTTGATGTTGGTTGTCGACCTCTCCGGCTCGATGAGCCAAGAGGACATGCAATTCAATGGTGAATACATCGACCGCTTATCTGCGGTAAAACATGTATTGAGTGACTTTATTGAGCGACGCAAAGGTGACCGAGTCGGATTGGTGCTATTTGCTGATCACGCCTACTTGCAGACGCCACTTACGTTAGATAGAGACACGCTTTCACAACAACTCAATCAGGCTGTGCTAAAGCTGATTGGTACTCAAACTGCGATCGGTGATGGAATTGGCCTCGCTACCAAAACCTTTGTCGATAGCGATGCGCCTCAGCGCGTGATGATTCTACTCAGTGATGGCAGCAATACCGCGGGCGTATTAGATCCACTAGAAGCCGCGGATATTGCTAAGAAGTACAACGCCACGATTTACACCGTGGGTGTCGGTGCGGGTGAAATGATGGTCAAAGAGTTCTTCATGACTCGTAAGGTCAATACCGCTCAAGACCTTGATGAACGCACACTAATGGAAATCGCCAAACGCACTGGTGGTCAGTACTTCCGAGCGCGAGACAGCAAAGAGCTGGCAACGATTTACGACACCATCAATCAATTAGAGCCCGTGACGAACGCCACTAAGATATGGCGACCACAACAAGAGTGGTTTGTCTGGCCACTGTCTGCGGCAATGTTCTTCGCATTTATGCTGTTAGCCATTAGGAGAAACAATGTCTAACTTTACTTTTATCTACCCATATTGGCTCTTGGCTCTTGCCGTGCTGCCCGCTATTTGGTGGCTTAGCAAGAGACAATCCAAGCAAGGGTTATTGGCGTCACACATCGCCCGTTATTTGGCTCCTGAATCGAGCAAGCCATCGAAAAACCGTAGTACTTACTTTGGTATTTGGTGGATAGTCGGTGTCATCGCATTGGCCGGCCCAAGCTTTGAAAAAAACGAACAACCAAGCTTTGAAAAAACACAGGCGCGAGTTGTGATCATGGATATGTCGATGTCTATGTATGCCACTGATATTAAACCGAATCGTTTGACACAGGCACGATACAAGGCTTTGGATCTACTATCACTCTGGAAAGAAGGCCTAACAGGAATGGTGGCATACGCCGGAGATGCTTACACCATCAGTCCGCTAACGTCTGACATCAACACCATCAAGAACCTCGTTCCTAACCTTTCTCCGGATATCATGCCCTTCCAAGGCGGTGATGCTGCGTCAGCAGTCAAACTCGCCATTGAAATGATGACTCGTGCTCATATCTATCAAGGCGATCTGGTACTGATTGCTGATGATATTGACGCTCAAGAGAAGAAAGATATCGAATCGCTACTCTCTGGCAGTAATTGGACGTTATCAGTCTTGGCTGTAGGTACGGAAAGCGGCGCGCCGATCTCGTTACCTACAGGTTCGATGTTACAAACCGATTCAGGACAAACCGTGGTTGCGAAAACCAACTTAGACAATATGCGCGACCTGACTCGTAACTCTGGCGGCACGTTTACTGAGGTGCAATTTGATAACTCAGACGTTGAACACATCGCAAGTTATCTCGACCGAGTTGCGACAACATCAGAAGTCACCAAGACCAATAACTCACTCAACACCAGAGTGAACAACGGTTTCTGGTTATTGCCGTTTCTGTTACTTCCTGCTCTTGGGCTATTCCGAAAAGGGGTCATTTGGTGTGGCCTAGCTGTGCTTGTCTCGTTTAGCCAGCCGAATACTGCGTTTGCGAGCCCTTGGAAAACCGATGACCAAGTGGGTTATCAGTTGTATCAAGATGAGGACTTTCAACAAGCCGCAGAACAGTTCGAACAGCAAGAATGGAAAGGCATTGCGCAATACAAAGCTGGTGATTTCGAAGCGGCCGTACAGACGCTACAAGGTCTTTCTGGCGAAGATGCTCGCTATAACCTCGCCAATGCACAAGCAAAGCAAGGCAAGTACGACCAAGCGATTGAAGAGTATCAACGTATTCTAGAAAACAACCCTGAACATGCTTATGCGAAGAAGAACCTAGAGATTGTCGAACAAGCTCAGAAGCAACAGCAACAGCAACAGCAACAGCAACAGCAACAGCAACAGCAACAGGACGATTCTGAATCCAAAGACCAAAACGAACAAGGTCAGCAAGGTCAGCAAGGTCAGCAAGGTCAGCAAGGTCAGCAAGGTCAGCAAGGTCAGCAAGGTCAGCAAGGTCAGCAAGGTCAGCAAGGTCAGCAAGGTCAGCAAAATGATTCTTCGCAAAGCTCGCAGGATCAACAACAAAGCTCAGCTGACAATGGGAAGTCGCAAGATCAAAGCGGCAGCAAAGAGCAAAGCAATAAACAAGATCAAAGTGAAAACCAAGATCAGAATACTGACCAAAGCCAAGCTGATAGTCGCTCTGATTCCAAGACGGATGAAGAAAACGACAAGCAAGCTGTACAACAAAACAAAGCGGATCAAGCAGATAAACAACCACAGGACAAGGGTGACTCAGTATCTCAGGCAGCCCAAGCACAAGAGGCTGCTAAGGAAGACACTGATAACAACGCTCAACAAGCCGCAACGCAAGTATCAGGTCAACCTACGTCGAGCGATCCTGATATGCGAAAACTTGAGCAAGTAGAAAGCGCCCGTGATCCGAGCCAACTACTTAAAGCGCAAATGATTCTACAAGCACGACAAAAAAGTGCTCCTAACAACCAAAACAAAAAGTGGTAACCATGCGATTTTTAAACAAGCCATTTTTATCAATACTACTGACGCTGCTAATCGGTGTTTTCTCGTCACATTCTGTATTCGCAGCAACCGCTGTTGCGAGTGTTTCGCAAAACAGTGTTACCAAAGATGAAGTCTTCTTACTTAGAGTGGCGACCGATGAAAAAGTATCGTCCGGTGCTTTAGATCTATCCCCCCTTCAGAAAGACTTCTACGTCAGCACCCCAAGATTTGGGTCGTCGATGCGAATCGTCAATGGCAGCCGTTCGGTGTCTAGCGAATGGAATATTACCCTTGCCCCACTTCGATTAGGCCGATTTGAGATACCTAGCTTTGATATTGACGGCGCAAAAACCCAACCGATCACCATCAACGTTTCGGTTAATAAAGCCGCTCCAAAGCAGAGTGATATGGCCGAGTTTCAACTTAACCTGAGTAAAGACTCACTGTACCCTCAAGAGGTCGCGGAGCTTGATGTAAAACTCATCATTAAGGCTGATCCGAGAAGACTTCAAGATCCTAAAATTGCGCCACCAAGTTCAGCGAAATTAGACGTAGAACCTATTGGAGAGTCTAAGCAATTTCAAGATGTTATCAACGGACAAGAAGTCACCGTTGTTCAGCAATCTTTCCATATATCGTCACAACAAGCAGGACAATTTCAGCTTCAAGGGCCAAAGTTAACCGGTGCTGTTGTTTACTCAACCAACAACTCAAGCACAACGCGCCTTTTCCAACTCGACACGCCCG
Organism: Vibrio sp. J383; assembly: GCF_023503985.1. Classification (NCBI taxonomy): domain Bacteria; kingdom Pseudomonadati; phylum Pseudomonadota; class Gammaproteobacteria; order Vibrionales; family Vibrionaceae; genus Vibrio; species Vibrio sp. J383. The sequence continues at coordinate 798,530 of NZ_CP097294.1, read as the reverse complement.
TTGAAACCTTAGATGTCACAGTGAATCCTGTACCAAAAGGCTATCAAGGTGAGTGGTTACCAACATCGAACTTCAAGTTGATTCAGAAATGGTCAGATAGCCAAGGCAACGAGCTGACAGGTAGTAATACTTTAGGTGGCGACAAGCAGAATATTGAGATGGAAGCCGGTGATTCGTTAACTCGTACCATCACAATGACAGCCAGTAACTTGACCCAACACCAGTTACCAAAACTGAACATCACCTACCCTAAATCGGTGCGCGTGTATGAAGAGAAACCGCAATTTGGCACTACCCAATCCGGTAATGCTATCGTTGTTTATAAGCAGGTTCTCATCCCTAAGGAATCTGGAAGCATCTCCCTGCCTGGTGTTTCTCAAACTTGGTTTAACACCGATTCGCAATCACAAAAAACCAGTAAGGCTCTTGGTCTTGAGTTGTCGGTTCAGGCAAGTGATCGCGTAACCTCAAGCACGCCACCTCCTGTTATTGAAACACCAACTCAACAAACCAGCCCGACAATTGTTACCGTTGAAAAACCAGGAATGTGGCCTTATCTAACGGCGCTGTTTGCAGCATTATGGTTAATCAGCTCGGCGTTTGCTTTCTACTTCTGGTCACGCCGCGGTACAGCAGTAAAACCAAAGCAAAAAGATGAACGTCAATCCGATACGGCAGAAGCGCTGATTGCCGCTCTGAAGATGAAAGATGGTGTGAAGACGAGAACTTTGTTCGAACAGTGGAAAACAGAAAATTCAGACTTGAGTGATGAGACGTTAGAAACAATCGAAGCTGAGCTCACCAAGCTAAATCAGAGCCTCTATGCTGAACCTGGCTCACCAAGTCAGTCATGGGATCCAGCTCTAGCAATCAAAGCGGTTAAGAAACCAAAACGCATCTCGAACAAAACACACAAGAGCACATTAGAAAGGCTTTAATTAACCAGCGTTCTAAGTAAGCAGAAAGCTAGTTAAACAGAAAATCTAAGTCAACAAAAAAAGAACGAAGCCGTGATGACCACATTGTGATCATCACGGCTTCAATCGTTTTGAGATCAGAAAAAATAAACGCCAAACTAAATCAGTGGCGTCGCGACCTTTCTTCGCTTTAAAGCAGATACAATTCGATTTCGCCCTGAGTCTTTGGCTTGATACAAGGCTTTGTCGGCCTTGCCATACAGCAGATCAAAATCGAATTGATGCTGGTCTGAGGTTATCGACGCGTACCCGACAGATGCGGTTAAGTATTGGCTAGTGCTACTTTCACAATGAAGGATCTTCGCCTCTTCAATGCATTTTCTGATCGACTCTGCACGCTGTTTAGTTTCAGAGTGATGAGTGCTGTAGTGGTCAAGTAAAACTGGCCACAGTTTTATAAGGGAACCAAAACTGTCGTTCCGACTCATTTGGTGTTAATCCACCATTGTATTGATGTGGACGATGCTGGTTGTAATAACCAACCAAATAATCCGTTATTGCTTTCTGTGCCTCTGTAAAACTTCTATAGCCATTCTTTGGTACCCATTCCGTTTTTAAACTTCTGAACACTCGCTCCATAGGACTATTATCCCAACAGTTCCCTCGACGACTCATACTTTGAGTGATTCGATATCTCCATAGCAACTGACGATATTTTTTACTCGTATAGTGGCAACCTTGATCCGAGTGGAACATTACACCAGACGGCCTTCCGCGGCTCTCATTGGCCATGGTCAGCGCCTTGCCAGTCAATACACTATCTGGTGAGTTAGACATTGCCCAACCGATGACTTTTCGTGCGAACAAGTCAATAACAACGGCTAGATAAGACCATCTCTCCCCCGTCCAGATATAAGTCACATCGCCACACCAGACTTGATTCGGCTCAGTCACCGCGAACTGACGATTTAACCGGTTAGGTATATGAACATGTTCCTGCTGTGTTTTTTTGTACGTATGTTTTGCTAGCTGGCAACTGACTAAGTCTAGTTCTTTCATGAACTTACTTGCTCGGTAACGGCTAAGTCGAATACCTCTTGCTGTGACTATGTCAGCAATGGTTCTCGCTCCAGCGGAACCATTGCTCAGCTCATAAGATCGGCGAACTTCGGCACGAACAAGCACATGCTCTGACGACAGAGATTTATCTCTATTTGCCCAATAACGATAACTACTGCGATGAACCCCGAACACTTCGCAAAGCCGTTTCACAGCATAACTCTTCTTGAGTTTCTCGATCATCGAGAACCGTTCAGGGAGTCTGACATCAAGAGAGCCGTAGCCTTTTTTAGAATTTCCTTTTCTTCTTCAATGCGTTTGATTTTCTTTTTAAGGTCACGAATTTCTCTTTGCTCTGGAGTGAGTGGTGATGAATTTGGTGTCTTACCAGCTCTTTCAGCTTTGAGTTGCCTTACCCAGCTTTCTAACGTAGTTTTTCCAATCCCCATTGCTTCGCAGGTTTCTTTATAGGAACGTCCCTGGTCAAGCACTAGCTGAGCGCATTCAAGCTTAAATTCTGGGTTAAAAGTGCGTCTTTCACGCTTAGTCATAATGTCACCTGTTTTAGTATCGAGATGATCATACATCACCTCTTAATCAGGTGGCCAAATTAACTATGCCACTACATGCCGATCATCAACAACATAAACTCTTCACCACCAATACGGCAGAAGGTTTCTTTATCGCCATGAACATGAGCATTAAGTATCTTGCCTATAGTGCGCAGAGCAGCGTCACCTTCCGTATGCCCGTAAACCGTGTTGTACAAACCAAAGTGATCAAGGTCAACAAGAATGAGCCCAAACGTGACTTCGTGCTCTGTGGCAAATGCCCCTTGATCATCACAATTGAGATCATCTAAAACCTGCGACAACATACGACGATTTCCAAGGCGTGTCAGAGGGTCAAGCTTAGAGATGATATCCAACTGCTCATTAGCTCGTTCAAGCTCTTGAGTGCGCTTGCTGACCTCTTGCTCAAGCGTTTCATTAAGCTTTTTGAGCTCCTCTTGCGCCATGGTTCTCTGTAGCACCTCAGCTAAACTCGAAGCGAAGATACGTATCACTTCACGCAGTTGTGAGGTTAAAGGGCTGCGAGTTAGCAAATTATCCGCGGCAATAAACGCAATCGGCTCACCCGTATTGGTGGTGAGCATTGTCATTGCCGTCCAACCGACACCCACAATATTGAAATCGTGATAGATAGGCACCGATTCTTCAAAGGCAACTTGATTAGGGCAAGCGCGAGCGGCAGCTACAATGTCACGCTCCACCAGCTCTGAGCGATAATAAGATTCATCGACAATGTCGCCTTTTATGTCAGTGCCCCACGTGCCTTGCATGTAACTGCAATTTTTATCTGTTAAAAAAACCGCTAATCGGTCTATCCCTAAGTGCTGGATAGCAAAGCTAACCGCAGATTTACAGACTTCGCTTACGCTATCGCAACGAGACAGTTCCACCATACTTGAGTGCAACATCCGTATATTCTGTTCTTGGCGCTTACGGATGTAGATCTGAGAAAGCAGAGAACCAAAGGATTCAAGCATCTGCTTTTGATAATTAGTGATGGGTGAACGGTGAATGTAATTGTCCATTGCGATCCAACCGACGGGTTTATCCCCTTCACGTAAGATCAACATGCCATTCCAACCCTGCCCTACGACCTTGCCTTCGGTGTATAGCGGCGCTTTCTCAATAATAACTAGGTTGATGTGATTGTCAGACAACGCCTCAATGTATTCGGCTTCAAGTTGATGTAAATCGTACTGAGTATGATGCTCGCTGTTAGTTTTTCCCCGCTCATCGGTGCCGTAAGTGCCACTAAAGCAGCGCTTTTTCATATCGAGTAACATGAAGATCGCACGGTCAAAGCCTAGACGGTCGCGCACTGCCTCAACAGAAGCCTTATACAAAGCATCCAAAGAGTCAGGATTAGAAAGCTCTAACGCGACCTGATGGACTAGTTTCATGTTCTCAACAAATAGCTCTCGCAGCTTAATTTCATCAAGGTACTGCGCTTCACGTGTGTCTCTGTGTTTGATCTCAAGTGCCGCGTTCTTTTCCGCACGAATACACTGCCAGCGAGCTGCGGCTAGTTGAAGGACATCAAGATCTTGGTCGAACGTTTGGTTGATCTGCTGAGCATTGCTATTTTGAACAATTAAATAAGTTCTGCAGGCAGGCGCGTTGTCTAGCATCATGATGAACGACTCACCACCCAGCACCTCCATGTGTTCCCACTTACAAGTATTGATAGACATTGGAAGCACACCATCTGCGGTATCAAACTGGGAAACCCAAGGCCAAAAGGTTGAAGGATACTTGTCGAGGGAGGTTAGCTCACCGCAAGAAAACAAGGGTAACGAATCGCCTTCTGGTGTTGGCTCGGCAAATACTCCGATCCCTTTTGGGGCAAGTACCTCAACAAGGTAACCAAAAAGAGACTCTGCCAACAGACGGTGGTCGCGAGTAGCAGATATTTGTTTTGCAAAGGCTTTAACAGGCACAGCTTCCGTCCATTGGCTAATGAGATTGAAGCAAAAATACCGAAGCCTTGATATGCAATCAATGTAACTAAAAATGAGATGTTAAGCGGGTCGCAATTTCACTTTTTACATTATCACAAGCATGAGAAGGACGACAAAAATGGGATTTCCTGCCCAAAATTTCATCGACATTAAGACTTTTTTACCGACATAAAAAAGCCCCACATTAGAGTGGGGCAAAACTTCCATCGCTTATAGTTATAGTGATAATTCTGTCGATCTATTCGATTATCTAACCTGCGTTTCAGTTAGCGTGCTGTCCTTTAAAAAACTAAAACAGCACTGAGTTAATCGAATTAACCAAAGTCACCGTTTACGTAACCTTTAGTACGATCATCTTTTGGTTCGCTGAAGATAACACTCGTTTCGTTGTGCTCTACTAGCTCTCCCATTAGGAAGAAAGCCGTGCGGTCTGAAATACGACGCGCTTGCTGCATTGAGTGCGTTACGATAACGATAGTGAAGTCTTTCTTCAGGTCTTCCATCAATTCTTCAATCTTGTGTGTCGCGATTGGATCAAGTGCCGATGTAGGCTCATCCATCAGGATTACATCCGGTTCCATAGCAATCGTACGAGCGATACATAGACGTTGTTGCTGACCACCAGACAAACCAAATGCGTGTGCTTTAAGACGGTCTTTCACTTCATCCCAAAGTGCCGCACTGCGTAGTGAACTTTCTACTACTTCATCAATGTGTTTCTTATCTTTGATCCCTTGAGCACGTAAACCGTAAGCGACGTTCTCGTAGATGCTCATTGGGAATGGGTTTGGCTTTTGGAATACCATGCCTACACGAATACGTAGGTCAGCCACATCAATATTGCCGTAGATATTTGTGCCATCCATATCCAGCTTACCTTTGATAGTAACGCCTTCAATTAGGTCATTCATGCGATTCAAGCAACGCAGTAGCGTTGACTTACCACAACCTGATGGACCAATCAGTGCCGTTACCTGACGCGTTGGAATTGGCAGGTTGATAGATTTAAGCGCTTGGTTGTCGCCGTAAAACAGATCTAGGTTCTCAATATCAAATTTGTTCATATTCGTAATCTCTAAATTCTTAAATTCGTGTCTAACTTGATGCTTTCTTTATCACGGGGCTCTCTTTATTGTTGAGCCAGCTAATGAGCTTAGTAAGTTGCCGTGTTGAAGCGTCTCGCAATCAGTTTTGTAACCATGTTGATCAAGAGAACCAATACGATTAGGACTGTCGCCGTGCCGTAGGCTTGGTTCCACTCATCGATAGTAAATAGCTCTGTTGTCAGCTTATATAGGTGAACCGTTAGTGTACGGCCAGAATCGAATACCGACTCAGGAACACGTGCCACCATACCTGCTGTTAAAAATACAGGTGCTGATTCGCCAATTACACGACCAATACTAAGAATGACCGAAGTTAAGATACCTGGCATTGCGCTTGGTAAGATCAAACGCCAGATAGTGTAGATTTTTGAAGCGCCAAGGCCGTATGAACCTTCACGATAAGTTTGTGGTACTGACATCAATGCTTCTTCTGTAGTACGAATGATTACAGGAAGAATCAGGATACTTAGTGTTAGTGCACCCGACAGAATCGAGAAGCCAAGACCAAGAATCGAAACAAAGAAGGTCATACCGAACAGACCAAAGATAATCGACGGAATACCTGCTAAAGATTCTGTACAGAAACGAATCACTTTAACCAGTTTACTGCCCACTTTTGCGTATTCGGTTAGGTATATTGCCGTCATAATGCCGAGTGGCGCCGCCACTGCAATCGATGCGATTACCATGTAGATCGTGGCAATGATCATTGGGAAAATACCACGTTCTTCACCGGTTCGAGTGTAGTCGTCGGTGATGAAGTTCCAGTCTACGTATTGCAGGCCATTCGATAGGATGTACCAAATGATCCAGAATAAGAAACCAACGGTGACTGCTGCTGCCGCCCAGATAAAGCCTTTCAAGACATTATCTTTCATTTGACGTGCTTGTTTTAGTTTTACGCGATCCATATTACTTATCCTCGCCTACTTCGTTTTTTCACGATTAAGATAAAGCAGAGCACCATTCAACATCATGATGAATACCAGAAGCACAACGCCGGTTGCGTACAGTGCACTCGCGTGAATACCACTTGCGTAAGACATTTCAATAGCAATGTTTGCGGTTAGCGTACGAGCCGAATCCAAAATACCTTCTGGCATTGCTGGCGCATTACCCATCACCATGATGATTGCCATCGTTTCGCCAAGTGCACGACCGATACCCAGAATCACACCCGTCATAATGCCTGAACGTGCAGCAGGAACGAGTAACTTAAAAATCGTGTAGATTTTCGAAGCACCCAGTGCAAGTGAACCTTCTTTGTACGTACGAGGTACAGCGCGGATCGAAGTTTCAGAAACCGTAATAACGGTAGGAAGAATCATGATACCCAGAACAATGATACCCGCGAAGATAGTGTTACCCGCTGGTACTTGGAAGATGTTCTGAATCATAGGAACGATGATTACTAGACCAAAGAAGCCGTAAACTACCGACGGGATACCCGCTAGAAGCTCAACTGCTGGTCGAATAATATCGGCAAGACGCTTAGGAGCAATCTCAGCAATAAAAATAGCGGTTAATACACCGACGGGTACACCAACAACTACGGCGCCAAGCGTCGAGACAACCGATGCAACAATCATGGTTGCAACACCGAATAGAGCTGGCGGTAACCAATCCACACCCAGAACGATGCCAGAAACACCAGCCTCTTGGAATGCAGGGATACTCTCTGCAACGATAAAGTAAGCGATAACGGCTAGTGATACGATGCCGATTACAGCACTCGATAAGAACAAGCCGTGGAAGATTCTTTCTCTCCAGTCGATGCGCTTCTTAGCACGTAGACTTGGCTTGTTGATTTGAGTCGCTTCAGTATTCATAAGCTTTTCACTATTTGCGATGGTCATATATAAAATCTCAAACTTTGTGGCTCAACAAGAGCTCGAAATAGACAAAGTTGAAAGAAAAGGCTCAGCCTAAGTTAGGCTGAGCAATAATTAAGTGTTGGTCAGTTAAGATTAGTTAACTGTGATGTAGCCTTTCTTGTCAGCGATAGCTTGAGCTTCATCTGCAACCATCCAATCTAGGAATTGTTGAGTTTCAGCTGTTGGAGCGCCGGCTTTGTAAAGAACTAGGAAAGGACGAGCAACTTTGTAAGAACCGTTCTTTACGTTCTCAACTGATGCTGCTGCGCCATCGATAGTTAGAGCTTGAACTGTGTTATCTACAGTACCAAGAGAGATGAAGCCGATAGCGTATGGGTTGCTTGCTACAGAAACTTTAAGTGCGCCGTTACCGTTTGCAACTTGTGCACGTTGAGAGATAGCCGATACTTTCTTGTCGCCAATCTTCTTCTTAAGCTTCATGATGTCTTCGAATGCACCACGTGTACCAGATGCAGTATCACGAGTGATTGCTACGATTGGCTTGTCAGCACCACCAACATCTTTCCAGTTAGTGATGTCGCCTTTGTAGATTGAAGTGATTTGCTCAGCTGTAAGAGCAGATACTTCGTTATTTGGGTTAACAACAACTGCGATACCGTCACGAGCGATGACGAGCTCTTTCAGGTCAGCTGTTTTCTCTTCTTCTTTTAGGTCACGAGAAGAGATACCAAGGTCAGCACTTCCATTTTTTGCTGCTTTGATGCCTGCAGAAGAACCTGGTGCTTGAATTTCGATGAACACTGGTTCGCCTTTATTCATGTAGGTTTCTGCAAAAACTTCAACCAGTGGAGAAGCACTGTTAGAGCCAACTACAGAGATAGTTTCTTTAGCTGAAGCTGTATTCACTGTTAGAGCGCCTAGTAGTGCGATTGCACCGATAACTGTCTTTTTCATCACAAATTTCCTTTAGTGGCGTTATTGCCGTAATGTTTTGCTTGAACGAGGCCTACTTTAGAATCCGAATGTGACAGTTGTGTTTCACTTAATTGAAGCCTATATGACAACTACAATTTATTTTCTTGTTTTCCCCCTACCAAATAGCCTTGAAGCAATAAATTAGCCTCACTCATAGGCACTGAATATTCATTCCAACTTATTTAAGCCAAACCGCTCAATATCTCGCCCCCTGTCATTACCTAATACCGCACAAGGTTCCTCGTCAAATAACCCTATCTTAAAAATGGCTAAAGCCTTGTTTGTACGATAAATAATCAGAATTTATGAAATATCTATCGCATATATAAAAATAGCATCTATTACTGATTGAATTGTCATTCTCAATAGTTAGAATCACTGGTTAATAACAATAATAACAATTGCTTCTGCTCATTTACTTATTCAAAGAAGGACAATACATGCGCCAACTTCTCAGTGGCTTATCAATCAAAATACAAATTCTGATTCCAGTACTCTTTTCCGTCGTACTACTTTTGACGGGTGTCATTATCGGTGGTGACAAACTGGAAAATGCTTTTAAAGATGTATCAACAGCAACAGATCAACTGATTCTACATAAAGAAGAACTTAGCGAAATCGTCGACAACAGCTACGGCATGCGCATCAAGGCTATCTATAGCTTATTTAATCCTGACGACGTCAAAACGCTTGTCGAAACGCTAAATCAAAAACGTGACCAAAATACTCGTCTACTGAACTCGCTTGATACCGTACCAGGCATGCAAGATGAAGTAGCCGCAATGAGCAAAGCGATGAATCACTACGTTGACTTTTCTCGCACCACCATGCTTCCTCTATTAAGAGCGAAACACGGCGATGCATCACTCGCTTCAGATTTTGATAACCGCTATCAGATCGCAATCGACCAATATCGTCACGCGGGTAACGAAATGGTGCAGGCTATCAACCTCCTTTCAAAGCAACTAAACCGTATTGCCACTCAAGAAGTGGACATCAATGGCCAGCAACACACCAGCACACTCAATACCGCAACCATCGCACTGTTAGTGATTCTTTCAATTGCATTAGTCATCAGTTGGACGCTGGCTGGCATCATTGTTAAGCCGCTTAGCAATATCCAAGAAACCATGCGCGAAGTGGCAAAAGGTAACCTGCTAGTAAAAGCCGAAGAACATGGTGACAACGAAATATCTCGCCTTGCCCAAGACGTAAACAAATCTGTTGAGCAATTGCGTGACACGGTAAGCTCACTGTCTCGAATCAGTATCGAAGTGGCGTCTGCGTCTACAGAACTGGCGGCAGTAATGACGCAATCAAGTGCTAACTCTGATCAAGAGAAGCAAGAGGTTGAACAGGTTGCTTCTGCTGTAAACCAGCTAGAAAGCACAGCAGCACACGTCAACGAGAATGCAGTACAAGCCGATTCAGCTTCCAAGCAAGCCGACGAAATGGCAACACACAGTATGAGCTTGTTTAACGAGAGCAACCAAGCTAATGAGCAAATGGCAATTCAGCTGAGCGAAGCGGCAAACGTTGTAGGCACGTTAAAAGAGCACTCCGAGCAGATTGGTAAGGTAATTGAAGTAATTCAAAGCATCTCTGAGCAAACTAACCTTCTTGCACTTAATGCAGCAATCGAAGCCGCACGAGCAGGGGAAAGTGGCCGTGGTTTCGCCGTTGTTGCCGATGAAGTTCGAATGCTGGCGGCACGTACCCAAGATTCAACCAAAGAGATCCAAGCAATTATCGAAGGCTTGCAGGTTCAATCGGGTAACGCCAATGAGAGCATGAGCAGTTCACTGTCTATGTTAGAGCACAACCAAACGCTCTCAGGCGAGGTGAGCGCAGCCCTTTCTGGTATTGCTAACTCAGTAACCGACATGACTGAAATCAACACTCAGGTTGCCTCTGCCGCCGAAGAGCAAAGCCAAGTGACTGCAGACATCAACCGCAATATCTCCAACATATACAGCCTAGTAAGCCAAAACGTAACCGGCATTACCCAAGCTGCAGCAGCAAGCCACGAGCTTTCTAACTTAGCCGAGCAGCAAAAGCAGCAGTTGGATTACTTTAAGGTTTAAGGGATAAAAACATTTAGCTTTATTTACCTTGCAACTCACCCATAATAAAAAACCAGTCACTCGTGACTGGTTTTTTATTTTTGATAGATGCTCTACTGACTCAGCAAACCTTACTGACCGTTCTCAGCAGCTCTGATTCTTTCAATCGCTTCTACCCTTCTCAGCTGCTGTGGCTGAAAATGAGCTTCTCTAAGCTGGGCGATCGTCTCTTTTTGTTCAATTTCTGAGAGTGCTGAGTCATTCAAAATGTCATTTCGTTCAACAAAGTAAATCTCTAAAGCTCCATCAAAGTCCGCCCTTTGTTGATCAAGCGCTTCGAGCCGCTGTGTCGCTTCTTCACCAACCAGTTCGCTTCTCTTCAAGTATTTTCCTTGTTCATCTAGGCCTTGTGAGCTGGATAGTTGCTGTAATAACACCTGATTTTGATGACTGGCTTGAACGTAATCTGGTTGTTCAGATAGATAAGATTCAAGCCTTTGCTGATATTCTTGTTCCTCTAGCCCTTCTTGTTTCAGAAGTAACTTTTCTAAAGCGATTTCCCTCATTTTATTGTCATGGGTAAATAGAATACTTATCTCGCTCTCACTGAAAAATTGAGATTGGAGATCGAGCAGAGCTTGATTCAGTGCACGTAGGTCATCAGCGGAAATGGATGTGGTGTCGAATTGAACATCCAATGCTGTCAGTGCCGACTTGTACTCGAGGTACTTTACGAACAATGCTTCATCGACCACCGCGGCTTGTGATTGCTCATGGTGTTTTGCCACATTGTCGCGAATATCTTCGAGGGTTAATTCGGTATTGCCGGAGACGAAATATTCCATCATGTCTTTGGCTGATGCGTTATCGATTTCAGTATCTTGTTGAGAGGTAACCTTTAGTGAGGAGGCGTTCTGTTGTTTGTTGTTTAAATTTAGATTGTCTGTTTGTTCGGGCAAAAAGGTTACATATAAAAAGACCGCCGCTGTGCTCATCAGGGCTATCGTAGTTATCGACAAAATGGCGGTCTTTTTCATTATATTTTCCTTATGATCTTAACTTTTGGGCAGTGCGACCTACAGGCCAGCCAACTTCAATCGATTCGCGTGTTGGCGATATAGCGTCACGGGATCGGTCTCAAAGAGATGATGGATGCCCAACAACCCATTAATCTCGTCTAGGTGGTTCATCTTGTAATCATCACCAATCACTTTGCCCAAATGTGCGCTGCATGCTCCCACTAAACCATCATTAGGTTCATTGAATGCTAAGCCAAGGATTGTCATCGCTCCGTCGGTAGGATCGAGAAGATTGGTGAAAGTGGAGGATCCTGTCCATGAATAATAATAAACACCGTTATTGGCTTGCCATTCACCATCGCCACACTCAGACGTCGGAACGCCTTCAGGATAAAACTGATTGAATGCAAGCGAACCTTCGGTGGTCAACGCTTCAAGGGAAGCAAGGCCATCTTGATCAAGATCCGTTCCGCCAGATAATAGGTTGATAAGCGTCGTCAATCCACCAGCCAACTTAACCGCAATACCTTCCGCGGCTGAGCCTTCTGATACGGTTCCACGCACGAGGTCGGCGACTTTCGAGCCTTTATGAACACCACCAATGCTCGTCACCGAAGCAACCAAATCAGGACGTACTGATGCCACATAGCGCGCTGTTGGTCCGCCGTGGCTGTGACCAACTAGGTTCACCTTACTTGCCCCTGTCGCGGCTAACAGTGTTTCAACTTGAGCCAACAATTGCTCGCCACGTACTTCAGAGCTATTGGTCGCTGATACTTGCGCTACATAGACGCTCGCACCATCTTTGGTTAGGGATTCAGGTACGCCATAGAAGTAATCGACACCCGCTAATGTATCGAAACCAAACAGACCATGTACCAACATAATGGGGTATTTCGTTTGTGTGTATCCACTGACCTCTAATGCCGATGCGCTTGTTCCGGCATAAGCGCCAAAACTGGATAGACAGGCTATCGTCCAAATTAATATCTTTTTCAATGCTCTTTCCTTAAACAGATTAGACCTCTGATGAGTAAAAGAACCGTAGTTGATGATTTTATAAAACAGAAAATTGCAACTTGATATTTGTGATGTTGAACTTGAATTAAACAGTTGTGATGAACATTAGAAAAATAGAATCAGACCAGACATCGAAACACAATAAGCTATTGATTATATTAGCATTTAACAAGAAACCATGAAGCTATAACTTCAATTATCTTGACCAAATAAAAACCAACATTCACAAAACAATTTATCTCGTTTAGATCTGCGGCGACAAACTGGCAAGTCATAGCCCACTAAAATCGAATATTAATGATAAATCCCTCGCTTCGACTTGATCGCTTTTTAACCAGAAAGTCGTTGGAAATTTGATACTTATACCAATTATGAAACGCCAACAACCTGAATGTATTGACGTGAATTATTGATGTTAGATATAGGTCGTACCAGTTATTTACTTATCCACTTATCAACAAGCAATAGGCAACAAACAATAGGCAACAAGAAATAGACAACAAGCAACAACGTTTTGTTTGGCTCACTAAATACAAAAGAGAATACAGTGATGAAAAATACGGCTTTAATACTCGCGTTAACCATACCATTTGGGGCTTATGCTGCTGATGACTCCATACCGACACCAGAATCGATGACATCCGCACAAGTGCTCAGCACACAAGGTTCAGAGACTTATTCTTATGTTCGATGTTGGTATCGAACCGATGCATCGCACGACTCTGCAGCCACCGACTGGAAGTGGGCGAAAAAAGAAAACGGCGACGATTACACGATCAACGGATATTGGTGGTCTTCTGTTTCTTTCAAGAACATGTTCTACAGTGATACCCCACAGTCTGAAATCAAACAGCGTTGCGAACAGACTCTCGGCATCCAACATGACGCCGCTGACATTACCTACTTTGCCGCAGACAACCACTTCTCTTACAATCACTCCATCTGGACCAACGATAACGCTGTGCAAGCCAATACCATTAATCGCATTGTCACTTTTGGTGATAGCCTCTCTGACACTGGGAACCTATTTAATGGCTCTCAATGGGTTTTCCCAAATGCAAACTCATGGTTTCTAGGGCACTTTTCAAACGGTTTGGTTTGGACCGAATATTTAGCAAAAGCCAAAGACGTTCCTCTTTATAACTGGGCCGTGGGTGGCGCAGCAGGTACCAATCAATACGTGGCACTTACTGGCGTCTATGATCAAGTCACCTCTTACCTAACTTACATGAAAGTCGCTAAAAACTACCGCCCAGAAAACTCACTATTTACTCTAGAATTTGGCCTCAATGACTTTATGAATTACGACCGAGAAGTCGCTGATGTGAAAGCTGATTTCAGTAGCGCTTTAATCCGATTAACGGAATCTGGTGCGAGTAATATTCTACTGTTTACATTGCCCGATGCGACCAAAGCGCCGCAATTCAAATACTCGACAGAGCAAGAGATCATTAAAGTTCGTGGCAAGATCTTAGAGTTCAACCAATTCATCAAAGCGCAGGCCGAGTATTACCAAAGCCAGGGGGAAAACGTGGTGTTGTTCGATGCAAGTGCGCTGTTCGCCAGCATTACCGATGACCCAGAACAACATGGCTTTCGAAACGCGAGTGACGCCTGTCTTGATATCAATAGAAGCTCAGCAGCAGACTACTTACGAAGCCATAGCTTGACTAATGATTGCGCAACCTATGGTTCAGACAGCTATGTATTCTGGGGCGTGACACACCCAACGACGGCTACTCACAAATATATTGCCGATCATATTTTGGCGTACTCGTTCTCTACCTTTGATTTCTAACGAGGAAACCTCGTCGAGTATCATCAAATACCGTCTGTAAGTACCAGAAGCTAAGGGCTTACACGAAGTGCAGGTACAAAAAAACCGCCATCATCGGCGGTTTTTTATTTGCATCAACCTTTCAAAGCTAAGCTTTTAGGTCACACAAGTTGATTACTCGTCGTCCACTTTTGGTGCGACTTTCTTCTTAGGGATAAACACGGTATCACCCACAGCCACATTTTGGTGGAAGCTCTTATCGCGCTTAACCGGTTTCTTCGGCGTTTTCTTAACTTGGGTGCTGGTCTTCTTCTTCGCAGGTCCGCCTTTAGCAAAAGCAGGTTTACGAGGCTTAATACCTTTGAATTTACCTTTTAGACCTTCAAGTACAGAGAAAGTAAGATCTTGTTGAAGGTAAAGCTCAACACGCTTAAAGCTATCCCAGTCTTTTGGACCAACCAAAGAAATTGCATCACCTTTGTTACCCGCACGACCAGTACGACCGACGCGGTGCACGTACTCTTCTGTATGCTTAGGCATATCAAAGTTGATAACGTGGCTTACGTTTGGAATATCGATACCACGCGAAGCAACATCGGTTGTTACCAAGATCTTGTAAACCGCACGCTCGAACTGGCTCATGATGGCATTACGTTGCGTTTGGTTTAGGTTGCCACTCAATGCAACGGCTTTAAGCTTCTTCTCGTTTAACTTATCCGTTAAACGATCAGTATCGGCACGAGTTGCAGTGAAGATCATCACCTGACGGTATTCTGCTTCTTCAATCACACGATCTAAAATCGCTTCTTTATGATCTAGATGGTCACACAGATAGAACTTCTGAGTGATATCAAGGTGCTGTTCGTTAGAAACACCAACAGAGATACGCTTAGGTGCGTCTAGCATTTCATTTGCAATGCCATTCACTTCAGCGTGATCAAGCGTCGCAGAGAACATCAACGTTTGACGACGACGGTGCTTAGCTGCATTCGCAATGCGACGTAATTCAGGTGCGAAACCTAAATCCAGCATACGGTCAGCTTCATCAAGGATTAGCGTTTCAACACCATCTAAAAACAGTGAGCGGTGCTCAAGGTGATCAGCAAGACGGCCTGGAGTCGCAACAATAAAACGAGGGTACTTACGTAGAGCTTTAACTTGGTCGTTAAAGTTTTCGCCACCCAAGATAAGTGTTGCTTCGTAAGATAGACCGCCAAGCATGCTACGCAGCTCGCCGTAAACTTGTTTTGCTAGCTCACGAGTAGGAGCCAAAATTACACCACGAGGATCTTTAGCAGAAAACGCTTTTGTTTTTAATGCTTTATGTATCATCGGCAACACAAACGCCAATGTTTTACCTGATCCCGTTTTTGATGAAGCCAATAGATCCTTACCAGCAATAGCAACAGGGATCGCTTTTGATTGGATCTCTGTCGCCTTCTTGAAGTCGTAATGTTTTAAGTTCTTCAGTAAGCGGTTATCTAAGCCTAAATCTTTAAAGTGCAAAGGACTCTCCAGTCATGATGGTATTGAATAAAATTAATTTAACGTGACATGATACCGCGAAAGTACTTTATAAGGATAGAGATCACAGTAAATTTATCCTTTTATCTAATGTTAGCCAGAATATTGTATGCGCCGTTAGCAAAGGGGTGACTCCCCTTTCACTGCCTTATTGCCGCACCAAACACTTCATCTCAAAAGTGAGACAGATTGTGATACCTAGCTAATGACCTCAAAAATTTAGCAATTTCTTTAGTTATTGTTTTTGCAGTTAAAAAATTAGTCGCTACAATCATTAATGAAGCGACTATATGATAAAGAATGTATAGCGCATCTTTTGATGATAAATAAGCAAGGAGTTCTTATGAATAAGACGTTAATCGCAGCTGCAGCCTCAGTATTTATTTTAGCTGGTTGTTCTTCAGAGCCTGAAGAAGCAGCGGTATCAGAAATGGACCAACTAACTAACCAAGTTGCTGAGCTAACCAGCGAAGTAGAAGCACTTAAGAGTGACAAAGCGGCTGCTGAAATGAAAGCTCAAGAAGCATCTGCTGCGGCTATGGCAGCAAAAGAAGAAGCGGATCGTGCTAACGACCGTATCGACAACATTGCTGAGTCTTACACTAAGTAATTGAGATAGAAGCTCAATGAAGCTGTAGATTTCAAAAGACGTATATACATGCAGTAAATTGACAACACCACCTCTTTTAGAGGTGGTGTTTTTTATTGAGGGGAAAGAAAAAGAAAGCTATGGGGCTTTACTCACAACCGATCAAATTAGAACTCAATCACAGGCGGTGCAATTTCAACAGGCACACCATTTTGAGCAAAGATAACTGCTTTGGCTTTTGAATTAGGAAGATTAGCGTCTTCAAGCCACCATTTTAGTTCAACAGGGATTTGCAGTAATTTCTTAGAGCCATCACTTCGCGTCAAAGGTTCGTGAGCTTCAACAAATACACTTCTATCGGGCTCTAGAGACACTTTAATCGGCTCATCAATTATTGTGACTTGTTCACCACGACTCACCTGTTCAAAAAGCCACTCGATATCTTTAGGTTCCATACGGATACACCCAGAACTGACTCTCAAACCTATCCCGAAATCCTTATTAGTACCGTGTATCAGGTAGTCACCTGCACCATAAGCAAGTCGCAGTGCATACTCTCCCAAAGGGTTTTCAGGCCCTGCGGGAACCACTCTTGGTAGCTCAATCCCTTTTTCTAAGTACTCTTTGCGAATTGAGTTTGGAGGAGTCCAAGTCGGGTTTGGACGTTTTTGGCTTATCTTTGTGATCATCTCGGGAGTATCACGCCCTACTCGACCGATACCGACAGGGAAGACATGCACCTGATTTTTCTCAGGCTCAAAATAGTACAACCTCAACTCGGCAAGGTTAATCACAATACCTTTTCTCGGAGTATCCGGCAGAATCAAACGGCTAGGAATGCTTAACACATAGCCTTCAGCAGGAAGAAAAGGATCGACCCCTTTGTTTGCCGCCATTAAAGAGAGAAAGCCAATATCGTATTGCTTTGCAATGATCGCCAAGGTTTCACCCGCCGCAACTTCGTGTTGCTGTATTCTGCCCACGATACGGCTTTCTGTTGGTGGCAACTCAAAAGTTGCAGCAGACACCCACGACGAAGTCATCGCGCCAGCAAGCAAAATGATTACCCGAGCAAGTAAAGCAGTTCTCACAGCAAACAAAGTCGTTCTAGCTGTAATCAATGCGGACTTAACAGTAATCAATGTGGATTTAACAGCGACCAACGCTAGCTTATGTAACCTTGTTTTCGTCTGTAACTGTGTTTTCATCGAGTGCGAAGGCGTCGAGTTAGCGCAATACGACATACAATTCCTTGGTTTGTCTCTTTATCAAAGTTTAGATTATCGCTGATCAAACGTCTCTACAACGTATTGTTGCCTCCAAGGCAATATGCAACAGATTTATATTTCGAGCTTTATCTTTAAATATCGTGCAATTTACCCATACAAAATCGATTGCCTTTACGCTTTCAACATATTTGGTTATCAATATTAATAAAACTATAATGGCAAAGCGGTTTTGTGACTAAAGTCTCATGGAGCCTCGTTTTAACTCGCTAATATTGCCTCAACAAAACGAATTCAATTCAACAGAATCGGTAATTGATTAAATCCTGTTCCTATCATTACCGTTTAAACTTTGGAGAACGACCATGGCTACACCTCATATTAATGCTCAAGCTGGTGATTTCGCAGAAACAGTACTTATGCCGGGCGACCCGCTTCGCGCAAAATACATTGCAGAAACATTCCTTGATGACGTGAAGCAAGTTTGTGACGTTCGCAACATGTTTGGTTACACAGGCACTTACAAAGGTAAGAAAGTTTCTGTAATGGGCCACGGTATGGGTATCCCATCATGCTGCATCTACGTACACGAGCTTATCGCTGAATACGGCGTGAAAAACGTTATTCGCGTAGGTAGCTGTGGTGCGGTACGTGACGACGTTAAACTAATGGACGTTGTTATCGGTATGGGTGCTTCTACAGACTCAAAAGTAAACCGTATTCGTTTCAACAATCACGACTTCGCTGCAATCGCTGATTTCGGTCTTCTAGAAGAAGCAGTAAACCAAGCACGTGCACAAGAAGTTCCAGTTAAAGTTGGTAACGTATTCTCTGCAGACCTTTTCTACACTCCAGAAGCTGACCTTTTCGAGAAAATGGAAAAGCTAGGCATCCTTGGTGTTGATATGGAAGCGGCTGGTATCTACGGTGTTGCTGCGGATCTTGGTGCTAAAGCACTAACTATCCTAACAGTGTCTGACCACATCATCCGTGGTGAGAAATTAAGCTCTGAAGATCGTCAAAAATCTTTCAACGACATGATGAAAGTTGCTCTAGAGACTGCAATCAACATCTAACGACTTGAATAAGATACATTGAAAAGCGTTACCCCGCAGCCAAGCTTACTTGGCTGCTCAAATAATCCCGAGGGGGAGATCGTGTCTAACGACAAGCTGCCAAAAGATGCGGATGGTTTGCAACTCAACTTTTGTAAAACATTGGCGTGTGACAACTTTGGCTTGAGCGATGCAAAACGGTATGTTTTGCAACACGCAAACCCTAAGCGTCCGGCGATGGTTTGTCGTGAATGTGGAGCTTTCCCCCCCTTACTTAACAATCGTGAAGTGTTAAGCGAACTTCATCGCCTAAGACAACTTCACAGCGATGGGCTCCCTGCTTGTCGTAATGATGATTGCGATAACTTCGGCTTATCGGTTCATACCCACAAACATCTTTATCATGCCTTCGGCTACAGTGGCGACAGGCAGCGTTATCGATGCAAAGACTGCCAATCAACCTTCGTTGATAAATGGTCTGGATCCAATAAAAAACTCCAATTTCAAGAAAACCTCATGGGCTTACTGTTCATGGGCTATTCCGTACGTGAAATCTGTAGAAAATTAGAGATCAATCCAAAGACTTTCTATGATCATGTTGACCATATCGCGAGCCGTTGTCGTCGTAAATTAGCGATGATCGATGCACGATGGGTTAACCATGCGAAAGATTACGAGTTCGCATCCCACTACCAGCGTCTACAGCCACAAAGTAACAACGGTGTGGTCTGGATAGCGACTGGTGAAGCGCATTCTGGTTATATCCTTTGCCAACACGTCAACTATTCTCAAAATGAAGAGCCTTCAGGGAATGTTGATCACAATCCTTACGATGACGTTGCGCGTTTTGTATCCAAAGATCACTCATCAGAAGCGAACCTCGAACAACCTCAGCCATCTGACAAGTTGAAAGAGCGTATTGAACAGCAGTACCAAGTGATTCTAGCGAGAGGTAACGTTGAGGATCCTATGGGTAACCTCACCACATTTAGCTACCCTTCAAAAGGCGCGCTGATTCGACCGCCTTATACCTCTTATGCTCACTTCTTACATGTGCTTGATATGTGTAATGAAGACAAGCATGTCGCTATCTATATGCCACAAGATCCATTACTAAGATCTGCCGCTTTAAGTGTATGTTTGCCGCGCATTCAGAGTCAAAATATTGACCTTATGTATGTAGAGGAAGATCCTGGCTGGCAAGACGATCAAAGCTTCGAAAAGATCGACATCGTTCACATGAGTTGGTGGCGCGATCGTTGGGCTATCGCAAATCAAGGTGATAACCAGAAAGGCATTTGCTACCTAACGGGTAACAATCCAGAACCAAAACAGTGGTTTAACACTGCCTCAATTCAGCAAACCAAGTTCTATCAACAACGCTTCCAGCTGTTATTTGATAGCTTCATTAATGAGCCCAGACGTAAGCTTCGTCCTGGGGGCATTCTTCCATTGCTCGACATATTTAGAGCTTGGCACAATCTGTGCTACCAAGATAAGCAAGGGCTCACGGCAGCGCAGCGCTTAGGTGTAGCAGAGCAGCCATTGACCCTAAAGCAACTACTTTCATAGAAACAGACCTCTAGATAATTATTCGGGAACTCATTGATTTTAAAGCAACAACATGAGGTAACACCCATAATTGGAAAAGATACATGTTCCTTTAAGGCCCTAAGAAAGATAATTGGTGCTTATCTCAAATCACACTCTTATAATGATTGTGTTATCAATATGTTCGATAATTATGGATCTAACTCTTGGACAAAAATCAGTACCTTCTTGAAACAGAACTAGAACAACTCAAAACTCGTGTCGACTCTGAGCCATCGGTGATCCTAGAGATTGCTCAACAGTGCCTAGTCCGATCGGAGCAAGTTCTGTTTGAAGAGGGTGCTATCCAGTCGTTAATGTTAATGGCAAGGTGTAGCTGGAACCTGATGGATTACCAAAAAGGTTTGAAGTACATCAAGGAAGCCTACAAGCGCCAGAACCGATTAGATACCGACCTTTTCCTCCCTGAAATCCTCCATTTACACGCGCTCCAGTACTGGGGACAAGCCAAGTACTATTCCGCCCAACAGTTCTGGATCAATGCCTTAGAGCAATCTGCACTGGTTGATGAAGTCGAGATTCAAATTGAATGTCTCATTGGGCTTGGCAACATCTGGCGAATGACTCATGAATATAAGCTTGCACGTTCTACCCACCAGCTTGCCGTTAAAGTGGCTAACAACAGCCGCATTGGTTGGCTAGAGGGCAAAGCAAGAATACTGCTCGCTTGGGATTACTACCTGCTTAACAACTATGTTGAAATGCTTTCGGTACTCGACGGTGCAGAAGAAGCATTAAAAGAGCATAAAGATAACACTTGGCATGCCGAAGTATGGGACTTTCGAGGCCTTGCTCTGCTTGGGCTTGAACGTCTAGATGATGCAGAGCGCGCGACAGCCAAAGCGCACAATCTAGCCGTAGAACACAACCTCGTTTGGATGAAAGCGCACTCTTACATCAGTCGAGCTCGATTGGAGCTCCTGAGAAAAAGACCAGAACATGCGGCAGAATTGCTGAAACTCGCTGAACACTCTGCAAATGAATTCGATAATGGTGAGTTGCTTAGCCAAATTTGTTACCAACAATCCTTGGTTGCAGAAGAAAACCAAGATTTCAAAGCTGCGTTGGTCGCCTTTAAAAAGTACCGTCAATATTCCATCGGTATGCTTAAAGAGCAAACTAATCGTGTCGGTTTAGACAAAGCGCGCAGTTCAAAACGCCAGCTTGAACAGAGAGCACGAAAGCTGATTAATCGTATTCGTGGCCAGCATGAGTACGATCCTGAAAAGCACCTCTCTTATGTCGTTTCTGAAACCTTTTGGTGGGAGAAGCTGGTCCTCTTTAAGACAGAACTTAAGCGTTCGAACCACAGCATCATTATGTTCCATCATGTCGATACCGATTACTTAGATGTCTGTACCGAGATTGCTCATACGTTGTGTAATCAAAGCGACTTCATCGCTAGGCTGAGTTCAGAGCGTGTTGCTATGATGCTTTCAGAGAAAGGCGAAGCCGCAGAACAAACCTTCCAAACTCTCAGCACCATGCTAGAAATATATCCATGGCATAGAAAAGGATTAAAAGGTTCGAGACCTACCGTCAGCCTCAATGATATTTTGACGTTCCCGTTCACTCTTGAACAATTAGAAGAAGACGATGCTGAGGTAATAGAATAATGGAAACCCTATTACGCAAGATCACAGATGCTGGTTTAGACCCTTCATCGGTATCGGGTGAAGAAGCGATCATATTCTGGAACCACATTCGCCAGCACGTTTCGACCACGCAAACTGAGCAAGCGCACTGCTATATCATCAGCTCTGAGTACCGTGCCGAGTTACAACAGAATCAAACCAGTATCGAAGAACTCAGGCTTGCACTCGACCTACTCCACCTTCCTGTAGATATCGAAGACATTCTCACAGTAAAGACCAGCCTAAGCGATCGCTTAGTTGAAATTGGTGATTACACATCGGCACTGAATGAATTCGTCAGCTCATCGACAATCGCGGTTGAACATGGCCATATCGATGAATATGTATTAGCAATTTTAGGCATGGGGAACCTGTGTGATGCCTATGGTGATCACAACAGAGCTCTTCGCTATTACCAAAAAATCAGCAGCATAGACCACGCGATAAGCAGTCGCTCACTTCGCCTCAAATTCAAGCTGCATATGGTAGCAAGCCTACTTCTGCTCAACCGCATTACTGCAGCCAGCGATTTACTGAATGAGTGCGAAGAATTAAGTATTCTAGTGAGTGACAAGTTGCTCACAGCTCAAATATTGCTTTACCAGGCGAAAGTGCTTCGTGCTAAGAAGAAATACCACGAAGCCTTACGTTGCCTATCAAAAGTTCAATACCCAGCCAACAGCACTCAAGCAAGCTGGCTCGCGACCATGACTCGTCTCGAGTTAGCACATTGCCTAAGTGCAACCGGAAAGCAAGACTATGCGAGCATGATTTTGTCGAGCACAGACAAACGTGTAAAAGCCTACTCATCGCCAGTGCTTGCAAAGCGTTTCTATGACTCTTTGAGTGACGTATGTATGAATCAGGGCCGTTTTCAAGAAGCTCTGAGCTATGAGAAAAAAGGTTACCGAATTGAAACGGATCTGATGAAGCAGATCCCGATCAGCGAACTCGGTGCAAGCCAACTACGCCGCCTATCGCGTTTTGAGTTACAACTAAAACTCATTCTCTCTGAACAAGAAAATAGAGAACTCAAAGAGACGACTGAACAGCACAAGAATACAGTTGCTCAACTACAACAAGATGTTTTCACCGACCCACTGACCGGGTTACACAACCGTCGATGGTTAGATGTAAAACTAAAAGACCTGTTGCTTCACGAAGCACCTTTCGCCTTGATGGTTGTTGATATCGACCACTTTAAGTCTATCAATGATGAACTAAGCCACTTAGTGGGTGATAAAGCGATTGTCAGCGTTTCTCAAGAGCTGCGCTCATACTTTAAGTTTAGAGGCGCGTCATGTGTCAGATTTGGTGGAGAAGAGTTCCTCGTCATTCTAGAGAACACGGATCTTCCCAAAGCAGAAATGCACTCTGAAAATTATCGAGAGCGCATCTTCCAATTCGGATGGCATGAAATACTCGGAGAACGCGGTTTAACCGTGAGTATCGGTATCACTTTACATCGCGATGGAGAAAATACTCAGCGTACCTTCTACCGTGCCGATAAAGCGCTATACCGAGCTAAAGCCAACGGCCGTAATCAAGTGTGTACAGAGTAGTGGCATGTAGCTCTGTAGCTCTGTAGCTCTGTAGCTCTGTAGCTCTGTAGCTAAGCCTGCATCTTATTGATAAAAGAACAGAGATATTCCAGCAAGAGCAGCAAGCGTCCCGATGACGCTTTGCTTTGACACTTTCTCCCCTTTAATCGCATAAATCACCAAAATAAAGACCGGACTGGTCGCTATCAATGTTTGTGCAATCGCAGGATTGGCATTCTTCAATGCAACTTGCTGAAGCCACAATGCGAGAAACGTTCCGACAAATATCGCCCCTAACAACCAAAGCTTGTCGAGTTTAGTCATTTCCCATAAATCTCTTTTTATCGATGAATACGGCTTCTTTTCAACAAAAGGGATAATCAGCATTACTGCAAACACACCTATCGTGAGACGAATCAGTGCACCTAATAATGGTGGGATATCACCCGCCACTAACGCGTAATGAGAAATCACCACACCGGATGCCTGACAAACACTCGCCACAAGCCCATAACCAATGCCACCCCACCGTGCTTTGTCATTCGATTCACCGCTCGCCGATTTTGATGGTTGGAAGACAACGAAGGTCACTGCTAGTGTTGTAATCACGACTCCGAGCCAACTTTGCAACGTTAATGCGGCACCAAGAAACATGAGTGCCAGCACACCAGAAAGAGGCGGTGCTAAAGATTCCAGTAACAGCGTCTTATTGGCACCGATTCTTTTCAACGCCGCAAAATAGGCGCTGTCTCCAATCGCAATACCAATCACACCTGAAATTGCCAATATCAGAAAATGGTTGGTGCTCAATTCAAATTCAGGCATCGGTATTAACGGCATGACCAACAGCATCATGCCAGAGGCTACTACACCCTTAACAATGTTCAATTGCATCGCAGAGAAGCGATGTCCAAATTGCCCATAGATCCATGTCGCACATGCCCACACAATTGCAGCGCCAATGGCCGCCAATTCACCTATATACATCCGTATTTATCCCTTGTGGTTATGCACGTCATTTAGAATCGTAGCTGTCATCATTTCAGCTGAAATACCAACCAGAAAGCCGAAATAGCCTCTTCAAACGCGATGAGATTTTATAAGATTCATCAATGCTTTTATTCGCATTAGAAGCGACAACACATTATTTTCAACTCGGTAAATCATTTTTATAACAATTACTTGGATGATAGCGTAGTATATTTATAACTAATATCTAACATTACAAGGATCTGTTATGTTTTTAGACTACTTTGCGCTCGGCTTACTTATTTTCGTAGCATTAGTAATCTTTTACGGCATCATCGTTATTCACGATATTCCCTATGAAATTGCGAAAGAACGCAATCACCCTCATCAAGATGCTATTCACGTCTCAGGCTGGGTTAGCCTATTCACCTTACATACTATTTGGCCATTTCTTTGGATTTGGGCAACATTATGGCGCAAAGATCGTGGTTGGGGCTTCGCTAAATTAGAAGAAGAACAACACGATATTCATCATCGCGTCGATATTCTCATCGATCAAGTGAGTACTCTTCAGGAAGAAATCGCACAGCTCAAGCAAGCAGGTGCTGAGCAAAGCAG
Organism: Vibrio sp. J383; assembly: GCF_023503985.1. Lineage (NCBI taxonomy): Bacteria > Pseudomonadati > Pseudomonadota > Gammaproteobacteria > Vibrionales > Vibrionaceae > Vibrio > Vibrio sp. J383. Next base: position 773,462 of record NZ_CP097294.1, on the reverse strand, counting down.
TCCAGAGAAAGAGACAAACAACGTTCAAGATCAGGAGGCTAAGTAATGGATTTACTGCTGATAATGACCTATGCGGCGCTTTGTATCACCATTTTCAAGGTGTTCAATATACCGCTAAATAAATGGACAGTACCTACTGCCGTACTTGGAGGTGTGATCATAGTAGGTACCCTAATTCTACTAATGAACTACAACCATCCATTTACACAAATCGGTAACCAAGTTTACTCAACAACGCCAGTCGTTTCAGGCGTTAGGGGTAAAGTTATCGAAGTGCCAGTAGAAGCGAACAAACCTCTGAAGCAAGGGGATATTCTTTTCAAAATAGACCCAGTTCCATTCGAAGCTGAAGTCGCAAGGTTAGAAGCCAAGGTAAAAGAAGCAAGCCAAGGTGCGCTTGGAATGGAATCTGAAGTGGTTGAAGCAGAGGCTGCAAAAATCAAAGCCATCGCGGAAAGAGATAAAGCCCAACGTGAGTTTTCTCGTTACAAGCGCGGTTACGACAGTGGCGCTTTTACCGAGCAGCAATTGGATACTCGCAGACAAGCTTACAAAGCATCGGAAGCGGCCGTGAAAGTGGCAGATGCAAACCTAGAACAAACAAAGATCGCCTTGAACTCTGAAATAGGTGGCGAGAATACAGCGGTTTTAAGCTTATTGGCTGAATTACGTAAAGCTCAGTTTGATTTAGAACAAACCGTGGTTCGAGCTCCCACTGACGGATACGTTACGCAACTAGCATTACGCCCAGGTGTAATGGCAGTTCCACTTCCTTTAGCTCCCGTGATGACGTTTGTTCACACAGAGGAGCAGTTCTATACCGCTGCATTTAGACAAAACTCGCTACAGCGTCTACAACCGGGTTACGAAGCTGAGTTCTTGTTTAGAGCATTGCCAGGAAAAGTATTTAAAGGACGTATTGATGAAGTAATTCCAGCTATTGGTGAGAGCCAATTTCAAGCTAGAGGCGCGCTTCTAGGTACTGATGCGTTGCGTACCAGTGGTCGTGTGTTTGTTAAATTGAGCATCACTGATGATCTGTCTGACTACCATTTACCTATGGGTACCGCGGTTGAAGTTGCCGTTTATTCTGACAGCTTCACTCACGTGTCTATCATGCGTAAGGTCCTTATTCGCATGAAGAGTTGGCAAAACTATCTATATCTCGACCACTAACTATATCTAGACAACTAAACGGTCGTAGATATGTGACGAACCCGCTTAACACATTGTTAAGACGAATGAAAAGCCAGACTCGCTCTGGCTTTTTTGTTGCTTGATTAACCGTAAAATTGCGCTTTTTACACGATATTTAAATGTTCAGATGGAATATTAGACATCTAGACACTTACCTTCCCTTATGGAAGTGTTCTACTGTATAATGCGCGCCTTATTTTTTATATTTGCCCAAAAAACGTTCTCATTGAGACGCATATTAATAATGGTGAATATTCGTTCTTTATTAAGCTTTATCTTTCAGTATTCGAGGTTATCTATGAACTTTTCAGCTAAAACAGTGGTCGTTATTGCCATTGGCGCGGCACTGTACGGCATTGGTGGTTTACCTATGTTTGGTGTCCCAGTGTTTGCGAACACGACATTGAAACCAGCGATGGCAGTCCTAGCACTGTTTTCTGTTTTGTTCGGCCCAATTGTTGGATTCTTGGTTGGCTTTATCGGTCACTGGGTAACGGATTTATTTGCTGGTTGGGGCGTATGGTTAACTTGGGTATTAGGCTCAGGTATCGTAGGTATGGTTATCGGTTTGTTCCCGATGATGACCAAAAACCGCCTTCAGCAAGGCGAACTACCAATGAAAGATTTTGTGTTGTTTGTGATTCTGGCTCTCGCGGGTAACGTCGTGGGTTACGGCTGCTCTGCGTTCCTAGATACTATCTTATATGCAGAACCGTTTACTAAAGTCTTCACTCAACTGTCTATCATCGCAGCGGGTAACACCGTTCTGATCGCTGTTGTGGGCTTCCTGATCCTAAAATCAGTCGCTAAACGCAACAAACAAAGCCGCAACCTGACTGAGGCATAAGCGATAATGACTATAGCATTTTCGAACTTCTCTTTTAGATATGAGTCGCTGGATAAACCGACGCTAAAAAATATCAATCTAAGGATAGAGAAAGGAGAGAAAATCGTCATTATTGGACCAAGTGGCAGTGGTAAATCTACCCTAGGTCAATGTCTCAATGGTCTTATACCTCATGCAATCAAAGGAGAGGTAACTGGCTCTTTAGAGATCAACGGCAAGAATATCTCTGAGTTTTCGATGCACGATTATACCGAGCAGGTAGGCACAGTATTGCAAGATACTGACAGCCAATTTGTGGGTTTGAGTATCGGTGAAGATATCGCATTCGCATTAGAAAACCAGTTGATGTCGAACATTGACATGTACCCGTTAGTTAAGTCGACTGCAAAAATGGTTGACCTAGCGGACATGCTTGAGCGCTCGCCACACGATCTTTCAGGTGGTCAAAAGCAGCGTGTATCGCTAGCAGGCATCTTAGTTGATGACGTTGATATCTTGCTGTTTGATGAGCCTTTAGCAAGTCTTGACCCTAAGACAGGCAAGGCGACCATCGAGATCATCGACCAACTTCATAACGAAACCAACAAGACTATCGTGATTATCGAGCATCGCCTTGAGGATGTCCTGCATCGTGATATTGATCGTGTGATCTTAATGGAACGCGGTGAAATCGTCGCGGATATGACTCCCGATGAAATTTTAGCGTCTAAGTTGCTTGATACACACGGTATTCGTGAGCCTCTTTACTTATCTGCGCTTAAAGCAGCGAAAGCCCCACTAACCTGCGAAGATAAACTGTCAAACCTCAAAGCTTTGGATTACAAAAGGTTCCGCCCAGCAGTTCAAGCTTGGTTTGCTGATCGCCCTGCCCCAGCTGCAGAAAAGCAGTATCAACCTTTACTCGAAGTTCATGGTCTGACTTATTCTTACGACGGCGAGAAGAACGCACTCGAAGATGTGAGCTTCAAGATTGGCAAAGGCGAGTTTGTTTCGATTTTGGGCAAGAACGGTTCGGGTAAATCTACCATCACCAAACTCATCATGGGTGTGATCGATGCCGATTCAGGTTCTTCCTATCTAAATGGTGAAGACTTATCTGAGCTTTCTATCTTTGAAAGAAGCCAGAAAGTCGGTGTCGTGATGCAGAACCCAAATCATATGATCTCGCATCATATGATTTTTGACGAGATTGCTTTTGGTCTTCGTAACCGCAATATTGCAGAAGAGCTGATTACAGAAAAAGTAGAGCATGTTCTTGAGCTATGTGGGCTGAGCAAGTTCCGCCACTGGCCGATCGAAGCTCTGAGCTACGGCCAAAAAAAACGTGTAACCATCGCTTCTATCTTAGTGCTGGAACCTGAGCTTCTTATCTTGGATGAGCCGACAGCAGGTCAAGACTACCGTAACTACACATCCATGCTGGCATTCATCCAAAAGCTTAACCGTGATTTGGGTATTACTGTGGTGATCATCTCACACGACATGCATCTCGTTCTAGAGTACACCACACGTTCGATCGTAATCGCTGACAGCAAGCTTATTGCCAATGCAGCCATGACGGAAGTGTTTAGTCAGCCATCGCTTCTAGAACGTGCAAACCTCTGTACCACTAGTATTTATGAACTCGCGACTATGATGAAAATCGACGATACCAATGCGTTTATGCAGTACTTCATCGACTACGAGAGAAGTTCTCTATGAACGCATCAAAAGTAAAATTCGGCATCAACTACATTGATACCAAATCCCCTCTGCACGCATTAAATGGCATCACGAAATTTGCACTCTTCTTAGCTTGGGTAACCGTGGTATTGACTACGTTCGACCTGAGATTGATTACGCTGCTTATTATGACTGGTTTATACCTATTAAAGCTCACCAATGTGCCTATACGCGTGTATAAACCTTTGTTATTAGGTACGGCGAGTGTCTTAAGTCTAAATGCTTTATTCATGTTCCTGCTTGCTCCACAGCAAGGCACTGAGCTCATCGGTAGTGAGAACATATTGTTAACGCTACCTGGCAACCATTCGTTGAGCCAAGAGACGCTGTTTTACTTAGTCACGGTAACACTTAAGTACATGAGCATGTTCCCGATTGCGTTAATCTTTGTCTTCACTACACACCCAACTGAGTTTGCAGCTAGCCTCAACCGTATCGGTGTTCCATACAAGATTGCGTATGCGGTGAGCTTAACACTACGTTATTTACCTGAAGTTAAAAAAGACTTCATTAATATCATGCATGCTCAGCAGGCTCGCGGTGTGGAACTGTCGAAAAAGGCACCACTCATTACACGTATTAAAAATGTCGCTAAAGTTCTTGGACCATTGATTTTTTCTAGTTTGGACAGAGCAGACGAGATTTCAAATGCAATGACACTGCGAGGTTTTGGTCGACACAAGGCACGTACTTGGTATAGCTATGCGCCTTTGAAACGTGTCGACTTTGTTTGTTTAACCGTTATTACATTAGTCGTGATACTCGCAATCACAAAGAGAGCACTCGAGGATCAACTGTTCTGGTACCCTTTCTAAACTTCGCAAACTCTACACACACATACCCAATACAAACAAAGGCCGCTTACTCAAGCTAATGCCGATCGTTTAAGAAGACTTGAACGATCTTGCAGTTAGCAGATAATCCCCATCAACAACGTTGATGGGGATTTTTTATGCTTGAACAAGAATTAGCAATGGCACACGAGACCATTGAAGATGCCGACAATTATGAATCTGTCGTCGACGCCATTCAGATTGAGTGGATAGAACAAGCTCTTCTTGAAACCAATAAAGCGAGCATAAGACGACGTCGGCTTCCCGCTCAGCAAGCTGTCTGGTTAGTTATTTGGATGGGGCTGCAACGCAACATGTCTATCAAAGAGGTATGCAGTTCATTAGACATTGCGCTTCAGCCTAAACCTGAAGATAGCTGGTCTCGTGTTGCACCTAGTGTCCTAACTGATTCACGCCGACGTCTAGATGAGAGTCCATTAGCGGCTTTGTTTCACACAACGGTAAAGGCTTGGAATGGAGATATCCTTCAACAAGATAAAGACTTAGAGCTTAATGTTCTTGCTGTGGATGGAACTACATTTAGGTGCCAAGATTCCCCAGAGAACGCTGAAGAATTTGGGTTCATCTCTAAAAAATTGAAACCTTACCCTCAACTTCGTTTAGTCGCTTTGATGTCAACAGAAACTCGAATGATTATGGGGGCGGCTTTTGATGGCTGTCATGTCGGTGAAACGACCTTAGCTAAGCGTCTATTCAATGATATCCCCGCACATTCATTGACCTTATTTGATCGTTGTTATTTCTCGGCAGACCTTTTGTTGTCGTGGCAAGAGAGTGCGGAAAATGCTCACTGGTTAATGCCTGCAAAACGTAAGCTACGCTATGAAGTGTTGGAGAAATATGCGGAGAACGACATGCTCATCTCAATGCCCATCTCTCCTCAAGCTCAACGGCAGAATCCGAATTTACCCGCACGTTGGGAAGCCAGATTAGTCCTATATCAAGAGCCAAAAGGTGAGATAAAAGGTTTTATTACTTCACTTACAGACCCTAGTAGATACTCGCTAGAAAGCCTGCTGCGTATTTATTGGCAACGCTGGGAGATAGAAGAAGGTTATGGTGAAATTAAACAGACTCAACTGCAAAGTCACGTCACTTTACGAAGTCGTTTTTCTGCCGGTGTGAAGCAAGAGCTTTGGGGCGTATTACTTGCCTATAACTTAGTGCGATTAGAGATGGTTAAGATAGCTTCAGAAGCCGGGGTTCGAGCGACTAGGGTCAGTTTTACCGCCGCAATTAACCTTATTGATGCGCAATTACGTTGGTTAGCTTTAAGTCCAGACGGAACTCTACCTGTAAAACTGAAAAGGATGAGAGACAGTTTGAGTCACTTCATTCTTCCAGATAAAAGAAAGGACCGAACGTTTCCACGTTCAGTCCTCTTTGTCCCAGCCAAATATCCGTTCAGGTTCAAGCAATAATGCTTATCCGAACGGCATTAGCTTACTCAAGCGGCCTTTATTATTCATAAACAACAATTTACGTATAAAATATGGATAAATTATATTTTTTTATACGTGATTTTTTGTTTTTTAAGGTCTATTTCCAGATAGTTTGCTAATATCCTCAAACCGTAATTTATATACAGAATGTCACACTCAATAGAGATTTGTAATGGCTCGAATTACTCAAGTACAGAAACTAGAAAATCAAAAGCACTACGATGAAATCGTATTAAACCTTTTTCTGGCTGAAGGACATGAAGCATTAACTTATGCAAGGATTGCTCAAGAAATTGGCATTAGTTTAACGACGCTTCAGGGTTATTATCCATCGACTCGTGCTATCCGCTCAGTGCTTCACAAGCACATGCTATCGATTGTGATAGAGAGTCTAGACTTCGCATCGGAAGAGGTATTTGTTCAGTCTTGGCAAAATGCTTTAGATGATGAGCAGTTCCGATTCGTTATTAAATTGATGTTTTTCCATGCCTCACAGATCAAAAGTCCAGAAGCATTTAATATCAGTTCAGACGGACAGTTTCGTGAGAAGATGTTTGAAAGCTTTGGAGCCGACTCTGTTCGTATCCTTGAAACCGTAGTAGGACGTTCAATGTTCTATCTAACCAACTTTGGAACGCGTTCAAATTAGTTTTAACGCAATAAAAAGGGAGCCTAAGGCTCCCTTTTTTAGTTCTGTAATAGATTGAACAATTTACAAACGCATTCAATTAATCAATTAACTGACTCACAGACTCATTCAGCTTATAGCTTAATTGAGCTTGTAGAAAACCGTCGATAACGGTGGTAAGCGTAGTTCAATCGATGTATCTAAGCCTTCACTTGCCACTTGTTCAACCTTAGCAACCGGCTTCACTTCAAAGCCACTGCCTGCATAATCCGCAGAGTCTGTATTCAATAACAAAGAGTACTGACCTTGTGCTGGAACACCTAAGCGGAAGTGCTCATGAGGAACGGGTGTAAAGTTAGAAACCACCAATACACGCTCGCCTGATTCACTGATACGCTCATGAGCTAAGATACTCGCTTCAGCTGAATCCTGTAGACGCCATTCAAAACCTTTCGGGTCGAAATCAAGATCATGCATTGCGGCTTCAGAACGGTACAGATTGTTCAAATCTTTCGTTAAGCGCTGAACGCCTTGATGACGTTCATAATCTAGCAAGAACCATTGCAGTTGATCATCGTGGTTCCATTCCGCCGTCTGACCAAATTCAGCACCCATGAAGTTCAGCTTCTTACCCGGCTGCGCGTACATGTAACCCATGTAAGCACGTAGATTTGCCGTTTGCTGCCACTCATCACCAGGCATTTTTTCGTGGATAGATCCTTTGCCATAAACCACCTCATCGTGAGATAGAGACAATACATAGTTCTCACTGTGTGCATAAACCAATGGGAAGGTAATTGTATCGTGGTGATATTTACGATTGATTGGATCTTCTTGGATGTAAGACAAGCTATCGTGCATCCAACCCATGTTCCACTTAAACCCGAAGCCTAAACCCCCCATAAAAGTTGGGGCTGAAACACCAGGGAAAGCCGTCGATTCTTCAGCAATCGTCATCGCATTCGGGAAGTGCTTGTACACTTCTTCGTTCATCCACTTAAGGGTTGCGATAGCATCGTAGTTTTCGTTGCCGCCGTCTGCGTTCGGAATCCATTGATCATGGCTACGCGAATAATCGAGGTACAACATCGAAGCAACCGCATCAACACGAATGCCGTCGATATGGAATTGTTCGAACCAGTACAGTGCGTTTGCAACCAAGAAACGACGCACATGCTCTTTGCCTAAATCATAAATGTACGAATTCCAATCTTGATGCCAACCACGACGTGGATCTGGATCATGGAACAAAGGTGTTCCATCAAAATTGGCTAAGCCGTGATCATCACTAGGGAAGTGCGCTGGAACCCAATCCAGAACAACACCTAAACCAGCTTGGTGACATTGATCGACGAAGAATTTGAAGTCATCAGGAGAGCCAAAACGACTCGTTGGTGCGAACAAACCTATTGGCTGATAGCCCCAAGAGCCGTAAAACGGATGCTCTGAAACCGGCATCAACTCGACATGCGTGTAACCCAAGTCCGTTAAATATGGGATCAATTCAGCAGCAAGTTCACGGTAGTTTAAGAATTCCCCTTCAGCGTTACGCTTCCAAGAACCAGCGTGCAGTTCATAGAACGAAAGTGCTTCTTTACGCTTTTGCGTTACTGGGCGATTCTGCCACTGAGTATCTTGCCACTCGTAACGAGCGTGATCGTAAGTCACTGAAGAAAATGAAGGGTATTGCTCAGAGTAAAAACCCCATGGGTCAGCTTTGTGTGGTAAGCCTTCGCCATCAGGTCCTTTTAATTCAAACTTGTATTGAGCGCCTTCTTCCAGTTCAGGAATGAATAGGCCCCACATGCCATAATCTAAACGTTGCATTGGATGACGACGACCATCCCAAGCGTTGAAGTTACCCACTAAGCTTGCCGCTGTTGCATGCGGTGCATACACCAAGAAACGCGTACCTGAAATCGTCTGTCCATCACGCTCTAGCGTAATAAACTGAGCCCCCATGTGATGATACATATCTTTAGGTGTATGGAGATCTTCATAACTCGCGTACAGATCGTGGTACTGGTATGGGTCATCGATGATCTGCTCGACTCCAGCCCAATCAACCGCGAGCTTGTAGTGAGTAAAACGTAAATCTCTCTCTTGCTTAAGAATGAAACCACTTTCACCCTCTCGCGCTAACTCAATACGAGGTTCCTTTCCAACAATCAACTCGACTTTATTTGCCCCAGGAATCCACACACGTAATGCACCTTGCTCAGAAGGTAAGTATGGCCCTAAAAACGCAAATGGGTCAGTGAAACAAGCCTGTGATAGTTGGGTATATATTTGTTTTTGCTTTGAAATCGAACTTAGTTCCAAAACGCTTCTCCCTAACCAAACATCCAAAAAATATAATACAAAAATGCCCGCTATTAGTGCGGGCAATATAACGACGGTTTATTCTACCAGATGAGCATTCATTATTGAGTGACCGAGGTTGTAGTTTCGTACGGCGTAAGCAAAAAACCACCTATTTTCAAGCCACTCAACGTCATTACTTAGCTGCTTTTTCTCGAACGTCAGTCAGCTTAGAAGCGATACGATTTACCCCTTCGTGAGCAAATATTTCGTCCAAGTTCATTGATAGTTTACGACGCCAGTTAGGGTATTCATCAACAGTGCCCGGAATGTTTACTGGCTTGTCCATCTCTAACCAATCTTCCAGTTGAACACTAAGAAGTGTCGAACCACCAGCCGCAACGTGCAGCTGAAGTGCTTCGGCAAGATAAGAGTCCATCGGTACTTGGCTTGCATCACGACCAACACCTTCAGGTAAGAAGCCATGCCATGCCACTGAATCTAAGATACCTTGTTTGCACTCCAGACGGTCGTCGAACAAGGTTTCTAGCTGTTCTGCATCTGGGTATAAACCAATCTCTTGACCCATTTTCAAGTCATCACAATGCCAGAAGCCGCGAAGCGTTGGCATATCATGAGTACAAAGTGCCGCCATCGATTGTGGTGCATAATGTTTCGGTGAGATAAAGCCACCGTCATCTTCTGACGTTTCGAAGAAGAATACTTTGTAAGAATGCACGCCCGCGTCCGCTAGGATATCGACGATTTCATCCGGCACCGTACCTAAGTCTTCACCGATAACACTACATTGGTAACGGTGAGATTCAAGCGCCAGAATTGACAGCATGTCTTGTACTGGGTAGTAGATGTACGCACCCTTGGTTGCGTTTTCACCTTTTGGAATCCACCACAAACGCAATAGGCCTAATACGTGGTCAATACGAAGGGCACCACAGTGCTTCATATTGGCACGGAGTAGCTTGATGTATGCGTCGTAGCTTGTTTCTAGAAGCACTTCAGGATTAAGCGGTGGTAAACCCCAGTTTTGACCTAGAGGACCAAGCACATCCGGTGGAGCACCGATGCTCGCATCCATCACTAGGTTGCCTTCATCGGCCCATGTTTCGCTGCCTGAATCCGCAACACCAACAGCTAGATCACGGTACAAACCAACGGCCATGCCTTTCTCTTCAGCAAGAGACTGTGCATCGTTGATTTGGCAATCCGCTAACCACTGCAGGTACATGTAAAGATGAACATTCTCTAGGTTCTCTTTAATGTATTTCTGTGTCGCTGGGCTTTCGAATGTGCGGTATTTCTCAGGGAATACAGGCCAGCCCCACATACCTGAATCTTCAGCATGTAACTCACCGTGCAGAGCATCAAACGCCGCTTGATGCATCAGGCTTTCACCGCCCTCTTCTACAAACGCTAAGAACGCTTGTGCACGATCGCTGTTTTTATCTAAATGACGAGTCTTAAATTCTGCGTATAACAGAGGCAAGATGCTCATCTTAAGCTCAGACACTTCGGTGTAGTTTACCCAGTGCGCTTCACGAGCTTTTTGTAGACGCTGTTGGAATTCAGCGCTGCCTACCGTTTGTTGTGCTTCAGCACTTAATGCGAATTCAGGTACTGAGCTCACATCAATGTATAAGATGTTCAACCAACGACGTGACGACGGGCTGTATGGGCTCGCGCCTTCTGGGTTCGCTGGGAACAATGAGTGAATTGGGTTTAGGCCAACAAAATCACCACCACGAGAAGCGATATCAGCAACAAGCTGTTTAAGGTCGCCAAAATCACCAATACCCCAGTTGTGCTGAGTTCTTAGTGTGTACAGTTGAACACTTGGTCCCCAAAGCTTTTTGCCTTGCTCGATTGGTGATTGCTTGAAACACGCTTTTGGCGTAATGATCAATGTCATCTCGTAAGGCTTCTTACGGCGCTTACGACTCACAATCAGCTTGTGATAACCCCATGCCAAATCACTTGGCAATGCAAACACTAAAGGGCCACCCTCGGCACGCTCGTCACGAACGACTTGAGATTGAAGATAGCCTTCAAGTACCTCTCCTTGCTCGGTTTCTAAGCGCCAGCTGAACTCACTTTCACGAGCACTTACACCTAGATTAAGCGCCACTTCTACTGGCTCACCGTCACGCAAGACAAGAACTGGGTCTAGTACATCTTTTTTGTGTTTTCTTTCTGCAGATTTAAGCAGTGCATCATCGCTGCTTGTATCGTAGCCCAATGAAGCCAATAGAGACGTAATCGTCTCTTCTGATACTTGTGCTTCATCGCCCCACGCACTAACGTAACTGTCGGCAATGTTTGCCATTTCTGCGACTTGTTTTAATACGGTCTGTTCTTTCATCGCTCTCTCCGAAAACGTTCTGACGCTTTCTATTTTGTAGGGTTGTTAATTTAATTTTTACTAATCAATTAGCTTGTGACAATCGGTTTGTAAGCAGCTTGTTTATAAACGACAAACCTTTAAGCCTTTCGTTTGCTCACAAGCTAATTGAGCCAAGGCAGAAACTGCCTTGGCTACTTTGGAAGTATTAACGGTTAACCGCTTCAAGTTTCCAAATGTTGTTCACGTAGTCGCGGATTGAGCGGTCTGATGTGAACTTACCAACCAATGCTGTGTTAAGAATTGCTTTCTTAGCCCAACCTGCTTGGTCTTTGTACTGCTTGCCCATGTCTTCATGTGCTTTCACATAAGATGCGAAGTCAGCAAGACATAAGTACGGGTCGCCACCGTCTAGTAGGCTATCAAACGTTGCACGTAGAAGGCCTGGTTGACCTGGAGAGAACTCATCGCCAGTCAGTAGGTCTAGAGATGCTTTCAGCAGTGGGTCTGCGTTGTAGTAATCGTATGGGTTGTAACCCTGAGCTTGCAATGCCACTACACCATCAACGTCTAGGCCAAAGATGTAGATGTTTTCATCGCCAACTTCTTCACGAATCTCAACGTTTGCACCATCCATCGTACCGATAGTTAGCGCGCCGTTTAGCGCCATCTTCATGTTGCCCGTACCCGATGCTTCTTTACCAGCCAGTGAGATTTGCTGAGAAACGTCTGCCGCAGGAATAATGATTTCAGCCATGCTTACACGGTAATCAGGGATGAATACCACTTTCAGCCTGTTGCCAATGCGAGGGTCGTTGTTGATCTTCTCTGCAATCTTGTTAACCGCGAAAATGATCTCTTTCGCTAGGTGGTAACCCGGTGCTGCTTTCGCTGCGAAGAAACATACGCGTGGCTCACACTCGAAACCAGGTTCGTTAAGAATACGGTGGTACAGAGATAGAATGTGTAGCAAATCTAGGTGCTGACGCTTGTATTCGTGAAGACGCTTGATTTGCACGTCGAAGATAGCGTTCGTATCTAGCTCGATACCCATGTTCTCTTGAACCCAATCAGCAAGGCGCTGTTTGTTTTCTTTCTTAACAGCCATGAATTCTTTTTGGAATTTCGCGTCTGTTGCAAACTTAGCGATGCCTTCAAGCTGCTCTAGTTTTGCTGGCCACTCAGTGCCGATCTTACCAGTAATTAGCGTAGATAGGCCTGGGTTACAGAACTTCAACCAACGACGTGGCGTGATGCCGTTCGTTACGTTAGTCAGTTTGCCAGGGAAGATTTCGTTGAACTCTGGGAACAAGTCTTTCTTAACCAGTTGAGAGTGAAGCGCAGCTACACCGTTTACTTTGTAAGAGCCAATCACACATAGGTTTGCCATGCGAACCATGCGGTGGAAACCTTCTTGGATGATAGAAAGCTTCGCTTGCTTCTCACCGTCACCAGGCCACATCTTGCGAACTTCTTGCATGAAGCGGTGGTTGATTTCAAAAATGATTTCCATGTGGCGTGGAAGAAGACGGTTGATCAAAGATTCAGACCAAGTCTCTAATGCTTCTGGAAGTAGTGTGTGGTTCGTGTATGCGAACGTATGAGCACTGATTTCCCAAGCTTGGTCCCAAGTTAAACCTTTCTCATCGATCAGGATGCGCATCAATTCAGGGATAGCAATAGTTGGGTGCGTATCGTTCAGTTGAATCGTTTCTTGCTTAGGCAAATCTTCTAGAGAGAAACCTGCAGCTTCGTGGCGACGTAGAATATCGCGAACAGACGCTGCTGAGTGGAAGTACTGCTGCATTAAACGCAGTGTCTTACCTTTCTCGTGGTTGTCGTTCGGGTAAAGTACTTTAGTGATGTTACCTGCATCGATTAGCGAGTGTTGCGCTTCGAAGTAGTCACCGTTGTTAAAGCTTGCTAGTGAGAATGGTGCGATTGCCTGACATTCCCAAAGGCGCAGTGGGTAAACCGTGTTTGACTCGTAACCTACGATAGGTAGATCCCAAGGCATTGCTTTCACTTCCATACCCGGAACCCAAGTACGAACTTCTTTACCGTCGATGTATTCAACTTCTACATGACCGTAAAAACCAATGTGTTGTGCTAGTTCTGGACGAGCCACTTCCCATGGGTAACCTTCAACACCACGCCATGCGTCAGGTGCTTCTTGTTGACGACCGTCTTGGAAAGACTGTTTGAATAGACCGTATTCGTAGTGAAGACCGTAGCCTACTGTTGGGTATTCTTGAGCGGCACAAGAATCCATGAAACAAGCGGCTAGACGACCAAGACCACCATTACCTAGTGATGGGTCGCGTTCTTCTTCTAGAAGATCAGTTAGGTTTTGACCTAGCTCTTCCATTGCATGAGTGATCTGTTCATACAGACCCATGCTGATCAGGTTATTACCGGTTAAACGACCAATCAAAAATTCTAATGAAAGGTAGTTAACGCTCTTCGCGTTCTTAATTTTTTCATCATTTTCAGTTTCTAACAGATCAAATGTTGTGAGTTCTGCTAGCGCACGCCCCATTGCTAGGTACCATGCGCGGCTATCTGCGTTTTCAATCGTTGTTGCGTAGGTTGCAGATAAATGCTTCTTAACGCTTTCTTGGAACGACACTTTATCGAAAGTTTTTTGCTGAGTTGGTTTCATTTCAGAAATCTCGCTTTTAATAGTTCTAATTCATCTGTGACATATCGTGCATGGTCACCATTAACTAAACATCCTCCCGCTAACGCGACAAACTAGGAGTAGATGGGAGGGCGTAGGGGGCGTACCGACATAGGGTTAGTGATCTGACTCTCATGTTCTGACTTCGAACAAAAACTTGGAGTGACTAAGATCACAAGCTCCCGTTCGATAACTTACCTTCAATTGATGTGACTTTTATTTAACCGGATTAAAGTCATTATCAAATTTGATATTCAGATCACGAAAATAATTTCGTCCTCTCATCTTTTGCATAGATTCACGTGTTGGAATGAAGGAAGTCACATTCACAAACCAACCCGCTATGTGAGCAAAGTCTCAAATAAAGGGCGTAGAAGCCTAAAAACATGCAGGAGTGCAAGGTTTCTGAGGAGGATCATAGTCGGTGCCGTTTTGCTTCACGTAATATGATTGAAGACTTAAGTAATTAGGCTGATGTCATTCGATTACACTCAACGATAGATTGAGGTAATCCAGAACATAAGCCACGGAATAGGTGAAAAACTTCGACATGTGGATCCCTTCGAAACTGACTCGTCCCGGCCGCTTACATAATGCAATCCTACGACCTAGGGTTCTCGATCTGCTCCAACACGCAGATTGCTATAAGCTTGTATTATTCCGCTCTCCAGCGGGGTACGGTAAAACCACAATGGCAGCACAATGGCTGGTAGATAAACCCAATGTGGGTTGGTACAGCATTGATGACAGTGACAACGATGCTTTTCGCTTTATCAACTACCTAATGCAATCACTCAATAAAGCAACTCAAAATGCCTGCCCTAATGCCCAAAAGCTGGCAGAAAAACGACAGTTTTCATCGTTGCATTCTTTGTTAAGTGAAGTGTTTGCTGAGATGTCTGAATTCCACCAAGAATGTTTCCTGGTGCTGGATGACTACCACTTGGTCAACAATGACGACATCCACGAAGCAATGCGCTTCTTCCTTAAACACATGCCTGACAACCTGACGCTTGTTGTGACTAGCCGTGGGACACCACCACTTGGCACTGCAAACCTTCGTGTTCGTGATCTGATGATTGAAATTGGCAACGATTCGCTGGCTTTTGATACTGAAGAGACGACACGCTTCTTCAATCAACGTGTCGCCGATGGCGTAGATGACACGACCGCTGACAGTATCTGTACTTATGTTGAGGGGTGGCCTTCGGCGTTACAGCTTATTGCCCTTCAAGCTCAACATCAAAAACGTACCCTTGCGCAATCTGCAGAATCGTTCTCTCACTTTAACCATGCTCACCTTTGGGATTACTTGGTTGAAGAAGTATTCGATCTACTGGATAAAGAAACCCGACAGTTCTTAATGCAGTGTTCAGTACTTGATCATTTCAATGACGAATTAGTCTGCGCGCTTACACAGCGTGAAGACGCACTGGGTATGATCGAATCACTCAACCGATTTGGCTTATTCATCTACCCGCTTGAAGGTGAAAAGAACTGGTATCGCTTCCATAACTTGTTTGGTGAATTTCTGGCGCACGAGCGTCAAGCTCGAATTCCGCAACAAGAAGCCGAGTTGCACCGAAGTGCCGCGAAAGCGTGGATCAAACAGAAAACGCCTCATCAAGCACTGCGACATGCACAACGTGCTGAAGATCCAGAGCTGATCATTCAAATTTTGACGGAACACGGTTGGCCGATGTTCAACCAAGGCGAACTTTCATCTCTAGAGATGGCGATCAAGCAACTGACTACGGATCAACTATACAGTGAGCCGAAGCTATCAATGCTGCGCGCTTGGCTGGCACAAAGTCAGCACCGGTATGATCAAGTGGGGACTTTGTTGGAAGAGGCTGAGACTCAATATCAAGCTCGAAACATTGAACTTGATACTCAGCAGCAAGGCCAATACAACGCCTTGCGCGCCCAAGTTGCCATTAACAGCAATGAGCCTGAGAAAGCATTGGAATTGGCTGAGCTTTCGTTAAGCCAACTGAACACCACCGTTTATCGTAGCCGCATTGTCGCAACCTCTGTTGTAGGTGAAGTGAATCACGTGATGGGCAACCTGAGCCGTGCGCTACCTATGATGCAGCAAACAGAGAAGCTTGCTCGCCAGTATCAAGTTTACCATCAGGCGCTGTGGGCGATTCTGCAACAAAGCGAAATCTTGATTGCTCAAGGTTATGTTCAAGCTGCGTTTGAGCTACAAGACAGCGCATTCAAATTAATTGAAGAGCACCAGCTGCAATACGTGCCTCTACATGAATTTTTGCTGCGTGTTCGCGCTCAGATCTTCTGGTGCTGGAACCGACTAGATGAAGCGGAAGAGTGTTGCTACAAGGGCTTAGATATCCTTGGTCACCACTCACCAAGTAAACACCTACACAGTTACTCAATGCTGGCTCGTATTTCATTGAGCCGCGGCGAGATTGATAAAGCGTCGAAGTTTATCGACCAAATTCAACACCTGCTACGTCAATCAACTTACCACGTGGATTGGACGGCAAATGCTTCTTTGTCTTTGATTCTTTTTTGGCAAGTAAAAGGCAATAAAGAGGCAATCCGTGATTGGCTAAGCGTGGCGGTTCGACCTGAATCGGCGAGTAACCACTTCTGTCAGCTTCAATGGAGAAACATCGTACGTTCTCACATCATCCTTGAGCAGTATGAAGATGCGGAAGAAGCACTGACTTTCCTTAAGAGTGAAGCGCAGCGTTCACACCTGATTACAGACACCAACCGAAACTTGATCGTTGAAGCGGTGTTGCGTACACAAATTAACGATGAAGACAGCGCGCGCGTGCTACTTGAAGAAGCGCTTCATATGACCAACCAAACCGGTATGGTTGGTAACTTCTTGGTCGACGGTGGAACTATCGGGCATATCTTGGATAAATTGAGCAACAAGCCAGGCTTAGGTGACTTAGAACGCCATCGCGCTCAACAGATCATGAAAGATATCTCAACCACTCAACGCAGCCGCTCGGTTCACTTCGATGAAGACTTTGTTGAGAACTTGGTTAATCACCCGAATATTCCTGAGCTTGTGCGCACTAGCCCACTCACCCAGCGTGAATGGCAGGTACTTGGTCTTATCTATTCAGGGTTCAGTAATGAGCAGATAGCTCAAGAGCTCGATGTAGCGGGGACCACGATCAAAACTCACATCCGTAACCTTTATCAAAAGCTGAACATTGCTAACCGCAAAGAAGCAATCAGCACGGCAGAGAACTTGCTGCAGTTGATGGGTTACTAAAACGGATTCGAGATTGATTCGAGATTGATTCGAGATTGATTCGAGAAAAGCTTAAGCTAGTCACCAATGGTGGCTGGCTTTTTTTTCATCTGAAGTTTAGAGCTTAAAAATGTAGGGACTGGAAAAGAAAAAAGACAATCACCAAACGACAGGCAAAAAAATAGCCAACCGCAATAATCGCGATTGGCTCTATATATTTGTGAACAAATCATAAGTTCACTAACAACGTCAGTTGGCTAGGTGACCCTCGGCTTAAGAAGGGTCAATGTATATAATGCAGTTAGCGTGCCAACTTTAATTCGGCGTTTTATAAGCCCTGCATCGCATAAAAACCATGAATTTGTCATGCGAATTGCAAAGTGCATTTGCATAATGCAACCAAGATGCAATATTGATAAGAGATCAGTTTCATCTCTGCTCTTAATGACAAATTACTAAGTGGTTGTATTTTAAATGTTAGGCAAATGTTCACTTCAACTTATTGCCTTACAATTAAGAGAGTAATAAAAGCCCCTCCCCAATGGCATATTCATACTTTTTTTACACTAAAGTTTGTATACTGCACAAAATCACCCTCAACTCTATGAAGCAATGAACTACTTAAGTACTTTTTTCAAAGGCATGGCGATGGGCGCAGCAGACGTTGTTCCTGGCGTGTCGGGCGGAACCATCGCATTCATCACTGGTATCTACGATACGCTGCTAGAAAGCATTCGCAGGATTAACCCTAGCGTACTTGGCTTATGGAAACGCGAAGGCTTCAAAGCCGCGTTTAACCACATCAATGGTTTCTTCCTGATTTCACTGTTCGCAGGCGTATTCACGAGCATTGCGACATTTGCAAAGCTGATTTCTTGGTTATTGGTCACTCACCCGGTGCCTCTTTGGTCTTTCTTCTTTGGCCTGATATTGGTGTCGGTTTTCCACATTCTTAAGCAAGTAGAAAAGCGCGATATGATTCGATTCGTATTTTTGCTGCTTGGCGTTGCTTTCGCTTATAGCATTACCGTGCTTAAGCCGCTGCAAATGGAGCCTACCAGTATCAATATCCTCATTGCGGGTGCGATTGCGATCTGTGCGATGATTTTACCGGGTATCTCGGGTAGCTTCATTCTGCTATTGATTGGTATGTATGGTCCGGTTCTTGGTGCGGTTAAAGAGTTCCAAATCGATGTGCTTGCGCTATTCCTTAGTGGCTGTGTGATTGGCCTACTGACTTTCTCGCACGTACTTTCTTGGTTACTGCGCTCATTCCGCGATTTCACATTAGTGTTCTTAACTGGTTTGATGATCGGTACGCTGCCTAAGATTTGGCCGTGGAAAGAGACCATCAGCTGGCGCACAAACTCAAAAGGCGAACAAGTTCCTCTGATTCAAGAAAACCTATCACCGTTTGATTTTGAAGCCGTAACTTCTCAGCCTTCTCAGCTGGTAATGGCTATTGTGATGATGTTTGTTGCGATTGCCTTGGTTCTAGGACTAGAGAAGTTTGCAGAGCGTAATGCTGACTAATCATTCAGCCAGCTTCTGGAAAGCGTTTAGAACGGATAATGCTTAGAAATACTAAGCTCACCTCTCGATGAAATAGACAAAAGCGAAGCCAATGGCTTCGCTTTTTTAGTTCTACCATACGCACAAAATTGCTTTTTGATACAAGCACGTATTAAGGGGTATGATAACATCGCCGCTCTTATAAAATTAGATGAGAACACGACATGCACCCAGCATTAAAGGTGGTGGCTCTTGGCATTGCTCTCGTGGCAGGTTTTTATGGGCCGCAAGTATTTCAAAAATTTAAGTCGGTCATTGAGCACTCAACCGCCGAAGTCAACTTGGATGACTACTGCATGCTTTCAACCATATCGTGTGAGCAGGAATCCATTTCAATGTCGCTTGATCGCGAAACCGCGCAACCTCTTCTACCCACAAAGATAAAGGTCGTTTGGGAAGGGGCTGCATCTGAGACACTGATGTTATCGCTCACCGGTTTAGAAATGGAAATGGGATCAGCGCGTTTTCAATTAAAGAGCATTGGCAACAATACCTATGAAGGTGATGTGATTTTACCTGTATGTACTTTAGATAAAATGACATGGATCGGTGAACTCACTGATGGTGTCGATACTGTAAACCCTGCAATAAGGATGGCAAGATGAGTAGAAATTGGTCGTTAGCATTGGTTGTCGCTTTTGTACTTGGCTTTGGTGTCAAAAGCTATCTTGATGGGCAAAACGAAGTTCAAGAACAACACGCTGCAAAACAAGAGTTCTCCGCTACGACTCTTTTCGGCAAAGACAACCAACCAACGGAAATCTTTGACCAAACCGATGACAGAATTCGTATCGTTTACTTCGGTTTCACACGTTGCCCGGATGTATGCCCCACTTCTTTGGCTATGTTGGCCGGAGCACTTAACCAAGTTTCTGATGAAGCAAAAGCCAAGATTCGCCCAATGTTTGTTTCTCTCGATCCTGAACGTGATGCCGCTGAAGCCTCGTATGAATACGCGCAATACTTCCACCCGATGATGGAAGGACTAAGTGGTCCATTGGATGTCACAACGACTCTGGCTCATAACTACGGCGTTATTTTCAGAAAGACCAAGCTTGAAGGTTCAGAGTTGGAATACACCCTAGACCACAGCTCATATTTTTATTTTTTAAAGCCCGACGGTACCTTGATTACCAAAGTACCGCACACGTTGACGCCAGCGCCAATTGTTGAGGCTATCAACAAGCTGACGCAGTAAAACGTAAAAACAAAGAACTTACTCAATAAAGTTCAAAAAAAGTCAGGTCCCAGACCAAAAACATAAAAATTAAGGACAACAACATGAAGTTAAAAGCACTTGCTCTAGCAGGCTTATTGCTCACCCCTTTTGCTCAGGCTAGTAGCGATATTATGGTTCATGACGCGTACGCTCGTGCAACCCCGCCTTCAGCAGTGAACAGCGCGGTGTTCACGACTCTGATGAACCACAGCGATAAAGATCGCGCTATTGTTTCTGCAACAACACCTGCAGCAGGTAAAGTAGAACTTCATGATGTAATCATGGATGGCGATGTTATGAAGATGCGCCAAGTTCAAGAGATCACAATCCCAGCGAATGGTGAAGCGGTACTTAAACCTGGCAGCCTACACATCATGTTGTTCGACCTAGCAAGCAGCCTAAAAGAAGGTGAGCAAATCGAGATGACACTGACTTTCGCCAATGGTGAAACACAGACCTTCGATGCGCCGGTTAAGAAAGTAATGAGCGGCATGAAAAAGATGAATCACGATCATCATTAATCGTATTCACAATTGATAAAATCATTTAAGCCACGATGACTTCTCGCCATCGTGGCTTTTTGTTAAACTGAGTTCGCTTTTTATTCAAAGCCTGAACACATAAATAACCCAAGGAGAATAGAAGATGATTGTAATGAAAACACTAAAACTGGCAGTAAAAGTAGCGCGTTAATTTGTTTGGTTAATCAAACTTAAATACCGATGATCGACCAACTTATCGTCACCCGTGACGACAGCACACTTTTACCCGGTTTACTATTGATCGTAAGTGATCAATACCTGCATGCCCAATAGCGCATGACTAAATCCGGGGTCCTATCTATTTGAATTCGACCCAAGCTCAAACATTTTTGACGTCTCGACGCTTTTTAATCTCAGCAACTCTTTTTGGTCTCATTAACTCTTTTGATCTCATCAACAAATTGAAGTCTCACAAGAAGTTAATGCTCTCATAAGAAAAGAAAGCTCGCACGTCTGGGTAAATAGACATGAATTCACAAAACGCATTTTCTCATCCAATGTCGCTTCAACAGCTTGGATGGCAACCTGTATTCCAACAACAACTGACACTCGAAGACTATGACCATTCCGTCATTGCTCGCATTACCGCGCACCATCGCAGCGGTTATACGCTTGCGTCAGAACAAGGCGAAATCGTTCTACCCGTTCATCAAAACCAACCCGCAATGACGGTTGGCGACTGGGTGATATTAAACGTTGATTTACAATTCGACCGCTTACTTGAGCGTCGGTCTCTCTTCAGCCGTAAAGCAGCAGGCAGTCGTGTGGCAGAACAGTACATTTCAGCCAATATCGACACCGTGTTTATCGTGGTCTCGCTAAATAATGACTTTAATCTGAGCCGCATCGAACGCTATCTAGCACTCGCCAATGAAGCACAGGTTGAAGCGGTTATCGTACTTACCAAGAAAGACTTGTGTGACGACTACCAAGACAAAGTACAGCAAGTGCAAAGCTTAGATCCAATGCTGATGATCGAAGCCGTTAATAGCCTAGATCAAGACTCTACTCAAGTATTGTCGCCTTGGTGTAAAACGGGCAAAACCGTCGCTTTGATGGGTTCGTCTGGTGTCGGTAAATCGACACTCGTGAACTCGCTACTTGGTGAAACTCAACAAGAAACGGGCGGTATTCGTGAAGACGACAGCAAAGGCCGTCATACAACCACGTCACGATCGCTCCACTTTCTAACGTCGGGCGGTTTATTGCTCGATACTCCTGGTATGCGAGAGTTACAACTCGCCGATTGTGCTGAAGGAGTAAGTGAAACTTTTTCTGATGTGGAAGAATTGGCGATGCATTGTCGCTTTTCTGATTGCAGCCATGAGTCAGAACCAGGATGCACAATACGCAAGGCCATTGAAAGCGGTGAGCTTTCTGAAAGACGATTCTCTAACTATGAGAAGTTACTCAGAGAGCAAGCAAGAAATGGAGCCTCATTGGCAGAGCAGAGAGCGAGCAGTAAACAGCTTTCTAAAATGTACAAAACCGTGCAGTCAGAGAGCCGTAATATCAAAAAATCGCCTAAATAGCCGATTATTGAATTAGGTTTACAACACGTAAATAAGCCCCATGTCCCTATCGCGTATTAGCTCATTAATTCATGAGCTCTTTAACGCATTGGGCTGGGGCTTTTTGTATCAGCGGGGCTTCTTTGTATTAACAGGTCTTCTTTGTATCAACAGGAACTCAATGGGATCATTTCTGCACACAATGATCTTGCTAATCGACTCTGACGGCATCAGAACCAGAACATTGACCCGAATGAGTATTATCATGCAGATTTATATCTCAACAAGAGCACAAAAATTTAACATTTAGCTCTAAAAACACCACGTAGCGCAAACAATCACCCTAAAAGTAAACTATTCCTAGACACCCTCTTAGATCCCGCTAATATGACCGCCCATTCCACTAGTGTATAGTTGGATTTGGTACAACTTTATAAAAAAATACATCACTATAATAAATTAACAATTGCAGGTATTTTATGCAAAATCACAACATGCTCGCCCGCATCGCTCGTGGAAATCTCGTTCTACAGATCCTTGCTGGTATTGTTTTCGGTGTCGTTCTCGCCATGGTTTCTCCTTCAGCAGCTCAAGATGCAGGCCTATTAGGTAGTCTGTTTGTTGGTGCTCTGAAAGCTGTTGCCCCAATTTTAGTATTCATTCTTGTTGCAGCTTCTATCGCAAACCAAAAGAAAGGTCAGCATACTCATATGCGTCCAATCATTGTGCTTTACCTGATTGGTACGTTCTCTGCAGCACTAACTGCTGTAGTACTGAGCTTCATGTTCCCAACCACTTTGACACTGGTTGCTGGCGCTGAAGGTGCTAACCCTCCTCAAGGTATTGCAGAAGTTCTTCATACGCTTCTATTCAAGCTTGTAGATAACCCAGTTAGCGCACTAATGAACGCTAACTACATCGGTATTCTTGCTTGGGCTATCGGTCTTGGTCTTGCTCTGCACCACGCATCAGCAACAACAAAAGCGGTTTTCGAAGACCTTAGCCACAGTGTTTCACACATTGTTCGCTTCATTATTCGTCTTGCGCCATTCGGTATCTTCGGCCTTGTTTCGACTACATTCGCAACTACGGGCTTCGATGCACTAGCAAGCTACGGTCAACTGCTAGCGGTTCTACTAAGCTCAATGCTGATCATTGCTCTTGTCGTTAACCCACTGCTTGTCTTTGTAAAGACAAAACAGAACCCATACCCACTTGTACTGCAATGTATTCGTGAATCTGGTGTAACGGCATTCTTCACTCGTTCAAGCGCTGCAAACATCCCAGTGAACATGAACCTTTGTAAGAAGCTAGAGCTAGATGAAGATACTTACTCTGTATCAATCCCTCTAGGCGCAACCATCAACATGGCGGGTGCTGCAATCACCATCACTGTGTTAACGCTTGCAGCTGTACACACAATGGGTATTGAGATTGATATCTTCACTGCGATCCTACTAAGCCTTGTTGCTGCAATTTCAGCATGTGGCGCATCAGGCGTTGCCGGTGGTTCACTGCTACTGATTCCTCTAGCTTGTGGCCTATTCGGTATCTCAAACGATGTAGCGATGCAGGTTGTAGCGGTTGGTTTCATCATTGGTGTGATTCAAGATTCGGCTGAAACAGCGCTTAACAGCTCAACTGACGTCGTGTTCACTGCGGCTGTATGTAAAGCTGAGCAAAACAAAGCTTAACAGCTCTTGGGTATTAGGCTTAAGCTCTAAGCTCTAAAAGCAAATAGCACACAAATAAAAAGGGAAGCATTCGCTTCCCTTTTTTGTTGTCTTGGTTTTCTAGATTACGGCTAGGAGCTATATAGATTTATAGATTTATAGATTTATAGCTTTATAGCTTTATAGCTTTATAGCTTTATAGCTTCACAGCTTTAGTCATTCTTGTCTAACTCATCAAAGCTAACCAACACGTTTTAGTGGTTGCTTTTCCAGCTTGGATCCACTGTTGCCTGACTGAAGTCTAGAGAGTTAGGGCTTGCTTCTTTGTTATGCGTTGCTTGATCGCTGGATGACCCTTGATTCGCAGCACCGCTATCATGGTTTGGCGTCGCCTGCTGGCTGTAATCGACGTTAGAACCTTGCTCACTCGACGCTTTGGTCTCTAAATGATTACCATCGACATTTAACTCCTCACCTTCTTCATCGGACGCTTCTTTAACCTTCTTAGGGACAGGGACATTGCGTTTGTAGAGCTTGTTGAGCGCCTTAATGATTGAGTGCTTAGTGATTGCTTCTTGGGTCAACTTAGTCATTATCGGTTTAGTCAGAGCTTGTAAGCCCACGACAGCATCCACACCAAGTTCCCCGCCGACTTTATCCCTCAAATGCTTGGCTTCTGAGTAACCAAAATGAGCCGATAAAAATAGCCAGATATAAGCAATGGCATTGCCGTGTTCACCATGGTCAATCCAAGCTTCACCTGCTCTAAACATGGCTTCTGCACTGTTCTTTTCTGCGGCCGTCTCAAACCAGTAAACAGCCTCGCCATGGTTAGGCTCAACACCCACACCGTTCAAATAACTCATACCAAGTTTGATCTTGCCGTCTAAGCTATTCTTTTCCGCGGCCTTTTGGTACCACTCGACAGAGCTTTCGGCAGAGTAGTCTGGGTTTTCTTTATCTAGACACCAGTCACCGATAAACAGCATTGCTTCAGTATTACCACCAGCCGCAGATTCTTCGATATAGGTGTAACCTTTAGGGATGTTTTTATCAGTTCCACGACCAAAGACAAGCGCTTTGCCCATCTCAAATTTCGCAGACACGTCATTGTCCAATGCGGATATCGCAAGCTGCCAAAAGTTGGCTTTCTCTCTTAAAATCAGGTCTTCTTTACGCTTCATACTCAGGCGCACAATGCCATACATACCATTGATATTATCGAGTTGTGCCGCTTTGTCGTACCAATACAGAGCTTCCTTAATATTGTTACGTTCAGCTTCTTTTGCCAAATACAGTATCGACGGTACATGCCCAGTTTCGGCTTTGAAGTGACGCTCTTTTTGCTCTTGTATGCGCGCTTTTTCAATCGCTTTTCGATAAGCGACAGCACGAGCCTTACGTTCTTGTTCCAAGCGCTGCTTTCTTAGCGATAAAGAGATCAGCCACACGGCGACAAGTATTAACGAAAGAGCCGTCGCACCAATTGCGATTCCCATTGTACTCATAAAATATTTTAACCTAACTCGGCTGATACTAGCCTCGATATCGGGAAAGTGATCAACCCATAGTGAATGGTATGTTTCTAATTACAGGGAAAAGCGCCGTTATTAAAACGTTCCGCCCTAAAATGAACTCAGTTCAGTATCTCAGGAATACATAGCGATAAAAAGTCTACTAAGACCTATCCTTATGCACTCCATAAATGGTGTAATCTTGCTTCAATAGAGTTCGATAATGAAGACCACCTTTGAGCAAAATAATCTTAAAAAACGATAACGAAATTGATGAATACCTATCAGCAATTTCATGTCGCTGTAGTTAGTTCAGTTGGCCGTATATGTAAGCCAGTTCAGCAACCGTTTTAGCAGAAAATTTCTTCATTAAACTCGCTCGGTGTACTTCTACCGTTCTCATCGCGATACATAATTCATCGGCAATTTTCTGGTTACGTTTGCCGTCGATAATCTGCTTAAGAATATCGATTTCTCGCTCAGTTAACGACGCATACGCTTGGCGATACACATTCATGTGTAAATGCTTTTCAGAAGCGTCCAAACCTTGCTTGATCGCCTCAGCTAACTCACTGCCTTTAACTGGCTTTTGAAAGAAGTTCACCGCACCGGCTTGCAATGCCTCGACCGCCATTGGTACATCACCGTGACCCGTCAGATAGATCACCGACAGTGGGCTCTGCGCCTTCACCATCAACTCATGAACTTGTTGCCCTCTCATTTCAGGCATTCGGCTGTCTAACACCACGCAACCTGGCGCACTCAAATCCACTGAGTCCAGAAAGCTCGGGCCATCTTCATAGGCTGACACCGTAAAATCATGCTCTTCCAATAAGAACACCAATGAGTCACGCATCGACTCATCGTCATCAACCACATAGACCGGCAACGTTTGATGAAGTTCAGACATAACAAGATTCCTTATGAATCATTTGAAAGAGAAAAAGGCAACGTCACTGCGACGTGACAGCCATGAGGAGTTAATGATTTGATGGCCATTTGGCCGCTGTGGTCTTCAATCACATCTTGGCAAATCGCAAGCCCTAACCCCAAGCCGTTTTCTTTGCTACTCACAAAGGCTTGAGTGACTTGTTGCTCGGTGAAATCTAAGCCCGTGCCGTTATCGATAACCGACAGCATCATTTTATCCGGTTGATACTCGGTAATCACTTTAATTGTCGATGGTTCGTTGTTTTTGTTATCAATATCAGACGTAGCACTTTGTTCGCGATGCTGTTGAGCATTACACGCATCAGTCGCATTGTTTATCAGGTTTACAATCACTTGCTGCAATCCGACAGGGTCAACATACAGTTGGATAGGCTTACCTACAGCGTAGCGCTCAATGGTTATCTTGTGTTTCTGTAATCGAAATTGCAGTAGCTCGATAGTGTCTGTGAGTAACTGCTCGATATCAGTCCGTGACTTTTCCGATGAACGTTTCTTTATCATGTTTCTCAAGCGTTGAATGATCGCATCAGCACGATCCACTTGAGACTGGATCTTCTCAAATACAGGTTCTATGTCAGTCAGCGGTTTGTTCTTTGAAATCCGCAGTAAACCACCTTCGCTATAATTCCGAATAGCAGCCAAAGGTTGATTGATCTCGTGTGCCAAACTGCTGCCCAACTCACCGACTACCGCGATACGTTGAGAGTGCTCTAGCTGTTCACTCTTATTTTTCAGCTTGTACAGCGTCGCTTCTAGTTGTTTTTTGCTGCGACTGAATTTGTACTCCAACCAGAAGTGGTAAGCATTCAGCGACACGACAAGAATAAAGAACGCCCATGCCCACTGTTGATTGTACTTAAGCCAGATTAACGCTTCTTTCCACCAAGGTTGTTGCAGTGGGTGCATGTCGAGTTGCTGATAAAGCTTGTCAATTGAAAGCAGGCTAGTGGGTGACGTCCAACCCGAGGCATTCGCTGCAATGGCTGGCGCACTGCTCTTTGGCATTGAAAACAGCACCTGACTCATTTGCTTCGCTAATGCCGAAGAGGCTCGCTCTGTTTTAGCAAACGACCAGTTGGAATACAAAGGCGTAGATACTTGGCAACGGAATCCTTCAGGCGCTTGGTTTTCAATAACTCTATATTGTCCCGCCACCAGCAAACCGTCACTGATCATGTTCTCAACCAAGCAAGCAGGCACTACAGCCGCTTCAATATGCCCTTCACGCAGTTGATACAAACTAGCGTCGATAGGGAAACCTAAGAATTGCGTATTCGAGAAAAAGCGGTTGGGATTGAGCCCTTGTTGCATCACTTGGTAACGCATAGTGAGGTAACCACCAAAAGCATTTTCCGATACTGCCGCAATCGGCTTACCGCTGAGTTGTTCGAGAGAGATATAAGGCGATATTCTTCTCACCACTAAGGCGGAACCAATGCTGCGTGTATTACTGGTGCCTTGAGCTTCAACGTTATGACTGGTCATGGTCGCCATCCAAGAAAGCGCATACTGGCGTCCTAATCGAACCGCCTGACCTGGATTAGTAATAACAAAATCGACAGTGACCCCTTTCACCGCTTCAGCCATCTCTTCCAAATTGAAAGGCTTGAGGACAAAGTGCTTACCCGCAATACGATCCGACAGCCAATCCATTGTCGGCTGCCAACGCTGTTGAGCGGAAAGCTTACCTCGAGTCGCCAACACGCCAACTTCTATGATTTGCTCAGACTCAACAGTGCTTGTCGTTGTAATCTCTTGCTCCGATTGAGCAGCTAAACACGCGCCTGCGGTTAGGCTTAACCAGCAAAGGCTAATGATTGTCACTAGTTTTCGAACGGTCACTGAAATCTCTTTCTCCAAACGGACTGTTTATTCAATTTATTCTCTCGTTATTTCACTTCGTCTTTACGCTGACGATTTGTTTAACGCTTAGATCATGCTCTAGAGCACTTTAAATAAACCACTAAAACAAAGCATAACAGCTAGATAGCGAAAACCACATTTGTTCTAGATCAACTTTGATCTGGGTATGTGGAAATCCACAATACCCCGAGTACGGCCAAAATCTGACAATGAGCTCAACAGAACGAATACCCATTTATAGGTACCTCTATGGACTCATTGAAAAGACGGTTTCTCAGCCAATTCGGCAAGGTTTCCGCTGGTGCTGCGCTCATTCCCATTGCCGGAATCAACACCGCAGTCGCGAGCACAGTCATTCGCAATAACAACCAACCTGACCGCAAAGGCGAAATAGGTAAACGCTACGCGATGGCGATTGATTTACGTAAGTGCGTTGGCTGCCAGGCGTGTACTGTTGGCTGTAGCGTTGAAAACCAAGCGCCGATTGGCCAGTTCAGAACCACTGTAAAACAGTATGAAGTCTCCCTTGATGATGGTTCGACAGCTCAACAAGACGTGAAATCTTTCATGTTGCCTCGCCTTTGTAATCACTGTGACAACGCACCCTGCATCAAGGTTTGCCCTGTTCAAGCGACCTTCCAACGTGAAGATGGCATCGTGATGGTCGACAACGAACGCTGCGTTGCGTGCGCTTATTGTGTTCAAGCTTGCCCTTACGATGCACGCTTCATTAACAACGACACGCTTACCGCTGACAAATGCACCTTTTGTGCACACCGCCTTGAAGACGGCTTACTGCCCGCTTGTGTCGAAACCTGTGTTGGTGGCGCGCGTGTCATTGGCGACCTTAAAGATCCAAACAGTGAGATCAACCGCCTGATCAATGAAAACCAAGACGACATCAAGGTGCTTAAACCAGAGCAGAATACCAACCCCCATGTTTTCTATATCGGCATGAACGAGCGATTCGTTAGCCACATTGAAGGCCAACCTGCGATTTATGATCCAGCCGCCATCGATAACTCATCCTCTAGCAAACAAGAATTGGCAATCGCGACACAAGGCAAACAAGGAGAGACAGCATGAATATCACTGAGGTGTTAGTCCCCGCTCAAGATATCGCTTGGCTACCGTGGGCGGTTCAATATTTCTTCTACATCGGTTCGGCTTATGCGGCGGCTATTCTGTTTTTAATTGCACTGATATTCAAAAACTCAACCAGTCATCAATTCCGTTCTGCCCTTGTGCTTGTGATGGCCATCGGCGCGATTGTTGGGCCATTAGCATTAACCGGTGATTTGCACCAACCGGGACGTGCTTGGCACTTCTACGCCCACATCACGCCTTGGTCATGGATGTCATTAGGCTCTTTGTTTCTACCTCTATTCTCTGGGCTAGCTGTCGCGACTGCTTGGGTTTACCTGCGTGACGACATCGCACAACTTAAGGAAAGTGAAAACCCACTTCTAAAACATTTGGCTTGGCTGACGCTAGGTCAATGGCAAATATCGTCAAAGCTGATGATTGCACTCGCTGCTGTGACGGCTATTTCGGGCCTAAGCATCGCGCTTTACACAGGCGCAGAGATTGCGATTTTGGCGAGCCGACCGCTTTGGCATCAACCGGCTTCTCCACTACTTTGGTTCACGACCGCATTCTTTGCTGCAACGGGCTTAACTCTGTTAATTTGGGCTCTGCAGCCTTCAAGCAAACCAAGCTTAAAACCAACAGACCTAGCTCTGATACAAAGAACCATTACCTTAACAGGTGGCCTTGCCATCATTCTCACGTCGATTTGGGCATCTAACCATGGTCACTTCAATCTCTACGAGAACAACGCTTGGGGAATCAATCTAGGCATCATGACCACTAGTATTTTGCTGTGTATGATCTTAGTTCTCCCCCTACAACGCTTATCGCAAAGCAAGCTAGGAATCATCTGTGTAGCACTTGCGACCATGATTTCAGCATGGGCGGTACGTTGGGTCACCATGATGGAAGTTCAAACCATTCCACGTTTTGATGTAGGCCCATTCCCTTATGAACTGCCAATGGGTAGCGCTGGGTTACTTGGCATTATTGGTATGTGTGGCCTTTGGTTAGCGCTTGCGTTGTTCGCTTCTGAAATCGTGTCTACGCGAACTATTGGGTCTACAAGAGCAACTGGCTCTGCGCCAAAGACAACATCAAAGCCAAACCAAAATACACCTTCACCACTTAACCGCTCACATAGCTTGTAGTCTGAGGAATCATCATGGATAACAAACGTCGTCAATTTTTGAAAACAGGCCTTGCCGCCGGTGGTGTTGGAGCTTTTGCTGCAGGTTATGCGACAACCACAAAGCATATGGTTCACGGTGCTATTGATGGCACCGCAGGTAAGAAAACCAATCACATCCATCACGGTAACTCGCTCGAGACGGAATACAGTGTCGATGAGCAAGGTAAGATCTCACCGAATCCGAACCAGCGCGTGGCACCATCAATGTGTTTTGGCTGCTGGACATTGTGTGGCTTGCGTGTACGTATCGATAATCGCAATGACGAGATTTTGCGCATCTCGGGCAACCCGTACCACCCGCTATCAAGCGACCAACAGATCCCGTTCAAAACGCCCGTAAAAGACGCCTACATTGGCTTGTCTGGTGAATCCGGCATCAATAACCGTTCGACAGCCTGCGCCCGCGGTAACGGCATGTTAGAGATTCAAAACAGCCCATACCGAATCACTCAACCGTTAAAACGCGTTGGTAAACGAGGTGAAGGCAAGTGGGAACCGATCAGCTACGAACAACTCATCTCTGAGATCACCGAAGGTGGTGACTTATTCGGTGAAGGCGAAGTTGAGGGCTTACGATCGATTCGCGACATCGAAACACCACTCGATCCAAACAACCCTGAATACGGACCAAAAGCCAACCAACTGCTTGTGACCAATGCCGGTAATGAAGGCCGTGACGACATCTTGAAGCGCTTTGCATTTAACAGCTACGGCACTCGCAACTTTGGTCACCACGGCTCTTACTGTGGCTACGCGTTCCGCGCAGGTTCAGGTGCGATCATGAATGATCTAGACAAGTTCTCGCACTTAAAGCCAGACTTCAACAACGCAGAGTTCATACTTTTCATCGGTATGTCTCCGGCTCAAGCAGGCAACCCGTTTAAGCGCCAAGCAAGACAACTGGCTGAGGCTCGTACCAACGGAAAACTGAGCTACACCATAGTGACACCAAGCCTTCCTGCAGGTTCGTCAAGCCTTGCGGCGGGCGATCGCAACAACTGGCTACCGATCAAACCGGGCACCGATTCAGCATTAGTTCTGGGCATGATCCAATGGATCATCGAGAACCAGCGCTACAATCACGACTTCTTATCTCGCCCAAGCGCGCAAGCGATGCACAAAGCAGGTTCCACACACTGGTGTAATGCATCTCACCTTGTGATCAGTGACGAGTCGCACCCACAAAATGGGCGTATGCTTCGCGCATCGGATGTGGGTTTGCTAGAAACAGGCGAACCGATGTCTGACGATGATGGATTTATCGCACTAGATGTGACAACGTCACTAATTTCATCACATATTCAGGTGAATGAAGCGGCGCTGTTCGTCGATAAAGACGTAGAAATCGATGGTCAAACCGTTCGTGTGAAGTCTTCTCTACAAAGATTAAAAGAAGAAGCCTTCAAATATGACCTTGCTTACTACAGTGAGCAGTGCGAAATCCCACAAGACCAGATTATTGCACTAGCGAAACGCTTCACCAGCTACGGAACGAAAGCAGTTGTTGATACTCACGGTGGCAACATGCACACCAACGGCTTCTACAACTCGTTCTCTATCCTAATGCTGAACGCGCTGATCGGTAACATCAATGCAAAAGGCGGTGCGATGGCGAAAGCGGGTGGCTACCCAACTTCTGTTGCAGGCCCTCGCTACGACTTTACCAAGTTCAAGGGTAAGACTAAGCCTCAAGGTGTGTTCTTATCTCGCAGCAAATTTCCGTACCACAAGACCAGCGAATACAAGCGTCGCGTTGCTGCAGGTGAATCACCTTACCCAACTCGCGCGCCGTGGTACCCAATCTCTGCGCCACTTTTAACCGAGCACCTATCAGCTGCGATTGATGGCTACCCTTACCGAGCAAAGGCATGGATCAACCACATGGCGAACCCACTTTATGGTGTTCCGGGTTTAGACAACTTGCTAGGTGAGAAGCTTAAGGATCCCAAACAGCTTGGCTTGATCGTGTCTATCGATGCCTTTATCAATGAGACCACAGCATTATCGGATTACCTCGTACCAGACACGGTGACCTACGAAAGCTGGGGCATGGCAACCCCGTGGCATGGCGTCGCGACTAAAGCGATCACCGCTCGTTGGCCGATTGTCGAACCTAAAACCTCACGCACTCAAGATGGACGTGCCATCAACCTAGAGAACTTCTTTATTGATCTGGCGAAAACACTGGGGTTAGGAGGCTTCGGCGACAACGTAATCAAAGATAGCCAAGGTAACTGGCACGGTATTCATAGCGCTGAAGACTTCTACCTGCGCTCGGCTGCTAACTTGGCGTTCGTAAAAGGTGGTGTTCCGAATGTAGACGCCGAAGATATAGTTTGGTCTGGTCTAGAGCGCCTAGTGCCTGTGATGAACAAAACGCTTAAACCAGAAGAGATGCTCAAAGTGGCATATATCTTTGCGCGTGGCGGTCGTTTTGAAGACGCAACCAATGCGTATGCCAATGAAACTATGAAGTACAAATGGACCAAGCCATTGGCTATCTGGAATGAAAAGCTTGGTACTTCTCGCAACACTATCAGTGGTGAGCAGTACATGGGTTGCCCGACTTGGTATCCACAGAAGCTGGCAGACGGCACGCCATTGGCAGAGCAGTTCCCAGCAAAAGAGTGGCCGTTCACCCTGACCAACTTTAAGTCCAACATTCACAGTGCGGTGTCTAACTTGTCACCACGCTTAGAGTCCATTAAGGGCGTGAATCCGGTTTACATCCACCCAAAAGACGCCTCTTCTTCTGGCATCAAAACTGGTGACGTATTTGCCATTGAAACACCAAGTTCAACCACACACGCGTTGGCGATGGTTATTGATGGTATCAAGCCGGGAACATTAGGCTTTGAACACGGCTTTGGACACAAAGAACTCGGTGAGCGTGCCCACTGGATTGGTGACACACAACAACCAGTGAAAATGAAGTCAAACGATGGCGTTAACATCAATGATATTGGCTTGATTGATCCGACGAGAGAAGGCAAAGGCGTGATGCTTGATTGGGTTGTGGGCGCAGCGGCAAGACAAGCGCTTCCGGCTAAGATCTACAAAGTCTAATCAGTGATCCAATACCTATCCCTAATCATGTCTGAATAGGGACAAAACAGAGCAACTTCGTCATTCGAAGTTGTTCTGCTTTTTAACAGCCAATACATCGGCAGCACCCAATCGGCAACATTCAATCCAACCCGCAAACTCACTTCACTTCTATTCTCTTGTCTTCTCTTCTTTTCACCGTAACTTTTTTAGCCAGCCTCTATAAAGCGGCTATGCTTATACAATCGGTGCCATAAAAGAGCCTTAACAAGCAGTTACACCGAGGCGAACATGGCAGTTCCCTTGCACTTCGTTAGCAGCAGTTGGATTCGCCTATCGAAATTCACATCAATACCATTATGGTAACTGAGGTTATTAATGTGAGACTTACCTCAAGTTCCAAGTGAATTAATGTGGAAATCCACAATAGCGCGAACATCCAATTATGTCGAAAATGCGTGCATTACAACCAATAGCGACGCCTCATGATTAAGCTGAACATAAAAACTCAAACTCTAACGCTTTGCATCGCTGCTCTGGGAAGCCTTTCTTTATCCGGTTTTGCACAAGCAGCGCCTAACCCAATGCCAGAAGCCGCAGAAACCTGTAGCGGTTGCCACCAAGCAGACGCTAAAGGCATGCCCAACATCGCCCCTATGCTTGCAGGGCTCAATGCGGACTACCTAGAACATCAACTGGTCTTATTCTCAAGTGGCGAGCGTCAAAGCGCGATCATGAAGGGAATGGCTGACGGTGTGTCTGATCCTGCGATTCGTCGTGAGGTTGCAGAATACTTCGCATCATTACCGTCATACGAATTCAGCGACTTAGAACAGCGCGGCTCACAAGCCGATATTGATAATCCTTATCGTAAGCTGGTTTTCCAAGGCGATTGGGATAGAAACATTCCAGCTTGTGCAACCTGTCATGGGCCAAGTGGTATGGGCGTAGACAAGTTCCCTCGCCTAGCGAGCCAGCACGCCGACTACATTCAAACTCAGCTCAACGCTTGGAAAAACGGCACTCGTAAGGGTGATGATTTGAACATGATGGGCAACATCGCGGGCAAGTTAACCGACGATGAGATCAAAAACCTGTCTTACTACTTCGCCTCTTTCCGATACTAAAGGGCTCGCATGAAAACACTACTTCTAATTACCGCAACCCTTGCCTCTGGAATCGCTTATGCCGAAGCTGAGTTGCCCGATCGCCAAACCGAATTACCAGCCGTTGAGAAGCCTCAAGATAACAAATATCTGGTGCCACGAGACTTGGTAGATATTCCTGCAGGGGAGTTTGGCGACAAAGTAAAACTGGGTTATTCGCTGTTTGTCGATTCACAACAGATGCGTGGTACGTTCGTAGGCAATGAACAAAACTGTGTCAACTGCCACATGCAAGCGGGCATGAAACCAAATGCTGCGCCTCTTTGGGGAGCGTATATGGCTTACCCTGCGTATCGCTCTAAAAATGACAAAGTAAACAGCTACGCAGAACGTATCCAAGGCTGTTTCACTTACTCAATGAATGGTTTACCACCAGCAGTGGGCTCAAAAGAGATGGTCGCGCTAACTGCTTACTCGTACTGGTTGGCAATGGGCGGTATCTTGGATAAGAACGGCATGCAAGACACACCCGTTCCTGAGATTAGCGATGCAGATTTACAAGTCGGCGGAAAAGCAGAAAGCTTCCCTCTTCCTGAAGAGCTGCTAAGCAAATACCCAATCGATGACCGCAGCAAGCTTGCAGGTCGCGGCTACCCTAAAATTGCCAACCCTGAACAAGAGCCATCGATAGCGCGTGGAGAAAAGGTTTACCAAACCAGCTGCCAAACCTGTCATGGCCAAAATGGCGAAGGCATTAAAGGGGCGGATGGTCGCTCATACCTACCACCTCTTTGGGGCGAGAATTCGTTCAACTGGGGCGCAGGTATGCACCGTGTAAATACAGCAGCCTACTTCATCTACGAAAACATGCCGCTTGGGAAGAGCGAACAACTTTCGATTCAGGATGCATGGGATGTGGCAGCGTTTGTAAACAGTCATGAACGCCCACAAGATCCTAGATACAAGGGTGATGTTGCCGGCAATGCTAAGCGTTACCACAACCACCAAGGTTACTATGGTAAAGAAGTCGACGGTAATGTTCTGGGTTCAAAAGCCTACCCAAGTGGTAAAGAAGTGATTCATGAGCATTGATAGGCATTAGTAAAAAGAGCCGTTCACGCCAGCTATAGCTAAGCTTTACATTGTAAATCAGTTATAGCTGGAAGAATAAAAAGGAGCCAGATCGTTCGACGTTCTGGCTCCTTTTTTATGTTTGAACGATTAGAAAAACAACTAACCTTGCTGCATCTTTTCCCAAATGGTCGGAGAGCCAATATAGTCTTGAACCGTAGTGATGAATTCTTTGACTAGTTTGGTCTGCTTACGGTGCGGATAGACAGCGTAGATTGCGGTATCAATCGTAGAGATCGGATAATCCGGCAGTAAAGTGACCAAGCCAAGTTCTTTCATTGAGGCATACAGGTTTGATTGATCAAGGAAGCCATAACCTAGACCATCTTTCACACAAGACACCATAGTACGAACATCACTCACCTTATAGTTGCCACGAATCGTTAGGCTCTGGAAGGTATTACCTCCCGGCTCTTCACTAATGCGCAGATGGTCGACCGTCATATCACCATTGGTATAAATCACCGCAGGTAGAGCGAGTAGATCTTGTGGCGTTTTCGGTTCACCGTGCTCCTTCACAAAATCGTTCGACGCGACCAACATGAAGTTACTGTCAGCAATCTTCTTCGCAATCAAATTCGATTCAACAAGCTTACTGAAGCGAAACGCGATATCAAACTGCCCTGCAATAATATTGGCGATCTTATCGTCTAGTGAAAGTACGATCTGAACATCAGGGTACTTTCTCATGAACTGAGTGATGATAGGTTGCAGATATTGCTGCCCAAAATAGATCGGTGAGGTAATTCGCAGAACGCCTTTGGGCTCTGATTGGTATGAATCTGCGATGCCTTGAATCTGATTAATGGTGTCTTTCAGCACATAGGTTTGTGCGAGAATATCTTCCCCTGCCGACGTCAACGAAAACGAACGTGTCGAACGGTTCAGCAGCTGAACACCTAAATC
Organism: Vibrio sp. J383; assembly: GCF_023503985.1. Lineage (NCBI taxonomy): Bacteria > Pseudomonadati > Pseudomonadota > Gammaproteobacteria > Vibrionales > Vibrionaceae > Vibrio > Vibrio sp. J383. The sequence continues at coordinate 736,883 of NZ_CP097294.1, read as the reverse complement.
TTGCTCGAGCCTTTTGATCTGTTTAGAGAGCGATGAATTGTCCATATCATGCAAGGTTGCCGCTTTGGTAAACGACCCTTGTTGAACCACATCTAAGAACAATAACAACTGATTGGTATTTGGCACTACGCCTCTCCTGAAATAAAACTCGACTAGCGTTCGTCTTTAGGGGTATCCATCACAACCATAGTCGTAATAGATTGCACCTGAGCACATTCCCCAAGCACATCGGCATGAAACTTCTTATAGCCCGGTAGATCTTTGGTTTCTACCCTTAGCAAGTACTCGTTGGCACCGGTAATGTTGTGGCACTCCACTACCTCTTTTTCCATACTGACATGCTGTTCAAACTCCAGCTGAGCCGCTTTGCTGTGGCTTGATAAACCAATCGAAACATAAGCAATAAAACCGACCCCCATCAGCCCATTATCCAGAACCGCACGGTAACCTTGAATGACACCTCTACGCTCAAGATCTTGTACTCGCCTTAAGGTCGCAGAAGCCGACAAGCCAATCCGTTCTGAAAGCTCAATGTTGGAGATTCTGCCGTCCAATTTAAGCTCTTGCAATATCCTTTCGTCAAATCTATCCATAACTACTTATTATTGTGCATTAAGTGATAATAGATGAAATAAAAGCACATAATTGCCTCACTTTCCACCTACTATGTTTCTCAACACGTGAAAGTCATGACCGGTCAGTCACTTCGTTCATTTTTTTGCTGGAGAACCATAATGCCTTTAGAACAACTTAGCGCACTTGCATTGTTTGCGTTTGTCTCGACCTTCACGCCGGGTCCAAATAACATCATGCTCATGACATCAGGAGCAAATGTTGGCTTCGCCCGCACTATTCCGCACATGCTTGGTATTGCTCTGGGGTTTGCAGCCATGTTACTGCTGGTTGGCTTCGGTTTAATGGGAATTTTCAACGCGTACCCAGTTACTCACCAAATACTGAAATACCTAAGCCTTGCTTACCTCGTGTACCTTGCAATCAAGATAGCATTGAGCGGCAAAGCCAAAAGCAGCGAGGCTTATAAGCCAATGACCTTCATCGGCGCAGCAAGTTTTCAGTGGGTGAACCCTAAAGGTTGGTCGATGGCGCTGACGGCGATATCCGTTTATAGCAGCGGCAGTTCATGGTGGGAGCTTGCAATCATCGCAGGTATCTTCACGCTAGCCAACTTGCCTTCTGTGACCTTCTGGACGGCAGCAGGCAAGCAACTGCAACACTGGCTAACAACACCCGTCCGCATCAAAAGCTTTAACTACGGTATGGCAGGTTTGCTGTTAGCCTCAACGATTCCGATGTTGTAACCAGATAGCTTCCCCAAGATGGTTAGTAAGTGATTACTAGCCATCAGTTTAGTTACAAGTATCCAATAACCTCGCTAAGCCAACGACCAAAAATTGCCTGCCCGCTTGGGGTTAACGTCCACGCAAACGCCGCAACATTCATTGCCACTGTCACCCAATAAATTGCTCTGAACGGCTGCTTTTGCGTTTTATGGCGCAGCTTATCTTGAGCAATCAAAGCTCCTAGCCAGCCACCAACAACAGACAAAATATGAAGAGTTTTCTCAGGCACACGCCAATTGCTATTGATCGCCGCCCTCTTGTCCTTTGCGTACACAAAAAACGTCACTATCCCGATAACTAAGTACCACACCAACAGCGCTTTCGAACTTTCTACAAACAACGCGGATACCGCCACTAGAACCAGATAAGTGATAGCGATTTGAATAGATGAAGACAACATCAACTCCTTTTGGGTAACAGCTCACATACTGTAGCAATTACGCCCTGTAAATTTTGATAAGGATGAGTAAGGCATATTGTAATTCAGTTAGCCTGCTAAATAACAAACAAGCCCTTTCATCCCTACATAACATGATGGAAGTTAAAGGAATTATAAATATGTACAACCAAAAGTACGCCATCTATCAAGTTTTTACGCGTTTATTTGGTGATAAAAACACTCAACATGTTCCGTGGGGCACAATAGAGCAAAATGGCGTCGGCAAATTCAATGATTTTACAAACAAAGCGCTGTCTGAAATTCGCAAACTCGGCATTACACATATTTGGTACACCGGAGTGCCACATCACGCCGTCATCAATGATTACAAACACATTGGTATCTCAGACGATCACCCGAGCGTGGTAAAAGGTCGTGCTGGCTCACCTTACGCCGTCAAAGATTATTACTCTGTAAACCCAGATCTCGCCGACAATCCCGAGCGCCGTCAGGAAGAGTTTGAGGCATTAATCAAAAGAAGCCACGACAACGGTTTAAAGGTGATCATCGATATCGTCCCTAATCACGTTGCGCGTCATTATGAGGGACTAAATAACCCAGAGGGAGTCAGTGACTTTGGCGCTCACGATGACACTACGCTTGAATATCACCGAGACAATAACTTCTACTACATTCCCAACAGCGCCTTTGAACTGCCGGATGTAGAGCCCGCCTTTAGCCCACTTGGTGGTGAGCAGCACCCTAATCTGAAAGCCCCGTTTATCGAGACACCCGCTAAATGGACAGGCAACGGCTCACGCTTGGCTAAGCCGGATTTTGACGACTGGTATGAAACCGTGAAGATCAATTACGGCGTGCGCCCTGATGGCTCAAAAGACTTCCCTGAGCTGCCGAGCGATTATGCACAGCGTGATCACCTAGACCATTACCACTTCTGGAAAGGCGTGAATGTGCCAGACTCTTGGATTAAATTCCGAGACATCGCCTTGTTCTGGTTAGACAACGGTGTTGATGGGTTCCGCTACGATATGGCTGAAATGGTGCCTGTCGAGTTCTGGAGTTACCTCAACTCATCGATAAAGATGAAAAACCAAGATGCCTTTTTAATGGCTGAGGTTTATCAACCGGACTTATACCGCGACTACATCCATCTCGGTAAAATGGACTACCTGTATGACAAAGTTGATCTGTACGATGGACTTAAAGACATCATGCAAGGCAAGGCTTCAACGGCTATCATCCCCAAGATCCAGCATCAAATGATGGATATTGAACACCACATGCTGCACTTCTTGGATAACCATGATGAGCAACGCATCGCGTCTCCCGAGTTTGTTGGTAATCCTAATATCGCGAAGCCTGCAATGCTCGTCAGCGCGTTATTAAGCAGTTCACCGACCATGATCTATTTTGGACAAGAAGTTGGCGAACCGGGAACGGAAGATGCAGGCTTTGGAAAACCCTCACGTACCTCTATATTCGATTACATCGGAGTCCCACAACACCAAAAATGGATGAACCATGGTGCATTCGATGGCGGATTATTAAACGACAACGAAAAGCAGCTACGTCACTTCTATCAGCAGGTAATGAACTTTTCGCTTGAGCATTCTTCAATGACTGGTGAATATCGAGACTTACACCAGATCAACAACTTGAGTGATTCTATTTACGCATTCCTGCGCTTTGACCACCAAGAGCTCACCATTGTTGCCGCAAATTTCAGCCAGCACATCACAGAGAGTATTCACTTGAAGGTTCCAAGTAATGTCATCCAAAAACTCAAAATAGCGAATGACAATTACTTGCTAGATGAACATATTGGAGGCCTTCACCAACAAGTATTCACCGTTGAAAATAGCATCGGTAATTTTAATATCGAATTAAAACCGCTCGCATCTTTGGTTTGGGTATTGTCGTTAGATGAATAACCTATCTATCAATATTAGTGACCGAACAACTATTACCTTTCTAATTGATAATTAACTTAATTCTCAAGTTAAATTAACAGCCTCTCAATTCGATACATTCCTCACATTAATAAGGATGAGCTCTCATCCTTATTATCTACTCCTAGCTTCTACGCCTTGGGTTATTAATATCGAACATATGAGTTATTGATCCAATTAATTTCACTTAAACCAAATACAAAGCGTGATACTGACACTAGGTTTCCTATTTTTACGTATTAAAAATAACTTTACATATAGCCATCACAAATAGTTGGCCATCATTCGGACTAGGATATTCATCTTCATAAAAAGTGAAATATGGATATCAAACGTGAACAACATAAATATTAATAAGAACATCACTCTACAACGCACCTTCAACATTACAAAAAAGAGAAGCTTCAAACGATCAACGCTAGCCAAAGCGATTCTGCCTCTCTTCACTGCCACCCTTATCGCAGGCTGTGGTAGCGATAACGACAGCGACACGGATGCTGGCAACAGTGGCTTATACAAAGCTGGCGAAAACGAAGTCGTTGTGTATTACAAACGTGATGTCGCGGCTGCTAGCACGTCTAGCACGTCTAGCACGTCTAGCTCGACCTATGATGGCTGGGGATTGCACCTTTGGAATGGCGAAGGCTGTACCAGCACAGACTTAGTAGCCATGGGGTTAAGTGAAACGGGGACTAACTGGGAAGCACCTTACGAATTTGATGGTATCAGCGATACCTACGGTGCCTACTATGTGTTGAAAGTCGATCCAGATGCTTCTGACCCGCATGAATGCATGAACTTCATCTTACACAATGGCGACGAAAAAGCGTTTGGTAGTGCCAATTCGAAAGTCGAGTTAACCAAGCTTGGTGATTCGCAAGGTGTATTCGGATTCCATGGCAGCAGCGAGTTGTACTACGACCCAATCTCAGAAAGACCAGTCAATATTGATGGCCAAAAAGCACATTGGTTAGATGCAACCACCATCGCTTGGGAAGCAGCTAGTAATGCCGATTCTGTAAAACTCTTCTATGCATTAGATAACAGTATCACGATGAACGCCGACAAAGAAATTGTCGGCGGAACTGCAATTGAACTAAGCAAAGACGGGGAGCTGTCCTCTGAATTGAAAGAGCGTTTCCGCCACCTTACAAGCTTACCTGCCCTTGCTATCGACGTTGACGACAATACTTTACGTACCATCTTAAAATCTCAGATAATCTTTGTTGCCTACAATGCCAATGGCGACGTTACCTCTTCAACTGAGGTTCAAAAACCTGGTGTGCTTGATGCGGTATTTGCTAGTGAAGATACTGGTAATGCGATGAGTGAAGAACTAGGCGCGATTGTTGAAGGCAGTGCGGCTACCTTCAAGCTTTGGGCACCAACAGCGCAAGATGTAGAGCTAGTTCTTTACAGCGAAGACCTGAAAAGCTCACAAGTTTTTCCAATGACAGAAAGCACTGAGACGGGTATCTGGGCGACTGACGCGGTACCTAACGCTGTCAACAGTTACTATCGCTACCAAGTGAAGGTTTACCACCCAACCACAGGCAACATTGAGACTCGCCTAGTAACCGACCCTTACTCACTCAGCTTATCGAAAAACTCTGCATACTCTCAAGTCATCGATCTTGATGATTCAGCATTAATGCCTGAAGGTTGGGTTGGATATAAACGCCCTACTGTAGAGAAAGATGAAGACCACGTACTCTACGAATCACATCTTCGTGATTTTAGCTTCAGCGATAAGCTCGGAACAAAGAGCCTAAACGGCAAGTACCTCGCTCTCACAGAAGCAGATCGTGAGTCGGTTAAACACCTTCAAGAATTGAAAGATGCGGGCTTAACGACACTACATATCTTACCGGCATTCGATATCGCTACCGTCGATGAAGATGAAGCGAGCCGTGTCGATATTACTGACACCGTTGGTAAGCTATGTGATGTAAAACCGACTGCCGCCTTATGTGGAAACGAAGACGAAAACAAAGTCATCGAAGAAGTACTCGATGGTTATGATCCTTCAACAGGCGATGCACAAGCGCTAATGAACGACCTGCGTATGCTCGACAGCTTCAACTGGGGCTACGACCCATTCCACTACACGGTTCCAGAGGGCAGCTACGCGACAGATCCTAATGGTTCTAAGCGTATTCTAGAGTTCCGTCAAATGGTAAAAGCCACGCACGACATGGATCTTAAGCTGATCATGGACGTTGTATACAACCATACCAATGCGTCTGGCGTGAACGATAAGTCAGTGCTGGATAAGATTGTCCCTGGGTACTACCACCGTCTTAACGTCAACACAGGTGGCGTCGAAAACTCAACCTGTTGTGACAACACTGCGACTGAAAACCTAATGATGGGTAAATTGATGGTCGACTCACTTAAGGTGTGGGCTGACGATTATAAAGTGGATGGTTTCCGTTTTGACTTAATGGGCCACCAACCAAAAGATGTGATGGTAGAAGCTCTTGCTGAAGTACGTAAAATCGACGAAAACACCCTGTTCTACGGTGAAGGTTGGGACTTTGGCGAAGTAGCAGACAATGCACGCTTCGATCAAGCGAACCAAATCAACATGGCAGGCACTGAGATCGGTACCTTCTCGGACCGTCTGCGTGACGCCGTACGTGGTGGTAGCCCATTTGATGGCGGTGTCGACTCAGAAGGTAATCACCCACTTCGCTTTAACCAAGGCTTTGGTAACGCAGCGATTGCCAACGAAGAGACGAAAGTCGATCAAGACTCTATCAACGGTCGTTTACACAACCAAGACCTTGTTCGTTTAGGGATGGCGGGGAACCTCGCAGAATACGTGCTGATTGATTACAAAGGCGATACCAAACTGGGTAAAAACGTCGACTACAACGGTGCTCCCGCTGGCTACACCAAGATGCCTTCAGAGAACATTTCTTACGTTTCAAAACACGATAACCAAACGCTTTGGGACAACAACGCTTACAAGATCGCTGCCGGTACTAGTTCTGCAGAGCGTGCTCGCATGCAGTCGGTATCGCTTTCTACCGTGATGTTAGGCCAAGGCATACCATTCATCCATATGGGTTCTGAACTACTTCGTTCTAAGTCTATGCAGCGCGATTCTTACGACTCTGGTGATTGGTACAACCGCGTCATGTTTGACGGTACTAACAATAACTGGAATGTTGGCTTACCACGTGAAGACAAAGATGGTGCTAACTGGGATTTGATCAAAACTATCATAGCTGACAGCACGGCTAAACCAGACGCAGACGACATTGAGCTGACTAAGCAGCAATTCCTAGAGCTATTAAAAATCCGTAGCTCAAGCGAACTGTTCCGCTTAGACACAGCAGACGAAGTCATGAAGCGTGTCGACTTCCGCAATGTTGGTGAGGATCAAGTCGAAGGCCTAATCGTGATGTCTATCGATGATGGTGCATCCGCAGGTACAGACCTCGATCCAGCGAACGATGCGATTGTCGCGGTTGTAAACTCTACCGATGAATCTCAATCATTCAAAATCACAGGAGCGACGGGGTTTACTCTTCATACCGTTCAACAGAGCTCAGCTGATGACACAGTGAAAGGCGCAAGCTTTGCCGCTGAAACGTTCACTGTACCTGCATTAACCACAGCAGTATTTGTACAGGCTCAAGGCGATGCGCAAGGTGTCGGTCTGCCAGTCGATAACTCAGATAAAGATGTATCTAGCATTCCGCCATACGGGCAAACAACGGTTTACGTTAGAGGTAACATGAATGAATGGGGCGCAACTGATGATTGGGCGATGAGCTTTGTTAGTAACGGAGTTTATTCTTTAACAGCAACTTTAGATCCTAATAGTTATGAATTCAAATTTGGGAGTTCTACCTGGGAAACCATTGATATCGGTTGTAAGTCCGCTGAACTTGCAGATGGCTCTATCAATCTTGGAACTGATGGTAACTGCCAATTGAGCGTAACAGAAGCTGGCAACTACACATTCATTCTGAATGCGATTTATGAGTTAGATGACAATGTAGAAAAAGCGGTCGTTTCAGTAACCAAGAATTAAGCCTTAAAGCTTATGATTCTAATAAACAGATAATAAAACCAGCGCAAGCTAGCCTTTTGGGAGACGTCAGTCTCCCTTTTTTTATCCTCAATAAACTCCAATCCCAATGCACCACACCATTGCTTTGCTTCTCATCGGTAAATACTCAGTGTTAAGTGATAGACGAGCCACCTTAGTTCTTAGTAGAAAGCATAACGACTCAGTGTGAGCGTCTAGTTTAAGTGTATGTGAAATTTAGGAATCCGAGTTTAGATTTAGGTTGATAAATGAAATGGCGATTCGACAATAGAGCTCGTATTCAGTTGTGTGAGAAGAGTAAAATAGACGAAAGTGTTTTAGTTGGCAATTAGTAATATCAAAACCATAAACGACCATTAACGTCCATTTATATTAGCCATTAATTATTAGGTGTAAGTCAGTGGTTATTTAAGACCTAGTGTTGAGTGAATATAAATATTCCTTTTCACTTTTCACTTATCACTTATCACTTATCACTTATCACAAACAATAAAAAGGCCCCTAACTAGGAGCCCTTCTTTTCATATCATTCAGTATATACAAACCGTTTGATTACTTTTTATTGACGGCTTTTACAAATACTTCTTGTGCGCCTTCAATACCGAGTGCTTTTGCTTCATCTAATAAGCTCAGAGCTTTCGGAATATTATCTTCACTTACTGCCGTTTGAATTGCATTATGGTAGTAAGTTTGCGTCTCTGGTTGAATGGTATCAAGCTTCGCTGCCGCCGCTGGCTTAGCGTTAGAATCACTGCTAGAACCAAACGAGAAGAAACTTACTCTATCAAGAGTCACTTCAATCTTACCTACGTTTGCGTTCGGAACTGGGATATCTTCCATTTCTGGCAAGTAGTTACCGCGGCCTTCTGCATCTAAACGAGCAGGATGAATGACATCAGTAAAACCATCCAGATCTTGCTGCTCAGTATAGATAACTAAATAAACCGATTCAGACGTCGTCGGTGGGTAAAAATCGTTGTCAGCAACTAAGCGATTCCCCAAGTGCAATCTTGGTTTCGCGTATTCGAAACTCTCTTTACCATAACGCTCTAGCTCACGACCATTTTTATCGTAAATGACGGCATTTGGTACAAATGCTGTATCGCCGATCATGCTCGTGATCTTAATAGAATACTCACCACGGTCTGCAGGGAGCTCTATCGCGACCACAGGGCTGTTGATGCCTTGGTAATTTAATATTTGACTATCTGGTGTTACATCAAAAATTGCTGAGCTTGGCAGCTTCATTGAAGCAAATTGAAGACCAGCAATAGAGTTAACTTGTTCAGCTTGCGCAACTTGCACTTGCTCGACTACTTGCGCAGATTGACAACCAGCTAACGCAACACAGCCACTTAGCATAAGAGCTTTAAAATACATAACCCTTCCTTTTTGTTATTTTTTTAAGAAATTTACTAACTTTAATTACCACAAAGAGAACTATTCACCTAGGGAACGATCAACTTAATCGTACATTCCTTAAAAAAATAGCCGACGCAAGCCGGCTATGAATTAGGACAGTTTAGGATTTAAGCTAAGTGGCTTACCACCAAGCTTCAGCTTGGATACCGAACACGTATTCAGTATCGTCACCGTTGAATGCTTCTTTATTTTCAGTATCTAGGATGTAAGAACCGTAAACACGGATTTCAGGACGAGCCCAGAAGCTGTCACCCATAGCCCAAGCTTGAGCTACTGTGAATTTAGCGTTACCGAAGTCTTCTGTTGCTAGACCGCCGTCAGCAATACGCTCACCAGCGTTGTAACCAGCTTCAAATACTGTACGCATAGTGTCGTTCCACTTGTACATTGGACGAACTACAGCAGAATACTGGTCGATATCGAAAGTTTTGTTTGTGTAGTTACCATCTTTGTCAGCACCACCGATATCGCTACCCGCTAGGTAAGCTAGTTGGTGACCCATTTCCCAAGATTCGCCAAGGTTCATTACACCCCAGTTAATTAGACGGAAACCAGATGCTTCATTGAATGCTTCAGTACCACGAGAGTAGTAAGAACCTGAACCCCAGAAGTTTGCAGCTTGTACGCCGTAACCATTAGTACCGTACTGAAGTACAGTTTGGTGGAAGCCGTTGCTCGTTCCTTGGTGTAAAATTGCAGAAGCTAGTAGGCCATCATCAGCAGACTCACTTGCGTCATTTGAATCAGTTGCGAAGTTGTATGCTAGTGCAAATTCTAGAGAAGCATCTTCCCATAGACCAATGTTCGCTAGACGAGCATCAAAGATGTAACCAGTTGAATCGTCAGTGTCACCATCTTGAATAAGCGCTACAGAAAGTTTTTGGTCACCAATAGAGATGTTCTCAACACCACCACCAGTACCTGATGTATTTAGGTAGTAGAAGTCAGTGATATGGATGTCTTTACGTTGGTAGTATGTTTTACCAGCCCAAAGAGTCGCTTCTTGGTCAAAAGATAGAACGCCTTTCGCTTTAACTGCGAACTGAGCAACGTTAAAGTCAGAATCTTCCCAACCATTTGCGCCAGGAGCACCAGAAGCAATCATTGACTCAACGCGCCACGTTTGCTCACCAGTTTTCAGCTCTTCAGCTAAACCAAACTCAGAATAGTTGTCATTTTCGTTACCTAGACGACCAATACCGTTTTTATTTACTGATACATCACCGTTACCGTTACCGCTAATACCAGTACCAGCACGCATGTAACCATTAAAATCTACAGCGAACGCAGAGCCAGCAGCTAATGTAGTTGCCACTGCAGCAGCAATCAAACTTACTTTTTTCATTCTTAACTCCATTAAGGACGATTTATTTTAGGTTTTTATATTTTTGCTCTCTTGCGACAACCAAAGGCAGTAATGGCGGACGTAAGATAGAGAGGTTTAGGGTTGCCCCTGATTCGTTTCAACGGAGTCAATATTAAGAGGGGATGACAAGTTTGACTTCCTCCACCCCTAAGTTAATTAAGGGGGACTAGAGGGGAGTAGAAAATATACAGAACGGTGTTTTAAAGAGGTAGATCACTTAATCTAGGAGGAGTAGACAGCACACAGATCTAATTATTAGATATAAGTGCGATCTAGTTCAAATATATAATTTGAACTTCATCGATGAATTATTTTTTTAACCGTAATTAATCTGTGAAGTTGCTTGACCTTATTGTGACAAAGCTTTTTACTTATAGTTCACTGATGTCGATAAACGAACAAGAAATCAAGCAATGACTAGAACGCTCGCTCGCCCTTATCCACTAGGCGCAACGCTAGGTAACACTGGCTGCAACTTCTCAATTTATTCTCCTGACTGTAAATCCCTTTCCCTCGCTCTCTTTGACGAGAACGATGAGTTCACCACATATAAATTGGAAAATGAATACGCTGATATTCGATATGTGTTTATCGACGGAATAAAAGCAGGACAAAAATACGGCTTCATTGCTGAAACTGAAAATGGGCCAATTCTGCTTTCAGACCCTTACGCTAAAGCAATCAGCGAACCGCTCGATTACGTCACACCGTATACCAATGAAAAAAGCTTTTCGATGGCGAAATGTGTCGTTATTGATGACACTTTCGACTGGCAAGATGTAGACAAGCCGCGTATTAGCCGAGAAGAGACCGTTCTTTTCGAAACTCATGTAAAAGGCCTATCGAAGCTTCACCCTGAAGTCGCGACCCATACTAAAGGCCGTTACTTAGGGTTAGTTAGCCCTGAAATGCTCGCGTTCTACAAACAGCAAAATATCAACTCTCTACAACTTTTACCTATTGCTGCGTGCATGCATGAGCCTCACCTACTAGATATGGGGAAAGTGAACTATTGGGGTTACAACCCATACTTATTCATGGTGCCTGACCCACGCTACGCCGAAAAGGACGCCGTGAATGAGCTCAAAACTGCGATTCGCGAACTGCACCGCAATGGCATCGAGGTCATTCTAGACGTCGTGTACAACCACACAGCAGAAGGCGGCGAAGGTGGAACTACCTTCAACCTAAAAGCACTGGATAGTCGCTACTACATTAAACATGGTTGTCATTATGCGAACTTTACTGGTTGCGGTAATACGGTCGACCTAACCCACCAGCCAGCACTCAACTTAGTGATGGATACGCTTCGCTATTGGGTTAGTGAGTTTAAAGTTGATGGCTTCCGCTTTGATTTAGCAGCAACGCTAGGCCGTGAAGGCGATAATTACAATCCTGAGGCCGCATTCTTTAAAGCTGTGGCTCAAGATCCGGTACTTAAAGAAACTAAGTTAATTGCAGAACCTTGGGACATCGGCCCGAATGGCTACCAAGTCGGTAATTTTCCTTTAGGTTGGAATGAGTGTAACGACAAGCTCAGAGACATTACACGCAGCTTCTGGCGCGGTGATCAAGGCTATCTGAAAGAGTTTGCAACTCGCTTGATGGGATCGCGTGATATCTACAGTGCTGCTCATTGGCCGTACAAATTGACCGTCAACTACATCACTTACCATGACGGCTTCACCATGCAGGACCTTGTTTCTTACAAACATAAGCACAACGAAGAGAATGGTGAGAACAACCGCGATGGACACGGCGACAATCGCTCTGAAAACTATGGCGTTGAAGGCGAAACCGAGAACCTCTTGGTCGTCGCAACACGTGAAAAACAGAAGCGTAACTTCATGGCAAGCCTGTTGTTCGCCTTTGGTATTCCGCATATTTTGACGGCTGATGTGCTATCTCATACTCAAAAGGGTAACAACAACGCTTACTGCCAAGACGGCGTAACCAGCTGGCTGAACTGGGAAGATTCAGAGCGTAAGACTTACTTCAAGACTTGGCTGTCTGAGATGATCTCCGCACGTCAGCAATACATGGTGCCTTTTATTAAGGCATTCAGTGGCGAAAAGCGTAACTCTAACCGCATCTTCTGGAGCCGTGTCGATGGCACTCTCATGGAACATGATGATTGGAACCGTTTAAGCTCAGTTGCATTGCATTTAGGTATTGGTAAAAATGGTGACGAGTTGATTTATCTGATCAACCAAACCAACGCACCAGCGCGTTTTTCTTTACCTAGTGACCGTGAGCAAAACTGGGTGACTATCTGCGATACTAACCTACGAAATGTAAAACCAGGTCATGCTGAAGGTGAAATGCTGTTATCTCCAGCTTCAATGGCGATTCTGCACTATTCGCCAGACAAGACTGATTTAAGTTGAGTTGAGTTGAAAGCTAAGCCAGCTTAATAAATCACCAGAAACCATAAGAGCCAGTTATATTTATAACTGGCTTTTTTGTTAGCCGAATATCACAAAAATCATTCATTTATATGGAATCATTTGCATTGATGTGATTACGAAAACTGTTTAGTATGGCCGTACTATAAAAATGAATCTATAACGTCTTTGGATATCATGGCTTTACCTAAAACATTAATTCGGCTTTTTAAACCATACATTATTTTATTAACTGGAGGGATGCTCTATCTTGCTGTGGCTCAGCTTGAAAAAGTAGAAACAGCAGCAACCGAACAATCATCATCAAATATTCGAATCGCAAGCTCCACGATTCGTTCCAACATCGAAGCCACATTTGGCAAGCTCTATTTTTTAGAAACCAGTCTAGGCTTACCTCAAACGGCTCCAATCGGTGATCGAAAGTTCAGAGAACTGAGTGATAACATTCTAAAAAGAACACCTAACTTCTCTGATATCGTTCGATACCAACCTCAAACCCAACAATATATATCAAGTCGTGGCTTACCTCTTTCCAACGAACAAGTTGGCTCCATCAAATGGAACCCAATAGACAGTGTTGTGGAGGATTTTTATATCTCTTCTATTTATCAAAAGCCCGATGGTCGTTGGGTGTTCGCGGTGAAACATACAGCAGAAAGATTGAACGAAGAGATATGGATTGAGTTTGATCTATTGCACACAACCCAAGGGTTAAGAGACTTAAAAACGCTTAATCACGGCTATGTGTTTGTAGTTGATCGAGCAACAGAACGACTTGTCTTTCACCCTAATCCGAAACGTATCGGCTCTAAATCTATCAGCTACCACGCTGGAATAAGCCACCAACTCTCGCAAGGCGAAACCGTCGGTAAACACGAATACTACTATCAAGATAACTTCAAAATATCGGTATTCGATGCTGACAATAGCTTGAACTGGGTGTTCATCGCAGGTACTGATCGTCACGATATCCTAACCAGCTCATATCAATTCACATTAACTGGTGTCGTACTTGGTTCTCTGATTCTTTTGTGGGTTGGGGCAAACTATTTGTCTTATCGCTTGAACGTATCTTTATCTCAACTGAATAAGGTCGATGACCTCGTAAGCTTTAAGCGAGAGTTGAAATCCATACTGGATAGCTTTACTTACCAAAAAGGCATTCAATTCTGTCTCTATCAGCCTGAAAACCACGCATTCAGTACCATCGACTATCACGGAAACAAATCAACGGTACATTGTGACAAAGCCCTTGCAGAACGATTTACACCAGACACCATGGCTTATCGAAGTGGTAAGTACGCCGATCCTCTGGCATGTAAACTCAAAATACACCAACGTCACTACTGCATTCCTTTGCACTCTCGCAAACAGTTGGTCGCAGTGCTTTATGTGAACGCGAACTTACCGATCAGCCAGAGTATTCTGCGTATGATCAGAGATTACACCGAGGTCTCGCTGTCTAATTTACTGCTCCACCATCAATTGAGCAGTAAAGACCTGATGACTCAGTTGGACAACAAAAGCAGTTTCAATATCGCATTGGAAAACTACGCCGACGAGCCAGATACCTATGTTGCTCTGCTCGACATCGATAACTTTGACCACGTTAATCGCGCCTATGGTGAAGCGGTTGGTGACAAGATGATCAAGCTGACTGCAGAAGCGATACGCTCATACTTCCCTAAGCCTAAAGGGCTTTGTCTTGCACGTATTGGAGGCAAGGAGTTCGCTGTATTGTTCAAAGCAAATGATGTAAAGGATGCCAAATTCCAGCTAGACCAATGTCGAATTGAAGTTAGTGAGCAAGCCATTGCCACGCCAGATATCACGTTATCATTAGGTGTCAGCGTCGGATTCTCGCAAATAGAAGGTGAAACAGATTCGGCTTTAGCGCTTGCAGAACAGGCAAAACTCATCGCTCAACAGCTCGGAAAGAACCGAGTGGAAGGACATATTAGAGCTATCGCGCAAGCTTCATAACACGCCACAGATTCGTATGTGCACACAAAGCATCTAGGATTCACACCCTAGGTGCTTTTGTTTTTATGGAAAGTCATTACAATGCGCCTTCGACACGACAATATCCCCTTTCTAACGACACGAATCTTATGAAGCTAAGTAACCGACTGCAAACTCTCCACTCCCTTGTCAGCAATGACTACCAGCACATTTGGGACTGTTGCTGTGATCATGGCTTTTTGGGTGTTCAACTGTTGTCGGATAATAAAGCGCCTCAGATTCATTTTGTCGATATTGTCCCGTCTCTGATGAATGAACTAGAAGACAAGCTAACTCGTTACTTTCCCCAAGATAATTCAGACCAACAAACGGTTACCAGCCAATGGCAAGTTTACTGCATGGATGTCGCCGCTATTCCGCTCCAGAAACATACTGGTAAACACCTGGTTATTATTGCGGGCGTCGGTGGCGATCTCACTCAGAAGCTCGTCGACGACATTCATCGCCAACATCCAGACAAAGATATCGATTTTTTGCTTTGCCCAGTCCATCAGCAGTTCGAGCTAAGAAGCCATTTAAAAGCGCTCAAGTTCGGTCTTATTGATGAAGTGTTGATTCAAGAAAACCGTCGTTACTACGAAATTTTATTGGTGAGTAATAACCAAGGTGATGCAGAAAAGAGCCAAAACGTTAACGAGATATCAAGCGTCGGCGACAAGATCTGGACGCCAAGTTGTGATGAGCAAATGAAGATATCACAGCAATACAAAGCCAAAACATTGAAGCACTACTTACGTATCCATCAAGGACAAGAGAAGCAAGGTAAGCCTAGCGAAGTGAAGCACATCATTGATGCTTACCAAGCGATTTAGCTTTGCATTCTCTTTGAGTATCTTCACTTTAAAGAATTAAGAACATAGTAAGCACTAACTTCACTGTTCAAGCCGATCAAACCGATTCAATAAAAAAGCCGACAGTTCAATGAACTATCGGCTTTTTTGATGCTATTTGTTTGGTTTGATCTTACTGATCTTGCTTCTTATGAACCGTATCAAGCCCATCAATCGTTTCAACCTCACAGAGCGTATCAAGAGCATAAACCGTATCGAGATACTCGTCTTTCTCTTTCCACGTGTTATTCAACCAACTGTGGAAACGGCGCTTAAACGCTTTGTCTTCAAAGTAATTGCCGTTCACGTTCTCATCCATCGGATGCAATTTAATACGCACGACCACCTTTTTCATCTTACCTTTCAGCATGTCTTCAAACGGAGATGTCTGATTCTCTGGGTAAGCCAGAGTAACATCGACGATACCATCTAAGATTGGGCCCATTGCAGACAGAGCAAACGCCACACCGCCGGTTTTTGGCTTGAGTAGATGTCGATACGGTGTTTTCGCTGTCGCCAGTTTCTCGTGATTTGCACGTGTCCCTTCGACAAAATTGACCAATGTCGTTGGTGCCCATTTGAACTTGGTGCATGCCTTGTTGATTGCGTCGAAGTCATCATTACGACGCTCAGGGTTACGAATCAAAAACTCACGCGAGTGACGTCTCATGAAGGGCATATCCAAGCCCCAACAGGCCAACCCAACAAAAGGGACATACAGCAATTCATGCTTAAGGAAGAACTTAGTCATCGGCATCTTGTCTTTCAAGATTGAAGACAAGATCACGATATCCGCCCAGCTCAGGTGATTCGACATCATCAGGTACCACTGCTTGGTCGAGATATCTTCCCCTCCTTCGACTTGCCACTCGATATCGTTATTCACATTCAACATCCAAAGGTTAAGCGAAGCCCAACACCAAAACGTGAAATTCGCTAAACGAGTACATGACTTTTGAACAATAGAGATTGGAAGAATCAGTTTGATGAGGCCAAAGAAGCTCACGGTAAACGCAGTCATTGCGGTATTGATAGTCACGAACAATACGTTCAAGACCATACGAAGATTATCAAGCATAAAACACGGCTATATTGAGATCGAAAGCCGACATTATACTCATCTGTAAAATATTCTCTTTAGTAATTGGTTGAATACCCTGGGGGTCAAACCACTGTATCAATTTTGGTCTGTGTCCATAGAGCAACTCATCGTTCTTAATCACAAGGAATCACATCAAAAAACAATAAAGATGTCATTTAGACACAGTAAATACAAAGTCTATTTGACATCATTCAAGTTCATTTTCACCGAATTATCAGTATTGATAAGCATTCTCACTAATGGCATGGTACATGCAACTCCAAAGTGTAAATAGTTGAGTATCCTTAATGAGATAACTTCTCTAAGTAAAGGTGATGATATGACAGATATTCCTCATGGTTTGGTAACTGGCAAAGTCTTACATAAAACACAGTGGACAGATCAACTGTTCTCGCTCCAAGTCAGTGCTCCCGTCTCTCCCTATCAAGCGGGTCAGTTTACGAAACTTGGCTTGCTTAACAGTGAGGATGGGTTCGTAAGGCGAGCCTATTCGATGGTGAATGCGCCAGAGCACGAACAAGGTCACCAACACCTAGAGTTTTTGATTATTAAGGATCAGAACGGTCAGCTTTCACCTCAACTTCATGAGTTGAAGGTAGGCGATGACATCTTTGTCGGCAAAGATCCAAGCGGCTTTATGACCTTAGATGAGATCCCAGAGATAGCCGACGATCTATGGATGCTTTCAACCGGGACGGCCGTTGGACCTTTTATCTCAATGCTCGAAAGCATGCAGATACAGCAGCAAAACGGCTCTGAATCTGAAAAAGTCTCCTCGTTCAAAAACCTTGTACTGGTTCATGCCGTAAGAACAGAACAAGACCTGACTTATCGAGACCGTATCGCTCAACTCGTTAATCACTTCCAAGGGAAACTACAATATGTGCCAATTATTTCTAGAGAATCAGTCACCGGAACTTTGCGCGGACGAATCCCAAGCTTGTTACTTGGAGGCGACCTTGAGCAAACCACGTCTGTCGCTTTCAATCAAACCCGCAGTTTTTTCTACCTTTGTGGCAATCCGCAAATGGTTCGTGACACGAGCGAAGCACTAACCAGCTTAGGTTTCGAGAAGCACTTACGCCGAAAGCCCGGCCAATTCAGCAGTGAAAACTACTGGTAATCACAGTCACCAATTCCATCAAAGCTAAAGCTTGTATTCAAAATACAGACAGATAAGAGGTTTTATATGAGTCATTTACGTATTCCGTCACACTGGAAAATTCAACGTTCAACGCCATTTTTCACCAAAGACAACATACCGGCTGCATTGCTTAATCACCATAACACCGCAGAAGGCGTATTCGGCCAGATCTGCGTAATGGAAGGCACCGTCACCTTCTACGGTTTTGCCGATGCAGAAGCGACAGAACCAGAAAGTGTAATCACAATCGAAGCTGGGCAATTTGCCACAAGCCCGCCTCAATATTGGCATCGAGTAGAGCTTAGCGACGACGCACAATTCAACATTAACTTCTGGTCTGAGAAAGAGACCAAGAAGATGTTCAACACCCGAAAGTAAGATCCATTCAATATTGATGAACTTATAAGCAAGCTACTTCGTAGTGTGATTTCCGATGTTCAAAAAGTGATGATAGAAGATCAAATAACCATAGTAATTACAGTGACTAATGGTGATAGACAAGACAAAAAAACTCTAGCACACTGGACAAAGTTATTAGTTTTAATCCCGTTTCAGATAATGAATCAGTGGATTATTTATATTTTAGGTAAGAGAGGAAGCCATGCTCAACATTGCTTTTTTTAGCTCAAAATCATACGACGAAAAATCATTTGAACTTGCAAAAGGCGAACTCAACGCCGAGTTCCATTTTCACGATTTTCGACTCACTACAACAACAGCAAAAATGGCGCACGACAACGAAGTCGTTTGTGCGTTTGTAAACGATGACCTATCGCGAGATGTGCTAGAGATTCTAGCAAAAGGCGGCACTAAGCTGATTGCGATGCGCTGCGCGGGCTTCGATAAAGTCGACCTAGACGCAGCCAAAGAGTTTGGCCTACAAGTGGTTCGCGTTCCTGCTTATTCACCAGAATCGGTAGCAGAACACACGGTCGGCATGATGATGTGTTTGAACCGCAAGTTACACAAAGCATACCAACGTACTCGTGATGCGAACTTCTCTCTT
Organism: Vibrio sp. J383; assembly: GCF_023503985.1. Classification (NCBI taxonomy): domain Bacteria; kingdom Pseudomonadati; phylum Pseudomonadota; class Gammaproteobacteria; order Vibrionales; family Vibrionaceae; genus Vibrio; species Vibrio sp. J383. The sequence goes on along the minus strand of NZ_CP097294.1, from coordinate 717,813 downwards.
GAGGGACTAGTTGGCTTCAACTTCCACGGTAAAACCGTTGGTGTAATTGGTTCAGGAAAGATTGGCTTAGCGACGATGCGTATTCTGAAAGGTTTAGGCATGAACATCTTGTGCTACGACCCATACCCGAACCCATTGGCAAAAGAACTGGGTGCTAAATACGTAGAACTCGACGAGCTTTACCAAGAATCTGACGTGATTTCTTTGCATTGCCCAATGAGTAAAGAGAACTACCACCTGTTGGATGCAACGGCATTTGGCAAAATGAAAGATGGCGTGATGATCGTCAACACCAGTCGTGGTGAACTGCTGGATTCAACTGCTGCAATTGAAGCACTCAAACAAAGCAAAATCGGCGCGCTTGGTCTTGATGTTTACGACAATGAGAAAGAGTTGTTCTTCCAAGACAAATCTAACGACGTGATTGTCGATGACGTATTCCGTCGCCTATCTGCTTGTCACAACGTATTGTTCACTGGTCACCAAGCCTTCTTGACTAAAGATGCATTGTTCAACATCGCCAATACAACGCTCACCAGTGTTGATGCCTTCTTTACTGGCAACACCAGCGGCAACGAACTCGTTTAATAGCAGACTGAGTTAATAGCAGACTGAGTTAAAAACAAACTAGCTCCACAAATACAAAGCCACGCTATTCCTAAGTGAACAGCGTGGCTTTTTCGTTTATCTAGTATTCTAAAACAGTTCCTAGACGCAGAAATGGCAATCTTCGGTGTCTAAACCATACACGCCTTTTCGAATAGAAAGGTGCTCTTCCCCTGCTTTAACACCCATCTCATAACCGGCATTAAGAGTACTTTGATCCATAGTCAGTCGCTTCACTGCGAACGCTTCTGGCGGCGCTATCACTTTAATGGTCGCATCTTTGGGTGGGTTACGAATGAACTCCAGAGACTGGTTGTAGTTTTCAGCACGCACTGCCATCGATTCTGCAATGTTAGGGAATTTCTTTAATAGTTTTTTCAGCATCCATTGATGCTTTTGAGGCTTCATTCGGTAACTCAAAGGATGAGAAAGAATCACCGTAATGTCTCGTGCGCCGCGACGGTATGCTTCACGAACCGGAATTGAATCGGCTACACCACCATCGGTATAACAACCACCAGAGAAGCACGGCGTTTCACGGTAAGCGATAGGTAGCGCGGTTGTCGCTTCCACCACGTTAGAGAGGTTTTCTGGCTTGATATGATAGTAATCCGCACTGCCAGTATCGACGTTTGTTACAGCAGCAATGAGTGGGATACTTGAAAACAGCTGACCGCAATCGAGTGGGTAACGTTGGTTAGATTCATCCCACAACCACTTCACGTCCACCAAGTTACCGCCTTTGGCAAAGCGAGTTGGATTAAAGAAGGTTTTGTCGGTCGCCATGGTAGTAATCACGTTATAGCTGCGCTTTGGCGCTTGAGATAAGTAACCAACAAGGTTTGACACGCCCGCAGATACACCGATGGCAAAATCATAGGGACGGAAATCGTCTTGCATAAAGGCGTCCAACACTCCGGCAGCGAAGATGCCTCTCATTGCCCCACCTTCAACAATTAATGCGCTTTTACTCATCTCAAACTCTATTACTTTATGAACTGATAGCCGTAGGATAATCCCGTCCATCTTATAAAGATAATGGGATATATTTATCAATTCGATAGGTAAAAACTATCAGTAGAAATGGTACTGAACTTCAGGAAATTCGCACTACTCACATGGATCGCGAATAGAGGCCAACTAATACTCGCATGATCAATAAAGGCCGCTGAGTGATTAACTCAGCGGCCTTCTGACTATTTAAACGAGTTTATTGATTACGACTTAAATTCGCTCACGTCGATTTCAAGCAGTTTACCAATGCCTTCACCGTATGCAGGGTCGGCTTTGTAACAGTGTCTTAGGTGACGCAGTTGAATCTCTTTAGGAACGCCGCCTAGGTTACGGGCAGTGTTATCAAACAGAATCGCTTGCTTCTCTGGCGTCATCAGACGAAACAAGTCACCCGGTTGCGAGAAGTAATCTTCATCTTCGCGGTGATCCCAGTGCGCCGCTGCGCCATCTAGGTTCAATGCCGGTTCAGCAAAGTCTGGTTGCTCAGCCCATTGACCTTCGTTGTTTGGCTCATAACCCAATGTACTACCAAAGTTACCATCAACACGCATCGCACCATCACGGTGATAGCTGTGAACTGGGCAACGAGGTGCGTTCACTGGGATATGCTGATGGTTAACACCCAAACGGTAACGCTGCGCATCACCGTAAGCAAACAAACGCCCTTGTAGCATCTTGTCTGGTGAGAAGCTGATACCCGGAACCACGTTTGCAGGGTTGAATGCAGACTGCTCAACTTCAGCGAAGAAGTTTTGTGGGTTACGGTTCAATTCAAACTCACCCACTTCAATTAATGGGTAATCCGCATGTGGCCAGATCTTAGTAAGATCGAACGGGTTGTAAGACACTTTCGCTGCGTCCGCTTCTGGCATCACTTGTACTTTCAACGTCCATTTCGGGAAATCTTGGTTGTCGATGCTGTCTAATAAATCACGCTGGTGGCTCTCGCGATCATTACCGATCAATTGTCCGGCTTCTGCATCAGATAAGTTCTTAATACCTTGTTGAGATTTGAAGTGGAATTTCACCCAGAAACGCTCGTTGTCTGCGTTAATAAAGCTGAACGTGTGGCTACCAAAACCATGCATGTGACGGTAAGTCGCAGGAATACCACGGTCACTCATTACGATGGTGATTTGGTGAAGCGCTTCAGGTAGAGAGGTCCAGAAATCCCAGTTGTTCTTCGCGCTGCGCATATTGGTGCGCGGGTCACGTTTAACCGCATGGTTTAGGTCTGGGAATTTAAGAGGGTCACGTAAGAAGAACACGGGCGTGTTGTTACCCACCATATCCCAGTTGCCTTCTTCGGTATAAAACTTCAATGCAAAGCCGCGGATATCACGCTCTGCATCAGCCGCGCCACGCTCACCCGCTACCGTTGTAAAACGTGCAAACAGGTCGGTCTTTTTGCCCACTTCAGAGAACAGTTTTGCCTTGGTGTACTTTGTGATGTCGTGTGTAACGGTAAATGTACCGTAAGCGCCTGAACCTTTCGCGTGCATACGACGCTCTGGAATGACTTCGCGGTCAAAATGCGCCATTTTTTCTAAAAACCAAACATCTTGAAGCAGTTGAGGCCCGCGTTTACCCGCAGTTTGAACATTCTGGTTATGAGCAACAGGACAACCCGCAGCTGTAGTTAGTTTTTTACTCATGATCTATTCCTTAAGGTCCAAAGGTGCAGCAATAGTAGTGCACCTTGATATTTATACTGGCTCCCTTTCAAAAGCCCCTAAAATACTATGGATATAGAATAGACCTCTAATGGCATAAAATATAATCGTTTGTATTTATCGTTATAATCTATAAAACCTATTAATCGGCCAACTTAGAAACAACGATGTGACACACTGATTAGCTAAGTATCTTTCTTCCTAGCTTGAGCGTCGCTGCTATATTTCTTGCCGTTCTGGTTAGGTTCATTTCGGCCTCTTGCAGTACCTGATTGAGTGGTTGAGGAGAACGTACCGTTCCAAACAAGCTGCTCATTTCACCATATAAGGCTTCGACTTCAGAACCTAATGACCCAGCAATTCCTATGGTGGGAATACCTTGTAAGCTCGCACGTTTGGCAATGCCGTAAGGTGTTTTCCCCTGTAGCGTTTGGTTGTCCATTTGCCCTTCACCAGTAATCACAAGGTCAGCACCTTTCAGTACTTCATCGGCTTGAAGAACATCAAGCACCATCTCAATCCCCGGTTTAATCTGCATATTAAATAGCAGACCAAGTCCCATCGGCGTGCCACCAGCCGCGCCATAACCAGCACGCTCTTGAACGGGTTCACCACCAACACAACCTTGCGATTCAGCGATTTGAGCAAAATTCGCTAGCGCCTTATCCAACATCAAGACTTGTTCGGATGTCGCCCCTTTTTGTGGGCCGAATATATGGCTAGCACCGTTGTCACCACACAACGGATTATCGACATCGCACGCCACAATTAACTCGATATCAGCACAGCGTGAATCTAAGCCGGTAAGATCTATTGATGCGAGCTCTGCAAGTGCAGCACCACCTCGGTTAAGCTCTTGTCCATCATCATCTTGCACTTTGCTATCTAACAAGCGCCCACCTAGAGCTTGAACGATACCCGCGCCACCATCATTGGTCGCACTGCCACCCAATCCAAGAATGATGGTTTGAGCACCCTGCTCTATCGCTTCCAAAATCAATTGCCCTGTGCCAAATGAAGAAGCAATCAACGGAACACGCTGCTCTGGTTTCAATAAATCCAAGCCCGATGCAGCAGCTATTTCAATCAATGCCGTTTTGTTCGGGTTGCTATCGGATGGCTCAAGCATCGCCCATTCAGCATTAACCAATGCGCCCAACGGCCCTTCCACTTGATGTGTTCGCTTCTGCCCCACTAATCCTTGTAACAATACATCCACAGTCCCTTCGCCGCCATCGGCCAGAGGTAAGGTCACGTATTCAGCGTCAGGGAAGATTTTACGAAAGCCCTTTTCAATACACGCCGCCACCGATACAGCAGATAGAGATTCTTTAAACGAGTCTGGTGCAATAACAATTTTCATAGAAGCTGGCTCCAATACTTCACAAATATCTACCAAGAAATAGTCTAAAAACAACAAAACCACTATATAGAAGAGGGGGCAATTGTGCGTGTTTCCCTTTCCGAATTTGACCAAAACCTCAGATTTCAACGCCACTATTTTATATTCAGTAAAGTTACTGTTTGCTCATAACCCATATTTTGACAAGTTTGATCCCGCCAAATTATCGAATTCCGACTTAATTAGTCGTAGAAACCAGATCCTGAACACGCTTTTTGTTTCGCATTGCGGAATTGTGGAATCTTTTTGTTCCATTTTTTAACCTACCAACAGTTATTAGAGAAAAACTTAATAAGGAAATATTTCGTAACTTTGCTCACAGAATATTTTCGGAATAAAAATAATAATTCATTCCGTATTATGGAATTCAACTTATCGGAGAACACAGATGCCTTTAGTATCAACAGAAAAACTACAACAAGAATACGAACGAATCCTTTTGGCTCGCGACATGAAACCAGAGATGGCAACCAAGCTTGCAGCCGGCTTTGTTGAAATGGCAAACGAGGGTACTTACTCACATGGCATCAACCGTTTTCCAGTGTTCATTGACCAAGTAGATAAAGGTCAGATCAAATTAAATGCTGAACCTGAATGCGTTAACAGCATGGGTGCTCTAGAGCAATGGGATTGTAACTACGGTCCTGGCGTTCTTAACGGCCTTATCTGTGCAGAACGTGCAATGGAATTGGCTCGTGATTACGGCATTGGCATGGTCGGTATGCGTAACTCAAACCACTGGATGCGTGGCGGTGCTTACGTATTAAAAATGGCACGTGAAGGTTTTGCAGGAATTGCGTCAACAAACTCAATCGCAGTAATGCCTGCTTGGGGTGGTAAAGATCACCGTATTGGTTCAAACCCTCTCATCATGGCGGTTGCGGGCGATCCACCCGTAGTTGTTGACTGTTCAATGAGCCAATTTTCTTACGGCCAGCTACAAAACTTCGTGCTTGCTGACAAAGAACTACCTGTTGTTGGTGGCTTTGACAACGAAGGTGAACTCACTAAAGACCCACATGTACTTTGGGAAAACAAACGCCTACTTCCAATGGGTTTCTGGAAAGGCTCATCAATGGCAATCGTACTGGACATGATGCTAACGGCAATCACTGGTGGCCACTCAGTACCAGCACTGACTGAAGATATGGGTGGCGAGTTTGGTGTATCTCAATTCCTTATCGCTATCGACTTAAGCAAGACAATGGATCAAAGCACTTACGCACAAGAGATGAAGCGCATCCGCGATTACGTACTTGAGTCAGAGCCTGCAGAAACGGGTTCAGTGATGATTGCTGGTTCTGAAATTGAAAACTTCATCAAGAAACACGAAGCAGCTGGCGGCATTGAAATAAACGATGGGATTTGGGAACAAATTACGTCTCTGTAATTAGCCAAAGGTAGGGAAAGCTTTATGCAAAGTGTATTAAAGAGTATTTGGAAAAGTATCGATGTCATCATGGCGGTCATTCTGACCTGTATGGTTGCGCTCGTATTTACTAACGTAGTTTTACGTTATGGCTTTTCTTCTGGTCTTCGTCCCTCTGTAGAACTATCTCGCCTTGGTCTTGTATGGGTTGTCATGCTCGGTGCTGCCGTTGTGTTGCGCCGAGGTGAGCACCTCGCTGTTGCGGAATTTTCTGAACGACTTTTTCCAAAAGCAGTACCCGTACTAAGACGCATCTGCTGGGTAATAGTACTGATTTCTGTAGGCATGCTTTACGTCGGTTCATACCGTCAAATGATGTCTAATTGGTCAGATATTTCTCAGCTTACAGGGCTTCCTTCAGCATTGTTTTACTTAGCCGGTGTGGTGTCAGGTTTGTTAATGGGCGTGATTGCCTTTATGCGAATCTTCAAGCCCGACTGGCAGCTAGATAGCTTAGATGAGGAGAAAGAATAATGACATTAGCCATTTTCTTATCGGTATTGATTGTCTCAATCTTACTTGGTCTTCCTGTTGCGTTTGCATTGTTATTGTCTTCAATGGCGCTGATGCTTCACATGGATTTCTTTAGTGCAGACATTCTTGCGCAGTCTTTAATTAATGGTGTCGACAGCTTCACTCTGCTTGCCATTCCATTCTTCCTCATTGCGGGTGAAGTAATGGCATCGGGTGGTTTATCGCAGCGTATAGTTCGCCTAGCAACCACTTACGTGGGACACCGTCAAGGTGGCTTAGGTTACGTTGCTATCATGACTTCGGTACTGCTTGCTGGCCTTTCTGGTTCAGCTGTAGCAGATGCAGCAGCCTTGGTCAGTATTCTTTACCCAATGATGAAAGCCGCGAAATACCCAGAAGCACCTTCAATGGGCTTACTTGCTTCAGGCGGTATCATCGCACCCGTTATTCCACCTTCAATCCCACTCATTCTTGTTGGTGTTGCTGGCGGTATCTCGATCAAAAACCTATTCCTAGGCGGCATCGTTCCTGGCCTGTTAATGGGTATGACATTGATGTTTGTGTGGCGCTGGACAGTTCGCAAAGAAAACCTAGCGACATCAGAAAAAGCGACAAAAGCGGAAAAACGCGCAGCACTTAGAGAAGGTGTATGGGCCTTAATGCTGCCAGTCATCATTATTGTGGGTATTCGTTTCGGCATCTTTACGCCAACAGAAGCCGCTGTAGTAGCCGCAACTTACGCAATCTTCATATCTACGTTTGTGTACAAAGAGCTCTCGATTAAGAAGTTCTACCACATCGTACTGAACGCAGGTCGCTCGACAGCAATGGTTATGTTCTTGGTGGGTTGTGCAATGGTTGCAGCTTGGCTAATTACTGTTGCTCAGCTTCCTCAACAACTCGCAGAAATGTTAGGTCCACTGGTGGATAGCCCACGCCTATTAATGGCAGTAATTATGTTGCTCGTACTTTGTGTCGGCATGGTTATGGACTTGAGCCCAACGATTCTAATCCTTGTACCCCTTTTAATGCCTGTCATCAAGATGGCTGGAATTGACCCAACGTACTTCGGCCTACTGTTCGTTATTAACTGTTCAATTGGCTTGATTACGCCTCCTGTAGGCACCGTACTAAACGTAGTGTGTGGTGTAGCGAGAGTACCAATGTCGACCGCAGTGAAAGGTGTATTGCCCTTCATCGCAGCTTACATGGCTCTGCTCACACTGTTTGTCATCTTCCCAAGCATTATCACTGTGCCAATGTCGTTTGTCATTGGTTAATCCTCGACGGAGAAAATAATAATGAAAACCCTACTAAAACTTACTCTACTCGCTTCGACTATCGCAATGAGCTCTAGCGCTTTTGCCGCTACGACTCTAAAACTGGCGCACGCTGCACCAGAGTCGGATTTGCAACAAGACCTATCTTTGTTCTTTAAGAAAGAAGTAGAAGCTCGTTCAAACGGCGAAATCAAAGTAAACATCTACCCACAAGGTCAATTGGGCAGTGATAAGCAAATGATCGATGGTTCACGTGCTGGCATCGTTGATTTAGCGATGGTTGGTTTGAACAACTACAACGGCCTAATGCCTGAATCAGCGGCCTTCACTCTGCCGTTCATGTTCCCAGATCGTCAAACAGCATACAAAGTACTGGACGGCGAGCCGGGTAAAGAAGTGTTAGCGAACTTTGAAAAATTCGGTCTTAAAGGTCTTGGTTTCCCTGAAAATGGTTACCGCAACATGACCAACAACGAAAAACCTATTCGTGTTCCTTCAGATGTTGAAGGCCTACAAATGCGTGTGAATGGCTCGAAAGCGCTAAACGACATGTTCAACGAGCTAGGTGCGAACCCGCAACAACTTCCAGTATCAGAACTCTACACAGCACTTGAAACCGGCGTTGTTGACTCTCAAGACCACCCAATTTCTGTAACGCTATCTTTCAAGTTTGACGAAGTACAAAAATACCTAAGCCTTACACAACACGCTTACTCACCACTAGTTCTAACAATGAACCTACGTAAGTTCGACAAGCTAACGGAAGACGAGCAAAAAATCATTGAAGAAGTCTCTGCTGAAGCGGTTGCAATGCAACGTGAGCTAAGCATTGAAAAAGAAGACAATATGATTGCTCAACTAGAAGCGAACGGAATGCAAGTAAACCGTGACGTTGATGGTGCTGCTTTCCAACAAGCTATCCAGCCTGTTTGGAGCGCATACATCGAGAAAAATGGCGATGTGATGATCAACAAGATCAAGCTAGCAGCTAAGTAACGCGATTGAGTGCGATTGCCTAGCCCTCTTTTTAGCTAGGGAATTTAGCTAGGCAATCCGCTCGTCATTCACTCAATACAACATGGGCAAACACAATGTCTCAAGAACAAAAAACATACCAAGAATTAAAAGAACGCGTGTTCGCAGCAAACTTGCAACTTCCTAAATATGGCTTAGTGACTTTCACTTGGGGCAATGTCTCTGAAATCGACCGCGAACGTGGCGTGATTGCAATAAAACCGTCAGGTGTTGAATACGATGTAATGACGGCAGATGACATCGTTGTTCTCGATTTAGAAGGCAACCGCCTTGAAGGCAAGCTGAACCCTTCAAGCGACACGGCTACGCACATTGAGCTTTACAAAGCCTTCCCAACCATTGGCGGCATCGTTCACACACACTCTCGTAACGCAACAATTTGGGCACAAGCCGGCCGAGACATTCCAGCGCTGGGCACAACACACGCCGATTACTTCTACGGTGATGTACCTTGTACTCGCCTGCTAACAAAAGCTGAGATTGAGTCGGATTATGAGAAAAACACAGGCTTAGTGATCATCGAAGAATTCAACCAACGTGATATCGACCCGCAAGCAATGCCAGGTGTCATCATCGCAGGCCACGCACCATTTACATGGGGCAAGGATGGTTCAGATGCCGTGCACAATGCAGTGGTAATGGAAGAGATTGCAGCCATGGCAACAGCCACTCGCGCTATCAGTCCAGAAGTAGCGATCCAACCTGAGCTGCTAGATAAACACTACAACCGTAAACACGGCAAGAACTCATACTACGGACAGAAGTAAGGCCTCGCACATGCATAAGTCATCACCGCATAAGTCCTATAAACATAAATTGGATAAGCACAAGCTATTGGCGTTAGATCTCGATGGGACGGTGCTCAACTCGCAGCACACTATTAGCCAAGAGTTAGTCGAAGCCATCAAGCAAGTCGCTCAACACACTCATGTGGTTATCGTTACGGGTCGCCATCATGTCGCGGCAAAACCTTATTACGATCAGCTTGGTTTATCGACGCCAATAATTTGTTGCAATGGCACTTACATCTTTGATTACCAGAACGATACGGTCATTCAAGAAAACGCAATCGACAAAGAAATTGCGGCTGAGTTTATCACCCTATCTCAAGCTCATGATCTAAAGATGGTGATGTATGTGCGTGATGCAATGCTTTACTCGAGAGCACGCCCTATTGAATACATGGAAGCGCTACTGACGTGGTCTCAAACCTTTCCAGAAAGCCAGCGACCAAACATTCAAAAGGTCGACGACTTCCAACATGAAGCACAAATTTCAGAGTATGTGTGGAAGTTTGTCGTTGAAGGTGAAGTAAACACATTCGCAGAAATTCCTTTTGTGAAAGAAAACTTCAATGGCGAGCGGTCTTGGATTGATCGTGTCGATTTCGCAGCAACAGGTAATAGCAAAGGTAATGCATTGACTCGCTACATTGAGCCGCTCGGTATCAGCCTAGAGCAGTGTGTCGCGATTGGTGATAACCACAACGACATTTCGATGCTTAAAGCAGCAGGACTTGGCATCGCAATGCAAAATGCAGATGACACCGTAAAAAGCTCAGCCAACCTGATCACGCCTAAAAACAATGACGATAAGACAGGGTTAGCTACGCTTTTACAAGACCTATTTAGTGCCCATTAATTTAAAGCACCGGCTTTATTAAGCTGTTTATATTTAAAGAGAATTTTTATGCTAGTCGGAAATACTCAACCTACGCAGATCAGTAAGTCGTACCCTGTCGTTATTCAAAACGTGCTTGAGTACTTGAACAGTCTCGACCAAGAAAAACTCGCATTAGGTCGCCATGAACTTCCTGGTTTTGATTCAAAACAGGCATGGTTTGTTGTATTGGAATATGACAAAGAGCCTCTAGGAAACTTCCAACCTGAAGTCCATAAATACCATTCTGACTTGCAGATCATTCTCGAAGGTTCTGAAGTGATGGCATGGGCGATCGACACTGGCGAACACAGCAACGCACAACCTTATAACCAAGAACGTGACCTTCAGTTTTACGAATACCCAGGAATTGAACTCAGCTTCATTCATGCAAAACGCAATCAATTTTATTTATTCACACCAAATATCGTGCATATCACCAATATTGAAAATGATGACAGCCAACCCGTTAGAAAACTGGTGGTGAAAATTCACAACGATTTACTGGAAGCCAAATAATGAATTACTACATTGGAATTGATTCTGGCGGCACTTTTATGAAAGCCGCGTTGTTTAACGCAAAAGGTGAACAACAACGTCTTGCCCGCGTATCGGCGAGCGTCATCAACGAAAAACAAGGTTGGGTAGAACGCGACCTAAACGCACTATGGGGTAACGCTGTCGATGTCATTAAGCAGCTTTTAGAGACCACAAAAGTAGAACCGACCTCTATCAAAGGCTTGAGCATTTCAGCCCAAGGCAAAGGCGTTTACCTTCTTGATAAAGAGGGACAAAACCTCGGCCACGGCATTATGTCTTCTGACTCGCGTTCACTGCCTATCGTTAAAGAGTGGCTAGAACAGGGTAAAGCACAAGAGATCTATCCAACCACACTGCAAACATTGTGGACAGGTCACCCTGTATCGATTATTCGCTGGATCAAAGAGAACGATGCCGAACGATACAACAACATTGGCGCAGTGATGATGTCTCACGACTACCTTCGTTATCGCTTAACGGGCGAAGTCGCAGCAGAACTGACCAATATTTCAGAAAGTAATTTTTTCAACTCCATCACTGGTGAGTATGACAAAGCCCTTCTGGAAACCTTTGGCATCGAAGAAATTTGGGATGCGCTACCACCCGTTGTAAAACCTCAACAGCAAGCAGGGAAAGTCACTGCGGCCGTTGCTAATGAAACCGGACTAGCAATAGGTACACCTGTGTTCGGCGGTTTGTTTGATGTTGTGTCTACCGCGATCTGTTCTGGAATCAACTCTTCAGAAGATACCCTGAATTACGTGATGGGAACATGGGCGGTAACGTCTGGCATATCAAAGCAAGTAACGCAAGAAAGCCACAACTTTGTTTACGGCCATTACGCCGTCGATAACGAATACATCATTCACGAAGCGAGCCCAACTTCTGCTGGTAATTATGAATGGTTCGCCGACTACCTTGGTGAAAATGGCCAGATTAACCACCAGCAAAATCAAGCGTTAGTGGAAGCATTAGATCCGGCATCAAGCAGTATCTACTTTGTGCCATTCCTTTACGGTTCAAACCAAGGGCTTGGCCTAAAGTCAGGCTTCTATGGTCTGCAATCGCACCATACTAAAGGGCACCTAATTCAAGCCATTTGGGAAGGCATTTTATTCTGTCACAACATTCACCTAGAACGTATGCGTCAGCGTTTTCCAAAAGCCAACATACTAAAAGTGACAGGCGGCCCTGCATCTAGCCCTGTATGGATGCAAATGCTGGCTGACCTTACCGGCATGGCCGTTGAAATATCAGACGTAGATGAAACCGGCTCATTAGGTGCCGCAATGATGGCAATGGTCGGCGCAGGTGAGTTCGCTTCATTAGCAGAATGTACTCAAGCGATCACTAATTCTACGTCACGTGTCGAGCCGAATCCTAAACACTACGATATATACCAAAAGAAATATAAGCACTATCAAAGACTGGTGCAGTTGTTTAAACAATTTGAGGATGAAATAGATGTCTAGCACTGTATTAAAACCATCTAAACCCTTGTTCAAATCATCTAAGCCGTTGCTACAAATGGCTCTTGATGCCACAGATATCGACACGGCATTAGCCTCAATAGAGCATGTTGCAGATAAGTTAGATGTAATTGAAATCGGGACGATTTTAGCCTTCGCCCACGGCGTAGATAGCGTAAGAATCCTACGAGAAAAATACCCAAATCACATCATTGTCTGTGACATGAAAATCACCGATGCCAGCGCCATTTTAACGCGTCTGGCGATGGATGCCGGCGCTAACTGGGTAACAGTAAGTGCAGCCGCACACATCGAAACTATTCGTTCAGCGAAGAAAGTAACGGATGAATTCGACGGCGAAGTGCAAATTGAGCTGTATGGACACTGGACAATGGAAGATGCGCAAGCTTGGGTCGACATGGGCATTAAACAAGCAATTTATCACCGTTCACGTGATGCGGAGCTTGCTGGTGTGAGCTGGACCGAAGAAGATTTGATAAAAATGCAGAAATTATCGGATATTGGAATTGAACTATCCATTACTGGTGGTATTGTTCCTGACGATCTGCATTTGTTTAAGAATCTGTCTGCAAAGTCATTTATTGCTGGCCGAGCGTTAGCTGGTAGCAATGGACGTGACATCGCAGAAAACTTCCATACTGAAATAGGTAAACACTGGTAGCACATATATGAGCGAGCAAATTAAATCGTTGTCTAAAGCACTGACCGTATTGGAATTCCTTGGGAATTATCCTAATGGCGTTTCGCTACAAAAAGTGTCTGAAGGGACTGGCTTCAACAAGTCATCTGTCCATCGTATTTTAGCAACGTTTGAAGCCTCTGGTTATGTTGCTCAAATGTGTTCAGGTAAAGAATATCGCTTAACAATGAAGTTGGTTCAGCTTGGACACGCTGCTATCAACTCTGATGTCACTGGCACCGTTAAGCCATACCTATCTGAGCTACTCGACGATGTGAATGAAACGGTTAACTTCCTCTCTTTTGATGCTGACAACATCATTTTTAAAGACAAGTTTGAACCCGTTAATTCTTCCTTTAGAACTCGAACCTACGTAGGGCTGCATTCTCCAATGTACTGCTCAGCGGCAGGAAAATGTTACTTAGCATTTAGCTCTGACAGCGTTCGAGAAACCTATTGGAAACGCAATGTCAGCACAATGAAGCCGTTGACTGAAAACACGATTCTCGACAAGTCTCAATTTTTTGGTGTTCTCGATAAAATTAAGAGCCGTGGTTATGCGCTCGATGATGAAGAGAACGAAGCAGGTATTTCTTGTGTTGCTGTCCCTATTTTTGACAAGAACAATTCTCCTGTATACGCGGTTAGCGTCTCTTCGCTTACGCCAAAAATGAAAGCTCTCGGCTACGAAGAAATTGCTAGCAGAATTCAAGACATAACAACGCGTATAGAACAACAACTCTTTTAAGGAAAAAGAATGTTTGATTCTAAAAACAAATTCAGATTAGGTATTTACGAAAAAGCGATGCCAACCACCCTTACATGGGAAGAGCGTTTGGTTCACGCCAAAGAAGCTGGCTTCGACTTTGTAGAAATTTCAGTCGATGAGACCGACGAGCGACGTGCTCGTTTAGATTGGTCAGACGAAGAGATTTATGAACTTCGCCGCCTATGTGAAAAGCATCAAATGCCATTCCAATCGATGTGTTTGAGCGCGCACCGTAAGTTCCCATTTGGCTCAATGGATGACGGTATCCGCACTGAATCGCTGATCATCATGGAAAAAGCGATTTCATTGGCTTACAAGCTTGGCATTCGCTGTATTCAAATGGCAGGCTATGACGTTTACTACGAGCCACAATCGGCTGAAACTCACGCTCGCTTCATTGAAGGTATGCAGCAAGCCACCAAAATGGCAGAGCGCGCAGGCATCATGTTAGGTGTAGAGATCATGGATACGCCTTACTTGAACTCACTGAGCAAGTTTGAAGTGTTAAAGCGTGAGATCCCATCGCCTTACTTCATGGCTTACCCAGATGTCGGTAACATCTCAGGTTGGAATTACGATGTGTGTACCGAGCTAAAACTGAGCCGTGACCACCTAGTACAAATCCACCTTAAAGACACACTACGAGTTTCAGAAACCTGTAAAGGTCAGTTCCGAGATCTGGTGATTGGTGAAGGCCAAGTCGACTTCCCTGCTATTTTCAAAACACTTGCTGAAATTGATTACAGCGCACCATTAGTGATTGAAATGTGGGCTCAAAATGACAACTGGTTCGAAGATATCAAACAAGCGAAAGCAAAATTGAAATCTATCGCAAACCAATCTGGCTTTGAACTGTAAGGAAACGACCATGACTATTTTTCGCACCGCTTTTTTTGAAGCCGATTTAACTGAAGAACAGAAGCAAGACTTCTACCAATACATGGAAAACGAAGTCGCGCCTATTATTCGCACATTTCCGAATAACCAAGGGCTAACGCTGAACAAACCTGAAGCGATTGAAGCTGAGAGCCATAAAAACCTACTGCTGATGATGCAGCACAGCTACGAGAACGAATCAGTAATGGCAGCCGCTTTAGATTCTGAACAACGAATCAAAAGCATGCATGCGACGAAGGTGATTATTGAGAAATACAACATTCATGTTCATCACATCAATTTCGTTCGTGATTAACAGCTTAATAGGCAATACACCGTAAAGTCTCAATCGAAAAGCAGAAGATCATCTTCTGCTTTTTTTATCGCTATCAATAAGGAATCACTATGAGAGTATTCCCGTTAAAAGATGCCCCACTGGTCTTACTGTCTCTGATCTTTTTTATCTGGGGTTTAATTACCGTTTCAAGTAACTCGCTAATTCCACATTACAAAGAAGCTTTCTCTCTCGATTATAAAATGGCGATGCTATTTCCCATGGCCTTTTTTATCACCCGAATTACGGTGTCTCTTCCAACGTCATTTGTCATGGCAAAAATTGGCTATAGAACTACGCTGAAGTTCTGCTTGATCTGGTGCCTTCTGGGCTGTCTAGCGATGGCATATTTAGTACGAGGAGAAGAGCTTGTTCCAACACTCATCGGGATCTTATTGATGGCCTCAGGTGTGTCAGCAATTCAAGTAGTGAGTTCACCTTACGTATCACTTCTCTCGACACCCGATAAGAGTGTTATACGTCAAAGTGTAGCAACAGCATCTAACTCCGTTGGCACTGTGCTTGGTCCGCTAGTGCTTACCGCTGTCATTCTTGTGGCAGCAAGTTTTAACGTCGACAACACCGCCCATCAAGTTTCGCTTCTGTTCTTACTCATCGCCCTGTTCTTTTTCGGCTTACTGGTATTTTTTAGCAAAATGACGCTTCCAGATATCAAACCAAAACAGATGACTGGCTTTTGGCGAGGGTTAAGGCTTCTAATTAAAAATCAGCAGTTTATGAAGTTAGCGTTGGTACTGTTGCTGTACATCGGTGTAGAGGTCAGTTTTGGTACTTTTACTATTGCGTATCTTGCCGACCAGCAATATGGCGACCTTGGTTTGGTCTTCGCAACACAGATCATCGCTCTTTATTGGGTATTAATGTTTGTTGGAAGAGTGTTATTCGCCAAGTTTGGAAACACTGTAAACAAGCACTATCTCTTCTCACTGTCTTGCGTTATTGCAGCTTTGATTAGTGCCGTTGCGGTCTATCAAAATTATGTTTGGATTGGCTATTTGATGCTTGTCGTAGGGTTATGTAATTCAGCACTCTACCCTATCATTTACGCACAAGCGCTACATGCATCAGGTAAGCAAAACTCACAAGGGGCAGCAATTCTCATTATGTGTTCAATTGGAGGGGTTGTTTTACCATTCGTACAGGCGAGTTTGATTGATGAGCTTTCGCTGAGTACGAGTTATATTGCGCCCGCATTAGCGTATGTATTAATGATAGTTTTGTACTGGTCTAGTTTAAAGCATCGTGTTTAAACTGTTGGCTTAGATAGGTAACTTGGTTTAGTCAATCACTTGATTCAGTAACTAAGTCGATGACTAGAAAGTCGGCCTGATTGGCATAAAAGTCAGGGTAGAGAAAGGGAAGGTGGAATGGGGAAGGTAAATAAATTTAGTGCTTCTGACGTTAGTTTGAACCAGTGAGTGGCTAATCACCACCACTGATCACACTTAACGCGGGTTTATTTAAGGAATTAAACCCAAGCAGAAGCAACAAGTAGGATAATTGCACCCATGATAACGGTAGACTTAGCAAAAAATAGAACTTCATTCATTACTGAAGGTTTTGCTAGTGATGCGTTGTTTTCATTTGTGATTACTGTAGCGTTCATACTGTATTCTCATCGTTGTGTGATCTGAGGTCAATTTTGCGCCGTTATGTGACCAAAGTCAACAATAACTGTAGTTTTATTACACAATGAAAAAGCTATAACTGAAGAGAACTCCAACAACGCAACCTCCCTTACTCCACGGGGTTTTTCATTAGATCAACATCTATTAGATACAAAAAAAGCCCGAAGCCTGATACACAGAACACTTCGAGCCTTTATACAGCAGTCGATACACTACTTAATTCAATTGAGCCAACTCCGCTCGCATTGAATCGATAGCTTGTTGATAATCTTCACTATCAAAAATAGCAGAGCCCGCAACGAACATATCGGCACCCGCTTCAGCAATCTCTTTTATGTTGTTAACTTTCACACCATCGTCGACTTCTAAACGAATATTTCGACCTGATTCATTAATGCGCGTTCTGATTGAACGCAGCTTAGTTTCAGAGCTCAGGTCCGCTACCCACTTCCAAACCATTCGCTGGAACAAATTTAGTTATCTGCCCGTTTTCAACCATGTAGCAATCCATGCCTGCCGATGTCGCTGCGTGCTGGCCTATAATCGTATCTTCAAACACCACACAATCGCTCGGTTCAAGCTCTAACTGGCTAGCGACTTTCAGAAAAGTATCTGGGTTCGGTTTGTGATTTTCTACGTCATCTGAAGTCACAATCGTACGTATCATTGATGGGATATCGGTCGTCTTTAAAATCGCCCTTGCATGCTTGGCTTGAGCACCAGTGCCGATACCTATCTTTTTCAACTGATACTGTTGCTGTAAGAGTGCGTAGGTCTCTGGGATAACATCACCTTTATGCTCAATGGCTTCGAAGTTGGCGATTTTGTCCGAAGTAATTTGTTGAGCATCAAGAGTTAGATCGTAACGCTTAAGGATCTCTTGAGTCACTTTTCGCGATGGCATCCCACCAAGTTGATCGAGCCATTCTTTGTCATAGGGAATACCAAACTTCTGACAAGTTTGTTCCCATGCATGAGCGTGTGCCACCATAGAATTGACCAGAGTCCCATCGAGATCAAAAATAATTCCTTTATATTTATCTAACTTTGGCATCGTCAATCTCTCATATTGTTTTGAGACTCATACTACTAATCACCATACATAAAACCTATTCATGATCGTCTTAATATGATCTTATTCAACAATCCGACAATTAAACGAATTGATGCAATAAAAGCCGTTGTTTTACTATTGAAATCATATTTTGAGCACATCTCACCCATTTTTACTTAAACCAAGTAGAGTTGCATAAATTGAAGATGATATAGTCCACGAAAATCAAATACTTTGGACACGACCATGCATTCTAGCGACATCATCAAACTGGCAAATTTAGGCGTTAATATCGAAATTTCAAAAGACTCTTCATTGCATCCTTCTGATGCGTTGGAAGTGGTAAAGATTGTTGCTGAAATCGGTAGCCAAATCGTCATCAAGAAGAAGTACCATACGGACTACCTGATTCAGATGGCTGAAGTGGGCCGTGATCATGTGACGATCGCTGTTTAAGAACCGCCACTATTTCGAAATTGACATAACCTCAGCTTCAAAAGTTTAGAGCGACATGTTGATATAAAAATGCAGCATATTGGGGGCAATATACTGCATTTTCTCTTTTCGTTAGGAGCATGGAGAACGCAAAGAGAAACTGGTTTGATAATTCTAGGTATAGCTAGTGGTCAAACAATCTCGGAATACTCGTTTGCACACAAACATCATTCAAACGTTTTTGTGCCGTGAGAATATTCTCTTTCCAACGTTCATCTTGAGCCCACATCTCGATCACGAGTGGTACAACGCACTCAGTCTCTTTCAACGTTTCAAAAATAGCATTGAAGTCAACTTCGCCATCACCAATCACTAAGTCTCGAAACTGCCCTTTGTACTCGTCAGTCACTTTATAAGTGTCTTTGAGGTGGATCTGAGTGATATGAGGCTTACTCAGTTTTAGCTCAGTCACTATGTCGTAATTCCAACCAGAAATATTACCCACATCCGGATACGCCGTGAAATACGGTGAATTGACTTCGCGACTCAGCACTTCGAACTTACTCAAAGAGTTCAAGTAATCGGTATCCATGATTTCCACAGCAAGCATTACGCCCGACCTTTCAGCCAACTGTGCCGAAAGCTTCATTCCTTCAATGAACCTTTGGTGAGTCACTTTATCGGCGGGCTCGTAGTAAACGTCATAGCCAGCCAGTTGGATGGTACGAATACCCAACTTATAAGCCAACGAGATCGCTTTCTCCATATGGATAACCGCTTGTTCTCGAATCACAGGATCTGCTGAACCAAATGGGAACTTACGATGCGCGCTTAAACACATGGATTGCAACGGTACGCCGTGCTTTTCACAAAGACGACGCAAGGCATAAACTTCTTCGTCATTCCAATCTAGTCGGCTGCGACGCTCGTCTGATTCGTCTACCGATATCTCAAGAAAATCAAAGCCGAGTTCTTTGGTTTGCTTAAGTTTATCTTCCCAGCTGAGTTCGTTAGGTAGAGCCTTCTCATAAAGCCCTACACGATGGCGTAACAGGTTTTGATACATAACGCCTCCTAGTTCCAGTAACGGTCGATCTGAGCTTTTAGCGCTTCTGCTGTCTCTTTACCTTTGTCACCCGCAAGTGCGCGGCCTGCGATAAAGGTTTTCGCTTTAATACCTTCAAATAGGTATAGGTCTTCAGGCACGATGCCACCTGTGATGGAAAGCTCGATGCCCATTTCAGACAAGGCGCGCATCTTCACTAGATCTTCTTCTGTCCAGCCCACACCAGCTAATTCAGCGTCACGAGAACGGTGATAGATAGCTTGAGAGATACCTAGGTCGACCCAAGATTGAGCATCGTCCATTGTCCAGTTACCATAAATTTCGATTTGGATTTCACCGTTAAATTCATCGGCGACTTTCTTACATGCACCAATAGTCGCAATGTGTGCGGCTGCAGAAACGGTAATCCAGTCGGAGCCTGCTTCAAATGCCATACGCGCTAGAATTGCGCCACCATCGGTGGTTTTCATATCGCATACAAGGATATGGTCTGGGTGGTTTTTACGAAGCGTAGAAACCGCCGTCATGCCTTCGGCGAAAGCCAAAATAGTGCCCACTTCAATCACATCAACAAAGCTTTCAACGTTGTTTGCCACTTCAATTGCTGCAGGAAGGTTTGTTTGGTCTAGGGCGATCTGAATCATTGGTTTAGTCATGTTGTTATCCTTTAATTTGTTCACGTATTAGACGGGCTAAGCCATCATGGTTGTTATCTGTTGAGCACACGCATTGAACGTGTGACTTGACGATGTCATCAGCATTGAGCATCGCTACGCCTAATCCGGCGTACTTGAGCATGGATATATCGTTATGGTTATCACCGACGGCAATGACGTCATCGGCGTGATAACCGAGTTCTGCGATGTATTCAGCAAGGCGTAGGCCCTTACTGTTACCTTTTGCAGCAAAGTCGATTCGGTTTGACCAAGAACGCTCACCGTTGAAGTTCTCTTCTATCCATGGGTGTTGCATTAATCGGTCTACTGAGTCTTGGCTACCTTCCACCACAAACTTCCAAACGTGTTCGGCTTGCTGAGCCGTTTCAATGAATGATTCCACTTGGTAAATTTGAGGGCGATGCTGCTCTGGTGCCGTTTCTGCCCAACTTTCCAATGCCAACATGTAGGCAAATGGGTTGTAGTGTGAGTACGTCATGGCATGCGTGATGTACATGACCATTTTGAGCTGAAACTCGTCTGCCATATCGATGAAGGTCAGCGCTTTGTCTTTACCTATGGAATTTTGAGTCAGTACCGTTTCAGTTTGATAGTCATAAACATAAGTGCCGTTACAGCAAATGATTGGCGTATCTAACCCCAATTCGTAGTAATAAGGTCGTGCTGCTGTGTGGTGTCGACCAGTCACAATCACGACATGACAACTTTGTTTGGCTTCTTGGATCGCCTTTTTCAGTTCTGGATGAATCGTGTGGTCATCCTTTAACACGGTTCCATCGAGATCTAACGCCAGCACTTTATACATAGAGTCCTCTCACTTATTCCCTGAAGTCGGGCCTAGTCAATATTGAAACTACTTAGAGTCGAAGCTCGTTAAACGGCTTACTTAAACAGCCTACTTAAACGAACAGTCGATTTACTGTTGGCCGTAATAAGCATTTTCACCGTGCTTACGTAAGTAGTGTTTGTCGGATAGTTCTGGCTGAATTTTGATGCCGCTGTTCAAGGTGCGCGTTGCCAACGCCATTGCAGAAACTTCTTCTAATACCACCGCGTTGTGAACCGCATCGTTGGCGTCTTTGCCCCAAGAGAAAGGCGCATGTCCTGCAACAATCACGCTGGGAACGGCCATTGGATCAATTCGGCGTTGCTTGAACTCTTCAATGATCACCAAGCCAGTATTTTTCTCGTACTCTTCAGCAATTTCAGAGTGAGACAATCGACGTGTACATGGGATGTCACCGTAGAAATAGTCCGCATGAGTAGTGCCCAATGCTGGAATATCGATACCCGCTTGCGCCCAAATTGTGGCACTGCGTGAATGTGTGTGAACAATGCCACTGACCTCAGGGAAAGCTTTGTAAAGCTCTAAGTGAGTTGCGGTATCACTTGAAGGATTAAGTTTCCCTTCAACAATGTTGCCTTCTAGATCGACGACCACCATGTCTTCAGCCGTCATATCACTGTATTCAACACCCGATGGTTTAATCGCTATCACGCCATTAGTACGGTCAAACTCAGAGACATTTCCCCAAGTGAATGTCACCAAACCGTACTTCGGAAGCTGCAAATTCGCTTCTAAGACACGTTGTTTCAATTGACTATATTTAGACATATCGACTCCTTAAGCCGCTTCCGCTTGCAACAAAGCAGCATCAATTAAACGCGCGACTTCTTCTGGGCTTTTGCAGGCACGAAGTTTCGAGAAATCTTCGTCAAATTCAATCAAGTTCGCCACTTGCATGGTGCCTTCGATGTGCTCTTCTGAGTCTTTACCCGCTAGCGTGATCAGTACATCAACAGGCTCATCAACACCTTCAAAAGTAATAGGCGTTTCAAGCACGGTTAACGCAAACCCAGTGCGAATAACACCATCTTCAGGGCGGCAGTGAGGGAGTGCGAACGCATCGTGAATACAGATGTAAGGGCCTTCTTCACCAATCGCTTTGGTAATCGCGTCGTAGTAACGCTCTTCAGCAATACCAGCTTTAACCAATGCGTCAGTACCTAACTTGATCGCCGCTTTCCAGTCAGCGGCTGTTGCGTTCAGTAGGATAGAGTTATTCTTGATAAGAGATTCTTTTAAGTTCATGTTATTGCTCACTTATATAATTGTTTTTATTGGCTCAGTAGTTCGACACCACTGAGCCGTTTATCATTATTTGTGGAAGTTGTTCTCGATGATGGAAACCAGTTCGTCGCCGAAAGTTTTCACCATAATCATGTTCTTAACCGCTAACTGTTGCTTACCTTCCGGCAGGCCAGTGATCTTCGCAGCAAGCGCAACCGACGTAACGATGATGTCGAATGAACCAAGGTGCGATTTGTAATCAGTAATGGCGCTGTTAAAGGTCGAGCTTGGGATGCCTTTCTTGTCCAAGTACTCTTTGATTTTCTTAGAACACATCATTGAAGAACCTTGACCTGAACCACAGCACACTAAGACACGAACCGGTTTCTGGTCAGCTGCTGGTGAGACGCGAATTTCTGACGTTGCAGAAGCTGACGTCGTAGAAGCTGATGGCGCTTCAGCGGTTGCTGTCGATTGTTGTGGTACTGCGATTTCAACCTCAATACCTTCAGGTGTTACCGCGGTCATTGTTTCAGCGGCAGCTTCTGCGTCTTCTTCAGCTCGTAGTTGCTTAGAAGCGAAGTACATGTAGACACCAGCTAAAGCCAGAATCCCGAAGAAGAACATATTAGAGCTCGAGATACCTTGCATGATAGGTGGGAAGACGAGAGCCCAGTCAGCCATACCCATCCAGCCATTAAACTCTGCACCCGATTGAGCAAAGATATGAATTGCCCAAGCAGAACCAACCACTTCGATGATGCCCATCACGAAACAGATCTTCATTACCGCTTTCCAACCACCAAAGTGGTTAGCAAACACACCGATAGTTGCGTTCGAGAAGAACATAGGGATAAAGCCAGGAATAATCATGATAGGGGAATCAAAGGCTAACATTGCAAGAACGGCTGTGAATTGGCCAACAGCGCCCCACATGAAACCGAATACCATTGCATTTGGAGAATATGCGTAGATAGCTGCACAATCGATTGCTAAAACAGCATTAGGAATAAGACGTTGAGAAATACCGTTAAAGGCTTCTGATAACTCCGCTACGAACATACGGACGCCCGTTACAATAACTTGAATAGCGACTGCGAATTTCAGACCAGTTTCGAAAATATAGATAAACCAGTGTGTTTTCCCTGCCATGTCTTGAAGGTTATCAAGACCAAATGAAAGAAGAATAATGCCGAAGAAAGCAGTCATGACTAACGTTGTCGCTGCGATGCTATCGTGGAAAATGTGTAACCATTTAGGCAGTTTGATGTGGTCAACGCTGTCATTTTTGTCGCCAAGCTTAGGAGCAACCTTTGTCGCTACCCATGACGCAAACTGTTGTTGGTGACCAATAGAGAAACCCGCCCCGCCAGTCACTTCTTGAGTCGGCTTGAACATGATATTTGACGAGATACCCCAGTACAACGCCATCAATATTGCTGAATAGATGATGGTTTCCCACATACCTGCGCCAAGCACGAAGTAGAAAACAGCAATGAGACCAGCTTGTTGGAACATAATATGTCCCGTCAGCATGATGGTTCTGATACCAGTAATGCGGCGGAAGGCAACAAGAAGAATGTTCAGTCCCAGTGCCAACAGTACTGCATACCCGACCCAAGAGTAATTGTCGCCCATGGTTTCCATGGTAGACATCATGGTTGTGTAAGGGTCTATCACTGACCCCGTCAATCCATGAATCTCACTCATTTTCAAAATCACCGGTTTGAAACCCGCTACCAATGTTCCTGCACCTACCTGAACTATCATGAAACCAACGATGGTTTTAATAGAGCCGGAGATAATAGTTGTTGCGTCACGCTTGAGTAGAATGTAACCCAGACAAGTAACAAGACCGAGTAGCAATGGTGCTTTGGTCATTACCTGACTGTAAAAAATATAGAAAATATCGTATAAGAATTCCATATCTTTACCCCTAATTAATTTTTAATTTTAATGGTTTGTAGGATGTGATGATGTCTAGTTTTGCTCACGAACTAAACTTTACCAATCAAAAGTAATCATTCAATGCTCACTTGTGATTACTTTGATTTATATCAATTAACCACACCCAGAATGTGCCTAATTGAGCTTCGGATCACACCGAAAAACAACAAAATGAATAAAATCAACAACTTAAAAATGATTGCGATTAAGATCTGGTTTTTATAGCGATGTAGTTTGACAATCATGATGGTGATTATTAGAATCAAAACAAATCAAAAGTAATCATCAAATTGTCACAACGACATAAAGAGTGATAAATATGAATGAAGTACAAAGACATAACGGCATTGTGTCGCTGTTAGAAGATATGCAGACAATAAACGTCTCACATATCATTGATAAATTTAGCGTTTCACCAGCTACAGCAAGACGCGACATCGCTAAACTGGATGAAGTTGGTAGGCTTAGAAAAATTCGAAACGGTGCAGAACGAGTAGAGACTCAGAAGAGAAAGTGGTCACCACTCAATATAAACAGCACTGATTTCTATGAAGAGAAAGCTGAGATTGCACAAGCAGCAGCTGGACTTTGCGAGGCTGGCGATACAGTCGTTATCAACTGTGGTTCTACTGCGTTCCTACTTGGACAACAGTTATGTGGGGAAGATGTTCAGATCGTAACGAACTACTTCCCACTCGCAAGCTACTTGATCAACGAAGATCATGACGATGTCATCATCATTGGTGGTCAATACAACAAAGCACAGAACATCTTTTTAAATCCCGCGCCCAATTCACTGGGAGGCTATGCCGGAAACTGGATGTTTACCTCTGGTAAAGGCTTAACCGATGCTGGCCTCTATAAAGCAGACATGTTAACCGCTGTCGCAGAACAGCAAATGCTTGAACAAGTAGACAAGCTTGTCGTCGTAGTCGACAGCTCAAAAGTTGGGCAACGTACTGGAATGTTATTTTGCAGCGCTAAGCAAATTGACATAGTCATCACCGGTAAAGAAGCCAACCCAGACGTCGTTAAGCGGATTGAAGCACAAGGGACGCAAGTCATCCTAGTTTAAATCCAGGGCGAGCAAGCCCACCAAATAATAATAAATTTAGCTCAGTGCCTTAATCAAAATTAGGGCGCTCGGTTCCCTACATCCAAAATTAATCAAATTATTGAAATAAAAGGTATTATCATGAGCAACGTAAACGAAATTACTCGCGAGTCTTGGATCCTAAATACATTCCCTGAGTGGGGCACATGGTTAAATGAAGAGATCGAGCAAACTGTCGTGCAACCGAATACATTTTCTATGTGGTGGCTTGGCTGTACAGGTATTTGGCTAAAATCAGAAGGTGGTGCAAACCTATCAATGGACTTCTGGTGTGGTACTGGTAAAAAAACACAAGCTGTTCAAAAAATGAAAAACCAGCACCAAATGATGCGTATGGGCGGTGTTGAAGCACTTCAACCAAACCTACGTACTGCAATCTTCCCACTGGACCCTTTCGCTATTAAAGAGATCGATGCAGTGATGGCTTCTCATGATCACGGCGACCACATTGACATCAACGTTGCTGCAGCCGTTCTACAAAACTGTGGCGATCACGTTAAATTCATTGGTCCTAAAGCGTGTGTTGATTTATGGATGAAATGGGGGGTGCCAGAAGATCGTTGTGTTATCGCGAAAGTTGGCAACGAGATTAAGATCAAAGACGTGAACATCAAAGTTCTAGACGCATTCGACCGTACTGCACTTGTTACACTGCCTGAAGGCACTTCTTCTTTAGATACCGAGATCTTAGGCGGCATGGACGACCGTGCAGTGAACTACTTAGTAGAAACTACCGGCGGTTCTGTTTACCACTCTGGTGATTCACACTACTCAAACTACTACGCTAAACACGGTAACGACCACAAGATCGATGTGGCTCTGCTTTCTTACGGTGAGAACCCACGTGGCGTGACTGACAAAATGACGTCTTCAGACATTTTACGTGCCGCTGAATCTTTGGATTGTGAAGTCGTGGTTCCTTTCCACCACGATATCTGGGCTAACTTCCAAAACGACCCACGTGAAATTGAAATGCTTTGGAACATGAAGAAAGAGCGTCTCCAATACGGCTTCGCACCTTTCTTCTGGCAAGTCGGTGGTCGATACACTTACCCTACAGATAAAGGTCGCATGCACTACCAACACTTCCGCGGCTTTGCAGATATCTTTAAAAATGATCCAGAACTGCCATACCGTGCATTCTTGTAATTAGAAAATCAACCAAGGAGGGAGCATGAGCTCCCTTTTCTTTATCTACTAAAATGGAATTTTTATGTTGTTGCGCGAATTTAAACATCACTTCAAGCGTGGTGATCTAGAATCAGCCGTTGCCGTTAACTCTCCAAATAATGATGGTTATTATCTAATGGTTCGAAGCAATAAATGGGGAGTAAATAGTTTCTTAGAGTCTGACAGAAAGCTGAAACCAAGAGTGTTCAAAACCCAACAAGCTCTGCTTAATGCAGCAAGGTCAATTGGCTTCAATCATCAATCAGTCGATATGCAAAACCTCTAGAGCCTTCTGACTCCCCCAGTTCATCACATGATCCCCTTTGTCCATCTCACCTTTACACTGTGAATATTGAAACTCTGTTTGGATAGGTTAGGCTCTCTGTCTAATACCAATAACAAGCCAAGACAGGCGAGCAAAGCAATGAAAGTTGACTATCACAAACGGCTGATTCCCGTTGTCCGCTATCTAGAGAAGCACTTTAACGAGCCACTCAACCTAATCGAGGTCGCGGCGTTAGCCAACTTTTCACCCTACCATTTTCATCGTACTTTTAAGGCCGTTCAGGGCGAGACCCTTGCTGATTTCATTCGCCGATTGAGACTCGAAGCAGCAGCTAATGATCTATTCAAATCCAAGCAGCCCATTATTAATATCGCATTGGACTACGGGTTCTCATCATCACAAAGTTTTGCCAAGGCATTCAAGCAACACTTTGGTGTCACACCCAGTGCATTCCGTGATTGCGAAGATTACCAAGCGTTCAGCGAGTTAACTCGAAATAGCAAGATTGGACACTCATTGCGCAAGAATGGAAACGATGCAACTGACGGCAATTCATATACTAACTCCGAACTTTCAACATGGAGTATGACAATGAAAACACAAAAATTTGAAGCATCAAAACTGGCGTATGTACGAGTGACAGGCCCCTATGGACAAGGCTATGAAGAGCCAAGCGGTCGTCTTTATCAATGGGCAGAAATGAAAGGACTAGCGAGTAATAGTTGCATCTTTATCTATCATGACAATCCAGAAATCACTCCAACAGAGAAGTGCCGAACAGACATCTGCTTGATGGTTTCAGACGACACTGAAGTACCAAGTGGGATCGAATTAAAAGATTTTCCCGGTGGGCAATATGCGGTGATGAGACAAACGATCACCGAAGTCGGTCAATATGCAAAAGCATGGGATGATTTAATGAGTAACGTCATTGAATCCGGCATTGAAACCGAAGACCGACCTTGTTTTGAGCTCTACCACAGCTACGATCCGCAAACTCAGCATTCAGACGTCAGCTTCTGTACTGCAATTAAGTAACAAGAGTAAATACAATAACAAAGCCTACTTCGCGTAGGCTTTCGTCTCTTTAGAGCGCTTTCCAACAGCTTTGTTACGTAATTAGGTTGGAGATAGAGCCGGCCTGTTTCGAAGATTTTTAGTCAATAAATGAGAATAAATACTAGTAGACACCAGTAATGTCATAGCCCAAACGGATTTGGACCATGATAATCAAAATGAGCGGGATACAAACTGGAGGTAAGCTAAATTTTGCCTTACCATTTCCACCTAACGGTTAAGACAGTTCAAAGCGAACCCCTTACTGATTTCATCAATCGCTTGAGGCTCGAAGCACTTTCCTAACTCGTACAATAAAAAACATCACCACACACGCGATATAGAGCTTACCTACCCATAGGCCGATATTGATCAGCTGAGTTTCTTGCTTAATTAAACGTTGATACTCAGTATCAGAGAGGTAAGGATCGTCAAAGGGGACAACGTTAATCCCCCACACAAACCAAACAAACCAAACGACACTTCCTGCGAGCAGCCATAAGGCTAATATTAAAAGTTGCTCGAACACACCTAGCAGTGTGTTCTTGTTAAGCGATATTTGAGCTTTTTTCATTTCACGACCTTTTTATCACAACACAGGGGGGCTCTAAAGAAGTAAGAGTACTAAAGCCTTTTATTCCACTTCCCTTGATGGTCACGGTCGCAATTCTCTTGTGTATCGAAGCTCACGTGCTTATCGATATTCTTCAATGTAATCCCAACCTGACTAAACGCCTTTTGGATGGTAACAGAGACCTCCTGCTGACCTCCTCCCTCTAAGAAGTTAGCTCTATCTTGATTGGTGTCGAATACGCAGACGATTTTTAGGCTCTGTGGAAAAGAAGAAAAATTGACCGTATGAGTCACCCACAGAAAACCACCGAAGCCTTTTAACGTGTCTTCACAAACGTCAATTAACACGTCTCTGATTTGATTTTCGATTTTCTTATCTGATTTACGCATGCGGCAAAGGTCCTATTTAACACCTTAAAAAATAAGGTTTTTCGGTCAATATTGTCTTAATCGACATTGGACACTGTGGCGGTTTCAAATGCAAAGTATTTATTGGGAGAGTCGGCTGGAAGATATAGATGAAACGCCTCATGCTTGATCACTGACGAGGCAATCAAACATGAGGCGAATATAGAATTTACGAAGCTCTTAGCTCGCCGCTTGTTCCCAATCGGTCAATAGCTTCATTATTACGCGCGAGTCTTGATGAGTCGCCATTGGCGCAGCAAGTTGCGTGTCACCTTGCTCAACTGCTTGGCGGATATTACGCACTTGATAATGGAAGCCATCGCCTTGCGCTTCGACTTTCACTTCACGTTTCGATGTTTCATAAACCTCAACCGTGAACAAGTTGTCTTCGGTCGGTAACCATGGATTTGTGTCGAGAGTGATACAGCCTTTGCTACCTAAAATCGTGAAGCCATGCTTTAAGCCGTGGTCTTCTGCGGTATGGATTTGTGCGGTAAAACGGTCATTGAAGCGCATCATCGCCGACGATTCACAGATATTGCCATCTTGGCCTCGTCGACCGATTGCTGAGATCTGTACATCATCGAACACGCTCTCGCCAAATTGTTGCTGCGCAACAGAGTGAATCAGCGACATTGGATAACAGCCAAGGTTGTACAACGCGCCTTTGCTGGCAGGATTCACAAACTGATCAATCGCCGCAACATAAGACCCTTGAATTGAGCGCACCTCACCAATCTCACCTGTAGCCAACTCTTGATGAAGCTTGGCAATCAATGGGTGGTTTAGGTACATCAGACCTTCTGCGAAGAACACACCAGATACTTTCACCGCTTGCAGAGCTTGCTCGGTTTTTTCCATATCAACCGACAACGACTTTTCACACAGAATCGCTTTGCCTTTTTGAGCCGCTTTGATTACGTATTCGTGGTGAACATGGTTTGGTAGAGCAATGTAGATAATGTCGACCGACTCATCTTCAATCAAAGCTTCATAGCTGTTGAAGGTTCGTGTTGGCTGGTACTGCGCAGCAAACTCGTTAAGTGTTTTTTCAGTACGACCAGCAACGGCATACAGCTCGCTTTGAGCATCGCCTTTAATCGCATCCGCCATTACGCCTGAGATAAAGCTGGTTCCTAGGATTCCCCATTTCATGGCTTATATCTCCTGCTCTTGTGTTTTGATAGGTCCACGTTGCGTTTCAAATGCTTGCACCAATTCCGTAATATCACGCTCAATAAACGATTTGGTATGAGGCATCACAAAGTGCTGATTAATCGCCTCGCGGTTTGCGTATTGTTCAAGCAAGATCACACGATCGCTTTGGCTTTGATCATAGGTTGCAATCGCTTGTAGGCAACCCGACTCGCTCTGCATGTCTAAACAAAACTGTTCGATAGCTTCGATCGCAGCAGCTCGTTCTATGTTGGTTTTGATCTTAAGTTCGGCAGTAACAAAGATAGTTTCATTCGTTTGAGGCATTTCACGCTCTTATTTTAGTTAATTATCGGTTTGCCACTAATATAATTAACCCCTAATAATTGATAAACTCACCTTTTGTTTATTGTTTATCAACCAAGAGTGTTTAATGGATAAGTTAACCAGCATGAAAGTCTTCGTCTATGTTGTGGAACAAGGCAGCTTTCGCAGTGCCGCAAACCACTTCAACTTGTCGGCGACCATGATCAGTAAACATGTCCATTCCTTAGAAACTAGTTTGAATTCTCAACTGATCCACCGCACCACGCGTAAGCAATCGTTAACCGATTCAGGGCAGCTTTATTATCGAGAATGTAAGCGAATTCTCGAAGACATCAGCAATGCAGAGAACCTGATTCAAACCCTGGAGAACCAGCCACAAGGGACGGTAAAAATAAACTGTCCAGTCACCTATGGGAATAAGGTAGTTGCCCCAATCGTGGCCAAATTTCTCGCACATCACCCAACCATTAACGTTGAGCTGATGTTGAATAATGATCTTGTTGACCCTTATTCATCCGACATTGATCTGATTGTGCGTATTGGTGACCTGTCCGATTCAAGTTTGGTCGCAAGGTATTTAGGGGATTATGAGATGTGTTATTGCGCCGCGCCCGCTTACCTAAACCAACATGCTGAAATCAGAGTACTAGAAGACTTGGCGCAGCACCCATCACTTGGGTTCAGTTACAGCAGCCAAGCCCCTCACGCCACACCGAATAAAGAACGCGTGCGCTTGATGTCGAATAATGGGGATGTATTGCGATATGCCGCTCTGCAAGCTGTGGGTATTTTGTTACAGCCAACTATCTTAGTCGCAGAAGAGATTGAGCATGGCACGCTATTGGAAATCCTACCCGGCATGGCGCCGTTACCTAAGCCGATTCACTTGCTCTACAAAACCAAACAACTGTCATTGAAGAACAGAACCTTTGTCGAATTTTTATTAGCCTCTCTACCGAGTAACTAAGCGTTTTCTAAACAACCAAGCCGCTAGACTGTTTGCCAATGGCTCATCAAGCGTTTGCCAAGGTCGGAGGGCGTGGTGTTATGGACGACCATCTCATCACATTGGTTGAACACCATGAAGTGTTTTAGCTCACCGCATAAGGCATGAACTAATGATTCATGGTTTTTAATTCGCTCTTCCACAACCAAGTTGCGAATATTGAGTAAGCCATTCTTCCTGTCGACCTTACAATCCATTCGTGCCACCAGCTCACCTTGCCACAGAATCGGCAAACTAAAGTAACCAAACTGGCGCTTGGCTTCTGGAACATAGCACTCAAGAAGGTAATCAAAGTTGAACAATGATTGTATTCGCTTACGTTGAATCAGCAGGTTATCAAATGGCGAGAGTATCTTAAGCTTGGTTCTAGAAAGAGGCTGATTCAACAGCTCAAAAGCATCAGGCAGGACATAATAATCACAACCTTGAATATCCACTTTCAGTACCTGCTTATCTTCAAGCATCTGTTGGAGTGTTTTCTGTATCAATGGTTTCGTGTTCTTGAGGAGATAGCTCATCTCCGACGCTATTCCCACACCATTGGCCTCTAAATAACGTGTTATCAGATGCTCGATGTACTCTTGTTCCGTTGGTTCAGAGGTATCAATGCCACTCGGCAAAACTCGTTCGGTTAGGTCATAGACCTTATGGAAGTTCACTCGGCTCGGCACCATTAAGTCACCTTGCATAAACAAAGTCTCTAGCGCCTGTTTAGCAGGTTTGCCACCCCACCCGCCGGGGTTGGGTCTATCCCCTTCAAAGTCTTTCGCCATTAATGGCCCTTCGCTCTCAATACGTTTGAGAACATGAGCCATCAGTGCGTCATCCTTTTTATACCAATGCTTGAGTTTACCGCTCGCAAACCCATTCTTGCGATGTAGGCTGAAGCGGTAATCGCGCATAGGCAGATAAGAGGCAGCATGCGACCAATACTCAAACACTTCTCGACGCTCTAACAGCTTATCCAGATGGTTAAGTTGGTAGTCTTGATTGCGATTCCACAGCGTATGATGGTGAGCTCGCTGAATCACAGAGATAGTATCAATTTGCACATAGCCAAGGTTTTCAATCGCAGACAGCGTATTCGACAAGGCGCCGCCATTACGTTGCTTTTTAGGCGGCAGCTTCTTAGGTGGCAATTTCTGCGAAAGCAGTACAATTTTTTGCGCTTGAGCGAGTGACAATGATTCCATGTAATTCAGACTCTATTTGATACCAATAATCGGCTTATGATTCAGCAATAAGTTCTTGAAGGATTTGCTTGTACGTTTCGACCGTCTGCGCACCAGTGACAGCACTCTTGCGGTTGAATACCACGGTAGGTACCGCAGAGATGCCCATGCGTTGCCATTCAAACTCTTGCGCTTCAATTTGCTTTAAGTTGTCGATGTTCTTCAAGCGTTTCAGTGCCTTGGTTGAGTCTAAACCAACTGCTTCAAGTTCTTGCGCGATAACCTCAAGATCAGACAGATCTTTCTGCTCTGAAAAGTGAGCCGTAAAGAAGCGAAGCTTTAACTCCGTCTGTTTACCGTGCGCTAGAGCAAAATCGAGCAGCACATGCAGATGACGTGAATTCACCATTCTCATGCTGTCATAGAAATTGAAATCGAAACCAACCGCTTTGCCACGCGCCGCAAGTTGTTCTCGTGAACTTTTGCTCTCTTCTGCGCTAGAACCGTATTTTCTCATGATATGGTCACGCAGGTTTTCACCCTCTTGCGGCATATCAGGGTTAAGCTCAAACGGCTGCCATTCAAGTTCAATTTGCTCTGCTAAGCCAAGCTCAGTAATAGCTTGCTCTAAGTTTTTGTAACCGACCACGCACCACGGGCACATTACGTCAGAAATAATATCGAGTTGAAGTTTCTTGCTCATCGTCATTCCAAATGATCATTGATAAGGCATGTCCGCTGTATAAACAGGCATCCAATTTATCTTCAGACTACAACAACCTGAACAATCGTTCAAATTTAACTAATACCAATCACAGCACCTGTAGCCAACAAAAAAGCCAACTCATATTACCGAGTTGGCTTTCATCAAAATCTGTTGGAGCTTAAGAGCGTTACGCTAGCAGCTTCTCTAGCACTTGGAACACACCTGCATCGACGTTACTTGGCGCGCCAAAACGAGCGATCTCTTTCAGTTTTGGATGTGCGTTTTCCATCGCGTAAGAGTGGTAGCTCTCTTTAAGCATTTCCAAGTCATTTAGGTAATCACCAAAGCTCATGGTCTGCTCGTAAGTGAAGCCTAATGTGTTTTGTAGATGCTTAATCGCTGCGCCTTTTGACGCTTCAGCATTCATCACATCCAACCAAATTTTCGCACTGACAACCACTTGGTAGTTCTCACCAAACTTGGCATCAATTGTTGGGTTCACTTTCTCTTGTGAGCCGTCGAAGTGACAGATAGCCACCTTGATGAAATCGTCTTCTACCGCCAGTAAATCTTCTACTTGCTCACGGCGGTGGTAGTACTTAGAGATCTCCGCTAGAGCACGCTCATCTTTGGTTTCGATGTAGGCTGATTTCTTACCACAAAGCACAACGTGTGCACCTTCAATAGCACGAGCTTCTTTAATGATGTCTTTGATGGCATCAGTATCAAGTAAGCAGCTGTAAAGCTCTTGGCCTTTGTGCATCACTAGTGTGCCGTTTTCAGCAACAAACATCATGCGATCTTTTAGTGGGGCAAAGGTTTCCATCAAGCTGTAGTACTGACGACCCGATGCCGCAGCAAAAATAATGTCTTGAGATTCTAAGCGCTCGTAAAGGTTGAAAAATTCTGGGTCTAACTTTCCGTGTTCATTAAGCAGAGTGCCGTCCATATCAGCAGCGATAAATTTGATGTTCTGTTGTGGCATTTCAGGGCTTACCTATAAGTAAAGATTAAAGTGTAAATTATGATTTTTCGTTATCTTGTGTAACGGTTCTGCCTTCGATTATATCGCTAGAGTAGCCAGTGAATGCAATGCTTTTCGGTAGGCTTGTCTGTTTGAGTTTGAGTCTGACTTTGAATCAAGCTGACCAAATTCACTTGTTACAATAAGTCCTTCGATAAAAGTCATAACCGATTCACTGCGTAATTCGAGTATTGCAGTGTCTGCTTCTTCATTACCTCTTACCACATCACGAATGCTGTTTTTGAGCCAAACTTTGTGCTGTCGCGAGAGCATCGCAATGTCATCTTCAGACTCTTTAAATTCAGCGAGCGCGTGCATGAACATGCAGCCTTTGAAGTCAGGTTGTTCAAACCACGCAAGGTGCCAATCTAACAGCGCATCGAGTTGATTTTGTATCCCAGAAGTTGATGATAGCGCCGCTTCTAAACTCGACTCGAAACGCTGATGACGCCTCTCTAACACCGCTTCAATCAGTTTGGTTTTCGAGCCAAAATGGCGGTACATGGAGGTTTTAGACACCGCCGCCTCGTCTCGGATCATATCCACTCCAACTGCGGTATAGCCATACTGATTAAATAGCGACTCCGCTACATCCAGAATCAAATCTTTTTTACTCATCGTTCATCAACCTCAAATCGCTCTGAAATCGTAGAGCTCAATTTCTCGTTGCAAGAAGTGTACAGATCTGTATGATTCAAATCAAACAGTACAGATCTGTACACTTGCAATAAAAAGAGATAACAAGAGGAAATGATTATGATCGGTAAACTATCTGGTGGTGGAGCCCTTCCTCCGAAAGCAAGCATTAGCCAGCTTATTAAAGGTTTTATTGGCGGTACGCTAGGCATCTTAACCTTGTGCTTATTAGCAGAAAGCTCTGGGTTCCCGTGGTTAATGGCTCCATTTGGTGCGACGTGCGTACTGCTGTTTGCGGTGCCTACATCGCCATTAGCTCAACCGAGAAACGTCATTGCGGGCCACTTTATTTCGGCTGCTGTTGGTCTAATCGCGTTATATGGCTTTGGGGATTCCTATTTAACCATGGCAATCGCCGTCGGCTCATCCATCATGCTAATGCAATACTTTCGAGCGGTTCACCCACCTGCTGGCGCTAATCCTATTGTGATAGCTTTAGCAGGTACTACGCATGTGGATTGGACGTTCTTATTTACTCCAGTATTAATCGGCAGCATCGCTTTGGTCGGTATTGGTGCGTTATTGAATAACAGCAATTCACAACAAAAATGGCCGTTATACTGGTTTGGTTCATCTAAGTCTTAGTCCGTTGAATTTCAATAGTAAGTAACGATTTTCGTATCCAACTTAAGAGCAAATTGAAAGATCACATTGACCCTTGTATAAAATGGGCTTACTATTAATCGTCTTTTAACGATTATGGAAAGCGAAACATCAATATGAACGAAACTTGCCCTACAACTGGTGGCTGCGCTCTACCAATCGGACATGGTGATACCGAAGCTGAAACGCAAATGGCAGCTCTGGCCAAAGCGCTCGCTCACCCGGCAAGAGTTCGTATATTGAGTATCCTTTTAACGCTAGAAAAATCGGGGGGCTGTTTGAACAGTGATTTGGTTAGCGAATTAGGTTTGGCGCAATCGACAGTATCAGAGCACCTAAGAATCTTGAAAACCTCTGGTTTCATCACTGCTG
Organism: Vibrio sp. J383; assembly: GCF_023503985.1. Taxonomy (NCBI): domain Bacteria; kingdom Pseudomonadati; phylum Pseudomonadota; class Gammaproteobacteria; order Vibrionales; family Vibrionaceae; genus Vibrio; species Vibrio sp. J383. The sequence goes on along the minus strand of NZ_CP097294.1, from coordinate 681,986 downwards.
AATCGATACCACCGAAGATGTGCTATCGCATTAACCGAGATAATATTCAGCAATTTGAATCGCTTATCGACACCATTTTAAAATAGATTAACCACGCTTAGTTTGTCGAACACAATAAACTAAGCGTATTTTTTGCCTTTAAATATCGTTTTTCGACGATTGACGATAACAACCAAAGAGACAATATAATGAAACCAAAATTAGGTTTTCTCGATCGCTACTTAACGCTGTGGATCTTTATTGCCATGGGCCTTGGTGTATTGCTTGGCACCCTGTTCCCACAGATCGAACAGTGGAATGAATCGATGTCGGTTGGTACCACCAACATTCCGCTTGCGATTGGCCTTATCTTAATGATGTATCCGCCTCTTGCTAAGGTTAACTACAACCTATTAGGCACCGTGGTCAAAGATAAGAAAGCCATCAAGCTATCTCTAATCATGAACTGGCTTGTTGGCCCTATTCTGATGTTCGTGTTGGCGCTAACATTCTTAGGTGACCACCCAGGTTACATGGTCGGCGTAATTCTGATTGGTCTTGCTCGTTGTGTGGCGATGGTTCTGGTTTGGAACGATATCGGCGGCGGTAACAAAGAGTATGGCGCAGCTTTGGTTGCTTTGAACAGCGCATTCCAAGTTGTGACTTACAGCTTTATGGCGTGGTTATTCATCAGCGTTCTACCGCCTGTATTTGGTTACGAAGGCATGATGGTTGATATCTCAATGATCGATATTGCACACAGTGTACTTATCTATCTAGGTATCCCGTTTCTAGCGGGCTTCTTAAGCCGTAAGATCCTAGTGTCGATGAAAGGCGAGCAGTGGTACAACGATGTGTTCATTCCACGCATCTCACCAATCACATTAATTGCACTACTGGCAACGATCGTTCTGATGTTCAGCCTAAAAGGCGAGATGATTGTTGAACTGCCAATGGACGTATTATTGATTGCTGTTCCACTGACTATCTACTTCACAGCGATGTTCTTCATCAGCTTCTTCATTGGTAAGAAGATGGGCATTGAATACGACAAGAACGCGTCAATCGCAATCACAGCAACAGGCAACAACTTCGAGTTAGCCATTGCCGTAGCAATCTCTGTATTCGGTATCAACTCAGACCAAGCGTTTGCAGGCGTTATCGGTCCACTGATTGAGGTGCCTGTACTGATTTACCTAGTGAACGTGGCGCTTAAGATGAAAGACAAGTACTACAACGGTCAGACGGTTAAACCTAGCGTCTAGGATCTACATCTAGCTCTTACAAAAAATCAGTATCACTTTGAACAGAAAGGCTCACACGCTAAGCGGTGAGCCTTTTCTTTATTCAGTTTCGTCTAATAAGCCTTTCAAAGCTTGTTCAAGCCAAAGTAACGCAGGGCCTTTCGAGCGTGTTTTAGACAGAACAAGATCAACGGGCGGCGACCATGTTTTGTGATCGAATGAGACATTAATCTCCACTAAACGCTGTTTGTTCAGCTCCTCTTCGACAAGGTGCTTGGGTAAGTATGCCCAGCCAATATCGCTGCCGAGTACCATCTCTTTGATCACAATAAAGCTGTTTGACCACCATACCTTACCGGCCATCAGTGGAAACTGGTCCATCACCTTGCCTTTGTCTCCCCTCAACATTAACTGACGATGCGGGAGTAAGTCAGTGAGTTTCGCCACACCTGTTTTTGCGAGTGAATGACTTGGATGACACACAGCAATAAACGGTAGGTGGCCGATAAAGCATGGCTCAGAACCGACATCAAAAGCCAAATTGGTAAACATTAATCCAATGTCGGCTGTCTCTTCGATAATCAACGGATTGACCTCTGTCGTGGTACACGCAACCAGTTCGACTTCCGTCGCAGGGAACTGTTTACTGAACTGACTAAGGATCTTAGATAGGTTCGGGACCAATAATGAATCATCTAAAGCAATTTTGATGAGCCCCTCTTCACCGCTACCCATCGCACTAACCGTCACATTCAGATCTTCAACCTGCAGCACGATCGCTTTCACCTGTTTAAATAACTGCTCGCCCGCTTTGGTTAATGAAGGCTTTCGAGTCGAACGATCAAAAAGCTCAACATTAAAATCTATTTCAAGATTACTGATGCCTTGGCTCACCGCCGACTGAACCTTACCCAAATGACGAGCACTGGCAGAAAATGACCCTAATTCAACGGCATACACAAACATTTTCAGCTGTTCAATGTTGTACATTCGGTTTCTCCCAAAACTTATTATCACTAAATGTGATAATAACTATCTTTATGTTATCACTTAACTAGATATTATCTAGCCAAGTCATTAGCCCATCGACGGCTATTTAATCGTAAAGAGAGTTAGAAAAATGTCACATAAAGAACGCATGTTGCACATGGTGCTATTTGAATTGGTTGCTTTGATTTTGATGGCAGGGCTTGCAACCTATATTACAGGAAACGGCGCAGGTGAAATGGCAGGCTTAGCGCTCGCAATATCATTGATAGCGATGGCGTGGAACTACGTTTACAACTATGGCTACGACAAAATTTACGGAGCAGACCGAAGCAAAAGAACTAAGAAAACACGTATTCTGCACGGATTAGGTTTTGAACTTGGCTTGATGACAGTGACTTTGCCTGTCTTGATGTGGGTTCTACAACTCGACTTCCTAACCGTACTGATCATGGACATCGGCCTAGTTATTTTCTTCGTACTTTACGCGATTGCGTTCAACTGGGCATACGACTCGGTTCGAGATCAATTGGTAGCGAAAGGAAAAGTAAGTGTGCTGAATTAATAAAGCCGTCTTCAAAAGAAGACGGCTCATATTATTTGCCTAAAGTAGAGATTATTTGCTACGAGATAGCACTGTTCCCTTTAGATACATCGGACCATGCTGTTGTAATCGCAACGCGAGATTTACTATCAAGGTTATCGATAAAGCCATTATCACCAGCCTGAGGCTCAAAAGCGCTCATAGCTTGAACCAATGCATCAACCGCATTATTGGACAACACAGTATGATCTTGGGATGTGCCTTGATCTCCCATCGCCACAACAACTTGCGCACGGTTACCATTGAAGTAATCATTGAAAGTGACAGAACCAATGTGTTCAAACTTGGCTTGATCAGTATCACTTTCAGGATCTCGCAGTATCGACAATTTAAGATCATAGCCACTGCGTTCTAACCACAATTTCTGCCAGTCAATCCCATTGAAAACAATGTTGTCTTCGCTGCGAATGTCTTCAACGAGGTTGTCAATTACGTCACCACTTACAACAAAGCTATCTACGCCAGTGCCGCCCTTGAAGGTATTTTGGAATCCACCAAGTACCATCACGTCACTTCCTTCGCCACCATTGAACTGGCTGAACTTAGAAAGCGCAGCAGCAATTAGGTGATCATCACCTTCGCCACCGTTGAGCACCGCGTTATAACCCATTAACTTAACAACATCATTGCCGCCACTAGCATTGATACGGTTGTAATTGCCAAAGACATTGGCGAAGTCATTACCAGCCCCTAACTCAACTTGGTTATTATTACCAATCGTAACTGAGTAGTCTTGGTCGCCGCCTGTATCAACACGGTTATAGTTACCAGATGTGACGACATAATCACGGCCAGTTCCAGTGTCAATTTCGCCGCCTTCACCAAAGACAAACGACTCATCATCACCCGCGCCCAAGAAGACGTGATTGATTCGTCCAGCAACGACGGCAGTATCATTGCCTTCGCCACCGAACATCATATTTTCACGTCCCATTAGCACGCCCATATCATTGCCTTCACCGCCGGTAAAGATATTAGATGTTCCTGTCGCATAGTAGACATCATCACCTCGACCACCCCAGAAGTTATTGTTATCTCCGAGATACGCGCCGAGATCTTTACCATCACCACCCCAATTGAAGTTGTAATTGCCTAAAGAAACGTTGATGTCTCCATCGCCTTGCAAGTGACCGCTATTACGAAGGAAATCAAATGTTTTCTCCTTCATATTCAGTAGATCAGCCGTCAGGTTTTCTTTTAAGTTTTCCACCAGAGATTTCATTTCTGTTTGCTTATTTTCACTGAAAATGGTCGCAAACAAATTAGGTAGATTTAGCGAATTAAAACCAAATGCACGATCTTCTTTAGCGGAGCTATCTGCCGTTATTGCATCGCCGTTATCCTGAGCTCCAGCGACATTAGTGCCATTGACAGAAACGGATGAATTATCTTCTTCCTCTTCCGGTGCTTTTTCCTTCAAGCCGTGTGTTTCTGCGAACGTCTTAATGCCGTCAGCACCCATATTGATGCCCGACTCTAGGCTGTCTAGCAACTTAGCTGGGTCAACGAAGGCTTGTAATTGATCGCCACTAAACTCACCAACAACTTCCAGCATTTCTTTTAGGATTGCGACACCATCTACTGATTCGCCAGTACGAGACACAATATGCCCTGCAGCTGTGTAATCCACACCGAAGATATCACCTAGCGTCGTCTCTGCACCTACACCGGCAAGTTGGCCTAGAAGCTTGTTTTTTAACTGACGAGGAAGATCCTCGGGGCTGTAAGTAAACGTTGTTTTAGCTTGCCCCGTTGTGGAAAATTGTTGAGTCATAAGACCAAACAACGAACCCAAATTGGTATCAAGAATCGACTGAATATTATCACCGAACATAAAGTTCCAGTTACCCGTCGTCACTTGAATATCAGCGCCTTGGCCACCAACAGCAAAGTTAAACGCTAGCTTCTCATTCGCTTGTCGGAACTTATCTGCACGGCTCATTTTGCTTGAGTCAGAGTTATCACTTCCGCCTAACCACTGGTTGTATTGCTTGTTTAACGTCGCTTCAACGTCATTTTTCAAGCCGCGGCTACTGCGTTCGTTTTGAGAATCTAAGTCAACCAAGCTTGTGTAATCAACACTGCTACTCTGATCTAAGCCAGACATATCTTTAACGAACTTTTTAGCCCCAGATAATGTCCACTGCTGCTCTTGAGCAGCCAACCAATCTTGACCTTCACCTGAACTCGCTATGCTTTTTAACACACCAGAGATTCGAGAGGCGCCGTCAAACGGATTAACCAGAGGAGGCGTAGGAATTGATTTATCCATCATCACAATAAGGTCGTTGCTTTGCCCCAAATTGAAGCTCACATTACGATTACCGATGAACATCTGTGCGCCTTCTAGAGCTTGATATCCGCCAATATCAAAGCTATGTTTACTTTCCCCGTCACCAACGTGAACCATCACATTGTTGTCACCAAAAGCTAGAGATTTAAAGCCACCAGTGCCGACTTTAACGCTAACGTTCGAAGTGCCCCAGTTAACTGCAGTAAACTCACCATCACCGACATTAACTTGGATATTGCCAGAATAACTGAGCTTGCTCTTACTGCTACCAGATGATGAGGACTCTGTATCATTCTTGCGTTTTTCTGGTGCATTGAACACATCACTGTTTTCAGCAATTGCGCCGCGAGCGGTCTCATCAACGTCGCTGGTACCTACGCGAGAAAGATCGATGTCTCCTTCTGCGATACCATTTCTTATACGTTCATGTTTTTCGGTCACTTCGCCTTGTTCATCCCAGCTAAGTGTCACTTTGTTGCTTTTCTCTTTTTGTACCCAATGACCATTTTCGTCATGGGTATGTTTACGACCATTCGAGTCAACAGCAACTTCTGAGCTACGGACAGAAACATCGCTACGGATATCGTTGTCACCCATCGATTGAATAAGAAGTCTTCCGAAGCCATTTTGTTTGTCATCACTGATTAACGAACAACCGACTACACTAATATAATCAGGGCTAGCCTTGACATTTTCAGCCTCACTAAACGCTTGATTGAACGCTGCTAGTTTCACGGCTAACTCATCTGCGCTGTAACCGCTTAGATGAGTATTATTGTTTTCAGATTCATCACGACCATGACCAACTAGTTGCCAACGTAATTGTCCAGTTGACTTGTCTTTAGGTAACTTAGACGGGTCACCGTAAACCACACGATAATTACCGTCTGAGTCTAGCTGAACAACCACGGTACTATCTGGATGTTTGCCTGCTAAATTTTCAGCTGCTTTGGAAACCGAAGAATCATTCTCCATTTGAATAATGATTTGACCGTCAAAACGCGTTTCACCACCGTCAGATTGAGGGGATACTATGAGGCGTTCCCAACTGTTAACGTCTTTGTTTTTAACCGTGTCATCCGAGCCATTTAAGCTTGCTCGGAAATCAATCTTAGGTTTGTTCGCCACATCATCGTAGACAGTACGTAAAGTCTTATCATCTTGTTCGATGACAAACTGATCCGAGGCACTCACTTTAAGTGCAGGCAACCCTAAACGATGGGTAATACCTGGAACAAAGCTTTCGATGCCTTTATGTGACTGCAAGTGCGCTTTCCCGTAGATAGCGACAAACTTTTCGCCATCAGGAAGAGCTTGCAATGCATCGACGGCAACGTTGTTCGCAGCACCAGCACGGTACATCAAGCCATGATCTGTACCTTGAACTGTAGGTCGCGCTGTACTATTTGCATCTAGAGCAAGAATACGCATCCCGTTAGCACGGGCGTTTTCAAACAACGTAATATCTAAATGCTTAGTTTTGATCATTGCACTCAACTCACTAGACATAATGCCTGTGGACAAATAGTTGTCGATCAGTGGTTGGGCAAGGTCGGAACGAAGATGCTCTAAGCCGATGACTGTCACACCTTGCTTTTTGAGCGCGTCCATTTGTTCATTAACAAAGCGCAGACCATTCACATCGCTTCCATGAACTTCCCCAATTAAGAGGCCTTTGCGCTCGTTGAGAAGTACTGACAATTGTTCTTCAACACCGCCGTTCGCACCCGCAAGCTTGTCGCTTAACTCATCATAACCAGCACCAGAATAACGGCGATCCCAATTGTCAACGTCGGTCTCATGACTGCTGCGATATATACCCTCAATGTGATCCATACGATCTGTCTCAAGCTGAGATATATAGCCTTGATCAGCGAATTTTTTCAGCAATATCATTTCAGCGGAATCACTGGTCGTTGAGTCAGACTTTTTAGCGGCTTCTTTCAAGAAGTAGAAAGCCATTTGTACCGACTCAACCCCCGTCAAATCCTGAAGCTCCTGATAGCTATAGCCAAGGTGAACGGTTTGTGTTGCCTCATCCAAAACAGCTTTACTAAGCAAGTCAGCAGACTGTGACTTTTCTAACCATAGTTTAAAGTCAGAATACTGTTCACCAAGCTCGATGTGATACTTCGCGTCAAAGCCCAAGTCACTCGGAGTTTCTCCTGCATAACCTTGTTTTGGCGATAAGTATGGGTCTTCATTAGCCCAGCGCACCATCATGTCCGTTAGGCCAACATGCTCGCCATTTGCTTCTTCCATAGCAACAACATAAATACGAGCGGCCAAATCAGTTCGCGTCTGTGCAATAGCATCAATGCTCTCTTGGGTTACTTTCATCTTGCCACTGAACAGCGCTGTGTTTACTTGCTCTTTCAATGTCGTCAACGCAAGGTTACGTCCAGAGGTTGGATGTTCGGCCAAATAATTATTGATCTGCTTGTTCAGTTCAAAACTCGCCCCCACCTGATCTCGACCAATAGAACTATGCACTAATTCAACTTGATCCAAGATGGCTTGATAAGAAGCACCAATCGGTTTAGCAAAGACTTTACCGCCATCTTTCAACTCTTGCTTTGTCATAATGGTAGACAAATCAACGACTAATTTTGTCTTGTTTCCTAACGATTCAAGGTCCGTTACTTTTACTTCTGTTGACTTCTTAATTGGTGTTGCGTCAAAGACAGGTAAATCAAGAATTCCCTGCAATGTCGTCTTGTCACCCAATGTCGGCTTGTAAGTAGCCAACGTATCGCCATCCATCACTACCACGCGGTTGAAGATCGCCTCACCTGCATCGTTTTTACCCAGCTTGTAGCTTTTAGCCATGTTCAGGTCGGACTTACCGAAGAAACGCGTTAGGTAGGCACCAAATTTCTCTGCGGACGAGAACTCAACGATGCCCGCATTTGGATCATAGAAACCGTAAACACGATCCTCTCCTGAGCCTTTTGCCCAAGCCGCCATCGCGTGACCCGGCGCATCAAGTTCCAACAACACAGGTTTACCGTTAGCCGATACATCGGTGATCTTTTCAACCACACCGTTTACGGTCAGCGCTTGCTTCCCTTCCAGCTTTTCCTGCCATACTTTCATAGAAGTATCATGCATTGGGTTCTTAGCATGAATCGCAGCCAAGCTGCTGAGCAACTTGCTTGCATTGGCTTTTTCACTGTCGGAGTAAAGCGTTGGATTGCTCAGCACCGCCGCCGCAGAATACATTTTCTCCAGCAGTTGTCTTGCAACGCCAGTTTGACCATCGCTTTCTAACTGTTTCGCAACCAGAACAAGTTTAGAGAGTGGATCACAGCGTCCACCAAAACCGTCGTTCGATAGGTTCAACAGCATTAACTGCGGTGCGAGTTGCTCGGTAGCTTTCGCATCCACCACTCCAACAGAGGCAATCTCACGGAACAGTCGGTTATACTTCTCAGATTTGTTCTGGAACGTCACTTTCAGTGCACGACTTTCGATTTCCCAAGCAAGCGCACCTTTTTGCTCTGCACTCCAGTTGCCCTTAACAAACAGATCCACCAGTTGCTTGATGCTCATATCTGAGTAGAAGCCATCAACGGTGTCCTTCGCATGGTCGTTTTTGTAACCATTTAGGAAATCTTTGGTGGTACGAATGTCTTTCGATTTTCCTGGTACGTTAGTATCCGGTTTCAGCGCGTCGCCATAGCGTTTAAAGTCTTCCTGTAGTCCTTTAAGCACTTCGCCCGCTTCTATCGCCGCTTGCTCTGCATTGAACAAACCCGAGACAATTTGATCCGCGTACTGGCTCATCAAGCGATTACTCGCCTCGTGGCCATAGAAGGTTTGCTCACCGGTCACATTAAAGCCAGATACCGCTAGCTTGGCACGAAGCTTCTCACCTTCACCGCCTAAACCTTCATTATCAGTTAACAGCATGATCGGCGTATCTTTCGGTAAACCTTTCAAGTTTTTCTCTACGGAAAACTGGCCATTGACCGCTTTAGACAAAGCTCCAACAATTCCTGCCGGATTCGCCACTTCATGCGCAGTGATCGCTTTGGTCATGCTCGGCATTGGTCTATCCAATAACAAGCCCGAAACAGCTTGACCATTTTGAGCAGCGAAACGCGCGAGATCAGCCGCAATCGGACCGCCCATAGAGTACCCGTGAATAATAATGTTACTTGGGTCTATACCCTTATCATTCACGAGATACTTGAACATAGTACGGGCATCTTGATAGAGACCTTTTTCACTCGGCCCACCGTCGCTTTCGCCATAACCACGCATGTTAACAGCCAACATATCAATATTTTGCTTGTGATAATGACTGCGAATTGCGCTCGCTTGTTCTTCTGAGGATGAACCAGAACCGTGTAAGAACAGCACTACTTTACCGTTCCCAACACTCTCTTCGCCTTCAGATGCTTTAGCCCCCTTATGGAAGTATCCTGACAAACGACCAGCTTCACCTTTCAGAGTCACTTTTTGAGACTCGCCTTTTTCGACAGCAAACCCTAGCAATGTTTCGGTGATATCACCAACCTTACGACGAGCATCTTTAGTTCCGAACAACTCATTGTTTAGGAATCGAGTTAACGGGCTAACAGACTCTTTGTCGCGCGGTGGTGTACCATCATTTTCAATCGCTACGTTTTCTTTGTTCCGTTCTGAAATAGGTTTACGCTTACCACCAAGAGCTTCTAACTCGTTTGATGCGGAGTTTGCGTGCTCTTTGTAGAACTCAAGAGTTTTACCCAGGGCGTTGTCCAACGCATCACGCACTGTGCCCTTCGAGCTATCATCAACTAGATCTATCAGATCCTGATAATTAGCGGTATAGCTTTCCAGTACAGCTTTGCGATCATCTCCCGTTTCCTGAAGAGCCTTGTACACAGCAAGACTCTCGTTGACTGAGTGACCGCCGTCAAAGACTAGGAAAGACAATGTATTCAGATACGCTTGATCAACAGAGAATCCTGGATTCTTACTCGCAATATATTGGTTCAAGTGGGTCATGATATTGGTTGAACCCGACGCGCCCGTCACTACCGAGAGACCATTATTCAACGCATTGCTTTCAAAGGTTGTCTTTTTGCCCGGGTTAAGAATTCGACCATCCGCAACACTACGACCTTCTTTAAAGTCATCGTAAGTATCGCCCTTCGGCTGGTAATGAAGCGCTGTACCATAATCACTGGTTTTCTTTTCAATAAGGTTGACTTGGTTTTCACCATCAACCCCTGATGAGATTACTGTATTGGTTGAGCGAGCTTTGGTGATCACATTTTGATAAAAACGATCGCCTTCAGCTTTCCACGGAGCCATTTCCATCCCCAAGCCAGGGGTAATTGCCATTTTTACAGCAAGGAAAGGAACTTTAATCACTCCGAAACCATCATCAACCTGTGTCATCATGGTCTTGAAGTTGGCATGGCTCGGTGTATCTAAGAATTGAGTTAAGGTAGGTACTCGGCTAAACCATGGTCGCTCATCTTGAGCTATCGCTTGGGCAAATTCTTCCATTTTTGTCTGGATTCGCTCAGCTCTCAGGACGTCATCCGCCGCGTCCGGTAACAGGCTATGCATCCACTCGTCGAAATCATTAACTAAGCTATTCCCGATTTGAGCTGAAGTATTAATCGCTTTATCTGTCGGTGTTTTTACCAACTCATGAGCTATTTCAGAATCAAAACGGCGTCCAAACAAGTTATCAAAGTACTGACCTATTTCTTTTTCTTTCTTTGCATCAAAAAGCAACTTGCTTGCCAAAACTTGAAGTTTAGGGTGCGCAGCAAGCTTGTCATTAGCTTCCGTAAACAGCTTAACGGCGCTGTCTTGAGTCACATTACCGCTCATCCATAGCGTCTTAGCTTGCTCTGCTAACTTGTTTATTTCACTCGTAGAGGTTTCTGTACTCTCTACCTGACCTAATTTATAAATAAACTCAACAATACTCTCACTTTCAGTTTTTGCCGTTTCTCTGTCCGATGTTGAATTCGTCAGAGTCGGAGAAACCACTTCAAGAGACTTTAAGCTATTAATTTGGGCATCAGCTAGAGGTTCAACTAAACCAATTACACGGCCAACACCATCAAACACGACCTTAGACTCAAACGCTTCGACAGATTTTGGATCGATTGCAATACCAAAGATACCTGCATCCTTCGAACGGTTTTTCTGAATATGGCTTTGCAACGACACAATTTCAAACTGAAGTGTCTTAACCATCTCACCGCGTTGAGCAAATTCTTTCGGATTATTTTGCTGCCATTGTTCAACAGCTAGCTCTAATACAGCAAGGTTACTTTCAGATGGAATACGCTGAATTGACTGAATGTGACTTCTTACAGCTTTCAGCTCTTTGCTAGGTAAATCAGTTGAAAGTTTGCCAAGATGTCTCTTAGTCGAGTCGACAAATCTCACATCGTCAGGACCAAGTAATGAGAATTTAAAACCGTCTACGTTTTTCGTTATCGAAGCTGAAACATCAGCCGTTTCGCCCAACCCGTAAAGATTAACCCCTGAAATACGGATCTCTTTTCGAGCCACATCCTGAGAGTGCGTAGTTGGCAGCACAATGCTATCGGCATTGCTCTCAGTGAACAGAGAAATGACTGAGCTTCCGGTATTTTTAGAACGAATGCCTGCATTGATTTGTAGTCGATTTACGGCTTGTACCGCACCGTCTAACGCTTCTTGTTCTTGATCGGTTAATCCTTCACTGAATCGACCATCGGCACTCTGTGGATTTACCGTGTCGACATCGCTACTGGTTGTCTCTTCACTTTGAGTAAAGTGACTTTCATTAGATAAGCCGCTGCCAGAGGCACCTTGACGATCAGGGCGATCACTTTCATTTTGCTTAGAACCTTTCGCGTCCGCTTGTGCTTGATGTGCTTTATTTTCAGCATTTCTTGCATCACTATTACCACGTTCTTCAGCGTCTCTAGCTGAATTATTGGCATTCGATTCAGCTTGTTTAGCTTCATTGGTTTTCGTGGTCGCTTCTGCTTTACGTGCATCAGCATCGGCTTTAGCGTCCGCAATATCTTGCTCTGCACTAGAACGATTATCTTCGCCTTTCGCAACGCCTGCTTCTGATTTAGCCACCGAATCGTTGACGTTCTTTTGGTTGTCTTTATGAGCCTGTTTCGCATCGGCGATCTGCTCGCCAGACACATCTTTGGCATTGTCTAATTGGGTTTGTACATCCTTTAGAAGACCACCAGCAAAACGATCGCGCCAATGATCACCAGACACTCCCGTATACTCAGCTTTGTTGTCAAGTACATCAAGGCCTTGAGCCATTGCCGTTAAATCTTTAGTTACCGCTTCAGACTCTTCGTTCACAGCGTCGCGCTGCGCTTGACAATTACTCTCTAATGCTTCTTGATCGGTTGATTCTAATTGAGCCTGAGAACCTGATACAGCTTCAAGTTGTTTCTGCTTTTCTTGCTCTAAACGCTGGCGATCGGCTTCCGCTCGTTCTTTGTCAGACATTGCATTTTTTGCAGCTTGATTTTGTTCCGCATTATCGGCAACGGCATTAGCTTGGTGTGACGTTTCAGATTTCGCCACCACATTATCTAAAACATAGCCCAACCCATCATTATGGCCTGTGCCTTTGAATTCTATTCGGTTGCTGCCAGAATTTGCAGTCAACTTAAGTGTTTTTTGTTGCCAAGCTGCTTCATCGCCAGAGGTTGAGAATACAACATCACCGTTCCAGAGAACCTCTATGCCTTCATTGCTTGAAATGCCTGCACGCTTCGCAAAATCAAAGCTAACCGCAATGACTTCACCTTCCGCTAAATCCGTTAAATCTTGAGAAAGACTTGTATTAGTATAAGTATCTAGCTCTGTTACACGTGAGCCATGGCCTTCGCCACTTACGCCATAAGCGCTACTTGAATATGATGCTTCTACGCCATGAGTAGATTCCCAACCGTCGCCACCTTGTTCAAAATCGCCGTTAACGATCAGGTTAGGCGCTTGCGCTTGATCTGAAGACTCTTCGATGTTGAGTTCATTTTCCATGCTGCTGAGATCAGGCGTTTCAACGTTAGTCACGCTTCCACTTAGCCCGTCTCCTAGTTCGGAACCTACTTCTTCGATTTCATCCAGAGCGAAACCATCAAGTTTCGTGATTTCAGGCGTTGAAATAGCACCTCGCCCTTTCTGAATTCCTGATGACGAAGCTTCATCACCTTGAACTAGGTAATTAATCGCTTGGCTGCCACCCACTCCAAGAAGAGTTTGTTTAATATTATCAAACAGTGCGGAAAGCTTATTGCTGCTCGTGTTACTTGACGCGACGGCTAGGCTATAGAAATCACCGTTACCCACTTTGATAGCAACGTTATTTCTGGCATAAGAAGCGTTAATCCCTAAGCCATCACCTACGTGAATATTCACGTTTGCTTTGCCTTTCATCACCGCAACATTTAGACCGTCACCCACTTTGGTGTTGACGTTATATTTGCCCCATGCAACGTTAACTGAAATACCGTCACCAATTTTGGTGTTGATATTCGCATCACCATAGGCCGCCGTTACACTCAGGCCATTACCCACGGTTGTCGTAATGTTAGCTTTACCTTTCGCAGCCGTGACCTGCATACCATCACCGACTTTAGTGACAATATTGCCCTTGCTCCAAAGTGCGTTGAAGCTATCTCCGTCACCCACTTGAGTAATGATGTTCGCTTCACCTTTCGCTAAAACAACATTACGGCCATCACCCACTTTCGTAATGATATTCGCTTTGCCCCAAGCTCCCGTGTAATCATCGCCATTACCGACGTGAGTAATGACATTCGCCTTACCTTGAACCACAGAAACTTCTTGGCCATCACCTACTTTGGTAATGATGTTCGCTTCACCTTTGGCGAAGTTGTATCGATCACCGTCACCGACGTGAGTGAAGATATTTGCTTGTCCCCAGGCCACGTTAACGCCTAATCCATCGCCCACTTTTGTGATGATGTTAGCTTTACCTTTCGCCAAACCAATAGTCGTACCATCACCCACATGGGTCATGACATTACCCACTTTTGATATCAGTAAACCAACGGTGGTTCCTTCACCAACTTTGGTTAAGATATTACCTTTACCCGCCAACACAGCTGCGGTTGTTGCATCACCAACATGGGTCACTACGTTTGCTTTCGCAGCTGCGACAACACCCATGAAGTCATCACCGACTTTCGTTATGATATTCGCTTCACCAAGGGCTAGTACGCCAGTAAGACCATCTCCTACGTGAGTCATAATGTTTGCTTTACCAAACATCGCGGCTAAGGTTGTTCCATTACCCACTTTCGTCATCACGTTTAGTTCGCCAGCAAATAAACCTAAGCTTGTGCCATCACCAACGTGAGTATAGATATTCGCTTTACCGATCATTAATGCAGCAGTTAGGTCATTACCCACTTTAGTCATGATATTGGCTTGGCCAAGCATTGCAGCAAACGTGCTGCCGTTACCCACCTGAGTGAATATATTTGCGTTACCTACCATCGCGGCTATCGAAGTACCATTGCCCACTTTGGTTGCGATATTACCTTTCGCCACCATTAATGCGACTGTTGTACCGTCACCAATATGCGTAAAGACATTGGCTTCCGCGACCATAAGCGCTAATGCATCACCATGACCAACCTTGGTAAATACATTGCCTAGGCCACCCATTAGCGCCCACGCGTTGCCTTCACCAACGTGAGTGAAGATATTGCCTACGCCGATCATAGCGGCTATCGAAGTGCCGTCGCCTACTTTGGTGAAGATATTACCCGCAGCACCCATTACGCCAATTGTTTGGCCATCGCCGACATGAGTCAGTACGTTACCAATACCCAACATAATGCCAGTGGTATCACCATCGCCCACCTTGGTTAGAATGTTCGCCCCACCAACCATGACGCCAGTTGTCGAGCCATCACCAACATGTGTAAGTACGTTAGCGCCTCCTCCCATAACGGCAAGCGCATTGCCATTGCCTTTTTTGGTTAGGATGTTTGCACCACCAAGTGCGACTGCGGTCGTATTTGAGGCCGTATCATCACCGCTAATATGAGTAATGATATTGGCACCACCAAGCATACCTGCCGTGAGGTCACCGTCACCCACTTTAGTCATGACATTCGCGCCACCGACAAGTACAGATGCGATGTCACCCTTACCAACCTGTGTCATGACATTAAAGCCACCGACCGCTAACCACAGCCCGTTGCCAGAACCAATTTGGGTGTGCGTGTTGTAGCCGCCTAGCATAGTCAAACGACTATTACCGTTACCTTTGTGAACTGAAATATTGCCATAAGCAAGTAAGTGAGCTAAATATTCGCCATCACCAATACGAACCAATACATTGACCGCACCGCCTGCATAGACATCCATTTTGCCTTGCTTGCTCTGATGGACTAATACGTTAGCCAAGCCAGCACCACGGAAAGTGAGATCGCCTTCATCGCCACTTTTAACAATAACGTTAGCCGCGCCACCACCAATAAATTCAGTATCACCAAACTTAGAGCTGTGAAGGATGACGTTGGCAATCCCTCCACCATTAAAATGAACATCACCGCGGGTAACATTGGATTTGATGACGTTACCACCACCAACACCATTAAAACGCACATCTCCTGAGCTTTCACCGGTATCGGTAGCAGGTTTGATCAATGCTTGTTCATTGTACTCGTCAATATCTGCGACCGTTTCGCTAGTACTTCTTACCGCATTTACACTGTACTGAAGATCACTCAGCGAATATCCACCTCGACCCATTGAGTGATAACCATTTGCTGACGAAATATCCTCATTGGCCAAATTTCCGGTGTAATTACCTTCTTTGTACCAAGAGCGGGCCTGGTACTTTAACTCGCCAGTGTCTGAATCATTCGCTAATTCAACCACCACAATTTTTGTATAAGGGCCAAGCACTTTCGCATATACATACGTGTTTGATTTGCGATTTGACTTAACACCTTTAACATCAACTGTTGTGCCATTTGTAGAAATAGCATGGCCACCCATTTTTGCATCGGCCAAAACAACATCTTCAGCATCGATTAAGGCACCGTTTGCGTATGTAACCCATTCATATTCAGTCAGGTCTTTCTCAATAGCATGAATCGTAAACACTTGTTGATGTTCGAGTTCGATATTAGATAGGGTGTAGCCGCCATTGATTGGATTTGACTCAAATCCACCTGAACCAGAAACATCGGATCGAGCAAGGCTAGTTAAATGATTTCCACGCTTATACCAAGCTTCTGAGTAGTACTTAAGATTTCCAGTTTCCGAGTCATTATAGAGACGAATTTTATTAATTTTGGTGTAAGTACCATCAGCGATAGCAAACAAGTAAGTATTTGCCTCTCGTTCTGATTTTATTGCCTTAACAGAATGGAACTTATTCCCGTTACCAATCGATAACCCATGCATTTGTGCAGTAGTCAGAACGATCTCATCGGCATTGGCATTGGCTAACCCTTCGTCTTTGAAATCGTTACCAGACCCTTTACGGGTAATCTTGTTGTAAGCTCCGCCTCCAGAGAAATGGATATCACCGTGTGCCACATCAGAATAGATACTGTTGTATCCGCCAACACCTTCAAAGCGAATGTTGCCACGTGTTTCCACATAGACATCATCCGATTGTCGCGTACGTTCAATACGGTTTGATGCGCCCGCACCCTGCAATGTTATATCACCGACTTTACCTTTTCGAACGAGATGGTTATCGGCACCAGCACCACGGAAAGTGATATTACCCGTTTCTACTCGTGAGCTAATACTGTTAGCAGCGCCAACACCATCAAACGTCACATTACCGCGAGAACCCTGGTATTTATTGAACCAAGTTCGATCAAGTTTGTTACCGGCCCCAGCTCCAGTAAAAGATAAGTTACCTTGGTTTGTTTCATGCCAAAGGCTGTTATAGCCACCAGCACCACCAAATGTCACATTACCACTTAGGCCTTTACGGGTTATCCCATTATATGCAGCAACACCGCCATAGTTTACGTCACCGCGATTACCTAGATGATCAATAGAAACTCCGCCAGCAGCGCCAGCGAATGAAACGTTTCCATCGCCACTTTTGTTAATGTCCGCATACCCGGCAGCACCTTTTACATTTAGGTTGCCAACAGAGTCTTCTACTCTTAGATATGCCGCACCACCTACTACCGTATCATTTCCGCTACCCGTATAAACCGTCGCCCCAATTGAACCGACAGTGACGTGATCATCACCTCCACGAGCATGTATTTCGCCGCCAAAACCGATAGCAACAATGTTGTTGTTACCTTCATCGGCGGAATAGTTCCCTGTAAAGAAGTATTCAACACTTCTCCAAAATGGTTTTCCCATAAAAAAAACTCTAAATTTGGGTTAAATAGAAAACCACTGTACTTTTCTGATACAGCGATCATTTTGAACATCGACCTTGCCGCGGACAGTGCAAACTTTCTGCCCCTTCCACGGAAGGAATACACGGCGTCGAAGGTCATTTACGACCTCTCGACCATGCCCGAATGGCGCTATCATCTCTGGAATATAAATATGCTGACCGGACCTCCAGTCAGATAAAGAGATTTCTCGATCCCCTGATAGCAGTGCATCTCGACTCTGCTCAGACAAAAACGCCCAATTACAAAATGCAATTGGGCGACCTTGTTCATCTTCGTAATAGCAAAACTGGTTTAGCTCAAACGCCGGCATAATGCGCTGCTGCCATTCAGCAACAACGTATCTGCTGTGGAGAGGAGAATGCTGACTTAACAACATCACCCCACCAATTAAATTTTTAATTTGAGCTAAGGTAAGATTTGCTGATTGATGTGTAATAGACATAGGCTCTATATCACCGAATACAGCTATTATTTAGCTTTAGAAGCTCTCTTCTTTGGCGCAGGTTTTTCTTCTGTCTGCACTTCTTCAGTCTGCTCAACATTAGGCTCATCTGAAGGTAAAAAACCTGCTGCAACTAGCTTGTCAAATTCTGCCGACATACGAGGATCTTCGAGCATATTTTTAACCATTGAGACCATATACATAAAACCAGAAGCTGGCATATGAACGACTTGTTTAAGTTCGAGGTCACCATCATTTTCAGCCATTACGCCGCTAGCCATATTGTTTTGATCTTGACCTACGAAATAAAGAGAGAAAACACCTTTATTGTAATTAACACTAGATACTGTTTGAACAAACTTTTCTGTCATAAATTAAACCCGATTAATTATATACAACGGCTTGATTAGCCTTGGAAACAACTATTATTAAAATAGAAAAACACAAAATAAGAATTAGTTGCGTTTTATAAATTAATTTTACACCTAAAAAAAATTTGAATCAACTTACTTTTATTTTTGTTTTAGAGTATATATTCTATTAATTAAAAAACATAAAAATCTCATTATCACAATAAAAAAAATAAACAATGCATTTTCCAAGAAAAATATTGCATGTTTTATTTTACTTATTAGTAAATATAAATTTGAAGAGTTTCTAAGGTGCTGATACTATGCCGCTCTTTTTTAAACATCATAAAAATCAGCAATGAAGCTTAAATAATGACACAAAATGAAGTTCTAACCCTGAAGTGTATAAACCTATACTTAAGTATTTTAGGCGTAAAAAAAGACATAACTAATATAAAGAACACAACTGAAGAATCAAAAAACTTCAACGATGAATTAAAGAAAATACAAACAAACAACAAAGTTAATGTTGTAATTAAACGTTCAAAAACAAAAAAGATTAACAATATAACAACACCTGTTATTCTATTTGATGCTCAAGGCTTACCATTTATTTTAGCTAAAGCTAATAAAGAATCTTGTTTAATACAAAACCCTAATAAAGAATCTCCTGAAGTTATTCCCTATGATAAAATAAACTCGATATGGAACAAAAGTTGGCTTGAAATAAAACAACCTCAATCACGTTTTGATATCACCTGGTTCATTCCTGAGTTTTTGCAACACAAAAGAATACTCGGGGAAATTTTTTTGTTTTCTTTTGTATTGCAAATACTCGCCTTAATCTCACCGCTATTTTTTCAGGTTGTGATGGATAAAGTGCTTGTACATCAAGCCTGGTCAACCCTTGACGTGCTTGTGATAGGGCTTGTGATCACTGGCATTGTAGAGGTTATACTTCGCGGCTTGCGCGAATATCAATATGCGCACACAGCCAATAGAATTGATATTCAATTAGGGCTTAAGTTGGTAAAGCACTTGTTTGGCCTTCCTTTGATGTTCTTCAAAACACGCCAAGTAGGCGCTATCGTCACTAGAGTGCGTGAGCTAGATACCGTACGAGAGTTTTTGACAGGCTCGATGTTTACTTTAACTGTCGAGTTCTTGTTCATGTTTGTCTTTCTCTACGTAATGAGCTTACTTTCGTCGACCCTCACATTGTTATTTATTGCAACCATTCCTCTTTATGTATTGCTCGCTTGGTGGCTTACGCCTCGAATGCAAACGGCGGTAGAAGAGCAATTTACACATGCTGCTGCAAACACCTCATTTCTAACAGAAACAGTGGCTGGCAGTGAAACTCTAAAAAGTTTAGCCGTAGAGCCACGCTTTGTTCGCCGTTGGGACGAACAAACAGAAAAAATGGTTTCTACTGGATACGTAGTCCAACAAATTAACAATCGCTCTAATCATGCTGTTCAACTTATACAGAAGGTAACCAGTGTCGGTATTTTATGGCTAGGAGCAACTGAAGTATTGTCATTGGAGATGACTATTGGCCAGCTCATTGCCTTCAACATGATGACGAATCACATCGCTCAACCCTTATCTCGTATGGTCGAACTATGGGGGCAGTTTATTCAAACCCGCGTAGCGTTAGAGAAATTAGGAGACATGCTCAATTTGCCGGTAGAACAACATACAGGTAACGACATGGTGACAATGCAAGGGGCTATTTCTTTCAAAAACGTTCTGTTTCGTTACCAACTTGATACCCCTCCTACTCTCCATAATTTATCTTTGGATATACAAGCAGGAGAAACCTTAGGCGTTGTCGGCACATCTGGTTCTGGGAAAAGCACCTTAGCTCGATTATTACTGCGACTATACAACCCAGAGCAAGGGTTAATCACGGTTGATGACACTCCACTGAATCAAATTAGTATTCAGCAACTGCGTCAACAAATCGGCATAGTGCTGCAAGAAAACTACTTATTTAACAAAAGCGTTTGCGAGAATATTGCCCAATCAAAACCTGAGGCAAGCTTAGAAGAGGTTATCGAAGCGGCGAAGCTCTCTGGAGCTCACGAGTTTATTATGAAGCTCCCAATTGGCTACGACACGATATTAGCAGAAGGCGGGCAATCTCTTTCTGGCGGGCAGAAGCAAAGGCTCGCGATTGCAAGAACTCTGCTTTCTAACCCCAAAATCATTATTTTAGATGAAGCTACTAGTGCACTTGACGATGAATCACAGGCGTTGATTCAATCCAATATGGCGAACATCGCAAAGGGCCGAACGGTCATTACTATCGCTCACCGATTATCCACCGTACGAGATTGTGATCGAATTATTGTTCTTCATCAAGGGAGTATCGTCGAGCAAGGCAGCCATCAACAATTATTAACGTTGGGTAAACAGTACAAACAGTTGTGGCAACTTCAACAAGAGCTCAAACAAGAGGATTCAAACGCATGAAAAGCGTAATCAAGCAATTCTTGGCTAGATTCAAGTTCAACCAAGCCGCAGAGAACCACTACGAGTTTTTGCCTGCACACCTCGCTTTGTCACAGCGCCCTCCTTCACCATTTGCTCGTTTAACGGCAATCACTCTTAGTCTAGGGGTAATGGCGGTATTACTTTGGGCGTATTGGGGGAAACTGGACGTACAAGCGACAGCAACCGGGCGTTTCGTTGTCTCTGGACGTTCACAAGTAATTCAATCTTATGAACAAAGTAGAGTCCTCTCCATTCACGTTAAGGACGGGCAGCGAGTTGATAAAGGCGCGCCACTTCTTACTCTCGACACCCTAGGCATTAATCAAGACATTACACGTCTCATCACTCAATCCGAATATCAGACAAATGAATTAGTTCGCTACCGATCTCTGAACAGTGGCCTTCCACTCTCTAAAGACCTTCTATTTTCGACCTTACCATCGGCACAGCAGACATTAATCAATGAAAACCACCTTAGCGAGAAACGCGAGTACGAGTCGACTCTTGCAAGTATCAAGGCAGAAATGTACGTCAACAATGCATCACAGGCAGCCCGTCAAAGCGACATCAACGCCTTAATTCAGTTGACCGAAAATATTAGCCAAAGACTCGCGGCACGAAAAACGTTGAATCAAATAAAAGTCATTGGACACGTAGAATATCTAGAGCAAGAAAAAGAGCTACTGGAGGTTCAGCGTCAAGTGTCTCAGCAGCGAGCTGAATTAGAGGTTTTGAAATCCCAATATCACAGCCTTGAAGAGAGATTAACCGGTTTCAAAGCACAAAAGCAAAGAGAGTGGCTTGAGAAACGAAAGCAAGCAAAGTTGCAGTTGGTTGGGTTAGCTCAGGAGTTATCTAAAGTTCGTGAGCGTGAACAATTAGAAATAATCCGCTCCCCTGTCGATGGCACGGTGCAGCAACTCAGCATTTACACGCTAGGCGCGGTACTTCAACCTGCACAAAACTTGATGATTATTGTCCCTGGAAATTCCGTTCAGCAAGCAGAGATACAGATTCTCAACAAAGATGTAGGTTTTGTTTATCCCGGACAGTCAGTGACCGTAAAAGTAGATGCGTTTCCATATACTCGCTACGGCACAATCGAAGCGGAGTTGTTAAGTATTTCTCGTGATTCGACCACGGATGAACGTCTAGGGCTTGTTTTCCCAGCCCAAGTTAAACTCATCAATAACAATATCTTAATTAACGGAGAAAGCGTTGAGCTAACGCCTGGTATGTCCGTTGTTGCAGAAATCAAAACGGATAAGCGCCGAGTTATCGACTATATACTTAGCCCAATACGTGAATACCAAGCTGAGTCGCTACGAGAGAGATGAGAATGGATATGGCCTTATCAACAACACAAGATGTGTCTATCGCCCAAGATACATCTTGCACTCAAGATACCTCTAGCAATCAAGATATATCTACCACAAAAGATAATGGCGGATTAGACGCCGTCGTTTATGCCGGAAATCACTTTCACAAGAAATCGACTAAAACACAGCTAAAACATGCATTGGGTGTCAATCATTCCAATTTGAGCGACATGCAAATAAGGGAAGCAGCGGATTATATCGGCCTGAAAAGTCAAGTAACGAAAGTAAAATCAAACGAGCTAGATACCCTTCCACTACCCGTTTTAATTGAAATCGACAATAGTTGGAAAGTGCTTACAAAGTCAGCTGATGGTTCCTCTCTTTTATATGACCCAACCACTCAATTAGACCAACAGAGTGAGCTTAGTCTGAGTAGTCAATTATCGATTTACAAGGTAATGCTGGTCGCTGATGAAAGACTAAGTAACAAAGAAGTGAAATTTGGCCTTAGTTGGTTTGCCCCCTCTATTTGGCGTCAAAAAAGCCAGATGCGTGATGTGTTTTTCTATGCTATTGCACTTCAGATATTCGCACTAGTAAGCCCGTTGCTATTTCAAAATATCATCGACAAAGTACTAGTAGGTCGCAGTTTATCAAGTCTTCATGTGCTCGCAATGGCCATGCTCGCATTAGCTATTGCTGAACCAGCATACAGCTACTTACGCAATACCGTATTTGGTCATTTGGCGAGTCAGGTTAATGCAGAGCTATCAGGGCGCCTTTATCGTCACTTAGTTGGCCTTCCACTCACTTATTTTAAGCAGAGACAAACCGGGCAAATCATTGCGCGAGTTCGTGAAATGGCACAAATCCGTCAGTTTTTAACGGGTTCGACGTTAATGTTAGTACTCGACTTAATTTTTGTGGCTGTCTTTATCGCCGTCATGTTCCACTATGCTAGTACTCTGACTTGGTTAGTAATCGGTTCATTGATCATCTATTTCTTACTTTGGCTTATCGCTGGCCCCTTAATAAGAAAAAAAGTGGAATCAGAATACGAATCAGACGCCGACGCCACAACCTTTTTAACTGAAGCGGTAACAGGCATTGAAACCATTAAAACAACTGCGACTGAACATCGATTCTTACATCAATGGCAACGCATACTCAGCCAGCAACTAAAGCGTAGTTTCGATGCTCAGAAGTCTGGGTTAATCGCAGGGCAAAGCATCGCACTTATCCAAAAGCTTACCGCCGCATTATTGCTATGGTGGGGAGTCAGCGCTGTACTAAATGGTGAGCTAACGCCCGGTGAATTGGTCGCATTCAATATGTTAGCTGGTCATGTTACCCAACCGGTACTTAGACTTGCTCAAATTTGGCAAGACTTTCAGCATACTCTCATTGCATTGAAGCGAGTGGGTGACATTCTTGATGAACCAAAAGAAAACAGTAAACAGGGGCTAGCTTCTGTCCCTGAACTCAATGGTGGCATAGAGTTTCACAACATAAGATTCCGTTACCACGAAGACACTCCGGAGGTACTAGCTAACCTCTCATTAAAAATAAAACCAGGGCAGTTTATCGGTATTACAGGCCCATCGGGCTCAGGGAAAAGCACCATAACCCGGCTACTACAACGCTTGTATGTTCCCCAGCATGGTCAAGTGTTGGTCGACGGTATGGACCTAGCTATCGCGGATCCTATATCGTTACGCCGCAATATGAGTGTTGTGTTGCAAGACAGCATTCTTTTCTCAGGGAGTGTTGCAGATAACATTCGCCTAAGTAAGCCACAAGCTTCTGATGAAGAGATGCGCCACGCAGCGCAACTTGCTGGCGCTCTAGAATTTATTGAAGAGCTTCCCCACGGATTCGATCAACCGGTTGGTGAGAAAGGCTCTTCTCTATCTGGTGGTCAGCGTCAACGTGTCGCATTGGCAAGAGCCTTACTCGTAAACCCTCGAATTTTGCTGCTTGATGAAGCGACTTCTGCTCTCGATTATAACTCTGAAGCTGCCATCATGAGCAACATGGACGAGATCTGTCGAGGTAGAACCGTAATTAGCATCGCACACCGCCTCAACACTCTTCGTCATGCGGATAACATTCTAGTTCTTGATAAAGGCCAAGTGTGTGAAAACGGAACTCACGATGAGCTGGTTGAGAAAGAAGGGCTTTATGCCAAACTCTGGAAACAACAGATAGGGTAATAAAATTATCGTATCTATTGCGAGAGAAGCTCGAACTTAGGTTGTACCTCAATATCTGTATTTGATTAATTCAATATCAAACATCGTTCAATAACTAGAGTCTCAAACACCGATCGTAGACAATTCTTTATAACTTGTTGTTAATCAACTACGGCAAGTTAAAAGCCATGAACTGACTAACTATTAAAACTGCCAAACTACAACATAGTTGGCAGTTTATTCATTTATGCATATGAGCTCATTTGTTAACGCCCTTGTTACATAGCAAAAACATCACACAGCCCTCCCTAATTAAGTCTAATAATCCGCCACTCACGAAGTAGCATCACAAATCCAAACATAAACTCCTCGTACCAGTTGCGCATTCATTTACATATAGGTAGTTTGAGCGGCTTCGCAACCTATCAATTCGAGCAATGACGTTCATGCGAGCATCTTTTTCGAGCAAAAGTGTTCGGATTAACATTTCAAGTGACTTTAATTAACAATTTTATGCTCAAACGCTCACTTTTGATGTTCGTTTATTTTCGAGTTCGCAAATATATGCACAATACACGTGCTAGATAAGCAAAACTAAAAAGGACTCGAACATGACAACAAACAAACACCCTTCTTTATTTGGGCAATGCTTGGCTGAATTTATCGGCACAGGATTACTCATATTCTTCGGCGTTGGCTGTGTGGCCGCTCTGGTATTAACTGGTGCGACATTCGGACAATGGGAAATCAGCATCATCTGGGGCTTCGGTGTTGCGATTGCAATTTACTGTACTGCCGGCGTTTCAGGCGCACACATCAACCCAGCCGTAACGATTGCACTGGCCATGTTCCATGGCTTCGATAAAGCGAAAGTGGTGCCTTACATCATTTCGCAACTGCTTGGCGCTTTCTGCTCTGCAGCATTGGTTTACAGCCTGTACAGCAACCTATTTACTGACTACGAAATCGCACATAACTTCGTTCGTAGCAGCCAAGACGCACTATCAACTGCTGGTATCTTCTCGACTTACCCACATGCTTCACTTTCTTTCTTCGGCGCTTTTGCTGTGGAATTCGTGATTACTGCAGTGTTGATGTTTGCCATTTTAGCGTTAGGTGATGAGAACAACGGCGCATCTCGCGGTGCAATGAACCCTCTACTGATCGGTATTCTTATCGCGGTTATCGGTGGTTCTTTAGGTCCACTGACGGGCTTTGCAATGAACCCTGCTCGTGACTTCGGACCAAAACTGTTCGCTTACTTTGCAGGTTGGGATTTCGCACTAAGCGGTGCTCGTGATATTCCTTACTTCATCGTTCCAATTCTTGCTCCAATTGCTGGTGCGTGTTTTGGTGGTTGGTTGTACCCACGTGTTATCGGTGCTTACCTACCAGTAGAAGGCCAAGGCTGCACAATTCCAAACCAATGTGAAACAGAAGAAGAAGCTGAACAAGCTCAAGCTTAATCCCTAAGCGACCTTACATTTACTAAAATATAAATAACGAAAGAAAAAGGATTCTTACCATGACCGAGCAAAAATACATTGTTGCCCTAGACCAAGGCACCACAAGTTCTCGCGCTGTAATCCTCGATCACGATGCAAACATCGTTAGTTCTTCTCAACGAGAATTCACTCAGATTTACCCGAAAGCGGGTTGGGTTGAGCATGATCCAATGGAAATCTGGGCGACTCAAAGCTCTACATTGGTTGAAGCTCTTGCTAAAGCAGGTATCCGCAGCGATGAGCTAGCGGGCATTGGTATCACGAACCAACGTGAAACCACCATTGTTTGGAACAAAGAGACAGGCAAGCCTGTTTATAACGCAATCGTATGGCAGTGTCGCCGTACTGCAGACATCTGTGAAGACCTAAAAGCGCGTGGCCTAGAAGACTACGTACGTGACAATACTGGCTTAGTCCTTGACCCGTATTTCTCAGGTACCAAAGTAAAATGGATTCTAGACAACGTTGAAGGCGCTCGCGAAGACGCTGAAGCTGGCAAATTACTGTTCGGTACAGTTGATACCTGGTTGGTTTGGAAAATGACTCAAGGACGTGTACACGTTACGGATTACACCAACGCGTCACGTACTATGTTGTTCAACATCAACGACCTATGCTGGGATCAGAAGCTACTTGATGAAATGGGCATTCCAGCAATCATGATGCCTGAAGTGAAGCGCTCTTCTGAGGTTTACGGTCAAACGAACCTTGGTGGTAAAGGCGGTACTCGTATCCCAATCGCGGGTATTGCGGGTGACCAACAAGCTGCACTTTACGGTCAAATGTGTGTAGAAGCAGGCCAAGCTAAGAACACTTACGGCACAGGTTGTTTCCTTCTAATGAACACTGGCCAAGAGAAAGTAACGTCGAAGAACGGCCTACTAACAACGCTAGCATGTGGTCCTAAAGGCGAGCCTGCATACGCACTTGAAGGTGCAGTATTCATGGGCGGCGCATCAATCCAATGGCTACGTGATGAAATGAAGCTGCTGGCTGGCGCAGAAGACTCTGAGTACTTCGCAACCAAAGTAGATTCTTCAAACGGCGTTTACGTAGTCCCTGCATTTACTGGTTTAGGCGCACCATACTGGGATGCTTACGCTCGCGGTACGATTGTTGGCCTGACTCGTGGTGTTAACTCTAACCACATAATCCGTGCAACGTTGGAAGGCATTGCTTACCAAACGCGTGACGTACTAGACGCAATGCAAGCGGACTCTGGCATCAAGCTAGCGAAACTACGTGTTGATGGCGGCGCAGTAGCGAATAACTTCTTAATGCAGTTCCAATCAGACGTGCTTGATACTGAAGTTCACCGCCCTGAAGTAACGGAAGTAACCGCTCTGGGTGCCGCTTACCTTGCTGGCCTAGCGGTTGGTTTCTGGGACAGCATTGATGAGCTTCAAGACAAAGCCGTTCTTGACCGCACATTCATGCCACACCACGACGAAGAGAAGCGTAACCGCCGTTACAAAGGTTGGAAACGTGCTATCAAGTGTGCACAGGTTTGGTCTGAGCTGCACGATGACGATGACAACGAGTAATACTAAGTACTCAGCTAATCGTTAATCATTAGCCGCTGATCTAGGAACTCGAGTAATCTAATCGACTAGATTGTTCGAACCTCAGCAAACGAAACTAAAAAGAGCACTATTTTGTGCTCTTTTTTGCGTTTCAGGCTAAAATTCCGCGTTTTGCGCAGCGTTTTTGCGGTTTAGACATGATTCCTTACCATCATTACTTCTCTCTTTTCATCAATTCGAGCACAATAGCGTGAGTTTATATTTTCGATTTTGACGCGCTAGAGCCCTTTGCGCGCAGGGAGTGGTAAGTTAAGTGAAGCAGATACCAAGACACCAGCAGATTGTAGATCTGGTAAAAACACAAGGATATGTGAGTACCGAAGAGCTCGTTGAAAAGTTCGATGTCAGCCCACAAACCATCAGACGAGACCTCAATGAACTGGCCGATAGCAACAAAATTCGTCGCTATCATGGTGGTGCAACCATTCCTTTAAGCTCGGAAAACACCTCATATAACACGCGTAAAGCGCTTAATTTCAACGAAAAAGACGTGATCGCCGACGAACTGGTTAAGCACATCCCAGATGGTGCAACCCTATTCGTTGATATCGGTACCACGCCAGAATCGGTGGCACGCGCCCTCAACAAAAACCACAAACAACTAAGAGTCGTCACCAACAACATCAATGTTGCCAGCATCCTTCTGCCTAACCCAGAGATCAAGGTTATCTTGGCGGGTGGCGAAGTACGCAACCGTGATGGTGGCATTGTTGGTGAAGCTACACTCGATTTCGTGAAGCAGTTCCGCCTCGATTTCGGTATCTTGGGCATCAGTGGCATCGACTTTGATGGCTCACTGCTCGACTTTGATTACCACGAAGTTCGTGTGAAACAAGCTATCATCGAAAACAGTCGCAGCATCTTCTTAGCCGTCGACCACACTAAGTTTGGCCGTAACGCGATGGTTAAGCTCGGTAATATCTCTCAAGCGCACATGGTCTTTACCAATAAACAGCCACCAGAAGAGATTCTCAACATCCTTAAAGATTCAGCAATACCATTAGAAGTGATCGATACCGCTCGTCCTGTGAGCGAATAACTCACACAAGTGCTCGGTGAGCCACTTTCTATAATGAATCACGATTCTTTATAGAAAAGTTAAAAAAGTAAAACTTGCTCACTACCACTGTCGCTTCTATGCTCGAATTAGACTTATTTGAACCTCTGCTTTCATAAGCAGAGGTTTTTTTATGCCCAAATCACATAAAACGCGCATAAACGAAAATAATAAATGACCGCAAACGAAAGTTCATATAGGATTCAATTATGTTCTAAAATGCTCGTTCGCTCAGAAGAGGTCAAAACCATGAGTGCTCAACAAAATAATTCAAACAACAGTACATCTTCCACTTTAGACTTGATCGTGATTGGCGGCGGCATCAATGGCGCAGGCATCGCGGCAGATGCATCAGGTCGTGGTCTAAACGTTGGCTTATACGAAGCAAATGATTTCGCGTCTGCGACGTCTTCTGCTAGCTCAAAGCTTATCCACGGTGGCCTACGCTACCTTGAACATTACGAATTTCGTTTGGTTTCGGAAGCACTCGCTGAACGTGAAGTCTTGTTAAGAAAAGCACCTCATGTTGCTCAACCAATGCGCTTCCGTTTACCTCATCGACCATTTTTACGCCCAGCTTGGATGATTCGCTGTGGCCTATTCCTTTACGATAACTTGGGTAAGCGCACTACTCTTCCTGGAAGTAAGACAGTCAACCTAGCAAAATCAGGGCTACTGAAACCAGAAATGAAGACAGGCTTCGAATACTCAGATTGCTGGGTGGATGATGCGCGTATGGTATTGCTCAACGTGTTGGCAGCAAAAGAAAACAACGCAGAAGTACGTAACTACTGCCGTGTTGAAAAAGCGCACCGCGAAGGTGGTATTTGGCATGTGACGATCCTTGATGTCATGACAAACCAACGCTTTGAACGCAAAGCAAAAGCGCTTGTTAACGCTGCTGGTCCTTGGGTTAAACAGTTCTTTGATGATGGATTAGAGCAGGCTTCGCCTCGTAACATTCGTCTTATCAAAGGCTCACACATTGTTGTGCCACGCATTCATGACGAGCCACAAGCGTACATTCTGCAAAACAAAGACAATCGCATTGTGTTCATGATCCCTTACCTAGATAAATTCTCGATCATCGGTACTACCGACCTTGAATACAAAGGCGACCCACGTAACGTCGCAATTGATGATGTCGAAGTGGATTACTTGATTGATATCGTTAACCAGCACTTTGTTATACAGCTTGGCCGTGAAGACGTGGTTTGGACATACAGTGGCGTAAGACCACTTTGTGACGACGAATCTGATTCACCACAAGCGATCACTCGTGACTACACATTGGAATTGGACGCAGAGCTAGATCAAGCACCACTGCTTTCGATCTTCGGTGGCAAATTAACCACTTACCGTAAGCTAGGCGAAGCAGCACTTAAGAAGTTAGAACCACACCTAACCAATATGGGTGCGCCTTGGACAGCGAACGACACGCTTCCAGGTGGTAACTTTAGCTGCAGTAGAGAACAGCTTGCGAAGATGATCCACACTAAATACCCTTGGGCATCTGAAGCGCTATTGCTTCGCTACGTGACTCAATTTGGTACTTACACGTGGAAGCTACTGGAAGGCGCAAATAGCGAAGCTGACCTTGGTATTCAATTCTCAAACGAAGCGCATGGCGTTTATCAAGTTGAGATCGATTACTTGATCAATGAAGAGATGGCGATGACTGACGAAGACATCTTGTGGCGCAGAACCAAACTTGGCTTGTACATGAGCGAATCCGAGCAGCAAGCGGTGACGGATTACTTGAAAGAGAAGCTACAAAGCAAGGTAGTGAGCTTTTCTCAAGTAGGCTAACCCCACCAGCCTAAACATGGTTCAAGAACATACTTAACAACGAAGCTTAGCGTCCCCCGCGCTAAGCTTTTTTATTGCCTGCTATTCCGGCCTAAGAACTCGATCAGATAAATCTCTCGATTGATCGTCTCCTTCGCACGGACTGAGGCTTTGTCCACTCCCCCATTTTCAACAAAAACTAAATAGTGTTTTATTAATCCGGCTGATTATCAACTTCATAAAAGGTTGCTATTCTTTACCTCAATGAAACGACACATTTAAAAACGCTCACTATGTCAGCGCTTTAATAAGGAATCTATTCCATGCAAAAAGTTATTCTGATCACAGGCTCTACCGATGGTATCGGCTTCGAAACGGCAAAAGTACTTGTTCAACAAGGTCACCACGTTTTATTGCATGGACGTAACCCAAGCAAGCTCAAAGACGTAGAGCAGCAACTTGTGGCTATCTCTGATGAAGCGAAAATTCAAAGTTATGTGGCAGACTTGTCTGTTCTGGCTGATGTGGATGCGTTAGCTGACGAAATAATTGCTGAGCACGATAAGATTGATGTACTGATTAACAACGCAGGTGTGTTCAACACTCCGAACCCAATCACTAAAGACAGTTTAGATGTTCGTTTTGTTGTGAATACCATTTCACCATACCACCTGACTAAACGTCTGCTACCTGTGCTCGATGCATCTAGCCGAGTGGTTAACCTGTCTTCAGCGGCACAAGCAGCAGTGAACATCGAAGCGCTAGAAGGTAAGAAACCAATGTCTGATGGCGACGCTTACGCACAAAGCAAGCTTGCGATCACTATGTGGACTCGTGAGATTGCAAAAGAGTTAGGTTCTACAGGGCCAATGGTGGTTGCGGTCAACCCAGCTTCGTTACTAGGCAGCAAGATGGTGAAAGACGCTTATGGCATTGCAGGCGGAGACCTAAGCATCGGTTCTGATATTCTGGTTCGCGCATCATTGTCTGATGAGTTCGCACAAGCAGGCGGTCAATACTTTGATAACGACAACAACACGTTTGCTAACCCGCACCCAGATGCGATTTACGGCGATAAGTCACAGCAAGTTGTCGCTAAAATTGAAGAGATCATCAAAGCAACGCTTTCTTAATGACAGCTATGCTCAAGTGATTTTCTGATTCCAAGAAAAAGCCCTACGTGACTAACGCATAACTTAGTCACGTAGGGCTTTTTCGTACAACGTTTGTCTCTATGTTTGTTCCCAATACGGCGGGTTGCCATAATACTCAGAGAAGTAGTCAATGAAGGCTCTCACCTTTGGCGCAAGTAACCTTGTGCTTGGGTACACAGCCCAAATCGCAGGCTCTGAGGTTAATGGGTAATCTTCTAATATTTGAACCAGCTGACCACTTTTCAGTTGTTCATAGGCACACCAATTCGATGTCACCGTGATCCCCATACCACCTGAGGCTGCGTCACGCAGTGCTTCCCCGTTATCTGCCCTGAACGACCCAGATGCCTTAATCGTCTTAGGCCCGCTTTCAGTATTGAAGGTCCAGTTTTCTAAACCAATTAAGCTAATACACTGATGATCATTAAGATCTCGAGGTGTAGCTGGCTTACCATATTTGATTAAGTAATCAGGCGATGCACACACAATACGCTTGTCTGTCGCAAGTTTTCGGGCAATCAGTGTCGAGTCTTTCAACTCCGAGATACGAATTGCGATATCAAAGCCACCCTCAACAACATCCACCATCGAATCTGATAGCCTGAGATCGACTTTTAACCCAGGGTAGCGCTCTAAGAATCCAGGTAAAGCAGGAACAAGATGCAAACGCCCAAAAGACGCAGATGCGGTAACTCGCAGCGTTCCGGTTGGAGAATCACAACCCACACCGACCGCCGATTTGGCAGCATCCACACTCGATAGCACTTCTTCAGCATGAGGTAAGAATGCTTCCCCCTCTTCGGTTAAAGAGACCTTACGAGTGGTTCTGTGGACCAAGCGAACGCCTAAATTGTCTTCCAGTTTACTGATGTGCGAGCTTGCAACAGCAGGAGATAAACCAAGCTCTTGCCCAGCCATGCTGATGTTGTGTGTGGAAGCTAAACGAACAAACAATTTGAGGTGTTCAATATTCATGAGATTACCAATAAAATCTTAAAAATCGTGTACCAGTAACCCTCATTATGCGTCATTCACATAACAATACAACGTATTAACTCAGTTGAATTGTGAAGAAGTGATTGAGCCAAAACGAAAAAAACTCCCGAAGGAGTTTTTGTCTAAGTCTGTAATTCGCCATTTAGCTAGCCAGCAAAATTACCAACTCACTAGCCCGTTAAACGAGCATGCAGTGAATCTTTAAGCTCAGAACGATCATGTTTCAATTGGTGCATCGAGCCGTCATCAATGGGTGAATCTTTCAGCTCTAGTTTACGAATCTCTTTATCAAGGTTGTCGTATGTCTTCATATCTGCTGCAAAGCCATCGTCAGTTTTAGCAAGCTCAGCAATTTTGTCTTTCATTTCAGGAAATTCGTGAACAAGAGAGTGATTTTCACCTAGCATAGAAACCTCTTAAGTTGAGTAAAGTGATTGGTAGTACACATTCATTATTTACCTTAGCAAGGGACTCAAATAACAAATGAGATCCAGTACACAGCCTAGAATATAGACAGTTCAGATTCACAAATTTACAACATAAATCGGCAGGGATGCGTTGTTTTACATAGAAGAAAGCCTCACGTAATCGCAAGGCTTTGTAGAAGTGAGTTCTTTATAAGAACAGTGACAGAAATGATAATAACAGCAGCTAAAAAGTATTTTCAAAAAAGGATTAGCTGCTACAACCACCAGAATGAACTCGATTCATTTGATCATGTGAAGACGTGTCAGAGCCTGTCGATTGGCATCCTGCCACGAACAATAGCGTTACAGATAAGATAAGCCATTTCATAATTAATCCTCTTTTAGTCATGACTAAAGCATAGTGCTTAAAAGCGCGGATACCTCAGTCATTAACTAAAGCCTTACCTGCCGATAAAGCCTTAGTTAATGAACAAAGCATCGCTTCATTAACTAACGACCTGTCTTCGTGCAAAAAACTTTCACCAAACGAACAAAAAACAGTCACAACTCTCTCTAAGCTTCACAAAAACCGGCCTTTCAATTCCTTTTAGTTATTATCTAAATAACATCAATTCATTTTTAGAATCACCGCCAAACCGATACATTAGTGTCATCTCCTAATGACGACCTCAAGGTAAACGATATGAAAAAGACCATTTTAGCAACACTGATTACCATCACATCAATGCAAACAATGGCAGCAGTTGAAGTAACCGACGAAAACTTCGCTCGTGCAGAAAGCGACCTTTACTTCACTCAACAGTTAGAGCATCAACCGGTTAATGTTTTTGAGCATAATCGTGAGAACGTAACGGTAGAGAACCAAATGATTATCCGCTCTAACACCGACCTGCTCTATTCAACCGCGGTTGTCGATGTCTCAGAAGGCGCAACATTCAAACTGGCGAAAGGCGATGCGTACCAGATCATGCATATCTTCAATAACAATCATGATAACCACATGGCCATTTATGGTGGCGAAGAAATTTACATCGACTCAGAAATCGCAGGTTCAGACTACATCTACATACTGATGCGAACTGCAACAAGTGCTGGCGCAGATGAAGCGCATCGACTGCAAGATGCGGCGGTCATTAATGCGAAATCAGCTAAGCCTTTTGAACCTGCTTCAGATTGGGATGATGCTTCTCGAGATAACGTCCGAGCAAAATGGGAGAAGCTAGTTAATGACATCAAGACAGAAGAAGCCTTCACACCAAACATCACAGCAACATCAAATAACAAGCAGTTTATGATTGGTACTGCGGTGGGTTGGGCTGGTATGCCAGCAGAGCATGCTGTGTATACATCACGAGCGGGCACAGGTAAAACAGAATGTGCAAACATCACGTTTGAAGCACCCTCATTACGTTATGACGAAGGCGGTTATTGGTCAATTACGGCCTATTCAAGCCAAGGCTGGTTAATGACGAACAACAACAGTGCTGATTCAACGACATCAACACCCAATAAAGACGGTTCTTACACGATTCACTTTGCGCCAAAAGGGCAAACCTGTGACGCTGCAAGTAACGTGATTGAAGTAAACGATGATGGCTGGAACTTTGCGGTTCGTGCATACCGTCCTAGCGATGAAGCGGTAGCATCCGGTGAGATGCACAACTTCCCACAGGTCACGGCTAAGTAGCGGGGAATAACGACTGAGTTGCGAGTAATTAGTGTTAATTAACTGGCAATAACAGCTGCTAACAATAACAGCTACTAACAATAACCTAGCCTCTCATTTGAGAGGCTTATTGCTTTTCTTTTATGATGGCTTGGGAGGTAGTGATAATTTTGCGCTTAAGCCATTGATTCATCGGGTGCATTCTCTTGTTATGAGATTCCACCAACACGATCTTTTTGAGCTCTTCCGGTGCATAATCAGGAAAAGAGAGATAATCGAACTCTTCATGAAGATAAAGAGCAAGCTGCTTGGAACACGGTAGAATCATGTCACTTTGTTTAATGACCTCTAATAGCGTGTGCAAATACGAGCTTCTTGCTTTGACTTTAAGCTGCTCTGTCGACAAATGCTTGGCGATATAAGGCTGAATATCATTCCACCCCGGTATCACCAAACTCGCGTATTCCGCTTCATCTATCTCTTGCTGTGAAATCACTTTACCAGCTAATGGATGGCCGGTTTTAACCAACCCGACAAAGTCATCCTCACCGATAATCTGATGGGTAAACTGCTTATTCGTGTCGATTGGAGAAAAGTTGATAGCTGCTTGTATCTCGCCATCCAACAATTTTTTCAGCGTTTGAGAGCCCCAATTAACAATATTGACTTGAGCATTGGGCGCTTCTTGAATAAGACCAAGGCATAAACGCGCACCAAGCCAGTTCGAAATAAAACCGTTAATCGCAATCGTGATGTTGCCTTGATACTCGACAGGGTCAAAGCTTGGGGTTTCAAGAATCACGTCGTCCAAGCTTTCCATGATCATTGGCAGCCGTTCACCAAGCTCTAACGCACGTGGGGTTGGCTTCAAACCGGAATGGACACGAGTAAACAATTCGTCATCAAAGTATTCTCTCAATCGCCCTAGTGCTTTACTCACTGCGGGCTGACTCAGCGCCAATTTATTGCCAGCAATGCGAGTATTTTGGGTTTCTAGCAAAACCAGAAAAACGCGGATTAAATTGAGATCCAATTGTTTCATAGTTACCTGTCATTAAAGTTTGGTCAGGGAGATATTTAGCCGTCTGGCGATAAACGCTAACTTAGCGAATATCTCTCTCATTATGGCTCATTTGACGATTGATTCGCTTAACGATCTTTAACTCTTTTCTAAGTATGTGACTCATACAAACCCGCTTACCCTCTGCTCCTTCGAAAATACTTGTTGTAAAAAAGGCTCGAATTAAAAATTCGAGCCTTTTTTACCAAAGAAAAAGTCGGCGTTAGTACACCTCACACCAATCGGATTTCATGTCTATCAGCGTCCAATCTTCTCTAGAGTTCGCTTCGTCGAGTGCTTTATCAAGCTTACCAACATGGGATTCACGATCGTACTGCCACTCGCGCTCAGCATCGGTGTGATGAACAATCATCGCCATTGAGTTGGGTTGGCTCGTTGCCCACTGCATCATCGCTTGGTCACCGTCTGAGTTACCGACCGCTAGAATAGGTTTCTTACCGATAATATGTTGAATATTAGTGACCTTTCCGGCTTTATCATCAATCGTCAAAATGGACGAATCTTTCGTTACTGTCGGTTTGCCATCGTTATAGCTGTAGTTGTATTCAAGCGCGCTACCGATGATTTGCTCTGTAGGAATATTGTAAGCTTCTGGAGCCCACGCTCTCATGAAATCAACGCCTCCTCCCGACACAATGTAAGTTTTAAAGTCATGCTCTTGCAGGTAAGTCAGCATCTCTTTCATTGGCTGATAAGTAAGATCTGTGTAGGCTTTATTGAAGCGTTTATCTTTTGCTACCGTCAACCATTGCTCAACGTCTTGCTGGTATTGTTCTACTGTCATACCAGAATGTGTCGCCATGATGATTTTCAATAATCCTTCTTCACCGCTACCAAGAACGCTCTCGATATCATCTTCAAGAACAAACTTAAACGGTGCTTCCGTTTTCCATTCAGGGTGCTCTGGCGCCATCTCTTTTACACGGTCCAACGCAAACACCAATTGGAAGTAGTAAGGCTTTTCCGACCAAAGCGTACCGTCGTTATCGAATACGGCGATACGATCTTCAATCGCCACGAACGTATCAGACTCAGCTTGGGTGGCTTGCACAACATAGTCGACAATAGCGGTTTTGCTCGCGCTGTCCTTCCAAGAAGGCAGCAAGTTAGGATCACAATCTTTAGCAAAAGATAAGAAAGACATACTGGATAAGATCGCGACAGATAAAAGGGTCATTTTCTTCATAGCAACTACCATGTTGTTGAATTAATTGTAGGGTTTAATTCAATTCATCCTAGTTGGTCTACTCTGATTTTCCACTTATGGACACTATAACCAATACTCATGTTGTCGTTAAGGCTGCCGTAAAAAAAAGGGTTAGCCTCACAGCCAACCCTCGTTTTCTAATGCCAGATAAAAAGCTTAAAGACTCGGTGGAGTCCCTTCACCATTGGAAGCAATCGCATCGATTTGTACCAAAGCGCCCATCGGAATATCAGACACACCGATAACCGTGCGCGCAGGCAATGGGCCTTCAAAGTAGTGCGTACAAACGTCATTGAGCACATCTAAATCAGCCATATCTCTTAATTGGATATTAAGCTTCACGATGTCATCCATGACATGACCAACGCTCTCAATCACTTCTTTGATGTTATTCAAGCACTGCATCGCCTGCTCTTTTGCGCCATTCGCAACAATCGCTCCAATTCTTGGATCCAGCGGTAATTGAGCGGAGATATTGTTGTAGTGTGAAAAGGCCACAGTTTGCGTTGAAAGCGGGCTGATTGGCGCAGCTTTGGTATTGGTCGCATTAATTACAATCCCATGTCGGTCTTCAACCGCTTGTGGCGGAGTGCCATCGCCGTGTGACACAGTTGCATCCATCTGCACTAACGCTCCCATTGCAAGGCCTTCAACCACCGTCACCGAGCGTGCTGGCATGTAACCGACAGCTCTTGCAATCGCGGAATCCGGGAAGAAGGTGGTATACACTTCATTGACTGCTGCAAGGTCATCAAGGCTTCCCACATGAATATTCACCTTCACAATGTCATCAAGAGGAACATCAACATTTTCCAGTATCGATTTAATGTTTTTGAGGCATTGAATCGCGTGCTCCTTTGCTCCACCAGCGACGATGCTGCCCGATTGCGGGTCAATCGGTAACTGGGCTGAAATGTGATTATAGTGAGAGAAAGCCACCGTTTGAGTCGATAATGAACTGACTGGTGCGTGTTGAGTATTTCTTGCGATTTTAACTAACTCACAAGCCGCTTGAGGATAAGTACCTTCACCATTCGAGATCACCGCATCCATTTGTAAGTGAGCGCCTGCGAGCGGTAAATCAGCTACCGCTAGCGTCGTGCATGTGGGAACATAGTGTTGGAAAAACGACGCATAGATTTCGTTAACCGCATCGATATCCGCAATGTTCTTCAAGTATATATTTACCCTCACAACGTCGTGCATGCGGTGTCCAATGCTCTCCACAATCGCTTGAATGTTTAGTAAGCACTGCTTGGTTTGATCTTCCAAAGAGCCTGAGATCAAGCTGCCTGTTTTAGGGTCAATCGGTAGTTGAGCAGAAAGGTTATTGTAGTGTGAGAATGCCACCGATTGTGTTGAGAAAGGGCTCAGCGGTGCATCTTCAGTGTTTCTTGAAACTTTAATAATATCGGCACTCATGTCGATACATCTCCTATTCGAGTATTGATGTCAGATATAGCCAATTAGCTGCGTGTTTACCGACATTTCAAAATAAAAGGTACAAAAATAGCCGAACCAATAAATCGTGATGAATACTGGTTCAGCTTAATTCGAGCAACACAGTGGAGGTTCTTACGCCCCCACAAATAAACCTCTACAGAGTACTTAGGAAGCTGCTGATTTTTTCTTCATGATGCTTAACGGTTTCTTGTGTTGGGATAACCGCATCTTTATGTGTGAAGTACACCAAAATCGCCATCTGAGCTGTGAGTCGGTTTTCAGCTTCATCGAACGCCACTGAGTATTCACTTTCTAGTGCGCCGCGAGTCACTTCTTCTTTGTCATTAGCAGGTAGGCAGTGCAGCAGCATTGCGCCCGGACGAGCCTTCGCCATTAACTCTTCTGTGATAACGTAGTTGGGCATGAATGCCGCAAGACGCTCTTCTTTCTCGTCCATTTGAGTCACCCAGTAAAAACTATCGCCGTACACCACATCACAGGCGCTGATGCGTTCTACATCATCCGTAATTTCAATCGTGCCGCCCGACTCTTCACAGAAGTTCAGCGCCATGTCGATCCATTCTTGCTCCATGTGGTATTTCTTAGGACCAATTTGCTTAAAGCCCATCCCGTACTTAGCACAAGTCAGCATCAGTGAACGGCACACATCCGTCGCGTCACCCATGAAAGCTAAGGTGAGATCAGACAACTTACGTCCATCAGTGATGTGCTCTCTTATCGTGTAGAGATCCGCCAGCATTTGAGTTGGATGGAAACGCGTATCGAGGCCGTTGATCACTGGCACTGTCGACATTTCAAGTAGGCCATCGAGTGTTTCAGGGCTATTGGTACGAGCCATGATGATGTCGCACATACGCGATAACACACGAGAAGTGTCATCAATCGACTCTTTACCACCTAAGTGAATGTCTTTTGGTGATAGGAATAGTGCATGACCACCCAATAATGTCGCCGCCACTTCGAAAGAAACACGTGTACGAGTAGAGCCCGCTTCGAAGATCATGCCAACCGATTTACCTTTGAACAACGGCGGAATTGCATTGTCTTTTCGCGCTTGTTTTAGGTGAGCCATCAGTTCCATCATGTTATCCATCTCTTCGACAGAAAAGTCTTTCATAGACACCATGTGCTCAAGATTTTTTTTGTTCAGTTCAGTTGCGCTAGAAGAAGGTAATTTCATAATCAGTTCCTATTTATCATTAGTTTGCACGTTTTCTTTTGAGTAGATCTCGTGCTTATTGAGTTACATATTTTGGATTTAATGCGTTTCTTTTTTGCTTATCTTTATTCGAGTTATTGCTTCAAATTAAATGCTTGGTACCTGCTGAGTGATGCAATGAATGTTGCCGCCTCCCAGCAAGATTTCTCGAGCAGGAACACCGTTCACTTCATACCCCGGATAGATACCTTCCAAGATGGAAATAACGTCGTTGTCGTAACGCCCGTCAAGCAATGGCAGTACAATTTGCTTATTGGTGATTAAGTAATTGGCATACGACGCCGCTAAACGCTCACCCGCTTCTCGCTCCATTCCGTCTGCGATATCGATACCTGCCGCTTCTTCCTCGGTCATGAAAAGAGGGCCTGGCATCGGCAGCTTGTGTACCTTGATTTGACGGCCTTTGGCATCGGTTTGACTGGTGATGTAGTCATAGGCTTCTTTGCTGATCTCATATTGAGGATCATTCTTGTCATCGCACCACGTCAGAACGACTTCACCCGGCTTCACGACGTGAAGGATGTTGTCCACGTGGCCATTGGTTTCATCGTTGTACAAGCCACGAGGCAGCCAGATCACTTTCTCAACATTGAGGTGTTCACAAAGTACTTCTGTCAGCTCTTCTTTGCTCATATCTGGGTTGCGGCTTTCGTGTAATAAGCACTCTTCTGTTGTGTAGAGCGTGCCTTCGCCATCGACGTGAATTGAGCCGCCTTCTAGTACGATTGGAGCGCGGTATCGAGAGTCACGAA
Source organism: Vibrio sp. J383 (assembly GCF_023503985.1). Lineage (NCBI taxonomy): Bacteria > Pseudomonadati > Pseudomonadota > Gammaproteobacteria > Vibrionales > Vibrionaceae > Vibrio > Vibrio sp. J383. Next base: position 641,782 of record NZ_CP097294.1, on the reverse strand, counting down.
TGGTTTCACACATCTTTTGAGCAACTTGGTTGTCGCGATTCCAAGGTGAATACAAACCATCAACAAATCCGCCCCATGCATTGAATTCCCAATCCACACCTCGGCGTTCACCGCTGTCATCAACAACATAAGTCGCACCTATATCACGCATCCAAGAGTCATCAGTCGAGATTTCCAACACTCGAATGTCCTCTGGTAAGCGAGATACTGCGTTATCGTATTGGTCTGAACTCGCAAGCATGGTGACTGGTGTTGTATGGCTGATCTTGGTAGCAACGTCTGCAAACACCGCTTGCGCTGGTTTTGCCCCATTGCGCCAATTGTCAGTACGTTCTGGCCAAGCCATCCAAATTTCGCTGTGTGGCTCGTGTTCCCCTGGCATTCTGAAGCCATCATGTTTTGGAGTAGTCTCAATCAGTTTTTTCATAGTTATGTCCCCTAAATTATGCTTGAGCTTCTTTTTTATCTTGCGTATCGGCTGTGTCGTCATCGCCTGAACCTTGCTGTTTCTTACGCTTTAGAGCGCCTAGTAGAATCCATTCACCAGCGAGGATGGTGGCAATCACGCCAATCAAAACAGGTCCTGTGTATCCCCAATCGGCAACGGTTAAATCAAGAGCCTCAGGGAAAATAAACAAGATCACGGCTTGAAAGACGACCAAGAAACAAACAATCGACATGATCCATTGAGCCGCCATGCCACCCGGAACTTTGAATGGGCGTTCGCGTTTACCATCAACCACTCGAAGCTTTAGGTATGCAGGGAACATGAACAGGTAAGGAAGTAAGAAAATGCAGCTAGAGAAGGCAAATATCGACCAGAACAGATCATCATTACCCTGAGCAAACAGCGCGTAAGACAGAATGACGACCGTTGATACTGTGCCTGTGATGTTGTTTGCGCCAACTGGAGAGCCTTTCTCAGACACTTTCGCGACTGGGGCTGGAAGTTCACCTTCTTGAGCGGCTTCAGCAGCAGCTCGGCTAGCGCCCATTGTCCAACTCACCATGTTGCCGATAAGCGTTAACAAAGCGAAAGTACCGAAGATGTACACCATCGCTGTACCAACCACACCAGTGCCGAAAAGTGTTCTAAATGTGTCGATAAGGCCAGACACCAAGCCAATGCTTTCGACAGGTAGCGCCATCAAAATGCCTACCGTACCGAAGATGTATAAGAAAGCGGTGATACCGATAGAGAGGAAGACAGCCTTAGGCATATCACGAACGTCTTTCATTTCTTTAGTCATGGTCGCAACCAGTTCAAAACCCATTAGGTTGAACACAATCGCGGGTAAGAAAGAGACCGCAGAATCCAATGAAGGCATCATTGCGGGCAACGTAAATTCGTTGGCAACGCCGTTTTTCATTGCATAGATAAAGCCGCCCACACCCAATGTACTAATCACAACAATTTTTAATATTGCGCCAATATTGGTGACCCACACACCGATGTCGGCAGACACATTACAAATCAAAACCGTTAGCCAAGTCAGTAATATACAAATGGCGATTTGTCCCCATAAAGACAGATCTGGCATGAAGAGTTCGGCAAACATCCCTGCAAACATGATGTACACCGCAGGCATCCATAAACCAACGTTAATCCAGTAAAACCACGTTGTTCTGACTGCCCATTTAAAATTGAAGGCTTGTTTTACCCAATCGTAAATCCCACCTTCACCTGGATAGGTGGTACTCAGTTCGGAAGTAATTAAGCCATATGGAATGACAAAGAAGACCAACATTAACACCCACCAACCAATGGCACTGACACCAATACTGGCTGACGCGGTTAATGTGTCGACCACCAAAACTGCACACAGTGTAAAGAGTGCAATTCCCGTAACCCCCATTTTTCCTTGCGTTTCGTTACTCATCTCTTAGCTCCTTAATCTCTAATTCGGGATTAATTAAACGGCAAAGCGATGAAGTGAACTGGGATGAAAATTGAATATCGGTTTTACATAAACGAGTTCGGGGTAAAAACAAAATAAACCCAACAAATATTAGATTTATAATGCTAAAAGCCGGAATACTTGATTTTGGTCAATAACCATTCGATTAATAAATACATTTTCTATTTCAAAACCAAGATCACATATCTAGTTAATCTAGGGGTAATTAAGGATTTCTGTGACATATAGGCGACTAAAAACATCAAATATTGAGCACAAATCGAATTGTGATTTTTATCCCCACGACACCGACAATATTTAAATACAATTCAAACCAACTTATTTGCCCTGAGCAAAATATTATTTGGAGAGTTAAACATGTCGAAGCCTATTATTGTTGTTGCTGTCGGTGGGAATGCTTTACTACAGCGTGGTGAAGTAATGAGTTGCGAAAACCAAAAAAAGAGCATCGCGCAAACCGCCAGCTCTTTGGCTGAACTCAGCAAAGACTACCGTTTAGTGGTTGTGCACGGAAATGGCCCTCAAGTCGGCCTACTCTCATTACAGAACAATGCTTATAAAGATTGCCCCCCTTATCCATTTGATGTGCTTGGTGCCGAGACTCAAGGAATGATTGGTTACCTTATCCAACAGGGGCTAAATGCTGCAATTAAAGACCGCTTTACGACCACGATTCTAACTCGCATCGTTATCGACGAGAATGATCCTGCAATTGCCGACCCAGCCAAGTTTATTGGCCCTATCTATACAGAAGAACAAGCCAAACAACTCGCAGAAGCCAACCAATGGGTTGTGAAACCTGATGGCGCACACTGGCGTCGCGTGGTGCCATCTCCTTCACCAAAAGAAGTGCTAGAAATAAAAGCCATCAAAGACTTGCTAGAGAAAGAGCACCTAATTATTTGTGGCGGTGGCGGTGGCGCTCCAGTCGTCGAAAAAGATGGCGCTTATGTGGGTTTTGAAGCGGTAATCGACAAAGACATGACAGCGGCTCTTATCGCAGAAGAAATCGGCGCAGAACATTTACTGATCCTCACTGACGGCTCTCATGTTTGTTTAGATTGGGGAACCCCAAAGGAAGAGAAGCTTGAGAACGTGTCAGTTGAACAAATGAAAAAGTACACTTTCCCAGCCGGTTCTATGGGGCCGAAGGTCGACGCATGTTGTCAATTTGTAGAAAAAACAAAACAGCATGGATACATTGGTGACCTGTCTAGTGCATTAGAGATCATAGAAGGAAAAACGGGGACACATATTAATGCTTAATATTGGGTTATAATGCTTTATATAAATAAAGGGTAATAAAGTCTAAGTTTCGATATTCCGATTGGAACTTTTCTTGAAAACCCTTTATGTTTTTTGTGTTCCAAATAAAAATGAGGATCATTAGATGCGCAAAGTAACAACCGAAGAAAAGTTAATTCGAATTCATGATGCTGTTGTGCAACTAATGGAACGCCGTGAAGCTACTGATATTTCAATGTACGATGTTGCCAAAGAGTGTGGAATGGCAACATCTACGGTTTATCACCACTATCCAAACATAGAGAACTTATTTCATAATCTATTAGATGACGTTTTTACTGATTTCGACTCTCTGCTCGGTAAATGTATAGATTACGAGCATGTTAATCATTGGACTGACATCAATCGCATGATTGAAACAGCGTATGTTAATTATTACAACAATAACCCGATTGCTAAAAAGTTAATTCTAGGTCGTCATACATTCACTGAACTAGGACATGCAGACACCGAGAATGACTTAATTCTTGGTAAAGAAGTAGAAACGATTTATCGACAGTTTTTTGATGTTCCTCAGTTACCACAATCCATCAATGTCTTCGCTATCTCATTGCAAGTCGCAGATAAAATATACTCGTTATCTTATCGCCAACATGGCTGCATCACACCAGAACTTGCCAACGAAGCAATCCGACTGACCGAGTCTTACCTTAAGCTGTATATTCCTCATATCTGTCAAAAAACAGAGCCTAGCATGATGCATACGCATTAAGAGAACCTGTAATCCCGATAACGTCTTACCTTTCTATTTGCGCTCGATGACCAGGCTAAACTCGCTGACCAAACAAAAAAGCAGAACTTCAATTCCTCAAAGTTCTGCTTTAACAATCCATGACTGCTTACGCTCTGCGCTTTTTGAAAGCGTGCCAACCAGCGCTGAAAATTGTTTTTAACACCACACCGAGTGCGCTTAGTTTTGGGTCGGCGTTCTTGCCAGAGGCAATGCGCCACATCTGATGTTCATACCAAACCAGCCCGACCATCGCCACCTTGTCTAATGCGGGTTTTCCTGTGGTTGGCACCGTTAGTGGCATGCCGTGGCTAGGGTTTTCAATTAACTTGTTAGGGAAATCAGGATCAACCGCCATTGTTCGCGCAATACCAATAAAATCGGTCGCCGAGGTGTTTAATGCTTCATTCATAGCTTGCGCGGTTCGAAAACCACCCGTGACCACCAGCGGTGTGCTGACGAGTTTTCTCGCCTTCACCATGTAATCCATAAAATACGCTTCACGTTTTACCGTGCTGGCCTTGATTGGTTCAGCTTGGCTTTTCGAACCCATCATTGATGGGCTTTCATAGGTGCCGCCGGAGATCTCAATCAGGTCGATACCGTTGTCACTCAGTGTTTGTACAACCTGCATCGACTCTTCTTCAGTGAAGCCACCTTTCATGAAATCAGCACTGTTGAGCTTAATTCCGACAGGGAAATCGTCACCGACCTCTTTTCGAATCGCGCGATAAACCTCAAGCACAAAACGAAGTCTATTTTCGAGTGAGCCACCCCATTTGTCTTGGCGTTGATTGTGTCTCGAAGACAAAAACTGACTTACAAGGTAACCATGAGCACCGTGAATCTGCACGCCAGTAAAACCCGCTTGTTTTGCAAGCTTTGCACTCAGCGCGAATTTATCAATGATTGCGATTATTTCCGTCTCATTCAGAGCTCGTGGCGTATTAAAGCCTTTTTCTAATCCACGCTCTAAAGAGATAGCCGAAGGAGCAACCGGGCTATCGCATAAGAACTTAGGAATTTGCTTGCCCGGATGATTCAGTTGCATCCATATCTGAGAGCCATTCTGTGTTCCGGCACTCGCCCACTCACGAAATACGGCTAAATCACTGTGCTCATCCAGCACCACGTTTTTAGGCTCACCAAGCGCACCTCTGTCGACCATCACGTTACCCGTTATGGATAGGCCAATTCCTCCTTGAGCCCAACGCTGGTAAAGCGTGACTAAACCTTGCTTAGGATTATGGTGTTTATCACCTAGCTGTTCACTCATTGCTGATTTGAACAGGCGATTTTTGATCACTTGGCCATTAGGAAGAGAAAAAGGGTCGTTGAGGCAGATCGGATTCATGCGCGTGGTTACTTTCTTTGGTCTATATATTGCGTCCAGTATGCCCTATTTTATCCGACAGTTCTGAGCATTTAGTGCCTATTTCGAAGCAAGTTTCACTCAATAATAAAAAGCCAGCTGCATAACAGCTGGCATTGAACGATGATAAACAAGACCTTAAAAAGGCGATTTAAATGATCACTTAATCGTGGCTTTTTTGACCTTGGTGAACGGTGTCGATTTCCATTTATCTGTTATGACCTCTTCACCAGGCGTGTACATGCGCAACACTGAATACCATTGATGATTAGGGATGGGTAAGAAGTTAGGGTCATCTTCATGCCCTTTTACATCGCTACTCATGTAAATGGTGTAGCTGCCATCAGCATTAGGCGTTAACGTTCTGTCTCCACGGGAGTGACGGTTTAACTCGTTTTTCTCCATCAATCGGGTTTCACCACTGTAGGCCGTGTATGACCAAAAACCACCCTCTTCTAACGGTGGCGCATCGAAGGTCACCGTGTAATCATACTTACTACCGTCGAGCGCACCACCTTCACTATCGAAGAAGTCACCGCTATACATAGTGTGCTTTGCAGGCAGCCCCCATTGGCCCATTAAGGTGCCGTAGGCGTGCTGAAAGCTTGGAACCTTAGTCATTTCATCGCGAGTGCCCAATACGTCACGTGAATCATCAAAGCCCGCATTAATGATTCGTTCCAGCCCCTCTTTTTGGCCAGATTCGATCATACGAAGCTGCTCTGCTGTAAATGGATTACTGGCTTTGCCTAAATCAGAGTCACCTAAACCAAGTTGCTTAAATTGCTCAATCAGCTTTTGGTCATGCGCCTTCATCGTTCCTTCAGATAAAATGAAATTGGTTCGCTCGACCCAATTAGAGTCTTCTGGATCTGGATACTCGCGAACAACGGAATCTGGACCTTTCTGGCCCAAGTATTCAGATAATGTTCTGATGTTCCATTGGTCCATAAGCTTTTGAGCAATTGCGGAGTCTTCTCCACCCAGATCCATGATTCGTCCCATCATCTTCACCAGAGGGTGCTCAACATAAATGACTTGGTCGACACTCGCAGGAACTTCACCTTCCCACCCTTCGACTGCATACATGAAACTGCCGCCTTTTGTGCCTCGTTGCGGAGAGCCAAAAGCAGAGTCAGTAAAGTGCTGCATATTCATGGTATGGAACAGCCAATATCGATTTTCATCATGGTCTGGAATCGTAATGATGACCGGCTCTGCTGCTAGGTCCATCCACCCCATCAAGTGTAACGTGTCATTGTTAATCGTCGGGTGCGCAGTGTAAGTGTCGTCAGCAAGTATTCGAATATTTTGGAATCGATTCAAAGGGTAGTCTTGCTCAATGACGGTTTTGTAAAAATATTTGTAGGCTTCATCTATCGAGTACGCATACTCATAGGCAAGTTGTGCCAATAGCTGATTGTCTTTTTTAAGCGATGCTAAGCTCGCCATTTCAACGGGTAAAGTCTCCGTTTTTATCGCCATAGCTGTGTTTGTTACTAAAGCTGCGCTCGTAGCGTCCACTGATTGGCTCGCTAATACCGTAGACGGAAGTGCAACCATGAAAGCACAAGCCAGTGCTGCCGCAAGTATGTTTTTTTTCATCATTTAATGTCCTAACGAAAAGCAATATGTAAGGTGCGCTTGTTACAGCACACCTTGTATTAGTCGTATTTGGCGTTAGTCAGTAACGACTGATTTATCTGCCATACCAATACCACCGGCTTTCTGTCTTGGTGGGAACGCTTCAAGAGACTTTTGATATTTCGCGGCTGCTTTGTGCAATTTTGGTAATACCCAAGACTTCTCTTTCATCCATAAGAACCAACCGCGAGTATCAGGGCTACGCTCGTAAGGATCAGCCTTGATGTTGATCAGCATCCCTAGTGGCCACTCTTCAGGAGGCGCAATCCACTCCGTTTTGGTTTTTAGATGTACTTTCCAATCATCAACTCGGAACGCATTCAAATCTTGCTCGTTGTAGAAGAAGAACTCATGACGTTGACTCGGTTCACCTTTGGTCAACATGTCTAGCTGGTTATAACCATCCAAGTGAACTTGATAGCGGTCGCCGTTTAACTCTTTTCCTTCAAGCAGCTCTTGCTTAATGTCGCCTTCACCCACTGCAGCCATAATGGTTGGCACCCAGTCTTCAGAAGTCATGAAGCCATCGGTATATTCACCCTGAGGGATTTTATCTGGCCAGCTCACCAACATTGGTACACGGAAACCGCCATCCCAAGTCGTACCTTTCTGCCCTCTGAATGAGGCAGAACCAGAATCAGGCCAATGATCAAGGTTTACGCCATTGTCAGACGTGAAGAGAATGATGGTGTTATCGATTTCGCCTAAATCTTCAAGCTTGTCGAGCAACACGCCGATCTGATCATCAAGTTCGATCAAACCATCGTAGTAGGTGTTGATTTGGCTCGCGCCTCGATACTCCGGACGAACGTGTGTTTTTTGGTGCATACGAGTCGGGTTGTACCACATGAAGTAGGGTTGTTCGTCTTTCTCTGCTTCATGCTTATCAAGCCAGTCCGTAGCAAAATCCAAAAACTCGCCATCAATGGTTTGCATACGCTTAGCACCCAAAGTGCCCTTATCTTCAATGGTTTGTTTACCAACCACGCCAAACCTTGGGTCTTCTTGCATGTCCACACTCTCGGTAGCGACGGTATGAATGACATTGCGAGGACGACCTCTGAAGTTAGGGTCTGTTGGGAACTCAGGCTGTTCAGGCATCTCCATGACATTGAGGTGGTATAGGAAACCGAAGAATTCATCAAAGCCGTGTACCGTTGGTAGATGGCTATTATTATCTCCTAAGTGACTTTTACCGACATGCACGGTCGCATAACCTTTGTCCTTCAGCATTTCGGCTAAGGTTGGATCTTCTTTTTGAAGGCCAAGTGAAGAGCCCGGCTGACCAACAGACGTTAAGCCTGTGCGAAATGGATACTGACCAGTGATAAAAGCAGAGCGACCTGCAGTAGAGCTGCCTTGTGCGTAGTAATCACTGACCATCATGCCGCGATCTGCAATTCGGTCAATATTCGGTGTGTCCACCGCACCCAAGCCACGGTGGTAGGCTGACAGGTCAGTGGGGCTAACATCATCAAGCATAATGGCAACCACATTGGGTTGGCTCGCGGCATGTACATTGACGCTCGCCAGCACCGAGAGCGCCAAAGCGGATTTAACAAAAGACTTATACATTTATAACCCTCATTCACTATGGGTAAATCGCTGAAGTCACACTGAAATTTATGTATGTCTCAAGCGAACCGTTGTTGAGGTAAATGGTATAAGAAAGACGCCAAAAATGGCTTGATAACCACTATTACGATTTTTAATAGTGGCTGCTAGAAGGGGGCGTTATTTAGAGGAAAGAGTTTCGTGAAGCTAGGATTGAATGATCGACGTAATTTCTTTTTGAAGCCAATCGGTGAACGGGTTATTACGGTTTGCTTGGTGAGTAAATAGAGCCAATTCTCGACGATAGGTGTCTTTCAACAGTTCAGGCGGTAACTCAATACAGCGATAAGAGTGATCAAGCAAATAACGACATTTCGTCGATGTAATATAGATAAAGTCGCTGTCCTTAACGATCTCCAACATCAAGTTCATGTTGTTGCTTCGAAGGGCAATATGCTTATCTAAATCGTACTTTTTGATCAACATTTCTGTCTTAGATGGCTGAATGTAACCAGGGATCATGTTGATACAGAGTGGGTACTTCAGCACGTCCTCAAGGGCATTACCTTGAACTGGGTGATCAGCTCTTAGCACCAACATAAACTTATCAAAGCCAACCGGACGCTCAGTCAGCGTTTTATTCACATCCATAGGAAGATAGCTTACTCCCCAACACGTTCGATTGGTCTCTAGAGACTGCACACCGTTATCTAACCAAGGCGAACATTGAAACGTAACTTGTGGCGCTTCTTTGGTCAGTTTTTTAATTAATGGTACACCCACCGGAACCAACAAAGGAGAAGGCAGCATGATTTGAACCTCTCCTCTTAAATCTTCCAATCCCCACTCTTCACTAGGTATATAAAGATTGTCGAGTTGCTCTAGTAACAAAGGCAAGCTTTCGATGAGCTTCAAGCATTTTGGGGTAGGTTCAAGCCTCGCTTTATCTCTAACAAACAATTCATCATCAAACTGCTCTCTTAGTTTACGAAGCATGACACTGATCGTCGGCTGACTCACGTTCAAGGCTTTTGCAGCAGTAACCGTTTGGCGAGTCTCATTGAGCACCAAAATAAGTCGCAATAAATTTAGATCTTTGGTCATGCCCGACTCCAAGTGATTTAGAAAAGTGGAAAGTACGCTGGCGAATACCCTTTTTTCATCGCTTCTACCATTGGCAATAATTTGGGTAACGCGTGACGAAAAAACATCTCATACCCTTGGCATAAATGATTCATCGCACTGCCATCTTTCGTTGTTGCTATCCTGTTCTTAGGACAACCACCTTGGCAAAGCTCAACAAAATCACAACGTCGACAAACGTTGTTTAATTCATGATATTTGTTGGTGCCAAACGCAATTTGTTCAGGTGAGGTCGCCATGCTTACAAGCTTATCACTCTTCACTGTTCCCAGTTGATGATCTTGATACCCATAATGGTCACAACTGTAAACATTGCCGTCATGCTCAACCATTAGTTGCTGCCCACAAGTCGCACTGTGATGACACATTTGACTTTGGTAGCCCATCAACACCATTAAGCAATTCTCAAAAAACTGGATATACACTTTACCGACATCATTTGCGCTCCACGCATCAAACAGATCACAAAGAAACTGGCCCCATTGCTCACCGGTTAGCGACCAGTCGTGCCCTGTTCGCCTATCCAATTCATGATCGATACAAGGCTGAAACTGCATATAACCACTGCCATTTTCAACCAAAAACTGATAAATCGTTTTACCATGTTTGTAGGTTTTATTATTCACGACCGTTAACGTATTAAACTCAACATCATGCTTTTTCAGATAAGACATTCCACGCATTGTGCGCTCAAAAGACGACTGACCATTTTTATCAATCCGAGCGATGTCATTCAGAATGTTGGGTCCATCGATACTGATGCCCATCATGAAATTGTGTTTAGCAAAGAAGCTGGCCCAGCGATCGTTAATCATAGTGCCATTGGTCTGCATGGTATTCACGACGCGCTTTTTTGTGGCTTTGCTTGCCTGTGCTTTCATCGCCGTTTCATAGAAATCGAGCCCTCTTAACATGGGCTCCCCGCCATGCCAGATAAAGTCCACTTGCTGAGCTTTCATTGGCTGCGCGTCGATATGAGCACCGACAATTCGCTCCATCATGTCCAGAGACATCGAAGACCTTAGTTCACCATCTTGTCTATTAAGATAATAGCAGTAGCTACAATCCAGATTGCACTGAGCTCCTTCTGCTTTAATGAATAAGCTAAAAGGATGAGTTGATGTGTTCATATTGATTCCCGTACTTTTTTGTCAACATATCAACCGCAAATCAATCAAACAATAGCACCCCATCCCCCCTTATTTTTGCACGTCGTAGATACACCTCTCCAACTCAAATAAAAACTTTTTAAAACAACAAGTTGGAGTGAAATCAAGGAGTATTAACATCTTTAATATCGGCTATTACACTCCTTAATCTCACTTACTCATATGATAAATGCCTAACTCTGTTCCTACGATCTAAGGTGTTCCATGAGAAAGCTGCTCTATAAGAAAAGTGTACTGACCAGTTTAGTGTGTTCTTTATCCAGTATTACTGCGATGCCATCCCTTGCCCAACAATCTATTAATCCTGAAGAAGAGCTCGCTTACAATCTAGGTGTTCAAGCATTTATCTATGGTACAGGGCCATTAACCGTGGCGGCGGTTAGGCAAACAACCACATCGGTAGACGCGCCGATGGACAACGCCATGGCACCATTGAATGAGATGGGTAAAACACGCGTTCTGTCCGGCCCTCAGGATAGAATTGTGCCTACGATCAACAACGATACGCTCTACTCACAAGCTCACTACGATCTGGATTTGTCAGGCCCGATGGTGATTGATATCCCTCGCACTGATAACCGTTACTACATTGTTCAGTTATTGGATGCGTACTCAGATTCGATTGAAGATCTGCACGTGAAGAATGTCGGAGACCACGGTTCAAAAGTGCTTTTGGTCAATAAAGGCTGGGCAGGTGAAGTGCCAGAGGGAATTGATCGCGTCGTAGAGTCTCGCACTCCTATGATTTGGTTAATTCAACGAACGGGCGTGTTTGGCGAGCAAGATCTCAATGACGCGTTGGTTGTTCACGATAAATTCCTCAGCTACCCACTCGATCAACTTGGTGCAGAGCATAGCTTAGTTGAATTGGAGAAATCGACAGGTCGCATCCCACCTATGGCGAGGCCTGAAGGGTTAGAGTGGTATTCGCTAATTGACCGTGAGTTACGTAAAAATCCGATTCCAGAAGATGCCGCCATCGTTGATCAATTCCAACAAATTGGTATTGGAGGATCGACCCCCTTTAACCCTGAAGCGCTATCTTCAGCACAGAAAAAAGGGTTAATGCGCGCGATTGACTCTTCACAACAGATCATTCAATACGCAGGTCGAAGCATCGGTGATGTCAATAATGGTTGGTCGATGATGTACGAGGGAGGCCGCTACGGGAATGATTACCTGAGCCGAGCGAGCATCAATATGCGAGCGGCTGGTTTGAATGTGCCAGAACGAGCTCTTTATCCAAACCGATACACGGACTCGGATGGCGAGCAGCTGTCGGGAGACAATCAATATCGAATGACCATGCCTGCCGATGCACCCGCTGAGGCCTTTTGGTCGTTGACCATGTACGATGCTGACAACCTGTTCATGGTTGAGAACTTCATTCAACGCTACTCCATCTCAACCAATCGTAAGGATGAGCTGAAATACGCAGAAGACGGCACCTTGCCAATATGCATTCAATACGTAAAACCGTCCGATCCGACGTGTAACTGGCTACCTGCACCTCAAGATGACTTCTATCTTCACATGCGTCTGTATGAGCCGACTCAAGCCGTTCTCGACAATGAGTATCCACTGCCACAAGTTGAAAAGCTCTAGCCTCAATTAGGTTAATTACGTCGATTAATCCAACTAAGGCAATTAAGTCGATCAAGTCAATTGCCACAGTGTTCTTAGTGTTCGGTCGTGGCAATGACTTCAATCTCCAAAAACACCACTCATATCGCTAGGAGCACGACTCAAATTACTGGAAATATGACTCATACACTGAAAATGAGGTTTTACTCTTGAAAGTACATTTCATCACACTGTCTCTGTTGGTCACAGGGATAGTTAGCTCTCTCGCACATGCGGGAGGATTAAACCTATCTCAGATTGCGACGACCAAAAGCGTTGGCACAGCAGGAACAGGAAACGTAACAGCGAGCGACGCATCAGCCGTGATCACCAATGCTGCGGGGTTATCGGCCATTGAAGAAAGCGCTTGGATTCTTGGTGTTCAATACCTCAGTGTTGAAACCACTTTTGTCCGTGATGATAACTCGGCTTCGACCACGGGAAGCAGCGCAGATGTTCTCCCTCATTTGTCTTACGCCTCAAGGGTTAATGACCAATGGGTCGTGGGCGCAGCATTGCACGCTGCCGGGGGCACTGGTGTTGAATATTCACATGGCGTTGGAGCAAACCCGGCTTTATTGATCAAAGAAAATAGCATTTCAGCACTCAACTTAACGTCATCACTGTCATATCAAGTCAATGAACAACTGTCTCTTGGTGGTTCTTTGATACTGCAGCACGCAGCGCTTGAAACTCAAGCATTGAATGGTCGCGAGCTACAAGGGGATAGCCTCGACCTAGGGTTCGGCCTGAGTCTCAATCACCACATCAGTGACAACACACAATTGGGTGTCAGTTATCAGGGCCAATTTGATCACGACCTTTCCCTTGATACCGCCAACGCTTTTGGAATTAGCTCTGAATTGACGTGGGTTCGAAGCTTAAACTTAGGGTTGAAGCACTCATTAAATGACGACTTAAATCTTCTGCTCAGCTCCAACATGGAGACATGGCAAGATTATGATGACAAATACTCAACCACCTATTCTCTCGGGGTTGGTGTGGAATACGCATATGAGGATTGGTTGCTGTACAGTGGACTGAGCGGTGATACTAGCCCTGTAAGCAGTCAAAACAGGGATGTGTTACTCCCGCTCGATAAACAGTGGCGTATCGGATTCGGTGCTGAGAAAAAGATATCCAATGACTTGTATCTTGGGCTGAGCTACCAATACCAGGACTTAGGCCATGGTGAAATTAGTGCTGACTCCGGATTATTTCAGCCTTCTGGCCGCTATTCGACCAACAGAGTCCACTTCATCACGTTATCTCTTCGCCATTAAAGCGAACTCTTGATCGTTCCATTTCTAGCTTCTAGCTTCTAGCTTCTAGCTTCTAGCTTCTAGCTTCTAGCTTCTAGCTTCTAGCTTCTAGCAAAAAGTGGAACGAAAAAAGGATTGGCTGAGACAACAATCTTTGTCATTCCATGAATATTATGCTGCTAACCAGAAAGGCTCAAACATCCTTTACGCTTATGGCAATTGTCGTTATTGTGACTCTCTACGTCATCACCACAAGGACTGTCTGAGAGTTATGAACAGCACGATTGAAACTATTCTGGGGCACCGCTCCATTCGTCAATATACAAATCAACCGATTGAAAAAGCACAACTTGATGTGATTATTCAGGCTGGTCTCGCGGCTTCATCATCGAGCTTACTGCAGGCTGTTTCTATCGTGAGAGTGACAGACAAAGAGAAGCGCAAACTGTTAGCTGAATACGCAGGTAACCAAGCTTACGTTGAGAATGCGGCTGAGTTTTTAGTGTTCTGTATCGACTATCAACGCCACGCTCAAATCAACCCTGAAGTGAAAACCGACTTTACTGAACTGACCCTGATTGGCGCGGTAGATTCTGGCATCATGGCGCAAAACTGCATGTTGGCTGCTGAGTCTCTAGGTTTAGGTGGCGTATACATTGGCGGGTTACGTAACAGCGCACAACGAGTGGATGAACTGCTAGAACTGCCACAACACACCGCCGTATTGTTCGGAATGTGCTTAGGTCACCCGGCACAACAACCAGAGGTTAAACCTCGCCTTCCTGCTCACGTAGTAATGCACGAAAACCAATACCAACCGCTGAGCCTAGATGAAATTGCCAGCTACGATGATTCGATGCAAAGCTACTACGCAAACCGTTCAAGCAACCAAAAGCAGAGCAGTTGGTCACAACAGATCACGCAAAAACTGTCTGGCGAATCTCGCCCACACATTCTGCCTTACTTAAACAGCAAACAGCTGACCAAGCGATAAGTCTAGAGCAGAGCTTAATACAGAAAAGACTCAGATGAGCGAGCTCAATTTTCGCCATCACAAACAAAAATGTCAGCGCAATATACGCTGACATTTTTCATTTCTACGGTGTTAATTCTCTTACAAGTACTTCTCTATCGGTAACAACTGCAGGAAGCCTGACTGCATTCGTTCCCACTTACCTGTTTCAGGTTCGCTGTCCCAACTTTGCTCACCGGAATACCAATACACATCACCGTCTTCCAGTTCTAATCGCCAGCTGTTTTCTTCACTCATCGCTTGCTCAATGGTTTCTGCTAATGTTTCAGCGATAAGTTTATTCTCGATGATTAGAACCGACTCAGTATTAAGATACGTTGAACGTAAGTTGAAGTTAAATGAGCCGATACTCGCAATGCTGCGGTCAAATACGACTGATTTAGCATGCAGACCATAAGCGGTCGTTGGGGCGCATTTAGCCGCGTCTTGAGTCGATTCTTCACATAGCTTAGATTCTGGTTTCAGCTCAAACAGATCAATACCATGCTCTAGCATATCGGAGCGTCTTCCAGCGTAAGCAGAGTGGTTGCTCACAAGATCATTAGAGGCCATTGAATTGGTCAGCGCCTTTATCTCAACATTGTTGTTACTCAGAGATTGCCACTCATCAAGTTGACCATCATCAAACACTAGATAAGCCGATTCAAGCAAGATCTCTTGTTTCGATTCGCTCGCTAGTTTCCCAAGAAGAACCGCGGTCGCTTTCGGTTGATCGGTATTGTCTGAATCGATAGGCACTGGTGGATCGTAAACAAAACGCGCATTTACCCAAGTCATCTCACCAATCACCTCTTTCAGCAAGCTATCCGCAGCCTTACGATCTAATGGTAATTCAGGATAATTTTGATAATGCGGAACAACAATATTATCTATCTTTGAGAGATCAGGTTGTTCGTCATCACCCAACATATCGACAGGGTAAGACCAACGGCTATTCCAGTACTCGATAAAACTTGTTTGGATGGTGTTAACGACTGAGCCCATCACTAACACATCGCGATCTCGGAAGTTTATCTCGTCAGAAAGGTCGAAGTATTCATCACCAATATTACGTCCACCCACCACAGACAAGGTGCCATCTACGGTAAACGACTTGTTGTGCATACGGCGGTTTAAGCGAGAAAAGTCACCAACAAAGCTCAGCCACTTACTGAAACCACGTCGCGTTGGCGTTGGGTTGAAAATACGAATCTCGACGTTCGGGTGTGCATCTAGCGCCGACAACAAGCCTTCACGTTCGTTGAGGTTAATGTCGTCCAGCATCACTCGTACTTTCACACCACGCTCTGCAGCCGCCAACAAACGACTGGCTAAGTACCTGCCCGATTCGTCAGAGTTCCAAATGTAGTATTGGATGTCGATGGTGTGTTCTGCGCTTTCAACCAACGCCAATCGCTGAGCCAATGCATCCCAACCAGATTCTTGTAAACGAACGGCTGTAGTAGCCTGCTCTGATGCTTGAAGTTGATATTCATCCGCTAAAACCGACAAAGTGCTTGGTCCATAAGAGGTGTACGGTTCAGCTGGGTGGTCGATGCCTTCGGGTAATGAAGAACAGCCGCCGAGAATAGCGACTAAAACTAAGGTTAAACTGATGCGTTGGAGCACAGGCATGTATCTGACTTCCTTTTCACGATGGCGTCTTTAGAAACTTTCCGTACAGCTTTTCAATGAACAAGCTATTCCGATCTATTCATTGATTATTACTGCTAAAGCCTGAAATTTATAGGTAATTATCCAGTATAAATTTAAAGGTCGGTAAATTGGCCTACAGATCACTTAACTTGAGTGAGCGCCAAACAGTATAAACTCAGCGGCTTTTCGACCATTTCAATGGTGAGCTCAGTTCGGTCTGGGTTGCAGTTCAACGCCAAAGCGTAGCCGTGTAAATAATCCACCAGCAAATCCAACGCATTTTTGGTTTGCTCTTCGGTTAACGCTAACGGGCTCAACACCGCTTCAAAGCGTTCACTAAATACTTCCATTGGCCCGAGGGATTTCATGGTCAATAAGGTCTCTAACAAGCCTCTATATTCGTTGAGCATCGACAAGTAACTCACACTGAGTCGATAAAGGTTATCTCGCCAGTCTTGATTCAGCTCTGGCTGTGCCACTTCTTCAATCAAAGAAACTGTGATTGCCTCAAGCAAATCATTTTTGTTTTTGAAGTAATGGTATATGGCCATCGCATCGACCCCGAGTTCCGTCGCCAACCCTCGAATGCTTGGCACTTTGCCACTCTCTCGCATCATGCTTTTGGCAATAGTGAGTATTCTCTCGGCGCTGAGTTGGCTTGACCCACTCTTTGGCCGACCTCGTTTCTGATCCTTGACAGTCATACCGTCACCTCTTAAACTTTATTTCTACACTGTAGAATATTTTAATTTATTACCGTGTAAATGCCAAGTTTCTCATCAATATCGGAGTTAAAAATGTCAAATATTGTATTTATCGCAACTAGCCTTGACGGTTACATTGCAGACAAACAAGGCGGCTTAGATTGGCTGCAAGCGGTCCCAAATCCAGACAGTGATGACATGGGTTACAACGCCCTCACCGATCGTGTTGATGCGTTGATCATGGGACGTAATACAATGGACATGGTGTTGAGCTTTGGCATTGATTGGCCCTACAGCAAGCCAGTCTATGTACTGAGCAACACTTTGAATGAAGTACCTGAAGAACTGGAAGGTAAAGTGTTTTTGATGAAGGGCGAGCTTAAACAGATTGTTGCGGATTTGAACAACAAAGGCATGAACAACCTTTACATTGATGGTGGTGTCACCATCCAAAACTTCATGAAAGAAGACCTGATTGATGAGCTGATCATCTCGACGATTCCTATCGTTCTTGGCGGTGGTTCTCCACTATTTGGTGACTTGCTTTCTCCTCTCGACTTTACGCTGAAAGGCGTCACAACTTACCTTGATGAAATTATACAAACGCATTATCTGCGCAAGCGCTAGACTGCTGTTCATATAAGGGGAATGTAACGATCAACACTGAAAACAGTGTTCACGCTGCATAACCCTTATAGTCCCTACCAAAACCTCCCCTAAAGTAGTACCATTTATCGTATCTCATTCTTAATGGTATCTGGATCTTATGAAGCTTTTAGTCGATCGCACTGGTGAACAGTTTTTAGAAATTCTGGAAGAGTCAGGAGACAAACTGACGGTTCAATTCATTAGCAATGAAGGGAATCGAAAAGGTAAACCATTCCAAGATAGCTTGAGTGGCTTGTTCCTCACTGGTTGGAAACCTCGTACTACATCAACGGCTATTGGCTTGGAACGTTTTAAACAAGGAAAGCTTGAAGACCCAAAGGTAAGTTTTGCCTTACACCAACTCTATCCATTAGGTCGTGATGTAAAGCTACCTAGCGGAGAAATGGCAACCATTGCGAGTTACGCGAATACCCATGCCGACGGCTACTATATGTTTGTGCGCCTCAACGATGAGTTAACCCGACTCAAAATTACGCCCGATTGGGAACTGCAACCTTCTGTTCAAAGATTAGCTCTGCCCTATTATCCCTCCCCTAGAACCAAAGAAGAACTCGACAACATTGACGATTTTGATGCGTGGGCGGGCGGTTTTTAGCATTCTGCTGTATCCCGCGACCTCCCGTTTACTCGGTTTAATCGTTTACTAGCAAGAATAGTTAAAATAAAACCCGAAGCTGAAATGCCCCCCAATAGTTCGGGCTCTAGTCTAATTGGGTTTCGAGGCTAGTCGTTATCGATCGCTTTCAGCACTTTACATGGATTACCGACTGCAACCACATTGGCTGGGATGTCTTTAGTTACCACACTGCCTGCGCCAATCACGCTGTTTTCGCCAATGGTGACACCGGGGCAAATGATTACACCACCGCCAAGCCAAACATTGTTGCCGACGTTGATCGGAGTGCCAAACTCAACGCCTTCTTCTACACGGCCTTTCACATCAAGTGGATGACCTGCGGTCAGGATTTGAACGTTTGGACCAAGCAGCACATTGTCGCCAATGGTCACTTCAGCCACATCCAAAATCACGCAGTTAAAGTTAGCGTAGAAGTTCTTGCCCAACTTGATGTTCGAGCCGTAGTCACAACGAAACGGCGGCTCTAAATGTGCATTTTCACAGCCCGGAATAAGCTCTTGCGTTGCTGCTTCCCATTCAGGTGTGTCAGGAATACTGTTATTGAGTTTCTGGAGCACCTTACGACATTCGATACGAGCGGCATAAAGCTCTTTATCCCAAGCCTGATAAGGTTCGCCTGCTAGCATTTTTTGTTTTTCTGTTTTCACGTTACTTACCTGTTTTAACATTACTTATCTGGTTTCACATTACTTACCTAATGGTGGTCAATTCAACTACCAAAGAAGCAATATCGCACATCTAAATAACAGTGAATAAGGAGTGTTTAAGCTTGGTTTAAGAGATGCGCAGCTCGTCACTTTTTGTAGGTGAAATATGAAATTCGAACAGTGCTAATTTAGCTTCGCTATCGAATCACGTAACACCAAACTGCCGGTGGTTTTGATGGTGGTCGCTTGCTCTGTTTCACCGACAATTTGCAAGATCGCCTTTTGCGTCATTTGCTCTAATGGCACACTGACAGACGTTAAGCTTGGCGTTAAAAACGCGCCCACTTTGCTGTTATCAAAGCCGACAATAGAAACATCTTGAGGCAATGAGTACCCAAGTTCAGTTAACGCCTTAATCGCACCAATCGCCATATCATCGTTTTCCGACAAGATAGCAGTGAATGTGGCTTTGCTTTTTGCCAGAGCCTGAGCCGCGTGATAACCGCTCTCCATCGTCCAATCACCTTGAACAACTTTGGCCTCATCCAATGCAATACCATGTTTAGTTAGCACATTTTGATAGGCTTGGTAACGCAGCTCATCTGTCGAAGAACCGGCTTTACCTCGAATCACTGCAATGCCTGTATGGCCTTGCTCGATGATGTGTTCAACCATCAAACAAGCGCTCTGATAATGGTCGGTGGTAATGGCATGATTAGGCTTCGACGGCATTTCCCGATTGAGTACCAGAATCGGTGTGTCAGTGCTTTCGATGATCTTTGCAATCTCACTTTCGGTTAAGCACTGTGGGTAGATGATGATGCCCGCGCACTTCATATCCATCAGGAAGTTGATCGCCTTTATTTCGTCTTCAGCGCTGTGTTTGCCATCGGTGATCACCAGTTGGTGATTCGACTTTTCGCTATAAGAAGCCGCGTGATACATCAAGGAAGAAAAGTAAGGGCCATTGAACAACTCATTGGTGATTACAAAGCCGATGAAATTGGTCTTCTTGGTCGCCAATTGCTGAGCCAACAAGTTCGGTCGATAACCTGTTTCTTGAATCGCATCAAATACCTTTTTCACCACATCTGGGCGCACGATGTTCTTGCCATTTAAGACACGAGAAACGGTCGATTTAGATACGCCTGCGCGGTTCGCGACATCAAGCATGGTTACCATTGGCTTCTCTTCCTTTATAAAAAATTAGCCGACATAGGCCGACTAATTCATTGCAAAATGACAGCTCACAGTTCACATAACTGCGCTGGGAAATGCATTCTAAATAGTGGCACCGTTAGATGCAATCACGCCTTTATACCACTCGAACGACTTCTTGCGCTTGCGCTCTAGTGAGCCAGATTGATCGTTGTGCTTATCTACGTAAATGAATCCGTAACGTTTTTTCATCTCACCGGTGGTGAAAGACACTAAGTCGATACAGCCCCAAGGGGTGTAACCCATCAAATCAACACCATCAATCGCAACGGCTTTTTTCATCTCTTTGATGTGGTCGCCAAGGTAAGCAATGCGATAGTCGTCATTAATGCTGCCATCTTCTTCAATGGTATCAACTGCGCCAAAACCGTTTTCAACGATGAACAATGGCACTTCATAACGTTCATACAGAGACGCTAAACAGAAACGTAAACCCGTTGGATCAATTGGCCAGCCCCAATCACTAGACTGGATGAACGGGTTATCGACCGAGTTTTCATGACCGCCGTCCATCGCTTCATCGGTCGACTGATGCGAAGAAGAATCCAAGGTATTCGACATGTAGTAGCTAAAGCCAAGGTAATCCGCTTTACCTTCTTTCAAGATTTGCTCATCTTCAGGCTGCATCTCAATGTTGAAGCCTTTGATAGCCCAGTCACGCTTGGCGTAATTTGGGTAGTGACCACGCACCATCACATCTGAGAAGAAGTAACGATCACGCATCGCTTGCTGTGCCACCATGATGTCTTCTGGCTTTGAAGAACGAGGGTAGAAAGGCACCATCGCACACATTGCGCCGATCTGAAGATCTGGATTGATCTCGTGACCTTTCTTAACCACCAAAGCACTTGCAACAAACTGGTGGTGAACCGCTTGATACATCGCCTCTTGCGGCTTTTCGCATTGTGGAAACTTCACGCCTGAGCATAACCAACCGAAAATATCTGCCGAGGTGTTCATCTGGTTGTTGATCTCGTTAAACGTCATCCAGTATTTCACTTTGTGCTGGTAGCGTTCCATCACTGTAGTTGAATACTTAACGAAGAAGTCGATCACTTTGCGGTTCATCCAGCCGCCATATTCGTTAGCTAGATGGTAAGGCATTTCAAAGTGGCTCAGTGTGACCACAGGTTGAATGTCGTATTTCAACAGCTCATCAAACAGATCATCGTAAAATGCTAAACCCGCTTCACATGGCTCAGCTTCATCGCCATTTGGGAAAATACGCGTCCAAGCGATACTGGTACGGAAACACTTAAAACCCATCTCAGCGAATAACTTAATGTCTTCTTTGTAGCGATGGTAGAAATCCACTGCGACTTGGTTGGGATAGTTTTCACCATCAATCACACCATCGGTGATTCGACGTTGTACACCATGAGCGCCCGCTGTTAATACATCAACAACACTGACACCTTTACCATTCGCATCCCAGCCGCCTTCTAACTGATGTGCTGCAACTGCACCGCCCCATAAAAAATCGTTCGGAAATTCGTTGTTCATATCGTTACTCGCTAAGAAAAGTGATTGGTTTAGGGTCACAAACTTAAAACTCGCAACTCTGAAACCGTTTTCAACATAGAATGAAGATACACATTGAAACCGGTTTCAACAATGCCTTTTTTGATCTTTTTTTGATCACGAAGTTAGATCTAAGGAAAGTACTCATGGTTGATGGATAACGGTCGAGAACGCCTACACAGAATGCAAAAAAAGCCAGTTCAATGAGGATTGAGCTGGCTTTGTGTTGTTAGAAAAAAGAATAAATCAGACTACGACAATGGCAACTGACGGATCATTTGCTGAACCTCATTGCCATATTTTATTCGTTGTCGTGTCTCTTCGAGTGCGTACATTTGCGTCTTCTTGGCTGCAGGGTTGGCACTCCGACCTTCCGTAACCATGGTATCCGCTGAAGACTTTTCTTCATCTAATCGCCCTGGTATCGTTTTAACTGATGACCAACCTAAGCCACCAATCGAGCGCGCCGTCATTATGCCTTGATAGATGGTATAACCTCGGGCGCCCACTTTGACTTGTCCAAGAAGAATCTTGGTAAATCCACCATGGATTGGAGGAGGCGTGTACGTCATCGTCTTACCTCCTTGTGTCATTCTGGTCGCAATGACCTGTCCCTTAGAGCTGCCTATGCGCATAGCTGGGTTCGTTTTAGAGGCCCACGCAAGATTGTACTCACCAGAAGGTCTAATCTTGTTCATCAAACGAGAACCAAGACCGGGCTGAGTGACATCTTCCAATGCCCCACCCGCTCTTACCCAACGTAAGTTCTGAACCGACTTGTAGGCTGAATATCCACCACTCACCACACCAATAATATCGAATGGAATGGTCGCAATATCAAGCTTATGAGAGATGTCACCATCATCGATAACCCCCGAAGCAATTTGTAGCGCACCACTGGTCATCCCAGCAATACCACCGATAATACCCGCCGCCAATACTAAGCTAGAACCACCGGTTGGTGCCGCCAATGCAATACCCACAATACCCGCGATCACACCAAAAGCACCAAACAAGATCTTACTGATATTCAGGTGTCCGCTTGGGTCGGTGAAGTTAATCGGATCGTTATGGCAATACACATAAGCATTGTGAACCCCCTCATTGAAAGGGGCCAAACTGTCCGGTGCATTAAAGCGCATCAACTTCGGCTGGTAAACGCGATAGCCTTGGCCTAAATGGTAGCCTTGCAGGATAGGATCCAACCACTCGCCATTAAAGCCAATCTCCGAATGAGAGATGGTCATCGACTGCGCCATAGCCAAACGAACCGAAGTCGGAAGCAGTGAGATGCCACCAGCCACCGCTGCGGTTTGACCAATTTTAATCAGGAACTCACGTCGATTAAGTGGGGTAATAAATACCGAGTCTTTATTGTTCATTTGCATTCCCCGCTTGATCACGTTGCCCATATGGAGAGTAACGGTACATAGCCCCTGTTTTACCCGACGTATTTGATGCGATTACCGAACCATTTTGATCCGTGGCCAATAACGTGGTTTCCGAGTCCATCTCTGACCATTTAGGCACTCCTTCGTGATAGATATACTGAGTGAGTTTGCCATTTTCCTCGATCGAAGCGAGGTCACCCCATAGATAGTTAAAGTGACGAGATTCAGAAGCGGACTGTTGTGTAGACAGTCGGTCGTTGCTGTCATATTGATAGAGCCATTCGGCATTATCAGCTAACACACGCTGTAATCGGTCGAAATTGTCATATTCAAGAATTCGACCATCCGCATCTTCAATCATGTTGCCATTCAAGTCGTATTTCACTGTTACCTGACCGTCGAGTTGTGGGTGGGAATGAGTAATACGAGTCAACTGGCAAGGGTCATCCGACTCATAAAAGTAACGAGCGAAATCCTCAGATTCAGTAGTAGCTGTGCGTTGCGTCAGCATGTTACCTAGCTCATCATAGCTCCAATCAATAGACGTCATAGGCTGAGACCAATCGCTCAGTGGGCCCGCGCCGAAGAACTCGACTTTAGTCAACTGAGAAAGGTCATCATAGGTATAGATTTCCGTCAGATTACCTAAAGTTACACACTCCTTTTTACGAGAATTAAGCAGCCCTAACGCGTTATATTCTTGTGATTGCTCAAAGATATAATTATCGTTCAAGGCTATAGCTCGGTTGACTTCGCGACTATATTCATCCCATTCGAGTTCAGTGACTTGGGTTTGACTACCCGATATCAGTGTTTCTAATATCACTCGATCAAACTCATCATATTCGTAGTAAACCGTTGTTGAATTTGAACTCAACTTCACTAATCGTCCGAGTTCGTCGTAGCCATATTGGCGAGTGTCCGTGTCACTATCAATTGCAGCGATAACCCCACCATCGGAGTAGCTGTAATAACGAGACTGACCATCATTCACCTCGGCTTCAGGTAAGCCTTTCGTCGAGTAGGTAATGGTACTTTGATTGCCTTCACTGTCCTGACTCCCTGTCGGTAAGCCGGATATTGGGTCATGACTGTAACTAGAAGCTTGCCCATCAGACGACTTAGCACTTAGCACTCCCAATTGGCTATCGCGAGCAAATAGCCTTGTTGGGGCTGCCATGCTGGTTTCAGTTTCTGGGATATTGCTGCTATCCGCATAAGTCCACGCCAATGAAGCTTGGGGACTCGCTCCTCTGCGCAGGGATCGCGGCCGTCCCAATCCATCAATATCGCGTTGCCCTAAAGTCACCCCACCAATTTTCAGATCTACAACTTGTGACTGGTCGGTATGTTCAGCGTAAGTGATATCTTGATCGACACCGTTCGCTTGAGTCATGCGAATCACACGATCAAAACGGTCGTAATGGTAATGCTTGGATCGAGCGAGAGGATTCGTTTCTTTAATCAATCTTCCCCATGAGTCGTACTCATAATTCCAACTGTTGATGCCTTGCTCTTTTTTCTCTTCTAGCCCCCAGCTATTCAGAGAACTGACCGTCATGGTCAAACCTTCAATACCTTGGGTTTTCTTACGTGAGGCAAGATTATTGAACTCGACACGACGTTTTCCATTCGCTAACAGAGTCGCTTTAACCTGATCCCACTCATCGTATTCATAGCTTTCTGTTAAAACCACAGGCGCAGATCTAGAATGGCGATCAGGCAGCACATCGTAGGTACTCTTGCTTTGGAGTCTGCCCAACGCATCGTACATTTTGGTCCATACGACCGAGCTACCAACTTTAGCCTCTAATTCACGTCCTTGACCGTCCCAGCTTTGTTCACACAAGTTGCCTTTGCAATCCGTTAGCAACAAGGTTTGTCGACTCATACCAGTATCAACAATGTATTGATACGAACGGGCTGCACTTCCTTCAATCCGTTCTTGAGTAGTTCTACGAAGCGAATCATAAGTAAATGCACAGCTAACTCCGTCTGAATCGACATGACGCGCGAGTTCTCCAATATCAAGGTAGTGCCCAACCGCAAGATTGGTTTTCGTATTGTCGTGACAGGTCAGCTCTTCGTGTTCTTCAAGGACATCGCTATCCAACTCATAGCGATAGTGAGAAACAGCAGAATACGTGCCGTTAGGATGAAGAATGTCATTTTGGACTGAAGCCAATCGGCCGAAAGAGTAAGTCTCACCAGTATCAGTTTGATAAGCGTAATGACTTCTATAGCGTTGGACGTCTTCTTCCAAACTCAGAACCACATCACGATGGCCATTCAGCCCCTCAAGAGAAGCATATTGATAAGAGATCACTCTCTGTTCTGAACCATTGTTGAGCGTACGAGATTTGACGAAATTCACCATACCCGTTGGCGATGCGGGACAACCTGCCTCACCATTTTTAGCGTAGTATTCGTAACGTTCTGCGATGTCATTCTCATCAACGAACTTAAGCATGTTGCCATATTCGTCGTAATCCCATAATCGACTTTGAGCTTGGCTATCCGATCCAGAAAACCAGATTTGTTCCTCTTTACTGATCAAAGAATACTGAGCAGGTTGATCCGAAAACTGCTGGTTATCAATCGCTGGGTATTCCAGCCTTTTCAAATGAACAAGGTCTCCGCTTACCTGCCGGGCTTCTTCAACGAGTAGGTGAAATTGATTGTATGTTTGAGCGGTGACAATAGAGCCATTTTCGATTTTTTGTACGCGATAAGTATATTCGAAACCACGCTCAAGTAAGTTATCAAGCCCTTCACTTAATTCACCGCCACGTACACCGTAACCCATGAAATTGCGGCTATCTGTACCAACACTGTCGTAGGTTGTGGTAATAACTGGCGAATTAAGGGTAAGAACATCGAGTGCAGTAACGGCTGGTAAGTAAGTCATTGAGTTGACTCGAATACCATCAGCCTTATATCTCAAACGCTCGGTCAAGCCACAAGGATGGTTTACCTCATTGATTAACGTATATGAACCAATGCTTTCATAACCGAAACTATAGCTACCTGCTTGTTCTGGTAAATTGCATTTGACGAGCTTGTTATTGCTAAGAGTAAGACTGAAGTAAGCTTCATGGGTACTGCCAATATTAGTAAAAATATTAACGCGCCCTACCGAGATATACTCAACCCATAAAAGTGCGGTCTGTTTGGTTGTTCTGTCATCCCAAACTTTATCTAAGCGCTTATTTTGTCCCACGTTGAGCCAAGAAAAGTAGAGAGCATGACCATTACTTTGAGTGATCTTAATGATATCGCCATCTTTATCTAAAAGATCAGTACGGCCATTTTTATAGGTGATTTCATAACCATTCGCGCTAGACGATACCGAAAAATCGAGCAGTTTCTTGTAACGAATACTCATCTCTATATTGGCGTTTAATTCAGCACGGTAGGATTGCCCATTTGCAAGATAGAGCTGTTGGTTCTCGATGTCGTATCTTGGAAGATTCAATTTCCAGCCTTTACCGAAACCAAGGTTGTCTGTCGAGTAAGGTGAGAATTGAATGGATATATCGAGGTTTGGTCCCTTAAGCCAGTTACCAATAAGAGAGCCAAGTAAGATTTGATATGAATAGCTTCTGGTTCTTTGGTCTACGCCGCCCGAACAAAAGCTATCAAAGTTAAAAGCGTTTGAAGTCCAATTAGACATAAATTTCCCCTAAAGTTAATGAGTTAGCCCAAATGGCTGAGCTAACTCTGTTTTATCCGAATGTTACTGGCTAACCAGATTCCAATGGGTGTAATCCCATTTCTGGCCGCCACCGGTAAATTCACTTTGAGGATAAATAAGCTTTAGTGGTCCCTTATTTCCGTATTGGTCAAATACAGTAAATCGGTACTCTTTTTGAGA
Source organism: Vibrio sp. J383 (assembly GCF_023503985.1). Taxonomy (NCBI): domain Bacteria; kingdom Pseudomonadati; phylum Pseudomonadota; class Gammaproteobacteria; order Vibrionales; family Vibrionaceae; genus Vibrio; species Vibrio sp. J383. The sequence goes on along the minus strand of NZ_CP097294.1, from coordinate 614,732 downwards.
ATCATTGTTCGATGTACCGCTATTTGAATAAAGCAATTGGCTCAGAGTCACTGATCTTAGTTGTTGGTTAACTCGCCATACCGCCGTGCGACCTTCGCCAGCGGCGCTATTCCAAACATATTCATCAGATACATTACGCTCTGAACTTGGAGCGAACACATAACCTTTCACTGAACGAAAGCCATTAGTACAATCAGAATAGCAGCCCAACCACTCATCGTTTAGGAACACCTTATCGCTGTCCGACTCGTCGAAGTTATCCATAGCAACCTCGACCAGTTTCACTGAAGTATCTTTGGGCGTCACATAGAAGTTATACATCTCAGCTTTTTCGAAATAGAACCCATCAGCGTTACTCTCTTCCCATACCTTGTCACCTTCTCCAATCTCTGAAAAGTCGGCGGCACTATAGGACTTAGGCTGTACGCTTTGATAGAAGGCACTTGATTCATTTGGATAAGCGCAGCTGTCGTAGTAGTTATTGTCATATTGGCTACCAGTATTGAATTTAACTTTCATACAAACTTCACGATACTGAGCTACCTCGTTGCTATAAACCCAAGCGGTTAATTTGGTATCAGATGCTGCAACCCGAGAGGTTGGTAGACCCTTAGAGTATCCATAACTGTTCCCCATTTGGTGAGAATAGTCATTTGGGTTCAATGTATACCCCCAGCAATCTCTTCCGTAGGTACAGTCTTTATTTTTGCCTAACTCTTGTTCACTATTCTTAAGGTAAAAAGATATCGCACCTTCTAAGTCACTCTTAGGTACTGTCACTGGTCTGCCGTAGCTATCAGCGAAGGAAACCGACACACTAAGTTTGGACTGCATTCTTCCATTGCCATAAAAAGGCATGGGTACACCGTTGCTTTCATTATGATCAGCCGTTAAGTCATCGGCCACCACATGATAATCACTATTAATTCCTGCAAAACTTGCACTAGAAAAAAAACACGCTGACATTGCTAGTAACAATGATTTATTCATCGACAACTTCATAGTATTAACCCTACATATTATTAGGTAAGAAATTAAAGAAAAGACAATGATATCTCTGGATATAACAATTTTTTTGATAGTTAAATTCACCCTAGGGTCTTTGCCCTATTTTAAAATTTACACTATCAACGATTACAAGTGCCATTATCCATTCTGATAACCATTGCTTACACGCCATTTAATTGATTAAACAGACAGCGCTAATTTAATTAATCAATTCATCAATGTAAAATTTCAAATTCTTCTTAGCCCTAGCCAATTAACAAAATCCAATGAAAAACTATACCCATAAAAAACAATAACTTAAAATTACATGTGTAACATTATTTCAAATTCATTCATGCAATATCCACAATCAGAATCGAGAGGGAATTACTTTTTATAAAAATCAGCCTATTTATTTGTTGTGACTCGCATCGTTACACCACCTTACTGTTAATACTATCAGCGCTTTTACATTGTTTTTATATTAAGAAGAACTATTCGAGATAATTACCCTTACCAATAAAATGGTAATATTCATTATTCAGCTGATATCCTAAGATATCTATCGCATTCGTTAATTACGTCAAAATATAAAAACCACCATAAAATTACCACTGTGTTCAATTATTAACCGACAAGATGATAATTTATATGCTTTTATCTAATTTATATTAATATAATTAATGAAAAGTTAATGAGTTCTTATTAATGATCTCTCTCAATATTTTGAAAACCTGTTTGCCCCTCTACCAGGGTAGACTTTAGACTTAACACTCTACAAAGCGAATCTCTGTTCTATGTTCTACGTTGGAACTCGGCTTAGTGGCCACGTTAGGCGCAACGATTGCCGCTATCTGCGTAAGGAAAATGGCGAATGTGGAATAGAAGGTCGTAGTGCTAGCTTATCAAGTGGGGAGAAGCGAGCATAGTTTCAAATATAGAGTACTCACAGATGATCTACTCAATGATTCTTGGTTACTGTTGTATGCCGAGTTGCCAAACACCATAGCGCTGATTGGCGCCGCGGTGATTGTTTTCAGTGCCATTATGCCTTTTGTAATCAAGCTCAAGAAAGGTCAATAATTCACGGTTCCATTTGCCCCGACCAATTCGATAGGGACGAATGGCACCCCAACATCAATGCAGCTCAAAATACTGGTCGTGTTGTGATTTGCCAGATTGGTCTTGAGTTCCTGGGTAGAACTGAACCAGCGTCTGGTCGGCTAGTGTGAGGTGAATCCAACCCTCTTTGACTTTCAGCCAATTGGTGCCGTTTGTCTCATAGACGATAGGAAAACTGCCCCAGCCTGACTCTGATACCTGCAGCTGTTGAAAGCGATTAATCGGCGTTAGCTTATTGCTGTCGAAGTTTGCGTCAGCATAGACTGATAAAGGCTCAATGGCATCGTTTGGCTTAAACGTGTAACAGCTCACTGCGGCTGAAATGCGATCAAACCACTGGTAGGGTTGTGCGCCTGTTAAATCGTAGACCGTGCAATCGTTAAATTGAATGGCCCACTCTAGATGGGCTTTGAAGCCAAGGTATCCAACGGGTTGGGATGGTTCAGGCTTCGAGTCAGCCTCTGGTTCATATACTGGTTCTGAGGTAGCACATCCCATCAGCCCAAGACTAAAAAGGAAAGTCAAAGCACGCTTCATCATTGTAATACCTCAGTTCCGTTAGTGAATTAAAAGCTATTCAAGCTCACTCCATTAAACGGTAAGTTCTAAGCGATTACCATCCGGATCGAGTACACAGCTCTCATAATAGCCATCGCCTGTTCTTCTTGGGCCATCTAAGCGCTCATAGCCGTCTTCGACCAAGCGACTTGTAAGCTCATCAACCGCTTGTTCCGAGCCTAATGAAATCGCCATATGAATGAAGCCCGTAAATTGATCATAGATGTCATCTTTCGATTCAGGAACCGAGTCCATTTCCATGATCTCTAAACGGCTCCCTGTTTCGAAAGAGAGGAAGTATGAAGAAAACCCTTTGGTTGGGTTGTGATATTTTACGTTGGATGTCGCGCCGAAATAGTTTTCATAAAACTGCTTCAACACGTCGAGTTGTTTGGTCCAAATTGCAATGTGTTCAATTTTCATTTCGTTCACCTAAGTTTGATGTCTAACGTTAGATTACTCATCAAATAAGGAACAATAAACAGAACAAAATTTATCAAAGTTGTTCCTATTTAATGGGTCAGTTGAGTTATCAAAATCACAACAATTAGCTGCACAGTATTAACATCTAAGCTTGTGTAATATATAGCTTTGATCAATAGTCGGTGTTTTACATAATCCGAGATTTGAACTGTGAGCTTTTTAAAACTGATAACGCTAGCTGCCATATGGGGAGGCTCGTTCCTTTTCATGAGAATTGCGGCTAATCCTTTAGGCCCAGCAGTCCTGATTGAAGCACGAGTTCTGTGCGCGGCGGTCACCCTACTCTTGGTTTCTTTTTATCTGAAAAGGAAGCTTTCTTTTAATGCTCACGCGAAACACTTTTTTATTCTTGGCTTGTTTAATACTGCGCTTCCTTTTTTGTTTTTCGCTTATGCGGCTCAAACTCTCAATGCGTCGACCCTTGCCATCCTTAACTCTACGGCTCCGATATGGGCAGCGATCATTGGGGCAATATGGACGAAGACTGCGCTCGAGAAGAAGGTGCTACTCGGATTAGGTATTGGGGTCACGGGCGTAGGCGTATTGGTGGGTTGGGATGCAATGAACATCGGCCAAGAAGCGGTTGTTCCTATTTTTGCCGCGGTTTTGGCGGCGTTTAGCTACGGTATCGCCTCTAACTACACCAAGACAGCACCAAAGGTTGAAGCCTTCAATAATGCCCACGGCAGCATGTGGGCCGCAGTATTAATCGTATTACCATTTGTGTTCTTTATTCCAATGAGAGAAGCACCCGATCTCACGATCGCGACTTCTGTCATCTTGCTCGGCGCGGTGTGTACTGGTTTAGCATACTTACTTTATTTCAATCTCATCTCTGAATTGGGCGCACCTTCAGCATTGTCGGTGACCTTCCTGATTCCAGTATTCGGTATTCTTTGGGGCAACTTGTTCTTGGATGAAGCCATCGGCATCAACACGATCATTGGTTCGATTCTTGTTATCACAGGCACGATGTTGGTGACAGGAATGTCGCCAATAAAAATGCTCAAAGCCGCTCGTCAAAAACGCGCGCAATAGTTGATTGTATCCAAAAGTCCTAATTAGAACCCTGATGTAACAGATACAAAAACGGCCTCTAAATGGAGGCCGTTTTTCATTGAATCGTTAACGACTTTGAGAACTCGTCATGTATTGCTGAATCTTGGTTCTTAACCATTGATGTGCAGGGTTTAAGTCTGTTCGTTTATGCCAAATCATATACTGCTTCATGGGCAAAACTTCGAAAGGCTGGTCGAGCACTTGCAATTGGAATCGCTCTGCAAACTGATTAGCAAAATCCCGAGACGTGCTACCAACACAATCTGAGCCCGCCACCAACACACACATGGTCATGATCGAGTCACACTCTGCACTCACTTTCCTTTGCTTGAGTGGAGATTTAGTGAAGTATTCTGCAGTGTACAAGCGAGTTCGACGCATCCGAAAAGTGATGTGCTTTTCGTCATAATACTGCTCTTGTGTTATCGAGCCATTGATTCTAGGGTGCCCTTTCCGGGCAATAAGCACTAGCTCATCTTGAATCACAGGCTGAGTAATATAGCCATTCACTTGCGGGTAATGGATATCGATCGCAAGATCCGCTTGCTGCATACTCAAACTCTGCAGAAGATCTTCTTCATTGCTTGGTACCATATTGAATTGAATCGAGATGTTACCAAGCGTATCGTCCTTTTCCACAAGGGGTTGCAACTTGGTTAGGCCAATTTCATTCACCAGAATTCGAAACACATGATGCTGCTGATTATCAAATGTCTTTAAGGTGCTGACTGCGCTGCTTATCCCTTCTAATGCGGGTTCAATTCGGCTTGCCAGTTGCACCGCAGCGTTAGTCGGAATGATCCCACGCCCTTCACGAATAAACAGGTCAGTATCAAGCTGAGATTGGAGTCGCTTCAAGGCTCCGCTGACCCCTGGCTGAGTCATACCCAGAGATTCTGATGCTAAGGTGATCGACTTCAATCTATACACTTCTAAAAACACATTCAGCAAGTTTAAATCTAATTTTTCAACATCACTCACAGTCACTCTCCATGTTAGGTCGCATCGAGCATACGACGAGCTGTTAGCTTCAATATGTCACTAATAAAGCATACAACACATAACGGTTCGTGATGTGTTAAATAAAGCTTACTTTATTTTTTGCTATATGTGTTAGTCATACAATTCCCTCATCAAAACGAAATCTCGAACTGAAGAGGCACCTATGACTCCATCACGCACTTTCAAAAATGCATCACTATTCCTTGCAATCTCTCTTGCGTTTCCTGCTGTTGCAGCTAACCATGACCACGCACACTTTAGTGAGATCGGTGATCAAGGTGGTAAAGATGCTACCGAGATGACGACAAAAGCAAACCAAGAATTCGCGAAAACGCTAAACTTCTCAGACACTCGCGCGTTCGACAATAACAACAAAGGTTTGATCGCAAGCTTCGACCAAGAAACTGGCGACATCATCCGTAACAGCTTCAACTTTATCGAACCAAGTGTCTCAAACGCAGACAAAGCGCCAGATTCAGTTAACCCATCGCTATGGCGTCAAGCAGTTCTGAACCAAGCAGCGGAAGGACTGTATGAAGTTGTTCCAGGGAAAGTTTACCAAGTTCGTGGTGCCGATTTAGCGTCGATCTCTTTCATCCGCAGTGATAGCGGCTGGATCGCTTATGATGTTCTTCTGACCAAGGAAGCAGCCGCTAAATCACTCAAATTCTTCAAGAACAATGTGCCTGATGGCGGTGAACTGCCAGTCGTTGCAATGATTTACTCTCACTCGCACGCTGATCACTTTGGTGGCGCAAGAGCAATCAAAGACGCGTATCCAGATGTAAAAGTGTACGGTTCAAAAAACATCACCAAAGAAATCGTCGACGAAAACGTACTGGCGGGTAACGCAATGTCTCGTCGTACCGCTTACCAGTATGGCGCAACGCTGAACCGACACGAACACGGCATTGTTGATGCAGCACTGTCTAAAGGTCTGTCAACAGGTAGTATTACTTACGTATTACCAGACTACGAGCTGAACCATAACGAAGAAATTGAAACTCTGGTTATCGACGGCCTAGAAATGCAATTCATGGACGCTTCAGGCACAGAAGCGGCATCAGAAATGGTGACGTATATTCCAAGCATGAAAGCACTTTGGACGGGCGAACTGACCTACCAAGGCATGCATAACCTGTACACACTTCGCGGTGCAAAAGTACGTGATGGTTTGAAGTGGTCTAAAAAAATCAACGAGATGCTCGTCACTTGGGGTGAAGAAACTGACGTGTTATTTGCCTCTCACTCAGCACCAGTTTGGGGTGAAAAAGAAATTTCTGAATACCTAAAGATGCAGCGTGACGCTTACGGTTTTACTCATAACCAAACGCTTCGCTTAGCGAATAACGGCGTGGTTCTGCAAGACATCGGTGACGAGATTTACAAGGTAATGCCAGACAGCATTCAACAGTCTTGGCACACAAATGGTTACCACGGTACTTACTCTCACAACGCTCGCGCTGTGTACAACATGTATCTTGGTTACTTCGACATGAACCCGGCTAACCTAAACCCATTACCAATCGAGCCAGAATCGGTGAAGTTTGTTGAGTACATGGGTGGCAGCGATGCTGTGATTGAAAAAGCGCAGCAAGACTTCCAAGAAGGCGAATACCGCTTCGTTGCAACAGCACTGAATAAGGTGATTCAAGCTGAGCCAGAGAACAAAGTTGCACGTGGCTTATTGGCAGATACGTACGAGCAATTGGGTTATCAATCAGAAGGTGCAGGTTGGAGAAACATCTACCTAACGGGCGCTCAAGAGCTTCGTATTGGCACACAACCGGGCGCACCAAAAACTGCATCTCCGGATGTATTGGCTAACATGACCATTGAGAACTTGTTGGATTACTTAGCGGTAAAAGTGGATTCATTGAAGGCGCAAAACACGCCATTTACGATGAACATTCAATTACCTGATGTTAAAGAGTTCTACTACGTTGAAATGTCTAACGGTAATCTGAACAACATTCAAGTATCAGAACTTCAAGATGCCGACACCACACTGATCATCAACAAGTCAGATGTGTCTGACATCGTACTTAAGAAAACGACACTCAATAAACTGATAGAAGCAGGTCAAGCAGGCGTGAAAGGTGACAAGTCGTCTTTGAACAAGCTGTTGTCTTCACTAACAGAAGCTGACACCTCGTTTGAGATTGTCCCACGTCCGAATAAAGGCGAAGAAATTGATGCCGAGCTATACCAAGATTCAGCTGTTCACGCTCATTAAGCCGCTCTAAGGTAAAATAATTACAACGTCAAACTGGCCTATATAGGCTGAAACAAGGCTAATAACGACCAAGCCTCAACCACTAAACCGGTTGAGGCTTTTTTGTGATTTAGGCTTTATTCAATATAAAGAACATTTAGGGAGAAATTCCACTTACAGCACTCAATAAGCATTTAGCAAACATTCTTAGCAAGCCCTGAAAAACAGTACTGTGTTTGTTAAACCACCCCCTTATTTCACGGTTTCTCAATAGCAACACACATCCGCGCTTTCTATATCTCAGCATGTGAAGTAGTAGAAACTTTGCGCAATAAAACTTTGTTATAAAAGTTGTCCGGACTCTTTATTCAAGGAAGGAAGATGCGAAAAAAGATTATAATTACAGGTGCTACAGATGGTATCGGTTTAGAGACAGCGAAAATGTTAGCCCAACAAGGGCATCACATCCTTATACATGGACGTAACCCAACAAAACTCAGCAAAGTAGAAACCGGCCTTTCTCGATTATCCAAGGATGCGATTATCGAAAGTTATGTTGCTGATCTCTCTTCTCTTTCTGAAGTTGAAGCCCTCGCCAACCAAATAAAGTCGAAGCATGAAGAGCTCGATGTACTCATTAACAACGCTGGCGTCTACAAGGTTTCCGAGATCACCACCAAAGACAATCTCGATGTTCGCTTTACCGTCAACACCATTGCCCCTTATTTACTGACTCAAAAGCTGCTACCACTTTTTGATGCCAACGGTCGCATCGTCAATCTATCTTCAGCCGCTCAGTCATCGGTCGATCTCGAGGCACTTGCCAGCCCAAACCCTGACGCTTTAGATGGCCCTATCTACGCACAAAGTAAGTTGGCGTTAACGATGTGGTCAATCCATCTTGCGCACCAATTAGGAGATCAAGGACCCCTAATCATTCCCGTTAATCCGGCCTCATTTCTTGGCAGTAAATTGGTTAAAGATGCGTATGGTTTGGAAGGCAATGACTTAGGGATTGGTGCTGATATCTTGTGCAGAGCGGCACTGTCGGAAGAGTTTTCTAATGCCTCAGGACGGTACTTTGATAATGATTCGGGATTATTCAAAGACCCTCATGCTGATGCATTAGATACGGAGAAAAATCAAAAGCTGGTGACAACTCTCGACCAGTTACTTGCAGAACAGCTCGAGCTGAAATCCCACTCTCGCTAGCCAGATACAATACAAGGAGTGCTCCATATTTAGGGGCACCAAAAACCCAAAACTGTCTGATGTCGTGACGAGAGAGCTTCAACTATTATTTCGATAGCATTGAAATGGTTCCTCTCCCAACAAATTGGCATAGCGTTAGCGAAATAGCGACATTACGCGTACTTGATAAAAGCTTGGCTCAACCGTTGAAAAAGTGAATCTACGTTGGGTAGGGTTGTGAGATGTTCGGACAATGGAGTATGAACCTGCGCATCCACCACGGTTGGGTTATCGCAAATTTGATTATAAAAATTTACGGGCGCAACGATGTTCTCTAAGTCGACGTCTAACACAATACAAGCTTGCGAAAGTACAATTTGGCCGCCCCCTTGTTTAAGCAATACGCGCTGCGCAGTACCCACTATTTTTTGTTTATTGATATTGAGGTTGTACTCACCATCACAATAAGAACCGGGGGTTGCGTGTACATCCACATCGATGCCTAGTTCTTTAAAAAACAAGGTTAAGACATCGCATAAATGTCGATACGCTTTTTGGATATTGTAGGCTTCATCACGAGGCCAATGGTAGATATGCGATAGGTTAATTATCCCCGGCAGTTGGGGAACGGGAGCGCCACCGGTTTTACGTGAGGTGAGTTGCCAACCTTGTCCCGCGAGTTGCTTTCTAGACTCTACCGTCACTGGCCACTTTTTACCTGCGGGCAAAACGAGTGTCGGCGTTTTTGCTTGCCACAGCATTAAGGCTTGCCCAATCTCACCCGCCTGTATCTGCTGCAATAATTCAGCTTCTTTTTCAAACGCACGATCAACATCAATGTGCGGGTAACGTACGAGTTTATTCGTTAACTTCAATGCACTTTCCTCTACAGATTGTAGTGACCTACCATTTCACGTTCTGAAATGCTTGATGATATATTGGACTATGTGGAATGGAAACAGCACCAAAAGTTAGTTATTGGCGCCATAATCTCTTGTCAACTGTACTACTCAGCACCAAATGGCTTAGCCGAAATTTTCATATAATTTATTGAATCTATGAACCGCTGCGCCTTTTCTAAACTTCTCGTATAAAAACGCTTAACAACCCGTTGCTCATCGTTTTTTAACTGAATGATAAACCAATCTCTTTTGCTATAGAGCTCAAGCGCCAATATCGAGTTGAAATAATATCTGGAGTTGATGTCTGATAGCCTTATGTTTGCAGACGAAATGAGTAAATTGGAAGCGTCATTATAATTGCTAACTGCCACTATTTTTGAATTGTGACCTTCAGATAATCCGATATAAGAACTGGTCACAACAAGGCCTTCAGGTCTAAATTTTGTAGGCTGTTCCATAACAACCTGTTCAATCACACTCGCCGCAACTTCTTCGCTTACCATATCGGAAGGAGAATAAGGCAGTTGCTTAGCAGCACATCCTGTAAGTAAAAGAACCAGAAACACAAACCACTTTTTCATTTTAGAAACGACCTATTTTTGTAGCAACTTGCTCGTAATTTTCATATCGAAATACAGTTAACATTTAATATCGTGCGAGCACGAATTCTTTGGCTAAACATATCAAAAAGATTGCTTATAACCAACTGAATAATATATACATAATATAAAACCACTCTACATTTTAGGTGCGGATTCGTGCAAGCACACATTTCCGCCTACGAGAGGCTCGTTATCACTCTGTACGTCCCATTGAGTTAGCTATTGATCAATACCATAAAAGTGGTTGATCGTTCTATTCGTGCTCAGCCATAGTTAAAAACCAATCTTTTTTAGGCCATGTTTTATTCTCGATAACACATGGCCTTGATAGCTTCTGTCTAGCAAAGTTGTCTGATATGGTGACGGCAGAACTTCAGCAATTGTTTAGATAGTATTGAATATGAAAACACTAACCATACTTGATGGCGGCATGGGCCGAGAACTCAAAGAAATTGGCGCGCCATTTTCTCAACCACTTTGGAGTGCTCAAGCGCTGATTGAAGCACCCGAATTTGTTAGCCAAGCGCATCAAAACTTTGTCGATGCAGGTGCTGAAATATTGATCACCAATAGCTATGCCTGTGTGCCTTTTCACTTGGGTGAAGAGCTGTTCGAGCAACGCGGTTTTGAACTAGCCGCACTGTCTGGTGAGCTGGCTAAAGCAGTTGCAGACAACGCTCCTCACACCGTGAAAGTTGCGGGCGCGATTCCACCGCCATTTGGCAGCTACCGACCAGACTTGTTTAAGGTAGAAGAAGCAGCGCCGATCATTCAAACGCTTTACGATGCGCAAGACCCAAACATCGATCTTTGGATAGCTGAAACCATCTGTAGCCTGCAAGAATTCGAATCCATTCATGCGGTACTTAAGCAGTCAGATAAGCCGTGTTACTACGCATTCAGTTTGGAAGACACCAAGGGCGATTGTGCCAATATTCGTTCTGGCGAGAGCGTAACAGACGCGATCAAACTTGCCTGCCAATCGAACGCAAAAGGCATTATGTTTAACTGCTCAGTGCCTGAAGTTATGGATCAAGCCATTATCGATGCTAAGAAAGTGATCGATGAGCTAGGCCGTGATTTAGAAATTGGTGTCTACGCCAACAATTTTGCGCCTATCAGCAACGAACATGAAGCGAATGATATGTTTCAGGAGATGCGTGAGCTGGATGGCCAAGGTTACTTAACTTATGTAAAACGCTGGCACGCATTGGGTGCGAATATTGTCGGTGGCTGTTGTGGCATCGGGCCAAAACACATTCAAGCCCTAGCCGATTGGAAACGCTCCCTACAGAGCTGATCCTGAGTTTCAGCTAGAATAAAATAAATAGAGAACAGGTTGAGAAATCTGTTCTCTATTTGTATGTGGCGTCTCTGAGTACACTGATACAAAACAACGATTTGGAGCAACTGATGAGCGACACGCAACGCAAAATTAAATGGGGCATCGCGGGCCTAGGTAATATCGCCAATCGATTCGCAACAGCTGTAACAGAGCACTGTCTGCATGGTGAACTGTATGCGGTTGCCGCGAGAGACCATAAACGCGCAGCCACGTTCGCCAACAAGTTTAGTTGCGACAAGGCTTATGGCTCTTATGAAGAAATGGCGCATGACCCAAATATTGAAGCGGTTTACATCGCTACGGTTCACCCATACCACCAGCCACTCGCCGAGTTGTTTCTAAAGAACAATAAACACGTATTGGTCGAGAAGCCGGCTTTCACCAATCTTGCTGACTGGCTTGAGATGAAAGCCCTCGCGAAACAAAATGGCGTGATGCTGTTAGAAGCGATGAAAACTGTGGTGTTTCCCGCATATCGTGAGCTTCAATCATTCTTGGTCGACAACAACATTCAGGTAGACTCAATCGAAGCCAGCTTTGGTAACCATCACGACTATGAGCCCGATTTGTTTATCTTCAATCCGGATTTGTCAGGCGGAGCAACGCTCGATGTTGGGGTCTATGGGCTTTGGTTCTTCTACGATCTGTGCCGCACTCTGGGAGTGAATCCTTCAAAACCTCAGGTAGAGATGTCATGTCTGTATGAGGGGGCGAATGTTGACACCGATGCGTGCTTTACATTCTCTGGCGATATAAACGGTAAGATATCGGCATCAACGGTGCAAAACCTTCCCCGAACAGCACACTTGACTGGGCCCAACACTAAGATCACCATTCACGAAAAATGGTGGAATCCGGCCTTTATTGAGATTGAACATCAAGGGCAGAAGTCGACCATCAACAAACGAGTAACGGGCAATGGGTTCGAATTTGAAATCGACCATTTTTCAGATTTGGTGCTTCAAGGCAAAACTGAATCGGATATCCTAAGCTCAGAGGTAACCTCTCAAGTGCTCGATACGATGGAGAAAGCACTCATTGACTCTGGCTATCAACACTTAACTCAACCTCGTCGTTAGGAAAAGCAAATTGGGCAACCTTAAGCGCAAGCTTGAACTGTATGAAAAGATATTTCAGGCTTTTGGGCCTGGAGTATCACATTGTCAGGTCAACCAACTGGCCACACTGCTGCACGTGAGTGAACGTCACGTTCAAACCTTACTCAAAGCGATGACAGCACAAGGCTGGATTGAGTGGCACGCCAGCTCAGGCCGCAGCAAGAAGGCACAACTCACGTGTCTGGTTGAGCCCATTGAGGCGTGTTACCAATACGCACAAACCCAAGCTGACGCAGGCAACATCGAACAGGTGTTTAGCACCTTGAGCTTCAATGGCCGCAATGCTGGCGCTGAGTTACAAGCCTTTCTAAGCAATACCAATCCATTGGCGCAGAATATCGCGTATATCCCATTTCACCGAGAACTCGAAGCGCTTCACCCTCAACGAGTACTTAGACGCACCGAACGTTTCTTAGTGATGCAAACTTGCCAACGCCTAACCTCCGTTCAACACGGTCAACTCAGCGGCGATCTGGCTTATCATTGGCAGGCTAATCAAGATGCAACACAGTGGCACTTTCAAATTCGCAATGGTGTTCAGTTCCATAACGGCAGAACACTCGAATCTCAAGACATAGCGCGCAACCTTAACTCGCTAATTCAAAGCAAAATATGGCGTCGTTGTTATCAGCATATTGATGAGGTCTCTGTCTCGGCAGGTAATGTAGTTGTCGTGAAACTGAATCAACCTGATTGGCACTTACCGCGCCTACTTGCCAGAGTTGAAGCCTCCATATTTGATCCCTCATCACCGACTGAAAGGCTGATTGGATCTGGCGCGTTCTCATTAGACATATTCTCGAGCAAGATGTTGAGATTAAGCCGCAATAGCGCGTATTCGCACAGTACACCCATTCTCAATCGAGTCGAATTGTGGGTCTATCCAGAATGGGCACAGAGCAAAGCTTGCGCTCAAAATCAGGTGTGCGTGAAACTGCCCGAGAAAACGGTCACCGTGCGTGGCAATGACCATTCTTCTCAACCGGATTTCGGCTCAACGTTTTTCAAAATTCAGAACCCAACATTGTCGAAAACCATTCGTGAATTCACTGTTGAAGACACCTCTGAATGCCAAACCCTTTTCGAGCAGTTGTCTGTGTCTGGCGACAACAAAACCAACGTGGAATATGGACACTACCTAACTAACTTCCTAACTACCAAAGACGTCGCGCTGTGCAGCATTATTGATGAGAACGACACCTTCACTTCGTGGTTAAGCTTTTTCATTCGCTTTCCGTTTGAGGACTTAGCTCTGCCTGCTGAGATGCTAGAGACAATCGAACAAGGCTTAGCTTCAATAAGAAACCAGCCAAACTTTGAATTAGCAGCGAACACACTGTTGAAGCTTCGGGATTGGTTGAATGACTCTGAGGTTGTGGTTGAGCTCAAGCAAGAGGTGTTCAATTTACAAGTTTCTGAAAAGATACACGGCGCGCAAGTGAATGGCTTCGGCTGGTGTGAGCTCGATCAGTTGTGGATTAACCATTTGTAAATCTAGCCATGTTCAAAAATAAGTCATTAGGCACAGCGACTTATCTTTAACACTCCCCTGCCAATAGCAAAGTGAGCGGGTGCTAATGTACTCTCGAAGTGAGACTCAACAAATATAAGTACAAACTAAATAGCCCCAATAAGAAGGTAAACCATGACTCGACACCTAAAAGGCTCATTACTATTTCTTTGCGCATTCTCTTTTAACAGCATGGCGAGCACCCAATGCGACGCGCTAACAGGCTGTGAAAAGAAGTTCTGTGAGATCGAATATCAGATAAAGAAAGCGGAGCAGTACGACAATCAGAACAAAGTAGAACGATTAACCACGGCCTTGAAAGCGGCGAAAGAAAACTGCACTAATGAAGGCTTGAAGGATGATCTCCGTGAGAAGATTGAATCCAATGAACAAGATTTAGCTGAATACCAAGCTGACCTAGAAGAAGCAAAAAGAGACGATAGAGCGGATAAAATCCGAAAGTATGAGGGTAAGATCGAAAAAGAACTGCGTAAAATCGATAAATTGAAACAAGAACTGGCTAAGATCCCTTAATCGATAATTGAAACAAAAATGGTCTTACTGCTTAGTAAGACCATTTAGAAAATACCGCTTTTTGACGACCTCAAGAATCAACCTAGCCAACGCCAGGCCGTTATTATCCTACCAGCGCTAATTCAGACTCTTTATAGATACGGTTAGCCACTTTGAAAGCCGCAGGTGACATCAATATCTCTTTACATCTGCGCTTAAACTGCTCGACTTCAATCGTTTGTTCTTCTAGTAAATAGTACAGCTCACTCAGATAGTTAGCTTCAAACACAGCTTGACCAAGTGGCGTGCATTCGTATCGGCTCGACTCTTGATAACCAATCACCGTCAGCACAGATTCTGGCAACTCCCAGAACTTAGCAATGGTGTAAGTCAGGCGAATAGAATAGCTATTCATTAAGCGCTTCAATGCTAACGAGTTAGGCGGAACAGACGGATCAACATGTTTAAATGCTTCTACCATCATTTGGAAAATGATCATCTTGCCTAAGTTGCGAATCAACCCAACAAAATATGCCGCCGCTTGATCTTCTTGGGATGAAGAGTCTTTCATCAACTCCCTAGAAAAAGACGCGGTTTGAACACTGTGATTCCAAATTTTCTCACCGAAATGACGCCAGTAAATATTGTTGCCCGGCGTGAAGTTCTTCATATAGCTATTCACAACCCCTTCAACAAGCCCTTGAGAACCCATATTTAGGAATGCTGTTTTTAGGTCAGTAACCTGTTTTTCACCACGCTTATAGAAAGCACTGTTAGACAGTTTAATCACATCGGCTGCCATACTCGGCTCGCGCTCAATCACTGTTAGTAGTGCGTCAACACCAAACTCGTCGCTCTGTAATTCTGCCATTAATGTGGTCACAGAGGCTGGCATCACTGGCAGTTCATTGAGCAAGGCTTTTGGAGACCGAATCAAACGTTCGATCTGACAAGCAACAAAATCACTAAACGGGTCCGACTCCGTTCGAAGACGAGACTCTCCAAACAAATAATCAAGGAACTCACCATCGTGAAGGCTAAGCGTCTTATCGACGATTAATGATGATGGTTGAGCTGACGACGGCGGCACAAAGGTTGAAGACTGAACGGAATCAGTAGCAACGGTTTGTTGTTGCTCTTTTTGGACAGGCTCTGCAGAGGGTTTGTTTTTTGAATCAACAAAAGGTGAGAATAATGCCTGCAATACCCTTTTAAACATCAATACGGCTCCTAGATGAATACAACATAGATAGGGATATATAACGGCGGTGATTATCGCACAGACAACTCATAAACCATACAGTGACAATTGAATCATTAACTATTTAACTGTATAGGATCTGTTACTCAACAGCCTGCGAGTCTAAGTCCTTCTATGCTCATCAGAAACAAAAGAGCGAGCAAATAACGTTTGCTCGCTCTTTCATAGATTAGCTGTGTGACACTGTCTAAAGTTAGCTCTGGGACACTTCCAACACGATCTTACCAACGTGTTTTTTCTTTAGAAACTCGTCTTGTGCTTTGTGGATATCAGCGAGCGGATAAGACTGCGCGACGATTGCTTCGATCTGCTGTTTCTCGATACGATTGACTAGATTCTGGAACACTTGTGGTTCTAAAACCGTACAACCAAAAAAGCTGAGATCTTTGAGATACAAAGTTCGTACATCGAGCTCGACCATAGCGCCACCAATTGCGCCAGATACGGCATAACGACCGTGTGGTTTTAGCACTTCAAGGAATTCCGGCCATTTATCACCGGCGACTAAGTCGATAACCACATTCACACTGCTTTCGCCTAGCACTTTAACCAAATCCGCATCACGAGCAATAACTTCATCAGCACCTAGTTCAAGTAACTGTTGGTTCTTGCTTGGGCTAGTGATGGCAATAACATACGCGCCACGAGCTTTTGCTAGCTGAATAGCCGCAGAGCCCACACCACCCGATGCACCTGAGATAAGCACGCGATCAGCTTCAGCCACGTTGGCACGGGTCAGCATGTTTTCTGCGGTCGAGTAAGAACATGGGAAAGACGCTAGCTCAACATCCGACATGGTGCTGTTCACCGCATAAGCGTGTTTCGCCGCCACTTTGGTGTATTCAGCAAAACCACCATCGCATTCCGAACCGAAATACCATGGTTGTGGTAAATCTCGTCCGTACACTTCAGTCAGACAAGGTTCAATCAGAACACGTTCACCAATACGATCAGCAGAGACTTCATTGCCGACCGCCACGATGAAACCACACACGTCAGCACCTTGAATACGAGGGAACTTCAACGCTTCACCCGACCAACTTGCGTCGTCTGAATCGTCGCTTTTTGAGTACCAGCCGATTCGTGTGTTGATATCCGTGTTGTTTACGCCCGCAGCCATCACTTTGATCAGCACTTCATTAGGTTCAATTTCAGGAACAGCGATATCTTCACGGTAACCAAGCATTTCTGCTCCGCCGTGTCCTAGCATCTCTACGCCTTTCATTGTTTTAGGTAGTTCGAATTTCATCGTGTTTCCTTGAGTAATTTTGTCACCATATTCTGTGCTGATGTCACCGCTTCTTCGCCTAATACTGGCCACGCGCTTGATACACCTTCATGAAGTAGAAAAAGCTCTGAAGCCAGATCATCTCGTTGACTCTGCTTACCCAGAAGTGCTTTTACTTCTCGTTTATGTTCAGTAACAGCTTGGTTAATTATCTCGTTGTCAGGAAAAGCCGCCATCGCATTCATCGACATACAACCGTGTGGCGCATACTCTTCCATCCACTGTTGTAACTTGTTGAAGATATCAAGCATCGACTCAAGGCCACCAGCAGGTACATTTTCTAATAGGAAATTTAGGTAACGGTGATGACGGTGCTCTAAGGCGCCCACTATCATCGCTTCTTTCGATGGAAAATGTTTATAGAGCGTACGTAGGCTCACGTTACACGCCGTCTTCAGTTGAGCAACGCTCGGTTCCGCAAAACCTTGCTGGCTAAACGCCACTTCAAGACTTGCTGCAATCTGTTCTCTTAACAAGCTGACCTCTTAATACTGAATACCAATCGTAGTAAGTAACAGTGATAGGTATAACAACAGGTAGAATGATTGTTCTACACATATAGTAGAGCGATCATTCTACCCATGTCAATATCCAAATTTACGAAGGGATAAAATGATAAATCCCGCATCAAATAAGACGCGGAATTTATCAATATGAATGAGAGACTTACCGTTAAATCTAGAGTCGACTGCGTATCAACATCATCGGAAACAAGAACCAGATAGTTAGTTCACTCAGTTGGAGAAAAGACCAAAACACTTACTCGATTATTCAAAGCCAAAACAGGCATTACTGTTCAAGAATAGCGATGCAATGGCGCCTTTATTGCTTTTTTCAAACAACAACAGGACAAACACCGCTGGTTTTTACTAAATCAGGAACGTGATTCTTTTTGTACCCACGCATTGACTTTGCGGATGACAAATACAAAAAAAACCAGAACGTGGGTTCTGGTTTTTGTTCGATATCTTGGGTTAATCAATCAACACCAATGAATCGAGAATGCCTTTTCCGCTGTGGATCCCGCCTTCGTTTTCGCTGGCTGGTTTGCTGCGGATCAAGTAGCCCGCGTAGCCGTCTAATTCGGTAACTGGCTTACCTTGGTAGTAAGCGGTGAATAGGCCGACTTCGCTGACTAAGTCTGTCACTAACATTTGCTGAGTGTCACGAACTGCAATGGTAGGTACGTCTCGTTCATGTGGGTACAAGCGCTGCATCAATGCCCATGCATCGTATTCTTCTGGCTTAAGTTGGCTCAGTTTTTCACTGATATCGTCACCGAATACACAATGGCCACCGCCCTCGCCTTGGTTTTTCAGCACCCACTCTTGCTTGTCGGCTTGCGTGTTAAACCATTCAATCGATTCACTGGTGATTGGTTTCATGTCCGCCAATACACTCTTCACCAATTCAGCCTCTTCTAGTGTTAAACCCCAACGTGCGTATTCTGACGCAGACATCATGGTCAGCAACATTTGCATGGTTTTACTGGTGGCGAGTTGTTGGCTTATCGTTGCATTC
Source organism: Vibrio sp. J383 (assembly GCF_023503985.1). NCBI lineage: Bacteria > Pseudomonadati > Pseudomonadota > Gammaproteobacteria > Vibrionales > Vibrionaceae > Vibrio > Vibrio sp. J383. Next base: position 596,055 of record NZ_CP097294.1, on the reverse strand, counting down.
ATTGCCACATGGTGCTGCTCTATGAACAAGCGAGTTTGGCTAAGCGTATGACAACAAATAGATTCGTTTAGCTCTGGAGCCCAATAGTCAGAATACTGATAGCCGGCGCGCAGATACACCACATCAATAGCGCCAATGCCTTCAAGTAATAAACGTTTGTTATCACCTGAAGAAAGCTGAGAGCTGAGCTGCTCAAAGGTACGTCGAACCGTGCGAATACCCTGCTTCTGCAGTTCCACTTCTAGTAAGTGTTGGTCATACACATTGTCTTCATTCTTCTGCACCACCATCAAAAATGTTGGTTTTTCAGGAGCATTTTTGTCTGAACAATTGAAGTCCGCTCTCACCTTTCTCGCAGAAGTCGCAATACCGAAAGCCAGTTGCTCAAGACCTTGGTTTCCTGCCGGAGTCGCCGATTTATCTTCCAACCATTTTTGGTAAGTTTCAGGCCATTGATTTTGCATATAGGCATGAAACTCTGTCGCTTTCTGACCAAACGGAGCCATGCCTGCCGCAATACCATTAAACTCAATCACTTTTGCACCGTGTTGACGGTCATCCATGAAATCAGTGCGCATTAACAACAGTGGCTGACGAGCAGGATTCAAGCGTTCATCAGCACTGCCATGCGCTTGTAAATGCAGCTCCATCAAACGACCAAAAAACGGGTCAGCCTTAGCCATATCGCTCAATGATAACTGCAAGAAGTCATGATCCTCAGAGACGTTACTCACCAACTTAGTCATCAGAGGCGTAACCTTACGTAAGTGCTCATATACCTTACGTTCCATTGTCATTGGCGCGATACTGAAAGGACAATGCCTCGCCGTATTATCAGCCTGACGGAAAGCGACACCATGCATAATTGCCCATTCGCAAGCGTCTTCAATCGTTTGTTGTGAAATCAATGATGCTTTTTCGATATTCATTATTTTTACTCTCAAGTATTAATGATTAGCCGTGTCATTCTTCTAATAACACGCCCATCAACTATGCTGTGGCAGCCGACAATCCTAGCTTGCTGCTTAGGTGTTCTTGTTCTTCTTGCGCCTTTTGGGCTAGATATAAATCACGGTAGTCGCCATCTTGAGCAACCAATTCGTGATGTGTGCCGCTTTGAACAATTCGCCCTTTGTTCATCACCAAAATTTGGTCAGCGTGTTTGATCGTTGAAAGTCGGTGCGCCACCGTTATAACCGTTCTGCCTTCTTGGATTTTCTCTAAAGCTATCTTCACTGCCTCTTCCGTATCACTATCAATGTTAGCGGTAGCCTCATCTAACAGGAAGATTTTAGGATCATGCGAAAGCGCTCTTGCTAACGCCAACAGCTGTTTCTCACCAACGGAAAACGAGGCTCCACCGTGACTGGGTTGATGGTCATAACCATTGGTTAAACGTTCAATAAATGAGTGCGCTTTGACTTGTTTCGCTGCATCGATAACCTTGGCTCTTGTTGCTCGCTCAGCTAGGTAGCTTCCAGACAGGTCTATGTTCTCAAGCACTGAACCACTGAATATGGTCGGATCTTGAGACACTAAACCAAACAGTTGCCGCAGTTGCTCCTCTGGGAATGCCGATAAAGGTTGTCCACCCACCAAAATTGCACCCTTTTGATGATCGTAGAAACGCATCAGTAGGTTTATCACCGAACTTTTACCACTTCCGCTATGACCAACAATCGCTGTGAATTGGCCGCCTTTAGCCGTAAAACTGACGTCGTTGAGTACTAGCGAACCTTCTTCATAGCTTAATTGAACATCTTTAAACTCAATGTCATACGGCTCTGAAACCTCTACCAACCGGTGAGAGTATCGATGATGTTCCGATTCATCATCCAGCAGCTCGAATACACGCTTAGAAGAAACCGTCGCCACCTGTAGCTTTCTTAGTTCCATGGATAACTGGCGGAATGGGTCGAAAAATCGTTCTATATAGTTAAGAAAAGCATACAAAGTACCGACTTCAACGACCGTGCTAAACGAAGCACCAGCAAACCAAGCCACAATGCCCGCAGCCGTTAATGTAGAGACTAAACGAGTGAGCGGGATCAGCATGAAGCTGTCTATTGCGATCGATTTAGCTCTAAATTCAAACCAGCTTTGATTTTCTTTTTCAAACTTTTCTTTAAACGACTTTTGCTGGCGGAAAGCTTGAATGAGCGCCATTCCCTGCAAAGATTCATTCAATCGACCATTGATGTTACTCACTTGAATGCGAATGCCATCAAATACTGACATCGAAATTTTTCGATACAAATGCATGGTCATCAGCAGAATTGGGATCAGCACTAAACTCAATAGCATCAAACGCCAATCAAGTAGTGCAATAGCAATGAAGATCACCGTAATACGTAGTGCACCTTGGATAATAGTCGGAAACGTAGAAACAAACATGTTGCGCATCGCTTCGGTATCATTGGTGATGTACGACACCAGTTTACCCGCCGCTAACTTATCAAAAGTATTGATTGGAAAGTTGAGCACATGGCTAAACAATTCTCGGCGAATATCATTAACCACCAGCAGTGCGCTATGGCGGAATGTGACAGCCTGCAGGTAAGTAAACAGGGCGGCAATGATGTAAAACATCATCACTCCCCCAGTTAATATAGCAAGGTGTTGCAACTCAAATGTCTGAGGGACAATCACATCGTCTAAGATAATTTTAGCGAGCCATGGGATCGCCATCTCAGCACTCACGGCAACGGTCAACATCGCAAAGGCCAAGATAAAACGTGCTCTATGTGGCAATGAATAAGCCAACAACCGACGGTACATTGAATTGGCCTTCATATCTGTTTGGCTTTGAGACCGTTGAGTTTTTTGTGTTGGCTTAAACATAACTTGCTCCAGTTTCAACAGCCTTAGAATTAAACGTGTGAGCCGTTTCTGTAACATCGATAATGGTCTGAATATCGTCTTTACCGAGCTGGCTTTGACGTTGATAAACCATTGAGTACCAACCTTGCTTAGCAACAAGTTCGTGGTGAGAGCCTTGCTCTTCAATTTGACCTTGATTCAATACCAGAATATGGTCAGCCTCTATCAAGTTGGTTAAGCGTTGAGTGACCAACAACATCGTTTTGTGGCCGTAATGCGCCTTTAAGTTTCGGCGAACCACCACTTCTGTTTTCATGTCCAACGCACTGAACGGGTCATCAAGCAATAAAATATCGGCACCTGAAAGCAATGCTCTCGCAAGGGTTAACCTTTGCTTTTGACCTCCAGACAAATTACTACCACCTTCGCGTAGTTCAGTATCAAACCCATCAGCCATAGCTTCAATCTCAGCTTGGATACCAGCCATTTTCGCCACATGCTTTATCTCTTCATCGGTAGCGTCGGGCTTTGCTAACGCAATGTTCTCAGCAATCGTCCCTGAGAATAAAAATGGTTTTTGAGGAACCCACGTCACTTTGCTTCGCAACGAATCAAACGTCAGGTCATCGATCGAATTACCGTCCAACGCCACCTTCGAATTTCCGTCCAACGGAAACTGCCTCATCAACAATTGCAATAGCGTACTCTTCCCTCCACCAGTCGGGCCCGTAATGCCGACTAAACCGCCTTCACTCACGCTGAATTTGATCGCTTCTAACGTTCGTCTGTTTGCACCTTGGTGAGTAAATGAATGAATGTTGACGTCAAGGCTTGATCTCACGTCGTCTGATAGGGTTTTTGTTCCTTCCGTTACGTCTTCTGGCTCTGATAGTAGGCTGTCGAGGCGTTCCCATGATTTACTGCCACGTTGGAATACATTGAACTGCCAACCAAACTGTAAGAATGGTCCTAGCAACTGACCAAGATACAAAGTGAACGTTGTGAACAAGCCCACCGTAATGCTGCCTTGCTCAATTAACCAAGCGCCATAACCCAACGAAATCACAAACGACAAGCCATAAACCAATTGGATCGTTGGAGCAAATGCCGAGTCCACCTTTGCCACTTTAAGGTTCGCTTCCAACGTCTCATCTAACGTCTTACCAAAACGTTGCTCTTGTCGTTGACCAATACCATGTGAACGGACGGCACGAATACCAGCAACGGTTTCACGAGTCTCTTCGCTTAGTTCAGAGAAGCTCGCTTGCGCATGTCCAAAGGCGGTATGTAAACGAGCACCATAACGACGAGTAAAGTAAACCAACAGCGGGAATGGTAATAACGCCACAGCGGTTAAGTGACCACTGACGACAAAAATCATCCCGAAGATCACGGTAAAACCAGCGATAAGAGAGTCAACCAGCGTCATGATGCCCATGCCTGTCGCCTCTTCCACGGCATTAAGATCATTAGTCGCATGCGCCATCAAATCCCCCGTACTGCGACGAGAATAAAATGATGGCGATAAGCGTGAGAACTTATGGAAAAGCTCGCTACGAATGACTCGTGTAATACCAATCGCCGCGCCATAGAGTTTGCTCTGCCATACATAACGCAACCCGTACATGGCAAATGCCGAACCCGCTATACCACCCACATAAAACATGAGCAATGATAGAGTCAGTTCACCATCACTGATGCTATCAACGATTCGACCAATCAGCCATGAGGGCACTAGGTTGAACAATGCGACCACTTGTAAAACAACAAAGGCGATCAAATATTGGCGGCTGAACATTTTAATGTAGCCACGTAATTTCCAAAGAATATCCATAACTTGTTAAACCATCATTTCTTGTTGTTTGCAGTCGCGCTGTAGTTGATTTTGCTTTTTCAAAAAATCATCAAAACTGATGTCTGGCTGCCTTTCCATTTGTTGCTGCTTGGAAAGCGATTCATCAACCAACGCTGTTAAGTTGTCCATTTTTTCCGTCTCAACTTGGTGTTGCAAATGCACTAACAAGTGCTCATCAGAAAGACGTTGCATTAAGCCTTGATGACTCAATCCTTGGTCTTTCATTTGTGCCAACAGTTTTGCCGAAGGGGTTAAGTCACTGTTTTGCAGTTTCATACGTTCACTGAAGATACTGGTTTGGTATGAATCCGTAGAAAAAGCATCATCAAACAGCGCTGCTATTTCTTGGATAGCGTCCAACAGATCAAGCCCCAAAGTTTCTAATGACACTTCGCCTTCTAATGTAGGAAGTGTTAAGTCCGGTTTTCGGCCTTGTGTTGCCACGAGTTCTTGACGTTGAACGACAATGGCGCGTTCCTCTTCGGTCAACTCGGGGCTTGGCGCTAATGCACTGTAAACCAGAAAAAGATCCAAAAAGTGGCTTTGCTCTTGCGCAATACCAAGTGGTAAATATGGATTGTTATCCATGCTGCGCAGCTCAACATACTGCACACCGTAATGACACATCGCATACAACGGACGCAATGTATCGTTAACGATTTTTGGCCGCACCGAGCCATACAATTCGTTTTCCAGCTGTAACACAGAACCATTCATTTGCTGATCGATGTCTAGATGTAAGTAGCGATCACTTGGACGAGTCAAAGCGTTATACAAATCAGATAAATACTGCTGCCTGTTATTAAAGCTGATTGGGTACGATGACTGCTCATCACTGCTGTAACCGAGATTACTCAGACGCAATGATGTCGCCCACGGTAAGTAACAAGTCTCGTCATCAAACACTTCAAGCGCATGTGCTTTGCCTTGCAAATAACTGTTATCTACCGCAGGGGAAGCACCAAATAAATAGGGTACTAACCAACCATGACGCAGCACGTTACGAATCATATGAAAGTAGCGTTCAGAAACGAATGCTTCCAGAGGCATTTGAGCGACACTGCTATCGATGCTCTTCTGGTGATCGTACAGCGCAATCCAAAATGCTTCCGGCAGAGAAAAGTTGTAATGAATTCCAGAGATAAGCTGCATGCGTTTGCCATAACGATTGGCTAGCCCTTCTCGATAACGTTTTTTCAGTAGGCCAGCATTCGAAGTGCCATAGCTAGCGATTCTAATCGCGCCCTCACTTTCCGCCTCATCATTCGGCAATTGTGGTGGCATGCTCGCACCCCATAAGGTTTCACCCTCAGGTAGGCGAGTCGCAACAAAATGATGCAGTGAAGCGAGCGAATCGAATGTCGCGGTTCGGTCATCCATCGCTGGAGTCACTAACTCTAACTGAGCCTCGGAAAAATCAGTGGTGATATAAGGATGTGTGAGCGCAGAACCAAGTTCGACTGGATGAGTTTTATCTGAGATACCACCGGTCGCTTGTGTGCGAATTAACTCTCGTTCAATACCGCGACGGATACCCGCCAAAGAAGCATGAACTTGTTCATTTTGTAGGAAGGAAGCAAGATTGGCTTCAATTTTTAATACTTGATTATTTTTCATTGTTTCGTCTTAAAAAATCTATAGCAACGTAATTAAGACGAGGCTCATGATAAAAAGACGAAATAAAAACAAAAAATATCCAACTAGTTTCTAATTCGATGTTTTTCTTTTAATTTTCAATAAGTAACTAATATTTACTCTTAATTATATTATTGTTTATTATTGAATCTGTTCAATGATCAAATCGCGAAGCCACTTATGGCTCGGCTCTGAATCGAAGTATTTGTGCCATAACAAGAATAAACCTCCCGGCACCAAATCGACTGGAACAGGCTTCATCACCAGTTCACCGCTATCAATGTAATCACGTACCGAGTTGTATGGGTAACACATCAGTAAATCACTCTGCTTACACAATTTAATGGCGCTGGTGATGTCTGACACGTTAGCGGCTTTATTGATTTCCAACTGCTTAGAGTTCAGCACTTCCATCAATAGCCAATCCCCCGCTCCACCCGTCACCAACTGTATGTGTCGATACTTCAAGAAGGTGTCGAGGTTCCACTCTTCCTTTAACGCCGGATGGCCATTACGCATCAAACACACAGAATAGTCCAAGCACAGTTCTACGTAATCCAGATCATCGGGAATACATTGCACATGGGTAGATGCTCGCTCATCCAGCTCAAAAATACCGATGCCAAAATCCACTTCACGTTTTAGCAAACGCTTGAAGCTGTCGCTGCTCCACGTTGAGCTGTTGATGGTAATGTGAGGCGCCTCCGCGAGAGCAGTCGGCATAAAGTGCGGATAAATCGCTGTGTAGGCGGTTTCGACAAGGTCTATAGTGAAAGTACGCTCACTGGCTTTAGGATCGAAAACTTCGGGAACGGTCAGCTTTTCAATTTGCAGTAGGATTTGGTGGACCTTAGGTGCCAAAGCGAGTGCTTTGGGCGTTGGGAACAACCCCTTTGATTCTCGCTCAAATAGCGGATCATCAAACAAAGCTCTGAGTTTAGTGAGCTGTTTACTTACTGCAGACTGGCTCAAAAAGAGTCGATCTGCCGTTTTGCTCACACTTCGCTCTTCAATAAGAACGTGTAAGCAAAGTAGCAAATTCATATCGCATTTAAGTAAGCTTTTCACATCTACCATGATATTCCCTAAATTCAGGTTAATGATGATTAATTGTCACTTTAAATCATATCATTGTCTTGGTAAATTTAGCGCATGTGAGTTAATACACTCAAAGAATAATAGAATTAAGGAATACTCATGGATTTTCTAGCACTACCAAAGATTGATTTACACTGCCACCTAGACGGAAGTGTTCGTCCAGATACGATTATTGACCTAGCAAAACAGTACAATATCGAACTACCTGAAGATCGCGATGCGGTTGTTCAATCTCTAACGGTGCCAGAAGATTGCAAAAACCTAGATGAGTACCTAGCTTGCTTCAGCCTGCCGCTACAAGTGATGCAGACTGAAGAAGCAATTGAACGTATCTCTTTCGAGCTTTACGAAGACGCAGCACTAGAAAACGTTAAGTACCTAGAAGTTCGCTTTGCACCAATCCTGCACGTAAACAAAGGTCTGTCTCTTGATACGATCATTGCAAGCGCAGTTAAAGGCATGAAGCGTGCTGAAGAGAAATACGACATCAAAGGCAACTACATCATGTCTGTGCTTCGTATGTTCCCTAAAGACTCTATCAAAGACGTGATCGATGCAGGTCAACCCTACCTAGGTAAAGGTGTTGTAGCATTTGATATCGCTGGCGGTGAAAAGCCAGGCTTCTGCGCTGAATTCCCTGAGTACACACAGTACGCTCTTGAAAAAGGCTACCGCATTACCGTGCACGCTGGTGAGCAATGGCATGGTCAAAACGTTTACGATGCAGTGACAATGCTTGACGCTGAGCGTATCGGCCACGGTGTTCACATCCAAGGTAACGAAGACGCGTACAACATCGTGAAAGAGAAGCAGGTTGCGCTTGAAACTTGCCCAACAAGTAACGTGCAAACTAAGTGTATTCACAAATTCAGCGACCACCCAATTGCTGAATTCAAGAAAGACGGCATCGTTGTTACGATCAACACAGACAACCGTACTGTGTCGAACACAACCATGACCAACGAAGTGAAGCGTGTGTGTGAAACATTCGGCCTAACAAAAGAAGATTACGCAGAAATCTACAAGTACTCTGTGGAGAGCGCTTTTGCTTCAGACCAAGTGAAACAGCATCTAATGGGTTTTGTTGAACAAATCTAATTTGTAGAGCGCGCCTTTTGCTGAATAGCTGGGCTCACTTAGCATTAGTGCTTAAAGGTACAAAATAGGAAGAGAAAGGCTGAGGCTTTTCTCTTTTTTTATATCCAAAAATCGCTAATCTTGCAGTATTCGTCATTTAGACCGAGACTCTCGGAAAGTGGGCAAGCATGAGTAATACAAACGATAAAACTGAACTGGATAAAATGTTATCTGGGCAAGTGTATGATGGTGCAGACCAAGAAATTGATACCATGCGTACCAATGCCAAAAAGGCGTTAATGGCCTTCAACAACCACCAAAACCCAGATCAACAACACACATTGCAAGAGCAGCTATTCGGTAAGGTTGGTAGTAGCAGCTTAATCCAGCCCCCTTTTCATTGTGAGTTTGGTAAAACCATCGAGATTGGTGACGACACCTTCATCAACATGAACGTGGTGATGCTGGATGGTGCGAATATCAGAATTGGTAATAATGTATTGGTGGGGCCAAGTGCCCAGTTTTACACGGCCTCTCACTCACTGGATCACCTCAGTCGCCGTAAGTGGGAAACGTTTTGTCTACCTATTACAGTAGAAGATGATGTGTGGATTGGTGGAAACTCGGTCATCAACCAAGGCGTGACGATTGGGGCTCGTTCGATTATCGCGGCTAACTCTGTGGTCAACAGAGATGTTCCGCCAGACTGTCTATACGGTGGCACGCCAGCGAAGTTGATTCGACACTTGAATACTGAACAATAGAGTTAAGTAGAAGATAAACTTATCTAAAAAAACGAATAGAAAAGAGGCGATGTCCATGATGAAACATCGCCTCTTTTTAATCGATTCGTTTTAGCTTTTATCAGTCTTTTCTATCCGTCGTTTTTCTACTTATCTTGCCTACCTAGATTATCTGTATAGATAAACCTGACTAAATATAGATAGCTTGAGCACTTCACTACATGGTCACGTAAATTCGATGCCAAGAGCACGCAGTTCGTTCTCGCATTGCACAGAATCGATAAACTGAATGCCTGCCATGCCTACGGCCTTTGCCCCTTCTACGTTGTAAGGCATATCATCAATGAACACCGTTTCTGAAGCTTCAAGTCCATTATTAGAAAGCAACGCTTGGTAAATCTCAGGCTGTGGTTTAAGCATGCCAAGTTCAGTGGATACGGCTGTGCCATCAAACAAAGGCCAAAATTCGTAGGTGGTTTTTAGGTGTTCAACAATCTCGGCCACGTTGTCGGTAAGTGCATACACACCATACCCAGCACGCTTTACACGCTCGATGAGGTCGACAGAACCATGCAATAAGATCTGCGTTTGCTTAACGTAATAAAACAGGCGGTCGCACTCTAATGAAGATAAATTGAGCTCTTGTTGGTAACGAAATTTTGCTTCACTTTCGGTTAAAAGGCCTTTGTTCAAATCCAACCAAATTGCGCTTTGGAAAATCGAAAGCGCTCGGGCTTCAGGGTCGGCAATATTACCAAACGTTAGTTGAGTAATTTCCAGCGGCGACCAACGCACAATCACATTACCCACATCAAATACGACATTTTTGATTTGATTCGAACTCATACCCTACTCCTGAATTATTCACTTAAAATAGCAACAACACAGACATTAAATGCCGCACGTTAAAGTTCATAATCTTGTTTTACAAAATGAGGACTAAAACCACAATATGTCACAGAGCTGGCACAAAGAAGACCATCACTAATGTACCTAGCTACCCTCAATTATCATCCCCCATTTAACCTTCTATGTTATAATTATCAGTCATTCAGAGCGTGCTGAATCCTTGATTTAGTTCACTATTCTTTAGTCACAGTGAATACACTTTAAAGTGATTGATCTATGAAAAAGTACGAGTTAGTTGTTCAAGATATTGTAAGCAAAATTTGCCAAAACAGTATCAACCATAAGCTTCCTTCAGAAAGAGAACTATCTGAAATATATGGATTATCTCGTTTTACGATTCGTAAAGCACTAGCCAAGCTAGAGGCCATTGGCATGGTGAAATCTAAAGTAGGTTCTGGTTACTTCGTAAACACTTCTCTCATTGGTACACCACTAGTGTACAACTCCATCACTGAAAACAGTTTTGAAGAAATCACTTATAAAAAGCTCCAACTGAATAAAGCGCTACCCGATAACCACGAACAGCAGATTTTTTCTTTAGACGACAATGACTACATTTGGAAAATTAGACGACTTCGATTAATTAACAACAAAGTAGTCCAGATTGAAGAAGCCAAGATACCTGTCAGAGTCTTCCCAGAGATGAATGCCGAGATCATTGAAAGCTCAATCCAGAAACATGCGCTAGCGAAAGGCCTTCAGATCGATAGCTACTTAACGACTTATCAAGCGATCAACGTTTCTAAAGAAGACGCAGAGCTACTCGGCTGCAAAAAAAATGCAGCAGCGATGAATATCACCAACCGAGGTTTCTTGGCATCGGGTGAACTGTTCATCGTCAGCGATATCATCGACATCAACTATCAATGCACCTACCACACGCCTTTTAACAGTGAGAGCATGAGCTTCCGAGACAAAAAGTAACGGTTTGGTTGGTATTCAAACCACTTTGCCTTCCCACATTTATTTTCCGTAGCTATCCTCCTCCCCAAAAAAACAACAACCCGCACAGTGGCGGGTTGTCAGTAGAATTGAATCAACTGTTATTAGAATTCGTAGTACAGACGTACACGAGCACCAAAATCATCGTCTTCAGAGAACGCAGACGTGTTCGTCGTTTTGTTATCGACTGTTGTGTAGTAAGTACCAAGAAGAACAGAGAAATCTTGTACTTCGAGCACATTCTGGAACTCATAAGATGCGTAGCCTGTGTTAACCGTCACATCGCCTTTCGCCCATGTCGAGTCATATTCGTTCGCACCATAGATGTAGCCGATCCCGAAGTTGTTATAAAGCGCGTTCAAACCCACAGTTGCATTAGCCTCATCGACAGCATCTAAGTAAGCAAAGTTAGCGTTAACGTTCCAAGAACCATTAGACCAATTACCTGTTAGACCGTAGCCAGTTCGGTCAGAGATATCTTTACCCGAACTGTCGACAACGGCATCGCTGACTAAGTTAGTTTCCATTGAGGCTGCAATAGCAAAGTCACCCATTTTATATGACACAACCGGGCGAACAAGGAACGCATCTTTAGCGTTGTCGTGGTCTACTTCCACACCATGGTAGCTATCAGAGAACAAGTCAGAGCGATCACCGATCATCGTTCCTAGTTCGACATACAAATCCCCAAAACTTTGGCTATACATCAACTGACCATCAGAACCACGACCGCGCGCTTCTTTCATCTGGTACACATAAGCGCTGCCACCCGTATAAAGTTCATTTGAAGTATCGCCTGAATATTCAAGGAAAACATCGAGGCCCACAGGGAACATATCGTAGGCTTCAAAACGACCCGCCTTTATCGCCCACCCGTCTTTTTTGCCGAACTCAAAATAGGTATCATCGAGTGCGACATTGCCTGTGCTTTCAAATAGAGGCTGCGCTTTAACCCCAACATAGTGACCATTACTGGTGTACTTTTGACCAGCGAATTCAATCAGAACTCGACCATCTTGGTTGAACTCTGCGTCACCGTTATCGTTAGACTCTCTATCTTGGTAGTTGAAGTTCAGCTCAACGTTACCACCGACAGAGAAGTTGCCTTCTTCTGTATCAACAATGGCAATGCCTGCATGAACCCCCATTGCAGAAGTAACTAAAACAGCAGCTAAAGACAGTTTGAATGTGCTTTTCATATAAACCCTAATATTATTTTATTGTTATTAGTTGCATAGCAACTTATTGGTCTTCAAGTTGAAATATATGGACAGTATTCGACTCGATTTCTAGGGCGTATATTTACTAATTAACTCCTCACCCACAATATTATCCATCTGAAATTGCAGACCTAAATCACTGTTTTATGTTCATCAAAATAACCTTTAAATTCAATACTTTAAATGTAAAATGCAAAATTAAAAACTAAAATAACCTCTATTACACAACACAGATTAAATAACAACCAATAGATGTGTGGTTTTATAGAAAATACGCTAAATCACTTAACTTTTAATACCATTAATCTATTTTAATAACAGCCAGTTTGTCGATTGAACTTTCAATAGCTAAAGGCGAATGAAACCGTATTAAAAATAATAACAGTGATAATTAATGTACATCACTACTTTTCCATTAACCGATCAAATAAAAATTAAAATCGTATCGAAAAGACAAGCCTAGAAAGTGGGGAAATTAACGTAAACTTATAATGAAATATTTTTCATGATAGTCAGCCTGTTATTACTGAACGATTTAAAGTCAGTTAATTGAAATTATATGAGAGATAATACTAAGAATTTAGATATGAAAAATTTGATAACTTTCTGATTAACTGTCTAGGCAAGCAACAGCAAAAAATCTAGAACGAACACTGACCCTGAAGCTAAAACCAGCGAGAAATCTCAGATAAAAAAACGGCCGCTTTAAGCGGCCATTTTGATTAACTCAATGAGTTATGGAGTGTGGATCGCGCCATCAGGAAGGCGACTTTGAGTCCACTCATGGGGGCGGTACATAACAGGGAACTCGGCTGCAACCTCTCGGTCGATCTCAACACCAATACCTGCGACTTCTGAAGCGTATAAGTATCCATTAATGGGCTCTGCAGCGTTCGGGAATACCTTGTGTGTGTTCTCGTTGTATTCAACATGCTCTTGAATGGCCGCATTGTGTAAATGCACATTCAAATGTGTGTTTACCGCTGCACCAATTGGCGTCATATCTGGCGGACAATGCCATGCAATACGAACACCGAAGTTCTGACATAGATGGCCTAGTTTCAGAGCAGGAGTAATCCCACCAATTTGTGAAACATGGCAACGAATGAAATCAATGCGGCGGTTAGCAATCAGAGATTTCCACTCTTCAGGGTTATTAAACAACTCCCCTAAACCTAATGAAACTGAGCTTTGACTACGAATATTATCCAACCATTCAGTTTGATTGGGCGGCAGAATATCTTCAATGAAGTAAGGCTTGTATTGCTCGACTTCTTTGGCAAATTGTATCGCTTGATTTGGGAAAAGGCGTTCATGAACATCATGCAGAATATGGAATTGGTTACCATATTTTTCTCTCAGCGACTTAAACATCGTTAGAGTATTGTCCATGTACTGATCTTGGTCGTAGTACGAACCTTCAGTCGGGTTTTGAGTGGTATGCAAATCGGTTGGAACACCGCCATAGAAACCAAGCTGACAACGAATGTGCTTATAGCCTTTGTCTAGGAAAGACTCCACCAGCTCATAAATACCTTCCATCGTGTCGCTAGTCGCATGTGTGTATACAGGAATAGCATCACGAGACTTACCACCAAATAATTGGTGTAACGGCATACCCGCCAATTTAGCTTTAATATCCCACAGTGCCATATCAACACCGGAAATTGCATTATTGATGACAGGGCCATTTCGCCAATAAGCGTTGACCATCATCATTTGCCATAAGTCTTCAATATTATTGGCATTTTTACCAATAAGAATAGGTTTTAAATATTCATCGACCATTGTTTTTACAGCAAGTGGTCTCTGTTGGAATGTCGCACAACCAAATCCAGTCACGCCTTCATTCGTTTCAACTACCACGGTAATGAGATTGTGTCTGTCTGGTTTAGTAATAATACAATGGATATCAGATATAATAGTTTCTTTCACAATTAAATAACCTAAACTTAAGTCAACTCCTATTATCTAACCGCTTTAAAAACCACATTTCAAGCGCTAATTTTTCGTAAAAATAATTGGTACGTTAAGAGTATTTTTTTGATAAACAAAACATACCAATTGGCTAAAAACGGTGGAAAAATAATTTTTCGAATTTTAAGTGTGATTGAGATCTCTTTTTACTGCGTTGGATTTAAATTGATTGTCGTTATGATTGCTCGAGTTAAATATATTCCAATAACAGGTGTAGTATGCAAATGGTAGAAAAGAGTGATGCCGTTATTAATAACTCGAAGTCATCATCGAAAAATAAAAATTTCAAAGAAAATATACAGTTATTAATCACTGCACTTGGTGGTGAAGACAATATCGTGAGTATCACGCACTGTATGACAAGGCTACGATTCAAATTGGCAAACGAGTCTCTGGTAGACGAAGAGGCTATCAAGAAGATCGCTGATGTGAAAGGTGTGGTCCTTCAACAAGGCCAAACTCAAGTTATCATTGGAGTTGAGGTAGAGAAATGGTTCAACGCGCTCTCGAATACTCAACAAGCTGACGCTAATCCGGCCGATGAGCTAGAGAAAGGCAAGCTGTTCCAAGGCGTGATGCGCATTGTCGCGGGCATCTTCGGCCCTGTAGTTCCAGCGATTGCCGGTGCAGGTATGTTGATGGGTTTACTTTCTGGCCTTATCGCAACCAATGTTATCTCTGAAACCTCAGACACGGTTTATTTCTTCCGCTCAATCTCTGTTGCTGTGTTCTTCTTCTTACCTATGCTGGTTTCTTTCTCTGCCGCTAAGGTATTCAAAGTAAACGAGTACATAGCACTTGCTGTCTCCTCTGCAATGCTAGCACCCAAGCTAGTAGATAAAGCGGCGATGCTAAAAGAGGCTGGCGCTGCACCTGAGCTGACGGTGCTAGGCGTAGTACCCATTGAGCTGCTCAACTACGGTGGCGCTATCGTACCCGCTATTTTGGCGATTTGGTTGTTGTCTAAAGTCACGCCGATGGTTGACCGACTGGTACCCTCTTCAGCGAAACCAGTATTTACGCCACTGCTTGCGTTTACTGTGACTTCTACCATCACGCTATCATTTGTTGGCCCTGCTGGTATCTGGCTAAGTAATGGTGCAGGTTGGGTTATGAGCTCGCTACTGGAAATCTCTCCGACGTTAACAGGCTTTGTGTTTGGTCTGACTCGCCCGATTACGATTGTGTTTGGTATTCACCACAGCATGACACCAATCAGCCTGAACAACTTTGCACTGTATGGTAAGGATTTACTTATGCCGATCATGTGTTTAGGTAACATGGCAATCGCTGGTGCAACAATGGCCATCTGGCATAAACAACGCAAGACGGTTTCTAAAGAGCAGTCTTCAATTACGATGGGCTCAAGTGTTACCGCTATCTTAGGCATCACGGAGCCGGCTCTATTTGGTGTCCTAACGAAATACACCAAAGCAATGATGACGGCGAGTTTGGCTGCGGGTGTGTTCGGTGCTATCTCGGTAACGATAGATACTCACTTAACGAGCTACATTCTTTCTTCTGTCTTCAGCTTACCGGCTTACCTTGCAGGCGGTACGCAGAACTTTATCCAAGCGATTATGGGTGTGGTTGGTGTGTTTGTACTGTCTTACGTATTAACACTGTTGTTCGTAAAGCTAGACAACAAGTAACACTTCATCCCAACCTATTGGGAAAAGAATCAACGTGGCTACCTTCCTTGTAGCCACGTTCCATCATTTATTCCTAGCAATACCAATCTTTCTGTAAGGGCACACTATGAGCCACATTGCGATTATCGGCGAATGCATGATAGAACTGAACGGCGCTCCATTCGGTTCCATGCAACAGACCTATGGTGGGGATACGCTCAACGCCGCTGTTTATTTGAACCGAAGTGCCACCAGCTATTCCTGTTCGTCAGACGCACCTATGATTCGTACCAGTTATGTCACAGCGCTAGGCTCAGACGCTATCAGTCAGCAGATGCTTAACCGATGGCAGGATGAAGGGCTATCAACTGATTTCGTACTGATTGACGAGCAGCGCTCGCCAGGCCTGTATCTGATTCAATTAGATGACGTTGGTGAACGCACATTTCTGTATTGGCGTAATGACTCGGCTGCTCGCTACATGGTACAGCACCCAGATTTTGACAAAATAACCGCCCAACTTGAAGATGTCGATATGGTGTTTTTGAGTGGAATCTCTCTGGCGATCTTGCCTCATGGCGATCAGCTAAAGTTACTCACTATCATCCAAGGTCTACGTGAACGCGGCGTTGCCATCGCCTTTGATAGCAACTATCGACCAAAGTTGTGGAGCTCACAAGACGCAACCAAAGAAGCTTATCAGCTGGCCTATCAAGCGACCGATATAGCCCTAGTCACGTTCGATGATGAACAACTGTTGTGGAGCGATCAAACGCCACAAGACACCATAAAAAGACTGCATACACTCGGCGTCAAAACCGTTGTTGTAAAGCTTGGTGCTGAAGGCTGCTTGATCAGTAAAAACCCCAAAGATGTACCAGTAAAAGTCACAACGACACCTGTCGAAACTGTGGTTGATAGCACCTCTGCAGGCGACTCTTTTAACGGTGGTTTCTTATCTTGCTATCTCGCTGGAGGTTCTGTTTCAGAAGCCTGTCAACAAGGTAATGCACTAGCGAGACTAGTTATTCAACACCACGGTGCAATTATTCCAAAAGCCATCACCGATACTCTTTCAAACCCTATTAAGAAGTAAACCATGCCTACAATTAATGACCAATTAAAAGCACTTAAAGTTATCCCTGTTATCGCGATTGATAACGCAGAGGATATTATTCCACTAGGTAAAGTCTTGGCTGAAAATGGGCTGCCTGCAGCAGAAATTACTTTCCGTTCTGACGCCGCAGTTGAAGCTATTCGACTGTTACGAGAAGCTCAGCCAGACATGCTGATTGGTGCTGGCACCATCTTAAACCGTGAGCAAGCACTGGCCGCGAGAGAAGCGGGCGCAACCTTTGTGGTATCACCGGGATTTAATCCAAACACGGTTAAAGCATGCCAAGAGATAGGCATTGATATTATCCCGGGAGTGAACAACCCAAGTACAGTGGAAGCGGCATTAGAGATGGGCTTAACAACCTTGAAGTTCTTCCCAGCAGAAGCTTCTGGCGGTATCAGTATGGTGAAATCGCTAGTCGGACCTTATGGCGATATTCGACTGATGCCTACTGGTGGTATCACGCCATCAAACATTGGCAACTACCTAGTCGTTCCTCAGGTATTGGCATGTGGTGGTACGTGGATGGTGGACAAAAAGCTCGTTGAAAACGGAGAGTGGGATGAGATTGCCCGCCTAACGCGAGAGATTGTTGAGCAGGTGAATCGCTAAGCTAACTAAGCCAAGCCAAGCCAAACCGTTAGCGGGATTTGAGAATACAACGCATACAAAAAGAGCGAGAAGCTTGCCTCTCGCTCTTTTTTCTAAGCACAGAAATTATCCACCAGCACCTTGATTGAGTAACCAATAGCTCACCGGGTTATCCGGACACTGATATGGCCCACACTCCACAAACGTAGCAATAGCATTCAAGGCTACCACCGCGATTGCCAGAAGACACACAATCCGCCCGAAATTACCCATCTTGTATGGTTCATGAGATTCGGTCTTATTGGTCAGTATCAAAATAACCGACACAGCAAGAATCGTCGCCACAAATAGTACAAATGCCCATGTGTAATAGTGCATTCCCAAAATAGGACTGCCGTAGCCTGGAGTTCCGGGAATTACGTGCAAAGAGACTTGTCTTAGCGATGTGGCCACACCATACAAAGCGCCAATCAGAATGACACCATAGTGACGAGATTGAGGCCCATAAACCACATTCAGCATGAAGCCAAACGCCACCATCACAAAACCAATGCGCTGCAACAAACACAAAGGACAAGGGAGTTCATTTAACACGAACTGCAGAACAAAGCCGATCAATAAAACGGCTGTCATGCCTAGCAGGCCAAGTGTATTCAAGAGAGTTAACTGATTTCGATTCATGTTAGCTCCTTACAATAAGATCGAGAGTGGGTCAGTCGCATGATGATTGAACCAATACAAACCAAGGATCACTGAGCTAGCGAAAAAGCCATACGCAGCGGTCTTTGTACCAAAAAAAGCACATATCATCGCTACAAGTAATAACAAAAACAGTAAAGACATCATAAGGGGCATCCCCTCCTTATTTATCGAGTTCAGTCATATTGAACATCATAAAACACCCGCACCTACGTCCTTAGTCATTCAACTTAGGTGAACCAATGGATTACGGATTAAAAATCATCAACTTAATAGTTGTTAGTAACCTCCAAACTGTCAAGTTAGAAGCTACGTTCTGATATCTATTCGAGCTAACCTTCAGAGGTAAACCCAACCTCAATACCGTGCTTTGCTACACTGACATAGCGTGAGATGCTTAATTTGGCTGATATTAAATCGCTCCCATTGTGGCTAGGAAGCTTGATGAAAAAACACCGTACTCGACTACTATTGGCCCTTCCCTTTACATACCTTGTGTCTTCAAACACTAGCTTGGCAAGCTATACCATTGTGCTACCAAGCCAACATGAAAATGGGTTCAACTTACATGGCTCCCCCTTATCAGCCAGAGAGGTGATCGATTGGGAGGTCAACAATAGTGACTTGGTGTTTGGGGCTTACGCCGATAAAAATGATAACGAAAGCGTCAGCGCGATTGGTTATATGTACAACCAAAAATTGGATCTGAATTCAGGAGAATTAGAAAACGAAATTAGAAATGCCGCAGAGCGAAATGGCATTGATTACGAAGACTTTTTCCTACACTTTTCAGAAGATACTATTCTTGCAGAGCTGGATACAACGCACGGTGAAAATACGCTTTTAAGCCGTAAGCCTATGATCGTTGGCTATACCGCAGACGAAAAACATACGGGCTATGCACTTTATCAGCAGCCGCCTTGGGATGCTGATGTGTTTGAACATTTCGAACGTGGCGGAGCACTCTACGTTTACCATTCGGAGAAGTTAGATAGCTTAACATTCGAATTTTCACGCTTTGCACAAGGCGGAGAATTCCATATTGAATATCCAACATCGACGAATGATCTAGGCCAATCTACGACATGGGCTCGCTTAGAAATAATTAACGATCACACACAGAATATGACCCAAAGCCAAGCTTTGAGCTGGCGAGTGCCCTCGAATTGGGTCAGAGCAACAACTCATGATGGGAGTGGCCAGAGTTACGGTGGCGGGCAGTATTTTGGTTCTACATTTGTGCGAGATGGCGGCCGTTTATACGTTGTCAGAATCCGTTGGCAAGGCAGTTCAAGCGATATTCGACCTCGCTTAAATCAAGTTCAATTAAAAGACAGTTTCCCCAAGTTCGATATCAAGAACCTACCGTTTCCCATTTCAAATGTAGATTCGAAATCATCCGGTAAAGCCAAACATTGGCGCAAGATCCGTGGTTTTGACCAATCAGCCGATCTCGACCAAGACAACTATTTATCACCTTCTGAATATGAAAATAGGAACAACAAATTAGCTACAGCTCGCTTTCGCTGGGAGTCACGCGTCATTCCTTTCGGCCGAATGTGGAACCAAAACTCATCATGGTCATTGACCAACCTTGCTAACCCAGATCTACTGATGTTGATGCGAAACTACTATTCCAAACATTGGGGGCAACAAGGGCTCAATGGTGCCTACAACGACGATACCAATAAGCTTTTAGGCGGCAATCAATTTGAGGTTCATTCAGGAGGAACCATTCAAGAGCTTGGTCTTGTCGTAGGGTCTAATGAAGCAGATAAGCAATACAAAACGCAATTCGCAGCCTTTCTCAAACAGTTATCAGCTAACGACGATACTCTTTCAATTGGC
This sequence comes from Vibrio sp. J383, assembly GCF_023503985.1. Taxonomy (NCBI): domain Bacteria; kingdom Pseudomonadati; phylum Pseudomonadota; class Gammaproteobacteria; order Vibrionales; family Vibrionaceae; genus Vibrio; species Vibrio sp. J383. Next base: position 575,893 of record NZ_CP097294.1, on the reverse strand, counting down.
CTTAATATTGGAACGGCCAACCTTTATGGCCAAAACGGGCAATCACACTTAATTGACTCAGGAAACCTGTACTTTAGGGAGCACTACTTATTCCCCTCCACAGGCTTTAGTGGTTATGCCGGATTGTCTAAGTTTTGGGATAACTCAGCGTTAGCTAACACTGATTCAAACGTTATATTCCAAGCCACTACTCGCTATGGGCGCGTTCAATACCTAGGTAACAGCCAAGATAACTGGCAACAAGACCAGTATTCAACCCTCGCTATTTATTACCTCAGCTACCAGCCACAACATAGTTATTTTAACCAGTGGAATAGCAGTTATGTGTATGGCAGCGGCAATACTACCGAAGAGAGTTTTTGGAAGAGTGGTGTGCCGAAAAACATGGCTTACCAACCGACACAGCTGCTCAAGGCCGACCTAGGCTTTCCAGCCAACCGGATTCCGAATAAATTAGAGCCCATTCCGTTGATGCTTTCGACCACACACTCAACACCCAGTGACTACACCATTGTCGGCGATTCAACCAAGCATCAAGTTGTGCATGCTGATCTGCCAAACGGTAAGGTTCAGCTGTTACCAACCTATACCTATTTTCTTTATCGTTCGGAAACAAACATCGTAGAGGGCGGTCCAGAAGAGATGGTGCTCGCGAGAGAGTTTGAGCATGGGCGCGTACTTTATCGAACCGATTTCTATGGTAAAAATCGTGACTTCTATTCGGCACCGAAACTCAGTATTCCATTAAACAAGCCAATGAGGCCCATCGATATGAATGGCAAGGTTGGTGAGTATGTGAAAGAAGTTAAGCTTGGGGGATATCAAGGGCTATTTCTGCTTTATTGAATACACTAAAACTAAAAATGACGTATCCAAAAACAAAAACCTAACGAGAGCTCGCTAGGTTTCTTATCTAACATGTCTGTGAATAATGCACTCAGATGAAACGAGATCAGAAATATTCACTTGGAAAAGGGTTACTTCAGGGGGTCATTGTCAGGCAATGCTTTATGTATCCATAGCGCCAGACGCTTTTTAATGTTTGCCCCATCAAGCTTACTTTCTGGTAACGGCGTGATCTGATTTACTTCAACAAGAAACAAATACACCGCTTTAACCTTTATTGGTTGAGATGAATGTGGCAAATCAAAACCTTGTAGTTTTGCCATCTTAAAACCGACCTCAACTGCTTTTTTTACCAACTTATCTTCATTAATGATCTTCGCGGTTTTCGACATATCATCTCCATCACATTTATCGAATATACATTGAGTATATCAAACAGAATTACGAACGAGATTGCCGCGATCTCAAATCAAAAAATCTCTTTGATAAATAACATAAAACCCATCACAGACTAAAAACTGATTCTAATTATGTAGACATTGACGAGACAAATAATGATAAGCAAACGGTCTCTTAATAGAACACTCAATAAATGAGACCTTCAGTCAAGAAACCAAAAATCGAACAATTTTTGACTTATCATCATAAAGAATACGGAATATTATGAATTATCATATAGATGGTAACCATTCTATCAACAAGCGATAACTTTATGTTATTTAATCAGTTTTATAACACAAAGGCCTAGATCATATTTACAGTCACCTGTAGTGAAAAAGATATTTACAAAACACTCACTAGGGAAATAGAATAAACCCACTAATATTATACTGGTGTTAAAAATGCGTTACCTATGGGCTTCATTCTGTCATAAAAATCCAATCCCCGGTCGGATCGTTCATATCTTTATTATCTTAGTAGCGTTAGCTTCTATCGTCGTTCCACTGGTTTCAAAAGACGCAACAACGATCTTAGTATCACTAGGTGTCGCTCTAGTCTGTTTTGCGCTATTTGTCTTCTTTGCACTTGCCGATAAAATGCGCTCAGGCATGCACTAACACCCTTCAGTTCCTATTCATTCGCTCGTCTATTTTCCAACCTTGATGTTAGTTTACAAATCATCAGATACAAAAACGCCCAAAGCGCTTTGCTTTGGGCGTTTTTGCAAACAGAGACTAAAAAATACCCCAGCCATTCAGTCTTATCGCACCATTCATGATAACAATTGGTTTATGACTAACAATCAATATAATTACAAAATGACAACCTGTAATTATATTGACAAACTTGCAGGATGTCATATTATTTAATGACTCAATAATTAATGATAGTAAACATAATTATGGTTACTATTGGTGCTAACAATGCGTTACATGTGGGCTTCATTTTGTGCTAACAATCCAAATTTAGGCAGAAGCGTTCACCTTCTTGTGATTCTCCTTGCCATTACCTCTATTATTTTGCCTCTAGTCTATGAAAACCTACTGGTGATCAGTACCTCATTAGTCCTAGCACTGATATGCGGTGCTCTCATGATATTCTTTGGCCTCTGCGACAAAATACGCTCTGAGATGCGCGATCACTAACCACTACGTTTTCAGTAATTGGTACTAAAACGCCCAAAGATATTAGTTTTGGGCGTTTGTTAAGCCGCTGTGGTTGATTGTAGCGCAGTGATACAGCTACCAATATCGACAACGTAAGGTGCATGATTGGAAAGGAACCAATCAATCAATCGGGCATGACCACAATACCCATGGTTTCAAGCAGTTGCTCTTGTTGCCAAGCGACAATTTTAATCCCCGACGTGTCTACCTTGCGAGGATCTAACCCTTCTAATTCAGCATGGCATAAATTAGCACCTTGCATACTGAATTGCCCCCATACTTCCTCCGAGAACACACCTCGGCTAAGATCAGACTCTTTCAGTGACGCGCCGCCAAGGTAAGTACCTATCCAACGGTTCTCAAACAGTTCGCACTTCTCTAAACAAGCCTGTTCAAAATTAGCGTAAGACAGGTTGCAACCCGTGATGTATGCCGAGCAAAAATACATGCGATTGCTCACCTGATTGGCAAAGTTAGCACGAGTGAAGTTCGCCCCTTTCAAGTCGCATTCACGTAGCTCAATACCATAGCAATTCGCGTTACTAAAATTCGCCATCGCCAACTGGCAATTCTGGAAGCTTGCGTCTCGTAAGTCGGCAATATCAAAGTGGCATCCCTCAATATCGCCTTGTTCGATGAACTTACAGTTAATAAACGTCGCATCACGCAGGTTCGAACGTCTGAAATCACAACGGATAAACGTGCAGGCTGTAAATGTAAGCTCTGATAAGTCTTGTTGAGCAAAACTGTGGTGATGATAAGTGCTGTTATTGGTGTCCATTTAGCCCCCTAAAGAAATTAAGCTAAGACTACCATTGCGATCTTAAGAAAACACCAAATTAAAAACCAACAAAAACAGCAACTTAAAACACCCTGATTTAGCCATTTTAAGACACCAAACAAGCCCTTTAAGGTCGTTATTTTCGATTTATAGGATATGCTTATCTTGAAAAAAGTTTTGTCGCTTAGAAGTGCCAATAAGAGAAAAAGTTACTTTGACGAAACGAGTCAATTATTGACCGCGTCCTAACGCGCTAGACTGGACGGTTGGTATGTTGCTCGTTACACTATTCCTCATTCTCAGCATAAAGAGTAAGAACAATGAAAGACATGCGACAAGCTATGCTCGATGCAGGGTTTAGCCTTATTAATGAACACGGGTTTGCTGGTGTTGGCCTGATGAAAATCATCAACCAAGCGGAAGGCACGAAGGGTTCTTTTTACCATTACTTCAAATCCAAAGAACACTTTGGTGAGATCCTTCTTACCAACTACTTTGATGAGCATCTCGCTAAGCTGGACGACTTTTTAAGTGATGAGTCGCTTTCTCGTCGTGATCGCGTAAAAGCCTATTTCGAGTTTTGGTGTGCATCGAAACTGACTGAAGACTTCAATATCCAATGTCTTGTCGTAAAACTGGCGGGAGAAGTATCTGGGTCTGCTAACCCGTTGCAATCGACCATGGCAGAAGGCGCTGAAAAGATCATCCTGCGTATGGCAAAACTGTTTGAAGAAGGTAATGAGGCCGGTGATTTCACTATCGCAGAGCCCGAATCGCTGTCTCGAATGCTTTATGGCCTATGGCTAGGCTCAACGCTCATGGCCGCCATGCAGCGTAACCGTTCGATTCTAAACAATGCCATGGAAGAGACTCTTCTCGCCATAAGCCCAGCCCAAGAATCGGCTGACTAGATATACCCGTTACCAAATACCAAAAGGCTCGCACAATTTAGCGAGCCTTTTATCTAACTTTAAATCTAGATTGAATTCATTCACGCCTACTCCGCTACCCCAGACGAGACGGAATATTATTGGCTTTGAGTAAGCCCTTAATAACCGGGTCGATATGCTTGAAGAAGCTTAGCCATCCTTCACAGAGATAATTTAATCCAGCCTCACCATCTCGGCTTTTGATGATGCGGTTTTTAGGGCACTCGCCATGGCATGCAAATTTAAACTCACAGGCTTGGCATTGTTTCGGCAGAGACTTCTGTTTGGCGAACCCAAAACTCTGCTGCTTTGGCGAGAAGGCTAAAGTTGAAAGTGCTTGTTCCTGAATATTACCTAGCTGAAATTCAGGAAAGACATAATGGTCACATGAGTACACATCGCCATTGGGCTCAACTGCTAACCCTTTGCCGCAGATCTCACTCAGCGTGCACATGGTACTTTCTCTGCCCATCCATACGCCGACAAAATTTTCAAAGTACGGCACTAATACCCGACCAAAATCATGTTCGAACCATTCGTCAAAAATGGTAGTGAGGAACTCTCCCCATTGTGCAGAATCGACACTCCAAGCCTCAACCTCACCTGATACGGGAATGATCGCTTGTTGGTTGCTCAACCATTTATTGTTGGTGTGAGCTTCGCGCTTATCGACCACAGGTATAAACTGCAACTGCTTCGAACCCACTTCATCTCGCAGAAAGCGATAGACCTCTAACGGATACTTTCCTGTCACATCATTCACGCAGGTTAGGGTCGCGAACTCGACGTTATGCTGCTTCAAGTAGTGAATACCACGCATTGTTTGAGAAAAAGTGCCTTTGCCTGCACGGTTGGTTCGGTAGTGATTATGTAAGTGCTCTGGGCCATCAATACTCACGCCAATGATAAAGTTATTGTTCTTAAAGAACTCACACCACGCATCATTCAGTAACGTGCCGTTGGTTTGAAGGTCGTTGCTGATCTTACTGTGGTTAGGACAATATTTTTTCTGCAGCTCGACGACCTTTTGAAAGTACTCAATCCCCAACAAGGTAGGCTCTCCACCATGCCAAGAAAAGATGATTTCAGGCGTATTCTGCCCTTCTATATATTGCTTGATATAACGCTCTAACAGAACTTCATCCATCGTATATTGAGAGCCTTTTGGGTAATCAAGCAGCTGTTGTTTTTCTAAATAATAACAGTAGGTGCAACTGATATTACACACCGCCCCAATGGGTTTTGCTAATGCTTGCAGCTTGCTGTGTGCTTTGCCATTGAACTGCGGAACCGAACTCAAATTTGATAGCGATAATGTCGTCATGAAGAGTGCCTCGATGTAAAAGTCTTTGTATTAGCCAAAACAATTCGTAATTCCTTTACACGTTGTTCATCGGCCAACCAAGCTTGATGGCATTCGGTTGGCCAAGTGGTTTTTTCCTCTATTTCACGTTTTCAAACGGGTTCCACGCTTCGTCAACCGGGACGATATTTTGCGTTTTTTCGTATTCTTGATATTCAGCGACCATTTCAAGGAACAGATCTGGCATTTCATTTCTCAAGTCATGTTGCTCAGCAGGGTCTTTCTTGGTGTTGTATAAGTGCCACTCACTGTCACCGCCCATTCCTGTAGAAATTCGAATGATCTTGTAATCACCTTTAAGCAAAATTCCGCTACCAAACAATTCGAATGGAATCGCATTGTTGGCACTGTGCACCTCTGCCGTCTCCCCTTTGAAGTAAGGCAACAAGCTCACACCACTCATCGGCGCCACTTCTCGACCTTGATATTCAGTTCCTGGATGCTCTACCTTTGCAATTTCAAGAATAGTGGCTGCAATGTCTTTCACTTGAGACAAATCATCCGTCTGAGTTCCCGGCTGCAACGCATTTTCATCTTCTAAAAGCGCTTTTGCTGGCTTGACGATAAACGGCACACGGATACCGCCCTCTGCTGTGTAAGCTTTATACCAAGATAGGCCGCCGGTTGAAGCGCTTGCCCACTCAGGACCAAGTGACACACTGGAGTTCGCCTTGCCCAAGTTTTCAGTCGAATTATCGAAGTGATGAGCAGTCCAAGTTCGGATCAAGTCACTGATATTTTCACCGGTAATATCCGTTGCTTCTGGACCATTATCCGCAAGATACATGATGTAGGTATTGTCGTATTCTCCGATTTCTTTCAGGTAGTCGACTATCTGCCCTACTTGTTGGTCTTGCATTTCCATCATGCCCATCGCGACAGCCATTTTCTTGCCGTACCACTTTTGTTCTTTCTCAGAGAGCGAGTCCCAAGGTCGACTTAATGCGTTACGATCTGAAATATCGGCGCCTTTTGGAATCACACCCATCTCTTTCATGCGCTCAAAGCGGTCTTCTCGAATCGAGTCCCAACCATGTTCAACGTAGTAGTCGACCTTGTCTTGATACGCCGATTCTGGGGCTTGCAGCGGAAGGTGTATGGCGGTGAAAGGAAGATAAGCGAAGAAAGGCTTACCGTCGTCTTTTTTACTGTCGATCATCTTGATGATCTCGTTGGTGTAAACTTGATCGGAGTACTCGCCTTTGTATTTATCTTCTACCACTTCACCATTTCGGTAGATTGACTCAACTTCAACGCCGGGAATATCACCTTTTTGCAGCGCATCCGCTGTCGCGGAATTTTTGGCAGGGAACATCATGTCGCGGTTAAAGTGATTCGAACCGCCCGCTAAAATGCCGTAACTCTCTTCAAAACCTCGATCGTCAGGCAAGAACCCATCATCATGACCTAAATGCCATTTACCCGATAAATACGTGTTGTAGCCACTGTCTTTAAGCAGCGTAGCCACTGTTACGCCCTTCTTGGTCAGGTAACCTTCATAACCCGGTTTGCCAATCGCGCCCGGATAGACAGCATAGTCGAAGGTGCCTAGCCCAACTTCGTGGCTGTTTGCTCCGGTTAACATCATTGAGCGCGTTACCGATGAGGTTGGTGAGGCATGGAAGTTAGTGAATTTAACCCCCTCTTCAGCCAACGCCATCAAGTTGGGAGTTTCGGCTTCTGAGCCATAGGGCTGGGTATCAGCAAAGCCCACATCATCACCGACAATAACAACGATGTTCGGCTTGTCTGATACGGCGGCGAAAGCGGCGCTACTTGCGGCGGCCATCGCTGTGAATAGTAGGGATTTCTTGAATGTCTGCATAAGACGTTCTCCAATTTCTGTGATTGATTTTTCTGTTATTAACTTGTTCTGTGATTAACTTTCGTTAGGATTTGAATTAGTGCGCGGCTTGAGACATCCAATGTAATAAGTCGAGCGCGGGGTCATACTCTTGAGCTGCTGCCATGCCAATCCAGGTGACAGCCTCCGCTTGGCTGGCTTGAACGCCACTTCCAGAGATATACATCAACCCAAGCTGTGTTTGAGCTTCAGGGCTACCGTTATTGGCTGCGGTGACGAACCACTCCGCGGCTTTTTTATCATTCTGTTCTACGCCCTCTCCGCTCAGATATAAATAAGCGACAGAGAGCTGGGCATCCAATTGCCCTTGGTAAGCTTCATCCAACAGTTGCACGACGTCTTGATGCTGCTGCACTTGATCCATGGTGGCTCCATTCTCAAAGCTCTCGCTTCCAAAGCTTGCCTTGGCAAAAAACAGAACAACCAAAACACCCGCCAAAATCACGGTAGTTAAACGTTTATTGAGCATTTATTTCCTCCTCGGGAATAAAGGTCTCGACGTCCCTGTTGAATGAATTAGGTGAAAAGTAGGAATGGCGCGATGATGCACAAGCTTGATAGCAATACGTTTTCGATTTTCATAATTGGCTCTCGAGTAATGATTGTTGAGTGAATCAGGGACTGAATCATCGACTGAATTAAATGGTCATAAGATTCAGTCGATTAAGACAGAGACTTAAATCGCTTTCTCTATGATGGTTTCAATCGTCTGTTTCGAGATTGGGTAGAACTGAAAACAGATGTCTTTTTCAATCGCTTCTGCAATGTTGCTCTTCTCTTGCTCATCAAACTTCCAGCTGCTGAAACGCTTCATCGCACCGACACGGGTTTGGAAGTTATTTAAGAAATCCAACACGCGTAGGTAAATCATTTCATCGGTTCCCGTGCTGTCGACAGAGAATGCTTGAGCTAACTTCGCCGCATTCGGCATGTAGAACTCTGGCAGTGCTTCAATCACAACCGGCATTAATACCGTGTTGGCATCACCATGTGGAATGTGGCTAATCGCACCAAAAGCGTGAGCGCAGTTGTGAATCGGAATACCGCCTAAAGACGAATAAAATGCAGAGATCGCCATGGTACTTGCTTGAAGAAGATTGCCACGTGCCGTTAGGTTTTCTGGCTCTTTCAATGCCAAGGGTAAGTTTTCAATAATCAGTTTTGCAGCCTGAATACCGTAAGCGTCGGTGAATGCATTACTCATTGGCGAGACAATCGCTTCAACAGCGTGTGTTAGTGCATCCATCGCGGTAGAACGAGTAAGGTGAGCTGGCAGCTTAGTGGTAACCGTTGGATCAAGGATCGCGATATCGGCTTCCAATCCAGACGCGACTAGACTTGCTTTGATGTTTTCATGTTCATTGTAAAAAACAGCAATCGGAGAGGCTTCTGCGCCCGTACCAGCCGTTGTCGGAACAGCAATGTGGGGTACTTGGATATCTTCATTGTTTGGCCATACATCCATATGACCACCGCCCGCAATCACCGTACGGATATCATCTATCTGCTTATGGAATGCGTATTTCACACCTTTAGAAGCATCAATCACGCTGCCGCCGCCAACAGACAAGATCGCATCAGCATTGACGCTGTTTGCAAACTCAATTGCAGCGTTGATGTTGTCGCAAGTCGCGTCTGGCGCGATATCGGTGTACACACCAACAAGCTGAACCGCTTGTTCATTACCTGGCTGGTTCACCTTTTCGTTTACAAACAACGCCGAGAACTGCTCAACAAAACCAAGAGACTCCAAGCCTTTATCAGAAAAGAGCACGACTCTTTGCGCACCTAAGCGACCAAAAAGAGAAGGGATATTTTCAATGCCATTCTCTTGAGCATGAACAATGGTTTTAAGTTGAAAGTTAAAATTATTGGTTGTCATGATATTTACCTCATTTCTAGTTGATGACTAAACAATAGCCAATACAAACCGGTCGGTCTAGAGTGTTAATGTCAAAGATATGTCAATTAAGATCTTTATGGATCATTGCCCCAAAACGAAAAAAGCCCGCAAATGCGGGCTGTAGTAATAAGTAAGCTAGTTAGAGAGTGATCATTAAATAAGTGTCATTGACTCACCATGGGCAACTTACTAACTATTAACGAAGATGAGCTGGAACCTTGCTTTTGTCTCTAGTGAGGTAGTAATACAGGTAAACTAAAGAGTAGACAGTCACAAATCCATCGAGCGCAAACACACCGCTCCAACCGTAAAACCACTCATAATCGTTGATACACACGTTGTATAAGAATATGCCCACAAACATCGACTTCTCAAATGCACTGTAAATCATGGTCGAAGTACGCAGCGATTTGTACTTCGCCGAGAACATCAACAACACACCAATACAGCCAACCATGACTCCCCAGTGTTGATAGGTACCCATAAGATACTCTTTGTTCACCATCATCGTATCGTTGTACGAGAACAGCGTTTGCATACTCCAATCAGGCGCAAGGAAAGTAGAGAAAGCGGTTGCGGTTAAGAATCCTGTAACCATCAAATACGCTTTCATCGTTCGTTCAAAAAATCGTTCTAACATAAAAATAACCTCTTAAAATAACGTCGTAAAAATAATTTCTTATAAATAACTTCTTGTAGATAAATTGAGTAATGACAGAAATGATTTACTTGCCAAGCATGCTCATCACTGTGGTCTTTAATTCGTTGTCTTCTTTTGAAAACAGATGCTTAACTCGATGATCTAAGCCTGTTTCCAAGACGGTTTTGGCATGGGAGAAAGTAAGGAAACCTTCTTTGCCGTGATAGTTGCCCTGACCAGATTCACCAATGCCACCAAACGGCGCGTCATCAACCGCTAAATGAAAAACACAGTCATTGATACACATTCCGCCGGAATGAACTTGGTGTTTAACCTGAGCTTGTAAGCTCAAATCAAAGCTCATTAGATAGAGCGCTAACGGCCTTGGTTTGCTATTGATGACTTGGAACGCCTCTTCGATATTGCGATACGTAATCAAGGGTAATAGTGGGCCGAAAATCTCTTCGTTCATCATCTTGGATGACAGGCTTGGTTCAACAATTAGGTGCGTCACCAAACGATGGTTATCTAAGTCCATCGCTTCGTCATGGCAAGCGACGGTTCGCGTTCCTGCTTGTTGCTCTTCATTCAACAAGCCGACAATACGATCGCATTGACGAGGATTGATTAGGGACGTCAAACTCTCGGAATAGACCCCTTCATCGAACAGCAATTGGTACTGTTTTTTATACTCTTGAATGAAAGATTCAACTTTCCCTTCGGGTAGCAATACATAGTCAGGAGCCACACACACCTGCCCGTTATTGAGGCTCTTACCATAAATGATTCGCTCAACCGCGATATCAATTGGCATGTCTTCTGCAACGATAACCGGTGACTTACCACCTAGCTCTAGCGTGACTGGAGTTAGCGTGTCAGCCGCTGACCTCATCACTTGGCGACCCACTTGGGTTGACCCCGTAAACAGAAGATGATCAAACGGCAACGCCGAAAATGCGGCTGCGATTTCTACCTCACCTTCAACCAAGCACACCTCATCGGATTGGAAGACTTCCGCCAATAGCGCTCTTAATACTTGGTTCGTAGCTGGGGTAAATTCACTCATCTTGATCATGGCGCGATTGCCCGCTGCCAACGCCGAAATAAGCGGGCCGACGGATAACATGATCGGGAAGTTCCACGGAGCAATGATCCCGACAACGCCTTTGGGTTGATAAACCACTTCAACACGAGAGGTTGAAAGCAAAGGGCCGGAATGACGAATCGAAGATGTCGACCAATGAGGTAAACACTCAATGCTGTGATCAATATTTCCGATGCAAGGCAATATGTCGGCCATCAAAGTGTCTTGTCGACTGCGGTGACCATAGTCCTCACTCACGGCTGAACACAAACGATCTGTGTAATCGATAAGCGCAGATTTAAGTGCAAGCAACTGCTCAATTCTCACCGATACCGCTGGCATCGGGTTCTGTGCAAAAGCTCCCTGCATGTTGTTCAACGTCATGGTCATTTGTGTTGGCGTCAATTCGTATTTCATACATCACCTCGTGGTTAAGATGAGCACACAATAATACAAAGCAGACCGGTCGGTCTATACTTTTATTGTCAGAGAATCGTCAATGCATTTTTGAATACAAATAAATAGGGTGGTTACAACGTAGGGTTAAAACCCAGGGTGATTTAAAATAGGAGGGTGTAACGAACAGGCGGTATAACGAGAAATCTCACATGGTGAGATCAAAAATGGCCGCTTAATGCGACCATTTAATAACTCTTTAAGTTTTTGTTTTCAATCGACAATTTAAAACTAACGTTAGCTTTTGGCTACGTTTGCAATGCCTTCAAGCTGAAGCACTGGAGCAGCGTCGATGTCTTCTGCGTTCATCATTGCTGATACACGCTGCATCGAAGAAAGCAATAAGCTTTGCTCCCACGTCTCTAGATTTTGGAATTTTTTAACGAAGTTATCTTGCAGCGGCGGTGGCGCATTGTTTAGCAACTCTTGACCTTTTTCAGTCAGGTTCGCGTGTACTTTACGGCGGTCCGATGAACTGCGTACTCGTTGTACATAGCCATTTAACTCAAGACGGTCGATGATCGTCGTCGTCGTTGCTTGGCTTACATTGGTCTGATTAGACAATTCTTTGATTGTCACATTACCCATTTCTTGGATTGCTCTCATTAAGATTAATTGAGGGCCAGTCAAACCATACTCTTTACTCAGCTTCTTCGAGTGTAAATCGATAGCGCGAATAATTTGGCGAATAGCGACCAGGATTTCGTCATGTTTGTCCAAGATGCAGACCTTTGTACTAATATACTGTGAATGGTTTTACAGCGTCGAAGCGATGAAATGTCTCGAGTGATTACGTCACGCATGCTCGAATTACACTGTAAATTGATAAATTACTTCATTGATTTTTCCGCATTGTACTGATGTTCATACTATTCTCAATCTTTTCTATACCACTAAACTTGCGTGGTACGGCACTTTTGCTTAATGAAGGGGGAATGAACGCTTCAATGAAGACAAAAATAATGAACCAGAGAATACAAACTCAAAGAATAATATATTTTAATAATCATAGAGGTAGAGAGATTTAACCCTCTCCACCCAATAAAAAACCAGCCTCAATAGCTAAACTGAAAAACGAAATTTTACGCAGCGGTATTCATCTGAAAGTTACCCGTTAGTGCGTTGTAAAACTCGCTGTTATCCAAAATCCCGACCAATTGATTGTTTTCAACCAACAGAATTGGGTGGTTACTGATCTGCTTAAGCTTAATCGCATCACGCATACCAATCTCCGGGCTTGTCACTACCACACTCGACGCGTTAATCGCGGTTAGGTCGTCAGACTCGCTCCACTCAACAAGCGCCAAAGTAGATTCACCTTTCACTGATAAAGCACCTTCACTCTGTTCAATCCAAAGATCTTTAGAATCGCAGATCTTCCAGCTTTCATTCTCTTGCGTCAGTGAATCAAGAGGCTGCATTAAAGAGCGACCTTTAAGCACATTCAATGGATTGGTGTGAGCAACGAAGTCTTTTACGTATTCGGTTTTTGGCGTCAGTACGATCTCTTCAGGCTTACCGTGTTGAATCAGTTTTCCTGACTCCATGATCGCAATGTTATTACCAATCTTCAGTGCTTCATCTAGGTCGTGACTCACGAACAGAATCGTTTTGTTGAGTTTGTTTTGCAGCGTGATCAGTTCATCTTGCAGCTGAGCACGAATCAGTGGATCAAGCGCCGAAAACGGTTCATCCATCAACAGAATGTCGGTGTCCATTGCAAACGCACGCGCCAAACCAACACGTTGCTGCATGCCGCCGGAAAGCTCATGTGGATACTTAGTTTCCCACTCTGCCAAACCCACCATTTCAAGTTGTTCACGCGCTTTAGCACGACGAACATCTTTGGCTACGCCTTGCATTTCTAGACCAAACGCCACGTTATCTAACACGTTTAACCAAGGCATTAGGGCAAATTTTTGGAACACCATAGAAACGCGGTGAGTACGAAGATGACGCAAGGTCGCTTCGTCGCACTGTTCACCTAAATCAACCTGCTTGTCTCCATCTTTGATCGCCAATGAGCCACGGCTGATCTCATTCAGGCCGTTAACTGCGCGAAGCAAAGATGATTTACCAGAACCAGACAACCCCATCAGCACACAAATCTCGCCTTCTTCAACGGTCAGCGACACATTATCTACGCCAACCACTTGGCCAGTCTCATCAATGATCTCTTGGCGAGTTTTACCTTGGTCGAGTAGCTCAAGCGCTTGTTTCGATTTATTACCAAACACAACATCGAGATTCTTAATGGTAATCGCGTCCATTGTCTTTTTTTCCTGAGAGTTAGACATGATTAAGCTTCCTTCTGGTTTGGTGTTTTGCACAAGCGGTCAAGGATGATTGCGACTAATACAATCGCTAATCCAGCTTCAAAACCTTGTGAGATGTTCACTGTGTTCAATGCACGAACAACAGGTTTACCAAGTCCGTCAGCACCGACAAGAGCGGCGATAACCACCATCGAAAGCGACAACATAATACATTGGGTTACACCTGCCATGATGCTTGGTAGAGCCGCCGGTAATTCGACCTTCATCAACAATTTCATGCGGCTGGCACCAAACGCTTTACCCGCTTCAATCAACTCTTCAGGCACTTTAGTGACGCCTAAGTAGGTTAAACGAATCGGTGCAGCTATCGCGAAAATAATGGTAGAGATTAAGCCAGGAACAATACCCAAGCCGAATAGAACCAGAGTTGGAATCAGATAAACGAAAGTTGGGACTGTCTGCATCAAATCAAGGATTGGACGCAAAACTGTATAGAGCCAAGGACGGTGAGCAGCCATGATGCCAACCGGTACGCCAATTAATACGGAAATCGTTGTCGCCGCAAAGACGAGAACAAAGGTTTCCAGCATTTCTTGCCAATAGCCGAGGTTAAGAATAGTCAGCAGTGCTGCGACCACAAAGATCACCAGCGAAGGTTTACGGTGTAAGTACCATGCAATCGCAGCAGTCATCACGATTGGCAGTGCAGGCGGCATCCACTTAAATACATCGACTAAAAACATAATGACGGTTTCTAGAAAAATCGAAATAGCGTCAAAGAATCCTGCTGCATTGATTGTTAGCCAATCAACACCCGCTTCCATCCATTGTCCGACAGGGATTTTGTTTTCCGTAATAAAATTCACAATATTGCCTTTTATTATGGGTGGGCTACTTCAAACCAATCGATAAATTGGCAAGCCCACCTTTATTATTTATGTAGCTGTTGAGATAGGTAGAACTAAGCTTTAACTTGCTTTAGGTATTCAGTAACGGCTTGAGTCGCTGATTCACCTTTATGCGTTTTTACGTTGTCTAACCAAGCTTCAACTTGTTGAGGGTTCTTGTTCAACCATTGTTGAGCCGCTTTTTCTGGCTTCACTTTTTGGTTAAGAATCTCTTCCATCAACTGGTTTTCCATCTCTAGAGTGAATTCTAGGTTTTGTAGAAGTTGACCGACATTTGCACATTCAGACAGGTAGTTTGAACGAACGTTAGTGTAAACATTCGCGCCACCGTAGTTAGGGCCAAAGAAGTCGTCACCACCTGATAGGTATTCCATTTCAACATTGCTGTTCATTGGGTGCGGAGCCCAACCAAGGTAAACGATCCACTGGCTACGACGAGCAGCGCGAGATACTTGCGATACCATGCCCGCTTCACTTGATTCCACTAGGCTGAAATCTTTCAAGCCAAACGCGTCAGAATCAATCATTGATTGGATTAAGCGGTTACCGTCGTTACCCGGCTCGATGCCGTAGATGCGGTCTTTAAATTTGTCGGCGTGTTTTGCTAGGTCTGCGAAGCTTTTTACGCCAGAGTCGTACACGTATTTTGGTACGGCTAGCGTGTATTTTGCGCCTTCAAGGTTGGCACGAACGGTTTCAACCGTGCCCGCTTCACGGTACTTAGCAATATCGCCTTCCATGGTTGGCATCCAGTTACCTAGGAATACATCAATATCGCCGTTCGCCATTGAAGAGTAAGTCACCGGTACTGAAAGTAGGTCGGTTTTGGTTTTGTAACCAAGGCCTTTTAATAGTTCAGAAGTAACGGCGGTTGTTGCGGTAATGTCAGTCCAGCCTACATCAGCGAAGCGAACGTTTTCACATTGCTGCGGTTCAATAGAAGCGTTAGCACCAAATGCAAATGAACTAATGGCTAGTGCTGTTAACGTTTTCGTGGTCATGTTCTGAATATTTAGAGTCGTCATAATGGTTCCTTTTTATCTTTCCTTTTTCTGCTCGATATCAACACCGATAGAGAGCAGTTCTTCTGACTTTTGACTAATTTTTGTTGTTACTTTTTGCTTTTTCTATTTTTGAACTACTTTCTATTTTTGAACTAATAACAGAGGCTTACGCTTCTCTTACTGGTTTATTTATTCTTTGCTTCTCTTGCCACTCAGGTGCAATCCACACTAGAACGTCCTGCGCTTTGAGCATCGGCTTACCTAAAATCAAATCGGAAGCACGCTCAGCAACCATAATGGTCGGGGCGTTCAAATTGCCGTTTGGAATGGTTGGGAAAACCGATGAGTCGACAACGCGTAAATTATCGACACCGCGAACGCGACACTCTTCATCAAGCACTGCCATTGGATCATCATCTGAACCCATTTTGCAGCCACATGAAGGGTGATAAGCACTTTCAACGTTCTGCTTAACCCATTCATCAATTGCTTCATCGGAAGTAATATTTAGACCCGGCTGAATCTCTTTTCCTCGATACACATCCATCGCAGGTTGAGACAAAATCTCACGCGTCAGACGAATACAATCGCGCCAATCTTGGCGATCTTGTTCAGTCGAGATGTAGTTGAAAATGATCTCTGGCTTGGCATGCGGATCAGCAGAAGTGATCGCAACCGTACCGCGACTCTCTGGCTTGTTAGGCCCAACGTGTACTTGGAAACCGTGACCATCAAAGGCCGCTTGTCCGTCGTAACGCATCGCGGCTGGTAGGAAGTGATATTGAATGTTTGGCCACTTCAATCCTTTGCGAGAACGAATAAACGCGCACGATTCAAAGTGGTTAGTGGCACCAAGGCCTTTACGAGTCAAAATCCATTCCGCGCCAATCATGCCTTTGCTGACTAAACCAAGCTTGCTGTTGAGCGTGATGGGTTCGTTACAGTGATATTGGAAGTACACTTCTAGGTGATCTTGAAGGTTTTCACCTACGCCATTCAGCTCGTGTTTAAGCTCAACGCCCGCCTTTTCAAGTACAGCTTTCGGTCCGATACCAGAAAGCTGAAGCAGTTGAACAGAACCGATAGAGCCCGCAGAAGAGATCACTTCTTTGTTCGCTACAGCCACTTGAGTATTGCCTGATTTTTCAAACTCGACACCAACAGCTTTCAGCCTTGATTGACCTTTTGATGACTGGTCTTTTACGACGAGTGCTTCAAGTAAGAAACGACGCGCCACGATACCCTTCTTCAAGGTTAGGTTTGAACGCTTCAATGCACGGCGTAGATAAGCGTTAGAGGTTGAGGCTCTAACACCCTTGTCTACCGTCATATGCATAGTGCCGAATCCTTCTTGCTGGTAGCCGTTGTAATCGTTTGTTTCTGGGTAACCGGCATCTTTACCTGCATCGATGAACGCTTGGTAAAGCGGGTTGAGCTCCATATCGTTACCGTTACAAGTGCCGACAGGGCCATTGTCACCACGGTATTCATCACCGCCTTTGTTCCATGATTCAGCACGGCGGAAGTAAGGTAAGCATGCTTGGTAGTTCCAACCCGCTGCGCCCTCTTCTTCCCATTGGTCAAAATCACACGCGTGGCCACGAACATAAACCATGCCGTTAATTGATGAGCTGCCGCCTAACACTTTGCCACGTGGGCAGTGCAGTTCACGTCCATCAAGACCCGGTTCTTTCTCTGTTTCAAATTGCCAAGCGTACTTTTCAGTATTCATTGGGTAAGAAAGCGCGGTTGGCATCTGGATAAAAATACTCTTGTCCGTACCACCCGCTTCCAGTAATAAAACGCTATGTTCACCGCTTTCCGTTAGCCTATCCGCTAACACACAGCCGGCCGAACCCGCGCCGACGATAATATAATCGTAGCGTTGTTCCATGTTTTGATTTCCCTGAGATGAGTCAGTAGGGCTAGCTCTGTTAAGCTAACCCATAAAATTGAGTGTTACGCTTTAGGCATAAGGGCTGGCGTAGTCGCCAAGTTCAATAAGAATGCTCTTAGTCTGCGTATAATGAAGTAGGGTTTCTGGTCCATTTTCACGGCCAATACCCGAAAGCTTGTAACCACCAACAGGCATTTCTGCCGGTGAGTCGCCCCACGTGTTCACCCAACAAATACCTGCCTGCATTTGATGAATAACACGGTGCGCACGAGAAAGGTTTTGCGTGAACACACCAGCCGCCAGGCCGTATTTGGTGTCGTTAGCGCGGCGAATCACATCGTCTTCGTCCGTAAACTTCAACACTGACATCACAGGGCCGAAGATCTCTTGTTGAACATGAGGCATGTTGTCTTCGCAATCCACAAACACCGTTGGAATAACAAAGTTGCCGTTTTCGAGACCGTTGTCTGTCACTTGATAGCCGCCCGTCAACAGGGTTGCACCCGACTGCTTAGCTAGCTCAATTGCTTCAAGGACTTTTGACAGGTGTTCTTTAGAAATCAACGCGCCGATCTGAGTCTCCATGTCCATTGGGTTACCAATGATCAGCTTCTCAGTGCGTGTTTTAAGTTGGTCGATGAATGTGTTGTAGATGTTTTCGTGTACATAAACACGGGTACCATTAGTACACACTTCGCCTTGGGTGTAGAAGTTAGCCACCATCGAAGCGGAAACTGCATCATCCAATTTCGCATCATCAAACACGATCATCGGTGACTTGCCGCCAAGTTCCATGGTGACTGATTTCAGCGTCTTAGCGCTGTCTGCCATTACCGCTTTACCGGTACCGGTTTCGCCCGTGAACGACACTTTTGCTATGTCTGGGTGCGCCGTTAGCATCTGACCAACACGGTAATCGCCCTGAACCACGTTAAACACGCCATCAGGAAGACCAGCTTCAGTAAAGATCTCAGCAAGCTTGAGCGCTGTGAGCGGCGTTTCTTCTGAAGGCTTGAAAATCATCGCGTTACCCGCGGCCAATGCCGGAGCTGATTTCCACATCGCGATTTGAATGGGGTAGTTCCACGCACCAATGCCCGCACAAATGCCTAGCGGTTCGCGGCGAGTGTAGAAAAATTGAGATTCACTCAGCGGTTGTTGGTCGCCTTGTAGCGTTGGTGCCAAGCCAGCAAAGTATTCAATAACATCAGCGCCAGACGCCACATCCACTTCAATCGCTTCTTGCAGCGGCTTGCCCGTATCAACAACCTCAAGGTTTGCAAGGTCATTATTTCGAGCTCTAAGTATTTCCACTGCCTTCAAAAGAATGCGGCTGCGTTCCACAGCGGTCATTGCTGACCATACCGCAAATCCGCGCTTCGCAGATTCAATAGCACTGTCGACATCCGCTGAAGATGCTTGGCCTAACGTCGCGATAGGTTCGCCGTTTGCAGGGTTAATGCTATCAAAGGTTTCACCAGAGGTTGCTTTAACCGCTGCGCCATCGATGTATAACGAGTTCATTTCCATTTGAGATTCTGACTTAATTATTGTTATTAGACTCTACTGGTCTATATGTGAGTATTGGGTGCGAATAGTGGTCGTTCTAGCTCTTGCTCTAGGTTTAGGTCTAGGTCTAGGTTTAGGTCTAGGTCTAGGTCTAGGTCTAGCGCTACCACTGCGATCTATTTGCTGTGACACGAGTAGAACGTAAGTTGTTTATCTAGATAATCATTGATGATGGCACGCGCCTTTTGAGCATCGATACCATCTGGGTTTAATGTGCCTCTCAGCCACAAACCATCGATCAGAGACGCAATCCCGTGAGCAACGAGATCCGCTTGTTCATGATTCAAAATACCTTTCAACTCAAGACGTAAGTGTGAAATCAAACGTTTTTCATTCACACGCTGCAGTCTTTTCAGCTGCTCGTCATGCATTGAATATGACCAAAATGCCAACCACGCCTTCGCGACCTTATTTTCTGCTTGGTAACCTTCGAAGTTACCATCGATGATCGCGTTAATTCTCTGTTGGTGAGCATCAACAGGAAGTGCTTTTAGTGACGTGGTGATGGTATTAGAAAGTTGGCGAAGGATTTCACGCATGGTCTCTTCGAGCAGCCCATGCTTTCCACCAAAATAGTGATTAATAATGCCAGTGGAGACTCCCGCTTCTTTGCTGATCAACGCAATACTCGCGGCATGCAAACCCACTCGATCAATCACCGTCATGGTGGCTTGAACAAGCTGTGGTTTACGTATATCAGGCATCCCAACCTTCGGCATTTCTTAGTCCTTTTATTTTATATTGAACGTTCAGTTAAATATAAAATGACAGAAATTTAGTTAGGGTTCAAATGATTATTTAAAACAAACTCGTAACAATACAGCATTCAAAACAACAAAAATCATTACAAAACAATAAATTAAATATCATTTAGAGCACTAACGAAAACAATTAAAGATTTGAGGTGTGATAGTTATTGGTCAAATGTTTTTGCTCAACAAGGACAATATTTGAACAGAAAGAGAGATTCTTGAAACAAAGAGGAATTCGGAAATTGGAGGTATTTAAGTGTAAAAGATGACGAGGTATGGCGAAGTGAAAAAGAAAACCGAGCGTCCAACAAAGTGCTTGAACGCCCTCCTCTACCAGGATTCAACATTATGATTAGATTCTAAACGCAATTAGCCAATAATCGGCATCGACTGCCAAGATCTTTGATGCAGCATTTCGCAGCCAGATTCGGTGATGACGATGTTTTCCTCGTGTACCATCATGCGGTTTTTCGCAAACGCCATACCGGGCTCTAACGTTAACACCATGCCGGGTTTTAATATCACGTCACCATTTGGTACATGTGATGGCCACTCTGTTAGCTGCATGCCTAATCCATGCCCCATACGACCCACATCGTTGCCAAGCGCGCCGTTCTTTTCGAGCACCGACCACATGGCTTGCCACACGTCTCCGGTTGTTCGTCCCGGCTCTGCCATCGCGAGCCCCGCTTCTGTCGATTGATATACTGCGTCATAAGCCGCTATCGTATCTGGCTGCGCATGCCCAAACGCATAGTTCCGGTCAAAATCACTGAAATAGCCATCAAAGTTAGCCCCCGTATCGATGATCAGTACATCTCCTTCAGAGAGCATACGATCCGTTGGCCCCATGATGATGTTGTCATAGCCACCTTGGCCGGATGCCGAAATCAGATAAGGACACGCATCGGCGCCCAAACGCAGCATCTCCAAATGCATGGCTTTACACGCCTGTCGTTCCGTCATCCCTATCGCGAGGTTATGACGAAGATACTCAAAGCCCGCCGCTGTCACTTGGCAAGCGAAGCGTACTTTATCGATCTCCGCTTGAGACTTAACACTGCGCAGATCGCGAACCATGAATGACACATCAACCACACTATGTTGGCTCAACTTCTGCTGTAACAACGCATAGTTAGTGGCAGGCATACGTAGGTGTGTTTCCGGGCCAATCATCGAACCGATTCTGCGAGAACCTTTGGAGACTTCAGATAGCGTAGAAGCTAACAAAGAGATACCGTCATCTTCTGGCCTTGGTGACGGCCAACTGCGCACATCTTCAATCCATGTATCGTCGAAACCAGCCACACCGATCTCTGGTACTACCGCTATGGGCTTACCAACCGCTGGCACCACCAAAAACCACGGACGCGTTGGGCTTTCCCAAAACTGCGATTTAAAGCCACTGAAATAACGGAATTCAGGCTCGGTCGTGAAAAACGCAGCATCGATGTTTTGCGCGCGAAGACGTTGTTGCAACTCGACAGTACGTTGCTCTAGTTCTGCTGATTCAAACCCTCTCTGCGGAGGTGTTAACGGCAATATACTCATATCTCTATCCTTGATTGAATAAGGGTAACTCGACGGGTTAATTGAATAAGATGTCTCTTGGTAACAGAGCGATGCTTGGGAAGAAAATCAGCAACGCAGACATCAACACCAAGATCAGGAAGAACGGCAGCGTCCCGCGAATCACTTCCATATAAGGCTTTTCAAAGATGGCGATAGCAGTAAAGATGTCGCACCCAAAAGGTGGCGTCGCTGAGCCAATGGCCATTTGCAATGTCACCATCACACCCACCAATATCGGGTCGATGCCTGCTGCATCAACAATCGGCATGAAAATCGGCGTCAAGATCAGCAAAACCACTAACGAATCCACAAACATACAGCCGACAAAGAAAGTCAGTGCGATGACAAACAAGATGTACTCTGGAGAGGCACTCTCTAAGTCCAAAGGTGCTAACAGTTCTTGAGGGATTTGTTCGAAAGAGATGTACCAAGAAAAAGCCTGACCAACACCCACCAGCACAAATACAACCGCGGTGATCAAGCCGGTATTCAACGCCGCATCGCAGATGTCTTTCACGCCAAGCTTACGATAGAAAATACACTCGACAATGATCGCATACAGCACCGCAAACGAAGCGGCTTCTGTTGGCGTCACGACCCCAGAGTAGATACCGCCGATAATTAAAGCAGGGAAACCGAGAGGAAGAATCGCTTTCTTGATCGCTTCAATGCGTTCTGCGGTGTTGGCTTTTTCAACCAAAGTGATGGTATCGCTGTGTTTGACGCTGTAGGCATAGCTGTATAACGAGAACAGGCTCGCGAGCACTAAACCTGGGCCAATACCAGCAATGAACAATTCTCCCACACTGGCGTTGGCTAAGGTGCCATAAAGAATCAAACCAATACTTGGCGGAATAAGGAACGCGATGTCGCTGGCATTGATGATCAGCGCCATCACAAAGCTGTCTTTGTACCCTGCTTGCAGCAACTTCGGGCGCATGATTTGGCCAACCGACACCACGGTCGCCTGAGTCGATCCAGAAACCGATCCAAATAAGGTACAGCTAATACAGGTCGTAATCGGCAACCCGCCACGCAAATGACCTACAAACGCTTGAATCAAACCCAGCAAGTTATAGGCCGTGTGGCCGCGTGTCATAATATCCGCAGCCAAAATGAACATAGGAACCGCAATCAAGGCGTTCGGCGAAATGCCTGTCACCATCTGCTGAATCAGCACTCCCGGCTCAACCTGAGAGAAATGAATCAAGCCAATTAACGCGCCAACCGCTAACGGTACAATCATTGGGAAGCTCAAAAAGAGCAGAATCACCATCACAGAGACCAAAGTAAAAGTGATGACATAAATATCGAGTTCGCCGGCAATAATGTCCGAGAAAAATTGTGCAATATCACTCATTCGAATTCACCCACATTGTTATTTTTAATCTCTATGACATCGAATGACACGTAGATTTCTTTATGCAGCAAGTTCATCAAAAAACTCATGCTGTATTGCAGCCCTGCTATGGCAAAGCCGATTGGAATAATGGAGTAGACCCAATACACCGGAAACTGCAGCGCTGGGCTAAGTCGGTTGATTGACTTCAACTCTTGGACATACAGGAAGGCGTGATAAGCGAGGTAAAACATCAACATCCCAGTCAACAATGCAATCACGGTGGTGAGCACCTTCTGGGCTTTGAAACTCAGTGAATCGTACACCGCAGTCATGCGGATATTTCGACCTTGGCGGACGGCATAGGCGAAGCCAATAAAGGTCACTGAGACAATAAGGAATTGATTAAGCTCTTCTGAGAAGAACAGGCTTTTATTGAAGGCATATCGCCCAATCGCATTGGCGGTGGAGTTGATCATCATCGCGAGAATAGCGGTTGTGATCAAAAAGCGTTCTAGCTTTTCTGTCGCGACGCTTATTTTATGTAGCAGTTCTTTCATAACAGGCAGTGCTCCATACTTCGTTCAGTGACAGGGGTCCATTGCCACAATTTGGAGAAGGTGGGGATAAGCTAACCGCTGCCAATAAACAGCGGATAGCATTAATCCTGACAACGCTTTCTATTGCGTCGCTGAAGCAGCCTTCACTTCATCTAGGATTTCTTCGAGAATGGTTTTCGCACCCTCACGCGCTTCACTTTGCTCACCGGCAGGGTAGGCATTTGCTACCACGTCATAGTAAGTCGTGTGCAGCTTTTGACTGAGGACCTTGAAGCGTTCACGCTCTTCCTCAGTTAACACAACCACTTGCATGTCTGGACGCTCTTTTAAGATCTTGTCCATGTTCTCTTTGTTGATGCGTACCTGATAGTCGTAAGCCGCTTGGTCTGCCGCTGTAATTGCTTTGTCGACCATCGCTTGCTTCTCTTTCGACAGGCCGTTGTACCACTTGCTATTGGTCGAAACGGTGCTCACATAGGGTTGCTGACCTGGGAACATTAGGTAGTCTTGAACCTCATGCCACTTCGCGTTGTAGATGAAGTAAATCGGGTTAACCATGCTATCGATGGTCTTAAGTTGCAGTGAACCGTACACTTCACCCCAAGAAAGAGGAGTAGGTGTTGCACCAAACGCTTTGTAGGTTTCAACAGGAATGGTTGAAGTGAAAGTACGGATTTTCTGGTTCGCAAAATCTTCAGGTGTACGGATAGGTTTATTGCCGCCCCAAACCATTTCACCTTCAGACATCATCGACAACAGCTTTAAGTTTACGCTCTCAAACTTAGGTGCCAGCTTGTTGTAGATAGTTGGACTTTCCGTTAAGACCTTATGCGTGATCGCTTCGTTAGTACCAAGAACATACGGTAAGCTCACCGCTTGAACTTCAGGTACGTAAGACCCTAAGTGACCCGCGCCTACCGACACAAATTGAATCGTACCCTTAGCAGCCAGCTCTACGATGTCGTTTTCTGTACCCAGTTGACCGTAGTAATAGATGCGAACACGGATGTCGCCATCAGATTCCTTCTTAATCACTTCCGCAAATTTTTGCGCATAGATGTCTTGAACGTCTGTTTTGTCCTCTTCTGAAGCAAACTTCCATGTTTCGGCATGAACGCCAAAAACCATGCTCAAACTTAGCAGTGCTACGCCTAATCGTTTCATCCTGTCTTTCCTTTTATTATCCTAATTACTCGCTGATGACCTTGGTCACTTCACGCGCTTCAGTTTTGGCTGTGTCGACAATAAACTCCGTTTAAAGTCAGCCATCTTGCAGTGCCAATACGTCACTGCTGAATCTATTTCTGTACTTGTTACTTCTAATTAAGTTATTGCTTCTAATTGAGTTGTTACTTCTCATTGAGCTGCTTCTAAATAAGTATGTCTAAATTGATCGTGCTAAACGATCGTTCACCAACTGAATCCAGTAGCTCGCACCGAGCTTTAAGATGCCGTCATTAAAATCGTATTTAGGGTTATGCAATGCGCAACCACCGACCGATTCCGTGCCATTACCCAACAGCACATAACAGCCCGGTTTAACACGCAACATGCTTGAAAAATCTTCAGAAATTGTTAGTGGGTCGCAGGCATCATTAACGTTCTCTACACCAAGCACCTTCTGCGCGGCAGCTACCGAGTATTGGGTTTGTTGCTCGCTGTTGATGGTTGGGTAGAAGGTATTGATAAACTCGAATTCGTAAGTCGCACCAGCTGCCTGACAAATGCCCGCCACAATTCGCTCCATGCTTTGCTTGATTCGATCGAGAGAAGATTCAGTGAAGCAGCGACAGTCACCTTTAATGACCACTTGAGTAGGAATCACGTTGACCGTGCCATCGGTAATAAATTCGGTGGCAGAGACTACAGCCGTGTCGTGAATCGCACTAAGATTACGAGACACGATGGTTTGCAGACCAAGAATGACTTGCGAGCCAACGACGAGAGGATCGACCCCTTGATGCGGCAGAGCAGCATGTCCACCCACACCATTGATGGTGATCTCAAAGCTACTCTCACTGGCCATTAATGATCCGGGGCGAACCATCAATTCACCTTCCGCTAGACCGGGGAAGTTGTGAACCCCATACACCTCATCAATCGAGAATCGTTCAAACAAGCCATCATCAATCATCGCTTGCGCGCCACAACCGTGCTCTTCATCGGGTTGAAAAATGAAATACACCGTGCCATCGAAGGTCGGGTTACCTGATAATAGGTTTGGGGCTAATAGGTTTTGGGCCAATAAGTTTTCGGCTAAATAACTTGCCGCGCCAAGCAGCATTGCAGAGTGCCCATCGTGGCCACAAGCGTGCATCTTCCCATCATGTTGTGAACAGTGTGCGAAGCTGTTTTGCTCATGAATATGCAGAGCGTCCATATCAGCTCTTAGGCCAATACTCGCTTCACTTGATCCTGAACGAAGTATTCCTACTAATCCTGTTTTGCCGATGTTACGCACCACTTCGATGCCAAAGCTCTCAAGCTTACTGGCGATGAAATCAGAGGTGAGGTTGACGTCAAAGCCACACTCAGGGAAACGGTGTAAGTGTTGACGCCACTCCGTCATGCTTTGAATAAGCTGCGAAGACAGTTGGTCTGGTTTAATCGAGAAAGTAGACGGCATAGTAGTGATCCCAAAGTGTAATTCTTTGTATTAACGTTAAATGTAGAGTTAGCTTGGCTGCTGAAGTTAAACGCAAAGCGAGCAGCTTTAATCGAAGGTCGTTACAACGACTGCGACCTTCGGCAATTATCTGAGGATGGTTGGAGATGGTGCTCTAGCAGCAGCGCACCAAACCCTTTAATGGGTATGGAGTAGTTCATCAACTGAAGCGAGTGCCAAGCCAACACCTGATTGCTGCTGACAACGGGCTTATCTAATGCCACTTCAATGGATTCAATCACCGATGCTGCTCGCAACGCAGTGCAAGAGATAAACAGAAGATCCGCTTCAGGGTCACAGACTTGTATCGCGGCTTGTTTGATGTCCATTGGAGAAATGAACGTCATTGCGGTGTCATCTTCAAAACCAAAGCCTGCGATGCTCAACACTTCAATGCCTTGTGATTCAAAAAATGCCGCGACATCTTTATTTACGGCTTCGGTATAAGGCGTTAATACAGAGATACGCTTCGCTTTAAAGCTGTCGAAAGCCGATAAGGCAGCAGTCACCGGATTCGTAACCGCAGCGTTTGGGCGAGACTGATGAATGAGCTGGGTAATTCGCTCGCTTCCAATCGCTATGGTGCCGGAGGTGCAAGCGTAAATCACCACATCCAATTCGGTGCCCGGTAGGATGGTATCGGCACAAGCGGCGATTCCCGGTTCCATCTTACGCAGGTTTTCTATCGTCAATGGATTGTAGTTTCTTAGGCGGCTGGTGAACGATTGCACATCGTTTGGATACAGGGCGTTTAAATCACGCTCAATATTGAAATCTGTCGCTAACGCAATCACACCGACGCGTCCTGCTGGTGCCAATTTTTCTAATTCAAACTGTAAAGTAGCGGTTGCAGATTTCATACTTTCCAACTCCTTGAGCGAGAGTTAACATCGCCCAAAGGATGTTAACAACATGTTTCATATAATTCTCAAACTCTGTCGATTTGATCTTTACATTTCGTTCACAAGATTAATAATGCACCGATAACTTTAAGGATTATCATTAAATGATTACCTTGTTGTGCAGAAATTCCGCATTTTTTCTGCGTTATAGTGGTTTTTTGTTCTCGCTCATTGAGGTCTAAATGTTAAGGCTAAATACCTTTAACTCGATCACACACTGGTTCAAAAGAAACAATTAATTTACAAACAGATATTGGGAAGTATGGGTATGACACAGCAACCTGCATTGGTGGTCGACAGTTTCGACAAGAAGATCCTCAACATCGTACAAGACTCAAACAGAGCTACCTCAGACAAGATTGCAGAAAAGGTCGGACTCTCTCCAGCTGCTGTTCAGCGCCGTTTAAAACGCATGAGAGCGCAAGGTGTCATTCAAGCTGATGTCTCTGTTATCAACCCAAAGGCAGTCGGCCACGGAATGACGTTTATCGTTCAGGTAACGCTAGAACGTGAGCGTGTGGATTTAATGCACAACTTCAAAAAAGAGATGAGCTCGAACCGCTCAGTACAGCAATGCTATTACGTGACCGGTAGTTCAGATTTCATCATGATTGTTACGGCAGCGGATATGGAGGGTTACGACAACTTTACTCGTGAAGCCTTCTTCGACAATGCCAATATCAAGAGCTTTCAAACCAATGTGGTGATGGATAACGTCAAGGTGGGGCTGACGATTCCAATTGATGAGCAGCGCGATTGATGACCAGATCGATTGATGACCAGTGCAATTAGAAAGCAAGGCGTGTCGTGAAATGAAGTCAGAAAAGAGAGGAAAAAAAGACGGTATGAAGAAACCTTACATACCGCCAACCTTGGGGCTTACTTTATTATTCGTTGTTCGCGATTAGCTATTAACTGCTAGCTGCTAGCTATGTACTTTTCGCTATTAGATTTTATTGTCGATGATCTGTTGGTAGAGATCGGGGTCGGTTGCCCCTTCAGTACCAATAACCAACACTCGACTGTCTTGAGTCAAATTCAATTTTTCAGCGAAGTTCGGATCTTGCTTGGCGATGATCGCTGCGGCAAAACCTGGGACTGCAGATTCCCCGCCCTCTATCGCTACTTCCGTTTTTTCGCCACTTGCCAACATGCGCATCGCTTGCGGAATAGCTTCTTCGCTCAACGTCATAAAGTCATCCGCGCCATTTTGTAGAATCGTCCACGCCAAGCTTGAAACCTCACCACATGCCAAACCAGCCATCAGCGTCTCTAAGTCGCCCGTAACCACGATAGGTTTTCCAGCTTGAGCACTCTTCTGTAAGCAGTTAGCCTGTTCAGGTTCTACGATTACAAAACGTGGACGATCGACGCCCCACAAATCCCAGAAGTAACCACAGACAGCGGATGCCAAACCACCCACTCCCCCTTGCACAAAGACATGGGTTGGAATCTCGCCATCCAATTGCTCAACAATTTCTGCCAACATCACGGTGTAACCTAAAGCAACGTCTTTAGGGATTTCCATATAGCCTTCGTAAGAGGTGTCCGAAACAATCACACGATTTTGCGCTTTAGCTTCTGAGTCGGCCAAACGAACGGATTCATCGTAGTTACCAGTAATGCGTACTACTTCTGCACCGAACGCTTCCATCGCTTGCTTGCGGCCTTCCGAGACGTCACGGTGAATGTAGATAACACAACCACAACCAAACATTTGTGCGCCCCATGCGACGGAGCGACCATGATTTCCGTCAGTTGCACAGCTGACAACGATTTCAGCAACTTCTGATTTCCATTCCCCGTTGAGCAGCTCACTGATGGTCGGGTTCTTCCCATAGCGATTGGCGATTTCAATCTGAAGCTGACGAGCAACGGCATACGCGCCGCCCAGTGCTTTAAAACTCTTCAGGCCAAAACGCTGCGATTCATCTTTGTACCAAAACTTGTTTACACCGATCTCAGCAGAGATTGCATTCAGCTCGTGTAGAGGAGTAACAGAGTAGCCTGGCCATTGAGAGATATCTTTAATCGCCTGTTGAGAGTTCGCGACACTTAAAATGTCACGCTGCTCACTCGAGTATTCCAATTCAGGGCGTGCTTGAGGGTTAGCATAGTGTGTCAGAGTGCCTGCCAGTAACTGCATAAATGATCGTCCTTATTAGTCATTCACATGCTCCTTACATCGTTAGATTATAGAAACCTATCGACCAGTAAGGCTGCGGATAATAAATTCTATCGACAAAAAAGTGCCGTGATTACACATTCTTATCACACGATCTGCGGGAATTAATTGTTACATGAGTGTTAAATGAAGAATTTGTTCACCAACGAACATCGGTACTCGACGACTCAATATGCCAGTACACTAAACAACAGATGCTCAAAGGGTTGGTGACAACAACGTCATCACCAACCCTTTCAAGTCGTTTCTAATTTTAATCCGAGCTTAAGCTACTCAATGCGAGTGATGAAGCCGTATTTATCTGAATCGGTCTTAGTCACCCAGTGTTCACCATCAGATGGCGCAGAGTCTAAAGTGAAGATGTAAAAATCAATCCCTGTATCTCCCATCACCTTCTTAAAATACGTCGCTTGCTTACGGTGGCTCTCCTCAGTATACGGGAAATCTTTTGCGGTCTTATCGCCCGTCCCCCAACTGTGCACGCCGATTTGTTTGTTTAATTCAATGGCCTGCTTGGTGTTAGAGCGCTGTAAGATACGTGGATTACCAGCAGCAAATAGATCCGTACCACCCGAGAACACCGAACCCGTTGGGGTCACGATTGTCGTCATCTTGTTGTTCTTAATCATGCGCCCGGTGTACATATTGATATCGTCGTCGGCACTACCACCGATGTGGTTAGTGAACTTCAATGTCATCTCACTGCCTCGGTATAACTTCACGATATCAAAAAGCTGAGAATAGGTTGATGCACCCAGAGTTGAATTAATGCGCTCAACAGCGCCAGTCTCTTTAAGCACATCTCGGTAAAAAGCGTTGAAGGCAAACGAGGTGGTTATCGTTACCTTGTTCCCACTTTTAGTGTTGCTCAAAATCGTCGAACCAAGACTAGTCATGTATTGCGACAACTCATTGTGGTATTCAAGCTTAACGGCTTTTGCACTGTTCGCTGTTGTTTGGATTAACGTGGTCTCATTAGAAACAGAGCGTAACGCGGAGCTGCAATCAAACACGTCCAAACCCTTGCTCTCTGTGTAGATACCACAGCTATCAAACCCTGCATCAGGAAAATACAGGTCAACGCTTTGACCTAAACTATCCGCAAGCCTAACCACTTTTTGCTTATCACTAATGTCTTCCGCAAACAGAATAGTTTCATACTGCACACCATCGTAAGTCAGCTCCATTGACTCTTGGACCTCTTGTCGCTCTTGATACAACTCGCCAAGCTTAGCTGATGAAAACACGTAATCTGCCTTAGGTTTCACTTGTGCTTTAGTCGCCGCTTTACCTGAGTTGGAGCTTGAGTTACACCCAGCTAAAAGAACCAAAGGCAACGCCAGTAATGCATTTCGATAGTCGTTCATACAATTATTCCCCAAATGTTTGATGGGGTAATTCTATTGATAAATAGTTAATCTATCTGTCGTGCGAATGTAAGAGTATGTATTGGCTTTTTGAACATTGTTTTTTATTCTCCCATTAATGTAAAATCATCATTGAACTGGCGTGGAAAGTGTTTAATCATTCATGTCAGGTATTTTACGTAAAGCATGCAAATTGGAGATGCCACAATAGCTAACCACTAGATAAGGCTCCCTCACGTAATCTCAATGATTGAAACGCACGACAAGGCTGATAATGGAATGACAAAACCTAAAATGATCATCGTGGAAGACGATTTAAAACTTCAGAAAATGCTGCAGGACTACTTTGTCACGCAGGATTTTGATGTCACCACGCTAGATGACGGTAGTGATGCTGCGAAAACTATCCTTGCCGAACAACCTGACATCGTGTTGTTGGATTTAATGCTCCCTGTAACCGATGGACTGACAATCTGCCGACAGACGCGTACACACTATAAGGGTAAAATCTTGATGCTCACCGCTAGCGATGACGACTTTGATCACGTCGCTGGTTTAGAGACAGGGGCTGATGACTATGTCACCAAGCCAATCAAACCAAGAGTTCTGCTGGCCAGAGTTCGCTCGTTATTACGCCGTCAAGACGCTAATACCACTTCAGTTGATGACTCAGACAACCTTCAGTTCGATCAACTGGTTCTGAAAAACACCTATAAGAAGTGTGAACTTTCAGGTGCCGTTTTATCACTCACTGACAGTGAATTTGACCTACTTTGGTTATTAGCGAGTAACCCTGATACGCCATTATCACGTGACTATTTGACGCAAACACTGCGCGGGATTGAGTACGACGGGATTGATCGAACCATTGATAACAAAGTGGTGCGCCTAAGAAAGATTCTTGGCGACGATCACGCACCAGCAGAGAAAATTCAGACCATTCGCGGTAAAGGCTATTTGTTTGTTTCAACCGCCTGGCACTAACCTCGCTCAATACGAGCGTAATGAAAGAGATCAATTATGCGACGTATCTATTTGGAGTCCTTGTTAGGGCTATTAGTTTGCTTTATGACCGGCCTTGTCGCCTACGAGATCTGTGTCTATCAGCTCAACACCGACTACGAATATGTACTGCAAGATTACGAAGCGACGGCCCACCAGCAACTGATAGAAAACATCGCTAAGAATCAAGGTCTTGAAGCCGCTCATCAAGCGATAAACCAGTTTGTAGAAACCACACGAAATAAACTGGTCACGTTCAGCCCAGAAGATGAAATACCAGGCCCAGTTTCAGAATTTTTCAGTACCAACCCAAATACCTTTATCTTTCACGATGATGAACGTGACCTATGGTTTCGATTAGCCAGCAGTGACGATACCTATCACTACCTACCCAACAGTGAAGCGTTCGTTAGGCAAAAGATAGAGCTAGAGGATGACCTCATTTGGTTGTTCTTTTTAGCAAGCTTTATCTTGTACGGCTTATGCCACCTGTTAATCATCTTCCGCCGAGTTAAAAAGCTTGAATCTGCCACTCTGCGTTTTGCTGAAGGGGATCTCTCTTCGCGAGCCGAGACTTCAAGCGGCATTGCGATTGGGTCACTGAACAAATCCTTCAACCTAATGGCCGACCGAATTCACCGCTTAATCGAAAGTAATCGTTCGCTCACCAACGCGGTCGCCCATGAACTGCGCACGCCAATATTCCGTATTCAATGGCAAGCTGAAATGCTCAAAGACACCCAGCTAAACGAAGATCAAGAGAGAACGATTGAGAGTATTGTCGAAGACACAGAAGAAATGGAAAAAATGGTTGATGAGCTATTGTATTACGCCAAACTCGATAGCACTGACCTAGAAAACTTACAAAAACCATTAGAGATTCGAGATTTTCTCGACCACGCAATGGCGCGTTGGAACAAAGACACTCAGCTCAGCATCGACCTATCGCTACCAGAGCAACCTAGCTCAATAATGGCGGATGAAACGCTACTTAACCGAGCACTAGATAACCTAGTGCGTAACGCAATGAAATTCGCACGATCACAAGTGTCGATTGCAGCGACCGTGCATCAAGATCAGCTACAAATCGCGGTACACGATGACGGTGATGGCGTGGCAAAGGAGCATCAAGCTCGCCTGTTTGAACCGTTTTACGTTGGCGACAAAGCGCGTAACAAAGCCAAGAGCGGTCATGGTTTAGGGCTGTCTATCGTCGAAAAGATCTGTGCTCAACACGGCGCTACCGTGGAGGTAGGTCAGAGCCAAGCCTTAAAGGGTGCGGTATTCACCATTACCATTCAGCTGTGTAATGATTCAACTGACAAACCCATACAGTAACTACAAAACACCTCTGGAATAATGTTCAACATCGGTCGGGAGATGCTGTCTCCCATGAACTTATTGAATCTTGATAATCACGACACTGCTTTTGTGGCTTGCCATCTCGGTTCCAATCATTCTTAAGGTATTTTTATGAAAAAGTTATTAGTTGTTTTAGGCATTGTTTCTCTAGCAGGTTGTTCAGGTATTAACCACAATGAAGAAGTTTACACAGCGCACGCTGAGAGCTTCAACATTGTAGGCTTCCAAGTTCCGGGCAACACTCAAGATCGTGCAATGGAATTGGTTCCTGAAGGCGCAACCGTCGATACCGTTACATCAACAAATTCTGATACGACCTCTGTTTTGGGTGTTATCAACCGTATTATTGGTATTGAATATGTTCAAGTTGGCGGTAAAAAGCAGTAATTCGCTTTAGTCGCAAACCATAGCTAAGTGTATTAGTTACGTACCTTTAATCAGTAACCTGCACAAACTAAGTTAATCTAAGCCAGTGACCCGTCGCTGGCTTTTTTCATCCAGCAGTTTTTGTGCTCTGTGCCAAATAAAGCCCCATTTGGCTAACTCTCTTGTAACTAACAATTCAGAAAATAAGCCCAAAAATCGTCAATTTCTTATCAAAATTGCCTTTAAATTCGCATAATCGTCTTTCGCTCAAACTGACACTTCCAAATCGTTGATCCTTCTATCAACCCAGAGCCCGCTAATTGAGGCACAGATCAATTTACCCAAAAATCTTAATTTCCAGTAAAAAACAACACCTAATAAAATTGTCATGATTTTATAAATAAAACCTATGAGTGCGTTCAAAAATAAACAGAAACGATAACTATCTGTAAATACGAGAAATATAAGTTTCATGAATAAAAGAGATCATTGCCATGCTACTAATTAATCAGATCGAATGATGTAAATTCGTTGTGATAATTTTGTTACGTTTTCATGGATTTTACATGGAAAGAGAAAATAACAATGAAAATGAAAAAGCGTTTAGTTGCCGTTGCTATAGCCAGTGCTATGTCTTTATCAGTACATGCAAGTGAATCAGTTAGCATCGATCAACCGATCAACTTTACTAGCTTTTCTGGGTTGAACACTCAGTTAGGCGTCAGTAACGCCTCTAGCTTTAAGATGGTAAAGGAAGTTAACCTCAAAAAGCGTGGTATCTACAAAGTTAAGATCCAACAAAACATCTGGGGAACGCCAGTATGGGGACATTACCTAAATGCCACCCAAAGTGTACAAGGTGGCGCACTTAAGTCTGTTCAAGGCAACTACCTTAAAACGACGACCCTAGAGCGATCTTTTGTTAAACCATCGCTCAACAGCTCTCAAGCAGTTGAGCTTGCGAGTAAAGATCTCAAAGTTCAGGGCTTAACCAGCAAATCTTTAGACAACGTACAACATCAGCTGTTTATTTATCAGGGCGCATCTAAGCAAGGAGCTGATAAACAAGGCATTGGCTCACAAGGTGCAGACAAAACACGCCTAGTCTACGTTGTCTCTTATCTTGTCGAAGGCAGCGAACAGCCGACTCGACCATTCACCATGCTAGACGCGCACACCGGCGAAGTCATCGACCGTTGGGAAGGTATTGCTCACGCACAGATCGGTACAGGCCCAGGTGGTAACGAAAAAACAGGCATGTACGAGTACGGCACCGATTACCACTACCTTGATGTTCAAGAAGTTGGCACAGAGTGTGTGATGGAGTCTGAAAATGTCGTTACCGTTGACCTAAATGGTGCGACAGACGGCGACACCACTTACAGCTACGAATGTCCTCGTAACGAGTACAAAGAAGTCAACGGCGCATTCTCACCACTCAACGATGCGCACTACTTCGGTAACATCGTATTCGACATGTATAAGAACTGGTTCGACACTGCGCCACTCTCTTTCAAACTCATGATGCGTGTTCACTACGGAAATAACTACGAGAACGCATTCTGGGATGGCAAGGCAATGACCTTTGGCGATGGTGAAAGCTTCTTCTATCCACTTGTTAGCCTAGATGTGTCAGCACACGAAGTGAGCCACGGTTTCACTGAGCAAAACTCAGGTTTGGTTTACGCGAACCAATCCGGTGGTATGAACGAAGCTTTCTCTGATATGGCAGGTGAAGCTGCAGAATACTACATGAAAGGCACTAACGACTGGATGGTCGGCCGTAATATCTTTAAAGGCGACGGCGCTCTACGTTACATGGACGATCCATCACGAGATGGTTCTTCAATCAACAACGCATCTGAATACTACGATGGCTTGAACGTGCATTACAGCTCCGGAGTGTTCAACAAGGCCTTCTACCACCTTGCAACCACACAAGGCTGGGATACCAAAAAAGCGTTCGAGCTTTTCGTGCTATCCAACCAAATCTACTGGTCAGAAAATAGTGACTTCTGGCAAGGTGCTTGTGGCGTGAAAAACTCGGCAACCGACCTTGGCTACAATGCCGATGACGTTGTTTCTGCGTTCGCTCTTGTGGGTGTTACCCCATGTGCCGAGCCACCACTGCCGCCAGAACCGGAATATCAACGCCTTGAAAACGGTGTTGAAGCTGCGGTTGCTGGTGAAACCGGCTCAAAAACTTACTTCGATATCGAAGTACCAGAAGGCCAAGACAAGCTAACGATTGATCTTGCTGTCTCTACTGGTGACCCAGATATGTATGTCGGTCTAGATTATGCGCCAAGCTCTCAAGAGAATATCTGTAAGAGTGAAAGTGTAACCGATGAAGTGTGTGTGATTGAAAACCCAACGGCCGGTCGCTACACGGTGAACATTCTGGGTTACTCAGATTACGCAGGTGCAAATCTGAAAGCATCGTACGAATCAGGCAATGCTAACGTACCGCCAGTCTCTTCTTTCGAGCACACCATTGTCGGCAAAGAAGTCGAACTGCGCAGCACAAGTACGGACAGCGATGGCCAGATCGTTTCTTACCAATGGAACCTAGGCGATGGCAACACACAAACAGGTGAAGTGACTCGCTATACCTACGCTGAAGCTGGCGACTACGTGGTGACTCTAACCGTGACAGACGATGCAGGCGTTGCAACATCAACAAGCAAGTCGATTACGATTGAAGGGGACTCAGCGGAAGGCTTCCCATTAAAACTGAAGTTTGGTAACAAAAACCCGAATGGCAAAGCTCGCGTTAAGCTGGCATGGGATTACGACACCAATGACTACTTCGTGATTAAGCGTAATGGCAAGAATGTTGGTGCTACAGACTTTAACTCATACGTCGACAAGTTCCGTCACAACGGCACAGTGGATGTTGAGTACCAAGTGTGTACCTCAAGCGATATCTGTTCAGAAACCAAGCACTACCGTTTCATTAAAACACAATAATCGATAGTAAATTCAGGGCTCCGAAAGGGGCCCTTTTCGCGGTTAACTGTTCAGAAAATGAAACATCTACACAAAAACATCCACGCACTAAACAAAATTCACACCCATCAACACAACAATACTCACTATAAAAAGGACGACAAATGGCTATTCAAAAAAGCATGCTAGCTTTGGCTGTGCTCGGAGGCTCTTTAGCCTTAACCACCAGCACTTCGGCTTACGCATCCCTAGGTATCACACCACCAGCGAACGAAGAAGTCTGGATTACCACCGATGCTGACGCACAGCATATAATGACTCAACATGGCGCAACAGTTTACCCAAGCGTGACTGGAAACAAGCATTCCATCGTCGCGAA
This sequence comes from Vibrio sp. J383, assembly GCF_023503985.1. Lineage (NCBI taxonomy): Bacteria > Pseudomonadati > Pseudomonadota > Gammaproteobacteria > Vibrionales > Vibrionaceae > Vibrio > Vibrio sp. J383. Next base: position 539,366 of record NZ_CP097294.1, on the reverse strand, counting down.
AATCAACCAGAAAGAGCTCGCTAAACTATCCAGCCACATGCACGAAGAAACTCACCGTTGTGGTGGCTACATGGTGCACGAAGACAAAGCAAGCGCACTCAAAGCGGCAGCTATGCCACTGACCATGAGCAGCTTCGAAAAGCCGGTGATCAGCCATCAAGATACGGTGAACGACCTACTCGCTCAGGTCGAGCCGAACAACATGGTCACGACCATCGAAAATCTAACCAACTTCACCAACCGTTTTTATACTACTTCTACTGGTGTCGCTGCTTCAGATTGGCTTTTAGAACGTTGGGAGACGGAAATTAAAGATGTGCCTTATGCGTCTGCACGCCAGATCACGCATGCCGAATATCCGCAAAAATCCGTTGAAGTGACACTGCTTGGCGCTAAATATCCTGAAGAGATCGTCGTTGTTGGTGGGCACCTTGATTCGACCGTTGGATCTTGGACAAGCGAAGGCACCATCTCACCGGGAGCCGATGATGATGCGTCTGGCATTGCAACAGTAACAGAGTCGCTTCGCCTGATGATCGCCAGTGGCATTCAGCCAGACAAAACGATTAAGTTCTATGGTTATGCGGCAGAAGAAGTGGGCCTACGTGGTTCTCAAGATGTCGCTAACGCTTTAAGAGATGAACAAGCCAACGTTGTGTCGGTATTGCAATTAGACATGACCAACTACAACGGTTCGGCGCACGATATCACCTTCATCACGGACTATACCGACAGTAACTTAACCGCCTACTTAAGCGAGCTGATCGACACTTACGCTAGTGAGATCAGTTACGGTTTCGATGATTGTGGCTATGCCTGTTCTGACCACGCTTCTTGGCACAATGTTGGCTACCCAGCCTCCATGCCATTCGAGAGCATGTTCAATGATTACAACCCAAGTATTCATACCCAGCACGATACGCTTGAGAACTCCGATCCTACAGCGACACACGCGACCAAGTTCGCCAAACTGGCCATTGCTTACCTTGTCGAAACCAGCCTTGATTCACCGGTTGCAGGCCCTAAAGAGCTGCAAAATGACGTGCCTGTTGAAGGACTTACTGCAGGATATGGTGAAGAGCAGTTCTTCACATTTACAACGGAAAGTGCAGGTCAATTAACAGTAACATTAACAGGCCCTCGTAGTGGCGATGCCGACCTTTACGTGAAACACAACGGCACCGTATCGAAAGCGAGCTACGATTGCCGTCCATACCAGAACAGCAGCAACGAACAGTGTGTATTAGACATGCCTGTGGGGGAATTCAATATCATGGTGCGCGGGTATCGCAACTTTAACGATGTCACCATCGTCGCTAACTTCGTCCCTGATTGGCTGTAAGATTAGTTAATTGACTAACAGTTAAACCGAGTAAACACGGCTAAAACTAAAAATCCGCAAGCCCACGATCATAAATAGATTGGAGCTTGCGGATTTTTATTGTCTACGTTCTTCACTTGCTATGAAAAGCCCTGTTCGAACAAACAAGCCATTAGTTCAATTAACAGTTAAGACGTTTTTTTCATCACCTTGCCACAAATGTATTCGCCAATCGGCATCGCAGAAGTCGCTGCCGGCGATGGCGCGTTACATACATGCAAGCTTCTTGGGCTTTCGGCAAACAGAAAATCATGAACTAAGGTGCCATCCTTGAGGACCGCTTGGGCACGAATGCCTGCTGGGTATGGTTTGAAATCTGACACTGTAATGCTCGGGCAGTACTTGTTCACTAGCTTTAGATAGCCCGGCTTCCACCACGAATTCTTAAACTCGACCAAACCGGTTTTTAGATTATTCGCAGTCACTTTCCAAAAGCCCGCAAAGCTCAGCATCTGCCAAGTGTCCTTAAAACTAAAGTTAAGCTTGCCATAACCTTCTCGCTTCCAGCCTTGAACTGCATTTGGCCCTACTGTTACGGAGCCATCAATCATGCGTGTTAAATGCACGCCCAAGAAAGGCAGTTCTGGGTCAGGGATAGGATAGATAAGATGATTCACCACTTGGTTGTGTTTGGCGTCTAACTGATAATATTCACCGCGATAAGGGACGATTTGGAAGTCGGTTTCAATGCCAAGCATGCTGGTCATTCTATCGGCCATCAAACCTGAACATGTGATCAAGAATCGGCTGTTCAATTGTAGAGTTTGACCATCGACTTTGCACGTTAACTGCACCTCATCTGCTTGCTCATCCGCCATAATCACTTCCGTGCCTAGACTGAGCTTACCACCCGCTTCAACAAACTCTTGAGCCATCACTTCGGTGACTTTTTTGTAGTCGACGATACTGGTGGTTTTGACATAAATCGCGCCCAAGCCCGTGATGTTTGGCTCGGCTAGTTTCAGCTGCGCTTGATCTAAGAGGTCGACATCAATGTCGTTATCATGACAACGTTGATAGAGCGTGTTCATACGCTCCACTTCCTGCTCATTGGTCGCGACCAACAGCTTGCCACAGTTTTCGACAGGGATATCGTGTTGGCTGCAAAAGGCGATGGTGCGCTCTACGCCACGCTTACAGAAATCCGCCTTTAAGCTGCCTGGAGCGTAGTAAACGCCAGCGTGAATCACACCACTGTTATGGCCAGTTTGGTGCTGCGCGAAGCCACGCTCCTTTTCGACTAAAAGGATACTTTTATCAGGGTGAGCTTGCTGTAATTGCCATGCCGTCGACACGCCAACAATGCCACCACCAACGATAATATAGTCATATGTTGAGTTCATAATAATCCTACATTCAATCCTTTTAATTATAGGGAAGACACAACAGTGTCAGGTTCATTTTGAGGCAACGATTCTTGCTCATCTTCCGGTTCCTTTTTCACTTGATTGGCATCGTATTGACGAGCCGTGTGAATAAAGAGACCAACGAAAAGTGCAACGCACACTATGCGAATCACGACGGAAATGTCAGGCCAAACCAATGCCACACCCAGCACGATTAACACAGCACGAGTCAGCAGATTAATTTTATTTTCTAGATAGCCTTCAATCGCAGCAACAAACGCGTAAGTACCAATAATAGCAAAACCACCCGTGACCAAAACGGAGGTCACATCCCAACTTACCAAGTTAGTGTAGGCAATCAACAATGGCACTAAGTACAAGCCTTTTGCTATCTTCCATGCCATTAAACCGGTTCTCATTGGTGGCGTTTTAGCAATGGTCGCGGCAGCAAATGCGGTTAAGCAAACTGGCGGGGTTACGTTGCTGTCTTGCGATAGCCAGAAAATGATCAAGTGTGCAGAAAGCAGTGCAAGGCTGATCGCTTCTAAGCCCAAGCTTTGCTCAAGCAGAGTTTCGACAAAATCAGCAGGGACTAACGCAATCATCTCTTTGGCGGTTTCGAGTGCCATTGGCGCATTCAGTAAATCTAATTTTTCTGGCGCCGCCAACATGAAGATAGCTTTCGCCTGTTCAGGTAACTGACCCGAAACCAACAAGTCTAGCAACTGGCTTTCAGCAATCAGTTTGTATAAGGCAGGAGCCGACAGAGTACCCAACACGATGTAAGCCGCGGTTACCGGTAAGCCCATACCCAGAATCAAAGATGCCAGTGCGATTAAGGCTATCATCACCAACAAATCACCGTTCGCCCAGCTGTTGATCATCAATGAGAAGGTGTTACCAATACCCGTCGTGCTGATCACGTTGATAACTAATCCAATGCCTACCAACAACACCGCCGTGGTCGCCATGTTTTTTGCGCCTTGAGAAAGCGCTTCGATGATCGCCTTTGGACCCATTTTGTGATTTTTAGAGAACCATGAAGCCACGACGACAGACAGAATCGAGATACCCGCTGCGTAAGTCGGCGTGAAGCCCTTCACCAACAGAGTCACCAACACCGCTAATGGGATCAGATTGTGCCAGCCCGACAGCAATACCTTCAATAGAGGTTCACAGCCAGAAGTGACTTTTTGCACGCCACTGCGTTTTGCTTCAATACGCACGAAAAATGCCACAGACAAAAAGTAGATAAGCGCAGGTAAGAAGGAAACCGCAATGATGTCGACATAAGGGATCTGCGTGTAAGAGGCCATGATAAACGCCCCCGCACCCATCACTGGTGGCATCAACTGCCCGCCCGTCGATGCAGCCGCTTCAACACCTGCCGCGAAACGCGAAGGGAAGCCTGCTTTTTGCATCAAAGGAATACTGATCACGCCCGTCGATACGGTATTTGCTACGCTCGAACCGGACACCGAGCCCATTAAGCCTGAGCCAATTACCGCGATGAAGCCGGGGCCACCAATCACCTTGCCAGCCGCTGCGCGAGACACATCAATGATGTAATCACCGACACCCGAACGCACTAAGAATGCGCCAAATAAGATGAACATAAACACGAAGGTCCAGCTGATTCTAGAGATCGAACCGAACATCCCTTCTGATGAGTAAAAGCTTCGATAAAGCAGTGTTTCAAGGCTTAGACCCGGGAAGTGGAAGATGCCGCTGGTCCATTGTCCCCACAGCACCACATAGCTCAAACACACCAAGATAAGCACCGGAATAAACCAGCCCATGGTGCGACGAATCAGCTCAATAACGATGGCAATCGCCAAGATAGAGAAGAACCAATCACTGGCGATAAACTTCACGCCTCGCTCATACAAAGCATCTTCTGCAAAGGGGATGTAGATAAGACAAGCCAGAGCTGCCAAAGCGATTCCGATATCGACCGCCAGAGCGATCTTGCTCTTTTTCAGCGAGATATGGGCGGGATACCAAAGTGCACAAATGATCGCAAAGCCAGCAAAGTGGGTCGCCGAGATCCAAAGCTCTGGCAAAGTAGATAAGGTGTTAAACCAAATGTGTAATAGGGAGAGTATCACTCCCATTGTCGTTATCGCTTTGCCTACCCACGGAAAATCCGTTCGGGTCGGCAGTTCAAATTTTTTCAGTTCCTGCTGCAGCGAATCGCTCATAGAAAACTCCTGCTCTCCGCAGCAAACACGAAGAGAAAATCCATAAAGTGAGTAGGTGCACGAACACATTCTTGAGCGAACGTGCACCAAGCAATTAAGTCACGAAGGGGGTCGTTGATGGCAACAAACCGTTAGTTCACAGACCAATAGTTAGTTCACGAACCAATAATTAGTTAGCGACAAATCATTAGCTCACGAACCAATAGTCACCTGACAACAGATAAGCTAGTTAACGATCAACTCAGAAGGGACATCGATGCCCACTTCTTGGTAGTAACGTGCAGCGCCCGGGTGAAGTGGAACAGGCAGACCTGCTATCCCTTTCTCGAGTGCCATTGCTTTGGTTGCTTTGTGGATACCTTGTAGGAAAGGTAGGTTTTCATAGATAGCTTTGGTCAGCTGATACACGTCTTCTTCAGAAATGTCTTCACGAACCGCTAGGAAGTTGGGTTGAGCGATAGTGGTGATCGGCTTATCAACACCTGGATAAGTGTTTGCAGGGATCTCATATTTAGTCCAGATATTGTAATCGCCGTTCGCTTGTTTGATTTGCGCATCGGTAAATGACAGGATTTGAATGTCTTCACCCAAGGCTGCAAACGCTTGAGTTACCGCGCCAACAGGCACGCCAGCAGGCGTATTCATACCATCGATGGTGCCATTTTGTAGTGCGCTGGCACTGCCGCCGTAACCCATAAAGGCGAGTTTAAATTGTTCTGGGTTAACCGACAGGCCTTGCATGATCTGGCGTCCTGAATTCTCTGTACCTGAGTTCTTCTTACCGATAGAGAATTTCTTGCCATTTAGATTTTCTAAATCACTCATGGTGCCCGTTTCTGTCAGATCAGAACGCACAATAAAGTGTTCAACGTTTTGCCATAGCATAGAGACTGAACGCAGTTGTTTTTGACTGCCTGACTTCTCATATGGACCAAGCCCTTGCCACGCCCACGCGCCATACAAACCTTGCAGAATGGCAAACTGTGCTTCGTTCTCATTGAGAAGTTTCACGTTCTCGCCCGATCCTGCAGAGCTGATAGCCGCCAAAGAAAAGTGCTGCTTTGGCGCAAGCTTAACTTTACTCAATGTCGCTAGAGCAACACCTACCGGATAGTAAGTCCCACCCGTTGAGGCCGTCGCTAAAATGTAGCTGCGGTCTTCTTGAGCTGAGGCGTTACTGATAAGGCCAATAGAGGCCATTGCGATTGCTAAAGTTTTAACTAGCTTGTTGTATTTCATTATTACTCTCCATGTAGAGTTATTCACGTTATATTTTTGTTAACAACAATTGCTAGATAGCAAGCACAATGCCAATTTTCAACTATCTGTTTTTATTGGTTTTTATTTAAAAACCCACCTAAAGTAAGCCATTTTTTGCTTATTTGACTACGAATCAATGAGCTATTTTTTGCTTATCCCAAACAGCGAATAACATCGGTTTAAAGGTAGCCAAATCACACTGTGTTACATTTACGTGATCAATGTTTATAAAATGATAAATATCTGATGAGCCATTTTTTGCTCATTGATTCAGACAGCATCTCTAATCTCATCATCAATTATGAATCGACATAATCGCTTCGGTTCAACGCATAACGCACCATCTTTTGGTTCAACGTTCGACGGGGTAAATCCAAATCTTGCATCACATCATTGATGCGCCCTTGATAACGTACTAACGCATCGTGAATCACTTTTCGCTCAAAGCTCTGTACTTGAACCGCCAACGGGATGCCCGCCGTTGTGGACTCTGTGACAGAGTTGGGGCGACACGCCAAAATATCGCCAACAGTCAGGCTTTCATCCAGTGCGAAACGAATCGCGACATTACGCAGTTCACGCACATTGCCCGGCCACGCATACGACAACAAGGCATAACGATCGGCCTCACTGGCAACTCGGGTTTCACTGTTCGCTTCTTGAGTGAAGTGTTCGAAAAGGATCAAAGCATCGTCTTCTCGTTCGCTAAGGGGAGGCAGATGCAGTTGGGCAACGTTCAAACGATAGAAAAGGTCTTGGCGAAAATCGGGGTGATTCAATAGATCGCTTTTCGAGGCAGAGACCACTCTCAGATCAACATGTTGTTGCTGATTACCCCCCACGCGTTCGACGACATTATCTTGCAAGGTGCGCAGCACTTTTACCTGCATCGACAGCGGCATACTCTCTATTTCATCGAGAAACACCGTGCCTTTGTCGGCAAATTCAAGTTTACCAATACGTCGCTTGGCTGCACCAGTAAACGCACCGGCTTCGTGTCCAAACAGCTCGCTTTCAAAGAGGTTTTCTGGAATCGCGCCACAGTTTAGCGGCACAAACGGATGGGTTTTACGCAGGCTAAACTCATGCAAACAAGAAGCGACCAGCTCTTTACCGCAGCCGGTTTCACCATAGATGATCACATTGGTATCAATCGAGGCGACTTTTTGTATTTGCTCTCGCAATTCATACATCACTTTACTGCGACCAATCAGCACCTGTTCAATGCCTTTCAGGTTATCCAGATAGTTCTGACGACTGTTCCTGTCTTGGCCACTTTGATGCTTGTCGACCGCTTCCGAGACCGTTTGAGAGAGGCGCTCAGGGTCGAATGGCTTTTCAATAAAATCATACGCGCCTTGCTGTAACGCTTTCACCGCCATATCGACATCGCCATGACCAGTGATCAAGATGACAGGCACCTCAGGTACTAACTGCTTAAATCGCGCAAGCAACTCAACGCCATCTATATCAGGTAAACGCACATCACTAATGATGGTTTGGAAGTCACCCTGCTCTACCGCGTTTAACGCATCTTGCCCAACCTCAAATGCGGTGACATCGAAGCCCGCTAATTGTAGCCACTGGCTGGTTGCTTGACGCACAATTGCATCATCTTCAATCAAAGCTATACGCTGCATAGTTTGGTTCCGCTACTTACATCAGAATAATGTCGCCCACGGTATGTAAAAAATCCGCAGACGAAAAGGAGCTAGCTCCCACTTTGAATAACACTCCTTTAACAGTTTTATAATGTTTGTTAGCTTCAACTTGTCTCACTCTCCATTCGCTTAAAAAGCAAACAGAAAACCTTGTCAAACCACTAGCTCAAAGAGACAAGCCACTAATTTTAAAGGGATTTGATCAGCAATGATGAATAACAATCGATATTGGTTGTTCCTATGTGCCTGTTTATTAATTGGTTTGGTTCAGGTAACCACCAAAAGTGGCATAAGCCAATGGAAGCTCGAACAAGCCCAACGCTATGCCGAACAGCGCTTCCTCGGATACATTGCTGAAGCAAGGCGAACCCTTAAACGTTTCTATTATCTGCCCTACCTAGTGACGAACGATGAAACCAGTGTGCGTTTCATTGATGGTGAAACCCGCCTAGAAAAACGCATTAAGAAACAGCTGATTCAATTGGACAAAGCGGCCAACACCAAGGGCTGGTATCTGCTTTCTGGCGAAGGTGATTTGTTGGTATCGAGTGTTGAAAGAAGCAAACTGAGTAAAAAGAACGCCAGCACGATTGTCTCTAAAATCCACCAGCAAGGTGGTGCGATTTCGGTGGTGACAAAAAACAAAGGCGTGACACCCGATTACTTCATTGCAGCGCCGGTTTATCGGGCGTCCGATGTGGTGGGTATTGTCGCGGTGCAAATCGACCTATCGTTGCTGACCGATCAATGGTTCGCCGATGGTGAAGCGATACTGTTCCAGAACCCTCGTGATCAGTTCTTTCTCTCCAGTGACAACAAGTTGAGTGCCGACTGGTTCAATGACACCTTCAACTCTCAGCCCACAGCGACAAAACGTGAGCTGTATGACCAAACCCATATTCGCGTGTGGCGACTGCAAGATAAAGACTACCTTATCCAATCCATTAAGTTAGATGACCTCAATTGGCGTTTAACCTACCTAACGCCATTAACCAGCCTCAATCAGACCACTAACTGGATCAGCTGGAGTGTGGCGGTTGGCTGTCTTTTCATTCTGCTGTTGCTGGTTATTCTTTATCAAAGGCGTCAGAAAAAACTCAGTAATCTACGAATCCAAAAGCTCATCGAAGAGTCGGAGAAACGACTGTCTGGAATGATCAATAAGACCCATGTCGGGTTGGTATTGATCGATAAACATGGTCATATCCACGATATTAACCTGATGGCGAAGAACTACTTTTGCCTTTCTGATTCAATGATCAGCAACATCAAAGCGTGGCAGCTATTTGAAGCAGGCAACCCAAATTCAACCACGTTACAGCTACTCAAGAACCTGGAGCAACACCAAGAACTGGCCGAGATCACCAGCGTCGAAACCATGGCAAGGCGCAGTGATGGCAGCTACTTCCCAGTGCTGTTCTCTATTAGCTCATTTCCTTGGCATTCAACGCCTTATTACCTGTGTACCGTGATCGACATCAGTAAGCGGAAAAAAGCGGAAATTGCGGTACAAAACGCCAATAAAACACTGCAACTGCGAGTAGAAGAGCGAACACAAGATCTCAAAGACGCGCAGCAAGAACTGGTGGAATCAAGCAAACTTGCCGCATTAGGTCGTATGTCGAGTGCGATTACTCATGAGCTGAATCAACCGCTTACTGGTCTAAAAACCCTGCTTTCAAGTAATCAGTTGCTGATGGAAAGAGGTGAGACCAAGATGTTGAAAGCGAACATGGACTTAGTCATGAGCCTCATCGACAGAATGGCCAACATGACCAGTCAATTGAAGTCGTTCGCCTTTAAAAGACTTGAGAAGCCCTATCCAGTTTCACTCACCGACGCACTGCAAGAAACCCTACGTATTCATCAAGCCGAACTGGAAAACGTCGATATTCGTGTGCGTGTCGCCTCTAATATTTCGATGGTGATGGGAGAAGAGGCACGACTTCGCCAAGTGCTTGGCAACCTATTGAGAAACGCTGTGGACGCTACGCAGAATCAAACACCCGCGACCATTGTTATCAGCGCACACACCGATCGACAACGTGTGATCATCAAGGTGCAAGATAATGGCTGTGGCGTGTCAGAAGACCAACTCGAAACCATTTTCGAACCCTTCCATACCAACAAAAAGATGGGCGAAGGTTTGGGTCTCGGCTTGGCCATCACTGCAAACAATGTGCGGGATATGCAAGGTACCTTGATAGCGAAGAACAACCCAGACCAAGGCATGACATTCACGTTAACCCTACAGAATAGTGATAGTAAGTAATCGCTTACGTAAAGCTTAGAATTCACACTCTATTGAGAAGCTAAAACTAAAAAACCGCCCACAGAGGGCGGTTTTGATTCACTTATTGGCGTGTGACTTATTCGCTAATCCGTTAACAGCTTACTCAGCTAACTGCTTCAACAGTAGCTCTGTCGGACGAACAATCGCGATGATCGATTCGTCGTAGATCTTCGCTGATTCAGACAGTATCGCTTGGTAGGCATTCGCATCTGATGCTCGAATTTTTTCACCCGCTTGTGCTTTAGCAATCAAGGTTAACGCCAAGTCTGCGACTTCCGCCGTTTTCTCTGCGACAATCACAGTCTCTACCGAAGATACATTACCTGAGAAGACAGTTTTAGCAGCGAGTGCAGCCGCTTTTGCTTGATGATAATGCTCTGCAAGTTGCTCAAGCGCTTGTTGATTACCCGTCGCGACTTCGTTGACCAAATCTTGCATCTCATACACGGCGTAGCTTTCGACTGGTAGTGCATCAACAAAGCGGTTTAGACGCTCGTATTGGCTGTATAAAGTGCCCTTAGGTTCAGTGGAGTTCCACTTTTCCCAGTTGCGCGCGTAGTACTGTGCTGGCTCGGTGTATTTAGCAAGCACGCGTAGGTCGTGGATATCTTGTCCTTTCGCAATACGTTTTAACAGCATGTTCGCATCCGCATGATGACGTAGGCCAACCGACACTTCAGACCATGTATCCATCGCTTTCATACGCTTGTACATGCTGCGCTCGTCAGTCAATTCAGCATCAGACCAAAAGCGCTCTGCAATCGCATAGCTGCGTGGCCATAGGTAGTTTTCAACCGTGTGGCTGTCTTTATTTTCTAGCCACATGGTGATCTCACCGCCTAAAATCAGCTCTTTTTCTTTATCGGTGAGCTCCGCAGGGTAACCACCATTTGGCTCTGGAATCACGCTGCCTTCAACATCACTGCTCGCAATCACTTCACCTGTGGTTGGCCAACGCACGTTACCCACCAGTTGGTAACTGCCTTCTGCAAAACCCTTTGGATTCAGATTTAGGTTGAATTCGGTGTACGACATGAAGTTATCGAAGTGGCCAACAAAGGTTTTACCTGGCACATAATCAAGGATGAAGATCTCTTCGCGAGACTTGCCGTTGTAATCACTGAATGCGCGGAAAGTGCCGTCTTTCGCTTCAATAATAGTCAGTGTTCCCTTACGTGGGCCGCCTTTTGAACGAGGCTTCTGCCATTGATACGTCACGAATTTTTCGCCACTGTGCAGCTTATCGTCAGCTGTGATGCCACTTGGCATTGGGTCATTACGATAGTGGTAGCTCGTCGGCTGAGGTTGATCTAGGTAATAACCCGTAGAAAGAATACCTGGGTAGCCCTCTTTCGCCGCACGACCAATGCTGTCGTGCCCTTGCCAGCTTTGAATCACGATGGAAGTCGGCAGATCTTTATGCCAAATTTCATCCCAACCCGTCATCTTCTTACCACGCTCTTCGAGCATCTTCTCAACTTTTACATTAAGGTAAGACTGCAGACCACGCTCACCATCGATATTGTTTTCTTCAATGAACTGTTGGTGCTTTTCGCTGTTTTTCCACTGTGCATAATTCGGCTCATCGCCACCAATGTGGAAGTACTCATCAGGGAACAGCTCGGTCACTTCGTCAAACACGTCACCTAGCATCTCATAGACTTCTGGGTTCAGTGGATCCATGAGCGGTTCAAACACTCCCCACCCTCTTTCTTGCTCGTAGTTTTGCCCTTCACCGCCCGACATCAAACGTGGGTAAGCGTGAGCAACCGCAGAAGAGTGACCCGGAAGAGACACCTCAGGAATCACACGAATACCGAGGTTACGGGCGTATTCCACTAAGTAACGAACTTGGTCTTTGGTGTAGTAATTACCATCAGCGGTTTCAGACCACAGACGCGGCCATGATTCGGTTTGTATACGAATGCCTTGGTCGTCCCAGAAGTGCCAATGGAACACGTTCATCTTCGCCGACGCCATCGCATCTAACTGACGAATCAGCACATCGAATTCAATGAAGTGACGTGAAGTATCGTAAGAAACACCACGCCAGCGGAAGCGAGGCTCATCGACAATGGTTACGGCAGGAATATGGTAGCCAGTCGCCGTGGTTTCAACGAGCTGTAAAAGGGTTTCGATGCCGTGAATCGTGCCGTATGGGCTTGGAGAGCTCAGCGTGATTTGTTCACCCTGAGTGGTAATTTTGTAGGACTCCACAGAATCAATGTTTTGTACTTCAGATTTTGGCGCCGCGTCGATATCAATGATCAAGTTCGCTTGGTCTTCACTATCAACCTGCCAATTTAGAATCGGTACACCCGTCTGACGCTCAAGGCGATCAATAAAGCGTTTCGCCGTGTATTCAACGCGATCAGAATTAAAGCCTTTGATGTAAACCTTGAAGTTACCGTCGACCTTAACTTGCCCAGCTTGCAGCTCGACCGTTTGTGGGTACGGCATTAAATTTAGATCGGTATTTGGAGCCATTGCTAACGCCATTGGGGACACTACTGAACCTGAAATCAATAGGGATAATATAGTTTTTTTCATTATTAGATTTCCTATATAACGGGCGTTCTGTTTTGTTTATCGGAGGCAATTCACAAAACAGAACCATCAACCACTGCTGTTGTTTATCTTTATTCCAAACGCTTCTCGTTAGTCCACAAGAGCGACCGCTTCACGAACCAATACTGCAATCTCATCCCATTGCTCGTTTTCGATCATTTTTGGCGACACCATCCAAGTACCACCACAACACACCACGCGATCGACTGCTAGGTAGTCATTCACGTTGTGTTTACCGATACCGCCCGTTGGCATCAAAGACACATCAACGTAAGGCGCTAGCAGAGACTTCACCATGTTGATGCCACCAGACGCTTCTGCAGGGAAGAACTTCAAGAAGTTAAGGCCAAGCTCTAGCGCTTGCTCTACTTGGCTTGGGTTGTTTACGCCCGGAACGATTGGCATGCCGATCTCTTGGCAGCGTTTTACGGTGTTTGGGTTCAGGCCCGGAGCCACGATGAATTCGCTGCCCGACTCTTTCGCAAGGTCGATCTGCGCTGACGTTAATACTGTGCCAGCACCGATACACATCTCTGGATACGCATCGCGCATCGCACGAATCGCGTCTGCTGCCGCTTCAGTACGGAATGTTACTTCAGCAACGGGTAGGCCATTTTCTACTAACACCTTTGCCAGTGGAATCGCGTGCTCAACCTTGTTGATTTGGATAACAGGGATAACTTTGAATTGCTTAAGTTTGTTGATCATTTCTTGAGACATAATAATTCCGCTTTTTATTTTTTAATCAGTTGGCTCATAGCGCTCACGGGGATGATTGCGCCAGAGTATTGAATAACGATGGAAGCCAGTTGGTGGCCAAGTTCGGCTGCGTCGGTGGCGCTCTCGCCAGTAAGACACGCAGCTAAATAACCCGCAGCGAATGAATCGCCCGCAGCACAGGTGTCGACCACGTTAGAAACACGAGTCGCTGAGACATAATTCTCAATAATGTTGCCCTGTTCAACTTGAACAATCTTGCATGGCTCGCAGCCACGCTTAATAACGATCTCTTGGCAACCCAAACGAAGGCAGCGTTGTTGAACGCTCTCTGAGTTACCCCAGACAAGTATGTCGTCGTCTTCGGTAATCAAGGCGATGTCCACCAGCGGCAGTAACTTGGCGTACCAATGTTGAGCTTGCTCGGTGCTCCAAAGTTGCGGGCGATAGTTGTTATCAAAAATCACCTTACCGCCTTGATTTGAAAACACACCAATCGCTTTGAATAAACGCTCACGAGAGGCATCATCCAAGATCGCGATGCTGATACCGCTGATGTAAATCGCATCGACTTGTTTCTCGGTCAGAGCGATTTCAAGCTTATTCAGGTTGTCGGCTTGCTTGTTTAAGTTATCGATTTGAAAGTAAGATTTTACTGCCGCATCGTTGCGCCAGTAGTGAAAGTGTCGCTCGCCCGTTTCATCGGTTTCGACCATGTAGAGTCCAGGCAGCTTGTTCGCAATGCGTTCAACGAAATTGGTTTGAATACCTTCGAGCTGCCAGCTATCAATCATATTTTGAGACAGCTCATCACTGCCAAGACCTGTCGCGTAATGAACAGAGAGGTTTTGATGTTGGGTTAAGCGAGAAAGGTAAAGCGCGGTATTGAGCGTGTCACCGCCGAATTTTTTGGTTAATGGAGAACCGCTGATTTCGACCATGCACTCGCCAAAAAAAGCAATATTGAAGTTAGAAGATGCAGGCATAGCAGATCCTAAAATAGAGAGATAAATGGGGAAGAAGGCTCTACCGAGAAGCAGAGCCTGAGCTAGCTAAACCACTCCACAGCTTGTTGTACTAACTAGCTGTGGAGCGTTTTAGATTAGCTTGTTTGATTAGCAGGACGTTGAGAAGACGCTTCTTCTTCAAGCACACCTGAGTCTGACAATTCCATTTCCATCAGAGCGCGCTCGTCATCAAGAATTGCTTTCGCCATTTCAGGTGTCACTTGGTTAGCCGGAGTACATAGGCTTACCAGCACACCAGCCGTTAGAGCCACTAGACAAGAAGGAATCACAGGGTTGCCCCAGAAAGCCGTGTAGTCTGCATTTAGCATTACAACAAATGAAGCCACAGATGCACCCGCTAGCGTAGCAAGCGCACCCTGCCAGTTGTAACGTTTCCAGAATCGACCCAACATACCGCACACAAACATGCCCGACATTACGGTTGAAATCATTTTCGTGATGTAGCCAATGATGTCGTTTGACGTTAGTGCGAACAACAGTGCAAAACCAATCACCACAATCAGTGCCAAGCGAGAATAGTTCACCATTGACTCTTTGTTGGGTACGCGGCCAGTGAACATCACGTAAACATCACGCAGTAGGATAGACACACCAGCTATCGCATCTGAACTTGCGCTCGACATGGTTGCAGAAAGACCCGCGATAAGAACAATCATGCCAACGCCAACCGGAAGAACCGTTGCTGCAACATAAGGGAACGAGTAATTCGGATTATCCAATGATGGGTCAATCGCATGTGCTGCCATACCGATGATTGCAGGGATGATTGAGAAGAAAAGGTACAACACACCCGATGCAACAAATGAGCGACGAACGGTTGATACGTCTTTACCTGAGTAGATACGTTGACGGAATGAAGGCGTCGCAAGAACACCCACACCAATAACCACAGCCAGAGACACAGCAGGCAGAAGGCCCAGTTTATCGATTGCTAAAAAGCTCGTAGCAGCAGGGTCCATCGCAGCGTAAAGGTTATCCATACCGCCGATGTAATCAACTGACATTACCGCCATTAAGATGAAACCAGCAAAAAGAATGATAGCTTGAATGGTATCGGTCCAAACAACCGCGGTGTAACCACCGATCACCACGTAAATAGTGAATGCCGCAGCAATAATGATTTTCGCTAGGTTGAGATCGATGTCTGCAATCCACGCTAGGTACATGCCGCCACCTAGAATGTGCGCGCCTAACCAACCAATTGAAGCCACAAAGATCAGTACACCTACAACGTTTTTCACGATGCGGTTAGCGCCAACATAGTAAGCCAACTCTTCACTCATGGTCATAAAGTTCAGTTTACGAACCGGAGCAAACCAAAGTGCAAGTAATAGGATGCCTATCGCACCACCAATGCCGTACAGTGCACCTGCCCAGCCATTTGCGTAACCGAAGCCAACCGCACCCATACTTGAACCCGTACCAACCATCGTCGCTACTGTTGTACCAAGTACTAAGAACATAGGTAGGCCACGGCCACCTAATAAGAAATCTTCGCCAGATTTTTGATTACGCGAGACAAACCAGCCTAACCAAATTAAAAATAATACGTACACGCCGAAGCCTGTAAGAAAAAGTGTGCTGTTCATTTGACACCTCTCAGTGAAATATTGAGTTCATTCTTGAACTTTATTTATGATTCATTCATTTTATATTTCATATAATTACTTTATTGATTTTATCTTTTTTAATTAAAGTAATTTTTATAAATGTAGGGTGAGAGTATTAAAGGATAATAACAGGGATGACTAACCCCTAATACTCTCTAAGTAGGTAATTGTGATTAGGTTATTACTATCCGCGATCGGCGCGGTAGCAAGTCACATCTACTTCAACCTTCACGTCTACAACTAAGTCGCAAACCATGCAGATACGAGCTGGTGGGTTAGCACCGAAGAACTCTTTGAATACCTTATTAAAAGATTGGAAGTAACGAGAATCCGTTAGCACAACCTTTACGTGCATTACGTCTTCTAGGCCGTAGCCCGCTTCAGTCATGATATCGACACAGTTTTGGATCGCTAGGCGAGACTGGTCAACAATGCCACCCTCAACCACTTCACCATCTGTCATCGGTGTCTGGCCAGAAACGTATAGGAAACCACCTGCTTCAGTAGCACGTGCAAATGGTAAATGTTGTCCGCCTGTACCTGTACCGCCTTCAACACCGTAACGTTTAATAGTCATTTTTTAACTCCACTTATTTATAGATACTATTGGGTTTATAGATAACATTAGCTTTATAGATAAAACAGTTTCTATTCCAATATATTTAAATTAATTCGCCGTTTTTATAATCGCCTGAATTTAATAAATAATTTAAATTCTAGTTTCGGTAAATAAAAACGCCTGAACGATTATTTCTTACTTTTCCTTGCTGGTAAGTTAACTCACCATTTACAAATACACTTTCTATTCCTTCAGCAACTGAAATAGGATTTTCAAATGTTGCAGTGTCTTTAATATTCTTTGGATCAAATAAAACTAAATCGGCAAAGGCACCACAGCGAACTTCGCCTCGGCCCGCTAAGTTGTAACGCTGAGCCGACATTCCGGTCATCTTGTGAATCGCTTCTGGTAACGAGAACAATTTTTCGTCTCGGCAATAGTGACCCAGCACTTTCGGGAAGGTGCCCCACAACCTTGGGTGTGGATGCGGGTCATTAGGTAAACCGTCTGAACCGACCATGGTCAGTTTGTATTTCAATACGCGCTTTACGTCATTCTCATCCATGCAGTGATAAACCGCGCCCGCTGGTTGAAGCGCTTTTGCTGCGTCCATCAGGGGTAGGTTCATTTCATCAGCAATCTGCTTCAGCGTTTTGCCTGCATGTTCTGGTTTTGCTTCAGACCAAGTGATGAAGATGTCAAAATCGTCGGTCACTTGTTTCAAATCTAATGTCGAAGAACTCGCTGAATATGGGTAACAGTCGCAAGAGACATCTTGGTGCTCAGAAACCTTGTCCATTAAGTCGAGTACTTCAACGGTTCTACCCCAATTGCCCGCACCTGCACATTTAAGATGGGATATAACAACAGGCACTTTCGCGTATTGTCCTGTCTCAAACGCCTCTTCCATCGCGCTTAAGATCTCTTCAAATTCGGTACGCATATGCGTGGTATAGATGCCGCCGTGACTAGAAAGCACTTTCGCTAACTGCATCACTTCGTTGGCATTCGCTTGTTTCGCGCTGGCGTAAGCCAAACCCGAGCTCAAACCTAATGCGCCTTGCGCCATCGCCAAATCAAGGTTGGTTTGCATCGCTGCGATTTCGTCTTCGCTTGCAGTGCGCTGTAGGTCGTCCATCACTTGGTTACGTAATGTCGTATGGCCGACTAACGCTGCGACGTTTACTGCGGGTTTAGCTTGCTCTACCGCTTGTGCATACGCTGCGAAAGTTGGGTATTTAAAATCAGCCTGCGCACCTAAAAGATTCATTGGGTCAGGAGGGTCACCAGCCAAAACGGTTGGTGATGCGCTGATACCACAGTTACCAACAATCACGGTTGTAACACCTTGGCTGATCTTAGGCAGGCAGTCTGGGTAACGAATTACGTTGGTATCGTCATGTGTATGTACATCGATAAATCCAGGAGCCAATGCTAAGCCAGCTCCCTCAACCAACTGGCCACAACCTTCGTGATCGATTTGACCAATTTCGGCTATTTTTCCATCTCGGATTGCTACATCGGCACAAAACGATTGTTCGCCGGTGCCATCAAACACCTCTACATTTTTAATTATCGTATCGAACAACATTTTTCACTCTCTCAATCCACAGTGTTGATGGAGCTATATTAGAAATTCAGCCGATTATTTTCAGTGACAAAACACACATAATATTTTAATTTGTGTGATAGTTTCTACCACAAAACAGATTGTGGATATATTTAAACATTAAATAACAACAGCTTAAATCATGTTAGGAATCAGTAATGAAACATAACCCTGCACATAAAGATGTTATAAAGTATCAAAACGATAGTTTTATCTTGACTGAAAAAGGCCAAAAAGGGAGAGCCATATCACAATCTGAGAACGGTATTTACCGACTGGTTGATGAAGATATTTCGCTCCCGGTAGCAATTATCAAACAATCCGCCTTAACCAATAACCTGAATTGGATGCAATCATTCGCCGATCACCATCAGGTTAAATTGTCGCCACATGGCAAAACATCAATGACACCTGCTTTTTTCCGCCAACAACTAGAAAATGGCGCTTGGGGTATTACAGTAGCAACGCCTGCACAGGCAGAAGTTGCCGCTATGGCGGGTGCAAAACGAATCATCATGGCCAACCAATTGGTGGGTAAAACCAACATGGCGATCGTTGAACAGCTGATCAGTGAGTTTGATATCGACTTTTACTGTTGTGTGGATTCTTCGGTAAACGTGCAGCAACTTAACCAATATTTCTCTAATACAAAACAGACACTAAAAGTACTGATCGAATTTGGTGTACCGGGCGGTCGTTGTGGATGTCGTTCACCACAAGAAGTTCTAGAACTGGCTCAAACTATCCAAGACACACCAGCCCTTTCGTTGGCAGGTATTGAGGTGTACGAGGGTGTGATTCACGGTGACAATGCAGAACAAGACATTCGTACCTTCTTAAATCACGCGCTCACCTCGGTCGAAAGCCTCGCGTCAGATGGCCTAATTGCAGGGCAACCTATCATCACGGGCGCTGGTTCTGCTTGGTATGACGTGGTTGCAGAATGTTTGGCGAACCTAACCGATTACTTGGCGATCATCCGCCCGGGCTGTTATGCCATTCACGACACAGGTATTTACCTAGACGCTCAAAGCAAGGTGTTGCAACGCGCCCAAGTAAACCAAGGTTACGCGTGTGAATTGGGTGGCGATTTAGAATCGGCACTTGAGGTGTGGGCTTATGTAATCTCTCGTCCGGAACCAACGAAGTTAGTGGTTGGGCTAGGCAAGCGTGATGTGGCCTTTGATGCGGGTTTACCGATTGCCGAGCGCGGCTATCGCAATGGCAAAGCTATATCAGTGAAAGGCTTAACCTCTACTGCGGTGATGGATCAACATACCTTTGTGGAAACCGACGGTTCTTCTGAGATTGAAGTGGGCGACATGATTGCTTTCTCCACCTCACACCCGTGTTTAACCTTCGACAAATGGCGCTACATTGCCATCAGCGATGACGACCATCAGGTCACAAACTGGGTGGAAACCTGTTTCTAAATCGAATTCTCGATAAGCTAGAATCAGCGAAACAATAAGATATACTAACGGGGCTAAGCTTTAGCAACCAATGACTAGGTATTAGCAAATAGCCCCATCAACAAAGGATCAGGATTCTTGAGTTTAGAAGTAGATATCATTTCACAGATAACGGAGCGTTTTCCCGTACTTCGTGATGCAGAGAAAAAAGTCGCCAAGCTGATCATGGACGACATTGATTTTGCTGCCAATGCCAGCATCACAGAACTTGCTGAAGGTGCGCAAGTGAGTGAAGCCACCATCACGCGTTTTGCTAAGGCTATCGGCTGCAGCAACGTACGTGATATGAAGATTAAGTTGGCTCAGACGCTAACCGTTGGCCAGCGCTTTATCCTCGAGCCTGTTGACCAAACGGGTTATCAAGGTATCTACGAATCGATCAAGCAGAGCCTAGACATCAACCGCACTCTGTTCAAAGAGCAAGACGTTGAAACTGCAGTGAGCTGGCTGCATAACGCCAGACAGATCATTGCTATCGGCATGGGCGGCGGTTCGACAATTGCTTCTCAAGAGCTGCAACATAGACTGTTTCGTTTGGGCTACCCAGTGGTGTCGTACAACGATGGTTTGATGTCACGTATGGTTGCTGCCACGGCCGATGCCAATGACGTGATGGTGATGATTTCAGCGACAGGCTTTACGCCAGTGATCACCGAAACCGCCGAATTAGCCAAGCAGTACGGACTTAAGATCATCGCGATTACCCCACAAGACACACCGCTGGCAAAGATTGCGGATATCTTGTTGCCCATCAAGCATATGGAAACCGACTTCATCTACAAACCATCGGCTTCTCGCTACGCTATGTTGGCGTTAGTGGATGTGCTTTCTATGGGCATTGCAGTCAATCATAAAAACCGTTCGCGCGACAAACTGCGTCGCTTGAAGGTTGCGCTCGATTCCTACCGAGGCGGTGGCGATAGACAGCCTCTCGGTGATTAACGAATCAAGGATAGAATGAGCTTAAATTCACGCGCGCGGCAGTCCTTTACCAGTTCGTATAAGCTCATTTCCAATCCTGTGATTTCGATACCAGCATCTGCTAATCGACTGATAGCCAGTTTCTTATTCAATGCTGTTCGCGAGCTAATACAGTCACTAACTACCTGAACCTTGTACCCAAGATCTAACAACCCCATTGCGGTTTGATAGACACAAATATGAGCCTCAATGCCACACACCAGCCAAGTTTTCACATCCTTGGCTCGCACCGCCTCAACAAACTTAGGTTCGTCACACGCGTTGAAAGTAAATTTCGGTATCGGCTTAGCATCACTCAATAAGTCATTAAGTTCGTCGACCGTAGCACCTAGCTTCTCTGGATTCTGTTCCAAACGAATAATTGGCAGACCCAAAGCCTGTGCTCCTTGAGCTAACTTTCCGCAATTAGCAATCAGCGCATCACTGTCATCAACAAGGCGTGCGAGCTTGCCTTGTACGTCCACAACCACCAAACCTGTGTTTGCTCGGTTTAACATCCTACTCTCCTTGTCATGATTAGAATCAGCGTACTGCTTTTCTTTCAACAAATACCGCAATAAATACTACAATAGAACAAATTCAACATTTATTATGCTTTATTTTTCAATTAGTTAGATAAATCCGATCTCATTTCAACTTTAAAAAACATCGTTTTATTTAGCAAATTTAACCATTTGTCAATATATGAATTTTATTTATAAACAATATAACCAACAAATATTTCGTTAGCTCTTGATAAATCAAGGGGCGCAGGTAATCACGTTATCAATGAAAAAATAGGTTTCATTTGTGAGGGTTTTATAAATCAATCATCAGCGATACCGTGATTTGCATCACAGGATGAGTAAACAAGGTATTATCATGAAAAAATCAGCATTAGCACTCGGCTTAATCGGTTTAGTTTCACTTCCAACTTTTGCAGCAGGTATCGATGGTGGCGCATACGTAGGTGGCGGACTTAGTGCCTATCAAGGTTCCGATACGGATGGAGCACCAAGTCTGGATTCAGACGGCATGGGCTACAACCTATACGGCGGTTACCAATTCAACCGTATCGTTGGCGTGGAACTTGGCTACAACGATTACGCAGACTACAAAAACAGCACAGACAAACTTTCACCAACGTCTATTTCTGTATCAGCAAATGTCGGTTATACGTTCGACAACACCATTCGTCCATTTGTACTTGCAGGTTTGAGTTCTGTCGACCTCAATGCAAACAGCGGCGCTGGATACAATGATGATAGCGGCACTGGCTTCCACTTTGGTGTTGGTGTTGAATACACGCCGGTTGAACACCTAACACTTCGCCTGATTTCTCAAGCTGACGCGGTAAGTGTAGAAGACTCTTATAAATTTAATGGATCTACGTTCTCAACCGACGACCACACTCTAGCGTTCAACAGTGTGAGCTTCGGTGGTTCATACGACTTCTAATACTCACCCCAAACGACTAAGTCGTAAGTAAGTAGCTCAAATTCACTTTGCTACTCTGCCCTGTGATAAGGCAGCACAGTAAAGTGAATTTTTGTATCTATGTAACGATTCAGCTTACAAAGCCATACAGTAATGAGCAAAAGACTCAGGGATAATTGTCAACAACGGTCGAGAGGCCAAAAACCAATAACGATTAAAAATCGACAGTGACCGACAATCACATTTGAAGACATGACAGAGTGAGTATCAAAGATGAACAAGATAACAAAATCAGCATTAGCACTGGGTTTAATCAGCGCAGTTTCTCTTCCTGCTTTAGCAGCAGGTACTGACGGCGGTGCGTACATTGGTGGCGGACTTAGTGTCTACCAAGATTCTGATACAGACGGTCAAGGCAACCTAGACTCAGACGGCATGGGTTACAACCTATATGGTGGCTACCAGTTCAACCGTATCGTTGGTGTTGAGCTTGGCTACAACGATTACGCAGACTACAAAAAAGGGACTGCAAAACTGTCTCCAACGTCTGTTTCTTTATCAGCAAATCTTGGTTACACATTCGACAACACAATCCGCCCATTCGTATTGGCTGGTTTAAGCTCTGTTGACCTGAACGCAAACAAGAGCGCTGGTTACGATGATGATAGCGGTACGGGTTTCCACTTTGGTGTTGGTGTCGAATACACGCCAATCGAACACCTAACATTGCGTCTAATTTCGCAAGCAGACGCAGTGAGTGTTGAAAACTACTACATTGGAAACAACAGTTCATTGAAAACTGAAGACAAAACGCTTGCCTTCAACAGCATTAGCTTCGGTGGTTCATACAACTTCTAATGTGATTGAACCACATAGAATAAGCTGAACATACTAATTCACTTTGCTGTTCCACCTTGTCATGAAGGTCACTCAGTAAAGTGAATTTTTTGTATCTACACACCTTAGCGTCATTTCACTTTAGCCAGTTTATCGCTCAGCGCCTTCTATTTGAGCTTTATGCATTGATATTAGAGCTTTCTTGGTAGCGAGACTAAAATAAAGGGATAAGTGACACAGGAAGACAAGACCTATGAATCTACCACGCTTAAACATGTCGATAAACAAACTCCCTTTCGTTTTGGCAGTGTATTACCTGCTTGTCATTAACTTGCCTATCTCACGCGAACTGTTCAATATTCTTAGTGCCTCACAAGCCGAAAGCATTGGGTTTATCATCTCGATCCCATTTTTCTTTCTCGCCGCATTCAACTTTATCTTTCAAGTATTCAACTGGCCGATATTCGCCAAAGCTTTTTTTATCTTGTTACTACTTACTTCCTCTTTAGTCAGCTACAGCATGTTCAACTACGGCATTTTTGTTGACTATGGAATGATAGAAAACGTTTTTGAAACCAACAGCGGAGAAGCAGCAAGTTATCTAAGTCTGTATTCGATTTTATGGTTTGTTCTAATGGGAGCTCTCCCATCACTGATGCTTTTATTCACAAACCTTGAGAGAGAATCTTGGAAAGATTTTGCTATTTGGAAAAGTATCGGTCTATTAAGTTCATTGATCGTAATCGCGATTATTGCAGGGTTATTTTACAAAGATTATGTCTCGATTGGTCGTAACAACTCTCACCTTAAAAAGATGATCATTCCGACCGAATACGTCGCTTCAACTGCAAAATACATTAACAATACTTACATAAAAAAACCGATTCCTTACCAAGAGATCGGCTTAGACGCGCAGCTAAAACCGGAAGCTAAACAAGCAACTAAACCAACGCTATTGGTCTTTGTTCTTGGAGAAACAGCGCGTGTGTATAACTACCAATATTATGGCTATGAGAAAGAAACCAATGCTCATACCAAACCCTATAATCCGATCTTTTTCTCTGATGTTCAGTCGTGTGGAACTGCCACTGCGGTTTCTGTGCCGTGTATGTTTTCTAACATGAATCGCAGCAACTACGACCGAGACAGAGCTTATAACCAAGATAACGTAGTCGACATTATGAGTCGCGCGGGGATTCGCTCTATCTGGCGAGAGCACGATGGTGGGGATAAAGCAGTCGCACATCAAATTAAAGAGATGACACTGGTTGCTAAAGACAGCGACCCTTTGTGTAATAAAGAAGTGTGTTACGACACAGCCATGCTAGAGAACTTCGAACAAGATACTCAAGATCTCACGCAAAATAACATCCTTTTCTATCATATTTCCGGTTCTCACGGGCCAACTTACTATGAACGTTATCCTGAAGAACATAGGAAGTTTATGCCAGATTGCCCACGTTCTGACATCGAAAACTGTACCAAAGAGCAAGTCGTCAACACCTACGACAACACTATTTTGTACACGGATTTCTTTCTCTCACAGGCTATTCAAAAACTTGAAAAACTCACCGATAAGTACAATGTCGCGTTGATGTACATTTCCGATCATGGAGAGTCTTTAGGAGAAAACGGCGTCTACTTGCATGGCATGCCCTACTCACTGGCACCAAAAGAGCAGACTCACGTACCAATGATTCTATGGATGTCTGATGGCTTTGCTACAGAAAAAGGGATCAATGAAACGTGCTTGCGTAAAGAAGGAAAGGAACAGAGCTTTTCGCACGACAACCTGTTCGATTCTTTGCTTGGCTTGATGGACGTGCAAACCAACGAATACCGCGAGAACCAAGACATCTTCGCACCGTGTCGCTAGTGCTTTGTCTTATGTAAACCATCGGAAAATTCGAGTTTCCTGAGCAGGCTCTCCTCAACTTCCCCTAAAAAGAAAAGACCTCGGCCTTTTCTTTTTTTTCGTCGCTAACATGGAGCCAGAGTGCTAATTTATAACGACGAAACAATGAGCTACATTTAATAGAGACAATAATGGAAGAGTCCTTCGTGCTCCAAAGACCAACTAGTCTTATTAGACTTTATCTCACTCACATCGCTCATTGAACTTACCACGATTAAGCTCAATTCAATACGGCACCTGAATGGCGCCGCAATATCAATGTTTACGTCATATCATTAAGGACAAATGAATGGACGCTTTCATAATTTCAAGCTGGCAATTTTCTGAGGGTGTGGCACATGAACACACCACCAGCCCAGCCTCATTCGAGCAATCAACTTGGTATCACTGCCAAAGAGATGCTGACGGTTTGAGAGAATGGCTCCACAGTAATACGGTTCCAAATGCCATCATCGATTCATTACTCACCGATGACACCCGCCCTCGGTTCGAACAGTTTGGCCACGACTGTTTTTTGATGATTCTGCGAGGCATTAATCTAAACGAAGGTGCTAACCCTGACGACATGCTTAGCCTACGCATCTTATGGTACAAAGGCACTTTAATATCGACACGCAAAGTTCCTTCAAAAGCGGTCAGTAATCTGATATCTGATCTCAAACAAAACCAAGGCCCGACATCATTACCTGATGTATTACTGGGCATGATACGTGGAATCAACCACAGTATTTCAACCTTCCTAGTACCCGTCGAACTCTTGATTGACGAGTTAGAATCTACATCCAATATCGACATAAGAACCATTAACGCTCTGCATTCAAGGCTACTTAGACTAAGGCGTTATTTGAAGCCACAGAAATACGTTTTTGAGGATTTAATGAGTGACCTGCCTGCACCATTGAGTAAGCACAACAGTCATATAAAGAACAGCCTTGATACCATCCTGAGAATTAATGAGTCTGTTGAGTTTTACATCGAACAAATTAATGTATTTTTAGCGAGCCTAAGTCAGCAACAAGCTGAAAAAATGAATAGAAATACGTACCTATTTTCTATCATTGCAGGTATTTTCCTCCCTGCTGGGTTTTTCACCGGTTTACTGGGGGTCAATATCGCTGGGATACCCGGAACAGATAACCCAATAGCATTCCCACTATTTTGCGTTGGGCTGCTCGTGGTCATAGCGGCAGAGGTCATTATTTTGAAAAAATTGAGGTTTATTTAATGGTTGAGTTTTTGCAATCCAATATGTGGCTTAAACAAGTGGGTTTAGGTTTACTTCTTATCACTGTGTATTGGGTGATAAAACGCTTGGGGAAAAACTGGATAGAAACATTAGCGGAAAATAAGCGCGTTGAATTGAAGCGAAAGCAGTTCGTGATTAAGTGTTTCAATATCGTTCTGTTTCTACTCTTCATCGCTGTGTTTACGATTGTCCTTAACTTGGGCTTTGGTGATATTTCGCTGTTCTTATCATCCATATTTGCGGTGCTGGGTGTCGCTTTATTTGCGCAATGGTCGATTCTAAGTAACCTCACAGCCAGCGTACTAATATTTTTCGTATTCCCTTATCGCATTGGCGACAGAGTAAGAGTCGCGGAGAAAGACGAAGACATCAGCGGTGTGATCATCGATATCACCATGTTCCACGTTATTCTTCGACACAGTTCGGGCAACATCATCACCTACCCTAATAACCTGATCCTACAAAAAGGCGTGATAAAGGTATTAGTTGAGCCTGAGTTAAAGAGTGAAACTGTCGATTCCAAACTCATCAAAGCTGAAGACTCAGGAAAGTAATGCGCCCTATTCAACGTCCCAATCAATAAGTTCAGCAGAGGGCAAAATATCTTGCCCTCTTTCAATTAACATCAGCTCTTCTGTTAACACCCACACACCTTTCAAAACTGTCGTTTTTATTCAATACCGGCCTCAAGCCGTCGCCTACAATTGCTGTTATTGAAACGTGGCTCAGCTAATCAATTATCTCATCGTCAATTGACGTACCTGAGAACAAGATGACGACCACGCACTCTACCGAATCAAAACGACAGGAATTAACGCGATGTTAGATATCAAAAAAATCTCAACACTTAGTGACCTAAGCGAACTTCAAACGGCTTACTTTACCGAATCAACAGCACCACTCGATGGCATGTGGCATTTTGGCTTTGTGCCAATGTCTGACCATTTTGGTTTTTACGAAAACGGTAATCTTGTCGGTTATTGCGTGTTGAATGGCGAAGGCTACTTACTTCAGTTCTACCTAGCACCAACAGCCAGTACTCATATTGAAAGCTTGTTCACCTTAATCGTAGAGAACAACAGCTCTGTGATTGGTGAGGTGAAAGGCGCATTCGTGAGCACCGCTGAGCCACAATATTTATCACTGAGTGTCGACAACACAGAGTCGTTTAAAATGAATGCGATGATGTACCGCCAAAACTCTCAAGCCAGATCTGATTGTGATTCAGACCGCGTTGAAGAGATAGAGATGAGCCTCGCGACAGAAGAACAACTGGAGCAGTTCGTTGAGTTTGCTTCATCAGCGATTGGCGCGCCAAAAGAGTGGCTCACCGGTTACTACGGTAATTTGATTGCCCGTCAAGAGCTATGGGGCTACTGGGAAAGTGACGACATTCTCGCTACTGGAGAGTGCCGTAAGTTCGATGAGCATCAAACACAGTTTGCCGACCTAGGTATGATTGTCGCGCAACAAGAACGCGGTAAAGGCTTAGCGACGCGTGTTATTCACTCTCTAAAGCAACACGCTAATAGCCAAGGGTTAGAAGCTATGTGCTCTACGGAAAGCAGTAATATTGGCGCACAAAAGGCCATCACACGCGCTGGGTTATCATCAAAGCATCGTATCTTGCAGTTTAATTTTAGCGAATTAAAGGAAACTGATTAGCCTTGATTCGGATTAACAAACATCAAGACTAAGTTCTAACAATAGATACTGATAAAAACTGTCACCTCCAACGATATCCACATATAGTTGGAGGTGCCAGTCATCTGAAATAGAAGGTCTAATGATCAATTGGTTACAGTCTCCAAAATCCCCTGTAGTTGCTCAGTTCATTGATTGCTACTGGCTGATTGAAAAGACGCCCGACGCTCAAACTCATCAATTTCCGATACTCAATCCCGATCCATCGGCACACCTTATCTTATCGCCAAGCGAGCAGGCATATCACTACACGATTGAGCAACAGGTCGATCAAGGCGTTGGCAGCCATCTGCTGTTACCACACCATAAAGCCATCGAATTGGATCACTCGAAGCCCTTTGTTCACTTGGGCATTAAATTCCATGTCGGAGCCTTGTATTCATTGGCTATCCCAGATTGTCCTCACCCTAGCTTGGACAGCGTTAGTCCAGTCAATCTCGCAGGTTTGCTAAACAATCCAAACGCCGATGCAACGCTACTGATCAAGCTCGCTCAAACCGATATTGAGGCCTGCTGTCAGCAGTTAGATGATTTGTTACTTCCTTGGCTATCGACAGCTAAAACGGATAGGCACAGCGAACTGACTCGTAAGGTGTTGGGGGTGCTTGGTTCGACACCGATTTCAGAGCTTGGCGACAAGCTGTTTTGCTCGCAAAGAACATTAGAAAGAAGCTTCAACAAGGTAACAGGGCTGACATTAAAACAGTGCCAATCGATGAACAAACTCGAAGCGATGTTGGAATATTTGTATAAGCGAAATTTGGATGACATCGACTGGATGGACGTCGCCTTTCAATTTGGATTTAGCGACCAACCGCACCTGATTCGTTACCTAAAGAAAACCATCGGTCTAACACCCAATACTTACGCCAAACAAGGCGGTTTAACTATTGATGTTTATGGTGGAGTGAGATCGGACTAACCCACCCTTTACCCATCAAGCACTCTCTGTCTTTTGTGTCCCATTAGTAGCAAGTTTTATTGAGTTTAGATTTGCGACTAAATATACTGGGGACACTATCAAACGGAGGACAAAAATGAATAATAAAAACAAACATATAGTTTTAATTCATGGTCTATATATGCCTGCGTTGATCATGCAATATCTGGATAGAAACTTTAAAAAACGCGGCTTTACAACGCACAAATTTGCCTACAACTCGCTGCGCTTCCCTTCGGCCGCCAAACGCCTCAATCGCTTCGTGAATGCTCGCTTTAATGAATACGATGAGGTCTATTTCTTTGGTCACTCACTGGGTGGCTTGCTGATTCGCCACTACTTTAAGTTCTACCAACCCGACTTTGCAGACACCTGCATTATTACCGCAGGCACTCCGCACAATGGGGCAACCATCGCCAAAACGCTTTCGAATCATGGTCTTGGATTTATATTTGGTTCGAGCAAAATGATCTTAAGTGATGGCTTGGGTGACTACGATATTGATGTGCCGATTGGCGTGATTACAGGCACTTACGACGCCGGAGTTGGACGTATTGTACTGGGAAAAAATCCGGGGGATGGCACGGTAACACTCGAAGACGCAAACCTGAGAGGGGCAACGGATACTTACGCTCTCAAACTCAACCACACGGCGCTTGTCTACTCCAAGGAAGTCGTGGCACTGTCGGCTCAGTTCATCGAACACAGAGCTTTTAAGGATGCTTCATAGCTTTTGCGTTAGCTGTTTTCCGTTAACTTTTGTGCGCGTTAGCTCGTGTATCTAGCTCTGGTTCTCTTATTACTGTTTTCTTACTTCTGGTAGACGGATACAAAGATAGATAAAAACAAAAATACCACTCTGCGATAAGAGTGGTATTCAAAGATTCATTGCTAAAGTGAGTGCTTGTTATACTTTCTATACTTGTTACAAGCGATTCACTCGCGTTGGTAAAAACACCTCACCCAACATGCATCGCACCGAACCACCACCAATGTCTTCAATCGTTTTCACGTTAAATGGCAGCAACTTTCCGTGTGTCGAAAGCTGAGCTAATTGAGCTGGAGAAAATGCATCGTAAGCCGACTGAGACATCGCGATTACCTTATCGCCATTCACGGTTTCCAATTGCAGAATATTGCCGCAGAATCGGTTCATCTGATCGATCGAGATCGAGATAACTTGCTTGTCTTTGGCAAGAGATTTCACCACAAAGCGGCGTTCAAACTCAGGAATCACTTCATCACAGATCACGCAGAAGTTATCACCAATCGCCATCATCACATTGGTGTGATAAATCGGCTGACCAGACGGTAATGCCGTTTGGAACGAAACCACGCGAGAATAACCAATACGCTTCGCATAATCTTCTAATACTTCACGGTCGCAACGCTGAGAAAGCGCCGCATAGATCGTCTTATTGATGTGATCGATAACCATCACACCGGTGCTCTCTAGATAAGAACCTTGAGCAACGTACGACTCCATAGACTCACTGTGGTTAACAATGCGACCAGACGCTTCCAACACTTCAATAAGAGCAGTAGGCTTAACTTCATGCTGACGGTTTTCACAGGCCATAGGGAAAGTGAATAAACTTCCATCACTACAAGTACTGAACCAGTTGTTTGGGAACACTGCATCAGGGGTTTCGACACCCAATTCTGGGTAATCAAACTCTACAACTTGCACACCTTCTTTACGCAACGAAGCCACCATAGCCTTAAATTCGGCCATCGTTTCTAGCTTCACCTCAGCTTCGGTCAGATTGACTCTGTGCTGAAACTCGTTATCACGTGCTGTCTCTTCGTTAAATCGAAACTCTTTTGGCGGAACCATAACAACGCAATTGGCATTTTGAACATTAGTAATATGAAGTGATTTTTTGTGTAGGTTTAACATCTCAACCGTCCCTATCTTTTATTTACCTCAGAATTGTAAACAACTTGTTACGACAAGATTCACTGAAAATAATAATGATTTGAATATTTATCCCAAAAAATCACTGCAAATCTTAGATTAATCGGTAATTTTTACTGCGAGATAACAGCACATCAGAAAGAACCAACTGTATGCATATTCGTTAAGGCGCTTTATGGATAAATATTCCGATTTCATTTTCTCGCTCACCACGAGTTTTGGTTACAATTCAATCCATTTAACGTTAGGATTATCATCGTTGCATAACCATCAATTACGTTTGAAATAAGCTTAACTTTTCCTGTCTAATTCAATCTAAAATAAGCGCCATGAAAGACACTCTTTGGATCTTTCCTTCGTCACTTAATAACTTTAAAACTAAGCATTAACGTTAAAACCAAGTGATTAAAGCTAAGCGCTTAAACCAAGTACTTAGATAAGAGCTAGAACAACACCCATCGAATGACTCAATGCTTATAATAACCCATGGGCGCTTATATAATTTCAAACTAAGACGGTAAAATTTCAAATCAAGACTATAAAAACAAAGCTGCACCAACGATGCAGTCGCTTATAGATGCACTAGTTTATAAAGGGAAATCTATGTACAAGAAATTTGAAGGCTTTACTGAAGCCTTTCCAAAGGGAGAGCCGATACAACCTCCTACTGGAATACTGGCATTCTGCCGCCATTACACTCGAGGTTTCGAAAAGCCGTTGATCTGGCTCGGGTTGATGAGCATGACCATCGCGATCATCGAAGTCGCGCTGTTCGGCTACATGGGACAACTGGTTGACTGGCTATCAACAAGCAATCCCGAAACCTTCCTTGCTGATAATAAATCAACACTGATGGGGCTCGGCGTTCTACTGTTAGTCGTGATGCCAATCTTGATCAGTGTCTACTCGCTATTGCTTCACCAAACTTTGCTGGGCAACTACCCAATGTCGATTCGTTGGTTAGCGCACCGCTACCTTTTGAAGCAAAGCTTGTCGTTCTATCAAGATGACTTTGCCGGACGTGTCGCTACCAAGGTGATGCAAACCTCGCTCGCAGTACGTGAAACCGTGACCAAAATGGTCGATGTGTTCGTCTATGTGACGGTCTACTTTACGGCAATGTTATTCATACTCGCAGAATCAGATTGGCGCTTGATGGCTCCGATGCTGGTTTGGTTGTTCATTTACGTCAGCATTCAACTGCACTTCGTACCAAAACTCAAAGATGTGTCTTCTGAGCAAGCCGATGCTCGCTCGTTGATGACGGGTCGTATTGTGGATAGCTACACCAACATCGCAACGGTCAAACTGTTCTCACACAGCAAAAGAGAAACAGAATACGCCGAAGAAGGCATGGAAGGCTTCTTAGATACCGTCCATCGCCAAATGCGCTTAGTGACCGGCTTCAACATCTGCGTTGAGTTCGCTAACTACTTGTTGGTGTTCAGTATTGCCGGCATCTCTATCTACTTATGGCTAGACAACGCAATCACTGTTGGTGCAATTGCCATCGCAGTCAGCTTGGCTTTGCGTATTAACGGTATGTCGAAATGGATCATGTGGGAAATTGGTGGCTTGTTTGAAAACCTAGGCACCGTGATTGATGGCATTAAAACGCTGTCTAAGCCTATCGCTATTGAAGACAAAAAAGATGCTAAGCCTTTGGATGTACCACAAGGTGGCATCAACTTCGATAACGTGAGCTTTAACTACGGCGAGAATAAGGGTGTAATTAACAACCTAAACCTCAACATCAAACCGGGTGAAAAAGTCGGCTTGGTTGGCCGTTCAGGTGCAGGTAAATCAACCTTGGTTAACTTGCTACTGCGCTTCCACGATGTAGAAAGCGGCCGCATCCTGATTGATGACCAAGTGATCTCAGATGTCACCCAAGACTCACTGCGCAGCAACATCGGCATGGTGACTCAAGACACCTCACTGCTTCATCGTTCAATCAAAGAGAACATCCTTTACGGTCGACCTGACGCGACAGATGAAGAAGTGTATGCCGCAACCCAACAAGCGCACGCGCACGAGTTCATTGAAACGCTCACCGACCCGTTTGGTAACATTGGTTACGATGCTCAAGTTGGTGAGAGAGGCGTTAAGCTTTCGGGTGGTCAGCGTCAACGTGTTGCTATCTCACGCGTACTTCTGAAGAATGCACCGCTGTTGGTTCTGGATGAAGCAACATCAGCACTTGATTCAGAAGTAGAAGCCGCAATTCAAGAGAGCTTGATTGAGCTCATGGAAGGCAAGACTGTAATTGCAATTGCACACCGTTTATCGACGATTGCAGCAATGGATCGCTTAATCGTACTCGACCAAGGCAATATCGTTGAAGAAGGCACTCACCAAGAGCTGATTACACAAAATGGCATCTATGCTCAATTGTGGAATCACCAGACCGGAGGCTTCATTGCCGATAATCTTGACCAAGCGTCGAGTGCTTAATTTATGTGCTACTTTAAAAGTGCGGCGTAATTCACACCAATTTGTTAATTAATGGTAAATTACACGTGGCAGAATGTTATGTCGTAATTATATAATGACATTAACACCAAAGACGCCTCGCTTGCGCGTTCTGGAATAAGGCTAGACTTCGGGGGGAGGCTAGCCTTTTTTATATCTGTTATTCTTCGCCCCTTTCTCATCTATTTTCGTCTGCCCCATAAACTTCATCGATCCTTTTGTTTTTTTCTTGGCGTTTTTTTCTTAAAATGCGCGCAGTATTCTTTCTAGAGATCAACCATGAACAAAAGTGTCTTAACTAACGTAATCGCGTTAGCACTGCTTGCTGGCGGCTATGCGACAGCAAACCAATACTTACTTTATGCAGGCCTATTCGCCTTTTCTGGTGCCATCACCAACTGGCTTGCGATTCACATGTTGTTCGAAAAAGTACCCGGCTTATACGGTTCTGGCGTTATTCCAGCTCGTTTTGAAGAGTTCAAGGCGGCTATTAAACAACTGATGATGGAACAATTCTTTACCGAAGGTAATATCGACCGCTTCCTAAGCAGCGAGATGAGCGGTAAGTCGCTCAACCTAGAACCCGTGATTAAGAAGATCGACTTCAACCCTGCATTCGATTCACTAGTGCATGTTATCGAGAACTCACAATTTGGTGGCATGTTAGCGATGGTTGGCGGCACTGAAGCACTAGAGCCAATGAAAGCGCCATTCGTGGAGAAGATGCAAGAGTCTGTGATTGAAATCAGCAAGAGTGATTCTGTAAAAAATGCCATCAAGGATGAACTTGAATCGCCTGCAATGATGGATGAAATCAAAGAGAATATTGAAGCGATCATCGATCAGCGCTTGAATGAACTGACACCAAAGCTGGTTAAAGAGATGGTTCAAGCCATGATCAAGAAGCACCTTGGTTGGCTAGTGGTTTGGGGCGGTGTGTTTGGCGGTGTGATTGGCTTAATCTCTGCGGCAATTACGCTGTAAGCGGTTTATCTGTTCTCACTCTAACTGCTCTAACTTAATCTGATTGACCTTTTCTCGGGCACTCAATAAAAAATGGAAGCTCACGAGCTTCCATTTTTTATATCTAAATCACCTTGGTAAGGCGAAAGCAGGCCACTATTTTAGGGTGGCCAACAACTCAGGGTTAACACCAAAGCCTTTCTTGTGCTCTTCAATCACCACTTCGCTGCGAGTCTGAATCACGCCCGGCAGTGTGCCCAGCTTGGTTGCCATAAACGCTTGGTATGCCTTCATGTCTTTCACTCGAACCTTGATCATGGTGTCAAAATCACCCGACAGCGAATAACACTCTTCCACCTCAGGCATCATTTCAACCGCTTGGGCGAATTTATCGAAAATCGAAAAGCTGGTCTGGTCTAGACGAATATGGATAAAGACCTGGACATCGAGTCCCAGCTTTTCTGAACAGAGCTCGGCATGATAGCCCGTTATGTAGCCTTCTTTCTCCAATCGCTTCAATCTATCAGAACAAGGGGACGTCGTTAGGTTGACCTGCTTTGCCAACTCAACAACGGGCAAACGTCCTTTCATATGCAGAATTCTTAGTATCTCTTTATCGATACGATCGAGTTGATGCTGAGACATAACATTCCTTAAACATTCTAAATTCCGCTCAGTATATTCCATACCACGAACAATCGAAGAAAACCTCGCTCACACATTTAAAAAACTAAATATGCCTTTAGCATTCACACCAAATATAAATCAATATGGAACGATAAGACCCCTTATAAATCAATCTTTGACTATTAACAAATTATTATAGAAATGACCCAGATAACAAATAAGTTGAGCCAGAAACGAAAGAAAGGATATAGGCCAAAGTGAATAATGGGATTATCAAAGAGAAAGGATAACTCTATTATGAAGACACAAGAACTCGCGTACAAACCATACGGTATTGGCTCATGGACACACGTAACGGTATCAAAAGATGTTGCTGAAGCACTCGCAAGTGAATACTCGAACTATGGATGGGAAGTGAAGATTGATGGCAACGCCATTGACACAAAACTTGCACTCAAAGCCGCATAGAAACGAAAAAAACCTCCATAAAGGAGGTTTTTTTATCTAGGTTGGTAAGCACTTACTATAAGTTAAGCCATTCCAACTTGGGGAACTGTACTTCCTGTTTCACAACGACAATTACACGTTCGACAGAAGTGCTGAGTTTCCATATCGTAATACAGGTTTCCACTAAATAGCTTTGACGTCCATTGCATCATACGGCCAGAGGTTGTCTCGGGCTCAGATTCACAACGTTTCATTATAGACTTATGTAGTGTTGTTTTTTTACATCCTTTGCAATAGAGATCAGGCATACCTTTGTCCTATAGGTCTTTAGTGGTTACTGACAATTGACACATCATGTCGAATTTGGTTGCACTATTCACCGAGCTAATCACAAAAGTGAGCGCCAAGTTCAAAAAATAGCCATTTTTCTCTTTCGTTTTTTGACATCAAACGCCATCAAGATCCTTCTTCTTCCATTTACCCTCCCTCGTTCATGCGGTTTCGATTTACATTGTAAAACCCCATAGCGACAGTACTTCCCCCGTCTTAGTCATCAAATTGGTCGATAAAAAAACGGCACTTTCTCTACGAAAGTACCGCTTAAGCAAACCATGTTTGGTTAAATTTAGCTCACAATTTAAAAGCCAAATTTACCATTGTCATTTTTCCACTCTGAACGAGCAGGAATGGTTTCAATGGTATCCCAGTGCTCTACGATTTTTCCGTTATCAACACGGAATAGATCATAAAAAGCAACGTGATTATTCATGAACTGGCCTTCGCTGATCGACAACACAAAGTTACCTTGGCCTAAAATCTTATGGTTGGCGGTATAAACCATTGGCATACCCGCTTCTGCTAGCGCACCCAAAGCTTCACCCAAACCGCTTAGACCATCGGCTACCCCTGGGTTGTGCTGTAAGTAAGCACTGTCTTCATTATCGATATAGTTATTAATCTTCGCCATATCACCGCCGATCAAGATGTCTTTAACGAAACCACTGACCAACTGCTTATTTTTGTCCGTTTGATCGAGATCTACGACTTTAGTCGCGCCATCTAGTTGAGTTCGTCCACTTGCGTTTGGCTTGGCAATTTCTTGCAGGTTGTCCCAATGCTCAACTATCTGTCCATCTTCAAAGCGGAACACATCAAAACCGACTTTCGGGCCAAAGAAGTTATATTCAGTATGAGTGACAACATAGTCGCCATCTTGAAATGAGCGCGTCACTTGCGCTTTCGCAGAGCCTTCAGGCAGCATTTGTAGCACTTCACCAAAGCCCGCTAAGCCATCGCCAACGGCTAGGTTATGTTGAATGTACTTTTCAGGGTTAATGTAGCTCACCGCTTTTGCGTCGCCCGTTTCAATGCTCGAAATAACCGCTACCGCTTTTTCTTGAATTGACAGCTCTTGTGCAGTCGCAGTGGTTGTGAAAGTAGAAGCGCTAAATACGCTTACCGCTAGTAATGTAGATTTAGTTATTGTTTTCATTTTTAAAGTCCTCTCGTTGGCTTGGAAACTATATTAATCAACGAGAGAGGCTCACGGCAGAGTGGATTTAGGCAGAAAAATGGTAGATATCGAACCTTACGTTATCAATGCTCACTTAGTCGCTATTCTGAGAGTGACGGCTTGGAATACTTCTTTTGAAACTCGCTCGGCGTCATTTGAGTATGATTTTTAAAGTACTTAACGAAATTACTGGCGTCTTCAAAACCAAAATCCGACGCCATTTTTTGAGACGTAATATTGGTCACCACCAGCTGACGCTTCATTTCTAAAACGGTAAAAGAATCGATGATCTGCTTGGCAGTTAACCCCGTTGCGACTTTGCACGCTTGGTTCAACGTCTTGTAGGTGGTGTTAATTTGATTGGCGTACCAGTTTGCATCACGCACGCGCAGGTAGTTGTTTTGAAGAAGCTCGAAGTAACGAGCAAACTTGATATTCTGCTGCAAGCTCAAGGCATCCTGCTTCACTTCAGGTCGAAGACGATGAAGAATCAGCGCCAATGCCGAGAACAGATACATCACGATCAAGGGATCAGATTCGGGTTGATTCAGTTCCATCGTAATTTGCTGAATGAGACTTTGCGTCCGCTCTTGGTGGGATTCGTCTAGTGATAACAATGCCGAATGTGCCTTGTTCAAATGAGTAGGCGTGTAGTTCGGCAACTTCATGTTAGCGTGAACGCTGTCTAAGAACGCTTGAGTAAACAAAACCGCAGTGCCTTGTGGCTTATTACTAAAATCAAAGGCGTGCACCTGCTCTCTTTGAATGAACAACACGCTCCCTTGGCTAAAAGGGTAGTCCTCAAAGTCGACCATGTGTGTGCCTGAGCCTTGCTCGATAAACAGAATCAGGAAGAAGCTGACACGATGTGGCAGTTGAGGGTCGTGACTAATATTGCTTTCTGAATAGAGCCGAGACAAGGGCACCAACTCCAGCTCAGCTTGCGCCGTTTTTTCATGGTTAAAGCCAATATTCGGGATTACTTGAGGCACTACTACCTTCCTATTCATTTACTCAACAGCTCTTAGCAAGAGTAATGTATCCCAGTGGGAACTGAAATGTTCCGAGCCTAGAAGTATGACTTAGCCAGCGTCACCAACAAGGTAAACATACTCAATACACTCAACTTGCCAGACGCAACAAAAGGTCAAAGCATTTAGGTATAGTCAAAAAAATAGAGCCACCGAAGTGACTCTATTGCTTTTATTTTTCAATTTCTTTTTACAATTGCTTTTTAGCTAACGTTCTTTGCTAATTCACATATGTTTTACAATGTAAATTAGTCTAGCTCAACTAGGTTCTTCTCGAACTCAGCGTGTTGCTTCTTAACTTCGTCTTCAGGCTCGCCAGTAATTAGGCTCACGATAACGATAGAAAGAGTCGATAGGATGATTCCCGGTACGATTTCGTACACATCGAACCAACCGCCCGTGAACTGCTTCCAAAGAACAATCGTAACACCACCAACCACGATACCCGCTAGAGCGCCGTTACGGTTCATACGAGGCCAGTAAAGACTCAATACGATAGCTGGACCAAACGCAGCACCGAAACCAGCCCATGCGTAAGATACAAGGCCAAGAACTGAACTGTCCGGCGTCATCGCTAGCACAAGAGCAATCAGAGAAATTAGGATAACCGCGAAACGGCCAACACGAACAATCTCTTCTGACGTTGCGTCTTTCTTCAGAATTTGCTTGTACAAGTCTTCTGCCATTGCAGATGAAGAAACAAGAAGCTGTGAATCAGCAGTACTCATGATTGCCGCTAGGATTGCAGCAAGTAGGATACCGGCGATGACTGGGTGGAACATCGCGTTAACAAGAAGCATGAAGATCTTCTCGCCATCGTCTAGTTTAGGCGCGCCAGAGTTAGTCACGTAGATTAGACCAACAAGACCGACTAGCATTGCACCAACCATAGACAATGCAGTCCAGATAACCGCAATGCGGCGTGCTGTCACAAGATCTTTGTTTGAACGAGTTGCTTTAAAACGAGCCAAGATGTGTGGTTGACCGAAGTAACCCAAGCCCCATGCCGCTAGCGAGATGATCGCAATAGCAGACAGTGGCTCACCTTTCGCATCATTCCATAGCGTTAGAAGCTCTGGGTTGATGTTGTGCAGGTCGCTAGATAGCTGACCAAGGCCACCGTTCATTGCCGCGATTGGTACAATCAATAGCGCAGCCGACATTAGCAGGCCTTGAACTAAGTCAGTCCAAGATACCGCTAGGAAGCCACCAAACAGGGTGTACGAAACCACACATACCGTGCCGATGATTACCGCAGTTGTGTAATCTAGGCCGAATACCGTTTCAAACAATTTACCACCTGCTACCAAGCCTGAACTTGTGTAGAAAAGGAAGAATAAAAGGATAAAGAAAGCAGAAATTGTTTGGATCAGCTTAGAATTATCGTTGAAGCGACGAGATAGGAACTCAGGCAGCGTCAGTGATTCAGTCGTAATGCTGTAAGTACGTAGACGTTTTGCACTGATTAACCAGTTTGCCCAAGTACCAACAAGTAGGCCACCAGCAAGCCAAAATGCTTCAAAGCCAGCAGCGTAAGCGTAACCAGGCAGGCCAAGCAGCAACCAACCACTCATGTCTGATGCACCAGCAGAAAGTGCAGCAGGCCATGGGCCTAACGAACGTCCACCTAGGAAGTAGTCAGTTGAGTTAGATGTACGTTTGTAAGCAATAACACCGATCGCTAGCATCATAATTAGATACGCAATGAACGTCGTCGTTATTGCAAAACTGTTTTCTATCATTTGATAGTCCTCATTTTGTAGAAAGCCTTCCATGCCTAATTCAATGCAAGGTACTCACCGTAAAGGCAAGCAAGTGCATTGAGTTAGGTATTGAGGCTCCAAAGCACTCAGGGTTAAATCCAAAAATGGGAAAACCCAAAAATGGAGAAAACCCAAAAATGGAGAAAACCAAAAGTCTTTAGAGCCAATTTTACTGAAGGTTAGTGAGCTTCGCTTCCAAGTTCGAGCAAGGTCGCGTTACCGCCCACGGCTGTTATATTTATAGTTCGCGTACGCTCGGTAATGAAGCGCAGCGATAGGTGTGGATCATTAGCAACATTCATTGCGGTCAGATCCGTTTCAGCCACTAAACCGACGATTGCACCGTCACGCTTAGCAAGCTGTAAATTGATAGCTTGTGCCGTTTGTGAATTACCTACGTAACCCGCGCTTCGCACATCGCAAGACAA
The DNA here is from genome assembly GCF_023503985.1 of Vibrio sp. J383. Taxonomy (NCBI): domain Bacteria; kingdom Pseudomonadati; phylum Pseudomonadota; class Gammaproteobacteria; order Vibrionales; family Vibrionaceae; genus Vibrio; species Vibrio sp. J383. The sequence goes on along the minus strand of NZ_CP097294.1, from coordinate 499,460 downwards.
TAGCTGTTGAGCAGCGTCGTACGAGGCAACCTGCACCAAGTTGGTTGGTAGATTCGCTTGTTTCGCGGCATCTGCAATTAAGGTATTGAACTGCACGTCATCACTGCACAATTGAACGCTGTTACCTGCCAATAGTGCTGCAGTAATCATCGCTGTTGCAGTTTGCAGTGCGGGCACCTTCTCTTCGCAATCATCAACAATCACCAAAGCCACACCGCGGCCTGCGGCATACAACTCATTGGTTTCGCCCGTAGGACCTGCCATTAGGTGATGCTCAGAAAGCAGCGCAGACGCTTGCTCTAGATGATAAGTTGCCACTGCAGCCAAAGGCACAGATTGACTTTCGATCTCTGATTTCAGCGCAAGTACCTGAGCACTCTTGTAATCAAAGTCGGTAAGATTCCATTGTTCCCACGCTAGCAAAGCATCAGAAAAACCTGTCACTTGATGAACCATGATACTGCTCCTTATGCCTTGTCTTGTGATTGAGAGAAATGAACATCTGTAAAACGGTATAGGTAGTGAGGACCACCCGCTTTAGGGCCAGTACCTGACAAGCCTTGACCACCAAATGGTTGAACCCCAACAACGGCGCCCACTTGGTCACGGTTGATGTAGCAGTTACCCACACGAACGTGTTTTTCGATCCAACGGTAAGTTGTCTCATTACGGCTATGGATACCCATGGTTAGGCCAAAACCGGTTTGGTTGATTTGGTCTACCACTTGCGCCAACTCACTCGCTTTGAAGCGAACAATGTGCAGCACTGGGCCAAACTGTTCTTCTTTCAAGCAGCTGATGTCATCGATTTCAAACGCACTTGGTGGAACAAAGTCACCATGTTCACAATCACTACCTAGAGAAAGTTGAGCCACCTTCTTCTGGGTATTGGTCATGTTTTCTAAGTGCGCCAACAACTTCTGTTTCGCATTTTGGTCGATAACAGGGCCAACATCCGTTTTATGAAGATGTGGGATACCCACACTCAATTCGTCCATTGCACCGTGAATCAATGCAACCACGCGGTCTGCGATGTCTTCTTGAATGTAAAGCACACGCAGCGCAGAACAACGTTGACCTGCTGAAGCGAATGCAGAACGAATAACATCACGAACTACCTGTTCAGGCAGTGCGGTACTGTCGACGATCATCGCGTTCTGACCACCGGTTTCCGCAATAAACGGAACAGGCTTAGCGTTACGACTTGCCAATGAAACGTTGATGCGTTGTGCTGTTGGTGTTGAACCCGTAAAAGCAACGCCAGCAATTGCATCATGGCTGGTTAGTGCACTGCCGATCTCAGCACCGCGACCCGGTAGTAATTGAATGGTGCCAGCAGGGAAACCCGCTTCATTCATCAGTTCAACCGCGCGAGCTGCAATCAAGCTTGTTTGCTCGGCAGGCTTAGCCACAACCGTGTTACCCGCAACCAAAGCTGCTGTAATTTGGCCAAGGAAGATGGCCAGAGGGAAGTTCCAAGGGCTAATACAAACGAACACACCACGACCTTGTCGTGAAGCGATTCGTGTTTGGCCATCAAAACCTTTTAGTTCGAAACCTTGTAAGTTATCCGCTTGTTTTGCGTAGTAACGACAGAAGTCGACCGCTTCACGTACTTCATCAACGCTGTCGTGAATCGTCTTACCTGCTTCTTGATGACAAATTGCCACCAGCTCAGCGAGGTTGTCTTCCATCAGGTCAGCCAGCTTATCAAGCGCTGCCGCTTTGGTTTCAACTGAAGTTGCGTTCCAATCAGCAAATGCTGCATCTGCGCCAGTGATCGCTGCGGAAACATGATCAAGGTTAGCGAAAGCCACCTGACCGACATTAATACGACGATCATAAGGTGCAGTCACTTGCTCAACATTCTGATCAGCCTTGATCATGCTTTCGGCAAGAGATTCACCGTTGATCACAGGGCCAGCAGTCCATTGATTATTAAGGAAAGCTTTAACCTGCTCTTCAAACTGATGCGCTTCACTCTCGATATCAATGTTCACACCGTAAGAGTTCTTACGCTCAGGGAATACCGCTGGAGGCAGAGGAATCTTAGTGTTGTGCAATGTATCGAACGCAAGAAGCATATCGACAGGGTGTTGTGTCAGCTCTTCCACAGGGCAACGAGCATCAACTAAACGGTGTACAAACGAGCTGTTTGCGCCGTTTTCTAGCAAGCGACGTACTAGGTATGGCAGTAAGTCTTTATGGCTACCAACCGGTGCGTAAATACGTACCGACTGTTGGTAAGCTTCCATCGCGTGGTTGTAAAGAGAATCACCCATGCCGTGTAAGCGTTGGAATTCAAAGTCTTTATGCTCTGTCATTACAGCGATAGCAGAAACTGTATGGGCATTGTGGCTCGCAAACTGCGGGAAGATATTGCCGCGAACACTTGGGCTCAATAGGTAACGCGCACAAGCAAGGTAAGCTACGTCTGTCGCTTCTTTACGAGTGTAAACTGGGTAATCAGTGAAACCAGCCTGCTGTGACCATTTGATTTCGCTGTCCCAGTAAGCACCTTTAACTAAGCGAAGCGGGATTAAATCACCCTGCTCTTTCGCTAGGCGGTTTAGCCATACTAGAACCGGTAGTGCACGCTTTGAGTATGCTTGAATAACCAGACCAAATTTACCCCAACCTTTTACAAGGTCAGTGCGGTACAGTTTTTCGAATAATTTAAGAGAAAGCTCTAGACGATCCGCTTCTTCAGCATCAATCGTAATCGCAACGTCTAGCTCTACTGCGCGGCGCAATAGCTGCTCTAACGTGTCGCAAAGTTCCGTCAATACGCGGTCTTCATTCGCCACTTCATAACGTGGGTGAAGCGCAGAAAGCTTGATAGAAACAGACGGAGCAGGGCTCGATTTTGAAGAGACATACGTATCTCGACCTACGGCTTCAATCGCCATTAGGTAATCTTTGAAGTATTTGTTTGCGTCTGCAGTAGTCAGTGCCGCTTCACCTAGCATGTCGTATGAGTAGGTAAAACCTTTGTCACGCATAGACTTACCGTTCTTTTGCGCTTCAGCAATGCTACGGCCAAGAACGAATTGGTGACCCATCACCTTCATCGCTTGGTGCATCGCTTTACGAATCACCGGCTCAGAAAGCTTGTTCACTAAGCGGTTAACAGCTTGACCCGCACTCTGCTCGTTAGATGAAAGTCCAACAACCTTGCCTGTTAGCATTAGGCCCCAAGTGGATGCGTTAACAAACACTGAGTCAGAATTCTTTAGATGAGATTTCCAATCCGCAACGCTGAGTTTGTCACGAATCAGTGCATCAGCGGTTGCTGAATCAGGAATACGCATCAAGGCTTCCGCCAGACACATCAGCAAGATGCCCTCTTGAGTATCTAGACTGTATTCAAGCAACAGTGCATCGATCATCTGGATAGAAGTCTTATCCGCGCGGATAGCTTCGATCAATGATGTCGTTTTGTCTGTGATTTGCTGCTTTTCAGACTCAGAAGGGGTAGCTAGCGGCAGAAGTTGCTCTAGCCATTGGGTTTCATCCACCATATATAATGGTGAGATAAGCGTCCAAAGATCAGCAAGCGACTGCTCGTTGAATTCTGGCTTTAACACATCAGTAGCTGTAAACATGCGTTTTCCTTAATCTCACACCCGAAAAGAGTTCGGGATCTCTACAATGGCTGCAGTGTATTTAGAGTATATAAGGATTACTTGTCAAAAACTCCGAGTTTTTTGCTAAAAACTCGCTTTATTAACAAAACAAACACAAGGTCACATATGAAACTTTAATATAATATGCCGTTTTGTTTTTTTATTTAACAGAAATTTGCTTTTTGTATTGAGATGGTGACATGCCTTGAAGGCGAGAAAAGGTGTGAGTAAAGGAGGATTGACCGGAAAAACCAGCAAGTTCTGCGACCTGACCAAGGCTTAGATTACCTTGTTCAATAAGGCGTCGAGAGCGGTCGATACGCTTTCCTAAAACATATTGGTGAGGGGTAATGCCCATTTGATCTTTGAATAGCATGTGGAATTGGCTTTCGCCCAAGAACACACTGCCTGCAAGCTGCGCGACTGAGATCTTATTAGCCAAGTGTTGTTCGATGTAGCGATCCAACGACTCAAGATCGAAACGCGAATCTTTAATCGAGGTTTCAAATGCCGAGATGTGTCTTTGCATCAACGCAATCACCGTGTCATTACAAGCTCGACTCAACAACAGATCATCAGGACTGGCCTGCATCTCTTGCACCAACATATGGATAAGCTTTTGAATTTGCGCATCTAATTGGAAGTAGACGTTCGAGGATTCTAACTGGTTAATCTTCTCTAGCATCAGAGGGTCATCATCGGTTGGCATAGGCATGTTGAGTACGAGAATATCCGACTGACCAACCACTCCACCGAAAGCATGATCAGAGCGAGCCGTGACTACACAGCCTTGCCCTGGACCGACAAGATTACCTTTACCGCTCACTTCAAATTCCGCCTGACCTTTTAAACCAATGACTACCTGCGAATAATGGTGATCGTGACAATCCATATGCGAAGGCAAAGTAATGATCTCCGCAGGGCGAGGGCCAGTAAGGCTTAGCGGGGACAAGTCAAAGTTCGGAAAGGGTAACGGTTTAGGCATAACATCAAAATACTCAGGTCGACATAGTAAGAATAATACTCTGAAATCTGCATAAGATGAATTTGTAAATGATCATGAGAGTCATTTCCTCGCCTTAAACAAAAGATCATTATCGAGATCGTCTTGATCATGCCTCCGGAAAGATGATCAAGAGTGCACAAACTACGGGCATTGTAAAACCAATCGTTCCGGTGAGTTTAGGGGCTTCACAAGCAATCACACCGACAAGCAAACCGTGCCACCAATAAATACTTTGTCACCCCAACATAATGAATAAATTTTCTTATATAGCTCAAATAATTGGCGATAAACCTGCAAAAAGTGTATCCGAAGTACCGAAACTTGGCTTTTGAGTAGATTGGATAGCAATAAAACGGTATAAAGACGGGTACTGTGTTAATTGCTAATAACTAGTGACTCACAACTAGGAAGTAGACACTTTATTAACGAGCCAATTTTCAATCTACAAGTTGCAGGGACCTATGACTAACTTTCGAATTTCAGCGCTTTTACTCGCGCTATCCCCACTTTGGGTATCTGCATCGGTATCCGCTGAAGAACTGAATCAAGTCGATCCCGTTTCAGCTATCGATGCAAAGCTAACAGAGAAAAACTCAGATATTGAGCGTATTTCAGCAACCAAAGTATCGGCGACTGAAAACCTAAAACAACTTCAAAATAAGAACAGCAAGTTGTTACGCGAAGGTGAAGAACTTAAGGCAAAACGTAACAGAGCCAAGTCTGTACTCGACAAACAGTACAGTCGCTTGCTTGAAGATCCAGAAACGGATTTGGTCTCTTTCCAGAAAAGTTACCAAGACGCTTGGGCTGCTGTTAAAGAGAATCAATCGTCTCAACTAGATAACGAACAAGCGATGAACGAGAGCGAAATTCACCTTTCTCAAATCAAGCAAAAGCAAGCTCGCCTGAATAATGAGCTGGCAAACTTGAGAGAGTCGAAAGTAGAAGCTCGCGTTAAACGTATTGCATCAGAACTTCGTGAAAGTACCGTTCTTGAAACCAGCTACACCACCACATGTTCATCAACGATGACATTGGGTGAATGTACTGCTCAAGGTAAACACCTGACCAATCAAAAAGCGGTGAAAACGTTCAAGAGCCAATTACTTGAGCAGCTCACGGAAAGTTCATTAGCAAAACAGAACTTGCAAGGTGTTCAACTGAACATCCATGTTCAAGACAGCCAAGCGATCAAGAGTGGCTTTTCTGGTAACAACTCTTACTTCATGCAGATGCAGGCTCAGCTTCAAGCAAAACCTGAAGCGGTTGCAGCATGTAACTTATTGAACGTTTCAACGCGCTACTGTTTAACGGGCAGTGACGCAGCAGTCGTTAAGAAGAGTGACAAACAATGGGCTAACGTGACGGTACGTTCTGATCAGTACAATGACTCAGTGACCATCAACGGCATTAAGTATGGCAGCACCCCTCTTGAGGTTGCGCTACCAAGTGGTCGTCACCAAGTAACCATTTCAAAACAAGGTTACGAGTCTTACAACCGCACAGTTACCATCAACGGTAGCGACACTATTTGGGTTAAGCTTCTTCCTAGCAAGGAAAGCTAAGTCCAGTATGAATAGCTCAGCGCTCTAATTAAGATAGCCGTGCCTATTTCACAAAGCTGAATGAATACTCGCCATTTTGTTGGTAGTTATAATCTGTATGATCGTTATAAACTGTACGGTCGTTATAACCTTGTTTGATCGTTATAAACAGTAGCTGCAGACGAAATGGCGTTTTCGTTTAGAATATTCGATTAACCTAAATTACGATTGAAGTAGCCCATCATGCGCCAAGGTCTTCCTACTCTACTATTTGCACTTGCTCCCTGCCTAATGACTCCTGCTGTTTTCGCTGAGGCGACACCACCAGCGATCGCGTCTTCTGTCAGCGACATTGAAAGCTCACTTTTCGAAAAGCATGCCGACTTAACGGCTGTTGAGAAGAAACTAGCTGACAAACAAAATGAAGTCGACAATCAAGCGCAGCAAACGGCACGTCTAGCCAAGTTATCGGCTCAAGCAGAGCTAACACTCGCAAAGGCGAAAGCCAGCCTAGAGCAAGATTACACGCGCATGATTGATGAGCCCGATTTCGATATCTCGCCGGCTCAAAACCGCTTCCAAGGCGCTTGGAAAACCGTAAAAGAGAACAAGCTTGCGATGTCTGATTCTGAACAGAAACAGCAAGGCTTAGTGATGGAGCTTGAGGCTATCCAAGCCGAGAAAGCAGCGGCAGAAGCTTCAATCGCTAATCTGAACCAAAATAAGCTAAGAGCAAGAGCTGAGCGACTCAGAAACGAGATCACTCAGACGGAAGAGCAAACCGTTAGCTTTACGAACCGTTGCAGCAGCGATATGACACTGGCGCAATGTTCAGAGCAAACGGTGACCTTGGCACTTCAAAAAGCGGTAAAACAATTCCAGCACAGCCTTGTAGACAACGCGACCGAATCGAAAACAGTGAAAGAGCACCTTGCGTCTGCTTCATTGAATATTCACGTTCTGCAACACAAAGTGAAATCCTCGGGCTTCTCTGAAGATAACCGTTACCGAGCAGTGATTTCGGCCAACCTAGAAACTCGTCCAGATAAGAACACACCTTGTCGTCTGCTTGGTATTCAGTCATCAAACTGTTTCACTCAAAGCGAGCAACAAGCCAACGACCAGCAAAAAGAAGTCGCTTGGGTTAACTTGGTGGTTCGTTCAAATCAATACAACGACAAGGTTTCTATCAACGGCGTGAACTATGGCAGCACACCCGTTGAAGTGATGTTACCAACAGGCCAGCACATGGTCACGATTGAGAAAGAGGGTTACCTTTCTTTCCACCAAGAGCTGAAGATAGCCCGCGATCACAACCTACGAGCTGTATTACAGGCCAAGCAGAACTCATTGAATGTCGGTACCAAATTTGCAGACCCGATGGGAAACAACATTCAGAGCCCTGAAATGATTGTTGTCGGCTCAGGTCGCTACCTACTCGGTGAAAACAACGCACAACAAGTGACGATCAAACAGCCGTTTGCATTAGCCGCAACACCAACCCGTGTTCAAGACTTTAGAACATTTGTTGACAGCACTGGCTACCAAACAGACGCAGAGCTAATGAACACCTGCGATACATTCGTGAATGCAGAGATCACAACCGTTTCGGACAATGACTGGCAAAGCCCTGGCTTTAAACAAGCAGATAACTCACCCGTTGTATGTGTCAGCCAAAATGATGCAAAAGCGTATACTCGTTGGTTATCTCAGAATACCGGCTTCACTTACCGTTTACCTACACCACAAGAGTGGGAAGCTGCAGCAAGAGCAGGTCAAGACACCAACTTCTGGTGGGGTAACGAGTTCCGCTCAGGTAAGGCCAACACTGGCTGGGCTGGTACGCCTTGGTCAAACGTTAGCACATCTCCTGTTAAATCATTCCTGCCAACACCAACAGGCTTCTACGACATGGTGGGTAACGTATGGGAATGGACAACCATTCAGAAAGGTTTAGCGAAAGGTGGCGCGTGGAGCTTCTCTCCAGAAGAGGCAAAAGTGTTTAACGAACTGTACGTACCGCCTTCAACGGCAGCGAACTATCTAGGATTCAGAGTCGTGCGAGAGCTGTAGGCTTTCAATCACTGACTCAGCATCTCAAATATTTACTCTAAGTTCTCAATTATCACATTGAGCAGCATTTATAGGGGAATTCCCCCCTTATGCATAAGCATTCCTAGGAGTAGATTCGTCGATAGAGTAGTAAGTCACTCTGGGTATCAAATTGGTGCCTCAGTTTAATTTACCTGACCCTCGTAAATTAAGCTGAAAATCTTCTACATGTCGACAAGGCATATCTTGTCTTTAGCCAGCCCCTCTTCAGGCTGGCTTTTTTTTGCCTGTTTATTACCCCTTTTGCCCACCTATTCCCCTTGATTGAAGCAGTTAGTCAACAATCTGTTTAACTGTCATTCACCCCCCTATTTTTCGAGCAGAGTACAAACTCTAATTGCCATTGCAGCGCTATAAGAAACTGATATTATTGCTATACCTCTGCTTACGAGATAAAACCTTGCCAGATCCATTCAACTCCATACATCGTTCTTTATTTGAACAACTTCCAGGTTGCTGGGGCTGCAAAGATACTGATTCGGTCTTCGTGTACGCAAACCTTGCCTACAACAAACTGATTGGCTTAAAACCCGATGAGACTTGTACTGGTTTGACCGACTTCGACATGCCCAGTCAAACCATTGAGTGCGCGCAAGATTTCAGAGCTCAAGACAAACATGTGATGGATACACGCAGTACCCTTAAAATCCTCGATATTCACCCCTATCCAGACGGACGCTGGCACGCCCATATATTTACCAAAACCCCTTGGCTTGATGATAACGACAATGTCCAAGGCACTATCTTCTATGGGCAAGAGCTCACTGATACTGCGATCTTAGAAGTCGGCCACTGGGTTTGTCAGGCAACAGGAGCGAAAGGTAATCAAGCATCACTTGCGGGATCAGAGCCGCGCGTGTCTAAGTTGCAAAAGCGGCTGACTTCGCGAGAATCAGAGGTGTTGTTCTTACTGCTTTTCGGCAAGAAGCCTCAATACATTGCGTCTACGTTAGACATTTCAATCAAAACGGTCGAAGGTCATGTCGCGAGATTGAAACAGAAGTTCGATGCGCGCAGCAAAAGCCAATTAATTGAGTACGCACTGGACTCGGGCTTAGGCTCCGTGATCCCAGAAACTCTGCTCAATAAACAGATCTCCGTTGTGCTGCACAGTGATAAATGAGTTGAATGACCAACTCGTCGATGAGCCTGGGAATGTACAGATAAAAAAATACCGCTGCTTGATGTTTCTAATCACCAAGTCAGCGGTATTTTTGTATGTTCTATTCGGTGTAGACCACTTAAGATCCGTAAGCCTAAGGCGCTAGGCGATCAATATCCCAGCTGTTGTCTTGGCGTGAGAACAAGAAACGGTCATGTAAGCGGTGTTCACCACCCTGCCAAAACTCAATGCTATCCACGCGAACTCGGAAGCCACCCCAGAAAGAAGGCACAGGAATCTCTCCTTTAGCAAACTTCTGTTTAAGCTCTAGATACTTGCCTTCTAAAATGCCACGAGCTGAGATACGGCTACTCTGCTTACTTGCAATCGCTGCCAATTGGCTCTCTTTTGGACGTGACGAGAAGTACTTCATGTTTTCCATTGCTGTCAGCTTTTCAGCGGTGCCAGTAATGTGAACTTGTCGTTCTAGAGGATGCCAAGGGAAATGCAGGCTTATCTTACTGTTGTGCTCAAGTTGGTGCGCTTTACGGCTACCTAAGTTGGTGTAAAAAACGAAACCGTCTTTATCAACATTCTTTAGCAAAACAATTCGTTGGAATGGCTGACCATTTTCATCAACCGTGGCAACTGTCATGGCAGTAGGGTCAGTCATCTTAGCTTCGATGGCTTGCTCTAACCATAGATTGAATTGCTCAATAGGGTCTGCGGCCAAGTCTTTACGTCTCAATCCACCCTTAGCGTATTCACGACGAATATCTGTCAGTTCCATTTGGTTGCTCCTTTCAATTTTTTGTGATTTTGCGCTGTAATCCTTTGAAACACAAGTCTAAGCCATGGTTTTGTCTCACAGAAGGTGTTCGGTGTTAACAAGATCTCGGTACTCAATCAATCATATTGATAATCTTTATACAAACCGATTACACGCTGAGATCCAAGTGACCAAGATACTGCCTAACCTAATGACTCCTTTTGTTTTATTCTCATTATTATTGGGAGCTGCAGGGCTGACTGCAACCCACTTTATGGCAGTACAATTCCAAGAAAAAATCGTCACTCAGCAACTCAATGAAGCGGCCAATAAAGCCAATCTACAAATCGATTCTGAACTGGATAAGTTCAAACAGATCCCGAATTTACTCAGCCATGACCCGCGTCTGCTCTCTTATTTTGACTCATCACCACAAGCAGACAAGATTGCCGCTGCGCAGCTCAATCAATTGCTATTTGAATGGTCGAATCAAAGCCAAGCCGACACCATCTATATTCATGACCCGAGCGGCACTGTGGTCGCTTCCAGCAATTACCAAAAGCCTCGCACTTTTGTGGGTGAGAACTTCTCGTTTCGCCCCTACTTTGCTTCAGCCATTCAAGGCAACAATACACAATATGTCGCGTTAGGGGCTCGCTCGAATGTACGCGGTTATTTTTTATCTTCACCACTGTATGTTGAGAATGACATTGTTGGTGTTATCACCGTAAAGGTGAGTTTAGAGAACCTCGAAAACATCCTAACCAGCGACGACTATGAGATCGTGGTACTCGACTCTAACCAAGTAGTCTTTCTATCAAGCCAAGCTCCATGGCTTTACCATTCATTGTTGCCATTAACTCAGCAACAACAAACGGATATCGCACTTCAACGCCAATACGGTCAAAGCGAAATTTCGATCATCGAAGCCTTTCGTTCTTCAAGCTCTCAGTCAGAAGCTAGCAACGCCAATCAATCTAAGAACCTTCAATCCAATGAAATCCGAAAAGAGCTCACCGCTAACCAGCTATTCAAGCTTGGTGCTTTTAATCTTTACCCTGCAATGGTCAGCAACAACCAGTACCAAGTCGTCGCCCTAAAAGAGACCAGAGCGGAGCTTATTAAAGTTTTGCAAATCGATGTCATCTTCCTGGTGATTTACAGCTTGGTGATGCTAATCGCTTGGTCGTGGCGCCAGACTTATCTCGCGAAAGTGGCGTTGACCCGACTCAACCAAAACCTTGAACAAACCGTTGATAAACGCACTCACTACTTGAAGCAATCCAATCAACAGCTGCAACAAACCCTTTTTCAATACCAAGAGTCGCAGTCGAAGTTGAAACAGACAGAACAAGAGCTGACACAAACCGCAAAATTAGCGGTACTCGGTGAGCTGTCAGCCAGCATTAACCACGAAATCAACCAACCACTTGCAGCGCTGCGAACATACAGTGAGAACAGCTTAAAGCTGCTTGAAATGGAACGGACTGACTTGGTCAAAAGCAATCTCGATAAAATGATTGCTTTGAATACCTCAATTACCGACATCATCGCGCGTCTTAAAGTCTTCACTCGCAAGGTCACCAAGCAAGAACATCACGTCGCAAACCTGCATCAATCGATCAACAACGCGACCAGTATTCTTAGTGCGCTAATGATCAAACAAGGCATCACGCTAAGGTTAAGCACAGTGCCAGACGACATTAACATTGCGATTCACCCAACCGAGCTCGAACAAGTGCTGGTTAACCTGATTCACAACGCGACTCAAGCGCTTCAACAACAAGTTCTTGAACAGAAAGTCTTGCAGGAGCAACAAAACCTGGAAAACGTAGACCAACAGGCTAGCCCACAGATAGGCATCGAATGGCAACTGCATCATGACTCTTGTCAGGTGATCATTTGGGATAACGGAATTGGCATGCAGGACGACAAATTAGAAAAGTTGTTCGACCCGTTTTTTACCACTAAACCGGAAGGCTTAGGGCTTGGACTCTCAATATCGAAACGGATTATTGAGGCGTATCACGGCACGATCAGCGCGAACCGATTAGAGCCTTCAGGCATGGTATTCTCGCTAAACATCCCGTTATATAACGATAAGGGCTGACGGGCCGTTGTTATTGTTGAATAGAAAACGAACGTTACATGCTGCTCATCTGACATACAGCAAATCACATACTGTTAAGGACTCGACTTTTGCACTCTATGCCTAAACTCTATTTTGTCGACGATGAACCCGCAATCCGAGACTCCGTAGAACAAGCTATGCTCATTGAAGACATCGATATCGTCTGCTTTCCTAATGCTATTGAGGCATTAAAGAAAATAGATACCGCGCAAGCTGGAATTGTCATCACCGATATTCACATGCCAGTGATGGATGGCATTCAATTTACACAAAAGTTGCTGAGCCAAAATCCTCATTTTCAGATCATCGTCCTTACTGGGCATGGTGACGTGCAAACAGCGGTGTCCGCCATGAAAGCCGGCGCTTACGATTTTCTGGAAAAGCCATTTGTGGTCGATGCCCTACTCACCGCAGTAAAAAAAGCCGCAGATAAACTCGCACTGGTTGAAGAGAACAACTTATTGCGTAAAGAGTTGGCGATGCAGAATCAGGTCGGACCAAAACTGATTGGTCAATCGCCATCCATGCAGGCATTACGCCGAGAACTGATCACCTTAGATACCAAAACTCACCCTCTTCTACTGTTTGTCGGCGATCTAGGGACAGGTAAAAGGGTCACGGCGCAGTACACGCACGATCTACACAGCCATCAATCCGCAGAACTTTGCCCTGTCGCTGCGTTCAATTTACCACGCAATGACCAAGCTACGTTTGATCATTTTGTTGTGCAATTATTCAACAAACATCAGGGCGGAACACTTTATATCCATGAAACAGAAGCATTAACTTCACAACAATGGCGCTGGTTAGCGGCTCTAAAACCCACTCTACTTCGTGAAAACTCATGCAAGACCAATGCAACTTGTATCATTATCGCAACCACAATAGTTCCAACTACAATTGTAGGTGAGTTCCGCCGATTTGATTTGCTAACCTTGGCGCAACGAACTGAAGATATTGGCTCCTTGTTTAAGCATTTTGCTCGTGGTGCGGCAAGTCGATATCAGCTGCCGCCACCCGTCATTACAGAAAAAGAGATTCAACGACTCATTGCGACTCATTGGACGGAAAACATTCGTCAGCTTCGCCAACATGCCGAACTCAGAGTGCTGACTCAAATTAAGCAGCCGTCACTCGACGGTGATACAGGTGAGCAAAGTGACGTGGATGAACGTGACGTGAGCATTGAGGAGCAGCAACAGTCGTTGAACCAACGCACTGATAGCTTTGAACAAATTATCTTAATTGAGGCACTACATCGCCATCAAGGGCGTTTAAAAGAAGTGCAACAAGAGCTGCAAGTGTCGCGAAAGACACTGTATGACAAGCTGAGAAAGCACCAATTGGATAAAACAGATTTCAAGAACCGATAAGTCTTAAAAAATATATAAATTCAAAGATTTAAAGGAGCAAAATCTTAACATTTATCAAAAGTAAGAATACACTCAATAGGCTTGCACTTTTATTTAGCAAACAAGGACTGTCATGAGCCAGAAGAATTACAGCAAATTGAACGAAACCGAACTTGAGTATGTCGATGATAAAACAGCGGCACTACTACTCAATACGCCCACCAGTGCGCGTATTATGTTATGGGTGATCGTTCTGTTTTTTATTGCTGCTATTGGGTGGTCCGCTTGGGCTGAGATCGATAAAGTCACCGTTGGCCAAGGCAAAGTCATCCCCTCTTCCCAAATCCAAGTGGTGCAAAACCTTGAGGGCGGCCTCGTAAAAGAGATATTGGTAAGGGAAGGTCAACGCGTTCAAAAAGGTCAGCAGCTGCTGTTGATCGATGACACTCGATTCCGTTCTGACTTCCGAGAGCGCGAACAACAAGTGGCAAACTTAACTGCCAGCGTGTTAATGCTTTCAGCTTCCTTTAACAGCGTGGTCATCAACGAAGAGTTCTCCGTCGAAAACTGGAAACAAAGTGTGTTACTCGACTACGGCAAACTCGCCTTCCCACCAAAGCTATACGAACTTCAACCTAAACTGGTTAATCGCCAAAAAGCCGAATATCGTCAAGACCTAAACAATTTAAGAAACCAACTTTCCGTTTTTGATCAACAAGTTGAACAGAAGCAACAAGACCTTGTTGAAATAAAATCGCGCGTCAATAACTTAAGACAAAGTTACAAATTCGCCCGCCAAGAGTTAGATATAACAAAACCGCTTGCCGATGAAGGCGTTGTGCCAAGAATTGAACTCCTCAAGCTTCAAAGACAAGTGAATGACACTCGCCGAGAAATGACCTCGAGCGAACTCAAAATCCCTCTTCTACGTTCCGCTATCAAAGAAGCGATGCTCAGCCGTATCGATGCTGCATTGAGCTTCCGCTCAGAACAACAAGAAAAACTGAACCAAGCACAAGACAAGCTCTCTGCAATGACCGAATCTTCGGTTGGCCTTGAAGACAGAGTAAACCGTACCATCGTGGTCTCTCCCGTAACGGGCACAGTCAAAACACTCGGTATTAATACCGTGGGCGGTGTTATTCAGCCGGGTATGGACATTGTTGAGATTGTACCGACTGAAGACTCGCTATTGGTTGAAGCTAAAATCGCTCCGCAAGATATCGCATTCCTACGCCCAGAACTTACCGCCATTGTTAAATTTAGTGCCTATGACTTCACAAAATATGGCGGTTTGGAAGGTGTGTTAGAACACATCAGCGCCGATACTACTCAAGATGAAGAAGGCAATAGCTTCTACATCGTGCGTGTACGTACCGATAAATACAGCTTTGGACACAACGAAGAGTTGCCGATCATTCCTGGTATGACAGCCTCTGTCGATATCATCACGGGCAAGAGAACCGTACTTGAATACATGTTGAAGCCACTATTAAGCGCTCAAAACAACGCATTAAAAGAGTAAGGACGTTTGATGCTTGATAGCGCCTTTCAATACACAGTGAACAGACAAGAGCAGAGGCTATGAAATCTCGGATTTCGTTATTGTTGCTGGTCCTCACCTCTTTTACCTCAGTGGCGCTCAACAAGAGCGACCAAAGGTGGATAGACGCGGTTACTGCAACTTATGGGGAAAGAGCCGGAAAACGAGTGGCAACATGGCGCTCCAATATGACGTCGTACGAAGGGCTAAGTGAAACGGAAAAGCTCGATTCGGTAAACCAATTCTTTAACCAAATGTACTTTGTTGATGACAACATACTGTGGGGAAAGAATGACTACTGGGCGACACCACTGGAGTTTTTAGGCAGCAACGCCGGTGATTGCGAAGACTTCACTATCGCAAAATACTTCTCTTTACTTGAACTCGGCGTCCCAGATAAAAAATTACGATTGGTGTACGTAAAAGCACTTGAGTTAAACCAATTCCATATGGTGTTGGCGTACTACTCAACACCCAGTGCAGAACCATTAATTTTAGATAACTTAAACCCTGAAATAAAACGCGGTTCTAAACGCGGAGACCTGCGACCGATATACAGTTTCAATGGTAAAAACCTTTGGTTAATTAAGTCGGCAGCAGGCAGCGGTAAGCTGGCAGGGAAATCTTCAAGATTGAGCTTATGGAACGACCTACGTTCTCGTGAGCGCTCTCTCAATTTAAACAAACCCATTATCAATTACGATGAGTAGGTACAATGACTTTATATAAACAGCTTGTGGTCGGGATGGTTGCGGTATTCATACTGCTGATGACGTCAGTTTTTATGATCGAATTCAATACCACCCGTGGATACTTAGAGGAGCAGCAACGCTCTGAGGTAAGTAATACCATTAATACTGTTGGACTGGCTCTCGCCCCTTACCTAGAAGAAAAGGACAAGGTGGCAGTGGAGTCTGTTATCAACGCCCTATTTGATGGCAGTTCTTATTCCGTCGTGCGATTGATTTTCCTAGACACCGGAGATGACATTCTCCGTTCATACCCTGTAAAGCCAACCGGCGTACCAGAGTGGTTTACCAACCTAAATCTATTTGAGCCTGTTCATGACCGCCGCGTGATTACCAGTGGCTGGATGCAACTAGCAGAGGTAGAGATCGTAAGTCACCCAGGTCCTGCCTACGATCAACTTTGGCAAGCGTTCATCCGCTTACTGATCATCTTTGGCACGATCTTCTTGCTCGGTTTAGTGTCTATCTCTTGGATCCTTAAGCGTGCTTTACGCCCGCTCTCGTTGATCATTACTAAGATGGATCAGATCGCCAAGAATCAGTTTGGAGAACCACTGGCTCGTCCAAAGACAAAAGATCTCACCTTAGTTGTCGATGGTATCAACCACATGTCGACCCAAGTTGAACTGGCCTTTAAAAACCAAGCGAAAGAAGCTCAAAAGCTGCGTGAAAGAGCGTATATCGACCCTGTATCTCAGCTAGGCAACCGCGCTTACTACATGTCTCAATTAACTCAATGGTTAGAAGAGTCGAGTTTAGGTGGTTTAGCGGTGCTTAAAGCTGAGTTTATTAGTGAAGAGTACGATGAAAAGGGCTATCAAGAAGGTGATGCCTTGGTTCATCAACTTGCTGAACAGCTGCAAGCTTCAATCTCATCGCCAGATATCACCATCGCCCGTATTTCTAGTGACGAATTCGGTTTCATCATGCCGAACATTGATGAAAGCGAACTTAAACTTGTTGCTGGCAGCATCGTAAACTGCATTCAAAACCTAGGTTCAGACCCAACGGGTACGGCGAATCCACATATCGCGCTAGGTGTGACATACAGCAATACGCGAAAAACCAGTACCGAAATCATGTCGTTGGTCGATAACGCGCTCTCAAGTGCGAAGGCGAACCGTGAACTGACTTACGGCTACGTAACGGCAGACGATCATGGTGCTGTGATGGGCAAACAACAATGGCGTATGTTGGTTGAAGAAGCGATCATCAACGACCTTGTCACCTTCCGTCTGCAAGCTGCAAACAATAGCTTTGGCAAAACGTATCACCAAGAAGTGTTCTCTGCGATTGAAAAAGAGGGGGTTCGTTACGGTGCAAACCAATATCTATACGCACTAGAACAGTTAGAAATGAGCCACATTCTCGACCAATACGTTATCGAGAAGATGATAGAGAAACTGAATGCGAAAGAAATAACGAGCCCCGTTGCTATCAATATTTCGCCAAGCAGTATTTCTCAGCCAAGCTTCATCCGCTGGATTGGTAAAACTCTTGAACACAATGCCTCAATTGCTCATCTGTTGCATTTTGAGATTCCAGAAAATTGTTTCATCAATGTTCCGCACTACACGGCGCTGCTGTGTAACACCATTCGTAACGCTGAGTCCGTATTCGGTGTTGATAACTACGGACGTAATTTCCAATCATTGGATTACATCAACGAGTACCGCCCAAGCTATGTGAAGTTGGATTACTTGTTCACGCACAACCTTGATGATGAAAAACAGAAATTCACCTTAACGTCGATCTCTAGAACCGCTCACAACCTAGGCATAACCACCATTGCGTCTCGAATAGAAACTCAGACTCAGCTAGATATCCTGTCTGATAACTACGTAGAAGTGTTCCAAGGCTTCATTGTTGATAAATAGTTGTAAGGGTTATATCGCATGCAAGATCCACTATTAAACTCACTGATCTACGTTAGTCGGTATTACGGGTTAGCTAACTCGCCCGAAGCGTTGATCAATGGGCTACCACTATCCGATGGAAAGCTAACCCCTTTCCTATTCCCTCGTTCTGCTGAACGAGCGGGATTAGTGGCGAAAGAAAACCGTTCCGAGTTAGAAAGTATTCCTCACCTGATTCTGCCTGCTATTTTACTTCTCAAACAGGGCGAAGCATGTGTTCTAAATAGTATCGATTTAGAAAAACAAGAAGCAGAGATCATCACCGCAGAAAGCGGGATGGTGCCTATCGTCATTACAATCGATGAACTCAAAGAACAATTCATCGGCCGCTACTTCTTGGTAAAAAAACAATTCCGTTATGATGAACGTTCACCAGAGGTTCTAAAAACACGCAAAGGTCACTGGTTTTGGAGCACCATTTGGGAATCTAAAAACATCTATCGTGATGTGTTGATTGCATCCATTCTGATCAATATCTTCGCCATTGCCGCGCCAATGTTTACTCGTTTGGTGTACGACAAAGTAGTCCCCAACCTCGCCTTTGAAACCCTGTGGGTGTTGGCGAGTGGTATTTTCGTCGTCTTCCTTTTCGATCTGCTTCTCAAGTTAATGCGCAGTTACTTCATTGATGTCGCGGGGAAAAAATCCGATATCCTAATTTCCTCTAAATTGTTCAGTAAAGTTCTGGGTATTCGCATGGAAGCAAAGCCTGCCTCTGTTGGCGCTTTCGCGAAAAACCTGCAAGAATTTGAATCAATCCGTGAGTTCTTTACCTCAGCAACCATTGGCTCGTTAATCGATTTACCATTCGCGCTGATGTTCTTGGCATTAATTTGGCTGATGGCCGGAAACCTTGTGTTTGTTCCTGTCGTCGGAGTGGTCATTTTGATCATCTATGCGCTGTTAATCCAAGGGCCACTACGTCGTACGATTGAAGAAGGCTCTCGACTTGCTTCTCAGAAGTACGCGAACTTAATTGAGAGCTTGGCTGGGTTAGAGACAGTTAAATTATTCAGTGCGCAAAGTCAGTTCCAATTCCGTTGGGAAGAAGCGGTTGCGCACATGGCAAACTGGAATATCAAAAGTCGCCGCATCACTGACAGCATCCAAAACACTGCTGGCTTTGTGCAACAAAGTACCAATGTAGGTATGATCATTTTTGGTGTGTACCTCATCGCAGAAGGTGAACTCACTATGGGTGGCTTGATTGCCGCGACCATGTTGAGCGGCCGTGCAATTGGCCCTCTTGTTCAACTATCTTTGCTTTCTACACGTTACAACCAAGCAAAGTCTTCGATGACCTTGATTGAACAAGTAATGTCGATGCCTGATGAACAGGAAGAAGGTAAGCGCTACATCCACCGTCCGATTATTCAGGGTCATATTGCGCTAGATAAAGTGACGTTCCACTACCCAGACTCGCCTGTCGCTTCTATCAGAGACCTAACCCTTAATATCAAACCCGGTGAAAAAGTCGCGATCATTGGCCGAATTGGTTCAGGCAAGACCACGCTAGAACGTTTGATTATGGGCCTATACAAGCCCACAGAAGGCCATGTGCGCATTGATGACACTGACATGGAACAACTGCATCATGTCGACGTACGACGCAATATAGGCTGTGTACCGCAAGACAGTAACCTGTTCTACGGCTCAGTAAGAGACAACATTACCTTAGGTCGCCCGTTGGTCGATGACCGTGATGTGATGGACGCAGCCAACCGTGCAGGCGTGACCGCTTTTACTCAGCAAGATCCAGCAGGCTTAGAACGCCAAGTGGGCGAAGGTGGTGCTTTGCTATCTGGTGGTCAACGTCAGTCGATTGCCATAGCGAGAGCCTTCTTAGGACGTCCACCCGTGCTTTTGATGGATGAACCGACTAGTGCGATGGATAATCGCTCAGAGATGCACATCAAACATCAACTCAACCAGTTATTGCCAAACGAGACATTGATTCTTATCACCCACAAAACATCGATGTTGGATATTGTAGATAGAGTGATTGTGATGGAGAGAGGCAGCATTATTGCCGACGGTCCGAAAGCACAAGTTCTGTCAGACTTGAAGCAAGGCAAGGTAAGAGCAGCAAGTTAAAGCGCTCATGTGACTTAAAGAATCTAACTAAATCAATATCACCAAAAGTAAAGGGGGAGCATCAGCTCCCCCTTTTTTTGTTTGTTCTAATGAGTAGAAAATAGCCCGAGCCGCTCTATTCAGAGTCGGTCAATTTCAAAGTATTTCAATTACAACGAGATATCTTCTTGTTCCATTTTGAATGAACATTGAATCTCGTATTGGTTGAACGAGAAAACACTGCCGCCATGAGTTCGCTTGGTGGTGACTGTCTCATCACCAAATTGAATTGTCACTCGGGTATACACCTTTTCATGCGCCTCCACTGTGCACTCGGCAAGGTTGGTTTCAAACTCAGCTTCGAGTGTATCCAACTGCGACTTAGTGTTTTCAATCGCGAGATTGTTCTTTTCTCGATGCTGCTCAATTTCTAGCGCTTGCTCTTCGCTGCGTTCCGCTTTTGGTCGCTTCTTAAATTCGAGCTCTTGGCGAATCACATCCATGGTCTGCTCTTGAGCGTGCTTATAAGTTTCTTTCAGCTCGGCTATCTTTTGTCGGTAACCATCGTAACGTGCAAATCCGTGTACCTTGGTTGCGGTATCTCCTTCTACGCCTAAAAAGACACACTCCACTTTCCCACCGACTCTCGCTTCGCCGCCACTGAGCGTACCGTGCTTCTTCAAACTATCCATCACGATAAGGTTGTTACCACAACGAATATCATTACTCATGCTGTGCACACCCAGTCGAAGGTCGGTGGCGGTTTGGAGTTCGGCGTTCTGCGCGTAGCTTGCTGTGATAGAACCTTTGCTAAACACCTTGCAGCTTTTCGGCTCACCCTCTTTAGTCGTATGACCGATAATCCCCTTCGCGACTTTTATATCACCCTGTGCTTGGACTTCTGCCGATTCAATAAAGCCACCAACCGTGACACTTCCTGTCGCTTTAACGATCATTCCCGGTTCAATGTTCCCAGAGACAAAGACATTGCCTTTGAATTTAACGTGTCCGGTTGATACATCTACGTTGCTAACACACAAGGCGTCATCTACTTCAATAGTTCTATCTTTGATTATGGGTAATCCAGGAAATGAAGCGAGTAATAAATTGGGGTCGTCAGGGGAGATGTAGGTGCCCTTTCCAGGCTTAATTAAACTGTCTTGTCCAGGAAGCGGTGGGATAATTCGACCTTGAACGGTAAAGCCAGCGATGCCTTTGGTCGCGGGAGTACGCTTCATCAAGTGATCATTTTGACCAACAGTAATGGTTTGCCCCAAGTCTCGCATATCAATCTTGCCTTCGTCTTTACTGCGAGGCTTCAAGACTTGGCGAGTAATGTCTTCAACCAAGGCGGCAAACTTAGCATCTTTGCCCTTTACTGGCTGCGTCCCTTTCGCGACGGGTTGAGTAAACTTTTCACCGGGTTTAAGCTTGTTACTCATCATCAGCACTTTTCTGAGCGCTAACTTATTAATTCCCTTTGTTATGTGGGCTTGGGCTAAACAGTGAATGATGTCGCTCCCACGCAGTGCGTGTCCATGATGTGGTCCCGTCACCACCAGACTAGCGAGCATCTCGTCATCAGACAGTTCGACGGCAACGCTTGCGTTACGAACTTCGGCAATCAAGACTCCTTCGTAAGCTTCCCCTTTACCTTCTTTGGCAAGAGTGACGAAGCGCAACACCTCTTCTTCAAAAAGAAAATAGTTTGATGCGTCCAAAGCTTCCAAGGTTGGTGGCAACGTCGTGTTATCAAAGCTTGCTTCAACCACAAACCCCGACGGCAGACATGCCATCACTTGTTGCTTGTCTTCTGACAATGTAACAATGTTATCCCACATTCGAATTGAGTATCCCTAATGACTCAGTTGTTATTCAGTCTATATAATTCGTTCTGAGCTGAGTATCACATTATTAGAATAATCAGCGTCACATCACTTACTTTCGATTCTGCAAACATGACTCATAAATAAGACTTACACATTTTATGATCTACTTCGCCTTTACAAATACATAGGAAAATTTTCAGAATATTTCGTGTGATTGAATGTCGATTCAATATTAGAGCAAGATAGTAAAGGCGAATAGCTTTAGAAGATTAAAGGCTGTTTCGGAGAGGTGGAACAGAAGTGATGAAGCTGATAATCAGGGTAAAAACGGATTTCAATATGGAGCTTCAGTTTACAGTGTAAATCCAAGATTCTAATTTACACTGTAAATCTAATTTGTAACGGTCAGTCCATTTAAATGATGGCTTGTCTATTTACACTGTAAATTTGCTAGCAATACATCGATGTCTTTACGAAACTGAATCTCTGCTTGTTTGCGACCAACAAGATTAAACTGTTCAACACAAGTCCCCCACTCTTTCTGCTGAATTACCTTTGCGATGAGTAAGTCAGAAATACCTATGTTTCGATCGTTACCAAGTAGAATCAAGTTCAGTACGCTGAAGCTAATCGCATCGTAACTGTTGCCACCGTTCACGTAATTTCTAACTAACTGAGTTTCAAACTCGCTAACGGTATCGACACTCTTTGGCAGCAGTACGCACACCATTTCGGTTTCAAGTGAAACCAAAGAACCTGAAACAAGAAAGCAATAGCTACGCTCGAAGTGACTTAGAGCTTGGTTAATCCAGCTTTGGGAGTTTGAGGTAAGCGCCTTAACCATCAATACCGAGTGACAGCCACTAGCCTGATCTCGTTGGTGGCCAATATGGACAGGTACAAAATCGTTATCGCGCCAGAATGAAATCAACTCACTAGTCGCACCGAAGCTTGTCGCGAGATAATCCGCTTGGCTGGTTTGCTCTGATAACTTAGCCAACATCCAACCACCAATGCCCAAACCCTGATGAGGCGTTGAAACTGCAATGCGCATCACTCGAAGGCAGCGACTGGTCGCCGCTTCTGTACAGCCAAGTTGGTTTGCCAGTAACACAGGTGCAAGGTGTCCTTGAGGCCTGCGTTTTCCAATTTGAATCTGAGCGATCAAATCTTTATCTAAACCACCCTCTTCAGTAACCAACATACAACCTAAGCATTCATTTTGCTTCCAGGCGGTGTACAAACGGATTGCTGAATTGTTGAGGAACTGCATTAAATCGTTGGGTGACGTCTGATAATGAGCATCTACAAGTAGAGAAAAACATCGTTGTAACTTGTGTGGATTAGCCAAGCAATCTGCTTTTGATAGTTCAACTAAATCTAATTGGTTGATTGTCTGATCAGAAAAGTTATCTAATTCATGAATCGCCGAGTCACTTAGCGACGCGTCGTTACCAAGCAGGAAGCAATCAAACAACCAAGCTTCTAGTGGGTCGTTGTTGTTCCAACGAATAGGTTGTTCGAGCTTAAAGCCTTTCCAACCAGGGCGGTGTACAGAAAGCCAAGATTCAAACTTAATCCCAAACCCTCGTCCACTGCCCTCGTAACCGTGTACCGTGGTTGAAAAAACCATACGATGATAAATGCCGACCATGAACTTGAGCATAGGGATTGGAATAGCAGCCGCTTCATCAACCAATAGCAGGTCGCAATCAGGCTTAGATTTAAGTAAGTCGTCCGGAGCCACGAATCTTAAACTTCCCCCTTGATGGCGAATGTGAGTAGCATTAACCACTTCAATGACTTCGAGTCTCTGTATTGCATGGGAAAATACAGGCTCGATTGCTTTCACTGAAGGCGCAGTCACAATAATATCTAATCCATGACGTTCAACCAGAAGCTGCGCTGCAGCAATCCCCAACGTCGAGCTTTTACCGCGACCTCTATCTGCGGTAAGAATCAAAGGACGTTTGCGATGCCCAGACAACACCTTTTTGACCAACTCAACTGCCACGTTTTGCTGTTCAAATCTATCCAATCCGATTTCAGCGTTTTGTTTTGGGGGGAATGCGTTACTCGCTTGAGTAACATCGCCAGCTTCATTAGCTTGCGAAACAGAAATGAGTTTATCGAAATGCCCCTTTAACCAACGTTGGCCAAAGCAAGAACTCCTACCCTCTTCAGCTTCATTAACGTTTGGCGGCAACACCAACAACAAACCGCCACCCACTAACGATCCCAGTGCTGCGCTGAAACCATTCGCGTCAAACTGATCTCTAAAATCACAAACAAGAACCTGGCACTCACGCCCCAGAAGCTGCTGCCCCTTCTTGACCGGAGCATGCGTCACATCATCGAATGGGACACCGCCAATCTGAAAAATGGATTTAACGTTCTTATCTTGAAGGAAAGTTGAAATAGCCGTGTTTTGCCAATCGACATCACCGTTAAAAACCACGCCGTAACGGTGATCATTATGTTGAGCAACATCAGAAAGTGTATGCAGAAAAGTGTTGGTTGGGTTTGTCATAGTTAGCGTCCAGATTCATCTAGACACAGTTTATCACAGCCAAATAAAAAGCCGCATAATGCGGCTTTAGAGTCGTAATGGAAAGTTGTCGACTTAGTCGAGCTTCGATTGAACGAAGGCTAAAATCTCTTCCATTGTCGCATCATCCACTTTCTTAAGGTTCAACGCCAAGTTTGAACCCTTACGGCTGTATGAAGCGCGGCCTTTAATAAGCTCAACTTTTGGAGAAGCTTTCTTCGCTGGCGCAGGTGCCAATTCAAGAATCCAACCTTCCAAAGTTTCAGTAACGTCTTTAGTTAAACGCGTAACACCTTGTGCTTCGCTACGCTGCCATACAAAACCTTCAGAAGCATCACACTTAGTCAGTAATGTTTGCTGCTGTTCGCCAGTCAGGCCACCAAATTGTTTGTGCAGCTTAACAATGGTTGGGCGACCAAGATCGCTCACATTTGGGTAAGCTTGTAGCAGTTCAAGAGGCAAAGCCGCCGCTTTCAACGCGCCACTCACCAAAGCTTCACTGCACTGGAACATTTTCGCTAGTGCTTTCTGGTCTTCAGCTTCGCCTTTATCTAGCTTCGCTTGCATCTCTTTACCCTTCTCATACAGAGAAAGCGGTTTATGAGCGTTAGCGACATCAGATAGGAACTTAGCGTGTTCGCCGTTGATGTTTTCAGCAACATAGATAAGGAACTCTTTGTCAGCCAAAATACACGACATACGACGACGGCTACCATCGAGAACTTCAATCTTACCGTCTTTGTTTTTACGACCAACCGCTGGGTATTGCTGGCCACGTTCTTTCAATGTTGTAAGAACATCAGAAAGCGCGTGCTCGTTTAAGAAAGATTGCTCACGAGCATTTTCTTCGAAAACAACCGTTTGAGTTGCTACGTCAGCCGCCGGGATTCGAACTAGTTCAAATGAAACCAATTCTTCGCCCGCAACAGAAAGCTCGATCACTTGAGCCTGTTCTTTAGCCGCTGTTTGAGCTTCTTGTGGCGTTGCTACGCGACGTTTGTTTGCTTTACCAAATAGCTTTGCATTTAAGTCAGATGTTTTAATTGCCATTCTTGTTATCCCTGATTAAGTGAAGGCCAGTTGCTATGTAATACACGCTCTAATTCTAGAGCACTTTTTTGTACTGCGTCTTGAGCGACAGCCAGAGTTTTCTTACCACCCTCAAAGTCGCTAACCGTTAGATCGAAAACCGTGCTGTAAGTATCTGCACAGGTTTCAAAAGCGCGGCTTCTTGGAATAGTGGCCATCATTACTTGGTCATTCAACAGGTAGTTCATCTCAGTTAATACTGATACCTGCTTCTTGTTGTCATCTTCAAACATGGTTGGCATTAGACGAACAAATTCGAGCCCTTTCCAGTCGTCCGGGAACATCTCGTACACGGTTGGTAAGTGCTGGAAGAAGTTAACCGTTGAAGCCCAATCCAAACGCTTGGCTGCACATGGAATCAGAAGAGCGTTCGATGCGTACATTGCGTTCCACACTAGAGGGTCTACGTGCGGGCCGGTATCAATCATAATCACATCAAAATCATCAGCAATTTTGTCGATAAGCTTCTCTTTTAAAAGACGAACAATATCAAGTGACTGATCTTGAGATAGGCTTTGCCACGCTTCAGCGTTAAACATCGCGTCTTCTGGGAACGCCGAAATCGTCTTTAGATTCGGATACTGTGTTGGTAAAAGTACGTTCTTACGCAAGAATTCAAGGTCAACATCTTGGCCTTCTGGCACGTTGTCCAACATGATATCAACAGCAGAATAGATACTGTCGTGCTCTGCACCACTAATTTGTGGGTTCAAGAACAGACGCAAAGAACCTTGTGGATCCAAGTCAATTAAGCAGATACGGTAGCGCTTATCTAAGTTCAAAGACAGACAAGCCGCTAGGTGGACCGCTGTCATTGATTTACCCGTACCACCCTTTTGGTTCTGCACGTTAATAACCCATGGCTTATTGTCTACATGCTGCTTACGTTGATGGAACTTCGGCACTTCAGCTGCGTCCATCAGCATGTGAGCTTCAGTCAATGAAATCGAGTAATGATTGGCGTTGTTCTTTGTAAACTGATGACCATCCGCTTCAAGCTTGTTGATAGCCTCATCCAATTTTCGACGAGTTAAGCCCGAACGCGTCTCCATCATAGCTTTAGACATTGGAGGGAAATGTTCATCACTTCGCTCTTCCAAAATAATCTCAATTCGGTCAGCCTGAACTTGTTGAGTTTGTTCGGCTAGCTGATAGAGCTTATCAATCGTTTGTTCTCTTTTCATTGCCAGTTTCCGTAATGATTAACCTAGAACAAATTGTACAGCGATTAACAACAAACACAACAAAAACATGAACATACATTTATGAGTAAAATCACATAAAATAGACTGTATTTTTACAGTTTGATGAAAAATAGGCTTAGATGAACACAAAAACGTCTATTTTTATCACCGCTAACAGTGCTATTTCCGGTTTACATTTAAAATGTTACATCGTCACTTATTTACAATGTAAATGTAAATGTAATTACAGCAAATAAACTTCGGAACGATTGAAATACAACCATAGATTACGGTTGGTGTGATTTGCATTCGAATTTGTCAGATTTTCAATAAAAAATAACCAAACAGACCAAATGGACTAAAAATTCAAAGTCGACGTAAAAATCGAGTGTAATAAAACAAAAGAGAATTGGAACCTATCCGGAAGAATGATCATGGAGTACATCGACAGTTGGATAATTGATAAGGCCAAATTATGAAGCATGATCAAGGCCTAAACTCACCAATATTGATCGGAGTAAGTGCATGTTAGAAATGATCAACTCACGGAAAAATGATCAAGTAAATATCGTTCCGGAAGCATATAAATATAGAGCTAACTTACGGACAAATGCTTTTGTAATGGGGATTCAAGCTCTATAAGGCCTCATTGCTTGGAAATTCAATCGACACGGATTACAAATACAGAAACATGACAATTTCATGATCATGCTTCCTGATTTATGGTGTGTCGAGCTAAAAGCCCCCAACCAGTGATTATGGAACCAATACCGATTGAATTTTGAACGCCAAAGGGGAAGAACGATGTAAAAGGGGCATTACTTGATCATTGTTCCGATGAATTGGCTGTCAAAAATATCCACATAGGTGACTTAGAAGCCGCTTAATACAACTTGATCAATTACGGACTGTGGATAAGCTGTTTAAGCATAATGATCATGCTTTCGAACCGATAATGATCATGCTTACAATGACTTAATGATCATCGTTCTGAAGTTCTGTGATCATGCTTTCTTTAATTTAATGATCATCGTTTCGAGTTCTTTATGATCATGCTTTCCAATTGGATTTTTTTTAACACTTACAATTCATATACTTAAAAGCAAACTCACAGCCAGATCATTAGATCACTTAATCATTTAAGATCATATTAATCAAAAAGATCAGTTATTTAAAAGCCAATAAATTCTCTTTATTTATGATCATTCTTTCTTTATCATTCAGGAACTATAGTGAAATTACGGTTAGTGTGATACGGATCAAAAATGAAACCAGAAGAGAAATTGTTAATTAAGGCACGAAGCCACAAAGATGGTCATTTATTTGAGGTATCTGAAACAGCCGTTGAATGGATAGAACAATATCAACACTTCAAAGGGGTCACCAAAAGCATCGTTGAGCTTCTTAACCTAATTTCACTACGTGGGTTTAGCAGCAAAGATGGATACGTCTCCACCACCGAGATTATTGAATCAACTGATGGTCAAGTGACTCGCGCCGCCTTGCAACAAAGGCTGAGAGCCGCTGTAAGTATTGGTCTGTTCAAACAAATCCCAGTTCGTTTTGAAGAAGGCCTTGCGGGTAAAACCATGTTGCATCGCTTTGTGAACCCAAACCAATTGATATCGGTTCTGGGTGCCACCAGTTTAGTGACAGAAAGCGTCAAGCAAAATGAAAAGCAGAAGCGTTCTAAAGCACTAGCTCAAACCAAAGTAAACAAGCGCTTACTGAATGAACACGGACTGAATACACCACCGACGATGAAAGACGAAGCGGATCAATTCATTGTTTCTCCAACCAATTGGGCGGGGATTATTGATCAAGCGTTGGCGCCACCTAGAACACGTAAGAGCTACCAGAAATCTATGGTTTCGATCTCTGGCACTCGAGCGGTGATCGAGACACGATCTTCTAAAAACATCATGACGGTTGACGATCTGATGACGCTGTTCGCGTTATTCACGCTTACTGTTCAATATCATGATCACCACCAAGATGATTATCATCTCGACGCGAAACACACACCGAACAAAACACCACTCTACATCACTGATATTTTGTCTTTGCGTGGCAAGAAAGACAGCGGTCCTGCACGCGATTCGATCCGTGACAGTATTGATCGTATCGAATTTACGGATTTCCAACTGCACGAGCTCACGGGCCGTTGGCTTAGCGAGAACATGCCAGAAGGCTTCAAGAGTGATCGTTTCCGATTCTTAGCTAGAACCATTACGGCATCGGAAGAAGCGCCTACAGAGGGCTCTGATGGCGAAATTCGCATTAAACCGAACCTGTATATCCTTGTCTGGGAACCTTCGTTCTACGAAGAGCTGCTGACGCGTGATTATTTCTTCCTATTTCCGCCAGAAATCCTGAAACAACATACCTTGGTCTTCCAAATGTATTCGTACTTTAGAAGCCGTATGGCACGTCGCCATTCAGATTGTATGTTACTGAGCGAGCTGAACCAGAAGTTGGCTCGTAATATCGATTGGCGTCGTTTCTCGATGGATTTGATCCGCGAACTCAGAAAATTGGGCGAAGTAGGGGATCAAGAAGATACCTTCCTGGTGAATCTTTGGGGTTATCACTTGACGATCACGGCGTTGATCGAAAAAGGAAAAACCACCGATTATCAGGTTGATATCAAATGTAATGTCGAAGAGGTGTTGCGTTATTCAAGAGCGCGTACCACCAACGCCGGTAAGCGTAATATGGCCCCAACGCTACCGAACCCGCTGCGTAACGAGATGGTGTCTAAGCAGAAGCTGGAAGAGCTGTCTGAGATTATCGATGGTGAGTTTGAGCCAATTCAGCGTAAAGCTCCGTCGCCAAGAGGCAAATTGGGACGTCGAGTTAAGCAGCGTAAACACTCTGTTGAGATCAACGCTGATGAGATCATGATTACTCTCTCTAAATATACCTCCACAGAGGCTCTAGAACGCAGTATAACGGCTTTATCTGCTATGACCGGGCACTCACATGCCTCAATCAAAGAAGAGTGCTCAGAGCTCATTGAGAAGCTTGATTGGTTGAGAGTAGGGGAGGATGTTATCCCATACGAAACACTGAGTCGCTTAATTGAGCTGTACAACGACCGTGACAGCACCAGCAATCGACACCTGTCCATTGAACGTTTGATTTCTGGTTTGGCTGTACGTCGTAAAGTGTGTAAACAAGTTCACGAAGGTCATTTGGACGAGAATGTGTTTCTGGCGCTCGATGAAATGGCGATTGGCCATTAATCACGAGGGCGTGTTGATCTTTCGAGCTGATTTTTGCAGCAGAAATCCCCAGTAACAAGAAGCCCGTATTTACGGTCGATGAATGAATAATTTGAACACATTAGGTGTTGATTAAAACCGCACCTAACGCTGACAAAGTTCTGACAATGTAACGCATCCAGTTGATTATTATTTATCCCGAATAGACAACCTTTGTCCTTTCTTATGATTAATAGATTGGCTCATATTTTGTTACATCATACTGAATAGATTTTTGCGAGTTCCTAAGGGACTCGCTTTTTTTTGCCTAAAATTCGTATAACCATTAAAATTCAATAGCTTATATATAAAGAGTGACAGCTGCCCTGAAGCATGATCAAGGCTAGATCATGCTTTCTACGGATCCTATTTGTGAAGGGATTCTGCTTTTGTGTTTGATCGATCATGGTTAAACCGTGGAGTGGATCAGTGGAGTTGACGTAGAGCATCACCTTGATCATCGTTCTGGTGTTGGCTTGCCATAAAACGCACATGCGATTCGATCAGTTTTTCTGATTCTTCCTTCCAGCGCAGTTCTTGTTGTTGGTTAGTAAATTCCAAAGCCAGTACACATAAATGCTGGAGCCGCTGCGTACACCACTCTTGCAAGTCAGGCTCTGATTTTGGGTCGCATGACACGGCCTGCAGCTTGCTATAGGCAAACATCAGGTATTGATAGGCCTTTTCTTGATTGTGCGAACCACCAGCCTCGTGTGAGAGCGATGATAAGCTTGGTGCTGCAAACTTTGTCGATGTCGTCAGCGTTCCGTCTTTATGTCGATAAAACGTAAAGATTCTCAGGCATCCATCTAGCCAACATGCGATGCCTTTGCTCTGTACATCCGTGATCATTGGCCCCCAGAGTGCGTCTGGAGGCGTTAAGATCAAAGGTTCTAACCGGTCCACTTGATCATGCTTTCGGTCTTTGTACCAATCTCCGATCCGCTCTAACCAAGTGTCTAGTTCATTCATGCAACGTTATCCCACTGTTTTACAAAGTGATTATCAGCAACTTGCTTGATTTCATGCTGTATTTCACAGCTCTGCTCTCGAATTCGGTCTGCGTTTATTGAATAGTTTGGCTCATTTTTGACCAGTTCGCCAAATGGCAGATCGGGATCGGGAACGGCAGAGATCAACAGTTTAGTGTACGGATGTTGTGGATTGGTTAAGATCGACTGTGTTGATCCCCATTCGACGATCTGCCCTTTGTACATTACCGCCGTCTCTTCTGCGATGTAATGTGCCGTAGCAAGATCGTGAGTTATGTACAAAAAGCCAATCCCCAACTCTTTCTTCATTTTTTGCATCAGGTTTAACACGCCAAGTCGTATTGAAACATCCAACATCGAGGTAGGTTCATCGGCAAGGATAACCTCTGCACCCACTGCGAGCGCTCTTGCTAAATTAACCCGCTGTCTTTGGCCACCACTGAGCTCATGAGGGTATTTGGCGAGAGTTTCAATGGGTAACTCCACCAGCGTTAATAACTCTTTGAGACGCTCTGTGAGAGCCTGTTTCGTGGCAACTTGCTTATGGATTTTAAGCGGGCGCGTTAAGTGGTGCTCAATGGTGTGAGTTGGATTAAGTGAGCCAAATGGGTCTTGAAATATCATTTGTACACGGCTGCGGTAATCCAAGATATCTTTGCGGCTTTTTAGGGTAGAGATGTCTCTGCCATTGAAAAGTATCTCTCCCTCTGTCGGTGGGTAAACCTTGGTCATCAATCGGGCGCAGGTGCTTTTCCCGCAGCCTGATTCTCCAACCAGCGCCAATGTTTTACCGGCATGCAAATCAAAACTCACCCCATGCAGTGCTCTAAAGATCGCTTCTTTGCCAAATCCACCGCCAACGGTGAACTCTTTAACGAGGTTTTTCACTTGAAAAATAGGTTGTGACATAGAGCTCTCCTAGCACGTAGTCGCGTGCGCATGTTCGTGAATGTTAGGGAAAGAACTCCATAGCTTTTGGGTGTAGGAGTGCTGAGGGTTGTTACGAATCTCATAGGCTTGGTTGATTTCAACGATCTGGCCGTGGCGCATGATGGCAATGCGGTCACATAGCTGGCTCATTAGTGCCAGGTCATGGGTGATGAACAATATCGAAAACCCAAACTCTTCTCTGAGTTGGTGTATTTGCTGCAGAATTTCGCGTTGTACAACCACATCAAGCGCCGTTGTCGGCTCGTCCATGATGATCAATTTGGGATTGAGGGCGAGCGCGATGGCGATGACTAAGCGTTGACGCATCCCTCCGCTGAACTGATGCGGATATTCGGTGAGGCGGTTACGAGGAATGTTTACAAGGTCGAGGAGCTTCTCTGCGCGGTCTTTAGCTTGTTCGTTGGTCATTCCTTTGTGGTGACGTAAAACATCAGCGAACTGCTCTTCAATGGTCAGTACGGGATTGAGTGAGTTCATCGCACTTTGGAACACCATGGCGATTTCGCTCCAACGCAAGGTGTTCAAGTGGTCGTCAGATAAACCGAGCAGATCTTGCCCGTTGAACAGTATTTGCCCGCCAGAGATGAAAGCAGGCGGCTTGTGTAAACGGTTAATGGCAAACGCGATGGTACTTTTTCCGCACCCTGATTCGCCAGCCAAACCAAAAATCTCGCCTTGGCCTATGCTAAAGCTTACGGATTTTACGGCATTAAAATCACCGTCATCGGTGATGTAATCGACACATAGATTCTTCACTTCGAGAAGTGGTTTATCTGAATTTTCCCTAGACATGATAAATACTCAGTTATGATATTGATAACTATTATCATTAACATGAAGTGAATTTAGTGAAAGCGATGAGCACAAAAAGAATGAAGTGCCTCGAAATTTATCTTGGGTTATTTCACGAAGTTTCAGTGGGAAACAAGAAATGAGAACGGGGAAAATGAGAGGTGGATCAAACCACATTTCTTATGGGGAATCTTGTAAATGTAATTGCAGAAAATGGCTTTGGCAAAGTTTAAATGAGGCATTTGTTAATTAGCTTTGTGAAGCGTCGGAATCATCACATTTCAGTACAGAATGTCTTAACAAGTGAAATAGCATTTGCTACAGATTACCTGTCCATTACATGGTGCTTTTCGGAGGAAAACATGTCCATTAATTCTATCAACCATGATGAAATGACAAATATTGCAAACAAGTGGGATGCTGATGAAGAAGTATCTTTCAAACCAGAAAAGAAAATGAAGTCCGCTGAAGCTCGTCGTCGTATTGAAGCTCTAAGAGAAATTAGAGAAAGCGGTTTTAGTCTGGAAGAAGCGAGGGAACTCGGTCTTATTCACTAATGACCCCTATTGCATTTAAGAGGGTGGCGCCCCGCCACCCTTTGATTTATATAATTTTTTTAAAGGGCTGTGAGTTTTTAATAAGTAAACCATGCCCCTTGTCTCTCACCATTTAAATCCATTGCCCTTCCTTTAGATTGCTTGTTCCCGACTAAAAACATGCTCATGACATACTCTTGAACTAAGTTGTTTGACAGCAATATGCAA
The DNA here is from genome assembly GCF_023503985.1 of Vibrio sp. J383. Lineage (NCBI taxonomy): Bacteria > Pseudomonadati > Pseudomonadota > Gammaproteobacteria > Vibrionales > Vibrionaceae > Vibrio > Vibrio sp. J383. The sequence goes on along the minus strand of NZ_CP097294.1, from coordinate 466,125 downwards.
CGCCACTAATTTTAAAGTTAAAGCAAAAATATGTGATGTCGTTGGTAAGGAGAAGGCTATGTCTAATTCTGTGGCTAAAGCCAAAGAAGTGCTGTTTTATGAACCTGAAGATCCAAACGGATACCTGTCAAATTTTGCAGCTTGTCCCATCAAGGTTAACGATCAAGTTTGGGCAACCAGCGAACATTATTATCAAGCGATGAAATTTGCTTCTGAAGCGTTACGCAATACTATTTTGGAAGCCAGTACCCCTGCTGAAGCGTTCTCTTTAAGTCGTGATTATGAAGATCAAGTTCGAGAAGATTGGTATGACATTCGTGTTGAAGTGATGCAGTTCATTGTGACTGAGAAGTTCAGACAGAACCCACAGTTTGCGCTGTTTCTGACTAACACCGGAGATTCGGTGATCAAAGAGCATTCTCATAAAGACCATTTTTGGGGCGATGGTGGTGATGGAACTGGTGAGAACCGCTTAGGTGAAATTTTGATGGCGGTGCGACAACAGCTTCGTAATCAACAACTGCATTTGATTGCTTCGCACTAACCTATCGAGTACAAGTTCAAAGATAGTTTTCCTAAACGTTAAATTTTAAAGGCCGCTCTGCAGTTTAGTATTAAGCTAGACTAAGCAGAGCGGCCTTTTCGTTGCAAGTCGAGCTAAGGTGACTAAGAGTAAAAAAGTGCTCTACAACGTCAACTAGGCGCTATTACAGATAAACGAAGGGTCTATAAGTACCCTTGCACGATGTCATCGAGCTGACCATCGTCTTTCATTTGGTCGAGACGTTGGTTGATGAAGCTTTGCAGCTTAGGATCCATCTCAGGGTCAAATGCCAAATGGATAGGGTAGTTATTGATCACTGAACCAAATTCTTGCATCTGGTAATCATCAATACTTAACTTCTGCTCGTTAAGGTTGTATTTGATTCTCGATTCCATCTCAACAAAAACGGTATCGCCCGGAGTTCGGTTTAATACACGAAAAGCCGCGCTGTAATCTTTAACTCGAATCTCGTTGAGCTTACCTTGTTCGATGTAAGGCTCTAGATTTGGATATTCAAACCCCACCAACAAGACCACCGCTTTTCCGTTTAAATCGTCGATAGTATTGAACTCAAATGGTTCCTTGCCACTGCTGAGCAACACGTGTTTTACATTGTAAATTGGATCTTTAGACAGGTTTACAGATTGGATGTTTCCCCAACTAGGGCTGCCGTAGGTTACCCAGTTTGGATTCTCTCTCGCGTCGAGCTTGTCAATCATGCGGTTGAAAGGGTAGGTGTGGTAATCGATCTCGTATTGGCTGTCATCAAATACGGCCTCAACAATATCCGAAACCATTCCTCTGTGAGATGACCCGTCAGTTTCGATCTGAAAAGGTTGCGCTTGGCTCGCAATAATGTAGTAGTGAACAGGTTCGCTTGCAAAAGCATAACTGCTTGAAAACAAACTGACTATGGATGCAAATATAAGATGTTTTTTCATAACCTTCCCTAGTTATTTGATGAATGACTACTATTATACTAGTTGAGTAATTGTAGTTTGCTAGGATAACAATAATGGTAATTTGTGTATGGTGACAAAAGGAAAACGCTATATTGGACTCTCCCGACAGTTGATCGGGACTATCATAGCAATCAGCACCTTATTCACTGTTATAGTGACAGGTCTAGGGTTGTATGTGGAGTACCAAAGTCGAGTTTCTTTTATCAGTTCTCAGATCGAACAGGTTAAGGCTGGCTATCTTTCGGGTTTAACATCCAGTTTGTGGGTTGAAGATCGAGAGCAACTGTTTGTGCAAGCCGAAGGTATCTCCCGCCTACCTTCGGTTAGTTACCTTCTTATCGAAAGTCCCGATGAAAAAATTCTAGAATTAGGTCAAAAGACCTCAGGTCAGTCTTATTCCCAGTCTTGGGAAATGGTGCACCAGATGGGGGGGACAGATTTCCCATTAGCGACGCTCACGGTGCAATCTGATTTGAGCATGATCCTCAACGACTTTGAAGAACGAGTTCTACTATTGCTGGCCTTCGAAGCCGTTAAAATCTTCTTATTGTCTCTGGTTTGTTTAACGATCGTCTATCGTCTCGTGGTCAAACGCTTGATGACTATGTCTTCCCAAATCAACCAGCAACAGGTCGAAGACAACAAACCACGCTTCATAACGCCAACCGATTCTACTTACAGAGACGAGATCTCGACACTAGAGAGTAGCTATAACCAGTCGGTTGAACGTATTCGTCAACAATACCAAGAACTGGAAAAAGCCAAAGATGTCGCTGAGGTTGCCAACCGCAACAAAAGTGAATTTCTTGCCAACATGAGCCACGAGATCCGTACCCCGATGAACGGGATTATCGGACTGTCGTCTCTGCTCTCTGAAATGGATATGCCGAAAGAGCAAAAAGAGTATGTCGATATGCTCAATACCTCTTCGCTTACTCTACTCGACTTAATCAATGACATTCTCGACTACTCGAAGATAGAAGCGGGTCGTCTAGAACTGCAACAAGAACCAATGAAGATGATGGGTATTGCTGCCGATGTTGAATCGACGTTTAGAGTTAAAGCCGAGCAGAAAGGGCTCAGATTCCAACTGGCGATTGATCCTAAGATCCCAACCATGGTGATTGGCGATGGCACCCAGCTAAGACAAGTACTGAATAACTTGGTCGGTAACGCCATCAAATTTACCGAGCATGGTCATGTCACACTCTCACTTCGCTTGGAAGAAGTCATAGAACCAGAACAAAAGCTCAGAGTGAAATTTGAGGTGACTGACAGCGGTATTGGTATTGCTGAAGACAAGCAACAATCGGTGTTCGATAAGTTTCAACAAGCCGACGGCAGCACCACCCGTATTTACGGAGGCACCGGGCTTGGTCTGACGATATGCGATAAGATCGTGACCTTAATGGGCAGCAAGCTTGAGCTAACCAGTGTCGTAGGCAAGGGGAGTACATTCTACTTTACCGCTGACTTTGACCCGAGCCTGGACGTTGACGAAAGCAATATCGATTTTAATAAAGTCTCGGTGCTTCTGGTTGATGATAGTCAGCTGAATATGCGGATTACCTCAACACAGCTTCAATCATTCGGCGTTAAGTCGGAGTGTTGTGAAACCGCCACCCAAGCGTTAGAGCTTGTTTCGGAGTCTGTGGCGAAGTCATCGCCTTATGATTTGGTGCTGATTGATAAAGTGATGCCGTCTATTGATGGGTTCCAGTTAGCAAGAAGTTTGATTGAGCGTTTTGACAAAGCGTGTCCTAAGCTGGTGATGATCTCTGCAGACCCACGAAAACAAGATGAAGCGCGCGCTAAACAAGTGGGTTTTGTTGCCTACATAGCTCGCCCTTATCAAGATAACCAACTTAAATGGACGTTGAGTGAAGTTCTCGCGAGAGCAGCGGATACCTCAAACTTTACCTATCCAAACAGAGGTGAGGTCGCGTTCAAAGACAATGAACCAGTACCATTAACCAAACCAACGGGTTCTGTTGAAGCTACACCAAAGGCTTCTGTCGCAACCACACAAACAGACAAACAAGCTCCAATCAAAGAAGAGCCAAAACCAGTGGCCGCTTCGTTTAGTGGCAAAGTATTGGTCGTTGAAGACTCGCGAGTAAACCAGCAAGTTGCCAAGATGATGCTCAAGAAGCTTGGCTTTGAGGTTGATATTGCCGATAACGGTGAGATTGGTGTCGAGAAATTCCAGGCCAACGAATACGAGATGATTTTTATGGATTGCCAGATGCCGGTTCTTGATGGCTTCGAAGCCACTAAACAGATCCGAGCGCTCGAAGAGGGCTCTTCACAACATATTCCAATCGTCGCACTCACGGCCAACGTTGTGCAGCGAGACAAGCATTTGTGTTTTGATGTGGGTATGGATGAGTTTTTACCAAAACCGGTTAATCAAGGAAAGCTGAGAGAGATCGTTGCCAATTTTTTATCTAAAGAAAGCGATTCGACCAAAGAAGAAGATGAGCAAAAGATTGTTTAGTTAGTGCCTCATTAAACGTAACCGTTGAAAACAAAAACTCCGACTGAATCAGTCGGAGTTTTTGTATGTGCTCGCTGTTTCTTCCTAAGCCAAAGCTTAAATAGGCCTAAGCAAATGGTTACGTGACGCTAACCAATACTATCAATATGAATCACTACAGAATCGGGTCGCCAGTATTCCAACTCGCAATCCATTAGTTCACCGTCCTGTTTGTAGTTCACTCGGCAGATCTTAAGAACAGGCTGGCCCTCTGCCAAATTCAGCGCCTTGGCGACATGCGCAGGGGCAGAGGTGGGTATCACATCAAAGCGCGAGCGTTGGGTCTCGTAGCCGTATTTTTCTCGGTAGATGCCTGTCAACGACATGGTGAGGTTTTCTGATAATACCTTTTCAAACAGCGGAGCTTTCAAGACGTTCTCAACGAAGAGTACCGCTCTGCCATCAATAAAGCGTAATCGCTCAATGACGTGTATCGGCGTTATCTGTTCTATCTCTAACGCTTTGGCGTAATCGCCCGCTGCCATTTCTGTTCGGGTGCTCAGCAGCCTTGTTTCTGCAATACGATGTTGTTCGCGAATCATTTGATGAAAGTGAGAACGTGACAATGGGTTGTAGCGAATCCGTTCGGGCGACACATACCAACCTCGGCGTTCCTCTCGGTATATCAAGCCTTCGGTTTCTAGAGACACCAGCGCATCTTTGAGCGTGATTCGTGTGGTGGAAAACAGCTCGCTGAGATCTCTTTCGGATGGCAGCTTTTGCCCCTCGGTGAAGATGCCAGATTGAAGCTGTTCTCTAATGCTCGCCTTAATTCTGCCTAGCTGTGTCCCTGATTGCCCTGTACCCAATGTTCTCATTGCTGATCTAGTCCATAAGTTCGTGTACTTAATAAGGTAAACCATGGAGTTAACAGGAATGTGACAGTAAACAAAGGCTTACTGTCATATGAGTGAAATATAACTGCCACGAAAATGCATCCTAACTGTCAAATAACTTGCGCGAAAGCGTCACACTCTGGCGATAGCATACAAAACGAACTTACTGACCTAGTCCAGAGGGATAGAGACAATGAAAACTTTGCTTAGCCGTTCAACTGTATCGCCAGTCAAACTGAGTGGTTTACCTGAAAAATTAATCGGTTCACCTGCAAAACTGTTAGGTGCAACGCTGATAACGGTAACACTTTCAATGCCAGCGATGGCGAAGGATGCTGATCTTGAGTCACTGATTGAAGCCGCTCAAAAAGAGGGTGCAGTTTACAGTGTGGGTATGCCAGACAGTTGGGCAAACTGGAAAGGCACATGGACAGACCTGAAAGCAAACTACGGTTTGAAGCATCAGGATACGGACATGAGCTCGGCGCAAGAGATCTCGAAATTCGAAGCAGAGAAAAGAAACGCAACCGCAGATATCGGTGATGTTGGTTTCGCCTTTGCACGTGTCGCTGTGAAAAAAGACGTAACGCAACCATACAAGCCAACCACTTGGAATGACATTCCAGACTGGGCGAAAGACAAAGATGGTCACTGGGCTCTGGCTTACACAGGTACTATCTCGTTCATTTCAAACAACAACCTTGTTGAAGATGCACCAAAATCTTGGAGTGACCTACTAGAAGGTGACTACAAAGTAACAGTCGGTGATGTAGGTGTAGCCGCGCAAGCAAACAACGCGATTCTAGCGGCAGCATTTGCAAATGGTGGTGATGAATCAAACCTAAAACCTGCGATTAAATTCTTTGGTGAACTAGCGAAGCAAGGCCGTCTATCTTACACAGATCCAAGCATTGCGAACCTTGAAAAAGGCGAAGTGGAAGTCGCGATCATGTGGGACTTCAACGCACTGAACTACCGCGACAAGATCGACCGTGAGCGCTTTACTGTAAGCATTCCACAAGATGGCTCTGTGATCTCTGGTTACACCACCATCATCAACAAATACGCGAAAAACCCGAATGCGGCGAAGTTGGCTCGTGAATACATCTTCAGCGACCAAGGCCAAATCAACCTAGCAGAAGGTTACGCACGTCCAATCCGTAGCAACGTTACGCTGCCTAAATCAGTACAAGACAAGCTGATCTCGAACGAAGAATACAGCAACGTGCACCCAGTATCTGACTTCTCAGCATGGGAAAAATCAGCACGTCGTCTGCCACGTCAATGGCAAGAAAGCGTATTGATTCACCAGCAATAATCCCGCTTAACACGCCACCTGTAAGGGGTGGCTTATAGAAACAAGCAATAGAGAATAGACCATGAGCAATAAGGTTATCCTTGTTGTTCTAGATGGACTGAACTATCAGGTAGCCCGTGATTGCATGGGCTACCTGAACGGTCTTCTAGAGCAAAGTGATATGTATGAGAAACAGGGCGATTTGCAGACAAAACAGGGCGATTCGTACAATAACCAAGGCGATTTGCGTAATAAACAGAGCACTTCGCAGAGCACGCAAAAAAATAAGCTGCGCGCCACGCTTTACCCTGTGCAGTGCGAGCTGCCGTCTATGTCACGTCCACTGTATGAGTGCATTTTAACTGGGGTTCGCCCTGTCGAGAGTGGCATCGTCAACAATCAAATTGTGCGTTTGTCGAATCACGAGTCGATCTTTAGCTTGGCTAAATCGCAGGGCAAGGTGACGGCTGCAGCGGCCTATCATTGGGTGAGCGAGTTGTATAACCGAGCGCCATTTGATGCGGTCCGTGACCGTTTTACCAACGACGAAACCATGAATATCCAGCATGGTTGTTTTTACCACTGGGACCACTACCCAGATGAAGCCTTGTTCTTGGATGCAGAGCACCTGCGCGTGACTCATCAGCCTGATTTTTTGCTGATTCATCCAATGAACATTGACGATATTGGACACAAGCATGGGTTGGATTCTCGCCAGTACCGCAATAGTGCACGTGGCGCGGATATCTACCTGTCGAACTACCTTGAGAAATGGGTAGACGATGGTTATCAAGTGATCATTACCAGTGACCATGGCATGAACAATGACTTGTCTCACGGTGGTATTCTGCCTGAAGAGCGTGAAGTGCCTTTCTTTGTGATTGGCGATAAGTTCACACACCAAGAGTGTTCAGTGAAACAGACCGATATCTGCGGCAGCGTGTGTCAGTTACTCAACCTTGAACACGATAAATCTTACACTCAGGAATTGTTGGCCCTATGAGCAGTTCTGTAATCACGCAGAGCGATGGCTCTGCGCTTCAACCCAAAACCAAATCTTGGTTCAAACGCTTCAAGCCCGCTTTGTGGCTTGCGCCTTTCGCGCTGTTTTTCTATCTGTTCCAACTGGCTCCCATGGTTTGGGTGCTGATCAACAGCTTCTTCTATGACGATGAGCTCTCTCTAGAAAACTATTCTGAAGTGTTCGATTCTGCCTTTATGATGCAGGCTTTTGGCAACAGTTTATGGTTGTCGATTTGGTCGAGCATTGTTGGTTTAGCGATTGCGACTCTGCTCGTTTCTTCATTGCGCCGCGTTGATTCTAAAATCCGCGATGCGGTGATTGCCTTCACCAATATGAGCAGCAACTTCTCTGGTGTGCCTTTGTCGTTCGCATTCATCATTATCTTGGGCACTAATGGGGCGATCACCTTATTGCTCAAGCAGTATGGATTGCTGGGTGATTTTGACCTGTACGGCAAGTGGGGCTTGCTGGCGATTTATATTTATTTCCAGATCCCATTAGCGGTGTTGTTGCTGTATCCAGCGTTCGATGCCTTAAGTGACGATTGGCAAGCCGCCTCTGCACTGCTTGGTGCGAAAACTTGGCAATACTGGACCAAAATCGCGCTGCCTGTGTTATCTCCAGCCTTGTTTGGCACCTTCATCATCTTGATTGCCAATGCGGTTGGCGCGTATGCGAGCGTGTATGCGTTGACCTCAGGAAACTACAACGTGATTACGATTCGAATCGCGAGCTTGGTATCGGGCGACTTGTTCTTAGAGCCAAACCTAGCTGCAGCAATTTCCGTGATTTTGATGGCGATGCTGGCCTTCATCACTGTGATTAACCAATGGCTGATCAGCAAAAGCTACGCAGGGAAGAGAAAGTAATGAACACCGTAAATACTCGCTTTCACAAAACGGTTGTCTATTCGATTGTCGGCATCATGATGATCCCGATCTTAGCGACCTTTATCTACTCGATCTCTTCTCGATGGGGCGCGACGATCTTGCCTGATGGTTTCACTCTGGATTGGTACATCAACTTGCTAACAGATCCTCGCTTCTTACAAGCCTTTGGTCGTTCACTGTTTATCTGTGTCGCTGCGTTGTCACTGAGTGTGGTGTTGGTTCTGCCTGCGATTTTCGTGGTGTTTTACTATTTTCCGAAACTCGACAAGGTGATGAATATCCTGATCTTATTGCCGTTCGCCGTGCCGCCGGTGGTGTCATCGGTGGGTTTGCTTCAACTGTATGCTGATAGTGAAATTTCCTTGATAGGCACGCCGTGGATTTTGATTGGCACCTACTTCACCATCGCGCTGCCATTCATGTATCGCGCGATTTCCAACAGCTTTGAAGCGATCAACCTGCACGACTTGATGGACGCAGCACACCTACTCGGTGCAAGCACCACCAAGGCGTTCTTGTTGATTATTCTGCCAAACCTTAAGAAAGGCTTAATGGCGTCGCTGTTCTTGTCGTTCTCGTTCCTATTGGGCGAGTTCGTGTTCGCCAACATCTTGGTGGGTACACGTTACGAGACACTGCAAATCTACCTATACAACATGCGTCAAACCAGCGGCCACTTCACGTCAGCCTTAGTGATGACGTACTTCCTGTTTATTTTCTTACTGACTTGGTTGGCAAGTCGTTTCAGCCAGGGAACAAAATAATGAGCTATGTAAATGCGAAAAACCTCACCAAGCGTTTTGGTGACAACACGGTGTTTGAAGACATTGAATTTTCCATCGAGAAGGGCGAATTCATCACGCTGCTTGGCCCGAGTGGCTGTGGTAAATCAACGCTGCTGCGCAGCTTGGCAGGTTTGAATCCGGTCGATGGTGGCGAAATCTGGGTGAATGGCGAAGAGATTACTCACCAAGTGCCGCAACAGCGTGGCATCGGCATGGTGTTTCAATCTTATGCGCTGTTCCCGAACATGACGGTTGAGGGGAATATTGCGTTTGGCCTCAAGATGAAAAAGCTTGCTGCTGATGAGATTAAGCGTGAAGTCGCGAAAGTGATTGGGCTGGTGGACTTAACGGGCAAAGAGAAGTTCTACCCGCATCAGTTATCGGGCGGTCAGCGCCAACGTGTGGCCTTGGCAAGAGCTTTGGTGGTGAAGCCGCGTATTTTGTTGTTGGATGAGCCGCTTTCTGCACTGGATGCTAAGATCCGTAAACACCTACGCCAACAGATCCGAGATATTCAAAAAGAGATGAATCTGACCACGATCTTCGTGACTCATGATCAGGAGGAAGCGATGATCATGTCTGACCGTATCTTCTTGATGAACAAAGGCGAGATCGTACAAGCAGGTACACCCGAAGAGATCTACACTCAACCAGCCAATGAATTTGTGGCTGGGTTCATGGGTCACTACAATCTGGTGCAAGCGAACAAAGCCAAGCAACTTTTCAATATTGAAACAGAGTGGAAAGTGGCGATTCGACCTGAGTCTATCTACGTGAAAGAGCAAGGTCGACAATATGGCGAACATATCTCCGCGCCGAAAACGGGCACCATTCGCAACCACCAGCTCTTGGGTAACGTGATTCGCTACCAAGTGGACGTTGATGAGTGTGAATTAACGGTCGACCTACTTAACCGTTCTTCTGAACGATTGTTGGCCAATGGCAGTCAACTTGAACTCCTGTTTAACCTTAACGAAATTCAACCTGTGAGAGCCTAAGATGTTCAAACCTTTGTATGTATTTGATATGGACGAAACGCTGATCAATGCTGATGCAGCAATGCTTTGGAATGAGTTCTTGGTTGAAAAGGGCATTGCCACAGCGCCCAACTTTATTGAAGAAGATAAGCGCTTAATGGGCTTGTATTCGGAAGGCAAACTGAACATGGAAGATTACCTCACGTTTTCCATGCAGCCTTTGGCCGATATGCCAACAGAGCAAGTCACCGCATTGGTGGAAGAGTGTGTTGAACAGCATATTTTGCCTAGACAGTTCAAGCAGTCGAAACCCTTGATTGAGCAGCTTGAGAATGATGATATCGACATGTTGATCATCTCTGCCAGCGTGACTTTCTTGGTGGAAGCGGTGGGTCGCAAGATTGGTATCGAGAATGCACTCGGTATTGATTTGATTGAAAACCAAGGCCATTTTACTTCTCAAATATCAGGTGTGCCAAGCTACCGTGAAGGCAAAGTCACCCGTTTAAAAGAGTGGTTAGACAATCAAGAAACTAACTACTCAGACATTCACTTTTATACCGATTCAATCAACGACTTACCTTTGTGTGAACACGCTGATTTTGCTTACTTGGTGAATCCATGCCCGCGTTTGAAAGCACTGGCTGATCAACCGAATTGGTCGATTCTCAACTGGGATTAACGCAAATTTTCAATTCGAATTAGGTTCGCTCTAGAACTCATCAAGCCGCTGACGACAGCGGCTTTTTTGCATCATCAGTCTAATGTTCGATTTATTACCTTAGCTGACAAAAGGATAGATGTAACAATTCAATAACATCTCTTGCTCTGCTGTAAATCAAACCACCATCTTTCAATCCCTTGATAGCACTCACTTTCCTGCCTTAGTTGTCTGTGTGTAACAAATATTTTACAAGTTGACGGGTTTTCATCGAAATTGCCCATTTTCCTCCATCCATTCCATTATTTCCGCTTGTGGGCCAAATTTAATTAAGGGCAAAAATCACGTAATACAAAACCAATAGGTACAAGGAGAAAGTTCATGGTGGATACATACAACCCGCTTGGCACGGATGGATTCGAGTTTGTTGAATACACGGCCGTTGACCACAAGGGAATTGAGCAACTTAAAGCACTGTTTGTGTCACTTGGTTTTGCTGAGGTCGCCAAGCATCGCTCAAAAGAGGCTTGGCTGTATCGACAAGGTGACATCAACTTCATCGTTAATGAACAGCCACACAGCCAAGCGGAAGCGTTCGCTAAAGTGCATGGGCCATCGGTGTGCGGCATGGCCTTTCGTGTCAACGAAGCAACAGCTGCAATGGAACAAGCGTTTAAGGGCGGTGGTGAAGAGTACAAAACAGAAATAGGGCCGATGGAGCTGAGTATTCCTGCCATTTACGGCATCGGTGAAAGCCTGCTCTATTTTGTGGATCGTTATGGCAAGCAGAGCATCTATGACGTCGATTTCCGATTCTATGACGATGCGGAACAACGCATGGCCGAAGCCAATGTTGGCTTGTATGAAATCGACCATCTCACGCACAACGTGAAACAAGGCAATATGGATGTATGGTCTGGGTTCTATGAGCGTCTTGGCAACTTCCGCGAGATTCGCTACTTCGACATTGAAGGCAAGCTGACAGGCCTTGTGAGCCGCGCCATGACCTCACCGTGTGGCAAAATCCGAATTCCAATCAATGAGTCTTCCGACGACAAATCACAAATCGAAGAGTTTATTCGCGAATACAACGGCGAAGGCATCCAACACATCGCACTCGCCACAGATGACATCTACAAAACCGTGAAGACTCTGCGTGATCGCGGTATGGACTTTATGCCAACCCCAGATACCTATTATGAGAAAGTTGATGATCGTGTGAAAGGCCACGGTGAAGATACCGATCTGCTGCGCGACCTACGCGTTCTGATTGATGGCGCACCGACCAAAGATGGCATCTTACTGCAAATTTTCACGCAGACGGTAATCGGGCCTGTGTTCTTTGAAATCATTCAGCGTAAAGGCAACGAAGGCTTTGGCGAAGGCAACTTCAAGGCGCTGTTTGAATCGATTGAAGAGGACCAGATTCGTCGAGGAGTATTAGACGATGCATAAATGGATCTCGTTTCCTCATCGGGAGGGGGTGTGCTCTAAACAAGCGCATGCCGACTTCCCCGAAGAGGCAATTTATGAGCGAGAGGCGGGCCGAAGTGGATTCTTCGGCCCTGCCGCTCATTTTCATCACCAACATGCCCCAACAGGTTGGTCGGAGTGGGAGGGCGATCTGCGCCCTCGCGCTTTTGATTTTACGCTGGTGGAAAAAGCCAGCCAGATAACCCCTTGGGCGGTGCCTCATCTTTTGCACAATGCGGACTGCAAAATTCGTGTGTGGCGCATGGATGAGAAGATGGATTTCTTAGTGCGTAATTCCGACGGTGATGAGCTGCTGTTCATTCACCAAGGTAGCGCCGATCTCTATTGTGACTATGGTCATCTAGCGGTGAGTGAAGGGGATTACGTGATGATCCCGCGCTCAACCAACTGGCGTTTAGAGCCAAGTGAGCCGATGTTCATCTTGATGATTGAGAACACAGACGCGGCTTACTCCCTGCCAGAGAAAGGCATGGTCGGTAATCACGCGGTGTTTGATCCGGCGGTGCTCGACATCCCTTCAATCAATGATCAATTTCGCGCTCAGTATTCGGAAAACCAGACTCAGGTTCAGGTAAAACGTCACGACAAAGTCAGCGTGATCACCTATCCGTTCAATCCATTGGATGCAATTGGTTGGCACGGCGACTTAGCTGTGGTGAAAGTGAATTGGCGCGATATTAGACCGTTGATGTCACATCGCTACCACTTGCCACCTTCTGCGCATACGACGTTTGTTGGCGCAGGCTTTGTGGTGTGCACCTTTGTACCGCGACCGATTGAGAGCGATCCAGGTGCATTGAAAGTGCCGTTTTACCACAACAATGATGACTACGACGAAGTGCTGTTCTATCACGCTGGTGACTTCTTCAGTCGCGACAATATTGAAGCGGGCATGGTGACTTTCCACCCTGCGGGCTTCACGCATGGGCCTCACCCTAAAGCCTTTAAGGCAGGTCAGGCGCATAAGAAGAAGTTTACCGATGAAGTTGCGGTGATGATCGATACTCGCCATGCACTGCAGTTCTCTGATGAACTCGATAGCGTTGAAAACAAAGAATATGTCTACAGTTGGCAAGACTCTGGTTTGAAAGAAATGGCTGACGATAAGAAATAAGGGACAAGGATGAAATTAGCAACCAAGAAAAATGGCACTCGCGATGGTCTATTGATGGTCGTGAGTAAAGATCTCAAACAGTGCGTAGCTGCCACCGAAATCTTCCACGCGATGCACCTTGCACCCACCATGCAGGTGGCTTTGGATAACTGGGACAGCGTTGTTTCTCAGTTACAAGAGTTATACACCTCGTTAAACAACGGGCATGTGACTGGCAGTGAAGTGTTTGCCACTCAGTATTGTGAATCGCCATTGCCACGCGCTTATCAATGGGCGGATGGCAGCGCGTATGTCAACCACGTTGAACTGGTGCGTAAGGCGCGTGGTGCTGAAATGCCAGAAAGCTTCTGGGTCGATCCTTTAATGTACCAAGGCGGCTCAGATGCGTTTATCGGCCCGCGTGACAATATTGAATTTGTTAGCGACGAATGGGGCATCGATTTCGAGGGTGAAGTCGCGGTTGTCACCGGTGATGTACCGATGGGTGCTAGCGCCAAGCAAGCGCATGATTCGATTCGTCTGCTGATGTTGGTGAACGATGTGTCGCTGCGTGGCTTGATTCCGGCAGAGCTTGCTAAGGGCTTTGGCTTCTTCCAATCTAAACCGTCTTCGGCGTTCTCTCCGGTCGCTGTGACACCTGATGAGTTTGGTGAACAATGGAAAGGCAGCAAGGTGCATTTACCGTTGATATCGACCTACAACGACCAACCTTTTGGTTGTCCGAATGCGGGCGTCGATATGACTTTCAATTTTGCCGAACTAGTTGTGCATGCAGCGAAAACTCGACCATTATCGGCAGGCGCGATCATAGGTTCAGGCACGGTATCGAATAAGCAAGGCACTGACCACGGCACCTCAATTGCCGAGGGCGGCGTGGGTTATTCATGCATAGCTGAAGTTCGTATGATTGAGACCATCCGTGATGGTAAGCCTTCGACTCAATTCATGTCGTTTGGTGACTCGATCAAGCTTGAGATGTTTGATGCTGCAGGTCATTCTATTTTTGGCGCGATAGACCAAAAAGTGAGCCAGTATCGAGCGCTATAATCCACATAATAGGATTTCTATATGAGCGAGAGCATCGTGAACAAGAGCATTATACTTTACGGTTACTGGCGCTCTTCCGCTGCCTATCGAGTGCGTATTGGATTAAACTTAAAGCAACTCAGCTATGAGTCTAAATCGGTGCACTTGGTGCGCAATGGCGGCGAGCAGCATGATCCACAATATCGCGATCTCAATGCCAGTGAATTAGTGCCGGTGCTGGTGGATGGTGACGTTCAGCTCAATCAATCGCTGGTTATTCTTCAATATCTCGATGAGCACTATTTGTGTGTGAGCAGCCGAGAAGCCTCGATAATCCCTGAGCAAACACCACTGCGCTATCAAGCGCTGGCAATGGCTCAGGACATTGCGATGGAAATTCATCCTCTTAATAATCTACGTGTGTTGCAGTATTTGGAGCGAGAATTATCATGCGGGCAAGAGGCTAAAATGGATTGGATTCACTATTGGATGAGCCAAGGGTTTTCAGCGTTAGAAGAGAAGCTGGCGAAGCACAGAAAAGCACATGGAGATTCAGTGTATAGCCTCACGGATGCGCCTTGCATCGTCGATATCTGCTTAGTGCCACAAGTCTATAATGCACTGCGTTTTGATGTTGATATGTCGTCTTATCCGCTGATTAACTCGATTGTCGAAGCGTGTAATCAGTTACCCGCTTTTATTGATGCGATGCCAGAGAACCAAGCGGATGCGAATGCACCGATGTGAACGTATTGAATTGTTTTTTATGAACTGGAAACGTTATTTGGATGAAGTCTCGTTATAATTACGCTTTGGTATATTTAAAGATATTATGTATTCATTCTTTTCAGGTTTAATTTCTAATTTTATGAATATTTATCTCATCTAGCATTAAACGGTCCTAATAAAATAAGCCTCATTATAATTAAATAAGAGGCTTGTAATATAATTTATATTAGTAGTATTTATCACTCGATAAGGTTAGTAATAAACAATACCTTCGCCTTTCGTAATCAGAGTACCAGCTTCATTGGTAATTATTTTATCTAAATCAAATAATGAACCAATCGCCGCATTACCCAATCCAGCTTCAACGAATTTACACACGGCATCAATTTTTGGCCCCATAGAACCAGCAGGGAACGAAAATTCTGCTAAACCAGCAGGCGTTGCTTGCTTCATTTCTGCTTGGTCTTCTTTACCATAGTTACGGTAAATCGAACCATCGGTTAAGATAATAAATAGGTCAGCATGGATTTTTTCAGCCAGTAATTCAGCCGTAAGATCTTTGTCGATTACGCACTCTACGCCAGTACTCTTACCCTGTTCAATACTCACGGGAACACCGCCGCCGCCACAAGCGATAACAAGGTTTTCTGTATCTAGAAGTGTTTCAATTTGCTGTATTTCAACAATGCTTTTTGGCATAGGAGAAGGCACAACGCGTCGGTAGTACTCGCCATCTGCTTTAAACTGCATTGTGCTTTGAGCCATTAACTCTTTAGCTCGTTGCTCTGTATATACAGGCCCAACAAATTTTGTCGGGTTAGCAAACGCAGGGTCTTTTTTGCATACTTCAGTTTGCGTGACTAGCGTCGCTACGTCTAATTCAGGGTCAATGTTTCTTAGCTCTTGTTGTAACATGTAGCCCACCATGCCACAGGTTTGAGAGCCGAGTACATCCATTGGGTATGGGGTAGTCTCTGGCGAATATTCGCTATAAGCCGCGTTTTGTTCCATCAACAAACCTACTTGTGGGCCATTACCATGAACGATAACAATCTCATGCTCGCGTGCGATTGCAGCAATACTCGCCGCTGATTTGATTATATTTTCACGTTGGTTCTCAGCCGTTAATGCTTGTCCTCTTGCTAAAAGAGCGTTACCGCCTAAAGCTAATACTATCCGCATGATAATGATCTCCGATCATTTAATAATGATTTTATTTATTTTACGTAGGGATTAACCGCTTGTTTCTAATTAAATTCAAGCTTATTAATAACAATGACTATGTTTTTTAATTACTCTTAAGTAATTAACATGCCGAGATAGTATGGGAAAATAACCGTTCTAAATGTGATAGCTATCAAATTATCATTTCACTAGAAATAGAGCTGTGGAAACGGTAATTATTATAATTCGATTAAATATCCATAAGCTGGGATACAATCCAGTGGTGGACTCTTTTTTTGTATAAATGATTCGTCTTTAGTGAATATTATCTCAGCCCAAAAAATGAATAATTTAACATTTTTGTTTTAAATATGACGTTCAGATCTCATTAAGAACTTTAGAAACGGTACGGGGCAAAACTGAGGCAAGGGTTCACGAGCTTAAAGAGTAGTTTCGATTCGGTTTTTATTGGCAAATCAAGGGCTGCTTAAAGTGTTCAGTGTTTAATGCTTCTCCCGTTGCTTTCTTCACTCAGTCATCGGTTTTCAATCGGCTGCCTTTACTTCAGATGTTATCTGACAGCCAAGTGAAAAGTGGAGATAGCTTGCTACGTTCTAGGCCTAATCGCTAAAGCGACACAACGCGCTTTATCTCTTCCAAGACCTCGGCGTTAGCGATAGCCCCGAGGTTTTCTACACTCTTGCCATTGATCACCTGTTTCACTGCTAGCTCCACAAGCTTGCCCGACCGTGTTTTTGGCACATCGCTGATCGCAAATATCTGGCTTGGCACGTGTCTTGGTGAACAAGAGGATTTGAGTTTGCTTTTGATGGCTGTCAGTAACTCATCATCTAGATCCACACCTTGTTGTAGTTGAACAAACAGCCATATCTGTTCGTTGCGGTCGATGTCCTTACCGACTGCGATAGAATCAACTATGCCGTCAATGGTGTTCACTTGTTGATAGATCTCAGCGGTACCAATTCGCACGCCACCAGGGTTGAGTGTGGTGTCGCCTCGCCCGTAGAACAGGTAGCCGCCATGTTCGCTCTGTGCGACTTCATCACCGTGATGCCACACATTATCGAATCTATCCCAATAAGTGCTGTGATAGCGCTCTCCGGTGTCATTCCAGAAGCCTACAGGAAAGTTGGGTAAGGAATTGGTGCACACCAGTTCGCCGCGTTCGTGATTGACCTTTTGACCAGACGAATTGAACACTTTGATGTCGACTCCAAGCCCTGCCTGTTGGCACTCACCGCGATACACAGGCGAGATTGGGTTACCCAAAACAAAGCAGCCACAAATATCCGTGCCACCAGAAATGGACGCTAAATGCAGGTCTTGTTTGATGTGCATGTAGACGTAATCGAACTGCTCTGGGTAGAGCACTGAACCGGTCGAGCACAGTGTTCTTAATTTAGGAAGGTTGTGACTGTCGATCGGTGAGAGCTCCGCTTTCTCAATCGCTTCTAGGTACTTGGCTGAGGTGCCAAATGTCGATACATCAGCTCGCTGCGCTAAATCCCACAGAACGTTAGGTTGCGGATAAACTGGGCTGCCATCAAAGATGACCAAACAAGCCCCGCTGGCGAGTGCAGAGACGTGCCAGTTCCACATCATCCAGCCACAAGTGGTGTAATAGAACACGCGATCGTTGGGCTTTATATCGCAATGAAGTTGATGCTCTTTTAGGTGATTGATGATGGTGCCGCCAACAGAATGCACAATGCACTTTGGCTTGCCCGTTGTGCCGGAAGAGTAGAGTACAAACAGAGGTTCATTGAAGTTCACACGAGTGAATCGAAGAGGTTTTGGCTGATAGTGATTAATGATGCTGTGCCAGCTTTGGGTTAACACATTGTGTTCAACGTTGTTCTTCTCTAAATGACTCTTCTCTAAATCGCTCTTATCTAAATCATTGTTCGGTTTCAAGTAACTGATCTGACACACCTGTTTTAATTCGTTTAAGTGTTCGATGATTTCACGGTTCTTGTCCGTCATATCGAACATTTTGCCATTGAAGGTGTAACCGTCACAGGTGAACAACACTTTGGGTTTCACTTGGCCAAATCGCTCAATCACACTCTCGACGCCAAAGTCAGGTGAGGTTGATGTCCAAATCGCCCCCAAGCTGGTGGTCGCTAGCATTGCGACCACGGTTTGTGGCAGATAAGGGGTATAAGCGGCAACTACATCACCTTGCTCCACGCCACAATCCAGGAGCCACTGTTGAACACTAGAGACAGCTTCACACAGGGTTTTCCATGTATAACTCTGTTGTTCGCCACGCTCATTCTCAAACCAAATCGCACGTTCATCCGGAATCTCTTGCGCCAAACGCAGCAAATTTTCGGCGTAGTTTACTTGCGCATTCGGAAACCAAACCGCATCGCGATTCGATTTAGGCTGCTGCCAGCGGCTCTCGCCTTGAATGTTGATGCGCTCGCCTTGTGCTTTATTAATACAGTCTTGCGAGCCGACCATTCCACAAAACTGCCATACGTTCTGCCAAAACAACTCTGGATGTTCCACAGACCATTGATGAAGCTCCGCGTAGTTTTTCAATTCCCGCTCGAGTACGCCCTGCTGATCAAGGCTATCCATGAATCGGGTCACGTTGGCTTGTGCTATACGCTGCTCACTAGGTTGCCAAATTGGCTTATTGCTTTCGTGCATTCCTTTACCTTTAACAAAAAGTTAACGTTTTCAGTCTGGTATTTAGGTTTTACAAAGTCAAAAGATCAGCAAAATAAGGGGTTGTCGAAATTGTGTAAATAAAATGTTACATGATCGCTTGTTTCGAAAAATCGCGCAAATTGGCGGATATAAGGAGTGGAGATAGGCTTAAAGGGAGACATTCGAAAGGAGGTGTGTAATGACTCAATATCATTCTAAGCCCGTGAGCCAAGAGGGATGGGTTGAGTGGAGCCTCGAAGAAGACGCCATTTGGCACGACTTAGTGAAAAGGCAACTGGACGTTATTAATGACCGCGCATGCGATGCCTATTTGCACGGTTTGACCCTGCTGGATCTGCCATTAGACAGAGTTCCCCAGCTTCCAGAGATAAACAAAGTGCTAATGGAAACAACAGGTTGGCAGGTACAGCCTGTGCCAGCGTTGATCGATTTCGACCGTTTCTTTGATTTACTCGCCAATAAGAAATTCCCAGTTGCGACATTTCTGAGAACACGAGACGAGTTCGATTACTTACAAGAACCTGATTTCTTTCATGAAATTTTCGGTCACTGTGCCATGCTCACCAATACCGATTTTGCGACATTCACTGAGCACTACGGCAAACTAGGCCAAGCAGCTACACCTAAACAGCGTGCGTATCTTGCCCGTTTGTATTGGTTTACGGTCGAGTTCGGTTTAGTAAAAGAAGGCGATAGGCTGAAAATCTATGGCGGTGGCATTCTTTCGTCTCCGGCGGAAACCATGTATGCGTTGGAAGGGGACTTGGCCGTTCGTGAGCGGTTCGATCTGCAAACGGTTTTAAGAACCCCTTATCGCATCGACATCATACAACCGAAATATTACGTGATTGATGAGCTGTCTGAGCTCTTCAAAATCAGTCAGGAAAACCTATTGCAGCAAGCTGATCTCGCGATAGACGAGGGATTACTACCACCACTTTTTGAACCTAAGGAACCAACACATGTTGAATGAACAAAAATGCGAAGCCTGCAGTATCGATGCAATTTCTCTTAATAAAGATGACCAACAATCTTTACTGTTGGAGTTGTCTGATTGGCAGATCATCGAAAGAGACGGCATCCCACAACTTGAGAAGGTGTTTAAGTTTAAGAACTACAAACAAGCATGGGCATTCAGCAACAAAGTGTCAGAGTTAGCAGAAGAAGAATTCCATCACCCTTCGATCTTATTGGAATGGGGCAAAGTCACCGTCACCTGGTGGAGCCACTCAATCAAAGGCCTGCACAAGAATGACTTCATCTGCGCCTCACGCTGCGATGTGTTTGCGGTGAGTGAGTAGCCTTTTTGGGTATAGATGAGGCTTTTTTCCGACCTCTGTGATGTGATTATCTTATTATTCGGCTCATAAGGTGAGTCGAATAAGCGCTTAAACGGCTCATGGTATGAGTTGAATAAGCGATACTTTCGTATCATTGGGCGTAACTTCTCCCAAAGTAGCTTGACCTGCATCAGCGACTTGCTGCTTTCTCGTCCGACAACCCCCACTATTGCTCATAGTATTGGTTTTATGAGGCTGCTCTATGATATATTTCTCGGCCAAGCGTATTACAGACGAAGGCTAATAATGTCTATCAACCTTTCACTCCTTCCACCCAGCGAGAAAAATAAAATCGAACTGGATAAGCAAGCATCGTTTCTTGTATGGAAACTGAAGCAAGCGAAATGTGGCCCTGAAGCCATTGTTGAAGAAGCAATGAAGCTAGGTGATCCTGAAGAAAAGGCTTGGTTTGATCAGTCTGTTGAAAAATACAAACGAGTAATGGGTGTCGCATAAACGCAGACAAACCTTACCCAGCAAAGCTGTTGAATTGAAATGACGCAGTAATTTGCTAGAATTTGCACCGTTAATTGAATCAGAGAGAAGATCCCGATGGGAAGAAGTTTTGAAGTGCGCAAGGCCTCAATGGCGAAAACTGCAGGCGCAAAAATTAAAGTTTATTCTAAATACGGTAAAGAGATTTACGTACTGGCTAAGAACGGTAGCTCTGACCCAGACATGAACTTACCTCTTAAGCACCTGATTGCTAAAGCGAAGAAAGACCAAGTACCCGCTCACGTTATCGACAAAGCGATCGATAAAGCGAACGGCGGCGGCGGTGAAGACTTCCAACCAGCTCGTTACGAAGGTTTTGGCCCAGGTGGCACAAGCGTAATCGTTGACTGTTTAACAGACAACGGCAACCGTACTTTCCAAGACGTTCGCCAATGTTTCGTTAAGACTGGCGCGAAAATCGGTGTTGAAGGTACTGTTTCTCACATGTTCGCTCACCAAGCTGTATTCCAGTTTGCTGGTGAAGATGACGAGATCATCCTAGAAACGCTAATGATGGAAGACGTAGACGTAACTGACGTTGAGCTAGAAGACGGTGTTATCACTGTATTCGCTCCAACGACTGAGTTCTTCAAAACGAAGACTGCATTACACACTGCGTTCCCAGAGCTAACGCTAGACGTTGAGGAAATCACTTTCGTTCCTCAAACAACTACGCCAGTAGCTGAAGAAGATTCTGAGAAGTTCCAGAAGTTCTTAGACATGCTTGACGACTGTGATGACGTTCAGCAGGTTTACCACAACGCTGAGCTGTAATATCAATCATAATTGATAGCTTTGCTCTTGTGAGTAGAATGTAGAATACAAAAAACCGAGCCTAGTGCTCGGTTTTTTTATGGGAGTAATTCAGGCGTTTATCCATGAGCAGAGCTTTTTGAACGCATCTCTTTGATCGCAGAACCTAGGTCATAGCTCCTGAATATTAGCCCTTGATCATCGTTCCGTGATCTCAGGTTCGCAAAGCGTTCTCGGGCGACAAATCCATGCTGAGAGTTTTCTGATCAAAGGGAGCACGGTGAGGTTGAGCGTGATGGCACATGGCCAAGCAATGAAAAAGCTCTGCAGCCAGATTGGTGGCCACTCGTGGCTGAAGCCCATTTTGTAACCTGAGATAAGGCCAGACATAATCGTTGCCATGGTCAAGGAAGATAAAATCGCGGTGACCCAAAATTGTTTGTTGTTCATACTATGTTCTCCCGTGATTTTCTGTTGTTGATGAGATAAGGTTACATCTATCCATTAATGAGAAAAATAGGCACATATAGAAGTATGAATTCCATATTTGGAAACATTGATGATCTGTTCTTATTCTGTGCAGTGGTTGAAGAGGGTTCTTTGCTTTCGGCATCGAAACGTCTGCAATTGCCTGTGTCGACCATGTCGCGTCGGTTAACCGCATTGGAAGAGCGCCTGAATATTCGTCTTTTGGAAAAGAAAGGTCGAGAGTTGGTGGCCACTAAAGACGGTGAGGCGGCCTTTGCTGCACTGAGCAGTGGCATGGAGTCTATCCATCAAGGCTTTAATAGCTTGTTGGAAGAGCGTGATGCTATCCAAGGCAAGATTAAGCTCGCAGTACCTCATAACTTCTATAGTGGCTTTCTACGGTCGACAGTAGAGCAATTCCTCACTCAATATCCAAACGTTCAGCTCGATCTTACCCTGAGCCAACAACAGCTCATTCCGCAGACCGACCGTGATTTACTGATTACGTTTAAGATCTCGGATATGGAAGGCATGATTGCTCGTCCGCTTTTCAAGGCCAAACACGGATTTTTCGCGAGCCAAGAATATTTGGATTCGCGTGAAACAATAGAAAAGCCGGACGACCTGGAGCTGCAAGATTGGATTAATGTCGATGATGTGTTTGATATGCCGCTCTACAAATCCGACCGCTTAGAGCAGATGATCACGATTAAACCCAAGTTCATCGTCAACGATATTCATGCGGTGGCGGCCGCGGCGCAAAAAGGCTTGGGGCTCGCTTCATTGCCTTTTCGTCATGTATCCCCTGAGATGAATCTGATTCAAGTGCTCCCTGAGTACCATCGGGGTGATCGCCAAGCGTATTTAGTGTACAAAGAAAGAAAATATCAGCCAAAGGCTTTGACCCTGCTTATTGATGCATTGATTGAGAGTGTTCGATCTTTTCATAGCGATGACTCGGTCAAATAAAAGGAGAAAGAAATGAAAGTAAGTTTTATCGGGCTAGGCGTTATGGGCTTCCCAATGGCAGGCCACCTAGTCAAAGCCGGTTTTGAAGTAACGGTATTTAACCGCACTCACAGCAAAGCGCTAGACTGGGCTGATAAACACCAAGGTAAAGCGGCAGAATCTGTGGCTGAGTGCGTCGCAGAAGCTGACGTAGTATTAGTTTGTGTGGGCAACGATGACGATGTACGCAGCATGACAACCAGCGAAACAGGCGCATTGGCAGCAATGAAGCCAAACGCAATTCTTGTCGATCACACCACAACGTCGGCAGTTCTGTCTGAAGAGCTTGAAGTGGCAGCGAAGCAAGCCGGTATTCGCTTTATGGATGCACCAGTGTCTGGTGGTCAAGCGGGCGCAGAAAACGGCGTGTTAACCATCATGTGTGGTGGTGAACAAGCGCTTTTCAACGACCTTCAACCTGTATTCGAAGCTTACGGAAAATCGTCGGTTCTGATGGGTAAAGTCGGCCAAGGCCAACGCGCAAAAATGGTTAATCAGATCTGCATCGCGGGTGTATTGAACGGCTTATCTGAAGGCTTGGTACTTGCTGAAAAATCAGGTTTGGACATCCCAACTCTGGTTGATTGCCTGAAAAACGGCGCAGCTGGTTCATGGCAGATGGAAAACCGCGCAACCACAATGGCGCAAGACAAGTTCGATTTCGGTTTCGCGATTGATTGGATGATCAAAGACTTAGGCTTCTGTCTAGATGAAGCTGAACGCCAAGGTATCCAACTTCCACTGACTGAAAAGACCAACAACGCATACAAGGCACTGTCTGCCCAAGGACAAGGCCGCATGGATACATCAGTATTGATGAAAGCTGTGGTTGAAGAGACAAAGAAATAGAAAGAGTAATAGAAGCTTCGTTTAGATAACTAAAAATAGCCGCTGATTAGCGGCTATTTTTTTTGGGTTTGTGCTTTGGTGAATTCCCAGTCTTCATATAAAAGAATAGGTAAATTGCTAGCTCTGAGGCTCTCAATTTGGCAAACATGCTTACTTAAGGTTTGTCGGCATTACAATTCAGAGACATCCGCAAAGATTTTATATTGATGTATCAACCCCTGCTTAAAAGATAAGAAAGTCGCGAACTTAGCGGCATGCGCGCTGCCATTTAGGCGCACGTAATCCACCTGACCCTCACACGCAACCGTATCATCGTTTACGTAGATCCCAGAAAACGTATGTGTCATTGATTCAATTGATCCAAAGAACGCTGCGTTGACCGCTTCGACCGCTGGCTTTCCTACTACTGGTGCGGCGTTCGAAAAATGAAACGACACGTCATCATGCAGTAGTGCCATTAGGGCGTGGACATCCTTTTGGTCGACGATTTGATATAGATGTTTTGTCTGTTCGATTAATGGTGACATAGCAATTGCTCCTTTGAATTTGAACTATTTGGATTTGAACGAGATTAAGATTTAGCGTGATTAAATAAGTACAGGCTTATCAGCAACAGTATTACGGCTGCGATCAATTGCAGCGTTAATGGCTCGCCATACCACGTGATCCCAATGGAAACGCCGACGACGGTCACCACATTTCCCACTTGGCTAAAGCCCAGCCCATCGGTGATTCGCTGAAAACGAAACGTCAGTAAGTAACTGAGTGCTGATAAGCTTGCCATGAGCGCGAGTACGCCAGCTCCGTTTGGAATGAATTCACCATCGACCGCATGAGTAAACGGAAGCCATATCATGCTCTGTAGTGTCAGCATGCCAGCGGCTAGAACAATTGGATTGGCAAGAGGGGGGAACGCGCGACTGCGATAGACATTGCCAGCGGCTAAAAATATGGGTACGAGTAGCGCAATGGCCAGTGCTGACCAAGGGGATGACGTGTTCATTTGTGGTGACAAAGTCACAGAGAGTGCGGCAACGACCCCAACCATGATCCCGAGTACTTTTCGCCAGGTTAACGAGGAGCCTTGGAAAGGTAAGGTGAATAACAAGGTAAAGATGGGCGACAAAGTGACGAGTACACTGAACGTACTGGTATTGAGAGATTGTAGGGCATAGGTTGACGCCAGATTAGGAATTGCGACGCCCAGTAAACCAGCCCAAAGATAATAACGGTAATGCACCAATGCCGTTCGGTTGAGCTGACCTCGCATAACCAATAACGTCATCAACAATATAGCTGCACCTGCCATCGGTATAATCGCGACATCAATCGGTGGAATGCCAATGGTCACAGCATATTTGGCTAACGCAAAATTCACGGCGACAAGACTGCCAATGCTGACCACGTATAGCGGAGACTGGAATTGCCGACCGATACCATTAATGTGCCTTTTTTCCGCTGTCGGTTTTATCAGTGATTTCATGTCTTACTCTATTGTTGAAGTCGATGAAATCAGGATAAAAGACCTAGATTGATTAGAGAATAGGCTCTACACTCTCCACACTGTATCCAAATTAGCGACAATCATGCAGCACTTAGACGCTATTCCTTATTTCCTTGCGGTGGTAAAACAATCGAGCTTTGCGGGCGCAGCGCGTGAACTGGGCGTGTCACGTTCGGCGGTCAACAAGCGGGTGATCCAACTAGAGTCGAGTCTTGGAGTGCGTTTGCTGCATCGTACTACGCGCCAAGTATCGCTTACTGAATCTGGTGAGCAGTTTTATGATCACCTCACCAAAGCCAATTATTGGCTGCAGAAAGCTGAAGATGCAGCAACCAGTCAGCAAAATCAGGCAATTGGCACATTGCGGGTTAGTGCGCCAATGTCTTTTGGTCGTCTGGTATTAGCCCCTCTCATCCCACAATTTCTTAAACGCTACCCTCATATTCACATCGACATGACGATGGACGATGGTTACGTCGATATTGTCGAAGGAGGATATGACGTCGCGATTCGAGCTGGGGATTTAAATGACTCGAGTTTGGTGGCGAAGCGGTTAACCAGCGTCCGTAGCGTTATCTGCGCCTCGCCTACGTATTTTGATGAGAATGGTTTGTCGATCCCAACCGAGATCTGCGAACTCAGTGCACACAACGCTTTGCTCTATCGTCATACATCTGAGAGCGCCGAGTGGTTTTTTGGTCACCAAGATCAGGTGACCAGTGTTGTAGTGAAAGGCAATTACCGAGTCAACAACAGCGAAGCATTACTGTGTGCGACCCTTGCAGGGCTTGGGATCGCTAGGCTTCCCGACTTTATTGCTAATGCACCCATTCAGTCTGGGGAATTGCTGCCCTTGCTACCTAGCTATCTGATGCCAGAGAAAAATGTCTATGCATTGTTTCCTGAGCGAGATCCAATGCCCCTCAAACTACGATTGTTTATCGATTTCCTTGCAGATTCGCTCAATGATCGTTGAAAGTTTACGAAGTTGATAAGAGGCTTTAGGCGTACCTAGCCTTTTTATCCTTTCCTACTCGTGCTTTTTGTTTGGAGCTCCCACCACTCACGCCCCGATTCAACCATTCACTCCTCGTAATTACCATTCGTCGCATTGATAAAACTACATGACAAATTCTAGTTAACCTTTCAACGTCAACATTTGAAAGGGATTAGAAATCATGACTACTTCACACTCATTTAAATCAGGCTTTACCACTTCTCTGCTTAAGCGTTCATTACTGATTGCGCTTGTTTCTTTTGCACCGTCATTAGCTTTGGCTAACCCAAGCTCTGACGTGCTCGATATCTACAATCAAGCCGCGCAAGGCAATGAAGACCTGGTTGAGGTGGCTTATGAACGCCTTAATGACACGCTGCAAAAAGATGGCGCAACACCACTGACTTTGGTTTACCTAGGAAGCACAGAAACCCTGATGGGGCGTGATGCGTTCTTACCTTGGAACAAGATGAAGTATGTGGAAAAGGGTTTGTCGACCATTGATAAATCACTGGTGCTGCTTAAAGACGAAGACCAACCGATTCATGAGCAACCTCGTGTTCAAGGGCTGCCAGATTCTTACCTGACTCGCGCTATGGCTGCGGTGACTTACACCTCTCTGCCAGACATGTTTAACCATTTCGATCGTGGTTATGACTTGTTCCTCTCGTTACTCGCGGAAGATGATTTCCAACAACAACATTTCGCTGCGACCTCATGGATTTACCGTTACGCCATTACCGCATCGATTCGTGCTGAAGACTTCGAGCAAGCACAGGTGTGGCTTGAAACAATGGAAAGTACCGATGCCGGAAACATCGAGACCATGACAGCGAAGGCCCTAATAGCGAAAGCCAAGTAACAGTTGCCAAAGCCAAATAACAGCTGTGAAAGCTCAATTGCGGTTTACGAGAGCTTGATAATGGATTGGTAATAAGAGGACAACGAAATGATTGAATTTAAAGATATCGGCAAAGCATATGTCACGGGCGGTCAACGTGTTGATGCACTAAACGGGGTCGATGGACACATCCAACGTGGTGAAATGGTGGCGCTGTGCGGCCCGTCGGGTTCTGGCAAAAGCACACTTTTGAATATTTTGGGTTTGTTGGATATGGACTATCGAGGGCAGATCAACATTGATGGCCAGCCGTATCCGACAGAGCAAATCGCCGCTGCACGTTTTCGTCGTCAGTCGTTGGGTTTTGTGTTTCAGCGCTTCAATTTGGTTCCTGTAATGACGGCTCTTGAGAATGTAGCTTATCCATTGATGTTGAACCAATGCTCTAAGCAAGAACAGCAGACCAGAGCACAAGACATGTTAGAGCGTGTTGGGCTAGGGGATTACGTTCATCACCGACCAGACAACCTTTCAGGTGGCCAGCAACAACGTGTCGCGATAGCCAGAGCGCTGATTCATAACCCAAGCTTGGTGATTGCTGATGAGCCGACAGCCAGCTTAGACAGTCACACTGCGAACCTTGTGATCGATATCATGAAAGAGCTCGGCCACGAAATGGGCACGACTTTTATCGTCGCAACGCATGACCCAAGAATGGCGCAGCGTTGTGACAGAGTGATTGAGTTAATCGATGGAAAACTCGCTCCACAAGCCGCAACCACGGAGGCTATCTCATGGGCAAGTTAACACAAAGAATGAGCACGTTTTTGCTTCCTACCTCGGTGCGTTTGGCGTGGCTTAATTTATTGAGAAACGGTCGCCGCAGTTTGTTGTCGGTATTGATCATCGCGATTGCGGTGTTTGCATTGACCAGTGCGGGTGGCTATGGGCTTTACACTTATGAATCACTAAGAGAGTCGACGGCGCGTGATACTGGTCATCTCACTTTGAGCACGCCGGGTTATTTTGAACAAGACGAAGACATGCCGCTGAGCAATGGTCTCGATAATGTTCAAACACTAACCAAGAGCATCATTGGTGACAGTGACGTGCGTGGTGTGCAGCCGCGAGTCTACTTCAGCGGTTTGGTGTCTAACGGCAGCAAATCGACCATCTTTATGGGAACGGGCGTGAATGAGCGTGAGCTCGATATGAAAGGACCTTTCCTTGATGTGCGCAGCGGGCAAACCCTGTCGGATGTGAAATCCCCAAGATACGACAGTCAAGAGCCACAAGTAATGCTGGGAACTGACCTTGCTCGCAACCTCAAAGTTGCGGTTGGTGATTGGGTGACACTGCTTGCGACTACTAGTGATGGCGCTTTGAATGCCTTTGATTTTAAGGTGCAGGGCATCTACTCGACTGGGGTTCCTGAGCTGGATAAGCGTCAGCTGTATGTTCACATCACCGCAGCCCAAGAGCTTTTGGCCTCAGACAAAGTCAGTACCTTGTCGGTGTTCCTATTTGAAACAAGCAAGACTTCGACCGTTCAACAACGCATTCAATCGACTTTAGATCGAAATAGTGCGAGCCAAAGCGATCAAGGCACAGAGATCGAGATTACTCCGTGGCAAGATCGCGCGTTTTTCTACACTAAGGTTAAAGATCTATACGACCGGATCTTCGGCATCATGGGTGCTGTTATGGCATTGGTGGTATTCGTGTCTTTGTTTAACACCATGACCATGTCGGTGACCGAGCGCACTCGTGAAATTGGCACCTTGTCGGCACTCGGCAGTTACCCTTCTGAAATCGTGGCAGGCTTCTTAAAAGAGGCGGGATTACTGGCGGTGATTGGCAGTGCGATCGGTGCGTTAGTGAGTGGTTTAGTGTCGCTGTTATTGCTGGTAGTTGATATACAGATGCCGCCACCTCCAGGCAGAACCGAAGGTTACCCACTCAACATTTACTTCTCACTGGAATTAGTTGGTTACGCCACTTTAGGTGTGCTGACGATATGTTTGCTGGCTGCTTATTTCTCTGCTCGCAAAGGCGTGAATAAGCCAATCACGGAGGCGCTGGTTTATGTATAAGTTTACTCGTTTACTCACTGTTTTAGGTTCTGCATTGGTTCTAGTATCGACACCAAGCTGGGCTGTCGATTCGCAACAAGTCACAGAGATGATTGCCAAAGCTGATAGCTATCGTTTGGACAACGATAAAGCGTCTAAGGTGGTTTCCTTGGTGACGCTGTACCAAAACGATCAGCTTGATAAAACCCGCGAATACAATGTTTACACAAGGCCAAATCGAGAGTCGTTAGTGGTTTTCAAATCGGCCGTGGAAGCGGGACAAAAGATGCTGGTGATTGAAGACAATTATTGGCTGTTGATGCCGAAATCACGCAGACCAATTCGTATTACACCGATGCAAAAACTATTGGGTGAAGCCTCGGTTGGCGATATTTCGACCCTAACTTGGAGCGAAGATTACCAAGGTGAGTGGGTGACTCAGCAAGATATTGAGATGCCATCTGGCGAGCAGCAAAGTTCTCATCATCTTAAACTAACGGCGAAAACCAAAGGGGCAAGTTATCAATCGATTGACCTTTGGTTAACGTCAGATCGCGCGTTTCCTATCAAAGCCGATTTGTATCTGCGTTCAGGAAAGTTGGCAAAACAAGCGTGGTTTACAGAGGGTGTGCGTGATGGTTTACCCACAGTTGTGTCGATGACCTTGCTCGATAAGATTCAACCGAGCAAAAAGACCGTGATTGAATACAGTGAAATCAGCGAGCAAACCTTAGCGGATAAGTATTACAACCCCGCTTATCTGTCGCGTAACAGTGTGTCTGGATTGTAGGTGAGCGTTATGAAAGCCTCTCATTGCAAACACCACCTAAGCTCTTCAGTCACAGCCTTGCTTGCTTTGTGCTTTATGAACGACGCAACTCAGGCGGATGAGTTGAGCTTGGTCTGGGACTGGCAACTCAGTGCAGAAGCTGTTGAATCGAGAGAGTCGCCATTCAGCCCCTTACCATCTGATAATCGTCAGTCATTCAATGGCTTGCTGGATCTTGAGGTTGGATATGGCAATTGGCTTGGTCTGTTCGCAGTGAAAGCCAACGATATTCTAAGCAATAACCCTCAACAACATGACGCGAGCTTTGAATCGGAATTCATTGTGCGTGAGTTGTTTTGGCAAGGGGGTGTTGAGCTGTCGAATTCGGCGTTCGGTGACCATTACCTAGATGTCACGCTCGGTAAGGTTCGCCTTGATTGGGGCGTGGGTTATGGCTACCGACCTTTAGACATCATCAAGCCTTATCGACAAAACCCGGTGGGCATTGTCGCAGAAGAGGGCGCGGGTGTGGCTTCGGCGTCACTGTTCGATATGACAGGAGAATGGACACTGCTTTACAGTGATTCTTCGTGGACTTCTCAAGACGTAAATGAATTCGAAAAGCAGAACCAGCAACAAGGGTTTGGGGTGCGTCGTTACAACTTAGTGGGCGATCATGAGTATCAATGGGTCGCTTATTATGACGATGTGCGCCATGGCTTGCTTGGGATGAGTGTGATCTCGGTATTGAATCTCGCGTGGGAATTTCATGGCTCGGCAGTCTATCAACGCCAAAGTCTTGGCTACAGTCAGCCTCACTCAATGCTTAAACCGGTTTATCTAGAAGAGCAGGGAGAGGCTTATCAAGCGCTAGCCGGACTAACATGGGCCAATGACACAGGCCATAATGTGGTTCTGGAATACTGGTTTGATAGCCGAGCTTGGAGTCATTCTGAGTGGCAAAGCGCGATAGCGAGTGCTGAGTCTTTGTCAGTAAATCCGATGACAGCATCACTAGCAGGTTCTTACGCTCAAGGTTTTCAACATGCCAATTTGGTCCAACATAACATCATGTTTCACTGGTCTTTGGATTCAACAAATGGTTGGCTTGAAAATATCACGCCGACATTCGATGTTATGCTGTCTCCTCAAGACGGTGGTTTCATTGCAACGCAGTGGCTTAATTATCAGGCTTTAGACAATGGCGATTCATCGTTGGATTTGGAACTTGCTGCACGCTTTCTAGGCGGTAAAAGTGATTCTGCTTACGCCAACCTACCCGATAGTCATATGATTCTATTAAACATCAAAGGGCGATTTTAATGAACACTTCTTCAAACAGTCAGCTTTCATGGATTAAGAGCTTCACGCTGACGACCTTGTTTTGTTTTATCATTGCCGTCACCACTCAAACGATTTGGGGCGGAGACCTTGTGGTTAACCTCGCGATCAGTTTTGGCTTTGGCTACAGCGCCGTGGGTTCTTCTTTCATCTTAGTTAAGTTGTTCAAGAGAACATCCAGAACGCTTGAAGTGGGCATCTCAATGGTGTTCGCGATGACCTTTGGTACCTTGAATGCGCACTATTGGTTGAACGGATATTTTGGAGCCAATATCTCGGACCTTAAATCCGTGGTGTTGCTCGGTGTGATTTTCTGTTCGGTTTGCTATTACTATTTCTACACCCGAGAGCAGCAGTTACGTGCCGATAACGAATTGGAAGTGGCCAAGCGTCGTCAGGCAGACCAAGAAAAGGTTGTGGTGCTGAGTCAGCTTAAGCAACTGCAAAGCCAAATTGAACCGCACTTCTTGTTCAACACACTTGCGACCATCAATGTGTTGATTGAGAGTGACAGCGCGAAAGCCAAGTTGATGCTCGAAAAACTCACTGACTTATTGCGTGTGACTTTGAAAAACAGCCGCACTGAGCAATCGACCATCGCACAAGAGGTCGATTTGCTAGACGCTTATCTGAATATCCAAAAGATACGCTTGGGTGAGCGCTTAACGTTCTCGATTGAAACACACGAGATTAGCGATTTGCAGGTGATTCCCCCGTTCTTGATTCAACCCTTGGTCGAGAATGCACTCACACACGGTATTGAACCCAAAGCCGCTGGTGGCCAAGTGAATATCCGCATAGTTCAACAAGCACAGCAGCTAGAAATTGAAGTGTCCGATAATGGTGCGGGGTTGAAAACGCCTTCTGCGAATACGGGTCACGGTGTTGGGTTAAGCAATATTCGTCAAAGAATCGAAACCCTGTATGGTGATAAGGCGAGCCTAACGATTACTGAACACGCTGAAGGCGGGGTAGTCTCGACGATCTTGTTACCGTTGACTGATGCAGCCACCTAGAATTACAGATCAGAAAACACCGAGCAGTGACGCAAAATAGACGATTTACAGTGTGAATTTAAAGGACTAACCATGAACAACCCAGCAGTACAGCCGAGCGTAACGGCGATTATCGCAGACGATGAAGCACTGTTAAGGCACCACCTAGACAAGAGCCTTGCTGAGGTTTGGCCGGAGCTAGAGATCGTTAGCAAGGCACAAAATGGTTTGGAGGCGATGCAGAGTATTCAGCAGCTTAAGCCCGACGTGGCTTTTCTCGATATTCGTATGCCTGAGCTGGATGGTATCTCGCTCGCGAAACAACTCAACAAGCTAGATTCGCCGCCATTGATTGTGTTCATCACCGCTTATGACGAATACGCGGTCAAAGCCTTTGAGCACAATGCGATGGATTACCTGCTGAAACCCATCAACGAAGAGCGCTTACTCGCTACCTGTCAGAAGGTTCAAGCGCGTTTGTTAAGCCGTCAAAAACAGCCTGATGACATCTCAGTACAGCCCGATATCACAGCGTTAATGGCTCAGCTTCAACAGCTATCACAATCGACTTCCCAGCAAACGCAGCCTCCTTATCTATCGCAGCCCCTTTATCAACAGCAGAAGAAACATCTAACGTGGCTTAAAGCCAGTGTTGGGGAAGACATTCACCTAATCGCCGTCGATGATGTGGCTTTCTTCAAAGCTGAAGATAAGTACGTGTCTATATTTAAAAAGGGTCAAGGCGGTTCGTTAGAAGAGTTTATTCTTCGCGTGTCGCTAAAAGAACTGATCGCTCAGCTCAATCCTGATGAGTTTTGGCAGATCCACCGCTCCGTGGTGGTGAAAGTCTCCGCTATTGATAAGGTGAAGAAAGGGCTCTCAGGCCAGATGTCGGCGTATGTTTCTGGAGAGAAGTTACCGATCAGCCGCGCTTCGCAAGCCCTGTTTAAAGGTATGTAGCGAACAAGCTTAAAAGGATGTATTAGGCTCTATCAAAACGCTGCTTTAAACGAGCATAGTCAATCTTACATAACGCACGGTGATTTATAAAATGAAGATCTAGATCACAAAGATATTCATCGGGTTAAATATAAAATAATAATCGTTAGCTCAATCTGTATATTGTCGATGAATGACATTAAGAGGTTGTTATGAAAACATATTATTTAGCGGCGGCAGTATGCCTTACCTTAGTTGGCTGTAGTTCAACATCAAATATCACCGAAACCTTAATCCAACCGGATCCGGCATGGACTTCGGGTCAGCTAGAAAATGGCCTTACCTATCATGTTTATCCAGATCATGAAGAGTCTGTCTCTGTACGTTTAGTCGTGCACGCGGGTTCGTTCCAAGAAACTGACCAACAAGAAGGTTATGCGCACTTTTTGGAGCACATGGCATTCAATGGCAGTAAGAATTTCTCTCAAAATGATGTGATACGTCTATTCGAAGATGCAGGCGCTAGCTTTGGTGCTGATATCAACGCCTATACCTCTTACCAAGAAACTGTGTACCAATTAGATTTACCTGATAATGTCCAATTACAGTCTGCCCTGACGTGGATGCGAGATATTGGTGATGGTCTGGACCTATCAAGTTCAGAAGTTGAAAAAGAAAAAGGCGTGATTCTTGGTGAGTTTCGTTATGCACGCTTAGACGACAAACCATTTGCAGAACAATTCTTTGACCACTTCATTGAGGGTGGTCAGTATGAAGGTCAAGATGCCCTTGGTACTAAAGAATCTGTGCTCAACGTGACTTCTCAAGGGCTAAATAGCTTTTATCAGACGTGGTATCAACCTCAAATCGTTGAAGTGATTGTCTCGGGTGATATCGACACAAAAATCGCTATCCCACTCATTGAAGAGAAGTTTTCAGATTGGCAGCGTGGTAAAACTCCAAAGCCAGAAAAACAAAGAATCACAAACTTCAATGACGGTGATTATATCGAGTATGCAGAAGGGGAAACCCCAAGTATTTCTTTGATGATAAACCGAGGTTCAAGCGAGATAGAGACTCGCGAACAACAACATCAGCTTTGGCTAGATGAGACCGCGCAGCAACTGATTCGACAACGACTCAATACCAAGTTCAATGATGCGGCCTTAGCGACTCAATGGGTGGTGGCTGAACATTACTCTATGGAATATCAGCGTTATTCATCGATCAGCGTTGGTTACCCTGTGGGCGCGCGTGATGTGACTCAACAAGAGCTTATCGCGACATTGGCATCTCTGCGTGATTATGGTGTGTCTGAAAATGAGATCATCAGCGAACAGCACTATTACCAAGATTTGCTCGATAATGTTGAGATCGATTGGGACAACATGGACAGCGTACAGCACGCTAACCAGAAAGCGATGGCTTTAGTGAACGAACAGGTCGTGCAATCACAACGAGACTATGAAGCGAGCCTTGAAGAGTTTGTCGCAAACCTCGACCTTGATGTGATTAATGCCAATATTAAGGCTTTGCTTTCTAGCGACTATTTCGTAGTGGTTGGTATGAATGAAAGTGAAGATAAAGTTGCGATTACCCAAGCCATCGAGAGCTTAAAAGCAACTTATAGCGAAAAGGGTGCCAAACCGTTGTTTTCGGTGACCAGGAGTGCTTTTGCTGTACCGAGTTCGCAAGGCGACATTGAGTTAGTTGAACAGATGTATGTAGACCCATATGTTCAAAAGTGGACGCTTAGCAATGGTATCGATATGTGGTATCTGCGTGACTATCATGCAGGTGATGACATAGGTATTTACTACACAAGCTTAGGCGGCAAGGCAGCAATTGATCCTAGCTTATACCCAGCGACAGAGTTAGTCCTTCCTGCTATTGGTAGAAGTGGTGTTGGCAGTTTTTCAGGAACGGAGCTTGATGCGCATTTGGATCGTGAAGATATCCAGGTTTATCCGTTTATCGATTTTACCCGCCATGGCGTCGAATTTAAGCTCAACAGTGGTGGCTTAGCGGAAACTTTTGCTGCACTCAACGCGATCGTTACATCAGTTAAAGTGTCGCCAGAGCAACTTGAGGCGGTTAAACAAGAGTTCATTCAAAATCGAGATTCTTACTTAGCAAGCCCGACTGGTCAGTTCGCATATGCAATGAACCAAAATACCTATCAAGCGGACAGTGATCATGTGTTGCTCGATAGTGAAAGTGTGGAAACGGTTTCTGTTGAAGAGATAAAGAGCGTCCATCAGCAGTTGTTTGGTCAATTCCGAAATAATCAGCTGGTTATTGTGGGCGACATTGATCCAAGTGAACTGAAACCTCTGGTTCGCCAGTACTTGGCTTCTATTCCATTGGAAAAAGCCGTTGTGCCGGACTTTAACGTCGCGTACAAGCACCCATCTAAAGCGCGTATTGATTTGTCGGTCAACACGGCTAATAGCACTGAGTACATGCTAAGAGTCATTGCGGAGCCTTCCGAGCAAACTGGAATAGTAAGAGGGCAAACGGCGAAAGATATCTTTATGGAAGACATGCTGCAACGCCTGCTTGTTACTCGTTTAGACGCGTACATACGTGAAGATTTAAGCCTAGATTACTCACCTTATGCTTACTATGCATCCCAAGATGGTGAAACAAGTCATGACTGGTTTATTGGTGCGATGATCGACCCTAAAAATGCTGATCAGATAGAAGTAGCGATTGATAAAGTGGTTGCAGATCTTTTGAAGGGTGTCTCACAAGACGAAGTTAGAGTGGCAGGCAAGCAATTAGAAGCGGACTTTACGCCTTTAGATACTATCGTTGTTGACCAAGCATGGTTCGTGTCTCGTTATCTTTTGCACGACTATGGTGTAGAAGCCTTGTTTAACGTGAAAGCGACGGTTAACTCGATTTCTCGTGAAGACATGAATCAACTTGTCCAACGCATCTTTGGTGAAAATAGCCGTAAGGTTAAGAACATCATGCGTCCTAAAGCCTAAAGCCTAAAGCTTGAAGCAGACAGAAACACTTAACCCAAAGCCAAGCGCACACCGCTTGGCTTTCTTGTTTTTACACCATTCATAATATCTATGCACCAAGCTTTGTTGAGCTCTTTTTGAGGTATATAAATCTAAATGCCGTGAGTGCCTAATCGGTTGCATCGTATCATTTTCTAAAAAAATGTTTTAAATCAAGACAGCGTTTCATTTGTATTGTAGATTGACGATCTACGAGAATGTTGTTTGGATATTAGATTGCTTAAATTAGGTACCCGATTAGTCTTAATGTTGTTTTTACTGAGCTTTGGCTTAGTGAACTCTAACGGCTATTCGTTCCCTTCTAAGCCATTTCAAATATACTCGGCTCAAGAGCAATCTTCGCAGAATGAACAATCTTCCTCGATAAAACAGTGTAAACAAGCCGCTACGGATAACCCGTCGAGCTACTTCGAGTGCAACAAAGCTCAGTTTGGCACCGATCCTTCTGGTGACAGTTCCAACTATCACGACACAGAGTCGAGCCTCCAAGCTGCAAACTTCAGACGTATGCTCAGTAACGAGCAAGAAAGCGTGGCCGATCTTGAGCCAGCTTATCATTTACTGATTGACTTCTCTCCCCCCTCAATACTGGCTTCCCTGCTCTTCAACACGCCGTTGTTGGATTCCAAGCTGCACTGGACCAGTATTGTGAGTTCTCCGTCTTCCCGGCTTTCGGGGTGGAAAGAGGGCAACATCCAATACTCGCATTTCCGAGAACTTCTTAGCTAATCGTTTGACCCTAAATTGGTCGTATCGATGGTCGCCTAGTGCCCATTGAACTCGCCAGTTAACCAAGACAAACATAGCGACATCAGCTTTAGCATCACTACCATTCAATCAGCTTGTTCTGGTTTCAGCTATCGATCGTGTTCGCAAAACATTAGTTATACCAATCGTAGTAAATAACTGGTCATCCTAGCTGGTTAAAACGCTCGTTCACTGCTTTTTTCCGGTGCTATTTTTGAGCTCGTATTTACGGTGATTGGTAAAAAGAAGAGATCTTGACTGTGAAAAAACGCATTCAAAGAAAACAAATCAACCACTATTCAAAGTGGAAATACGCGGTGCTTATCGCCACCATTATCATCATGGTTCTGAGTGCTTTACCTTCTTGGTATGGCGAGAATGCATCGGTTCAAATCAGCAATCGCTCTGAGCAGACAATCGATGCGACTCAAATTACTCAATACCTTGCGAGCGAAGGCATCCAAGCCAAATCTGCATTTCAAAAAGACCAACGTTTAGTCGTGATCTTAGAAGATGCTGAACAACAAGCGAAAGCCAAAGAGGTGCTGAATGAGCGCCTATTGGATAACGCGACCGTTGCGTTAGCGATGGAGCCAGCAGCACCAAAATGGTTGACTGACATGGGTTTTGCGCCGATTCAGTTAGGCCTTGATTTACGTGGTGGTGTGCAGTTCCTATTAGAAGTGGATATGGAGCCAGTTTATCACGCGCAAGCTCAAGCGATGGTCGACGAGATCACCAACGAAGTGCGTTATGCCCGCGGTAAAGTGGTGAACAATCAAGTTCAGTTTGATTTCCGTACCGACGCCGATTTCGAAAAAGCCCAGAAGCTGATTCGTCAAGAGTTCCCACAATGGCTACGTAACCGCTCAGACAAGTCGCTAACGTTAACTCAGTCTGAAGAAGAACAAAGAACGCTACGCAACCTTACGGTTCAACAAAACCTGCAAATCATGCGCAGCCGTATTGAAGAGCTAGGCATCACTGAGGCATCGATTCAACGTCAAGGTGAAAGCCGTATCCGTATCGAGTTGCCGGGTGTACAAGACCCTGCAGCTGCGAAAGACGTGATTGGTGCAACCGCATCTTTGGCGTTCTATTCGGTGTACGACAATGCCACTCGCAGTACTCAAACCCTGAAAGATTCAGACGGTAACCGTGTGGTCGTCGACCGCAAGGCTGTGTTGAGTGGCGAACACATTATTGATGCTCGCAGTGGCATTGGTGAGATGGGCAGTGCAGAAGTCAACATTACGCTGGATTCTTCTGGTGGTAAGAAAATGTCTGAGTTCTCACGTCATAACATCGGTAAGCCAATGGCAACGGTGTACAGTGAATATAGCCGCGATAGAGCGGGCAACAGCAAGCAAGACAGTGAAGTGATTAGTGTGGCAAACATCCAATCTCAACTGGGTAGCCGCTTCAGAATCACAGGCGCTGGCAGCTTAGCTGATGCGCAAGAGCTTGCGTTACTGCTGCGTGCGGGGTCATTGACTGCGCCTGTGACCATCATTGAAGAACGTACCATTGGCCCATCTTTGGGGGCTGAAAATGTAACTAACGGCTTTGCTGCTTTGGCACTTGGTCTTGGCCTTACACTGACGTTTATGGCGCTATGGTACCGCCGCTTAGGTTGGGTCGCGAACTGTGCATTGGTGGTTAACATGACCACATTGTTTGGTTTGATTGCGCTGCTACCGGGTGCGGTATTAACTCTGCCGGGTATTGCGGGTTTAGTACTGACCGTCGGTATGGCGGTGGACACCAATGTGCTTATCTTCGAGCGTATTCGAGACAAGATGAAAGAAGGGCGCAGCTTTGCTAGCTCTATCGATCGTGGTTTCGATAGCGCATTCTCGTCTATTTTTGATGCTAACGTCACCACCATGATCGTTGCTGTGGCTCTATATACCATTGGTAATGGACCGATTCAGGGCTTCGCTCTGACACTGGGCTTAGGTCTTCTAACCAGTATGTTTACGGGTATTTTTGCTTCACGAGCAATCATCAATTTGGTTTGGGGGCGTGACCAACGCCACGATGTAAGGATTTAAGCATGAGTATTTCAAAAATGACTATTTCAGACCGCTATTTTTCAAACAGTAATATGACTCGCCTTCGTAAGGTGATGTCTATGATCTCTATTGTGCTGTTCATGAGCTCTGTGATGCTGGTGGCAGTGAAAGGTTTTAACTGGGGTTTGGACTTTACAGGCGGTGTGGTTGCCGAAGTTCAGCTCTCTGATCAAGTGACTAAAGACGCGTTAAAAACAAAACTCGATACAGCTTTCCAACAAGACGTGCAAGTGGTTGGTATGGCAGAACAGGATCGCTGGACTATTCGTTACAGCCAACTGACAGACGCTCCACAGCCAAACTTAGTGGATGCTTTGTCATCGGTAAGTGACCAAGTAAAAGTGCTTAACAGCAGCGTGGTTGGGCCTCAAGTGGGTCAAGACATGGTTGACCAAGGTGGCTTGGCGGTATTGGTGTGTTTCCTAATGATCATGCTGTACCTGAGTGTACGGTTTGAATGGCGTTTGGCACTCGGTGCGCTTGCCGCGATCATTTATGACGTGACGCTTATCTTGGGTCTGTTCGCTTTTACTCAGTTTGAGTTCAACCTGACCGTATTGGCGGCCGTGCTAGCGATTCTCGGTTATTCATTGAATGACTCGATCATCATCGCCGACCGTGTGCGCGAAATGCTGCGCGGCAATCCAAACGGTGATACTGATAACCTGCTTAACGAATCGGTTAAAGCGACCTTCTCACGCACCATGGTGACTTCAGGAACAACGCTAATCACCGTATCAGCGCTTTGGCTACTGGGTGGCGCTGCGCTGCAAGGTTTCGCTATTGCACTCGTTGTCGGCATTGTCAGCGGTACGTGGTCTTCAGTGTCTGTCGGCATAACACTGCCTAAGCTACTTGGCCTACAGCCTTGTCACTACCAAGTGAAAGCGCCAGTAGAAGTTGAGGGTGAGTACCCTTAGGTTATCTTACCCCTTGAGGTTACGAATTAAATAGTGCTCAGGCTAGTGATTAGTAACCAGTGAGCGAGCTTACCAAGCCCTTCGTTTTTAACAGAACGAAGGGCTTTATTTTTATAAGAGTCAAACAGTTAGTGAAAAGAGAGGCTATTTCAAAAAACGATAGATTGAACAGGCAAGCACACATGATATGAAGTATGTTTATATGACGTTCGTAGAAATGAGGCAAGGGAATGGAATATCGACATCAATGTCATGTAGGCGACCATGGTGATGCACTGAAGCATCCAGTATTGAGTGCACTGGTTCAGTCATTAATGCAGCAGCATTCACGCCTCAACGTTATCGACACGCACTCAGGTACAGGGTGTTATGACCTCACCACCGCACCAAGTAATCACGCAGGTGAGTTTGCAGAAGGGGTCGGGTACTTGTGGCGAAATAAGGCTTATCTTCCTCCGGCGTTCGCTTCTTTTATGTCGGTTCTTGAATACTACAATCCGAATCAACTTATCTCTTTGTATCCGGGTTCTGCCGCCATCACTTACCAGCAAGGTCGCAGCCAAGATAGCTTCTATTTTTCAGACATTCAGCAAGATGAAGCTGATTTACTGCAAACTAATATTGAGAAGTTACAATGTAACCTAAATATATCGAGCAAGCTTACGATTAGCGCAGGTGATGGGCTTAAAGCGTTACCTGATGACGTAGCTAAACATGACAACCACCATCTGATTGTTATTGACCCGCCTTATGAAACCGATTCTGAATATCTCGCGGTGATTGACGCCTTGGTTAAGGCGTATCAGCAATCTGAGAAGGTGTCAGCCCTTATTTGGTATCCGCTTTACACGGACGACAAGAGCTCACTGATTCTGAACCACTGTGTGACCGCAGTGAAAGATGGTTTGCTGCCAAGCCCAATTAAGTCGGAGCTTCGCCTTCGAGACCCGAAAGGAGATGATCGCCTAATCGGTAGTGGTTTGTTGTTATTTAATCCACCTCAAGGGATTGCAGGAACGGTCGCAGATACGCTTGATTATTTACACAGCCAACTCGCGACCAATGGCGAAGGTTACTGGCAAATGAGAAGCCTATAGATCTGATTTTTATGGGATTTGTGATAATTTTCGAGATGTAGATCGCTAAATCATTTCAATCTGTATGGTTTAAATTGACCAAACTCTAACTTTTATCGATTGATTAATTGCAGTGAATCATTTAAAAATAGAATATCAATGCGCACAAGTGCATAATGGCTCATAAGTTAAATAATTAATCTTAAGATTAAACTAGATTGTGGTTTACCCCCTAAACTGCATAAGGCTCGCACTAGTCATGCGAGCCTTTCTTTTGCCTGTCGGAAATGTTTCTAGTGGTTAGAAACCATTATCTCCTCCAAATTCACTACAACGCTGGGTAATCGATGTAGCCTTTTTCGTTGCCGCCGAACAGAGTGGCGCCGTCGAGATTGGATAGTTCACGGCCGTTTTGTAGGCGTGAAACGAGATCTGGATTCGCAACGAATGGGCGACCAAATGCGACCAGGTCGGCGTAGCCTTTGCTTAACACTTCTTCGGCGCGTTCTGGTGTGTAGCTGCCAGCAACGATGATGGTGTTAGAGAACAACTCTCTTAGCTCTACACGGAAGCTTTCAGGTATCACCGGCGCGTCATCCCAATCGGCTTCTGATAGGTGTAGATAAGCGATATTACGAGCTTGCAGTTCCTTTGACGCTTCTAAAATCGTTGGCACGATGTCTGGGCAGTTCATGTCTTTGAAGGTGATGAAGGGAGCTAAACGTACGCCCACTTTGTCAGCACCAATCGCTTCAATTACCGCATCCACGACTTCGATTAGAAAACGAAGTCGGTTCTCGCGGCTGCCGCCATAGTTGTCGGTGCGCTTGTTTGAATTTGTTCTTAAGAATTGATCGATCAGGTAGCCATTACCACCGTGGATTTCCACTCCGTTGAACCCTGCCTCGACTGCTTTTTTCGCTGAGTTAGCAAAATCTTGAACAACACGATCGATGTCTGCTTGGGTCATCTCTCTTGGTTGGATGCAATCCACCATGTTGCCGTTACCATTTTCATCAGAGATCCAAACCTGCGTTTCTATGGGTGCCAGAGCAGAAGGTGCAATCGGCAACTCGCCTTTTTGAAAGGTAGGGTGTGATACTCGGCCTACGTGCCATAGTTGGCAGAATATCGCGGCACCTTGCTCTTTTGCTGCTGTTGTTACTGATTTCCAACCTTCGATTTGCGCATCGGTATAGACGCCGGGTGTGAATGAGTAACCTTGAGAGTCATCTGAAATTTGTGTGGCTTCAGTGATGATAAGCCCTGCACTTGCTCGTTGTTGGTAATAAGTCGCCATCATGTCGTTTGGCACGTTTCCAGGTTGGCTAGTGCGAGCGCGTGTCATGGGTGCCATAACCACGCGGTTTTGCAGCTCTAGGCCTTTCAGTTCTGATGTTTCGAATAATTTGTTCATGGTCTCTACCTTTATGAATTTTTAGTGCAGTGCCAATTCCAGTTTGATAATGAATTGGCACTTTGAAGTTACGGAGTTCTTAAATTATTTAGCTTCTGTTGGTGCAAATATTGAGTTGCTTTGTGGTTTTTCAGCTTTGTTGGCTTTCGCGATAAGCAGTAAACCAATAACAGGGACAACAACGGCTGCGAATGGAATCATTCCTGCACCTAGCTGGCTGTCGAGTACCATGCCGCCAAGGAATCCACCAAAGGCATTGGCTAAGTTAAACGCTGAGATATTCGCGGTTGCTGCTAGCTCTTGCCCTTCGCCACCGTGGTTCATTACTCGAAGCTGCATGGCAGGAACGTTCGCAAATGATGCAATACCAAAGACAAATGCAGCGGCAACGAAGAGGATTTTGTTGTCTACCACCAAGCCAACCACAACTAATGAA
This sequence comes from Vibrio sp. J383, assembly GCF_023503985.1. Lineage (NCBI taxonomy): Bacteria > Pseudomonadati > Pseudomonadota > Gammaproteobacteria > Vibrionales > Vibrionaceae > Vibrio > Vibrio sp. J383. The sequence continues at coordinate 423,312 of NZ_CP097294.1, read as the reverse complement.
ACGATCATTGCGACAGCCCAAAACATTGAAGCTTTGCCTAGGTTTTTATCTGAAGAGCGCCCGCCCAAGGTGTTACCGATGATCAAGCCAACACCCACAATCACTAAGATCCAAGTTACGGATTCTTGACTGTAACCTGTGATGTGCATGGCGATTGGCGCAAGGTAGCCGTAAAGCGTCATGAAGCCAGACCAAGCAAAAGCGGTGATTGCTAAGCTGATCAGTAACATTGGATTCTTGAACGCTAGAAGCTGAGTTTTGATGTCTTTCGCTTCACTGTGACCAGTCGATTTAATCGAAGTCAGAATGGCAAGCATCGCGATGGTGCCAAGTGCTGCCACGGTAAAGAAAGTAGTGTGCCAGCCGAATTGCAAGCTGACCCACGTACCCGCGGGAACCCCAAGAACGTTAGCGAGTGTTAAGCCTGCGAACATTTGGCCAACGGCACGACCTGCCATTTTTTCAGACACTAAGTTGGTTGCAACAACTGCACCTATGCCATAAAAAGGACCTTGAACTAAGCCTGCGATAACACGACTTGCCAGTAGTAATGGGTAGCTTGGCGCTAAGGCCGACAACACGTTACCGATGATGAACAGTGCCATTAAGCCAATCAGCACCATCTTCTTGTTAAAGCGAGCAAGGTAGATGGTTAAGATCGGTCCACCGATAACGATAGCCAACGCGTAAGCACTGATAAGGTAGCCAGCTTGGCCTTCTGTGATTGAAAGTGATGTGGCGATTTGTGGAAGAATGCCTGCGATAACAAACTCAGCCGTGCCGATTGCAAATGCAGCGAGTGTCAGTATCCAAACTTGGAATGGAATCTTTTCTTTATGGATAGTTTCTTGGTGGATGGTTTTTTGTTTCATGATGATCTACCTATGTAAATTCTTGTTTGTCAGGACGTGAGATACACGCCCTAACGATTGTTCTTTATGTCTTTGCTTCTTTGCGGAGTGTTAGCCGAGTAGAGCGCCGCCGTCGATGTCGATGATTGACCCAGTTACGTACGGGTTATTAATCGCGAACAGGTAACCCATGGCTATCTCTGAAGGTTCGCCAACCTTGCCTGCGGGTAGGTTGTTTTTGGCGTTGTCGTACATGTTTGTACGAGCGGAATCGTCCATGTTCTTATACGCTTCTGTCATGGTTAAGCCGGGGCTCACTGCGTTGACTCGAATCGGTGACAGTTCTTTTGCTAACACTTTTGTGACGCTTTCTAGCGCGGCGTTAATCGCGGTTTTAACGTAAGTGCCTGCAACGACTTTGCGTGACAGCATGCCAGTGGTGAAAGTGATTGAGCCATTTGATGTCATGTAGCGCGCAGCATGTTTCGCAACGTTTAGGCTTCCCCAAAACTTGGTGTCAAAGGCTGCTTTTGCATCTTCAACGGCAACATCTGTGACTTTGCCTGCTGGAGCGAAAGAGCCTGCAGTTACCACTAGGTGATCAAACACACCGATGGATTCAAAGTATTCACAAATCGACTTTTCATTATTGATATCTACGCCTGTGTGTCGGCTAGCGATGTGTACCGTGTTGTCTTCGTTTCTCAATTGCATTGCTAATGCTTTTCCGATGCCAGATGTTCCACCGATGATGACGAATGTACGTTTCTCTTGTTTTGAATGCTCAATTTGCATATTCCGAATTCCTGCATTGTTCTGCTGATGGTTGTTATTATATTTATTCGACTAAATTTGATAATTGACTAAAATACGAATTCATTATTCGGTTAATATGAATAATGTGGCTAGGCATTAAGATCGAGCACTAAGACGAAGGGGCGGAAGCGCGAAGAGTATGGATAAGTTTTCAGACATGGCGATGTTCGTAAGCATCGTGAAGCATCAAGGTTTAGCCGCTGCAGGGCGCGAACTGGGTCTCTCCCCTGCAACCATGACAGCAAGGCTTCAGGCGCTTGAAGAGCGATATGGCGTGAAGCTACTGAACAGAAGTACAAGGCACGTGTCCTTGACCGATTCGGGGGAGCTGTACCACAAGGCGTGTCTGGAGATATTAGATAACGTCAGTGAAGCTGAAAACCTGATTCAAAACGGTGTCAAAGAGGTTAAAGGCCCCCTAAAAATAGCGGCGCCGAAGGATATCGGTAAGCAGTACATTCTTCCGATCCTGTCTGAATTCTGTCAGCAATACCCTGATGTTATCCCTTACTTATATTTGGACGATCACTTATCGAATATTGCCGAATCGGGTTTGGATATTGTGATCCGCTATGGAGACTTAGTGGACAGCAGCCTTATCTCCAGACGCTTATCGCCAAGCCGACGAGTGTTGTGTGCCTCACCGGAATATCTTGCCAAGCATGGAACGCCTTTGAAGCCACAAGACTTAGCAGAACATGACTGCTTGGCCATGCTCCGCAGCAATGAAGAACTCAAAACTTGGCACTTCCAAGATCATGATATGAAGAAAGCTGTCACGGTCGTACCTAAGCGGTTCTCGGATGATGGCGAAGTGATTCGATACTGGGCATTAAAAGGCGAGGGTATTGCGCTTAAATCGGTGTTGGATGTGCAAGACGATATCAATAACCAGCGCCTTGTGACGTTACTTAACGGCTACATGAAGAACTTCAATACCGCGATGTCGGTGTCCAGTGCCGATTTGAATGTGGTGTACATCAGCAAGAAGTATCAGCCAAAACGTATCCGGTTGTTTCTGGACTTTCTGTTCGAAAGGTTTAGTGGCTTGATCGAGAAGTCAGAGTAGTTTCTATTGAGATATTCTAAAATACCGATGGTATAAAAAGTCCATTCAAACTAGGGAATGAATGCTATGCCATCGGTGTTTAGGAAAGAAAACGTTGAATCATCATCTCTAGCTACCACTGAAAAGATCAACTCGACAACTGGTTTAATATATACCTAGGCGTTTGGTACCACTCTGAGTTTCTTTTCGCCGTTGTGGTGAACTTCTTGCAGCTCTGCATCACCTAACTTGAACTGGCGAATTTGACCATCTTGAACAATTGTTGAGGAACGTCCTTTGGCGTTACGAATACGGATTTCTACACCATCGCGATAATCTGATACAACATCACCAATGATTGCACCTCCGACAACTCCGCCAAGAACTTCCCAAGCATCGCCGCCAGATATAGCCGTTCCAACACCCCCTATGACCGCTGCATCCCCTGCACTATTATAACCTAGCTCTACCTGTTGAACTGAAGTGATGGTTACCCAATCTGCTAGAGTTGGAAGTGAAATAGATAGTGCTACGATAGTTATAACTTGTTTAAACATAGCGCTTTCCTAATTAATAGTCTTGATAAAATGTGGTGAAACTTAGACAGATCAGAACCTGTATTTCGTTTGATTCCTAAGTCGTATTGGCCACCTTTAAAGTGAATATGAAAAGTTGATACCTTGAGCATCTGTGTTACCGAATCGAGCGGGTTCGATGGATAAATTTGGATCTTTATATTCAGACGTAACTAAATAACTCACGGTAATGGCCAGAGCTGCACCCGCTATAACGTCAGTTTCCCAGTGCTTCGTGTTTTTTACTCTTGAGTAACCAACGTATGAAGCCGCTAGGTAAGCTGGTATGCCATATTTAAGGCCATAACGATGATGCAAGAAGGCTGCTCCACTGAAAGCTGCGGATGTGTGGCCTGATGGAAACGATTGATAATTAGAGCCATTAGGTCTGAGAACTCCGGTTGTGTTCTTTAGCAAATGAGTGACTCCCGCAGTAATCGCGATGCCTTTAGTTGCCTGCCAAAACCCTTCTTTGTCGTCATGGCCAATGGTGGCGCCAATAGCCACTAACGGAATTGCTATTTGTCCTATGTCCCCCCAATCTTCGCTGTTCAATGAATTAGCATGAGATAAGCTAGGCATTAGAATTGCGGCAGTGAGTATGGCTCTTTTAAACATTTTGCATCGCCTCTATTTCTTTGCTTTTCTTAGCCCATCGAGATAGCTTTTTATTCGAAATAGCTTGGATCATTTCTTCTATCTGGTGCGAGTTCGTTATGCCATTGGCTGCCATCTGCAGAAAAATGATATCGAGTGCGACGTTGATTACGTCAATCGCTTCTCCAACCACCCCGTCGACACCGCCTTTTGCTTTTGGCAAGTGACCTTTAGTGACCTGTATTTCTATTGCCAACTCGCCAACTTCCTCCACAAGTTTCGCTAAATCAAACTCTAAAGTACGAGTGACTCCTGTCGTCCCAAATAATGCTGATTGAGCCAACTTTTGTTCAATAAACATGACTTATACCTCCAACAGGTAGTTAAGTAGCGACTCAAGTTCAGGAAAGCTATTAAGGGCTTGAAGGTTAACTTGCTTGTTTCCGTTTACGACAATAGTTGGCGTATGTTTGACGTCGTATTCAAGGGCTATTTGATCGAGTTGTTCGGCTTGCTCAGTTAATTGAGAGCAGCGCTTACGGTAGTCGCTAGCATTGCCGCCCGTCTGTTCAAGAAGTAGGGCTAAATCTTCACGAGTTCGTGGGTTCTTTGTTTGTTGCATATGTATCTTTGCCAGAAGAGCAATCGTGAATTTTTCCTCTAATCCCTGATTTTTAGCGGCGATTACACACTCTTGAATATCTCGACCAAAGCTCCCTATGTTCATGGGAACGTCAATAAATTTGGCGTTGGCGCGCTTAGTCATCATTTGAATTGGCGAGTGAACAAGGGCGCAAGGGCGGCAAAAAGTCGTATAGAAGATTTTAACCTCGGGTTCGCTGCTTTTTGGGTGATCAAGAGTGATGTAGTGATTACCATTAATGAACTCTGTACCAGCAAAAGCTTTTGGCATGTGTTTAATGCTAACGACGGTAAGAACGGCAATAAGAGAGAAAAAGCCGAGTGCAGATAGATGCACTTGTTTAGTAAATATCATGGATGATCTCATTGTTATAAGAAGGCCACTAATGGCCTTTGATTAGGACAACAAACACCATCCATGGCGCTTTAGGTATCGAGTGGTTAGAAGATGTACTGTGCGCCAACGCCAGCAGATAGTTGGTCGTTAGAAACCTTACCTTTTGTTTCGTAGTTGACACTCATCGTGCCTGACCAGTTGTCTGAGATTTGGTAAGCGCCACCGATAGCGATAGCTTGTTTTGAACCCGCAGCACCCATACCTACACCCATACCGAATTGGCCAGCAGAATTAAGAACAGGGCGTGCGTTTGTGATTGCGTGAGAAGAAGCAACAACACCATCCATGCGGTCTTCAAGAACTAGCATCTTGTTACCCATAGCTTGCATGTCTTTTTCAAGAGAGCCGATACGAGATTCATGGTTAGCTAGTTTTGCATCAGTCGCCGTAGCGTAAGCAGAAGCTTCGTTGTAAGCAGCGGCACCTGCAGCGTCAATGCGCTTGTCTACTTCATTTGAAATATCGTCTACTGCTTTCTCAACATCACCAGTAGGTTCGACAATAGGTTTAATCTCACCGTTAGCTGGATCAAGTTTAGAATCGTCATCGTTTGGAGTTTTGTTGTCAGCCATAGAAATAGTGCCGTTATCATTTACTCGGGCAATGCGGTTTCCTTTGGTGTCAGTGATGTACCCATCTTTCTCTACACCACCGATAGCAACGCCGTCAGCGTCTTTAATAGTGCCATTTTCTACATTGTAGTTAAGACCTTTAAGATCACCTTTGGTGAAATTAACAGTATTTCCACCGTCAACAATCACAGCGCCATTTTCTTTAGCGATTTTTGCAATAGTAATGGTGCTGTTATCTACTGGTTTCTTAGCATCGTCACCAGAAAGGTCGTCTTTAATTGTTCGTGTTTCAGACCATTCGCCATCTTTTTTATTCTGGCCAGAGACAGTGATCGAACCATCTTCGCTATCATAGTGAAGATATTCAGTGTCTTCTGGATTTCTATCGTTGCGGATAAACACGTTATCATCTTGGTAATCGATCTCAGCAACTATTTCTTGAGTTTTATTGTCAACTAAATGGCTTTGACCACTTGCGTCAACCATTACTGAGTAATTGCGAGAAGCTTTAATCATGTCAGAGGCGTTGATTTCTTGAGCGGCCATTGCGCTAGTTGAGAAGATAGAAGTTACTGCTAGAGCGATAATTGTCTTTTTCATGGGTTTTACACCTAATTTAATTTGTTTGGTTTCGTTTAAAAGGTGGAAGTCCGTTTCCCATGAGCATTCCGTTGAATTTTTTTAGAAGCTGAATTTAGCGCCTAGCTTGATTTGGTTGTCTTTACTATCGTGGTTGTGTGCGTACTGAACGTAAGGAGCAACACCGCTGTAAGAAGTAAGCGTTGCTTTCACTTCACTGGTCCAAGAAGAGTTAGATGTACCCAACTTGTCTACGTCTAATGGTGTCGTGTCAGCAAACTTATCGAAGTCATTCAGAGCATCGTTAATCTTGCGAATATCTTTGTTGAGTTGAGTCTTATGAATGGCTTTAGCAGTAAGAGTTACAGCATCAAAGTGGTAACCAATAAGAAGGTCGGTACGACCAATGCGGCTTGTTTCGCTTACTAGGTCATCTGAAACCACTTTTCCAGCAGACTTAGGTCCAGTCGCGGTGAGTTTGTTTTTTGAAGTATCCATCTCTATGCGGTAGCGAACAGAAGTGAAGAACTCGCCGAAGTTAGCGCCAGTTTCCAGACCTGCTTTCATAACGTTTGAGTTTGGAATGTTTAAGTGCAGTTGGTCATAACGATTTTGGATTGGGTCAAGGTTAGCGAATTTACCTGTAGATGCTTTATAGCCATCCTCAGACTCAATTACGTACCCCATTTGTGGTTTTAGATAGAAGTTAGAACCCAATTCAAACTTGTATGCCACACCTAAATCTAAGTCTTTGTCAGTAGTTACTTCCGCATCAAAATCTAGATTTTCAATTGGAGAGTAACCAATCACCACGCCTTGTGTTGCTTTGTCTGCGTTTGCGAAATCTTTGTTAGTTGTACGGTCCCCATAAATATCGACGGTAACTTCTGCGAATGCTGATGATGCTGCCAGTGATGCTAGAACAGCTGTTGTTATTGCTAGTTTTTTCATTGGATGTTCCTAATTGATTCAAATTTGAAAAAACCATCCTTGGGTAGTATCACAAACATCGGCACCTTGCCCTTTTTGTTTCATTTGTGATCTCTTGGTGCGAACTATACTTACGGCAGGATCATTTGTGAAGTGTTATTTTCTTAATAATTCAAAAAAGTTCATTTTTTTTGATAAAAAAAGCCCTAACAGAGAATGTTAGGGCTTTTCGGTTTCATATTTGATTCATTGATTAGAAGTAATAGCTGAAATTGAACGATGTATTGTCTTCTTTTTTATTTAAGAAAGAACTGTATTCATACTTAACTCCTAAGCTCGATCTGTCGGTTAGCATATAGCCAGCACCGACTTCAATTTCACTATTCCATTCTTTAAGGTGCTGTACATAAGTACTTTTAGGGTTCGCATACAACCAATGACCAGCGTCAAAACCGTACATTGCGTAGATTCCGGGCTGTGCAACAATAGAGTTCATTTTGACTTTTTCATTAGCGCTGGAGTTTGTTGCAAACACTTTACCAACCGAAAGCATAGGAGCGACAATGATGTTAGGGGTCACGTTGAATTTGTGAAGATAACCAGCCAGTAATCCTAATGATTTCGTGCTTTTACCATTGCTGCCGATAACATCTAGTGATACCCCATCTCCCGCATCAGACACTTTGAAGTAGCGTATGCGATAATCCATGATATTCTTTTTGGTGTTTTTACCTATTTCGGCAGAACCGATATTGCCGTCATCATCACCGTATACGCCGGATAATTTGTAAGACTCTTTATCGCGGCTAAAACCTACACCTTTATAAGACGCAGTAGGGTCGCCATAGTTAACCTGCTGAGTGGCGCTGTTTGCTCCGTCATAGCTGTCCATTGAGCCACCAAGCACGTCTTGCGAATTCCGACTGCTTTCATCGTCTATAGTGTGTTCCGCGACAATGACGACTTCCCCGCTTTCTTCATCTAGATATGCCGCCTCGGTATTGGCTGAATGACCTAAGGCGATAGCGAAAGCCGAGAATGAGATAGCAGCGTAAAATTTAGCGCTTTGAGTTTTCATAAATCTGTTTCCACATTGACAAAGCCGCCTAAGCGGCCTCTAAGTTGATTGGTTAAGCGTTACTTTAGTGCTGTAAGCAGAGTTGGTACGACATCGAGGAAGGTCATTGATACAGTGCGATGTGATTCACGCTCGTCTTGAGCTCCAGTCATCGCAAGAACGATACCTGTAGAAGGTTCACCGATAACCACTTGGCCGTGAATACCAACGAATGCTAGAAATTTGTGTCCATCAACGTTAAACGTGCGGATTTGGTCTTTGTACCATGCGTCAGCAACCATCTTGCTCTCTTTGCCTTTTGACCAAGCACTCTTCACATCGGCATTGCCTGTGATTAGGTTGTCGACGAATGCTTTAGGGACTATTTGTTCACCACGGCGGTTCTTACCGTCATTGACTAACACGTCCATCATGCGGGCAACGTCTCGGGTTGTTGCGTTTAAACCACCAGAGGCAACTGCCTCACCAACAGAGTTTGTTTGCATGTAAGCATTGCTTTCAAAGCCGACTTTTTTCCAAAGTTTTTCTTCCATAACTTCTGATGTGGTTTTATCTGTTACCGATGTGATTACCATTCCAAGCATCTCGGTGTTAACGCATTGATAGTCGTATGCTTCACCTGAATTAACGTCATCTCGTGCGCCAAGTAGAGCGCCGAATTCAGCGACAGTGGTGATTTCTGGGTAAGCATTTGCTCCGTTCCATTCTTGAACATTAGTCATGCGTTCATCCCATGATTTACCATTAATGCCTTTAACAAGAACACCAGAGCGCATATCGGCGACTTCTTGTACTGTAGCTTTAGCGTAAGCAGGTGAAGCTTTAAGCTCAGGAACGTATTCAGTGATGAGTGCATTCATATCGACTAGCCCATCGTTTGCCAGTGTTGCCAATGTCATAGAGGTAAATGACTTAGTGACACTCATCATTAAGTGTGAGTGATCTTTGTGCATACCAGACCAGTAATACTCATCGACTAATTGGCCATTTTTAAGGATGACTAAAGATTCTTGATTTAGACGGTCTCGTAAAATGACAGACATTGGTTGTTCGCCGTCGAAGTCTTGCGCCGTCATACTATTTAAATCAAAACCAGAAGCTTGACCGATGTCGTGGGTGTATTCCCCCTTGGACAATTCCACATGGTGTGTAAAGCGGTACGCGTTTTTGATTGTTAGTTTTGCTGCTTTTCCACTATCCCAGTTTGCTTGTGTGATGCCTACTTGTGCTACTTTCTGAATGAATTCAACGTCAGGTTTGTGGACTTCTTTTGCATTAATTCCAAAAGTAAGTGCTGATAATGCAACTGCCAAGATTGTTTTTCTCATAAATGAAACCTCTCATGGTTGTTATGTTCATGTTTGCTCTCTATGGTTGGTAATATACACGATAAAAATCATTTGTGAACCTTTGTGAATGTATTTTTGAGTTATTTTTGATTTTATTTCTATTTGTGTGTCATTTGTGGTTGTTTTGATGTGTTTTAGTTTCATTTTTGGTTTCTAATGAGCAAAAAAAAGGCCAACAATAAGTTGGCCTGTTACATTTTAAGTCACGGAGGAAAAGCAAAAGGTTATGTAAGGATCATTTCAATATCAATAAAGGGGTAAGAGCTCACGAGTTCTTGATGTAGCTGAGTCTTTTTATTGATAAGAGTGCTTTGGTTATTTGGGTTGAGTTTAGTTAAGTCTAGACCTATGACTACAAGGTAACTTGAACCTGTTTTTGAGATATGTAGTGACGTTATGTGGTGTGTTTGGGCATCAAATTTGGATTCAACTTTAGACTTTATGTCTTCGTAGCTTTCAGTGTCCTGAAGTTTACCACCAGCCAATTCAACGAAAGCTTCTTTAATAATATTGATTGGTTGGGTAATCATCATGAGCGCTAAAGTAATCACAAGTATAGAGTCACCTATATATAGAAGAGGTGAAAATGTACTTGTCGGTTCTATGAATCCTATAACTACCAAGATTACACCTGTTGACGCGGATAGAATGCCATCAATGAAGGATGATTTTTGGTCGACTTTAAGCATTGAGCTGTTGTGGTTTATTCTTTTGTTCTGACGATGATAAAAGAATGACAACCCCCAACAGATCACGACCATGGCGATAGCGTAGTAAACAATAACCCCAGTTTTGATCGGTTCTATTTCTGCGCCTTGCCAATAACTTAAGACTTTCGAGCTGTTGCTGCTAATTGCTGATATCACGACTCCAAGGAGCAGTAACCCTTTCATTAGAGAATACAGAGCTTCTGCGACGTATAGACCAAAAGGGAAGATATCGGATTTGTTTGATTTTATTTCTGTGATTTTTAAAGCAACGAGGGTAGTGATGAACAAAATGAAAGACATGTTCCCGTCTAGAAGTAATGCCTCGGAACCGGAAAGGTTAAAGGCCGTCCACCCTGAAATTGCCATAACTAAGTTAGCTATTACACCTATGATTAGTGCTCGTTTTTCAATGTGAGCAATGTGTTTTGTCATTCATTTACCCTGAAATCAAAATTGATTATTCACATTATCAATTGTTGAGCCCGTGGATCAAACTTGAATCTGAGTATTTCGACCTAGTCGAGGTCTGTAGGGCTATATTTTTGGCGGTAAAAAGCAGGACTTTAAAGGAAAAAATTGATGCAGTCAGCATAGCTTCTTTAGCTTGTATATATGGCTTGAACGTAGGCACAAAAGAGACTATCGTTCATTTGGTTTCATTTTTGATTCATTTTTAAATATCACTCTCGAAAGGTACATCATAAATGCAAGAAAACTACCAAGATCGAATCGCGTCATTGATGAAAGAACGTGGCGAAAACAATGCGACTCTTGCAAAAGGTATTGGCAAAGGTAAAGCAACCATTGGACGTTATCTTTCTAGAGCGGAAAATAGAACTTATCCTAGCTTGGAAGAGCTAGAGGATATTGCTAAGTATTTAGAGGTTGAAGCTCATTGGTTGTGTTTTGGTATTGGGGAAAAGCATACCGATATTGAAACTATTAATAGTTTGAGTGATTCAGATGCGACGACGGTTAATGTTTATCGAAGAGGTGATGTGACGGAGTTTCTTGAGACAGGAAGCGCCCCTGTTTTTGATGTTATGCCGGTCAAAAAAGAACATGCTAACTGCTTTGCTGTTATCTACCCTGTTTTAGGTCATATTGGAAAGTCATGGGACTGTGCTGCTCTGATTGCTCGAGATCGACAGTGGGTGAATGACGATATCGTATTGGCAAGAATCGGTACTAATCCCATTCCTGAGTTTTTCACGCTAGTGAAAGTCGCGGATACAATCAATGTTTGGTACGGCGACGATACAAGTAAAAATCCAATTCAAGCGATCACCGAAGATGATATTGATGTAATAGGTGTTGCCTACTGGGGCACTTGGTCAAAACGGTATTAGGCTCGGAAGCGTCCCTTTCTTGTAATATGGATAGTTTAAAGCATTTGAACTATCCCGCTGCTAAGCGGAAACTCATAGCTATCCCTGAAGGTAAACTAACCTTGTTTGCTTGTTTGCTTGTTTGCTTGTTTGCTTGTTTGCTGAACTGGACTTTCTGTTCGAAAGGTTTAGTAGCTTGATCGAGAAACCTGGCAGAGATTAATTATTGTTAATCTATTGGAAATCAAACCTCAATGCAGGTGGATTTATATTGTCATTGAAGCGTTATTGATGAAATAAAGCTTTGTTATTCATTTACCAATTTATCAAGTTACCGAATTGCCGTTTACCCCCTAAACTGCATCTGGCTCGCATTAGTCACGCGAGCCTTTCTTTTTTCTGACGATAAATATTTTGTTTGCGATAAAATTTATCTTCGATAAAGAGGGCTACCAGTGAAAATACTAATCATCGAAGATGACACCACCACCAGAGAATTTATTGCCAAAGGCCTTGAAGAGCATGGCTATGCGGTCGACCAAGCGGAAGATGGCAAGAAAGGCTTGATGATGGCGCTGAGCTCGGAATATCAACTGGTTGTTCTTGATCGCATGCTGCCTTACTTGGATGGCATGAAGGTGCTTTCTGCCATTAAAGCCACCGAAGAAAACTTACCGGTTTTGATTTTAAGTGCCATGGACAGTGTGGAAGATCGCGTGAATGGCCTACAAGCGGGAAGTGATGATTATCTGATTAAGCCTTTTGCGCTCGCCGAGCTTATCGCAAGGGTTGATATCATTATCAATCGAACTAAACGTCAAAGCTTTAGCGATAACGGCCTCGCGTACGATTGCCTAAAAATAGATTTACGAGCACACCGTGTGATGTGCATGAATCAAGAACTTCAACTTCAGCCTAAAGAGTTTCAACTGATTCAGTATTTCGTGGAGCACAGCGAGCAAGTGGTATCAAGAATGCGCTTGTTTGAAGCGATTTGGAGTTACCACTTCGATCCGAAAACTAATGTCATCGATGTTCATGTTGCGAACCTGAGAAGGAAGCTTGAGGAAGCTGGATGCCCGGATCTACTTCATACGGTGAGAGGGGCAGGTTATGTCCTTCGTCGATGATTACTCCCTTACTCGTTCCTCGGTATTTAAAACCTTAGTTGGGTTGTTTGTGTTGGTGACGGTGATTAACGTCATCGTGATTAGGCAGGTATACAAAGACTCCGATGCTTTTCATCGAGATCAACTGGTCAAGCAACTGCAAGATGAATCTTCTGAATTTAGCTATGTCGCTAAACAGAGCAAAGCCGATGTTGAGAAGCTACTGGCCGCTAAACAGACCTCTGACACCAACTTTTACTATCATTTGGTAGAGCGCTCAAATACCCCTGCCACTGTTCCGATTTACCCTGTGAGTTCTGTCGTATCAGAGACGGCTGATATTCCAGTCGGAAATACGCATCGTCTTGTTATCGGTATTGACCAAAGGGCGATAGAAGAATACCGCAACACCCTGATTCCCATTGTCTTCTCTGGAATAGTATTACCGATTGCCGTGATGTTGATTGCGGCTCTGTTTTTCACAGTACTAATCTTAAAGCGCTTGGAAAGAGTCAACCAAGCGATGAATCGAGTGTTGTGTGGCGAACAACGCGTAAAAATCCCAGTATCTAAGCAAGATGATGAATTCGATATTCTGGCGATCCATCTCAACTTCATGATTGAGCAGATGGCCAAAAATGAAGAGTCTTTAAAATCATTAACGGTCGGTATGGCACATGACATGCGTACTCCTATGGCTCGACTGAAATTACGATTGGAAGAGGTACTTTCAGATCCAACGCTGACCGAAGCACATCAAGACCAGTTTTCTGCTTGTCACGATGAGCTTGAGCTTATCTTATCTCTGTTCAACAGCATGTTAGAGATCACCAAGTTAAATAGCGGCCAAACGCCGATCGCCACAGAGCGCGTGGGTCTTGGGAAAATAGCCCAAGATGCCATCGAATTTATTAGCCCTATCGCTGAGATGAAACAGCAAAAATTGGTTTGTCGTCTAGACCAAGAGTGCGAAGTATTAGGCGATAAAAGTCTACTGTTCAGGGCTGTTTTCAACTTGGTGGAAAATGCAGTGAAGTACACGCCTGAAAAGGGAGAAATTGAAGTGGTGGTTGATTATTTTGGTGTCACGGTGGCAGACAATGGCATTGGAATTTCTGACAGCGATAAGATGAATGTTTGTCGCCCTATGTTCCGTGCTGACAAAAGCCGAACTGAGCTTGGCAATGGACTTGGATTGTCTCTGGTTGATGCGGTAGTAAAGCGTCACCATGCTCACCTTATCTTAAGAGACAACACCCCCGGATTAAGAGCGCGCCTCTATTTTGAACGTTAACCTTAGGGGATGTTTGTAGGAGGCTAAAGACATAACCACAGTATCATCAGAATCACGACGTGTAATGTCTGTTGTATCAGCATCATTAACGACATCGTTCAAAACAGCCTTCATACTCAATCGTACAATTTACTTAATAAAGTGGCTTCGGGCTTGTTCAACACTCGGGATTTAGTGTTGGTTGCGCAACATCTTAATCCTTATTTGTTATGTGCAAGAACTTACAGTGTTATTTGAACGACGAATATAAAAGTAGCTATTGATAAACGTAACTAAATTTGAATGTCTTTTTTGTATTTCACTTTCAGTCCAATTTTTATTATTTCTTATTTCAGTATAACTACTTAAAGCTGTGTCTTGGAACAAAGATTTTTTGTGTTCAAAAGATTTGTTATTAAATTTGCTGTTCTGACTTTTAGTAAGCAATGCTAAATTTCCAGCTTTGTGTAGGTATAAATTTTTAAATTCATCACTATATTTAGTATTTGATGGTGTTTGCGGTGCTATGTGTTCGATAGTATATTCATCATATAGAAGCCTATCTAATAATACTCCCGACTTATTGGTCGCTCTAATACTATTTTCATACTGCCAAAGAATAAACTTAATAACATTTCTATTGTAATGATAATCTTCGTTTTCAAAATAATTGATAATTATATTTTCAAATTTCCCGCCATCATTCCAATACCACTTAAATCCACATGTTGCAGCATTTTCTATTTTGCTACTCAGAGTTGAAATATCACTATCCCCTGAAAAGTATGACTTAGCATACTTTGGAAGATAATCAGTTCTAAAATCACCAAGTTTCATTTTAAAACATAATATTTCCAAGTTTTTTAAAATAACCTTAAAATCTGAGGTGTCTGATTCTGCTCGATTAAATATTGCAATTAATATTATTTTCCAATCAACTTCATTCCCCACAAAGAAAAGGTTTGAAATTTCGTTTATGCGCTTGTTCAAAATAACAGACTTTGCATTGTCTGTTATTTCCTCAAACATTTCGAAAAAACCAGTAATCCAATCAATTTTGCCAGTTGATTTTGAAAGAGCTTCTTTCACTTCAGATACATTGCCCTTTATACTCCAACTCAAATTACATGTAATATTTAACAACTCTGATTCAGAAAAATAATTTTCTGTGGATTCCATATTTCTATATATTTTTGACACCATTGACTCGATGTCTGATATAGCATAGTTTGCTAATGATTTTGTATCTGCCTGTATATAAATTTGGTGCATTAAATAAGCTTTAATAACTTCAAACTGAGATAAATCTTTGCCTCTATTGTTTTGATATTCAAAAACCTGTGTTGCTTCAACTTTACTATCAATATGAAAAGTTGTGATTAGAGCACCCTCTAGCGCCTCTAAAATTTTACTTATAGCTTCTTGGTTTCGAGGGAGGTTTTCATAAAAATAGTTATACGCCTTTACAATTCGCTTCTGAGATAAAGTTTCAAGATCGGTAACTTTTGGTGCAATATATTTTCTTGTGCATTTTTTAAAAAGAATTTGATCATCACGAATTGTCTGAAAATAATCAGTTAAATATAGTGATGCAATTGCAGTTGTATCCAGTTCTAGATCTTTCAACCTTCGAGTAATCGCTGAAATAAGAATGACAGATGTTGTTAAACGTTGCTGTCCATCTATTATGTATCGAATTTCATTATCAACTTCAAAAAGAAGTTGACCTAAATAATAATGTTTACCGTTCTGTTCGACTAAATCTTCCAAAAACTGTATGCAATGTTTATCTTCCCAACTATACGATCTTTGATAATTAGGAATTCTAATTCCATGAGTAGAACTGAATAAATCTCTGAGAGATTGGTTTTTACTACTTTTATCAATCAATTAATTCACCTTTAATCTTATATAGAAAGCACATAATGCCGCGCGCTTGCGAATACCCTCATAATCAGGCGGAAAAACGATTAGGTAGATGCACATCACCGTCTTTTAACTGATGGATATCGCTGAACACACATTTCGAACAAGTGGGTTAACAATGCTCGACATTCAGATTCTACAACAAACCATATAAAATCAATGTCCCTCCATTCACAAAAAACGCGTTAGTTCTCTGATGCTTGCTACAAAAAGTATACTTGACGGCTCAGACTTTACGCTGACTAAACTAGGTCGGAAACTGGAAATTAATACCACGGTAAAACATGCGATCTAGAAGAAAAGCTCGTTGAAGGTAGTCCTGAGTATCAGGCAAAAAAATACAATATTGCAGAGCGTCCCAGGAATAGAAAACATTGCCGCTGCATCACTGATTGGTGTCGCTCCAATAACACGCGAAAGTGGGCGCTACAAAGGTAAGCGTGTAATCGAAGGCGGTCGAGCTCAAGTACGCACAGTGTTATATATGGCAATGATGTCAGCCATGCAATGTAACCCCGTATTCAAAGCGACTTATGCTCGACTTTTAGCTGCCGGAAAGCCTAAGAAAGTCGCAATAATTGCGTGTGTTCGAAAGATGGTTGTGACCCTTAACTCTATGCTGAGAGATGGCGCAATGTGGGATGAAAATACAGCCAAAAACTAATCATTGACGCCATAGTCGTTTGTTAGCTGTTGCTCATGAACACTTTGATAGTTTTGCAATCACTATGAAAATCTACGAGTTCTCCCGAAAATATATGTAATCGACTTAAGCTCACATTTGTTTTTTCTACTCTCCAACCCAATATCAGAGTTAACAACCTCTCAAGGTAGATACTTAAGTGGAAATTTGCAGTAATTAGGGCACAAAATAGGTTTCTTGGCAAAGTGTCACCATGTATTAGCTTATTTCTAATATCTGATAAACCACTAAGTTCCTCTGTTCCAAAGATTGGCCATAAGTCGTTGTAAAACAAACCATAATGAGAAGAAAACTTTTCAAATGACTCTTTTAGAGACAAACGATTTAACTCACCTAGTTTTAAGTAAATACTAGCTCTTTTCTCCTTCGTCAGTGATAACTTATCACAATGCTTTATTGAGTTTTCAATTTGCTTTCTTAGTATTTTCCACTCTCCACTTGTGAGGATAAATTCAACACCTTCATCTCTTTTATAGACAAGTACAAGCGACTCTAGTGCTGCAAATTTAGACAAGAATGACTTTTCAAGTGAGCTTTCTGAAGAAGATAACAATGAAAAAATAGCACTTCTTATTACTTCCTTATCTGTATATTTATCAAATCTTTCGACTGCAGGGCCAATAAAACAGTCAAACGAGGCGATATCAATCAGCGCATCATTTATGTCGTTTTTTTTCTTAGGTGGAATAGAGTAATTCCCCCTAAAAAATTTCACATGAGACTTTGAATCGTATTTATCCCAACCAACACAAACTGTACGATGCCTAGAAGCAAAAGATGTTAGTAACAAAAAATCATCGAGTTCGTTAAGGTAATTACTGATTATCGATTCGGTATCCATAGTAGAAAGCTCGTATTCGCACCTGCCAACTAGATATTTACTTTGAACCATGTCACCGCAAGCATTTTCTGCATACTTATACCTATTTACAAAATCGAAAGTAGTTCCATGAACATTGTGTGATATATATCTTGAGATCTTCACTTCCACGCTACCATCGTAGCTATGAGTAGCTATGAGTAGCTATTGAAGGTGGTGTAATATATGAATTTGATGTTGTCCAGAATTCAATTGATGATTTTGAAACATCATTTCTTCTTAGAAGAGAAATGACCTCTAAGTTTTCAGCATTATAAGAAATCGTAGTTTCTTCTACACCCACTCCCCAACTACTAGTAGTCGCACTGTCGGTATATACTTCTGGGCATTTAATTCTTGTCTTTACAGCCTCATCATAATCGAGTATTTCAGCCTCTAGAGAAAGCTTCCAATGACTTGAAATGACCCACGCTCTTCGACTAGAAGATCTAACAACAATTTTGGGTTTATCATAGATAGTTTCCGGAAGGTAAATCTTACAAGGTAGTTGTTCATAGCAAGAGCTTTCAGATCTAAAGTTTCCATTAACTAAATAGTTTTCTTTCTTTTCTTTCATTTTTGTAAAACTCGATTATTTACCCAAAAGACAGCTAAAATTTTAATATCGCGCAAGCACGAATCAACCCGTCTAACATATCAAGATTATTGCTTATAACCAACTGAATGCTATGCACATAATCTATAGTCGTCCTAAATTTTAAGTGAGTAACCGTGCAAGCACACATTACCGCCTACAAAAAAGGCCAAAGCGAATCGCTTTGGCCTGAGTGTTGTAATGCGCACTGCAACGGGTGCTGTGCTTTAGTGGTGCTGGTTTTAACTCGGAAGTGGGACCGATGTTAGGTCTTGGCTTTCAGGAATCTGCTTCATTGCGTGCGCAATTTCTTCTGCTTCTGTCCCGATGATGACTTGTAGGTTGTTTGAACCAATCTTAACAACGCCCATTGCGCCAATCGCTTTCAGTGTCGCTTCTTCAACAAGGCTGATGTCTTCAAGTGTTAGACGTAATCGTGTGATGCATGAATCGATACTGGTTAGGTTGGCATGTCCACCAAGCGCTTTTAAGTATTGAGCGGCTTTTTCATTCGATGACGCTTGGTTTACTTCTGCGATTTCAGCATCTTCGCGGCCTGGTGTTTTTAAATCGAATTTTAGGATAGCGAATCGGAAAATTGAGTAGTAAATCGCAGCAAAACATAAGCCTTGGAGTACAAGCATGTATGGTTTAACGGCGAGTGGTAGGTTGTAAGACAACACGAAATCAATCAAACCACCACTGAAGGTGAAGCCTGCGATCCACTGCATGCTTGCTGCAAGGTAAAGTGAGATAGCAGCCAAGAACGCATGAATAACGTAAAGTACCGGTGCCACAAACATGAAGGCGAACTCAATAGGTTCTGTTACGCCCGTTAAGATAGCGGTTAGTGCTGAAGCACCTAGAATACCGCCAACTTTCTTTTTGTTTTCTGGTTTTGCACAGTGGTACATCGCTAAACAAGCGGCAGGTAATCCATAACCCATTACTGGGAAGAAACCACCTTGATAGATACCCGTCACGCCAAGCTCACCCGTACCTGACCAGAACTTCGAAATATCGTTAATACCGACTAAATCAAAGATGAATACTTGGTTTAAAGCATGGTGCAAACCGACAGGTATTAGAAGTCGGTTAAAGAAGCCATAAAGCCCAGCTCCCACCGCACCCATTTCAGAAATTGCGATACCAAAGTTAACAAGTGCACCATAAACAACAGGCCACACATAAACCATGACCAAGCTGATACCGATAGCGGCGATTGACGTCACGATAGGAACGAATCGTTTACCACCAAAGAAACCAAGAACGGCGGGCAGCTTAATGGTGTGGAAGCGATTATAAAGTGAGGCTGCAACTATACCCATCACGATACCAGTAAAGGCACTGACAGCTGCTTTCGATGCGATAAGCTCAGGTGCCCCCATGTCAGCAACAGGCACGCCTGTAATTTGCGAAATAACATTCACATCACCGACAATCATCTCAATGATCAACAGACCCAATAGGCCGGAGAGTGCTGCGGCACCGTTGTTATCTTTTGCTAAACCATAAGCGACACCAACGGCAAATAACCACGCTTGGTTATCCATGATGCCTTTACCGCCATAAACCAAAATGGTTGCTAGCGGGCTGTTGGCTCCCCAGCCTGTTGGGTCAATGGCATAACCTAACCCCAGCATTAAACCACCGGCTGGCAGCACCGCGATCGGCACCATCAGTGCTTTACCTATTTTTTGTAAGTATCCGAGTATATTCACTGTTCATTCTCTCTATATTTCGATTAATACTGGAAGCTTACTTGCACAAGGATTAAGGGCGGATTGTGCTTAGATTAACGATTATTAATGTAAGGCAATGTCGTTGAAATACTGAGAATTGTTGATGACTTTGTCGATCAGTTGATTGTGCTGAAAGTGCGAAATTTAAAGCTTCATTACGGACAGCGTAAATGGTTCTCGTTAAAATAGTTCGAATACAAGGACGTGATTGGAGAGAAAAATGAAAGTAGTCGGCAATACGATTATCCAACCTTTTCACAAGGCAAGCTGTCACTGCGGTGCGGTGGAATTAGAGCTCAGCCTACCTAACGGGATAGAAAAGCCACGTCGCTGCGATTGCTCTATCTGTCGTCGTAAAGGCGCGATAGTTGGCTCTGTGGCGCTAGATGGCATAAAGATCCTGAAAGGTGCTGTACATCTTAAGCTGTATCAGTTTAATACCAACACCGCGAAGCATTACTTCTGCTCAAACTGCGGTATCTATACCCATCATCAACGCCGTTCTAGCCCAAATGAATATGGGTTTAACATCGGCTGTTTGGAAGGGGTAAACCCTTTTGATATTGGTGATGTGGTGACCAACGATGGCGTTAATCATCCTGCTGACCGCTAAGTCGTTACACAATATAAAAGGAATTAATTATGTCTGAATATGGAGCGGTCATTCGCTGGCAAAAAGCGGAAGATGAAGCCTTTAGTGACAATCAATACAGTCGCGGTCATACGTGGGAGTTCGATGGCGGAGTTACTGTGCCAGCTTCATCTTCTCCTCATGTAGTGCCACTGCCTTTTTCGGTGGAAGCGAATGTTGACCCAGAAGAGGCCTTTATTGCTGCGCTCTCTAGCTGTCATATGCTGACTTTTTTGGGCATTGCGGCAAAGCAGAAGTATGTGATCGACTCTTATGTGGATGATGCGATTGGTGTACTTGAGGAAGATGAATCAGGTCGTTCGTCGGTTACTAAGGTGACTCTGCGACCTAGGATTGAATTTGTAGGCAGCAAGGTTCCAAGCAGTGCGCAGCTTGATAAGTTACATCACTTAGCACACAACAATTGCTTTATCGCTAACTCAGTGAAGACTGAGATCAGAGTAGAGATGCGAGATTGATTTCAATTTTTGCACATTATTTTTTGCAAAGCTTCGTCTTTTTGATTTTGCCGTCGTCTTAAGGGTATTCGAGCAATTGATTTGATTGCAAAGTAATAGAATAACTATTTGAGGAAACCTCCATGACAGCGTTTAACAGTGCATCTAATTACGGTGAAAATGCGTTTATCAAAAGCAAGCCGCAAATGCTACAGAACATTTATAACACCACAGATGTATTCCCTTACTGGGTTGCCGATATGGATTTTCAGGTAGCGGAACCTATCACTAAAGAGTTGAACCGTTTGGTTGAGCGCGGTGTGTACTCTTATGAGTTTCATGAGCAGGCTGTATTTGAAGCGCTTTCTCAATGGTATTCAAAACGTCATGGTTTGACTCTTTCTGCTGATAAATTTGTACAGGTGCCGGGCGTTTTATCTGGTATTGCACTGCTACTGCGTCAATTTACCAGTGAAGGCGATGGCGTACTTATCCATACTCCGGCTTACCATCAGTTTGCTAATTTGGTAAACAAAGCGGATCGCCGAGTGGTGAAAAGCCCGCTTATTAATGATGAAAACGGCTACCAGATCGATTTCGCAGGGATGGAGCAACAGATCATCGAGCAAAAAGTGAAAACGATGATTTTCTGTAATCCACACAACCCAACAGGCCGAGTGTGGACGCAGCAAGAAATCGAACAGGTTATCGAGATTGCCAAGCGCCATGATGTACTGATCATCAGTGATGAAGTCCATTCAGACATTATCTTTGAAGGTCACGCTTTTACGAGTTTGACCAGTTTTGACTACGATAAGGTCATCACCTTGATTGGATCTCCGGCAAAAACATTTGGTATGCACAGCATTTCAAACGGCTATGTGTATACAAACAATGATGAGCTATTTGAAGCGTTCAAAACCAATGTGGTGGCGATGTATCTTGACCATGGTAATGCATTCAGCACGTTCGCAACCGTGGCGGCCTTTGAAAAGGGCGAAGCGTGGTTAGATGGCATGTTGGCGTATCTGCAAGACACGGTTAAGTGGATCACTCAATTTGCTGAGCAACGTATTCCTCAGTTGAAAGTCTTTCAGCCGCAAGGCACTTACCAAGTGTGGTTTGATTTCTCAGGCTTAGGCTTTTCGGAAGAAGAGCTAAAGCATGTGGTGTTTGAACAGGCGAAGATGGGCTTAACACCGGGTGGTTGGTTTGGCGCTGAGAGTCCTAATTTTATGCGAATGAATATTGCTACTTCACGCGACAATATTGAGAAGTCGTTTACGGCTTTGGCCGACGCTATTGATGGTTTTGAGCGAGGAAGTGAGGGAAATTCTAACTGTTGCGATAACGGTACTTCAAAAAGCTGCTGCTGATTGATTTAAGCTTAAGCTTAGGCTCTGGCGTTGAATAGCCGAATCTGAAGAACGGATAAAACAATGTAAAACCGCGAGTCTGCTTAGCGCATGACTGGCGGTTTTTTTGTGTCTGTGTAATCCTACGTACGGTTTTATTGAGTGACAGTTAGAAAGTACTGAGAGATAGGTAGCGATCTCTTGAATGGTAGGAATAGATTGGTTAGCAGAGAGTTATGTTTAGCGTCCCACTGAATAGTTTTGTGCATCGTGTGAGTGATAAAAGCCAAGTGATGGCCAATGCTGCAGATTGCGGATGCCAGTTAAAGCGAGTTCGACGTTCGCGTAATTGGTTATTGGTGGCTCAAGAACATCAGCTCGTTGAATTTAAAACCATGTTAACCCATGAGAAAGACGATTGGATAGCAACCGCAATCGACAAAGTGCTGCCTAAACCTGTGGTTTGCTTGGCGTCATTATTGGCGGCTAACCCCTCTGTGACTGTCGCACAATTGGTGATGGAATCGGGTTGTTCAATGGCAGAAGCAAGGCGTGCCATTGATGAACATGAAGGGCTGTAGGCACAAACTATAAGTGAATAGATTGTGCTGTGAAATGTTGTAAAAAGTGTTGTAAAAAAAGCGCGAGCAGCAAAAAGCCCGTAACGATATTATGCTTTTTCAGCGGAATATCGTTACGGGCTTTATCATCTGTGCTTACTGTGAAGCTAGATCACGAGGCAGTTCAATTGCCTGTTCTTGTATAGCGCTAGTTCTTATTAAGAGTTAGCGACTTTTACACGAATCGTGTTTTTGCCAAGCTTTGACAGGTTTAGCTTGTTTAGTGCTGCTTTAGCTTCTTCGTGCTCTGGCATTTCAACAAAAGCAAAGCCTTTAGATTCGCCAGTCTCTTGGTCTAAAACTAGGCTGCACTCTTTTACTGAGCCAAACTCAGAAAATAGAACACGGATGTCTTGCTCAGCAGTAGAGCGTGATAGGTTACGAACTAGAAGTTTCATAATAAACCTTGAATATGAATTTACGCCGAGCATTGTCGCACACTTTCGTGCTCACCCTCACAAATAATTAGCTGAATAGTTCTGTTTAAGCGGAATAGCTCTGTTTACTTGTTCGCAGCTCTCTTTGACCGTTAACCGCGGTTTATCGTGATATCTGATACATATCCATGCTCAGTGCTGGTTAACGCCTGTTGCAGCATTTGAGCAGCCTCTTGCGCGGTCATAAAGCTTGAGGTGTCCATCGTTTTTCCGCTGGTTCCCCAAAATTCAGTTGCCATCCCGCCGGGGTAAACCGCAACGATTTTCATTGGGTGACCTTTTAACTCCAACCTTACCGATTCGATAAAGCCTTTAACGGCCCATTTTGCTGCGCAGTAAGTCGACTCTTCCGCTTTAGCGCCTTGAGCCGCGGTCGACATCACGACAGCAATGGTGACAGGTTGATCTTTGTAACGCTGAACAAGCTCGCGAATCAGAAATATCGAGGACTCGATGTTGTTTTTCAGCATGTCGCTGATGGCGGCGGGATCTTGTTGTTCAATTTTGCCGAAGTACCCACTGCCTGCGCTGTGAATCACCAGCTTTGGTGTTTCTGGCAAGGCATCAAGCAGTTCGCTCACGGAGCGCGGGTCACACAAGTCACAGGCTTGGCTAACGGTATCCGCTGGTAGGCTTTTCGCTAATTCAGCCAAACGCTGTGAGCTGCGGCCAGTGATCATTAAGCGTTGGTTGCTGTTTGATGTGTTCGCATATTGCTTGGCTAAAGCTGCGCCTAAACCGCTGCTTGATCCGGTGATTAAAATCATGGTGACTCGGAATTGTTGAATTGAATTGAGATAGTAAGGCTTTGAATAGCTGTTTTCTGAGATCTAAGACCAAGATGCTGAGGCTCATGATTAAGATTGGTCGATAGAATTGAGGTGTGAGAAAGGTGATGTAAACAGGGAAGGAAAAAAGAAGGAGAGCTAAAAAGTAAAAACGCCGGCACAGGGCCAGCGTTTTCGAAATCAGATTACTCTTCGTCGAACTGTTTGGTCGTGAATGAGTCTTCGATTCTGTTGAGCTCTTCTTGATCTTTCACACGCTGTTCTTCTTGGCGAATGACTTTCGCTTCATTGAAGCGTTTCTTTTCCGACTTAGTCAGGAATTTTACAGCTTTCTTGTTGGTCAGTGCGTAAGCAACTACGTCTTCGCCTTTTTCTCTGCGGTCGTTTACACGTTGTGAGAAACGTTCATTGTCGCGAGCTTTACGCTCCGCTGAGGTCAACTTGCTCATGCTTTAAAGCCTTTTCAATTAATCATGGTAGGGAATCTACACTTAGCGAAACAAATAGGAACTGTTGTGTATGAGTCTAGCCCATTTGCATGCTGGTGGCGCATCTTAACACAGAGACCTAATCTTGCAGATATGCTATTCGAGCGAATAAAAAAAACAGCCCACAATTTTTTGTTGTGGACTGAAATTTTCTTGTGGGATGGAGACGCCCTGTAAAATGAATCGAAAGGTTAGTGAAACAAAGAATAATTAGCCTTGAAGCATCAGCATTGGCTTATTCAAATTTTCTCAATGTATAAAATCACTTCACCAACTTTAAAGCCGAACTTAGACATCTCGGTTTTGTTGAATAAACGTTTTTCGTCCATTAAGAACATCCAATCATCAAGCACGACTTCATAGGTGCTACCGTCTACTTCAATTTCTAAATCGTATTTCCAATACAAAGCCGAGCCTTGAGTCTCCCCATAAGCCGTACCAACCACATCATTGGCTGTGCCGGTGTAGGTGTTGTCACCGGTTTTTATTAGGTTCCAAACGCGAGTTGATCGCTCCCCATCAGCAAAGGAGAACCACTCTTTAATCTCTCCGTTGTTCCCCTCCCAAGTGGCGACAAGCTTAACGTCGAAGCGGCGCAGTAAATCACCTGAACGATCGAGCACCATTCCATAGGCCTTGAGTTCACCATTAAAAAAGGTTTCAAGCTTGAGCTCTGGCGTGGTGCCTGCGTGGTTCTCTAAATTTGCAGAGCCACAACCCGCTAGCCAAGTGAGTGAAAACAGTGCCAAAGCAAATTTTGTTATTGTTGTTTTTGGTTTCATTTGTTCAAACCTAATAGTTGTTTGCGTAGACCTGGCTCAGATGTGTTTTCAGATAACCAAATCGCGAGAAAGGCTTCACCAAATTGCTTGTCTTGGATGGTGCCGATGGGTTGCTCATCGAAATAGAAGCGACTTACGTTGTCTTCAGCAACTCGGATAGTCAGCGTGCTGCCTTCCTCAACGTTGGGCCACATTGCGTACAAAGGCTTCAACCAACGCTGGATATTGTTGTTGGAGTAACCAAGTTTGCTCCACTGGTCTTTGGTTGCGTCTACAAGGTCTTTGCTGTCAATTGCTCGGTAGTACTCAAGTTTCAAAGCACGCTCAGAGTTAGATGGAGTGGTGTAGAACTCTGCAGAATACAAAGTCCAAAATAAGTAACTCATCTCACCTTGGCCACGCTTGTTTAAATCATCGACAGCAGAAGCGTTGGCATTCCCGGTAAAAAGGAGTGCTGCGCAAATGAGGGTTAGGGTGACTAAGCTAAATAGTCGGTTTCTTGATTGCTCGCTTGTTTGAGTGCGAACGCGACTAACATCGCTCTCAGATTTGAACGCTTGCGTAGGGTTGCGTGGAAAAGCCATAAGTCACCTCGTTGTTGCCATTTTGGGTTGTACTAAGTTGGAGTAAGCGGCCACCAGTAAGGGCAACAAAATCCCCCAACTTATTGTAAGGGCAGCTAACACCGATGCGTCTGGCCAAGTAGTCAGAAGGGCGCCTGCTTTGATGCCTCCCCAATAACTACTAGTACCTGCTACGAACCCTATGACAAACAAGATCACTTTCGAGCATTTTAAAAGCCAATTTAGGCTGTGGTTAAAACTGATTAAGAACATGATCCACAGGCAGACTAGCCACACTGGGAACCAAGATTGATTTGCAATTTCAGAGTCGACGGCAAACACGCCGAAGTGAAGTAAGAGGCTATCAAGCAACAGCCCCAATGGTAATAAAATGAGTATTTTCAGATCGCTACTGCGAGTAGGAGAGAGAAGGAAGTGAACGGCCACAATCAGTGGCGCCACGAACGGGGCTTGCGCGGTAAAGAATGCGCTGCAAACCCAGGTCGCTTGAAACAGAACGAGATTAATAATCCAAAACCGTTTCATCTTTTACTCCAAAGTAACGAGGTTTTCTAGCAACTAAGTGATGAGTACTGATCACGCGCTCTTTGAATGCACCTTCACAGTAGCAGAAGTAGAAGATCCACAAGCGCTTAAACTCTTCTGAATAGCCGAGAGACTCTAACTCTTCCCAACTGTTTTCAAAGGCAACATTCCAATCATTAAGCGTTCGAGCGTAGTGCAGGCCAATGTCATCGATTTCTTGTACAACAAGGTCTGTACTGGTCGCGAGGTGTTGGGTCATCACTGAGACCGAAGGTAGGCAACCGCCCGGGAAAATGTACTTCTGAATAAAGTCGACGCCTTTGCGGTATTTGTCATAACGACTGTCGGCGATGGTGATTGCTTGAATCAGCATTTTGCCTGATGGTTTCAACAGTGAAGAACATTTCTCAAAGAAGGTCTGTAGATATTCATGGCCGACCGCCTCAATCATCTCGATAGAGACCAATTTGTCATACTCACCAGTGAGGTTACGATAATCCTCTTTAAGCAAGGTGATTTTGTCGGTTAAGCCAAGCGCTTTGACTCTCTGTTCTGCAAGCGCGTGTTGGGCATCTGAGATTGTGGTAGTGGTGACATGGCATCCGTAGTGTTGCGCCATGAATATCGCTAAGCCACCCCAGCCGGTGCCTATCTCGACCACGTTATCGTTCTCTGACAACTCTAATCGCTCACAGATGGTTTTCATTTTGTTTTGCTGAGCTTTGGATAGTGTTTTTGCTTCTTCGCTGTAGATAGCGGAAGAGTATTGCATCGAGCTGTCTAGGAAGCGCTCGTACAGTTCGTTGCCAATATCGTAGTGAGCAAGAATATTTCGCTTAGAGCCCTGTTCTGTGTTGGTATTCTTACGACGCAGTAATAGGTTTTTGATGCGAGAAATCCATTGTGTTTTATCGTCAAGCTCGTCGAGTTGAGATTGATTTCGAGCCATTATTTGAATCACTTTGGTGAGGTCTGGGCTTGTCCATTTGCCGTCAATGTAGGCTTCGGAAGCTCCAATACTGCCGTCAATCACGACATCTCTAAAAAAGGTTGCATCGTGAATCACGATTCTACCTTTCAAGTCTGCTTCTCGATCGCCGAACACCGAATGCTGGTCGCGCTCAATAATCTCGAGCGTCGCGAATTGCAGGCTTTCTAAAACCTTAAAGATTAAAGCTCGATATTTACAGTTGCTTGAAACAGCAACGGCTTTAGCTTGTTGTTCAATGTTGTTGTTTTGTTTGGCAAGCTGTTCCATGTAAACCTCGCTGATAACTCATTCTAATATTTTGTGCCAACTAAGCTGGGTTGTGCCCCTTGGTTGGAGCCAACCCGAGCTTGGGTCGAGTTCTATTATTTAGTTGCTGTGAAGACACTCAAGATGTTGAGTCTGGATGCCCCACAAACGGTACTTTTTTCAGGAATAATTTGAGAGCCTGATAATAAATTCCTATCACGACTTTAATCGTCATTGCCGGAATCTTGAATACCGTTCGTCTAATGTTTGTCTTGGTTACTGACTGTTTCGTCAAGGCCAGTGTCGCATCGAAAAGCTTGTCGTCTCGGCGGCTTTCAATGTGGACTAACGTGCGTTTCGCTGGTGGCTTAATCTTCCAAAAGTAAGTCATGTTCAAATCCATGAACGGCGAAACGTGAAACTCTTTCTTAACCTTTAATTCTTGGTGCATGTCGATCAGGTAGTAATGTCGTTGGCGCCAAGGCGTGTTACTCACTTCAGCCAACATGTACTTACAATCTCCTGTTTCGTCGTAACAGAAGAAACAGTTGATTGGGCTGAAGTAGATACCTAAACAGCGGCACTGAGCCAGCATCGTCACACGGTTTGAATCAGACCAAACCCCACCAAGTTTTTGCACTTTGGAAGCTATACGTTGTTTAAGTGATTTTGGTTCATCCGTGGTGGCATTTTCTTTTTTTTCAGCGAGATAATCCGATTCGACAAAGCGAATCGGGTTGTACCATCGAGTTCCGAACAGCGCACTACGCGCTGTGGTTTGGGGCAGTTCATCAAGATCCAACCCCATCATATACAGCTGATAGCTGAACTCATGTGTGATGTCGCCAAAGCGGCGGTGTCTGACGTTGCCCCAATAGATACCGCTGAGCTCTTCACTCTTTTCGGATGCGATCTCCATTTCGGATGTCAGGGTTTGACTGTTCATAGCGCTGAACTCGTACTCAAATCTAAACCGAAGCGTTTGGCCACATCGAGTGCACTGTGGACGCCATCTTCATGGAAGCCGTTGTACCAGTATGCGCCGGCGAAGTGAGTCTGGTTTTTGCCACAGATCTGTTCGCGCTTGTGTTGAGCCTCTACTGTGTTCGAGTTAAGTACCGGGTGATGATAAACAAAGCTGCGAATGATTTTTTCTGGGTCGATGGCTTCGCTCTGATTCAAGGTGACACAGAAGGTGTCCTGGCTTTCGATACCTTGCAGAATGTTCATGTTGTATGTCACACAGGCAGGCCGCTGACTGTCGCCATCCAACATGTAGTTCCAACTTGCCCATGCAAGCTTTCTGTCTGGTAACAATCGGGTATCGGTGTGCAGAACCACTTCATTGCGGCTATATGGGATCTCGCCCAGTACCTGTTGCTCTTGTTCTGTTGCATCACCAAGCAGACGTAAGGCTTGGTCTGAGTGACAAGCAAAGATTACTTCGTCGAAACCTTGTGTGCTGCCATCTTCAAATTCAATCGTGATGCCCGTTTCTTGGCGAGTCACTTGTTTAATCGATGTATTCAGTGCAACGGGTTTGTTTAAGCGTGAAAGGATGATTTCAACATAAGAACGCGATCCTTTTGGAATCACATACCACTGAGGACGGTTCGCGATATCGAGCAATCCGTGGTTGTAGAAAAACTGGATGAAAAACTTGAGCTCAAATTCTTCCATCTCTTCCAAGCTTGTCGACCAAATCGCCGCGCCCATCGGTAGGATATAGTGCTGACTGAAAAAGTCGGAAAACTGGTTTTCACGTAGGAAATTGCCAAGGGTTACGTCTGGTGTGAACTCATTACTTTCAAACTGAGCCTTACACAGTTTGTTGAACTTGAGAATGTCAGAGACTAAAGACCAAAATTGAGGTTTGAAAATATTACTTCGTTGAGCAAACAGAGAGTTGATGCTGTGGCCGTTGTACTCAAACTTAGTGGTGGTGTTGTGGACGCTGAAGCTCATCTCAGTCGGTTGCCTTTCGACACCGAGTTGTTCTAGAAGCTGATTGAAATTCGGGTAGGTTCGATCGTTGAATACGATGAAACCTGTATCTATCGAAAACGCCGAGCCTTGATGTTCAATATCAACGGTCGCGGTGTGCCCCCCAACGTAATCGTTCTTTTCGAATACGGTCACGTCGTGGTGCTTATCTAATATGTGCGCGCAAGTGAGTCCAGAGATACCTGACCCAATAATGGCGATTTTCTTCATTGTTATACCATCCTTGAAGCGAGTTTTTGCCAAACTGAAGTTGGAAGCATTCTGAGTAGCTTCATCAACATGATGAATCGTCTTGGAAAATCGATTTCACTCTTTCCTTGAGCAATACCCGTTACGATTCGCTGAGTTGCAGCTTCGCTACTAATAATCATAGGCATAGAGAAAGAGTTTCGCTCGGTAAGTGGCGTCTCAACAAAGCCTGGATGCACAATTGAGACATGAATATTGTGCTCGGCCAGATCAACCGAGAGTGTTCTTCCTAAATACGTGAGTGCCGCCTTTGAAGCGCCATAAGCTTCCGCTCTGGGTAGCGGTAAAAAACTGGCGCTAGAACTTACTAAAACCAAGCGGCCACCGGGCTTAATATTTTTTAACCACGATTTAAGCGCGTAGCCAATTGAAATTAGATTGATGTTGATGACGCGCTCGAAAAGCTCAGCATCAAAATTCACGGGGTCGTTGATGTATTCACAATCACCCGCATTTAAAATCAGCAGATCGAGCGGCTTGTCTTGGTCGAGTTCTGGGAAGTTGTGGTAATCGGTCAGATCGAAACAGAGCGGCGTAATGGATGAATGCGCGATGTCTGTCTCGTGAGAATCAACTAAGGTTTGCAGCTTGTCTGGGTTACGGCCACAAGCAATCACCTGATGCCCTTGTTGAGCGTAATCGATAGCGAGTGATTGGCCGATACCTGAGGTCGCGCCTGTGATCATAATACGCATTATTGGCTCGCTCTCTTTTTGATGGATTTGATGGCGCAGCCCAGAACTGGAATGTGTTCGTACAACATAGAGCCGACATCAAGGTAGTCTCTGTGATAGACCACTTGGCCATCGAGCATCTTGAGGTGGCTGTGCCCTTGCACTTCGATAGGTTTTTGACCGTTCAGCTGCTTATGAGAAAATTGCATCGTCCAATACACCGAAGCTTCGTCGTTCGCTTCGAAAGTGTGTTCGATATGAAAGTAACAGCTCGTTACCTGGGTGTAGAGGTTCTCGAAGTAGTGGGTAAGCGCCGAAATACCGCTGACATGATGCAGCGGATCTTGAAATTCAATATCAGGGTGATAAACCGTCTTAAGCACGTCGAAATTGTCAGTTCCGAGTTCTCGATACATGTTGAGAAAGTTATCAAGCCATAGAGAGTTATCCATAATATTCACTCTAATTATTTGAAGAAGGCTAAGGCTCTCAATCGTGCTTCTTTGTGCTCAACGATGGGTTGCCAGTATTCGCTGTCTATTCCGTTTTTAGCGATAAAGTCATGTGGGAAATGAACATGTTTATCTGGGATGTTTTGCAGCTCTGGTATGTACTTACGAATAAAAATTCCTTTTGGATCAAACTTTTCACTCTGAGTGATTGGATTGAAAATTCGGAAGTAAGGTTGAGCATCACAGCCAGTACTTGAAGCCCACTGCCAACCGCCATTGTTAGCACTGAAATCACCATCGATAAGGTGAGACATAAAGAAGCGTTCGCCCCAACGCCAATCAATGAGTAAGTGTTTGGTCAGGAAACTCGCCACGACCATTCTTAATCTGTTGTGCATCCAACCGGTTTCTACTAATTGACGCATTGCCGCATCAACCAATGGGTAGCCTGTCTTACCCTCACACCAAGTTTTGAAGCTAAGACGATCGTGATACCAATCTAAGCCATTGTATTTCTGTTGAAAGTTAGCACCTTTAACCAGTTTAGGATGGTGGAACATCAAATGCTTATAAAAATCTCGCCAAATCAATTCATTGAGCCAAGAAAAGGCTGGCAGTTGTGTATCAAACAACAAATCGGGCTGTTGTTGAATCAACTGAATTGCTAACCAGCGCGGACTTACCGCACCAATCGTTAAATATGGTGACAGACCAGAGGTTCCTTTAACCGAAGGAATATCTCTAAATCGAGCATAGTCGCCGACTTTATTCTCTAAGAAGTTGGGAATCACGCTCTCTAATACGTTTTGGCTCAGTGGCCAACGGCTTGAATCAACACGCGGAAAGTCAAAATCGTACTCGCCAGAAAAACCACTTAACGATTGTTTCAGTTGTGATGGATTCTGAAGCGAATCCGTTTCAGATGAACCTGCTTGCGCTGATCCTGTTGAATGCACTGGAGCGTGGCTGCAAATGATGCCTTTCGCTTGCACTTCTTTTAACCATGCGTTTTTGAAAGGTGTGAAAACTTTGAACATCTCACCTTGTTTATTCAGCACGCTACCTAATGGCAGAATCGTATCGCAGTCGGTTACCTTCAGTTTTATACCGCTAGCGATTAAGCGTTTGTCTCTTAACTGCTCATCCACTTCCGGCTCTGAATTGGCATACACACATGTCGCATCGACCTGTTTGCATAAGTTGATGAGTTGAGTGGCTTGATCGTTAAAGTCTGTGGCTTTGAGGTGCAGAAGATCGATCCCAAATTCAGCGAGTTGGGATTCAAGTTGCTGCAGGTGACGATAGATTAAATCGGCTTTGATTGGCGCAAGGTGGTGTTGCTGCCATTGCTGTGGCGTTGAAATAAAAACGGCGATAGAGACGCCGTTTTCAACTGCAGAGACGAGCGCTGGGTTATCGTGAATCCTCAGGTCTCGTCTTATCCATAGAATGTCGCTCAATATCCGTATCTCAGCTTAAGTTCTTGTGGGTGCGGGTTTAGGTAAACCTGTGATTCAAGGTACTCGTTTGGGTATTCCATCAAGTAGTGATTGATCAGTGTGAGTGGAACTAACAGAGGAACTAGCCCTTCTCTGAATGATGAAATCTGATTGGTAAGCTCTTGTTTGTGCGCGCTGCTCAATTGTTTCTTAAAGTAACCTTGCAAATGATGAAGAGTATTGGCGTGGCTACCACGGTTCGCGTGGTGAGATAATGCCGTCATCAAGCCTTCAATATATTGTTTTGCCAACTCATCGATTTCAAGATCGTTGCTTGCTAATAATTTCCCAAGTTTCTTATAGCCTTCAATGTGGTGACACATTACCAGGTACTTGTGAGCGCTGTGGAATTGAATCAGCTTGTGTTTGGTGACACCTTCGTCAACAAGGTTGAGCCACTTCTGATAAGTGAAGACACGTGTCATGAAGTTTTCGCGTAAAATAGGGTCATTGAGGCGACCATTCTCTTCAACTGGAAGTAGGGGATTGCCTTGCATAACCTGCTGAGTGAACAAGCCAACGCCTGTCGATTCAGAACCACGTCCATGGTGGTGGTAAATTTTTACTCGCTCCATGCCACAGGTTGGGCTTTTCTGACACACAATAAAGCCAGCGATGTGTTGGTTGTTCTTTGAATAATTTTGACCGAACTCGATCAGTTCATCGGTGACATCGCCAGAACCATCTGGGCGAGAAACATGGATGATGTCGTCTAACATTCTTGTCTGACGGATGGTTGGTCGAGGCGTTGGAAGACCAATGCCCATCTCTGGGCAAACAGGTTCCAACTCTACGTAATCTGCAAGATCGTCGGTGCAGAAGCGCGAACGTTTATGACCTGTATCGAACCGAACTTTATGACCGGCGACACATGCACTAATGCCTATTTTTATTTTTTTATCCATTGGTCAATTCCTTACGCTCATTGCTCGTTGTTATTCTTATATTGTGTGTTTTGTTGCTTATTAAACATTACTTTAGTTCGATTTTTACTTTGCTTACTAGCCAACTCTATGAGTCTTGTGACGTACCCGGTAAATCTTTTCAATCTAATAAATGTATTTACCCAGTGGGTTGAATAACTGGCTCACACCTTTTGTGAAGTAAAGCGCATCACTTGAAACAGTTAAACACACACAACCTTCTTTGGTGGCTGGTTGGTGGGTGTGGTCACCATCTAACCAGATGAAGTCGCCTTTGTTGTAGACGCCCATTTCGTCTTCGAAACTGCCTTCTAAAAGAAGCGTAATCTCAAAGCCTTTGTGGGTGTGGCAAGGCACTTGTCCATCTTTGTCGATGTGCAGCAAGCTGGTGTGGTGTGCTTCGTCATCAAAATCGAGTCTTGCGCGCGAAATTTTGCCTAAGTTCATCCAGTCTTTTCTCGCCACTGAGTTCAACGCGCGAGGAATAGTGAACGTGGTGTCTGCAACCGTAACTTGCTGAACTTCGGGTGTCACTTCGATAGCTTGAGATGAATCAGCAGTGATTTGAGCAATCGCATCAAAATCAAACTCCCCATCATCGGATAGGAACGCATCCATTTCGCTGTCAGACAGTTTTAGCCCTGAGGTATCACTTTCAAAGGCAGATGTATCGCTTTCAAAGACTGAGTCAGCAGCTTGCGCCGTCAACATGCTTACTTGTTGTTGGCAGTGTTCACACAGTTCTACATGGCTAGAGACAATCAAAGATACTGAGTCTGCGAGTGTGCCATCGACAAAATCTTTCAAAATTGCGGCATTTGGGTGATGTTTAATCATGATCTTGTTCCCCCATGTGAACCTTAAGTTTGGCTAAAGCGAGTCTTAGACGTGATTTCACGGTTCCAAGTGGGACGCCAAGTTGTTGAGCGAGTTGCTCTTGTGACAACTCCTGAAAGTACACGCCTTTGACAATCGTTTTCTGAGCCAAAGGCAACTTCTCTATTTGGGTCATTACATGGCGGCTCATCAAGTGATCACCAAACGGTAATTCATCGCTTTGAGATTCCGCGACCATTGCATCTATTGGCCAAATGTCGTCAGCGATGGTTTGTTCTGCTTTTGCTTTCACCTTTCGTAGCATGTCGAAGGCTGCATTTCGCATCACGGTATAGACCCAAGTAGTCCCAGCGCCTTTCTCTTCGTTATAGAGATGCGCTTTCTTCCAAACGTTAGTCATCGTGTCTTGAACTAGCTCGTTTGCAGCAGCTTCGCTGCCCAACTTGCTGATTCCAAAACGCTTGATCTTAGGTGCGAAGAACTTGAACAAACAGGTGAAGGCTTGTTTGTCTCGGTCTGAACCAACCAAAATCAACCAGCTTGAGAGCTCTGTAGGTACCTTAATTTCATTAGGTAGTTTGTTGTCGGGGATAATGACATGCTCCTTGCCGTTCCCTGAACTTCTGCTTTCGACTTGCATAGTACTTAACCATCATGCGAATTTGAGTGGCACTACGTGAAAGGAGAAGGTCGGGATCACTTTAATTTAAATTAATTTCCACTATACAAAATTATAGTGAAGAAAAGTGCTTATTGCCCCGTAATGATTTGATTCAAAAAAGGAACTAAAGAAGGAAAGCTAGCGGGTTCGGTAAATTCTGTTTTCTTTTCCAATGGGATAGGCATCATTTCGAGTAATCGCGCACAGATCCATCGTGGGCTTTCGAAGTCTGGAGTGGGGTAGAGCGTTCTGATTGAATCGTGGTCTCGAAACAGCTGTACTAAGAATGCAGTAAATACGTTCGGTACTTTGCATTCTAGATCTGGCCAATGAGGTAACAACCTGAACTGACTTTTTATCAGGTCATCGTCGTCTCGAAATGGTCCGTGAAGCTGAACCAGCTGTTGGCCTTCGACATCGATTTCCAAAATTTGGTCGTCAGACATGTTGAAATCAACGATGGACACTTTGGTTCCCCAAGAACTGAGATGTTCAGAGTTGTTGCTGTCTTGGGGGGCAATAATGAACCCATCTCCTTGGGCCGCATGTGCAACCATAGCTAGATATTTTGGTTCAAAGATGCGTAGCCTCTGGCGACCTCCGGGCAGAAGGAATATCGGAAGAGGAAATACGGCGAGCTCGAGAGAAGACTCTACGAGTGTCTCTGGTTCGGCGTCTGTCCGTGTGGTCTGGCTCGATGAATTCGGCACATAGCACTCCTTAGTTCAAATGTAATTTGAGAAGATATACGTGGACTCGGTGGTGTTCGATCAATTGATTGTGGTTGTTGTTATTGGGTGATGAGCTACAGACATGAGCCAAAGCAGATGATTTTTTGTTGCACATGCTCATAAATTCATTGTTTTTACCTTCTTTCATACGCGTCATTAGGTAATATATGTACGAATAGTAAGCGGATGGGTAGTCGCCAGACGATGCTTCTATCTAACCTTCTTCTTTACCTGACATCGCATCAAAGGAATGGTCATGATTGTTATATATGGTATCAAAGAGTGCTTGAATCCAATTAAGTTGCAGCTCTCTAATGTGTTGCAACAGTGCTTAAACAGTGAAATGGGTTTACCCGATGACAAGCGAGCGCATCGATTTGTACCATTGGAGCGAGATGATTTCTTTTATCCAGAAGGAAGAACAGAAGCCTATACCGTTATAGAGATCAATATGATGGAAGGTCGAGCGGTCAACACCAAGAAGCGCTTAATTAAGAAGATATTTTCTGAGATAGAGAAGCAGTTAGCTATCTCTCCTATTGATATCGAAATAACCATCAAGGAACAACCTGCACACTGTTGGGGATTTCGAGGCATGACCGGTGATGAAGCCCAAGACCTGAAGTATAAAGTGAAGGTCTAAGGTCTAAGGTCACAGGACTAAGATATATTCCACTTCAAATCTTGGATTTATAGATTACTGAGAGCGGCTTTAGAAAAACACTAAGCCGCTTGTTATTGAAGAAGACCAATAGAGAAGGTTAAACCATTAGCTCTCGTCGTTCTCTTTTAGGTAACGGTGCCAGTTGGCATTGATGACATCAAAGTGCTCCACACAGAACTCTTTCCTATCTTTCAAATAGTCGTTTTCTACTTCATCGAGCAAGTTCTTGTAGGCATCAGGATCGCTGCCATACACCAAGCATAACGTGGAGAAGTAGCGCTGTAGATCAAAACTGTGCTCATCAATGTATTCACCCAAGTCGTAATATTCAGGGCGGTCTTCTGACTCGAAAGCGAACATGTCAGCGGCGCTGATTGCGGCATCACCTCCATGTTCTACATAGTTAAGTAAAAGCACGGTCGCAAGGTTATCAACGGCATCTTCCTCTTTGCCCAGTATGGCAATATTCTGGTCTTCGATATAAGCGTGCCCAGCTTCGTGCAGTAGAGTATGAAGCAAGGTATCGATAGCCCCAGTTTGCGCGGTCTTTCCATACTCTTTTTCGTATTGATTCTTTTCAAAGTAATTAAGCGACTCAGAGTAGAAGCTATACGGGATAAGCACTTGATGGGTTTGTGGATCGTAGAGTGGACCTTCTTCCCCGCCGTATTGAATGGTTAATGGCTTTTCAAACATGAAGATTTGGTTTGACAGGTCAATCACAGTGTCATTGACGCCACTGTTTTGAATTTCACGTTTGAGCTGCTCTTCTTCAGTATTTTGTGGTGAAGAGAACTCAACGATTAGGTTATTTTGGGTTGTTTGTTCACTAGATGCATAAGTTGCGGCAAACACTGAGCTAAGGGCTAGGCTGTAGGCTAGTGTTCGTTTCAATAATGTCATCGGCTATCCTTGTGATTATGCTGCGATTCAGGCTCGGTGTTAAGGTGATCCCCCTAAGTCATGTAACTCAAGTTACGCGATCCAAGTTATGTACCTTACGCTGTTTAAGCCGTTTAAGTTATTTGAGTTAATTGAGTTAATTGAGTTAATTGAGTTAATTAAGTTAATTAAGTTATTTACGGTGGTTAGATTACAAGTTTAGACTGAATTTTGAAGCATCGAGGACCGCAATTTTTGAAGTCGACACTGGCTGATTAATGAGTGACCCGCTTTGAGGTTTGGGTACAAAGAATTGGCGAGCTGAATGACCAGCGTTGATGTGATTCGTTTCTGTTGGTAATTGATAGATAAATTTCGGTTCAAGTGAACCCTTGTGCTATACTCCGCGCCCCAATCCGAATTGGCTTGTTAAATCTTAGGAAATTATTATGAGTGTTAAAAACGAACTTCAACAAATTAACAACCGTCTAGACAAGTGTCGCAACAAGTTAGCGGCTGCTAAAACTCGTAATGATCGTCCTGTTGTTCGTCAATTTGAAGACGAGATTAAGAAGCTAACCAAGAAAATTGCTCAGTTGAAACACAAAGAAAGCTTCGATGTAAATCAAGAGCGTAAGTCTTTGGTTGATATGCCATTTAGCCGTGAGATTACAAAAGCTGAGCAAGCGGATATGGGTAAACTTAAGAAGTCTGTAAAAGGGCTCGTAATTGTTCACCCAATGACGAAGATCGGTAAAGAGCTTCGCATTGAGGTTATGACTGGTTACGCACCGAAAAAATTCTAATTACCAGTGATGGTGATGAAAGAGGAGCTAGTAATAGCTCCTTTTTGCTTTTTTAGGTATTAAAAAAGCAGAGTCAGCGGCAAGGATACTCACGCCGTTATCAACTTTTTGGAGGTGATTGTTGTCACAAATCCTTTTATCTCCTATAAAAGTTAACGTGTCACTAACATGGCACCAAGTGAACGCAGTAATGTGTTCGCTTTTCGAATCTACAATTTCTCTCCAGTTTGTATAAATATAGGTAGAGCAGCACAGATAAAACTAGACTCATTAAGGAAGATGAGAACGTAAAAAAATAGAGGTTATATGAATCAATTAATTTCAATTGGACCACTAGAATCCTTCCTAATCGCGATTAGTGTTTTGTTTCTAGGTCATTTCGTCAATGCAAAGCTTCCGGTTCTCAAAAAGTACAACATCCCAGAGCCCATTGTCGGCGGCTTGATTGTCGCTTTTGCTATTACAGCCCTGCACTTTAACGGCCTTGATCTTGAGTTTTCCTTGCCCTTGCAGAACACGTTTATGTTGATGTTCTTTGCAACGGTCGGCCTTGCGGCTAACTACACGCAGTTGATAAAAGGTGGTGCTAAGGTATTCCTATTCTTAGGGGTGGCTTCGGTTTACATCATTATCCAAAACGGTGTAGGGGTAACACTTGCGACGGCACTAGGCCTTGAACCCTTGATGGGGTTGATTGCTGGATCTATCACGCTTTCGGGTGGTCACGGCACGGGCGCAGCTTGGTCTCAAACTTTTTCAGACACGTTTGGCATTGCCAATACTCTAGAAATCGCGATGGCTTCAGCGACGTTTGGTTTGATCATCGGTGGTATTATCGGTAGTCCAGTAGCCCAAAAGCTGATTGATAAAAACCAGCTTGAATCCGAGTATGGTACTGGCACGCAAACCCACGAGCGCTTTCCTGAACTTGTTACTTACAACGAGTATGAAGAAGACAAAGTGACAGCGAAGAAGGTGATTGAAATTTTGTTCATCCTTCTTATCTGTATCACGGGTGCGAAATACCTAGAGCAGTGGGTAGCAACCTTTGAGATTTCTTGGTTGATGATTCCTGACTTCGTTTACGCGTTGTTTATCGGTGTGTTCATCACTAACGTTTTTGAAGTGACTAAGCTGCATAAAACCGACAGCGAAACGGTCGATATTCTTGGTACGGTGTCATTGTCACTGTTCTTAGCTATGGCGCTAATGAGCCTTAAGCTTTGGAACATCTTTGACCTTGCGATTCCGTTCTTGGTTATCCTTGCGGTTCAGGCTGTGGTGTTGGGTATCTTCTCTTACTTTGTAACCTTCAAAGTAATGGGTTCTAACTACGACGCAGCGGTTATGGCGGGTGGTCACTGTGGTTTCGGCCTAGGTGCAACACCAACAGCGGTAATGAACATGGGTTCTTTGGTGAACCGATTCGGTCCGTCGCCACAAGCCTTCATGGTTGTGCCAATCGTTGGTGCCTTTTTTATCGATATCGTTAACCTGATCATCCTTCAAGGTTACATCTCGTTTATCGGTTAAGGTTCGTTTTTGCTTAAATGCGATGAGCTAATCGCACTAAGATGAATACAAGAAAGCCAGTCTGTTGACTGGCTTTTTTTGTATTAGCGCATGCCGCTTATTTTATTCAACGTATATTATTGAGCCTATGCGGGTGAGCTTGCTTGTAGCTCTTTAAGAAGAGGAAACGCTGCTTTGGTGTGCTCTCCCGTCACAATGAATCCAACCAACTGGTTATCTTTATTGAAGCCTTTAGCGATAAGCCCGTTAGGTTCAAATCGTGTTTCCCAATTCTGGGCTGTGTGAATATCACGACCTGCCAGTTGAATAGGATAACTCGGTGTTTTCACCTTGGTGATCATATGAGGCAAGCTGAGCTTTGCTTCGCCCACTTTGCCCTCTCCTTTATCCATAGTCAGCTGCTTCGCCAACACGTTTGCCGACAAGATTGCTGGCTGTAAATAGGCCATCACACGACCTTCAATTTCAGCGCAATCACCAATCGCATACACATTGTTAGCACTGGTTTTCAGGGTGTCATCGACCACAATGCCTCTGTTTACTTCTATTCCCGCTTGCGTGGCTAACTGTGTGTTTGGTCTTAGCCCTGCTGCGGCAATCACGATATCTGTTCGTATCAATCGAGAAGAGGTGGTTTGCAGCCTCACTCCATCAGACAGGTAAGTCGCTCGACAAATCGCAGAGTCGGTTTCGACGGTAACCCCAGCTTTTATCAGTTCTCTTTCCAATTCAAGCGAAACGAAAGGTGGCACAAGGCTATTCAACAGATAACTTGCGGGTTCGATAATCGTGACATCTTTGCCCGCAGTTTGAAGGTCGAATGCGAGCTCAACTCCAATGAGCCCGCCACCAATAACGGTGATTCGCTTGGCTACATCGATCTGAGCTTTGTGTTTTCCGAACTCTTCTAAGCTATTTAGCGTAATGGTCGCTTCAGGGTTCAAGCCCTCGGCTGGCGGAATGAAAGGTGTAGCACCTGTCGCCAGCACAAGTTTTGAATACGGGATGACATCATCACCGGCGACAACGAATTGTTGCTCGGTATTAACCTCGCTCACCCAAACGTTGGTTTTAATGACAACGTTATATTGCTCAGCTAGTTGTTGAGCAGTATTGACCGCAAGCTGCTGAGGTGTTTGAGCCTGACTAAACACATGCGAAAGATTGGGTTTACTGTACTCTATGCCTGCATCAGCGGTGACCATAGTGATCGCGATATTTTGGTCAGCTTTGCGGAGCATCTTGATGGTTTGTAGGGCAGAAAAACCGCCACCCACAATAACAATATTTTCCATATTACTTCTCCACAAACACTTCTTTACCTAAGTGACACTCTGGACAAAGGAAATCATCAGGCACTTGTGCCCAAGGTGTTCCTGGTTCAACGCCTTGGTAGGGTTCACCCAATTGTGGGTCGTACACCCATTCACAAACAGTACAACGCCAGCAAGTGCAATCTGCACCGTGTACAGGCTTGTCTTGAGCTACTTCAGGCTTCTGCTCTGTCGTGTCTCTGAGTTCTGCCGTCGTGCTTGTTTGTGTTGGTCTTAGTGTTGGTGCTGGTGCGGCTTCAAGCGGTGTAACATTGCGTGATACTTGCTTTGGTGCGCTGACTTCGTCTGGATTTACACGCCAAACCTCAGCCAGTGTCATACCGTAATCAATACATTGGCGAAGTGCGTCTGTATCTGGTTTCCAGTGAATATGCTGAGGTGCGCTCACTTCGAAGTTGGCTTCACGTAAGCGAGCATCGATACGTTTTACTGCGCCACCTGTCCAACCTGAAGAACCAAATGCTGCAGCTCTTTTACCTGCAAAGCGCAGGCCGTGGATCTCTTCTAGTAGTGCAGCGATTTGCGGCATCATCACGTTGTTCATGGTCGATGATCCAACAAGCACGCCCTTTGAGCGGAAGATATTGGCAAGAATGTCGTTCTTATCGTGCTTAGAGATATTAAAGACTTTGATTGCTGTTTCTGGGCTGCCTTTACGGATACCTTTTGCGATTGCGTCAGCCATCATACGAGTGTTATTGGACATGGTGTCGTAGACAATGGTGATACGATCTTCTTTGTACGCTTTAGACCACTCGTAATATTGCTCAACGATTTGAGTCGCGTTGTCACGCCAAATACAGCCATGAGAAGTCGCAATCACATCGATTGGCACGCCTAAACTCAGGACCTCTTCTATCTTCGCTTTCACCAAAGGCGCGAAAGGCGTCAGGATGTTTGAGAAGTAACGCAGACATTGGTCATGCAGCTCTACTTGGTCTAGTTGGTCATTGAATAGGTTCTCGTCGCAGTAGTGTTGGCCGAAAGCATCGTTACTAAACAAGATTTCATCACCGGTTAGGTAAGTCGCCATTGAGTCTGGCCAGTGCAGCATTTTCATCTCTACGAAGATCAGTTGTTTTCCGTTACCGACGTCAAGAGTGTCACCGGTTTTGACGGTTCTGAAGTTCCAATCAGGCTGATGGTGATGGCCAACAATAGAGTTAACGCCAGCTTCTGTGCAGTAGACGGGCGTGTTCGGAATTTTAGCCAGTAGCGCAGAGAGGGCGCCTGAGTGATCTTCTTCTGCATGCTGACA
Source organism: Vibrio sp. J383 (assembly GCF_023503985.1). Lineage (NCBI taxonomy): Bacteria > Pseudomonadati > Pseudomonadota > Gammaproteobacteria > Vibrionales > Vibrionaceae > Vibrio > Vibrio sp. J383. The sequence goes on along the minus strand of NZ_CP097294.1, from coordinate 381,221 downwards.
AATGATGTAGTCGATCTCGTTGATGTCGATTTCCATCTCTAGGTTTGCAAGGAATTGTTCAGTAAAGCGATGATCGACAGTATCGACAAGCACTGTCTTCTCTTCACGGATCAGATACGAGTTATAGCTCGTACCTTTGTTCATGTGGTATTCCTTACCGTGGAAGTGCTCGATTTCCCAATCATGGACGCCGACCCAATGAACATTTGATTTAACGTGAATAGTCATAATGATAATACCTTATTTAAATATCTAAGGCTCTCATTGCACTAGTTGTGCCATGTTTTTAAGTAATTGTTTTAGTTGTCTTTGTTGTCTTTGTTTTCTTTTTGAGCTTAGTTCTGAGTCTAAATGACTCATCAATTTTTGTGATTAAAATGAATCATCAGTGTCAATTAGACATTGTGGTACTTACAGTCTCTTACAGTCTCTTACAGTCTGTATCTAAACAGCATGATAGTTTTAGCTTGTTTAAATAATGTCTGAACAGGAAAAGAAATGTTGAAGAAATTACTTACCTTCGCTGCTTTATTGCCAAGCATGGTTTTTGCTGAGTCAACGGTATATCTAGGTGGTGACTTTCTCACGAATGACTCAAAATACGCCTTTCAATATGGCTTCTATTTTCCCGCAAGTGCTGAGCTTGATTTTGGCTACGAGCTTGAATACGCAAAGTACAGTGATGACGTGCATTCGTTTGGTGTGAACATCAAACCACAGTTCCCATATGGCAATTTTTACTTCGCGCCAATTGGTGGTGTTCATTACTTCAATGACGATATTGATACGGCTTTTGTGTATGGAGCAGAGCTTGGTTACACACGAGGCGCGATGACATTTAAGACGGGTTATAAAGAAGCGTCTGAGGACTTTGAGTACAACGATAATGTGTACGTGGGTCTAGCGGTAAATTTTTAGTTGCTGATAGGTTAGGTTGGTCGACTTGAGATGCAAAAAAGGCCAGACGAGCGTCTGGCCAAATAAAGCAGTGCGATTTGTTTCTTTCTGCTATTAAAGCGTAGTAACCACTTCATCAAGCGCTAGACGCGCTTTTGGTTTACCGTGGTTGTAGTCTTCGCCGTCTTTGTGGAAGCCGATAGCCAGTGCTACATCAACAACGTGACCTTCCAGTTCATCAGCAAACTCTTCGCCGATCATAGCGGCATCTACGCCTTCCATCGGTGTTGATGCAATACCAAGACGAGCCAGTGTGTGCATTGTGTTACCTAGTGCGATGTACACTTGAGACTTAGTCCAGTTACCGTTGAAACCCGTTTCGTCTGTGTTCATTTCTGCGAATGCGTAAGCACCTAAGAATTGCTCGTACATTTCAGCAGGTAGGTGACCAGAACTTACTTCTGTATCAGCACGCTTCGCGAATTTCTCTTTAGTATATTTAGGATCGTGAGCAAACAGGATCGTGTGTGACGCTTCTTTCGCATGTGGTTGGTTAAACTGGAACATGTTCTCGAAAGTATTGTGGAAACGTTGTTTTGCTGCGTCGCTCTCAATGATGATGAATTTCCAAGGCTGAGAGTTGATAGAAGAAGCTGATAAACGAAGTGCTTCTTTGATTACTTCCATGTCTTCCGCAGAGATGCGTTTGTCGGCATCGTATTTTTTAGCTGTGTAACGAGTGTTTAGATCAGTAATGATTGGATGAGTCATGTTGAATCCTAATATCTATCAATAATAAATGTTGTAGGGTTTTATGTTCGGTAACGTCAACAATAAACGGACAACGCATTTAGGCAGTATCTCTATCAAAATCGTTGCTAGAACCGTCAATTTCTAAAAGACCTAACGCTTAAATGGCTATCGAACATGCCCCCATAAATCGAGTATCTGCGGTAGCTCAAGTCGATGGGTGTAAGATAATAGAAGAATGGCTTGGGAAAAATAGCGAACACATCAAATCACTATGGTTGGTAATGTCCATAATGATTTAATTAGTGTGATCTGGATGTGTGTTGGTTTTCGACAATCAGCCAGTTAGTACGCTTTTATTCCATATTGGCGTAATAAAGAGGGAAGTACGCTGTCGAGGTTTGGGATATCTTCAGGGTTAAGTTCAATCAAGCTAAAACCGTGCTCTTGGTAAATTTTCTTGGTCGCATTTCGTTTGTCTTCTTCTATAGGGCCTGAATCTGTTCCCCAGAACTGAATGTATACCTTGCCGCTTGGCAGGTAGAAATCGCTCATTACTTCTTTTGATATCGGCAGCGGACGCTCGTACGCATGAACCACTCCTGCCATATAAAGCCAGTTATCGATGATCAGCTCTCCCTTTGAACGAACATAATGCCCATCTAAGCTTCGGTGCTTCGCTTCAAATTTTTGACGAAAACTGGAAAATGACACATCAGTAGAGTGGCTTTCAGCATCATGCCCTAGGAATTCAACAACAGACTGCTTCAAACGTTTATTGCGAACCAGTGAGTCGTGCCATACCACGAATAAGTTTTGAGTCGCTTTATCTTCTCTTTGTTCACCACCGGCTTTTAAGCCTGTAGAGGTGACATGCCAGCCGTCGTCTTCTTTTGTTATCCAGCCAAGCTCATTGAGCAATAAGTTGATTTTCTTTGCGCTGAGTTGAAAGGCACCGCCGAGCTGAGTGGCGGTCAATGTGTTGCCTGAGAATGAATCCAAATCGATAAGCAGTTTCTCTGGCCAGACAATAAAGACACCGAACTTCTTATGTTCGACATATTCCCCACCAAAGCTTTCTCCTCGTTCTGTAAGAACCCAGCGCTCTTGTGAGCGCACGATATAACCCGCTGTTTTTAGATCGCTAAATAAAGTTTTAGCTTCTATGCCTTTTTGTTTAGCGAGTGCGGATGTGGAAATTTTGTCTGACATAGTCTTTTCTCAAATAGCAGAGTGATCCGCTGATGGGTTTTGGAGGGATACATGATGTGATAGCACTGGTAACTACCATATCACATCTACTAATGCTAACTGCAGCTCACTGGTCTATGTTTTTAGTAGAAAGTCATGTCTGGTTTTGATGTTGTGGGAAATGTGGTTCTTTTTGTAATTAAATTACATAATTAGCGATTTTTCTCATCTGGGTGCATATTTTCTATACGTGACACGATGTTCTTTTATACGGTTTATATAGATCTTAGATGCTACATTTTATTAAGTGTGATTTGTATCACTATTTATTTTTAAGTATTACAAAATAAAGTGTGATCTAGATCTTGTGTTAATGATATTTATTCTCATCAATTTGGCTTTGTAATTTAAATTCATGGTGTTTTTGTGATCTAAAGTGCTCTTGTTAACCCTAAAGTGTTTTTTGAGTGTGATGTTTGTCACGAAAGTTGGGCTAAGGTGCATTTTGGAAATGTTGTGATACATTTTAATCGACTTTTGAGTACACACTTTCGGTCATTTGACCAACCAATACATTACGGGGTTCTACCTATGTTATCACCAGAAGCAAAGATTAAGGTTCAAAACTTTGGTCGTTTCTTATCCAATATGGTAATGCCAAACATCGGCGCATTTATTGCGTGGGGTTTCATTACTGCACTATTCATCCCAACCGGTTGGTGGCCTAACGAAACGTTAGCATCAATGGTTGGCCCTATGATTACATACCTACTGCCACTATTGATTGGTTACACCGGTGGTAAAATGGTTGGTGGTGACCGCGGTGCGGTAGTGGGTGCCATCACGACAATGGGTGTTATCGTTGGTACTGATATCCCAATGTTCATGGGTGCAATGATTGTGGGTCCACTAGGTGGTATCGCAATTAAGAAATTCGATGAAGCTGTTCACGGTAAAGTGAAGAGTGGTTTCGAAATGCTAGTGAATAACTTCTCTGCGGGTATCATCGGCATGATCTGTGCGATCATCGCGTTCATCGTGATTGGTCCTGCGGTTAAGATTCTATCTGGCGGACTTGCTGCTGGCGTAAACGCAATGGTAGAAGCAGGTGCATTACCTCTAGCATCTATTTTTGTTGAACCTGCGAAAATTCTATTCCTAAATAACGCAATCAACCACGGTATCTTCTCTCCACTAGGTATCCAGCAATCTGAAGAAATTGGTCGTTCAATCTTCTTCTTAATCGAAGCAAACCCAGGTCCGGGTCTTGGTCTTCTACTTGCTTACATGGTGTTTGGTAAAGGTAGCGCGAAGCAATCTGCTGCTGGTGCATCTATCATTCACTTCCTAGGTGGTATCCACGAAATTTACTTCCCTTACGTTCTAATGAACCCACGTCTAATCCTTGCTGTAATTGCAGGTGGTATGGCGGGTGTATTCACTAACGTAGTGTTCGATTCTGGCCTTATCTCTCCAGCATCACCAGGTTCTATCTTCGCTATCTTGTTGATGACACCTAAAGGCTCTTACATCGGTGTTGTACTTTCTGTAATCGCTGCAACGGCTGTGTCTTTCATCGTAGCTTCAATCCTACTTAAGACTTCAGCTCAAGGTGATGACGAAGACTCACTAGAAAAAGCGTCTGCACAGATGAAAGACATGAAAGCGTCTTCTAAAGGTGCAGCATCAGGAGCTGATGTAAACCTAGCGGATGTTAAAGCTGTTTATGTAGCGTGTGATGCGGGTATGGGTTCAAGTGCAATGGGTGCAGGTCTACTACGTAAGAAAGTAGCAACAGCTGGCCTAGACATTGAAGTGACCAACTACGCAATCAACAACCTACCGGCTGATTCGCAAATCGTTATTACGCATAAAGACCTAACAGACCGTGCTCGTAGCACTGTGCCAGGTGCGATGCATATGTCGCTAAGCAACTTCCTAGACGGCTGCGTATACGACCAACTAGTTGCTGAGCTTGTCGATGCTCAAAGTGGTGAAGCGAAAGTAGAAGCTCCGGCGCCTGCTGCCGCTCCAGCACAAGAAGGCAACAAGCTTGCACTGACAGACGACAGCATCTTCCTTGGCCTAAAAGCGACTCAGAAAGAAGACGCAATCAAGTTTGCTGGCGAACAATTAGTAAAACTTGGCAACGTATCACCGGAATACGTAGACGGCATGTTTGCTCGTGAAGAGCTTGTGTCTACTTACCTAGGTGAGTCTATCGCTGTGCCACACGGCACAATCGAAGCAAAACAATATGTACAAAAAACCGGCATTGTTTTCTGTCAGTACCCTGAAGGTATTCAGTGGGGTGAAGATGAAGATGATATCGCGAAGATGGTTATCGGTATTGCCGCACAAGGCGATGAGCACAACATGGTGCTGATGGCTATTACCAATTCACTCGATGATGAAGAAGCTGTGGAATGCTTACAGAACACAACAAACCCTGCTGATGTTCTACGTATTCTCAACGGAAACTAAAAAGCTCTAGTCAAGCTCCTGAGTGAAGGAGGCCAGTATCCCCCTACTGGCCTCATTTCGGTCTTAATCTTTCTTACAAGATTCAGTCTGAATAGCTTACTGCTTAATGCCTAAGGCACATCGTCAAGGTATGTTGTTGAGCCGTTAGCTATCTAGATTCAAATATTTATAAGGTCAAAATTATGAAAGCGTTACATTTTGGTGCAGGTAATATCGGTCGTGGTTTCATTGGTAAGCTTCTTTCTGATGCAGGTATGAAGGTTACGTTTGCTGACGTAAATGAAACGGTTGTAAATGCGTTAATTGAACGCCAAGAATACCCAGTTAAGATTGTTGGCGAAGAGTGTGTTGTAGAAGTGGTTAAGAACGTGACAGCAGTAAACTCAGCGGCAAGCGCTGTAGTAGATTGCATCGCTGAGTCTGATCTTGTGACGACAGCCGTTGGCCCTACTGTTCTTAAAATTATCTCTAAATCTATCGCTCAAGGCATTGAAAAGCGTGCAGCAGCAAACAACACGGCACCAATGAACATTATCGCGGCAGAGAACATGGTTCGCGGTACTAGCCAATTAAAAGCAGCAGTGTTAGAGCACCTTTCTGAGGAAATGAAAGCGTTCACTGAAGAGCACATTGGCTTTGTTGATTCTGCGGTTGACCGTATTGTTCCACCGGCAGAAGCGGGCGAAACAGATCCTCTAGCCGTAACCGTTGAAACGTTCAGCGAGTGGATCGTAGATCAAACACAATTTAAGGGTGAGATTCCAAACATCCCAGGTATGGAATGCACTGACAACCTAATGGCTTTCGTTGAGCGTAAACTGTTCACGCTAAATACGGGTCACTTGGTAACGGCATACCTTGGTGTACTTACGGGTCATGAGACAATCAAAGACTCTATCGAAGATGACGTAATCCGAGCTGAAGTAACAGCAACGATGGAAGAGAGTGGCGCGGTTCTAATTAAGCGTTACGGTTTTGATCCAGAAGCTCACGCTGCCTACATCCAAAAGATTCTTGGTCGTTTTGCTAACCCGTTCCTACGTGATGAAGTAGACCGTGTTGGCCGTCAGCCAATTCGTAAACTGAGCCCACAAGACCGCCTAGTTAAGCCTCTGAATGGCACATTAGAGTACGGCCTACCGAATGTTCACTTAGTAAAAGCAATCGCAGCTGCGTTCCATTACAAGAATGAAGACGACCCACAAGCGGTTGAACTTCAAGCAATGTTCGCAGAAAAAGGGTTTGCTGAGACATTAGCGCATTATTCTGAGCTGAATAGTGACTCAGAAGTTGTTAAACTAGCGGAAGAAGCTTATCTAGCATTGAAATGATAAACCATCAAAGTGCCACACCAGTGGCACTTTCTTATTGTCGAGCCGTTATGCCAATACAAACTAGCCACGAAACTGAATTACTCGAAGCCCTATCTGAAGCTGAGAGCGCTAGCGCCTGTCTAATGGCGGCTTACGATGCATTGGACGACACGGTAGATGCCGTATTAAAAAACATTTTCAAGAAAGACGACACGGCAATCAAATTTGTTGTTGAACCACTTCTCAACAGTGGCGGGCCGTTAGGCGAGATTATGATCCGCGCTAAGCTGCTATTAGGGCTTGGTGTGATCAGTAAAGAGCTCTACGATGATTTAGAGATTTTCGTTACCTTGAAAGAGTGGGCGAAAATACAAGGTGAAGACACCAGCTTCACAGAAGTCGACGTGATATTTGAGCTCAACAAGGTGCAGGCGATTCAACGCATAATGCCTATCGAATATGACTCGGAGATGGTGGAAACCATGTCGGGCCCAATGCTTCAAATGTTCTTGGGTCGACACAATCAGAAAGTGAAGTCGACGATCGTTTTGGCTATCACTGACATTATCACGACCTTATGCCGAGATAACGCACTGAGTTCTTAGTTCTAGTTTGCAGTCCTGCTTATCTTGTTTCACATCCTACATATCTTGTAGCTGTTCGTTCGTTTCAATCCAAAGCTTAAAATGATGGCGGTTTCTCTCGTTGGAGAAATCGCTTTGTTGTTTTTGTGTCTATCAAAAACTCTCGACACTTTCCCCCGCTTATCAAATACAAAAGTAGCAGGTACAAAAAAAGCCACACTCAGTGGCTTTTTCTATTCAAGACAATCGATTATAGGTCTTGGATGTTCTCAGCTTCTAGCTCTTGGAAGTAGCGTAGAGTCTTAACTTTTAGCTCTTGTTGAGCTGGCTCATCAGCAACGATGATAGCTTTACGGTGCATCTGTAGAGCGGTAACAGTCCACATGTGGTTTACAGAACCTTCGATAGCCATTTGAAGCGCTTGCGCTTTGTTGTGGCCTAGAGAAAGGATCATTACTTCTTCAGAATCTAGAAGAGTAGCAACACCGATAGTTAGTGCGTATTTAGGAACTTGGTTGATGTCGCCATCGAAGAAACGAGAGTTCGCGATACGAGTGTCTTCAGTCAATGTTTTGATACGAGTGCGTGAAGATAGAGAAGAACCTGGCTCATTGAATGCGATGTGACCGTCGATGCCTACGCCGCCCATGAACAGGTTGATTTTGCCGTATGAACGGATTTTCTCTTCGTATGCTGCACAGTGAGCATCGATGTCTTCAGCTTTGCCGTCTAGCAGGTTGATGTTTTCTGCTTGGATATCAACGTGGTTGAAAAAGTTCTCGTGCATGAATGTGCGGTAAGACTCTGGGTGGTTAGGGTCGATACCAACGTACTCATCCATGTTGAATGTTACAACGTGCTTGAAGCTTACTTCGCCAGCTTTGTGTAGCTCAATTAGCGCAGCGTAAGTAGTTAGAGGTGTGCTACCAGTAGGAAGACCTAGTACAAATGGACGCTCAGCAGTAGGAGCGAATTTGTTGATAGAATCTGCGATGTGACGAGCAGCCCATTTACCTACTTTAGCTTTGTTGCTTAATGGAATAAGTCTCATTGATTTTGCCCCTAGAAATAAAATTTTATAGTGTTCTGAAACATTAATTCGCATTATAAAATAAGTTATTAAATTCCGCTATTGTTTTAGGTCAAGTTTTTGCTTTTTTCGTCGTATCTGTGACTAGAACTCTCAAATTTGCACAATTATTGTATGGATATTTGGTAGCGTTAAACAAGATTAATACGTTTGTCATATATCGTCAGGTGGGTTTGATTCAGGGTCTGAAAGATCAACAAGCTTTGTTTAGTGGATGAGTGGTTGGATGGTCAGGAGTGCAATGGAAGTATGATCAAAGAGTGATGCTTATGTGGCACTGCCGTGCAAAAAAGAGGAGAAAAAGTGAGGAAGTATCACCGACAGGCGTGAATGAGCATGGGTATATTTAAGAATAGTGATTATTCAAAGCTATCACTATGAATTTTCTATAAATATTGGTAAAACTGGACAGGTTGGCTAAACTTACGAATTACGAAGAAGATGCGTGTTTGTTTTAAGTCGCCGCTAATATGCTATGAAAAAAAGCCCAAAGTGATTGGGTATCACTTTGAGCAGTTTTACTAATCTTCTAACACTAACTCTCTGTCGTATTCTTCCCTAGGCACTTCACCGCGTTTGCAGCCGTTTAGGGTATGAAAGCGACGGCGTCCACGAGCCAGTTGAATGTACTTCAACCAAACACGGTCTAACTTGGACTTAGCCTTATGAGGGTGAGCCAATACTTTGATGAAATGTCTTTCTTCAGCATTGGTCGGTGTTAGTTCACCAGTCTCAAGTGCAAGCATAGTGTCACCAAACAAGGTTAGGATTTCTTCTTCTGAAAGAGTAAAATCACCTGACTTAGCGAACCCTCGTGGGAATTTAATGGTGTCATAAAAACGTTTTTTTCCGTGTCGGAATTCGGTCTCAGACATATCAGCCTCAGTAATGTGGTTAGATAGAAATTAGTGTTTATTGCTCACGCGAAAATATTGTTAAAAGGCTAAAATAGGAAACAAAACGTTTTTGCCTTTACGATAAACAATCCTAGATCGGCTAGTTAGCAGATTTATTACAGAGATGTATTTTTGATGGATGTGAAAGTATTTAGAACCTTTCTTGAGGTTGCAAGGGTGCGCCACTTTGGGCGCGCAGCTGAAAACTTGTATTTAACACAAGCCGCGGTGAGTGCGCGGATCAAACAGCTTGAAGGCTATTTTGATACTCAGCTCTTCATTCGTGACCGCAATAACATCAAGCTTACCTCTTCCGGTGAGCGTTTGATTGGTTATGCTGAAGTGATGGTATCCACCTTACAACAAGCCAAGTTTGAGCTGTCGTTAGAGAGTGGAAAAGCCTTGCAGTTAACACTAGGTGGCACTCCGAATATTTGGGATGCGTATCTGCAAAACTGTTTAAGCGTAGTGACCGATTCTTTTGGTGGTTATGGCTTTATGGCTGAGGTGATGGGGCGCGAGCAACTGAACCGTAATTTGCTAGAGCGAACCTTAGATATGGCTTTCGCCTTCGATCAAATTAAAGCGGAAGAGCTGAACTGTAAAAAAGTCGCTGATTTGGTTTTGGTGTTGGTATCAACGCGGCAAGATGATCTGGAATCTGTGTTCCAACATAAGTATGTGTATGTCGATTGGGGAACGCGTTTTGGTTCTGAACATGCCGAGCGTCACCCAAAAGTGCCAGCTCCGTATTTACGTACCTCTACGGCTCGTATTGCCCTCGATTTCATTTTAGAGAAAGGTGGCAGTGCGTATTTACCTGTTTCTATGGTTGAACCTTTTATCGACTCAGGTCAGCTGCATAAGGTGAAAGGGGTTGAAGATTGGTATCGCCCAATTTATCTCAGCTACCGCAAAAGCAGCACCTCGGTTGATGCGATCATGCAGGTCGAGAAGTTGGTTAACGAGATTGATCCATCGACCGCTTATACGTTGCAACAAGCCGCTGAACAAGCACCAGAGTAACGGCATTCGCGGTAAGCAACGGCTTTGTTGATTAGCTTCAATAAAAAATGGCTCCTAACTAGTTATATAGTTGGGAGCCATTTTCGTTTTAAACCAGAGATGATCTTCATTGCCAAATCAGAGATAACCCTAACTCGGATAAATCAGTTTAAGCCTGGTATGCGTAACCTTTTTTAAAAGCCCTATCACTTCAAAGCACTATTCTTCGAAAATTCTAGAGATTCATTAGATTCTCAATAGACTCTTCAAGAGAGTGTGACAGGTATGAATGGATTTGATTGCCATCCGTTGCGTCAATCTCAATTTTAGAAATCCCCTTACTCGCTTCGTCTTCAAGAAAGCTGAGAGACTGCTCGACTGATTGACTGGTGAGAACCTGTTGGTTTGATAAAACAATACGACACGTGTGAAGAACCATAGCCTTTTCCTTTTTATATTCGACAGGTCTCTGCATCTTAGTGTGCTAAGTACCTATCGTTGACGTTGTGAGAAGAGTTTCTTCTCAAGGTTAAATTTAGTCGAATTGCGTAAAAATAAAACCCTTTTTTGTGATTTATCTAACCTTCAGTTCCGAAAGTGGCTAGCGACAATGACAGTTCACGGTAAACTTTTAGGTATCGGAGTAAAAGTTATGGCAAATGGGAAGAGCACAGCATGTCGAGAAATATTCATCACAACAGTACGTTAACGAGTGAGCAGTGCCATTTGGCTCGATATGCGCGAGACGCTCGCTTTGATGGGATGTTTTTTACGGCAGTAAAAACCACCGGAATTTTTTGTCGTCCGATTTGCCCAGCAAGCCCGCCCAAAGAAGAAAATGTCGAGTATTTTTCTCATCAAGCTCAAGCCTTGAAGGCTGGGTATCGCCCATGCTTACGTTGCCGGCCAGACAGCGCACCTTTTTCTCCAGCTTGGAAAGGTGTTGAAACGACTTTCTTGCGTGCTTTACAGTTGATTGATCATGGTGCGCTGAACTCAGGGTCAATCGTCGACCTTGCCACTCGATTAGGTATTTCCGATCGTTATTTACGAACCTTATTCGACAATTACATCGGCGTGTCGCCGAAGCAATATAGCCTTTATAGCCAATTGATGTTTGCCAAGCAGTTGCTGCACACCAGTAGCATGAGCATTACCGATGTTGGCTTTGCGAGTGGTTTTAATAGCACGCGTCGTTTCAATGATGCCTTTCTAAAAGAGCTGCAGCTCTCGCCAAGCCAAATCCGACGAACACAGCTAAGTGAAAACCTGAGCAATCATATTCAGCTAGTCTTTCACGGCCCATTAGACTGGAAGCATTTGCTGGGTTTCTATCGACGAAGAATGATTGAAGGTGTAGAAGACGTTGGCGAAGATTATTACAAACGCACAGTGAAAGTTAATGGGTCAAAGGGTTGGTTCAAGGCCACCTTGGCCAAAGAGAACCGCTTAGATATTGAATTTGAGTTGGAAGATATAAGCCAGTTAAGAAGCTTGATTGCTAACATTCGACGCATGTTCGACCTTGATGTTGATATTGCCAAGGTTGAGGCCTTCTTTACAACCATTGACCCCAACTTAGTGGCTAAGAGTGGCATCCGCATTCCTGGCGTGTGGAGTGCTTGGGAAGCCGGAGTAAGAGCGATTCTCGGACAGCAAGTTTCGGTAACCGCGGCGATTGGGCAGCTTAACTTATTGGTGAAAGAGCTTTCTGATGAACATGAGAATGTTTGCTTCCCAACACCGAAACAGATAGCGGAGGCTGATGTCAGCTTCTTAAGAATGCCGGGAAGCCGTAAAGAGACCTTAAAGCGTTTTGCCGAATACATGGTCGACAATGAAGCTGAGCACCCTTCTAAGTGGATTGAGCTAAAGGGCATTGGGCCTTGGACGATTCAATACGCACTGCTTCGTGGGTTAAGCGAACCTAACCACCTGTTGGTTGGTGATTTGGTGGTGAAGAAGTTCATTGAGCATCGACCTGCCATTAATGCAGAGAGTGTTTCGCCTTGGGGAAGTTACGCCACGTTCCATTGTTGGAATCAGTCTTAATAGAAAGAGCACCCACAAACATCTGCAACCCACAAACATATGCAATAGCAGGCTAGGAGATATTATGGCTAACCGATTTACTTATTATGAGAGCCCATTGGGCACCGTGACTTTACAGGCGAACGATGAAGGGCTGCTCGGCCTTTGGTTTGAAACATACACCACCAAGCCAGAACAGTTAGGCGTTCAAGATGATGGCTTTCCGATCTTTGAATTGGTCGCCGACCAGCTCAATCGTTATTTTGCTGGTGAATCAATCCAGTTTTCTGTGCCGATCGCCGCAAAGGGCACGCCATTTCAGCAATCGGTTTGGCAAGCGCTCATGACTATTCCTTATGGAGAAACATGGAGCTATGCACAACTGGCTGATGCGATTGGTAACCCCAAAGCGGTGCGAGCCGTGGGTTTAGCGAATGGAAAAAATCCGGTGTCAGTGATTGTGCCGTGTCACCGTGTGATTGGTAAAAATGGCAAGCTGACCGGGTATGCCGGTGGTGTAGAACGTAAACAGCGCTTATTGGTTATTGAGGGAAGAGAAGAAGATTAAAGAGTCTTTTTCGGAATGTTTTTTGAAAATTGCGTATCAATTATTGGTGAACGTTAAGGGTTCTTAAAGTGTGACTTTGCAATAAAACTGCCGCTTTCTGGAAAATACTTATTTGGTTGCATATCCTTTAACCATGCTCTCTAGGCAAGGATGCCCAAATGAATAGCCATCATTTACTTATACTCTGCTGCAGTAGCGCACTATTGCTGACGGGTTGTTTAACTGATACCAGTCGACCTTTCGAGCTTCCACAGCTTGCTCTGTTCAAAGGTATGTATGAGAACGTAGATAATGACAGTTATCTACTTTTTGAATCCGGGCAAGTGACTTATCAAACAACGGATAAGTCCGTGACTCGAACCTATCGTGTTGATGATGACTTGATCACCATTGAGTTCAATTCTGGAAGCAGTCGAACTGACTCTAGACTAGTGATGCGCATTCAACACGAGGGTGCAGTGTTAACCTGCAACCAGTGTCCAGCGATGCAGTTAAGTAACGTCTGGACACGCGTTGAGAAGCCTCTAGCTGATATGCATTAGAGCGTTTTACTAGAAAAGATCGCCATTCAGCCATAGGTGAGCGGCGATACTGACGGCATAGCCAATCATGATCACTGGCATCCATTTCAGGTGTCCAAAGAAGGTGTATTTTCCATGCGCCGCCCCCATCAACGCCACACCTGCTGCACTGCCTATAGATAACAAGCTACCACCGACACCTGCGGTTAAGGTGATCAGTAGCCAGTTGCCCATCGACATTTGGGGTTCCATGGATAACACGGCAAACATCACCGGAATGTTATCGACAATAGCCGATAAGATCCCCACCATGACGTTGGCCCAAATTGGATCCCATTGGCTATACATCACGCCCGAGGCTAATTCCAAGTATCCAAGTAAACTCAAGCCACCGACACACATTACGACGCCGTAGAAGAACAGCAACGTGTCCCATTCGGCATGCGAAACTCTTCGAAATACATCGAATGGCACAACAGAACCGAGTCGTTTCAGGGCGCCTTCATCGTTATTGGCGATCGCCACCGCTTTTTTCTTCGCGAGTGAGTTGGGTAAAGTCTTACGTAAGTAATAACCAAAGAACTGCAGGTAGGCGAGCCCCATCATCATCCCCATCACAGGAGGGAAGTGGAGTACGGCATGGAAAGCAACCGCGGTCGCTATTGTCATGATGAACAAGAATACGATTCGTCTTGCACCACGTTTTAATTCAACGTGTTGATGAACCGTGTCGGGCTGAGTCGTGGGTACAAAATAAGACATGATCAACGCAGGGACGAGGTAATTCATCACCGAAGGGATAAATAAAGGAATGAACTCACTAAAACTCACATAACCAGCCTGCCATACCATTAGCGTTGTGATGTCACCGAATGGACTGAACGCGCCGCCAGCATTGGCGGCTATCACGATATTCACACAAGCGAGATTAACGAATTTAGGGTTAGAGCCTGCAACCTTGAGAACAACGGCACACATCAATAGAGCTGTCGTAAGGTTGTCGGCAATAGGCGAGATAAAGAAGGCCAGAATACCGGTTATCCAGAACAGAGAGCGGAAATTGAAGCCTTTGCCTACCATCCACGCTTGCAGCGCATCAAACAGTCTTCTCTCTTCCATAGCACTAATGTATGTCATGGCGACGAGCAGAAAGAGTAATAGCTCGGCATATTCCAGCAGGTTGTGTTCGAGCGCTTGTTTCGCTACCTCAGTGAGGTTGTGTTCTTGGTAGGTGAAGCCAATGATGATCCAGATCAGGCCCGCAGCAAGTAAAACCGGCTTGGATTTTCGGAGCTTTAGGTATTCTTCCATCATCACCACGATGTAGGCGACAACGAAAATAGTCAGCGATAGGTAGCCAACAAATGAACTGGTTAGCTTAAGTGGCTCTCCCAACTGAGAAGTGGCAGCGCCTGCTACCGTAGAAAAAAATAATAAAGAGAGAACAGCAGAAAGCTGGATACCTAACATGGATTACGCTCCGAAGTTAATAAGTTATTAACACGGGTAAAAGCGTAGACCTAAATAACCATGTGCAGTGTGATAGATATCTTAATAATTCAATAGATTATATAGAAAACAGTAGATCGGGTGAAAACGTGAGGTCACAGTGAAAGCCGTCGATTATAGGAACACATCGTTTATAGGAAAACGGTCGATCATCGGCAACTCGTCAATCATAGAGAAAATAGAGATTGTAGGGAAAATAGAGATTATAGGGAAAATAGAGATTATAGGGAAAAAGCCCTACCGGGTTTAGTACCGATAGAGCTTATTCGCCATTGCCAATATTATGCAGCATTGAGATCAAACGTCAGTGTTTGTTCTGCGGCACATACTTCAACAGGCCAGCCGTAGGATTGATATTCCAGCGCAAGTTTGTCCGCTACTGCGCGAGATACCGTTGCAGTGATCCACATGCCTTTGCCCATTACTTGATATTTAAGCGTTCTCATTTCCATCATCATCACCACCGTTCGCCTTCGATATTGGCAGCGCGAAGTCTATAGCACCTCTAAGGGCTGAAATTTCGAATTAAGCTCAAATTCTTTATAAAATGGCTCACGGTTTAGCCATGGTTCAAAACTCAACCAATAATAGGTAAACGATTGCATTTTAGAAGCGTAACCACGATTTAAGCCGCTGTATTATAATCGAATTAAAATTGAACAAAAAAAGCATGTAAGAGATCACTTACATCATTATCAGAGATCAGACTAGGTAAAAACCTGTCATTTGAAACCTTATTTGTGTGGTGATTATGTGCGTTTTTGGTTGCGCTGTTGAAGCGAATTTTGTTTAGTTTTGTATGTGAAATATTCTAATTATTTTAGCGTATACCTCTGCTCTTAAATCTAAATCACAGTTTTATATGTTGCTGTGGTTCTTTTGTTCAAACCGATACGCTATTTGATTTTGGTCATTAACCTATTGCTCATTAGTTTGCACTATCTATACGTGTTCTGTTCCACATAAACGAGATGTATAGAGGTCCTTATGACTAATCCAACTAAAACCGATCGTAAAGTCACGATCGGCAGCTATATCGCACTCGCATTCGCGATTGTGTTCTTTTCAGGCTTAATGCAGTCCAATGAATGGTATGGAGTGCTCGATTTTACAACGCTCAACGGTTCATTCGGTAAAGTCGCTTACGATGTCAGTGAGACGGCTGATGGTATCCAAGCGGCAACGACGTCACTGCGTGGTAAAGGCGGTAGTGGTGCTCGCGACGGTTTCATTTTTTCTTTGACACTTATTCCGACCGTGATGTTTGCACTGGGTATGATCAACGTACTTGAGCACTACGGTGCACTGGACGCGGCTCGTAAACTACTGACACCTCTGCTTCGCCCTCTAATGGGTATTCCGGGGAACTCAGGCTTGGCACTGATTGCTTCTTTGCAAAGTACCGATGCGGGAGCAGCAATGACGAGGCAGCTGAAAGATGAAGGGCATTTAACTAAGCGTGAAACCGATGTCTTCACCATGTTCCAGTTTACGGCGGGCGCTGCGATCGTTAACTTTTTCTCTTCAGGTGCGGTTCTGTTCACTCTAACCGCGATGGATGGTTCTTTGGCGGTGACATCATCAATTGGTTTGGCTGTGGCTGTGATGTTCATCTTCAAGTTCGTCGGTGCGAACCTGTTTCGTATTTACCTGAACATTACTGAAGGCAAAGAAGACAAACCAAAATCAGACAAAGAACAAAAACTGGCAGAGGAAGTAGCATAATGAGCGAAGTTAAAGCAAAGAAACCAATGGTTACTGATATTTTCGTTGAAGGTGCTAAGAAAGGCTGGGTTATTGCGACTACCTCTACGGTACCGAATGTTCTGATGGCATTTGTGATTATCAAGGCATTGCAGATCACCGGTGCGCTGGATTTGATGGGCAGTGTATTTGCTCCAATCATGGCGGTATTTGGTTTACCGGGCGAAGCGGCAGCAGTATTGATTGGTGCTTGGATGTCGATGGGTGGCGCAGTGGGTGTGGTTATAACGCTGTTTGACCAAGGCATCCTGAACGGCAACCATATCGCTATCTTGGCGCCAGCTATCTACTTGATGGGCTCTCAGGTGCAATACATGGGTCGTATTATGGGACCAATTGGTACTGAAGGTCGTTATATCCCGGTGATGATCGCGATTTCGGTATTGAATGCCTTTGGTGCAATGTTCTTGATGAACATTATTTTGTAACGTGACTTTTAACGGTTAGCTGCTATTAACGGTTAGCTGCTAACAGCTTTTAGACGTTACAAAAAAAGGAAACCCCGTTTGGCTTTCACCAAACGGGGTCTATTCTTTTCGTAGCCATCCTGCTACTGCGCGTTACTTATCTTTCAATAGGTAACTGGTGCTCCCTGCATCGTTCCTTGACGTGGCTAAATCCTTTAACCTATCCAATTCATCGCCTTCCTAGCGGTGTCCTTGCTAACTCATCATCCTGACAAGCGACTCTATCCTAGAGCAAAACTTCCTTGCTGATAACTCATCCTAAGCCATCAAATCTTCATCCTGAAGATACCTAATCCGTTAGGCTTTTTCCTGTTCCTGCCAACTCCCTGTCGACATGTGTATTAAACACTGCAGAGGCTTTACTCACAATCCACCTCAAGAAATAAATGTACTCACTAGCCGAAAGAAATATGCGTGGATTCATACAAAACAAGGGGTTGGGTTTGTATTTTAGGAATTTTCTGCGAAGCTTGATTGTGATCTCTTACGTTCGGTGTGAGAGATCTCTTACAAGTGCTCGGGCGTGATTATCATTTTATCTTGGCGGTTAATGTCGAAAAGATAGAAAAGAACACTGAGTTAAGACAAAACAATAGGGAAATATGATGGTTACAGCACTTTACGCAGCTCTGCTGACGGTAGTAATGATTTGGTTGGCGGTTGAAGTTATTAAACAAAGACGAATCAATCTTGTTGCTCATGCCGATGGCGGTGTTGAGTCGTTACAGATAGCACGTTCGGCACAAAGTAACGCGATGGATTACATCCCAATCACGGTGATTTTGATGGGGTTGCTAGAGATGAATGGGGCTGGTGTGTGGCTTATTCATGTCATTGGTGTGGCGTTTATTCTGGGGCGAGTGATTCACGCTAAAGGGATCTTAGCGAAGAATTTCAAAGGCAGAAAAGTGGGTATGGTGTTAACGCTTATCTGCATGATCTCCTTGATTGTCCTAAACTTAGCTTACCTACCTTTTGATAAAATGTTCTAGGGAGCATTATGGCATTGCGCCTTCCTCCTGCTTGGGCGATTGTCCTTGCAGGGCTAATACTCAACATCATGGCGATTGTCATGTCGAGCTTGGTGTTGGACAAAATTGAAGCGGAGAAATCGGAATACAACGATCGTAAATACGGCAATGTGTATTCTATACAACTGTCCTGGAATACGATCGAAACCTTAGAGCGTAAGCGTGAAGCGATTCTGATTCACCTTGATAAGCTATCCCCAGAAATCGCTCAACCTGCCACTGTTCTTGATGAAGCGCTTCGCGGACAACTTCGGAGTTGGGTGAGTGACGAGGTGCCGGCCATCTCGTTGGTTAACTTACCTAAGCTTATGATGCTGATAAACAGTGCCCAAGAATCGCAACGAACCCGAATTGATGACTACTATTTGGATAATCTGACCTTGGTTGAGTTAATCCAAAGGCTTGATGAGAAAATGGCTTTCTATAAGAACATCGCCCTGTTTCTTCAGGTGTTTGGTTTAGCGCTTATCTTAGCTCGCGACCTAGCAAGAAGACCTTAGATTATCTAGCACTGTCGCTGCCTGCCTCACTAAGCCTGTATAGTTAACGAGACTCACTTGGCAGGTTGGGGTGCTGCTGGCCTTGGTATTTTGGTAGCTGTTCTTTCAGCCCCTTAAACGTGCTCAGCGCACTGCCTATCGATAACTTATTCATCAACCAATTGGGCAAGATGCCACCTGCGTTCGCATATGCGGTGTAGGTGATGTAAGTATTGCCATTAGTGAGCGGTTGCAGCGTCCAAAGTGCGTCCACATCATAAATTCGAATGTACCCTGACTCTTTTGCCAAATAATTAGACGCATCCTTTATCGACAAGACAAACTGCCCATCCTCGATGCTGTACTTTGAGTAGGTCACCATATCGCGATCTCTAGCAGGCCAAGGCGCTTTGAATTGGGTATAGACGATATTTTCATCCTCAGATATCTGCATCAAGACGCGACTTTCCGATACGTTATCTATCCAGTTTGGCACGTTCTCGCTGTCTTCCAGCAACAGTAAAAAACCGGAGTAAGTGGTGGGCGTTTGCATTTGTGCTCGTATCTCTACCAAGCCTTCACTGTGAGGTCTCTTATCAATGATGATGCCGTCTTCACTTTTTACGAACTGCCATTGGGCAGCGTAAGTCAGTGTTGATAAGGCGCAGAGCCCAAGTGCAAAAATCCTAGGTAATATCATTATTCTTCCATAAAAAGAAAAGCTTATCTTCTAGGAGTATAGAATAGAAATGGGTTTGACTCGTGCTAAAGGCTGACGGGTTTTCCTGATTTGAGCAACGCATCGTCATTTATTGTGGTGATACCAATGGCTGGAGGCTTATTAAGATTTGGAACGTCGAAATGAAAACGGAAGCGTTCGGCCGCTTCCGTTTTTATTAATGGGCAATGGATAAAGGTTAAAGTTACTAGGCTAAAACTTGTAGGTTAAAGCTTATAGACTAAAGCTTATAGGCTTCTACGGTTTTGATGGTTGTCCAGTTGCTGTTGGCGTCTTGGATGAACTCTTGCGTATCTTCCAACCATCGTTTTTGTACTGATTTGTCTAAGTTCAGATACAGCTTTCCATCTTCGACTTTCCATGCGTTAGGGTCGGTCTCAAATTTCTTACCCATAGCCACACCAAAGGCACAATAGCCACCGTATTGAGGCGCATAAGCTTCAGGATTGGTGCGGAACTGATCTCGGTTGTCACTGTTTGCGAACTGATAAATAGCGTTCTTATAAGTAGCAGTGAATTCTGATGAACCTTGAACGGCACCAGCATCAGTAAAGTAAGCCACTGGGTCATAGCCTTTGATCGCGATGTCATTGCTATCAACGCTCATGTCGATGTCTGCTGCCATCAGTGAAAAGCTGGTTCCTAGTAACGCGGCCAATAGAGTGATTTTTTGACTGGTCGATTTCATGTGTGACATATCAAGTTCCTTGTCAGTGTTGGTTATCTTGTTTGAAATAATTTAGCCCACTTGTCCGGTCTATAGAGGGACAAAAGAACTTAAAAGTAAGCGAATCGTTCGGAGGATGCATGGATCTGCTTTCACAACTAATGGAACACTTCTCGATACGTACCGGTGTTTTCTATTCTGGCAATTTGTGCGGAGTGTCGTCATTTAAGCCGCAACAGGGTAAAGAAGGGCATCTTCATGTATTGAGCGCGGGTGAGTTGACCTTGTCTAGCGCGCACACGGAGTACAGGCAACTGTCACAGCCCTGCATTGTTTACCTTCCAAATAGCACACCACATGTGATTGAAGGCGTGGGAGACGGTGCTGAGGTCGTGTGTGCGAATGTCGAATATCGTTCAGGGCAGATGAATCCTTTATTGTCTGCTCTGCCTGACGTGATAGTAATTCCGTTTGCGGATGCACCTAACTTAATGCCAGTGATAGAGGTGCTGTTTCGAGAGTCGGGGCAAGCATCTTCAGGACAACAATCGTCAGGGCAACAATATCTAATGGATAAGTTAAGTGATGCCTTGATGGCTTTGATTTTTCGTCACCTCATTGAACAGCAGCAAATTGATCAAGGGGTATTCTCAGCCCTAGCTCATCCACGATTGGCTTCGGTGGTTACGGCCGTTCACCTACTGCCTGCTCGCCACTTTTCGATTGCGGAAATGGCGTCACTGGCCGCGATGTCTCGAACTCAGTTTATTGAAGCGTTCAAACGAGAAGTCGGTGAGACACCCGGAGATTATGTGCAAAAGTGGCGAGTCTCAGTGGCTCAATCCCTGTTATTGCAAAATAAGCCCATCAACTGGGTCGCTGATGAAGTGGGTTACAGCAGCTATTCGGGATTTTCACGCGCTTTTCAGCATGTTGCTGGGGTGTCACCGCGCCTTTGGCTAAAGCAAAATGTATCGTGAAACGCTCGGCAACCTTACCCAAGATATGGCTATTCGCATCGGGCTGGTCTATGTTTTAGCGGAAATTGTGCAGAGTTTGTTCTTTTCTCAAAAGAGGGTCTAAAAAGGTGGACTTTTTAAGCTTGTCGTAACATCCTGCTCGTCCTATTTTATCTAGACACCAATGAGACGAAGTGCCTGCTGGACATTATTCAGCCTCCCGTATCTCATTAAAGTATTAAGGAGTTCAACTTGAACCTATTTGTAAGAGACCTTACCGTTATCGATTCTTCATACATCTGTGAACACAGAGGGGTCGTAGGAGATAGTTGGATTTTAGATGTCACCATGTCTGGTGAACTTAATGAAATGAGCATGGTTCTGGATTTTAGCAAGGTCAAAAAGCAGATCAAACACCTCGTTGATGAGCACGTTGATCACCGTTTGCTACTGCCAATGCAAAGCGCTGCAATTGTTCTTCAAGCGAGCAAAGCGGGCTACTCTCAGGTTGATGTGTTGCGTGGTGACAAGAGCCTCCACCTACATTGCCCTGACGAAGCATACTGTCTGATTGATGCAGAGGCGATCACCATCGAGAGTGTGACCGCTCATGTTTATCATATTCTGCGTGATAACCTTCCAAGTAACGTCACCGGGTTAGAGATCAACCTACGTCATGAGAACATTAATGGCGCGTTTTACCACTACACCCATGGTTTGAAAAAGCATGATGGCAACTGTCAACGTATTGCGCATGGTCACCGTTCTCCAGTAGAAATCGTGGTTGATGGTCAGCGTGACGAGCAACGCGAACAAGCATTTGCTCAGCGCTGGGAAGACATCTATTTAGGGTCTAAAGAAGATCAAGTTTCAATTTCATCACTTAACCTGAGTGAACACGCGCAAAGCGTTAATGATGAAAGTCACTATGGCTTCCGCTACAGCGCGCCACAAGGCGAATTTGAGCTGGCGATTGCTAAGAGTGAGACGGAAATTTTGCCAACGGATACCACGGTAGAATTACTTGCGGGTTATATTGCCGATCAAGTTGAGCCTAGCCTAGCAGAGAGCCAATCACTACAAATCGTCGCTTATGAAGGTGTTGGCAAGGGCGCAATGGCGTTCCGATAACACTTCAACGAGTGATACAGTCTCGTTACTGACATGATGAAATAAAGGCAAGATAATCCGTTATCTTGCCTTTATTTTTTGTGGTTCTATAAAACTGATTTAGCGGATAGTTATAGATATAAACATTAACGAAGTAGCACGCGTCGCAGTGGTGTTTTCTCGATCCCAGCAATCAACCCGAAGCTCAACAATACGGTGCCAAAAAATACCGTAACGTCTTTTGCCAATTCCGTAATCCCTAAAGCTCCACAGACATTGAACAACACGATAATGATCAGTAAATGGCTTACGTAGATACCCAGCATGCGATTTGAAATGGCACGAACCCAAGCGTAGTTACCCATGTTTGGATTAGCCAAAAGCCACATAAACACGCCCATCCCCCATAGCGCCGTGCCAAACAAGAAATCATTCATGTTGAATCCGACGTCGAACGTGGTGAGCCATGCCGCCTCAGCAAAGTGAATCAACATGCCTAACGCTAATAACCCCAACGCTTTAGTTGATGACACCTTCCATTGATCCTGACGAATAAGGAAACCTAAGGTCACCATTAAAGTGCCAAAGAACGGACCATTACGCGTGAAGAAGGGTGCTTCCAACCCGGTTAGCGTTGCGTAGCTTCCTGCCAAAACACCATAGCCATAGAGTGCAATAGCGATCGGTAATAGCAGTTTGTTGAGTTTCAATTCAATCAATAAAGCGATGCTCAACACTGCGCAAACAAGGGCTGGAATGAACCACAAATGCACCAGACCGCCCTCTAAGAATGAGTTAAGAGGAGTGCTCATTAAGAAACCCCAATAGCCTTCACGTTCACCTAGATAGCCAAACTCTTCTACCTTCGCGAGATTGAATGGCATCACTAAGCAAATGATGCTCCATGCCAACCAAACCTTAAGCAGTGGTTTAGAGTAGTTCAGGACTGTTTCCCATGGCGATGCAGCCAACTTGGGCTGAATAAGGTAACCAGAAATCAGGAAGAACAGAGGTACCGCAAAACGAGCGGCTTGGTTGAGCACATAACCGATCCAAGGCACTTCATCTATTTGCCAATAAGTGAGTGCCATTTGGCCGTGTAAACCAATGATCGCCAAGATAGCAATCACTCGGCCTAACTCGATACTGGCGATGTGTTGTGAAGGCGTATGTTGAACGGAAGACATATCAGATCTCTTAGTAAAATTTTTACGAAATCTAGCAGCCTTTATGCCCAACCAGTTAGTCCTAAATCAAGGCTTATGACCTTTATTTCAGGGCTTGTGTCGGTTTTTTGAAGCCTGTCGCAGCTATATCAAACCCATTGCGGTGAGTGCAAAAATACCTAGTGTGCAAGTGATAAGAGAAACAACGGTCGTGAGCGCGATGATGTTAGCCGCCAGGGTTGAATTCCCTCCCATTGCACGAGCCATAACATAGCTTGCCGCTGCCGTTGGTGCAGCGCTCATCAAGAAGATAAGCCCGAGGTCGAGCCCTTCAAACCCTAAGTACCCAGCAGCCAATGTAATCAGTAAAGGTGAGGCAATTAACTTGTAGCTAGAGGCGAACCACGTCGACAACTTTTCTTGTTTGAGCGAGCTAACATCCAGCGACCCGCCAGTACAGAGTAGGGCCAAAGGCAACGTCATGTTGGCAAAGTATTGCCCAGCGTCAGCCACCATTTTTGGAATAGGGATTGAAAGCGCATAGAAGACGACCGCTAAGAAAATAGCAATGATCAACGGGTTTTTGGTGATGGATTTGACGATTACTTTAATGGCTTTAGCGCCGGTGTCTTTGCCTTTGGGTGTTAGTGCAATCACAGCTTGAATGTTATACAGCACAGTTAGGGATGCGACATAGATAGCCGCCAATGCCACGCCTTGGTTGCCATAGATATTAGCCACATAGGCGAGGCCGATGATCGCGGTATTAGCGCGGAATCCACCTTGGACAATCACACCTTGATCTTTCGAACCTTTGAATACCAACTTGGTTGAGAAAATCGTGAACAAGAAAAAGATAAAATTTGCGATGACGCCAAAGGCAACTAACGCGCTACTGGCTGAAAAGTTGTGATTCGATTGAACAATGCTTAGAAATAGCATCGCGGGTAGAGTGACTTGAAATACGACCTTAGATGCGACATCAATGAAATTATCATTGATCAAGCCGATTCGCTTGAGCATCACACCAAGAAACAGCATTAAACAGATAGGGCCTGTTACTGACGCCGAAAACGCAAACTGTTCCCAAAGTGTGTTCATTGTTTTTCCTTTGTTAGTCGATTTCAATTTCCTTTGAATACTGTCGCATTTTTCCACAATTCTTTGATAATACAAAATGAATACCAAGGGTTAAGTAAAAAACTTGAAAAAAAGTACGAACGTGCTAAAAATAAAGCATCAGATTTATTATTGGTGAATAATGAGCAAAGGAAAGATAACCAAAGAGTATATTTTGAGCCATGCATTTGCACTTGCGAGTGAGAATGGTCTTGAGAGTTTGACGATTGGCGAATTAGCCAAGCAGTGTGGTATGTCTAAGAGTGGATTGTTTGCGCATTTCAACTCTAAAGAGAACCTGCAACTCTCTGTACTCGAATATTCCAACGCCATATTCACTGAAAGAGTCATCATTCCGGCGAGAGAGTTGGGCGACGGTGATATTGAAGCCAAGCTGAAACAACTGCTCGATAACTGGCTTGGCTGGAACCATTCGTTCCAAGGCAGCTGTATGTTTATTGACGCTTGGAAAGATGCAGGCAGCGAAACCTCTGTGATTCAGAAGGCACTGCAGAAAACCATTTCAGTGTGGATTGATTACTTGACGATTCAAGTAGCAAAAGCGGTTGAGAGCAAACAATTCAGAGCCGATTTAGACCCGAAACAGGCAACCTTCGAGTTATACGGTCTCTATTTAAGTGCGAACTTGTTCTACTCATTACGAGGACAACAAGCGAGCCACACTCATTTTTGGAGTGGTGTAGAGCGCTTGGTAGCCAGTTGGAAAGCGGTTTAATACATACAGCAGGTTAACTCGCAAATCATGTGAGTCTTGCTGAAGTAAGGTTTACAACAAAATTTTAGAGAAGTGGTGGTAAGCGATGATAAATCGCAGTAGCGCCATTTTTTATATCAACAAATAGCACGGTCGTTCGATTTTTAGGGCCGAGCTCGATCCGCCAATAATGATGGCGATACAAGGAACGGTCATGAGTGACAAAATCTATTTTAATACATCGAACAAGTTCAGCTTCAAGCGCAGCCTAATTGGCGCTACGACGAATCTGCATTACATCCTAGCACCGAGCCACGCAAAGAAAACGGCACGTAAACTGCTGCTCACTCCGATGCGCACCGAGCAAAAGAATGCCGATCCAAAAGGTTTGATTAAAAGTGAAATCAAAGGCCGTGATGGTGTTTTGAAAACTTACTCTTTGGGTACGGGGCCCGTTTGGGTACTGACCCACGGTTGGTCAGGCACCGCGAGTCAGTTCTTTCCTTTAATGGAACACATCGCTGCTAAAGGCTTTACTGCAATGGCTTACGACCATCCTGCTCATGGTGGCAGTGATGGCGTGCATGGTCATATCCCTGCGTTTGTGAATGGTTTAGAAGCTGTTCTAGATTCGGTGGGTGAAGTGGCAGGTTTGGTTGGTCACAGCATGGGTACCGCTTCTGCGTTGGAATGTAAGCACGTTAAACTAGAAAACAAACCGTTGTTGCTCATTGCACCTGTGTTGGATTATCTAGAAAATCTATTTGGCAGCGTTGCGCGTTCTGGTTACTCAATGAAGTTGTTTGAGGCGGTCGTGGGTGAAGTGGAAGAGCAGTTTAACTACCCAATTCAGTCTGTTGATCCCTATGGAAAGTTGGCGCTTCGTGAGTCTCAGACGATCATTGTTCATGATGAGCAAGACAAGTTTACTAAGTTTGATGTGTCTCAGCGTGCAGCTAATGAAATGGGTCGCGTTACCTTGATTGCGACTCAAGGCCAAGGTCACGGGCGAGTGATGAAGTGCCCACAAGTGTTCGAGAGCTTTGATAACTTGATTGGCTAAGTCTAATACCAATCGTAGTAAATAACTGTTCACCCTAGCTTGTTAAAAATCTCGATAACGTCGTTAGATTTTTTGATTGTAGAATAACTACCCATCGAAAAAATCTGCCTTGTTCTCAAGCTTTTTCCTGCGCTATTTTTGAACACTTGCTTACTGTGATTGGTATAACGAGCGCAAGTCAGTAGGACGCCAGTAAAAAGATCGTAAGATCAAAGCTCAGAAAACATAAATAAAAAGGCCAACCAGACATTATCTGGTTGGCCTTGCTTGTAGGTGTTTAGTCGACGCTTAGTTAGCGTTTAGCTAAGCACTATTTTTAGTTAGCAGCTTGCAGGACCGATCTCTTTCCACACGCCCCACTGGCCTGTCGTTGTTGGATCTTCACCTGTTGTCCACCATTTCGCTTCCCAAACCTTACCGCCTTGAGTGACTTGGTCGCCGCCAGTGTAGACCGCACTTGAATCCCAAGCGTTAGTACACGTACCGCCGCCTGTGGTTTTCTTAAGAACGTTCACTGAAGTAGCCGCTACCGATGTATCAGTGCCATCGCTGACCGTTACAGAGAAGTTCAGCGTTGTATCTTGCGTGTATTCCGCCGCGACAAAGCTCACTGAAGAACCTTGAACCGTTGCATCAATACCAGCAGGTACATCCCATGTGAAGGTTAATGTGTCTTGGTCAGCATCGCTCGAAGCCGAAGCATCAACCACGACTACGTCACCCGCATTAACTTCAGCTGGAGCTGAAACAATCGCAACTGGTGCTGTATTGACTGGACCTGTGTCCTTAGGGGTTACTGTTACAACCACTGTGTCAGTTGCAGTAGCACCTTCGTTATCAGTTACCGTTAGACTGAACGTTAGTACTTCTTGTTGAGCGACTTCAACCACATCGAAGCTTGCAACAGCCGCATTAGCGTTCGCCAGCGTTACTGCCGTGCCGCTTACTTGTGACCAAGCGTAGCTCGCAATTGAGCCGTCGCTGTCTTTTGAAGCGCTACCGTCTAAAGAAACAGAAGCTGGGCCTTCAACCGATTGGTCTGCGCCCGCTGCTGCGGTTGGTTTACGGTTTACAGGATCTGTTGTTCCGCCCGCTAGGCCTTCATGCATTGCGTTGAGGATGTCGCCGTTATCTGCATCAATTTCCCAAGAGAATAGACCCGCAAGGCCAAGGCTACGAACGTACGCGCCTTTTGCTTTTACTGAGCGGTCATCATCAAATGTGATTAGCTTGCCCGAAGTACGGTTCCAAACGTAAGGCGCTTCTGCCATTTCGTCGTAGCCATATTCAAAGCCGTTGATGCCTTGGTTGTTTGCACCAAGCATTTTCGCTTTAATGCCTTTGTAATCGATAACGCCATCTTCCCATACACCCTGAGCAGAGCTGCCGGTTAGCTTGCCATTACCCACTCCCGTCATTGGGTCAGTAGGGTCTGTGAGTGATGAAGGTAATACGCCCTCCCAACCACGACCATACATTGCTGTACCAACCACAAGTTTGTTGGCTGGAACACCTTGCTCAAGTAACAACTGGATGCCGTTGTCTGTGGTGTAAGCTGGGCCGGTGTATTGTTCGCCATTTTCATCAAGTCCTGTGCCATCACATTGGCCAGGGCGCATGAAGTTACCGCAGTTGAGTGCTGTTTGGTGACCTAACACGTTGTTCCAACCGCCGTAGAAGTCGTAAGTCATTGCGAAGATGTAATCCATGTATTGGATAGCATCGCCGTAGTTCACGTCTTCAATCTTGTCGTGACCAACGCCGATCGCTGATGTTAGCTCGTAAGTACGGCCGTTCTCAGCTTCTAGCTCATCCAACATAACGCGCAGCTCTGCCATCAATGCAATGTAAGCAGGGCCGTCATTCACAGGGTCACCAAGATCGGGAGCAGCACCGCCTCCACCTGGGAATTCCCAGTCAATATCGACACCGTCATAGAATTTCCATGTGTTGAGGAATTTCTTAACCGATGCAACGAACGTGTCGCGGTTCGCTTTTGTAGTGAAATCGAAGAACGGGTCAGACAGTGTCCAACCACCAATTGATGGGATGATTTTCAAGTCTGGATTGCGCTGTTTTAGCGCCATCATCATTGCGTAGTTACCCTTGATAGGTGAGCTGTATTCGTGACCAGCTTGCGGGAAACTCTTTTGGAAAGCTGCCCAAGGATCATGAATCACCACTTCGTAATCGTTTACACCCTGACAGGCTGTCATGAGTGCGTTGTAGCTGTTGCCGCCGACCGATTTTACTGATTCATTAGGACCACAAATTGGGATGAAGCCATAAAGGATATGGGTCAAGTTGTCAGCGGGTAGGTTATCAACCGTGTAATCACGACCATAAATACCCCACTCAACAAAGTAAGTGCCTACTACCGTGTTTGGGTCCGTATTGTATGACTTGTTGTTCGGATCAACATTCATTGCAAGTGGCGCTAAGTGTGAACCATCGGTATCTGCAATCGTGATCTGAGCGGGAGCACTCTTGGCGCAGCCTGTTTCGTCACAAGCCTCGATTTCCATCTGAAATAAGCCGCCTTGGCCGTATTCGAATGAAGCTGTAGTTTGGCTACCAGTAATAGGGCCAGTGGCAACTTTAACGCCATCGAAGTAGATGTTGTACGTGTTTCCTGACGTTCCGCTCCATTGGTTGAACTTGACGTCGACCTTTGCTTTGTCGTGATATTTAACCATCTGGTTGTAGCCAGAAGTGGTTTCCATCGCGAGTTCAATTTTAGAAAACTGCAGGTTGTTGGAACCGTACATGTCGATGCTAGGTGCTGTTGGAGCAGCTAATGCTGTACCAGATAGCGCTAGAGCAATGCTTGCCGCACAGGTATTAATACGAATCATACTTTTTCTCTCATTCCTTGAAGGTTACGAGAACCAAATGGCCCCATAAACGGCTCCAGTCAGTTTTGAAGGAGCTTCCCAGTCAGTATTCGAGAGAGTTTTAATTTTATAACTGAAAATAAATCCGTTTTCGATGGACAACTAAAAAATAGTATTTCGTTACAATTCTGTTGCTTAATGAGTGAGAGGCTGAGTCCATGTTTTATAAAATAAAACACCCTTCAGAAGTAAAATCTCATAAGTGAAAATCCACGACATGAAGTTATGCAAAGATGCGACAAACGATAAGAAAGTATCGCAAGTTGAAGTAGTATCACAAAGCGAAATATGTTGGGTGAGCGGCGCAGATCGGTAGGTAAATATGAAAGTAGTGATGCGGAGAATACTTTTTACGGAGAAGACTATTATTTAGATGACTGTTATTTAGATGACTGTTATTTAGACGACTGAAGAAGACTGAGAAGGGGATTATCTTTTGAATTGCTCGGCTAAGGAAGCGCGTCTTTGTTGCATCACACTGTGGGTATCACCAGCTGCAGTATCCTCGTAGCCTTCTTTAATAAATTGCTGAGATGGTACGCTTGGCTCTAGTCGTTTCAAGCGAGGAGAATCGTAAGTACCACTGATGGTGTAGACGGTGGTTCCAGAACCTGTGCTAATCGTGACAATCTTGCCATCAAAATCAAACGAGGTAGCAATGAGGCGATGATTCATCATTACACCATTATCTGAAAGTGTCAGGGTATCAGTATTGTAAGGTGGTGCCGCAATCTCTATCCATGTGCCATAGACATTGCTTGGGCTGACAGATTGTTGGTGGGCTTGGTAAGCAAAATAGCCCGCGGTGAGGGCAATCATAAAGCCAGCTAATAGGAAGCTGTAGAGTAACGAGTTGGCAAATAAATCTCTGCTTTTGACCGACTTTTTTGCCATTATTTCTTCATTTTCCCACTGATATTATTTTAGATTCTATTAACTAAAACCTTAGTTTGCAAAAATTGTTATAAGAGTTAGAAGCAGGATCGAATGTTCCAATAAATTTGGTTGCGTTGGCGATTTTTTGCCTGATTCCTTGGTATTTACGTTATCAATGAAAGCGAATTCAAGAAATTCCTAAGCTATGCGTATTTATTTCTTGTAGGACAGTCTCGAATTGGTTAAAACAATTATCACCTAGATTTACGCATAGGCTCATTCGTTGAGTCCAATAATTGCAATTTTGAGATAACAAGGAAGTACAATGATTAAAGAAAACACATACTTTGAAGGTGGCGTTAAGTCGTTAGCGTTTAACCAAGCAGGCGCTGATGTGAGTGTTGGTGTGATGGCAGCTGGCGAATACACATTCGGTACTGCGGCTCCAGAAAAGATGACCGTTGTTAAAGGTGCTTTAATTGTAAAGCGTGTTGGCGATGATGACTGGACGACATACCAATCTGGTGAGTCCTTTGACGTTGCGGGTGACTCTTCATTCGACTTACAGGTAAAAGAAGCGACAGCTTACCTGTGTGAATATCTGTAACTCGCTCTAAATTCGTTTAATCAGGGCATCGTTTATCTCTGATTAAATAGAAAAAAACCACGCTCTAAGAGCGTGGTTAAATAAGTGATAGTAACCGGCAGTGGATAGTGTCACTTGTTTTTGCAGTCATCAAATGGATGACCAAATCGTTGTTCGTTGCAAAATCTCTTCAATCTTCAATTCAAAGCTCAATTCAAATCTCAAAGACAGAAATTGGTAAATCAGTAAGTCTCAAATACGCCGTTGTTGTAATCCTGAATCGTCTGTTCAATCTCTTCCATTGAATTCATGACGAACGGACCATAGTGCACAACAGGTTCATTAATCGGTTCACCAGAAAAAACCAGTACACCTGAATCTTCTAAGCTGTCTAAAGAAAGCCAGTCAGCTTTGGTGAGAAGGGCAAGCTGACCTTGCTTGATCACTTTGTCGCCGATCTTAATGCTGCCTCGGTACACATAAGTCATGGCATTGTGATTAACATTAGTCCCTAACGTCACTTTTTGCCCAGAATGAGAGCGCCAATCCGCAACGCTTAATGGCACACCTGTTTTCTGCAATGGACCTTGCGCTCGTAAAGCCTCTGAATCATCGTCAGTTTGGTTCTGCAGTTCAAACCCACTGGCTATCACTCTCAATAAACCACGTTGTTCACTTTGGTGTTCTGTAATGCTTTCACTTTGGAAGTCGTGATATTGCGCGGGCAGCATTTTGTGTGACGCAGGCTGATTTATCCAAATCTGAAAGCCATGCAGTGCGCCTTCTTCCATCATTGGCATTTCGCTGTGAATAACACCACGACCTGCGGCCATCCACTGTGCGCCACCGCTGCGTAGCTCTCCAACATTCCCCATGTGGTCTTTGTGTTGAAAGTGACCTTGGAGCATGTAAGTGAGCGTTTCTATCCCACGGTGAGGGTGCGGAGGAAAGCCACCAACATAGTCTTTGCTTTCATCCGACTTAAGTTCATCAATCATCAAAAATGGAGAGAAACGCGTGTTATTGAAACCAGCGAGTCTCTGGATTTTGACGCCATCACCATCGGAGGTGGCATGTGCTGCAATCACATGATCTACTGTTCTTACACTCGTCATTTTGAAATCCTCATAAACTGGAATAGCTGTAGTTTATGTAATTCGATTTAAAAAGAAGATGGCATAGCGTTGAGTGACTTATTCGAAAATTTTGAACAGGTAACAATAATTTTGAACAGGTAACAATATGAAATTATGTCTATACTCAATATAGAGTAGACCGCCAAGGAGGCCGCTATGGCAGTACAGCAAAAACATGGCGAAAGGCAAGGTCGGATGGGCTTTGATAACGACTTTACAACGGAGCAAGGGCAGCGTTTTACCGAGGTTGCGAACAGCGCGGTTAAACGTCGCGTAAAAAAACGTGCGATTGAAGCACCGTTTATTCAGTCGGCTAAGCAAGCTGCTTTTAAAACGGTAGTGAGACCTAGAGGCAATAACCCAAACCGAACACGACAAGTCATATGGATGATTGTGATCGGGTTAGTGAGCCTATGGCTTATGTATATGGCAGGTTAGTGCGTTTAGCAGTCAGCGATATTAATGGTTAACGTTGACGCGTTTTTAACAGCGTAACATTGTTCCCTTCGACTTTTGCTTCAAGACAATCTTCAAGCTCAGATGAATCCGATTCTGAGAAGGTTAGATTCGTCGGTAGTTCTTCTATCAATGTCGATACTGGATTGTCGTGATAATAAGTGTATCGGTTTTTTCCTGAATGCTTGGCAACATACATCGCTTTATCAGCACATCTCGTCAGTTCATGTAGCTCTTGAGCATCTTGCGGATACAAAGACACCCCAACACTGAGCGTCAATTCCTTGATTCTCTCGTTTGTCTGGCAACCACTTTCGAATAACCCACAAATCCTATCTAAAATACCGTCTAGATCTTTACGAGTTGGTACATCGTAGAGCATCAAAACAAACTCGTCGCCAGCAAAGCGCGCAATCGAATAGTCGTATTCATGGCTTTTTCTGTCTCTGGTTCGAATGTTGTTACTCAAGCGATTGGCAAAGTGCTGTAAGACACTGTCTCCTACGTCGTGCCCGTAGCTGTCGTTAATGCCTTTAAAGTCATCAATATCTAAAAAGACCAATGCCGTAAGTGATCGCTCACTATCCACTGTCGCAAGCTTTTCCACCGCCCAGCGCTCAAAGCTCCAACGGTTGGCCAATCCGGTAAGTTGGTCTCTGTAGGCGAGATCTTCAATGCCTTCTTTATAAAGGCGTTGGATATAACTGACGGCTTTTGTGTAGTAATAAGCGGACGTGTGACACACCAAGCTCATGGTAAACAGGCTAAGAATAAACCGATGTGTGCTGTTAAATGGTAGAGAAAAGTTATTGGGCATTGCCGTAATCAAGGTGCTGATAAACAGACAAAATGAGGTGCTAAAGATGATTCCAATTCTGAAGTCATTGATAAAAATCACCGCCGCCAGAATAGGGTAGAGCCAAAGAATTCGGTCAGGAATGGCGTGACTGTACAAAAATAGGATGACCCCTTGAACCAGTAAAACACCGCTCAGGATCAATTCTGAATACTCAGGGTTAATGACTTTTCTTACGTAAAATGCATTGGAGATAGCGATCAGTGCAAAACACAATTCGAAAACCGACAGTGTGTAATGTTGGCCTTGGAAGTAAGCCCAAGTGTAGAAAATGAATAACGCAGCGGCAGTCAGTGAAAAGGAGTGGACAATTTTTTGCTTGCGGGTGGACCGTATGTCCGCCATTTCTTCTAGGTGTCTGCCGACCAGCCTTTTCATGTGATTTGTGCCAAAGATTTTGATAATGAAGTTAATAGTAGATTAGATAATAAGCTACGCGGAGATTTAGAGGGTTATTTAGTGTGATTGTTATCAAGGTTTTATATTAAAACTAATCAACCGATAATAAATAGTGATGTGTATCACTGATGGCGCAAGCTTGTCCGAGAGTGAGATAATCAAGGTTCGAATTGGCAAAAGCGATTTAGTTATTATCTACTTGCTTTCCAATGATTTACTCAACATAGTTTATAGATACCTAAATTTGATAGAGGCTCATTATGTTAATTACTTTTAGTTGCAAGGCTCATGCTAGCGTCACTATGTTTGGTGAAGTCGGTCTTCAGTTCATTAAGATGCTTGGACATAGTGGCGCGATCCCAGGAGCCATTGATGCTCCAGACGTTCCTCAAGCACTAAATAACTTACGTGCTGCGATCGCCGCTGAGCAGAGCAAACCAGTCGAGCAAGAAAGTGCAGATGACGACAATGAAGAAGAGGTTGTTGAAGCGCCTGTTAATATCGGTAGCCGAGCTTTTCCGCTAGTCGAACTATTGAAAGCAGCTATCAAAGATGAATGCGAAGTGATGTGGCAAGACGGCAGCGGTAAACGACTGTAGTACGATTCGCGCAAAACACGTAACAAGCCTATTGAATCTATTTTAATAGGAATGAATGTTGAGCCAGTATTGATCATGTCATGGAGTTTGATGGTGATGAATCGACACTGGCGCTTTTTTTTGGCGAAGTGTTTCACTTGTGTCTGTTCGTTTACAAAGTTCATCAGCCTTGAAATGAGTGACTTTTGTTATCGTAATATCAATACATAACAGACCGTAAACAAAGTGATGCTGTTCACGCTTTCTTGACTCCCAATTCTGAACTAGGAGTTTTTCCTAGTTATTCTAAGACCCTCTCTCATGCGGTCGATTTTTAGACTCCTTATTATTTCACGGTCAACTAACAAAGAATGCATGGTCGCAACTATGCCGTGCAGACCTCATAAATAATAAGAGAGTTCACAATGTTAAAGTTCCTAGATCAGGTTCGAAAACCGACACTGGATCTTCCGGTCGAAACTAGAAGAAAAATGTGGTTTAAACCCTTCCTACAATCTTACCTAGTCGTGTTCATTGGTTATCTAACCATGTATTTGATCCGTAAGAACTTCAATGTCGCGCAAAACGACATGATTTCTACTTATGGGTTATCAATGACGGATCTAGGTCTTATCGGTCTTGGTTTCTCAATTACTTATGGTATTGGTAAAACCGTCGTTTCCTATTACGCCGATGGTAAAAATACCAAACAGTTCCTGCCATTCATGCTTGTCCTTTCTGGTATTGCCATGTTGGGCTTCAGCTTCAGTATGGGTGGCGGCAGCGCTAGCTTATTCATGATGGTTGCCTTCTACGCATTGAGTGGTTTTTTCCAAAGTACGGGTGGCCCTTCAAGTTACTCAACGATCACTAAATGGACGCCTCGTAACAAGCGTGGTTCATATTTAGGTCTTTGGAATATGTCACATAACGTGGGTGGTGCGGGTGCAGCTGGTGTTGCTCTGTTTGGCGCAAACTACCTATTTGATGGCAACGTAATTGGCATGTTTGTTTTCCCATCTATCATCGCGATTGTGGTTGGTTTCATTGGTATGCGCTTTGGTAACGACTCTCCAGAAGCATACGGTCTAGGTACGGTTGAAGAGTTGTTTGATGAAGAAATTAGCGAAGAAGATACTATCGCTGAAGAAAATCAAATGACCAAGAAAGAGATCTTTGTTGAATACATTCTAAAAAACAAAGTGATCTGGTTGCTCTGCTTCGCGAATATCTTTTTATACATTGTTCGTATCGGTATCGATCAATGGTCTACCGTTTACGCGTATCAAGAGCTAGGTCTATCAAAGGAAACTGCGATTTCAGGTTTCACTCTGTTTGAAGTCGGTGCTCTGGTTGGCACATTGATGTGGGGTTATTTATCAGACCTTGCGAACGGACGTCGTGCTTTAGTTGCTTGTGTATCGCTTGGATTGATTATTGTCTCTCTAGAGTTCTACCAAAATGCAACGAGCGAGTTCATGTACCTAGCGTCACTGTTCGTACTTGGCTTCCTAGTGTTCGGTCCTCAACTGTTGATTGGTGTTGCTGCGGTAGGTTTTGTACCTAAGAAAGCAATCAGTGTTGCTGACGGCGTGAAAGGCACATTTGCTTACCTAATTGGTGACAGCTTTGCCAAACTTGGTCTAGGTATGATTGCGGACGGAACGCCAATTTTCGGCTTAACGGGTTGGAA
Source organism: Vibrio sp. J383 (assembly GCF_023503985.1). NCBI lineage: Bacteria > Pseudomonadati > Pseudomonadota > Gammaproteobacteria > Vibrionales > Vibrionaceae > Vibrio > Vibrio sp. J383. Next base: position 345,629 of record NZ_CP097294.1, on the reverse strand, counting down.
GGGGACATTCGCAGCACTCGATACGTCAGCTGCCATTTGTATCGTGTTATTGCTATTTGTTGCGGTTGCGGAAGAGAAGAAGATTCGTCACGCGAAGAAGATGCACCTAGCGGCTCAAAACGCGTAATTATTATCACGTGCTTTATTTGATTAAAGCACGTGAGATCATACCAATCGCTAGTTCGATTCAGTATCATCTCTATCAATAAACTTAATATTAAATAGCTCCTGTCGGGGCTATTTTTCTTTCTTACTCTTAATTCTGGTTAATATCATGATTAATGTTGCGCTTGTTGATGACCACGTCATTGTTCGTTCGGGCTTTGCTCAATTACTCAGTCTTGAAACTGATATTACGGTCGTGGGTGAATTTAACTCTGCGGCAGAAGCGCGCCTCGGATTGCCAAGTTGTCACCCTGATGTCGTTATCTTGGATATTTCAATGCAGGATGAAAGTGGCTTGAGCTTATTGGAAGAAATTCCATCAGGCATTGCCAGTATCATGCTGAGCGTACATGACTCTCCGGCAATGGTTGAGAAGTCATTAGAGTTAGGAGCTAAAGGCTACCTCAGTAAGCGCTGTAGCCCAGATGAGTTAATCCAAGCCGTACATACGAGCGCAAATGGTGGCTGTTATCTCACGCCCGATATCGCTATAAAGCTTGCGACACCAATGAAGAATAAAGCCTCTTTAAATCAACTCACCCGCAGAGAAAGCGAAGTGTGTCAGTTATTGGCAACGGGGCTCGATGTGAAATCTATCGCCGTTGAGCTAGGAGTTAGTCATAAAACGGTGCATGTACACCGTGCCAATGCGATGGACAAACTCAATGTTAAGAACAACGTTGAGTTAGCTAAATTGTTCACTCAAGATCAGTACTAATGCGCTCCTATCTAGCCACTTCACTATGTGGGGTTTTTATGGCTGGCTGTGCATGGTTTTGTTTATGGGTTATTGCCTTCTATTTTATTAATGACCCTGAGTTAGCCATTCTGCTTTTCCCATTCTCACTTCGATTGGGAATGACGCTGCACACTCGCACTCACTATTGGCCTGCTATCTATATTGCAGAGTGGGGACTTGCGATCGCGTTAGCGTTATTGCTTGATGAACCCCAATGGCTGACCGTACTAGTCGCCAGTGGATTAAGTATTCCTGCCACTCTATTTGCCAAGCGTTATTACTATGGTGATCAAAATCGTCACTTGTTAGTGATGGCGAGCTTAATCATGGTTACCGCATTAATTAACGTTGCCGTGGTGGGTTCTCATGTTCCAGCCGTTTACATGGTGTGGTTAGCGAGTATCACGGGTGGATTGATGCTGGTACCTATGTGTTATCTGGTCTGGAACTATCTATTCCAAAATAAGTGGGCGCCACTGAGCTCTTACTTAATCCATAATGTTGTAGAGTTCAAAATCCGTCACATCGCTTTATACAGTGTGTTGCTGGTGGCCAGTATTTTGATACAAACCAGCTTGCCTGATGAACTAAGGCGCTTCGCCCCATTTTGTATGGCGATCCCTATTATCTTGCTGGCCGTACGTTACGGATGGCAAGGCGCTTTACTGGCGACCCTGTTAAACAGTGTTGCGCTGATTGCTGCTCATAGCGGAACGTCCAAACTCGAAATTACCGACTTACTCTTGTCTCTATCGGCTCAAACTATTACCGGTATATTGCTGGGCCTTGCGGTTCAAAAGCAGAAAGATCTCAACTCCAAATTGCGAAGCGAGCTTTCCAGAAACCAAAACCTTTCACGACAGTTAATAACAGCTGAAGAGTCGGTTCGTCGTGATATTGCGCGTGAGCTGCATGATGAAATTGGCCAAAACATCACGGCAATTCGTACGCAGGCAAGCATTATTAAACGTGTCGATGCGGCTGAGATGAGCGTTCGCTGTGCGGGGACGATTGAGTCATTGTCTTTGAATGTTTATGACACCACCAAACGCCTACTTACAAAACTAAGACCTAAAATGTTGGACGATCTTGACCTAAAAGATTCCGTGGAACAGCTTATTCGAGAGATGGAGTTTTCGGATCACGGCGTTGATATCCAGTTAAATTGGCAAGGTGATTACTCGTGTTTGAGTGACACGCTCAAGGTCACTATCTTCAGGCTGTGCCAAGAATCCTTAAACAACGCCTCTAAATACGCCAACGCGAGCGAAATCAGCATTGAACTGATTTTAGATGATCAGGCTTATCTTCGGATCTCAGACAATGGCGTTGGTTTTACAGCGCAAGACCTTCTCAAAGGAATGGGGGTTCGTGGTATGCAAGAGCGTGTACAGGCGCTCGGTGGCAAGATGACAATCAACGCTAATGGCTCATCTTCGGGTACCAATATCAGCGTTACATTACCTAAAGTGTGAGAACGAATATGTTTGGATTTCTGCGCTCGACAACGTCAAAGAGTGATGCTCTAACTGATGATGAGATCAATCAGAGTTATCGCTACTGGCGCCTCCACATCATGATAGGAATGTATGTCGGCTATGCGGGTTTTTACTTCACTCGTAAAACCTTTAATTATGCCGCGCCAGCCATGATCACCGACCTTGGTTTGGACAAAGGCGATATCGGCTTAATTGGCACGCTCTTTTATCTTTCTTATGGCTTATCGAAATTTATATCAGGCACGATATCGGATCGGTCGAACCCGCGTTACTTTATGGGGCTTGGCCTAATCGCAACAGGCTTGATCAATATCGCGTTTGGCTTTTCTAGTTCGTTAGCGGCTTTCATCTCGCTTTGGGTACTGAATGCATGGTTCCAAGGTTGGGGCTGGCCATCGTGTTCTAAGTTATTGACGACTTGGTATTCTCGCTCCGAAAGAGGCTTTCGCTGGGCTATATGGAATACAGCACACAACGTTGGTGGGGCGCTAATTCCTATTCTCGTGGGTTATCTAACGCTGCAATTCAGTTGGCGAGCAGGGTTTATCTGGCCGGGTGTGATTGGTGTATTTATCGGTCTTATCGTTTGCTGGCGCTTACGTGACAAGCCCACCACCATGGGACTCCCGACGGTAGGGAAGTGGCGCAGTGACCATCTAGAGTTGGCGCAAGAGAACCATGGACAAGGGCTAAGCTATCGAGAAATATTGAAAACCTATGTGTTTAGCAATAAGTACATTTGGTTGCTCGCCTTTAGCTATGTGCTGGTTTACATCGTAAGAACGGCGGTCAACGACTGGGGTAACTTATACCTAACCGAAGAACACAATTACAGTTTGATAAACGCCAACGCTGCCTTGTCTCTGTTTGAGATTGGCGGTTTCGTTGGTTCACTTGTTGCTGGGTGGGGCTCGGATAGACTGTTTGGTGGCAACCGTGGGCCCATGAATATCCTGTTCGCGATTGGTATTTTCCTCTCGGTATCCGCTTTATGGCTTATGCCTTTAACCAACTTTGTGTTTCAAGCGGCTGGGTTGTTTTGCGTAGGCTTTTTTGTTTTTGGCCCTCAAATGCTTATTGGTATGGCGGCGGCCGAATGCTCGCACAAAGACTCTGCCGGGGCGGCGACAGGCTTTGTTGGCTTGTTTGCTTACATGGGTGCAGCACTCTCTGGTTACCCATTAGCGCTCGTTCTAGAAACTTACGGCTGGAGTGGGTTCTTCATTACCATCTCGACTTGTGCGGCTGTTATTGGCTTGCTGCTACTGCCTTTCCTACAAGCTCAATCGCCTCAGAAAAGTGCAGAGGTTCGCTCTGGCTTTTAAGGACTCTTCCTGATAACAAGATAGTCGCTGGTGTTTGTATTGTTGCTTGCTCCGCTATTGTAACCAGTGCGATACAAGCGGCTATCTTATTCTCAGCGCTTTCTACTAGTGATATTCAAATGTGACTCTTTTCACGCTTTTCATCGTTCTCACCCGTTTCTAAGAATTTTTCCTATTGCGTCTAAGACCCCATCTCATGTGGGTTCTAGCTGCTCTCTGTAGTCTTTCTAATTATTTACGTTATTAGAAATCAGCTCTCTGAATTGTGTTCAAAGGGCTCACTACGGAAAACGCCATGTCACTCAGCCACTTCTCAGAACACTCATTTTTCCCAATGGAAAACACCATCCAAAATTATGCATGGGGGAGCATTTCTTCGATACGTGAACTGTTTGGCTTTAAGAATGAGTCACAAGAGCCGCAAGCGGAAGTTTGGATGGGAGCGCATCCGAAAGGTTGTTCAATGGTCAAGCTAGACCAACATTTGGTGCCTCTCTCTGAGCTGATTAACAAGAATAAACCCGCTTATTTATCTACTGATATTGCGCAGGAGTTCGGTGAACTGCCGTTTTTGTTTAAGATCTTGGCAGCAGAAAAAGCGCTATCTGTTCAGGTTCACCCAAACAAGCAGCAAGCAGAGGTTGGCTTTGCAAGAGAAGAGCAAGCAAGAATCCCTCTAACAGCAGGGCATCGTAATTACAAAGACTCAAACCACAAGCCTGAATTGGTTTACGCGATCACTGAATATCAAGCAATGAATGGCTTTCGAGAATTCGATGAAATATTAGGTCTGTTCAAAAAGTTGGATTCGAGCGAACTGGCTGATTTGGTTGAAGAGTTTGGCAACCACCTTGATTCTCTAGGCTTAGAAGCGTTTTTTCGTGATCTGTTAACTCTAGATGACCAACGTAAACACCGAGCATTAGAGCAACTTCTGACTCACGCAGCCGCTCACCAAGATCAAGCTGAGTTTGCCTTGGTTACTGAGCTTAGCCATCAGTACCCGAACGATATCGGTCTGTTTTGTGTTCTGCTACTTAACTTGATTACACTAAAGCCAGGTGAAGCGATGTATTTGAATGCGAACACTCCGCATGCTTACATTAAGGGAACCGGGCTTGAAATTATGGCAAATTCAGACAACGTGTTACGTGCTGGTTTAACGCCAAAACACATTGATGTCGCTGAGTTAGTCGCCTGCACAAAATTTACGCCAATTCCCTTCGAACGCTTGTTGTTAGCACCCTCAAAACTGGGTCAATGTGATAGCTATGATATCCCGGTCAGTGATTTTGATTTCAATATCTTTCATCGCCCTCATCAAGAAGAAGTCATCACAAGCGGCGCTGAAATTTTAATGGCGATAGACGATGATTTAACGTTAATGAGTCAGAAAGGTGAGCATTTAACCCTTACTAAAGGGCAATCGGTATTTATCCCAGCCTATATTGGCCATTACGAATTGAGCAGTAACGGCCGAGTGGCTAGGGCGTTTAATTAAGGGAATAGCTGTCGTCTAACATTAGAAAGCTTTCGGGCTTGGGTATGCGGTAAAGTCGTAGAGATATTAGTAAGAATGAACATTTCATAACAATAAGAGCTCTTCGAATCAGAAAACAAACGTTTTCATAGGTTGACTAATAAATGCAAACTGAAACAATAAGTCGCATTTATAGAAGTGTGTTGATCTAAAGGAAATTTGATGAGCTCTTATTCTCACGTTCGCAGTTACGCCAGTTTATTCAGTGTCTTATCGTTGGCGGTTGCGTCAGCTCCGAGTGCCGCTGATATATCAACAACGCCCGTCATTGGTGGCGTGTTTAGCTCCAGTGAAGTGTTGAAAAATCAGGTGCTTTCAAGCCTAAGTTATTCTGCCAAACTCACTCGTGATGCAGCTCTTTTCACGATTGGTGGCGTTACATTAGATGCGTATATTCTCGCTCTCCCTTTAGATGTCAAAACAAAAGCCAGAGTCGTTGCTCAGTTATCTAACCCGACGTACTCAATTCCTCTGGGTTATTTTCTCTATAGTTATTACGACCGCTATTCAGGCTTGGGCAGTGAAGATGTGTTCAAATCTTACTTGTCGACGGTTTATGATAAGCAGGCGCTAAAGGGCTTTGAACATAGCCTCTATCATGTTGGAGATAAGCCAACCTCAGAGTATCACGAGCCAGATACCTCGACTGAAGCAACGGGACATCATGAAGGTATTCGTATCGATGAACAGTTCATTGCCAACATGGTGGTTATCTACGATGCGTTATTCGAAATTGGTGTTTGGCAGGATATGGACACGCTCCCTGCGAATTACACATACTTAACTAATAGCCCTGAAGATCTAGCGATCATCGCTCAGATTCAACCGATCATCGTTGATTTGATCGGTAAAGCGGCATTGGGAATGGATGACGGCGACATGAAGTCTGCAATGTTGGCGATTGCAGAAGATGGTAAACCAGAAAACGCTGATAAGCCGAATAACAAAGCACAAGCTCTTACCATCACGCTTATTGATTTTGTGCGCTTAAACTTGCTGAAAGCCTACCGACAATTTGTGTTTAAAGAAGAACGTGCAGAAGCGCTCGATGATTGGATGCAGCAAGCGTTCAGTGACCAGCCTGATGCGCTCATTCAGTTCTTAGAATCGCAACAGAACAAACGTTTTGCGGTCCAAGTGACTGTCGATGGTTTACAGCAGGGGTTGATCGAAGGCTTGGTTGATGAAGATTCACCTTTCATTTCGGTTGCTTATCAGAACCATAAAAACCGAGCGCAATACAAACCTAAGCTAGAAACGGTGATTGAGCCTGAGCATCAACAGCAGGTGAGGTTCATGGAGGTTCTGTCTGAACAAACCTACCGTGATCCGAATTATCTTCCGTTCTTCAAAAAACTCTATCAAGAGAATCGAAATAATATAAGCCGAGTGGGTATCTCTTCTACTCCGACGATCAGCGTACGTAATCTACCGATCATTAAAACGGGCGCGAAAGTATCGGGGCAAGGTGGCACGGGTATCCCTAATTTCCACTTTGTTGACCGAGAGATCGACCGAGCGTATTACTTCTTCGGTAATGATGCCCTACAGCTGGATGTGTTGATGGCAAACAACAAGGTTCAGACCATGTTTGATCGCCTTGATTACCTCAAAACGCTGAACTGCAACGCTCAATATGATTGGAATGCTCACACCACTTACGACGGCTTAGTAAACCTAGGTTTGGGTGAGTCACTGCGTGATTATGGTGAGAAACGCTGCGTGAAAGAGCTTCAAGAACGTTCAGAAGTCGAAGTGGTTTTGCAAGAAAAGCGTCAAGCCTTGATTGAAGATATTGAAGCGTATCAGTCTATATCTGGCTTTGATTTTTTCACTAAGTTTTCAAAGAGAGCTCAGGTTAAACAGTCGATCACTCAGTTTGCCGAGTTAGATGGAAAAGGGATGCCAGACTACACCTTGGTGTATAACCCATGGCCAGATCACTTCGCGCACTTTACCGGTCCTTTTAGTGACGAAATTCTGATGCCGACTGGAGAGCTTAACCGACTGGACTATTGGATTCGCCAGATTGAAGCTACTTACCGCAGTGCAGGCGTTTACGATAAAACGCTATGGGGCATGGCAGGGGATCATGGTTTAACGCCAGTGTTCTACGCGCTCAATCCCGAAAAGCAGGTATTTGAAGGCTTACAAGCAGAGCTAGAGTATCCAATTGTGGTTAAGAAGATATCTTCGGACGAGGGGGAAGGGCCTAAGATTACCAATGCTCTAAGCTACCCAAGCTCGAAGGAATTGGATGTGGTGGTCGCCTCGACAGCTGGTGGTAACTTCATGATGGACTTCTTTAATTCGGCTCAAGGGTGGCAGGTTCAGCCTGTTTACCAAGAACTCACGCAGTGGTCTCCGATTGCAGCGCCAGCTGGTCAGAACATAGACATCATCAATCAGATAGCGCAACGCTTGCCTGAGAGTCTTGATTATATGGTCGTAAGAGAAAGCACATGTGATCAACAACGTTGCGCTGTTCGTGTAATTGGTAACCGAGATTTAAAACGAGTCGACGAATTAATTACCCGCGAAGGTGACAAGCTTCTCTATGAGTCATTGGAAGACAACCGAGCGCCGATTTTGCTCAATACGCAAAGGTTAAATCCATACCTAGCATCACCAAGCGAAGCTGATTTTTCACAATATTCTCAATTGGTAGAAAAGTGTATTAACCGAGCGGTTAAAGCGGATGTGACAACGTGGTGTAGCAGTGCTGAGTGGACTTCATTAACGCAACCAACACCTCGACCAGATTCAGTGAATCAACTGGCTAATATCTACCTTGAAGATAGGGCTGGCACGGTTAACTTGTTCCCTAAAGCGGGAATTGGCTACAACACCAAGGTACCGGGGCGTCATGCTGGTGAGGATTACTTAGAGAAAGATGCTTTCATCGGATTCTGGGGAGCGCCAATTGGCGATAACTCTCAGCAACTGAAAATCGAAGCTAACGGATCTTTAGCGCCAACGCTGTTTGAGTATTTGACCGGAGAACCTGTGGTGGCAGGTGAGAACGGTTGGGGTTTCCCGTCGTTAATCGATAAGTTGGGTATCTCTGCAGACCGCTAGTAATTAAGCTCTCTATCTACTCACCGTTTACTTGGTTAGTTAGGTAGAGAGTTAATCCCACAAAATCATCATCATCTTCTTCATCAACAACTCCGTAGCCAAGTGACTGATAAAAGCTAATGGCGCGAGTGTTACTTCTAAAGCTCGACAGAGTGATTTGATTACGTTGTTCTTGAAGCGTTTTTTCATGCATGAGCGACATGACTTTTTTACCGAGAGACTGACCTTGGTATTGTGGGGAGATGATCAACAGGTGAACATGATATGCGTTGTCATAAGGCTTAAAACACACAAGTCCAATCCTCTCTTTTCCTCGGTATACCCAATGAAACCAAGAGGGATGGTAATCGTTTAAAAGTCGTTGGCGTTGGAAGTCGTCATCCCAACCGAAAACACTATCGACGTGTATGAAAAGACTTTGTTTAACACACGTAAACCGTTCTTCGAATTCAGAATTTGAAACGAGCTGGAATTGTATATTCTCTTCTTGTCTTGCCACAGTGTCCGCTTCCTTATCAAACGCCTTTGAATAAGCAAACAGTAACATAATTGAAGGCGCCGAATTAGCTTAGATTTGCGATGTGATGAAACCAAAAAGCCATGCGTAGTGCATGGCTTAAAATAGAGTTTTGGCCTGATTTTTCTATACGATCTTAAGTGCGTGGTGGCGCGTGAGCTGTTTGTGTAGCGAGTCTTTTAGCGCCATGCGTTCAACTTTGAGGTTGTGCATGCTGTCGTCATCGATAGGGCTGCCAGAGATTTCTAGCTGACGGATGTCGTAGTCGAGTTGGTGGTATTTCTGCATGTCTGCTTTGAATTTTTCGTCGTCGTGGTTGAGCTGAACAATGTCTAATTTAAGATCTGGGAAATCTAAGATAAAGGCATGGTTTTCATTGAGCATTGGCACTTCCTCTCTAGTCGGATTATTAACAGTATAGAAGCAATTTATCGAAAGAAATGTGGCTCAAAACACAAAGCGAGAACAGGATCAAAAAAGGGCATTAACGTTCCATTGTGGATTCGCTGATGCCCTTTGTTATTTTCGTAATACTAAAAACTACTTCGCTTTCTTACCAGAGCGTTGCTGCTCTTTGTGTGCTAGCTTCTCTTTCTTACGTTGATCGATAAGGTGAGCGGCTTCGCCACCTACGTGGGTTTCGCCACGAGCATTCGACAGTTGAACTTGCTTTTCACGTTCGCGGAAACGGGCTTTCTGCTCGTCGCTGTGCTTATCAATACACTTAGGGCAGCTTACGCCTTTCTCAAAGTGCTCAGAGGCTTTGTCTTCGTCAGTGATTGGCAAACGACACGCGTTACACACGTCGTAGCCGCTCTTCTCTAGCTGGTGGTTTACTGCAACACGACCATCAAATACGTAGCAGTCGCCTTCCCACATGCTCTCTTCTTCTGGTACTTCTTCTAGGTACTTAAGAATGCCGCCTTCAAGGTGGTAAACCTCATCAAAGCCTTGCTCTTTCATGTAGGCTGTTGATTTTTCACAACGAATACCACCAGTACAGAACATCGCGACTTTTTTGTGTTTCTTAGGATCGAGATTTTCTTCAACGTATTGAGGGAATTCACGGAAGGTTTCTGTGTTTGGGTTTACAGCATTTTTGAATGTACCGATATCGACTTCGTAGTCGTTGCGAGTATCAACCAGAATCACATCAGGATCAGAAATCAGAGCGTTCCATTCGTTTGGTTTCACGTAAGTGCCGACAACGTGGCGTGGGTCGATACCCTCAACGCCCATGGTTACGATCTCTTTCTTAAGCTTAACCTTGGTGCGGTTGAATGGTTGTTCTTCGTTGAACGACTCTTTGTAAACAACATCAGCCAAACGAGAATCTTGTTTGAACCATTTAAGAAGAGCGTCGATAGATTCGCGCTTACCTGCAACGGTGCCGTTGATGCCTTCGCTCGCAAGTAGCAAAGTACCACGGATTTGGTTAGCTTCTAACACGTCAGTGAGTGGCTGGCGAATTTCTTGGTAATCATCAAGTGCTACGAATTTATACAGAGCACATACAACATATTGAGACATGGTTTTTCCTTTCTGCGAGCTGGAACGTAAATCCAGAGCGGTTGCCTTTTATGATACATACTGAATTTGATTTACTCAGGTTTGCCCATATTGGCTTATTAAAATCCGCCGCAGTATAACCAAGCCAAGGAAGGACAAAAACCAACCAAAAGTAGGGCTATTTAGCATTGTTATTAGTGTGGCTTTAGGTGTGTGGAGGTGGTAGCTATTTGATAAACAGTTTTAGCTCAGATAATTAGTGATATCTTGTTGCTTATTGAATATTTGGCTACGAACTTATGTTGTATCTCATTTCAATGAGCTGGTGTTCCCCGACGATTTCTACTTCACGAATGAACTCAAAGCCAAACTTTTCATAGTAATTCTTTAGGTACTGATGGGCGTGGATTTCAATGACTTTAGCACCATGTTCAGAGGCATGTTTTAGAAGTGCCATGACAATTTCAGATGCGATACCTGATCCTCGATAAGGCTGTAGAACAGCAACACGCGCCATAGTTGAGTGTCCTGATTCATCAATGTGCAAGCGTGCAGTCGCGACTAAATTATCTTCATCGGTGATGAGTGCATGATGTGAGACAGGATCGAGCCCATCAAGATCCAATATGTGCGGTATGCCTTGTTCAACAACGAAGACTTGATGACGAATGGATTGTGCTTTCATTATCAATTCAGGGTTGTTACCAATCACCACTTCCATTTATTGCTCCATGCTGTCTAACTAATGCTTTGAAAACACTCTATTTGAGAGGCTGTTCGTTTGTGACTTGCCTTTAAACTAAGGCTTTTGAATAGCTACTTGTCTCTATATCAATGATCTCTACGGTCAGCGAAGCATTGGATAGTGGAAGAGTCAGTAATTGATCCAAAATGGACTTGGAGAGCATCGTTTTAATGCCTTCGTTACGCCCAGACAAAATACGCACAGAGACATGCACGAAGTCTTCTTTTACTTCACCAGTTTGGTAATGCTGGTAGGCAAGGCTGCGTACTTTGATGTCTTCTCCTGTTGGTGAGAACAACTGAGATTCCATCGCGCCGAGAAACACTTTCTGATTGAGTTGCTGACCATCAATAGTGGATGAGTGTTCGATAATACAATGAGGCAAAGTGATGTCCTTTCTGTGTTTTATAGCGACCTAAAATTAAGGCCAATGTGACTCTCTTGTTGAGAATGACATTGGCCCTTAATGCTGATTCGTTGCGGCTTTTTCGGCAACAAGCCGATCAGGTAATCACCAAAGCGGTCAGTATCGTCAGCGATTACGCTTGGTTCAGTACTTCCGCTAAGCGTTTCACCGCTTCTGTTAATTCTTCTGGGTTAGCGTTAGTGAAGTTTAAGCGCAGTGCAGCTTTAGCTTCATCAGCCTTTGGATAGAATACTGGGCTTGGTACTACCGCGACGCCATTCGATAGCAAAGTCTTAGCTAATTCGAAGGTATCGCACTCTGGGATCTCAACCCAAATGAACATCCCGCCATCTACGGCTTTTAACACACAATCTGCAGGCAGTTGTTTTTCTAGTTCTGAGAACAGCACCTCATAACGAGACTTGTACAGTGTGCGAATGTTTTCCATATGTACGTTGAAGTCTTCATGTTTTAGAAGGCCGACAAGCAGCGCTTGCATGGGTACACTTGAGTGCAAGTCAGCGCCTTGCTTCACTTTGATCAGTGGCTCAAGGTAGCTGCGTTTGCCTGTTACCGCGCCAATACGTAGGCCTGGCGATGCAATCTTAGAGAATGAACGAAGAACGATAGAGTTATCAGGGCAGAAAGACGATACCAACGGCAGTTCAGTACCAGTGAAACGTAGCTCACGGTATGGAGCATCTTCAATGAAGGCTACATTGTATTTGATACACAGCTCAGCCACTTTTTGACGAGTTTCTGTTGCCCAGCACACGCCGGTTGGGTTGTGGAAATCAGGCACGGCATAGAACATTTTTGGCGCTTGCTCGGCAAAGCATGTTTCCAGTTCATCTAGGTTCGGGCCAAATTCAGTTTGAGACACGGTAGCGATGTTTGCTTGAACTAGGCCAAACACCTGCATCGCACCTAGGTAGCTTGGCGCTTCCATCACAACTACATCACCCGGGTCAACATACGCACGCGCAATCAAATCCAAACCTTGCTGAGAACCGGTACAGATCATTGCTGTGTGAGTCTCTGGCAATTGGTAGCTTTGCGTAAGGTGATCAAGCAACGGGCCATAACCTGCGGTCGAACCGTATTGGAAAACTTCAGGCATGTTCGCTAGGTTTTCTAGCGTAGGCTTCATTAAATCGATAGGGAATGTTTTCGCATCGGGTAAACCACCGGCCAACGAAATAACATTTGGATCGCTTGCGGCAGCGAGGATCTCTCGAATGTATGAAGATTGAATCTGTTGTAATGACTGTGCGATTTCCATGTGTTGTGTCTCGTCGTTTATCGTTTTTATTCTATCGCTTGATATTACACGGCAATTGTAAAAACTGGCGTGTCCGTTTATGCTCTTAAACATGTCCATTTATGCTATTTGAACGATGTCACGACAACACATATCCCGAATCAATGATGTTTTGTTCCATATTCACCAAGACATCAGTCAGCCTTTGTCGGCAAAAGCGCTCTCTGAGATTGCTGCGTATTCAGAGCAACATTTTCATCGCACGTTCAAAAGTGTGGTTGGGGAGTCGTTGCATCAATACATTCGACGCACTCGAATGGAGTACGCGGCCAATCAATTAATGTTCGATACCAGCTCGTCTGTGGTTGAGATCGCCCATAAATGTGGCTTTAGCTCTGTGTCTTCGTTTAGCCGAGCATTTAAAGCGACTTTTAATATGTCGCCCGGAGAATGGCGTAAGCATGATTTACAGATTGCAGAAAAACCTTACCTGAAAGATCCCGAAGTGGCGGCAGGCTATTTGAATGTGTCGCAGCGGGAGTTGCCGGAACCTAAAATTGTTGAAGTATCAGACCGAATGGCAGCTTATGTTCGACATACTGGCTATAACCGATCCATTCGTAATGCGTGGTTGATATTGAAAGCATGGGCGAACTCTGAACAGCGTGATTTTTCGAGTCAGTTCGGCTTGCATCACTCTAACCCCGCTTGGGTTGAAATGGATCAGTGTCGTTATGTAGCGTGCATCGCGATAGATGAGCCGATCAAGTATCGAAGTGTCGTGAACCAGATGGTGATTCCAGGCGGTTTGCATGCCGTGTTTCGACTTAATGGTCGTTATGGTGAGCTGCTACCACAGATCAGTATGGTATTGGAAAAATGGTTGCCGGCTTCTGGTTTCAAACAGCGTTCGACTCCTGCGTATGTGCATTATCATCGGAACCATTTTCTCAATAGTGATGAAGTGTTTGAGCTTGATTTCTACCTCCCTGTGAGTTTTTACTGAGCCTTTATCAGGCTAACTAATGAATTGGCTCGGTAATTGGTTTTGTTGCTTTTTTTCGAGCGTGGCTTTACTCATTTGTTGTGGCTAATTTGCTCACTCAATGGCTGAAAGGCATCTTATGTTGATGATGTAATGAAGAGAAAGCTTGTTGATAATTTACCTCAGTAATTGATGACAACGTACGGATTAAGCGATAGCATTCCGTTCTAATTGCAAATAGTTCTTAATATCACTCACTGGCCAATATGACCATTACCCACAAAGATTATCTAAAAATAGCTTTCCCCTTCATCATAGCAACGGTGACGCAGCCTCTGCTTGGCGCCGTCGACACGGCTGTTATCGGACAACTTGGTATTGCTGAACTGATTGGTGGCGTAGCTATCGGCACCATCATCATGAATACCATCTATTGGTTGTTTGGCTTTTTCCGTGTGAGTACGACAGGGCAAAGTGCGATGGCACTGGGCAAAGGGAATAGTTCTGATTTAGCGGGCAGTTTGATGCGTCCGTTTGTGCTGTCTGGTTTGGTTGGTTTGATCTTTATCTTGATACAACCGCTAATCTGGCAAGGCGCGATGTGGGTAATAGCACCTGAAGCGAAAGTGGCTGAGCACGCGCATATCTACTTCAGTATTTTGATTTATGGTGCACCTTTTGTACTGCTCAACTACACCATTATTGGTTGGCTAATGGGGCAGGCGAAAGCCAAAGATGTTCTTTACACACAAGTGTTTGGTAACGTGTTGAACATTGTATTGGATGCGGTGTTTGTACTTTATTTCGACTTGGGTGTTGCGGGTGTGGCCTACGCAAGTTTGATTGCACAAGTCACTACTTTCGCTATTGGTATGACACTGGTGATTAAGACCAGCAATATCTCGATCTCTGAGTTCCTACAAGGTTCGAAGATGACCAAGAAAGACCTATCGACAATCATCTCTTCGAACACCGATCTCTTACTTCGTACCATCTGTATTTTAGTTTTCTTCAATATGATGGCGCGTACTGGTTCTAAACTGGGTGCCGATGTTCTGGCTGCTAACGCGATCTTGATGCAGGTGACCTTCATTGTCAGTTACATGTTTGACGGCATTGCCAACGCATCAAGTGTGTTTGCAGGCAAAGCGGTGGGCCAGAAAAATCCTTCAATGCTTGACCGTGTGTTAAGGCTCAATTTCCAATGGACAGCCGGCTTTATTGCTGCACTAACGCTGTTGACCTTGGTATTTAAAGACAATATCGTTTTCTTGTTTACCGATATCCCAACGCTTGTCGCTCTATATCAAGAGATGGCTCCGTGGTTGATTGTGTTCCCGCTGGTGTCTGGCTTTGGCTTAACGGTTTACGGCATCTTTACCGGAACAGGAACCACACGTCCGGTTCGAGACTCTAGCATCGCTACCTTGGCGGTATTCTTGGCTGTACAGGCATTTTCGGTCGATTTATGGGGCAATCATGGTTTGTGGTTGGCGTTTACCTTGTTTTATCTTGGACGTATTGCATTCTTGTATCCGTTCATCGCACAAGTTAAGCAGAAGTGCCTTCCAACAGAAGGCGCATCCGTGGCGTGTCATTAGGTTAGAAACACAATCGTTATTGCCAGTACTTTTGAAAGCGCCTGACAGCATTATGCTAAGGGCGCTTTTTCTATCTAATGACCCAGTAAAAATGGTCAATCAAACAACAAATAAAATGCGATACGGTTAAATGTTCGCTTTTCATCATGTAGGCTTAATGATAGAGTTGTTATGTTATAACATCCATTTATGAGTATCTGCGTGAACGCCCCACTTCTGTCTGTTGACCAATTAACGATCAAAACCTCTTCGAGAACACTTTTTCAAGATATTCATTTCGATGTATATCGAGGTGAGCTGTTGGCGATCATGGGTCCATCAGGCATTGGTAAGTCGATGCTTTCACGCGCGATTGCGGGTTTTCTGCCAGATACGGTTGAGGTTGAAGGCCATATTTCTCTTTCTGGCGATGCCGTGTGTGGCTTGCCTATGTTGCAAAGAACCGCAGTACAGCGCCCCGCAGTTATCTTTCAAGATGCGCTTCAAGCATTAAACCCTCTGGTTTCCATTGAAGGTCAACTCAGTTTGGCATTGACGGGGACGCGCACTAAGCTTAAATCACAAGATAAGATCAAACTCACTGAATTGTTAGTGCAGCTTGGATTTCCTAACCCTGAAACCATATTGCCGTTATATCCGAGCCAAATTTCGGGAGGGCAACGTCAACGGATTTGTATTGCGATTGGCTTGCTGAGTAACGCCGATCTCATCATCGCCGATGAACCAACCAGCGCGTTAGATCCGGTGACAGAGCAAGAGATACTTAAGCTGATTCGAGACAATGTTAAACAGCGACAAATCGGTGGCTTGTTGATTACTCATGACCTGCACAGCGCATTAGCGTGTGACAAGTTGTTGGTCATCGACGATGGTGGAGTGGTGGCTTACGGCGCACCAAAACATGCGCTTGAATCAAGTTCTCACGCTTTCTGTTGTTCATTGAGAGACTTAATTGAATGAGCCTGACCTTACCACTAAATTCAGAAGTCTCGCCGTTAATGCCAGTGATAGATTCAGAAACACAAACACCGATCGAGATTAAGTTCGAGAATGTCGGTGTGCACTATTACTCAGTGCCAAGTTGGCTGGGTGGTAAGGCGTTCAAAGCGCTGCAGAACATCGACCTTAATGTTGAAGACAAAAGCTTAGCCATTGTTGGCCGTTCTGGTGCCGGAAAATCGACACTGATTGAGCTGTTATTTGGCCTAAAATCACCGACTGTTGGCCGAATCAGCCTATTTGGCCATTCGCTGCCGATTCGCAATCGCAAAACGCAGGCAACGGTGTGTCGCTTGATCCAGTTAGTGCCACAAGAACCGCACACAAGCCTCAACCCTTACTATACCGTTCGACAGATCTTAGCCGAACCGCTAAGCAACTTAGACGTTTCTGGTAATCATGAAAGCATTATTGAAGAGACGCTATTGGACGTGGGCTTACCTGCCACTTTGTTATCACTGAAACCGAATCAACTTTCTACAGGCCAAGCTCAACGTGTGGCTATCGCTCGGGCTCTTGTCGTTAGACCCGAAGTGTTGGTGGCCGATGAGCCGACTGCCAGCCTTGATCCTGTGAACCGTCAAAGGTTGCTGGATTTACTTAACTCACTGAAAAATAAGCGCGACATGCGAATCGTTTTGGTGACGCATGATCTCGGTGCGGCAAAGGCGCTTTGTGAAGAAATTCTGGTTCTTGACCATGGCGAGATGGTGGAGCATGGACCGACACCTCAAGTGATGAGCACACCTGCTCACCCTGCGACTCAGTTGCTGATCGAATCTCAGCCACTTTCGAAATCTACTTGTTAACACAACCTTATTTATTACGAAATACTGCTTATTAACACAACACAGCTTACAGAGAAAAATAACTATGCGTTTTAATTCAATCAAACTGGCTTGCGCGCTTGCGTTGGCTCTGCCTTTGACGGGCTGTTTTGACTCTCAACCAGAGTTGAGCGATGCCGCAGTCAAATCTGAAATCCGTGTTGCGATGATGCAACCACCAAGAACGGGTTTGTCGCCACTTTCTGATGATGCTTTTAAGCTATCTCGTTGGAGCACAGCTGAAACGTTAGTGAACTTGAGCCCAACCTCAGAAGCAGAACCAATGCTAGCGACTGATTGGAAACATCTTGATCCACTGACTTGGCAGTTCACTATTCGCCAAGGCGTTAAATTCCACGATGGCTCTACATTAACCGCAGAATCCGTAGTGAACTCTTTGCAGAAAGCGCTAGAGGCGGCACCTAAGCCACGCATTCTAGATGGTGTCGATCTAGAAGTGAAAGCGATGGACAACTACCGCGTAGAGATCAAGACCAGCTTTGATGACCCTCTTTTACCAAGCCGTTTATCAAGCCCTCAATTAGCGATTCTTGCAGCAAGTGCTTACCAAGATGATGGCCGTGTTAGCCCAATGGGTGCAGGTACGGGCCCGTTTGAGTTGACTGAAATTAACGGTACAACCAGCGCGAAGCTAAAACGTTTCGATGGCTACTGGGGTGAAAAAGCGCAAGTTGAATCTGTGATTGCAGAATACGTTCCTAACGGTTTTGCTCGCGCTGCAGCTCTAAGAACAGGCACAGCAGACATCGTTGAAGCAGTGCCCGTTTCACAAATCGCGACCATTGATCCGAACCTACTTTATGAAGTGGCGATGCCTCGTACCAATACGCTTTACCTAAACAACAAGTCAGGCGTATTCAGCGATATTAACTTGCGTAAGGTAGCGGCTGCTGCGGTAGACCGTGAGCAAATCGTGAATACTGTTTATGAAAACCACGCGGATATCGCACAAGGTCTATTAGGCCCTGCTCTTGCTTGGGCTGAACCAATTCGACCTGAAGGTCAGGCAATCGACAAGACTCTAAAAGCAAACGGTGAAAGCATTGTTATCGGTACCTTTACCGACCGTGCTGAGCTTCCAGAAGTGGCAGCGCTACTGAAACAACAACTTGAAGCGGCTGGTTTCAAGGTTGAGCTGGATATTCGTGAATACGCTCAGATCGAGAACGATGCGCTATCTGGTAAGTTCGACGCGTTTATCCTTTCTCGTGCAACGGTTCTAGATTCGGGTGACCCAGTGGCTTACATGATGAGCGACTTTGGTTGTAAGGGTTCATTCAACCTTGGCCAATTCTGTTCTCAAGAGGTAGACCAAGCACTGACTCACGCTGATCTGCAACCACTAGGTGCACTGCGTCAGCAAGCGATCATCGAAGCTGAGCAAAAAATCCTTAACGACTTCGCTGCTATTCCACTGCTTCACGAACGTGTGATTCAAGGTGAAAGCGAGCGCGTGAGCAATGTGGTTCGTGACCCAAGTGAACGTCGCTTGGTTGATCAAACGACACAAGTTAACCCGGCAACACAGGCTAACTAAGCAAATGTTATCTGCTGAGACTCTGCGTCGAACTCTATTTATCTTGACGCCTTGGCTATCAAGAATCGCCTCACTGATTGTGGTGGTGATTCTTGTTGGCTTGATGCCTGACATTGCAGGCATCGACCCAAGTCAATCCATTCTGCGCGCGAGAGCGGGGCAACAACATTTGCTTACGCCAGAAGCTCTAGCAGCGGTACGCGCTGATCTTCAGCTTGACCGTTCGGCAAGCGAGCGCCTGATTGACTGGGTAGGAAGTGCTTTTTCAGGCGACCTAGGTAAGTCATGGATTGATGGCTCTTCGGTTGCACTAGGCATTCAAAAGACAGCGTCGACGTCTCTGTTTTTGATGTCTAGCGCACTTGTGATGACTCTCGTACTGTGTGGTGCAGGCTTGCTTGCCACCTTACGCAGCTGGAAGAAGGGCAAACTGGGGCAGAGCTACAGCAGTTTAAGTACGGTATTAATATCGTTGCCAGAGTACGTAGTGGCTTCGGTATTAATACTGGTGTTCTCTATCTGGTTAGGTTGGCTGCCGCCGTATGGTTGGCAAGGCTGGCAAGATATCTGGTTACCGAGTTTAGCGCTCGCATTGCCCGCCAGTGGCCTATTTAGTCGCCTACTCAGAGACAGTTTACAACGCGTTCTCAATGAACCTTGGGTGATTACTTGGCTCAGTGCCAACGTTCACTCTAACCAAATTATTCGCTTTGCGCTGAAAAGAGCGCTGAGCAGCTTGATCCCACAAATCGCGATGATCGTGATTGGCTTAACAGGTGGCGCGGTCGCGGTTGAGCTTATCTTCTCGATTCCGGGTATCGGGCGCATGATTCTAGGCGCAGCTAAGGCGCAAGATTTACCAATGCTGCAGGGCGGCTTATTGGTATTGCTGCTATTTTCAATTGCTGTGAGCAGCATGAGCTTGTTTGTTCAACAGCTGATTCTGGGTCATAGTCTGAAAAGCGGTAAGCTCATTAGTAGCCACTCTTCGTTTCGTTTTACACAAAGCCGCACCAAGCGTGCTGTTGCTTTTTCAATATTCTCATTCCTGATTGCAATTGTAATTTGGGCTGCATTTCGTGACCCATACACCAGTCAGTTTGCTCGCTTAGCGGATCCTAGTTGGCAAGCGCCATTGGGTGCGGACGGCATTGGCCGAGACTTGTTGGCGAGAATCGGTTCGGGTATGGTTGCGACCTTCCAAGCGGGCATCTTAGCAACGTTTTTGAGTTTGGTGACGGGCATCATAATGGGCTTCAATACTCGCTTTAGCCAAGGCCTTATCGAGATAACTAAGGGTATCCCTTACATCATTGCAGGTCTGCTGGTTGCTGGCTTAACGGGCATGAACCCGAACAGCGCATTAATCGCGATTGTATTGGTGTCTTGGGCACCGCTAGCCGCTCACTGTTCAAGCTTGATCGTGGAAGCCAAGGCTCAACCTTATACGCATCTCGCGCCATTGTGGGGCACCAGTAAGCTCAGAATCTTCCGCTTCTATCTGCTTCCTTACGTGTTGCCACCGTTACTAAGACACGCGATGTTGAGGCTGCCAGTAATCACATTGAGCCTGACCTCGCTAAGCTTCATCGGTTTAGGTGCGAAACCGCCTGCACCGGAATGGGGTTTGATGATTGCTGAGAACTTGCCCTACATTGAACGCGCGCCAATCGCTGTCATGGGACCAATTGTTGGTCTGATCCTGTTAGGTGCTGCAATTAATATGATGTTTGATGATTAACGAAAAAGAACAGGCTGCTTAAGTTTTCGACGTGCTATTCGATTGAGTGTTCGATTTGGCATTTATGTTGTAACCTTGAGCCTGTTTTTTTGAATTGGCTTTCGGATCGGTTGTCGATCGGTTTTTAGCTTAGTTAAGTGTTCAGCGTTAAGGATTCAACATGTATCTCGTTTTGTATTGCCACAATATTGGTATGACCGACTTTTCCTTTTTTGAAACGGAAGACTTTGACAAAGAAGAGGGCTATATCGTGCGAGGTAAATGGCCGAATGAGAAAGCGTTTCGTGATTATTTAACTAAAGAGTTTGGTGACATGAATGAGTTCCAAGTGATCGACTTAATCGCCAAAGGTGCAGAAGCAGAATACTACTCGCCAGAAGAGTTGATACGCCTAGCTCAGTAGCCGTTAGCTCAGCAATATCTAGCTCGGTAATACGTTTTAAATCGAATAAAGAAATGGCAGCCTGATTGGGCTGCCATTTTTCGTTTTAGGTTTAAGCTAATACCTTTTGCATCGTGAATGATGCTACTGCGCCACTTCGTCCACCAAGTACAAGATTGATTGATACGGAATACCACTGTGATGTGACAAACCGATCTCACAGGTTCGGCTGTTGCTGAAGCCACGAGTACAGTTGCTCGGCACTTGCTCTTTGAGTGGGTGTACCGCCGCTTCATTCAGCTCTGGAGTGGTAAAACCTTTATCACCCGCCCAACCACAGCATTGAATATGCTCAGGAACGATGACCTCTTCGGTACACGCTTTAGCAAGGTTCAACATCGCACCTTCCAAACCCATTCGACGAGAACTACAAGTCACATGCAGCATCACGGTTTCTTGCAGCGGGTCAAGTGTCAGGTGCTCAAGCAAGTATTTGTTCACAAACCCTGTTGGCTCTAGCACCTCTAATGGCTTGGTGAATTGTTCAATACTGCGTTTAGCACATGGGCTGGTATCCATTAATACTGGATATTCACCTTGACGACTTGCTTGCCACAACACTTCTTCGAGTTGTTGCGCTTTCGATTGAGCCAAGTCGGTCATTCCTTTGCTGTCGTAAGGCATGCCACAACATTGGTCGTCTAGCTTCTTCGGAAGAATCACCTCAAATCCTGCTTTGTTAAGCAAAGACATGGTCACTTCAGTCAGAGGACGTTGGTCGCCCGCATCACTCTGTTGTCCCATGGTGCGACTGGCACACGAAGGCAGGTAAACCACCTTCTTATGATTGTTTGAGGATTCTGCCGTCACTGGTGAAGAGGTCAGTGTATGACTGTTGGATTGTGGCATCTCAGGCATCCAAACGGGTATCGCACCTTTGGTGATAGAGCGCAAGCCGTTGGTTAGTTTACCGACAGTATTTGTGCCTAATACTTTGCTCGCCACTTGGTTGGTTTTGAGGCCAGCCTTGGTAAGTTTTGTGGTGGTCGAGAAATGATCCGCTGTCCACTTAGCGATTGGCGTAAATTTCTCGTATTTGGCAATACGAAGCTTCTTGATCAAATCGCCGGTGTTGATTCCTACTGGGCAACGCTCGGCACACAGGCCAGTTGCGGCGCAGGTATCAATGCCTTGGTATTCGAAGGTTTTCTCTAGCTCGCTTGCTTCTATTTCTTCACCCGCAGCTCGGCGGCGTTGTAGCTCGCGATATAAAACAATACGTTGGCGTGGTGATAGAGTGAGCGTACGAGACGGACAAACAGGCTCACAGAAGCCACATTCAATACAGCGGTCGACAAGGTCATCGGCAGCAGGCATTGGCTTCAAATTGGTGATGTGTGAATTCGGGTTGTCGTTGATGATAACGCCGGGGTTGAGCAGTCTTTCTGGATCAAACAGCGCTTTGATCTGTTGCATCAAGGCATAGCCGTCTTTGCCCCATTCCAATTCCACATAAGGCGCCATGTTACGACCAGTACCATGCTCTGCTTTTAGAGAACCTTGGTATTTCACCGCAACCAGCTCGGCAACATCGTCCATGAAACCGCCGTAGCGATCGATTTCTGTTTGACTGTCGAAGCCTTGAGTAAATACAAAGTGCAGGTTGCCTTCGAGGGCGTGACCGAAAATGATCGCTTCGCTGTAGTCGTATTTGTCGAACAGCTCTTGCAGCTCTCGAATACCATTAGCGAGGTTTTCGACAGGGAAAGCCACGTCTTCGATGATAACGGTTGTGCCGACTTCACGAACGGCTCCAACCGCAGGGAACATGCCTTTTCGAATGCCCCATAGGGTTGCGACTGTCTTTGGATCGGAGGTGAAAGGGACCGATTCAACAATCGTGTAATCAGCTAATGCGTCCAAAATTGATTTACATTGTAAATCTAAGTCCGGCTGGGAGCTGGCGTGTGATTCCACCAAAATAGCAGCGGCTTCTAAGTCCAAGCTTGGCATAAATGCAGGCATACCCGGTTTATCAGCCACTGAACGCAGCGCTCTGCCATCCATCAATTCCACCGCAGCAACCGGCGTTTTTGATAGCGTAGTAACGGCCTTACTGGCTTGTTCGATGTCGGCAAACACCAACAGAGCTGAGGCTTTGTTTGGGTGTTCGATAACCGTGTTGTACGTGATCTCTGCGATGAAGCCTAGCGTGCCTTCAGAGCCAATCATCAGGTGTTTGATGATCTCAATTGGGTCGTGGTAATCGACCAAGGCATTGAGCGCGTAGCCGGTGGTGTTTTTAAGGCGATACTTATGGCGAATTCTGTCAGCGAGCTCTTGGTTTGAAGCTGTCTGTCTGTGTAAATCAACAATGCCTTCAAACAGCGCTTTGTGTGACTGCTTGAACGCCTCAACGCTGGCGTTATCTGCGGTATCAAGTAGGGAACCATCACTCAATACGATTTTCATGCTCTCGACGGTGCGATAAGAGTTTTGCGCAGTACCACAACACATGCCACTGGCGTTATTCGCCGCGATACCACCGATTTTACAAGTATTGATTGAAGCTGGATCAGGGCCGATTTTCCGTTGGAAAGGGGCGAGGTATTTGTTGGCATCGGCGCCAATCACACCGGGTTGCAGGATGATTTGATTACCGTTATCGACGATCTCGTGGCCACGCCAGTCGTCGGTCAGTGTGATGAGTACCGAGTCTGAAACGGCTTGCCCTGAAAGGCTAGTGCCTGCGGCGCGAAAGGTAAAATGAATACCCAGTTCGCGACAACTTTGAATGGTGAATATGACTTCGTCTAAGTTCTTGAGCCTTAGAACCATTTTCGGCACCAAGCGATAAAAACTCGCATCGGTGCCGTAAGCCAAGCGCTTTGCCTCTTGAGTGACAATGCGTTCTGTTTCAATTTTTTGAGCCAATATCGATTCAAGCTGCTGATAAGCTTGTGCGTCTACTACTCGCTCGTGTGATGTGGTTGTCTCCATCTTTGCTTCCTTGTGCTTCTTATTTGGCACTGATCAGGGCGTGTTGACCTTTCGTGGTTAAATTTTGTTCGAGATAAAAGCGTTTTAATCGCGGCGAGGGGGAAGTAGCCTAGTCACTCTAAGCAAATCCCCCTCAACAAAGAGTAAAACGCTTTTAGCCGAACCCTTCGGGCAGCGTTTGCTGGCCATTTCTACTACGTTATCGGCTTCTCATGTAGGCTAGCTACACATCGACGCCTCTGCCTTGTATAAATACCCAGCAACTCGCTGCAAAAATCAGCTCGAAAGATCAACACGCCCTAGTTTTTATTTTATTTTCCAGTGCTTAAACGGTGTCACAACGGCAGTGGAATTGCTGTGACACCGATTGAACTTCAGTCTAAGTAGACCAAAGCATTAGTCTGAACCTGAATCTGAACCTAAATCAGAATCGTGGCCGCTTAATCTAGCCCTACCAAAGATTCGCGAGTTAAGTCTTTGATTGTCTTAGCGCCTGTTAATGTCATTGCAACGCGCATTTCTTTGTCATATAGGTCGAGTAGGTTCTCAACGCCTGCTTGTCCTTGCGCTGCTAACGCGTAAACGAAAGAGCGACCAAGCAAGGTACAGTCTGCGCCCATCGCCATCATACGAACCACATCTAAGCCAGTACGAATGCCAGAGTCGACCAGAATCTTAGTGTCGCCTTTTACTGCGTCTGCAATTGCAGGCAGTGCCTTAGCACTCGATAGAACACCATCCAGCTGACGACCGCCGTGGTTTGAAACTACGATACCGTCTGCACCAAATCTTACGGCGTCTTTTGCATCTTCTTCATCAAGAATGCCTTTGATGACCATCGGGCCGTCCCAGAAATCACGGATCCACTCTAGGTCTTTCCATGAGATCGATGGGTCGAAGTTGTCACCCAACCAACCGATGTAGTCTTCCAGTTTGGTTGGAGAACCTCGGTAAGTAGAGATATTGCCAAGGTCGTGCGGTTTACCAAGTAGGCCAACATCAACCGCCCAGCTAGGATGACGCATAGATTGGAATACACGACGTATTGCTGCATTTGGGCCACTCATTCCTGAGTGCATATCACGGTAGCGAGCACCGGGTACAGGCATATCCACCGTGAAGACCAGTGTTGTTACGCCTGCCGCTTTGGCACGTTCCAATACGTTTTTCATGAAGCCGCGATCTTTTAGTACGTAAAGTTGGAACCACATTGGGCGCTCAATCTTAGGTGCGACTTCTTCGATCGGGCATACCGATACGGTCGACATCGTAAAAGGGATGCCTTTGTTGTCAGCCGCTTTAGCCGCTTGTACTTCGCCACGTCGTGCGTACATGCCTGTTAGTCCAACTGGCGCTAATGCAATCGGCATCGCCAGCTTTTCGCCGAACAACTCGGTTTCCAAATTCAGATCTGACATGTCATTGAGGACACGCTGCTTAAGCGCGATCTCTGCAAGATCGGCCGTGTTGCGGCGTAGGGTATGTTCTCCGTAAGAACCGCCGTCAATGTAGTGAAAAAGAAACGGTGGTAATTTCGCTTTTGCTGCGGCGCGGTAATCAGTCGATGCGGATATGATCATAATTTCAGTCCTAAATTCTTGGGATGTTGCCCTTCTATGAGAGCTTGGCTTGGGCTGCTTTAATTCTTGAAAAAGTAAGTGTTTGTTGTTTCTTAATCGGTGAAGCAACTCATCGATAAATAAAATAACCAGTGAAGCAATTAATCTATGAAGCAAATAAACAGTGAAACAGTGAAACAGAGAAGCATAAAATGGCGTTAATACTCGGGGGTGTTGATGTGTTTTAGTATCCATTCCGAAACTCATCAACTGTCTTATTAGACGGTGTTGCAGTCGGGGAATTGAGTATTAACGCCAAGTGCTTTTGTAACGACTTATGGTTTACATAAGTGCGTCTGTCATTTTGAAGCCGTAGATAACCACTAGGCCGATGATTCCTGTCATCACCAAGTAGTAGAACGTTGGGATAATCGTTTTACGTAACGTTGCACCTTCACGTCCTAACAAGCCTACGGTTGCCGATGCGGCGACCACGTTGTGAATTGCAATCATGTTACCAGCTGCAGCGCCAACCGCTTGCAGAGCGACCATGACGGCACTTGAAATCGATAGCGTTTGTGCCACTTCGAACTGAAATTGGCTGAACATCATGTTTGATACGGTGTTCGAGCCCGCAATGAAGGCACCTAACGCACCAATGGTTGCGCTCAATGCTGGGAACGCGCCGCCAACTAGGTCAGCGGCAAAGTTTGCTGTCGTTACTGGCATACTGGCTAAATCAGCGCCGTTAACACCAGAGTTAATGAATATACGAACCATTGGGATGGTGAACACCAACACAAAACCAGCACCAATCAGTGTCTTGCTCGACTCACCAAAAGCTTTAGCCAGTGGTGTTGCGCTGCGTGATTGCATTAGAACAGCAACCAGTGCGACGAAGACCAAGATACCGCCAGGTAGATACAGAGGCTGAATCGCTGTGCTTACGCCTGTCTCGCCAAGGATGTTGCTGAAAGAAAGGCTAACGCTCTTAAGTAGGCCTTTGAACTCAGGGCTCACACGGCTAGCAACGAGAGTGACAGCGAGCAGCACGTAAGGTGCCCACGCCATCGCCATGCTCATTTTCTTATGACCTTGCTTACTGTTTGAATGAGTGTCATCTAGATCGATTTTCAAAGAGCCTAGCCATTCTGCTGGCCACTTATCTTCGCTTTCAAAATCCCATTTTGATTTAGGTACTAGGAAGCCGCGTTTTGCTGCTGTTACAACAATCGCAAGGCCAACCAAACCACCAATCAGTGATGGGAACTCAGCACCGAGGAAAACACCCGTTAGTGCGTAAGGAATGGTGAAAGCGGCACCTGCGAACAGTGCGAATGGCAGGATATCAAGACCTTCAGTCCAGCTTTTGTTCTTACCGAAGAAGCGAGTCAGCATCATCGCCATCAATACAGGAATCATCACACCAACGCAGGCGTGGATGATTGCAACACTTGATGTGATCTGTTGTAGGTAAGCATCCCATGTTGAACCATTGGCAACCAGGCTTTCACCGATGTTGTGCGTATCCAAACCTTTGTTTACGCCAACAATGATAGGTGTACCAACCGCGCCGAATGATACTGGCGTAGATTGAATCATCATGCCCATCAATACCGCAGCCAGCGCTGGGAAGCCGATAGCAACCAATAGTGGTGCAGCGATGGCTGCGGGTGTGCCGAAGCCGGATGCACCTTCAATGAATGAACCAAAGCACCAAGCGATGATGATCGCTTGTACACGACGGTCTGCTGAAATGTCAGTAAATCCGTTGCGGATGGTGGTGATAGCTCCGGTGTGTTTCAAAGTGTTTAATAAGAAGATGGCGCCAAACACAATCCAGAGAACCGACACGGTAATGCCGAAGCCTTGGAATACTGAAGCCAGCACGCGAGTGCTAGACATATCCCATGCGAATAGGGCGATAGCAACGGTTAATGCAAATGCCACTGGCATCGCTTTTTTTGCAGGCCAGTTAAGGCCAACCAGCAGAATCGCTGCAACAACTATTGGCGAAAAGGCCAATAATGCTAGTAGAGTTTCACTCATGGGTACTTCCTCGTACTTGTTTTCAAACGTTCATGTTTGAAGTGAATAACACGTCATTAGTTTTGTAGGTGTAATCTGAATCTCGAGGATTCAATTGTTGTAATTAGAGTCGCTTTATTTGTAACCGATGTGATTGCAAAAGCTGTTTTTGTAATTGTTTTGTTAATTTGGCGTGAATTTACCCCTTTATTTTTTATTGATATAGGGAAATAATGAAAATAATTAATTCCAAAATTGGCATAATCAAATGCGAGCAGACGATTTGATCCTGTTTTCACAGGTAGTAGAGCTGGGCAGTTTTAGTAAGGTGGCAGAGCAAAATAACCTTACAAATTCGGTAGTTAGTAAGAGAATTGCGCGTTTGGAAGAAGAGATTGGTGTGCAGCTATTATATCGAACCACGCGTAAATTGACGCTTACCGAGGCGGGTAAGGCAATGTTACACGGAGCCAAAAATGTGAAGCAGGCGGCTCAAGAGGCTATGGACGCAGTTTCAGGCTTTGGTGAAAATGTTAGTGGTCATATCAAAATGTCAGTGCCTACTATCTCCGGAGATTTGATTCTGGCAGACGCTGTGGCCGAGTTTTGTAATATGCACCCAGGTTTAACGGTCGATATGTCTCTTAACAATCGCTTTGTGGATCTGGTTGATGATGGCCTCGACTTAGTGATTCGAACTGGCTACTTGGAAGACTCCAGCTTAATTGCCCGTCATATCTTGGACTCTCAATGGGTGGTATGTGCTTCTCCGTCTTATATCGCCAAGAATGGTAAGCCGATGCAGCCCAAGGATTTGGTTGAGCATAATTGTCTGCAATACGCTTATCAAACAACGGGTGCCAGTGAGTGGCAATTTCTGCATAGCAAAGATGGCTTTACCGATAACGATAAATACATAGTGCGCGTCTCGGGCTCTTTTTCTACCGATAATGCGACCGCATTAAGAAAGGCGGCGTTGGGCGGTCATGGTGTTGCGTACGTGCCACGTTGTCTGGTGTATCACGACATTCGCAATGGTCAGCTGGTGGATATCTTCCCTGATTTAGTCGGCAAGAAGCTGGGTATTTATGCGGTGTACCCCTTTACGCGCCAGCCACCGAACAAGATTAAGTTATTGATTGAACACATCAGAACACGTTACCTGACGATTTCACATTATTTTTAATAAGGATCACGATGAGCTATTTAAAAGAGTATCAATATCCAGTCACCAACAAACAGATCGTCAGCGATGACTATTTTGATCACATAGTTGAAGACCCTTATCGCTGGTTAGAAGACGACAGAAGCGACGAAACCGCGCAGTGGGTGGCGAGCCAAAATGAGGTCACGTTCGATTACCTTGCTCAAATTCCGTATCGCGCTGAACTGCGAGAGCGATTAGCGAAAGCGCAAGACTACAAAAAGAGCTCGCAGCCGTTTGTTCGAGGTGAGTACACCTATTTCTATAAGAACGATGGCCTGCAGAATCACAGTATTCTCTATCGTCAGAAAGAAGGGCAACAAGAAGAAGTTTTCCTAGATCCGAACACTTTCTCGGAAGATGGTACTACATCACTGGGTTCGGTGTCGTTTTCTAAAGATTACAGCCTAGTGGCGTACAGTATTTCAGAGGGTGGTAGCGACTGGCGCAAGATTTTTGTTATCGATACCGAGACCAAACAGCAGCTCGAAGTCGAAATCACTGACGCGAAATTTACTGGCATCTCTTGGTTGGGTAATCGTGGCTTTTATTACTCTAGCTACGATAAGCCAGACGGTAGCCAGCTTTCTGCACGTACCGAACAGCACAAACTTTACTTCCATGAGTTGGGTACAGAGCAAGCTAGCGACAAAGTGGTTTTTGGTGAGAATAACGCCGAGCAGCACCGCTATGTGTCGGGTTACACCACCGAAGATGACCGTTACTTGATCATTCTAGGGCGAGAGTCGACATCGGGTAACAGACTGTTCTATATCGATTTAGGTTCAGAGAATCAATCGCTGAACACGCTGATTGATCATGTGGATAGCGATACTTACCTCATCGATAACCAAGATGAAGTCTTCATTTTATACACCAATCTCGATGCGCCTAATGGCAAGGTGGTGAGCTTTGATACTCGCAGTCAACAGTGGCTCGATATCATTCCTGAAAAGCCACAGCCGTTAGATATCAGCACGGGTGGTGGTTACTTGTTTGCCCACTACATGGTCGATGTGGTGTCTAAGATTGAGCAGTTGGATTACCAAGGCAATGTGGTTCGTGAAATCCACTTACCTGGTCTCGGAACGGCCAGCGGCTTAGGTGGCAAAAACGAGCAAACTCAGCTTCATTACACCTTTACCAACTATGTAACGCCGCCAACGATTTTCTCTTTTGATGTTGAATCTGGAAGCTCTGAAATCTACCAACGCTCTGAGTCTCCGTTTGAGTCGGATCAATTTGAGTCTAAACAAGTCTTCTATACCTCGAAGGATGGCACCAAGGTTCCGATGCTTATCTCTTATAAGAAGGGATTGGTGTTAGATGGCAATAATCCAACCATGTTGTACGCCTATGGTGGCTTTAACGTTAGCCTAACGCCTTCTTTCTCGGGCACGGTTGGCAGTTGGCTAGAACTGGGTGGCGTATATGCGGTGCCAAACCTGCGTGGCGGTGGTGAGTATGGTAAGGCGTGGCACAAAGCCGGAACTCAGCAGAAAAAGCAGAATGTCTTTGACGACTTCATTGCTGCTGCCGAGTTCTTAATTGAAGAAAACTATACCAGTAGCGATAAGTTGGCGATTCGCGGCGGTTCTAACGGAGGCTTGTTGGTAGGCGCTTGCATGACACAAAAGCCTGAGCTATTCCAAGTGGCTTTACCTGCTGTTGGTGTGCTGGACATGTTGCGTTACCACACATTCACGTCTGGCGAAGGTTGGGCGTACGACTATGGCACATCCACGCAAAACAAAGAGATGTTCGAATACCTGCTTGGTTATTCTCCGGTTCATAATGTGGTGCGCGGCACGGACTATCCTGCGACATTGGTGACGACTGCCGATCACGATGACCGCGTGGTACCGGCTCACTCTTATAAGTACATCTCAGAGCTGCAAGATAAGCATGAAGGCGGTGCGCCCGTGATGATTCGTATCGATGTTAATGCGGGCCATGGTGCTGGAATGCCGCTGAGTAAAGCGATCGATCTCACGGCTGATATCTACGCATTTACCCTGTTCAATATGGGAATAGAGTCCCTAGATTCAATCTAGAAAATACTTAATTTTAGATAACTGGGTATTTGACTCAGTCCAAAAAGCCTCAAAATCTGCCTTAGATTTTGAGGCTTTTCATATATATGAAAATCAATCAAATTCACATCCAATTCTCTTTGTTTTTCTACACCCTTTTCCGTGATAGCCGCCACCATTACTGATGAAATGAAAGCGATTTCAAGCTGATATTTTACGCATTTTTCACTATAACCTGTTGATCTAAAATCAGTAGTTTTAGTCATGGGTTTTCTAAAAGTTTCATGGCATTTAAGCTAATTTATCAGTGTGAACAGCGACCAACTTTTCAACTCTTTCATTGCTTAATATTTCCCTGTTCGATGAAAACTCAAAAAAATAATAGGGAAATACAATGCAAAAATTTAAGCTTTTGCCAATAACGGTCGCAGTGGCGGCATCGCTTGCTTCACTCTCTTCTTTTGCTGCTGATACTAATATCGAAGCATTAGAAAAACGAATCCAAGAGTTAGAATCTAAGGTTGTGGATATTGATTATGTCAACGATCAACAACCCGCGGTTTTAACGGCTGAAACTAAGGTGCCAGATGGCATCGTCTTCTCTGGTTATGCTCGTTACGGCGCTCACTACAAGAGCGGTGATGAGCGTTACGTAGACATCGGTACAACAGGTCGTTCTGTCGGTCGTTTGGGTAACGAAGCCAATGGTGGTGAGGTTCAGTTAGCTAAGCTTTTCCAAGCTGACAACGGTGCGATTTGGGACGTCGTATTCATGGCTGACCACTGGGAAGCAGACGCTTGGGCTGACGACGGCGGCCTGAGTATGAAAAAAATGTACGCAGGTGTAACTAACGTATTTGAAAGCCAACCAGAACTTTATATGTGGGCTGGTCGCGACTTCCATCAACGTCCGCAACAAGGTTTGAATGATTACTTCTGGATGACACACGATGGTCAAGGCGCTGGTTTTAACAACCTAGATTTCGGCGGCGCGAAGCTAGATATGGGCTTTGTAGGCCAAGTAAAAGGCGGCCTCGTAAATGACAACGGTCGATACGCAATTACTTCTAAACTTCACTCAATTAACGCGGGTATCGGTCAACTAGACCTATATGCAAACTATGGTTTTGCTTCAGATGAAGCAGACTCAGACGTAGCGGGTGATCCAAAAGTCAGTGATGAAACGGCATACCTAGTAGGTGCAACATTAGGCTTGGGTGAGTCTAACAAGTTGGTTGTTAAGTACGGTGACGGTGCCGATTCATCGGTATATGACCTTAAAGGTGATTACCAGACTTTGTATGCAAGTGTTGAGGGTAGCTACGCTGCATCTGAACAGTTCATCATTGATTACTTAGTGTCTTACAAAGACAATTCTGGCTCAGACTTAGATCGCGAGAATACTGAATACGCGGGTATCGTTCGTCCACAGTACCAATGGGATGATGTTCATTCTACTTGGTTAGAAGCAGGCTACGGCATGGTTGATTACGATGACGACGGTGAAGAGAATGCGTGGAAAGTAACTCTGTCTCAAAACGTTTCTCTAGGTGGCTTACCTTGGAGCCGTCCAATGCTTCGCTTCTACACAACCGTGGGTGATGTAGAAACGAAAGGCAACACAGTGAAGACAACCAATGTTGATACATTGTCGTTCGGCGCAATGTTTGAAGCTTGGTGGTAATCACAGGTATAGAAAGCGCTGCTCTTTGAATTCGGCATATTTTCAAGGAGCCATGCTTTCAAATATCTATGCTTGTTAAGAGCACGTAATACTGTCCATTTTAGCCCTAAAGGCAGATTGATTAGGGCACGTTTCAATTAACTCCATTCTTGGGCACATTTTATGTGCCCTTTTTTTCGCCACTAG
This sequence comes from Vibrio sp. J383, assembly GCF_023503985.1. NCBI lineage: Bacteria > Pseudomonadati > Pseudomonadota > Gammaproteobacteria > Vibrionales > Vibrionaceae > Vibrio > Vibrio sp. J383. Next base: position 313,058 of record NZ_CP097294.1, on the reverse strand, counting down.
ATCAAGGAATAACGATGAGACTTTCTTCCATTGTGTCTCGAGTTTATTTAGGTTTCTTCACGCTGATCGTGATCATGCTGGGTAGCGCATGGTTGAGTATTAGCAGCAATAAGAACATAACCTCACACATCGAAACCATCACTCAACAAGCCACCCCTTTAATGCTCCAATCTTCCACGCTTACTATTCGTTTTTTGGATATTAATCGAAGCTCCATTCCTTATTTATCAGCGGATTATGTTGATGAGCTAGAGCCACTAAAGCAAGTCGTTGTGAATAACATCGAGCATTATCAGGAGCAATTGAATTGGTTTGAAGGCAAGAGCACGGCAGGGTCGTCTCTTGAATCCATACTCCAGAATATTGATGAAACGGGCGTTGCCACCATCAATAAGATAGAGCAGTCCTTGAACTTATACGTCTCTTATTTGGATAGTAAAGACCTCGGTTCGATGGAGCAGGCGCAATTTCAATCGGTAGTGGGCCAACTCAACAATACCTTGGTGAATCAACTGGCGAGCGCGAGCTCAGATGCAACGCAAAAAGCAGTAGAAGCATTACTGGTTCAATTGAGCTTGATTGCCGCAGAAGCGAATGAAGCTTTCTCTCTGCAAACGTCATCGGAGGTTCGTGGTGTTGAGCGTCGTCTACAAAGTCGTAAAGAGCGATTCGAACAAGCTGTATCAGACTTGGATAATCTGGACTCATCTTTGTTACGCCGCAGTAAACAGTCTTTATCACTGCTCGCTTCACATGTATTTTCAGCGCAAGGATCTGTGTCAACGCATATGGAAACCGTGAAGCTACATGAGAGCATTGCTCAGCAAAGAGTGGAGATCGAACAGCTCATTGATGTGCAGTTAAGCCATTTTGATGAGCTTTCTATGTACGCGGAAGATACGGCTAAACGTTTATATCACGAGTCGATGGACTTTTCTCATCAAGCACTGTTGATGCAGGCCATCATTGCTATTGGGTCGGTTTTTATTGCGCTGCTAATCGGGCTGAGCATCGCTAAAGGGATTCGCAAGCCAAGTAAATTACTGCAAAGTGCACTAGACCAAGTCGCCAAAAAAGACTTGAGCGTGATAGTTCAGTATCAAGCCAATAATGAATTTGGTTTGGTGAGCGATAAAGTCAATTTGGTGATCAGTCACCTGACCCAAATGATTGACAACATGCGCTACTCCTCAACACGTTTAAAGGAAGCTTCCCTTGAGAACCAAAGCACCAGTCGTTCTCTGAGTGAAGCGATGCAAGAACAAACCAATCAAACGGTGATGGTAGCGACAGCGATAGAACAAATTGAGTGCTCAGTGACGGAAATCACTCAAGCCGCGAATCAAACGCTAACGCTTGTGACCGAAGCGGTATCGAGTTCCAGTGACGGCCAGAAGACGATGGATAAAAGCGTCGAGTTGATGGGCAGCTTAGAAAATAAGCTGGCGGAATCAACGGCGACCATTGGTCAGCTTGAAAGTGAAAGCGCCAGTATTGGGTCCATTCTGGATGTGATATCTGGGATCTCTGAGCAAACCAATCTACTGGCGTTGAATGCGGCAATAGAAGCGGCGCGAGCTGGAGAACAAGGGCGTGGTTTCTCTGTGGTTGCGGATGAAGTTCGCGTGTTAGCAGCCAAAACCAATGCCTCGACGCAAGAGATACACAATAAGATTGAACAGCTGCAAACTAGCTCTAAACTGGCGGTTGAACAGATCAATCAGTGCATGGTGGGTATGGTTCAATGCGTAGAACAAACCGGCGAAGTGAATCAATCGATATCGACGGTGTCTGATCTTCTCAACGAAGTAGAGCAAAGAAGCCATCAAATTGCGACCGCGACGACAGAGCATCAAGTCGTTGCCTCTCAAGTCACTCAAAATATCAGCCAGATACACACCTTGGCTGAAGAAAACTCGCAGCGTTCTCAGGTACTCTTTTCCCATGGTCAGCAATTAGAAATCATGTCGCAACAGCAATTCTCACTGACTCAAGAGTTTAAGTTACCGAAGCCACCTGAAAATAAGGATTAGACATCTATTTGAGTTCTTAATGATTCCATGCCCAGCTTTTGCTGGGCATTTTTGTATCTAGTTTTTCTGATGGAAAGGCTTTGAGCTAAAAATCACCGTGAAATGTTCTCATACAATTTCGAAAGGCCATTGAAATAACAAGGTCACTTCCCCCGTGTATATTGCCGTCAGCTGCGGATTCATCATCAAATGACGTTTTCAAAAATGGATTTAGGCGAACTTGTTTGATCTGACGAACAAGTAATCGAGCGTCATCTTGATAATATGAACAATAATCTCATGAAACAGTTTCATGGCGTGAAGTTAATCTGTAAGCGCTTTCATGATTTCCACAACTGGCCTTTTTACCTCCAACTTTAGTGTGATGGCTCTCACTTCAACCAAGACGCCTTTCTTTAATAATCGTTTTGTAAGCGGTTACAAGCTAATGAAGTATCGAGGTTCGAGTGGCAACAATTAAACACGTATCAGAACATGCAGGTGTGTCTCAGGCGACAGTGTCTAGAGTCATTAATGGCACCAGTAGAGTCAGTCATGACAAGAAATTAAAGGTTGAAAAAGCGATCAAAGAATTGGGTTATCGCCCGAACTCTATCGCTCAAGCTTTGGCGTCAAGTCGTACCGGAAGTGTTGGTGTTGTTGTTCCAGAACTTGGTGGCTCGTTCTACTCAGGCATTTTGCATAGCATTGAAGAGAACCTACGCCGCTTTGGTTACCACGCTGTTGTTGCTGCGGGTTCAAACACTGAACAAGGGCAGCGCGAATCGGTGGAGTTTTTGTTGGGGCGTCGTGTAGATGCTTTGATTCTTCATACTCAACTGCTGAGTGATGACTATTTAATTGAATTGGAAGAACAGGGGACCCCTGTGGTTTTAATTAACCGCTTCATCCCAGAAATGGCGATGAGTTGCATTGATATTGATAACGAAGTCGGGGGGCTACTCGCTACCCAATATCTTTTGCAAAAGGGACATACAGATATCGCGTGTATTACCGGGCCTTTAGATAAAGCAGATGCTAGGGGGCGTTTGCAAGGTTATCGAAAGGCTTTGGAAGAAGCCGGTGTGCCATACGATGAAGCCTTAGTCTCTGAAGCGGGGTTTACCGAGGAGACGGGTATCAGTGCAATGAAAAAACTGATTAATCGTAAGTGTCATTTCACAGCAGTTTTTGCTTCGAATGATCATATGGCATTTGGCGCATTCGAAGTTCTACATCAAGAGGGATTGTCTGTTCCGAAGGACGTCTCACTGGTGGGCTTTGATAACACCATCTTCGCGCGCTATCTGACCCCTAGTTTGACCACCATTAATTTCCCCATTGAAGAGATGAGCATTGAAGCAGTACAGCTCACTCTACAAAAGCTAAAAAAAATAAAACATGACGTGAACTTTAAATTGCTGCCGACGTTGGTCACTAGAAACTCGGTATCGGATTTACCAGTTACCCTATAAAAATATTAAGGATAGAACATGAAATTTAAGACCTTAGCGCTTTCATGCGCGGTTGCTTTAGGATTAGGTACAACAGCTGCAAATGCAGCAGACAAAGAAATTCGTTTCGACGGTTTCCCTGATTTCGATAGCAGCCTGAAGGTATTACTGCCTGATTTCGAAAAGGAAACGGGGATTAAAGTTGATTACCTTATGAACAACCACGGTGACCACCACACGAAACTCACAACGAACCTTGCAACGGGTTCTGGTGCCGGTGATGTGATTGTTGTCGACGTTGAGAAAATTGGTCCATTTGTTGGATCTGGCGGCCTAGTTAACCTGTCTGAAAACTACGGTGCAGATAAATACGAAGAACGATTCGCACCATACGCATGGGCACAAGGTAAAGGCGCTGACGGCGACATGTACGGCATTCCTGTCGACCTAGGTCCAGGTGTTATGTACTACCGTACCGACGTATTCGAAAAAGCGGGCATTGATGTAGAAGAAGCAATCAAAGATTGGGATTCATACATCGCTGCTGGTGAAAAACTGAAAGAGCAAAACGTACAACTTATCGCTTCGGCAGCCGACGTGGCACAAGCGATTATCTTCACGACCGTTCCTGAAGGTGAAGGTCTGTACTTCGATAAAGATGGCAATCCAGTGGTGACATCAGAGCGTTTTGTTCACGCTTTTGAAGTAGCAAAAGAGATTCGCGACAAAGGCTTAGACGGCCGCATTTTGGCTTGGTCTAACGAATGGTACGAAGGCTTCCGCAACGGCACATTTGCAACTCAACTTTCTGGCGCTTGGCTTCTTGGTCACCTAAACAACTGGATTGCACCTGAAACTAAAGGCAAGTGGGCAGTAGAAAACCTACCTGATGGTATCTACGGCAGCTGGGGTGGTTCATTCCTTTCAATTCCAACTCAATCAGACAACCCAGATGAAGCTTGGGCGCTTATTGAATACATGACGACGGATCGTGAAGTACAGCTTAAACACTTCGAAACGATTGCTGCTTTCCCAGCGAACATCACCACGTATGACGATGAGCTTTTCCAAGAAGAGATGGAATTCCTAGGCGGACAAAAAGCCCGTCTTATTTTTGCTGAAGTGGCGCAAAACATCAAACCGGTCTCTCCAGCACAAGGCGACCACGTTGCACGTTCTATTATCTTAGAGAACGCATTGATGGAAGTACTTGATGAAGGTAAGGACATCAAGACTGCGCTTAAAGAGGCAGAGCGTCTAATCAAGCGTCGCACGCGTAATCTTTAATTTGTTTTTACTTTAAGTAAGTGAGGAAGCGTGGATAACGCGCTTCCTTTTTAAGAGGTCGTTACTATGAATCATACAGCGAGCACAACGATAGAACCTGCGGACAAAAGCCTTTTTTCTCGTCTAAATTTGAAAGCGCTTACACCGTATGGATTTCTTCTGCCGTTTCTGATCATTTTTTCTGTATTTGGGATCTTCCCGCTGTTGTTCTCTGTTTACCTGTCGTTCCACGAGTGGAACCCGGTAAGAGGCATGGATGCGATGGAGTTCGTTGGTTTTGAGAACTATCACATTGCTTTAACGGACCCATGGCTATGGCGTTCATTGAAGAACACGCTTTGGCTAGCGATCACTTCGGGCGTGGCTCAGCACTTAGTCGCTATTCCAGTGGCTTACATGTTGGTTTCAATGGGTGACCGTATGCGTCACTGGCTAACATCGGCGTACTTTCTACCGTTCATTACATCAACGGTCGCAGCGTCACTGATTTTCTTCAATATGTACTCTCCTAACTCAGGAATTATTAACCAAACGCTAATGGCACTAGCCGATAGCACGCTGTTTGGTTGGGCATTCGCTTGGGTTAACGATTTCCAACCCATCCGTTGGTTAGACGATGCCACTATGGTGAAGCCGTCTATCGCAATCATGGTTTTCTGGAAATACACCGGTTTTAACATCGTCCTTTACACCACAGGTTTAATGACGATTCCTAAAGACATCTTAGAAGCTGCTCGTATGGATGGTGCCAATGCCTTCCGCCGCTTCTGGAACATTTCACTACCAATGATTCGTCCATTCATCTTCTTTGCTATCACGATGACCATCATCGGTAACCTGCAAATGTTTGAAGAACCGTTCGTACTAACACGTGGTACAGGTGGTACTGGCCAATCTGGTTTAACTATCTCGATGTACCTCTACAAAGTGGGTTGGGAATGGCTAGAAATGGGCACAGCATCTGCTATCTCGTGGTTACTGTTTGCACTCATCGCGACTTGTACATTGGTTCAATTTTTACTCTTCGGTAAGAAAGGCTTAGGGGAACATTAAGATGTCGACATCAATTAAGACAAATACCTCACCACTAAGTGGACTGATGCCAAGCGAACGCAGCATGTACATTCTGACTAAGATCTTGATGGTCATGTTAGGCATCTTACTGGTTGTTTCAGCGCTGATTACCGTCTTTCCATTTGTATGGTCGGCACTGCTATCAACTCGTGACCGTTCTGAAATTTTCGGCACGGGCATTAGCTTTGCGATTGGCGATAGCCTGGCGATTAATTACGCCAAATTGCTTGAAATCATGCCGTTTTGGAAAGCGATGTTTAACTCGATTTACGTGGCTTTCTTAGGCACCACCATCTCGCTGCTGTTTTGTAGCATGGGTGGCTACGCGTTTGCTGTGTTTAAGTTCCGCGGTAAGAACGTGTTGTTCGGCATGCTGGTTGGCTCAATGGCGATTCCGCCTGTGCTTAGCTTGATCCCTTACTTCATGATCGTGAAATTCTTAGGCTTGCTGGATAACCACATGGCGGTATGGCTACCGTTCACCACCACACCATTTGGTATCTTTTTGATGCGTCAGCACGTGATTGCATCGATTCCAAAAGAGCTACTTGAAGCAGCGAAATTGGATGGTGCAGGTGAGTTCAGAACGTACTGGAGTGTGGTATTGCCACTGATGAAGCCTGCCTTAGCAACACTGGCTATCGTTCAGTTCGTTTTCTTCTGGAACATGTTTATGCAGCCTCTCGTGGTGCTAAATAACCCAGATAACTATGTTATTACGCAAGCACTTCGAAGTGTTCAAGGTATTCCGAATACGCCATGGGGCGCGGTAATGCTAGGTACAACAATTTCTATTTTACCGCTCGTGATTACTTACTTGTTCGCATCGAAACAGATGATCAGTGGTTTAACGTCCGGCGCAGTCAAAGGTTAGGTTTAAGGGTTATAACAATGAATAAATATCAACTTCCAAGTGATTCAAAGTTACGCAGTAAGGAATTTGTATTCGGTGTCGCGACATCTTCATACCAAATTGAAGGCGGCGTTGAAGAGGGCGGTCGTACACCGTCTATCTGGGACACTTTCTGCAAGACGCCGGGCAAGGTCGATAACGGCGACAATGGTGATGTGGCGTGTGACCACTACCACTTATGGAAACAAGATATCGAGATGATTCAAGGCTTAGGTGTTGATGCTTACCGCCTATCAATTGCATGGCCGCGTATCTTGCCGCAAGACGGTGTAGTGAACCAACAAGGCCTAGAGTTTTACGGTCAGATCATCGACGAGTGTCATGCTCGCGGTATGAAAGTGTATGTGACGCTTTATCACTGGGATCTTCCGCAATACCTTGAAGATAAGGGCGGGTGGCTAAACCGAGAAACGTCTTACAAATTCGCAGAATACGCAGAAGTGGTGAGTAAATACTTTGGTGACAATATCGATGTGTACACCACGCTGAATGAACCGTTTGTGTCTGCATTCCTAGGCTACCGCTGGGGCGAACACGCGCCAGGTATCAAGGGTGAAAAAGAGGGCTACCTAGCGTCTCACCATCTAATGTTGGCTCACGGTTTGGCAATGCCGATCCTTCGCAAGAATGCACCTCACGCGAAGCATGGTGTGGTATTCAACGCGACCCCGGCTTACCCGCTGACGCCACAAGATCAAGGGGCAGCAGATTACTGCGAAGCGGAGAACTACCACTGGTTCATCGACCCAGTATTGAAGGGCGAATACCCACAACTGGTCGTTGAGCGCCAAGCGATGAACATGCCGATGATCCTTGAAGGTGATTTAGACATCATCAGCGCACCTGTTGATTACATCGGTATTAACTACTACACACGCAATGTCGCTCGCTTCAACGAGAACGGCGATATTGAATCGGTAAAGCAAACTGAAGCTGAACACACTTACATTGGCTGGGAAATCAACCCACAAGGTCTAACCGACTTATTGGTAAGACTGGATGCTCGTTACGAAAACATGCCGCCTATCTACATCACAGAGAACGGTGCTGCAGGCAACGACGAGCGTGTCAACGGACAAGTGATGGATGACCAACGTGTTCGCTATTTCCAAGGTCATATCGAAGCGGTTCACAACGCGGTTGAAGCGGGTGTGAAAGTCGACGGTTACTTCGCTTGGAGCCTGATGGATAACTTTGAGTGGGCATTCGGCTACTGCCAGCGTTTTGGCATTGTCCATGTTGACTACACCACCCAAGAAAGAACATTGAAACAGAGCGCAATTGCGTACCGAAATATGCTGCTAGAGCGCGCTGAGGAGAACAGATAATGGCTAAAGTAGAATTTAAGAACATCAAAAAATCATTCGGTGATGTTGAAGTCGTCAAAGAGTTTGATTTTACGGTGGAAGACGGTGAGTTCGTGGTTTTCCTTGGCCCATCAGGCTGTGGTAAATCGACAACGCTACGCATGCTTGCGGGCCTTGAAAGCATCAGCTCTGGAGACATCGTCGTTGGCGGTAAGCTGATGAATAAAGTCGACGCTAAAGACCGTGATTTAGCGATGGTATTCCAAAGTTACGCACTGTACCCGCACATGACGGTGTACGAGAACATCGCATTTGCTCTTAAACTGAAGGGCATGCCAAAAGCAGAAATCGACGTAGAAGTGCTAAAAGCAGCGAAAATGCTAGAGCTTGACCCACTACTGAATCGTAAGCCTAAAGAACTTTCTGGTGGTCAGCGTCAACGTGTGGCAATGGGTCGTGCAATGGTTCGTACACCGAAGGTTTTCTTGTTCGATGAGCCGTTATCTAACCTAGATGCAAAACTTCGTGGCGTGATGCGTGAAGAGATCAAACACCTACACCGTGAACTAAAAACCACAACTATCTACGTAACCCACGATCAGATCGAAGCGATGACTCTGGCGGATCGCATCGTGATCCTGAAAGACGGTTATGTTGCTCAAGTCGGTACACCAACCGAGGTGTTCCAGCGTCCGGCAAACAAGTTTGTCGCGCAATTCATTGGTAACCCGTCAATGAACATGTTGGAAGCAAAACTGATTGAAAAAGAAGGCGAGTACTTCGTTGAAATCGGCGATGTTCATATCCCACTGCCTGAGCGCTTTAAGTCTCTGGCGTCGAAGAACCTAGCGCTGCATTTTGGTGTTCGTCCAACAGACATTCACCTACGTGCCGAGCAAGTTGACCACGACCGCGTGCTGCCATTCCCTGTGAAAATCAAAGACAAGGAATTACTGGGCGCAAGCATTCTTCTGAAAACAGAAATTGGCGGTCAGCCGTTGATGGTTGAAACCCAAGCGGCTGAAGTGGATGTAAAAGATCTGACGCTTTACTTGGATTTGGATGCTTTCCACTTGTTCGATGCTCTGAGTGAGAACTCGCTAGCGAGCTAGTTAATTTGCAAGAGTCAGTTGATTCGCAAGGGCGAGTGAGAGAAGCCTGACTCAAACGGCCAAGTCAGTCATTGAACTGACACCAACCAACTTACGACAAATTGTTTTGGCTCCTCCTGATTTGGGAGGGGCTAGGGATAGTGATGATGAAATTCGGATATTTTGACGATAAAAACAAAGAATACGTAGCAACCACACCGTGTACACCGATCAAATGGTGTAACTATGTCGGCACATTAGATTTCGGTGGCATTGTTGATAGCAACGGTGGCGTTCTGTTGTGTAAGGGCGATCCTGCACTTAACCGTATCACTAAGTACATTGCTCAACTGCCAAACTCAGATTTCAAAGGTTCGACAATGTACCTCAAGGTGCGTGATGAAGCGGGCAATGTAGAAGTATTCTCACCGTTCTACACACCCACTCTGAAGCCGCTCGATAAGTTTGAAAATCACACCGGTTTGTCATACACCACCATCATTGCAGAAGCCTTTGGTGTGCGTTGTGAAGCGACCTTCTTTGTACCAAAAGCTGACCAAGTACTGCTACAAGACATCAAAGTCACCAACATTTCAGACAAAGCACTGCACGTTGATGTGGTGCCTGTTTACGAATTCACGCACTTCGATGCGCTTAAGCAGCTACTCAATGCGGACTGGGTTCCACAAACCATGACGCTGAAAGCACACCAGCAAGAATCGGGTCATACCGTGCTTGAGCAGTATGCTTTCATGAAGCGCGATTACGCGGTGAACCTGATGACAGCGGATCGCCCTGCGACGTCTTTTGATGGTGATCGCCAATCGTTCCTAGGGAATTTGGGCTACGGCACATGGGCAGCACCAGAAGCACTAAACAATGATGAATTAGGCAATACTGAGTGTTTGCGTGGCGACAACATTGGTGCACTTAACCTGCGCCTAGGTTGGTTATCTCCAGAGCAGACAGAACGTACGATTGTACAAATCGCGCAAGAACAGAGCCTAGAAGCTGCACTTCCTTTGCTGGCTAAATATCGTGACCATCAAGTGGTCGATTCTGCTTTCGCTGAACTGGCTGAACATTGGGATGGTTACCTACAAGCGGTTCAGGTTGAAACGCCAGATCCGGCAATGAACTCAATGCTTAACGTACATAACCCACGTCAGTGTCACACAACCAAAAACTGGTCTCGTTACCTGTCTCTGTACCAGCTTGGTTATGGGGCTCGTGGCATCGGTTTCCGTGATTCTTCGCAAGATACTTTAGGCGTAATTACTCACATGCCGGAAGAGGCGCGTGAGTTTATCGAGCGTCTGTTGTCTGTGCAAAACACCAACGGTTCTGCGATGCACCAGTTCTTCCCATCAACCATGGAAGCGAACGCGGGTGACTCGCGAGAAGAAGAAGATCGCCCTGATTATTACGGAGATGATCACCTGTGGATCATATACGCGGTGACGCAATATGTGAAAGAAACGGGCAATGCAGACTTCTTGAATAAAGATATTCCGTTCTATCAAAAAGACAAAGCGGGCAACCCAGTCGAAACGGGAACGGTTTGGAACCACCTGTGCCGCGCGATTGAGTTTACCTACACCAATACTGGTGAGCACGGCCTACCGCTGTTAGGTTTCGCTGACTGGAATGACACGGTGAACCTACCAACAGGTGCTGAGTCAATGATGGTTGCCAATATGTACGGCAAAGCACTGCTCGATATGTTGGACCTATGTGAGTTGCGCGGCGAAGCGAAACTGACGGCTAAATTCAAAGACCAATATCAGCAGATGCAGAGTACGGTCAATGAATGTGGTTGGGATGGCGAATGGTTTGTTCGTTATTTCGATGAGCAAGGTTTGCCAATTGGTTCGCATAAAAACGAGCAAGGTCAGATCTACACTAATGGTCAAAGCTGGCCTGTGATCTCTGGTTTCGCGACTCAAGAACGTGCGACTCAGGCGCTAGACTCGGTTTACAACAAACTAAACACTACCAATGGCATCAAGCTTTCAACACCGGGTTACAACGGCTTTGATCCTCAGCTAGGCGGTGTTTCAACTTACCCACCAGGTGCGAAAGAGAACGGCGGTATCTTTTTGCATTCAAACCCATGGGTGATGATCGCAGAAGCGAAAATGGGCAACGGTGAGCGTGCTTACGAGTACTACCGTCAAATCAACCCGGCTTCTAAGAACGATGACATCGATACCTTTGAATCTGAACCTTACTGCTACCCACAAAATATTCTGGGTGACGAGCACAAACAGTTCGGTTTAGGACGTAATGCATGGCTTTCAGGTACTTCATCCTGGACTTACGTGGCGGGTACGCAGTGGATTCTGGGTGTTCGCCCTGAAGTGGATGGCTTGCTGGTGGACCCATGTATTCCTGCTGAGTGGCCTGAATTCAAAGTCCGTCGTCAGTTCCGTGGTGCGACGTATCATATTCATGTCACGAACCCGAATAACGTGTGTAAGGGTGTGGTGGAGATGAAGGTGAATGGTGACCTGATTTCAGGTAACAAAGCGCCAGTGTTTAACTCTGGTGAGCACACCATCGAGGTGATTTTAGGTTAACAAAGAGAAGGGCGCTTTATGCGCCCTTTATTGCTTCTTTCGTTTGGTTTTCTAGTTTGGCTCTTTCGTTAGCAATGCGTTCTCTGGGGGCTGATTTCGCATTCAGCGGCTGTTTTACTTTGCTTGCCTTAGTTGGGTTGATAGTTGGCTTGGCATTGCCAAGTAAAGGTTTGAGATTGGTTCGGGCTAAGTGTCAATAAGCCCATCTGGTTATTGAAGGCATCAGCGGGGCAAGTCATTGGTTCTATTGCAATACTTTGCTCGCTAGTTGGCGTGTACAGCTGAACGAATGGGTAGCTTTCATCTTGTTGGTAGCGAATAGCGGCAGAGGAATCTGAGCGCGTAAACGCAAGTTGATTGGTTGTCTTGGAATCAAATTCAAAGCAATGATTTAAGCTTTGATTGGTGAGTGAATCGTCCAAAGACAAACGGTCAAAAGCGTGCTTTTCACCATTGGGTAGGTCGTTTTCGTGTATGACCTCAGAGCAAGGCGACATAGCGAGTCCACATTGTGCTAGCTCAGTGCCGAGTGAAAAGTAAGGGTGCCAAGCATCACCGAATGGGAAGGCTGAATCACCAAGATTAGAAACGGTCGTTGAGGAAGTGAGTTTACCCATGATATCGATAGTGAAGGTGACTTCAAGGTTGAAAGCAAACGGGAAAGCAGGATGCAAAGACGACGTTTGATATTGCAACGTCACACTGGCGGATTCTTCAGTGGCTACGCTGTTTGTGATTGAAAAAGGTTGGTTGTAGAGCAGGCCGTGTACGGCGTGATCAGACCAAGGAAAGTTAGCTGGGAGTTGATGGTTTTGGTTATCGAAACTGTAACGACCTAAGTTTAAACGGTTTGGAAAAGGGAATAATTTAGCACTGCGGGAAAAGAACGGATGTTGGTTGATCAGTTCATCATAATTCTGATAACCAAAAATAAAAGAGAATGGACTGTTATTTACGATATACTTATTAATAACAGCGCCAAATCCATTGATTATTTGAAGTTCTATACCATGTTGGTGGTTTATTAATGTGACAGAGTCAATATTTCCAAATTTTTCATTTATAATTTTAAACATGTTGATGTCTCCATTTTTAAAAGATATTAACAAGAAGAAAAAAATATTCAATGGCGGTTTTAAAATGAATAATAAAATTCCATATACGAGCTACTCAGGAAATTCAGAACACTTGTGTAAAAAAGGTGATGCAGTTGAATTTGTTCAACCTTGGTACACGCCAATTTCGACTACACCAGAAAATACCGGTATGGCAGTCGGCGGAATTGGTAACACATTTACACTCACACCAAACGGCAACACGCCTAACTTCAGCTTTATTCCGGGAATCTTTGTCGATTGTTCAGAGCAAGTTATTAATTTTAATGATTTTTATGCGTCAGTGATGAATGTGCCAACCATCGACACGCTGCAAGTTTTTAATGAACAAGAGCTAAGCGTTCACCTGAATTTCTATCCTGCTTTGTTTGATGGCAAAAAGATTGAAAGTAGAGAAATGTCGAATGCGATTAGTCTCATTCAAGCAGCATTAAAAAATGGGCGATTCTACCAAGAAAATAAAGCTAACTTTACAAAATGGAACGTTGAATTTTCAAATAAGACTCAATTGTTGATTGAAGAAGATTCAGGTTCAACTATTTGTCAATTATATGTAGCCTTAGATTTCTTTAATGGTTTATTAATAAATGATACAACGAGATTATTATCACTCACTGCGGGTGATAATAATGATATGGATAGTCTCAATGGCTGTGATATAGATAGTGTTAATGGCAGGGATATAGAATATCAAGCTTTATATCCACTGGCTGAATATAAATACAGTAGCTTCGACGATATTAATATAAAGCGTAAAGTAGTCTCTCCGATCGTTAAAGAGAACAAACGCCTGTGTTCTTTACCGATGCACTGGAATCACTTCGAATTAACCAATAATTCATCGCAACCACGCGTGATTACGCTTGCTCAGCCGCTTCAAAACTTGATTGGCTCAACCTACCAAAAAGGCCGTGATGGTATTCAGGATTCGGCATGTACCTTGTCTCAAAATCCGATTGCTCAGCAGCATGAAGTGGTTAACTTAAAGGGTGAAAGACACAGCTTTACGGGTGTTCAATTGTCTAGCCAATCGCCTTATCAAAGCGATATTGAAGGCGAAGTGGTGTTTGGTGTTCAAGCGGATAACCATTTGACTGAATCTGGTAAGGTTTCGATTTCTGTCAAACCAACGCTTTATACCTCTAAGACAGCTCAGCAAACAGAGTTCGCACTGAAAACAGGCCGTACCAACGCGGAATTCCAAACAGGAATTTACACGGGGCGTGAAGCATTGAGCGCATTGGTGGTGGTTCAGGTTGAATTGGAACCTGGCGAGTCTGTTGACCTGCGTTTTGCACAGGTGATGGCTCACAGCAAAGTCATGCTTAATGGTTGGCACTCAGATAAGGCTTACACGCAATTCTACCCGCAAGTAAAGCCTGCATTACCTATGTTAGAAGACATGTTGCCTAAGCTCGAAACCATTGAGCAGCAGATCGTCGAACAACAAACAACTTTCCTAGAGCAAGCTCAAAACAAGATCTCGCAGCCTGAATCGGCACTTCGCTATGCAACGATGGCGATGAACTCATTGTCCTTCCTCGCGGAATCAACGGTATGGGATAAAGAAGATAAATTCTTGGTTAAAGAGTGTGTCGACTACCCATTCTTTAACTCTCTGGATGTGTATTTCTACGGCTCGTTCTCGTTGCTTTATTTATTGCCTGAGCTTGATGGCTGTGTGATGAAAGCGTTCTCGAAAGCTATTTTGGCGGAAGACTTTACCGAGCGCCGATACTGGGAATACGAAGCGACGCCCAATGCCGAATTGATTGATGACAAGTACCAAGGTGTGCGCGCTATTCGAGGTGCGGTAATCCACGATTTGGGCAGCCCATTTGACATTCAGCCAGATGCTTACAGTTGGCACAATGTGAAAGAGTGGAAGGACTTAGCGCCGAAATACATTCTGATGGTGTACCGCCATTACCAAAACACCCAAGATCTCTCTGTGGTTAATGAGTGCTGGCAAGCGGTAACTGAAAGCATCGATTTCTTATCGAATTTGATCGCTGAGGGTGATGATTTGCCGTTAACCCGTGGAACAGACGATACCTTTGATAACCTAGCTTCTCACGGCATCTCTATTTATTGTGCGAGCCTGTGGGTTGCTGGCTTGCAAGCGGCGAGTGAACTTGCACAATTGATGGGTGAAAGCGAGCTAGCTAGCGGTTACTTAACGCGTTCTAGAAAGGCGTTAGCCACGGTTGAGCAAAGCTTGTGGGATGACAAAGAGGGTTACTACCATTTCTTCGTGACGCCAGTTCAAGCCAAGCATTTAACAGGTGAAGGCTATCAAGCTCTGGAAACCTTAGGGCTTTCATTGACTGGCGATGCGATTGCTGACAAGAACACGCTCAATACCTATCTCAATGAAACGGATACCTCCATTAGCATCAGTAAGGTATCTCAAAGAGTCTCTAAGAAACGCTTGCTGAGTGAGACGGCGCCACAAGCCTTTACTCAAGAATACTTAGATTTAGTGCCAGATTCTGACAACAGTTTTGGTGATGCCTTGTTGGCCGACAGCTACCTAAAGCTCATCGGCTTAGACGGTATTTTCCCGCAAGAGAACATCCAACGCGCATTGGACTATGTTTATAAGCACAACTTCGAAATTAATAGTCCTAAGTTGGGTGTTGCGAATATGACGTTAGCCGACGGTTCACCGCATGAGGCATTTCAGGCTCAAGATGTGTGGATTGGTGTGCAGTTTAGTGTCGCAACGGCGTTGAGTCTGGCAGGTAAAAACCAGCAAGCAGAAACATTGATGGATACCGTGTATACCGCACTCTATGACTATTCAAAAATTCCATTTGCAGCGCCAGAAGGGTTCAATTGCTCTGTGTCTGTCAATGAGAAAGATCTTATGGAAGCCTTTAAGTTGACACAAAATGATGCGAAAAACTGGCTAAGTGTACTTAAATGTCAAAACTGTGTGCTGTCTGACGGTCGTATCAATCCAACATTGACGAAAGATACTGATAATTTTGTTAAAATGGTGGGTGGTGAAATTCCGTTAGAAAAGCTGGCAGGCTTACACAAATGGTTACTGAGTACTGGCTTGAAATATACGGCTGGTCGCTACTTTAGACCGGGGATGATCTTCGCCTACATGTATTAACTTAATGACACGAGTTTTAACGAAAGCAGTGGTATGCAGGTAGAAACTGATGGGGAGCTTTTGGGCTCCTCAAATGTCACTTGATTAGGGATTCGAGATGCGCACTAAAACAAAAAAAACAACAGTATACGATGTAGCAAGACTGGCTGGCGTTTCTCCCAGCACCGTGTCTCGCTTCCTTAATCGAACCACTTATGTGTCTGACGATAAAAGCCAAAATATTGAGCAAGCGATTAAAGACACGGGCTACAAACCTAATTTTCAAATGCAAGAAAACACCAACCGACGTTCACTCACCATTGGTGTGTTGGTGCAACACCCTGACAGCCCTTATACCAGTCGTATTCTCAATGACATGGAGAAAACACTGATCGCTCAAGGCTATTCGTTAGTGATCGCGACAGGGCATTGGCAGAAAAAGTTAGAAATGCACGCGTTGGAGTATCTCGCAAAAAGCAACGTGGATGGCATGATCATCGTGACAGGAAGCATTACTCAGGAAGAGATTGCCAAGTATGCACAAGACATTCCTATCGTGATGGTTGGCTACGATTTTGTTGAGAATAACGTCCGCTCCATCAACATTGATAACGTGTTGGGCGGCTACATGGCAACCTTACATTTACTGCAACAAGGGCATGTGAATATTGCTCATATTAAGGGGCTTTCAAGTCAACCTGATTCGGGGAATCGCTTTGAAGGCTATAAGAAAGCACTTCAAGAGGCGGGCATAAAAGTGATGCCAAAACTCGTTAAACAAGGTGATTTCAGTAGTGAATCTGGCTACGAGAAAACGGTGGAGTTGATTGAATCTAAGGTTCACTTCTCCGCCTTGTTTGCTGCTAATGACCAAACGGCTTACGGGGCGATTAAGGCGCTGTCTGACCACGGTTATAAAGTGCCAGAAGATGTGTCTGTGATTGGGTTTGATGACTTGCCGACGTCTAAGTATTTCACGCCAGCCCTGACGACGCTGAGACAGCCGATTGAAGAGATTGGTGAAGTGTGTGCTCAGTCGATCTTGAACTTGTTATCTGGCGAGCGGCATGAAGCTCGACTGCCACCGATTGATCTAATCGTCAGAGAGTCGACCAAGTCATTGTATCGTTAATTTCAAGACAAGCATCAGGTGGTGTGCCTGTGATGATTCGTATTGATGTCAATGCGAACCATGGTGCAGGAATGCCGCTGAGTAAAGCTATCGATCTCACTACTTATATTTGCGCGTTCACATTGTTCAATATGGAGCAGGTGAGCTAAAACACTTCTGCCCCATTCCGTGCTTCGAGAGTCAAGGAAGTGAACTATTTAACTCAATTAAATCATTTACGTCGTCCACTCATATTTTTCTTGAACGATCAGTTGATTCGCTTTTAGTGCATTATACCTGTTCTTTATTTTATGGATTCTTGCTATGTCACGAAGTCAACGCCTCCTAGATTTACTCCAACTTCTTCGACGCTATAAATATCCAGTCTCAGCTGAGGATCTAGCAAATAAGCTAGATGTTAGTGTAAGAACAATCTATCGAGATATAGCAACTTTGCAATCGCAAGGCGCAGAGATCGAGGGGGAAGCTGGGCTTGGTTACATTTTAAAACCGAGCTTCGATTTGCCACCGATGATGTTTAGCTTAGAAGAGCTTGAAGCCCTTAAGTTAGGAGTTGAATGGGTGGCAAAGCAAGCAAACGGAGAATTTAACGAAGCTGCCATTGATGCACTTGCTAAGATTTCAGCTGTGTTGCCTTCTGATCATGAAGCTAAGCATACTGAGAGCGTCATCAGAGTTGCTTCAATTCTCAAAGCACCAAAGGTGATGGTTAAGCTGGCTGAGTTAAAAGTAACGATAAAAAAAGAGCATAAAGCAGAAATTCTTTACGAAGACGCTAAAGGTGCTATCAGCAAGAGGGTTGTGTGGCCAATACTTATAGGTATGTTTGAGCAACACAATATCTTGGTTGCATGGTGCGAAACACGGAACGATTACCGTAATTTTAGACTTGATAGAATTCAATCATTTTTACAACTTGAGCCTAAATACGAGCGTTCTCGTCATACTTTACTAACTGAATGGGAAGCTTTAGAGGGCATCGGACACAAGCGCTTTCGTTACTGACAAAAACTGTCAGTACTTGTGGTTACACTTAGTTCATCCATTTCGAAAATGAAGATTTACAACTATGTTAACTATTGATTCTATTGTTCTTTATGTTGAAAACATCCAACTCAGCATGACCTTTTATAAGAAAGTCTTTGAATGTGAACCTAAGCTTTTATCGCCAACCTTTGCGGTAGTCGAGTTTGCTGAAAACGTAAAAATTACCCTAAAACAAACTGATACACTTACGCCAAGTAGTTCAGTTCGAGGTGGCGGGACTGAACTCTCTGTCCCTGCAATTAACAGCACCGAGTTAGATACCTTATTTGAAAAGTGGAAAGAGCAAGGAGTGAGTTTTGCTCAAGAGCGCGAAGAGTCTGTATATGGTATTAATTTTGTTGCGTTAGACCCTGATGGGCATCGATTGCGAGTGTTTGCTTAACGTTACCTTGTTTTTCTTAAAAGCCAGCATCATTGCTGGTTCATCTAAGTCCAGAACCTTCATAGGTCGAATTTTTACCCGTGGCACTTTCTAGCTCAAAAGTGCCCCAAAACGTTTCAGGGAACATCATACAGGTCATAGAACTCGCTAATGTGCAAAACATGCACATTAGCTATCAATCGATTATCGAGTATTCCTCGGCAGTTGAACTGTGGCATAAAACGGTCAGAATCAAAAAATGCCCCCTTTAAGTGTGCCAGTGCGAGATTAAACTTGATTTCGACCTCTTCAATTAGACTTACTTGCCTGATTATTATTCTCTAAGTTTTTGAGTGCCTATATTGGCACTTGAAATGAATTTTTCCCATTTATCTCAAGGTAGAGCAACTCACGCTCTAAAAACACCGTTTGTCGCAATGATAAGAACTATAGATAAAACCGCCTTATCATAGAGCTTAAAATAACAGCACAAGGAAAGCGTCATGAATGGTAAAAACATAAGAATAGTTTTGAGATGGGTGCACATAATTTTAGCGCTATTTGTTGGTGCGGCGTTCTATTCACCCTTAGGAAGTCATGAAGCATATCTTACAGCTACGCTATGGGGCTTTATTCCAGCTCTTGCTTTAACAGGTATTGGTATGTGGAAACAGTCGTCAGTTATGAAAGTGTTAAAGCCGATAAGCAAGAAAGCGCACCAGTAAGGTAAAAGATTACAGATATACTATGTGCACATGACGCAGTTCTCTTTTCTTCCTAATTTTTTGAGAGTACTTTCAAAACTGTAACTCGAAAATGTCCAAAAATGAGTTGAGCGAAGCCGCTTTGCTACTGTGACCCGACTACCAGCTAACCCTGTTTAAAGTCCGTCAATTTTAGCAAACTTTCATAATCACTGAGTCGATTTTTCATATACGCCAGAAACGAAAAATGTCGCATCCATGCGACATTTTTCTTTTGGCGGCCAAACCAGTTTTGCTATATCCATTCTAGATTTCAATCCATTAGGAGATTATTCAGAATGTACTTATAAGACGCTGTTAATGTTGATTAGTTCCCGTTACGCCGCATTTTTTTTCGATTTATTTTCTAAGTCGAATGACGCTGCGATTAACTTCTTGGTGTAGTCATTTTTCGGTGCATTGAAAATCTCTTCTGCAGACCCTTCTTCCATCACTTCACCCTTTTGCATCACCAATACACGATCCGACAGTGCTTTCACTACCGAGAGGTCGTGGCTGATGAACAGAAAGCCGATATTGTGCTTGGCTTGAATGTCTTTTAGCAGGTCAATCACGGTCAGTTGTACTGAGCGATCGAGTGCCGAAGTTGGTTCATCCAGCAAAATGAAAGAAGGTTCAAGAATCAGTGCGCGAGCAATCGCGATACGTTGTCTTTGCCCGCCAGAGAACTCATGCGGATAACGGTTTATTGAATTCGGCTCTAAGCGAACTTCAATCAATGCTTTGCGCGCTCTTTCTAAACGTTCTTGCTTGGATAGATGAGGTTGATGCACCGTTAAGCCTTCGGTGATGATTTCCCCAACTGTCATACGTGGTGACAAAGAGCCATAAGGGTCTTGGAATACCATTTGTACATCTTTCTTGAGTTTATGGCGTTCTTTGTCGGTTAATAAACTGACATCTTGGCCTTTATAAACAATACGTCCGGTACTTGGCAGCAAGCCGATTAACGCTCGTCCCAGTGTTGATTTTCCTGACCCGGATTCACCAACAATACCCAAGGTTTCGCCCTGTTTAAGATTCAACGAAATGCCTTTTACGGCTTCGAAGTACTGACTTTTACTCTTGATGAAATGTGATTTAACCAAGAACTGAACTCGGATATCGTCAGCAGACAATAGCTCTGGGGCTGACGCCTCAACAGGAACCTTAGCGCCTTTAGGAATCGAGTTAATCAGCATGCGTGTGTAATCGTGTCTTGGATTCTCGAATAAGGCTTGAGTCATCCCTTCTTCAACTAGCTCACCTTTGCACATCACCAGAACACGGTCGGCAAAATGTTTTACTACGCCAAGGTCATGGGTGATGAACAAAATTGCCATGCCCATTTTGTTTTGGATTTCTTTGATAAGAGAAAGCACTTCCGCTTGTACGGTCACATCCAATGCGGTGGTGGGTTCGTCGGCAATCAAAATATCGGGCTCGTTGATTAAAGCCATCGCAATCATGATGCGCTGCAACTGACCGCCTGAAAACTCATGCGGATACTTGTTGTAAGCCTGTTCTGGCATTGGTAAATGCACAAGATTGAAGAGCTCTAGCACACGCTGTTTTGCTTTTGATTTCGATACATTGCGGTGGCACATAATGGCTTCAGCCACTTGTGTGCCCACGCGCAGGTATGGGTTGAGAGAGGTCATCGGTTCCTGAAAGATCATGCCAATCCTGTCGCCGCGAATTGACTGCATTTCTCGTTCAGTCTTGCCAAGTATTGATTGCCCCTCAAATTCTATTTCAGATTGAGCATCAATGATGGCGTTATCAGGGAGCAAACGCATGAGTGCGTTAGAAGAGACTGATTTACCTGAACCTGATTCACCAACAATGGCCAAGGTTTCGCTAGAATTAAGGGTAAAGTTAACCTTTTTTACCGCATCAATGATTCCATCATTGGTTGTGAAGCTAACGGAGAGGTTATTGACTTTAAGAATGGCCCGGTCCGACATGATATATCCTTATCAATTTAAGACATTAGGTGAAGATTTCACTTCTGACGTGGTTTTAAGTTGCCCAAAATGGTGATGAGCACGTTGAATTTGTTCTAGTTCGAGCATCCAATACGAACTGCGTTGAGCACTGCAAAAAGCGATCAAGTGATTGAGTAGATCTTCACTCTGTTTTTCCAGCAGTGAATAGGTGCGTTGGATCAGTTCTGTGCTTTCGAGAGAGATAAATTGCATCAGTGCGTAAGACTGATTCAAGGTGTCGAAGGCTTGTTGATGATGGCCTAAACGGTTGAAAATCTCCGATTGAGCGACACTTGCGTCTCGAAGCCCTGCAAGTAGACAGGCAAATTGGCAGGGCTTGATGTCGCTTTGGTATGCAGCGTCCTGGATGTGGTGAGGAAGAGACGTTAGAACATCACCATACAGGCGCTGTGCTTCTGGCCAGTGACCTTGTTCCATTAACTGTTCAGCTTTTAGGTAGTGCATCCAGCATCGTTCAATTTCCATATCCACATCCTCAATTTATAATATCTAAAAATGTTAATGATATTTATTATCAAATGCAAATTAAAATCATTCACATGTTAAGTTGGTAAATAAAGTGGCCGGTTATTCTTAAAAATGGCTCAAATTGTGCGTTATTTGCTCAGTTGAACAGCGATGTTGCGTAAGTCACTAAATTTATAGGAAATTACATCTACACTGATTTTATCTACACCCAAGTAATGAAGGACTAAGGAGGCGGCGATGGCGATGCAAAGACTCAATACAGAACAGCTGTATAAGGTAGCGGAACTCGATAAGCTACCATGTAAGTCGACCAAAGAACTGGCTCCAATTGACGAAATCGTCGGGCAAGAACGTGCACAAAAGGCCGTTGAGTTCGCGATGTCAATCAAGGAAAAGGGTTACAACATTTATGCGATAGGGCGAAATGGTTTGGGTAAGCGCACCATGATTTTGCGCTATTTAAACCGACACACTCAAGAGGTCCAAGAGCTTTTTGATTGGTGTTATATCGCGAACTTTGAAGATATTCGCACACCGAAGGTACTCAAGTTACCACGTGGCGTGGGCAGCAGCTTAAAGCAAGACATTGAAAAGCTGATGCGTAAATTGCTTAAAGCCATGCCGCTCGCATTCGACAATGAGATGTACTTTAGCCGTGCAGATAGGCTTAAAAACCAATTGGCCACGAAGCAACAAGCTGCGCTCGAAACAATTAGCCAAGAAGCGAAAGATAAGGGTATCAACCTGACGATTACTACTCAGGGTGATTACCAGTTTGTCGCAATGAATGGGGATGATCTTCATACCGAAGAGAGCTTCGATCTACTTTCGTCGGAAGAGCAAGACCAGTTCGATAAAACCATTGATGGATTGGAAGTGGGCCTACGAACCATTTCTCGCGAACTGACCGAGCTTGAAGAGACGTATACAGAGAAAATTCAAAAGCTCAATGATGATACGGCGCGAGATGTGATCACGCACTTCATCAAGCAGTTGAAGCAAGATTACAGCCAATATCCAGATATCAAAAAGTACCTGACGGCACTGCGTAAAGACATTGTCGACAACGCAGATATTTTCTTGGAAGAGAGCACAGAGCAAGCAGAAGTTGCGACCGCCTCTTTGGATAAGAAAATGCCGCGTCGCTACAAGGTTAACGTGATTGTGAGCCAGAAGGAGGAGACACTGCCGATCGTGGTTGAAGAGAATCCGAATTATCACTCTCTGTTTGGCTATGTCGAGACGGCAACTTTTAAAGGCACTGTATTTACGGACTTCTCATTGATTCGCGCTGGTAGTTTACATAGAGCCAATGGCGGTGTGTTGTTGATGGATGCGGTTAAAGTCCTCGAACAGCCTTATGTTTGGGAAGGCCTGAAGCGCGCGCTACGTTCGCGTCAATTGAGCTTCACTTCATTAGAAAAAGAGGTCACGTTAACGGGAGCGGTATCGCTTGATCCTGAACCCATTCCATTAGACGTTAAGATCATTTTGTTTGGTGATTACCGTACTTACCAACTATTGCAACATTACGATGCGGAGTTCGGTGAACTGTTCCGTGTCACAGCCGATTTTGAAGATGAGATGAAGCGTACTGCGGATTCTGAAATGCATTATGCACGCTTCATTTCGAGCATCGTGCACGACAACAACATGCTGCATTGTGATCGTAAAGCGATTGCTCGCATCATTGAGCACAGTTCTCGTCAGGCGGGTGACCAAGGTAAGTTGTCGCTGCATTCAGCACACATTGCTAATCTGCTTCGTGAGTCAAACTACGTAGCGAGAGGCTCAAAATCGAACCTGATTCGTGCAACGCACGTCGACCAAGCGTTATCTAACCAACAGATGCGTGTCGGACGATTGCAAGACAGCGTAATGGAAACCTTCACTAACGGTACAACGCTAATCCATGTTGATGGTCAGGCGGTTGGGCAAGTGAATGCTCTGTCAGTACTCAGCACAACAGATCATATGTTTGGAGCGCCGAACCGAATTACGGCTACCACAGCTTACGGTGACGGTGAAGTGATTGATATTGAAAGAAATGTAGACCTAGGTGGCAGTATTCACTCGAAAGGGGTGATGATCTTATCGGCTTATCTTTCTTCGGTATTTGGTAAGACAGCTAAAGTCCCGCTCACTACTAACATCACCTTCGAACAATCGTATGGTGGCGTCGATGGTGACAGTGCGAGTATGGCCGAGTTCTGTGCGGTGGTGTCTGCGTTTTCTAAGCAGCCAAACCGCCAAGACATCGCAATTACCGGCTCAATGAACCAGTTCGGTGAGTCTCAGCCTATTGGTGGTGTGAACGAGAAAATTGAAGGTTTCTTTGATGTGTGTGAAATCAAAGGACGTTCAAACGAACAAGGGGTGATAATCCCACGTTCGAATGTTCATAACTTAATGCTGCGCGGTGACATCGTGAAAGCAGTTGAAAAAGGCGAGTTCAATATCTGGGCGATTGACCATGTCACAGAGGCGATTGAACTGTTCACAGGCAAAGCCGCAGGTGAGGCAAGTGATGAGGGTAGCTATCCAATTGATACTATTTTTGGAATCGCTCAAGCTAAACTGAACGCACTGCGTAAATAGTTGTATAGCTAGTTAGCTAGTTTATGCCTAAATAAACAGATAAACAGATAAACAGATAAACAGATAAACAGATAAACAGATAAAAACAGCCACAACGCAAAAGCCATCGATTCTAGAGTCGATGGCTTTTTTATTGGTTGCGACTTTGCTCGCGAGTGAGTGGTTTGTATTTGGTCAATTCACGAATTTGATGAGCGCAGTGTGTTAAATGATCTTAGCCGTTTCGTAAGCAGAGCTTGATGCCATCGAACTTCAATTTTGCCAACAAGTGTTTAGCGTTAGCGCGGCCAATATCATCAAATTCCACACCGTATCGAGCGTAGTGCGTCGATTTTTGCAGATTACAGATGATGCCTCTCAATGGAGGGATAAGAGGGCCATTGTAGTTTTCAGGTGTAATCTCGATAGACACTCGATCGGCAATCTGAATTGCACGAGAGGTCGGTGAGGTCACAAAACGACAACCACTTTTCGATAAGTCTCTTATCTCACAGTTTGCTCGTTGGTCGTTGAAGATAATTCTTGAAGCCAAGTTCACTTCATAGCGTGTTTCTTTACGCAGCTGAGTGACTTGCATCGTGCTTGGTGTCGAAAGCACAAGAATAGGGAAAGGTTCACCAATCTTATGGTGAATTTGGCTTCTAAAGTGAATAAGTGCGCCTTCACCTCGTAGAGAATAGGCACGAGCGGTCATCCAAAAACCTTCTTGAAAGAAAAAGTTCAGGTCTTCGTTAGATACCTCTGGTAACTCAACCACAATACAGTTATCACTGTGCGTACCAATAAACTTAGTAGTCGCGAGAAACTTAGTGCCAACCGGAGTCGAGACATTCAACGTCAGTTCACTGCCGTGTTCAATCATGGCCAGAGCATCAGTGCTGTTAATCGTAGAAACGGTGCGGTTACGAGGGTCTTGAAGTGCCTGATTATGCTCCAAAGGCTTCTTCAGTGGTGCGTTCATTTTGTGTTCTCCATGCGCCAACATGCGTCTGTTAGATATTGATAACTTGCTAACAAGGGGTTGTTACGTGCTAGATTTAATGTAAGTACTTTGAATTATTTATAGAGTGTTATTATTTGCTTTTGATTTTATGTAAATCAGCGTTCTCTAAAAATATCCGTTGTTTGAAGTACTTAGTTTTGTTTATATGCACTTGCGTTAGTTTATTACATGGAACTCATACTTCAAACTTTAATTGTTTGTCGTATCAATTATTTTTAGGAGTTGAGAATGCAGGCAATAAAGTGGATTCAAGACGAGAACTTGATCACGGTTGAGTTAGAACCTAACCAGTTCGCGGTCGTTAAGTATCAAAAGGACGGAGATGTATTACATATCACCTCGACACGAATCCCTGATGAACTACAAGGCAAGGGCTTTGGCAAGGTGATGATGGAGTCGGTCTTGCCTGAAATTGAACAAGCAGGCTTCAAAATTGTGCCAGTTTGTAGCTATGTCGTTCACTACATGAATAGGCAGCCACAGTGGTCACATCTTCTATCTGATAAAGCATAGCAACGAGTAATATGTCTCAATCAATACCGCCAAACAATCGGGTTCAACCTGAAGCGAGTTCAAGTCAAAATCAGCCAGAGCTTTATCAACAAGAGTTTTATCAAAATGAGCTTTATCAAAAAATAGCGACCTCGTTGGGTTGTCACCAAGGGTTTGATGTCCAAGTGATTCAACGCCTGTGGGGTGGATATGGCGAGTTAGTTCGCTTGGTCTTTTCTCAAGAAGGCCATGCTGAACTGAAAAGTGTGATTGTTAAACATGTCGCGTTACCAGATAAAGCAGAACACCCAAAGGGTTGGAATACCAAACTCTCTCACCAACGAAAGGTGCACTCTTACCAAGTGGAAACGGCTTGGTATCAATCGTTCACTCAACCGTGGGATGAGCGTTGCCCTGTACCTGTAGGGCTGCATTGTGAGTTACAAGAGAATGAATGGCTGATTGTGATGCAAGACTTGGCCGAAATCGGCTTTCCGTTGATCTCTCAGTTTGATGTGCTTGCTGTTTCTGACGATCTGGCAACCAAAGATACTCCGTACGAATGCGCGTCTACCTACACCTCAATCGAGCAAAAACAACGCGATGCTTGTCTTAAATGGCTCGCTAACTTTCACGCAAAGCACATTAATATCAATCAACAACAGTCGTCATCATTGTGGCAAGTCGGCACATACTGGCATCTAGACACACGCCCTGATGAGTTTAATGCCTTGGCTGATTTACCATTGAAGAACCAAGCCAAGCACATCGACCGTTTACTAAAAGAATGTCCGTATCAAACTTTGGTACATGGCGACGCCAAGCTTGCCAATTTCTGTTTTGATTCAGAAAGCCAAAATGCAGCTGCCGTCGATTTCCAATATGTGGGTCATGGTTGTGCGATGAAAGACGTGGCTCTGTTTATGAGCAGTGCGGTGAGGCCGCAAGATTGTGCAGAGCTTGAATCACAGATGTTAGAGACTTACTTCCGATACTTGGAAGAGGCATTGACGTACTATCAGCCACAGCTTTCGTTCGATGAAGTCGAAGCTTCATGGAGACCAATGTTTTATGTAGCGTGGGCTGATTTTCAACGTTTCGTAAAAGGTTGGAGCCCAGAGCACTGGAAGATCAACCCGTATACTGAGCAATTGACTCAAACGGTTATTGAGCAGCTAGAAAACCCAGAATACATTGCCTCATATCTGCAAACCAAATAAGAAAAAATCGCCCAGTTTATGATTGGGCGATTTTGATTTTATCTCGCGTAGGCCTTAGTTCGTTTGGCTATCAGCTTCTGTTGTTCGTGTGTAAGCGAGCTTATTGGCAAGTTTGAGTTTTTTATTGAAACCCTCTTTATCAATATCCCCCATTACTCGCGCAGGCTCTATTTCACCACTGGCGGGTGAGTAAAAGAAAATAGCTGGTGGACCGAACACATTTTTGTCGTTGAGCCACGCCATTTGCTCGGGGGAGCTTTCTGTCACATCAAGTTTTATGGTCTTCCACTCTTTAAGCTGTTGGCTCACTTGTTGGTCGTTGAACACGTTGGTTTCAATCACCTTACAAGACACACACCAGTCTGCGTAAAGGTCGACTAGCACCTTTTGGCCGCCGCTCGCTGCGGTCTTCAACTGTTGTTCTAGCTGAATAATAGAGTCTGTTTTTTCAAAGGGAGTGATCGCAATGGATTGGACTGACTCCTTGTTTTCAAGTGGGTTCAGAGGATCGGTATTACCCAAGAAGAATCCGACAAATAGAATGAGACCGTAACTCAGTGGCAGCAAAGCAGAGAACTTACGAGAACGCGCCCAACCCGGTTGTGCAGCTTCTAAAGCCCCGAAATGTACACCGGAACCGATAGCAAGCAGCGCCCATAAGATCATAATAATCGATGGAGCAACAAAGCGGCTCAACAAGACAATGGCAACAGCCAATAGCAGTACGCCAAACACTTGCTTAACTGAAACCATCCATGCGCCACTTCTTAATAACAAACGCCCGCCACTCGCTCCGATAGCGATAAGTGGTACGCCCATACCAAGCGCCATTACGAACAGAGTTGCTCCGCCAAACATCCAATCTTGAGTGGTTGAAACGTACAGTAACGCACCAGCCAATGGCGCACTGACACAAGGTGACACCACCAAGGCTGAGATTGCGCCCATAGCAAAGACACTGGCGATTTTGCCGCCGCCAAGTTTGTCTGAACCACTGTTGAGTTTTTGCTGAAGGGCAGCAGGCAGTTGGAGTTCATAGAATCCGAACATCGCCAACGCAAGCAGAACAAAAACCGCTGCAAAGCTACTTAACAACCAAGGTTGTTGCATCGCGGCTTGCAGGTTGACCCCTTTTGCCAAAGTGGTGACTAAGATCCCCGTCATGGCATAGCTGGTCGCCATACCCAAAACGTAAGAACTGGAGAGTGCCGCGCCTTTTTTGCCTGTCATCGCTTTTTCGCCACCGATGATGCTAGCCAAAATCGGAATCATCGGCAGTACACATGGCGTTAGGGACAAGCCTAGACCAAGTAAGAAGAACACAAGAAGCGCTTGTAACTTACCGGCTTGAGATAGGAACGAAGATAAGCCATTCGTATCCTCGCTGATCTCACCTAGGGTTTGATATAGAGAGTTTGATGGCTCCTCAATTAGGGTTTCAGCTACGGTTTCGAGCATAGGTAAATCGAGCTCTAACTTTTGCGGCAGATAACAAAGTCCTTTGTCTGCGCAGCCTTGATAACGCACGGTGAGTTTGCCACTTCCCGAGTAAGGAACAGTAACGGTAACGGGCTCGTGAAATACGATGACGTTACCAAAGTTAGGATCCTCTTTCTCTTCACCTGGCAGTGAATAACTCGGTTCTAACGTAGATAATGACGACTCACCTTTGAACGAAAATCGAGATTGATACAGGTAGTAACCCTTGTGGGTATCAAAGCTGATTACCGCGCCTTGAACTGTGGCTTCCCAAGATACGGGGAAAGCTTCTTCAACAGGAAGAAACTCGTTTTCTTGAGCATGTAACAATCCGCTAAACAATAAAATTAACGTAAGTAGGTAGCACTTCATGGATGAAGGAACTCCGTGTTTTGGTGAATGTGTAATTGATCGTCGATGTAGATAACAGCGCTATCTTCAGGTACTGATATGTTGGGATTCAATGTCAGTGAAGTACTGAGCACGCCGGCTTCCAATGTGGACGACGAGATAGCGGTAACAGAAAGGATCTTCTGCTCGACATCTTGCTTTGACAGAATATGAGAGGTGGTCTTGTCACCAAATTGCACTTGGCGTTCACTGTGAGCTGAGGTCGTGAGCGCTGCGTTCGTTAACGGAACGGCGAAAAATGGGGTCTTGTTGTCTCTTGGATCTAATACAGCAATGTTAAATGCCGAGCCATCCGGTTTGGTGCCTAACGCATAGATGTCACCGCCAAAATTCACTAACATCGACGTCGCGCCGAGTTGTTTTCCGATCGCTACGGCTTGGTCGACGGCGTACTCTTTGATGACGCCGCCAAAGTCGAAGCGAGTACGGGAATCAGGGACGTGTAGCCTTGTCCCTTGTAGAACGACGGCCCCTTTTTGATCCATTGTCCCTTTCAGCTCCCACGCTTGCTTACCCAAAGCAGAAGACAAGGCTTGGAAAGCATGGCTGTGCAACATCTTCGGCTTTTGTTTTAAAAGATGTTTGATACTGCCGACCGTGGTATCAAAGGTATCGAACGTCAGTTGACTTAATCGGTCGAGATGTTGAAAAACCTCGGCAGATTCAGAATCGAGTTCGACATCACATGACGCTCTTTGATTAATGCATTGTGTTAACCACGAGTCGTTGCAGTAGAAGTTATATTTGTCTTCTAATCGGCGTGTGTTTTGCTCTATCTCAGTCGCTATTGCTGTTGCGCTTGCCTTTGGAAAATTAGCCAAATCCATCGACAAAATTTGCACTTCACACGGTACGGTCATGGCATGAAAGCGATGTACAAAGGGCAGGTTAGAACTCATAGGTTGCTCCAACAGCCCACCACTGTGCTTCAAAACCGTTGCTTTGTTCGTAGTACGCAGCAAGCGCATTTAAGCGTAATTTCTTATGTACCTTGATACTCGCCCCCAGTTCATAAGCATTAGCTGTGAAGTTGCCTAAGCGAAGGTCTGAAGTCGCGTAGCCTGACGATGCAAAAGAAGGATCCGCACTACTTGGGTCGCGATAGAAATCGGCTGCATCTTGCGTGTACCAAAAATAGCCCGGTGCCAAGGTTAACCATTCACTCACTCGCCAAGATAATTTGCCGCCTAACTGGTGAGACATTACGCCCCAATCATCCATAAACCATTTGTATCTTGGTCGTATTTTTAGACTGTCGGACAATGAGTAAAAAGCTTGGATATTAATACCGCCAGAGAGTCGCGTATCCGGTCGAGAATCTTGTCCCAAGAACACTTCATCATCATCGATCTTTCCGTCGTCGTTGATATCGACTTCACGCAGAACCGTTAAATAGTGATTGCTCAAATAGCCACTACGGTAACCCGTGTAAGCAGTAAAAATGCTGTATAGATTCGGCGTGAAGGTTTGTGATAATCCGGCTTCTAAACTGCCCGTGAAAATGTCTTCCCAGCTCTGGCTGTTTGATGAAGCCAACGAGTATTTGCCGAACGCTTGAGTCTGATCGAAAAGGGCAGAGCCACCTAGACTGTAAGAGCGGTTTTTAGTGCTATCGGCATAGACCAAACCTTTGGCATTGATACCAAGGCTTTCGTAATCTTCTTCTTGAGAGGCGTTACCACCGAGAGTCCATTCATTACGTAAGGTATCGCGATAGGTCGCGCTTAAGCTGATGGATTTTCTGGTGTCTTCAAGGCCTACTTTTTGGATTTCATAGCCACTGCGGTGAGGATCATAGCCTGCACGAATAACCTCGTCGGTTTTATTCTGTGCTTGTTGAGTTTTCAGGGCGCGGTTTACCTGATCGGCATTGGAAGCAGGAGGTGTTGTAGGCCCCCATGCTGGAGAGGCGCCTGAAACACTGTCGTAGCTTATCTCTGCGTTGAGTGTCCAATCTAAGCCGATACTTTTCTCGATCGAAACCATGGTGTCATTGGCTGATACTCTGTCATCGTATTCCTCATAGCTAAGGTAATGAACAGAGATATGATCTTCAGCTAATGCCACGTTAGCCACTGCCGCTGCACTCAGCAGCGTAATTGGTAATTTTTTCATTTTTTTCTTATTTTGTTTTTTTAAATACTGATTTGTTCGTTGATGGATCGGTTAGTTACAACCACAGCCACCGCCACCAACACCACTGCCGCCGACGGAACCTTGTTTGTAAGCGAACACCTTTTCAGAAAAGACGTCGAATTCAGGCACCGTGCCACCGGGTTTCATCTCTTTTTGAGCCAATGTGCCTTTTTCCCAAGGCTTTACGGGTTCAATACCAAGGAACTCATCAACGAAAGCCAAAGCAGAAGGTTTGTTACTCTCTTCTGGTGCTTTCTGTTCGATAATCAGTTGCTTTGCCTTGGGTTTAACCATTTCAATGTTTCGTCTGGTTGCACGTTTTGCTTCTTGGTTTGAATAATCACCGCCACTTGAATAAACGGTGCTGGAGATGATCTCCTCTTCAACGAGAGGACCTTCGTTTTTGTCAGTGGCTTGCTGCTCAACGGGCTTTTTGCCCAGACCACTGAGGTCGAGTTCTAGCGTGGCATTAGCCGTCATTGGAATAGCGAGTAGCCCAACAAGGGTGACTTTGATTAGCATTACAGTGGCACTCCCATCTTGGTGAGGTCGTCAGTAATCACGTCACTAATGTGGTTAATGGCACCAAAACGAATCTTGATAACCTTGCCTTGATAGATGTAGTAAAGCGCAGGCATGCCGATAGGTTTAAATTCTGCGATCAACGCTTGTTCAGGGTCGTTAACAACAGGGAACTCCAGTCCGAGTTGTTTTTGAAACTCCAAGCCAACCTCAACATCTTCATCCACATCAACGCCTTTAAACGTGACGCCTGTGCCTTTGAGTTCGGTGTAGAGTTGATTGACTTCTGGTAGCTCTTCGCGGCAAGAGACGCACCACTCTGCAAAGAAGTCGATAATGGTCAGTTCATCCTTGTTAAGTTGCAGTTTCTCGATAACGTCTGGTGATAAAGAATCGCCTTCTTGATAAGCCAATGCAGGTAAAGAAAGGCACAGCGCCAATAGCGTTAGGGCTCGTGTAAACATGTTTTTCTCCATATTGTTTTTAACTTGTTTGTTTTTAATTCAATGCTTAAATTCAGGTGTTTCGAATCAAACGCTTTGTTTGGATTAGCGAGTGAGTTTGATGGTTGCCGAGTATTCAACCGCTAAAATATCGGAAAAGTACTCGTTGAGTTGAGCCGTGCTGGTGGCACTAAACACGCGTTGTGGATCCCCGGCACAGTTCTCGAATTGAGCGATTCGAGAAGGGCTGACGCCATAGCCGATGAAGTTCATTTCGATGCCATATTGATTGATTGCGGTAGTACAGAACCCGGCGTTAACCAGTTGGTCAAACGTGTCTCCTTCGTCAGCACCGTCGGTGAAGAGCACTAGCTTTCTTCTGGTTTCAGGTACTGTGCTGACGTTGATTCCCCATGCTTGTTGCCAGCTAGGGATCAGTTGTCTCACTCCCCATAACAAACCGTGAAAAGAGCGAGTACCGCCATTTGCTGTTAGGCTGTTTATCGAGTTTTGGACGCGAGAAAATACATTGGTCAACGGCAGCATTGGCGAATCTTGATTGCAGTCGCTTAACCACTTACTCGGTGGTGTAAATTTCACTGGTCGCTCTGAGTGAAGCGTTGCGAGGTTATCGACGGTCAGTGCCGCAGAGAAATTGCCATTACGATAGCTAAGCCCATCGATACAGTAGATTCCGGCTGCTTCTTTGGATAACCAAGGTGGGCGCTGCGCTGAAACTCCAGAGTCGAAAGGAACGATTGAAATTCTTACTGAGTCTAAATCGTTAGCGTTCTTACTCTGAGATTGAATCGTATTCAAGGCATTGGATAAAATGGATTTCAACGACTGGATGTTTGAACCCATCGACCCAGACACATCAAGTACTAAAACCAGCTCCGTTGGAATCGAAGATTGCTTGCTTTCAACCACACTTTTATAACCACCACCCGTCGCCGTTACCTTGGTTGCATAGCTCTCATATTGGAAGTTGGGCAGTAAGGGTGACAATGAATAACCTAGGCTAATACGGCATTCTGAGCCTATGATTTCTGGTTCTAAGCCACTCACACCTTTTAGGGTTGGCTGATAGTACTCTTGGTAAGCCCGCATCATTGGGAGTGTGGCTGTATCAGCAAAGGCACAAGCTAATGCGGCAGAATCGGCGGCTTGCGCTGCTCGGTTTGAAACCATTACTTGAGCCGAGATCATCAGGGTGCCAACGGCAATGAAAAGCGCTGGAAACAGTAACGCCAAGAATGAAATGGTCATGGAGCCTTGCTGTTTTTTAAGCGCAATGCTGCCGAATATTGGTTTAACCATAATGCTTTCCTATCACGGCTGATGAACTTGAGAGTGTTTTAGGAAGATTGAGTCGCTTGTAGTCAAACGGTGTATTCACACATAAAGTGAGTTGAACCAAGGTGGATGGTCTTCCAACTAACGCAGGGTCGCCGCTACCCTCAACGATAAGTGTCTCTAGTTGATCGATGGGTGTGTACTTTTGACAGATGATCCCGGCATGGATGTGCTTGTATTCCCAGTTCGAAGCAGTGGTATCAAATACACGGCTTTCAAGTACCAACCCAATATCGCTGCGCTTGATGTCTTGCGGAAGATAACGTTCGGCGAGATCGAGAAGCTGATCCTTTAACGTATTAGGTAATCCGTTTGGGCCTTGCTCTGGTTTCAGTTGCGTTAGTGAAACGGCGTTGACTAGGTTATATGTTACGTTGTCGAGCTGAGTCTGTAGGTTGAATAAGCGGTAGGTAGCAACAAGCCCCCACAAAATGATCATGAGTGCGAGTACAACGAAGGGGAATTCAATCGCTGCTGAACCCGCTTGTTTTTTTCGAGGTGTTTTATTTGTTGTCATAACTAACCAGTACCTTTCTTTTCAAGGTTGTCATGTTGCCGATAGACTCAGAAAACTGAGTTGATAGATTAGGTAATAAGGCAAATGAAAATGAGTAAGACACCTTGTACTCGCCTAACACTGCTCTGCTTTTGGATACCGGTTTCTCATTAACTAAATCTGAGAAGTTTTCGGCGTATAGCGGCGATGGATCCAAGACGAGCTTGCTCTTATCTATCAGTGGGAACTTTGCGATAGTCTCGGCAAACGCTTGGTCTGAAATAGGACTAATCGGCCGTGTCTTGGCCTCACGAACACCCGCATTAACGGCTACATCAAGGATGATGTTGACTAGCAGCAGACGGCAGATCTCAAAGAAACCGATGATCAGTATCAGGAACGGTACCACCAACATTGCAAACTCGACGCTCTGCGCACCTTTTTGACGAGAGAGCATCACAGTTCTCCTTGCTCAGTTTTAGCAGCAAGCTCTTGGTAATACAGACTATTGTTGGCGAGCTCAGGTTGAGATAGATGTGCACGAGCGATACTTTTCGCGGACGCACTGTCTCCAGAAAGCGCATAAGCCAGTGCTAGATTGAGTTGCAGTTTTACGCTCGCTTCACCTCGGACAAAGATCGGGTGCAGAATTCGAATCCCTTGCTCTGGTTTACCATCGAGTATCCAAGCCATGGCTAAGTTGTTGCGATACTCATTACTGGATGGCATCAAGCTGAGGGCATGAGAGTAAGATTCACGCGCTTTTGAATACTGCTTATTGAGCGAGTAACTTACGCCTAAACTGTTGTGGGCGACATCATCAGTTGTAACTAATCTGACAGATTCTTCGAGTGCTGATGTGGCTTGTTCAAGCTCACCAAGCGCCAACCACGCGCGGCCAAGTTCTCTGTAAATCGCGCTCGATTGATTAAGCTCGATACCGTGCTTTAGATAATGCAGTGCCTCATCATAACGACTGGCTTGATTCGCAGCGGACCCCATTAGCAATAGTAACTGTGGGTCATCAGGCTTCGATATCAGCATCTTTCGGTACAGATCCATGGCACTTTCTGGTTTGCCATTCATCAGTGCAACCTCGGCGACTTTCATATCTTCAGAGGTCTCTTTTTCAACGTTATTCGTTGACTGACAGCCAACCAAAACCAGCGCTAAACCCAAGAGAATAATCTTGTTCATAAGCCCCCCAGAGTTTGTTTAAGGGATAACATGATTGGCACGACAATAATGCCCACGACAGGTAGCATGATGAAGACCACTAAAGGGAATGACATCTTGGCTGGTATTTTTCCTACCCACTCTTCAAGCTCTAAGAAGTGATATTGGCGGCTATCAGAGGCAATCAGCTTTAACGCTTCAGCGAGAGGCGTACCGTATTGAAGCGCTTGATTCATGGTGGTCACAATATTGTTGATGTCAGGAAGCTGGACTCGTTTGTCTAGGTTTGAAAGTGCCGTTTGTGGTGAATCAAGAACCGATATCTCAGTCGCAGTGAGTAGCCATTCACGTGACAATGCTGGAGAGATAGCACGCATCTCTTCACCGACACAGCGAAATACCGCTTCGAGTGTTAGACCTGATGCGACACATACCACCATCAGATCGACTGCATCAGGAATAACGCGGCTAATTTGCATTCGGACTTGGTTCACGCGCCAATCTAGAATGCGGTCGAACAGGATGCCAACCACAATGGCGATTGCGATACATTCGGCCACAGAGTTCATGTTAAGCACTTGGATTCGAGTGACATACCAAGCAATAGATCCCGTCACCATCGTCAGTAGTCTTAAGCCAAGAAAATAGATCTCTGCATTAGGACTCAACCAGCCAATGAGGATTAACTTCTGGCGTCGTGGTTTTGCACCTTGGAAGCGCCATTTGCTAGAAGCGGTCGTGTACTTAGAGGAGTAGCTCGATACGCGAGTCAGTCGCTCAGCGACAACATCTCGTTTGAAAGAAGACAAGTGTGCGACAACTGTCAGTAGTAATGCGCATCCCAACAGAAGCAAGGCAACATACATCATGATGAGAACCTTTTGTTACGAGTCAGAGCGTTCAAAATGAGTGTGCCTGAGCTAATACTAATGATGGCGTAGGTCAGTACACGCTGTCCCGACTCTGTGTTGAACAATTGGATTATCATGGTGGGTTCCATCAAATAGATACCACCCAATAACCCCAAGGGTAAGATAGAAAGAAAGAGGGCTGTCATACGAGGCTCCGAGGTTAAGCTCTTGACCTTTTTTCTCATCGCTCGATTGTCATGCATGGTTCTGCTTAAGCTTTGAAGAATGTCGCGCAGT
This sequence comes from Vibrio sp. J383, assembly GCF_023503985.1. Lineage (NCBI taxonomy): Bacteria > Pseudomonadati > Pseudomonadota > Gammaproteobacteria > Vibrionales > Vibrionaceae > Vibrio > Vibrio sp. J383. The sequence goes on along the minus strand of NZ_CP097294.1, from coordinate 276,883 downwards.
TGGCCACCATTGGATTGATTCAGGATTAACGCGACCGAGAAGTAGCGGAAACTGCTGTAAGGAAGGCGAACGCATGCATCATCGAGGCTTTGGCGAAGGCTTAAACCGAGCGTTAAGTTATCGCGAATATAGGAGAACTCACGTCCTAATAGCCCTGGTTGGGTTTCTGACACTTGTTCAATCGCTTGTGGGACTGAGAGCCCCGCAGCCACCGCTCTAGAAATTAAGCCAAGTACATTGATGATGCCTTGTTCGAACTCTTCTACCTGCATTTTTCGGCGGTACATCACCAAGGCACATGTGCATACAAACCAAAGTCCAACAGCGGCGAAAAGTTGATGATGCATTGCCAGCTGGGGAAACAACATGTGGCCAGATGCAGGGAAGCCGATAGCTGATAAGGCAATAAAGTACTTATCCCAAACTGGCAGCAATGCATTCATTCGTAAAAAGAAAGCATGCAGTTTGTTGCTACGCTGGTGGTTGGTTTTTTTGATTGAAACGTCAGCTGTAAGCGAGCGTTGACCACGACCCACCAACAATAAGCGCTTATTGACGATGGCTTGCTTTGAGCTCAACTTGATTAACCCGATCGCGATAAACAAAACAAAAACAGTGAGAACTAGGATCATCAGGCTTCAAGCTCCATCGCTACTCTTAGTTGAGCATCGAGTTGGTGGTATTTGGCTTTTTCATTGAAGCTTGGTACGCACTTAGCACTCTTATATTCGCCAATCAGGTTGCCTTGTTGATCTTCCGATAAAGGTTTGAATCTGAACAAGTCTTGAGTGATGTATTGTTCTCCTTCTAACCCTTGCACCTCGGTGATCGAAACAATGCGTCTTTTGCCATCACGCATTCTTTCGACTTGTATAACCACATCGATGGTGTCTGCGATTTGGCGGCGCAATGAGAACAGAGGCAGAGTCGCTTGGCTCATCATCAACATGTTTTCCATCCGAACGAGTGCGTCAGTCGCCGAGTTTGCGTGCAATGTACACAGTGAACCATCATGGCCGGTGTTCATTGCCTGCATCATCTCAAAGGCTTCATCGCCACGAACTTCTCCTAAAATGATACGATCTGGTCGCATACGTAGAGAATTTCGCACCAGTTCTCGCTGGGTAATTGGTGTTAAGCCTTCGGCATTGGCTGGGCGAGTTTCAGCACGTACAACATGAGGTTGCTGTAGACGCAGTTCTGCGGTGTCTTCAATGGTAATGATGCGTTCTTGAGGTGAAATGCTAAAAGACATCGCATTGAGCAGTGTGGTTTTACCTGCACCAGTGCCTCCCGCAACAAGCACATTAAGGCGTGAGCGAACAATAATATCGATAAGTTTAACCATCGATTTCGACATTGCACCAAACTGAGCCAATTGGCTGAGTGTTAGCTTATTCTCATTGAATTTTCGGATGGAAATGTAGGTTCCATCAAGCGCTAGCGGTGGGATCATCACATTGACACGGCTACCATCATCCAATCGAGCATCGACTAATGGATTCGATTCATCGATTCTTCGCCCGACCTTGCTGACGATGCGTCGCGCTAGGTTGAGAAGTTGTTCTTCATTGCGAAATTGAACGGCCGTTTTTTGCAATTTTCCTGAGCGTTCTACGTAGACTTCACGGTACCCATTGACCATGATGTCGGTAATGCCTTGGTCTTCAATTAAGGGCTGTAGTGGACCTAATCCTAGAAACTCATTGAGCAGTTGTTCTACTGAGTGAGCGACGTCATTGTGACCAAGTGGTAACTGCTTAGAGACCACGATATCTGACACCATTTCGGCAATTCTAGCTTCAAGATCGGGTGCACTTAAGCTCACTACAACCGATGGGTCGATCGCCTTGATGACCTCTTCATGAATCACATGATAATGCTCACGAACCGAAGGTGTTGATGTTAGGGCTTCATGTTTTCGAGCTCTATTCGCTTCAATCGGATCTATGGCTTGTGTGTTCTGACCAAACATTATGCGCCTCGCTTCCAAAAACGGCGGCTGCCTTGTTGCGGCTCACCAGTGACTAGTTCAAGTAGAGAGTTAAACGCGAGCTTCACTTTCCTATTGCCTTTATGGGCAGGCTGACCAAGCGATGACTTGCTCAGGAAATGGTTAGGCAAAAACGGGATCACGACGTCTACGGATGTGCCGAGTGATTTCTTCACATCATTGACCGAAATAAGGGATGCGGAATCGGACTTACAATGGTTCAACACCACAATGGTTTGTGAAGCCGCTTGGTTTTGAAGTCGTTTGATTATCTGACCGGCATTGCGAATGGAGCTGAGTGTAGGCTCCACTACAATGATTCGGATATCGGCACTTTTAAGCGCTTCAAAGCCAACCTGGTCACGCAATGAATAGGTCGGGATGTCGATCAGTAAGTAGTCTGAACTTTGCAGGCAGAACTTTGTAAACTGATCGAATGCACTCTTTTGTGGCCAAAATGGTGTGGTGTCTAAAGGTAGATAACCGGTAAAGAGCGTGTGCTCGGGTGACACACTGATCCCACTGCGCTCAAACACGAGAGGTTCTAATCTTTCTGGGTATTGTAAAAGCTCTACCAACGCCGTGTTGCCTTCGACATTGAGTAGCAAATCCAAATCACCCATCGAAAAATCGAGGTCCATACAAGTTACTCGTTTATCGAGTTCGGCAAGCTGCTGCGATAACGTCGCTATAATGGTGCTGCTTCCTGAGCCACCTTTTGCACTGACAATGGAAACGATTTTTTCATTTCGTTTTTCGTTGTTGAGTTGCAAAGCAGCAAAGGAGACGTGTTCAAGATCTTGTGGTGTCACAGGGTTGACTAAATAGTCACTGGCACCGGATGCGAGCATTCCACGGTAAGCAAAAATTTCGGTTGAATGACCAATCGCGATAACTTGGCACCCAGTACGTTGTATTAAACGTTGCACAACCTGTTTCGACTCTGGCAATTCGCTATTCAATACATCGAGGAAGATGGTTTTAACGTCATTCTTAAGTACCTCTCTCACCACGTCATCTTCTTGATTCGAAGAGGTTGTGATGTTGTTGATACCGAAATCATTCAGTGTGTATGTGAGCGCTAATGTATCGAGTTGCTCCGATGCCGCGATCAGTACCGTTAAGTTGTGTACTTGATTCATTGCGAACCTCCTAGCGTGGTATTCGAAGAGCCAGAGTTTGTCTGTTGGTTTTGTGCTGGTGGCGCAAAGTAGTTATCGATGCTAGACACCGCTTTTTGTCCTTGTGCACTGTCGATGGGCTGACCAACTATCAGGTCTTTTGGATTTGCGACCATTTGCGCCAGTGCATTGGCATTCGCACAGCCAAAATTGCGCTGAGTACGATAAGCGTTGAGTGTGGTTCTTGGTGTTTTACCCGCGTCACATGCCGTTACTTTGGCACGATAAGATTCAACAAAAATCGTGATGTCGCCTTTACCTTGCGCCGCAGTGTCTGACACTGAAATTTGCGAAGGGTAGAGGCCTGACTCGATCAGACGAAGCCTAACTTTTTCACTTTGGCCTTCTCCTTTCTGAGTCGTATTTTCAATCTTGACCATTAAGTTGGATAGCGTGCCTCGGCGAGCAATAAAGTCAGAGATATCAGCTTTCTCTTGAGCCGATAACGTTTTACCCGACAGTGTTAAAGTCAGCTTGTTTGTCACGGACACCACATCCACAGAAGGTTGTTGGGTTGTAGGCGTTGGCGCGCAACCCGCAAGCGCAAAGAGAGCGGGCAGTAATAAGGATAATTTGTTCATGATGCCCTCAGTAGTAGAACCCGTTGTCACCCAGTAAGCGAGGCTTCTGGTTGTCGGTATAAGTCGCTTTATTATTTGATGTTTTTTGTTGCTCTCTTGGCCATGCCAGTAAACGTTCAACATCGCTCAATGGGATTAAGCCATCGGTTGGGAGTGGCATTGAGTCCGAACGAGCTGGCTGAACTAGGTAAGCCGTTACAATGATGATCAGCTCTGTTTCTCTACGAGTGAATTCAGTCGAGCGGAACAGGCTACCGAGTACTGGTATCTCACCGATGAGCGGTACTTTTTGTAGTTGTTCGATGTCTTCCGATTTCAATAGCCCACCTAAAGCAAAGCTCTGCCCACTTGCCAATTCAATGGTGGTGGACGCACTGCGAGTGGTAAAAGAAGGGAAGTTAGTTCCGTTTATCACTTGTTGGCTCTCGATTGAGATGTTACTGACCTCGGGATTTACTTTTAAGCTGATACGGTTTTGACTGAGCACGGTTGGGGTGAAGTTCAGTTTTACACCGAAATCCTTGTATTCGATTTGAGTGGTGTCAGCCGTAATCAGTGGCAGCGGTACTTGCCCACCAACCAAAAACTCCGCATCTTCGCCTGACATCGCGGTCAAGTTAGGTTCAGCAAGCACAGACATCATGCCGTTGGTTGCTAGCGCATCAATCAGAGCAGTAATGCTCGGCTTGCCCCAACTACTGACATTAGGCAGCTTTGAAAATGAAAATTGCCCCACACCGCCAGCGATTGAACCCCATTTGATGCCCAACTTATTGGATACATTTCTTGAGACTTCAGCGATTTTTACACGAATGTTGACCTGATTTGGCATGGTGACAACCAATTGATTGATCAGCTCATCATCATTGAGTTGAGTCTGCTGATTTTGATTGGTTGAACTACTGCTGTTGTTACTGTTTCCCTGTGAATTCGAGCTCTCTTGTTGTTCGGTAGAACCGACAATAGGGGATAAGTAGCCTTTCGCGAGCGACACGATATTGTGTGCCATCATCGGAGAGGGAACGCGTCCTTTAAGCCATAACTTTCCGCCCAGAGATTCCGCGTTGACTGACGCTTCTGGGAACTTGTTTTTAACCAGTTCATTGAACTCGCGGCTGTTATGCGTGACGCGAATCTTGTTGGTATAAATCACGCGTTCTTGTTCATTCAAAACGGTGATCGTAGCGCTGCCAGCTTGCTTACCGAATATCATCACTTTGGTATTGGTTAAGGTTTGGTAATTAGCGATATGGGTGTTAGAGATGAAAATGGATTTCGCTTTTTCAGGTAAGCGAATCATTCTCGCCTCATTGATCGTCACATCAAATGTTGATGCTGTAGATGCAAAAGAGACACATAGGCTTGATAGTAGGAGAACACCCCACCAACGACAGATGTTAGCCATTGTTATCAGCTCCAGTTTTATTATTGACGGTTTTACTTTCGGCTCTAAATTCCACCAAACCCACGTCAGGTAATACCTGAGTTGTGTCTGGAGAAATGACTTTCAGCGTCACGGCATTTGCGTGTTGAGGTTGATCTTGAGCCTCGTTTTGCCCGCGTAATACAAGCGTTAACTTTCCTAATTGTTTCGCAAGTACCACTTGGTTTGCTTGCTCGGGTGTCACTTCTAAAGAGACACTGCTGTCGTCAGGGATACCATTTTCGAAACCATTAGATTCCCGAGCCTTTTGATAAGATTCTGCCGTTTGCTTGTTATTAAATGCCAAGACTCTTGCGTCATGAACTATCGTTGTAACGTACAATCCTTGAGATGAATTGCCATAACGAAGTAGCTCACCATCTTGTGAACCGAGTAGGAGAATATCCACTCTGTCGCCCGGCTCAATGAAGCCTGAATTAGACGTGACTTGATCGACAGGGACTGAAATCGCGCGATAGCCTGGTTGCAACTTCAATGAAAGCGAGTAGCCACCTTCCGGCTCGGTAATGTCTGCTTTCGACAATATCGAGTCTTTGACGAGTTTGGTGCGTGCTAGCCCTGACATCGTGTGGTCGGCAGAAATATCTTCCGGTGTCACGTGGTCGATGTAGTTCTCCAACTCTTGCTGTGGAACTTCTTTCCATCGGAACGAGTTTGGTGTGTAGGCTTGACCTATCTCGATAGTGCGAGTTGGAACCAGCACTTTGACCGTTTGCTTAACGGCTTGTTGAGAAGAGGTGGTCGCAGACTCGTTATTAGTTTGACTTAACAGTAAAACGGATAATCCGAGCACCGAGCAAAATAACGACAGCAACATGAGTCGCTTGGCAGTCATAACTATTCCTTTAATTTACGGTAAACGGACTTATTCTGATTCTTGAGCTTCTTTGAGCTGATCTACGACAGTTTGGTAAGCGCCAGTAATGGCTTCGGTTAGATCTCCATTTTCTCCGCCTACAAAATTAAGCAAGACCACAGACATTGCTGCTGCGAGGATTGCGTATTCGATAGCGGCCGCGCCGCGCTGCTTTTTCTTGTTCAACATGTTGTTATTTCCTAGATGAAAGCAGCCTCAGCTGAGGCTGCTGTGGTAATAAGTAATGGTGTCGTTAGTCTGCAACTAATCGATATAGATAAGCTGATGAATAGCTCGCGGTAGACACGTCAGTCTCCGTCATGGTTGTCATATTTAACCCTTTGAAGCGGCCATAAGGTGCAGGGTCGCTGGTGATGTAGTAGCCATAGCTACCACCAGTTGCTTCGTTGAACTCAAACACTTCGTTGTTAAGTGGCAATAAGCTATAGAGTTCAGCTTTTGTCGGGTAACGCCAATTAGCTTTGCCACAAATACTCTTGGTATTTTGTGCTGTGATAAGAGGGGCAATATCTACGTATTTCTTGAAACGGCTACTATTACCTCGAGAGAAGAGTTGCCAAACCAAGTTGCTGTCTGTGTCTTGAGCACACACTGCATTTTGTCGGTTGGTTACTACCGTTCCTTGCGCATTTAGATACTGATAATTAGCAGACTTTTCTCTGAATAATCGAGCTAAGACGACTTTGTCTTCAGAACCATCGGTACGAGCTTTATCTAAGGTTTGGCTACTTTCTTTAGTGTCGTAACTTGTGATGTATTGTTGATCACCGCTTGCTGCACTCGACCAGTAATAAAACGTGGTTCCATTATCGAAATAAGATTTGTCGTATTCTGGCTTGAGTCCCAAGTAATTTGGAAATACGTCTGTATCCAAGGTCATTTTCGAATTTGAACCTTCGACAGCCTTGGTGTTAATCGACAGCAGCTGTGCTAAGTGCGGAACTTCCCAGTCACTAAAACCACACAGCTTGTTGTTATTAGTGCTAGCGAGTAGTTCGTTGCTGCCTAGTATGCTGGCGTATCCGGTCGCTGAAGCATCATAGGCAAGATCGTCAGCACCATGCGGTAGTCCATCTTTGAGAAGCGCCCATACTCGACGTTTTCCTGAAATTTTCGTGTCTTCAACACAGCGCCAACCTTGTTGATAGGTTGTGTCGCTTGTCAGGTAGTTTCCTAGTTCATCCAACTTGGCGAAGCGATTACTTACCATTGCGTTGGCTTGGGAAACACTAAACCCATTGTCTGCCGCTTGTTTTAGCCCATCTTTTGCTAACACTTTGGATTGAGCAAGATCGTGGAGTGTGGCTGTTGTGCTCATCTCTTTGATGAGTGTTTGATATAGAGCGATGAGCGAATCAAACTCAGAGCTAATTCCGTTAGTTGCGGTATTCAGTTGGTTAATGAAGTCAGTGACTTGCGCATATTGGCTCTCTAATACTGAAATGGCACTGTAGAGGTCCAAACTTGCTTGATGCAGCTCTGAAGCCAATGAGGCTGAGCCTATTGCACTTGTGGCATCGGTTAGCATTACCGAGTTTTTCTGGATGAATGCCATTTTTTGAGCAAACTTAGCACCTTCAACTAGTGCATTTAACCCGTTCGAGTTTTGCTGTAGTTTCGCTGCTTTTTCTTTGTAAGCTTTTACTTTGGTAATGAACTCAAGGCTCTCCGCATCAGTACGGCTTTGAGCAACCGACACCTGAAAGTCGTAAATAGTGAGCTTCGTGGTCACTGCACTCAATTCGTCAAGCCATGGTTTAATAAAGGCCGCCAGTTCAACAGCTTTAGCTTGTGCTTGGGTTTCTAAAGCCGCGTAGCTTTGCGCCTTTTTCTGATTGTTCGCCAGCCATGTTGTTAGGTAAGCCTCAGCCGCCTTTACTATTGAACTTTGTGTATTGAGTAGGGTTTCAACAGCAGTTGTTGAAGCATCAATGTGACTGACTAGCTGCGGCCCAGACGGTAATTCCCACTTAGCGTATGCGTATTTACTGTAATACTGCTCTACAGATTCTTGCCCTTTGTTGATAGTGACAGCGACGCCATTTTTATCCGCTAACGTATTTGAAGAATTGTTCGATACTAAGTAACTTCTTAAGTTTGATGGCAGTGTTGCGGGGTCTCGCGTTGATAGCGTGATGACTTCGCCGCTCTCTGGAAGATTCCAACCTGCGATACCACAATCATCCAGCTGTGTGACTTTATCGAATACAGTATCGATTTCTGAAGAGAATCGTTCCGCCCAAAACGTCGGTTCCCCTTGTCCTTTGTCATCGTATTCAGCAATACAATTTAGGGAGTAGGAATTCCATGAGCCACCGTAACCAAAATCAGCGGCTTGCGAACGGGTTTTCATCGGTACGAATTTTAATGCAGTGAAGCGACTACTAGCATCTGTAGCCCAAAGGGTGTCACTGATTGAGTTTGATACACCTTGTTTCGCATTCTCTTTTAGTCGAACACCGACATTGGCTTTGTCGTACGCTTCTGGGCCAATAAATTGAGGAACCGAAACAACAGGTTGCCAGGTCAGGCCTTTGTCGTTGGTGAACTCATAGTATTCGGCTTCATCAAAGCGAACAGATTGACCATCAACGTTAGCCGTTAAGTAGTCCCACTCAAAACCATTGGTCTTGATTGGGTTTGAGCCAGTAAAAGTGTTGGTTATCTCAGGCGATGTTGGTGCTGGAATCTCAAACACTTTGGTGAAGGCTTGTGTGGTTAATGCTGCTACGCCATGAGGCATGCCATTCGTCTTGTTTTGAGCGACGCGTATTTGAACCTCACCGATACTTTTGTCGATATTACCAATCACTACAGGCTTAGCGGTTACTTTTGTCCAAGTTGAACCGGAGTCGAGTGTGACTTCGAAGTGCTCGGGCTGAGTGAATTCGCCGAAGTATGTCCAATCGAGAGTATTGTTTGTGTCGTTAACCACCAGATCCGCCGGGGCAATTGGTGCTGACGGACGAACAGTAAACGCCATATCGTTCGTCAACTCTGAACCACTAGGGCGACCCGTAATCGGATCTCGTTTAACGCGTACTTGGATTGAATCAATAGCGTAAGCTTGGTCATTTAGCTGATATGGCTTTGTGGTAACGACTGTCCAACCTGTGTTAAGCGCATTGATCTCGTAATCCGTTACCTCTGAAAACCCGGTAACAAACGTCCAGTCAAATGTATCTAATCCGTCATGAGAGATTGGTGATGTCGGTGCGGCAGGCATACTAGGAGTAACAGAGTGTAGTGGCATAGTTAATTTGGCCACCTGATTAAGAGGTGATGTATGATCATCTCGATACTAAAACAGGTGACATTATGACTAAGCGTGAAAGACGCACTTTTAACCCAGAATTTAAACTTGAATGCGCTCAGCTAGTGCTTGACCAGGGACGTTCCTATAAAGAAACCTGCGAAGCAATGGGGATTGGAAAAACTACGTTAGAAAGCTGGGTAAGGCAACTCAAAGCTGAAAGAGCTGGTAAGACACCAAATTCATCACCACTCACTCCAGAGCAAAGAGAAATTCGTGACCTTAAAAAGAAAATCAAACGCATTGAAGAAGAAAAGGAAATTCTAAAAAAGGCTACGGCTCTCTTGATGTCAGACTCCCTGAACGGTTCTCGATGATCGAGAAACTCAAGAAGAGTTATGCTGTGAAACGGCTTTGCGAAGTGTTCGGGGTTCATCGCAGTAGTTATCGTTATTGGGCAAATAGAGATAAATCTCTGTCGTCAGAGCATGTGCTTGTTCGTGCCGAAGTTCGCCGATCTTATGAGCTGAGCAATGGTTCCGCTGGAGCGAGAACCATTGCTGACATAGTCACAGCAAGAGGTATTCGACTTAGCCGTTACCGAGCAAGTAAGTTCATGAAAGAACTAGACTTAGTCAGTTGCCAGCTAGCAAAACATACGTACAAAAAAACACAGCAGGAACATGTTCATATACCTAACCGGTTAAATCGTCAGTTCGCGGTGACTGAGCCGAATCAAGTCTGGTGTGGCGATGTGACTTATATCTGGACGGGGGAGAGATGGTCTTATCTAGCCGTTGTTATTGACTTGTTCGCACGAAAAGTCATCGGTTGGGCAATGTCTAACTCACCAGATAGTGTATTGACTGGCAAGGCGCTGACCATGGCCAATGAGAGCCGCGGAAGGCCGTCTGGTGTAATGTTCCACTCGGATCAAGGTTGCCACTATACGAGTAAAAAATATCGTCAGTTGCTATGGAGATATCGAATCACTCAAAGTATGAGTCGTCGAGGGAACTGTTGGGATAATAGTCCTATGGAGCGAGTGTTCAGAAGTTTAAAAACGGAATGGGTACCAAAGAATGGCTATAGAAGTTTTACAGAGGCACAGAAAGCAATAACGGATTATTTGGTTGGTTATTACAACCAGCATCGTCCACATCAATACAATGGTGGATTAACACCAAATGAGTCGGAACGACAGTTTTGGTTCCCTTATAAAACTGTGGCCAGTTTTACTTGACCACTACACCGTAGCCCTTGTCTGAACACAGCGCTTCGCCAGGATCATGTTGAGGATCGGTACCTGCTTTTACTCTTACACAGATTTGCCCTTTGGCAAACGTCTCATCTGGGATAGCCTGTGGGTTGCTAGTTACAGGGGTAAAAGTAATGCCTCTATCGAGAGAGTATTCGTAGAAATCACTTCCCGTAAATCCTTCAACGTCTGTCCATGCGAATGTGTTTTCTGCATCGTCAACAATCGGTGAGGTTGGTGCTATAGGTTGATTTTCTGAGCGAGTGAATACAGAGCTGATAACCAACGGAACTCCCGCGGGGCGGGCATCCAGTGCATTTGACTTAACGCGAACCGAAATCGTGTTTGCAGGAAGTGAAACATTGCCAACAAGATAAGGCAGTGCGGTGACGTCCTGCCAACCATTACCTAGATTAATCTCGTAGAAAGATGGGTCGTTGTATCCATTAACCCAAAGCCAGTTGATCTGATTGGTGCTGTCGTTAGCAAATTCCAATACCGGTTTTACTGGTTGGATTGGGGTTACCGTCATCGATTGTTCTGATGCTGAACTTAATCCTGTTGGGTGACCTAGCGAGTCATCTTTGGCTACACGAACTTTTAGATGTCCAACTGGAATATCTAGATCTGGAATGTCTTGAGGCTTTTCAGTCGCTTTTGTCCAGTTTGAGCCGTTATCTAATGAATATTCATACAAACCTAGTTCATTAAACGAGTCGACAAATGCCCAGTCAAATTGATTGATCGCGTTATTCACAGTAATCCAAGCTGGAGCAGCAGGCACGGTAGTTAGCGTAAATGCTTTGTCTGAGAGAATGGGCTTTCCGGCAGGGGTATTACGAACGCTAGACGCAGCAACTCGAACTTGAACGGCTCCTTTGTCGAACGCCAGTTTCCCTACAACAATCGGCTTACGAATTACCGTTGTCCAAGTGTTACCTGAATCTAGCGAATATTCGTAATCTGTGTTGTGGTTGAAGCCACGTACAAACTGCCAATCGAAGGTGTCTGAGGCATCATTGACTTGACCATGCTTAGGCGCTGGCGGCCTAGTGATGATTTCATTTCCATCGATGTCTTCTTGGGAAACTTTGAGTTGGTCTCGGTATTCCTTACCAAGTTGTTTCAATGCGCTATCGGTTCCTGATGCGCCATGAGACAGCAAATCGGTCTTGGCTTTAAATTCTGCTAAATCAAGCTCTGCCAGCTTGTACATAGATCCTTTTCGAGCATTTACTTGGTCGACACCTGCATCAACAGAAGCCATTTGTGCTTCTTGAAGTACGCGAGTAACACCACGCGCAAACATGTGTACTTCACGGCTTTTGGTTGAGTTTGATGCGGAATAATCACCAACAGCCAGTTGTTTATCGATGCCTAAGTCGCTGGCTACAAGCTGGGTCGCTTCATCAAAACTGATTCCACTGGTTATCGATACACTTGCAATGAGAGACGTCACGGGGCTAATCACGTCCGAATTGCTACTCGGTACTTCTAGCGTAAATCCGGATTCAATAGGCTGATTCGGTGAATCCATATCGATAGTTATACCGGCAACCGCTTCGACCAATATTGGGTATTGGGCGACATCATTGTCGACGTCTAGTTGGAATCGTCCTTCGGCGTCCGTAGTGGCAATTTCTCCATCAGCAGAATCACACATGGCATTGCTGTTTCTGTCTAAACAAACCTTCGCGTTGCGTAAATAACCATCCAAAGCTATGCCCGAAATATTCTGAGAACTTGGCTTAGTTTGTGACTGTTTAAGCTTCGGATCTGACTCTGCTCCGCCACAAGCAATCAGCATTGTGGAAACGAGTGAAACACTCATTAATTTGTATGGATTCCTTACCACCTGAACTCCAAATAATTTATAAATTACCCATGGGAAAGGCGGAGGATATTAATTTAAATGATAGTAATTATCAATATCATTTGATCTTTTATTTCGTTAAGTGATTTAATAGCAAAATAAAATACTATCAATCAAATCATAAACTAGGTGAATCGGTCGAAAAAATGCACAATAAATTCTTAATATGCAAATTGTCACTAGCAATATCTAGTGTCTTAATGGTCTCTGGATGTGGTGGCGGTTCGGACGGGGATAGTTCGGTTGGAACATCGGCTTCAGGCTACGCCTATCAAGGTTCATTAGTATGTGCTGATGCAGATCTGAACGGCGTATGCAGTGACCAAGAGAAACAGCTTGAAGAGGTTTCTGGGTACGCGAAACAGAGGCAATATGATGGTGCAATTTTGACCGCTTCTCCCAATATGGAATTGGTCACACCTTTCACGACCTTGATTCATAGTGAGATGATGTTTAATCCCGGCGTAAGCAACGATATTGAACAAGCAAAATCATCACTTCAAAGTAAGTTGGGTGATCATGTTGGTATCAATTTCAGTACGCTCGATACCACCTATGGCCCTAAAGATTCATCTGATTTGTTGCTAAATTCTTTGAAAAAGGCACAAAGTGACGGCAAGCAAGCGCCTTATACTAATATTGCTCATGCGTTAGATCTAATGATTGAACACAAGACTCTAGATTTATCAGCTATCGATGTGGCTGGGGCGGTTTCTAGACATCTGCAAATTGAAGATTCATTGATCGTGAGAGGCTCCCAATCAGTGCCAGAATTATATGGTGCTAAATCGATAGCGTTGAACCCTGCGAACAGTCAGATTGTGTTTTTAACGGCTAATGATGTGGTTATGCAAATTGATAGTTCTTCACGTAATAAGCCGGTGACAATCAATGGTGATCCTGTATCTCAAACGGCTTCTGGTTTAGTTAGCATCCGTTCGCACGACGACGATGATGATTACGACGACCATGACGATGATGATGACGACGATGATTACGATCACGGAGGTGGTACTGGAGGCGGAGAAATACCGGTAGACTCGAGTGAAATCATTCAGTTAGTTCCTACGTTAAATGGTGTTCAGGCATACAAGGTTTACAAACCAACCGCTTACGTTTCACCCGCATCGAGTGATATTTGTAATAGCCAAGGCGCTAATGGTGTTTTCCTCACGAGCCTCAATGGTTCGAATAACAACAATGTTGGCGTGAAGGCTTTTGCGATTGATACATACAGCAGTCGTAGCGGAGGCACACTTCCACCCGTTCCAAAACCTAATCCAGCCGTGCAGCCTAAATAGAGTGAGTCGTGCATCAATGATAACTTTGCGGCAGTGGTCCCTCTTTTACAAAGCGGCTCGTTGTTGGCGATTAAAAATACCGGAAGCTCGATATACTCACAGCAAGAACTCAAATTGCTAAGTGCTAATAAGCTTGATATGAAAAGCTGGAGTCACGTATTGAAAGCTTCCTCACCGCAAGTCATGTCATCTTATGACGAAAGTGAAGCATTAATTGTTTATAAGAATTACTTTTCAAACAGTAATTTAGCGGCAGAAGTTATCGATACGGCTAACCTATCCACTAAGATGACGATTGATAAGTTAAACCTTAAAACAGCCAATATTGTCGTGAATCAGCAGATATTGTTGGGGTTGGATAGCAATAAGGTTGAGTGGGTGCCTAACTCGATACAACAAACCGTACTTGGGGAGCTGACTGTTGATTCTGCTATTAGTAAGATAGCGACATCGCGAGACGGAAAAACCAGTGCTATTACCACAGCAAGTGCTCTTTATATTGTTGATAACATGGCGAGAACCTTACTTGTAACAGAGCCTCTGAGTAACAATGCGATCAAGTCTTTGTATGTGTTAGAAGATAAGGTGATTGCGTTAACTTCTTCGGGCGCGGACTATTATCAGTTCCGAAATATTAGTGGCCCGGCTCTAAAAGTTGGCAGCCAACTGGTGACCAAAGAACTCCTCAAAAAGTGGGAAGACAGCGGCAATTCAAGTTGGAGTTCAACCAACTTGGGTTACGTTCTTTCTCAAACGGGGACAACAAGTGAAATCTCCGATAAATTCAAAAACGTAAACCTCTCGTTTTCTCCGACCAATGCGACAACTTCAAGTGGCATCTCTGGGGTACATGTAAGCGGCTTAGAACGTGGTGAATGGCTAACTTTTTATAAGGCGCTGTAAGCCTAATAGTTCAATGGAAGGGGAACATTTTTTGTTGAGCTAGGAAGTCAACTTATGTGTTTGGTTGACTTTTTTCCTTGCTACTAGTTCTATCTGAAATTAAAAGCGTGGTATTACTTAAGTGTTGTATTGCGCTTTTCTGTTTTAGATATTGCCTTTTTTGGTGTTCTTTGAACCTATTTACCTTATCGGAATTCAAGGTAAGTTGTTGTGTGAAATTTCCTCCTGATCTTTACTCCTCCCAAAGTTCTACTACATCCAATATGGTGTCTATATCATTATTATTTTTGTCCTCTTTATTCTCCAAAATGACGTATAAAGATGATGATATCTTATCCATGTTAGAAGTTTTGTCCGAAGAGAATACGAGGTTTTCCTCTTTATCGTACTGGAAGCTAGTATTTTCTATCGAATGCTTACAAACGATACTAGAACAACTTCTATCTAGGGGGAGGTATTTTTCATTATCAGCATAGGCTGTATTTATCCATAACATGAAAATACAGCTAGTAGTAATGACCGATATTCGAGTGAGCATGGCTAAAACCTTGGATTTTGTTGGCGTTGAATTTTTTATTGTACTATTCATTATCGATTAAATGAAACTGTGACTTAAAATAAATATCGAAAATAGTACTTCTTACGTCATTAAATTTGATGTTAATAAGTGGTTCTCTCACCATTGATAGTTCAACGTTGTAGGTGGATTCTTTGATTTCTTCATTAAATATATAATTTAATGAAAGTGAATTTAATAAATTTTATATTCAGTTGGATTCTATCTAATATTTACTGGTCGCACATCTTACCAGTGT
The DNA here is from genome assembly GCF_023503985.1 of Vibrio sp. J383. NCBI lineage: Bacteria > Pseudomonadati > Pseudomonadota > Gammaproteobacteria > Vibrionales > Vibrionaceae > Vibrio > Vibrio sp. J383. The sequence goes on along the minus strand of NZ_CP097294.1, from coordinate 261,404 downwards.
CTGTTAACTTTCTTGAATAAATGGAATTAAGTCTAGTCATGAGTGGTTATTAACAGGATTAACGTGTTGTTAGGATATATTTCAAATTGTGATGAGTTGTTAATGAGATTTAATGTGAATACATACAAAATATCATTGAATACACTCTAACTAAGTTGTACCTTAGCCTTGATTTATAAAATGTATATCTGGATGTATAATGAAAAAAATAAGTAAAATAATCATTGCGTTACCTATCATGTTTTCTAGTTTCGCGCATGCTGAGCAGAATTACTTTAATAGTTTCAGTTTTGGCCTTCAAGGTGGGCAAAATGAAGGTTTGGACCAATATTTAGGATCCAAGTTTTCAGAAAAAGAAGAACAAGACCTTGTGGGCGCATATGCTTCATTATCTTTCTCATTGACTAACAATGTATTCGTGGAAACTGAATTCTCTGGGATGAGCACCGGAAAAACTCAGTTTAGAGATCATTATGCTGGATTAGGGTTTAACGGTAACTATGTCAATGGAGTCGTGCCTTTTTTATCTGTTGGCGTAAATCGTATCGATGCAGAGCGACGCAAACTTGAGTTTAGTGAATATGCTCCTTCTGCGCATGTTGGTTTCAAATATACCCCAATTAGCTTTCTGACTTTTACTCCTAGCTATCGTTACTCTTACGTTGATAAAAATACGATGAATAAATACTCGCTAATGGGCGAGATAAACTTTACTGATTTTTTTGCGATTGAGTTAGGTGCAAGCTATAAAACTTATAAAGAATCTGAACAATGGTCTGGGGTAACAGGTTTAAAGTTCTACTTTTGATTTAAAAGTAAACCTGATTCCTTTCAGGGTTGCTACTTTGTAAGTTAAGAATACAGATCCTCATAGAATTGTTCTATGAGGATTTTTTCGTTCTTGCTGCTTATCTATAATACCCATTCAGTCTTCAGTCATTGTAGAGCTATGAGGATGCATTATGTACACCGAATGAATGCTACTCATCACTTATTAAGGTCGATATGGTGTAATTCATAATTCATAATTCATAATTCATAATTCATAATTCATATTTTTTTCGACATTTAAAGCCTCCTCGTTTACCGCCACATTCTAATTTTACTATCAAAGGTTTCGTTGCTCACCTTGTAAATGCCGAGTTAATCATTTGTTGATTCTAATGAAACGAGAGTATGATGTTGGATTAATGATAAGGAAATTCTACTCATGAGTGAACCTGTTACGAATTGGAAAACGCCGCAAAACTTCTTATTACTGATTTCGATTGTTGTCCCTATTGCGTTTTCGAGCTGGATGGCTTTGCTGAATAACTTCGTGATTGAGAAAGCGAACTTTGATGGTGCCGATATTGGCTTGCTGCAAAGTGTTCGTGAGATCCCAGGCTTCTTAGCGTTTACCGTGGTGTTTGTATTGGCATTCATTCGTGAGCAACGCTTTATGTTGATATCGCTGGCGATGCTGACTGTAGGCACGGCGATTACCGGTTTATTTCCTACACTCACAGGCTTGTTGCTGACTACGGTTTTGATGTCTACGGGTTTTCACTATTTTGAAACGCTGAAGCAGTCTCTGTCACTGCAATGGTTGAGTAAAGAAGAAGCGCCAGAGATGCTAGGTAAGATGATCTCCGTTGGCGCGTTAGCCTCGTTAATCACTTATGGCTCGATTTGGATGATGCTAGAGCAATTTAAACTCGACTTTGCTTGGGTGTATGGCATTACCGGAGGCATCGGTTTTATTTTAGTTTTGGTGATGACCTTTGGTTTCCCTGAGTTTCAAACCAAGACTCAGCAAAATAAGAAATTGGTATTGAGAAAGCGTTACTGGCTCTACTACGCTCTCACCTTTATGAGTGGTGCAAGAAGACAGATCTTCACGGTGTTCGCAGGCTTTTTGATGGTAGAGAAGTTCGGTTACTCGGCTGCTGATATAACGCTACTGTTCTTAATCAACTATCTGTTTAATTTTTTGTTTGCCAAACGTATTGGTCGATTTATTGGTGTAGTCGGTGAGCGCAAAGCGCTGATCTTTGAGTATGTGGGTTTGATTGGTGTGTTTGTTGGTTATGGCTTGGTGCAAAGCGCTGAGTGGGCGGCAGCACTTTACGTGGTCGATCATCTGTTCTTTGCGTTGGCATTGGCGATCAAAACCTACTTCCAGAAAATTGCGGATCCTGCTGACATGGCATCAACCGCGGGTGTCTCTTTCACCATCAACCATATTGCAGCGGTTGTTATTCCAGTCGCGTTTGGTGTGATTTGGTTATCGTCTCCCGCAACGGTTTTCTACATTGGTGCAGTGATGGCGGTGGTTTCTTTGGCACTGTCTTTAAACATCCCTAAGAAGCCTGAAGAGGGTAATGAAGTTCGAATGTTTAGCTGGCGCTAAGTTGGTTTCAATCTGATGAGATAGACAAAAAGCTCCAATAGCGATATTGGAGCTTTTTGTATGTGCTATTTGGAATACCTAATTAACTTTCAGTCGGATTAGCTTCTTACGGTTTTTAATCCACCACGCAGCTTGAAGATTCCCTTTGGCGCCTTGGTTAGCAAGATGCCACAAAGTAGAGGGATCATCATAAGCAGAGACTGTTCAGATAGAACCTCACCATTGATGTAGCAAGAGATCAGCAGCGCAACCACTGGGAAGATTAGGAAGCAGATAGACGCTTGGAAAGGGGTCGAAACCTGTCCTAATTTGAAGTAAGCCACAATGCCGCCAACACTCGCCACAAAACCTAGGTACACGACTGCTGAGATTGAATCCCAAGTGAAGGATTCAACATTAACGCTCTCACCCATCGCTGAAACTGCGAACAAGAATAGAGAAGCAATTAAGCTCGGAACGGCGTTGTAGGTAAGTACTTCGATGCCTTTACAGTGCTTTTGAACTAAAACATACATCACTGCGTGAATGGCAACAGCAAGGCCTAAGCAAACCGTGCCAATAAGGTAGTCATCACCACCCATTTGCATTTCATTGCCAAGGATTAAACATAGGCTCACAACAGCTGTGACCAAACCGAAGATTTGGTGCTTCGCTAATCGTAGGCCTAGGAATAAACCCGACATCAGCATGACAGCGACTGGCATGTTGGCGAAGATGATCGACGCTAGACCAGAAGAGATGTATTGCTCACCATAGATCATCAAAGTGAACGGAATAGCAAAATACATCAGTGCCACAATAAGCAGCCATTGACGTTTACCTTTAGGGAAAAGCAAAGGTTGGTTGAAGACTTTTGCTAATACCGCAAGCAGAGGTGCTGCAAGTAAAAAGCGTAACGCAGTGGCAAAAATAGGTGGGATAGAATGCAATGCCACTTCCATAGCGAACCAAGTGGTTCCCCAAATTAAGCAAACAGAGACAAAAAGCAAGATAGTTAGCGACTTCGAATTCATGGTGACTACTCATTAATAATTATTTTAAATCATAGGCTTGTGGCGCCTTAATGACGTGGCACAGTATAGAAAGGTAGTCGGAGAAAAGTTTTGCCTTTTTATCTCTAATTTGAGCTTTTTGTGGAAATAAAATCTCTAATATAGTTACTTTTAAGAAAATTATTCCATTATAGATAACTCAAACAAAGTCATTGTTCTTTGTGAGGTTTAATGCTGGTCGATAAATCGCCAGTTTAGCGACGTATGGCAATTTGATTGAAAGATATTAAGAATAAGATTCAGCGTGTTGTTTTAGGTGTTCAATAAAGGCGCGAATTCTGACTGGCACCTGTAACCCATAATTATGTACGACATAGAAAGAGGCTTTAAGAACTTGATCTTTGGGCAAGATGTTTACCAATGTTCCTTTTTTCAGGTCTTCTTCAATTGCTTGTTTAGGTAAACAGGCAATCCCCAACCCATTTAAGGCCATCATGCGGATGGTTGGAACGCTATCTCCGATTCGACTTGCCCTGAATTGATACGTGCTTACTTTGCCCTTATTAATTTCAAAGCTTCTTTGGCTGTTGATTCCTTCCCACTGATTGGCAATGTAGTCATATTGGGAGAGGTCACTTGGCGTGATTGGCTGCGGTATTTGCGCCTTAGTAAGATAATCTGGGTGACAACACAGTACCTGATGAAGCTCTCCGAGCTTAATTGCACGAGACGTTGAATCAGGAAGAGCCCCAACAGTGACCGACAGGTCTATGTATTTCTCGATAAGATCTATGCGCATATCGTTGGCCAATAGTTGAGGCTCGATACGAGGGTGGCTTTTCATAAACTCACACATTGCAGGTCCAATAAGGTGTGTCATCAATGTGTGTGGGGATGTGATGGTGATAGTGCCTGCAAAATCAGAACAGGACTCGCGCACTTCTTCTTCCGCAAGCGACATTAATTTTCGCATTTCTAAGCATCGTTGATAAAAACGTTGTCCAGCGTCGGTTAAGGATTGGCGACGTGTTGTTCGAGTGAGTAATTTCACACCAAGGTGTTGCTCAAGCCCTTGTAAGTGATGGCTAACGACAGACTTTGAGAGATCTAGCTTATCAGCTGCTTTCGTTATGGAGCCCGATTCTACAATTTGGGCGAACACTTGCATGCGATGCAATTCGTTTTTCATGGTGGTTTATTGTCTTATTGAATCGAACTATGTTTCAAATATTACTGTATTTATCTATTTTAACAAACAAGTAAGATTCTCCTCGTACCTTAACAAAATAAGAAAACGGAGAGAATGATGACTATTTTAGTGCAATTTACCTTGAGCCATACTGAAAATAAAACGGCAGAGATCGGTGAGTTTTTTAACGAAATATTGCCAGATACTCGTACTTTTAACGGCAACCTTTCTGCGGAGCTTTATCAAAAAGATTTGGCAGAAAATTCCTTGGTTTTATGTGAAGAATGGGAAAGTACCGCTCACTTTAATGAATACATTGCTTGGCGCAAAGATATTGGTGATTTTGACCGTTTAGGCGCGATGCTTACGGATATGCCAATTATCACCGTCATGTCAAAAATCGTCACAGCCTCTGAGGGGTAATGATGAATAAGATATGGAGCCCTTCTTCAGTACCCGCTCCAGCCGCTAATTATCATCAATGTGCGTTGATCCCCGCAGGTTCAACGCGGTTGCACATCGCTGGGCAACTAGGGATTGATAGCGAACGGATGGTGGCTGAAAGTGCGGAACAACAGATTGTACTGGCTTGGAAAAATCTGAGAGGTGTGCTTCAGGCAAACCAAATGGATATCGAAGATTTAATCAGTGTAAGGCTGTACTTAGTCGACCGGAATGATATGTCTGACTATCAAGCCGCAAAGCAGCGATTGCCTTTCGATGTTGGTGGTCTCCCAACGACATTACTGTTTGTACAAGGGCTCTTTGACGAGCGATGGAAAGTTGAAATTGAGGCCGAAGCGGCGAAACTGATTTAAGTCGATCGCTGTATGCTCAATTGATACGAAAGACATGATATGAAGCAAAAAGCCCCTTTATTTAATCAGACTATAAAGGGGTGGTTTCTTATCTAGAAATATTGCTACTCAGCGACGCATGGTGATTTGGTTGAAATCGATCCAACCATTCGCCAGCTGCTCAACTGGATTAACTGTTTTAGCATAATTGAGTTGCTGTTTTACGTGGAAAATCGGTCTATAAACACCGAACTCTATTAATTGTGCCTCAAGCTCTAGAAAGACCGATTGTCGCTGGTGGTAGTCATTGAGAACCCATAGCTGTTCAAGGCTTTTGTTACGCCACTGTTTTTGCTCGTCAGTTAAACAAACCTCTAAGGCAATAGAACTTTGTAGCCATCCCATCCAGCTGCTGTCGAGATTGTCTGAAAACACTTCACCACTGATCAATATATCCGCATTTTGTAGATTGCTTTGTTGGCAAAAGTCCGGGAATTCGAGCACTTGATATTCGCAAGCAAAACCAAGTTCATTTAATCGCTCACAATAATGGCGAGCCATTTTGATGTGATCAAACAATTGGTAGGTCAGAATCTTTATTGGTTGGGTCGGTTTAGTTAGTGAGTCAGCTAGATGCTGGGCGGCTTTCAATACGTCTTGGTCACTGTTGTTAATAAGTTTAGAGCTTGATGGCTGGTTAGTCGTAGCAAGCATTCCGCAGGCGTAGCCGACAGTGTCTAGAGGAATATCTTTAGCGACACCAAGTATGCGGAGTAATTCATTTAGTGATTTAACGCGCTTTGCTTCTCCGAACCAAGGATGGCGATGTGGGTTTATCAATGCGTGTTCACAACCTTTTTCCCACTGTTCCATCTCTTCAAGCTCGAACGATATTGAGGAGTGTCGGTAATGCGGGTGCGAATGAACAATATCGCAGTGCATCTCATAGTCTTTGGCTTTATCGCCGACATTCCATATCTCTATGCCATCTACCCAAGGGCGGTGACCATGATAGTGTTTGAATGCTTCCAGCCTGGTAAGCCATTCAGATTGTTCGACCAATTTAAAACTGCCACTACCAACAATCGTATCTCCTACCTTTTTCGTAATACCTGCAGCAGATCCAGATAACAGTGATGGAAGATATCCAGCGTTGGCATTGATATCAAAATAGAGGTGAAGAGGGTCTACAACCGTGACTTTTGAGATGCATTTAAACTGCTGGCTATTATGGTTATAGTTGCCTAGCAAACGTTGGAAATGGGTTTTGATGTCCTGCGCTAGAATCGGTGAACCGTCATGAAACACTAAGCCTTTTCGCAAAGTGAAATACCAACGACTTTCAACTTGGTACCAATCGATTGCAAGGTCACCTTCAAACGAGTGAGTACGCGTGTTGAAACGCAGTAAGTTACTGAACAGGTATCGGGTGATATGTGCTTCAGTGCGTCGTGTCACTTCAATCGGGTCTAGGCTATGTGTGCCTCGATAGAAAGGAACTTGCAGAATATCGAGCGTAGTCGGCAAGCTCTGATAGCGACTGATATAACCAAGTAGAAACTGATCGCGTTGCGACTCTTCAATAAGCTCTAAAGCTTGGTCGACCTTGTTTTCCGATAGTAATTCATCAATCCGCAGTTCTAACTCATAGTTCACGTTTTTGAGTAGAGTGAGTGTGGGTAGGTTGCCCCGTCCAACGCCTGACTTCCACCCAATCCAGCCTTCGTTTACTAGCTTTTTGATAACCAGTTGTGCGTTACGTTTGGTACAACCCAGAGCTTCAGTAATTTCTGCAAGCGAAAGTTGAGTTGGTTGGTTAATGAGTACCCGAGAACGTAAAAATGCCAGTGCCTTCCAGTAATGCATAAAGGTGAAATCCTTGCTTAATCTTTCTATTTTTCTTCATCTTTTAATCTCGATAATAGGGTTATTCGATTGTTTTTAAAAGGAATGAAAAATGGAAAGTGTAAATAAAGCAGAGGCGACGTCCTCTATTTGGAAAAGCTCGAGCTTTATTGTGTTGTTTTCGACGGCGTTCTTCGTCGCTTTTGGGACCAAGGTTTATGACCTTGCTCTACCGTTGTTGGTGTACGAGTTAACGCAGTCTTCAGAGATGATGGGCTGGATGAGAGCGGTCGAGTTTTTACCCAATCTTTTATTGGCGCTGTTCATTGGTGTGTGGGTTGATAAATTCAATAAGAAGCAGTGGTCGCAATGCATGTTACTTGGGCAAGTGTTGGTGTTGGTTGTCTCATATATTGCAGTGCGTTGGCTTTCTAACCCTCTATATGCTTTATTCCCGTGTGCATTCTTGATGATGGCGTTTAACTATGGTTATCACAATGCGCGTATCGGGATGATGAAAAATGTTTTACCTCAGCACATGCAAAATACCGCCACCGCGAGAATGAGCTCCTTGTACAGTTTGCTAGAAACGGTCGGTCCGGTTTTGTCAGGTGGTCTGCTTCTGTTATCCGCGTTACATAATGTGTTTTTACTTATTGCAGTGATGTATGTGCTAGCGTTTTGGCAGCTCAATAAATTGGAATTCAAGCCGTCTACGCCCGTTGCTCATCAGTCGGTGTTTAGTGCACTGAAAGAGGGTTGGCTGATCTTGTATGCGAACAAGAACATGTGGCACATTACCTTAGCGGTGATGGTGATAAATACCACGGGAGCGGTATTTTGGATTCAAGCTATCTACTTTGCAAAAGCAGAGCTGGCTTTAAATCATATGGAGGTGGGCTACCTGATTGCAGCATCTGGAATCGGAGGGCTGTTAGGTTCGTTTACTGCTGACAAAGTTCGTCAACGCATTGGCTTAGGTGTTTTACTTATGGTCTCTATTGCACTTGAAGCGGTCGGTTTTATTATTCCTGTATTATTCATAGACGGCGTCCAAGCTAGCGGACTTTTAATGTCATCTTTTGTTGGTGATGGGCTGTTTAGTCTTGATGGTAAATGGGCATTAGTGGGCGCCTTTATGTGGGTGAGTGCGATTGGCGTGTACAGCAGTATTTGCATCTGGAGTTACCGCCAAGAAGTTTTCGATGAGCAACATTTAGGCCGAGTTGCAGGTATTACGGGGTCTCTGTTTAAATTATTGATGCCCTTTGGTTTGGCGGTTTCTGGTTATTTGGTATCAGAATTCGGCGTACCCAATATCTTTGTTCTCTGCTTCATTATTCAATTATTTACTGCTTTAGCCCTGTTGATGACCAAGGTTCGACATATTGAGTAGGGCGTGATTCTTTGGTTCACCGATGGCCTGGCCACCAACAAAAACGCGCCTATGTAAGGCGCGTTTTTATCAATACGTTTAGGAAACAGTATCTACTGCGTAACAGGCTTAACTTGTTTGGTTTGTCTTACTGCAAGGATTAGCTGCGGTAGTAGCGACATCACGATCATGCCGGTCATTAGTGAATATTGGACTGGAGTAAATGATTCACCCATTAACACCATACCGGTCACGATGCCCGCAACTGGGTTTGCAATACCGCCGAAGGTGAAATCAACCACCGACATACGTTGTAGCAACCACACATACATGCCGTAACCTAGTGCTGTGTTCAGCCCAATCACCCACAATAGACCCATAGCGTTGCGAGTATCGAAATGAGTGACAGCATTAACATAAGGTTGTGGGTCGATGAAGGCATGAACGCCAGAAGCGACAGACAAAATCGTACCACCCAAAATCAGTTGCCACGTTAATACCTTCCACCAGTGCATGCGATTACCCAGTGATTTAGTAATGCTGCTGCCGATGACAATACACATGATTGCCGCGAACATGGCGCCTAAACCGATTGGATTTAAAGCGATCTGACTTGGGTTGAATAATATCCACGCTAAGGTGATCAAGCCAATACCAGACAGCGCTTGAATCAAATGTGGGCGTTGCTTTTTCACTACCCAGTGAAAGATCATCGCGAACACAGGCACGGAGATCATGCCCACGCCAGAGATTGCCGAAGGCAGCGTTAACGCCATTACGAAGATCAGGCCAAAGAAGGTCGCAATATTGATAAGACCCAATGTGAAAATGATCTGCCACTCGCCTTTTTTAGGCAGCGTTGGTTTTACCGCTAGCAATAACAAACCAGCAGGTAACGCACGCAAAGCACCCAATAATAATGGTGGCCACTCCTGTAGCGTAAATTGCGTCACTGCATAGGTTGTTCCCCAAAAGAACGCGGGGATCATTGCTAATAATATGTTCATCTGAAATATCTTTACGTTAAGATAACTATTGTGTGAACTGTATACTGAGAACTAGTGGTTGTAAAGTATCTTTATGTTAAACTAGTTGAAGTAATCAGACTAATAACGGAGCGAGATCGCAAATGGATGCTATCGACCGCGTAGTAGAGCAATGGGCAAAGGAAAAGCCTGAGCTAGAAACTGAGCCTATGGCAATGATGGGCCGGATCATGCGTATTGCCAAGTATATGGAGACGCAAGTTGCTGAGCTTCATAAAAAATACGACATGAAGCTGGGTGAGTTTGATGTGCTGGCGACGTTGCGACGTTCTGGAAAGCCTTACCGACTGACTCCGTCAGAACTGATCGGGTCGATGATGCTGACATCAGGCGCGATGACCAATCGCCTTGATAAGCTAGAAGCCAAAGGGCTGATCAGTCGTGAGCACAGTAAAGAAGACAGACGTAGCGTGAGTGTTCAGTTAACCAAAGATGGTCTCATTCTTATTGATCAAATGATGACCGAACATGTCGAAACGCAGAAAAAGCTCGTTAAATCACTGTCTACTAGCCAGAAGAAAAATACTAACCAGTTGCTTAAAACATGGCTGAGTGCTTACGAGTAATTGACTGGCTGGATCGGCTTGTTGAATTTATTGAACTGAGTTAACTCAAACTGATTTGAAAACCGAAGTGATGAGCTTCGGTTTTTTTGTGTTTGTTAAACGGGGTTATTTCTCTGACTCATTTAGATGGCTTAGGCTGAGCCGAGGTTCTCTAGCTTTTTCAAAGCAAGTGTTTCAATGAATTTAAGGCAATGGTAACAGCATTGAGGTTGTTCAATCTTCGGATTTAGTCAGTAATTTGTATGCGAGTATGTCTACTAAAATTTCAAACAAGTTGTTCTATTTTTCTCGTTATCATCTTAATGCTAAGTCGAATAACCTATCGGCAATGAAACTTATCAAGGCTTAGAACTATGAACACTAGATTGAACGACACACTGACTTTTTTCGCTCGTATTTTATTGGCTTACTTGTTTATTCAAGCGGGTTGGGGAAAGCTATTTAGCTATGAAGGAACGGCGGGGTACATGGCATCTCAAGGGGTCAGCGTTTACTTGTTGCCTTTGGTTATTTTGCTTGAACTCGGTGGTGGACTTGCGATTCTAGCTGGATTCATGACTCGCTTTACTGCGTTGTCGATTGCGTTTTTCTCTTTGGTTTCTGGTGTTATGTTTCACTTCGACCCAAGTTCGTCGGGGCAAATGATTCATTTCTACAAAAACGTCTCTGTTGCTGGTGGGTATCTAGCGTTAGCGGTACTTGGCGCGGGATCGTTTAGTGTTGATTACTGGCTGTCTAACAAGCTAAAGCAAGACACCAAATGGACGCGCTTAATGGTTCTTGTACGTTAGCGTTCTTTGTCTAATCACACCTTATTCGTTAGTGTTGTTGGCGCAACTTATGAATAAAAAACCGAAGCTCAAAGCTTCGGTTTTTTGTTTCTGAATCAGAATTTAAAGTAATGTTTTCAGTATGGTTTGTTTTAAATATGGTGCTAAGTGACGGATTAAGCTTGCAGCATCTCGTCACTGAACAGTTCTGCGCAGCCAATACCATTAATGGCGCAGCTTTCATCAATGTCTGAAATGTCACCGCTGACGCCGATAGCACCCAGTACCGTTTTATCCTTGTCTCGAATCAGTAGCCCCCCTGGAACTGGCACCATGTTTCCGTGTGCGAGCACGTTTACGGCGGAGATGAATGCTGGTCGGTTGTCAGCATCTTGGGCGAGTTTTCTAGAGGAACAACCCAGTGCGAGTGCCCCCCACGCTTTAGCAATCGCGATGTCTGGTCGCATCATGCTAGAGCCGTCTTGACGTTGCAGAGAAATCAGCTTGCCACCGCTGTCTAAGACCGCGACCGTCAAAGGCTCAGTGTGGATCTTGTTTCCTGCTTGTAAGGTGCCATCAATGATGGTTAACGCTTGTTGTAGAGTCAAACTTCCCATGTTATCTCCTAGTTTTTCAAGGGGCCGTGTACCAAGCTAAGTCAGCCAATCATGACTCTTGTTGGTGAGCATCATTGACTGATTCAGTTCGGTACAAGAGTCCTAACTGGACTCTTGTAATAGCCCATAGCTGGGTAAAGTTAGGAAGGCAGCGAACTCTTCGGCTGTAGAAAGTTGATAGAAAAGATCGGCTGTCTCTTCAAATCGACCTGCTGCATAGCGCGAGTCTCCGACTTCATGTTTTATCGTGTCTAGCTCTTGGTAAAGCCAAGAGTGGAATAGTGATTTAGTAAAGGTTTGGCCATCATCGAGTGTTACCCCGTGGTGGATCCACTGCCAGATATTGGCTCTTGAGATCTCTGCGGTGGCGGCATCTTCCATCAGTCCGTAGATAGGCACACAGCCGTAGCCTTGGATCCAAGCTTCGATGTAATACAGCGCGATGCGTATATTTTTACGTACTCCTGCTTCGTCGCGACTGCCCTCACAAGGCTTGAGTAGCGTGTCGGCGTTGATCACATGCTCTGGGCTTTGGAAATCCATTTGGTTTACTTTGCCATCAAGGTGCTTATCAAAGATCGACATTGCCAAATCAACCAGTGCAGGGTGCGCGACCCAAGTTCCATCGTGTCCGTTTTGAGATTCTCTCTGTTTGTCTTCAATTACTTTGGCAGTCACACGCGCCATCTCTTGCGGGTCTTTTGCTGGAATAAAGGCCGACATACCACCCATCGCCAGTGCACCGCGAGCATGACAAGTACGCACCAACAGTTGGCTATAGGCGTTGAGGAATTCTTGATCCATGCCGATCCCGTGTCGATCTGGCAGGATGCGGTCTTTATGGTTCTTCAGCGTTTTGATGTAGCTGAAGATGTAATCCCAGCGACCGCAGTTCATCGCCACGATATGATCACGCATTGCATACAAGATCTCTTCCATCTGGAACACGGCTGGTAGCGTTTCGATCAATACTGTCGCGCGAATGGTGCCTTTTGGTACATGGAAATAATTTTCGGTGAAGCTGAAAATATCGTCCCACCATTGCGCTTCTTCCATGCTTTCAAGTTTTGGAATGTAGTAGTAAACCCCTAAACCTTGTTGTGCACGTGATTGATAGTTATGGAAAAAGTACAAGGCGAAGTCCATCAAGCAACCGCCGATAGGCTGATTGTTGAATTGAATGGACTGCTCAGGAAGGTGAATCCCTCGTGGGCGGGCAATCAGCAGTGCAGGATCGTTGTTTAACTGGTAACTCTTCTGCTTTTTCTCATCGAAGTAACTAATGGTTCCAAGGTTGGCATCTCTTAGGTTGATTTGCCCTTCGACCATATTGGCCCAAGTAGGAGAAGACGCATCTTCAAAGCAGCACATGAAGACTTTCGCGCCTGAGTTTAGCGCGTTGATCACCATCTTTCTTTCGATGGGGCCGGTGATCTCTACGCGGCGATCAAGCAGCTCTGGCGGCGGTGTTGCTACCTTCCACTCTTTATTCTGACGAATGGAAATGGTGTCTTTTCTGAAATTGGGTAGCTCTCCCTCGTCATATTGAGCTTGTTTTGTGTCGCGGTCACTTAGCAGGGTATGACGGCGATCTCCAAACTTATTGACGAGAGCTTCTAAGAATTTTAATGCATCTTTAGACAAGATCTCTTTGTACTCGGAGTTGTCCATCTTCCCAAGTACCTGCATACATTGTACTTCTTCTCTCTCTTTTACGTCATTCATCATTGTTGTCTCCTTTAAACAATACGATGCCACTTTGTATACAAAATGCTCTTTTTAAGGATATTTATATTGTAGAAATTGTAAACAAGCAAACTGTATTTAACATTTATTTATCATTTGGTCTTTTTGTAATTTATTTTTACGTAAAGATATTTTATGTAAAGCAATGAATTGTAAGCTTTTCAGGATGAGTGCGTACTTAATGTGATGGGTTGATGTAACAAAATTGTTTCATTCTGGGGTTGATAAATAGCGAGGATGGTTCATAGTACACAAAAGTTAGTTTAATTGTATACAATCTGAACTGGAGGTTCGAATGGCAATTATGAAAGCGATTGAAGCAGCGGTAGAGGTGCTTAAACGTGAAGGTGTAGACATCGCATTTGGTGTTCCCGGCGCAGCAATTAACCCTATGTATGCGGCTATGAAAAAGCTCGGAGGAATCGACCACGTCTTAGCTCGTCACGTAGAGGGTGCATCCCATATGGCTGAAGGGTACACGCGTACTAATCAAGGCAATATAGGTGTGTGTATTGGTACTTCTGGTCCTGCGGGAACGGACATGATCACGGGTCTTTATTCTGCGACTGCAGATTCGATTCCAATTCTATGCATCACCGGCCAAGCGCCACGTGCTCGTCTTCACAAAGAAGATTTTCAAGCGGTCGATATTGAATCTATCGCTAAACCAGTGACTAAGTGGGCGACTACGGTGCTGGAACCTGCACAAGTGCCACGCGCATTCCAAAAAGCCTTTCATTTAATGCGTTCGGGTCGCCCGGGTCCAATCCTGATTGATCTACCGATTGATGTTCAGCTGGCTGAGATTGAGTTTGATATCGATACCTATGAACCGCTAGAACCTTATAAGCCACAAGCAACCCGCGCGCAGGTTGAGAAAGCATTAACCATGATGTCTCAATCGGAAAAACCGCTGATTGTATCGGGTGGTGGCGTGATTAACGCTGGCGCATCTGAATTGCTCCAACAGTTTGCAGAAATCACCGGAGTTCCTGTGATTCCAACCTTGATGGGTTGGGGCTCGATCCCAGATGATCATGAATTAATGGCAGGCATGGTAGGGCTACAAACTTCCCACCGTTACGGTAACGAAACCATGCTCAACTCCGACTTTGTGTTTGGTGTCGGTAACCGATGGGCAAACCGTCATACCGGCTCTGTCGATGTTTACACCGAAGGCCGAAAGTTTGTTCACGTTGATATTGAACCGACCCAAATCGGTCGCGTGTTCTGCCCAGATTTAGGCATTGTCTCTGATGCGAAAGCAGCGCTAGAGCTGATGGTTGAAGTGGCGCAAGAGTGGCGTGACGCTGGCAAATTGCCGAACCGAAATGCTTGGGCAAGCGAGTGTCAGGAACGCAAATCGACCATGCTGCGTAAAACCAATTTCGATGAAGCACCAATGAAACCGATGCGTGTTTATGAAGAGATGAACAAGGCATTTGGCCGTGACACTTGCTATGTGAGCACCATTGGTTTGTCGCAAATCGCTGCCGCTCAGTTCCTGCATGTTTATAAGCCGCGTAACTGGATCAACTGTGGTCAGGCTGGCCCATTGGGTTGGACAACACCAGCCGCATTAGGTGTACGAGCGGCCGATCCAGATCGCGATATCGTTGCTATCTCTGGTGACTACGATTTCCAATTCATGATCGAAGAACTGGCCGTTGGCGCGCAATTCAACCTGCCATATATTCATGTGTTGGTGAACAACTCGTATCTAGGTTTAATTCGCCAAGCACAGCGTCAATTTGATATCGATTATTGTGTACAACTGGCGTTTGATAACCAGAATGCGCCAGAGCTTGAAGGCTACGGTGTTGACCATGTCGCGGTTGTTGAAGGTTTAGGCTGTAAGGCGATTCGAGTTCGTGAACCAGAGCAAATTGCCGCTGCGTTTGAGCAAGCCAAAGAGCTGATGAACAAGCATAAGGTACCGGTTGTTGTTGAGCTGATTCTTGAGCGAGTAACCAACATTGCGATGGGCGTAGAGATCAACGCTATTAACGAATTTGAGCCACTTGCTGAAAGCCGCAGCGATGCCCCAACGGCGCAGGCGTACAAGTAATCATTAAGTCATGTGTATCCGTAGAGCTGAGGTTTAGCCCTACGGAAAGCCTCCGATAGAGCGAGGCTTTACTACAAACAACCAGATTTTTACAGATAAAGAATAAGGACAGAGTCATGGCAAAATTTGCAGCAAACTTGTCAATGTTATTCACGGAAGTTGATTTTATGGATCGCTTTGAAGCTGCCGCTGAAGCGGGCTTTCAAGGCGTGGAATATCTTTTCCCTTACGCCTTTGATGCTCAGGCACTCAAAGTAAAGCTCGACGCTAATAACCTAGAGCAAGTGCTATTTAACTTGCCTGCGGGTGATTGGGACGCTGGCGACCGTGGTATCGCGGTAGACCCAGCAAGAGTTGAAGAATTTCAAGCGGGTGTACCTAAAGCCATCGCTTACGCAAAAGCACTCGGTTGTACTCAAGTGAATTGCTTGGCGGGGATTGTTCCGCAAGGTGTGACCCAACAAGACGCGCAATCGGCGTTTGTGATTAACCTGCATTACGCGGCGAACGCGCTAGCAGCAGAAGGCATTAGCTTAGTGATAGAGGCGATCAATACCCGTGATATTCCGGGCTTCTTCTTGAACACGACTGAGCAAGCCAAAGCGATCATCAAAGAGGTAGGGAGCGATAACCTTTCTATCCAATACGATATTTATCACATGCAAATTATGGAAGGCGATCTTACGCCGACCATGCAGCAGAACATTGGTCAAATCGCACACGTGCAATTGGCGGATAATCCAGGTCGACACGAACCGGGTACCGGAGAAATCAATTACCCATTCGTGCTCAACTATCTTGATGAGCTTGGTTATCAAGGCTGGGTGGGCTGTGAATACAAACCTAAAACGACAACGACAGAAGGCCTTGGTTGGCTGCACCAGTACCGTTAATTGCGTCTGGTAACCCTCAAACGTTAAGGAGAACAACATGTCTAAAATTGCATTTATCGGAACTGGTATCATGGGTAAACCTATGGCGAGTAACCTTCAAAAAGCAGGTCACGATTTGATTCTGTCGGACCACTTTAATGCAGCACCTGCCGATCTTGTGGCAGCGGGTGCAACGGTCTGCCACTCACCAGCGGAAGCGGCTGAAGCAGCAGATATCATTATCCTAATGGTGCCGAATACCCCTCAAGTTGAAGATGTCCTGTTTGGTGACAACGGTGTTGAGAAAGGCCTAATGGCGGGCGGTGCAGCTGGAAAACTGGTTATCGACATGAGTTCAATTTCGCCAATCGCGACCAAAGCAATCGCAGCTCGAATCAACGAAGGCGGTGCGTCATACCTCGATGCACCGGTTTCAGGTGGCGAAGTAGGCGCAATCAATGCAGCGCTGACTATCATGGTGGGCGGTGAGCAAGACGCCTTCGATAAAGCGCGACCTCTATTTGAAATCATGGGTAAGAACATCACGCTAGTAGGCGACAACGGTGCGGGTCAAACCTGTAAGGTGGCGAACCAGATCATTGTTGCTCTGAATATCGAAGCCGTGTCTGAGGCGCTCGTATTTGCTTCGAAAGCCGGTGCTGATCCAGCGCGCGTACGTCAGGCGCTATTAGGTGGTTTTGCTAACTCTAAGATCTTGGAAGTGCACGGTGAGCGTATGGTTGAAGGCACATTTGACCCTGGCTTTAGAATCTCGCTTCACCAGAAAGACCTGAATCTTGCGCTAACGGGCGCACAAGAGCTAGGGGTTGCGCTACCGAACACGGCAAATGCACAAGAGCTGTTTGGCGAGTGTGCCGAAATGGGTGGCGAAGGTTGGGACCACTCTGCGCTTATCCAAGCGATTGAGAAACGTTCTGACCACTCGATTCGTTAATCTAGTTAACGGTTTGTCCGTTTAGTGGTTGATCAATCAACCGATTATCCGTTAATTAATTAGGGCTGCTATCGATTCGTAGCCCAACAGTTTGTTTATAAATCGCGTAGTTTCGTCTCCTTTTATACGCGTTCCTGATACGAGGCAGAGGTTGAAGTTGTTCCTTTCCAACTTGATCTTAGCAGGCACCCTTTGGCCTTGTATCGGGGTTCTTTTTTTCTCCGTCAACTAAGGAGTGGCTGATGGACATTGATGCTAAGCAGTTTCTACAAACCCTTTTCTCAAGTGCTGTTAATCAGGCGCTACCTACAAATCACATCGAACCTTTTCTTCCTCAAGACATTTTTTACCGCTCAGCCAACCAAGCTGGGCGTACTGTGGTGATAGGAGCAGGAAAAGCAGCCGCGTCGATGGCCGCAGAGCTTGAAGCGGTTTGGCAGGCAAAGAAACAGCAAGATCTCGCACTGCGTGATCTTGAAGGCTTAGTGGTGACTCGTTATGAGCACACCGCACCTTGCGAACACATTGAGGTGATTGAAGCAGCGCACCCCGTGCCAGATGCGATGGGCTTAGAAGTGAGCCAACGTATGCTGCAATTGGTGAGTAGCTTGAGCGCAGATGACACGGTTATTTGCCTACTGTCGGGTGGCGGTTCCGCTTTGCTCAGTCTGCCCGGTGGCGACATCAGCTTGGCGGAGAAGCAACAAATAAATAAAGCGCTGCTCAAATCAGGCGCCGCTATTGATGAGATGAATTGTGTTCGTAAACATCTATCTTCGATAAAAGGGGGGCGACTAGCAAAAGCCGCGTATCCTGCAAGGGTTGTGTCACTGGCGATTTCAGATGTGCCGGGCGATGACATTAGTGTGATTGCCTCTGGCCCAACCGTACCCGACACCACCACGCGTTTTGATGCGATGGCCATTTTAGAACGTTATCAAATAGAAACACCACGCTCGGCATTTGAATGGTTAAATAATCCAGAGTCAGAAACCGTCAAGCCAGATGACGTATGTTGGAAAAATGCAGAGCACCATATTATCGCCACCCCGATGTCGGCATTGGAATCCGCTGCAGCAGAAGCTGAAGGCTTAGGCATTCCGGCTTATGTGTTGAGTGATTGCATAGAGGGAGAAGCGCGAGATGTTGCGAAAGTTCACGCTGCGCTGGCTAAGCAAGTGGCCAATCACAAGCACCCATTTGAGACGCCTTGCGTGATACTTTCCGGCGGTGAAACCACGGTAACCGTTAAAGGTAATGGTCGCGGTGGGCGTAACTGTGAATTCCTGTTGAGCCTATATAACGAGCTCAAAGGCCAAGACAACATATTTGCATTGGCTGCTGATACCGACGGCATTGATGGCGTGGAAGACAATGCGGGCGCGTGGATCACGCCTCAAACATGGCAACAAGGTTCGAGCTTGTCACTTAAAGCGCAAGACTACCTCGATGCCAACAACAGCTACGATTTCTTCAAGCAAGTCGATGTGCTGTTGACCACAGGGCCGACGCTAACAAACGTGAATGACTTCCGCGCAATATTGATTCTTTAACCTGAACAGTTCAAAAACACGGTATGGAATGGTCGCTTCTTAACAAATAGAGCGGCCATTTTATTGTTATCAATGCGGTGACCTTGAGTTCTGAGATTATCTTCTGGACTAATAAAGCACGTTGATTACTATGATTTTAGTAACGAGCTGTAAAGGATGCAATATGTCTAGGATCAGACAAAAGAATCAAGATTTAATCATCGAAGTCGCGTGTGAACAATTCGCCACTCATGGTTATGCCGCAACAAAAATGGCTGACATTGCAAAAGCGGCCGACATTCCCAAACCTAACGTATTTTATTATTTCAGCTCTAAAGATAAGCTCTACAATGCCGTGCTTGAAACCGTCACTCAGCCCTTACTAGAAGCATCTCGTCCTATTGAAGAGCTGAGCGATCCTATTGAAGCTTTATCTCAATATATTCAAACCAAGCTGATTATTTCTCGCGACCATCCACATGCCTCTAAAGTATTTGCCAATGAAGTGATGTCGGGCGCGAAAGTGCTGCCGAAAGAGATTGGCGATGAACTGTATAAGCAATCACAGATGATCCTCGATAAGTTCTCAACATGGTCGGCACAAGGTCTAATGGACGATGTTCCTGCACATCATTTAATGTTCACCATATGGGCGGCGACTCAAACCTACGCCGATTTTGGCTGGCAGATTTGCAGCGTGATGCAGAAAGAACAGCTCGATGATAAAGACTATGAAGATGCCGCTGAGTTCATCACGCAGCTAGTGATTAAAGGGTGTGGTGTGAAAAGCTAACGTTATTTGAACGTTTTTTTTGGTCTGCGATTGCAGGCCTTTTTTGTTTGTGCGTGTGAGCATATGTGCAAAGCTACTTTTGTGACCTGTTGTGCAATAACTTATTTATCTTGAATTTGGCTCGATTAGGTATGCCATTTTATTTAAAGTTAGCGTTATAGTATCGGCAAAAATTCAATTCCCTCATTTTTATCAAAGCTAGAAGCTAATATTAGACTTCTATATTTATTACACGCACAACATATAGGTTTAGCAATGACGCTTAAAAGCTTGGCATGCACCATCAGCGCAGTTTTACTAGCAGGCTGCGGTTCGACAGTCGCGACGCAAACATACAACGCCGATCTGATCATCACCAATGGACAAGTTCTAACAATCAACTCTGACATGGATGTGATTGAAGACGGTGTGGTAGTCGTAAAAAACGACCAGATCATCGCAGTCGGTAACGAGGATTTAATGACTCAATATCGCGCAGAAAAAGTGATTGATGCTCAAGATGGAATCGTCATGCCGGGCATGGTGAACGCGCACAACCATTTACCGATGATTGCGTTTCGTGGCTTAGGAGAAGAGGGCATCTCGAACCGCTTGTTCGCTTACTTCTTCCCTCTAGAAGCCGAAAAGCTAAGCCGTGAACTGATTTACAACGCAACCAAGCTTGGCTCTATCGAACTAGCACAAAGCGGTGTAACCACTTATGCCGATATGTATTACCACATGGATGAAATGGCTAAGGCGACCAAAGAAGTTGGCCTGCGTGCAGTGCTTGGCGAGACGGTGATTAAGTTCCCTGTGGTCGATGCTAAAGAACCTTATGGCGGAATTGAATATGCCAAAGGTTTTATCGAGAAGTACAAAAACGATGAGCTAATCACGCCGGCTTATGCGCCACATGCAGTGTACACCGTGAGTAAAGATAAGCTTCAAGAAATTAATAAGCTATCGGCTCAATACGATGTGCCAGTGCTGATTCACGTTGCTGAATTTCCGAATGAAGAAAAGCGCATCAAAGACGAAACCAAAGCCACGTCACCAGTCGAATACATGGATGAAATCGGCGTGCTTGATGAGCGTGTAGTGATTGCTCACGGCATCCACCTTTCAGAAAACGACCAAAAGCTACTGAAACAGGCCGATGCGGGCATCTCATACAATCCAATGGCGAACGCCAAAGGTGCGACAGGAATAGCTCCTGCGTGGGAGATGTACCGAGCTGATATGCGTATTGGTTTGGGAACCGATGGCCCAATGAGCTCAAACCAAGTTGATATCATGCGTACCCTAAGTTACGCAGCGAACATGCAACGCTTAAAGCATTCAGACCGCACCATCATGATTCCTGAGCAAGTGATCGAGATGGCGACATTAGGCGGTGCGAAAGCTTTGCACATGGAAGATCAAATCGGTTCTCTTGAAGTTGGAAAGAAAGCAGATATCGTGATTGTAGAGACACAATCAGCGAACATGATGCCAAGTTATGACCCATACGCGACATTGGTTTACCAAGCGAACCCAAGCAATATCGACACCACTATCGTTAACGGTCAAATCGTAATGGAAAACCGCGTGATGCAGACGGTTCAACTGGATGAAATCCGCCAAAGCGTCGATGAGTTTGAAACAGATATCAAAGCGTTTGCCAAAGAGCTTTCTAAGAAGGCGATTAAGTCTAAGAGTTTGATGGACTAAGACGTAAACTTGATCCCAAAATCGAATAGAATGAATAAGTAAGGCCGACATCATGTCGGCCTTTTTTGTTACGAACTCTCTCCAGAACCGCATTCCTTGAACCTCAGTTCTTTGGATGACAGCAACACTTGGTTAATTGAGGTTGCACTTGGTTAGTTAGAGAAGATCTTGATTAATTAAAGTAGCACTTGGTTAATTGGAGCAACTGTTGCCGTTAGGGATACCGCTACCTAAGAACTCGACGCGAATTTGTTCGACATCTTTTAGGTACTGGTTGTTCGTTTGCTCGGTTTTATCAAAGTTGTTGAGCGTGACATTCCATGATGAAAACGGAGTGGGTTGGAAGTAGGCGTATTCGAATTTATTCGCCACGGCACCATCGGTGATGATGCTAACATCGTTGGTGGTTGGATCATCTAGGCGGTAATAGAACGCGCGTGAAACAGGGTTAGAACTGAACTGATAGTCCTTGTTCTCATATCGGTCTAAATAGTTACCCGAACTTGAAACTCGCAGGTTGAGTTGCTTGCCATAAGGTAAGTTTTCACCCTCTAAGAACACTCGTACCGTGGATAGCCTAACGCGGTCAAACGAACAGAGTTGGACTTGCTCCAATGGAATAGAGAAGTTGAGTTGTCCTGTCGTTGCAAAGCTCTCGAGTTGCTCTGGGCTGGAAATGGTGTAGTTATCTATGGTGAAATCTTGTGGCGCGGGTTGGAAAGAAGTCAGAGCATTTACATACTCACTTTCGACAGTAGCCAAATCAAACTGGTAGTCCAAGTAGCTTTTATTCAGAGAAGGCGTAACTTCGCTTGGCTTCAATGCCCAATATTCGTATGCCTGAACATAGTTAGACAAAGCAACGAACATCGGACGTTTGAAGTGCATCAATACTCGTGATAGTTCACGTTCAATCGAATCGAAGCTGCCGGTGTCTACTTGATAACCCTCGATCGCATCGTTCAGTCTTTGCTGTTGATTGATAGTCACATTATTGGTGAGTAAGAGGTCTACCAACTTCGCTTGCTCGTGAGCAAAGTTAAGCTGCGTGATGTTAATTGCCTTACCGAGTAGAACCTGCTTTTCGAGTTCGAGTAGGTATTGTCTTGATCCTTTGATACCTAAGCTATCGGCATATCTTAAGTTGCTGCGGATCTCGGTGATCATAAGATCCCACGCTAGATTGCTTTCATTGATTGTTGGGATGTTGAAGTTAAAGCCATCCATCGCTTCAGATACCTTCTGGAGCTTGATGGTTGATTTAATATCCGCGGTTAACTGAGAAATGCCAGAAATCGTTTTGGTCACGCTATCAATAATGCCTGTGACGGACTTGATATTGGTGACGAGGTTTTTCGCTTTTTCTAATGCTTCAGGTGTTTTAGCCAATTGATCGGTTAGGTCATTCACACCAGAAAGGTTGCCTGTGAATACCCCACTCACGGCACTTCCAATTTCGGCTATTGCTTTGAATATTGCTAGAGCCGCATTGAGTTGTTGTTGGGTTTTCCAATTTTCCACACCAACTAAATAAGTGGTTCTTGAACTGAGAGTGACCAGTTCTTGTGCTTTATATTGGCTATCGACCTCGGTCAGGCTATCGCCTATCTTGTCTATGTTGGATTGGGTTTGTGTGATGATTGAGCGCTGAGCGCGTAGAACGTCTTCGATGTTAGCGAGTGCTAACTTAGCGGCTTCAATCTTGTCTTCAATGACCGTGTTTCTATCTTGAATAATGTCCCATTGAGCTTGATACGCGATCATAGCGTTCAAATAGGCTTCGTATTTATCTTGATATAACACCTTGTCGAGATAAGGAACGTAATTGCTCTCTTTGGTGCTGAAGCTAATGAATTGCTTGAACGCGACCGTTTGTACGTAAAGGTCGGAAAGAATCGGGTCGTCTTCAACTACTGAGCCTGAGTAACGCAAGCTCTGTTCAATCCAGTTTATGAGGTCGAGGCTAAGCTCTGGATTGGTGTCATATAAGCTGGCAGCCATATCAAAAGAACGATTAATAATGTCTGTAAAAGGTTCAGTAGCCAGTTTCATTTGCCCTGTGATGTTCGAGTCGATGGTGGTTCTTCGGTAGTGCTCTCCTGCTAATACTACAGATTCACCATCGCCAGTTTTTCCTGTTAGAGCGTCTCGTGTAATGCTGCCATCGCTTTGGAAAGCGAGCACATTAATCGGTGTCTCTATTTCGCCGGCAATCACAGAAATTGAGGCTGCAGAACCTTGTTGTCCGAGCACAAACGTCGGCGTACCTTGGCCAACGATTTTTCGTGCAAAAATAAGGATATTTTGGTTGTTTACAAGCAAGTTGAAGTTCTCTGGAACCTCAATCGTATCTGCAAAAATGACAACTTTTGAAGGCTTAGTGACATAGAGGTTCTGCTCTGCAATCCAGTCACTTAGGTTGATGTGTAAATCGGATGTTGAACGCGATAGGACGCCAACATCGAAATAGGCAGATTGAACCCAGGTTGGGTATTCGGTTGAATTGGGTAAATTGTTCAGTTCAAGCCAGTCGCTAGAAAAAGCCTGTGGAGAAAATGAAAGAGAAATAACAATAGGTAGAAGTCTCATATTTATGTCCTGTCGAAATTAGTAGTCACCAAATTTTGGGTAGCAGAAGCCGCCACCTTAATTTGCTTAAGGTGCGGCTTCTTATTCAGAAGGTAATTTGGCTATCTTGTTATATTTTTAGCAGTTTCGTTGCTGTGTATAGCATTTCTGTATATAGCGTCGACATTATCTGTCGCGCTATTTTTCGAGAGGTCTATGGACTATTCCATTTCTTGGATATATGCATTGTTTGCGAACGCTTTTGCTTTCTCACTAATATTACTCCAGTTGCTTTCTGCAACCGTTGTATTGGCAAGAGCGCCTATTGCGCCAAGCATTGCGTCGTCTTTCATGATATCGGCATTGCTCTGAGCTTGTTCTAAGGCAACGAGCAGTGACGTAAAGTCGGCATTCATTTTCTGCCAATTTAGTTTCAGTTTATTAATATGTGGAATCGCATTTTCTATTTGTTGAGAAATCATATCGATACTCTCTGAAGAGCGATGATAAGAATTATATATTTGTTGCGTATAAGTTAACTGCTCTTGAAGTTCTTTTACTTCACTTTGTAATTCGTTACGAAGCTTGCGCGCTTTTTCTGCTTTATCGCCGTATACACCCATGATTGGTCCTGCAACCAGAGGGAACCATGCATACGTTACTGCGGTAGAGGCGACCGTAACATAGTGAGTGTAATCTTTGTTGAGTTGAGTGATACGTGCGTTGATGTCATTCACTCGTTGTTGAAGCGCACTGCCATCATCGCTTAGGTAACCGTTGTGAGTGCCTTCTAATACATCTAACTGCAATTTTTGTGTATCTAATGTAGCTGAAAACTCCAATAGGTTACCGCCAACGTCAGACACTTCTTGTTGGTATTTCATGGAAAAGCTCTGCAGGCTTTTCAGGTAAGCGATTGCCACTTGTCTATTGCGTTCCACCGTTTCGATATCTTCCGGGAGCGGCGAGAATGCTTTGGCCAGCATTTCATTCAAAGCATTGCTAAGCGGGTTAAGCATGAAGTCTTTAATTTGGACGTAATTGGCCAAGCTTAATGAAAGGCCAACGATGCTTGGATAAAGCTCTTTTTTCCAATGGAAGGCGGTATCGTGAATATTTGAGTATTGCTGAACCAGTGCTTGGAAATTAGAGAAAGGAATGTCGTTAGGAATACTTAAAGTAGATTTCATACTGGCTTCTGTCACCGGCAGCGCTAAAGCGCCTTCGACATACGCTTGGATTTGATACCACTCTTGTTGCTTAAGAATAAAATTGTCGGTCTCTAGATCGATAAAGACCCCATTTTCACCGATGATTGTGTCGTAGGTGACTTGAGGTATGTTTTGTTCAGCTGACGCTTGGTTGATTTGAACTGGAGCTGCTTGAGAAGTGAGTGCAAAAGAGGAAAGTAGCCCAATCGAAATCGAAGATAATACGAGTGTTTTTGTGATTTTTTTCATTATTTAGCCCTGTTAGATTTGTTATTAGCTTTTTTCAAAGTCAATAATCCCCCTACCATATAGATGGTATTTTTAAATATTTATGAAGGGTTATTGAATATTTTAATATTGTTATTTTTGTGATTATTTTGTGTTCTTTAAAATTAACCTCTTTAATGTGTTTTTTGTTTTTATAAGATTTGGCCAATCTATAGTAGATTTATAATGAAAAGTTCTATTTAGATCACACATTTGGATTCATATTGATCGTTTGTTGATCTATTGAATTTAATGATATTTGAATCATTAGTTTTGTTTCTTTTGTCAGGCTAGGTATGGAAGGGTCTCGAGAGGTTTTCATTCTATTCATAAAGGTGGTAAGTGATAAAAATATAATTATCGCCATCATTTTTGTTATTACCGAATCTGTTGATTAATTTGATGAATATATAAATAGAACGAACGTTTTAAATTTGATCTGTGCCAAATAATGTACGGGTGATTTTATATTTGCCGAAGGGGTTATGAGTGATTTCTTATTAGCGAATGTTTTATTAGTCAATCTTATATTAGATAGAGTTAAATTAGGTTTTCTTTAATTATTGGCGGTTTATGTTTTTGGTTTATTGAGTCGAAATCAATTAGGAAATAGACTGAGATGCATCCGGTTTACATTTATTGGGATGTTTGCGGGTGTTTTCGCATCATTGCGGACGTTTATGGAGGTTTGCCCATCAAAGCCACTCGCTTTGGCTTGCAGTGTTTGATGGGCAAGTGTTTCAACTAATGGTTATTCATCGCTAACTTACCAAGCTTCATTGCAGCAGCATGGTGGCGGTGCATCAGTTGCTCCATGTCTACGCCAATCACGGCGCCATCGTTAACTCGCCATTTTCCGGCTACCATCACTTTATCCGCTTGTTGAGCGCCGCAAAGTAGTAGTGCAGCCAGTGGATCGTGGCTACCAGAGAAACGAATATCGTCGAGCTTGAACATCGCGATGTCGGCTTGTTTACCGACTTCTAGTGTACCGATATCCGTTCTACCCATTGCGCGTGCTGAGCCTGACGTTGCCCAGCGCAGTGCGTCGAAGTGTGAAACGTTGGCAGAGCCATACTGCAGGCGCTGTAAGTACATTGCCATGCGCACTTCGGCAATCATATTGGAGCCGTCATTGGAGGCCGAACCATCCACGCCTAGCCCGACTTTCACGCCAGCGGCTTCAAGGTCGTTGTTCTTACAAATACCAGAAGCCAGCATCATGTTGGAAGTAGGGCAGTGGCTGATGCCAATGCCTGCTTTACCCAAGCGCTTGATCTCTTCTGGATTGAAGTGAATGCCGTGTGCAAGCCAAGTGCGTTCATTCAGCCAGCCCACATCTTCTAGGTAATCGACAGGGCGTAGACCGAACTTCTCGATACAGAAGTCCTCTTCATCGAGCGTTTCGCATAGGTGAGTGTGCATCATCACGTTCTCACGCTCACTGATCTTAGCGGTCTCTTTCATTAGATCGGTGGTGACTGAGAAC
Organism: Vibrio sp. J383; assembly: GCF_023503985.1. Classification (NCBI taxonomy): domain Bacteria; kingdom Pseudomonadati; phylum Pseudomonadota; class Gammaproteobacteria; order Vibrionales; family Vibrionaceae; genus Vibrio; species Vibrio sp. J383. Next base: position 234,622 of record NZ_CP097294.1, on the reverse strand, counting down.
GGCGAACAAGGTGCGAGTGCGATTTGAATCATCGCCCCTTCATCACGCTGGTGGTAATCGCGGATCAAGCGTTGGCTGTCATCGATAATGGTTTGTTCGGTTTGAATGGTGTGTCGTGGAGGTAGCCCACCTTCATCTTCCCCAAGGCTCATGGAGCCGCGCGTAAATATCGCTCTTACACCTAGTTTCTCTGCGGCCTCAACTTGTAAATCGATGGCGTGCTCTAGCCCGTTTGGCAGCAAGTAATGATGGTCTGACGCTGTGGTACAGCCCGACATCATTAATTCAACCAGCGCCAGCTCTGTGGCAAGGCTCATCATCTCCGAATCGAGGTTGGCCCAAACTGGATAGAGGCTTTGTAGCCAATGGAAGAGTTCTTTATTCAGTGCGCCGGGGTAGGCACGCGTTAGGGTTTGATAGAAGTGGTGGTGCGCATTGATAAGCCCAGGAGTCACAACATGACGAGAGGCGTCGACGCTGTAATCTACGGGTAAGGTTGGTTCTTTGTGCTTACCAACCAATTCAATGATCTTATTACCTTTAATGACAATGCCGCCTTCTGCATCAGCCAGTGAGCCAGTGTAGATTGCGAGAGGATTCTTAATCCAGATGGTTTCCATTCATAGTAGTCCTTAGCCATCTCAGCCTTTTCAGGGAAGAGGGTCTTTATTGGTATTTGCTGTTGAAAGATAAATTCGAATCAGGGCGTTAAAACGTTCAATGCTCTAATCAGCCCTGATCCTACGGAAATCGGTTTTACGTTAGTCAGTGAACCAGCTAGTTCGTTTTTGGCTCAGGGTTTTCTGATGTCGCTTGAACGTCTGCTTCTGCACTTGCTTGCTGAATCTCTAATTGGTCGTTTGACTGTAACTCTTCTTCAGCTTGCTCTTTCATTTCAAGCTCAACTTGCGCTTGGCTTTCGGCCAGTGCCTCTTGCTCTTCTGCTCGTGAAGACTTTGGTAAAACAAGGTTCAATAGCACCGTCATGATAGTACCGGTAGTGATGCCTGAGTGAAGAAAGTTCGCAAGGTCATGCGGCAAGTGTTGCAGTAATCTTGGTTCGAAAGTGACGGCTAAGCCAGACGCCAAACCTACACAGATTACCAAGGCATTTCGCTTGGTGTCTGCGGCCTTGATCAACATGCGGATACCCGCGTAGGCAATCATACCGAACATCACAAAACCCACACCACCTAGAACAGGTTTCGGAATCGTGACGGCAATAGCGGCTAATTTCGGGAATAAACCGCCTAAAATTAGCAAACCACCGGTTGCAGCCACTACATAACGACTTGCTACACCTGTGATACCTACAATGCCGACGTTTTGACTGAACGACGCCAATGGCATTGCCGTCAAAATCGAAGATAAGGTACTACCAAGTCCATCGCCTAATAGACCACGTTTTAAGTCTTTACCGCTGACTTGGGTTTGGCAGTTGTTGCCTAATGCCATGAAGTCCCCCGTTGCTTCGGCGATAACCACGATGTACACCAAGCTCATGCTGATGATGGCACTCGCAGAAAAGGTAAAGCCATATTTGAAGGGTTCAGGACCGCCTACCCAAGCGGCAGAGCTGATTTGCTCAAGGTCGACCATGCCGAGCGATAGCGCCACAATGTAGCCGCCCGCTAAACCAATCACGATGGCCGAAGCGGCAACCGCGCCTTTACAGTAAACCGATACGCCAACCACAATCCCCAAAGAGATCAGTGCTAGAAACAGCTTTGGCAGCGTGGCGAATTGTTCTGTGTTGGCAGGAGAGTCTCCGACCCAGTTCATGGCAACCGGTAAAATGGTTAAGCCGATTAAGGTAACCACTACACCACTTACCACGGTTGGGAACAGCTTTCGAACCTTGTCCATATAGAAGCTGGCACCAATCACCACGAACGAGCCGATAAGCGCTGAGCCCATGATCGCGGCGACGCCACCTTCGTTACCAATCGAGATAGCGACGCCCAAAAAGGCAAAGCTCGAACCCATCACCACGGGTAGTCGAATGCCAACAGGGCCAAAACCGAGACATTGAGCGACGGTTACAATACCTGACGCCAGCAGCGCAGCATTGATCAGCGAAACGATCTCGGTGTTAGGCAAGCCAATTGACGCGCCGACAATAAGGGGAACAGCGACGATGCCACCAATCGAGGCGAGCATGTGCTGTAATGCGAGTAGGAAGGTTAAGCCGTGAGGCGGTCTTTCATTTAGGGTGTACAGAAGTTTCATTTGATATTCCTCTGCCTGTGTTTCCGTTTACAGGCGATTGGCGGTCAAATAATGACTTCTACAAACTGCGTAGGGTCATAAAAAAGGTGCACTAACCGAGCGGATATTTGTGTGTTCCGCTGATTAGCACAATTAGCTTTTTCTTAAAAATGTTGTTCGAGCATGTGTCTTGATAGCTCGGCCTGCGAACAAGCCAAGCGATAGTTACGTTGGGTGATTAACCGATGAACACGAGCTTCGCGACAAAAATAGCCGCTAAGAAGTACATCGAAATCGAGACGTCTTTTGTTTTACCTGTCGCCAGTTTCAGCACTGTGTAGGTAATGAAACCCAGTGCGATACCATTCGCGATAGAGAAGGTCAGAGGCATCATTAACGCTGTAATGGCTGCGGGAGCACCGTTGGTGAAGTCTTTCCAATCCACGTGCTGCATGCTGCTCATCATCACGAACGCCACATAAATCAGAGCGCCAGAGGTTGCGTAAGCGGGGATCATGCCAGCAAGTGGAGATAGGAAAATTGCCGCTAAGAACAACACACCAACCACAATCGCAGATAGGCCTGTTCGTGCGCCTGCTGCAACGCCCGCTGCACTTTCTACGTAACTGGTTACTGGCGGACAACCCACACACGCACCGGCCACACTTGAGATACTGTCGGCTTTCAGCGCTTTGCTTAGGCCTTCAATTTTTCCTGTTTCAGGGTTAGTTAGGTTTGCACGCTCGGCCACGCCCATCAAAGTACCCGCGGTATCGAACATGTTTACAAAAAGGAAAGCCAAGATAACGCTGATCATTGAAACATCGAGAGCGCCCATAATGTCCATTTTTAGGAACGTAGGCGCTAAGCTTGGTGGAGCCGCGAAGAAGCCGTTGTAATGCACTAAGCCAAGCATCATGCCGACGAGCGTTACACTCAAAATACCGATTAACACCGCACCAAATACTTTACGCTCACTAAGAACAGCGATGATAAGGAAAGCGATAGCGGCCAGTAGCGCTTCAGGTTTAGTGAAGTCACCTAGTGATACCAGTGTTGCTGGGTTTTCGACGACGATACCTGCTGTTTTAAGGCCAATTAGACCTAAGAACAAACCAACGCCCGCAGTCATGGAGTAACGTAAACTCACAGGGATACTTTCAATGATCCATTGGCGGACTTTGTAGAAACTCATCCCGACAAACAAGATGCCGGAGATAAACACCGCACCCAGTGCCACTTCCCAGGTGTAGCCCATTTCGCTTACTACCGTGAACGAGAAGAAGGCATTCAAGCCCATGCCCGGCGCAAGGCCGACAGGCCAGTTCGCAAATAACCCCATTAACAAACAACCGATAGCTGCACCAATACAGGTTGCGACGAATACCGCTCCTGCATCCATACCCGATGCGGCCATGATTTGTGGGTTAACGAAGATGATGTAAGCCATGGTTGCGAAGGTGGTGACACCGCCGACCAACTCATTTTTCACACTGCTTCCGTGTGCCTTAATTTTAAAGAGTTTCTCTAAAATTCCGTTATTCGCATCTTGGTTGAGTATTTCTGTTTTACTCTCACTCATGTCAGCAAGTCCTTTTATGTTGTGATCCATTTATTGAATACAGCGAGATTTCAATATTAAGTTTTAAGGTTTTTTCCTAGCCGCTATTTCTTTAGCTATCAGTTGATTAGTCATCAACTCTCTAACTAATAACGTTGTTAGTATTTTTATATGAGCGTGTTTAATGAGCGCGCATCATTTTAGATGCACGCACTAATCTGCTTAATATTTGTCGGTGAGCCTAGTTCAAAGCTCTAGGTCACGAGACTAACTGCCCCGATAGGTTGAGAAACTGTAAGGGGAGACGAGAAGAGGAACGTGATAATGCGCTTCTGGATCATCTAGACCAAAGCGAATAACAACATCGTCTAGGAAAGGCACGCCATCCAATTCCACGCCTTTACTTCTGTAGTAATCGGCTACGTAAAACACCAATTGATATTTCCCCGGTCGGAAATCATTCCCTGCCAGAATCGGCGCATCGGTTCGGCCATCGGAGTTAGTGATTACCGTCGCCAGCTTTTCTGTTGAGTCTTCATTGACCTTATAAAGCTCTACCTTGATCTCTGCACCCGGTAAGCCGTGAGTCGTGTCTAATACGTGTGTTGTTAATCTTCCCATAGTCCTTTAATAGCGCTTTTGGCGCTCCTCTGTTCCGTGGTTTATCTGTCTGTTTCGACCTTGCAAAGAATGCAACTGGTCACTTTGTTATCACTAACTATGTACGAACTGTACACAATTAGTAAAGCTAATTGTTGGGAAAATGTTAACTATTGTGTCGTTTTTTCTGACTTTATAGATCTTGATTATCGTTTTTTGGTGAGTTTTGGTTTTATTAAGTTGTTGTTTTTAATTGGTAATAGTGCGTAAATTTAACTTGAATAACAAAATCTTTACATTGAGATAAATAATTGTATACAATAAATGTACAGGGGTAAGGTTGCTCTGTTTATCGAGAATCCATTTGGTTGAATCATTTGGTGACTTACTTAAAGAGCGGCTAAGCCAACCACTTATGTTAGGAGTACTTGGATGAATAAGGATTATTCAAGAAATTTGATCGGTTACGGAGCTAACCCTCCAAACCCTCAATGGCCAGGTAATGCGCGCGTCGCGGTTTCTTTTGTATTGAACTATGAAGAGGGCGGTGAGCGTTGTTTGTTACATGGAGACGACGAGTCTGAAGCTTTTCTTTCAGAGATCCCGTCAGCACAGCCGATCAAAGGCGAACGTCACATGAGCATGGAATCCATCTATGAATATGGTAGCCGTGCGGGTGTGTGGCGTGTTCTTCGCTTGTTCGATGAATATGAAATCCCACTGACCGTATTTGCTGTCGCAATGGCGATTGAGCGTCACCCAGAAGTAGCCAAAGCCATGGTCGAAGCGGGTCACGAAATCTGTAGCCACGGCTACCGCTGGATAGACTATCAATACATTGATGAATCTGAAGAGCGCGACCACATGACCAAAGCGATTGAGATCATCCAACAAGTGACGGGTCAACGCCCACAAGGTTGGTACACAGGTCGAACGGGTCCAAATACGCGTCGCTTAGTCGCAGAAGAAGGCGGCTTTCTTTACGACTCGGATGCTTATGATGATGACCTGCCTTATTGGCACACCGAGACTGGTCATCCGCAATTGGTGATCCCTTACACACTTGATGTGAACGACATGCGTTTTTCAACGGCGCAAGGCTTTAACTCTGGTGAGCAGTTCTTCCAATATCTGAAAGACACGTTTGACACCCTTTATATGGAAGGCGAAACCGCACCGAAAATGATGTCGGTTGGGTTGCATTGTCGTCTGATTGGTCGCCCCGGTCGTATTGCTGCATTAAGACGTTTCTTAGATTACGTAAAACAGCACGACAGCGTGTGGTTATGTCGTCGAATCGATATCGCCAACTACTGGCACCAACATCATCCATATCAACCAAATAACGCTAATCATCAACAGCAAAAGTAGCAGTGAAGCAAGGAGGCTTAACGTGACTGAATTTCGATCATGCCAACCAACAACCATGGACCGCGATACCTTTGTCGCTCACTTTGCTGATGTCTACGAACACAGCCCGTGGGTTGCAGAAGTGGTGTATGACCAAGGTTTGAATGCCGAAGACGACCATATCGAGAATCTTCATCTGAAAATGGCATCGACCTTGTTAAGTGCAGACCAAGGCAAACAGTTGGCTTTGATCAACGCTCACCCGGATTTAGCCGGTCGAGCAGCAGTAAACGGCGAACTCACCGAGTCGTCGACCAAAGAACAAGCGGGGGCGGGCATCGACCAGTGCAACGCCGAAGAATTTGAAAAATTCACTTCTTACAACAACAGCTACAAAAGTCGCTTCAATTTCCCTTTTATCATGGCGGTGAAGGGAGCCAATCGTTACCAAATTCTTGAGTCGTTCGAGATGCGATTAGGAAATGATAGTGAAACTGAGTTTGCTACGGCGATTCAAGAGATCAACAAGATCGCGATGTTTCGTCTCTGGGATATGTAAGTTAACGGAGTTAACAGCTATCTCAGCCCAGTCTTAGTGCGCTAAGAGCACGCTTTATAAGCGAATAAGCCACTAAGTTCTCATTTTATTATTACTTGATTAATTGGATAGGATTACACGGACATGACCCATAAATTTGAACAGTACATAAACCTTGCAGACGAAAAACTCGGCGCAGAAGCTATCTTCGCAACAGACGATTTTTTCGCCGATAAAAGCCGTCTACTCAGCCACGCCGCACCCGAGTGGAAAGATGACTTATACGACGATAACGGCAAGTGGATGGACGGCTGGGAAAGCAGACGTAAACGCGGTGAAGGTTACGACTACTGTGTCGTTCGCCTTGGCCTAGCTGGCACCATTGCTGGCGTTGATATTGATACCTCATTCTTCACAGGTAACTTCCCACCTTCGGCATCAATTGACGCGTGTTATTCACCACAAGGTGAGCCAACAGACGCAACAGAGTGGCAAGAAATTCTGCCTTCAATGGCACTACACGGTGATCATCATCATCTTGAAGCGATTGAAAGTGACCAAGTATTTACGCACCTACGCTTGAATATCTATCCAGACGGCGGTGTTGCACGTTTACGTGTTTATGGCCGACCAAGTGTGGATTGGGACGCAATTGATTCTCAGCAACAAGTCGACCTAGCATCGGTTGAACACGGTGGCCGAGCACTCGCATGTAGTGACGAACACTACGGAAACAAAGCCAACATCTTAGGTCCCGGCCGCGGTGAAAACATGGGTGACGGTTGGGAAACAGCGCGTCGTCGTACACCAGGTAACGACTGGGTTATCGTGGCACTAGGCCACCCAGGTAACATCGAACGTATCGTAGTGGATACGGCCCACTTCAAAGGTAACTATCCTGATAGCTGCTCGATTCAAGCCGCTTACGTGAAAGGTGGTACCGACGACCAAGTCGAAACACAAAGCCTATTCTGGCGTGAACTGTTGCCTGCACAAAAGCTGCAAGCGCACGAGATTCACGAATTCATTTCTGAGGTAAACGACCTTGGTGCGATTACCCACGTACGTGCAAACATATTCCCAGATGGTGGTATCAGCCGTTTGCGTCTATTTGGTACGAAGGCGAAATAGGTAAGGAAATCAGATATGAGTAATGGAATACGTCGTTTATCCATCGAACCGTTAACCAAGCAGGCTTTTGCAGAGTTTGGCGATGTTATCGAGTCCGATAATAGTGATTTCTTCATGATCAACAGTGGATCAACACGTCGCTACCACAAGCTAGCGACAACGGATGTGCAAGACCAAGACGGAGAAGCCATCATCAGCATCTTCCAAGCCACACCGTTGAGCTACCCACTAACCATCAAAATGTTAGAGCGTCATCCACTTGGCTCTCAGGCATTCATTCCATTACTTGGTCAACCCTATTTAATTGTTGTTGCGCCAAAAGGCGACGATCCAACATTAGCCAATAGCCGAGCTTTCTTGAGCAACGGCCGTCAAGGAGTGAACTATCACAAAGGGGTGTGGCATCACCCAGTTCTCGCCCTCACCGATCAAGACCAGTTCTTGATCGTCGATAGAGGCGGCGAAGGGCATAACTGTGACGAAGTTTATTTCGACAGCGACCGAGTGGCATTGCATTTGGACGACTTGACAACGGACGACAATAAGGAAGAGCAACGTTTAGCTAAAGCGTTGTGATACAGGAGTTTATTATGGATCCGCATATTACAGAATGGTTGAATTTAGCAATACGCTGGGCTCACATGATTGTTGGTGTTGCGTGGATAGGCGCATCATTTTACTTTGTTTGGTTAGAGAACAACCTTAACCGAGTAAACCCAAAAACGGGCCTTTCAGGCGACTTATGGGCAATTCACGGCGGTGGTATTTATCACCTAGAAAAATACAAACTTGCGCCACCAGAGATGCCAGAGCACCTGCACTGGTTTAAATGGGAAGCTTACTTCACGTGGATCACCGGTGTGTGTCTACTGGGTGTGGTTTACTACCTCAACGCGGAGATTTACCTGATTGCACCGGGCTCTGGCCTTGATTCAACAACGGCAATCGCGATTGGTATTGGTTCATTCGTTGCCGGCTGGTTTATCTACGACTTACTGTGTGACTCACCATTAGGTAAAACCCCCGTGTTGCTTGGCGTTGTGCTGTTTGTGCTGCTCGTCGCTGCGACATATGGCCTAACTCAAGTGTTCAGTGGCCGTGGTGCTTACATTCATGTGGGTGCAATCATTGGTACCATCATGGTGGGTAACGTATTCCGCGTTATCATGCCTGCACAACGTAACTTGGTGAAAGCGATTGAAGAGAAGCGCGAACCGGATCCGGCACTGCCAGCGAAAGGCTTACTGCGTTCTCGTCACAACAACTACATGACACTGCCAGTGCTGTTCATCATGATCAGTAACCACTTCCCAAGCACTTATGGCTCGGAATACAACTGGCTGATCCTTGCTGGGCTAGCGATCTTCAGCATCTTGGTGCGTCACTACTTCAACACCCGTCATGGTAGCCAGAAGTTTGCCTGGACAGTACCTGTAGCGGCATTGGGTATGATCACGCTCGCGTTTGTGACCTCACCTTACGCGAAAAAACAGATGACTCCGGTTGTACAAGCACCAGTGGTTCAAGAAGTGCAAGTAAGCGCGACGAAATCGGCGACAGAAGAGGCTGTTTCGAACGGCACAGTTTCAACTACGGTTAGTTCTCAAGCTGTACCAGCAGACCACGCAATGCAAACGGCTAGCGCAGGCGTAAGCTTTGAAACCATCAACAAAGTCATTCAAGAGCGCTGTTCTGTGTGTCACTCATCAACCCCGAGCCACGCTGCTTTTGCTGCTGCGCCAGCCGGTGTGATGTTTGATACCCCAGAAGAGATTAAAGCCAACGTACCAAGGATTGTTGCTCAAACCGTAACAACCAAGGTGATGCCGCTCGGCAACATGACTCAAATGACCGACGAAGAACGCGCACTCATCGGCACTTGGGTAGAGCAAGGCGCTACGCTTCAATAGTCATACTTTGCGATAACAGTACTCAGAATCCTTTACCTAAGAGCATGAGTCTTAGGTGAGGCTTGGGGAGAGTTTGGTTTCGGGCACGCACCAAACTCATCCCACCCTGTTTCCCCGGTTCCTATAACCGGGGCTTTTTGTTTTTGGACAAAGGGAATAACTTCTTGGAATAAATTGCTAACTTCACGTAACTAAAGTTGAAGTGAGCTGATTGAAACATAAGTTAATGAAATTGCAGATATTAAGTAATGGGCATTCAAGCCTTGTATTTCTTGTGTTATTTGAGGCTTTACGCTGGCGACTAATAGTACCAAGGCCATTGGTAGCATCGCTGCTGATTGAGCATGCACAATAAGAGTATCTAGTTCTAATCCTTTAAATGAGAAGTCATTAAGCCAAAGTAGGCGAGTACAAGCTGTGCAAGCACAACTAATCGAACTTATGTGAACAATGCTACTCAATTCCATGTTTACCTTTACTAAGAATATACAAGTCAATGTTGATAGGTTTTACCTATTGATATTAATCAATAATACCATTTAACTTTAAGATATGTCTATTGAAGCTTGAACTTTGATAGTTAAAACCTATCAAGATGAGCTGGAATGTTTATAGGAAGTGTTCTTAACGAGTGTTATTCCTCACTGAAAAATGACCTTCAATTATCTCACCTTAAAGGTTCGGGAGATGTTTTAAGCAGACTGTCCTGTATAAGGTGCTTGATATGAATATCTACACGTGGCATTTTTAGTCCAAATTGACTTTAGTTAGGACAAAAAATGGAAGACTTGATAGTTGCGTATTTTAGGGCATTGAGCTCATTCTTTAGGTATCTGTTTCAGTCGATATTGATTGAGTTCATTGGTTACGGAGCTGGCTGGATAGTTTGTAAAGTATTCACATTAGGGCGCTTCCCCCCATTGATTCCAACTGAAAAAGAGCGAACCAGAATCTCTTATATCGGAGCTATTAGCATCGTGTTATTTCTGTTAGCAATTGGTGTCTTCAATAGTTTGTGATTCGGAGTGAGGATATATGAAATTTTACCCCGCGGAACAATACCAAGCGGCTTGCAACGAGCTGTTTATCCGATACGAACGTGACATCAAAAAGCTAATCCCTAACGCGAGAGTTGAGCACGTAGGCGCATCTTCTATTCCTTTTGCCGTGTCTAAGGGCGATCTAGATATTTTCGTAGGTGTTGAACTTGGTGAACTTGAGGATGTTATAGAGAGACTCACAATACTCGGCTTCAATGAGAAACTCGATACCTTAAGAACGCCGGAACTGTGTATGTTGGAATCTACATCTTCTGATGATGTGGCCTTGCAAGTGGTCGCCAATGGTTCTGAGTTCGAATGCTTTCTAAGGTTTCGTGACAAGCTACGTGCGAATCCGGAATTAGTTCAGCAATACAACACCCTCAAAATGTCTTGCGAAGGTTGGCCGCAAGAAGAGTACCGTGAAAAGAAGTCTGACTTTATCGAGCATGTGCTGGATCTGAAATAGCAACAGTGCCCCTCACCTCTAATTGTCCAATTAACAAAAGTTTTATTAATACAGTGTGTTAAGTCAAAAAACATTACCTCTGAAGATTGACCCTCTTAAATTTCCTTCAAACTATCTTACCACGGTTTAATAGCTTAAATTTACGCAACTAAGCTCACACATATTGCATAGGGTATTAGTGGAGGTATTGGTTTGTGTTATGTTTCGCATGATTTTATAAAGCGTGACTTATCCATTGAAAGCAAAGTGTTTTATTTCGGATTAATTTCAAGATTTGTCTATCAGTACATCAACTTGGCGCTATCAAAAATCGATTGCTCTACGCCAATAATCAATACCACCTTAGGAAAGGACATGTCTGAAGTAATAGAAAACACCCCTGCAATTGTACTCGCGTCTCGATGGTCTCGGTTTTGGGCGTTTGTTATCGACGGCCTCATTTATGCAGCTGCTATGATTCCAGTGGTCCTATATACCGATTTGTTCGATCGAGCCGTTTCTAATGGAGTCATAGAGTTACATGAACAAATCATGATGTTTGTTTATGGCTGGGTGATATTCCTCTTGTGTAATGGCTACTTACTGCAAAAGAAGGGACAAACGATCGGTAAAAATGTAATGGAAATTGCGATTGTTGATATGGATGGCAAGCAACTAGGGCTATTCAACATAATGATCAAACGAATTTTACCTATGAACATCTTTGTTTATATTCCTGTTATTGGTCAATATATATCGATTCTTAATTACCTGTTTGTTTTCCGTAAAAACAGACGCTGTTTGCATGACTTAATTGCAGGAACTCAGGTTATTAATGTTTCAGTGCCGAGAAACTTAGATTTCAGTACTATCGAATAGAAATTCGTAATCAAGCACTTACATACTTTAGGAACTTCATGATTCATAAGCTTTTCTCAGCCATTTCTATTTATAGGTATTTACCGAATAATATCTATTATTTAGCACTGGCTAGAATGATTCTGGGAATGGGTAACTTTATCGTTCCATTTTTAGTCTTACTGTTAACCGATAAGTTGGGTTATTCCGCAACAGTCGCAGGTTCCCTTGCCATGGGTGTGACGGGCTCTTACCTTTTAGGGAGCTTTTTAGGTGGGAGATTAGCGGATAGGTTGGGACATAAACGGGTCATGGTGTTTGGCGAGTTTATGTGTGCTGTATTATTGATTATTTGTGGTTTCTTTGCCGATGCTCCGGTAGTCGTACCTGTGTTCTTGTTTTGTGCCTATTTCTTTGGCGGTTTAGCTTTACCCGCGAGTAATGCTTTAGTTGCCGATCTTTCTACCCCTCAGAATCGTGATGCAGTCATGTCATTAAGTTATCTAGCCTATAACTTTGGTTCAGCTCTTGGTCCTGTTATGGCTGGCTACTTGTTCTGGAATCACACCGACTGGATATTTTTCGGCAACGGTTTTGCTGCTCTTTTTTGTGTTTTTATTGTGGCTGTATTTGTGAAGTTGCAACCTGGAACGGAATCGACCAGCGAGAGTGAACTGGAACAGCCCGTTTCTGGTTCGGTTTGGTCAGTTTTAAAATCTAGGCCACGGCTTTTGTTGTTCACTTTTCTATGTGGATTACTGTGGTATTCGCTAAATCAAATGACTATGGCGAGTCCATTGTATTTGAGCCATGTGTTTGGAGAGCAAGGCCCAATTATTTTCGGGCAACTCATGACTTACGCTTGTGTTGTGGTGGTGCTGATTACGCCAATCTTAATGAAGTTCACGTCAGGTAAGGCTGAAACCGTAAGCCTTGCCTATGCAGGCTTTATGTTTGCCTTTGGTTATATGCTCGTCATGTTGTTTCCTAACATTCCTGTTCATTTTTTTGCTTGGCTATTTCTATCTGCGGGCGAGGTTCTTCTTTTGACAAAAGAGGGCATATATCTAGCAAACAACTCCCCTTCGAGTCATCGTGGACGCATTCAAGGCGTGCTCATTACCTTGCGAACGGTTTTCGTTATGCCTAGTTTTATCGTGATTGGCTACTTTATCGATGATTATGGGTACACTTTCACTTGGTTTAGTGTGATATTAATTTCAGTTGTTGGTGCCGTTGGTTTTTATCTTGTGTCAGCTAAGGGGAAGCAATCTCCAGCGTTAGTCACCGAGTAGTTATTCGATTTACTAGCAGTAGTATCTTTTAGTCACCAGAGGTAGGCTTATGATTACCATTAGAAAAGCGGCTGAGTCTGATGCTCAGGATATTTTCGATATTCGAAGCCGTGCCATTGTCGAGAAGTGCTCGGCTTATTACTCAGAAGAACAGCTGTCAATATGGACGCAGGGTGGAATGTCTGATGGATTCATAAGCGATGTAGCCCAAACTTTTCACGTTTCAGAAGTCGATGAGCGAGTGATTGGCAGCGGTAAAATCAACATCGAAACCGGTATGATTGATGCTATTTTTGTGGACCCAGATTTTTCCGGAAAAGGCGCAGCGAAGCAGATGTTGCAGTTCTTAGAGGAACTAGCGATTCAACACAACTTGCCGTTAATGAAGCTAGAATCGACCCTGAATGCTGCGGAATTTTATCGTTCGTGTGGTTTTATCGGTGATGAACTTTCCACTTATCACTCTCCTAGAGGTATTAGCCTCGACTGCATCCCGATGGAAAAGCCGCTACTTGCTTAAATAAACAACACTAACGCCAATTCTTAGTGCTGTTTTTACTTTCCCCTTACACTCTTTTCTAATATCGAACCTAGTATCAAATTTCTCTTTGTTATACAGGCAAGTCTCTCATTATGAAGAACTTCTTTGATAGCGAACTCATGCTCTCTAGCTCCTTGAATTTCGTTTTGCTATCACTAGGGCTAACGCTCATCTTACATATTCCAATTTGGTGTGGGTTCAACTTGAGCCGACGCAAATGGAAACTGATGGATTATTTATGGCCGTTGTTGGCGGGTATCGGGATGCTGGGTGCGGTGTCTGAGATTCGTGCGTCGGTCGCAGGTGATTGGGTCGAGACTGAACAAACCAGAGCGGTGGCGATTTTAGAATCTGTTCAGCAGTTTTCTTTGGATAAATTAAGAAGTGATATCTGCACTGGTCAGCCGTCTTTAGATAATCACGCTCAGCACCATGAAGCGTGTTTGTGGTATCTGAATACGGCGATCACGTTCAAAGATGTCGATTTCACCTTGTTACCCAACGCATCGGATTTTACGGTTCCTGCGCCGAGCGTGTCGCTGGTGGAAAGTGATGCAGTATGGGTGGATGGTATGCTGAGTCAGTATGAGATGCAGAAAAACCAATACATAAAAACCAGAGAAGCGCAGGTGAAGCAGCCACTAGAAAGTATCTTTTGGTATGTGAGTCCTTACTTAGTGTGTTTCGCGATTGCGTTGCGTTTGACGAAAGTCACCGCAGAGCTCAAATTAGATAAGTGCGCATAGTTTGAGTACTTATACCCAGATAGAAAAGGTGAAGTAATGAATGTGAGTGAGTTTTCTCGGTTGGTGGGTTTGTCGGCTCACACGCTTCGCTACTATGAAAAAATCGGCTTGTTGAAAAATGTTCATCGGAACAGTAGCGGTCATCGAGTCTATACATCGAAGGACGTTACCTGGATTGAGTTCGTGAAGCGCTTAAAAGACACCGCAATGCCACTGGACGAAATTCTGGAATACGCAAAGCTAAGGGAGTTAGGGCCAGAATCGACTTCGCAGCGCCAAGTGTTGCTCGAACAACATCAACAGAATTTGCGTTCCCATATCGAAGAACAACAAAAGCATCTGACTGCGCTAGAGCAAAAAATTAGTTTGTATCGAGATGGAAAAGTCCGTTGACTTAGAGTCGACTCTAACTTGTAAGGTGTTCCTGTAAATCATAAAAAGGAACAAACCTATGAATCAATCACGTTTCGACATCGGCTTAGAAAGACTTAATCATATCGACGGAGAAGCAGGGCAACAGGTTATTGAAAGCCTGCAAGACATCTGCCCTGTTCTTGCAAAATATACTATCGAGTATCCCTTTGGTGATATCTATTCACGGCCCGGTTTGGATTTGAAATCACGAGAGATCGCGACCGTCGCTGCCCTTACCGCACTCGGTAATTGTGCCCCTCAGCTTAAGGTGCATTTGAATGCGGCACTCAATGTTGGATGTAGCGAGGAAGAGATCAAAGAAGTGATATTGCAGATGTCGGTGTATGCGGGATTCCCAGCTGCGTTAAATGGCATGTTCGCATTTAAAGAGGTGCTTGCGGAGAGAGGCACAGCTTGAGATAAATAGAAAATATAGTCTGAAAAGGGAGCGTCAACTTTGCTAAGTTGCGCTCCCTTTTTATTGATTGGCTAAGTTTTAAAGGTCGTAAACCTGAAGGTTCGCGGTTCTTTAAGATGACATAGACAGCGCGAATGACAACAAGATCGGCAAGGTGACCACGCTCAGGAAGTTGCCGAACAACACCATAGACGCGACCTTGGGTGGCTCGACATTGAAGCGTTCTGCAAACAGGTAGTTCATCACGGCAGGTGGCAGCATGGTGAACAGCACCATCATTTGTAGGTGCAGCGTTGGCAGCGGGATAAAGAAGTAGATGATGGCGAAGGCGATGGCACCAGTAAACAGAGATTGAGCCGTACACAGCAAGCCAACTTTGAGTCCGCTGAGCTTCAAGTTGACCATTTGCGAACCCAACGACAACAGCATGATGGGCACGGCTGCTTGGCCGAGTAGCGATGTGGCTTCGTAGATTGGATTCCATACTGCAATGCCAGACAGGTTGAGCGTCATCGCTAATGCTGCGGCTAAGAATATCGGCATCTTGAGGATCTGCTTGATCGGATTACCTTCACTCAACAGCGCCAAGCCAACACTAATGTGCACGCAAGCCGATACCACAAACAGCAGTACCGCAGGGGCTAACGCGCTTTCGCCAAAGGTATACGTGAATAGAGGAATCGCAAGGTTGCCACTGTTGCGGAACATGTGTGGCGGAGCCCAAGCTTTGAAGTTGAGCTTAAAGATCTTACAGATTGGTATCATCAATAAAGCAGGCACCAACACCGCGACCAAAGAGGCGGTGATGAGTGGCAATTGCTCGGTGTCGAGGGGCATGGTGGTCAGCGAGGCAAACACTAGCGCAGGAATACACACATCCATGTTGATCCGATTGATCGGTTTGAAATCGGGCTTGAGCCAACGACCAACCGCAAAGCCAGCACTGGCTAAAGCAAAAACGGGAAACAGAATGCTGACGACCTGTTCGAACATAGAATTCCTTTCTAGATTGGGTGCTTCCATTTGGCTGAGAAACGAATGTTTTGGAGAGACGCTAAAGTGAAGTATGAAGTAGAAATGTATAAACATTAACCTATCAATATAATGACTTGGCGTCACCGAAGATCGTTGTCTGTGAGCGGTTAATTTATATTTCTTTGAATGAAGCACAAAAAAGACCAGTGGCATCAGCAACTGGTCTTTAAAGGCTAGATAAATCTGGACGGATTATTTAATTAACGACGGATGTTAATGTCTAGCGATTGTTACTCGGTTTTAAGCCTAACTAACGAGCTTCTTGTAATCTTTGAAGTTTACGTCGTAGGCTTTTTCGCTGTAGCGCGCCTTGTGATGTGAGCACTAAGGCCGACCAATTTGAACAGCCTGCAAGTTGCTCAAATTGGTCGGCCTTAGTGGTTTAAACAGCTTTTCTAAACAAAACCACCTTCATTTATAAACTTTATAATCTCGTTTGCATTTAGATAATGTCCTAACGCATTAGGGTGAAGATTGAACCAAAAGTTTGTACGAACGGCATCAGACATATGTAAATAATCTTCCGTCTCATCAAAAACACGGTAAGGGTTTGTTATTGCGCTAGGGTCACCAGTACTTGCTAAATAAACGTCCCATTCAGCTTGTGTAAACGAATCCGGTTTAACCTGAGAGCTGCGAGAAAGTATGTCTTTTCGTCCTGTAGCTATCTCCAAGTTTAATCTCAGACCCGTGTCGCAACATCTAAGGCCTTCATCATAAGCAACATGCCTTGCTGCTTCCGAGTATCTGCCTAACATGGTCTGGAGATAATCACCATCCAAACCATGAAATGTTGCGTCAGATGCCGTTAACCCAGTAACAACTAGTACTGTTTTATTAGCTAACTTTAATCTTTTTATTATTTCCTTCATTAACAGTTGATAATGCCTAGACCCATGCGCACCCCAATCACCTGCTCCGGAATCAATATTTGCAGTATTATCATTAACACCTGTCTGTGAAATGATGACATGGGTTGTTCCAATATTATTTATCAAATTGTCTAGATTTACAGTACTAGAACCAATTCGGTCTACACTTGCGCCGTTGTTAACAACAGAAACCCAAGCTGTTGCAACTGGATCCCACCAATACCATTGGCTACCATCAAGTAACCATTCTCCATCAAAGTTTGCTACAGCAGAGCCTACATTTGCCGTTTGATATGGTAAAAATGATGATAGAACCCTTCCAGATTCTGCTTGATTATTCATCTCGGCACCGTAATAACTAGACACTATAGATGCAAAACTATACTTTTGATTGCTCTGGCCTGAACCTGTTGGTCCTAAATAGTTCGCAATAGTTACCGAGTCACCCAACCAGCCAAGAGTATTGAACGCCGAATGACCACCATTGGCTGGATTACTGATACGGTTTAAATAACTCATAGTTCAACCTCTACTTTAATATTGCTTAATGTTGTGGTTCGCCCCGCCTGTTGTTGGGTCATAATTAGATCAATCTTATTTATTTCGAACCCTTCATAATAGTCACTGACAAATTTGCCATCTATATAATCTCCAGGGTTTAAGGTTTTTAAAAAAACCTTAACAGGAGGAGTATCTGCAAGGTTCTGCCCTCTACTTTTAATGCTAACAGGCCCCCGCACCGCTTCAATAATCCAGCTCAGGCCTGTACCAGATCCAAGCTTTTTAAAGCCATTCATAGTTGAGGTTGAGCATTCAGGCAAAAGAAACTTGTGAGAATATGGCTGTTGGCCATCATCTAGATCAATCACCCACACAGGTACGTTAGTTCGTTGTTTGTTAATAGGATCTTGGAATTGATAAGATATCTTAACAACCCCCATGCCAATTCCTTTTGTTATCTCTATGAATGCCTGCGTTCCTGATTTAAAACCTCCCATAGGAGTCGAGATTTCACCAGTATCTAATACTTCAGCAACGTCAGTATTACGAAGGAGTTTCGTTGAGGTCTGTATTGTTAAAGGCATCAAGTCACCTACAATATCCGCAACAATCCTAAACTTCCTAAATACAATGCCATTATCAAGAGATAACGTAGCTGATGGATTACCATCATTAATCGTTGTATCGGGAAGCTTATAGTCGACCCGTTTTAGAGTCCCAAGACTTTCATCCGATATAAGCGTTAACGGTTTTCCAATATCTGCGTCGTATGATGGAGCCACATTAAACTCAGCCTCTCTTGCCACACTTAGGTTCACAGGACAGAATGACGGGTTACTAGAGGAGATCTCACCGTATGAATGATATAAATCAACCGAAAAATCACCATTATCAACAGTATAAGCCCCAGGAATTAACTCAGATGAACCGACATTAATTTCGGACAATCTTTTCAAGGCTATGGACTGATCTTCTATCGATGGAAAAATGCCGATATGAGAACCTTTTGCAGGTGAGTTCAAAAGCTTCGCTGTATACCCGCTTCCAGCGTCCAAAATATCCATTCCATTTGGAGAACCACCTAACTCTTTAACAAACAGGCCATTATCCCTATCAACCACATTGAAAACAGTCCCCTCTACATGGTCACTATTTTTAATGTCATTTACTGTTAACTGACGGTTTTTCATCAATTTGAATGCCGCGCTTAAGTGATCATCATTACCTGGTTCAAAAGGAACACCAAGCTCACTCAAAGCATTCTGAAACTCAGCTATTACATGGTTAAACCAATCCGCACCAGGGTAACTAGGTACATTGTTATCGCCTGATTCAGTAAACCAACCAGCAGGACCAGTAAGGGGCTTCTTAGGTGGGCGGTTCGTATCTTGACTGCCATTTTGTAAAGGATGCATTGTAAAACTCCAATTTTTAAATTTGTTTAAACGCCGTTTAAATGGCTTTTATTGCTCGTTGGCGTAATAGAATTCGTAATACAAACCACCTAGCTTGTAACGATTTAAAGTACATTCAATAACGCCTGCATCAGAGGTTATAAGCGGCGTCAAAACATCATCAAGACACGTCATGTAAGCACCAGGGATGCCATACACTGTAACGCGCAAAATGTAGCGGTATTTCTGTTCCCATAGTGGGTAAATGCAAGAGCGTAAACAGTGATGAGGAAACGTCTCATCAACCTGAACAGTAAAGCCTAAATCTTCGGCTAACTTTTGAATGTTCCAAGCCTGCAAACCACCCTTGCGGTGATACTTTTCTATGACTGCTAACCGACGATATTCAAAGTTCGAATTAGGCTCTGCTACACACTCAGGAAGCCCTAAATACTCTTCCCATTCAGCGAGTGTTTGATAGAGCGTTTCAGGGCGCATTTCGAGCAGTAAGTTGTTCGCATTATCTTCTGCTTGAACAAGCCTAGGCGCATAACCCTGAGCGTATTTAACTAAGTTCGAATCGGGTGCTCTATCCCACAAAATACCTTTCGGCATTTGCGCCATTATCGAGCCTGTCCATGCCTCTACATCGTGCCCCATGTAATCACCCCTAAAGCATGAAGCTCACTAGATAGAGCAGGAACATCGGCACTAAGATCTAGAACGTAATCACTCACACCAGGTGTTGAACCAATAGCAGTACGAACGGAGCTTAATTGAAGCGTTGAACCAGGGCTTAGCGTCTTAATATAACCCTCGATACTGGTCTTCACGCTTTGCCTTAAATCGGTGTTGTCTGGGGATATTGTGATGCCCAAATCAGTCTCTTTTAGTTGCAGAGGAATATAGACCGCTTCAATACCACCTGGTCGGCCAACATCAGTCCCTGTTGCTGGGTCTGGATGGCGATAAATATAATCCGTCATTGCTACTTGGTCGGTGTAGGTTGGAATAATATCGGCGCGTTCGTCGTAGACAAACGCATAGCCAACAGTGGCAGGCCCTTGGTATAAATCGATACACCAAGCGCGAGTCACACCTGACACTTCACGACACCAAGCCACGTAATCATGTAACGCGCCACCCATTGGAGGGTTACGCTTACGAAATAGCAAACGTTCAAGAACCTGTGCTACTGGCTCTATATCTGCACCGCCTGAAATTTCACCTGTAATACCGTTTGGTTGAATGCCTGGAACAGTAGAAACCAACGTCAGCGTTTGGTCTGAATCTAAGTTACCTGCAACGCCTGCTTCTTCTGCTTCAACCTGAACAACCACGGTGCCACCAGACGGCGCATTTGATAGCGTCACTCGATACAAGCGGCCATCAGAATGCGTCATCACAGTGTCAACGGGAATAGGTACGTCACCAGTAAACGTTACGGGGCCAAAAGCATTGCTCGCAAGCTTTTGAAGCACACCTTCATAACGTGCGGTGTCGATAATGGTTTGGTCTTCAGATTCAGAAGAAGGAATGATTTGGCGAACAATCCACGTTTGATAATCATATAGATCGCGAATGCTGCCACTAACAGAAGCGTTTAAAGCCTGCTCGATACCAAACTTAGGCAGCAGAGTATCTAGTGAAGCCTCAATATCAATTAGGCCACTTTCGATTAACTGGCGTAGCGTAGGAACGTTAAACAGCACGTTGCGCCTCCCATCGTTTAGAAACCGTCAATGAAATCACTTCATCGTCTGGTTTAGTAATATCGATATTCAAGGCTAGGGTTTGAAAGCGAGGAATAGAACCCGTTACGACAACGCTTTTTGCCATCTGGCCATCACCGCTATCAACCAACATCCAAGCCAGTGCATCCTCTGCGTATTTTACCGCACGGTTGCGCACATCGGTAGTCAGTTTTTCACGGTAAAGCAGCCAAAGTTTAGAGCCCCATGGTGCATCGTAAAACGTGTCACCAGGCCAGCCTCTAAAGTCGTTTGAATCGTCGGGTAAGCGGTCTGAAGTATCGGCGCGTGCATCGGTAAACAACGAGATCAAAACGAGGGCTGAAACTGTGTCATCTGCGACACTTCCGCCCTCGATAATGATTCCTGTGTTTTTCATCATGTCGAACACGATGCTCACGCTCATAGTTAACCCACTGGTGCTGAAGTATTCCTGTTCTCTGCATCTTTGTGGAAGTGGCCAAGGTAGCTAAAGCCGCCTGCGGTTAAATCTGAACCGCTAACAACACTGGCAGAAGTAATGCCGCCAGTAGCAAAAATACCAAGGTCTGTAGATATCCCACCTGTCACATGCAAAGGGCCTTGAATCAATGTTTCAGGGGAAATAATAGTGAAGGAATTAGCGGCTTCAAAAATAACGTCGGTTGCTGTAACAACCACCTTGCCATCTTTGGTTAAGCGGATTTTATGACCTTCCAAATGGTAGAGGAAAACGTCACCGCTTTCACCCTTTGGACGATATTTTTTATCTTCGACGGCCACAGCAACCAAGTTGCCTAGATTGCCACCGATAGCCGCGAGAATGGCTTCAGAACCTATAGGTGGGAACGAACTGCAACCGTAGTTTTGAAAGCGCTCGATGTCATCCGCAGATTCATCAGAATGAAGCTGTACCTGAATATTCTGACGCTGTAAGTCTTCCACAACTCCAGAAACTAACGCACGGGTAACCATGCCAGTGATACGGCGTTTGATTGGTGAAAGTAACTTCTCGACATGTCTCATTGTAATCATTCGGCTTGTCCTTGAGCTTTCTTCCAAGAGTATTTTAAAGAGGTATTCTTTGCAGCTTCCGCGGGTATATCAAAAGACTCAGGCTTAACCACACTAATCACAGCAATACGACCTGAAGCATCTTCGCTAAACATGATCGAGGCAATCAGCATCTCTTCATCCAAACCCACAATCTCATCTTGAACTGGCACTACCGTATTGAAGTTCCATAGCTTGCCCGTTTGCGGAATTCGCCACCCTGTCACCGTGTATTCAGCACCATTGGAGGTAGCAATACTGCGTTGGCGTTCCCATTGGCCGCGCTTGGCTGCACCTTCCGCTGTAGTCACTTCTTCATTAACAATAATCATCGGTCGATAACGTGTAATATCTGCATCGCGAACATCCGCCTCAATACCACCTACCGAAATAGCATCATCTGAATCAAAGCCACCAAATGCAGGGCCGACGGCTTTTATTTTGTAATAGCTAAAACGCTGACGCCAGCTGAAGCGACCACGCGCAGCTTTCACATTCTCACCAAGAATTAAAGACACACCCGCACGCTCTGTGCTTCTACGCACGATCACAAGATTGCCAAACGCGTCACTGGTTAGCAGCACACCACGCTGACGCGCTAGACGAGCAAGCAGCTCATGCGGGGTTTCGCCTTGCTCGATTTGAATACGAGGGAACGCCGCGCCCACGTCGGTATTCACGATCACTTTGATACCGAAAGGCTTGCACACCACGTTAGCTATCTGAGTTAACGTTTGGTTGTTGAACTGGCCTGAAGGGTAGTCAATCGAGCAATCCACTAGGTCAGCGGTTTTGTCTCGGCCACTCACCGATATCATCACCTGGTTTGCATCGTAGCTAGGCACCCAATCATCCACATAGCCCGTAATCACGCGCTCACCACCAATTTCAATCACACAAGGCTGACCTTGCTGAATCGGCTCCATGAAGGCTTTGTATTTATCGTCAGAGCCTTGCCACTTCCAAGTCAGTTCTAAATCAAATGAACCAGACATCGCATTGATTGAGCGAGTCACGCTGACCTTAGTCCAGCCACCGTAAACATTACCGCCAGCTTTCAATACAATTTCATCTAACTGCGTCGTCATGAGCTAATCACCTCAATGGAATCTGAAGGCAAGATAAAAGACGGATTAGACAGGCCATTACGACGCACTATGCTCTGGCGCGTTTCAGTGTCGCCGTTCTCTTGCCATGCCACCAAAGAAACAGGCACCGTACTGGTGGGCGTGTAAATACTTAACTGAGGCAAAAGCTCGGCTCTTGCTCTAGTATCCGCCAACACCGCTTGACGCAGCACACGAAACTGACGCCACACAGCAGAGTCACCAAGCTCAACGGCATTTGCAGAAAGCTCCGCTAACTCATTGGCAATGTCATACCCCATTTTCTTGTATTGCTCACCCGTTAATACGGCTTTACGGTCAGCACCTGAAAGGCTATTAATCGACTCATCGGTATCAATCAAATCAACACCAATATCCGCATCACCCATTGCTGAAGCCTTAGACACAGTCGCAGAATTCATAATCAAACGCTTGTACGCATCGGCATTATTTAGCACGGCTTGTTGCTTCACAGGGTTAGCCACGCTAGGCACCGAACTTGCGACGCCATCAGCGCTATCGATGTTACGACTTAAACCACCAGTAACAGCCAGTTCAGCTCGCATACCATCCCAACGGTTTTGTACGTTCTGGTAAACATCGAGGGCGCGAACAGGGTCAGTGACCACGCCTTTCACGTCTTCCAACAGGCCCATGGTTTCACGCGCTAACTCACCAGGGTAGGCCAAGAGGTTGCCAATGGAATCTTTGGTGCGCATAAGGCGATCTGTCCATTCACGCAGCTCACTGGGTAGTGATGGCAAACCACGAGTGAATTCATCCAAGTCATCTAAGAACTGGTCAACCATATCGCCCACACCTTCCGTGGCCGTCTCATCAAATTCTTTTTCAAAGGCATCATTAGCCGCATCTTGTGACTTGGTTGATTCACCTTGCACCTGGCTTGCGGTATCGCGCTTTGAATTCGGGAATAGGTTTTCACCTTGCTCAAACACCTCAAAGCTAAATGTAGCTAAGCCGTCTGTTTTGTTGACTAACTTAAAGCTACCTTTGCCAACCTGAACCTTACGAACGCCAAACCAAGGGTGAATCAGTTCACACGGCCCTGGTGTATTAATCGCTTCAATGATTTGCTGTAGCTTCTCAAAGTAGCCATCACCCACAGTGCGGCCATTAATCATTTCTTGCTGAAGCACTTTACCGTTATCTTCGGTATAGCCTTGTTCACGCTTAGGGTAAGCATGAGGGATGGCACGGCGACCAAAGTCACCACTTGCATCATCTAGGAAAAATTCAACACCACGAATAGAGGCGGTTAAACGATCTTCAAATGCCATTTAAAGCCCCTTTAATTTGCGCCCGTATCTGGGTCGATAGTAATACCAGGAGCCGCATAAGTTGGCGTAACCTTAATACGCTCATCTGACACCTCAATTTTCAAATTAACATTGCCAGCAGGCGCTTGCCCTGCCAACTCAAAAGCTGACTGAGGTCGCTTAAATGCCTCATTGAATCGAGCGGTTGCATCGGTAACGTTTGACGGTGGTGCTTTTTTATTACTTTCTTGACCAAAATCCAATGTTGGAAACATAGGGTTTTTAGGGTCATAATCTTTTGCACTACCTAGCAGCGTCATAACAGCCAACGGGCTTAATGCCATAGCTGCGCTACCTACTTTCTTAATGCTCGATTTGGTTTTTGAACCTTTACCGCCTTTACCACCAGAAGCTTCAATGCCTCCGCCTAAACCACCCATGCCGCCACTTGGCATGTTTATGACATAAACAGGCATTGCACCTAACTTCTCAGCAACTTTCCCTGCTTTTCCTCCAGAGCTTTTACCAATAAGCCCAGCAGCACCCTTCAACAATGGAGCTCCAATTCTGATCGCTTTATTCAAGGCATAAACTGAGGCTAAAATCTTAGCCAAATTCCCATAACCACCAACGGCCTCACTGATTGCTGACGCTCCATTACCGATAGCACGCAATACTGGAAGTAGCTCTTGCCCGACATCTTTTACTGAACCAGCAAAATCAGCAGCAGCTCTAAAAGCGTCAACTAAGTCTGTCCCTACCGTTTGAACAAGCTCGTCATACGCACCTGTTTCTTTCATTTCATCGAGCATCGATAAGAAAGTGCCAAGCTCATCTTTCAACACATCAAACGCTCCGCTTTCCATTACGTCTTTTTGGAAAACAGACCAATGATCGCCCATATTGGAGACCATACCGTTCCACGTCTCCATTTGCTTCTTCGCAGAGCCTTCAGACGCTTTACCCATCTCCTCAATCAAGCGCTTGATAGTGTCACGGCCCAACTCACCCTTAGACGCCATGTCTTGAAGTTGAGCAGCTGTTAGACCTAGGCCATTGTTATGACCAAGTTCTTTAGAAACCTTGTTTAAGTAGTCCCAAACTGGAACGCCACGCTCTAGCAACTGAAGCGCTTCTTCACCTTGCAGTTTTCCTTTAGTCCAGGCTTGGCCAAGAGCTGTAGCAATTCCATCTACAGATTCAGCAGTCCCACCCATCATTGAGGCTTGGTCAGCGATAGCTT
Source organism: Vibrio sp. J383 (assembly GCF_023503985.1). Taxonomy (NCBI): domain Bacteria; kingdom Pseudomonadati; phylum Pseudomonadota; class Gammaproteobacteria; order Vibrionales; family Vibrionaceae; genus Vibrio; species Vibrio sp. J383. Next base: position 209,353 of record NZ_CP097294.1, on the reverse strand, counting down.
GCATCGTTCCATCCATAGGATCGAGACCGAAAGCCTTAAGCTTCACAAAAGATTGAGTGACTTCATTTACTGCATAAGGGGTATTTTGAGTAAAGTCCTCAATCCACTCTAGAGCTTTCGCTCCGCCTTCCTCTGAGCCTTGCAGCTTATTAAGCATCACTTGGTAACGCTCAAACTCCGCAGCCGTTTTAATAAAGGTTCTTTCAAAGGCAAAAGCCACCGCACCCGCGCCAACAATGGTACGGTTACCAAAAGTGTCTATACCTTTGCTTGCAGATTTAGCGGACTGTTCCATCATATTGAATGCACTTTGGCTTTTTTTACCAAGTGTGGATATTGACTGTGAATATTTACTCGCCTTAGAAGCTAGGTTGCCTTGTAAATTAAGAACAATATCGGTTTCAAGTTTTTTAGCCATGCTCTGTTCCTTCAATAAGCGGCGGTAGCATTTCAAAAATATGACGTATAGGAAGGGATTTTAAATCGCTGACTGGATACCTTGCCCCCATGTTAAGGAGCAAGGTTCTAAGTGGTTTAGTCAGCGACTTCAGATCGCCCCCGCGATTCGAGAGCCTCCGTCACTTCTTCTGGAACCATTACAGCATCCAATTCAGAAGCTTTTAATTGAATAAGGTTAAAATCATCTTGTGATAACTTGAGCAACTCTTTTGCAGAGAATGGCCCTTGAACCTTTCCAATAAATTCCACTTGGCGACAAAGTAACTCCATCCCCATTTGAACATTACTGGTATAAGCGTATGGACGCCCCTCAATCAGCCCAAGCTTTTCAGAAGCTAATTGAGCGTCAAAAACGTCTCTAGGGGTAAGCTCTCGAAGGCCCACTTCAAACCCAGTAGTTTCTCCAGACTTAAGTCCATCTTTAAGATCAAAAGTGAGAACGGCCATTAGATTCTCTCCGCTGGGTTGCCTTCGAACGTGCCCGTGATATCACCAGAGTCACTTAACTGGAAAGGGGCTTGTGGTGATGCACCTGTAATCATGTAGTCAACACCGTTGTCGCCTTCCCATGTTAAGGTTGCGTCTGTGATGTTATTGATCTCCACCACATCGACATCCTCATCCGCTGCAATCACTACCGCGACTGTCGCGGCAACGAACTCTTTTGACTTACCCCAAATACGGTTTGGACCAGGGTGAGATACATGATTGTAGCCACCTGGGTTCAGAGTAGAACCCTTCTTTGTTTTGAGTTGTTTGCTGTTAGCACGAACAACAACTTGACCAAGGATTTGTCCCATGGTGCGTACTCCCTATTAAAGTTTGAACTGCATTAGTGCGGCGAAGATACGGAACTGATTCACAATGTCTGGCTTGAACACACAGTTCAAACGGTTCTGATCACTTGTGTCTCGATACACTTCCAACGTCTCTTTGAAACCATCGAAGTCTTCCATCAAACCACTTGGCACCCAGTCAGTATTGGCAAGCTCTAACACGGCATTGCGCATAATCTTTGGTGTCACAACTGGCTGACCAGGGTCAAGGCGATCAAGTACATCGTCACCTGCCAATTTATGGCGAGGGAATCGGTTGGTCACCATGGTTCGAAGTGAGTAACGTAAGTAACCCAATGTCGCTGGAGTAGTAATATCAAGATAGCTTGGGTCTGGGTCGCCATAAGCATTCTGACGATACATTGACACTTCACGTTCAATCGCTACTTCATTGCCGGGTGTCACCATGTATGTGGCAATACCATCATGCAAAAGCAGGTTACGCTCTGTCATATCCCACTGCTTGGTTTTAGCCGGTGGCAGCAAGCTTGTTAGCACCAGTGTTTGAAGAGGGCGAGCAGGGTCAATACCCAGTGAGTAAGACGCTCGGCCTGCGTAAGCCGCAGCAAATTCCCAAGGCGAGTTTGGCGAACTGTTCGTACCCATACACGTAAACAAGAAGTCATTACGCGCAGAGCCAAACGCACCCGTCTCAGCAAAGGTGCCACGGAACGCGGTATAAGCAATGCCTTCTATCATCTTGAGTGGGCCCCAACGATTAACCAGCTCGTCACGTAGGTCATTCATTGATTGGGTATCGTTAAATGGCATCACGTAATGGTTGTACCATTCGTTCGGAATAGCCGCGATAACAGTGCTCATGTCTGGCGTTCCTGCGCCGCCTGTCATGGCAGTAATCGCAATAGTCACACCACTAGGCAAAAACTCACCGTCGTAGTAGTTGTAACGGATATCGATATCGTCGCCCGTAATACCTGTCCATTTACACGTCAGCTCTACAATATTTGTCTCAGCTGTTTTCAAAGCAGCAGTAACAGGCAGATTGGTATCAGCATTCACCTTAGCAATGATGGCCGTCGCAATAGAATCAGCATCGTCCGTATCTTTCACCGTTACCTGCACGCTTTCGCCAGCAATCAATAACGCGATCACACCTGCTTTAACCGTGGTTGCCGTAACGGCAATCTCACCCTTAGCCGCACTTGCTGCTAAGTCAGCCACACCCAGTGCATACACGTCTGTATATTCATTGGTTTTGCGGAACTTCTTAAGCGAACGAGAAAGCATTGAACCTTTACCGTAAAGGTCATCCATTTGGCTTTCACTTGTCGTAATGCGATTCAGTGTAAGCGCTTCAGCACTGCCCGTTGCCAGCTGTTGGCCAAGTACTAATACTTTCTGAGCCAAAGCGGGGGTTCCTGAATTCGCTTCGCTGTTGTCGATCTCGATATAAACGAGTGGTACTCGAATATCGTTAGGAATAGAGCCCAATGACATGCTTATTCTCCTTCAGTTTTAGAGGTTGAAGCCTTGGCTTCTTTCGCCAGCGCTTTCTTTTGTTGCTCGATGGCATCGGCTTTTTCTTTTGCCAGTGCCGCCTTGGCTGCATCCCAATCTTTTTGAGGGACTAGCACCACGTCGCCATCATTAATTCTTCGAACCCAGTAGCCTGTGCGTTCGACTTCTTCACCAGCCGCGTTAACAAAACCACCTTCAGGTTTGCGTACAGGCACTTCGGCTTTCTTGGGTTTAATGGGGATCAGATTCTTTTTTAACGACATGATTAAGTCCTATATTTGTGTCACGGTTTATTGAGGCAGCTTCACTTCACCATCAATGGTGGGTGCGCCATCTGCGATTTCACCTTTCAGACCAAAGGTAATGAAGTCATCTAACGTACTGAGATCAATCTCTTCATCTAAGTACCATTGCTGCGACCAAGTGACAGACCAGATAGCAATACCAAGCTTGTCAATTTCACCGCTGTATAAATTGTCACTGCGTACGTTTTCAACGCGACCATAGGCCGTTGGCAGTGCGCTTCTATCCACCAGTTCACGCACCAACTTTCCTGCGACCACTTCAGCACGTAGGTCTTTTTCGTAACCGAACTGGTCGGTGGTAAACACATAGGCCACAAGGTTAACGTTACCAATTAAGCGATTACCCACGGTTTCATATTGCGGAACACGTAGGGCAGCAATACGAACGCCACCGTCTCGGTTCGACATCCAGCGCTTAATATCATCAGCCTTATCAAAGCGGCCAATGTGGCGCTCAACGGTTTGGATCTTTTCTATTTCACGCACACCACCTTCAAGCTTTGGCTTAAGGTACTGAACGATTTCATTCACAGCCCAAACGGTAGAACCACTGGTGGTAAAGTCGGGTCTAGACATTCATTAACTCCTTCCAGAAGTCACCGATAACCGCATACACTTCAGATTGATTGTCGGTACTTAGCCCTAAGTATTCGCGCTGTGGAATGTTCATCATGCGAGTGAACGCCCCTACAGACTGATAGACCGGAAACGCCAACGCTTTACCAAAGGCTTGTGTGATAAGGCGCGTATGAGTAGACACTTGAACCGGACCAGAAAAGCCATCTTGATGAACGCCAGCGTAGGCTAATGGCGATCCAATTCGAACTTGGTTGCGCTGCACCTGGTACTGGATGGAGTCCAACAAATCGCCTTCGGACTGCAAAAGGGATTGGTTTCCATGTCGAGTCTTCGCATAACTGCTAGACCAATCATCCCAACGCTGACCATCAGGTGACGTTTTCTCATCGGCGATTCTTCTTCTGGTTTGGCTCTCTACAATCCCACCTAACGAATCCAGCAATTCCGCTTTGTGCTTTGGGTCGCTTAGGGTTTCAAGCAGCTGTTGATAGCGCTCAAGCTCTTGTGTTCCCGACACTTGAACACCAATCGACATTACAAGACGCCTCTCAAACTGTTGCGGGTGAACTGGCGCTCGTTCTCTTGAATGAGTTCAACCTTGCCCACACTGCTTTCGGTTGGCGCTTCGATAGTTGGCAACCCTAGTTCACGCTTGCCATTGGCAATTTCACGCAGGGTTTCAAGCTGCATCTTGTAGCGCTCTTCTAGTAAGTTCGTGGCCTGTTGGTCACGGTCGGCTAACCAGTAGAACGCAATAGTGATGGCAACCTTATTCAACATGCCTGGCACAGTCGGTAGTGGCAGAACATAACGACGCCCTAAGAAAGAGTTAATCTCTTCGTCGGCTTGGTCTAATGCCTGGTTAATCCAAACATCGTTGAGTTCGTCTGTAGTGCGGTCTACCGCAAAGTTCCACAGCATCTGCTCATCACGATCAAGTAGGTCTTGCTTGGTTGCGTAAGTTGCCATCGTATTTACTACCTTTTAAAAACGTTATTGCTGCATGTCTTGAAGATCGAGTACGTCTTCAAGCTCAACAACTTCAACCGTTAGGTGCGGCTCGTCGTGTACTCGCTTCGCCTTTTCAGGAGAGAGGAACACCACGCACTCTGGTTCATGATCTTTCGCATGAACTCGCGCAGACGCATCCGGCTCTTGCTCCACCACAAGCACCAGCTTTTCTTGGAGACGATGGAACTGAACGCCTGAGCGCCAAAACCCAGCATCTGATTTAGCGCATACTTTGAAAGCGCCAAGAACACCGATAGCGTCAACGCCATCCCCAGGATGAACCACATCATCTTTCTTTGAATCCACTTGCTCACTTGCCTTTCCTTCTTTGGTTTCAGTGCCCGCCATCGACGCATCTTGCTCCGGCTTGTCGTTCTCCACCTTTTCAGGGTTCATAGAATCAGGCTCTGATTGAGATGAACTTTCAGCGGTTGATGCTTCCGGCTCGTTGGTTTTTAACTCAACCTTGGTTTTAGCTTCTTCTTCGGCCTTTAATTCGGCATCGGCGTTGTCGAGTGCTTCCTGTTCGGCTTCCGCTTTAGCGGTGGAGGAATTTCCTTCCACTTTTCCAACGTTTCCAGTTGTTGATTTTTTAGTTCCACTCACTGCGAACTCCTTTAAACGAATATTTAATGGCGATTAAATTACGGTTTAATGCCCCAGAAACTCATAATTGCAGCCGCTGAGCCTGGTATTCCATTTGATGGTGCATACGCCACTATCGAGATATTCTTGCTTGCATCTGTGGTGTAATGACGCCACCGAAACTTCTGACCAGCTGAGATTTCAATAGACAACGTGTAATCGATAGGGCGAACTTCGTCTTCTAGATCACGACTTAAAGATATTGGTCTTAAGCTGTCTTTAGCTGCTATCCACTGGCCTGAGCCTGAGTCATAGACTTCAACAAAAACCCCCCACAACGGTGAGCCACCACCACCACCTTCTCTTAAAGCGATGACACTTAGAGTTGCCATTCCTGCAAAGTCTTTTACAGCTGTTACCTCACCAGTAACCAAGTCAACGGTAATATCTTGAGACGGTAAGGATTCTTTATTAAAAAGAATGGTTTCAGGAATATCATCAGTAGACAGTGTTTGTTTTAGCGTACTTCCTTGAGACACAAAGCTTGCGCGCATAATCAAGCTATCAACTGGCAATGGCGAAGCGCTTTGACTTATCAATGGCGAGTTTTCAAAAAACATACTTAACCTTCCGTAACGATGACATCGCCTGTTGAACTGGCCGTTCTTCCGTAAATATTTTTCGCTACAGCGCGAGACCAACCAATGCCTTTTTCAAGCTTCAGTTGGTGCCCAAACGTTTCAGCATCGGATGGTGCTGAGTCTTCAACACGGTACTTCACAACGCTGCCTGTTTGGTTGTCCATATAACCCGCCGCAGCAGAAGAAATAAGCGTCCAAGTGGTTGGATTAAGTTCAACTTTTACAGTCATGGCATAAATCCCTAAAGGTTGGCGGCATTGCTACCGCCAATCTGTATTGCTGGTTAAGCGATGAATGGAGAAACGATCACTTCTACGTCTTGGAAATACACGTTGGTATCACCGCCTTCGATGAGCATTCGTTCAATCAGCTTCTTCGCTGCCGCACGGTTCGCATAGCCAACCACAAGCGTAGTAGGGCGAACACCCAGAGGCACACCATCGGCACGTTTCATACCGCCAAGTTGTTTAACCGCCGCTTCATAGTTCGCTTCCGTCAGCGCAGCTTTAGAGCCAATCGCTAATTGAGGGAAAGAGAAGCCAACTTCACAACGCCCATCAGTACCCGCTGCAAACTTGTTGTTGAACCAGGTGTATTCTTCTGTCGGGTTCATGTTCTTGAACACGAACGGACGACGGTTCTGATACACGATAGGCTTCAGCGTTTGCGAGTTATCAAGCAAGAACCAAGGCGAACCTGTATCGGTTGACGGGTCACCAACCACGTTCGAGAACGTTGAAGCAGGTGTCGTGTCTAACGGGTGGTCAGTATCAAAGTAGTTCTGGCCGTCATAACAAAGCGTGGTGAAACCTGCCACAAGCAATGGATAAGCAAGCTTGTCTGGGAACATCGTTACCTGATCACCAAAACGTTCTGCCAATACTGAGTACTGACCGATTTGGTCATCTTCAACATTTTCACGGCTGATAGAGATAGAGCTTTCGAACGTCTTGTTGGTAATGGCGTAACCATGCTTGCCCACGTCAGCCAACTGTCGATCACCCACCCATTCTTTAATCTCTGGTAAGTCTTTCAGCCAACCATAGAAGTTAGAGGCACCAGAAGATGGCACTTCAGTAGCAATCTTGTCCCATTGTGGGTTTGCTCGTGAAACACCTTTCACGAACGAGGCGTTCATTGATACAAACAACGCTTCAATAATTTGAGCTTCAGTCGCCATGATTACGCGTCCTTATTCAGTTCTTGGTTAGACGCGATAGAGTTCTTTGATGCTAGGAACTCTTCTTCGGTCAAATTCATCTTGCGACACATCGCAAGTTCGTCTTTATCTAACTGGCTGCCACCTTCAACTTTCGGCTTCTTAACCTGGGAGTTGGTCGCAATAGATGGAGCACTCTTCACAAACGCTTCGAACTGCTCAACACCGCCTTCAGCACGACACATACCAACAAACATTTCTTTGTTCGCTGGTGCAATCTTGCCTTCATCAATCGCAGCCTGAACCAAGCCATCGATTTTCTGATCGTCAATATCTTTTAACTGAGCTTCAGCCGTGGTGGCGCGATTCAGTGCAACGGCGTGTGTTTCAATTGGGATGAACTTAGTTAAGTCCGGCGTAGCGGCACGGTTTAGCGCAATGTCTTTCTCAGACTTAAGTGAATTAATTGCGGTAACACCTTGCTCTTCGGTCGCGTCTGCGGCTAGGCCAAGCGCGGCTGCAATCAGCTGTGGAAGCTTCATGTCGGTTTCCTCTTGTCGATTAAGGGCAGGTACATAAAAGTTAGGTTTGTTGGTCAGCCCAGCACTGCTCATCGCAGTGATGATGCCTTCAGCGTCGTAGTGAAAAGCAGGGGAATAATAGAGGTAACGCTTCTCTTCAATAAGCCAGCGGCCTTGGTAATTCCATTCCACCTGCGCCCAAATCTCACCATCACGGTTTTCAAGCGCTAGAATCCAACCGTAGGCTTCAGCGTCTTCACCTTTAGGGGCTTTGATTTCGGTGGCATGTTCTAAATCGAAAGGCAGTTTGGCATTGAAAGCGCTAACAATGGCGTCAGGGTTACTGTTTAACCACATGCGACCATCGCGACCTTTGGCTTCACCTTTGGGGATCATTGGTATCCAAACCGTATTGGTGTCTTGCTCCGTACCCAAACCATCAATAACAGTTTGGGAAAGGTTAAAGCACTTGGCCAAATGGGTTTTTTTCATTACTCGCTCCATAAATCAGAACTTACATAACAACCTCCTCATTGGATTAGTTGGTATGAACTCGTTTCGTGGAGTTAAGAATGCAAAAAAAAAGCAACCGACGAGAAATAACGTCGGTTGCTCTATTTTGAGAAAAGGGAATGAATTGAATTGCGATTGCTAAGGGCTTAAAGATTACCCGAAAAAATCAGCTTATCAAGCTGACTTGTACAATCTCACCTAAAATAGTTTACTGAACCATGTTTAAACACTGTTTAAATCGACTCAGATTTGTTAGAACTTTTTTAAACGACCATTTGTAGCCATTTTACAACTAAGAGCCGTTAGAGAGCGTTTCACGCATTCTTGCTTCTTTTTGTAATAGGTCTTCTTGCATCGCTTCTGTGCGTGATTTACCAGGGTTGTAATTCCATCCTGGTTCAATGCCTTCTGGCAACACTTCCACTTCACCCGTTCGCTTATTTAACCACTGCTTAGTGCCACCCTCTGGCGAGTCGGTCGATACCTTATCATCGGCAATCAGCTTCTCAGCTTCAAACTTCGATACTTGGCGTATCCAACATTTGCAGCCCCAACCATTCGGTGGCATGTGGTTATCCCACCATGGGTCACCAACAGGAAGCAGCGTATCTTTCCATTTAACGTGATCAACTCGATGCTCCATGGATGGCCCAAGCTGATAAAGCAAATAAGGCATGGCGCGTTTGGTTCGCTCGATGCGCTCCCATTGCCCCGCTGAACGTGCCGTTCTCATGTTGGTTTTGTAAATGGTTTTTACACGGCCTTCACTGCCTAATTGAACGGGCTTTGAATCTCCGCTCAGTGGGTCAACCATTTCTTGAATGCCCCACCAACCAGACTTAACCAAGAGTGGTTTTAGAATATCTTGAAACTGCTTGAACGTTTGGCCTTGTTCGATGGCCTCTTCAACAATGGCTTTCACATCCACAAGAAGATCGGCATTCAGCATCTTTGCTACAGTGAAGGCGTTGTTGTGCTCTTGCTTCCATACGTCGCGATAGTCAAATCCTGGCTCTATTCCTTTACTCTTGAACCATTCAAGCGATTCAACAGGGACTATGTTTTCAGACGCCAGGGCTTTAGACATCTTTAGCGTCTCCATAGCCGCGCATCTGGAACATGTATTGCGCCATCTGCTCAACAAACACATCAGCGCCTAATGTCTCTTGAAGCTCTGGCAGCTTTTCTAAGAACGTTTCATAACTGTCTGACGCATTGGCCAGTTCGATGATAGGGTTCATGAAGTCTTCCGCAACTTCTTCCCAGTCGCTCATAGCTTCATCGGTTAAGTCGTTCATTTCCGCTTCAGCCGTTTTGCTTATGCGGTTAATCGCTACCTTTGATTTATCTCGGTTGGTCGCAGGAAGGTTTTGAGCAAGTACCGCGCTTGCTGGCATCAGCACATCTTCATCGTCGGTTGGTTCACGTAGCCCAAACTTTTCACGCACTTCACTTGCAGATACGCGCATGCCACTTTCAATCATTGGCTTCAAGCTATCGACCAACATCTTCAAGTCTTCTGGCTCTGGCACTCGAATGCGAACTTTAGGGTAACGCTCTTGCACCCCCCAGTTCAGGATCACATAGGGCTTAACCAGGTACTCATTCACACACGCTTCAAGTTGGCGCGCATCCCACTTAGCAATATCCATACGTACTTCGTTATGAACATTGGCTTGAGATTGCGAACTGCCGTTATCAGCCGTCATGGTTTGGCCAAGTACCGCTTTACTGGTTTGCTCATCACACCAACGGGCCATGTTTTCAAACAGCGTATTACCGCCATTGCCTTTGGCCGTTTCGATAAGCTCTAGCTTCATGGATTCAGGAATCACCGCACCTGCATCACTGGCAATACGACCAATGGCATTCACAAGAGTACTGATATCTTCGGTACTGGCGTTCGGGCCGTATTTACCCACACGAACTGGAATACCAAACACTTCAGCAAACGCCCACCAATCACGAACCGTGAACGATTTAAGCATGTACATCACGGCAACCAAACGCGCTAAACCGTTACGCCAAACAATGCCAGATTTAGATCGAGGCGTATGCACCATAAACTTATACGGCTCTAACGGCTCGCCACTTGGCGCAGCATCACTAATCAATAGAATGTCTTCAAGCGTGTCTTGGTCGGCACGAAGATAGCGAGGGTCTACCCATTTATAATCTTGTGGTTTCCATGGTGTTTGTTTGGTATCCCAAAGCACTTGTACAACGGCTAACCCTTTACCTAGGCCATCAAGCAAATCAAAAAACAGCTCTGGTATTTGGTCTTCGGCCATGATGTCACGAACGCGATCAGCCATATCGAGATCAACTTGCTCATCACTGGCAGGTTCAACGGTAGGCTCAATAGCAGCAACTGCCAACTTACGGGTACGCAGCTGCGCCGCGTAGTGCAAATCGCGCTCTTCCATTTCTTCGGCAAGCGTCATGTAATCTTGTGGGTTGTTTCCATCCACCACACTGCGAAGTAATCCCGCTAATCTAAGCGGGTTTAAAGTAGAGGCGACACTGGCAGGTCGAGGATTTCGCACACTGGTGGTGTACGCTTTGGCAATGTCTTCAGACAGTAGCGTCTTATCGGCTTTTAATGGCTTGCCTGTTGAATCAACTATCATAACCAACCACCTTGTCTGCCCATTTATACAGCTCCGATTCGTAGGCTGCTTTTTCAAAAACATCAAACTCTTTTGGTGTATGCAATGTTTGCTCTTGAAGGGCTTGTCTTGCATGGAGTCTAGCTAGGTGCTTAGCTTTTTCGATTTCATCTCTCATAGTCTAATTCCTTTGCCGCGTAGGTCTTGGTTCGGCATATCATCAAATCGGTTATTTTCTTCGGCAGAGCCATGAAAGCGGCGTTGGTTCTCATCGACACTGGCCTTGATGGTGTGCAAGCCGTAACGCGTTAAATCCGCCTTAGAGGCTAAGTAAGCAAACCAAATAGCAATGGCACTATCGCCGTGTCGTTTGTTTCCGTTCTCGCCTTTGGTTCGTGTTGAATCAATACTAGGAACGCCTGCTTTAATTTGGATTTGTCCCAAATCAGTAATTACGTCTTCATGCTTTGGAAGCAGTATTTCATCATCTTCAAACGCAGCTTTAAATGAAGGCATGTTCTCGCGGTAGTAACCCACAGAGAGCATTACCTCAACCACTTCTTCGCCGTACTTGTATCGAGCCTGCTCGGCTAGGTACTGGCCGTTACCTCGCGCATCAAGATAAATACCATCACGCCTTGGGAGTTGATCGCAGATAAAGTAAAGCGCTTGCTCTTGCTGCTTGAATGGCACATTGCCAAGTTCTAATAAGAAAGGAACCGTGCGCTTCACATCATTTTGAACGGCCATGGGTGCATAAACAGTTAAGTCACCAGAGCGTGCAAAATCCTCACCCAAGCAATGGCGCAGTTTAGGATCGAGTTTATCGAGCTCAGGCTGAACGTGTTCGTCTAACCACTCTTTCATCTCAGCTTCGCGTATGTGCTCTTTCTCTTCGTTAAACGCTTTAGAGCCAGTGAAGCTTAATACAGGGCCATCTAACCGCGCAGCACGTTCACGCAAGCCACGACTAATGTAAGCGCCACCGCCATTCTTCGGTACACATTGGTATTCTTCAAGTGCATCTTCTTCGGTGGCCGTGTCACGAAGCAGGTTTGCTTTCCATTCATCTTCGAGTTCTTGCGTCCACGGTGTCTTCTTAACCTGGCATATCCGTTTGTATAGCCCTTGCTCGCAAGCGTTATCTAAGGTGATGGTGTGGATCGAGTAACGCTTTTTACCTGCACGACTGTCTTGAATTAGGGTGTTGAATAAATTCTCGATGCCGTTATGGGTACTGATTAAGCGAACCTTTGAACCCCACATGGTTAATGCGAGGGCCGCTTTTAGCACTTCGGCTAAGCGTTCATGAAAGGCCGCTTCATCGATGATAACCGTGCCTTGCATACCACGCAGGTTAGAAGGGTTACTTGATAAGGCTTTGACTTTGAAACCAGACGCAAAGTTGATCACGTAAGTCAGAATGTCTTTATCTTCATTCTCGAAAACTTCTTCACTGACATCATCACACGCGCAGCTGTAAGCTTTGGCCCACATCGAGACAGCATCAATGAACTCTCGCGCCATGTCTTTGGTTGAACCAACATAGAAGACATCTTCACCGCCTGCATTAGCAGAGGCGGCAGCACTCAATGCTGAGTCTGCCGCTTCTGCCCATGTCACGCCTGTTCGTCGGCTTTTCTCTGCAATCTTTAGTTGAGAGTCATCAGCTATCCAGCGCTTTTGATAAGGCAGCAATACATCATTCTTATCAAACTCTCCAGACAAGATCGCACTGCGACTTTGTGATGTGGTTTCATTTTCCATCAGCGTTATCCAAGCATTGCACGAACGGCACAATCTTTAGCTTCTAACAGCTTTCTTAATGCGATTTCACGCTCTTCATTATCAGGTAGGTCTGCGACCATCAAGCAAGCAAGGTCGCTGAATGGCTTACTGACGGTTTGGAGCCGTTCAGGTAAATGCGAATATTTAAAGTATTTAAGTATTTTTGGTGGCGCTGTATTTGATAGTCCCATTATGCAATCCCCAATATGCCTTTCTTAATGTCTTGAATGGTTTCAGCGGTTACGCCAGCCTGCTTCACAATGGCTTCAGTTGCATCGGCCACTTCTGCCGCAAATGCAGCGCGTATTTCTTTTTCAACCTTATGGCTCACCATTGAAGCTTGCTCGATACGTTGAATAACCAAAGCGAGTTGAGCGAGTGCTTTGGGTGGAATCACTTCACCGTCTTCAGCTGCGCTTTCCATCATGGTCATAGACGTTTCAAAAGCCATGGTACGCACAAACTCTTGCAGCAGCTTACCCACATCAGAGGTGGGCGCTTCACCCAGTTTGGTTGTCCACACTTCCGCCACTTCGCGTGACTGCTTCAAACGCTGGCCCATTTCTTCCATGCGCTTGGCGTATCGGTTAAATCCAGTACGACTGATTTTCACATCTTCTGGAAGCCCCGCATCATCGATCATTTCATTCACGGCCAAGCGAATGTCTTTCTGTGTCATGTTCCCACTGCGAATAAACGCATTCAGAGTTTGACGAATTTCATCAGGCAGCAAATCTATCTTTGATTTTCGATTACTGGCTGAACGGTTAACAATGGACATACAACACTCCTAAGCGCGTGGACGTTTTACGCCAGGAACAATGGCTTGGCCTGTTGCCACATCTTCACCACGGCCTGTAAGTTTTGCGACTTGGCAATCTAATACAGTACGAATGCTAATTAGCCCTTGCTCTTCAAGCCAAGATAAATGCGTACGAACTGCATCACGGCTGATGTTGTGACCGTAAGTATCAAGGCAAGAATCAAGGATAGATTCGTTCGCTTCATACCCTGTCATGTCATGAAGTGACCGTAAGATCACAAGACGCTGGTCTTCTTTTAATAACTCTTTAAAGCCCATAACAATTCCTATTTATCATCTTTTAAACGTTGTTCTAATAACAGTTGAGCGAGGTGTTCTACAGGTTGTATTTGTGCCCGTAGCTCTTTCATCTCACCGCGTGTGTTTGCCATTTCAAGCAATAGCTGCGTGACTTGTTGCTGAGTGGGTAGATTGTCAATCTGCGTTTGTAGTTCGTCCACTTTACGTCCTACCTTTTCTAGGTCTTCTCGCTTGGCGTACGTTTTAGAAAGCAAGGCAAGGACTAACATCCCCAATGTGCTCAACGCAGCCCATGCGATAGGCCAATAAGTTTTGATCCACAACTCCATTAATGTGGCTCCTTATGTGATTGACAACTGACGCAGCGCACCGCATTTGGCAGCGCTTCTAATCGCTGGGTTGGGATGGTGTCACCACAACTTAAGCAATAGCGATTACCGTGTTCATCTTCGTCGGGCTGTTCTATGCAGCGTGTACGTTGATGAGCAATGGCTTTTTCTCTGAAGGTTTGCTCAAGCTCTTGAGCCTTATCGAACCGGTCGGTCATTTGCGCCCCTTGATCACACTTCCGATAGCACTCGTTATCTTATCGCCACTCGACTTAGAGTAAGGGGCAAAACCATCAAGTGAACGCAATCCATGGTAAGAAAATGCCAAAGCATAAAGTGTTAAGGCGATAGCGATATCAGGCCCTGACTCGGAAAAGCCAAACACCTTAGCAGCCGTCATTAAGAAGATATAAAGCGTACCTGCCCAAAAGCTTTGACGAGCTTGCTTCGGTCGCGTTTGGCGAACGTATTCGTCTTTGGCATTATCACCATTACGAATCGTCACTTGAGTTTCATGATGTTCGGCTTGTTTATCACCAAGCGTGAGTTCTTGGCGGCGAGTCTTTTCCTTTTCTAACTCGACCTTAATATTCTCAAGTTCAACCAAAGATTCAGGTGGCAAGTTTTGCAGGGCGCGAGTAACGGCCAACTCTTTCTGTGCCTTGTTAGCACCAAACATTGAATCGGCTTGCTCTACCGCTTCAGCTACTTTGTCTGCCGTTTCACTACCACCAAACAAACTTGATATGCCGCGAATAGCAGCAGGGCCATATTCCATGGCAAGCGAAGCTACCCCCGCGATGACTGAAAGTGACATTCTCTTAAGCTCCTGATTTTTGAAACTAGGTCATTCCCTTGTGGCGTTTTCGCAATACCAAGGTGGCGATCAATTTCATTTTGAGAGACACGGCTCCACGCTTTCGAAAAGTAACTTTGCATGGTGGCATCGTGGCTAAATAAAGGCGGGTTTAATGGGACTTCAACACCTGTTTGAAAAGCATTCAACTCGGCATCGAGGCGCTGTTCGCGCCCTCGTTGTTTGGCAAAGTCCCAATTGCGTCCCATGGTTACGCTCGACGAATAACAAGCTTGGCTTTTTCACCACCAAGGTGAGCCATAAAATAATCGAAGGCCGTGCCTGAATTGATAACAGCCCATTCATTATTCACCACACCAAAGTCCATGCCTGGTGCAATACAACCTTCAAGCTGTGCTGCTCGGTTTGCTTTGTGGATAAGAATATGAGTTCGTTGAGAAGGGCCGAATCGAGTAACACCAAGGGTAGGTGCTTCTAGTGCGTAGCATTTGCCAAACTTCGGGCTGTCATGTGGTAGTAGGTCGTAGGTGCCTTCTGGAATACATGAAATGCCAGCTTGGTTATTTTTCCAAGGTCGTTCAACGGTCTTGAGAATAGCGTTTCCATTCTCATCGCACAGATAAGAAAAAACACCATGAGCGAAATAATTGCGATGGAGAGTTAGGGTTTTCATAGCACAACCAGTTTAGTAATGGGGTTACGTTTAACTGATTGTGCTTCTTGTATAGGAGGGAGGTTAATTAACCTTTGTTATTGAATACTTACTGTGAACATCTCTTTTTTGTCACTATACCATTCAATCATAAAATCCGAAATGCCACGGTTTTCTCCCACTGACCAAGTCATACGGCAGTGCCTAACTTCAGCACTTTTATCATAGCTTACTTGGGCGTAATCAGATAAGGAATAACCCGCACCATAATTATCGGTTACAACTTCATTTATTAGGTCAATCGCTTCTTGGCTATCGCATGTAGGAATAGCTCCAGCGCTGAAGCTTTTATACGGTATACCGAAAACCACTATAACGGCAATAAGCAACACAACTTTTTGCCCAGTAGTAACAACGTCCGAACTAGGGTTTAACGCCGCTTTTTCTATAAATGTCTTACGTTTAACTAAGTAATATGGAAAGCAAATAATCCAAATAAGAAGACAACCTAATGCCATCTTAAATGGTGAGGGGGTATCTGATTCAGCACTGCCTAACTTATTAGACCTAGCATCATAGAAAACCCAAAATGAGGAGAGAGCAGTAGCAATAGATATAACAAATAATTCCACAATATGTTCCTTAAAATAAATTCGGTTGACGGTTCTTAACTTCTATCTTGCGCATTTTAGCCACTACGCGATAGATATGCTGCATACTTTTATCGTATTTACGTGACAGCTCTTCAACATTCGCACCATTGAACTCACGCCAGATAGACAGGTTCATGATTTCAGACTCAAGCTGCCTGCCGCGTGGAAGGTAAAGCTGAACACCACCAAACTCTTTGCAAATACGGTGCAGTAAAACCACCGCAAGCTTTGGATCGGTTTCGTTCTTAACGAGTTCATCTTTAAATATGCAGTAGATTTGGCGCATGGCTTCTGGCCATCGTTGGTGCTCTTCATCGTCTGCTAGTTTTTCAACTTCTTCCAGGCTTACATTCTTGTAGCCAAACAAGTCTTGGTTTTCTTCACTCATCACTGCCTCCCATCCACATGGCATAACTTCACATAATATGAATATAAAAACACCCCGCTTAGCGAGGTGTTTTTAGTATATGGCAGTGTTTACTGGTGGGGCACGTTAAGCAGGTTACCCCATAAAATCAGCAATTACTGTCGATTCATTACCATCAAGATTATGAATGACGCTAAAGACCAAATATTTCTTTCCATCAACAAGTAGGTTATCGCCTTTATTGATAGGTTGATTGTGAGAAATGTTCATTTTTGAATACTTAGCGTCTGTTTCATTTAGTACTAGTTTATATTCCATAGAAATTTTCCTCATAGTATTCAGCTAATAGCTCGTAACCAGCTGGGCCTGTGCAATCGCTGTTCGATGGAATGCGACCACCACTTTTAGTGATCACCTCGGCCATTAATCGATAGTGCCATTTCTTTAAAGCTTCCAACACTTCAGCCGCTTGAGCTGACTTAAGCCAAACCGCCTTTTCAATGCCACGTCCATTTGATGCAGTCGTCATGCGTTTCACATAAGCATCAATGGCAACGTCGTTCGCATTGCGGATAAAGCCTTGTTTGTGCATGGTACGCCAAATTGCACGAATCTTTGCCACTTCTGGCGCTCTTGCTTGTGGTTTGCGTTTTGGTTTAAAGCCTAGCGCTTTCATTCTGTCTAACACTTTGGTTAGTTGAATGTCGTTCAAGCCTTTTGCACTTCGCTTACCTGTGCATTGCTCAAGAACGTCACGATAAGAATCATCTTCCATTGCAAGATCACGCTTAGCGATTTGGACAAGTTTGAGTAAGTTAGACATTTTGACTTACCCCTGTTTTTTAGCTTCGTTGATTGCACATGTTCGACCAGCTCTCCAATACCGCATAGCCATTCGTCTTTTGTTTGATGGTAATTTTGCCATCACATTCTTTACCATCTTCGTGGTCAGTGGATGCTCAAATGACTCGTATCCATCCACCTCATACTCATCTGCCTGATACTTAACCCATGACTTAGGGTTACAAGCAGGGCAAGGCATGTCGCCGCCATTGTCTAAATAAGAATCTCCATTCTCGTCTCTACCACCACTATCTAGATCCCATAGGTATCCATCAATGCAAGTTGAATCTAGATAACGAGCTCCAAAGTCATACCCTTGATAATCACACATATTGCCTCCTAAGCCGCTTTACGTTTGGCGTTCTTGCATTCCAACTGACAAGCTTTGCACCAACTCTGCAACCCATCGGGGTTCCTTCTGCATGGCGACCAGAACAAGGTGTCTTGCGGCCAGTACTCTTGGCAGTGTGGGCACCATTTCTGCAAGCCTAGTTCAGCATCGAGTATGGCTTTACCATTCGCTAAGCGGCGTTGTAATAAACCTGCTTTCATTAGTGGTGTGTATTCACCAAACATAATAAAAACCTCCTATAGCTTTGTGTTGTACTGGCTGCTCATCAGTACCTAGCAACCACGCTAGGCAGACAAGCAAGGCGAACCTTGCTTGTTTCGCTTTATTGCTCTGCATCCTGATAATGCTTCGATGGTAATATTCGATCTTGCCCCTCAGTGATAGAGAGCATGATTTTGATCACTTCTGGTCTCAGGAAGTACCCGTGCTCTAACGTTGCTTCAGCTAGAGTTTCAAGCGCACTACTTGCAAAGGCCAATTCTTCCTGTGGTGATGGTTCTCTAATCTTCATGCTCAACCTCCTTCAAGCACGTTGCTTTAGTCAGCTCTAACCCTTCAAGCTTTTTGAACTGACGACACAGCACAGAAGCTTTCGAGAAGCTAGGGACATGAAAAGCATGAATATCGTGCAAGTCTGGGTACTCTTTTTTTGTGCGACGTTTGCCGTATATTTTCTCAATCTGTTTTTTGAACTTTGTGGGATATTTAGCTTTGGTTTTTAAGCACCACACCTCGCTCAAAATGCTTGGCGCATCTTCGGTGAAACTGATACCACCTTTAAAACTCACCCATGCACCTTTGATGTGGCCATCAACGTAGACTTGAAGACAGGTTTTCGATTCAGACTCACGAACGCGTTGCACTGACACTTCATAACCTTTGTAATTAAAAGCGATATCAACCCAACCACCTGCCATTTCCGCTTCAATCTCAGCCCATATTTCTTTTGTAATTGGTTTGCTCATTCTTCATATTCCTTTTCATTGCTTGATATGGATTTCACTCGCTTCGCTTTGGGCAGTGGCGTATTGCGCCAATCACCGCAGTGGTTATCTGCCCATTGTTCTGCTTCGACTTGAGAGCAGCGGCGAAACTTCATGATGTACTTGATTAACTGGTTAGGCCGCTTCGCTTTCGTCTTTTCCATTGAGTTCATCCATCATGTCTTCGTACTCTTCACGAACGTTCGAACTTGACTGGTTTAAAATGAACTTCAGTGCTGCGATATAGCCTTCTTCAAAAGTGCTATCTGGAAATGCAGTGCCATCGTTTTCAATTAAGGCTTCAGCCATTTCAATTTCTAGATCAATCACTCTGCGAGTGTGGGCGGTAGTGAAAGAACGTTGCAGTGGGTTAGCTGTATGCATGTTGATACCCTCTATTCCGTTTGTCATAAACGGTCACAATGTTGTTGTTTCGAATTAGGAAGTAGGCGCAGTCACTTTCTAAAATTCGCTTTGGCTGCCAACCTGATTCGCATTTCATTATTCTTCGCAGTCTGTTCTTGCTTGGGAGGTTAGCTTTCGCCACCGCCTCTACAAGTTGTGGAAGGCTGCGACCCGTACGTTGTCGCCATCTTTCGATAGCATGGCGACTGACGTTTATCTCTCCATATCGGGTGCTTATCAGTAACATTCACACCTCGCTATAGCTTGGCGATATCAAGAGCGATTTGTTTGTACTGACCATCACCTTGGCGTTCATAGATTCGAAGGTAAGGCGTTTTACCAACAACCTTGATTGAATCGGCAATGGCGTCCATCGCTTCTAACCAATCAGGGTCGGTAATGTTTAGCTGGCGAAGGCTAAGCACTTGGTTTACATCGATGTGACCTTGTTTGTTTACGCGGAAAGACAAATCAACCAGGGCTTTAATTTCATCGCTTGAATTTTCATTCCAACGGTTAATGCATTCGTCAATTTTTGCCTTAGCCGCTTGGATGCGCTCATCGAACACACGGTGCTCTCCAATTGAGCGTTGCACCTTGTATTTGCCATCAAACGAAAGCAGCGTAACGTTGCCTTTGGTGCCACCGTATTTCACATCAAATTCAGCAGAGCTTAGGTCTACAAAATCCGCGACGTTCTGCATGACTTCTTTTTTAAACAGCGCAAGGGTTTCCTGTGTCGCAATCGCTTTTTGTACGATGTCGGCAACAACATCATCACGCAGTAAATCAACGTCTTTGATTTTGCTTACTGGTACTTGGTGGCCTTGGCCGTTGAAGCGGAAACCTTCTTGTGGTTGGGTTTGATTAGTCATTGTTTTTCTCCACGATATTGAATGTAAAAGTGCCGTCTTTTTCGGTAACTTCAACTTCGTCGAAGTCACGTGCATCTAGATCTTCAATGGCAGTTTCAAGAGTGAACAAATCATCTTTAACGGCTTCTACTTTCTTTTCTAAGTGCTGACGTTGCTCTTCTAAAAGCTCTATGTATTTTTCTTTGCTAATGGTTTTCATTTGGTTCTCACTTATTAAAAATTCTTAGGTTGTACCGCAATAAGCTCAGGTGCGTATGGGTTTAAGTACTGAGTCATGTACTTCGCGTTGATGTTGTCGGTCTCACTTTCCACCCAACGAACTAGACAACCGCTAAGCTTTGCGATGTGTGAAACTTTAAGTGTCTTACCCGCCTGTTCACGCACTTCGTTTGATTTACTAACAAGCCATACAGGTGGAAACTCGATGGTAATAACAGGGATGGCAATGCCAGTGCTTACATTCACAATCAAGCTTCCTGCCGTTTCTAATCGAGACAGGGCATTTGCCACAGCGCGACGTTTTTCATTTAGATGCATCATTGCTTTCTCCTTAGCCAACCATGGTTGGGTAAATGCCAGTTCGTCTTGGGTTTTCTTCTTCCCATTCTTTCTTTGCTGCTTTTGCATGAGCTGGGCAGTAATGGTCACAGGCCATCGAATCCACGAACCATTCGCCTAACTCAAAAACAGCGTCTTCTGCATTCGCTGGGTCAAAACATTCGAGTTCGGCTTCTTCATTGCAGCCAGCGGCATCACAACGAACCATTGCTTTGAACGTCATATCTCACCTCAATCGTTGGTTTCTAATTCAGCAAACGCTTTGCGTAGCACTTGCTCACTAATGGTTTGGCCTTTGGCAAACATCGCCGCCAGTTTGAGTGTTTTGCTTAGCAATCTAAGGCCACCTGGGCGCTCACTGATTTGCAGCATTAACCCGCGTTCAGACTCACCGTTTACGTTCCATGCATCAGCAATGGCACGAACGTCTGCTTGCTTGGTTTTGTGGATGCCACGCTTCTTCGCAATGCGAGAGAACAAGCGCGCAAAATCTTCATTACGGCGACCACCTGTAAGCTGCGTGTAAACCTTGTTGTTACCCACTAGCACCATGCCAACGCCCGTTTCTTCTTGCAGAATTCGCAGCTCTTCCAGTGTTGGGTAGTCAAGGTGATCCGCTTCATCAATCACCACCAACCCTTCGCTACCAATCAGGCGGTTTCGGATAACGCGAGACAGTGGGCCTTTACGGCGTGGCGCATCGTCCATGCCTAGTTCCATAGCCAGTTCATATAGGCACTCAGTAAGGCTTGAACGGCTTGGGCTTGAAGTGATCATCCATACGTTGTTGTTGCTTCGTTTGTATTCGCGCAGCGCTTCTGATTTACCCACACCAGACGCCCCAAAAATAACCACGATAGATTCGGTCACTTGGGCATACATCATGTCGTCGGTCAGCTGCTTAGCCGTTGGTGTCATCACAAAGCCAGGGTCTTTGCTTGGCGTGGCATTACGCTGTTCTCTCATGCGTAACCACTGGTTCAGTTTTTCAATCATCTTGGCTGGGTCAGCTTTGTATGAACCGTTCAATATTTGGCTTAGCGTGGCAGGTGATACGCTGATCTCTTTTGCAATCTGAGACGCTGAAACAGCCTTCGATTCTGTTAATGCACGAATGCGCATTAATATGTCGGTTTGCTTAGCCTCTGCATTGCCTAGTTCAACTACGTTTGTACTCATATCAATCTCCATTTATGGAAGGTTTAAATAGGGTTTAAAGCTTGTTTTTGTATTTCTGTTCAAACAGGTTTGAAACGCTTTGGCTGAAGTTCTGTTCGTAATCTTCGTCTTCATCTTCTAGCGCTATGGCCTTAGCCGCCGTGTTGCCAATCGATACGGGTCTGAATGGTTCAACCACTTTGCTTTCAGGTAGCACTTCTTCTTCAAGCGGCTTCATCATTGCAGCCACTTCCAGTGCATCCATTTCTGTTTGAGCTTGCGCAGCAATCTTGTTCGCTTTGGTAAATTGTGTGCGCTTGCGTTTGTGCTCTCTTGCCGCTTGCGTATCGCCAAATCCAGTCTTATCAAGACATTCAGCGGTACAAATTCGAACGCCATTCAAGGTGTAAACCTCGATAGATTCATGCAGCTTTAATGGGTCGAAACGTGCCACGAGTTTTTGGCCAACATGGTTCATCATCGACTCGCTGTAATAGCGGTTCTTACGGCCTTTCAAACTTCCGCCAGCGTCCAGTGAAATGGTGCCGTGTTTAGACACTCTTACTGCCTCGGCTTGTAGCATCATCATTTGCAATTGGTCGGTGGTTGCCTTGCGTATTGCTGCCGTTTCATAACTGGCATTGAACGCTTGGTTAAAGCTCATAAACCCTTTGCACACTTCGGTGTTCCGGTTCTCTTTCGCGTTATACATTTCCACGCCTTTAGCGATGGCTTGTAGAAAGTCTTCCGCGTCGATCGCCTTGCTTCCGTAGTTGTCTGGTTTTGCCATTGGGTTCGGGCCTGTATAAGCGCCACGGCAAAGTGGATGTTTATCGATGTACTCTTCAAGGCCACCCACACCAAACGCACGTTCTATCGGTTTGGCTTGGCCGTGGCCTTTGCCTAATATCACGCTCGACCAGTGCAACTTGATATTCATCATTGGGATGATGCCAAGTGGATCGTCTGCTTTTACTTTGAAGCGGTAACGGTTAGGAACGCCGCCCGTCATCCATTTATTTGCAGCGGCTCTGGTGTTATCCAAAGTCAGTTCTTTAGGCACACCGAACCTTTCACAAACGTCCATTAATGAAAGACGAATGCTGTCTGTGTTTTCACTAATGTCGCAACGCCAACCAATAATTTTGCGGCTGTAAATGTCTTGCCAAAACCACGTTTTAGGACGAAGAATTTCACCGTTAAACCACTTAACAAACACGTTATGTTGATAGCCATCGCCGTTAATCCATTCCAGAGCGTGAAGCCCTTCAACGGTACGTTCTTGCGGTGGGAACATTTGGTGCAGTGCGTGTTCACCTTCACGAAGCATGATGCGTTGCTGCACTGGCACTTCATGTTTCATTCGACGATCTAAGCTTTTTAGACTTGGAACTTTCCAACCCTTCGAAGGGGCTGTATCAATAAGGCGTTCGTAACAAACGGTCATTGTTGGTTGCTCTAGGCTCAAGTAGTCAGCTTTGAAAAACTCCCACGCTTCAGGTGTGATGTAGGCAAACTGATTCGGCTTTTGAGTTTGGGATGATTCAAAGTTTTTAGGCAGCAGAGCTGGAGCCCAATCACATTCGTCTATTCCTTTCACCTTCGCGCAGCTGCGGCGCAAAGTAGAAAGTGCCACGCCATATTCTTCAGAGACCGATTGGTAAGCGTCCATCAACTTGATGCCGTTATTCTTAAGTGCAAACACAGCTTGAACGGTGCGCAATGCTTGCTGTGCTTTCTCTTTGGCAGCGTTGTTGTTCTTACTCCAACGAGCCCAAAGCGCTTCACGGCAATACGACTGCTCGCTTTTCTTTTTCGGCAACTCAAGAACCTGATCGCCAACTTGAACTTTGCCTTGTTTTCTCATCAAGGCGGTTTGAACCTGGACTGGAAGAGTGGATACTCGATACTCAAGTACACGTCCTTTAACGCCTTTAGCTTGTTGCTTTTGCCATCCTTCCTTTCTCGCTCTATACGATATTCCTTGAGGTGTTTCGGGCAACCCTGCAACTCCTAAAAGGTCTTTAGCTAGAATCCACATAAGTCCTCCTTCTAGTATCGGCTAGGCCAGATAACTGATGGTTGAACCCCAATTGCTTCTGCAATGATTTTTTCAGCTTTTGGGTATTTGACGCGCATAGCGTTTCTTAATGTGCTTGCTGCTAGACCTTCTCTAACTGAAAGCTGAGTAAGAGAAATTCCTTTCTTATGAAGTGCGGCCACGATGTCTACACGGTGCCAATCTGCATTGTTTGTTTCTTTATCCATTTCATGTCACCATTTAAAGTTAGTAATCGGTGTAACTCTGTGCGTTTACCCCGTTGTGTATGAAAGAGATTAGATTGAAAGAAACGTTAAAGCAACTGCTTTCTTTTAAAAATCTAGCAATTCTGTGATGATTTTATTTAAGTTGTTGTTTTGTATTGACTAAAAATTAAAAGAAAAAGCAAATCTTAAAAGCAAGATAGCTTTCTTTTTAGGTGGTTTAAATGAAAGAGTGGTTTTTAACAAGTGACTTGGTTGGAAAGAACGGGATGCCAGATACTCCCCAAGGAGTAACTAATAAAGCTAGGAATGAAGAATGGAAGAAACGAAAGGCTCCAGGGGTGAAAGGGAGAGCATTTGAATACCACAGAAGCAGCCTTCCTCAATCAGTTATAGACTCCTTAGAAAACAACGAGGTACGAGAGCCTTCTGTTGCCTATCTTGGTGATACTATTAAAATTCCCGTCTATGATGTCACTGTGTCTGCGGGGCATGGTTGCGTCCCATACGAACAAGACCAAGCTAATGAATACGTAGCAATCCAGAAAGAGCTTCTATCGCTCTATGGCGTAACGAACCGTAGAGAGCTATTCATTCTTCCTGTAAAGGGCGACTCCATGGAGCCCACGCTCTATGAAGATGACCTGGTGCTAATACAACGGATAAATTTAGATAGCTTTTTACATGAAGGGGTTTATGTCATTCGTCTGAAAGATGATCTATTCATAAAGAGAATTCAATACAACCATATAAAACAGACACTTAAAATAAAAAGCGATAACAAAGAGTACGACGAAATGTTTTTCTCAGGAGATGACCTAAATGATATTGAGGTCATTGGTGAAGCGGTGCGTGTTCTGATGACGAGGATTAGAAAGGTTAGACTTTAACGCCTCACGTTTTAAATGTTTAAACTCGATTTAAACAGCGAACAAACAAAAACAGTCAGTGCTCACTTTGATAGTCTAAATCACATAAATTAGAAAGGATTTCTCAAATCAGCTAAAATTGCTCAACAGCCAAAAACGCAAGCGGGGCTCAAGACCTAAAATCTCAAACCCCGCACTGTATCTAGCTTCAAGCCTAATTTTCTCCCACTTGATCCCTCAAAGGTCCGTTAGATCCCTAACCCTCACTTATTGTTCATATCATTAGTCTCTATACATTCGCCATAGATGTAAGTCTCGCTAACGGTTCTGTCGTCACCTAAACTCATCAATACAAACAGCTTCTCTTCAAGCTTGGTGGTCTGTTCCATTCTAAAGCGCATCAGCTGAGTTGCGTGTAGATCCAACACCACGAAATCCGCTTCTTTACCCACTTCCAAGTTACCAATCTTGTCTTCTAAATGCAGCGAACGTGCGCCGCCTAGTGTTGCCAAGAACAGCGACTTAGCTGGGTGCAGCTTCTTATGCTGTAACTGCATGATCTTGTACGCTTCACTCATGGTTTGCAGGATTGAGAAGCTGGTGCCTGCGCCTACATCAGTACCCACGCCGACACGAATACCGTGATCTTCCATCTCTGGTAATCGGAACAACCCCGAGCCTAAGAAAAGGTTAGAAGTTGGGCAGAAGGCGATGGCAGATTCAGTATCGGCAAGGCGTTTACATTCACAATCAGAAAGGTGAATACCATGAGCAAATACCGAACGTTTGTGAAGCAGTCCGTAATGGTCATAGACATCTAGGTAGCTGTCGCGTTCTGGGAACAGCGATTTCACCCACTCGATCTCTTTCTCGTTTTCAGAAAGGTGAGTGTGCATGTACACATCTGGGTACTCTTCTAGCAGTTTACCGACAGTAGCAAGTTGTTCTGGTGTGCTGGTTGGCGCAAAACGAGGTGTCACCGCGTAAAGCAAACGGCCGCGGTTATGCCATTTTTCGATCAGCTCCTTAGAGTCTGCGTAGCCAGATTCTGGTGTGTCGGTGAGGTAATCTGGCGCATTGCGATCCATCAGAACCTTACCCGCGATCATACGTAGATTACGCTTCTCAGCTTCTTCAAAGAATACGTTAACCGACTCTTTGTGTACCGTGCCAAATACCAGTGCCGTGGTGGTGCCGTTGCTGGCTAACTCGTCTAGGAATAGCTTAGCGACTTTGTGCGCGTAGACTGGGTTTTTGAAGCGCTTTTCTTCTGGGAAGGTGTAGTTCTCTAACCAATCAAGAAGTTGCTCACCGTAAGACGCGATCATCCCTGTTTGAGGGTAGTGGATGTGCGTATCAATAAAGCCAGAGGTGATCAGCTTGTCTTTGTATTGTTTTACTTCGAGTGTTTTAGGTTGGCGAGCTAATACTTCGTCGGCATGGCCTAAGTCGACGACATGGCCGTCCTCAACCACTAAAACACCGTCTTCAAAATAGTCGTAAGACTCATCGATACCGACGTCTTTTGGGTCGGCGACGCTGTGTAAAATACTGGCGCGATAAGCTTTGCGTTGCGTTGTCATGTTTACTTCCTTTTAATGACTTCAGCGACTTTATGGCCACTGAAGCTTTGCGACTTTTATTAGGCGATCTTCTCTTCCAATGGTGGTTCGCCTACGTCGCTTGGTTGACTGTGTTGATCGGTCAAATCCTGATTTCGATAGTGTTTGGTTGGGCGCTTTTGTTCAAGTGCTTGGCCTTGATAGTGTGCGATCAGTTCACCAGCAACCGACACCGCAATTTCGGCAGGATGTTTGCCATTCACCGCACTAATACCAATAGGGCAAAGCATGGTTTCAATTTGTTCTTGGCTATAGCCGCGCTGCTCTAAGCGGAAGTCGAACTTCTTGCGCTTAGTTAGCGAACCAATCATACCGAAGTAACGGCTGTCTTCACGGTCGATGATGGCTTTGGTTAAATCGAAATCAAGCTGGTGGTTGTGGGTCATCACAAGGTAATAGCTGTTCGGTGGCATGTGTTTCACTTCACCGACTGGATCGTCGCTTACTAGCTTTTTCACACCGTGTGGCAGCGTTTCAGGGAATACTTCTTCACGTTCATCAATCCAGGTCACGCGGAAGGGCAGGGTTGCGACAATGTGCAGCAGCGCTTTGGCAACATGGCCTGCGCCGAACAGCACAAGGTGGTTTTGCTGAGTGCCAATCGGCTCAAAGCTTAACGTTGCCATTCCGCCACAACATTGGCCTAAACGAGCACCTAGGTTGAAGCGTTCTACTTTGAGTGATTTTTCGCTGGCAATCAGCATCTCGCGAGCCATTTTAGTAGCCACATGTTCAAGGTGACCACCACCAATCGTGGCGATGATCCGGTCGCGAGTGACAAGCATCTTGGTGCCCGCATCACGTGGAACGGAGCCTCTGTCTTCAAGAACCGTCACCATCACACAAGGTTCGTAGTTCTCTTCCAGTTTTGCCAGTTCGTGAATCCAATTATCCTTAAACATACGTCCTCCTAAATCCCTTTTATGCTTCCTAAGCTATTTATAGGTGCTCTAAGCTATTTATTGCGCCCTAAGCGGTCTATATAAACCGAGCCCTAAGCTGTTTCTGATTGAGCATCGACCGAAGTCGGAGCCGTTTCAGTGACCTCCTGTATCGCCATCAGAATACGCTCTGGTGTCGCAGGTGTGTTGAGCTTAGGAATCGCGCCATCGACGGCGACATAGCTAATCGCGTCTTTCAGTGCGCTCCATACCGACATACCCAACATGAAAGGTGGCTCACCCACGGCTTTCGAGTTGAATACGGTGTCTTCTGGGTTGTTGCGGTTTTCTAAAAGGTGCGTTCTGAAATCAATTGGCATATCAGCTATCGCTGGAATTTTGTAACTTGCAGGGCCATTGGTCATCAAGCGGCCTTGCTGGTTCCAAACCAACTCTTCCGTCGTTAACCAACCGACACCTTGCACAAAGCCACCTTCGACTTGGCCGATATCAATTGCTGGGTTCAATGAAGCGCCCACGTCATGCAAAATATCAACACGCAGAATCTTGTTCTCACCGGTTAGGGTATCGATGATAACCTCTGAACAAGATGCTCCGTATGCGTAGTAGTAGAACGGGCGACCGCGCGCTTTCTCGTGATCGTAATAGATCTTCGGAGTGCGGTAGAAGCCAGTGCTCGATAGCGAGATTTGGTTAAACCAAGCCAGTTCAACAAATGAGTTGAAGGTCATGATCTCGTCGCGGATCTGCACCATGCCGTTCTTAAACACCACCTCTTCAGGCCACACTTTGAAGTGCGCAGAAGCGAAGTCAATCAGGCGCTGCTTAATGGTCATTGCGGCGTTTTGCGCGGCCTTACCGTTGAGGTCGGTGCCCGATGAGGCTGCGGTTGGTGATGTGTTCGGAACTTTGTCTGTGTTTGTAGCGGTGATCTGGATACGTTCGACATCGACTTGGAACTCCTGTGCAACGATTTGTGCCACTTTGATGTTCAAGCCTTGCCCCATTTCCGTACCACCGTGATTCAAATGAATACTGCCATCGGTGTAGATATGGATGAGCGCACCTGCTTGGTTCAAGAAAGTCGCAGTAAACGAGATGCCGAATTTCACGGGTGTGATCGCAAGGCCTTTCTTCAAGATAGGGCTTTGCTTGTTGAACTCAGCGATTTCTTTACGACGTGCGTGGTAGTCACTGCTGCGCTCAAGCTGTTCGGTTATCTCAGGTAAAAAGTTGTCTTCAACGGTTTGGTAGTAATGGGTCACGTTACGGCCTTCTTCGCCGTAGTAGTTCGCCTTACGTACTTCCAAAGGATCTTTTTTCAGGTAACGCGCAATCTCGTCCATGATGTGCTCGATGGTCATCATGCCTTGCGGGCCACCAAAGCCACGGTAAGCGGTGTTCGATGCGGTATTGGTTTTGCATCGATGACCAACCACAGTTGCATCACCTAGGTAGTAGGCGTTGTCTGAGTGGAACATCGCACGATCGACGATAGAACTTGATAAGTCTGGTGAGTAACCACAGTTACCTGCAACGGTAATGTCGGCACCTTGAATCACACCATTGTCGTCAAAACCGACCGTATATTGATTGTAGAACGGGTGGCGTTTACCGGTTTGCTGCATGTCTTCATTGCGCAGCAAACGCATTTTGGTTGGTCGACCGGTGAGGTGGGCAATCACCGCAGCCATACATGCTGGAGAGGCCGCTTGAGTCTCTTTACCACCGAAACCACCTCCCATACGACGCATATCAATCACGACTTTGTGCATCGGTACGCCAATTACTTCCGCAACCAGTTTTTGAACTTCGGTCGGGTTTTGAGTCGAGGTGTACACGATCATGCCGCCGTCTTCGGTTGGCATCACGCTACTGATTTGGGTTTCTAGGTAGAAGTGTTCTTGGCCGCCGATCTCTAGGTCACCAGAGATCACGTGTTTCGCTTTTGCCAGTGCGGCTTTCGAGTCACCACGTTGTTGAGTGTGGCTTTCTGTTACGAAGTGTTCTTTCTCTAGCGCTTCTTTTACATCAAGAATCGCAGGCAGTTCTTCATATTCAATGATTGCAGCGTGTGCGGCTTTACGTGCAGTTTCTAAATCGTTAGCTGCCACGGCAATCACAGGTTGACCGTAGTATTCTACTTTGCCATCAGCAAGCAGTGGGTCACCCGGTAGGATGGCGCCGATATCCAGTTCACCCGGTACGTCTTTCGCTTGAATAGCAATTGCCACACCTTCGAATTCGTAACATGGAGATAGGTCTATTTTGGTGATGTTAGCGTGCGCTTGCTTGCTCAGGCGTGCGTATACATGCAGCTGATTTGGGAACTCTAGGCGGTCGTCAATGTATACCGCTTCGCCCGTGACTTGCTTGGCTGCACTGTCGTGTTTAACGCTTTTACCTACGCCAGTTTTTAGGTCTTGTTTTGCAATGGTAACCATCTCTTCGTGGGTCATCGCATTGCTCTTGTGACCAGAGGAATTTGATTTAGACATAAGACGTTACCCTTGTTTCGATTTGGTTGTTTTTATTTTGTCGTTCAATGAAGTAGCGACGCAGCATGTTGGCCGCCGACAATGAACGGTATTCTTGGCTTGCACGGAAATCAGAGAGCGGTTCAAAGTCGTTATACAGTTCCTGCATCGCTAACTTAATATTAGCGTCTGTCCACGGTTTGCCTAATAACGTATTTTCACAACGAGTTGCACGCTTAGGCGTTGCTGCCATACCGCCGAAAGCGATACGAGCGTAAGAAACCTTGCCATCTTCAATTTGAATATCAAACGCGCCACACACCGCAGAGATGTCGTCGTCTAAACGTTTCGACACTTTGTAAGCTCGGAAGCTGTCGTTGGTTGGCTTAGGAATGATGATCTGTTCGATGAATTCACTCTCTTTTTGCGCCGTCACTTTGTAGCTGATGAAGTAATCTTCTATCGGCATGGTGCGTGACTCGTCTCCGCAGCGAAGTTTGATTTTCGCGTCCAAAGCAATCAGCAGAGGAGGGGTATCACCGATAGGTGAAGCATTCGCCACATTACCGCCAATGGTGCCTTGGTTACGCACTTGCAGTGAAGCAAAGCGGTGCAGTAGCTCACCAAAATCTGGATAGTGCTTTTTCAGTAGTGCGTAAGAGTCACTGATAGGCAGATTGGCACCAATGATTAAATCGGTGTCGGTCTCTTCGCACACCTTCATGTCTTCCACAAGGTTTACGCTGATCAGTGTTTCAATCTCGCGATGGAATTGTGTGACTTCCAGTGCTAAATCCGTGCCGCCAGCAACCAGCTTAGCGTTCGGATGTGCTTGAAAAAGCTTGGCCAGCTCATCAGTGCTTTTCGGGGAAAAAGCGGTGAGGTGACCAAGGCGTAAGTTG
This sequence comes from Vibrio sp. J383, assembly GCF_023503985.1. Lineage (NCBI taxonomy): Bacteria > Pseudomonadati > Pseudomonadota > Gammaproteobacteria > Vibrionales > Vibrionaceae > Vibrio > Vibrio sp. J383. The sequence goes on along the minus strand of NZ_CP097294.1, from coordinate 178,776 downwards.
GCTTCAGTGTCTTGAATACCTTCTAGCTTCTTGATGGTGTTGCGTTCAAGTTCAGCAAATTGGTCGATCAAAGGCTGGTCTGTTGAAAGCGACATCGCAGCATCAACAATTGGTCGGTAGCCAGTACAGCGACATAGGTTACCCGCCAGTGATTCCATGACGTCTTCTTTGCTCGCATCGGGTTTGTTCTTGCCTAGCGCAAACATCGACATGATGAAGCCCGGCGTGCAGTAACCACACTGTGAACCGTGAAAATCCACCACCGCTTTCTGTACTGGGTGCAAAGAGCGATCTCGGTTTTGTAGATCTTCTACTGTGATCAGTTGCTTTCCATGCAGCGCTGAAACGAAAGTCAGGCAAGAGTTCACCGAGCGGTATTGCAGCTGTCCATCAACCACTTCGCCCAGAACTACCGTACATGCACCACAGTCACCCGACCCACAACCTTCTTTGGTACCGGTTTTATTAACCTTGGTACGAAGGTAGTTGAGCACTGTCATATTTGGCGACAGATTATCTTCACGTCTTATTTCCTGATTGAGCAAAAAAGTAATCAAGAGACCTCCTTGTAAATCGACATATTTCCATGTGTATTCTTTTTGACTTCTAGGTCAATAATTATCCATCCTGACCCTGTGGTCAACTATTTATTTACAAAAATGCAACAAATAGTTTTTTGTAGGGATTGTGTACAATTTTATTTTAACTTTAGTTGCTTGTTTTATAAGGGGTTGAATTAAAAGCGAACAGTTTTATGATGTGAATGAATTGATAGCTATGTATACAAGATAAAGGAGGGGTTTATGGCACTGTTGGAAGTGATTCTATAGAGGCTAAGATCGTTGTTGAGGCCAGAATAGACAGAATTTTTAGATGGATGTGAGTCGATCGTCGTATTTGTTTTTAGAGGAGAGGGCATAAAAAAGAGAAGTAAACGCAGAGGCTTACTTCTCTCCTGTATTGTTAATAAAAAGCTGTTAACGAAAAGCTGTTAACAAAAAGTTGTTAACGGATGGTTATCAATCGTTTGTTGAATCTTCTATGACTTGCTCTTAAGCAGATCAGAGAACACGACATGCAGGTCGCTAGAAGCCGTGCTGCTGTCTAGGTTGAGCTTCGAACGAATATGGCTTAGGTGTTCTTGCATCAATTCTACAGCTTGTTGTTCGTTGCCTGACTCTATCGCATCCAGTAAGCCTGAGTGTTCGTCTAGAGAGCAGTTCGAGTGATTGCCCGTTTCGTACTGAGCGATCAGCAGTGAGGTTTGCGATACCAAGCTGCGTTGGAAAGCCAGCAGTGGCGCATTCTCAGCCATTTCAGCCAGCTTGATATGAAACTCGCCAGACAAGCGTAAGCCGGAACCGTAGTCACCTTGGTCAAAGGCGCAGTTCTCTTTTACAACGAGCTTTCGGCACTCTTCGATTTGCGCTTTGGTTGCGTTTTTCACCGCTAGCTCAGTGATAGCAATTTCCATTACTTCACGTGCTTTAAATATCTGCTTGGCTTCATCAACCGTTGGGGCTGCAATCATGGCACCTCGGTTTGGACGGATCACCACAACTTGTTCTAAAGAGAGACGCAGTAAGGCACGACGGATAATGGTGCGGCTAACGCTAAAGATTTCTGCTAAGGCTTCTTCGCTTAATTTGGTGGCTGGTGGCAGCCTTTGTTCTAGTATCGCGTCGAAGATATGGCAGTAAACAACATCGTCTTGAGTCTGGCCTGTTACTTTCGTTTTTACACCTTTGGAGACAGAATTTTTGAGAGCTGTCATAGAGATAAGGGCCCTTGTTTAGTCGAGTTGGGTTAGTCGAGAATAATTCATGAGAGTTACTCTATATTGTATACATTTATCTATACAATGCCACCGGATGAAAGTGCGATGCACGCTTATTTGTTAATGACTTATAACATTTTGTTTGCAGGGAACTGTGTGCAATCTTTAGCTTTAAGCCATTTTTAATCCAACTAAACTCGATTATCACCGCAGCTGTAGGCAACAATCTGGCTGATTTCGCTCAGGCTACGACCTGACTGTTGCTGCCATTCGTTGAAGGCTTTACCCGCTGCCAGTTGTGCTCGCTTGGTGTTACGGCCGCTATCCACCACATCGGTACTGCGTAGGTGTGCTTCAACATCTGATGACAAGATGAAGGTGTCTTTACCCATTTGGCGCAGAGTGTAGGCACCAGTATTACCACCTAATCGCTTGCCGTGTTTTTTCAGGTAATCCCACAGCTCGGTGATACGTTCTGATGGCCAGTCGGCAACCATTTGCGAGAATGAATCGGCTTCACGCTTGGCGTTGTGGATCATGGTGGCATTGGCAGGGATGGTCATCACCTTGGTGAGGTGGCGAATAATACGCGGGTCTTGCGCTTTCTGTTCCCACATTTCATTCGGCAGCATCAGCATTTTTTCGATATTGAATTCAAAGAACACTTCTTCAAATTGCGGCCATTTCTTTCTCACTACATTCCATGAAATACCACATTGGAATACCTTTTCGGTAAAGGCGGCCAGCCAGCGATCGTCGGTGATCTGCGATAGCTCGGATTGGGAAAGGGGCGCGCGAACAATCTTTTCGAGCTCGGCAGCTCCACCTTTACGGTGAGCCGCACGTTGATAAATAGTGTCGAATTTTTCTTGGGTCATTGGAGGTTCCAAATTAATGCGAGTTTCTAAGATATGGGGTCAGATCTAGCAATTAAAACGACCGAGCCAAGTAAAACATGCTAGCTGAGCTTTAATTCCATTTGATACAGGGGCCACGTTTTGCCATTGAACTCTTTCACGCTCGGCTCTTTGTCTACCACCTCAAAACCCGCTTTGTCGTAGCATCGTTTCGCACCGTAGTTTTGCTTAAATACCGCTAAGGTGATGGTGGTGACATTCGGTATTTCTTTCGCCGCTTCTAAGGCCGTTTCAAGCATCGATTGTCCTAACCCTTTACCTCGAAGGTTTGGGTGAATCGCGACTCGGCAAAAGCGAAGTTCGCTGTCCGACATGCGTTGAAATTCCATAAAACCAAGCAAGTCACTGGCGTTTGAGTTGGCGTTTGAATCAGCGTTCGGTTCAAAGTATGACTTAGATGCAGAGAAGGTATATAGCTCGACATGTGGCTCTTGAGAGCGTTCGATGATGGAGGTTGCTTTTAACGGCCAACCAAATGTTCGCCCACCCCACAGCACGTAGTCTTCTAGGGATGTAAACCAAGTGACGATCTCGTCGGCGTCGGATGCTTTAAAGCGGTTTATTTCCATATCCTTCTCTCTCCTTATTGCCTGCTTCTTTTTCTAAGCCGTTAAACTTCCGAGCCCAATTGCTCAAGAAAACCACGCATGTAGTCGGTGCGCTTGTTGGCTTCTAACTTGGCGGATTCTGTATTCATGGTTTCAGCCAGCTTGAACAGCTTCACGTAGAAATGGTCGACGCTGTAGTGCTTGTCATCTAACTCACGTTGCTTCGCAAACGGGTCTTGATGGTTATAGAGCTCTGCGTTAAAACTCTGACCGACGTACAGGCAGCGTGCAATACCAATCGCACCGAGAGAATCTAGGCGGTCAGCATCTTGGACGATTTGAGCTTCTAACGTTTCAGGTGTGATGTTGGCGCTGTAGCTGTGAGTCACAATGGCATGATGGATCTGATCAAGGTAGGGCGCAGGATATTCGATAGATTTGAGATAAGAGATGGCTTTGTCTGCTGCCATTTGTGAGCTTTGAGCGCGGTCTGGGTGGTTCTTTGGAAAGGTGAAGCAATCATGAAGGTAAGCGGCGGGCAGCACGACTTCAAGCTTAGCTTGTTCTTGAGTACATAAAGCCTTGGCGGTTTTGACTACGCGCTTAATATGGCTGATATCGTGCGCTGCATCTTGTGTCATCTCTTGCTGTGCAAAATCAAGCAGTTGGCTTTCAATTTTCTCAATCACGTGTCTCTTTCTCCCTTTCTAGACGTTATCAATGTTGCTTGTCACTTAGCATCAGTTTCACATCGACTGTAACAGTTTCAAGCGCGAGTTTTTATCTTTTATAAAAGGAATACCCACAAAAAAACCGACTCTGTGAGTCGGCTTAATAGAAAGGTTATTCTGTGTTGATTAAAGCGTTATCAACGGTAATCAGAGCTTATGCAGCGGCTTGTTGAAGCTGCGCTAACACATCATGCAGAGAAGGGCTGATGGTGTGTCCAAGCGCTTTTACTTCGTCACATGGTTCTACTAAATCAGGGATCTGGAAGCTGATCATGTTGGCTGCCATTGATGCGCGAATACCGTTGTTTGAGTCTTCAAACGCTAGGCAGGCTTCAGGGGCAACACCTAGGCGTTCTGCCGCTAGCAGGTAGATCTCGGGGTGAGGCTTACCATTGGTGACTTCACAGCCTGTGCTTAGTGAGGTGAAGTAAGAATCTAGGCCAGCCAGCTCAAGCTTCTTTTTCGCGATATCAAGCTGAGTGGAGGTCGCCACCGCGATTGGAATGTCGTTTGATTTCAGCCACTCAAGAAGCTCAATCACGCCGTCTTTTACTGGGATAGCTTGGTGCTTAACAATCGCACTGTAGCGTGTGCGCCATTCGTTGTTCAGCGCTGGGTAATCTAGCCCTTCACCGTAGCCATTTCTAAAAATCTGTTCGATGGTTTTTGCGTTACAGCCAATGATGCCTAGGTAAACATCCTGCAAAAACGGAACACCTTGCGCGTGACATGCTTCTTCAAAAACCTGCATACAAAGTCGCTCGGTGTCGAGCAGCAGTCCATCCATATCAAAAATAGCAGCTTGAAAATTCATATCCGTGGTTCTTTATGTGTTGTCGTCGTGAGGGCGAGTATTTTGACATAGTGCCTGGAGATAGGCGAGTCAGTGTTCAGTAAGAATATGACGAATTGCATCGGTAATATGCTTCTAGATGAGGCGAAACCTGATTAACTTACGTTGGAATAATATCGTTCAGTTATGAGTCTGATGTTTGATAGGTCATGCGGTTCTAACAGACACAATAATGGTTATCATACATAACAAATCTCGGTTGAGTGCCTAGCTTCCTATTACAATTCATAAACTTACAGACGCGTTAGCGTGACCATAATCTTATAAAAAACAATTTGCGGAAGCCTGCAATCATAGTGTGACCAAGTAATAAGTAAAAGGCTGAACTAAAGGACAAAATATAATTAGTCCACATTTTTAGCAAGGTTGCTTATGTTGTATTTTGAGTTTCTATTTTTATTAGTCGTACTTTATATCGGGTCTCGGTATGGCGGTATTGGCTTAGGTGTTGTTTCTGGGATTGGCTTGGTTATCGAGGTGTTTGTCTTCAAGATGCCACCAACGTCTCCACCTGTCACCGTAATGCTGATCATCCTCGCTGTTGTTACCTGTGCTTCGATCCTCGAAGCGGCTGGTGGCTTGAAATACATGCTTCAAGTTGCGGAAAGGGTACTAAGAAAGAACCCGAAACGCGTCACCTTGATAGCACCGTTCGTGACTTACTCGATGACTTTCCTATTGGGTACTGGCCACGCGGTTTACTCAATTATGCCAATCATCGGCGATGTTGCGTTGAAGAATGGTATTCGTCCTGAGCGCCCAATGGCGGCTGCGTCTGTTGCGTCTCAACTAGCTATAACGGCATCACCAATTTCTGCTGCTGTGGTCTATTACCTCGCGCAACTTTCTGATATCCAACACTCTATTACTCTGCTTTCTATTCTGATGGTGACGGTTCCTGCAACCTTGTTCGGCACACTTTTGCTTTCTCTGTATAGCTTGAAACGTGGTAAAGAACTGAACGACGATCCTGAATACCAAGCTCGTCTAAAAGATCCTGAGTGGAAAAAGCGCATTGAAAGCACCACCGCGACCTCTTTGGATGAAGTACTGCCAACTTCGGCTCGTAATGCGGTATTGATTTTCCTATTGTCGATTGTCGTGATTGTTATCGTGGCGATGGTGCCTGAGATCAGAACCATCGTAGACGGCGACAAGCCAATCAAGATGTCGGTGATCATCCAAATGATGATGCTCTGCTTCGGCGGTATCATCTTGCTGGCAACTAAAACTGACCCACGTGATGTGCCAAACGGCGTGGTATTCAAATCCGGTATGGTGGCAGCGATTGCTATCTTCGGTATCGCATGGATGTCGGATACTTACTTCCAATACGCAATGCCTCAGTTCAAATCTGGCATCGTGGAAATGGTAACGAATTACCCATGGACGTTTGCACTAGCGCTATTCATTGTGTCGGTTGTGGTGAACTCTCAAGCTGCGACGGCTCGTATGATGTTACCTGTTGGTCTTGGCTTAGGACTAGATCCAGCCTTGCTGATCGGTTTGATGCCAGCGGTTTACGGCTACTTCTTCATCCCGAACTACCCATCAGATATCGCAACGGTTAACTTCGATGTCTCTGGCACCACCAAGATTGGTAAGTGGTACTTCAACCACTCATTCATGTCGGTTGGTTTAATCGGTGTAGTAGGCGCATGTTGCTTAGGCTACGCACTGGCTCAGATTTTTATCGCTTAATGAATTAGTTAAATAACAAACAAAAACAGCGCCTGAATTGGCGCTGTTTTTGTTTAATCTGTCTTGGGAATTAGCTTTGATACGAGCTCTTAAGCAGTATTAGCGAGCCTCAAAAGCCAAAGACTGAATCGCTTCTTCAATCGTTAGGAAGTGGATCTTCATCAGGCACACTTCGGCTTTCTGAAACTCGTGGTTTCGAATCAGTTTGGTCACGTTTTCAACCGAATACTGGTCTGCTCGTTTAGCTAGAGACAGTTGGTTAGAACTTGATTGAAGTGAATAGCTGTCGCCAACAGAATCAATCAGGTAATCATCTTCACCCAAGATCATCTCTGAGCATTCTGCTTGAAATTCGTGTTCGGATGCGACGTAAATAAGTTCATCATCACCGTCGAGTTTTACTAAAGATGGCCAACTGATCATTACTGCCCTTTCTATGTGCTGCTTACTGCTTTTAATAGTGGTGACGACAAGCAATTATGTAAAAGTTATCGTCATCTGCTTTATACACTAATCGATTCTTGTCATCGATTCGTCTTGACCAAAATCCAGACAGGTTGCCGACTAGTGGCTCCGGCTTTCCAATCCCTTCAAAGGGCGTTCTTTTGGCAGCTTCAATCAACTTATTTAGTTTCTTGAGCGTTTTCTTGTCTTGGGTTTGCCAGTATAGGTAATCTTCCCAAGCATTATCTGTAAATACAATCTTTCGATCATTCGTCATTATTCAATTCTCGAACGGTTGTATTTCCGGCTTCGAGTTGAGCAATGGATTCAGCCAATCTTTCAGCGTTTTTAGGCGAGCTCATTAGGTACAAGGTTTCTTGCATTGAATTAAAATGATCAAGAGACATTACCACGGCATCTTCTGAATCTCGTCTGGTTATTACCGTAACATCAGAATCGTCTACCACTCTATCGAGCACAGACTTAAGGCTATTTCTTGCCTCAGTAAAAGAAACAATATTCATCACTTATTTACCCTGTTGTTTTTGGATATGTTTAATCTTTCAATATACACAGAATAGTTAATCATTCATGAATTAACTATTGTACATGTTCCGCTTATTGTACATGTTATCTCAGAGATTACACATGATCAACTTATGGTACATGTCACTCACTGTAAATCTGCAGGGTGTTACTGACTCAAAATGTTATTTACTTAAAGATCGTCCTAATGGTGCAAAATAGCCTTGCATCGCATTGTAGATTTCTTCTCTGTGCTCAAGGTCGGGATACAGAGGGTACATATCCGGTTTGGTCGTGCCATCGACTAAGTAAGAATTCTCGATATCTGAGCAGGATTCAATCGTAGCTTCAAAGGCACGCGCCATCATTTCTGTTGGTAGTGAGAAGTAACGAGCCGACGTTGCCTTGTCGGCAATGACACTGCGTGCAACGTAGTGGTGTTTATCTAGGTTGTTGTCGCTGAGTAGTGTGGCATCGAACACAGACATCAAACTCTCGTTTAATGGATGAGGTCGCACCTTTCTATCGTGTAACCAACAGTCACTGGCGAACAAGATGTGTTTTCGAGGGCCTGAGGTGTCGCCAATCTCAAACGCCTTTTCGGCAATGTAGTGGTCAAATGCATGCCAGAACTCATGTGCTAATGCACCTGCACCTGCGTTTTTAGTGAGGGCTAACTCTCTTTGATTTGGTGCGTAGTGTGCTTGTACACCCTTTCTGCCACCACTGCCGAACGCCAAGCCTAATGTGCCACGCAAGCCAATTGCTTCTGGTGGCAAAGCCAGGATGTAAGCCAAGTCTGCTAACGAGTCGAATATCAGATTTGCAGCCAGTTCTTTCTCTTCTTTCGTTACCCAAGCGCCCACACGGATGCTGCCCATACCGAAGGTCTGTTTGATGTCCATGAATGACACCTGATCGCCATGTCGGTAGTCTGGGCCTTTGCGCGTTTTGTATTTAAAGTGGGTTAACTTCAAAGGGGTCCTTGGAGAAAGAGGTTAGGTGGAAATAAAGGTGTTCGGTGGAAATAAAGATGTTAGATGAGAATTAAGTGGAGCATTCTTATCGGATGCTGACCATTGAGCTTTATTCTTTAAACCACACCGTTATGATTAGTATTTATGAACGAAAGTTAACACCTTTGTGACTAAATTACCGAACAAAATTAGCTTAAATTGAGCTCACGAGCTTCCCATGAGGTTGGGTTTCCTTCACGAGTCAGCGGAAACAGAGATTTGTCTGGCTTGGCATAACTTAAGCGGTGAAGCCTTTGGGTGACATGGTAGCTGTCTAGCCCTGAAATCGTGACTAAATCCAGCGCTTCTAAATCAAGGTAGCCATCCGGCATCACGGCACGTTTGGGTGCTTGAATCGTAATGACCTCTCCAATCAACATTTGCGTTTGATTGCTCTCAATCGATATCTGTTCTTTCAAAACTAACCCTATTTTGAGACTGCTTTCCAAAACAAATGGCGCGGGGAACATGTCGTCATAGTAGGGCGTGAGGCCGACGGCTTTGAATTCGGATGCCGTCTTTGGATAACGAGCCGAAGTTTGATGCGCTTTTTGAACAAAATCAGCGCCGATGCTGTTGATGGTGAAGTGCCGAGTTTCTAGGATATTCTCTAATGTATGGCGACGACTTTCTGCTGGTCGAACTATGAAGCCAAATAAAGGTGGATTCGACCCTAAATGAACCACCGAGCTCACCACAGCAAGGTTTTCTAGTCCTTGTTTATCACACGTACCAATTAGGTTTGCGCTTTTGAATCCCGATAAGGAGTTGATTAAGCGAGCGCGTTCTCGCTGATCCATTGTTTGAATATCTTGTCTTGAAAGGTTCATGTCCTTCATGTCTTTTTTGCTTCCCATTGTTATCGACGAACGTGTTCATTAGCCAAACCATATTTACGCAGAAGCATCCGCTATCGATCAATTGAGTATGTGCCTTTGCATAGATTTACGCATGTTGACGTCGCTTTACATCACGCACGCTAAAGTAATGATGTCGTCTTTATGAGTGTTAAAAAATGAAAACAGTCCGCAATATCCTCTGGGCAATGATTGCCATAATGTCAGCCTTTTGGTTTGCGATGGAACCGCAACTCTTCGCTTCAAACAACATATTTGAATGGCGCTCTGCCATGATTCAGTACTCGGGTATGTTGTCTCTGATGTTAATGTCTATCACTATGATCTTGGCGATGCGTTTGCCTATGGTTGAGAATTGGCTCAACGGTATGGATAAGGCGTATCGCGTCCACAAATGGTTGGGTATCGGTGGCGTAGCTCTGGGTGTGACACACTGGTTGTGGTACCAGATCCCTAAGTGGCTAGTGACATCTGGAGTGTTGGCTAAACCTGTTCGTCATGACGGTTCTGGCCCTGCAAGAGCTTTGTCTGGTTGGGAAGCGTGGGTCAATGGACTGCACGGTTTTGCTGAAAATATTGGCGAGTGGGGTTTCTATCTATTGCTTGTCTTACTGGTGGCGTCGTTGTGGGCAGCAGTAAAATACAAACCGTTTAAATTGTCACATCGCTTGATGTCTGTCGCGTATCTTTTGATCGCGTTTCACTCGGTATTACTGCTCAAACATGCTTATTGGGGCCAGCCTATTTATTACCTAACGGTGACCTTCGCTTTGGTTGGGTCTATCGCGGCGATGTACAGTTTGTTGGGTTTTGTAGGGCGTCGTAATCGTCACTCTGCTGCTGTTTCCTCCACACGTTACTTTCCACAAGCCGAAGTGATGGAGTTGGTACTAAAGCCCGATACATCTTGGCGAGGCCATAAAGCAGGGCAGTTTGCGTACCTGCGCTTCGGCAATGAAGACCCGCATCCGTTTACCATTGTTTCGGGCAGTGAAGATTCAGAACTGCGTTTCTTGATTAAAGAGTTGGGTGACTTTACGAATGGTCTTTATGAGCGAGTTAATACGGGTGATGCTGTTACGGTGGAAGGGCCTTATGGTCGACTTGAGTTTGACTTAAATAGGCCACAAATTTGGATTGCTGGTGGTGTCGGAATAGCGTCGTTTTTTGCAACGCTTGAAGCGCTCAAAACAGAGAAAACTCATCCTCGAATTGAACTGTTTTACTGTACCCGCGGTGTCGATGAGCATTTAGTCGATGAATTATGGCACCTTGCGCATCAAGTCGGTGTGAAGCTGAACGTAATAGATACCTTGCACTCTTCGCGATTAAACGCAGAGAGAATCGCGAGTCAATGTGGTGATCTAAATGTTTATGAGTTGTATTTTTGTGGGCCAGAGCGGTTCTCAACATCGCTTAAAAAAGAACTCGATGCGTGCAAGTTTAATGTTGAGCAGAATTATCACGAAGAGCTGTTTGTGATGCGTTAAAAAGGCCGAAAGAGGTATCAATAGCGTCAAGTTTGGCTCTTTGTAGCGGAGCTGGGTCCGCTGTCCGATTTGTCGTTATTGATACCTGACGACAAGTACTCGTTAAAAAGGCAAAACTTACTCAACTTTTTATTGCAGCGGTTTGCTATTGAGCGATACCATGTACGGCTGTTTTATTGGTAAAGATTGCAAAATGTCAGATGAAAAGCTCGCGCTAGAGTGGATGCGCCAACAAGCGCATAAAATTGATCCGTATGTTATAAATCCATCATTTGATGAATGCGTTGAGTTGCTTGAGCCTGCCTTTAAGAAGGGCAAGAGTGTCGCGCAGCTAAAATATCTATTATCAGAAGCGGATCGCCGAGCTGGCGCTGCCGAGCGTAAACACGCCGCTTTAAAGTTCGCTAAAGAAAAAAGCCCGAAGGCAGGTCAAAACCTTCGCCTTCAAAGCAAGCTTCAACAAGTTCAGTTGGCATTAAAGTTAGCGACGGGCGATAACAACATGACTATATCGCAGTTCTGTTCTGAGTATGATGTCAGTAAGCGAGACGGCAACGAAGCGTGGAATGAAAAGCTGGTTGAGCAGAATAATAAGAAGTGATTGTTTCGATGTCTTATTCTGCCTCGCTTGAGGCCCGATAGGATTTACTTACTCGTGAAAGTTTGCTCATAAAGTCATATAAAATCCTACCAATAAATGTTGTTCAACTGTATTTCAAAAGCCTGAAAAGCATCTTTTCTTCTCAGGCTTTGCGAACAGCTAGTCACTCATCTTTTTCGTCTTAACCGTAAACCACAGCTAAAAGTATCGATGAGCGAATATCAGATATTAAGGTCGAATGTTATTGAAGCTGACCTTCTGCGTTCCACCTCCAAGTTTCTCCAACTTAACCACATCCCCTTGATAGTAATACGGTTCCATTGGCATATTGCTGTTGGTTGGTCTTGCGTAGTGCAATACAGCCAGTTTAGCGTCAACTTGCTGAGCATATAAATAGCCAATCAGCGCATGTTCAAATTGGTGATAGCCATTGCCCCAATGGAAAGCTTTAGTACGCTTAGGATCAAGCCCAACGCCACCGTATTTGTGGTCGACCCAAACATCATGGAAGGTCGGTAGGGTATATTGCAGGACGTCTTTCATTGAACCATCGACCAGCGAAACCGTCATGGCCGCTTGATCAAGCTCTGCCCATTCCCATGATGACGCCCACTGACTGTGCGGTCTGCTTTGCCAGCCCGTGATATCTTGCCCTTGCCACATCTTCTGAAGTCGCTCACCAAAGTAGTTAGATACATTGGCAAAGTCTTTCTGATATTGCGCCTGATTCAGAGTGTGTTTCATACCGTCTAAACCTAACTCCGACCAATCGGAATTATTTAATGCATGACCGGTTAGATAGGTCATCCAATATGCTTTGATGGTGTGCCCAAAATCGTTGTGATTGGCATTCGGCATCATCGCAGCTTTATCATGAATTGCGCCGTAGAAGCGTTGTTCATCTTCAGAATGGAATTGGTCAATCATGGCTTGCGTGAGCCAGTTTAAGTCATCAAGCCATTTGGATTTGACGGGCTCTTTGAGCAGAGGGGCGACTAACAACAGGTAGCCGTTTATTTGATCAAGTTGCGCGACCAGTTCGCGTCGTTTTGCACTGCCATCTTCACCGTCAGCGAGTACCCAAGCAAGACCGCTGTTGTCGCTAAGTCGATACTTATCAAAGATAAAAGCTTGCTGTGCGATGAGTGCTTGTTCTACCTTTTTGTCTTGGGTCAGGTAGTAGTACATAGCAAGGCCAACCAGCGCGTACGCTTGATCTTGAGAGGTACGCTGCTGCCAATCCTGACCTGCTTTTCCCTCTTTTGTGTAGCCAATAAAACCACCATTTTGCTTATCTTCTAGTTGATCAATGAGGTAGTACGCCCCTTGCTTAGCGAGCGCTAAAGCCTGTTTGTCTCCGGTAAGATGGTAGAGCACGCCGTAGGCATAGGTTTGGCGTGATTTCATGCGCGTAAACTCTTTGCCAAAGTGCGGCGTGATCCATCCTTTGTCTAACTCAGGACAAACGTTAGAAACATCGAGGAGTGTTCCATCATCACATCGGAAAGTGGGGAAGTTGCCTACCGGTTCTCCTTGAGCGCTAAGCATCAGCCAATAAGGTGCCAGCCCTTCAGAAGCATGATTGATCCAGTCTTTTCCAGAGGGAAGGGTGACATTGGCAGATACAGCGAAACTGGTCACGCTGAGTAATGCGATGGTTGCTCGTAACATGATGTTTATCTTAATGATTTGAATTTAGTTGAATATAAACAATCGCATCTGCACATTGTGATTCGGCGATCACAATCGATCAAATTATTAGGAAGTAAATGGAAGTCTGATGAAAATGGATTATTGGGTTGAAGCTTTTAGAACCCGGAGGTTGTCTTTCCCATGTTATTGGTAGAACGCATACTATATTAGCCTTATGCTACTAAACTCAAATCGATATAAAATTATCGTTTGTTTTGATCTTAATATCCCTCCTGTCAATTCAACAGGAATCTAAGTATGTCTAACATTCAAAAACAAAGCCGACGTGTACGTATGCTATTACAATCCCTTTTTGTACTTACCCCTATAATGGTGTGTTACTTCTGGCTAACAATTGAGACTCCCTATGACTTTATTAGTGCGACGGGCATTTTTTATCTTACTTACGACATCGGGTATTTCACGATGTTACCGCTCACTATGACAACGAGAATCGTTGCTGCGTTCACAAGCTTATTGATGTCCAGCATCCTTATGTATGCACTGATGGTTCTGATACGTTTATTCCGTAACTATGAGCGAGGTGAAATCTTCTCTTTAGAAAACGCAATGTCCTATCAGAAGCTCGGATATAGCCTGTTTTATTGGGTATTAGGTTCAGTTATCTACGGTTCATTGATGTCAGTGATTCTGTCGTTCAATAATCCACCAGGTGAACGTATCTTTGAGATTAGTTTTGTTGGTATGGACTTTTTAACACTGATATTGGGTATAATTATTTTGATCATCTCATGGGTGATGAAAGAAGGTTATATTCTGGCTGACGAACATAGCCAAACCATTTAAAGGACTTGTCATGACTATCCGCATTAATTTAGACATTATGATGGCCAAACGAAAAATGCGATTGAAGACATTGGCAAAAGAAGTTGGGATTACTGAAGCCAACTTATCAGTATTAAAAAATGGTAAAGCCAAAGCGGTAAGGCTATCGACACTCGATAAGCTGTGTGAAGTTTTAGAGTGCCAACCTGGTGACATTTTGGAGTTTGAACCGAATGATCATCAAGACAGCGTTGCTGAAGAATAGCGGGTAAGGAAATCGCGTTCTAATCATCTAATATTGAACGAGTCTCGATGCCCTTATCGAGACTCATTGCTAACTATTTATACAGTCTCGCCTGCCTCGTCCTCTTCAACCACATCGGTTTCTAAGCTTGCCTCTGCTAGCCATTTTTGTATTGATGGGCTGTTAAGCACGCGTTGCTGATACTGTGATGCCTTCTCTGAAAGCTGGATGCCATAGGTTTCTACGCGCAGCGCCACAGGTGCAAACATCGCATCGGCAATCGACCAATCACCAAACAACCAGCCTTCTGGATGTTGCTCCATTTGCGCTGACCAAATTGCATCGATACGAGCGATGTCTTTTAGTGCTTCTTCACTGAGTGTGAGCTTTCTTTTTGCTCGGCAGTTCATCGGCATTTCATTTCTGACGGCAAAAAATCCAGAGTGCATTTCTGCGGAAATAGCTCGGGCATGGGCGCGTTCTTTCACTGAACTGGGCCATGCTGCGCCGTTCAAGTGGGCGTCGTTAACGTATTCGAGAATGGCCAATGAATCCCACACTGCAACGTCACCATCAACTAGGGTTGGAACCTTGGCCGTTGGTGTCACTTTAGCCAGGGTGTCGTAGAAATCAGAGGTGAAAAGCTTGAGCTTAATGACTTCTGCATTGAGTTTATAGTTGTCGAAAATTAGCCATGCGCGTAGTGACCAAGTTGAGTAGTTCTGGTTTCCAATATAAAGCTGCATCGTTACTTCCTTGCGTTTGGTGGGTATGCTTTGAGCCTAGGGGCATGCATTTGAGCTTAGGGGATTGTATTGCGAGGCACTAACGGATAATTTTGATGCAATACATTAATAAAAACGATGGGTGGTGATTTCAATATGGATATTGACGCTTTGCGAGGTTTTCTTGCATTTGTGGAAACCAGTAGCTTTACGCGTGCCGCGAAACAGATCAACCGCACCCAATCGGCATTTAGTGCTCAGATGCGGAAGTTGGAAGAAGAGCTCAATGTGACTCTTTTCCAGAAAGAGGGACGTAATTTAATACTGACTGAAGCAGGCTTAGCGCTGCGTTCTCATGCCGAACAATTGGTCGCCCTCCACAATACCGCCCTCAAACAAGTAAAGCGTTACGAAGACAAACAACCTCTACGACTCGGCTGCCCTGAAGACTACAACGACACCATTCTGCCGAAAGTGATTCGCCTGTTGCAGAAAGCAGAACCCACCTGTTCTATTCAAGTATTCAGCCTGCCCAGCATTACGCTGAGAGAGTGGTTGGATGACGGCCGTTTAGATGCCGCAATTGTCACCCGAGCGCCCGACAGCGAAGAGGGGTATTGGCTCACCAGTGATACTGGGGTTTGGATAAGCAGCCCTGATTATGTGTTTGATGGTTCCAAGCCTGTTCCATTAGCTTTGTTTCAAACAGACTGTAAATATCATGCTGCAGCGGTGAATGGTTTAACTAAGCAAGGTACGCCTTATCAGTTGTTGGCGTGCAGCAATACGGCTTCTGCGCAGCGTGCCATCGTTAAAGCGGGTTTAGCGATTGGTGCTATGGGTAAGCTCAGCGTGACTCCGGATTTGAAAATTCTTGATGATATGCCGCCGTTACCAGCAGTGGATATTGTGCTGATCCTTGCGAGTAAGCATCACCCCGTATTAGACAAAGAAGTGCTCAATCAACTTGTGGAGTTAGAGTCTGATTAGCTGTGTTTATATTGGGATATTTTATAGGGATAGTTTGGTTAGGACAGAT
The DNA here is from genome assembly GCF_023503985.1 of Vibrio sp. J383. Lineage (NCBI taxonomy): Bacteria > Pseudomonadati > Pseudomonadota > Gammaproteobacteria > Vibrionales > Vibrionaceae > Vibrio > Vibrio sp. J383. The sequence goes on along the minus strand of NZ_CP097294.1, from coordinate 162,830 downwards.
TGGTTAGGCGAGCTTTGTTCCGTAAAATTTAATAGATGAACTGCAATCGATGAGTTTGAAGTTGAGTGGAAATTAAGAAATGAAGAGGCCGAGAACATTGCGTTTCTCCGAAAACATGGTGTTTCTCGGCCTAGTTATTGTGAGACGTTGTTGGTAATTAAGAAAGCTTGAACTTGCTTAACTCACCGTGTAAATCTCCAGCTTTCACTGTCAGCTCATTACTGATTGCTACTGATGATGTCATGGTGCCCATCACTTCCACAGCGGTGTCATTGATGATCACTACATTGCGGTTAATCTCTTCTGATACTGAGCTTTGCTCTTCAGCCGCGGAAGCAATCTGATTGTTCATGTCGTTAATCACTTCAATCGCTTGGTTGATTTCAGATAGTGCTAGATGTGCTGCTTGGGTTTCCCCTTTGGTGTCATTCGCTTGCTTCTGGCTTTGCTCCATCAATATCACGATAGATTGAGTCTCTTGCTCTAGGCGAGCCAACATCGAGCGAATCTCTTCTGTCGAACCTTGAGTACGATTGGCGAGGTTACGCACTTCATCTGCCACGACAGCAAAGCCTCGTCCTGCTTCACCCGCACGTGCAGCCTCAATCGCAGCGTTAAGCGCTAGTAGGTTTGTTTGTTCTGCAATACCACCAATCTCGCTTAAGATACCCTGGATAGCGGTGCTCGAATCGACTAGGTTCTGTGTTTGTTGTTGCGCATCGTTAACCTGCACAGCCAAGCTGTCTACCGCGCTGGCGGCATTGTCCATGCGTGTCATGCCATTAAGGCTGTTACTTTGTACTTGGCTTGCTGCCGCGGCTGCTTGAACGGCTGAGCTTGCCACTTCTTGCGCAGTCGCACTCATTTCATTAATGGCTGTGGCAAGTGAGTTCACCTCGTTAACTTGAGAGTTCAACTGGTCACGTGAAACTTCAGCACGAGCTTGGCCTTCTGTTGCGTTTTTATCTACTTGGTCGGCCGTTACCATCACGGTAAGTAGCATCTCTTGCATACGAGATAGGAAAGTATTGAACCAGTGTGCAAGCTGAGCGGTTTCATCTTTTCCTTTCACTTCAATGCGGTAAGTTAAGTCGCCTTCGCCTTGTGCAGCATCTTTAAAACGCTCTACTAAATTGTTTAGAACCTTGCCCAGAGAATTGGCAATGAATGCCATTGAGGCAATACCTAGAATAGCTGCGATGATCCCCGCCCACACACCTTTTTCAAGTGCTTTTGAATTCTGTGCATCACTCCATTGCGTGTAGTCGTCGACGCTTTTTGTAAGGTGACTACTGGGAACGGATACCATGACTACCCATGGCGCATCACTGGTATCAATGGCTGTTATTGCGTACTCATCGCCGCCGAAATTAACAAGGCCTGCACCTTCTCGCTTAGCGATAGATTGAATTGTCGACCATTCGGATTCCAATTCAGAAGAGACTCTTTTACCCACCATATTTCCAGCTCGGCTGTTGGCGAGAGTTATGCCTTTCCATGATGCAATAAGGATTTTTCCTTCGCCATCAAACAAGTTACGTGCAAGCAATTCGCTTTGGCTTTGAAGCTCAAACAAAGACAAATCAAAACCAATTGAGCCAATGATTTTCCCGTCTTGTTTGATTGGTTGGCTGATGGTAGTGATGAGCTCTTGCTTACCGCGAACTGGATAGAAATAGGGTTCCATCACAAATGTCTTACCGGTTTGGTATGGCATTAAGTGCCAGTCGTCTTTGCGCTCGCCGTTGCTGTTGAGTTCGGTATTGCTGAAGCTCTCCATTGCGACGGCATCAAAGCTGTTCTGATCATTTGGAGAGAAGAAAGGCGCAAGGTAGCCCTGACTGTTAAAACCTAATTCGGTGTCCAAGCTGATCTCGTTATTCAGATCGGTTGGTTGTGGCCAATTCTTGTTCTCCCACACCATGTAGCCCGCAAATACAGCTTTGTTTTGCGCTTCCAAGGCGGCAGTAAACTGTTTAACGATAAGGTCTGCGCTTGCGTTGGTTTGTGAACTTAGCTCGATAATGGAGCGTGCTTGCTTAAGGTTTGCTAGTACAGGGTTAAGTTGGTTGGCAATGTTCAAACCTTGTTGAATGGCTGTGTTTTGCAAATCTGTCGTTGTGGCGTCTGTCAGCTGCGTCTTTACTTTTTCAGTGACTTGTTTGTTCACATCGGTAAATGCGCTGGTGGTCATGCCCATTGCGATCAACAGAGTGAAAGCCATTGCTCCACCTGCACTCACCGCAATTCTCGTACGTATACTGTTAAACATATGATCCCTATAGCCAAATATTGGTAATTTCCCAGAGATTTTAAACAAGATAAGTGAATGGAAAATTCAAAATAATGAACATAAAAAGAATAGGGTGATCAAAATTATAAATAGGATTGCATAGTGCTCAGATTTATATCTTGCAGGTGGGTTCTATAAGGTGAGCAAATGGCCGTTAGTATTTCATTAGCTATTTGTATTCATTGATCTTTTAAATTTATTAATGATCTTTATTTGTCGGTAAATCAAGAGGTTGTAGTTTGAGGGTGTCCTGAATGTGGATTACTTATTACGTGACTTTACTCACACTTTAATTTAGTCCGAAGCACAGTATGTCCACTTATAAAGTGTGTGTTTCTACTTTGGGTGCTCAATCAGAGCATCCAAATCATTGTTCATGTTTTATTGAAGAATCCCCAAGCTTTTTAGCTTTCGATAAATGGTATTGCGGCTGATGCCGAGTATTCGAGATGTCTTGCTGATGTTGCCTTGGTTCGCTTGATACGTTTGCAACAAGGTTTCTTCAACGGTACTTCTTAAGTCGTTACTCGCTGTACCTTTGATGGCATTAGGAGTCATTAGTTGATGCTGATTATCTTGCGCTAATGACGTGAGGTGTTGAGCAAGATGGCTAGGTACATGTTCTAGCGTGAGTTGTGGTTCATCACTTGCCAATAGAGCTGCAACCTTAAGTAAGTTGTCTAATTCGCGGATGTTGCCCGGCCAAGAGTAAGCGCACAGTAAGCTCATTAAGTGCGGGCAGATTGTCTGTTCGTCTTCTGCGTATTTACTGTGAATGTGCTCGATTAAGGCGTGTTTGTCTTGTCGTTGTTGCAAGCTTGGCAGAGTAAAGGCCAAGCCATTCAGGCGGTAAAAGAGATCTTGCCTAAATTCTCCTGTCGCAACTAACTGTTCTAGGTTTTTATGAGTGGCAGCGATTATCTGACAATCGACTTGGTAGCTTTGATTTGAACCCACAGGGACCACGGATTTGTCTTGCAGAACATGCAGCAATCGACATTGAGCTTCCAATGGCATGTCGGCAATTTCATCGAGAAACAGAATTCCCTTATCCGCTTGGCGGATCTTACCTTGGAATCCTTTGTGGCTTGCGCCAGTAAAAGCGCCCGGTGCGTAGCCAAACAGCTCAGATTCGATAAGATCTTTCGGCAGCGCACCGCAATTCACCGCCACTAACGGTGACGATTTACGTTGGCTTTGCTTGTGTAACGCTTTAACAAATTCGCCTTTACCAACCCCTGTTTCTCCTAAGATTAACAGGCTAATCCCTTTGTCGATTACCTTGTTGGCTTGCTGCCAAGCATGTTCAATTTGTTGTTCGCCATGGTGTAGGTCACACGATGCCGAGAGTGAACGAGTACGTTTGATAGTAGTTCGTTTGAGGTGCTGTTTTTCAAATACAAAGGGCGTGTCTAATGAGGTTCGATTGAAGAGGGTGTCAATGCATTCGCCGACGATCGAGGTTTGATCCAGCAGTTGAGAAGCAACTTGATTGTGCGCCACTACCTCACCAGCTTCATTGGCTATCACTATCCCTTGCCAACCACTGTGCAGTAGTGATTTCTCACATGCGAGGTCAATACGAGTGGTGCCTTGTGGGATGTGATTCAGAAGCTGATTTTCAACAAGTTGAACCATATTTTGAACCAGCAATTGGACGGAACTGTCGTGTTGTTGCTGCTCACTAGTAATGTCTAACACCCCAACCATTTGGCCTTGGTGATCAAACACCGGGCTTGCTGAACAACTGATAAAGCGATGCTGGTGGATGAAGTGTTGTTCGCCAATGATCGATACTGGCTTGGCTTCAACAATCGCGGTGCCAATCGCGTTGGTGCCTTTAAGTTGTTCCTGCCAACACGCTCCTGAGCTGAGTGCAATTGATGTCAGCTTTTCCTTAAATCGTTCCTGTCCCCAACTTGCCAGAATGACGCCCTCAATATCGGTCAAAATCAAACGACTGTCGGTGCGTGCAAACATCTGATTAAACAGAGGTAGAGCATTACGTTCGACTATTTGAATTAAGCTTGAAGATTGGTGACGTCGCTGTTTAAGAATCGATTGTGGCAGGCGAATGTCTTCGGGAAGTCGTCTCTGTTTTAGGCCCGCTTCTGTGCTGCGGTGCCAAGAGGATGAAAGCCAATCTGAGGTGTTTGCTTGTTGAAGGTGCATGACTGTTCCATGTCGTAACAGTGAGGGTGTACCAATTTGGAACAGTTGAACATTGGAGTGGTTTCCATACGTCCGTTCAATGCCAACTCACTTTGGGTTGTAAACGTTTGGTAATCATAGTTTTACAATTTATTAACAACAAGTTTTGAAGTTCTGGCGTGTGATTTGCGTTGTTACTGTTGTGAAGAAAACACGAAGTATCAGTGTTTTAAACAGAAAGTATAAACATGGTGGCTCCTCTTTTTACGAGCTTTCTTCTCACGTGATCTCTTCTCAAGGGAAGCCGCCATGTTAGCTCGACAACATAAGCTCAACAACGAATGAACAACGACTAAAAATTAAAGAAGGATCTAACTATGATTTATGCACAGCCGGGTAGTGATAACGCAGTGGTTAACTTTAAAGCGCAATACGATAATTTTATCGGTGGCGAGTGGGTGAAGCCTGTTAGTGGCGAGTATTTTGATAACATTTCCCCAGTGAATGGTCTGGTGTATTGCCAAGTGGCACGTTCAACCGAAGCGGATATTAGCTTGGCACTTGATGCGGCGCACGCTGCTCGTGCAAGTTGGGCTTCGACCAGTGTGACTGAACGTTCGAACATCCTGCTTAAAATTGCTGACCGCATTGAAGCGAACCTTGAAGAAATCGCGGTCGCTGAGACGTGGGAAAACGGCAAGCCTGTGCGAGAAACCTTAGCGGCAGATATTCCTTTGGTTGTCGATCACTTCCGTTATTTCGCGGGTTGTATCCGAGCGCAAGAAGGCAGCGCAGCAGAGCTAGATTCAAACACCGCAAGTTACCACTTCCCTGAACCGATTGGTGTCGTAGGGCAGATCATTCCTTGGAACTTTCCGATCTTAATGGCGGCTTGGAAATTGGCACCTGCACTGGCTGCGGGCTGTTGTGTGGTGATGAAGCCAGCCGAGCAAACACCAACATCGATCTTGGTGATGATGGAGAAGATCTCCGATCTTCTGCCTGCAGGCGTGGTCAACATCGTGAATGGTTTTGGTAGCGAAGCAGGCCAAGCATTAGCAACTAGCGATCGTTTGGCTAAGTTGGCGTTTACTGGCTCAACTGAAGTTGGACATCATATTCTGAAATGTGCGGCTGAAAGCTTGATTCCATCAACGGTTGAGCTTGGCGGTAAGTCTCCAAATATCTACTTCCCAGACATCTTTAACCATGAAGACGAATACCTTGATAAGTGTGTCGAAGGCATGCTGCTTGCGTTCTTCAACCAAGGTGAAGTGTGTACCTGTCCATCACGTGTGCTGATCCATGAATCGGTATACGATAAGTTTATCGCCAAAGTGGTCGAGCGTGCTCAAACTATTAAACAAGGTAACCCGTTAGACACTGATACTCAGGTTGGCGCACAAGCTTCAAAAGAGCAGTTTGATAAGATCTTGAGCTACCTAGAAATCGGTCGTCAAGAAGGTGCGAAAGTGCTGACTGGTGGTGAGATTGCGCAGCAACCGGATGATCTCGGCAACGGTTACTACATTCAACCAACCATGTTGGAAGGGCACAACAAGATGCGTGTATTCCAAGAAGAGATCTTCGGCCCAGTTATCGCGGTGACGACGTTTAAAGACGAAGCGGAAGCGTTAGAGATCGCTAACGATACCGAGTATGGCTTGGGTGCAGGCGTATGGACGCGTGATGCAAACCTAGCGTATCGCATGGGTCGTAACATTGAAGCGGGGCGTATTTGGGTGAACTGTTACCACGCTTACCCAGCTCATGCCGCGTTTGGTGGTTACAAAAAATCGGGCATTGGCCGTGAGACACACAAGATGATGCTCGATCACTACCAAAACACTAAGAATCTATTGATCAGCTACGATACTAATCCGTTAGGCTTCTTCTAATACAGGTTCGTTCTCAAAGTATGAGAATGAATCATGGGTACAAAGGATAACTAACAACGCAGTTGGCTTAATTAAGAAAAACAAAAGCTAGAGACCAAAACGCCCAACTCATTTGAGTTGGGCGTTTTTATGTCTGAATCGTTTTAGCTTTTCGAAAAGAAGATCTCTGGCTTGTGGACAGGGCCATAGTTGCCTTCTAGCTGAGTAAGCTCTAATCCTTGCTTTCCGATAAGAGAACCGACCAATTGGCGGTTAAACGGGTAGCTGTCAGGGTTGTTAATATACTCTTCAACATCTATCCATTTAGCTTCTGCAATTTCATCAGTGTCTTGAATCGCGATATCTTGAGTTTGAGCGATAAGGTGACAAATAAAGTAGAGGTTTGATTTGCCAAACTGATACGGGTGTCTTGTCGCCATGCCAACCACCGAAACGAATGTGGCTTCGATACCGGTTTCTTCCAAGGTTTCTCGAACAACCGATTCCTCAATACCTTCACCCAACTCAATATGGCCGCCAGGTAACTTGTAGCCAGTCATACCGTGCTCTTTAATCATCAGTACTTGGTTGTGTTCGTTGGTGATCAACGCGCCAGCACCCAAGGTGTGGGTAGGGATGAAAGGCACAAACTCTACAATCTCGGATTTGTGGATCAGCGTAATTTCGTCTTCTAGACAGTTGTGAAACACAAAGCCAAGCTCAGTCGCCACCGGAATAAGTTGCGAGAGTGAAATAGGTAAACTAATCCAAATGATGCCTTTGTTATTTTGTTTTGAAAATTCGGTGATTTCACTAAGTTCGGCATGAAATGCATCAGCGTCTTGAGGTGCTGTCGCTGGGTCGATGATGATGCCGTTAAATTTGTCGAGCGTAAATTCCACGAGTGATCCTTTATTATTTTTGATTTATTGGGAGTCGAGCATAGGTGCAGCTTATCTTATCTCAAGAGCTTATAAAACCTGCTCTGCTTGTAGCATTTTTAAGAGCACGGCAGTGGTGGGTAAAAAGTGAGGGAGAGTATAAAGCGGGCGGCTTGAAACAAAAATTACGCTAGAAACAAAAACTGCGCTTGGAAGCCAAAGCGCAGTTTTAAAATAGGGTTTATTTGGATTCGACTCTAACGAATATAGTTTGCATCAACACTTACGTACCAGTGCTGAAGCTTGCCGTCAGATTTTTTGATCCACAAATCGTTGGTGTAGCTATCAATCTTGCCGTTAACCGTAAGGTTGAATGTGTTCTCGTCGAATTCGCCAAGCTTCACGAACTGGTCCGTGGTAATCAGGAACGGTTCCATGTCGTCTACGCCAACTACATCTGAAATCACATAGTAGTGGTAAGTCAGTGGCTTGCTCGCATCATTCGGATTGCTTCGGTACGCCACAAGCTTGAATGGTTCCGTTAATGGAACGTCGAGCGTTTGCTTGTCCATGGTCGCTGGAATCGGGATAAACAGCCAAGCGGTAAACAGACCGCTCAATAAAACCATCAGGAAGAAAAGAGTCTTAATTGCTTTCATAGCAACCTTCAAAATAGGTGATGTTGAAGGCGCTATGGTAACAGGTTTGATTTGCTGATTGTAAGAGTATGAATAAGTGAACGCGACACCTGTCTGTTAGGAAATTTGAACGAATTGATACACTGTTCATAAGTCACTATCTACACTAGTGCGAGTGACCTTGCGACAGGTTGATCATCACAACACCAGCCGCAACGAATAACATGCCGATCCACACCATGGTATCGAGGTGCTGGCGGTAAACAAACGTAGAAATCAGGCTCACGGTTACGATAGCTAAACCTGCCCACAAAGAGTGAACCACACCAACTGGCATCCCTTTCATAGCTTGGCTCAAAAATAGAAATGCCGCCAAGTGTCCTGAAATCACCAATAAAGCAGGGATAGGTTTAGACAAGCTGAAGCCGTCGGTTGCTTTAAGTGCTACGTGAGAAAGTGCTTCCGCCATCACGCCCATCATTAAGAAAAACCAGCTCATAGTCGTACCTTTTAGTTGTATTGTTTTTGTTGGTATAGCGGGGTGCTTGAAAGTGTGAATCGTTGTTGCTGCTATTAAGTAACAGCGGGCTTGCCCAAACAGCAGGCACAAAAAAGCCCACACCTCACGCTTTTGCAAGGTGTGGGCTAAATCGGTGTGACTACTTGTTTAGGTAAGCAGCGTGGAACTCAATATGCTCATCAATAAAGCTAGAGATGAAGAAGTAGCTATGGTCGTAACCTGGCTGCATACGTAGCTCTAAATCGGCATTGGTTACCTTAGCCGCTTCGACTAATTGCTCAGGTTTAAGCTGCTCAATTAGGAAGTTGTCCGCTTCGCCTTGGTCAACCAACATTGGTAGCTTAGTGCCTTTGGTTTTTAGAAGCTCAGAGGCATCGTAGTGTTTCCACTCTTCAATATCTAAGCCTAGATATTGGTTGAATGCTTTTTGTCCCCAAGGGCATTGCATTGGGTTGGTGATTGGGCTGAATGCCGAGATAGAACGGTAGCTATCTTCGTTTTTAATACCAATCGTTAGGGCACCGTGTCCGCCCATGCTGTGACCTGAAATGGATTTCACAGACGTTACTGGGAAGAACGATTCAATCAAAGCTGGGAGCTCTGTTACCACGTAATCGTACATGTGGTAATGGCTGTCCCATGGTGCTTGAGTGGCATTCACATAGAAGCCTGCACCTTGGCCGAGATCGTAGCTTTTATTGTCGGCAACGCCTTCGCCACGTGGGCTTGTGTCTGGTGCAACAATCGCAATGCCTTGCTCAGCCGCAGCTTTGAATGCGCCGGCTTTTTGCATGAAATTTTCATCGGTACAGGTTAAGCCTGATAACCAATACAAAACAGGAACTGGGTTTTCTTTGCTTGCATTTGGCGGCAAGAAAATCGCAAAACGCATGTTGCAGTCAAGCGTTGCAGAAAAGTGGGTGTATTGTTTGTGCCAACCACCAGCAACCTTTGCTTGGCTAATGTTTTCGATTGTCATCTATTGTGCTCCGTTAGGTTGATGGTTTTGGGGAATAACTTGTCTATGTCATTTTTAAGTTTCACCACCCACCGGGCAGGAGGTGGTGAAGACAGTTTCGCTCTGATGTTTAAGTCAGAACTGTGGTCTCGACACCTAAGTATCGAGGCCAAGGGGAGTTATATCAATCACAGTAAGTAGATGGTCATAAATAGCGCAGGAAAAATGCTTGAGAACAAGGCATAAATTTTCGATAAGTAGTTATTCTACAATCAAAATTTCTAACGCCGTTATCGAGTGTTTTAACAAGCTAGAATGACCAGTTATTTACTACGATTGGTATTATTTATCCATGTGTAGAACAGTACGGATAGATTCACCTTTGTGCATTAGGTCGAATGCTTCGTTTACGTCTTGCAGACCCATAGTGTGAGTGATGAACTCTTGAAGACCAAACTCACCCGCCATGTAGCGGTTAACGATTTCTGGAAGCTCAGAGCGGCCTTTAACACCACCGAAAGCAGAACCACGCCATACACGACCAGTCACTAGTTGGAATGGACGAGTTGCGATCTCTTGACCTGCACCCGCAACACCAATGATTACTGATTCGCCCCAACCTTTGTGGCAGCACTCAAGTGCTTGACGCATCACGTTTACGTTACCGATACACTCGAACGAGTACTCAACACCGCCGTCTGTCATCTCAACGATAACGTCTTGGATTGGCTTGTCGAATTTAGTTGGGTTGATGCAATCAGTCGCGCCAAGCTGTTTTGCTAGCTCGAATTTGCTCTCGTTGATATCAACACCGATGATGCGGTTAGCACCAGCCATGCGAGCACCAATGATTGCAGAAAGACCGATACCGCCTAGGCCGAATACAGCAACGTTGTCGCCTTTTTCAACTTTAGCTGTGTTCAATACAGCGCCCATACCCGTAGTTACACCACAACCTAGAAGACAAACTTCTTCAAGTGGTGCTTCTTTGCTTACTTTCGCTAGAGAGATCTCTGGAAGTACTGTGTACTCAGAGAAAGTAGAACAACCCATGTAATGGAAAATTGTTTCGCCATTGATAGAGAAGCGGCTTGTACCGTCTGGCATTAGGCCTTTACCTTGCGTTTCACGAACGGCTTGGCATAGGTTAGTTTTACCAGATTTACAGAACTTACATTCGCCACATTCAGCTGTGTAAAGTGGAATAACGTGGTCGCCAATCTCAACACTTGTAACGCCTTCGCCGATCATCTCAACGATACCGCCACCTTCGTGACCAAGAATTGAAGGGAAGATACCTTCTGGATCGTCACCTGATAATGTGAATGCGTCAGTGTGACAAACACCAGTAGCAACGATGCGAACTAGAACCTCGCCAGCTTTAGGAAGTTGTACATCAACTTCTTCCATTTTTAGTGGCTCGCCAGCTGCCCATGCAACCATTGCTTTTGATTTGATATGCGTTTGACCAGGTTTAATTTCGATTGTCATTGGATGTTTCCTATATATGTCAGTACAGCGGATAACTGTGCAATTAAATTCAACCCGTTAAGCGTAGTTGAGCTTAATTGTTTCCGCTCTCTCGTTTTGTTGGAGCCAGTATAGGTGTGAGTACATGTTTTGATAATCCCCCCAAATAGAAAATGATTATTACGTATTTGTAATAATGGATGTATTCAGAAGGGTTCTGAAAGGAGGGTTGATTACTCAGAAAATCTAAGGACACAGTAAACAGGAACTATGTAGGTAAGACATTTATTAGAAACAAATGGGACGTAAGCTTTCCGCCTATTTTCTCGTTGTAGACTCAAACATGCTTTTATCTCTCCCACCTCCAGTGATGCTATCACTTGCCATCGTGCTTGAAGTTGTCGCGACTTCTCTATTACCTAAAACGCAACAGTTTACTTCTTTACCCGCGACTGCCGCAGTGCTAGTCGGTTATGGCTGTGCCTTTTATCTGTTGTCTCTCACGGTGCAAACCATGTCTTTGGGTGTGGCGTATGCGATTTGGTGTGGGGCAGGGATAGTGCTAGTCGCAGCTCTGTCTTGGCTGGTCTACGGGCAAAAACTCGATATCTTCGCGATCATCGGGATCACTTTGATTTTGGTGGGCGTCGTGATTATTAACTTGTTTTCGACGTCGGTGAGTCATTAGGGTCTCGGGCTCGTTTTTGCGCTATTCTGGCTTAGATTTTTAACTCAATTGGTAACGCGAACATTATTGTGAGCGAAGTTAAGATCCCGCCTAAATTAGGTTAGTCATAATGCTAAGGTGCTTTCGTCTCCAAAGCGCCTGATGAACCTATAAATATGTGATAACCACGACACACCTCATTTTTTTTTGCTATGTTGACGCCAGTCTTTTATCTCTTAACATGGTAGTATGTATTTATTATATCAACGAAAGCATTACTTTATAGTAATGTAACTAAAAGATTATACTCGTGTGTTCAGTAAAATAAACTTAAAGCTAAATAAAAATGGCACACCCAGGCATCATTTAGGACCAAAATGGAAAAATACATCTTCCCCATTATTAAAGATGAAATTCAGTTTGAAAATTTCGCAAGAGATTTTTTAGAATTAATATATATAGGCTTTAAGTTTCAATTATATGGAAAAAAAGGCCAATCACAGTCAGGCTTGGATGGTTGTAGTATTGAAGGGAATATATATTTTCAATCAAAGCATAAAAGTAAGAGTGATCTGAAAGATAAAGTACTTCTAGATGAGTTAAATTTCGAGTTAAATAAAGCAAAACCTAAAATTAAAGAATTGTCCCAAAATAAAAAATCTAGATACATATTTTTCACGACACATAGACGTTCTACCTTAATCCAAGATGAAGCAAAGAAAATATCAACAGAAGATATTTCTGTTGAGTATTGGGGATGGCAAACTATAGAGTCACATTTAAACAATGTCTATAAAATAGAAAACTTTGAATTCTTTTTAAAATATTACCCTGAACTAGCAAGTAATCTTAACAGCAATATTATCCCAAGACAGTTAAGTATGAAATCAGTTAACAGATTAGAAGGATTTATTGGTAGGGAAACAGAGCTAAAATCCATTGATGATAGGTTAAAAATTACAAAGTCCCTTTTAATGAGTGGCATTGCGGGTATTGGAAAGTCTTCTGTTGTAAACCAATATCTAGTAAAAATGGAAAGTGAATATAGCTACTATGGAATATTTGAAGGAATTTCTAGCTTCACTTCTGATTTAAAGCACACTTTAAACTTATCTTCTGAAAGTAACAATGACTTATTAAAGGAATCAATTACTAAGCTTAGGACTTTGAAAGGGAATAAGCTGTTAATAATTGATGATATTTCAAATGTTGATAAACAGTTTGAAACTATTGATTTATTGATGTCATTAAATAATTATGGGTTCACTATACTTTTTACATCAAGAGAAATAACCAATAAAATTGAGTGTTTTGAATTAAACACGATGAATGTAGATGATGCAAAAAATCTATTTAACTCCATTTACAAAGTGGAGGATAAAATATTAGAAGAAATTTTAGTCTACCTAGATAATCATACTTTCTTTATAGAGAAAACTGCTAGAACGTTAAAGTCAAAAAGCTCACTAACCCCCGAAGATATAAGAGGTTACTTTCTCAATGGGAGATTCGCAAAAGTAAAAATGAGTAGAAAAGAAAGTTTCGAAAATTTTTTAGATGAACTATTTACAATTGATGATTTGGATGATGAAGAAATCTTAATTTTAAAACAAATAACTATATTTCCGTCCTCTTTCATATCTATTTCAGACCTGGCATTTATTTTGCAAAGAAAAGATGATGCAGATTTCGAAGACCTATTAAACTACTTGTCGGATAAGGGGTGGTTGTCAAAATATAAAGATAACAATCATCAGGGGTATAAATTACATCAAATAAATAAAGAGTATTTTTTCGCATTCCATAGACCCAACTCAATAGATTTAGAAATCCCTATAAAAGTTTACAGCCTAATTCTTAGGGAAAGTGACGATGTTTACAATGGTTTGTTGTATAAAAGCCGATTAATACATTTAGAAGCGCTATATAGAACGTTAAAAACATTAGAAATTAAAAATATAGAAACTTTTGTTTTATTAAATAAGATCGCTAGTGTGTGTTCTAAATTAGGAAGGTTTAATCTTTCATTTGAAATTTTAACTATGACAAGCAATATATATGAAATAATAAATGATATCGATGAGGTTTATTTATTTCCATTCCATACTCTATTTGGTGAGCTATATAGGAGGAAAGGAGACCATAAAAACTCACTTGATCATTATGAACTGGCATGTTCACTTGCTGAAAAAAGTAATAGTGCACCTCCTCGAGTGTTAGCTGGTGCGTTGTCTAATTTAGGTCATGCCTATAATACTTTTGGCGATACAAATAAATCTTTGAAGAGCTTTAAAAAAGCACAAGAACTGCTGATATCAGAAGATGGTAATCTTGATTTAAGTCATATTTATAAGGGTATTGCAGAAACTTATCAAATTTCAGAAAATTATAAAAAGGCACTGAGTAATTTTAAGAAAGCATTATTATTAAGGAAAAAATTTCTTAAAATTGACGACCCTCTAATCGCAGGAAGTTATAATGATTTGGCGTTTATCTATGTATTGATGGATCAGAATAAGAAAGCATTACCTTTATACATTAAAGCAATGGAGGGGTATGAGGCAACCTTGGGCGATAAGCATAATGACACTGCTTGCGTATACAATAATTTAGGCGAATTATATAGAAAGATTAAACAATATAAAAAAGCATACCCTTTAATAAAAAAAGCAATGGAGATAAGGGAATTAGAACAAAAAACAAACCCTATAGATGTCGCATTTTCATATAACACAATGGGTGTGTATTACATCGATTTAAGTAAATACGATCAAGCACAGGAGTATTTAACTAAGTCGCTAAATATTCTGAATTCATCATTCGGCCAACATCATGAACATACAATGCAAATCAAAGAAAACCTTGAATACTTATACTCACGAATGGGTCATAAATCAAACTTAGCTACTAATCATATAAAAATAGGAAGAAATAGTCTTTGTTCTTGTGGAAGCGAAAAAAAATATAAGAGATGTTGTGGTAAAAGCTAATATTCGAAGAATAGATGAATATTTCGGTTCTTCTCCACTTACATGAGCTTGAACTCTGGGTAAAAGGTTGAATGAGCGTAAGGAACAGATGTTTGTCTTATCTTCAATTTAAAGTAATCCGTATCTCTCCCCTCGGGCTCTACGTCTGAGTAAGCCAATAGATACATTCCCTACTTCAACTCGAGCGTTGGTCAGTTTGTATTTTGCGCAGTAGCAGATAACCATTTTTCTTTTTAGCAGTGCGTTTGCATAGTTACATAACGACAGAATTCTGGCTGATATGGTAAGGCGGCTCCATGCTTCAACAGCTTTAATCATACGGCTCGTCCAATATAGACCTGTACCAGATAGACAGGACACTTTGTTAAGCGATTTGGACTTTCCATACTTGTAATTATTGACTATTTTCTAATTTAGCAAAAACGCAACTCGGAATTGTCCAAAAGCGTGTTTGTCTAACCAATCTCCTCACACCCCAACACTGCCACAAACGCATCTAAATACTGTTCGATAGTCAAATCCGCAGAAACGGGCGGTAGTTCTACGGTAATACACAGTAGGTTTCTTTCTTGGCACCAAGTGCCGAATGAGCCTGGGGTTTCGTAATCGACGTCTTCGACAAGTGGTAGGTTGAACTGTTTACCCAGCCAAATGGCGAGTTCTGATTGGGTTGGGTCGTCGACCATAGCGAGTGGTTCGTGGAAAGAGATGACGAATTTAGGTTGGCGCTGTTCGATGAGGTTGATGAGCGACTGCACTTCAGGTTCAAGTTGGTTGGCTTGTCCCGTTTTTACTTTTACATCTCTGACTGGGGTGTGAGAACTCCAGCGATAGACGGTGCCGTTTTCTGTCCAGTTTTTAGTCGGGAAGGCGCGGTTCAAATCGACTTGGTTAGCGTTGGCGCGAGTGCCCAGTTGATTGCCATCTGGGTTCATCGACAGGATCACATCGTGTCGTAAGTTGGCGGCAGGTAAACTTCTTAGGGCGCAAGACAAACCTGCGATAGATGCGGTTTCATCGCCGTGTGTGCCTGCTAAAATCAGTCCGCGAGATTCACTTTCTATTTGCGCGGGGAAATAGAGCAAAGGCGCACCCAACCCCGATTTTCCATATGACAGCGGCTTTATCGAAAACGCAGCTCTTTCCGTTCTTGGAATTAAACTCACCTTAATCTCCTGATTGATCAAGTAGTATCAAAGTGTCACTACTATTTAGATGACCTCTATTAAATAAACCATAGAGTCAAAACTCGTCAACCGTCGCATTGTTAATTTTATTACTTTGCTTCAAAGATAGGCTAGGAGAGCAAAAAAACATGGATTTTAAGAAACATTCAACGGCTTTATTCATTTCATCTCTATTGACCCCTTTTATATCAGTAACTGCCGTTGCTGAAACATTGCCTGCCGGAACTTCTCTGGCGAAAGAGCAACACTTGGTGCGTGCCAATGATGCAGAAGCTGCGACACTCGATCCTGCGAAGGCAGAAGGCTTGCCTGAAATGCACATTCTACGCGACCTATTTGAAGGTTTAGTGATCCAAGATCGCGATGGCAATATCACCCCAGGTGTTGCGGAATCTTGGGAAACCGAAGACAACCAGACGTTTGTATTCCACCTGCGTAAAGATGCTAAATGGTCGAATGGAGATCCAGTGACGGCCGATGATTTCGTGTATGCGATAAGACGAGCGGTTGACCCGAAACTGGCTTCGCCGAATGTTTGGTATCTTAAACTTACTCAAATCAGCAATATTGCTGACGTGGCGGAAGGTAAGAAGCCCGTTGAAGAGTTAGGTATCTCTGCTGTCGATAAACACACGGTGAAGTTCGAGCTTGATAGTAAAGTGCCTTACTTTGTGGCGATGACAGGCCACACCTCAATGATGCCAGTTCACAAGACAACGCTAGAAAACAGCGACAAGCCGTGGAGCGATCCTAAGCAATTTGTGGGGAATGGTGCTTTTGTTTTAGACGAGTGGGTGGTTAACGAACGGATTGAACTGAAGAAGAATCCTAACTATTGGGACAGTTCAGATACGAACCTAACTCAAGTGACTTACATTCCGTTTGAGAACCAAAATTCCTCGATTAACCGTTATGCGGTGGGCGAGGTTGATATCACGTCTGACGTACCAACACACATGGCGCAACAGCTTAAAATCAAATACCAAGACGCTTATACCGCCGTCCCTCTGCTGTGTACTTACTACTACGCATTCAATACTATACGTCCTCCATTTGATGACGCGCGAGTGCGTAAAGCGGTGTCGTATTCCATGATGCGTGATGTGATCACCAATGGTGTAACTCAGGTGGGTAACTTGCCGGCTTATACCTTTGCTCATGAATACACAGCAGGCTTTGATGCGACTCAGCCTGAATACAGCACATGGACACAAAAAGAGCGGGACCAAAAGGCGAAAGAGCTGTTGAAAGAAGCGGGCTACGATGCGTCTAACCCATTGGACTTCAAATTGCTCTACAACACCAGCGAGTCGAACAAGTCGATTGCAGTGGCCATCGCTTCAATGCTCAAAGGCAACCTAGGCGCGCAAGTTGAACTTGAAAACCAAGAGTGGAAGTCTTACCTAGTATCACGTCGTCAAGGTGACTTCGATGTGATGCGCGCTTCTTGGTGTGGCGATTACAATGAAGCGTCGACCTTCTTGAGCCTATTGCGCTCTGAGTCATCGGGTAATTTTGCTCGTTACAACAACGACAAGTACGACTCAGCGATGGATAGCGCATTAGCCGCAACCAATGAGCAAGATCGCCAAGGTTTCTATGATCAAGCCGAGCAGTTACTGGCTGAAGATATGCCTATCGCGCCAATCTATTACTACATGCAGGCTCGCCTAGTGCGACCAAATGTCGGTGGCTTTGCGAAGAACAACGTTGAAGGGCGTATCTATTCTAAGGATCTTTATATCAAAGAATAGATAAGCTTGATGCGAGCTCTGATATGACGAAGCGAAGGCATTGAGTATAAAAATAGAAATAAGAAATAGAAGAAAAGGGACGTTGATCATAAATATCTGATCAATGTCCCTTCGTCGTTAATCTGTAACTAGAACCGCAAAAAACTGAAACCTGATTGAAGTATTTTTCACTTTTATTTCAATCAGGTGAAGCCATGTTACCCCCTCTACGCGCCCTTGTTGCGTTCGAAGCTGTTGCTCGTCTTGGTTCCATTGGCGCGGCTGCCCGAGAGCTTTGTGTCACGCAAGCGGCGGTTAGCCAACAGCTCAAAAGTTTAGAAACCTTCCTCGATACCACCTTGTTTGAACGCAGCTCTAAAGGCGCAAAGCTGACGTCAGCTGCTCAGCATTATCAACCGATTGTGGCAGGTTCACTTGCTCACCTTAAATTGCAGACTCAGATCTTGTTCGGTGAAAAAGAAACCGACGTGTTGAGCCTGCGCGTAAACCACACCTTTTGTCATAACTGGCTGTTACCTCGACTGCCAGCCTTCTATAAGAAATACCCTTTTATCAGGCTCGATATTCAGCTGGTGGACTGGCCATCAACTAACCCTTGCCAGAATGTCGATATCGAACTGACTAACGGCAAGGTCGAAAGCGAAGACACCCATTGCGAGCGACTGTTTCAAGAACATTGGCAGTTGGTGTGTAGCCCTCAATTCAAAGCCGATCATCAAGAATTACTCAGCAAGCCCGACTTCGCTGCTTTGCCGACGGTTCAGGTGAAAGGCTACCGAGAGAACTGGTTGCAATGGCTCAGTCATAACCAATTCGAGATGACTTTACCGAAAGTTCTGCTTGAAGTGAGTAACTCTTTGCATGCCTTAGAGGCGGTCAAACATGGCATTGGAATGTTGCTGGTGCGTTCGCTTGCAGTGTCTGAATTGCTCAGGAAAGAAAACCTTGTATTAGCAAGTGAATCCTTGATGCCTGCTGAATCTGCCCACTATCTCATTACCAAACACAGTCGCAGCGCGAAGGTGAATTTCTTCTGTGATTGGCTCTATCACCAGATGGAAGATGGTGAACTGGAGTAAACATTTTCTTATGGATAGCCATAAAAAAAATGAAGGGCGCTCTTACTAACCTGTCATAAAAAACACTTAGTTTAACTGCATACAAATAAGGACGAGGTCACCATGAGTGCTTTCTCACAACCAATGAAAAACCGCTTAAAGGTACTGCTATTTACTGCACCGTTGTTGGTGCCACTGTTTACTTTTTGGCTCGTACCATTTGGTTATTCAATTTACATCAGCTTCACCGATTGGGATTACATCTCGCCAGATTATTCGTTCATCGGTTTAGAAAATTACGAGTACATGGTTGAGGACTACGAGTTTATTCAAGCAGTGCTCAACACGTTTTGGTTCTCGGTTGGTGTGGTGATTCCCACCATCATTCTTGGGCTTGTGTTTGCCATGTTGTTACACAAAAACTTCAAGGGCAGCCAGTTTTATCGTGCGGTGATCTTCTCACCTTGGATTACACCAACCGTCGCGGTGTCGATTGTTTGGTCTTGGGTTTTTGAAACTAAATCGGGCTTGGCAAACCACTTATTGGAGTCGGCAGGGTTTAGCGCGATTCCATGGCTAGAAAACGGAAACACAGCCTTGATTGCGGTGATTATCGTGACGGTTTGGCAGGCGATTGGTTGGACGATGCTGTTTTACATCAGTGCACTCAACAAGATTCCGGAGTCACTGTATGAGGCCTCTTTGATTGATGGTTGCAGCAGCTTAACGCGATTTTTGAAGATAACGTTGCCGCTGATTTCCCCAACTACATTCTTCTTGGTGGTGGTCAACATTATTACAGCAATGCAGGCGTTCGATCAGTTCCAGATCTTAACGCAAGGCGGCCCAGGCGGAGAGACTCGTACCTTGTTGTACTTGTTCTACCAACAAGCATTTGAGCGTTACGAAATGGGACCTGCAGCCGCAACATCGTTAGTGATATTCCTGATTACTGGATTGTTGGCACTTATTAATACCTACATTGGCAAGCGCTGGGTGTACTACTAGTCGATTTTTGAAAGGACAGAATTATGACCACGCAAGTATTGGATGCCAACCAAGTCTTAAATCAAAGAACTGCTGAATCTAAAGTCACAGTCCAAATGAAAGTGACCAAATCAAAGATTGCGTCAAAGAGAAGCTCAGTGGATCGCCGTTCGTTTATCGCACTGGCTAAGCACCTGTTCTTGGCAACCTGCGGAACCATTATGGTGTTCCCGTTCTTATGGATGTTGTCTGGTTCTCTGAAAACCAATGATGAAATTTTTGCTAGTCCGCTGAACTTGATTCCAGAGCAGTTTCGTTGGGAAACGTTTGTCGAAACCTTTCACAGCGCGCCGTTTGGTTTGTACATCTTCAACAGTTTTAGCGTGGCTTTGTTTACTACGCTGTTGGTGATTGTGAACTCGGCGATGTTTGCTTATGCACTCACGCAGTTGAAGTTTCGCTCGAAGACAGTGCTCTATTTCATCGTGATGGGCTGTTACATGCTGCCGGGCGCAGTGACGTACATTCCGTCTTATATCACCTTGGCAAAACTGGGCTTGTTGGATTCACACATGGGATTGGTGGCGTCGAACGCGGCATCAGTTTTCGGAGTGTTTTATCTACGCCAAGTGTTTATCAAGGTGCATCCGTCGCTGATTGAAGCGGCAAGAATTGATGGTGCAGGTGAGCTCAAAATCTTATGGGCAATCATCTTACCGCAATGCCGAGCAGCAGTCGCAACACTGTTCCTCATCACTTTTATTACCAATTACAACAGCTACATGTGGCCTAGCTTGGTTATCACCACTCAGGATCTTAACCTGATTGCGACCGGGATTCGTCACTACTTTATTGCCGAAGGTAACTATGGATTGAACTGGTCGCAAATTATGGCGGCGAGCACCATTGCAGTCTTACCTTTGTTAATTCTATTCGTCATTTGTCAAAAGACGATTCTTTCAGGTATCGCCGATAACGGCGTAAAAGAGTAAACGGAAATGAAATTAAAAACTCTCGCACTAGTGTGTGCTGGCGCAGCAAGCGCGTCTATGTTCTCTAGCAGTGTTCTTGCCGCAACCGAAGTTAACTTCTGGTATTCCGGTGGTACTAAGCCACAGCAAATGATGACTAAGCTCATCGAAGAGTTCAACGCAAGCCAAGATGAGTATGTGGTGAAGCCAGCATTACAAGGTAACTACACGGAAACCTACCAGAAGCTACAAGCTGGCTTGGCGTCGAAAACAGCGCCTGAACTTGTGTTGTTAGATTCAGGTCGTGCGGAAGCGATGCACGGACGTGGTTTGAGCCGCGACCTAACGGCTTTCATGGATGAAGAGTTTAACTTCTCTGATTTCATTGGCGCGTTTAAAGATCAAGTGACCGCAGACGATGGCACCATCATCGGCTTGCCTGCTTACGGCACAACCCAAGTGTTTTACTACAACAAGCAAGTATTGGCAGATAACGGCTTTACCGAGCAAGACTTAAACACATGGCAAGGCGTGGCTAAGGTCGCTGAAAAAGTCACACAGCGTGATGAGAAAGGCAAAGTGACGTTTTATGGCTGGGAGCCGATGTGGGGCCAAGACAACATGATTGACGCGGCTTTCTCTAACGGCGCGAAGATCATCAGTGATGACGGCAAAACAGTGCTAATTGATTCTGCTGAATGGATTGAGGTGTGGGACAGCTTCCGTAAATGGATCCACGATGATCAAATCATGCGTATTCATTACGGTGGTCAAGGTTGGGAATACTGGTACAAAACCATTGATGACGTGATGAAAGACAACGCACTTGGTTACACCGGTTCATCGGGCGACCAAGGCGACTTGGACTTCACTAAGCTTTCAGCAACCACACAACCAGGTTGGGGATCAAACCCTTCTGCGCCACAAGCGGGTGCGCTGGTTTACGTGATGCCAAAAGGCACAGATGAAGCGGCAGCGAAAGGCGCATTTGAATTTGTTGAGTTCTATACCAATGCGAAGAACACCGCAGCATGGTCAATGTTTACGGGTTACATCCCAGTACGTAACAGTGTTTCTGAAGTACCAGAATACCAAGCGTTCACTAAAGACAACCCACAAGCTCTGATTCCTTTGAAGCAAGCAAACACGGCGACCAAAGACTTCCTAGACCCTACTAACGGTAAGATCATGGATGCGTTGAAAGTGGCCGCGGATCAGATTCAAATCCAAAATGTGCCTGCTGACAAAGCGCTAAAACAAGCGGCTAAAAAAGCACAACGCGCACTAGACCGAGCTAATCGTTCTTAATCAGTAAACGCTCGTGATTAAAATTTGTCGCTAGCTATGAGCTTCTAGTTCCTAGTTATAAATAGCGAACAACGAACGATGAACTAACAAAGGCCCATCTTTTCGGGTGGGCCTCTTTTGACCCAGTCCTTCAATTAGGACGAATTTGGTGAAGACAATGACCCAATTTCAAGGTGAGCTGCCGTTTGGCAGAGTACGTATCCCTTTCGATGTGCCAGCAGGTTATCACTGCGTAACCATTACTGGTACAACGGTTAAAAAAGGATTCTTGTACGCGGCGGCATACGATGCCAACCAAGCGTTTCGTGGCAAGGTGTTGTTTGAAAAGGCGCACAAGTCACTCACTATTCAACAGCAAGACTCAGGGCTAGGCGCGATTGATGGTGCCATTCCATCGGGCGAGTGGTTCTTAGAACTTTATAACCTTGAAGGTGAGTTTCGAACCGAACGTGCGATGCAGTATCAAGTCGATGTGCTTTGCACTGATGAGTTAGTTAATCATTTTAATGAGCTAGGTACTGACGGAATTGAGAGTGAGCTAGAACTGAACCCAACAGTCACAATGGATCACGATATCGAGTTTGATTACAGCCACATGCTGAGCTCTGATTCTCGCTGGTATCGTGGTGATTTACACGCTCACACTCAGCTTTCTGATGGTCACAATACCTTAGCTGCGGCTAAAGATATTGTGGAATCACAAGGGCTCGATTTCTTCTTTTTCACTGAGCACAACATTTGTCAGCCTAAGTTGCCTGTATCAAACCAATGTTTGTTCTTACCTGCGTTAGAAGTGACGACCGATCTCGGGCACTTCAATGTGCATGGCCCGGTTAAGTCTTTGGATCTCAGAAACGTTGAACACAGCAGTCAAGCAACCATGGAAGCCGGATTGTGCTTAGCTAGAAGTGGACACAATGGCGGACACAGTTCCCTTGGCATTAATCACCCGATGATGAAGCCGTGGCATTGGCATTACGATCAAGTGGATCTCAGCCAAGTTTCGACGTTTGAAGTGTGTTGTGACCCAACTTGGTCGACCTCACCGAAAGCGACCGAAGAGGCGTTACTGGTTCTCAATGAAATGTGGAATTGTGGCCAGCGCATTACGGCGATTGGCGGCAGCGATTCACACCTTGAGCCGCATGAGCGTAATCCTAAATCGGATGAGCCTTCAATCTATGGCGACCCATCAACCTTCGTTTACAGCCATGGTTTGAGTGGCAAAGGCATCTTGTCTGGTCTGCGTAACGGACAAGTGTATTTAGAGCGTCGTTGCGGCTTGAAGTTTGATATCAATTTGGGTGACTTGTTTCCGGGTAACGACTCTCAAGGGCAGGCGCTTAGTTATCGTGTCGCAGTCACTGATTCAGAAAACCCTTACTACGCGGAGTGCGTGGTTGATGGCGAGATTGTCGATAGAATCGCTTTGAGTGATGAGCTCCAAAGTATCCATATTGAGAAAGGGTACCGTTGGTGTCGAGTCGATATTCGTCGTGGGGAGCTTTCTTCAGCATTAATGAACACTACTCAACCTTCATCTAACGAGCATGAATTTGAAGGCTGCATCAATGCCGTATTTGACGGTAAACAACCAGAATTTAACCAACCCTTAGTGCGTACTTGGGGAGAACTAATGGAGCGAATGAGCCGTGATGAAGTTTAAGGCGATGTTATTTGATAAAGACGGCACATTGTTAGAGTTCCACAAGATGTGGCTTAACGTTTCTCGTGGTGCTTGTGAGCGTGTGAAACCTTATAGTGACCAGCATCAAGGTAATCAAAATGTCACACCTGCTGAGTTACTCTTGGCCATCGGCGTGGAAGGTGATGTGGTTGATAACTATGGACTATTAGCCTCAAACCCAGTGGAAGATACCGCGACAGCGTGGTTCAACATGCTGCAGCCTAATGTCTCGCTTGCTGAGTTCACCAAGGTAACGAAAGCGGCGTTCAATGACGAAGTCGAAGAGAATCCAAGCTGGATTGAAGCCCTACCGGGTGTGACTGAAAAACTCGGTTTGTTCAAGCAGCAAGGCATGATTTTAGGCATCGCAACCGCAGATACCAAAGACTCAACCATCTACACGCTAGAGCAATCGGGTTTGAGCGATATGTTTGATTATGTCGGTTACTCCGATGGCGATATCGAGCCTAAACCAGCGCCAGCACTGCTCAATGCCTTCTGTGAACAGTGTGGCATCGAGCCTCATGAAGTGATCATGTTTGGTGACACGGTTTCAGATATGGAGTTTGGCCGTAATGCAGGCGCAAGCAATGTAGGCGTGCTTACAGGCACGGCGCAACACAGCGAGTTAGAACCAGTGGCAGATTTGGTTATCGCATCAGTTGCCCATTTTGAGCTCAACCAACTGCAAGAACGTGGCTAAAGAGTTTCACGACAGATTACAAAGATAGTATTTAACGAATTGATTTAAGGACAGGTTATGGCTGAAGTCACACTGAGAGGGGTAGAGAAAACCTACCCAAATGGTTTTAAGGCCGTGCACGGCGTCGATCTGAATATTCGCGAAGGCGAGTTCATGGTGTTTGTTGGGCCGTCTGGCTGCGCAAAATCCACCACGCTTCGTATGATCGCAGGCCTTGAAGATATCTCAGAAGGTGATGTCTACATTGGCGATAAGCGTGTGAATGAGCTGCCACCTAAAGATCGTGGCATCTCCATGGTGTTTCAGAACTACGCGCTTTATCCGCATATGTCGGTGTACGAAAACATGGCTTTTGGCCTTAAGCAGCAGAAGCTGCCAAAGCATGAAATCAATGAGCGAATTGAAGATGCAGCCAAGACTCTCGATATCGAACATCTGCTGAACAACAAGCCAGGTGAAATGTCCGGCGGTCAAAGGCAGCGTGTGGCTCTAGGTCGTGCCATGGTACGTAAGCCGGATGTATTTCTGTTTGATGAGCCGTTGTCTAACTTAGACGCAAAGCTACGTGTGTCGACTCGTGTCAGCATTGCGCAGCTGCACAACAACCTAAAACAAGAAGGGCAGAATGCCACCATGATCTACGTAACACACGATCAGGTGGAAGCGATGACCCTTGGCGATCGTATTTGTGTATTGAATCAAGGTGAGATCATGCAGGTCGATACGCCAATGAATCTTTATCAGTACCCAGCAAATAAGTTTGTCGCGGGCTTTATTGGTTCGCCTGCGATGAATCTTATCAAGGTGAGAGTCGACGAGATTGACGGCGTAATGAACGTGGTATCGGAAAGTGGCGCACGTTGGACGCTACCACAAGACAAGCAAGCTATCGCTCAAGAGAAGATCGGTGAATGGTTGTGGTTTGGCGTTCGTCCTGAGCACATTCAGCTGGCTAATCATGATGCGCCGTTGTCGGAGGTGAATACCCAAACGCACAAGCTTGATGTGGTCGAGTCGATGGGTAACGAGCTGTATCTCTACTTTAAACTCGGTGCTGACAAGCTGGTGGCACGAGTGCCTTTCGATGCAGATCGCACAGCAAACAGTGGTGAAGAAACGGTGCTGCATTTCAACACAAGCCAATGTCACCTGTTCGATTTAGAAACCGAAGAGACGTTCGATCCTAAGAGTTGATTTTGTTGCTCCTACGAGTTGTTCTATGAAAAGAAATCCCCATTCGCTGACAAAACGAATGGGGATTTTAGTTACTAGGGGGTAGTAATTTTATCTTCTAACTTGTTTCAGGTTTTAGATAGCGACCATAGTCGCGGCTTTCTTCATCGCTTCTTTAGTCGAGCATTCAATCACGTTCGCGTTAGCAAAGCGGTGAGCGTCTTTCACTTGAATATCGTGAGCCAAGATAACCAGCCTTGCGTTAGCCACATCTAGGTCGCTGATGCGGTTCTGAATACCGTTTTGACCTTGTGTTTCTACCTTAATCTTAAGGCCTGCTGCTAAACCTGCTTTCTCTAGTGCTTTTGCGGCCATGAAGGTGTGTGCAACACCAGAAGGACAACATGTTACTGCTACGATGTCGTACTCGCCTTCGCCTGCTACTGGAGCCGCTTGAGCTTGTACTGGTGCTTCAATCATGTCTTCTTCGGTTTCAACCGCTACAGGTTTCCAGAAGCCAACGATAACGGCTGTGGTTAGTGAGCCAAGTGCAATACCGACGACGTACATTGGAATGTTGCTTGATACTGGTGCAGTAATTAAGCCGCCCCACGGTGCGTGCAGTAGAACGTCTGTCATGAAGCCGAACACACAACCAACGATACCGCCGGCAACGATTGAAGGAAGTACGCGCATTGGGTCATTTGCTGCGAATGGGATAGCACCCTCAGAGATACCGATAGAACCCATGATTGCTGCTGCTTTACCTGCTTCTTGCTCTTGTTTAGAGAACTTGTTTTTGAATAGGAAAGTCGCCAATGCCATACCTAGAGGTGGTGTACAAATCGCGATGCCTACGCCGCCCATTAGCCACGGTTGTGTGTCTACTTGAGTTTGAGCAAATAGGGTTGCTACTTTGTTGATAGGGCCGCCCATATCAAACGCTGTCATACCACCAAGGATTGTGCCTAGAACCATCTTAGATGCGCCTGCCATTGAAGCTAGGAACTCGTTCATAGAAGACATGAACAGTTTGATTGGCTCACCGATGCCCCACAAAACGATACCTGCAGAGATTAACGTGCCTAGAAGCGGGTAGATGAAGTAAGCACCCAGCGCTGTCATGTTTGCAGAAAGCGGGATCTTCTTAAGTTGGAACACCACGCCACCTGCGATGAAGCCTGCCACGATACAGCCAAGGAAGCCGCCGCCCATATCAGCCATGATGCCAGAAGAGATCATCGCTGGCGCTAGCGCCGGTTTGTCTGCAATTGAGTAACCAATAAAGCCGCCAAGAATGATTGGGAAAAGAACAAGGCCTTTGATACCGATATTAGAGATGTCTGCCAGCAAGCCGTCTGCTGGAACTGCACCTTTGCCTGATGCCATGACAGCTAAAGCCAGCAGAACACCACCGGCTACGATGAAAGGTAGCATGTGTGATGTACCAAAAAGCAGGTGACCTTTCATAGTACTGAGGATTTTTTTATAGTCGCTACTACTATTCTTATTATTAGAATTGCTACTGGTATTCGTAGCTTGATTTGCTAGGGTGCTCATAATTTTCTACGCCTTATGAATTAATTAAAATATTAAGGATCTGTTGTTCGTCTTTTGCGTTATGGATATCTTGAATAAATTCATCGCTGAATTTTCCAAATAGTTCTTGTAGTACATAAATATGATGGTCAGCACCGTTATCTGGTGATGCAATCATAAAAAATACGGTTGGATTGATGCCGTCTTCATCGCCATACTCGATACCTTCACGCTTAACACCGACAGCAATTGCGGGTTCAGTGACTGCATTGCTTTTTGAGTGTGGGTAAGCAATGCCGTCCATTGAGGTAATGCTTTGAGATTCACGAACTTCGATGTCTGCCAAGAAGGCTTCTTTACTGCTGATTCGCTTGTTCTCAAATAACATGCCTGCCAATTCTTCAAACAATTCTTTTTTATTTTTCGCTTGAAGGTTGTTATTAATTAAGTTGACGTTAGTTAGCTGTGTGATCATTTATTAACTCATTCACTATTGAAGTTCTTGAATTAAAATTAATGGATTAACCCGATTCTCGAAATAGCAAATAAAAGCCCTTCACTGCATATTTGTACCAAGCAAAATTAAGTGTGATTTGCATCATTAATGCAGTGTGATACGGGTCATACTTAATGGCGTTTTGATTATGTTTTTGATACGCCAATAGGCTTCGTAAAAACAAAAATGCCCCGCAAAAGCAGGGCATGATCAGTGTGAGTTTATTTAGATTTGCTCAGTGCTGACTAACTGTAAGCGCGTGCAACACGCCCAACACAATCCAGTTTGTAACTCTCAGCATAAGCGGGAATGAAAACCGATTGGCCTTTCTCTATCACACAGGTTTCACCGCATTGATGGGTGAGCACCATGGATTCATCGATCGGCAGCAAGATCTCTGCGCCCTCAGTAGTGATCTCTCTCTTATGAGAATTCTGGACGATAGAGAACTTAAAATCCTCGACGGGAATTTGGTATTCCATTACATCACCTTGCTCAACTGGGCTTAGCAGTAACCTATCCGCAGGCTTTTCATTGAATTGAGTACAAGAGACTAGTTCATTGATATCCATGTACTTAGGTGTCAATCCGGCACGAAGCACATTATCGGAATTCGCCATGATCTCTAATCCAGTCCCTTTGATGTAAGCGTGGGGCGTTTCGGCATCCAAATACATGGCTTGCCCTGGCTTTAGGGTGATCACATTCAATAGCAGCGGGGCAAACAGGCCGACATCACCCGGATACTGTTGTTCCAACTCTGAAATCAACTGGAACACAGGTGTATCTGAAAGCTTCGCCTTCATCAACAACATGGTGAGTGCCATTCCTTTTTGTTCGCCTTCCAAAGACAACAGGCTTGCGAAAAAGCACGCTAATCCATTCGGTGTTTGATCGCCCGCTAAATCGTTGATCATCGAATGCAGCTCTGGAATGTCGAGGTAGTGGAAATGTTCAAGGATCTCGTCGATCGACCTAAAACCATTCATCGCCGTGTAGTCGGTTAGGGCATACACCAGTTCTGGCTTGTGATTGGCATCTTTGTAGTTACGGTTGCCCGCCGTCATTGGAATGCCTTGCTGCTCTTCGAGTGCATACCCAGATTCCGCTTGTTGCTTATTCGGGTGTACTTGAACTGAGAGTGCTTTCTCTGCTGCTAATACCTTAAACAGATACGGCAGCTCACCAAAACGACTCGCCACTTTCTCACTTAGAAACAGGTTTAGGTTCTGAGAGATCAAGCTCGATAGGGTGGTCTGCTGCCCGTTATTGTTCACCATAGAACAACCATTGGGGTGAGCGCCCATCCAGATCTCCGCTTGCGGCTCGCCAGATTGGTTATCAATACCAAACAGTTGGCTAAACGAAGAAGGGCTACCCCATGCGTAGTTCTGAATCACGTTGGTCATAGGGTAGAAAAAGCGTTGTACGAACGAGTCGTTCGCTAAAGAAAAATCAGACATCGAAATCACCATGAAGGGAAACATGGCTTGAGCTCTATTCGTTCCTAAAAAAAGGAGAGTAAAAGGGCTCAAGCCATTGGAGTTGAAATGGCTTAAGCCGCTGCTGTTGTTAGCTTGGCTTTACGTAGGTTTTTGAGCGCAATACAAGTAACCGCAGTTACGCCCGCACCAGACGCCATGCACAGCAGTGCCAACATTGGGTAGTTCATAGCACCGAGTAGAGCCACAACTGGGCCACCGTGAGCCACGCTGTTGGTGATACCAAACGAGAACGCCATAACCGCTGCAGTCATTGAACCAAGTACGTTGGCAGGGATAACCGACATAGGGTCTTGAGCTGCGAAAGGAATCGCACCTTCAGAGATTCCCACCAAGCCCATCGCACCAGCTGCTTTACCCGCTTCAATTTCAGAAGATTCGAACAGGTCGAACTTACGGCCAAGTCTGGTAGCGATAGCCATACCCAGTGGAGCCACAGGAATTGCACACGCCATTGCACCCATGAATTGAGTCTGACCGCTAGCAATCATGCCGACTGAGAATAGGAACGCCACCTTGTTGAATGGGCCGCCCATATCAAAACCAGCCATACCACCCAGTACTATGCCTAGTAGAACCACGTTGCCTGTGCTCATGCTAGTAAGTAGGGCAGTAAGAGCATCCATCAGCCCTGCGATAGGTGCGCCGATAACAAAAATGAACAGACCTGCGATGAACAAAGAGCCAGTGATCGGAGCGATCATGATAGGTACAAGCGGTTGAACGAATTTGTGGTAGTTAAACGAGGTAATCCACTTAACGAAGTAACCCACTAATAGACCGGCAATGATTGCGCCGATGAAGCCAGTGCCTGCGTCAGCGCCGTAGAAAGAACCGTTGTTGGCAATCCAACCGCCAATCAAACCTGGGGTTAGAGCAGGGCGGTCAGCAATCGCGTAAGCAATGTAGCCAGCCAAGATTGGGATCATCAATGTGAAGGCAACCACACCGACTTCTAGAATTTGGTTCCACATGCTGCCAGCAGGAATCGCCATGCCAGACTCGCTTGGCTCGCCGCCAATAGCCAGTGCAAGCGCAATCAAAAGGCCGCCCGTCACCACGAATGGGATCATGTGTGATACGCCATTCATCAAGTAACGGTAAAGGTCAGAACGCGCTTGTGATGCTTTTTCGGCAACGGATTGGTTGGTCGGCGCTTGTTCAGCTTGATAACTTGGCGCGTTGAGAGCTTGTTTGATCAAGCCTTGTGCGTCTTTGATTGGCGCTTTTACGTTGGTGCTGATAACGCGTTTTCCGGCAAAGCGAGCCATGTCGACCTGTTTATCACAAGCCACCACAATCGCATCTGCGCGTTCGATCTCTTCTTGAGTTGGGCTGTTTTTAACGCCGATAGAGCCGTTAGTTTCGACCTTGATGTCGTAGCCAAGAGCCGCCGCGCCTTTTTCTAGTGCTTCGGCGGCTAAATACGTGTGTGCAACGCCAGCTGGGCAGCCAGTTACACCAATGATGAAGCCTTGTTTCTCAACGTTGGTTTCCGTTTCTGAAGGCTCAGGTTTGGTAAGCAGTAATTCCAAAGCTTCTTGTTCAGATTGAGCATTCATGAAGCTTTCGATAAAGCCTTCTTCAATCAGTTTTGAAGAAAGCTCTGCCAGTACTTCGATGTGGTGATTATCACCACCATCAGGAGAGGCAATCATGAAGAATAGTTTTGATGGCTGGCCGTCATCTGCGCCGTACTCGATACCCTGTTGATGGACACCGATAACAACCGCGGGTTTAATCACCGCAGTGCTTTTCGCGTGTGGCAGAGCAATACCTTCTTCAAATCCGGTATTACCTTGTTCTTCACGAGCCTTAATGTCGGCAAGAAACTGTGCTTTGTCTGAGATTCTACCTTGTGCGTAAAGCACGTCTATCAGCTCTTTAAATACGTCTTCTTTTGAATTAGCGCTAAGCGAAAGCTTAATCAAATCTTGATTGATCAATGTCGTGATCATAATGAACCCCTACTCTGTTTTTATTTTGTTAGGGGTATTCTGGAATCTACGGCTTGCCTTCTGTAGTGAAGAAAAAATGCATTTACTGGATGATTGTTGCGTTATAAGTGGAGTGTGATTTTGATCGGTCTAACGGGCGTTTTTAGCCCTGTGTTGACAAGATTTGTCGTGCTTTAAAGCTTTTATTTATAAGGGCTACAGCGTGTTTTGTTATCTGGGAAATTACGTGCCTAATCGATTTCTCCACTGGAGATTTATTTCTAAGACTGGATTTTTGTAACCTAGATCTCAAATTGTGATTTTGCTCAATAGCGCTATGTTTCAGTTACAGGTATATCTATTCCGGTAGCCTTATTGCTGCTTATAAGAGTTCGAATAATGATATTTCATGACTTAATCTCGTCGGTGTTAAATGAGCGAGAACCGTTTCATAACATCTGGTTTGCTGGAGATTTTCATACACCTTCAGCGTGCAGTTATCAGGTGAACTTTCCGCGCTTAGAGCTGGTGCTAGACGGAGAGTATATTAATGAAATGGAGAGTCATGATCGTAAGATCACTAACGTTATTGCCAAAGCCGGAGACGCGATTTTCATCCCACCTAACTGCTGGAATAAACCTAACTGGGATACTGACTGCTCAGTGTTGAGTATGTTGTTTGGTCGTCGTCAGCTGGGTTTAAGTTTGGTGAGTAAGCGCAAAGGGGAAGAGAGCTTTTACGATATTCAAAAGCACAGTATTCAGACTCGATCAGGGTTTGCGATTGATAATATCTTGGAGGCGCTTAGCTCGCTAGCGAGGGAGAGCAACAAGCAGCCGATGGATGAGTTATTGCTGCAAGCTCTACTGCAATACAGTAAAATCATGCTGGAAGCGCCCGTAGAAAAATCTCATAGCCGAGTACAGGATGTGTATCAGGGGATTTGTATCTACATTCAAGAGAACTTCCACCGCCAAATCACCCGAGACAGCATTGCCTCACGCTTTAGCATTTCATCCAATCACTTGTCGCGAATGTTCCGTCAGCAAGGCCACATGACGCTAGCAGAGTACATTACCCGCGTGCGGGTCGATCGCGCTAAGTTTATGCTTAAGAAGTACAACTTCAAACTCAATGAAGTGGCACTACGTTGTGGCTTTAAAGATGTGAACTACTTCTGCCGCGTGTTTAAGAATCGCACCGGTAGAACGCCGACCGAATATCGTGGCTCTAACTAGTTAAGCCGTCTTTTTTAGTTGGGACCGTATTTTTTTGTTGAGCCGTATTTTTGAGTGAGTAGCCTTAAAGCAGGCGAGATGATATGTACATCAACAGAGCTTGCAGGTCGACGCTGCTTCGGGTCTTTTGCAGACGCTCATTGACCTGATCGTGAAGAAGGTTTCGAGTTAGGTTGGTCGCCGCCACAATGTGCTCTCGCTGTGGCTTGGTTGGCAATACCAAAGCAATAGCAACGTGCACTTCGCCAATACGTGATGCCCAGTCAATCGGGTCGTCACTGACAATAACGGCAATTGAGAGATCTTGAGTCGATTCAAACATCACATGCGGCAGTGCGATACCCGGTGACACGCAGGTTGAAGAGCGTTCCTCTCGCTTAATAAATGCCAGAATCAGTTCATCTGGGTCTTCCGGATAAACAAGGTGAGCGAGCCCTTTTAAGCACTCAAATTTGGTCAGTTGGGTTTGCGCCTTAGCGTGGTGCCATTTGATATCACAAGGTGGGCATATCTGCGGCATTCGCTGGATTAGATCTTTCGAGAATTCATGGTTCACTTGTGAGCCAACCATGTCGTAATGCTCAGCAATTACGTCTTTTAGAACGAAACAGGCCAGCTCCGCATCAATCCCAACCGCGGTTATCTGACACAAATCACCACGAAGTAAACCTACTTGCAGCATCGCAACGGATTTGGAGAGATCAGCGGTTCGATTTTGAGTGATGTTGATAATGCGGATGTTGCTTTTGAACTTCTTCGCTAATCGAGTAAGGGGTTGCGCGACATGTGAGTTTGCGGCAGGATCGTCAACGAAGAAGGTGATCTGATATTCGTTCATCAAAAGTTTAAGTTCGACAATGCTTAATAAAGACTTTATCGACACTCAACAGTACCTCTTCCATTGGAACAAATACGGTTTTCGCTGGCTCAAATCGGCTTGGTTGTTCGATGTCGATATCAGAGACGATCAACACTTTGTCTGCGAGGGTAATATCTTGGGCGGTCAATAAGTTTTCAATACCCATAGCGCCTTGCGTCTCAACCTTGATTGAAACGTTGAACTTAGGGGCTGTTTTATTTAGAGCATCAGCTGCCATATAAGTATGCGCAATGCCTGTAGGGCACGCAGTTACCGCTACAATTCTCATTATTATTCTCGGCTTAATCTCGTCCCTGTTACGTTACAAAAGCTACCTTTCAGAAGCTACCTTGGAAAAGCTATCTTGCATGGGAAATCCAGTATAGAAAGCTCGCATGGCGGAGGGACGATATTGTTATGGGTTCTGTGGATTTTATGGATTGGCGTTTTTTATTCCAAGGTGAAAGTCACACTCTGAGTTCTTGGTTACAATAATCCAGTTAATGCACCTTTCGTCCTATATATTGAGTGCCTTCACACCGTTAATCTTTTCATCTTATTAACCTTATCCCTAGGTTAACAGATACTAATTACTTCAGTCTGAAATCAGGCGAGGCAGAGCAGCATATGGATATCACCAACATTATCGAGCCCGAGATCATCTGCTTAGATTTACAAGCAGACTCAAAACAGGCGGTATTTGAAGAGCTTGTTGAACTGCTCGACCGTGCCGGTAAGCTCTCCAATAAACGTGAATTCCTTGATGATATCTGGAAGCGTGAAGCCATCGGTAATACAGGTTTTGACGATGGTATTGCGATTCCACACGCGAAAAGTACTGCCGTAGCTAAACCTGCTGTGGCGGTAGGTATCAGCCGTTCTGGCATCGATTATGGCGCAGACGGCGGCGAGCTGTCGGATGTGTTCTTTATGCTCGCTTCTCCCGATAACCACGACGACCACCATATCGAGGTACTAGCTCAGATTTCGACCAGACTTATCGAAGATGGCTTTGTTACAAAATTAAAGGCGGTGGAGTCGGTCGAGGAAGCTCAAGAGCTATTTCTCGAAGCCAATTTAGAATCGTTCGATAGTTACGCCTCTAGCCATCATGAAGTGTATGTCGAGCCACTCAGCCCTTGGGCACAATCTCTTAATCGCCTTAAAGAACACTTGTTATACGGCACCTCACACATGATTCCGTTCGTGGTCGCGGGTGGTGTGCTTTTGTCTTTGTCGGTAATGATGTCGGGTCATGGCGCTGTGCCTGAGAGCGGCGTTCTGGCTGACATCGCGCAAATGGGCATCGCGGGGCTAACCCTGTTTACTGCGGTACTCGGTGGTTACATCGCGTATTCAATGGCCGACAAACCGGGTTTAGCTCCTGGAATGATTGGTTCTTGGGTGGCGGTTAATCAATACAACACTGGTTTCCTTGGTGCGATTGTGGTCGGCTTTTTCGCAGGCTTTGTGGTTAATCTACTTAAGAAAATTAAGCTGCCAGACAGCATGATCTCGCTGAGCTCTATCTTCATCTATCCGCTTGTCGGCACTTTTGTTACCTGTGGGGCTGTGATGTGGGTGATTGGTGCCCCCATTGCGCAGGTGATGCTTGAGATGAATCAAATGCTGACTGGCATGGCTGGCTCAGGAAAAGTGGTACTGGGTAGCATTCTAGGTGCAATGACCGCGTTTGATATGGGCGGCCCAATCAACAAAGTAGCTACGTTGTTTGCACAAACTCAGGTGAATACTCAGCCATGGTTAATGGGGGGCGTTGGCATTGCCATTTGTACACCCCCATTAGGTATGGCGCTGGCGACTTTCTTATCGCCGAAGAAGTTTAAACGAGACGAACGCGAAGCAGGTAAAGCAGCAGGTATTATGGGAATGATTGGCATCAGTGAAGGTGCAATCCCATTTGCAGCGGCCGATCCTGCGCGTGTTCTGCCTGCGGTTGTGGCTGGTGGCATTGTCGGTAACGTGGTTGGCTTTATGTTCCATGTAGTAAACCATGCTCCTTGGGGGGGCTGGATTGTTTTGCCTGTGGTTGATGGCAAGATTGGCTACATTGTTGGAACGTTAGCGGGTGCACTGACGACGGCTGCGATCGTGATACTGCTTAAAAAGAATGTGGTTGAAGACGAGTCTCGCTCTAATCAATTTGCGGGTGGTTCGGTCACGGAAGAAGGGCAAGCTGATGTACTTGCTATTACTTCTTGCCCGTCAGGTGTCGCGCACACTTTTCTGGCGGCTAAGTCTTTGGAAAAGGCGGCGCATCATCTTGGGGTTCGAATAAAAGTCGAAACACAAGGTGCAAACGGGATAGGCAATCGCATTACACAAAAAGA
The DNA here is from genome assembly GCF_023503985.1 of Vibrio sp. J383. Taxonomy (NCBI): domain Bacteria; kingdom Pseudomonadati; phylum Pseudomonadota; class Gammaproteobacteria; order Vibrionales; family Vibrionaceae; genus Vibrio; species Vibrio sp. J383. The sequence goes on along the minus strand of NZ_CP097294.1, from coordinate 127,634 downwards.
TATTGAAAAAGCTAGGCTAGTGATTTTTGCTCACGATGTGGCAATCAAAGAAGTCGAGCGCTTTGCGAACGTGAAAACCTTAGATGTCAGCACCAAAGAAGCGATGCTTAATGCACAGGCGTTAATCATGACGAAAGTATCAAAGTAATCGGCTCTTGAGATTGGCTGAAAAGCGATAAATAAAAAGACGCCCAAGTATTGATAATAATACTTGGGCGTCTTTTTATATGGGCTGAACTTATATAAGTTCAGCCTCTAAAAAGGGTGGTACTTAAATACATCCTCAACCATCGAATTGAGTAATTCGATGTCGTCGCATGTTTTCGCATAGGTACGCAGGCCAGCGATTTGAACTTGAACATGACGAGCAAGCTGAGCGGGTTCTCGCTCTTTTCTTATCTCACCTAGATCTTGTGATTCAGCTATCAACTTGGCGAATTCACCTTCCATGATCTTTAATGATTTCTTCGCTTCTGCTAATAATTCTGCGTGCTCGTTAGTCAGTTCAGCAACCGTTTTAGCTAACATGCACATGCCGTTAGGAGAGCTCTGTTTAGATTCGACCACGGCGCGCTTCACAAAATTTTCGAGCGCTTTAATCGGCGAGTCCGTTTCACTGCGGAAGCGGTTCAGATTGAGAATGCCAAGCTCGGTATAACGAGCAAGAGTTTCCTTAAATAGGCCTTCTTTACTGCCAAAAGTCGCGTAGATGCTGCCCGGACGCATATCAATCACGTCTTGTAGGTTGCGCATAGAAGTCGCGTGAAAGCCCTTTTCCCAATACAGGTTAGTTGCTTTATCTACTACATCTTGTCTATCGAACTTCGCTGTCTTGGCCATAACATCTACTTCATTAATCTGAACATATGTTCAATATTTTATGCTGAACGCCCGTTCTAGTAAAGAAGAGCCAGTAAGAAAGTGAGCCGCTTAGTTTAGTTATTTGCTAAGTGTTTGAAACAAAGTGGCCAGTGTGTAGTCACAAGGCTGAATTTTACGCGTCGACTACTTCTACAGTTTTATGTTGCGCACCGTAATAGGTGCCTTCATCAATGGTATACATTAGAGTTTCATCGCATTCTGGGCAGTTGAATTCTTCGTTGGGTTCAATTGCTGCCTCTTCTACCCACTCCCATCCAATGTTTTCTTCGCAAGCAGGACAATTCATAAAACCTCTAATTATGCATCTACGTTAATTTTAAGAGCTCGGCATTATACATATTTGATGTTGAATTTATAGATGATCGCGAGTGCATGGTTTGGTAAGGATTATACTGCGAGTACCGATCTACCTCTTTGTGGCTATGCATAAACTGTCAATTTTTAGTCACTCCGCCAATATAATGTTGTTGCACGCATTTGTATGGCTACTAAGGTTGCATAGCTTGCAGTTTTATAAATAAATCAATGAGTTTTGTAAGGTTAAGTGTTAGATTTATCGATTGCCGTCGATATAGAACGGTAATTGTTAAAACTGAATAATTATATGATCTCAACAAGGGCATACCGGTTTAGAAGTGTGTCTAATTACATGACAGATAGAGATTTGTTAGCTGCTAGGGAATAAAAATGAAATTATCCGATATGTCTTTTAAGCAAAAAATAATTGCTTTGCTTATTTTGCCGATCTTAGGGTTTCTATGGCTCAGTGTTTCTGCGATTTCAAAAGGCGTAGAAACGACGAGTGAAATGTCTTCATTGAATCAACTGACACGCTTGTCGGTTGTTTACAGTGAATTGGTGCATGAGTTGCAAAAAGAGCGAGGCATGACGGCTGGCTTTATCGGCTCACAGGGTACTCAGTTTGTCAGTGAACTACGCTCACAAAGAACAAGTGCGGATACTCGACGTGACCAAAGAAACGAATATTGGCAGTCTGCTGATATCGATTTGCCGCAAATCACAAAGTTGAATACAGAAATCAGCCGAAGCCTTAATCAGATAACCACGATTCGTAATCGAGTGGATTCTCAATCTATCCCGCTTTCTGAAGCTTTGGGTTACTACACAAAACTGAATGCAAAGTTGCTTAGCGTATCGGCCTTAATTGCTGAGCTGAGTTCTGATGCCACCATTACGACTGAAACCATCGCTTACTACAACTTCTTGCAAGGTAAAGAGCGAGCAGGTATCGAGCGCGCTGTCCTCAACAACACCTTTTCTAAAAATGAGTTTGGCCCAGGTATGCTGGTGAAATTCATCTCCTTGGTGACAGAGCAAAATACCTACTTCTCAAACTTCGAAGTGTTGAGCAACTCAGCCAACGTGCGTTTCTTTGAGCAACAGTTGAATGACCGCTCGATCGCAGAAGTAGAGAAGCTTCGTGATCTCGCTGAATCGAAAATGAGTGGTTTTGATGTTGACCCTGTTTACTGGTTCTCTCAATCAACGGCTCGAATTGTTCAGTTAAAGAAAACAGAGAATCAACTTGCGGACTCATTGATTGTTTTGACGGAGCAAAAAACTCAGGACGCTCAATCAGCGATGATGGCCAGTATTGCGATGTTTGTGGTGATCACCCTGTTCGCCACGTTTGTGAGCTTTAAAGCGATCACTGACCTAACGAGACGAGTTAAAGATCTAACGCGAGTGCTATCTAAAGTTCGTAATGACAATGACTTAACCGTTCGTGCGACTTATGCAGGCAATAGCGAATTGGGTCAGATATCTTCATCGCTTAATGAAACACTAGAGAAGTTCTCCGGGGTTATTGATAGCTTATCTCAATCTAGCCTGACACTGGCTTCAGCAGCAGAAGAAACTGCGCAAACATGCCAATACAATTCCAATACCTTGGTTGAGCAGCAAGACCAAATTGGTTTGATCGCAACAGCGACTGAAGAGCTGTCAGCGACAGTGAATGAAGTTGCGGCTAAAACTCAGCAGACAGCAAGCTCGGCTAAAATGGTCGATGAGCAATCGCAAGAAGGCTTGAGTACCGTTCAGCACTCTTACCAATCGATAGAAACGCTGGCCTCTGAAATTAACGGTTTGGCTGAGAAAATTACTCACCTACACGAAAGCAGCAATAACATTAACAGTGTGATTGATGTGATTAAGTCGGTTGCAGACCAAACTAACTTGTTGGCGCTGAATGCGGCGATTGAAGCGGCTCGTGCTGGTGAACAAGGTCGTGGTTTCGCAGTTGTAGCAGATGAAGTTCGTACACTGGCGCAGCGTACGCAAGAGTCGACGTTAGAGATTGAGGGCTTCATCAGTTCACTTCAATCAGATGTGCAAACGGCATTTAACGTGATTGATAACAGCAAGAAGATGTCATCGAAAGCGGTTGAAGATTCAAAAGATGTAGAGAATACGCTGCAAGGTATTTCGACCGCGGTCAGTGAGATCTTTAGTATGACAGAGCAGATTGCAACGGCAACAGAAGAACAAGCCGTTGTGACACAAGACATTGCTCAGAACGTAGTTGCGGTAGAGCAGAAGTCGACGGAATCGACGACGGGCGCAACACAAATTGCAGCGACAGCTAAAGAACAAGCAGAACTGGCAACATCACTGAAAGAGCTCTCGAGTACGTTTAAGAGTTAATCTGTCCGAGCTCATGGCTAATAGCTAATAGCTAAGAGTCTAAAGTTAAGATCTATCGAATCTTATATAACGAAATGTCCCGCTTAGAGCGGGACATTTTTTTGCAGAGACAAAGCTACTAAGACAACAACTTATGAAGATAACAAGCTAAAGTTCAAACAACACATCGGTACGAACAATGTACTTGGTTCCAGACAGTATTGGCGCAGAACCATGTATGCAATGGGCTGGATGAGTACCGTGAGGGAAGCACAGAACGCTGCCGCTTGGTGTTCTAACCGATTCTATATTCGCATGCTCCTGATGATGCCCTTGACGACGAGCAGGCTTACTCGGGTCATTTCGGTTAACCATAAATTGAGTTTCGCCGCCAACAAAGTCGTCACTTAATAGAATCAAGAAGGTATACATGCTCCAACGGTCGCCAAACGAATCATCGACTAACTCCCCATCGACAACCTGACTACCAGGCCACGATCCATCGGCATGCATCTTAAAGAAGTCCCCTTCATCGTAACGATAAAAGCGAAAACGACCGTTAATACCCAAAGGTTTCACGTCAGCAAAGTGATCGTATTTATCAACGAAATGATCTTGGCAACGCTTCCAAATAATCTCGAGGGTTTCAGTATCCGCGATCAAGTTGAGATTCTGATTGTGACGAACTTCTCTCGGTAAAGAAACGGCTGCATCTTCCGTAAAGCCAAGTTGGTTGGCTTCATCGAGTATGCGCTGAACTTCTTCAGGGAGCAGCACATCGAGTAACTGGAAAGCACCCGGTACATTGTTTACTTCAGCGCGTGTCACCGCGTTTACGTGGTTATCAAGTGCAAATGGATTAGCCGATTTTGGTGCCCATACGGGTAGGTCACTGCGTTGAGTGCCTGATTCGCGTCTAACTACATAAAAATTTTCATTGTTAATCATCATGGGCCCTTATTTTGAAACCACTTTTACTTGTGCAAACTGACGGTGTCCGTCAACAGAACCATGGAATCCCAAGCCGCTCTGTTTCGCGCCAACCCATGGGGCATCACCACTGCCGCCTTGTCCTTGATTAATGCCAACCATGCCAGCGTCAAGTTCGTCAGCAACGTCATTGACGCCTTGGTTTCCAAAGACCACAGCACCTAGGCCGTACTCACTGGCGTTGGCTCGCTCAATCGCATCTTCAATGTTGGAATAGTGACTGATCGCGACAACTGGACCGAAAGTCTCTTCTGTTTCGAGTTTCATTTCTGCTGTCATTCCGGTGATTACTGTAGGGCGGATATAACGCTCGGGTTGCTTAGGACTGCCTAAAAGGAAAGTCGCTCCTTTCTGTTGCGCGTCTTCTAGCTGTTCGACAATCTTGCGATGTTGTGTGGCATTAATGATTGGCCCGATATTGACGTTCGGCATATCCCACGGGCCAATCTGGTACATGTTGGCGATCTCGGTGACACGTTGTTCAAATTTTTCAGCGATACGATCATCAACATAGATACGTTCAATTGAAGTACACATTTGCCCTGAGTTCTCAAAGCTGCCTGCGACGGCAAAGCGAGCTGCTTGTTCTAGGTTGGCATCACGCATCACAATCATTGGGTCTTTGCCACCTAACTCCATGACCAAGCGTTTTACCTTGCTCGCTGCACGTCGCATGATGTCTTGGCCTGTTGCTTTTGAGCCAGTGAACGCGATCATTTGGATGTCGCCTTCGACTAATGCTTTGCCTGTTTCACCATCACCTTGCATCACGGTCAAGACATTCTTTGGTAAGTGCTTTTGCAGTTCACCAAAGAATGCTTCAGCGATGAGAGGTGTCTCTTCTGAAGGTTTTAGAATCACGCTATTGCCGGCGACCAGTGCTGGCACAATGAGGTTGTTTGCCATCATCACCGGGTAGTTCCAAGGAGATATAACTCCGACAACACCTAGTGGACGGTATTGAAGTTCTGTTGAGCCGGGTAATTTTCGAGTGTTGAGTGCACGCTGAGCATCTTCTGCATAGTGCTGACCCATGTAGATCGCACCGGTTGCTTCTCCGGTCGCACGGCGAATGTCTTTACCCATTTCACGAGCAAGCATCTGTGAGAGGGACTCTTCGTACTTATCAAGTTGTTGATAGGCTTTGATAATGGTCAGCACTCGCTCGTTCATCGAAAGTTTGCGCCATGCTTTTTGTGCTGCTTTTGCTTTGTGGATGGTTTGAGTTACTTCTTCAGCCGAAGTGTGGTTTACCTCGCCAAGGAGTTCACCATTACTTGGGTCAAAGGATTGAATAGACTTGTTCATGTTTGTCGGCTCCGCTGCATTTTTAGTATCGGCATCATTATTATTGAATAGTGCGATAACTAGATATCTAAAAATCTCGATATGTTGATTTTTAAAAATGATATTCGTCATAAAGGATGGCGTGATTCCATCCAGTTTTCATCTTGCTATCTAACTGCTGTTCTGTTGATTTTTGTTCTTTTCAACTAAAGGGAATCAGACAGCGCTTTCAGGAATTTCTCGATGTATTCGTCATTACGCTTGTAGTAAGTCCACGAGCCAATGCGTTTTGATGTCACTAACTTCGCACGCTGCAGGTTCGAGAGGTAAGAAGAAACGGTAGATTGAGATAAGCCACTCTTCTCCTGAATAATGCTAACGCATACCCCCTCAACATCGGTATCAACGAGTTGTTTCTCTAAGTTAAAGTGCTCTTGAGGCGACTTAAGCCAATGAAGAATATCTCTGCGTACAGGGTTGTTGATGGATTTTAAAATTTCGTTCACGTCTGACATGGTGTTTGACTGCTATTTCCGATTTAAATGAAATATACCCTTGAAACTAAGATATCGCAATATGTCGATATCTATTTTCGGTGTCTGCCAATCTGGCGTTACGGTGTCTGCCAATCCGACGTTGCGGGATCTGAGTATCGATTTGTTTTGGTAAGGCTTGTTCGCTATTAACTAATGAACAATCCCCAAGTTACTCGCTCAAAGCAAAGTAACTTAGGGATAAGGCTCAATTTTAGGCGTCTACTGACATCTCTATAAGCGTATCTTTCTGGTTTAACTTTGAGACTAAAGCGCTTGTCCGTTAACCGACAATTTTACATCAATGTTGCCACGAACAGCATTTGAGTAAGGGCAAACTTGGTGCGCCGTTTTCACAAGCGTAACAGCTTGTTCTTGCTCTAGATCCAGTTGAATCGATAGAGCAACCGTTAAAGTAAAGCCACCGTTTTCATTTGGTCCAATACCGACTGTTGCAGTGGTTGGCGCCGATGCGATTTTAATTTTCATCTCTTTCGCAACGTGAAGTAGAGCATTTGAGAAACACGCAGAGTAGCCCGCAGCAAACAGTTGCTCAGGGTTGGTCGCTTCACCTGTACCACCCATCTCTTTAGGGTAGCTCAACGCCACTGAAAGCAGATTGTCATCAGTAGAAACTTGGCCGTTACGACCCGCCGTTGCTGTTGCAGAAGTTGTGTAGAGTGTTGTCATTGTTTTAGTCCTTAATTATGATTTTGTACAATTAAGTTGTGCGCAACTCAATTTTAAAGCTAGCTTAATTGATAAAATTTGAGCGCGCAAGTATATTGTGCACAATTTAAATTATTGGTGAGGCGATCATGAGCGACCAAGATGACTATCTAAAGCTGGATAATCAGGTGTGTTTCGCGCTGTATAGTGCATCGAATGCAATGAGTAGAGCGTATCAACCTTTGCTGAAAGCACTTGATCTTACTTACTTGCAATACATTGTGATGATGGTGCTTTGGGAAGAAAAAGAGATAAATGTCAAAGCGCTAGGCGCAAAAACGCATTTAGATTCTGGTACATTGACGCCATTACTCAAGCGTTTGGAAGCGAAAGGTTATGTGCTTAGAACTCGCAGTGCTGAAGATGAACGAGTTCGGGTTATTAAACTGACACCTGCGGGGGTAGAGCTCAAAGAGCAAGCGCAAACAGTGCCAGTAGAAATGTTGTGTCTTTCTAAGATGAATGAAGATGAGCTTAAATCGCTAAAAGCCCAGTGTGAGCAATTGCTTGGTAATTTGACCAAGTGAGAAAGCCCTTTTAGCTCTCGGCAATGATAATAAGAAAACGAAAAAGCCCGTTAGTCCTACTGTTAATTAGTTGCGATTGCTAATTCGAGTAAGACTAACGGGCTTTTTGTATCTGCTGTCATTATTGATGCTAGGAGCTAGGAGCTAGGAGCTAGTCTTCGCTCACGAACACATACATATCACCACGACAGCGGTTGATACTGTATTCAATCGGCACGCCTTTTTTGTCGTAAGCGGTTTGCTCGATAAGCAGCACTGGCACTGTTTCATCAATGTTGAGCTTCTCTAGAAACTCTTCGGTTGGCATCTTAGCGGATACACGACTTTGTGTTTTGGTTGGCGAGATATCTTGGCTACGGAAGTAGTCGTAAAGCGACAACTGAATCTCGTCTGGGTCGTGGATAAGATGCGCAGGAACGTAAGACTCTTCAATAGATACGGCTTGCTCGTCGATGTAACGAACGCGCTTCAATAGAAAAACTTGATCGTTCTCTGCAATTTTTAGCATCTTAGCTATTTCAGTAGAACACGCAATCACGTCTTTCTTAATCCATAACGTGTCGGGCTTTTTGCCTTTCAAAACCACTTGTTGAGAGAAGCCGGTCGCTTCTTTACTGGAGTACTCAACGGTTTCACTGATCATGGTACCCAAACCGCGAGAGCGAACAATCACGCCTTCTTTATCTAATATATCCAACGCTTTACGAACGGTGATACGAGACACACCAAGCTTGTCACTGAACTCACGCTCGGTAGGAATGAAGTCTCCACCTTTGAGCATCTGTTGCTCAGTCGCTAGCTTCACTGAATCGGCAATCTTCAGATATAAGGGTGATTTATCTTTCTGTTCGATTCGTTCTTGAATCAGGGTAAGCAGTGGTTGATAAGCGCTCATAAAGGTCTGTTTTAGCTTTTATATTTAACTGAAGTATACCCGAAGTCCCAGCCCACACTTAATAGAAATGTGAAATATGAGGGCGAAACAAAGATTCCACCACTCAGAGGTTTTATCAGGTTAGCTTGAACGTTCTGGTTGGTAATGTGGGGCTAACTCTGTGTCGCTACTAGGCTCTGTTGAAATGGGTTTTACTTTGAAGGTTAGAACTGTGGCTATACTCACCAACATCGCACAGATCAAATAGGCTATCGAGTAACTGCCATACCAATCAACGGATATTGCCGCAAGGATAGGGCCGATAAAGCCGCCAATGCCCCAAGCGGTATAAAGTACACCGTAGTTTGCGCCAAAGTTTTTCAGGCCGTATAAGTCTGCCATGATTGAAGGAAACACCGCTAACAAGGTGCCATATCCAATGCCTGCCAACGCTGCGCCAACCATTAGAGTCGGACTAGACACAAACTGGCTGAACAGCAGCATATTGATGGTTTGCAATCCAAGCGCGATGGCTAATGTTTTCAACGCACCAATCTTGTCGCTCAATAGCCCAGAGACTAATCGACCTGCTGAGTTGAATATCGATAAGGTCACAATCAAATAAGCGCCTTCTAAGATATTGGCTTGCTCAGCAGCAATCGAGGTGATGTTGGCGATGATCATCAAGCCAGCGGCAGCACCGAAGGCGTAAGTGAACCACAACAGGTAGAACTGCTTGGTGGCGAGCATCTCTTTCCACATGTAATTTCGGGCGGGAGGTGGTGTAGGCTTTGATAAGTCAGATTCTTCTGAGTTGGCTTTCGGCTCATACCCAACTGGCGGGTTTTTGATCGAACAAGCCAGTGGGAAAGCAATGATGATGAGCCCAGTTCCAAGTATGCGAAGGCTTTGTTCCAATCCAACGACGGATATTAGGTAACTTGTAAGCGGTGCTAAATAGATAGCCGCAAGGCCAAATGCCGTGGCGAGTAACCCATTGACCATGCCTTTCTGAGAAGAGTGAAACCACTTCATTGCCGTTGGGTTCAAGCATGCGTAAGCGAAGCCAATTCCCGCACCAGTGACCAAACCAAAGCTCATATTCAGATTCCATGGCGTCAAAGATAGGCTCGCTAAGATCATTCCTGTGCCCGCCATCAAAGAGCCCACCATCAATACCTTTTGGGGACCAATCTTATCTTGAATACGACCAGCAATGAGTAGTGCCAATGAAAGAGTGATGATAGTGATCGTGTAGGGCATCGAAGCTTGAGTGTTGTTCCAACCGAGTTCTAAAAGTGAGTTTTTGAATACACTCCAGGTATAGAGAACACCGATGCACAGGTTGATTCCACAGCTTGCGAGCAGGATCCTTGTTGCTTTGTTATTTGCAATTGAAAAGCGGTTCAAAGCAGAAAATTTAATCATGGGAGAAAGGCCAAAAAGGTAGGTAAAAAAAGACAGGCGTAACAAAAAGGCCCAGTAAGACTGAGCCTAGTGTGTACATGAATTAGCCAGGGTTAATATTGGTTAAGGTAGCGAGTAATCTCATCCACGCTTGGGGCACAGTCGCCACCTACATGGCTCACCACGTAAGATGCCACGGCGTTGCCTAACAAGATTGCGTCGGGCAATTCCCAGCCAGAAGCCAAGCCAGCTAATACGCCTCCGGCATGGGTGTCACCTGCGCCAATAGTATCAACCACTGTTGCTTTAAATGGCGCAACGTTTCCGTAGCCGTCATGAGTGGCGAATAAAGCACCATCACTGTCGATGCGCAAAATCAGCGGGCAGCGATAAGTGTGATGCCATTGCTCAACGAAGGTGTTGATGTCTTGCATACCCAGAACTTCAGCTTCTTGGCGATTCAAAGATACCGTTGGTTTCAGTTTGATTAGGCGATCAAATAGCGGTTTTGGAATATCACCAATACGAGGGCCAAAATCGATGAACAGCTCAATGCTGTTGGGCAACGTTTCCAGCCAGCTAACGATCTCTTCACCACAACCCGAAGACAACTGATAACCAGAAAGGTAGATAATCGCATCATCTTGAAGATCTAACTGATCAAGTGCTTGTTGGTTCCAGTTGTTCTCGACACCGCTAACAGACAAGAAGGTTCGTTCACCGTCTGGCTCCACGAGCGCTAAGCACCAGCCATTGTCGCCACTTGGATCTTGTAGGTGACTTGTTAGGCCTTTTTCAGCCATTGCTGTGGTGATGATGTCAGCCCACTTACCTTGACCAATTGGTAAGGCATTGATTGATTCAACGCCCAGCTTTTTCAGAGCAATCGCGATATTTAGAGCGCAACCGCCGACATGAATGCCTTTCTCGGTCAGCTCTACATCGGTGCCACGCTTCGGTAGGGCCGGTGTTTCTGTCACGATATCGACCACAGCCGCACCAATCAGGCACAATTGTCGTTGATTCTTGAGGGTTGGAATCAGTGTAATCAAAGAACTATGAGGCATACCCTTGCTCCTTAATTTCTCTTAGACGCAGGAAGGTGGCGGCGTAACCTGCAAAGTCGAGTTGGTTTTCATCATCAAGCTGTTTTTTTAGATCGACATCGATAGCTTGGATACCATTCAGTGCACCACAAATAGCGGTCGCCATCGCACCAATCGTGTCGGTATCACCACCTAAGTTAGCACACAAGATCGCACAGCGGTTTGGATCGGTTTGCGCCAATTCAACCATCGCAATGGCTGCTGGTACCGATTCAATTGTGCTCACGCCAGCACCGATTAAGTTGTAGACTTTTTCCATGCGTTCTTCAATGCCGCTGTTTTCTGAAGCAACCATCAAAGCAAGTTCAATACGAGCGCCCATTGAGGCACTGAATGTGGTGATGTTCTTGGTTTGTGCTGCGTTGGCGATCGCAGGTAATTGATCTTTAATTTCGCTCCAACTATGTCCTTCAATCGCTTTTGATACCGACCAAGCAATCGCAACCGCACCCGCTATTGCGACATCTGATTTGTGTGTTGGGCTTGAAGCCAGTGCGACTTGATCGATGAAGGTGTCTAAGCTGGCGGTAGGAACTAGGCAGCCCATTGGCGATACGCGCATCGCAGCACCGTTAGTCACACCGTTGTTTTCAAGCTCATCAATTGAAGTGCCTTCTTTAATCGCACGCATCGCAGCTTTTGAGCTAGGGCCGAAAATGTTTTTGTTGAATGCGTCGAAGCCTTCAGCCCAGCTCAATACGTTGCGAGCAATGATCTCTGGTGAGATTTCTCCGTCGCATTCGATGATAGCGTCAGCAAGAGCTAGCGCCATTGAGGTGTCATCCGTGAACTGGCAAGCATCGAAATAACAAGCGGCGTTGTTTTCAGCAGGCCCCGGTAGGAAAGAGTCAATCCAACCAAAGTGTGCTTTTACTCGGCTTCTTGGCCAAAGCTCTGATGGCATTCCCATTGAATCACCCAGTGCTTGACCATAAAAAGTGCCTAAAATTCTTTCTTGTTTCGAAATGTTCATCTTACTTCACCAAAAATAGGTTATTTAAAAACTGCTCAGCCTTTAGCTAAAAAATAAGGCTAGAGAGAAGACTGAGCAGGTATAAAGTTACGCTTGAGCTTTTTCTACTTGAGTCTGCTCTGATGGGTTTCCATCTGATTTGTTGTCGATTTTGATCTCTTTGATTTCGCCGTTTGGTTCACGGAAGAAGTACATGAAGATCACGAGGATGATGGCGATCATGATGGCACCGAAGCCCCACATGCCGGACCAATCAAATGTGAGTCCGTTTTGTGGTTCGTCATAAGCGAACATCTTCTCCATTAATACGCCACCTAAACGGTAACCCAACAAGCTACCGATACCTTGGCAACCTAAAGTGATAAGGCCTTGTGCTGCGGTACGCATGTGAGCAGGTGCTTTTTTGTCGACGTAGATGTAAGCCGTTACGAAGTAGAAGTCGTAGCTCACGCCGTGCAAGAGGATGCCTGCGAACAGCAGTGAGTATAGGTACCAAGTGTCTGCGCTTCCGTAGACGAAGAAGCCGTAACGAACTGCTGCCGTAAAGAGACCAAGTAATAGTACCTTCTTAATACCAAATCGTTTGGTGAAGAAAGGTAATGCCAACATGAAGAAGATTTCAGAGAACTGACCCAGCGTCATCCAGCCAGTTGCGTTGCTCATGCCGACTTCGGTTAAGTAGCCGTTTGCGAAGATGTAGTAGAACGCCAATGGCATGCTGAACATGAAAGAACAAACGAAGAATGCTAGGAAGTTTTTGTCTTTCAGCAACACGAGAGCATCAAGGCCAAGCATCACTTTTAGGCTAAGTTTACCGGTACTTTTTGGTGGTGTGTCTGGCAATGTTAACGCGAAGATCCCCAGAGCTAAAGAAGCTAAAGCAGTCAGGATAAGAGGGATATTGCTTGATGAAATATCGCCGTAACCCAACCAACCTGGTAAGAAACCAATCGCAATACCAGAAGCGATCCAGCCGATGGTGCCCATTACACGGATACGCGGGAAGTCACGTTCTACGTCTTCTACGTTAGAGAAAGCAATGCTGTTGGTCAGTGCAATCGTCGGCATGTAAGTTAACGAGTAAAGCAAAAGGATTGGGAAGAAGGTGGCAAACTCGGTTTGTTGAGCCGCTAAGTACATCAAACCTGCACCTGCTATCAACATCACTGAAAGTACTTTCTGCGCTGCGAAGAAACGGTCGGTGATTGATCCAACTAGGATCGGTGAAATGATCGCTGCGATTGCAGTACATGCATAAGACCATGCGATCTCAGTTGGCGTAAAACCATTGGTATTGAGTATTTGCCATAAGGGAACAAACCATGCTCCCCAGATAAACCATTCAATGAACATCATTGAAGACAGTTTGAAGTTAGTCGATTTCATTATTATGTCCTTTAGTACTGTAGGGTACGCAATGATGGTATTTTAAATGACAGTACCAATGCAATACCATTGAGGTTGTTTTGTGATCTAATTATCAGATGTATCAGCAATGGAGTTACTTTATATGATCATAGAGCATGGTGTTTTGAGCTGGTGCTGAGATCTAAATATGACGAGTTTTTTATCTAAATGATTGTTTCTAAGGGCGTTCTTTGAAGGTCTCAGACGATGCTTGTCGAGAAGGGGGTAGGAATAACGTGGGTAGGGGAATTAGGCATAAAAAAAGAGCAGCCAAAGCTGCTCTTCTTGGTATCTTTTTAGGTCTATGACCGAGTGATGAGTTACCCCATAAACCAAGATACGAAAATCAAAGCACCAAAGCCGAATGTTGCCATTAGTGCCGTGTCGCCACCGGCTGCAGTATAGCTGCCTTCGGTTTGTAGGTGAGGGAAGTCAGGTCTACGAACCTTAACCACCATTGCAAGTGGTCCCCAGATAGCTAGGAACACCAATACCATCCCTGCGTAATCCAGCATGCTGACAAACTGGCTAGCGAACAGCTCTGCTAATGCCAAAGGTAAGATGAAGGTCAACGCATAAGCCAACGCTTTGTTGTTGGTCACCGCATCTTTGTTTTGGTCATAAAGCGCCATCGACACGCCGAGGAAAGAAGTCACCAAGGCTAAAGCGGAGAAAAGCGCAATCACCACTTTCAACCAAGCAGATTGGTCGCTGAACGCAGAGATCAACTCAGAGATATTGTGGAACTGACTGATCGCGTCTGTGCCAAGGTTGCCAATAATTGCGAATAACCAAGTCAGGTAGCAGACGAGTGGAATCACTGAACCCAATAGAATCATATTGCGGATCTGTTTTTGAGTCGCTTCTCGGTTGTAGATAACCAGTGACGGGATCACCACCATAGAGGCAAAACTGGTAAAGATAACCGCGCTGTATTGCACCACATCATTAGCGGTGTATTTGCTGGTTTGAGTCAGGTAATCAAGACGAATATTACTAAACAAAGAGGCAATAACAATAAGCAGCATCACCACCATCATGATGAATAAACCACGATTTAATTTGTCGATATATGACTTACCCGCCACCACGATCACACCCATCAATAGGCTGAAAATAGTATAGGCAACCGATGTAGACACATTGACGCCAACGTCGAGCAGCAGCTTGTGAATGATGTCACCGACACCCAAGATATAAGCGATCAGCATGCATACCAGCAACAGGTAAAAGAGTGCATTGATAAAGTGTTTACCTTTACTGCCAAGCGTTAAGTAAGCAACGCTGCTCATGCCACTGTTGTCTTTCGTTTTTGTACACGCTTCCGCTAGTAGAAGCGCAGAGTAGGTGGTGCCGATAAAGATAAGTAGCATCAGTACTGAGCTGATCATGAAACCAAATTGAGCTAATACCATCGGAATGGCCAGCATGCCAGCCCCTAATGCAGTCCCTGAAAGGATTAGGGAACTGCCGAATAATTTCATATTCAAGAAAACAACCTCAAGCGATCCAATTAATTTTTGTTTGGATTGTAAATAATTGTTTCCAAGACTAACAAAATACTCAGTAAAGTTAGGGGTTAATTTCTAATAAATTTTGAATTTTTCTAAAAAAGTTACGAAGCAATTTGCGAGGAGTATGGTTGGGTGAATTAGGTGTTCGGCAGGTGAATTGTTTTAGCCTTTTGATAACCTTTGTAAATTAATCGACGTTCAATAACTCGCACTGCACCTCTGATTAAGAGATGCCTTTATTTCAGAAAAATTCAGTCCAAATCTTGCTTATTTAGTGAATCTCTGCCGGATTTATATATCTAGCACACCCTATTTGACTAGCCCCAATCAATAGACTTCTTGAGAGAGCATGGGGGTTTGTCGTAAATGGAAAGACCTGTTGTCGTAGATGCCACTCGGTAGTTTTGCATTTCGCTCTTATTATCCTCACACCAATTATGTGGGGGTGTTATGTATCGTTTTCTATTTTGTAGTTTCGCACTTGTGCTTTTGTATCCAACGGCCATTGATCTGTATTTGGTTGGGTTACCTCAAATCGCCGCGGACTTAAATGCTTCTGAGGCTCAGCTCCATGCCGCGTTTTCTATCTATCTGGCCGGTATGGCAACGACTATGTTGTTCGCGGGTAAATTTGCCGATAGCGTAGGGAGGAAGCCCGTTGCCATTTTCGGTGCAATTATTTTTACTCTATCGTCGACGTTGGGCGGGGTTGTGAGCAGTGCTGAGTCGTTTCTTATCGTGCGTTTTTTCCAAGGTGTTGGTGCTGGAGCTTGTTATGTGGTGGCGTTCGCCATCTTACGAGATGTCTTAGACGATAAAAGGCGTGCGAAGGTGCTGTCGATGTTAAATGGCATTACTTGCATCGTTCCGGTACTCGCGCCTGTGATTGGTCATCTAATCATGACTATTTACCCATGGCCGAGTTTGTTCACGACCATGGCAGGCATGGGTGTAGTGGTGTGCTTATTGTCTGTATTGGTGCTAAGAGAGACTAAGCTCAACATCAAAGATAATGGGTTAGCCAAAGCCTCTCTCTCTGAGAAATCGCGCTTACCTGAGAAACCTGTAACCCTTCATTCGACTTCAATCGAAACGTTTAAAGAGCCGTTGTTTATTAGCCGAGTGATCATGACCAGTTTCGGCGTAACCACAATTCTCACTTATGTGAATGTCTCTCCACTGTTGATTATGACAGAGCTTGGCTTCGATAGAGGTCAGTACTCTTACACCATGGCATTAACCGCCTTGGTGAGCATGTTGGTGTCATTTTCAGCCCCATTTGCATTGAATGTGTTTAAGCAGAAAAGCTTAATGCTGACCTCTCAAACGTGCTTCATTGTGGCTGCTATTTTGCTAATAGCCTCGATGGATGGTGGATTAGGACATTACGTGACATTAATAGGCTTCGCTTTCGTGTGTGGCGGATTCTCGTTAGGCTTTGGTGTCGCGATGAGCCAAGCATTGAGCAGTTATTCGCAGCGGGCAGGTGTGGCTAGTTCGATTCTTGGTGTTTCTCAAATATGTACGTCGGCATTGTTTATCTGGTTTATGGGCATTATTGGGCTAAGTGCATTGAATATGTTGGTATTTATACTAGCTGTTGGTGGAGTTATCAGTATTGCTCTAATACTATGGGTAGGTCCCTCTCAAGTTAAAAGTGATTATGAAGAAGCCACTAGCCCGTCTTGATCTGAACCTGTTGTTCACTCTGCAATTGCTGCTGCAGGAGCAGAGTGTTTCAAAAGCTGCGAAAAAGCTGAACGTCACGCCTTCTACGGTGAGTAAATCACTCACCAAGCTTAGAGATTGGTTTGATGATCCTTTGTTTGTGAAAACGCCAAGGGGATTAACGCCAACGCCACTTGCACTGAGCATGGTAAAAGATCTTCAAGACTGGCTGCAGATTGGAAGCCAAATACTGACGACTCGTGGTGACGAAGCGCCAAAAGATGTGCGTTTGAATCTAGAGGCAGAATCTCCTTTATCTCTGATCATGCTTAACGAGTTGACGCAAAGCGTGTCTCAACGTTACCCCAACGCGAAAATCAAAATGCGTAACTGGGACTACGATTCGATAGATTCCATCGTACGTGGCGAATCGGATATTGGATTTTCAGGGAGAGAAAGCCATCCACGTTCGAAAGAATCCCTAGACTCACTACCTTATTTCATCGACTTCGAGGTTCTGTTTCACGACTTGCCGGTTGTGTATTTGAGAAAAGATCATCCGGCCTTGAAAGAAGAGTGGAATCTAGAGGCTTTCCTTAAATACCCCCACATCAATATTGTGTGGGAGAAAAGTGAAACATGGGCGCTAGATGAAGTGCTTACTGACCTACAACTAGACCGAAATATCGTACTGACTTTAGCTGGTTTTGAGCAGTCGTTATTTATGACAGCTCAATCAAACCATACCATGACTACCGTTGCGCCGAATTACTGTCGACGTTATGTTGAACAGCTCCACCCCAATCTTACCTGTCTACCTATCCCTTTAGATGAAGAAAACGTCAAAAAGCTGCTGATCCCGTTCACCATGATTTGGCACAAACGCAATGCCTACAACCCCATCGTTCTATGGTTAAAAGACACGCTCAGAGAGCTTTACCAATTTGAAGGGAAAAGTGTCTAACCTTGTGATGAGATTAGATGTTCTGAAGGCTTGTACCGTTAGCATTGATCGTTGATTGAAATAAGAATGCTGACTTATAAGCGAGCCCGTCAGTTGATGCCTGGCGGATTTTCTGTTTTTTAATCATGGGGTTAGGGTTAGCCCCTCTAAAATAAAATCGGTTTTTTCTTAATTGTTGATTCGATAAATAGAATGAAATTGAACGAGTGTTCAAAATAACACTTAAACGATCGTTCTAATTTGATCTACATTGTTTTCACACCAACGGAGAACAGTCATTAATTGCTCCGTGATTGAATAACTTTAGAATCATAAATTGATAGGGATAAAACAATGAGCAACTTCAAAATTCATTCAGTAGAATCAGCACCAGAACAAAGCCAACCTATTCTTGAAGGTGCTAAAAAGCAGATGGGCAGAGTACCGGGTCTTTTCGGTGTGTTGGCTGAATCTCCAAACACACTTAAGGCTTACACTCAGCTTCATCAGGCGTTTAGTGACTCATCTTTCGATGCTGAAGAGCTGACGGTTGTTTGGCAAACCATCAACGTTGAACACGAATGCCACTACTGCGTTCCTGCGCACACAGGTATCGCACATTCAATGAAGGTTGATCCTGCGATCACCGAAGCACTTCGTAATCGCACGGCTCTACCCACTGAAAAGCTGCAAGCACTACATGACTTTACGCTGAGCATGGTACGCAACCGCGGTAATGTACCTGAAAGTGAAATGGCCGCATTTTTCGAAGCGGGCTACGGTCAGCAACAGGTGTTAGAAGTGATTCTTGGCTTGTCTCAGAAAGTGATCAGCAACTATGTAAACCGCGTTGCTAAAACGCCAGTAGACAAGGTGTTCGAACAGTTTGCTTGGCAAGGTTAATTGCATTTAAGCAACCCAAGATATGATAATGATGAAAGCCCCACTCAGTTGAGTGTAATGCCGATCGTTTAAGAAGACTTGAACGATCTTGCAGTTAGCAGATAATCCCCATCAACAACGTTGATGGGGATTTTTTATGCTTGAACAAGAATTAGCAATGGCACACGAGACCATTGAAGATGCCGACAATTATGAATCTGTCGTCGACGCCATTCAGATTGAGTGGATAGAACAAGCTCTTCTTGAAACCAATAAAGCGAGCATAAGACGACGTCGGCTTCCCGCTCAGCAAGCTGTCTGGTTAGTTATTTGGATGGGGCTGCAACGCAACATGTCTATCAAAGAGGTATGCAGTTCATTAGACATTGCGCTTCAGCCTAAACCTGAAGATAGCTGGTCTCGTGTTGCACCTAGTGTCCTAACTGATTCACGCCGACGTCTAGATGAGAGTCCATTAGCGGCTTTGTTTCACACAACGGTAAAGGCTTGGAATGGAGATATCCTTCAACAAGATAAAGACTTAGAGCTTAATGTTCTTGCTGTGGATGGAACTACATTTAGGTGCCAAGATTCCCCAGAGAACGCTGAAGAATTTGGGTTCATCTCTAAAAAATTGAAACCTTACCCTCAACTTCGTTTAGTCGCTTTGATGTCAACAGAAACTCGAATGATTATGGGGGCGGCTTTTGATGGCTGTCATGTCGGTGAAACGACCTTAGCTAAGCGTCTATTCAATGATATCCCCGCACATTCATTGACCTTATTTGATCGTTGTTATTTCTCGGCAGACCTTTTGTTGTCGTGGCAAGAGAGTGCGGAAAATGCTCACTGGTTAATGCCTGCAAAACGTAAGCTACGCTATGAAGTGTTGGAGAAATATGCGGAGAACGACATGCTCATCTCAATGCCCATCTCTCCTCAAGCTCAACGGCAGAATCCGAATTTACCCGCACGTTGGGAAGCCAGATTAGTCCTATATCAAGAGCCAAAAGGTGAGATAAAAGGTTTTATTACTTCACTTACAGACCCTAGTAGATACTCGCTAGAAAGCCTGCTGCGTATTTATTGGCAACGCTGGGAGATAGAAGAAGGTTATGGTGAAATTAAACAGACTCAACTGCAAAGTCACGTCACTTTACGAAGTCGTTTTTCTGCCGGTGTGAAGCAAGAGCTTTGGGGCGTATTACTTGCCTATAACTTAGTGCGATTAGAGATGGTTAAGATAGCTTCAGAAGCCGGGGTTCGAGCGACTAGGGTCAGTTTTACCGCCGCAATTAACCTTATTGATGCGCAATTACGTTGGTTAGCTTTAAGTCCAGACGGAACTCTACCTGTAAAACTGAAAAGGATGAGAGACAGTTTGAGTCACTTCATTCTTCCAGATAAAAGAAAGGACCGAACGTTTCCACGTTCAGTCCTCTTTGTCCCAGCCAAATATCCGTTCAGGTTCAAGCAATAATGCTTATCCGAACGGCATTAACTCAGTTGAGTGGGGCTTTGTTGTTTGGGCTATGTGGGTCTAATCTGGTTAATGTGTATGCTTAGCGATTATCTTCGCTAATGTCACAACCCCTTCTTTCCACTCTTTGCTCTCTTCAATATTGGCGACAGTGAAGCGCAAGCAGTGTTTATATTGGTCATTCGTCCCAAACACAGTACCGGGTAAAATCCCTAACTTGTGCTTTAAACAATCTTGGTAGACGGCATAACTATCGACCGACTCAGGCAATGTTATCCAGTTTAAAAAAGAGCCTTCTGGCTTCGATAAATGATAACGCCCTTCAAGATGAGGATAGCTATCCAATGCTTGTATTAACAAGCTTTGAAACTGCTTTTGGTTGGTTTGGTAGAGTCGTTTCATTTTCGAAAGGTGACTGCGGTATTTTCCTGTTGTGAGGAATTGCCCCACAGCGGATTGCATCAGGTTTGAGCTGCCCATGTTGTCGCATAAAAGGTACTTTTCGACCAAAGGTTGGTAGCGCCCCGACAATAACCAACCGATTCGCAAGCGTGAGTCTAAGGTTTTAGACAGTGAGTTGACGTAGATGACTCTATCTTGGTCATCCAGCTCTTTGAGGCTAGCGATTGGTGTATCGAATGCCAAGCTACCGAACACATCGTCTTCGATAATTGGTAAAGATCCGGTGATCTCCAGTAATGCTTTTCGATTCGCCAATGGCATCCGTGATCCCGTTGGATTAGTAAAGTTTGGCGTTAGCAGCAGTGTTTTCACTTCCCATTTATCTAGAGCGCTTTGTAGTGATGGAATATCAATGCCATGGCTAACACTGCTCGGGATTTCTAAAGCTTGCAAGCCAAGTGATTCGAGCAACAATAAATTACCGAAGTAACAAGGCGACTCTACGGCCACGATGTCACCCGGTTTGGTGAGCGCACGTAGTGCCAAACTGATCGCCTGTTGAGCACCATGAGTAATCGCAATCTCTTTGGATCCCGTAGGTACGCCTAGATCATGGGTGATCTTTAACAATTGCTTTACTAATTGCTCGTCGCCGGGAGGTAATTGGTAATACCCAGGCAATTGAGTTTGTAATCGACTGTGGCGACCAATCTCCGCATACAAGCTACGAATCGCAGGGTTGTTTATGTTCGGGTGCGCAGAACCTGCCAACAGTTTCAGGCGGCCTTTCGGGCGAGAGAGTACCGATTTGGTGACAGACAAAAGGTCCACTTTTTGAGGTTGGCTTGGTGTATCCCTGCTGGTGGTGTTCGGTGTCTTTACGCGATAGCCAGATTTAGGTACCGAGTAAACCCAACCCGTTGCTTCGAGTTCTTGATAGGCGCGAATCACGGTATTTTTGCTTACGCCAAGCTGTTCGCTTAACTGGCGGATCGAGGGAAGGCGATCGTCTGGATGAAAAAGTCCTTTATCGATCTGAGCCTTAATATGTTGTTCGGTAGCAAGGTATTTATTGCCGCTGAGTTCTGCTTCCACGTTTTTCTCCCTCGTTGCCACTCTTAATCTGTAACCATTTAAAGTGTTATATCTGTGTCTTTATTAGTTATCTGTACCCAACTAAGGTAACAGCATTGATGAAGAGTTGACCAGAGGTTTGTAATGCTGATTAAAATGATTCCGTTTGTGTTTGTAATATTGTGGTCGTCAGGCTTTGTTGGCGCACGTCTTGGTGTTGAATATGCCGAACCCGCAACGTTACTCTCACTGAGGATGGTGGCCAACGTAGCGCTGTTCTTGGTTTTGATTGCAATCCTTAAGCGTCGTATCCCTCGTGGTCGCGCATTCTTCCATGCTTGTGTGGTCGGCATCTTGATTCATGGTTTCTACCTTGGTGGCACCTATCTGGCGATTGATATGGGTATGCCTGCCGGGTTGAGTTCTTTACTGGTTGGTTTACAACCGATTCTTACCGCATTGATTATGATCAGCTGTACTTCACAGCGTTTTAATTTTGCACAGTGGCTGGGATTAGCGCTCGGTTTTGCGGGTATTAGCTTGGTGTTGATGGGCAATATTGAATGGCAGTCAGACGACCAAAAAGGCCTGGCAACGTTATTGTGTTTGGTTTCTTTGGTTGGTATTACCTGCGGCACTCTGTATCAGAAGCGTTTCTGTCAGGGGACAGATATGGTCGGCGGCGCGATGGTGCAATACTTGGCTTCTGCTGCGTTGTTTCTACCGTTCGCAATGCGTTACGAAACTATGCAAGTGAACTGGACTGTAGAATTCACGTTGACTCTAATCTGGCTGGTGGTGGTTCTGTCTTGTGTTGCCATCCTTTTGCTGCTTTACATGGTAGAGCACGGTGCATCTTCAAGTGTGGCGTCGGTGTTTTACTTGGTGCCACCGACGACAGCAATTCAAGCCTGGCTTATCTTTGGTGAGTCGTTCGATATCTACGGCGCGACGGGCTTCGCCTTGTCTGCCGCTGCGGTTTATCTGGTGGTGAAAAAGCCGGAATGGATTAAGGCTCGCAGGCGAACAGCGTTAGAGCGGTAAGCGTATTTCATCAAAATTAACTGGGTTTAAAGCCGAGTGATAGAAACAAAAAAGAGCCTGAATATTCAGGCTCTTTCTGTATCAAATATTGGCTAGCGACTATTGATTAGCGCTGCATTAAACAAGCGTAAGCCGTTGTAAACGGTGCTTCTTGGTATTGCTTAAGGCCAGTTTCTTTGAACTTCATCATAAGAGGGTTGCGCTTAAGGCTCTCCTTGATGTCAGCAGGTGATACAACGGTTACGTCTAGGCCGTCGATCAGTTGAATTGCTGCTTCTAGTTTGAAACCAAAGCCACCGCCAGCAAATTTGCCTTTAGTTTGGCGTTGACGAATCACAACTTTGTCTACTTGGTAATCTTCCATTAACTTTGCAAAAGAGAATTGAAAGTCTTTCATATTCTGCGTGTCGTTTGCGTCGCTAATCGCAACCTTTGAAACTCGGCAATCAGGGATATTAAATACACCATCTGACAGAGAAAGAAGACAGATGACAGCATCGTTACCTTTGATTTCAACACCACAAATTTTCATGTTCATACCTATTTACTTTTGAGCCGTACATTATGGTGCTATTTCCATTACTTCTCCAGTATTTGAGCATGTCTGTGGTAAATAAGTGCAAAAACGTCTTTGGCTCTACTTTTTAAAGTTGACCTTTGGTTGAATAATAGACAGTCGATTCAAGGGTAACGTTTGATGTGCGACTAGGTTCACAAACTTTTAGCTAGCTTTTATATTGATACTGTATATTATGCGCGCGTCCCTATTTACTGTGTGGTTATTAACCCCCTTATGAGTATCAACAACCTATCTATTAAGAGTAAAATTGCGATTCCACTAATGGTGATCGTGATTGTTTTCTCGACTGTTACTGTGCTTAATGTCATTAGATCTAATGCTCAGGCTGCGATCAACCATGAGCTGAATAATGTGGTTCAGCCCGTGTTAGACAATTTGGAAGATGGGTATCGTGACATTTACCAAGTTATCGCTTCTGCTCAAGGTCTGCTACTCGCGAAAGACCAAGCGGCGATTGAGTACCAAAAATTTGAGTTTAAAGACAATGCTTACAAAGCGGTTCCTCGTTTTGAAAGTGTGGAAACTTTATATGCAGCGGGCGTGCTAGATCCTTCTTCTCGCAGTGAGTTGTCAAAGCTTGTGAACGCGATGAGCAAATGGGTGGCGCTGCATGAACCAATGTTTGCAGATCCTGCTAGCGCATACCAATACAACATCAATTACTCGTCAGCATTAGACGCTGAGTTTGCAATCATTCGTGTTCAGCTTCGTGATATCAGAACCCTGATTGAACAGAAGCAGAAAGAGCTTCGTCAGCAAGCTGCTGACTCTATCGAATCAAGTAAGTTGATTATTGAAGTGGGTATGGCGGTTGCTGTTTTCGCTGCGCTTTTTGCGATGTGGTTATCTAACCGTTTTATCGTCCAACCAATCCAGAACGTAGAGAAAGCGATGAATGAGATCGCATCGGGCGACGGTAACTTGTCTCAACGCATGAAGGTTGAAGGCAACGACGAAATTGCTCGCTTAAGCTCCGCATTTAACCAGTTTGTTGGCAAGATCCATGTAACCGTGGAGCAAGTTATTCTTACATCGAACGCGGTACGTGGCGAGATGGAAAACATCAAATCACTCACGCAAAGTGTTGCTGAATTTTCATCGAACCAACAGAGAGAAAGTGAAGTCGTCGCGGCAGCGGTTCATGAAATGCAAGCAACTAGCGAAGTGGTCAGTGGTAATGCACTGGATGCCGCAACTGCAAGTAACGTTGCCAATCATGAAGTGGAATCGGCAGATAAGACGCTGGGTTTAACCGTGACTTCTATTGAACGCCTTGCGCAAGATATCGAGAACGCGGGTGGCGTGGTTCAAGAGCTGGATACCGATGTGAAGAACATTGCTTCAATTCTAGGCGTGATCAAAGGCATTGCAGAGCAAACCAACCTGCTTGCATTGAATGCGGCGATTGAAGCCGCTCGTGCCGGTGAGCAAGGCCGTGGTTTTGCCGTAGTCGCAGATGAAGTAAGAGCGTTGGCGAGTAAAACTCAAGACAGTACTGGCGAAATCCAATCAATGATTGAACGCTTAGAAGTGGGTGCTAAACATGCGGTTGGTGTGATGACCGAAAGCAAAGTGAGTGGCGAGAAAACCATTGTTCAGGCAGGAACGGCGGCGTCTTCATTGAGTGAGATTCGAAACTCAATCGGCAAGATGAATGACATGAACACACAAATCGCAACGGCGGCTTCGCAACAGTCTCAAGTGTCTGAAGAAGTGAATAAGAATGTTCAACGCATCGCTGAAAGCACCATGCAAATGGTTGAAATGGCGAGCAGCGCTGAGAATGCTTGCATGGCATTGGCCGAACAGTGTGAAGCGCTTGATAGCCTTGTGTCTCAGTTTGAGGTTTAATCTTCAAAGATAAGCAGATAAGCAGATAAGCAGATAAGCAGATAAGCATGATCTGATAATGGTTGCGCGCTCTGGATCCCATTGATCATAGCTGAACGACAAAAAAGCCCGCATTCTATGAGTGCGGGCTTTCTTTTTGGCTAGGCGATCAGTTTTTTGACTACGTGATCAGTTTTTAGACCTGATCAATCATTCGGTGTTAGCTGCTGCGACCGTCTTTGTATGTGTAACGGTAGTCAACTTTTACGTTCGCTTGGTAATGAATGTCACCGCTCATGTTAGTGATTTTCTTCACTTCCATATTCGCGTCATCAATCTTGAACGAATCGTATTTGGTTGTCTGTTGGAACTGTGGCAGTTCTCTTGAAAGCTCAAAAGGTGTTTTTGCGCTTAACTCATCCATAAGGTTTGTGCCTGCATCGTATGCTTCCGCTTCAGTAACAAATGTATCAGACTTTAGCGTTGTTTCTTGAATCGTTGTTTTAGTTGCTGCAAACGCTGTGGTGCTGAGAACAAGAGTTGATGCAAGTATGATTAATTTTTTCATAGGATTACCTTACTTTGTTGGAATACCTGTGTTCCGGTACAGAACCAACATACCAATGAAGTGGTAAGATGAGTGTCAGGAGAAAAGCCGATTTTGTTAGTATTAGGTAGGAATATGGAGAAATGTCAGGTGTTGGTTGTATTGATTTTGAACGATTGTAGATGCAGACCATTTATGAACAGCGCATATCAAGCAAGGTGACACTGATATCTATCTTCAATACACTGTCTGGGTAACCATCGTTCAGCATAAGGTAAAAACATGGCCAATTGGGAAGGGGTAAGTGAGTTTGTTGCAGTGGCAGAGCGTGAAAGCTTTACTGGTGCGGCGCAGAAGCTCGCTACGTCGGTGGCTCAAATCAGTCGTAGAGTAGCAAATCTCGAAGAACGACTCGCGGTGAAACTGCTCAATCGAACGACGCGTAAGGTTTCTCTAACAGAGGCCGGGCAACTCTATTATCAGCAGTGTAAGTTACTGGTTGAAGGCTTAGAAATTGCTGAGCTTGCGGTCACGCAGATGCAATCCACACCAAAAGGCTTACTGAAA
Source organism: Vibrio sp. J383 (assembly GCF_023503985.1). Classification (NCBI taxonomy): domain Bacteria; kingdom Pseudomonadati; phylum Pseudomonadota; class Gammaproteobacteria; order Vibrionales; family Vibrionaceae; genus Vibrio; species Vibrio sp. J383. The sequence continues at coordinate 101,742 of NZ_CP097294.1, read as the reverse complement.
GTCACTGCGCCTGTGACCTATGGTGAGCGCCAACTCGCTCCAATACTTCATCAATTTTTAAAGCTCCATCCGCAGGTCGAACTTGAGCTGATGCTGACCAATCAAAAGCTCGATCTCATCGATTCTGGTGTTGATGTGGCGATTCGCCTTGGCCGCTTAGAAGATTCAAGCTTGGTCGCAAAGAAGTTATCGCAGCGACAGCTTTATGTATGTGCAAGCCCTGAATACATTGAACGCTATGGTGAGCCGCATACGCTTTCTGAATTGAGTCACCATCAATGTTTGGTCGGTGGCTTTGAACATTGGCGATTCAAAGAGAATAAACGCCCTCGCTCGGTTCGTGTTAATGGACGAATTAGGTGTAACAGTGGCTTAGCCTTATTGGATGCCGCTAAACAGAGCATTGGCTTGGTTCAACTGCCAGAATATTACGTGAGTGAAGATCTAGAGTCGGGAGAGTTGGTCGAAGTGCTATCCGATTATCGAGACGACAAAGAAGGGATATGGGCGCTTTATCCTCAGAACCGTAACCTGTCTTCAAAGGTTCGCTTGCTAGTGGACTTCCTGTCTGAGCAATTGGATTAGTTCTATGACCCAAAGCCACAACAATTCAAAGGGTCAAGCCGAGCTGATCCTTAGCGTGTTCGACACCCTTGAGCAGCACTATGGCTATTTTGATTGGTGGCAAAGGGAAGACCCTTACGAGATAGTTTTGGGCGCTATTCTGGTTCAAAACACTAACTGGAAGAACGCAGAGAAAGCGCTCACCAACTTAGGCGATAAGTGCGATCCAAGCTCAGTAGCCGATATGGATCTTGATGACCTTGCCCAAAAGATTCGTTCGAGTGGCTACTACAATCAAAAAGCCATTAAGTTGAAGGCCGTGACAGAGTGGTTTTCGAAGTATCAATACGATATGTCTGTGGTGCGAGAACAAGACAAAGATAAGCTGCGAAATGAGCTATTGGAAGTTAAAGGAATCGGTGGTGAAACGGCTGATGCGATTCTGGTGTATGCGATAGGTAAACCATCTTTTGTGATTGATGCGTACGCAAGAAGGATCTTCACTCGCAATGGGCTCGATGTGCCTAAATCGTATGAAAAATTTCGAACCCTGATGGAAAGCGTGATCCCTCTAGATACTAAAAAGTACGGCCACTATCATGGTTTGCTAGTCGAACATGGTCAGCAGTTTTGTAACCCTAAGCCCAAGTGTGAACATTGTCCTCTGAATCAAAGTTGTGTTGAGGCTGAATTTGGGTCTTAGAGCCGTGCAATATGCTTCCTTATATCAATACCCCATTTAATTAAAAACGGGCCTCAGAGTAGAGATTCTGAAGCCCGTTCTTATTTAGTGTGAAAAGTCTTAACGTTAAGTAGCGCTTACTTGTTATTTATAAGTAGCGTTTATTTACTATTTAATAGACCGTAAATGTCCTAGACCGTGAAGCGATCCACCAAGTGGTACAGCTCATTTGCGCGGCTGTTGAGGTTTTGGCTCCCCGCACGGTTTTGATTCGCTAATGATGCTGATTGTGAGCTTTGATCGGAAATCACCACAATACGTTGAGATATCTCTTGGCCAACAATGTTTTGCTGCTCTGTCGCGGTAGCAATCAATGAGTTCATGTCCATGATCGTATCAATCGACTCTTGGATTTTCGCCAGTGCTGCGGCTGCGGCATTCGCTTCTTCCACCGTTTGAGCACTTTTATTTTGGCTCGAATCCATTGCTTTTACGGCAGCATCTGAGGCGGCTTTTAGCTGCTGAATCATTTTATGGATGTCGCCAGTGCTTTCTTGAGTTCGGCTTGCCAGTTTACGAACCTCGTCCGCAACCACTGCAAATCCACGCCCTTGCTCACCTGCACGAGCGGCTTCAATTGCTGCATTCAGTGCTAATAAGTTTGTTTGTTCGGCAATATCTTGAATGACCGTCAGTGACGACGAAATGTTTTGTACATCACCCTCTAATCTAGATACCACTGTGTTGGCTTCGGATACTTCGCTAGCAAGACCAGCAACAGAGTTGGCAGCAGCGTTCACTATTTGTTGAGCTTCTTTGGCATTACCCTCTGCAAGCTTCGCTGAGTCAGCCGCCTGGCTTGCGTTACTGGAGATCTCTTGTGCTGTTGTTGTCATTTCAGTCATTGCTGTTGCAACTTGTTCAGTCTCTTCACGCTGACCAGTGGCAATTTCATCAACCTGAGCGGCGCGAGAAGACATACTGCTGGTTTCAGCGACGACTTGCTGGCCAACATCACTCACGCTGCGGATGATGGTTTGTAGGCTAGCGACGAAGGCGTTGAAGTTCTCGCTGAGCTTAGTGAACTCAGGGGCTTTGAATTTTTCCATTCGAGCGGTTAAATCGGCCTCGCCACTTGCAAAGGCACTAATTGAACGGTCGAACTGCTCAAGAGGTTGCATGATGGTACGGTTCACTGCAACAGCGAAAACGGCTACCACTAGGGCAATCAATCCGCAGAAAATCGCGATAGCAGTCAAGGAACTTTGTAGCGCGACATTCGAACTTTCTTTCATCTCGGCAATAACAGCGTCGATGTCATCGGTGTAGAAGCCAGTACCAAGCATTAAGTCCCATTGCGGAACAAATACTGAGTAGCTGAGTTTTGGTAATGCGACAGATTGGCCCGGTTTCGGGAAATAGTAAGTCGTGAATTCACCCAGTTTGGAGTTCTTAATGAGGTCGCGGATTAAGTAGTTACCTTGCTTGTCTTGTAGGTCGAAGTAGTTGTTACCAATGCCATCGTTGCTTTGCCCAACAACAACTCGGACACCTTTAGAGTCATAACCAAAAATATAGCCAGATTCGCCATATTCTAATGTTCTCAGTGTTGGTAGAGCTTCTTCAAGCGTTGCCCCTCTGTCCAAAAATGGGCTTATCGAAGAGTAGGCCATTTGGAGATACGCTTTGAGTTCTTTTTCTTTCATCGCCATCATATTGCTACGCGTCGATTCTACTTGCTGAGCCGTTAGCTCGGTGCTCTTCATATAAGTCACGCTCATCATCCCGATCGCCATTAGCAACAAGGGTATGAAGGAGAGAATATAGAGGCGATTCTTGATGGTTAGGGTCATGTCACGGTTCCTGTGCGATTGTCCAATGCAGTTTTCAACAGATTATTAATGTGGTTTCAAAATGTAAATGAACTTGTTGTTTAATTGTTACCCTAAATGGCATTTGTTTTGTAAATATGAAGGTGGTTCTGTTTTCTTGCTCGCAGGCCTATGTAATCAAGGGCAGTGCGCATAACTATGGGGATCGTTTATGTGCTTTTGAATTGGACGTTGCTTTGTTAGAATGCGACGCTTTGTAGCACCCTGCTATGTCTATTCGTTAAGTGAGAAAATTCATGAACAAAAGCCATGTGACTATTGGTTTAACTAACCCAAAGAGCCCGACGAATGTTGGTGCTGTTATGCGTGCGGCTGGTTGTTACCAAGTCGACGAAGTTAAATACACAGGGCAACGCTACGAAAAAGCCGCTAAATTCCACACTGATACTAAGAGTGCAACGCGCACTATTCCGCTGACTAGTGTCGAGTCATTTTTAGATAATCTTGACGCGGAAACTCAGATTGTGTGTGTAGAACTAGCAGAAGGTGCGACACCACTGCCTCGTTTTAAACACCCTGAAAATGCTATCTATATCTTTGGCCCTGAAGATGGCTCAATTTCTCAAGATGTTGCGGATAGAGCTGATCACGTTGTGTATGTACCAACGGTCGGCTGTATGAACTTGGCTGCGACAGTGAATGTGCTGCTTTATGATCGCCTTGCAAAGTCAGATGAAATGGATGAGAGCAACGAGCTTATTAAAAAGAGCCGCGATAATCGTAATCATCTATTAATCAAAGAAAAGTAACTATTTACTTCTAGTAAAAGTAACGATCTGCTTCTAGTGTTATCTATCCCGTAAGCAATCGGATATTATCTTTGATTCATCATTAGATAATTGAAGGGTTAGATAACACCATGGAAGACAAGCAATTACTTGCCGCGCTGCAACAACACCCTGTCCTCGATCTGTATCAGTTATTCCAAGAAGTTGGTCAAAATAGCTCTCTATACGCACTATTAGAGAGGTTATCTTCCCTTAAAGAACACCACCAACTGAGTACTCGTCTTAGCCCTTTTAAGCCACACATCGAAGGGTTATTGGCTCAATTTGATGGCACTACGCCGGACAGTGATATCCTCAAGGCAGTTTCTCTTCAGTCTGAGATTCAGCAACGAGGCCACAGCATGAGCCGTTACATCATGACATCAGACAATCACCGTCATTTCTCTCCAAATGCAGACTTAGTGATGTTTGGTGATTCGATCACTGAATGGGCACCGTGGGCGGATATTTTCCGCGATGTCTCGATGGTCAATCGCGGCCTAGCAGGCGATACCACAACGGGTATGTTGCGCCGTATTGATACCACGTTGAATGTGAAACCAAAGCTTGTATGTTTTATGGCAGGGATAAACGATTTAGCTCAGGGTTATGATGTCGAACATATCTACCAGAACTACATTGATATGCTTAAGGTGTGGCAAGAAAACGATATTCGCATATTGGTGCAATCAACGCTTTATGTCGGTTCTAAACTGCAAGGTTTGAACCCTTCAGTGGAACTGCTCAATAGCAAGATAAGCGAGTACTGTTCTCAGCAAGGCATTGCGTTCTTAGATGTGAATTCTGTATTGTCACCTAATCAGCTTTTGTCGAACGAATACTCATGTGATGATTTGCATTTGAATGCGAAGGCTTATCAAGCTTGGTCAAAAGTGCTCCAGCCTAAGATTGAAGAGCTATTAAACTAAACTTACTGCTTACTATTTATTAATAGGTAATTGAGCTTTTAGCTCTATGCCTGAAGTTGTTAGCTTTTCGTGAATCATAAGGACATCAGTTTGAACCTAAGACAGTTGGAAGTCTTTTACGCCATCATGCAAACCGGAACCGTATCTGGAGCTGCACGTAATCTACATGTGTCGCAACCTAATGTGACTCGTATTCTGGCGCACACAGAGCAACAACTCGGTTTTGGTTTATTTGAAAGAGTTAAAGGGCGTTTAGTGCCAACGGTTGAAGCGAAAACTTTATTACCGGAAGCGGAGAAGGTCTACCAACAACTGGGTCAATTTCGTTCTTTGACCAACAAAGTTAAGCAAGGCCATCAGCATTTACGTATTGGTGCGCCACCGATTCTGGCGACCAAGTTGCTGACGCCAGTGATTGCTCAAATGTCTCGCGAACAAGAGCTCTCTTTTGAGTTGCTGACAGCAAACCGTGATGAACTGTGTGCTGGGTTGTTAAAGCATGAGCTTGATATTGCTATCGCGTTTGGCGATGAAGCGCCGCCTGCCATATTGACTGAAATGTTCTTAACCGAGTCACTCAAGGTTTTGGTTCCATCCAATACGGTTGAGCAGTTACCGGCAGAATTAACGCTAGATGATCTTATCAATTATCCGCTGCCAATCATCGGGCTTGATAGCCGCGATCCATTAGGCCTCCTGTTACATCAAAGCCTTATTGCACGCGATGAGCATTATCACCACCCTATATCGGTACGTGGATACAGCGCTGCGGCGGAACTGGTGAAGCACCAAGCAGGGTTTGCGATCGTTGACCCGTGGACGGCAGAGCAGTATCAAAATGACGATTCGGTTTGTGTGTTGCCACTTCAACCAGATATCCAATTCTCGGTATCGATGCTTTGCGCAGAGCACACCCCTCAGTCAATTTCCGTTAAGCAATTTATCGCTTCATTGAAGATCTATACTCACCCTATAACTTAAGGTTATAGGCTCGCCATAAATAGGTATTCGGCAGCTATCTAATTCCTAATTAAAGTAAATCCATACAAGGATTTATTAATTAGGAACACTCATGTCTATCGCTCAACCTTACCTTCTTTTTCTTGGGGATGTTACTGACCCACTCGCCGCAAAAACAGCTCGTGGTATTTACCAATGGCGACCAGAAATCTGCTTAGGCCAGCTGCGTTTAACGGGCGATACCGTTTCACTGGGCTTAATGGACATGACCTTGCAAGAGGCGCAAGCGCAGGGGGCGAAAACGCTAGTGATTGGCACCGCAAATCCGGGGGGCGTCATTCCTGATTCTTGGCAGTCAACCATAATGGCCGCTGCAGAAATGGGATTTGAGATTGCATCTGGCATGCACCAACGATTGAGTGAATTTTCACCGCTTGCTGACATGCAACAGCAAGGATTGACTAAGCTTCATGATGTACGCCATTTTGACGGTGTTCTTAATGTTGGTAACGGTAAGCCTCGTCAAGGTAAGCGCTTGCTTACTGTCGGAACAGATTGCTCAGTAGGCAAAATGTTCTCGGCATTAGCGATTGAAAAATCGCTTAAACAAGTGGGAACGTCAGCTCAGTTTAAAGCGACGGGGCAGACGGGTATCTTGATTGAAGGCCTCGGGATTTCGATTGATGCTGTGGTTGCGGATTTTATTTCCGGCGCGGTTGAAGCGATTAGCCCCGAATTTACCGACCACGAGTGGGACATCATTGAAGGGCAGGGTTCTTTGTTCAACCCTTCGTTTGCAGGCGTGAGTTTGGGGTTATTACATGGCGCACAAGCCGATGCTTTGGTGTTGTGCCATGAAGTCGGGCGACCACATATTCGTAACCTTCCTCATGCTCAATTGCCAAGCATAGAACAGACGATTGAAGCCAACTTACAAGCGGCACGACTGACGAATCCAGATGTGAAATTGGTTGGCATCTGCTTAAACACGTCGGCAATTAGCATTGAAGACGCAGAGACATTATGCCAAGAATGGACCACACTCTATCAAGTGCCCGTGACGGACCCTGTGCGTTTTGGTGTACAACACATTACTGATCATTTGCGACATTCACTTTAACGACTTCATCATTTCTACGTTTCCATTTGTTAAAGCGAACATCAACCGAGTGAAATTATGAAGATTACAGCAGACCCCATTACTATCGCGATGCAAACGGCTTTTCGCATCTCTCGTGGCAGCCGAACTGAGTGTCACGTTGTTCGTGTTTATATAGAACATGATGGCAAACAAGCTCAGGGAGAGTGCACCCCTTACCCACGATACGGCGAGTCATCGGAGTCTGTGTTAGCGCAAATCCAACAAGCGTCTAGTGCTCTTGAAGGTATGTTTGAGCGAGGCGTTACCGATCCGGCAGAGCTAAGAGATCATCTTCAGTCTTTATTGACCGGAGGGGCAGCGCGAAATGCGGTCGATTGTGCGCTTTGGGAGCTTGAAGCCAAACAACATGACCAGGTCTTCCCAAATAGCCTGTTTGAGTTGCCCAATCAAATCGTGACAGCGATGACCGTCTCGATTGGCACTCCAGAAGCGATGGCGACTCAGGCTCGAGATTATGTCGCAAATGGTGCGAAACTCTTAAAAGTGAAGCTTGATGGAGAGCAAGTGGTAGAGCGTGTTCGCGCGGTACGAGAAGCGGCGGCAGATGTTCAGATTGTACTGGATGCCAATGAAGCGTGGACGGGGCTGAATCTCGAAGAGTTGTTTAATCAACTGACAGAATTTGATATTGCGATGATCGAACAACCTCTTCCACAGCAACATGATGCGTCACTGGCACACATTAATCACCCGATACCACTGTGTGCGGATGAAAGCTGTCATACCACTTCACAGCTGTCATCTTTGTTGGGTAAGTATGAGATGGTCAATATTAAGCTCGATAAAACCGGTGGTCTGACTGAAGCATTGGCTCTTGCAAAAGAAGCCCAAAGGCTCGGATTTACTCTGATGTCGGGTTGTATGCTAGGAACCTCATTGGCGATGCGGGCAGCGCTGCCTATCGCCGTTCAATCTGAAATTGTCGACCTTGATGGCCCAGTCTTACTTGGCCAAGACGTTTCTCCTGCTCTGACTTATCGAGATGGGATGATTATTCTCTAAGTTCGCTGAGCCTCGGGTTAGTCGATGGACATGATATAAATGAAATCGCATGAGTGAAAGCTTGTGCGATTTTTTAGATCTCTAGTCCTTAACTTATTAAATAATCAAAGGTTTTTACTGCTTGATTGAGCGTGCTATTCGTATGATTTACGGGCGTATTGATAAAGTAATCACGTTTCTGTCGGTGCGGTCACTTTCTATTATCGCAAAACAGACAGCTCAAGCTTTATAAAACAATTGTTATGATATCTTATGTGAAATGTTAATGATTACTCTTCATTTAATAGCTTCACTAAAGCTATTCGATGCAAACCTAAGTAAGGATTACACCCTAACTAATTGAATCATTGACAGTTTCTGTTGATTATTTGATGAGAAGAAGGTGGAGCGAGTGAGTAGTCATGTCTCCGAGGTTGTAGAAAATAAGGATAGTTTCGAGCGCCCGTTCTCGATCAAAATTCCACGTCGTAAGTGGTTTGGTTGGAAAGGCATTGAGCTGCGCTTGGTACTTGCGTTAGCCATGCTATCGATGACCACTATCTTCCTCTCGGTTGTCTCTAGCTTTACCTTCGATGATTTAAACCAACGTCTTGTTGAGCTAAAGGAGAGTGAAATCCCGGCCTTAGATAATGCCGCACGCCTAAATGATATGGTGCGAGTGATTATCACAACGTCTTCTCAGCTCGGTGACGCTGAATCGAATTTAGAGCGCAAACAGGCGATGCTAAAAATCGAAGGCGCTATTTCTGTGATGAATAGCGTAATGGTTCAATTTCCGGATTATCACTCCTATTTTAAAGATCTTATCGCCCAAGTTAATAACAGCCTTAGCTTGTTGTATCAAAGTGAAATTGAGTCAGAACAGCTCAACCAAGAACTTCGAAATCTACTGGAAGGTTTTTACCCGCTACTGCAGCAAGCTAGTGATTCACTCGATAGCTTACCTGAGTCTGCCAAAGACCAAATCCAGTACACACAGCTCAAGTCTCTGCTTTATTACCAATTAGGCTTGGTCGAAAAGCTGTATAACGACTCCAGTTTTAATGAACTGGATTACACCAGTTTGCGATTAGAGCAGGTAGGGGAAGAGTGGTGGAAGCTCTGGGTCAGTGGTGATTTAAGAAGTGATTTTCCTCAATTAGATCATCAACTCACGGTGATTTATAACCTTGCCTCAAGCGATAGCAGCTTGTATGGGATGAAAAACAAAGCGCTCGATCATCTTTATCAAGAGCAATACTTCCTGCAAAACAGCCGCGAGCATTTGAACCAATTAACCGTGCAGATCGAAAGCAACACCAGCAAGGTGAATAGCAATATTGACCAATCGATTCAGCAGGCACAGCAATCTTTGCAATCTAACCAGCGTCTCTCTCTTTTCCTTTCTCTATTTAGCGTGTTGGCTGCCGCTGCTATTTCATGGTTCTACGTACGTAAGAGCATTTTGGAAAGACTTTTACAGCTTAAAGACAACATGTTTGCGATTTCTACCGGCCATTTAGATACCGAAGTGTCCATTCGTGGCAAAGACGAAGTGACGCAAATGGCCAAGTACCTGAAGGTGTTCCAAACCACGGCTAAAATCGTTAAGCAGACCAACAGAAAATTAGAAGCCGAAGTGGAAGAGCGAACCCTAGCCGAAGCCAAATTGCGAGTGACTCAAGATGAGTTAATCCAAGCGGGTAAGTTGGCGGCATTGGGACAACTCAGTGTCGGGATCACGCACGAGATCAATCAACCTCTGACGGCTGTGAATAGTCACGTTCGAAGCGCTCAGCTCTGGCTCGGTAAAAATAGACCAGACAGAGCACAAGAGAATCTTAAAAAGATCGAAGTCCTGCTAGAAAAGGTGGCTGCGATTACTCGTCACTTAAAAGCCTTCTCACGTAAGAGCGACGGCAAGATTGATAATGTGGAACTAGAGAAGGTGATTGGTGATGCGATTGATCTGTTTGAAACCAGACAGAGCCCAGTGTCGATTCTATATTCGCCCCAAAGCTACCAGATGGTTCGAGCCAACAGCATACGCTTGGAACAAGTGCTGGTGAACCTCATCAGCAATGCTCTGGATGCGATTGAGCATAAAGAGCAGCCTCAACTTAGTATTGCAACGCAAGAGCTTTCGAACACCATACAGATTTTGGTTAAGGACAACGGACTGGGCATACCTGAAGAAGATATCCCGTATTTGTTTGACCCATTTTATTCCAGAAAAACAACAGGTAAGGGGCTTGGGCTAGGCTTGTCTATCGCATACAACATAATAAAAGATTTTGGCGGCTCGATTCACGTGGAATCGGTTGAACACCAAGGCACCACCTTTATCGTCACTCTACCAAAAGGCACAGGTTCATGATTTCAGAAAAACACATAGTTCTTATCGACGATGAAATAGATGTCGTCGAAGCCGTGAGCGAAATGTTAGAGCTAGAAGGGTTTAGTGTCACCACCTTTACTGATCCCAACCTTGGCCTAAAGTCGCTTAAAGCAAACAGTCAGTCGGTTGTGCTGTGTGACGTGCGCATGCCGAAAGTGGACGGTTTGACGTTGTTGAGCTCAATCCAACACCGTGCCCCGAATGTGCCCGTTTTATTGATGAGTGGCCATGGCGATATTCCAATGGCGATCGAAGCGATGAAGTTGGGCGCTTTCGACTTCCTAGAAAAACCGCTTAATTCGAGTGAGCTGGTGGAGAAGCTTGATTTGGCGATTACCCAGTGTCAGCACAGCTGCCCGTCAACCTTGGATGGTGATGAGCAAGAGGATTTACCGATTGAATCTGTGGTTATTGGCCAATCAAAAGCGATGGATACGATACGTAAGCAAGTGCTCGCTTTAGCGCATACTGGCGTCGACACCATCATCAACGGAGAAACGGGAACGGGCAAAGAGGTGATAGCTCAAGCTCTGCATCAATTCAGTCGTCGTAAGACTAAGCCATTTGTCGCGATTAACTGTGGTGGCATGACAGAGAGCATTATTGAGAGTGAGTTGTTTGGCCATGAAGCGGGTTCGTTTACTAGCGCGAACAAGAAGCGTATTGGCAAAATAGAACAAGCCAATGGTGGCACTCTGTTTCTCGATGAAATTGAGAGCATGCCGATTGCGGTACAAATAAAACTGCTGCGCGTGATTCAAGAGCGAATGATTGAGCGTGTTGGTGGTAATGAGTTGATACCTGTCGACATCGTCGTGGTCGCAGCCAGTAAAGCCGATCTCGTGAGCTTGAGTGAGTCTGGGGAGTTCAGAGCCGATCTCTTCTATCGATTGAACATTGCGAGCTTAAACCTTCCGGCACTGCGCCAACGAAAAGAAGACATTCAGGTGCTGTTTCGCCATTTTGTGATTCAAGCGAGCCACAAATATAAGACGCGCCCATCAACGATTTACCCTGAGCAGATACAGCAGCTATGTCGGCATGAATGGCCGGGTAACGTTCGTGAACTACGTAATGTCGCTGATCGATTTGTGTTGGGTATCGTCGGCGATGGCTTCGATCTTCAGTCACCGATTTGTGAAGCGTCCGGAGAAGATTTCGCTTTTGAAAAGCAGATGGAGCAGTACGAAAGGAATGTACTGACGGAGGCGCTAATAGAAAGCGCAGGTAACATTAACGAGGTATCAAGTAAGCTGAATTTACCGCGTAAAACCCTTTATCGAAAAATGAAGAAACACCAATTAGATAAAGAGAGTTTCAAAGCTTAATTCGTTCAGGTGTTTGTTAAATGGAAAACCAAAATCAAAAGCAAAACCAAAGCCAAAAGAAAAAGCACAAGACAACAATGACCCATTTGGTTTTTAGTCGAATGGCTAACTGTTTCAAGTGATTGTAATAAAAGAGCTTTAACATCTGGCACAAAGCGTGCAACCCCTACATTGTGGCGTCAGCCCACACGAGGTTATTCGGTGTTGAGTCAAAAAACATATGACAGCTATCTATATATGACAGCTATCCAACATTGAATGATCGAATAAAGGACATTAGAAAAATAATTGCTTGTTGCAAGGAGATACAAACATGAAGCAAATACTGAAAGGTTCGATTGCTCTGATATTAGGCATGAGTTCAATAACGGCATGGGCCGCTGCAGAACCAGCAAACTTAGGACCTCGTCCCCTCTTTTTAGTCAACAATATGGATGAGAGCCCTTTGAAAACTAAGCTGTTGAGTTGCAGCGAAGGACCTTTTCATCGTAGTGATTTTTCTATTGGGCATCGCGGAGCTGCGATGCAGTTTCCTGAGCACACTAAGGAATCTTATTTAGCGGCGATTCAAATGGGCGCAGGCGTTGTCGAGTGTGATGTGACCTTCACCAAAGATAAGGCGTTGGTATGCCGTCACTCGCAAAGTGATCTGCACACGACGACCGATGTATTAGCACACCCAGATCTTGCGAAGAAGTGCTCAACCCCGTTTACACCAGCTAATCCAGCGACAGGCGAAGATGCTCAGGTTGAGTGCCGTACTTCTGATTTCACGCTGGCTGAGTTTAAGACGCTCAAAGGTAAAATGGATGGTGCGAACCCAAAAGCCACCACGGTTGAAGAGTACATGAACGGGACTCCAGGTTGGAGAACCGATCTTTACAGCCAAAGTGGCACACTGATGACACACGCAGAAAGTGCAGCACTCTTTAAAGAGCACGGCGTGAAGGTCACTCCTGAATTGAAATCAGCAGCGGTAGATATGCCTTTCAATGGATTTAGCCAAGAGATGTATGCGCAGAAGTTGGTGGATGAACTGAAAGAAGCGGGTTTCAAGCCTTCTGAGACTTACCTACAGTCATTCAACTTGGATGATGTGAAGTATTGGATCAATGAAACGCCGAAGTTCGGCAAACAAGCGGTTTATCTTGATGACCGTGTTTATGAGCAAGCGGACTTTGTCGCGTCTGTTGAAAACATGAAAGAGCTACACGATGCGGGCGTGAATATCATCGCACCACCTCTGTTTGCTTTGGTTGAACTTGATAAGAACAACGAATTAGTGGCGTCTAACTACGCGAAACTGGCTAAGGATGCGGACCTCGACATTATCGCATGGACACTGGAACGTTCTGGCCCGCTAGCGCAAGGCGGTGGTTGGTACTACAAGAGCGTGAAAGATGGCATCAACAATGATGGCGATATGATGAAAATGCTTGATGTGTTGGCACAAGATGTTGGTGTGATGGGCGTATTCAGCGATTGGCCTGCAACGGTAACTTATTACGCTAACTGTATGGACAGCGACGCATAGGCGATTCTGAGAACGCTGTTACGTCGCTAATTATAGCGTTTGTATAGAGAGCGCTTAGCCAAAGAATAATAAGAGAAAAAGCAGTGAACCAAAGAGCCTTCGGGCTCTTTTTTTACCACTGAAATTGGTGGGACAGAAATGACCCAAATGATTGGTTTTGAGTTGGACACTTATGACTCAAAAGTAATTTGAAAGTTTGGGGTTTTATTTAAGCCTTTGAAATTAAAGATATAAAAAGGTGGCACAAAGGCTGCAGTAGCTAAGGTGACTTTCAACAATAAGTAAAAGTAAGGTTTGAATATGAAAATCAGTGTTAAAGGACTGTTAATCGCTAGCTCATTACTACTTCCTTCAATGGCTATGGCAAGCGACTGCTCTAGCCGTGGTGTGTTAGACGATCGATACTGTGATGAAAACCAAGATTTGGTGGCCGATTCACCAAAGAACCCAGACGAGTGGAATGACCCAAGTACGCTTGTGTTTACTTACACGCCTGTAGAAGACCCTGCGTTGTACAAAGATGCGTTTGCGGATTTCCAAGCTCACTTAAGTAAAATTACGGGTAAGCGAGTGATTTACTACACAGTTCACTCGAACTCTGCGCAAGTAGAAGCGATGCGTTCTGGTCGACTGCACGTTGCAGGTTTCTCTACGGGCCCAACAGGCTACGCAGTTAACTTAGCAGGTTACGTTCCAATTGCGGTGAAGGGCGATGAGTCTGGTTTCCAAGGCTACAACCTAATCACGATTGTGCGTAAAGACAGCGGCATTAACAAAATGTCTGATCTGAAAGGCAAAAAGGTTGCACACACTTCTGCATCTTCCAACTCTGGCAACCTAGCTCCACGTGCGTTATTCCCAGCGAAAGGCCTAGTGCCAGATGAAGATTACAAGGTGCTTTACTCAGGTAAGCATGACCAATCGATTCTAGGTGTTTTCAATGGAGATTATGACGCAGCACCTGTGGCATCGGACGTGTACGATCGTATGGTAGCTGCAGGTCGTGTTGACGATTCTGAACTGAAGATCATCTACCGTAGCCCACGCTTCCCAACGTCTGCTTTTGGTTACGCTTACAACCTAAAACCAGAGTTAGTTGAGAAGATCAACGAGGCTTTCTTTAGCTACCGCTTTACACCAGAAATGAGCGCATCGTTTAAAGGTGCTGACCGTTTCTCTCCAATCAGCTACAAAGAAGAGTGGGATGTAATTCGTGATATCGCTCATGCGACAGGTACGGCTTACACCAAAACTGGCTTGAAGAAATTGGCTGAAAAAGATGCGGCTAAACGCGCAAAGAAAAAAGCCGCTGAGCTAGCAAAACAAGCAAACAACGGCTAGTTCTTAGCTCTGTTGGAAGGCTAAGTTTTAGAAAGACTTAGCCCTTTAAAAAACACCTACTTCAACTAAATATCTATGCCCTCGCGGGTAGGGCATAGATCATTCGAAAATTCGCACAAGGAAATGCAGTATGGCCGTAGCAAGCTATGAAGGAATAAAGATAAACAACCTTTTCCACGAATACGTGGCAGGCAAGCCAATCCTTAAAGGCATTAATATTGATATCGATGAGCCAGGTATCATCGCGATCATTGGTCCATCTGGTACCGGTAAAAGTACGCTTCTGCGCTGTATCAACCGACTCAACGACCCAAGCCAAGGTGAGATCATATTTGATGGCGCAGACCTGACTCAATTAAAAGGCCAAGCGCTACGTAAACAGCGTCGACACATCGGCATGGTGTTTCAAGAATATAACCTCGTGGAACGTTTAACGGTTATCGAGAACGTGTTGAGTGGCCGTTTGGGTTACATGACCGCTTGGAATGCATGGCGTCGTAACTACTCTGCGCAAGACTTAGCTAAAGCGTTCGAGCTACTTGAATTTGTTGGCTTGCAAGACTTTGCTAACCAACGCGCCGACAGTTTATCGGGCGGCCAAAGACAGCGTGTCGGTATCGCTCGCGCCGTTATGCAAGACCCATATATCTTATTGGCGGATGAACCGACGTCATCACTCGACCCGAAAACCGCGGTTGAGATCATGGAGTTGATGGAGACATTCGCAGAACAGAAAAACATTCCCGTGTTGGTTAACATCCACGATGTGAACTTAGCCAAGCGTTATGCCAAGCGCATCATCGGCATGTGTAACGGTAAAGTTCATTATGACGGTAGCCCTGAAGGGATCTCAGAAGAAGATCTAAAAATCATTTACGGGGGTGAGTCATGGCTGGATTAACCCCAAGTTCATCGCCAAGCGTACCGTCAAACCAGTCGCCAGCGAAGCATGAAAACCCGTTCAAAACCTCATGGACTAACCGAGCAATCATCGCTGCAATCATTGGCTACCTGTTTTACAGCTTTGCGACGTTAGGACTGACTTTTGATCGTTTGGTCATCGGTTTTGGTGAAAGTGAGCGGTTACTATCAAGAATGTTTCCGCCTGATTTCTCGCGTACTAGCTTACTGCTGAGTGGATTAGCGGAAAGCTTACAAATTGCGATTATCTCAAGCTTCTTTGGCATCGTTATTTCATTGTTTCTGGGCTTGTTAGCTGCGAGAAATATGATGCCTTCAATCGTATCGACGCCAATACGTTGTTTCATCGCACTATGTCGCTCTTTTCACCCGGTGATTATCGCAATCCTATTTGTGAAAGCGGTGGGCTTCGGTGCCCTAGCTGGGATCCTGACTTTGGTCTTCGCATCGATTGGTTTTATTGCCAAGCTTTTTGCAGAAGCGATTGAAGAGATCTCTTTTAAACCGGTTGAAGCGATTAAAGCAACCGGTGCCAGTTTTATCAGTGTCATTTTGTATGCGGTAATGCCTCAAGTGTTTACTCGTTTTATTGGCTTTGCTAGTTACCAGTTGGATTCAAATCTACGTAACTCAACCATGGTTGGCATTGTGGGTGCGGGCGGCCTTGGTGGTACGCTTTTCTCTGCATTCCAACGCTTCGACTACGACTTTGTCGCTGCTATTTTGATCACCATCATCGCATTGATTCTTGTGGGTGAATTTCTTTCCAACATTGTTAGGAGAATCTTCTAATGACAACTGCATCTATCGATAAAGAGTGGCAGCGCTTTACACCCAACGAACGTGTGGCTCGATTTGCCGTTTACCTTAGCTTAGTGTGTGCGATTGTTTGGTCTTGGCAGACGGTTGAAGTGATTCCTGAGTTCCTATACGACGCGCCAGCGCAGTTTGCTGACATGTTCGAGCGTATGGTGCCAGTGGACTACGCTTTCTATCCTGAATCAATCCACGCAGCGATGATTGAAACACTGCACATTGCGACGTTAGGTACCTTGTTTACCTTGATATTTGCGATTCCATTGGCGTTGTTGAACGCGCCAAATATCACACCTAACAAAGCGCTGAACTGGGTGGCTCAATTCTTTCTGGTGTCTTCACGTTCTGTGAACTCATTGGTTTGGGCTTTGTTGTTTATCGCACTATTTGGCCCCGGTGTTCTCGCAGGCATTATGGCAATTGCCATTCGCAGTATCGGCTTTGTAGGGAAGCTGTTAGCGGAAGCGATTGCCGAAGTGAACATGGGGCCTATCGAAGCTCTGCGCGCAACTGGCGCTTCTTGGATGAGCATCTTGCTTAAAGGGTATTGGCCACAAGTGATGCCCGCATTCTACTCCATCGTGTTGTTCCGTTGGGACATCAATGTGCGTGAATCTGCGGTATTGGGGTTAGTGGGCGCTGGTGGTATTGGCGTGGTGCTAAACGATGCGCAGAACCTTTTTGAGTGGCAAAAAGTTTCGATGGTATTAGTGAGTATCTTCGCAGTGGTTATCGTTGCAGAAGCCGTAGTGATCCACATCCGTAACAAACTCATATAAACATATGGTGCAATACAGCGTGTTTTGTGTTTTGTGTGATGTGTCAAAGTTAAGAGCTTATCTAGCATTTTGAAGCTCAAACGACCCTAGGTACTTCGGTCTACCTAGCGGTCGTTTTTTTATGTCTATTGAGTGACCTAAGACCTTGTTAGAAGTAGAAGGGCGTGATTCGTTTTTAAGTGTCTAGCTTTTAACTGCCAGCAGCGCATCCACAAATTCTGCAAACCCATAGCCACCCGGCTGCGACATCACCTTACTTGGATGATGCTCTAACTTATCCCAATAATGCTTAATGTTTGCCACGCCAACTGTGAGTGGTAGTGATTCGAACATCTGCTGATCGTTCATTGAATCGCCGACATAGCAGGCCTGATTGTGGATTTTCTCAAGCGATAAGCCTTTATTAGCAAGGAAACGGTGCACGGCGTTTTTCTTTGAGTGTTCGCCATACCAAGCATTGATATGAATCGAACTTGCCGTCGCGTGTGCGCCTAAAGCGTGTATTCTTTCGAGTACCGCTTGAACAGTTTCAGGATCAACAGGCTTACGGTTTTGGCCGATATCAATCGCGACCTCACACAAGCGGTAAGATTGATCCAAAGTTAGCGAGAGGTCGGGGTAACTCAGCAAGATCGCTTCAACTTCTTGTTTTAGCTTAGCTTGGTTCTGACGCACTTGTTCTAGCGGTGTTTCTGATGAGAGTTGTAATGCACCATCTTGCTTCTCTAGTAAGAAGGCGCCGTTCTCTCCAAGCACGGCATCGACAGGCCAAAGCTGAGCAATATGGTCACACCAACCAGCACAGGCTCCCGTTACTGCGACTACTTTGATTCCATTGTCTCTCAGCTTCTGTAACGCAATCAGGGTTTCTGGAGGGAGTGAACCTTGCCAAGTGAGCGTGTCATCGACGTCGGTTAATACCCAGTTGATGTGTTGCCAGTCATTACCTAGTTGGTGTTCCATCCTCAAACTCACTTATTCGGGTTTATTGTGTTGTGTGGAGTGCTCTGTTCGTCGTTAAACGTTTTTCACTCAGTGCTACTAAGTGTCGTTAATTAACGCTTAACCGTGTTTAGAAAACACAATGTTTAGCAAAATCACCGGCTTCATTGGCAGTCCAGTCGCCTTTCGGTTTTTCTTTCATATCTGTACACCAAGCTTCACTGCCCACTTCTGTACAAGCCATCAGTTGAGTCGCTAGAAATAGAATTAGCGCGATTTTTTTCATAATAAACATTCCTTTATTCTCTAAATTTCTGCTTATAACTGTACCAAATACGACTAGAAATTGTTATAGCAGCCAGTGACATAAGTTTGCTAAAAACGATATAGAGTTGGACTTGGTTCGAAGATGAGAAGTGAAGGGGTTAGGCCGTCGCGATAGTCAAAATCAAAGTAATAGATTGATAAAGAGATTGAGGGGGGATCGAAAAAGCCAGCAACATGTGCTGGCTTTGAAATTCTTGTGCGCTTCTATTCGTTAGTGCGCTTTAACTACTTATCGAGTTATACCAGTTTCATCTCTTGGATGATGTCCGAAGCGATTTCTGGCTTCGTGCTCGTTGGTTTCTCGTGTAGGTCTGCTTTCAATTGTCCCTTACGGTTACTTAGGCCTGCTTCAAGTTTCTTGAGTGCTGCAGCGATAGCTGGGTACATAACATCGTCTGTAGATTTTGCTGTTACTCGTACACCTTCGTAGTTGGTGAATACTTCTACCTGATGTTGACCGTGTTCTTTAGTAATGATGATGTCGCAACTGATCAGTGATGGGAAATGGTTCGATATCTTCTCGAATTTACTTTCGATGTCTTTGCGTGACTCGTCGTTAATTGATACGTGATGTGTTTGAACATTTATTTTCATAAATCATACCTTTCCAATGACTGTGTCATTTAAACGTAGCAAACATCGGTGAGTTTAACCAACTGCGAAATAGCACATGTGTGATTCACTTCAGTGTTATCAAATAATCTCCCATTACTCCCTTGAAAGTCCGATGAACTGGTCGCATATTATGTTTCGTGAATTTCAAACGTGTTTAAAAATCCCTCACCTTTGAAGTATTACTCCAATTCACTCTTTCAACTTAGTTTTTATCGCCCTAATCACGCATCACTCCAAATACTTATTCTAGTCTGCTTTTATAAATCCACATCCATTTTAGTGAACAAAACATATCTGCTCTGTCAATATCACAATTACTGATATAAAGAACAATGAGATATTGAGATGAATTTTAGTACGGGATACTCTAACAGCCATCTTCTATTTGGATCCGTTATCATGAAAATGCCTGTTAAATTCGCTGCAATTGCAGCTTCCCTTTCTTTCGCTTTCAATGCCTTTGCTACCCCTGTTGAGTTTCAGAAAATTCCAGAGATCATGCAGCAGTTTGAAACGGCAGAACTGTACGTTAAGAAGTCGGTCACCTTAGGTCGTTTACCGGCCGAGTCTGAAATTGGCATTGATTTCCCGACCTATGTTTCAGACGGTGAGGGCGGTTACAGCATCGAGACAAATAACGTAATGACAGATTCTGTTGTTATCGCAAGCATGCCGAAAGCGATTGTGGATGATGTTTTCAACCAATGGCTAGTACCTAAAGAGACATGGATCAGCAGCTACGGATCTTTGCCAACCTCGACCACTGAATTTAAGCCCTTTAAGCGTATTAAAACCATTAAAGCGATTAAGATCGATGCTGAAATGCTTGAGCTGTTAGGCAGTGAAGATGGCAACACGGCGATGATCAAAGTGAGCTGGGATGAGAAGGGAATGAAGGTCTATAAGGATGGCTACTTAGCGGATTATGAGTACGGGATTGCCCCTCATGAGATGCAAGAAAACTATGAGCTAGCGCCTAAGTAATTAAGTTCAATGTAAGAAAAGCGCCCAGTTTTTGCTAGGCGCTTTTTTAAGCCCACCAAAACATGACGAAACTCACACTTTTCTGACAATTTACCGCTCGTTGTGTTAGCATGCGCGGCTTGTCTTTGTAATTGATAAAAAACATATTACTCAGCGGATTTCTTTGTTTATCTGCCCGTAATGACCTCATTCAGTTTGGCCTGACTTGGCTGAACATCTGCATTTTGCTCGGACGCAAAGAGAGTAGTACTCACTACTTCACTATGTACATTTGAGAGCACCATCTATCAAAGGCCTTTTTGAAACAGCCTAAATTAGCGCGAACTTAATTCTGCGTGAAGGGTTTCGTTTTTCCAAAAATCCCTCTCGGCGGCTAAGTACTCCTTAGTTGCTGACAAGTAAGGAGTCTATATGACGACTACGGTATCTACGTCCGTACCTACATCTCAAGCTGGTAACACAGCTCCGATAGAGAAAGAAGTAAACCACCCGTTTCTCTCTTTGGTTATCATGGTGATTGTTGCTGCAATCGCAACTTACTTCATCCCTGCTGGTGAGTTTGAACGAGTGGTCATGAATGGCCGCACGGTTATCGACCCAGACAGTTACACACTATTAGCCAGTAACCCAACAACATTAGCCTCTTTTTTCGAATCATTTTTTAAAGGCTTCAAATCCGCTTCTGGTGTGATGGGTGTTGTGGTATTCGTTGGTGGTGCTTTCGGCATTATCAAACACATGGGTTTGTTAGACGCATCCGTCGTTGCGCTAACCACTAAGCTAAAGAAGCAAGGCTTGTACGTGATTGCACCTGTGATCATGACGGCGATCTTTTTCAACGTCACCTTCACGGGTATGCGTGAACTTGATGTCATTTTTATCTCTTTGATGATCCCTATCTGTATCAAACTTGGCTATGACGCGATAACGGCACTTGGTGTTGTTTTACTGGCAAGTTGTGCTGGTTTTGCAGCTGCGCTAGCTAACCCATTCTTCACAGGTATCGCACACACTATTGCTGAACTGCCTATGTATTCAGGCATGTGGTACCGCTTTATTGTTGGCATGTTCATGTTGTTAACGGGTGCTTGGTATGTACTTAACTACGCGCGCAAAGTTAAGCAAGATCCAACCAAAGGTTTGTTGCATGGTACGGGTTACCACTACGAATCTAGCGTTGAAGCGAAAACACTGACTACTCGTGAAAAGCTTGCGGGCATCGCGTTCTTGGGCGTATTCGCATACATGATCTTCGGCACGCTGACGATGGGTTTCGGTTTCACTGAGATTGCGGGTGCATTTGTGGCGATGGCGATCATTCCGGGTTTGGTTGCGGGCTTGTCTCCGAATAAGATTTGTGAATATTGGACCAAAGGTGTCAGCGATGTATTGGTTGCTGTGCTGATCATCTTCTTCGCTCGCTCAGTGTTGACCATTATGGAAGACGCGAAGATTGTTGATTCTATTATCTTCTATCTTGCACAGATCATTTCTGGTAGCTCTAAACTTGTGGCAGCAGCAGGGATCTACTTCTCGCAGGCTGCGATCAACTTATTCATTCCGTCTGGCAGTGGCCAAGCTGTGATCACTATGCCAATCATCATTCCATTGGCAGATATTGGTCAAGTGACTCGCCAAGTAGCAGCACTTGCTTCTCAATTGGGTGATGGTATTTCTAATTATATTTACCCAACCAACGGTGGCTTGTTAGCGGTATTGGCTATTGCAAAAGTGCCTTACACCAAGTGGGTTCGTTTCTTCTTACCGCTGTTCTTGTTCTGGTCAGTGGGCGCTTTGATTTCAGTTGTGATTGCTCAAATGATTGAGCTAGGGCCTTTCTAAGGTTTCTGTTTAATCGAATACATGGACAGTTAAGGCTTAACTGAAGCCGTGTGAGTAAATAAGAAGGCAGCGAATTCGCTGCCATTTTTTGTTTAAAGAAAAGCTATTCTAACGTCAAAGATTATTCTTCAAATTGGTAAGAAGAGGGCACCACAATGACGCCTTTTTTCGATATATGAAAGCGTTTAGCGTCGGCAAGGCTATCAATGCCGATTTGGGTTCCATCTGGCACCTTAACGTTCTTATCGATGATGCAGTTTTGAATGTGACAATTTTTCCCAATTTCCACATCTTCAAACAGAATACTATCAATCACAATCGCGGCATTGCTGACTTTGACCCTAGGGAAGAAGATAGAGTTTTGCGCTGAACCGCCTTCAATCACCACCCCATTCGCGATCATCGAGTTGATGAATATCCCCTGGTTACCTTCGACCGAAGCAATGGTTCGCGCGGGCGGCAGTTGCGGCTCGTAGGTGCGGATTGCCCAATCGGGTTGGTATAAATCGATAGGGGAAACTGGCTTTAGCAAATCCATATTGGCTTGATAATAAGAGTCGAGGGTACCAACGTCTCTCCAATAAGCATCTTGTGTCACTCGGCCTTCGGTGTCTCCAAATTTGTAGGCATAAACGCTTTTATCCCCCACCAATTTAGGTATCACATCTTTACCGAAATCGTGGCTGGAATTTGGATCTTCTGCATCCGCCAGCAGTGCTTGTGTAAGCACTTCTTTATCGAAAATATAAATTCCCATAGAAGCCATGCTTCGTGTTGGTCTTCCGGGTACGCAGGCAGGATAACGGGGCTTTTCTGTGAAGTTGTTTATCTGATGCGATTCGTTAATTTCCATAACGCCAAACTCTTTGGCTTCATCAATCGACACTTCCATACAAGCCACCGTTAAGTCGGCTTCGCTCTGTTTATGTTGTTTGAGCATTGGCGCGTAGTCCATACGATAGATATGGTCACCGGATAGCACCACCACATGCTTGGCTTCACTACGTGAAAGCAGATACAAGTTTTGATAAATCGCATCGGCCGTTCCGCTATACCAGCTATCACCTGTGCGCATTTGTGGGGGAACATTGGTGATGTATTCGCCGAGCTCGGGGTTAAGCACCGACCAACCATCACGTAAATGTTTTTGCAAAGAGTGAGACTTGTACTGAGTTAGTACCAAAATTTGGCGAAGCCCAGAATGCAGGCAGTTCGCGAGAGTGAAATCGATGATTCGATATTTGCCACCAAAGGGTACCGCAGGTTTTGCGCGGTTATCGGTGAGGGGAGAAAGCCGAGAGCCAACACCGCCGGCCAGAACGATCGTTAGAGTGTCTTGCATAGTCAGAACCTCAATGTACTTATGATTATGAACATAGACTTGCAAGCACTAAGCCAAATGTAACTTGTTGAATATTAGGTGATGTGTGAGCTGATAATACGAGGCTGCACCAAATTGATGCACACGAAATGCTGGCTTGCTCCATTTTGATCCAAAAGATCTGAGTAAGGTTGAGTTGTTGGATTTAACGGCATGACGCACGGGAAAGTTGCATTACAAAACTGTCAATAAAATGAAGGAATAAAGTGATCGAGTCGATATAAATTTACATAAATGGTCACAAGTTTTCACAAATTGATTTCCATCAATAAAGTAGGGTTATTATATGCTACCTTGCACGCAAAATAAGAAATGATTACTCATTCACAATTAGAACAAGCCCTACAAAAGGAAATAATAATGAAAAAAACAGTATGTGGTATTGCGGTTATTGCGGCTCTTATGTCTACCAATGTACTTGCTCATAAAGAAGGTGATTTCATCATCCGTGCAGGTGCAGCGACCGTCTCTCCAAACGACAGCAGTGGAGATGTTCTTGATACTGCTGGAGTTAAGTTCGGTGTCGATTCTAATACTCAACTTGGTCTTACTTTCGGTTACATGTTTACTGACAACATCAGTCTTGAAGTATTAGCAGCTAGCCCTTTCTCTCATAACATTTCAGCTACTGGCCTTGGAGATATTGCAGAAACTAAACACCTACCACCAACGTTTATGGTTCAGTACTACTTTGGCCAAGCGAACAGTGACTTCCGCCCTTACGTAGGTGCGGGTATCAACTACACCGTATTCTTCGATGAATCACTAAACCAAGGCGCGAAAGATCTAGGTCTAAGCGACTTATCTCTTGATGATTCTTGGGGCTTAGCAGCAAACATTGGTATGGACTACATGATCAATGAAGACTGGTTTCTGAACGCATCAGTTTGGTATGCAGACATCGGCACTACAGCAAAATATAAGTTTAATGGCCAACAGTTCTCAACAGACGTTGATATCGACCCATGGGTATTCATGATCGGTGGTGGTTACAACTTCTAATTCACCTCATTAGTTTACTAAAGGCGCTCAAGCACCAGCCAGCTTGGGCGCTTTTTTTATTGCTTGCTAATAAAACGCTCACTCCAACTTGCTGTTGTTATGGGTAAAGTAAACTGATTGCCGTCATTTATTATTAATAAAAGAGAAAGATAAGTGTCATAACAACGCTCTATGATCGCGATTCTAATTATGGAGGATATATGAATCGTAAATTTAATAAGCTGACTTTATTACTGCCTATCGCGGTAAGTTCTGCTCTGGTTGGGTGTTCTCAGTCAACTTCAACGACTGCAACACCATCAACAACTGCTACGCAATCTCAAACGTCACGTGATGCTTTTAACCTTCAATGCCAATCCATCCAACAACCAATCGCATCCGATGCCGCGGTTACTGGCATTAGTCTGGTTGGTCGTTCAATTGCCTATGCCCCATTTGATACCTCAGCAGCCGAAATCGTCAGCTACGACTCATGTACCGACAAGCTTTATGTTGTGAACGCCCAAGCTCAGAAAGTTGATGTGTTATCAATGAACTCGGTTAGTGAACCAACATCTTCAGGTTCGATTGATCTTCAATCAGCGGCTGTCGCTTCTGGTATTGATATTGGTGCCGCGAACAGTGTATCGACTCATCAAGGTTTGGTGGCTGTAGCGATCGAAAACGCCGACAAGCAACAAAATGGCATCATTGCGCTTTATCGCTCAGACACATTAGAGCTGATCACCACTTACGTTGCAGGCGCACTGCCAGACATGGTGAGCTTTTCTAAGGATGGCCGTTACATTGCATCAGCAAATGAAGGGGAGCCGAATGCGGATTACAGCATTGACCCTGAAGGCTCAGTGACATTGGTAGATTTAGCTAGTGGCCCTCTGCAAGCGAAAGTCACGCAGATTGATTTTAAGGCATTCAATCAAGGTCAGCCACGCCATGCAGAACTGACAGACAAGGTTCGAATCTCTGCTCCTAATGCAACCGTTGCTCAAGATCTAGAACCTGAATATCTAACGTTTGCTGACAACGGAAAGCTCTACGTAGCCCTTCAAGAGAACAACGCATTGGCAGCAATTGACGTGGCGAGTGCAGAAATCGATGCGATTCTTGGATTAGGTGGAAAGCCTTGGGATACCGCTCAGTTGGATGCGTCAAACAAAGACAAAAACATCGGTAACCTGCAAAGCTACGCAATGTTAGAAGGCCTTTACATGCCAGACAGCATCACGAGCTACAGTGTTGATGGGAACACCTACATTGTGACTGCGAACGAAGGTGATGGCCGTGAATATGGCATCAAGGCGACACAACAAATGTGTGAAGACAAAGGCTTTGAGTGGGATGGTGACGATTACCAAGGCACCGAAAGCTACACAACAGAAAAAGACTTTTGTATTGCTTATGTAGATGAAGTGCGTGGCAAGAAGCTAGATGTTGATGTTAACCACCCACTAGCGGGTGCTTTGAAAGACAACAAACAACTTGCTCGTCTTAAAGTGATTAAGCCACAAGAGACACTTGCTGCTGATCAAAAGGTTCAAGCATTCGGTAGCCGTTCTTTTTCTATCTGGGATCAATCAGGCAAGTTAGTATTTGATAGCGGTGATGATTTTGCTCGAATCGTACTTGAGCAAGATCCGGAAAACTTCAACAGCACCAATGATAACAACCAAAGTGGTGACGATCGCAGTGATGATAAAGGAGCGGAACCTGAAGCTATCGAAGTGGCTGAGATCAACGGCAAGCACTATGCCTTTATTGGACTTGAGCGCCAAGGTGGCATCATGGTTTACGACGTAGCACAGCCTAAAAACGCAAGTTTCATCAGCTACTTGAACAATCGCGACTTTACTCAGCCAGTGTGCACTAAGGTTGATGAAGACGGTGATTGCGACAACGAGACTTACAACGCTAAAGCGGGTGATTTAGGTCCAGAGTCAATCAAGTATTTCACTCGCTCTGGTAACCACTTTATCGCGGTCGGCAATGAAGTGAGCGGCAGCACATCAGTTTACCGCGTTGAGTTTTAATCACGCTTCTTACTAGCAATTAGATTGAATCAAAACAAAAGCGCCACTACTGAATAAGTAGTGGCGCTTTTTAGTTCATCGCTTGTTTAGTAGCGATAGCAAAGGCCTATGGCTGTTGCTTAGTTGGTGCTAGAGCAATCTCACGGATACATACGTTCTGTGGTTGTTGGTAAGCGAATGATACAGCGCGAGCGATATCGTCAGCTGCCAATACGCCGCCCATGTCTTCTTTCCAAGAATCGTAACCGTCTTTGATCTCTTGAGATGTTGTGTGAGACAGAAGCTCAGTTTCTACAGCACCCGGTGCGATAGTGGTAACACGAACGTTTGAAGCCGCCACTTCTTCACGTACGTTTTCAGAGATAGCGTGAACCGCGAACTTAGTACCACAGTAAGCAGCGTGGCTTGGGAATGTTTTCTTACCCGCGATAGAGCTGATGTTGATGATAGTACCTGTGTTACGTTCCATCATCGGAGCAAGTACAGACTGCATGCCGTTTAGAAGACCAATCACGTTCACATCGAACATTGTCTTCCACTCTTGAGCGTCTTGAGTATCGATTTGACCAAGAAGCATTGCACCAGCGTTGTTGATAAGTGCATCTACAGGGCCAAATTTCTCTTCACCTTGAGCGATTGCTGCATCAAATGATGCTTTGTCTGTTACGTCTACCTTCACTGATAGTGAGTTTGGTAGGTTAAGCGCTTCAAGGCGATCAACACGACGAGCTAAAAGTAGCAGAGGGTGACCTTCATCGCTTAGACGACGAGCGATTGCTTCACCAATACCAGAGCTTGCACCTGTAATTACGATTAGTTTTTTCATTTTATTTCCTCTGTACTTTTATTGCGTCGGTTGGCTACGACGTATTGTTTAAGTGCATTCGAATCAAGTGCTTGTTGCCTTGCTTCGTTGCGATGGAGGTATATTAAGGAAAATAGCATTGTTGATATATAGCTCTTTACTTGAAACACTGTTGCTGTGGTGCAACAATAAAACGTGTATCTCATAACCTCACTAGTAAGCTGGCGGCCATGCTCAATCAAATTAACCTGTCTGATATTCGCTCCTTCGTGCTGATCGCTCGTTTAGGTAACTTCACTAAAGCAGCGGAGGAGCTTGATGTGTCGCGGTCCCACGTATCACGCCAAGTGAGTAGCCTCGAGAAGCAGATGGGCGTGACCCTGTTTATCCGCACCACTCGAACCTTAAGGCTGACTCACGCAGGGCAAGATCTGTACGCGAGATGTGAACAAGCCTTAGATAATATAGACCAAGCCTTGATTGCTGCTGTGGACGATGTCGAAGAAGTACGTGGCGACATAAAAGTAAATTGTGTCGGCGGTTATCTTGGTGAGGTGATCATCGCGGATCTGGTCAATGAGTTCATGCAACTCTACCCAGATATCAGCATCAGTCTTGATTTCAGTAGTAACCGAGTCGACCTGATTGAAGACGCTTTCGATATCGCTTTTCGCATGGGAAGCTTAGAAGACGCGGGCTTTATCGCAAGAAAGTTATTAGACATCGAGATGGGAACACTCGCGAGCCCTGAATATTTCGCTCGTAAAGGAAAGCCAAGCCATCCTAAAGATCTGATCCACCATGATTGCTTAACGGGGTCTGTGCGTAAGTGGAGCTTTCAAGCTTTGGACGACACCAAGAAAACGGTTGATGTGCATGTGACGGGCAGGTTGCAATGCAAAAATGGCCGAGTGTTGGTGCAAGGCGCGAAGTCGGGTAATGGGATTATTCGTGTTCCAACCATCTATTGCTTACAAGAACTCAACGACGGGCAATTGCTGCAAGTGTTTGAAGAATGGGTGGTGCCTAAGGTCGACTTTTCAGCGATCTACCATCGAGACCGCTATCAACCGAGCCGAATTCGAACCTTCATTGATTTTGTGAAAGGCCGTTTTGAGAAAATGCCAGTCAGCTAAATGGCGCGTGCTGCCTACCTTCCTCCTTCTTTTGGCAATAGTTGGACTGGCTTGGGCTTACATCTCGTCGATTTCGTTTTGTAGGTTTTCCAGCTGGTCTAGAATCAACAAGAACTTCTCGCCGAACGGCGTCACTTGGTATTCAACTCTTGGTGGCAGTTCGTTGAACATTTGTTTATCTAAAATCCCAAACTCCACATTTCGCTTCAAGCATTCATTCAATACCTTAGTCGATAACCCTTCGACCGAGCGCACCATTTCACCAGGGCGATTAATGCCATTTGCCAGTAATTGGTAAACCGTTAGCGACCATTTACAGCCGTAGATGGTTTCTACCATGCGAGCTGAGCGCTCTGGTGCCGATTTTCTTGAAAAAAAGTTTTCCTGATTTTTCATAAAGATGTACCAATAAGTACCTACCTAACCGATTTGTACTTACTATTCATAGTGTTAGTTCAAGGCCTAAGATTACCACGTTCACATGACTTAGGAGATAACAAAATGAACTTCACTAAAAATGGTATTGCAGTAGTAATCGGTGGCACAAGTGGTATGGGCTTTGAAACAGCGAAGCAATTAGTCGCTCAAAACATCCATGTGTTGGTTGTCGGCAATAACCCAACTAAGTTAGATAAAGCGGTGTCAGAATTGCAATCGTTGGGCCACGCTTCTGGTTGGCAAGCTAACCTTTATGATGATGCGAGTGTGTCTCGCCTTATTGCGCATTTAGAGTCGCTCGAAGAAGGTATTGGTTACCTTGTTAATGCGGCTGGTTACTTCAACCCTAAAGCGTTTATTGAGCACCAAGAATCTGATTACGAGCAATACATGCAGCTTAATAAAGCAACCTTCTTCATTGCTCAAGCGATAAGCAAGTTGATGATCAAGAACGGCGGCGGCAGTGTGGTTAACGTTGGTTCTATGTGGGGTAAGCAAGCAATCAAAGCGACGCCATCTTCTGCCTATTCAATGGCTAAAGCAGGCCTGCACGCATTAACACAACACATGGCAATGGAACTGGCTGAGCATAACATTCGTGTGAATGCAGTGTCTCCGGCTGTGGTTAAAACATCGATTTACGAATCTTTCATTAAACCGGAAGAAGTGGATCAAGCGCTAGAAGGCTTTAATGCGTTCCACCCTATTGGTCGAGTAGGTTTGCCGAAAGACATCGCCAATAGCATTTCTTTCTTACTGTCAGACAGTGCTGATTGGGTAACGGGTGCAATCTGGGATGTTGACGGTGGCGTGATCGCTGGCCGCAATTAATCAGGATTCTTTTTAGGTGGCTGTCGCGCAGGCAAAATAGCAGCGAGATAGCCTCCTTGATGAGTATTCGCGTAGAATAGAAACTAGAAAGACAACAATAATAATTAAAACGATAACAAGAGTAAGGTCGCCATTATGTTCAATATGGACTTTTCAAAGAGACTGGTTATAGAAACCGAGACATTAGATTGGATCGCAAGCCCAGCCAAAGGGGTATGGCGCAAGCCGCTTGAAAGAGAAGAGAAAGAATCGGGCCACACAACCAGTGTTGTGAAGTACGATCCTGAATCTTCGTTTTCTGAGCACCCGCACCCACAAGGCGAAGAGATCTTCGTATTAGATGGTGTGTTCTCAGATGAAACTGGAGATTTCCCTGCAGGCACTTATATCCGTAATCCCCCGGGCAGTGCGCATTCTCCATCAAGCAAAAATGGCTGCACGATCTTGGTGAAGCTCAACCAGTTTGATGCGAGAGACTTAACTCAAGTTCGCATTAATACTCTAGAAACAGAGTGGCTTCCGGGTATTGGTGGTTTACAAGTGATGCCACTGCATGAATTCGAACACGAGCATGTCGCGTTAGTGAAATGGCCCGTTGGTGAGCGCTTTCAGCCACACCGTCATTTTGGTGGTGAAGAGATCTTTGTGTTGTCAGGCACTTTTAAAGATGAACATGGCGTGTATCCAAAACACACTTGGATGCGTAGCCCTCATATGAGCGAGCATTTCCCTTATGTGGAAGAAGAGACGGTTATCCTAGTGAAAACGGGTCATTTGCCATTGGATTAAAGGAATGCTCAATATAAAGATGAGAAAGCCGCATTGTTTTGAACAAGCGGCTTTTTTAGTTTTTATATATGAGCTGACTAGTAAGCGACACCAATGCGTTGGCGTGGGAACTTGCCAGCTTCGAGTTCATCAATCATCGCGATAGCGTAGTCGCTGACGGATATTTTGCTGTTGCCAGCTTCGTCGGTGAGCAGTTGGTCGCCACCTGTACGGTAGGTCGACAGTTTCTCACCCGGGAAAATTTCTGCTGCAGGGCTAATGAAGGTCCAGTTAACTTCGCTGTTAGATTGCTTAAACACTTCAAGAGCTTCACCCTGAGCTAGCGCTTCGTTTTTGTAATCCGCAGGGAAGTCAGGAACGGTCACTAGCGGAACGTTTGGCGCCACTTCTAATGAGCCTGCACCGCCAACCCACAACAAGCGCTCGATACCGATACTTGGTAATGTTGCCAGCAATTTAGTCGCAGTGTTTTTTACGATGTCGTGATTGCCTAGAGCGCGTCCACCAATCGAAGCAATTACCGCATCAACGCTTGAGAAAGCGGTCGCTAGACTTGCCGCTTCATCTTGTAAATCAAATGAACGAACTTCAACATCGCTGATTTCTACGCGGCTTGCATCTCTTACAACAGCAACAACTTCGTGTCCGCGAGATTGAGCTTCTTGAGTGATGTGGCTACCAATCCAACCTGATGCGCCTAATACTGCAATTTTCATAATGTCTCTCCAATTATCTAATTTATTGAGTCTGTTTCTCGACAGCCATTGCAGTCTAATAGCTCACTAGATTGCGATAAATATCGTAAAATGATGTAGATTGTATCTATATAGTTATCTAATAAGCTTGGTTAAGTCGGTAAGGGAGAGTGTGATGGACAGGTTGACGGCGATGCGTAGCTTTGTTGAAGTCGCAAATTGCGCCAGTTTTACTCAAGCAGCAGAGCATTTGGACATGAGCCGTTTACAGGTTTCACGGCATGTTCAAGAGATCGAAGGGTGGTTAAAACAAAGGCTTCTGCACAGAACGACTCGTAAGGTAAGTTTGACGACAGCAGGGGAGATTGCGCTACAACGTTGCGAAAAAATACTCCATGAAACGGCGGAGCTAGAAGTCACTGCACTTAATCAAACCGATGCTCTTTCCGGAACCATTCGAATAGCAGCCCCAATTGGCTTGACTCAACATATGCTGTTGAGTGTGGTTGAACAGTTCACAGAGCTTCATCCCAGTATCACAGTAGAGCTTTTTGCTTCTGACCATTTTGCTCAGCTGGTGGACGACAGAATCGATATTGCGCTGCGCTATACCGATCAACCTGACGATAGTTTGATTGCTCGAAAGCTAATGGAAATTGATTCGGTGGTGTGTGCCTCACAAGACTACCTAGACAAACACGGTGAACCTGAAACGGTTGAAGCGCTTAGACAACACAATTGTTTTCGTCATTTGAGTGTCTCTAAGTGGGATTTTGTTAAGGATAACCAACATTATTCGGTTGAGGTGTCGGGGACTATTAAGGCCAATGATGTTGGGGTGTTAGCTCGCGCCGCACAGCATGGCAAAGGGGTTGTTCGATTACCTTGTGATTTAGCGAATCCGTTGATTGCAGAAGGGAAGTTGAAACGAATTTTGGATGATTTCGTTTCACCGAGTAGTGTGCTTTGGGCGGTGTACTTGTCTCGCAGTTATCAGCTGCCTGTTGTTCGTCAGTTCATTGATTTTGCAGCAGAAGCTTGGTCTAGCGATATCAAATCTGGAGACGTTTAAGCTTACATCGCTCATAACTTGTCTCGTCCTAAAATAGAACCAA
Source organism: Vibrio sp. J383 (assembly GCF_023503985.1). Classification (NCBI taxonomy): domain Bacteria; kingdom Pseudomonadati; phylum Pseudomonadota; class Gammaproteobacteria; order Vibrionales; family Vibrionaceae; genus Vibrio; species Vibrio sp. J383. Next base: position 69,759 of record NZ_CP097294.1, on the reverse strand, counting down.
ATAAATCTATAAGCCCATAAATACAAAAATCCGATATCAATGGTGATATCGGATTTGAACTCAATAATTCAGAGTTCCAGCACGCTCTCCTCTCACGAAGTCTTTACATGTAATGATGTACGGATAATCGGGTGTTTATCGCCTTATCGTTGATGCCAGGTAAAGGCTGATACAAGCTTTTGGTAATGTCTGATAATACTTGGTCGTAGACTTGCGATACCACAGTAGAGATATCACTGGTTAACTCGTACATGCTATCTGCTGGTTGGGTCGCTTCAGTGCTTGATGCGATCTCGGTAAGTGCATGCATCGCACGTGTACAAATGGGTGATCCACTGCTGATAGGGCAGATAATCGATAATTGGTTGAGTTTACGGTGTGTCTGAGATGCGTAGAATTTGAATCTCGCATACTCCTCAGGCTTCTCCATATCTGCCTTTTCTATTTCAGGGATACACATTCGTAACTTGGTCAAGATCTCCATGCAGTCTAAGATCTGTTGCCAATTCATGTGGTATTCACTACTCATGTCTTCTCGCTCAGACTGGATCAGCCAGATGATCATCACTTCATCCATCAAGAACATGCTGTGGCGAATTGTTTTGCCATGAATCGATTGGTTACGCACCAAGCTGCGGTTTTGCCAGTCGCTGTGCATAGCGATGAGCTTGAGGTGATAGATGCGATACATAGGTCGGCTATCGAACGACACATGGGATTGAAGCAATTCAGAGACCTCAAGTATGTTGTCGTAAATCTCGTTTACTTTACGAATCGAGTCGCTAGACAATTTATACGCCAGAGCGTAATGCGTTGCAGCGCGATGTTTACGTGATAACAACAATAGCTCTCTAAGCAAAACTAAGGTTTCGAACCGGTGTGATAGCGCTGTTTCTCTCTTCCTTGAGAAATGATACAGGGCGGAAAGTACTAATAGGGATAAACCCACTGAAATAACTACAAACATATTCTACTCCTAATATCTGCATACCTACTTAGTGGTAGTGCAGACACCATGCCAAAATATATAATTGTTATATTTCAATTGCTTATGTTTTTTCTCTATTTATGGATGTTCAATAATGGTGCATGACTTCACCATTCGAGTGAATTTTTCTCATATTTTGCAGGACTTTTTGAGAGGTTACGCTTTTCTTGTGATTAGGCTGGGGAGGTTTCGATAGGTAGGGACACTTCGGCGATCAATCTCTAGCTCGTCTCAAAATACGGAAATTAAAAAGGCCTAATTCTTTAATGCTATTAACTAGAAACAGCATTAAAGAATTAGGCCTTTCAATATTTATTAGCGATCCAATTATCGCCAGCGCTGGACACTGACGATTAAGCGTTATGCAAGCTTAAGGTCGAACTCAGTGCGGTACATAACCATATCTTCAATGGTCAGTACTGGCATGTTGTGCATTTTACCGAAAGCAACGATCTCTGGCGCTTTTGCCATCGTGCCATCTGGGTTTGTTACTTCACACAGTACACCGGCAGATTGAAGACCAGCCATTTGCATAAGATCCACTGTACCTTCTGTGTGGCCGCGACGAGCAAGTACACCACCTTTACGAGCACGCAATGGGAATACGTGGCCAGGGCGAGCAAGGTCAGTAGGCTTAGCTGTTGGATTTGCAGCTGTCTTGATCGTTGTTACACGGTCAGCGGCAGAAACACCTGTTGTTACACCAACTTTCGCTTCGATAGTTACGGTAAACGCAGTTTGGTTTGCGCTGTTGTTATCAACAACCATAGGTGGAAGTTCAAGTTGGTTCGCTTGCTCGTCAGTTAGACACAGACACACAATGCCGCTGCATTCGCGGATCATAAGCGCCATTTGAGCATTCGTCAGGTGTTCTACTGAGTAGATGATGTCGCCTTCGTTCTCGCGATCTTCATCATCGAGTAAAAGTACGCCACGACCTTCGCGTAGAGCTTGCAGTGCGTTTTCAACGCGAGTGATTGGTTCGCCAAATTCGGCAAGTAGTGAAGACTGATTCATGGTTAAACTCCTAAAATATCACCAGAATCAGGGCTGTATGAGGGATCTCAACCGAGCACAACAAAGCCTACTCATTACAAGAGGCTTTAGCTCATCATGGTTTTATCCAAAACGAAATGCACCCGTCTAAGTTTGAGGCATGAACCCAATAAATGGGCGCGCCTTTCCAACTAAAACGAGTGTGTTTTCATTCTCTCTCATCCGGACTATGACCGTCGGCTCTGGCATCTCACCAGATCTGCTGACCTCGACGAATCGAGCGCTCGCGGGCTTATCTTTAGATTTTGCTAAGGACATACCGCCGGTGGGGAATTTCGCCCCGCCCTGAGAATAAAAATTAATAATCTGTTTTGCTTTTGAAAGCAGACCAGATGGTAATCCTTTCAATAGTGGATTTAAAGGACTGACAGCAAAGTATTTAAGATTTTGGCCTTATAATCCGGTAAGTGTTCACTTTATCGGCAGAACACGTCAGGCAGTCTTTAGTGGGATGATGCCTTTGTCTCGTTTGATTTCTGTGGTCTTTACTTTCTCAATGAACATAAGTGGATGGTGAACATTATTGGTGTTGGCGTGGCTGTTCACCGAGTCAATATTCAAGCTCCGCATTAATCGGATATTGTTACGCCATGACAGCTCACTGACCGTTTTGACATAAAATTGATATTGGCGATGCTAAGCTGCGATAGCATCCGACCACTTTATTCAAAAGGTCTTAGCCATGACTTCTCTGTTCTCTAACAAATCCAAAGGCTTATTACTGCTCGTTCTAAGTTTGTATTCTCTCGTACCTTTTTTGATCTTTGGATCGGACTTTGATCTTGGAAGTGCGGTTTTGCCTTTCTATGGCGTCTTAATGACGTTCGTGACTTACTCAGCAGGTAATCAAGGGTTCTTGGTGACGCTCGCTGTGTTGTCTTTAGTATTGCTCACGATGAAGTTTTCCAAAGCTAAGTTAGTCAGCCTTTGTCTGCAGCTCGGCCTGTTGTTGGTGCTTAGCTTTGCAGCGAAAACCTTCTTAAAGCATTCCACTGAGAGCCCTCGTCCTTATTCTGAGTATTTGGTGACGCAAGAAGTCGTTGAAATACCAGAGCTGTTTTACGAACTGCCATTGGTAGAAAAGAATGCTGCTATTGAGTCTGTACAAGATAAGGTGAGCGAGTGGCGAACACGTCATTGGCTGGGTGAAACCGACTACTCTTTCCCATCTGGACACATGATTTTCGTAGGTGTGTGTTTGGCGTTTTTTGGGGGATTGTTCCTAGAGGCGAAACGCTTTTATTTAGTCGGCGGTTTGTTGGTTTGGGCTGGTGGTGTCGCATATAGCCGTGTTTGGCTTGGCATGCATCGACCTGAAGACTTAGCCGGATCTATCGCTTTTGCGGGTTTAATTTATTTATTGGTGCCGCTCATGTCTGAGCAAAAAATAGAACGCTATTTATCTGCATTTTTGAAACAGACTTCCTAGTCATCGTTCCTCATTACAAAAAACTAGGGCTCAGAGTCGCAATACGTGACAAACGTTATTGGTTGAGCCCGAGTTCTGCTTGTTTCTTTTTGGTTAGCCCTAAAGACACAATTCGGTGTGATTCAGTGAGGTAATACTTCAGCTCCTCATCCCTTTTTGATGTGCTCTCAAAAAGTTGGATCCACTTCATTCCGCGCGAAGCAAAGTAAGGAGCAGGTTTATAGCCTGACTCTTCTTTCAGGAAATCAAAATTCTGATCGGATGCCTTGAAGATAAACGCAGGCTCGTCATTTGGTCCCCAACCACCTATCGCAAACACCTTGCCACCCACTTTCCAGACGTGGGAGTTATTCCACTGCATCACATAACTGGTTGCAGGTTGTGACTGGCAGAATGCATTGAATTCGTCGTAAGTCATAGAGCGTCCTTTTATCTATTGGGTGTTTGAACTGTGTTGGTTTTCTAAGATGTTTTTCTTCTTCCCGTCTTTATCGAAAATCACTAGCTAGCTAAGCCCTGCCAAATTGCAGTAAAGCCACTGATAGAACATAGCAGTAAAGAACCGATGCGTATTTTCTCTTTAGGGATGCTTTGCGTCGTCAGCAATGCCACTTTGTAACCCAACCAAGCCGCAGGAAGCAACGGGATTGTGATGATCAAATGGTGCATCGTGAAGAAGCCAATTGGGATTTGCACAATCAATGAAATGATCGAACTAAACACGAAAAAGGCAGACAAGTTACCACGTAGTTGATTTGCATCTTGATGCTGCAGTAGTAGCGCCATCGGAGGGCCACCAATACCGGAACTAGTGCCAAAGAATCCTGAGAAAAACCCCGCAATACCCATTTTAGTTGGGGTTGGTTCGAGTCTGAATGGCAGTAGGCTAACAATTACGGCAAATACCACCAATAAGCCTAACCATAGTGACAGCACGCTCGTTGAAACCATTACCAGCAAGGCTCCGCCTGCAATTGAACCTGGAATACGGCCAAGCAGTGCAATTTTTAATCCGCCGATAGAAATGTTTGCTCGGTGTTTAAACGCATTGAATATAGAAATGAACAGGCCAACGAGACAGATAGGCGCGGGTACGTAATCAGGTGAGACTAAAAACAACAGTGGGGCTGCCACAATAGCCAAGCCAAAGCCGATTGCGGTTTGCACAAACGAACCGACAAAAATGAGTGCCATCGCGATAAGGGCGGTCTGATCTAGGTATTCCATAAGCCTGCGAATTAGTTTTAAAGGAGCGAGTGGATACTATAAATTAAAACGAAAAGAATAGTCTTATTATTCAGTGAGGTTTATGCAAGTTTCGTTAGTTATCATTTGGATAATAACGACTAACAAAAAAGCGAGTGAGCATATCAGGATACTTCCTTTCAATACTCACTCGCTTATTGGAACGACTTGTTGCTTACGCTAGTGGGGGGAGTCAGCATAAAACGTTAAGCCATTGCCAATTTCAGTCGCTCAATCGGCTTGTCATTGATAGGCAAATGGATCAGTGCTGCTGCAAATGCCAGTACCACCGTTGACCACCAGATTGGCTCGTAAGATCCGTAGTAATCGTAAATACGACCACCAACCCAAGCGCCTAAGAAGCTACCCACTTGGTGAGTAAAGAATACCAAGCCGTACAACGTCGACAGGTAACGAGCACCGAAGATCTGACGAACTAAACCAGACGTTAGCGGAACCGTACCCAACCAACAGAAACCAATCGCCGCACCGAAGATAGCCGCGGTTGACTCAGTCACTGGCAAAGTCACAAACGCACCAATAACTACAGTACGCACTAAGTACAGTGCCGACATTACATGACGTTTGCTGAACTTATCGCCCATCACACCCCAGAAGTAAGATCCGAAGATATTGAAGATACCAACATAAGCCAGTGCCATCGCTGCACTACTCGCAGGCAAATCTTTGTCTGCTAGGTAGCTTGGTAAGTGCGTTGCAATGAACATGACATGGAAACCACACACGAAAAAGCCCGCGTGAATTAACCAGTAGCTTTTGTTAGCAAACGCTTCAGATAGCGCTTCTTTTAGTGTCTGGTTGTCTTCAATCTGTTTATTGGCTGCCGACTTCGGCGCTCGCATAAACAGCGCAAATGAGATCATGAAACAACAAAGCACGCCAAAGACTTGCATCGCACTCTGCCAATCAAATTCGTTCAACATGTATTGGGCGCCTGGAATCACAGCGAACATGCCAAACGAGCCTGCTGCTGTGGTTAAACCAAATGCCTTAGCTGCGTGTTCTGCAGGTACTACTTTTGCTACTGCACCTAACACGATCACATAGCTTGTCGCACTTAACCCAAGTCCAACGAGTGCGCCTAGTGAAACGTAAAGCATGCTCGATTCGGTAGAAATTGAGGTAAGAAGTAAACCCAAACCATAAGCACATGCGCCAGCGATAATGATGCGTCTTGCTCCCCATTTGTCAGCAGCCATACCAACAAAAGGTTGGAACACGCCAAACAATAGGTTTTGTAGCGCAATCGCGAAGCTGAAAAACTCGCGACCCGTGCCGAAATGCTCTGAAATTGGCATCATGAAAATGCCGAATGATTGTCTGATCCCTAGACTGATAATAAGTGTGCCGATCCCAAGCCATACCAGTAAAGGAAAACGGAAAATGCTCATTCTAATACTCTTAAATTAATGGTGGTGATGTGAGTGGTCTTGCGCTGACATGTGTTGGTCAGTCATCTCATGGTGATGTTCGTGCCCAGAATGCTCATGCGCTGATTGCTGGTGGCAGCCACTGCTCACGGCATGCTGAGCCAAGAGATCAATCAATGGCTGACTGTGATGCACAATAACCAAACTAATGATGAGAAATAGCGTCATTCTGGCCAGTTGGGCAAAAAGAGATTGTGAAAACATAAGGTGTTTATATGCGCTCAATGTTGTAAGAAGTCGCGCATCATAATGACGAGTAGGGTATGTATCAAATGACCATTTGTGATTTAGTCTATGCGTTTTACGCATAGATTTATGCGTCGTTAGAATTGGGGCGAAACGTGACCAATAAATAGGAAAACTCGAAGTTTACTGGTTAATAGATAGAAGTATGTAATTAAGAATGAAAGTCCAAATGAAAGATTGTAACTGTCTGTTTAATTAAAGATTTCACAAAACTGTAAAAACTAATATACAAACTAATCACTAATCAACATTGGCCATTCACTCGACTTATCTGTCAAACATCGTAAATTTGGGCATAAATCGTTTCAAAACTACTGAAACGCGATGTTAAAAGATTCAGGGAGAGTCATTCACATGGATAAAGATCATAACCTTCGCGAAAATTTACTGGCACTGCTCTTAGGTAGCGCACTGGTTTCACTCGGCGTTATCTTTTTCAACCAAGTCGGTTTGCTCACCGGAGGCACGGCTGGTCTAGCGATCTTCATTACCAAAGTAACAGATTTGAGCTTTGGCCAAGTATTCTTCGCACTTAACTTACCTTTCTATATTTTGTCGGTTGCTCGTATGGGCTGGCGCTTCACCATCAATACGTTTATCGCTGTTTCGATTGTTTCGTTCGCTGTGGATCACTTGTATCACGTGATTCAAATTGCCGAAATTCATGCATTGTATGCAGCTTTACTTGGTGGTGGCTTGATTGGTACCGGCATGTTGGTGATTTTCCGTCACAAGATGAGTTTAGGTGGCTTCAACATTCTGGCGTTGTTCTTACAAGAACGTTTTGGAATTCGAGCGGGTAAGGTTCAGATGGCATTAGACTGCACGATTGTTGTGCTTTCTCTGTTCATTGTTGATGTGTCATTGGTTCTTCTGTCTGTGCTTGGTGCGATAGTCACCAACTTGATTCTAGCAATGAACCATAAACCGGGGCGCTATCAACCTGTGGTAAAAGCCGAAGCAGCATAGTTCGGTTCTCTAAAGCACTAGGTTCGCTTAAGCACTAGATTCGCTTAAGCAAAGCGTGATTTGCAGATTATGAAAACAACAAAGCCAGCATCAATTGCTGGCTTTGTTCTATTGAAATAACGGATTCGATGTAACGATTAACACTTGCCGCAGCTGGTGTTCGACTTAAGCTCGCAATCAATCACATTGCCTTGTTGATCAAGAGACAAGTTACAACACTCTTCAAACAGGTTCTTAAGATCAGCACGGCTTTTTTGCACGCGAGATTTAACCGTTGAGTAGCTGACGTTCTGCGCTTCTGCGATCTCTTTTTGGCTTTGACCTTTGATGTCGACCGCAAGCAGTAGCGATGAACTTTGTTCTGGTAGTGCCTGAATAAAAGGTTCAATACACAATGAAAGCTTCTGCTTAAATTCAGAGTCGTGGTCTAAATCGGTAAACCACAGATCTTCAGCACCAATTTGGCTATCACGTTGTTGGCGTGCATGCTTACGGTAGAAGTCGATAATGGTGTTGTTGGCTAACTGGAACAGCCAAGCCTTAACACTGCTCGCATCTTGTACCTTGTCTAAGTTCTGAAAGGTCTTAATCAAGATATCTTGGAGCAAGTCGTCTACATCCGCAGAATTGTTGACCTTTGAATGCAGGAATGACTTTAATGCTTGCTGATACTCGGCCCAGACTTGCTCGAGCTTCAAAGGTGCCTTATTCAAAGGCGCCCCGTTCAAAGGTACATCAGTTGCACTGTTCATTTACGCAACACTCGTCTTGTAAGAAATCAATCACACCTTCTAGGCACTCATACTCCGCCACGCAGAATAGAGTTCTTCCTTCTCGTCTTTGGCTGATTAGGCCCGCAGACGCCAAGCTGGATATGTGGTGAGACAAGGTAGAACCGGGAATGCCTAGCTCTTCTTGTAGGCCGCCAACTGCAATGCCTTGGTAGCCAGCTTTAACGACACTCTTATAAATGGTTAGGCGAATAGGGTGCCCCAACTCTTTAAGTGCTTTCGCAACGACTTCTAAGTTCATATTAACTCCTCAAGATTTAATTTCGATGTTAGTCGAAATGTATGATGAATTCAAATTTAAAAACGGTGTCTGTGTAAGTCATTGAAAAACTGTGTTTTCGAAAATCATTTCGATTTTTATCGAAATAAAGCTTGATCTGGAGCTGTTTATTTCTATAATTCGAGAATATTCGAAATTAAGGGTTGGTTACTTTTCTCATAGAGCCCGACCTTCAATCCAGTTTGGAGTTAATTATGAGCAATGAAATGTTAACAATGCTAAAAGACGCACTTGATATGTTCGCTTTCTTAGCAGTAGAGCTAATTATCCTTTTCTTAGCGATCAGCTACATTGTTGGGATTCTTCAAGAGTTCCTTACACCAGAAAAGATTCAATCTATCCTGAGCTCACGTAATGGCAAGGGTTATGTAGTAGCAGCACTATTGGGGGCAATTACACCTTTCTGTTCATGTTCGACCATTCCTTTCCTAAAAGGATTGCTGCGTGCAAGAGCGGGTTTCGGTCCAATGATGGTGTTCCTATTCGGTAGCCCTCTATTGAACCCAGTGATCATTGGTTTGTTCGTGATTACCTTCGGCTGGCAAGTGGCTGTGTTCTACTTCTTAGTCGCAATGACAGTATCTGTAGTGGCAGGTTACGCACTTGAGAAGCTTGGCTTTGAGCGTTACGTAAAACCTGAAGCGTATGAATCAACAGGTTCAGCTTCAAGCTGTGGCACTAGCTGTGGTGACTCTGCTCCTAAGAAAGCAGCACCGGTTAAAGCAGAATCTTCATGTGGTACAAGTGCATGTGGCGAACCTGCACCCGTAATGGCGAAAGAGACATCTTGCTGCGATTCTAAAAAAGAAGAGCCACAAGTAACGGTTTCATGCTGTTCAGCGGATGGAAGCGCAACAGCTGAAATCGTAGAGAAGAAAGAGCCTAGCCGTTGGATGAGAATTTGGTTCTCAACTTGGAAAGACTTCAAACAAGTTTTCCCTTACCTAATGATGGGTATCGCGATTGGTTCATTCATCTACGGCTTCATTCCTACAGACCTAATTGCACAGTACGCTGGTGAAGGTATGTGGTATGCGATTCCTGTAGCAGCCGTGATTGGTATTCCACTGTACATTCGTGCTGAAGCGGTAATCCCACTAAGTGCTGCTCTAGTTCAGAAAGGTATGGCGTTAGGTTCGGTAATGGCATTGATCATTGGTAGTGCGGGTGCAAGTTTGACAGAAGTTATCCTGCTTAAATCAATCTTCAAAAACCAAATGATTGCAGCATTCCTATTCGTTATCCTAAGCATGGCGATGGGTGCGGGCTTCCTATACAGCTTCATCTTTGGTTAATCAGTTCTGATTTCGAGATAACACCATTGATACCAAACACCTTTGATACCAATAGATAGATAATAAAAAAGAGCTCACTTAGTTGAGCTCTTTTTTTGCTTAGGTTGTCCCGTCCTGAAATGTGTTTAACAAAGCATGATTATCAGACTGCGTTTGGCAGCGCAGCCGAAGTACCGTATGCAGCGAAAGCATTGGTGGCTAATACATCACAGTGATGACGATTAATGGCATCACCGTAATTGTTAGTGATTCCGGGGAACTGAAAGCGATACATTGGAATACCATAGCGACGCTCCCTCTGCTGACCGATTCGATCTTTGCTTGTCCATAACAGTCGGTTCTTTGCCGTGTAAGTCATGCCGTGCATTTTATTGAAGTATTCTTCATTGCTGCGCATTTGCTCGTATAGCTCAATGATGCGTTGCCTAGAAAAGTTCAACGTCGAGTTCGCCTTAAGTTGCGTTCCCCAACCCGTTAACACTTTTTCCATGAAATCACGAGTCACGAGCCCGGGGCCAGTAAGTAAACCCGCACCTTTACTTCCGCCTGAGGTATTGGCATTACCCACCAAAGTACCGTGTCGGCCTGGCATATAGGTAGTGTAATATTTAGTGGAAGGGGACAAGCGTGGCATTCTCGCTTTGAAAGCTAAAGAGCGTTCGTCTTCAGCAAACACACATACGATCTGTTTGACGTTTTTGCCCAGTAATTTGTAATCCTTGAATGCGTTCATCCCACCAGGAACGGGGTCACACGCAAAGATGTTGACTGGAATATGGCTTAGCTTGGGATCTTTGAGCATTCGGTTCGCCAATTCAAAGCAACTGACACCCCCGCGGCTCCAACCCACGATGTTAACTTGGCTAATGGGTTTAGTTTGGCGCTCAATCGCAATGTTCTGTTGGCGAGCGGCAATCCCTTGTTTTAAGTCTGCAGCTAGAGCTTGTGAATCTTTCAACCAATCTTGATATTTCTGATTGGTTGCGAAAGGCCAAGCGGATTTTTCTGGGCGAGATTCGCTAAGCAGTCCTTTTGCTCTCTTCATGTAGTTATTCTTATCTTGTTGGTTTCCGCGCAAGATATTCAGTACATGACGCATGTTGCTGTCGATGCCTTTGCCTAGCAATGTTCCCTTAACTCCAGAATATGTGTCGTCCTTACTTTGCTTCAACCATTCGTTCTGATTCCCACTGCCAACGCCATCCACTTGAATGTAGTCAATCATGTCTCTGCCCGTTGCATTCTTCGCTAGCGTCGAAATCAATTCGCCAGAAACATAGTTTTTGTGATTGTTGTCTTCTGAGTTTGAGCCTGTTCCACAGAAGAATACGGTTAATACGCTCATCCTTTGCCTTTAACACGATTAATTAAGATTGGAATCAGTATAGAAGTGATATGAGAAATTTATAAGATTGAATGAGTTAGAGAGAGGCATTGCTCCGAAAGTTGATGTAATTAGTCTGAAAAAAGTATCGTTATCCAATTTTTGGAGTGCTGTATATCTATAATTTTAAAATTATCATTAATATCTATGTTTCTGTATTGTTAATGTAATGGTGTCAGTATTTTATATTGTTGGTTAATAATTGGACTGTTTTTACATCGATATCTAGTATTTGTATAAGGCCGACCAATCCAATAGCATTCATTAATATTCAGAATGTTACGTTTATTTGACGGTGGAAGTGTCAAAAGTATGGAGTTAATGAATGAGAGATAAATTAAAAATTTACTGTCTTGGGACCCCAATAGTTGATACGGAAAATCGATTTGATATTGCGCAAGTAAGTGATATTGAGCAACTACCAGAGCTGTTAGGTGGTGTGGTTTTTCTAAACACAGAAGCCAGTGTACAAGATGATTTATTAAGTCAACTTCACCGTTGCAGAAAGTTTTGGTCTTGGAAGATTTATGTATTTGAAACTAGCGCATTGTCAGTTTGTTTATCTGATGGAGTTTTAAATCAAGAGACTATTGAGGAAGAATTACTCCAACATAGTAGAACGTTGAACAGTGTTTCCGAATCGACGGAGGCTTTAGACCCTTTAATTGGATGGTTAGGGTTAGAGCAAGACCGACGACTAGTCCCTCATCGATCCCTGACTCTGAAATCGATATATTCTTACCCTTTAGTCGACTTATATTATCCAGAGTTGAGTTCTACATATCGTTTTGTTTTGTCAGAAACCAAGCGTGATACGTTTGAATATGATGAGTTGATCAATCGAGTCCGTGTATGTTCTGACTGCGCTAGTGCTCATTTGAATTACATCGAAGTGTGCCCTTCATGTAAAGACATTGATATTACCGAGCGTGTCTCATTACATTGTTTCACCTGTGGTCATGTAGCCGAACAAGGACAATTTAAACGTAACCATAAACTGGAATGCCCTAAATGTTTAACTCAACTTCGTCATATCGGTGTGGATTATGACCGCCCGTTAGAGACTCATTCATGTAACGTTTGTTCTCATTCCTTTTCTGAAGCTGAGACTTTGGCTGTTTGTTTCAGTTGTGATGCCAAGAATGATGTTTCTCAGTTGGTTGTCCGGAAAATCTATTCATTAAAATTAGGTGTGCAGGGCGAGTATATATTTCGTCACGGCGTCAAATTATCTGCTCCAGAGCTGACACTACGCGGCAAAGTAGACAGCGGGTATTTTTCAAACCTCCTTGATTGGGTCAATCGTATCGCTATCCGTCATCAAGAAGAGCATCTTCTCCTAGGTCTGCATCTTCCTGATTTAGCTCAATATGTATCTAAGAATGGAGATGCGAAAATGTTTGCTTTGATCGAGCAAATTACTGAGCGCCTTAACGGTTTGTTTAGAGACTCAGATATTTGTTGTCAGTACAAAAGTGATGTTCTTTTCGTATTTATGCCTAAAGCTAAGATGGAACATATCAATGTTCTGCGTGAAAAAATAGAAGCCCTTTGTCTACTTATTGAAGACGACGATTTTACATTGAATGTGTTTGCTTGGAGCCTTCCTGACCCCATAGTTAAAGAGGATGTTGGGGCATGGTTAGAGAGTAAAGTCGGCGAAATTTATGCTGTCGAATAGCCTCAATCTTCAACAATATTTTTGGGGGATGTTACTCGAAAATACAGAGCTATGGCTCATGCTGTTCCCCATGATGGTTATTGTTGAACTGCCACTTTTTTTACTCGTGTTAACAGGGATATTTCGTTGGTCTTATTCTGAGAGTGATATTGAGACAACAGAATACCCGAGCATATCTTTCGTCATTACTTGTTATGGCGAAGGAGATGCGATTGAAATTACGATAGACACACTAGTTGAGCAACTGTATCCCGGAAAGATTGAAGTGTTAGCGGTAGTTGATGGTGCAGCTCAGAATGAAGATACTTATCAAGCTGCGATTCGAGGTGAGCAGAGACATCAATCTGTAAAAAATCGAAATGTTCGAGTTATACCTAAGTGGCAAAGGGGAGGAAGAGTATCAACGTTGAATGCTGGTTTAGATAATGCCACCAGCGATTTTGTTATAAATGTTGATGGCGATACTTCTTTTGATAACGATATGGCACTGCAAATGATGAAGCAATTTACTGACAAGAATGTGATTGCTTCAGGTGGTGCGTTGCGTGTAAGAAATTGGCAGGACAACTTACTTACTCGTATGCAGTCTCTAGAATATATGTTGTCTATGCAAGCAGGAAAAACAGGGCTCTCAAACTGGGGAGTGCTAAATAATATTTCTGGAGCCTTTGGTGCATTTAGAAAAAATGTATTAAAACAAGTTGGAGGTTGGGATACGCATACGGCTGAAGATCTCGATTTAACGATGAGGCTTAAACAATATAAGAAACGCTACCCAAATAATAGATTGGCTTTTGCACCAAGAGCTGTCGGTCATACTGACGTGCCTCATACCTTAAAAGGATTAGTACAGCAGAGGCTTAGATGGGACGGAGATTTATTGTTTCTGTTTTTGAGGAAACACAATGAAGGACTAACCCCCCGTTTACTGGGTTGGGGGAATTTCATCTTCACTCTCGTTTATGGTGTATTGCAAAATGTATTGCTGCCGATTCTAGTTTCAGTGTTCATGTTTTATATATTTTGGGTTCACTCAATTGATTTTGTTGCTGCATTGATGATTCTAATTTATTGCGTGTATTTGTTTACCGTAATTATATTTTTTACTGTTTACATTGGTTTAGTTTCTGAAAGGGAGAAAGAGGATCTAAGAATGGCTAAATGGCTACCCCTCTATCCTTTTTATCAGTTTTTTATGCGCTTGATTACTGCGTTTTCCATGGTTAATGAATTATTTAGAAGAAGTCACGAAGAGTCGAGTATGGCTCCTTGGTGGGTATTGAAAAAAGGCAAAAGGTTTTAGCAATGAAAGTAAAATTTCATCTGGATAAAAAAAACAAACCTCAATCGGACGACGGTGTAAAGGTTGCTTACGGACAAGCAAAAAGAGGGGGCTATCGCTTTCGTTGGTATTTGATCTTGAGCTTGGTAATAAGCCCACTTGTATTCGTGGCTTATTTTTTCTTGAAGACAAATTTTCTCGTGATTGCTCCAGCTATTGTTACGTCTTATCCAGTTACTCTGACTGCTAAGGTTGCAGGCATTGTTGGGCCGATACCCATAGACGACGGCACTCAAGTGGAGCGAGCACAGACTGCAATTCAATTGACGAATTTGGAAATTGAAGCTCAAATTGAGTTTATACATGCGGAGCTGTTAGGGTTAAAAGTCAATTTACCAAGCGATATGGAAGCATTGCACTTAAACGGTATTGCAGAAACGCGTCGGAACCTCAGTAAAGTACAGCAAATTCAAAAGCGTTATGAAGAATATCGTAAAAAAGGACAAGTATCGGATGTGGATTATGCCAGTATTGTTGGAATGGGTAACTCGCTGAACAACCAGTTGAATCAACAAAAGCTTGATTATCAAAGCGCGAAATTGGCTGAAGAGGAGCGGGAGTTAGCTGGACCAGTTAGTCAGGCTAAACGTTCATTGATGAAAGATTTAGCCCTTAAGCGTGTAAGAGAGCAAGAGTTATCGGTAAAGTCTCCCTATGCGGGTCGCGTCGTAGACATACATGTTGTCGAAGGGCAGCGAGTTTTTGAAGGCGATGAGCTAGTGACGATAGCAAAAAATACCGTTCCTCATATAGTGGCTTACCTAGACCCTAAATATTTAGAAGACGCGGTAAAGGGAGCAAATGCGTTGGTAAAGTTTCCTAACGGTAGCTCTTTTGAAGCTGAAGTGTCCGATTCGGTAGAAGTTGTGAGCAAATTACCAAGCCAGTTAGTAAGCCCGTTTGAAGGTCAGCCGGCGTATTTGAAAGTTGTATTGGACTTTATTACAGCACCGCCGGAAGAGTATTGGGTTGAAGGGATGACAGTTGAAGCTCGTTTTTAGTGCGGATGTTAACTGAACAAAGGAGTAAATGGAGCGTGATCGCTCCATTTTTATTTCAACAGCTATGAGTTGAATCAGAAGTCTCTTAAATCAAGCTCATTGTTGATTAACACAACACACTGAGAAGCAAACAGCATGTTCGGGCCTAAGCTGATCTTTTCTGTTCCTAAGCGCTTTAAGCTGTTGTAGCTTTTCTTCGGCATAGGGATGTGATCAGTAAGAAGGAAGCATGGGTTTTCAGCAATCTCTGCATCACGGATAAAGTCACCTTTCTTATCCATCATGTATAGCTGATGGTCTTCAGCCAGTTCTTTCACTAATTTTTCAAAGCTCATAGTGCGAACGACGATCCCCGGTTCAACCTGACGAGTCTGCTCTTTGGTCATACCTTGAGAAGCATCAACCGCTCTTACTACCGCTGATAACAATGCCGATTCATGAAAGCCGCCAATGTTGGTGATTTCATTTGAATCGAAAGTGATCGTACGTGAGAAGTCTTTAGTACTTTCTAATACAAGGTGCACGGTGACATTCTCACGATGAGATTGAGCGACGAAGATAGTGTTCATAAGAGTATGAGCCAGAATCTCAGTATGAGCGTCTTGCCCAACACCTTCTAAGATAAGTTTACTCTCTGTAGGGGCTGCGCGAGCGCGTAATACAAATGAACGCATGGAATGTACCTTGTCAGTATGTGATAAAGCGAAACAGACTTTATCAACATGAATTGATGAATAACCAAAATTATGGCGGTATGTAACTCTTTTCTATTAATGAAGTCAAATGGAGTTATGTATAGTACTGACCAGAAGAACTATACGTATTAAATAGAGAGTGACCACATTACAAGACGGTAAAGGTTGAAGCGAACCAAGGTTGACATAGATAGTATGCGCAAATTATTAGGTGACTTACATAAGGAAGTAGGTGATGAAGTTACAGAAGATTAATAAAGAAGAATATAGAAAGAAGATGAACCTACTGTTGGTTTCATTGGTTGGGTCACTCGCCTTGTTTGCCATCGTATTCGGTAGCATTCTGATTGAACTTTTTGGTTCAGTTGGATCCGTTACTGGGGAAGCGACAGGCAATTTCCATTTGAATGTACTCGGGGTGATTTTATCAGTCGCACTGAATGCCTTTATCGCGAGTCGTGTGAAAGGGTATGATTACTTTAAGGAAGCACTTTATGTGTGGAACCTTAAACAAACTCACAATCAAATCTATCGCAAGCTCAAGCGTATTCAACCTAAAGCTGAGCAAGGCGATCGAGAAGCACTGACGATCCTTTACTTCTATTACACTACGCAAAAACAGGTATATGACCTAGATAACAATACATTGACGATAAAAACGGTTCAGCAATCGCTAGATAACATAGTGGAGCTGAGTGAAAAGTGGAGTATCGAACTGGATATAAAGGCATTTTCGAAAGATCTAGTCGCGAAATTCTAAGTTATATGCTCTTGATTGTATTAACTTTGGCCTATGAAAGAGGGTTTTGACGTAAAAGTAGACGCTTAAGCAACTTTTTTGAATTTTTATCAAAAAATGGGTTGCCATGTTTACGATGATCTCTATAATGCCGCCTCACTGACACGGCAGACGCCACAAGGCTTCAGCGGTAATCAGTAAGACGGAAAGTTCGAAAGGAATTAATTTTAAAAAGTGTTTGACACTTAAGATTAAATCGCTAGAATTCACGTCCGCTTTCAAAGGTTTCTTTGTAAAAAGAAAGTTTCGATAAGCAAAGCTCTTTAACAATTTAAACCTATCAATCTGTGTGGGCACTCGTTGATGAATATCAAAACGTTTTATCTTCCCTTTTTATTAAGAGAAGTAAAACAGTTACTTCGGTAACAAACTTGATTTCAATGAACTGAGTGACCAATACGTTTAACTACTTTCTCTTGTAGAAAGAAATTATTCGGCACAGTCAATTCATTACCATTCTGTTCCTATTTATTTAAGAAGAGAGGGGTAATAGCTTTAGAATTACATGTTCTTTGTTTATTTTCGAATAGGCGAATGAATATTAGTTTTGAAGTCAGTATTCGTTGAGTCACAAAATCTTAAATTGAAGAGTTTGATCATGGCTCAGATTGAACGCTGGCGGCAGGCCTAACACATGCAAGTCGAGCGGAAACGACACTAACAATCCTTCGGGGGCGTTAATGGGCGTCGAGCGGCGGACGGGTGAGTAATGCCTAGGAAATTGCCTTGATGTGGGGGATAACCATTGGAAACGATGGCTAATACCGCATAATGCCTACGGGCCAAAGAGGGGGACCTTCGGGCCTCTCGCGTCAAGATATGCCTAGGTGGGATTAGCTAGTTGGTGAGGTAATGGCTCACCAAGGCGACGATCCCTAGCTGGTCTGAGAGGATGATCAGCCACACTGGAACTGAGACACGGTCCAGACTCCTACGGGAGGCAGCAGTGGGGAATATTGCACAATGGGCGAAAGCCTGATGCAGCCATGCCGCGTGTATGAAGAAGGCCTTCGGGTTGTAAAGTACTTTCAGTTGTGAGGAAGGGTGTGTAGTTAATAGCTGCGCATCTTGACGTTAGCAACAGAAGAAGCACCGGCTAACTCCGTGCCAGCAGCCGCGGTAATACGGAGGGTGCGAGCGTTAATCGGAATTACTGGGCGTAAAGCGCATGCAGGTGGTTCATTAAGTCAGATGTGAAAGCCCGGGGCTCAACCTCGGAACTGCATTTGAAACTGGTGAACTAGAGTGCTGTAGAGGGGGGTAGAATTTCAGGTGTAGCGGTGAAATGCGTAGAGATCTGAAGGAATACCAGTGGCGAAGGCGGCCCCCTGGACAGACACTGACACTCAGATGCGAAAGCGTGGGGAGCAAACAGGATTAGATACCCTGGTAGTCCACGCCGTAAACGATGTCTACTTGGAGGTTGTGGCCTTGAGCCGTGGCTTTCGGAGCTAACGCGTTAAGTAGACCGCCTGGGGAGTACGGTCGCAAGATTAAAACTCAAATGAATTGACGGGGGCCCGCACAAGCGGTGGAGCATGTGGTTTAATTCGATGCAACGCGAAGAACCTTACCTACTCTTGACATCCAGAGAAGCCAGTGGAGACACAGGTGTGCCTTCGGGAACTCTGAGACAGGTGCTGCATGGCTGTCGTCAGCTCGTGTTGTGAAATGTTGGGTTAAGTCCCGCAACGAGCGCAACCCTTATCCTTGTTTGCCAGCGATTAATGTCGGGAACTCCAGGGAGACTGCCGGTGATAAACCGGAGGAAGGTGGGGACGACGTCAAGTCATCATGGCCCTTACGAGTAGGGCTACACACGTGCTACAATGGCGCATACAGAGGGCAGCAAGCTAGCGATAGTGAGCGAATCCCAAAAAGTGCGTCGTAGTCCGGATTGGAGTCTGCAACTCGACTCCATGAAGTCGGAATCGCTAGTAATCGTGAATCAGAATGTCACGGTGAATACGTTCCCGGGCCTTGTACACACCGCCCGTCACACCATGGGAGTGGGCTGCAAAAGAAGTGGGTAGTTTAACCTTTCGGGGAGGACGCTCACCACTTTGTGGTTCATGACTGGGGTGAAGTCGTAACAAGGTAGCCCTAGGGGAACCTGGGGCTGGATCACCTCCTTATACGAAGATAGTCACGATGAGTGTCCACACAGATTGATTAGGTTTAGAAAAGCAAAGAGAAGAAGAACTCCCAAGGTTCTTCGAAGTTTGTTTTTACTTTTAAAGTAGAGATAAACTAGCAGTGTCCCGTTCGTCTAGAGGCCTAGGACACCGCCCTTTCACGGCGGTAACAGGGGTTCGACTCCCCTACGGGATACCACTTCCTTCAAGAAGTAAAAAGGGTCGTTAGCTCAGTTGGTAGAGCAGTTGACTTTTAATCAATTGGTCGCAGGTTCGAATCCTGCACGACCCACCATTTCCTCCCAAGGAAATAAAAATTTGGGGCGATTAGCTCAGTTGGGAGAGCACCTGCCTTACAAGCAGGGGGTCACTGGTTCGAGCCCGGTATCGCCCACCATTTCCTCCCAAGGAAATAAAAATATGGGGCTATAGCTCAGCTGGGAGAGCGCCTGCCTTGCACGCAGGAGGTCTGCGGTTCGATCCCGCATAGCTCCACCATTCTTTCTCCATGAAGAATGGCTTTTATTTTCACTTTTTGAAAGTGAAGACAAAAGAACTATCATGGGCGATTAGCTCAGTTGGGAGAGCACCTGCCTTACAAGCAGGGGGTCACTGGTTCGAGCCCGGTATCGCCCACCATCTTTAAACATTCTTTGATGACAACAGTCTAATGAGAGTTTTTAAAAATGGTTTTGAAAGTTTAAAACTCGAAAAACTCTTGCTCTTTAACAATTTGGAAAGCTGACTGATTTGAATAACGAAGTTATTTAAATCAAATTTAAAAGTTCTCAATGTTTATCTGCTCTTATTTAATAAGAACGGCATAAACACAACAAACACATTCAAGTGTCTTGTATTCGAATGATCAGAAATGATTGTTCATTTTTTGATTCTACTTTTTATTAAAAAGTGGAAACAAAAAGTAAATTGAGTCCGGCAAACAGTTATCAAGAATTAACCCTTCTTGATGACAACCAAAAACCTTGGTTAGTTGCCATACGCTTATTTGTCTTCACTTTTTAAAGTGAAAGTAAATAGAAACCCTTTCGGGTTGTATGGTTAAGTGACTAAGCGTACACGGTGGATGCCTTGGCAGTCAGAGGCGATGAAAGGCGTAATAACTTGCGATAAGCCCAGATTAGGTAGTAATAACCTTTTGAGTCTGGGATTCCTGAATGGGGAAACCCACTTGCATAAGCAAGTATCCTGTTGTGAATACATAGCAACAGGAGGCAAACCGGGGGAACTGAAACATCTAAGTACCCCGAGGAAGAGAAATCAACCGAGATTCCGAAAGTAGCGGCGAGCGAAATTGGATTAGCCCTTAAGCTTTTAATGATGCAGGTGAAGAGTCTGGAAAGTCTCGCAATAAAGGGTGATAGCCCCGTAACCGACACATCATAATCAGTGAAAACGAGTAGGGCGGGACACGTGATATCCTGTCTGAATATGGGGGGACCATCCTCCAAGGCTAAATACTACTGACTGACCGATAGTGAACCAGTACCGTGAGGGAAAGGCGAAAAGAACCCCTGTGAGGGGAGTGAAATAGAACCTGAAACCGTGTACGTACAAGCAGTAGGAGCACCTTCGTGGTGTGACTGCGTACCTTTTGTATAATGGGTCAGCGACTTAATTTTAGTAGCAAGGTTAACCGTTTAGGGGAGCCGTAGGGAAACCGAGTCTTAACTGGGCGTACAGTTGCTAGGATTAGACCCGAAACCAGGTGATCTAGCCATGGGCAGGTTGAAGGTTGAGTAACATCAACTGGAGGACCGAACCGACTAATGTTGAAAAATTAGCGGATGACTTGTGGCTAGGGGTGAAAGGCCAATCAAACCTGGAGATAGCTGGTTCTCCCCGAAAGCTATTTAGGTAGCGCCTCGGACGAATACTACTGGGGGTAGAGCACTGTTAAGGCTAGGGGGTCATCCCGACTTACCAACCCTTTGCAAACTCCGAATACCAGTAAGTACTATCCGGGAGACACACGGCGGGTGCTAACGTCCGTCGTGGAGAGGGAAACAACCCAGACCGCCAGCTAAGGTCCCAAAGTATAGCTAAGTGGGAAACGATGTGGGAAGGCTCAGACAGCCAGGATGTTGGCTTAGAAGCAGCCATCATTTAAAGAAAGCGTAATAGCTCACTGGTCGAGTCGGCCTGCGCGGAAGATGTAACGGGGCTAAGCTATACACCGAAGCTGCGGCTACGTACCTTAGGGTATGTGGGGTAGGGGAGCGTTCTGTAAGCCGTTGAAGGTGGTCTGTAAGGGCTGCTGGAGGTATCAGAAGTGCGAATGCTGACATGAGTAACGATAAAGGGAGTGAAAAACTCCCTCGCCGGAAGACCAAGGGTTCCTGTCCAACGTTAATCGGGGCAGGGTAAGTCGACTCCTAAGGCGAGGCCGAAAGGCGTAGTCGATGGGAAACGGGTTAATATTCCCGTACTTCTTACAATTGCGATGGGGGGACGGAGAAGGCTAGGTGGGCCTGGCGACGGTTGTCCAGGTTCAAGTATGTAGGCGGGTGGTTTAGGTAAATCCGGACCACTACTAACGCTGAGATACGATGTCGAGCTACTACGGTAGTGAAGTCATTGATGCCATGCTTCCAGGAAAAGCCTCTAAGCTTCAGATTGTAAGGAATCGTACCCCAAACCGACACAGGTGGTCGGGTAGAGAATACCAAGGCGCTTGAGAGAACTCGGGTGAAGGAACTAGGCAAAATGGTACCGTAACTTCGGGAGAAGGTACGCTCTTATCAGTGAAGTCCCTTGCGGATGGAGCAGACGAGAGTCGCAGATACCAGGTGGCTGCAACTGTTTATTAAAAACACAGCACTGTGCAAAATCGTAAGATGACGTATACGGTGTGACGCCTGCCCGGTGCCGGAAGGTTAATTGATGGGGTTAGTCTTCGGACGAAGCTCTTGATCGAAGCCCCGGTAAACGGCGGCCGTAACTATAACGGTCCTAAGGTAGCGAAATTCCTTGTCGGGTAAGTTCCGACCTGCACGAATGGCGTAATGATGGCCACGCTGTCTCCACCCGAGACTCAGTGAAATTGAAATCGCTGTGAAGATGCAGTGTACCCGCGGCTAGACGGAAAGACCCCGTGAACCTTTACTACAGCTTGGCACTGAACATTGAACCTACATGTGTAGGATAGGTGGGAGACTATGAAATTGCGTCGCTAGATGTGATGGAGTCGTCCTTGAAATACCACCCTTGTAGTTTTGATGTTCTAACGTTGGTCCCTGAATCGGGATTACGGACAGTGCCTGGTGGGTAGTTTGACTGGGGCGGTCTCCTCCCAAAGAGTAACGGAGGAGCACGAAGGTGGGCTAAACACGGTTGGACATCGTGTGGTTAGTGCAATGGCATAAGCCCGCTTGACTGCGAGAATGACAATTCGAGCAGGTGCGAAAGCAGGTCATAGTGATCCGGTGGTTCTGAATGGAAGGGCCATCGCTCAACGGATAAAAGGTACTCCGGGGATAACAGGCTGATACCGCCCAAGAGTTCATATCGACGGCGGTGTTTGGCACCTCGATGTCGGCTCATCACATCCTGGGGCTGAAGTCGGTCCCAAGGGTATGGCTGTTCGCCATTTAAAGTGGTACGCGAGCTGGGTTTAGAACGTCGTGAGACAGTTCGGTCCCTATCTGCCGTGGGCGTTGGAAAATTGAAAGGGGCTGCTCCTAGTACGAGAGGACCGGAGTGGACGAACCTCTGGTGTTCGGGTTGTCATGCCAATGGCATTGCCCGGTAGCTAAGTTCGGAATCGATAACCGCTGAAAGCATCTAAGCGGGAAGCGAGCCTTGAGATGAGTTTTCCCTGGCACTATAAGTGTCCTAAAGGGTTGTCGTAGACTACGACGTTGATAGGCAGGGTGTGTAAGTGCTGCGAGGCATTGAGCTAACCTGTACTAATTACCCGTGAGGCTTAACCATACAACACCCAAGGGGTTTTGTGGACTCAGATGTACCAGACCTTGAATGCGTTTGAAGAGAAACTTTTATAGCTCTATTAAATAAAGAAGCAGCTTTCCAGATTATTTTGCCTTCAGTTTTTAAAAACTGGAAGTAAAAGCAAAATTTGCTTGGCGACCATAGCATTGTGGACCCACCTGATTCCATGCCGAACTCAGAAGTGAAACACAATAGCGCCGATGGTAGTGTGGGGTTTCCCCATGTGAGAGTAGGACATCGCCAGGCTTTAATTTTGTTATTTGCGTAGCAAATAACAACCTCAACAGTGTACTAATCTGTTGATGACAATTTGTTGGAGGGATGGCTGAGTGGTCGAAAGCACCGGTCTTGAAAACCGGCAACCGTTAATAGCGGTTCTAGGGTTCAAATCCCTATCCCTCCACCACCATTGAAAAGCCCGCTGAGAAATCAGCGGGCTTTTTTCTTATCTGTTTCAAATCATTATGTATCATCCAAAAATTTACACACGCACTTAATTCACTTGCGAATACTGTCAGAGTTTCCTAAATCATCTCATTAGGCTTTTTGCTAACAAGGTTAATGAAGTTCTTGAATAAGTAAAATTGAGCTGATATCTGCCTACACAGTGTTAAATAAGGGATAACTTGATGTGTGGAGAAGGTTACTTACTAAGTAAACTTTATGGTATTCAGAATCTTCTGTATCAGTTGTTCGCTTAGTCGATTTTTCTTACCTTGAACTCACTCGTCAACACTGAGTCATACTCCTTTCCTATGTACTCGGTATTGAAGATACTTTTGTTTTGCTCTGTCTGTTCTGAAGATATTCCTACCCATTGTGCAAATGTGTCTGAAAAGTCTCTTAGGTTATATTTAACCGAATGTATTTTCGTTTCTTGTGGATCATTACTCATTGCTATGAAAGGTACTTCTACTGCCTGCCTTGAAAAATGTGAGCCAGTTCCGTGAATCAGATACGGTGGAACGTTTACAGATGTTAGGCCATGGTCAGAAAAATAAATGATTTTATATGTTTTATCATGCATCGTGAGTAGGTCTCTAAGCTTTTCTATAAAAGCAACGCCATAAGTCACTGATTTTGAATAGCATTCTAGGTATTTGTTATCTGAGGGTTTTAGTGAAATCTCCTCATCAAACCTCTTACAAAAGTCATAGTGCGACCCCATAGTATGAATGAAAATGACTTTCGGCTTTTTAGTTTCTTCACGAATCGCCTTGATCACTTCTGGTAGGAGAATGTTATCGGGTTCAGCTTTATCATAAGACGTATTCTTATAATATTGGTAATGTGCCCTACTCGCGATTGCGGATACCTGTGTCTCGTATTGCCCGATCTTAGCTTGATTTGATATCCAATAGGTTTTCATTCCAGCATCATTAGCAAGATCTATCACATTTAAGTTTTTATCATGCCTGTTTACATCTAGGCTCTTTGATAATATTCGAGGGACTGAGAAATATGTAACAACGGATGGGGAAATAACACCATTAAATATGGTTGCTCCTTTTATCTTTTCATTCTCTTCGTTATACGATGGGAAGTGATTTTTAATAACAGATTCACCAATATTTACGATGTAAATATCCTTTAATACATTATTTGTATGAACATTCTCCCATTTTGAAGAGATTACTGATTTTCCCCCTTCGAGAAGAGACAGTTCATAATATAAAGAAATAGGTTTAATAACTGTAATTAACCCTAAAAAACTAAACCACACTTCATGATGGATTGTTTTTGAGTATTCTTCATTGAGGTATGTCGTCTTTTTATTATCATGTAAGCTATAAAATTTGGTGATTAATATGCTGGAAAATAATATCAACATAATTAATGAAAATGGCTTACCAACCTTTCCTAAGGTAATGTGAAATGATAAAAAAAGTAGAATGGAAAATATAATAACCTTTACATATGTTATGACGCTAATGCTTTTTATATGTTCAAGAGCTTCACCTCGATTAGACTCTAAAACCGACCCTAAGACACCTAAGTCTAAGCTTAGAGAGTTTAATCTTAAGTAGAAATCAAAAGTCATTATTACCGTGAGAAGAAGAAATACAAATCTATTACCGACAAATGCTATTATAGTTGCTATACATAACATGTTTAAACTCAATATTGACAGGGTAAACCACACATTATCATCAGCCCCAGTTCTCAACAGGTAAAATGTCATGATACTTAAAGGAATCAGAGTCTTAATATCAATATTTTGTCTAGTTCTCATATGTTTTTGGGTAGCTTTTGTTATCGGCCCTTCGATGAGTGTAGTCATTGATGTATGGAGAGGCAATGTAAAGGCATACCCAAATGAACATAATAATATCTCTGAAATTATCGTTAATTCTGGTGGTTTGATCGCACATGCCGGTGGGGGAATCAATGGATTAAAATATACAAACTCGTTAGAAGCGATGGAGCAATCAATTGAACATGGTTTCAAGATGATCGAGTTAGATCTACTTATCTCATCGGATGGAAGGATTGTTGCTGTTCATGATTGGAAGTCTTTTCACGAAATGACAAATTCTAATAATACTGGGTCTATTAGCTATAAAGAGTTTGAATCAAAGACAATTTATGATAAATATAAAACATTAAATATATCTACAGCTATTGATATTCTAGATGAAAGTGACGTGGTGTTAGTCACGGATAAAATAAAAAATCTTGCCTTGCTTTCAAAATATATAATAGATAAAGATAAATCTATTATCGAAGTATTCAGTATAGATAAATATAATGAAGCAATAGAGTTAGGTTTTAATAATGTCGCATTAAATATAGATCTAAATACACCATTTATTCTTGAGTGGATTGATTTAAATGAAATTAAGGCTGTGACGTATCGGGGTGATAACCTTGGTTCTCTAGGGAGTGAGTATAAGAAGGCGATAGAACTAAGTAACATGGGGGTTTCTTCCATGATCTATTCGACAAATGATTTAGACTTAGATGGTATTAAAGCCTCTGGAATCGGAAATTTTGCGTTATATGTCGACTTTGTTCTTCCATCAGATGAACTCTAAGATTGCAGGTTATCTAAAAAGCAGAGCGTCATCGCCCTGCTTTGATGTTGAAATGAATATTCTTTGGGACTAGTACAATCAGTTCGCTTACTTAGCGACGTTACCTGCCACGTTTAGAGCATCCCATGTACGTGAAAATGGGGGAGCGTAACAGAAATCTATGTAGCCTAATTGTTGTGTGGTCATCTTAGCGGTGATAGCAACTGTTAGTGCGTTAATACGGCCAACCGCTCCTTTCTTACCTACGATCTCACCACCTAGAAGAACCTTAGTCTCTGGGTGATAAACCAGCTTCACCTTGATGTCTTCTTGGCCTGGGTAGTAATCAGTTTGGTTCTTATCTGAAATCGTTGATACTTTTACATCTAAGCTATGTTCTTTCGCCAGAAGTTCAGATACACCTGTACACGCCAATTCGTAATCGAGTACTTTCAAGCAAGACGACCCCAAGAAGCCCGACATGTAAGTGTCTTTTCCTGCTAGCTTGTCTGCCATCATGCGAGCTTGTTTGTTAGCTGTAGTTGCAAGAGGAACATAAACGGGTTTGCCTAGTGCCATATGATGGACAACGGCACAGTCACCTACAGCATGGATGTAAGCATCTTCAGTGGCACCATATTCATTCACCAACAGAGCGCCATTTGCTGCTTTTGGTAGGTCGAATGCTTCAGTGTTTGGTTTGAAGCCGAGTGACAGGATCACGACATCAGCTTCTACATTGCCGTTATCGGTTTCTACGATGTAACCACCTTGCTCGGCATCGCGAATCGCAGATACGCTGCAACCTGTTTTAAGGTCAGCACCGGATTCACGAATTGCATCTTCAACTACTTCAATGATCTCTGGGCTGAACTGACGGCTCATAATGTGTTGTTCACGTTCGATAATCGTCACGTGCTTATCTAAGCCATGTGCCGCATCAAAGACTTCAAGACCTATAAAGCCTGCACCGATGACACACACGCGCTGTTTACTAGCATTTTTAAGTGCTTCTTTGACTGCTAAGCCATCTTCCATGCTTGTTAGTGTGTATACGTGTTCTGGATTGAATTCACCGAATGAGGGAACGATCGGACGTGCGCCTGTCGCAATCACCAACATATCGTAATCGATGACGCTTTCTTCATTTTGGTGACATACCGTAATTTGTTTTTCAGTGCGGTCGAGCGACACCATTTCTGTTTCTACACGAACATCTAAACCAGATTTAATGGCTTGCTCTGGCGTACGAGAGATCATTCGTTCTGTGTCATCAAACATGCCGCCTGCAAAGTAGGGTAGACCACAGGCTCCAAAAGAGATGTAACTGCGCTTATCTAATACGATGACTTCGTCTGATGGTTGATTACGTTTGTATTTTGCTGCGAAACTCATACCAGCGGCGCTACCGCCTATAACAACAACTTTCATATTTACTACCTAAATAACCTGAACTCAGGAAAAACAGAAGAGCACTCAAGTGGAGTGCTCTTAATTAAGTTTGAGAATTATACTGCTGCTTCTTTTGATACTGTCGCTGTAACGTCAGCGTCGTATTGTTCAGTATCCAGTGAGCCATTCTTCTTCGCTGTTAGAACACCAGACAACATAGAGCCAGAGATGTTTAGCGCAGTACGAGCCATGTCAATTAGCGCTTCGATAGACACGAGAATCGCTACTACTGTGATGTCTAGACCCATGATGGTCAGTACTGCTACTGCGGCGAACGTTGCGCCGCCACCCACGCCAGCGATACCGAATGAAGCAATCGCGATGACAGCAATCAGTTGTAGGATGAAGCTTAAATCTACAGGCATGCCCATTACTTGTGCCGCCATGATAGCGAGCATTGCTGGGTAGATGCCCGCACAGCCGTTTTGACCGATACTGGTACCGAAAGTCGCTGACATGTTTGCTGTTTCTTCGTCTACACCTAGGCGTTGAGTTTGTGTTTCAACGTTTAGTGGGATAGCCGCCATGCTCGAACGAGAACCGAAGCCAAATACTAATACAGGCCAGATTTTCTTCATGAACTTCGCTGGAGAAAGGCCGAACATAGATACCATCACGAAGTGGATGCCGAACATTACGCCGATTGCTACGTAGCTCGCTAGAAGGAAGCGGCCCATTTCAGCGAGTGCGAACAGGTCGTTGGTCATCATGAACGTGGTCATCAGAGCGAATACACCGTAAGGCGTTAGCTTCAGGATTTCACGAACCATTGAAAGAACCACTTCTTTTGCAGAGTTGATGAAATCAACGAAGTTTTGCACTTTCTCTGGCTTACGGTTCTTCACTTGAAGGATACAGTAACCAAGGAACATACCGAACAATACAGTTGATAATGTTGAAGTACGTTGAGAACCCGTTAGCATGTCAAAGATGTTGGTTGGAATGATAGACAGAGCCATACCAGACAGACCACTGCTTGCCATTGCATCTTGTGTTGCTACCAGCGAATCACCGCGAGCTTCAATCGCACTGTTTGTGCCGATAGTGCTTACTAGCGCGTTCGCATCGATACCAAATAGGTAAATACTTGCGATACCAACGGCTGCTGAGATTGCACAAGTGAAAAGTAGAATACCGATGATCTTTGGTGCGATACGAGATAGCGCACCACCGCCTTCAACGTTCATGATCGAAGAGATCATCGCCACGAATACAAGTGGGATAACGATCATTTGTAGAAGTTTGATGTAGCCTTTACCGAACACTGAAATCAGTTCAGCAAAGCCAAATGTTGCAACGTTACCGACACCGAAAACAAGTTGAATTGCACCACCGAACAGTAAGCCAGCAGCAAGCGCACTCAGTACGCGGAAGTTAAAACTTTTCTTTTGCTTTTTGAAGTTCGACAGCAGTGCGTAGAACCCAAAGAACAGTACGCTTAATGCGATAAATGAAACGCTCATGAGAATCTCCTATGATACCCATTAATACCTAAATCGGTTATTTTTTGTATGCGATGGCTTCAACTTCAACCAGTGCGTCTTTTGGTAGTCGTGCTGCTTCAACACAAGAGCGAGCAGGTGCGTTCTCTGTACCAAACACTTCTGTGTACACTTCGTTAAAGGCAACGAAGTTTCCCATGTCAGACAGGAAGCAGGTTGTCTTCAGCACTGTGTCCAGTCCCGCATTACTTGCTTCTAATACCGCTTTTAAGTTTTCTAGAGACTGACGAGCTTGCTCTTTGATGCCGCCCTCAACAAACTGCATCGTTTCTGGAACGAGAGGTAATTGACCTGATGTATAAACCATGTCGCCGTAAGACGTACCTTGTGAGTAAGGGCCGATAGCTGCAGGTGCTTGTTCAGTGGCAATGATCTGTTTCACGATGTAACTCCTAAATTATTGGTTTTATTCTGATTTAAATTCACGGATAAACTTGTAAACCGCCTGTCGGCTGATCCCAAGTTGCTCTGATACTTGTGTTGTCGTCTCTTTTAGCTCAAATACGCCGTTATCAAACAAACAACGAATGATGGCTTTGTTGCGACCTTTGAAAGAAACCGACTCATCTTGGTCAACCTCGTTAATGGCTGAGCTCAATGCTTGTTGAATGACGTCGTTCGCATTGTTGCTGAATGTCTCGCTGACAATGGTTTGAGGGACATTGCACTGTGGCATGAGCGTTTTGACGATTTCTGGGAATGGGAAAGATAAGTTCATGTTGATACACAGCATACCGATCGGCTTTTGTTGTGGACCAGCTAGTACACAGGTGGTCGATTTTAGTAGGGAACCATCAGCGGCGTTGGTGAAATAGCTCTTCGGTGAAACTTCGCCAGTTTTTTCGAATGTGCTCCACATACGTAAACCTAAATCGGTAATAGGTGAACCGATTTCACGACCAGTATGATGACCATTGACGATCTTCACGACAGAGTTTTCTAAGCTTTCAAATGAGTGAATAACTACCTCACAGTAGGGACCAATCAAGTCGGCAATCGTGTCCGCCAAGCGGAAGTAATTGCTTAAACATTCTCTGTCTTCATCGGTGAATCGAACTTGTTTTACATTCATGATTTCGGTTTACATTTTTGAACTCAATGAATGAAATATACTCCTTTGGTGGTATTTTCACAATATGCGGTAAACTTCTGTAAACCTGACGTAAACGTCTAAAACATCAACAAATCGTAAGTTTTAGAGCTAAATTACGAATGAAATTTGAACATGATCACTCGAAATAGGTAAATCAGGTTTAATTTCTTAAACTTCGTCAAGGTTTACATATTTAAAACCAAAGGTTGCATTTTTGAACTCTTTGATGATCTAGGACAAGTTCTAAAGGGTGCCTAAAAATTGGCTCGATTGATGTTTTAGATTAATGTTAATTAAGCATTCGTTCTGAGAATAAGATGACGGTTGATTGGAATTTTGTTCAATTGAAAGCAAGGTTGGATTAGAGAGGCTATATTCGTGAAAGAGGGTCATCGGAAGGGATGTAAATTAGAACTTAGGTATTAAAAAAGCAGCCTAAGTGGCTGCTTTTTCATTCATAACGCTCTAGCTGTTCAATTACCTATTTGGCTAGCTTGGCTTCGACTTGCCCAAGTGCTCGTTGGTACATAAACCATGCACAGGTGCCGGCAAGTACATTACCTACCATAGCGCCCCAGAATAGGCCTTCAATGCCAGCAAGCTGCGAACCAACCCATAAGCAAGGTAAGAAGAAAGCAAACAGGCGCAGTGCTGATATCGTCAAGGCAGTATAAGACTTACCAAGCGCATTCGAGATAGAAACCATCAGCATACAGATACCCAAAGGCCCTAAGCTAATAGGAACGATAAGCAAGTGGTAGTTCAAGATGGTCGATACTTCGTCTTCGCTGGTCATAAGGTTTGCAAGTCCGCCAGAGAATAGCCAAGTCACCAGTGCAATCACCAACTGGAAACCCAACACGAACATCACAGCAATCTTAACGAGCTTACGTATGTTTTCGAGGTTGTTCTCTCCTAACATGCGGCCAATCATAGGTGGCATCGACATAGTCAGAGCAAGCACTGCAACAATCGAAAAGAATTCAAAACGCGAACCCAGCGCCCAAGCTGCAACGGCAGCGGTGCCGTAGCCAGCAAGCAGTTTAGTGGCGAGCATGGAAGAGACTGGTGGCAGTAGCTGACTGATCATCGCAGGCCCCATGATGTTTCCAATAGAGCGAACACTTTTGCCGATATCAAGATCGTGCCAGTCGAATGTCATCCAATGTTTCTTCGTCACCTTAGGAGCAACGATAAAGATACCAGCACCGAACGCCAAGATGGTCGCAATGGCGGCTCCATTGATGCCCATATCGAGAGTAAAGATGAAAATCGGGTCTAATATCAAGTTGATGATACTAGTCGCGATCATCATTGAACCGGGCAGCATAGTATTACCATTGGCACGACATACACTGTAGAAGAAGTAGAGAAGCGCCCCTGTCCAAGAGCTGACTAGCCAATAGATCCAGTAAGAATCAATGATTGGTAATACCGTCGGTGGCGCATCCAATAATTGTAAAATTGGCCCACGCAGCAGATAGATGATGACGGAGAAAAGCGCGACACTCACACTGCCCATCGCAATCACTAATCCACCAAGCTGCTTAGCGTAGCGCGTTTCATTAGCGCCAATGGCTCTAGCGATTACGGCGGTTGTCGCGATACCTAGCCCGACTTGAATACCAATGATGATCATCTGTATAGGAAGTGTGAAACCCTGAACAGCGAGCGGTAGCACGCCCAGTTGGCCAATAAAAGCACTGTCTACAAGCTGGAAGCTCATTAGGGAAAGTACCCCAAATAGCATTGGCCATGTCATTGTATAGAGTTGTCGGCCAAGAGAAGGCGAGGGAGTTGCGGTAGTAGAATTCATAACACTCTTATCGGTCTTGAAGTTAGGCTTGTTGTGATGACAAACCTCTCAATGAAGAATTGCGTAAAGGATAACGTAAGGTCAGCTCGATACCAATAAATGTTCCCCGATCTAAACATATTACCTTTGCTTCTTCCCAGTAGGTTCGGTGCATTCGGCACTGTGACTTTATGGAAGTACCTCTCAAACCTTATTTATTTTATAGGCTTATCTAAATTGGCTAATGTAATTATCAAATCCATAAACTAATATCGTTGGAGTGAAAAGGAATTGCGAGTCAGCAAGCACAGTTTTAAATGCATATTTGAGAGGGAGCCAAAATATGCCAGGGACAGAAGAAATACAGATCAGCCAAGAACAAGTGAGAAAGAATAAAGCCAAGGTCTTGGCGAAGATAAACCAGCAAGGGATTATGTCGCAAGGATTCCGATTGGTGAATGTTCAAGACTATAATCAAAGGTTACAGGCGCTCAGACAGAAAGTAGAAAATTTTGATTACCTGAACGCGGCGAACAAACAGCAAGACCAAGTGATACTCGATATCATGACTGAAAAAGAAAAAATTCATGACTACTTGGATCAAACATCGAGTCAGAAATTAGCCAGCGGCAACCTAGATTTTGGTTCTCGAAACCAAGTCGCCAATGCAACACTTAAGAAGAAACAACTTTTCATGATGTTTATGGAAACCGTAGAAGCGCAAGAGGCGTTAAAAGAATACGCGGTTAAAGTGGCTTCGGTGTGTAATGGAACCCTCAAACAGCCTCCGGGTGCTTATCTTGGGGTTAAAGACTTCCACGGTGCGTTAGATAAGATCACCAACCGTAAACGGCACTATGATATTGGCGATCTCAAAGACGCCGCACGTATGACAATCGTGTTTGAAACCTCACAAGATATGATCGCAGCGAAATCCATCATTGCGCTATCGACAGAATTTGACAAATTGAAACACCATCAATCAGCAATGAAAGATCGCTATGGCACCAGTAAAGGCAAAAACGCAAAGTACAACTGTGGTGCGACTGAAGCTGGATACAAAGATATAAAATTCTTTCTAGAGATGGAGAATGGACATATTGGTGAGCTTCAACTGAACACGAAAAATATGATGGTTGCGAAAAAGAACGGGCACATCATTTACGATATTCTGCGTGACGGTGGCACACTGGATAAGCCATTCACCATTACAAACTCAGAAGTGCTGGCGAAGGTCTCTCGTAATATGAATGAGAAGTGGTTCAACTTTATGAATACCCGAGTACCGAAAGCAAAGGAAGACATTGCTAAGGTACAAGCGATTGTTAACCGTCTTAATCAAAACCTCGCGAATGGAGTTAACTCATTACTCGTGAATTTAGATGATATAAAGACATTATCCAGTGTTAGCCTGTGTATATATGCGCAAGGTGATAATGCACGAGCTTTGCTCGAGTAAACGTAAAAAAAGCCAGTCGCAATGACTGGCTTTGTTGACTCTACTTTTCGGTGTTTCTATTTGAGTGGCTAAGCGTTACTTATTCGCAACGTTACCAAGCTTCAACCACGTATCGATAACCGTATCTGGGTTTAGTGAAACAGAGCTGATGCCTTGTTCCATTAACCACTCGGCTAGGTCGTCATGGTCAGATGGGCCTTGGCCACAAATACCTACGTACTTACCCGCTTTAGCTGCTGCATCGATTGCCATTTTCAGCATCGCTTTAACTGCAGGATTGCGTTCGTCGAAGAGGTGTGCCACATCGCCTGAATCTCGATCTAGGCCAAGTGTCAGCTGTGTCATGTCGTTTGAACCGATAGAGAAGCCATCGAAGTACTTCAAGAACTCATCAGCCAATATCGCATTCGATGGTAGCTCACACATCATGATGACTTTCAGACCTTGGTCGCCACGACGCAGGTTAAATTTAGCTAGAATGTCGATAACCGATGCCGCTTCGCTTGGAGTGCGAACGAATGGAATCATGATTTCAACGTTCTTTAGTCCCATCTCGTTACGAACACGTTTTAGTGCTTGAGTTTCTAGTTCGAAACAGTCTTCAAATACTGGAGAGATGTAACGAGATGCACCACGGAAGCCCAGCATTGGGTTCTCTTCATGTGGTTCAAATGTTTTACCGCCAACAAGGTTGCTGTACTCGTTCGACTTAAAGTCAGACATACGTACGATCACACGCTTAGGCCAGAATGCAGAAGCGATAGTCGCGATGCCTTCCGTTAGTTTGCTTACGTAAAAATCGATTGGATCTTTGTAGCCACGAATGCGTTGGTTGATTTCTGCTTTGATCTCATCCGTTTGCTCATCGAAGTTCAGCAGAGCTTTAGGGTGAATACCGATCATCTTGTTGATGATGAATTCAAGACGAGCAAGGCCAACCCCTTCGTTCGGGATTTGAGCGAAGTCGAAGGCACGATCTGGGTTACCTACGTTCATCATGACTTTGGTTGGCAGCATTGGTAGCTCATCAACCTCAGAACGTTTGATTTCAAAGTCGAGCTCGCCGTTGTAAACGTAGCCCGTTTCACCTTCTGAACATGACACTGTCACGATGTCGCCATCATTTAGGCTGCTTGTCGCAGTACCACAGCCAACAATGGCAGGAATGCCGAGTTCACGAGCTATGATCGCTGCGTGACAAGTACGGCCGCCACGGTTAGTGACAATCGCAGACGCTTTCTTCATCACAGGTTCCCAATCTGGGTCTGTCATGTCGGTTACCAGTACATCGCCTTCTTGAACCAGTGACATTTGGTCTAGTGAATCAACCAAGCGAACTGGACCTGAGCCGATGCGTTGGCCGATAGCGCGGCCTTCAACCAAGACATCCGCCTTGTTGTTTAGCTCGTAACGCTCGATAACGTTTTGGTCACTTTGAGAGCATACCGTTTCTGGTCGAGCTTGAACGATGTAAAGCTTGCCGTCGATGCCGTCTTTTGCCCACTCAATGTCCATCGGACGTTGGTAGTGCTTCTCGATGATCATCGCTTGTTTTGCTAGCTCTTTGATCTCTTCATCGTTCAGTGAGAACTCGTTACGCTCTTGAGTATCGGTGTCGATGATATCAACTTGCTTGCCGATCTCTTGGTTGGTTGAGTAGATCATCTTGATCAACTTAGAACCAAACGTCTTTTTAACAACGGGGTAGTGACCCGCTTCTAGCATTGGCTTGTGAACATAGAACTCGTCTGGGTTTACAGCGCCTTGTACAACCATTTCACCTAGACCCCAAGAAGAGGTGATGAATACCACTTGGTCGAAGCCTGACTCAGTATCAAGCGTGAACATAACACCTGAAGAAGCTTTGTCTGAGCGAACCATACGCTGGATGCCCGCAGACAATGAAATGCCACGGTGATCGAAGCCTTGGTGTACTCGGTAAGAGATAGCACGGTCGTTGAACAGAGAAGCGAACACGTGTTTCGTTGCTTCGATAACCGCATCGATCCCTTTCACGTTAAGGAAGGTTTCTTGTTGGCCTGCAAAAGAAGCATCTGGAAGGTCTTCAGCTGTTGCCGATGAACGAACCGCTACAGACAATTCTTCGTTGCCTTCAATCAGTTCGCGGTAGTTATCACGGATGTCTTGCTCTAGTAATTCTGGGAAGGGTGCGTCTAGAACCCATTGTCGAATCGTTGCACCTGTCTTACGCAGTGCGTCAACGTCTTCAACATCAAGTTCATCAAGGAGTTGGTGAATGCGCTCATCAAGACCTTTGTAGTCAAGAAAGTTATTAAACGCATAAGAGGTGGTAGCAAAACCATTAGGTACTGATACGCCAGCGTTGGCTAGGTTAGAAACCATCTCGCCAAGTGAAGCATTCTTACCGCCGACTTTGTCGACATCTTCCATGGAAAGGCCATTGAACCATAGGGTGTTATTTTGCATTTATTTCTCCAGAAACATAGCAAGCATTGTAGGGATTTAAAGGCAAACGATTACGTATCAGTTTAAAAAAAATGTAAATTATTTTCTAAAGCTGTGGGGGACGTAATAGTCAGCAGGGTTTCGTTATATATATTATGGTTCCCATCCTACTCAAAATAATTTTAAACATTAAATAAAAAATGCAAATTGATATCCAAAGTCGTGATGTATTCTATGTTTCTGATGGAACGGCCATAACATGTGAGACTTTAGGGCATGTTGTTCTAGGTCAATTCCCATTCGAAGCTAATGAAAAAACCTTCCCGTTTGTCGAAAGTGAGGACAAACTTTCTGATTTATTAAAAGAGATCGAAATTTCGTATCGTGATACGGGCAACCACCCGTTGGTCTTTTTTTCGATTGTGATTCCAGACATCAAGCAGAAGCTCTTGGAGGCACCAGCGCATTGTTATGACGTGCTAGAGAGTATTGTGCAGAAAGTGCAAGACGATACCCAAATGGCCCCGGTGCCTAAGCTGCAGCGCTCACGTAGTGTTAATAAAGATTCAGTGAAGTACTTCGACCGTATTGCTGCGATTGAATACACGTTGGCTCATGATGATGGCATCACGCTGAAAGGGCTTGAAGAGGCGGATATCATCCTATTGGGTGTGTCTCGAAGCGGTAAGACACCGACAAGTTTGTATATGGCGATGCAGTTTGGCTTGCGCGTAGCGAACTATCCGTTCATTCATGATGACTTGGCGCGCTTGAAGCTGTTACCCGAATTTGAGATCTACCGACACAAGCTGTTTGGTTTAACCATTGATGCGGAAAGGTTGACTGAAATCCGAGAGAACCGTTTAGCCGGCAGTGAATACGCGAGTGATTCGCAATGCTTGTATGAGTTGCAAACGGTAGAGTCGATGTTTCGCCGAGAAGCGATACCTTACATCAACACGTCTTCGTTATCGGTTGAAGAAATTTCAACGCGAATTTTGGAGCGAACAGGGTTGAGAAGGCGCTTGTTGTAGAAAAGACAATTGAGTCATAAAAATCGAAGCTCGTACGAACAATGTTTCGGGGAGCTTCGATTTTTCGTTTAGGCTCGTTGCTAACGACTAACGACTAACGACTTAGCAAATTAGGAAATTAGCGAAGAAGCTTGATGCCTAACGTTTGACTCTGTTTTTCTAACCAACGCTCAAGTGCTGGTGGCCATGTGATGCTTGGTTCAACACAGAAGCCACGAAGCATTGAGAAATAGAGTGCTTGATCAACTAAAGGTAGCGATGATTCACCATTCTCTAGATCCAATAGAAGCTCTGCATCTTTCAGTAATGGGTTAATCAGTTGAACGTATTGTGGGGTCTTTTCTAAGAGCTCTTTAAAGTTAAAACCTTCGGTCTCTTTACTTGCACGCCAAGCTTCTTTGGCTCCAGCAGAGCGATATTCAGCCAAGTCGAGGTTCCACCAACGTGGGCGTCCGATCTGTTGAGTAAGAGGGAAAGCGCGGCTTTGAAAAAGCGCAGCCTGCTCAGATGGCTCACGTTGCTCGTCACTTGATTTCGAATCCATGAAGTAAACAATGATGTCTAGGCTTTCAGCCATAATCGAACCGTCGTTTTTCTGTAGGACTGGTACCATCTTCTTACCGATCAGATCGATAAGGGTTTGGGCATCATCATAATCCACAGAAACAAGTTCGATGTTCAAGCCTAAAGATTGAGCGATGTAGGCAACTCTTGCACAGAAAGGGCAGTGGTCGTAAATGTAAAGCTTCATAGCTTCCCTTAGTTCAGGATATTATAAATATAAGTTAATGCTAATGTACCAGAAAGTATTACGAACATTAAGCTTCAATAAACGCTAAGTACTAATCAATGCTAAGTATTGATAAACAGCAAGCATCAACAACACACAATAAGTGTTTGGTATAAATACTCTTTCATTAATTCTATTGTCTGTTGGATTCGGCTTTACTGCAATGAGTAGACTAATGGGAAGGCTAGTGAGAAATAACGGGCACAAAAAAGGCTCTGGCGGCTCACTCTAATGCAGAAGAGTGAAGTCAGCCAAAGCCTCAATGTTGTTACCTTTAGCAGAGTGACTACTAAAAGAGCAGAGTGGTTAAACTATGCTTTTTTAAGGTCTTGTGCTGGGTAAGTAAGCGTCATTGCGCCTTCTACCGTTGTAACGTGAACGTAGCCACCACCAGCACTTAGGCCAGTCACTACCATTTCACCAAGCTCAACACCTTTTGTTGCTACAACGCGATCGTCAACTGAAAACACTTTACACACCTTCAATAAATTAAATAAATACGATAGATATCGAACGCGGATTTAAACAGATGGCACCCCAATCAACTAATCCGGTTATTTGTCGTAAAGATTAAATTTAGTTATGCATAAAACAGTATTTCTTAAAAATCAGTTTGTTAACTCATTCAGCGATGTTATTTGTCTGCCGGATAAACGACACCAACTTGTTGGCGCATCTCTGTAATTAACTTAGCAACCGTTAAAGCGCGCTGTTGGGCTTGCGTTTGTGTTGTGTTGTCTCCAGCAATGCAACTAGCAAAGGCCTGCGCTTCGTAACTCATGGAGTTTTCGCTTTGTGCTTGAGTGAGGTTTTCTACCGTGCCATCGCGGTAGCGGATCTTAATGTCGGTGCATTCGGCGATGTGATCGATGATGATCGCTCCTAGTTCACCTTGGATCTCACTTGGCGTATAAGAATCACTGACTTTGGAGTGCGCAAGGGTCACATCAAACTCAGGGTATTGGAAGATCGCACAGCCATGTGCGTCCACGCCAGAATCAAGCAGCTTTGCAGAAGCCTGTGCATTTTCAGGTTTGCCAAATAACGCGACTGTCGCGGCAACACAGTAGAAGCCAATATCGACCAATGAGCCGTTAGAAAAAGCTGGGTTGAAGGTGTTTGGGTTCTCACCGTTTAGGTATTTTTGGTAGCGCGATGAATACTGGCAGTAGTTGATGTGTACCTTATGTACCTTGCCAATCTTCTCTAACCCTAGTTGAACTTGCTTAAAGTTCGGTAGAAACTGAGATTTATACGCCTCAAACATCACCACACCGTTCTTCTGAGCGACCTCAAACATTCGGGTTGCTTCATCAATATTCGATGCGACAGGCTTTTCACAGATGACATGTTTGCCGTGCTCCATCATGAAGATGGACTGTTCGCAATGGAGTGAATTCGGTGAAGCGATGTATACGGCTTCAACCGTTTTGTCATTTGCCAATGCGTCGAGTGAGTTATACGTCGTTTCAACGTCAAACTCTTGGGCGAACTGTGCCGCACTGTCTAGATTTCGAGAGTAAACCGCTGCAAGTTGCATCGATTGAGATTCGTGAGCAGCTTGAACAAACTTTTGTGTAATCCAATTCGTTCCAATTACAGCAAACTTAATCATATAGGTGTCCAATAGTTAGTGTATTGATTCTGCAGAGATAGTAGCACTCAACGGCTGGCAATGTGCCTGAGATTTACGGAACAATTTCCCTAAACATAGTGCCTAATATTAATAATCAGCCTTCACAGAACGTCTGGGTTGACCAGTACAACGGTGCACAACCAAGTCATTTTTGCTAAGGTATTAGTGAATTCAAATAAGGTAATGATATGCAAATCCGGACTGCCAAGGTCACTGATATAAGCTCGATCTTAGAGCTCTCAGAGCAGATAAATCGTCAACATCATCTTGGTGCTCCGATGGTATTTGCGCCACCTTCATTGGGTTTTACCGACAGTGAAGAGTACTGGTTAGGGTTGATGATCGATCCTGTAGGGGCTTTCTTCGTTGCCGTTGATGAGCAACAAGTGGTCGGCTTCTTAGCCGGGAAGGTGACACAGAACAAAGGGGTGAGCTTTATTCAGCCGCATAAGGTGGCAAGAGTGAATACGATTGTGGTTAACGATCAAGTTCAAAGCCAAGGTGTCGGTCGAGCTTTAATGAAGTCATTCAATCAGTGGGCTCAAGCGAGCGGTGCTATCGAGCTTAGGTTAGAAGTGATGGAGTTCAACCAACAAGCTCAGGGTTTTTATGAGTCGTTAGGGATGGAAACTCAATCTCGAACCATGTCCATGCGTTTTGAGGAGATTTAAGGGTGCGTTTGATTTGGCCTTTATCGTTGTGCTTACTCTTTTTTACTTCGCTCGCTTATGCGGAGAAGCTCGTCGTCGAAAAAATTGTGTCTGATGCGACCGCTATCGAAACCATTGTATTTGAGTCAGCACCTTCCCATTCTAATCGCACACCTACGTCATCGGTCACCGCGAATTCAAAGCATGTCATTGTTATGGACGATGTTCTTGAAGGGGACTCTCAACAAAAGGTCGCCCAGCTTTCTCAACGCTCTTCACTCGATCCCTCTCAAAGCTCTTCATTAGGTCCTCCTCAAAGTTCCTCTCAAGAGTTTTACACTCTACCTGACGCGTCTTCTGGCATAGACCCGTTATTGCAAGTGGTCACCTTAGTCAAAGTCGACAAATCTAAACGTAGAATGTATCTGCTCAAAGGGGAGGAAGTGGTTCAGGAATTTCGTATTGCGCTAGGTAAACAACCGAAAGGGCATAAGCGTTTTGAAGGGGACAACCGAACGCCAGAAGGGCAATACCAGCTCGACTATGTTATGGAAGAATCAGACTTCTACCGCTCGGTGCATATCAACTACCCGCGATCATCAGATATGCAGTGGGCACAAAAAAATGATGTTGATCCTGGGGGGAATATCAAGATTCACGGAATCAAGAATGGTGAGCGTCGTTCACCTAGTTTTATACAAAGCTTCGATTGGACGGATGGTTGTATTGCATTAACCAATCAAGATATGGATGAGTTCATCCAACTCGTAAAAATGGGTACCCCTATCCATATTGAATGGTAGTTATCGGTACCCAATTTCCCTGAACAATTCTCGAAAATAACTCTCAAAAACAATTGCCGAAATCAGCGCTAGAGCCAGTTATAGTAAGACTCGACCGGC
This sequence comes from Vibrio sp. J383, assembly GCF_023503985.1. Taxonomy (NCBI): domain Bacteria; kingdom Pseudomonadati; phylum Pseudomonadota; class Gammaproteobacteria; order Vibrionales; family Vibrionaceae; genus Vibrio; species Vibrio sp. J383. Next base: position 29,249 of record NZ_CP097294.1, on the reverse strand, counting down.
ACTGAATATCGCAATCACGATCAGCAATGCAATCGTGACTGGCTTGAACTTCGCCCCACCAAACCTCTCAAACAGTTTCGAACCGACATAGCCGCCAAACATGCTGCTTGGTAAGAGTGCTAGAGTAAGCCAGACCACATCACGATCGACTAACCCTGCGATAGAGGCCGTAACAAAGGCGCTGGAATCAGCTAGTACAAAGAACGCAATCAGGCCTGCTCTTGCAATGTGTGGTGCGACAGGACTTGCCAATGCATGCGTGCCAACCGGAGGGCCTGACATTGAAGCTGCGCCATTCATTACCCCCGCAAGGCTTCCTAGAATATAGGGAGCAAATCTAGGTTCGCTTTTGTATTGGAACCCTTTGTAGATCATGATTGCTGACGCAAGAATGAAGGCACTGATGATCAAGATGATCGTGTCTTGGCTAACGGATTTGAGCAACAGCAAGCCGACGGGCGTGAAGGCCAAACAAGGGATAAATACCTTTGAAACCCATCGCCAATTTACGTGATGTTTAACCTTCGGCAGCAATTGGATATTGCCTAACAGGTCGATCAGCATGAAAACAGGAACCAGTTCGATAACAGGCACGAATAACGCACTCAATGGCAATGCCACTAAGGTGAAACCAAAACCTGAGAAGCCACGAACAATAGCGGCGAAAATGAAGATTGCACCCAAAATTGGGAAGGTTGGACTAAAAATGAGATCCATAAATTAAGTAACCAATGAAGCTGTCTAATAAGGCGAGCTAGTGAAACCAAGTGAGTAGCGGAATGTACTCCTACTCACTTGTGTTTGCTACCTAATTTTCAGGTTTTTCAGGGTTAATTTTAAAGTCTCTCGGGGGGTACTTTTTCGGTATTTACGAGGTCAATTTATAGGGTTGAATTGATTCGGAAAATCAGTAAATACAGCATCTACTTTCGAGAGGAATTTGAAGCGAGACGGATCATTGACGGTGTAGCACCATGCTTGAATGTTCGCTTCGTTGAGAGTGTCAAGATCGTTCTGATCAACGTGTTCATAGTTCATGTGACAGCTGAACGCTTTGACCTCATTGATGAGCATAAGATCATCTTGAGTCAGTTGCTCTGTGATTACTCCCACTCGATATCTCGGTAAATGACGAGCCATTTCAGCAACCACCTTATGACTGAAGCTCGAAAGTAAGACCTTATCAGTGTCTAGATTTGAGCGAATCAACTCGTCGTGCAGCAAATCAACGACATAAGGGGCTTGATGTCGGCTGTCGACTTTGATTTCGAGGTTGACGCTAAGATCATGCTGCTCAACAAGTGTGAGTAACTCTTCCAACGTCAGTATTTTTTCTCCAGCGAACTGCTCAGACTTCCAACGGCCAAAATCGAGCTGACGCAGTTCAGCAAGGGTGTGTTCATCAACTCGACCCTTGCCATCGCTGCAGCGCTCAAGCGTGTGATCGTGACAAACGACCAGTTGGTCATCCTGAGTGGGCTGAATATCAACTTCAATCCATTTCAAGCCGAGTTTAGCCGCTTGTTCAATGCTTGCTTTGGTATTTTCTGGGTGAGTACCTGCGACACCCCGATGACCTACGATGATAGACGACATAATTAATCCTTCTTAAAGACGCACCGTAAAAACGCATTAAATATCAGTGTACTCGATTAAGCTAGAGCCGTCGTTAAGCTTGTCGCATCTTCGTGTGACTCCTGTGATGTGAAGTTATTTGGGTGAATGCGTTTGCCAAGATTGTCAAAAATATGCAGGTTGGATTTATCGATGCTTAGCCCGAGAGGGACGGCTTGGCACAGCGTCGTTTCGGGTGTCACTGCAATAAAGGGTTGTTCGTTCACAAGGCCATGAACCAATTGATTTGGCCCTAAAGGCTCAACCACGCTGATGCGTAATTCAAGCGGCAGCGCGTTCATGACTAAGTCGGCACAAACCTCAGAGTGTTCTGGGCGAATACCAAGTGTGATGGCTGTATTTTTTACGTGGGCGTATTCGGGCAAGTACATTTGCTGGTCGCCAATCTCAAGGTAGCCGTCGTCGAGTGTTGCTGGTAAGAAATTCATCGCTGGGCTGCCAATGAAGCTTGCCACAAAGGTACTGGCTGGCTGGTGGTAGACCTCTCTTGGTGTCCCGACTTGCTCTATTTGACCGTTGTTGAGTACCACGATTCTGTCAGCCAGTGTCATGGCTTCAACTTGATCATGAGTGACGTAAACACTGGTCACGCCAAGCTCACGCTGTAGCTTTTTGATTTCTAATCTCATGTGAGCACGTAACGAGGCGTCTAGGTTAGACAAAGGTTCGTCAAACAAGAACAGCTGTGGGTCGCGAACGATCGCTCGCCCCATAGCAACACGTTGACGTTGACCACCAGAAAGTTTGGCTGGCTTGCGGTCTAGGTATTCTTCGATCTTCAGTGTTTTGGCGACTTTCTCAATTTTATCTTCAATAAGGTGCTGACTGACACCTCGGTTCTTTAAGCTATAAGCGAGGTTTTTATACACCGTCATGTGAGGGTAGAGCGCGTAATTCTGGAAGACCATCGCGATATCACGCAGGGCAGGTTTCTCTGTATCAACCCGACGACCACCCAAGTGTATCTCACCGCCAGAGATGCTTTCTAAACCCGCAATGGAACGCAAAATAGAAGACTTGCCACAACCAGAAGGACCCACCAAAACAAGGAACTCACCCTCATCGATATCAAGAGAGACTCCTTTGACGGCTTGATGGCCGTTTTCATACGTCTTGACCAAGTTTTTGATACCCAACATGGTGGGAGCTTTACGCGTACGATTGTGAGTGGCTTGGTTGTGCGCTAGCGTCTGCTTTGGGTTTGGCATCGGGGTATCCTCTGTATTTTTGTGGATAGCTTGGTGAGAAGGCAGGTGAGATGTCTTGTACTCATTGAGAGATTGAATGCGGTTATTGTTCATTTGAGTTGTGTCGTTATTATTTTTCACTTTCTACTAGCCCTTTTACAAACCAACGCTGAAATACAACCACCACTAAAACGGGTGGCAACATGGCTAAAATCACCATGGCGAAAGCATAGTCATAGCGCGGTAAACTGGTTTCATTGATGTTGTTGAGTACTTGTTTTATGCCCATCACGATGGTGTTGTAGCCTTCATCGGTAGTCATCATGATCGGCCATAAGTATTGGTTCCAGCCCACCACAAACATAATGATGAAAATCGCTGCGATCATGGTTTTAGATAGAGGCAGCAAGATATCGACAAAGAATCGAAATGGACCTGCGTTATCTAACTGTGCGGCTTCTAACAATTCATCGGGGATGGTTTTGAAGAATTGCCTAAAAAAGAATGTCGCGGTGGCTGATGCGATCAAAGGTAGAATCAATCCTGTGTAACTATTAAGAAGCCCAAGCCCAGCGACAACCTCATAGGAAGGGATAATGCGCACTTCTAATGGCAGTAACAGCGTCACGAAGATCAACCAAAACCACGCAGTGGCGTAAGGCAGTCGAAAGTAGACTAAAGCATACGCCGCCATCATCGAAATGATGATCTTACCGATCGCAAAACCTAGCCCCATGATCATTGAGTTGGCGACCATTTTACTGGCGGTGACTTCGCCACTGAAGCCCATACTTTTGTTCCAAGCTTCGCTATAAATAGCCGTAAAGTTATCGCCTGGTAGCCATTGCAGACCTTCGCTGACAATGGTGTTTGGATTGTGGGTTGAACTGGCAAAGACTAGCCAGATAGGGACTAACATAAACAGCATCCCAGCAATTAAAATTAGGTGGTCAGAGACCTTATTACTTTTCATAAATAACTCCTGTCGCGTTAAATCCTAGCGGGGATGGGCTAGTAATGGACACGCTTTTCTACAACGCGAAACTGGATAAATGTAAGAGTGAGGACCAGCAATAGCAGCACAACAGATTGTGCGGAGCTGCCGCCTAAATCTGCGCCAACAAAACCATCTCGATACACTTTGTAGACTAACGAAGTTGTACCGCCACCTGGACCGCCATTGGTCATGGTGTCTATCACCCCAAAGGTTTCAAAGAACGAGTAGGTGAGGTTGATGACCAACAGAAAGAAGCCAGTAGGGGCGAGTAGTGGGAAAGTGATGGTCCAGAAACGTTTCGAGTCATTGATACAATCCAGCATCGCCGCTTCTTTTACGGCGTAAGAGATCGATTGGAGTCCCGCCAGAAAGTAGATGAAATTCACCGAAACTTGTTTCCACACGGACACCAAAATTAGAGCAAACGTGGCATCAACAGGGTCGGTTTGGAAGCTGAAGTCCCAACCCACAACGGCAAATAACTCGGTAAATACACCAATGTGCGGGTTAAACAAGAAAGCGCCGATAACGCCTGCTATCGCGGGTGCAACCGCATAAACCCAAGTGAGTGTGACTTTGTATACGCCTTGTCCGTGAATGATGTTGTCGGCTTTCACGGCAAGCAGCAGAGCCAAGGCAAGTGATAAGAAAGAGACCACAATCGCGAACATCAAAGTAAAGCCAATCGAGTTCAGGTACTCGCTCGATTCGAATAGCATTTGGTAATTCTCAAACCAGACGAATATAGATGAGGTTCCCCAAGGGTCTTCCAGCATAAATGAAAGGTAAACCGCCTTTGCTGCTGGGTAGATAAAGAAAACGGCAATGATGAGGATCTGAGGCGCCAAAAATAGGTAAGGCAGCGGAGAGTGAAAGAATTGCTGACGTCGTTCCACAGGGTAATCCCTAAAAATAGTTACACTGGCCACTATTAGATTAGTGACCGTTACCACTAGCGCGATATCAAGGCATGCATCCAGTTGAGTTATCGTTGTTGGAGCAAGAAATGGCGCTAATGAAGAACCTCCTCACGCCTTGCCATTACGTTTTTAATAACGCAGTGACAAGTGGTGAGGAGCAATGAACGGCTTTTGGTGTGTTAAGCCTTCAGTTCAGTTATCTGCTCTAGCTAAAAAGCAGAATTAGTTCATGGTTCGAGCGAAGCGTTTCAGTAGTTTGCTGCTCTCATCTTCGACTTTATCTAGGCTGTTCTCGACACTAGAGCGGCCTGCGAAGATGTTATCGAACTCACGGTGCATCACTTCACGGATCTGCGGGTAATAACCTAGGCGGTAGCCTTTAGTCCACTCGCCCGATTTAAGGCTTAGCTGCTTTACGCCCACTTCCGCGTCTGGCTGTTCTTTGTAGTAACCAGACTCTTTCGCTAGTTCATATGCAGCGGTTGTTACAGGTACATAGCCCGTGGTTTTGTGCCAGTAAACCTGTGTTTCAGGCTTAGTCAGGTAGTCAAAGAATGCAGCCACACCTTTGTCTTGTTGTTGGTCATGACCATTGAGTGCAAACAGAGCGGCACCACCAATGAAGGTTAAACCAGCATCTGGGTTAACTGATTTCCAGTATGGAAGGTAAGTTGTGCCTAACTCGAAAGGTACGCGGTTACGTAAACCACCGAATGAACCTGAAGAGCCCATCCACATTGCCACTTCTTGGCGCTCGAAAGGCGTTTGGTTTGCATCCCAATCGCTGCCGTAATACTTGTAATAACCTAGATCTGACCACTCTTTCATCTTGCTAACATGCATCATCATGTCTTTGGTGTTGAACATGATCTTAGTGGATAGGCCGTCGTAGCCGTTGTTCTGGTCAGAGACTGGCAGGTTATGGCGAGACTTAAAGTTCTCGAACATGATCCATGGCGTTAGAGATTGAGAAAACGCAATGTGGCCTTCTGCTTTCAACTTCTTGGCCACCACTTCTAACTCTTCATAAGTCTTAGGCGCGTCGGCACCTACTTCCGCTAGAAGGTCTTTGTTGTAGTAAAGAACCGGCGTCGAACTGTTGAAAGGCATACCAACCATCTTGCCTTGGTTGTCTGCATAGAAGTTACGAACGCCCGCTAGGTAATCGTTCGAATTAAAGTTGTATCCAGACTCAACCAGAATATCCTGTACGGGTTTGGCGACACCTTTAGCGTTCATGATGGTTGCAGCACCGGCATCGAATACTTGTAGAATGTTAGGAGATTCGCCTGCTCGATATGCCGCGATACCCGCTGTTAAGGTCTCTGTGTATGAACCTTTATAGATTGGCGTGATCTTGTAATCAGCTTGTGACGCATTAAAGTCAGTCGCAATCTTATTGACGGTTTCTCCAAGTTGGCCGCCCATTGCGTGCCACCAAGTGACTTGAGTCGTTGCGAACGCTGGCATTGCCGCTGTTGCGGAAAGAACGCCTGCCAAAATTAGCTTATTCATCTTCTTTTCCTTTTGGATGAAATCGATGTAGAGGTATTGAATTAGAGTATTAACGAGACGGTAGGGGTGTCGTTTGAAGCTATCTTGAACAGGCCATATTTCACTTACGTGGCTAAACCGTTTCACTGATATGAAAGATTCGTTTCGATTTTATTTAAGAGAAAAGTTATTGATGGTTTTTATGTTGAACATGTTCGGTTTTTAAGACGTTTTATTGGACAACTGTTGTTCAATAAAAAAGCCTCTCGATGGAGAGGCTTAGAAGAAGGTTCGACGTGGATACAGTTTTAGTGTGCGATGTCCAATTGGTTGTCTTTCACACCGTTAATACGGAACCAACCAGCGATACTGAATCGCTCTGTGTTGGTTGGCAGTACCTCGTGTGGGAACTGTTCAGACAAGAATACCAACAGTCGACCACCCTTTGGTGGAATAGTGGCGATGTGATTGTCTTTTAGATCGTAAACCACGAGCTCCCCTGCGTCTTCCTCAGACCATTCGTCATTCATGTAGAACACGGTGGTTAGGCGGCGGTTTTCATTGCCTTTGAAGCAGTCTAAGTGCTTCTGGTAAAAGTCACCGTTTTCGTATTTAGCAAAGTGCGCTTCGTATTCGAACAGACCTAAAAAGAACGCTTGGTTTGCCTCTAAACGAATTTGTTCCATTTTGTCTAGGAACAGAGATGCTGGTTCGCCCATATCACGGCGTACCCACTGAATTTTGTCACTACGAATCGTTGCTTCTCGTGCTACGTCATCGTTACGGCCGATCCTAGCCTTTTTCCAGTTCTCTGGAATGCAATCCCTCAATGCCACTACTTCTTCGTGAGTTAAGAAGTCATCCCAAACGAAATAACCTTGGGTAGAAAGAGCATCGATTAATTGGTTCATGTATAGCACTCAGACAATAAATTAGAGGCGCATATATAGTCCTAATAACTCAGGTCACCAAATCACATGTTTTGTCGTTACGATAAATGTCTTTCGTTTGCTCGTAGAAATAGGGAAGGGGCTCTTCAGAAAGGAAAGTGAGCCAGTATAAAAGGCTCACTTTCGTTTGATTATCGGCCGGTCGTTCCTGTCGCCAGTGCTTTGATTTTTACGATTTCGAATGGTCTGATGCCAGTATCTTTGCCGTTATTTAAAGCTGCGGTTCGGTTCAGCTGATTGACAGTTACATAAACATAGCCATCAGGACCAAATGACATGCCATCAGGCCAAGTTTGGTTCTCTGACAGCGTCGCAATAATTCGGTACCCTTTTGGTGTGGACACACCAATTGCATTGTTCTCAATATCCGTAACATAAACGTTCTGAGCACTGTCTACAGTAATACCATCTGAATAAGGTTTGTCTGCGTATCTTTTAATATTGTCTGCGACAGTCTTTCCATCGTTATCGAACTCACTCGCTTTCACTCGATAAATAGTGCGTCCGTTGACAGCTCCGAAATAGACCCATTCGTAAGATGGATCGATCGTGATTGGGTTTAACGCAAAACCAGTTTTACTGTCGGCCTTCATAGAAGGGTGGTTTTCTGCCACTCGAACCGCTTCTCCCGTCTTTAGGTCAACCGTTACAAAGGCGGGAATGGCTTCACTTTTTAGATCGTTCTGGGTCATATCAGCGATGATAATACGTTGTCTTTTTTGGTCTAGAGCAAAGTCTTGTAGGAAGCTTGTCGGTTTTAGAACAGAGGCGGGTATTTTTATCGTTTTTACTAATGCTTCATTGCGAGTATCCCAGCCCGTTATGGTATGAGTTGCCAGATCGAGAATCCACGCGACTCCGTTATCATCGGTACGAATGGCAATGACAGCCTTAAATTGAGAGTTTTCACCTTGTGCATATTTCATCGTCGGGTATGGCGTTTGATTTCCAGCCACGCTTAACTCGATGACTTTAGTCGTTGGATGATCGAGCGGATGAACGCTTAACAATAAACGCCCATCTGGTGTAACCGAAGGGTTACCTGGGCGTTCAGTCATGGTCGCGACCACGGTAGCTTGTTTTGGAGTGATCTTTGCCTCTGCATGTGCATAAGTAGACAAAATTGCGCTCGCTAGTACGGTGTAGATTATTGATTTTTTCATTTTCTTTCCCTTGATAATTTACGCAAATGTTACCAATGAGTTAACAATCATCAACAGCCTTGTATTTGTCACACTTTCAAAAGAAATTTGATAATTAGCTTTAATCTATTCATATCAATGCATATTTATAATCAGTTAAATTGAATTTAGTTCTTAAAAATCATAATGATGAAGGGGTTGTAATGTTGTGATTACCTTTTTCGAGTAACAGGTTCATTTTTTTGTTATCAGTGTTAGTAATTTTGAACTCACAAAACCACATTTCGTTGATCTTTGCTATATTCTGGTTAGACCACTTGTTGCTGAACTGTTAATTTGTTCTGAACGGCAGGAATAACGAATAGGAATACGGTTTTGCAACTCCATACCATTAAAGGCTATATCCAAGACATGTATCTCGTAGAGTACCCTGACAGGTTGTTGTTACTTGATGGTGCGTGCCGAGCCGACATCCCGCATCTTAAAGTTTTCATTGAAGATGATCTTGGCCGTGAATTTAGCGACCTACACACAGTGGTTGTGACGCACATGCATCCAGACCACGCAGGGGCAGCGCACAAACTCAGAAAGCTCACGAATTGTAATTTGGTTGCAGCAAATCGAGATAAGGATTGGTACCACGGCATCGATGGCATATTGATGCATTTGACCGATTTGGCATTAGCACGGTGGATGGCGAACCGATTGGGCAAGCCCAAAGCAAACCTATGGTATTCAAGAAAGTTGAAGCCGGACTACAAGCTGTCGGATGGTGATAGCATTCCTGGCTTTGATGATTGGTTGGTTCTGGAAACGCCGGGCCATACCGACAGAGATCTCTCTGTCTATTGCCCATCACACAGCGTTGCTTATGTGGCGGACTTGATGGTCGAGGTTAAGAAGAAACTGATTCCTCCGTTTCCTATCTTTCATCCCAATAAGTATCGAGCGTCGGTATCTCGTATCTATGACATGCAGCTCGACACCTTGCTGGTGGCGCATGGGGGACAAGTGAATTTGAGTGAGCAAGCGTTTGAACACCTGTTGATGAGTGCGCCAAGAAGGCCAGTGACACATTGGCGAGTGACTAAAATCAAACTCAAAGGTTTGGTTAAATCTGTTTGGCGATTTGGGTTTAAAGATAAAAAAAATCGCCATAAATAATAAAGGCCAGTCTTAAAGACTTAATGCCGTTCGGATAAGCATTATTGCTTGAACCTGAACGGATATTTGGCTGGGACAAAGAGGACTGAACGTGGAAACGTTCGGTCCTTTCTTTTATCTGGAAGAATGAAGTGACTCAAACTGTCTCTCATCCTTTTCAGTTTTACAGGTAGAGTTCCGTCTGGACTTAAAGCTAACCAACGTAATTGCGCATCAATAAGGTTAATTGCGGCGGTAAAACTGACCCTAGTCGCTCGAACCCCGGCTTCTGAAGCTATCTTAACCATCTCTAATCGCACTAAGTTATAGGCAAGTAATACGCCCCAAAGCTCTTGCTTCACACCGGCAGAAAAACGACTTCGTAAAGTGACGTGACTTTGCAGTTGAGTCTGTTTAATTTCACCATAACCTTCTTCTATCTCCCAGCGTTGCCAATAAATACGCAGCAGGCTTTCTAGCGAGTATCTACTAGGGTCTGTAAGTGAAGTAATAAAACCTTTTATCTCACCTTTTGGCTCTTGATATAGGACTAATCTGGCTTCCCAACGTGCGGGTAAATTCGGATTCTGCCGTTGAGCTTGAGGAGAGATGGGCATTGAGATGAGCATGTCGTTCTCCGCATATTTCTCCAACACTTCATAGCGTAGCTTACGTTTTGCAGGCATTAACCAGTGAGCATTTTCCGCACTCTCTTGCCACGACAACAAAAGGTCTGCCGAGAAATAACAACGATCAAATAAGGTCAATGAATGTGCGGGGATATCATTGAATAGACGCTTAGCTAAGGTCGTTTCACCGACATGACAGCCATCAAAAGCCGCCCCCATAATCATTCGAGTTTCTGTTGACATCAAAGCGACTAAACGAAGTTGAGGGTAAGGTTTCAATTTTTTAGAGATGAACCCAAATTCTTCAGCGTTCTCTGGGGAATCTTGGCACCTAAATGTAGTTCCATCCACAGCAAGAACATTAAGCTCTAAGTCTTTATCTTGTTGAAGGATATCTCCATTCCAAGCCTTTACCGTTGTGTGAAACAAAGCCGCTAATGGACTCTCATCTAGACGTCGGCGTGAATCAGTTAGGACACTAGGTGCAACACGAGACCAGCTATCTTCAGGTTTAGGCTGAAGCGCAATGTCTAATGAACTGCATACCTCTTTGATAGACATGTTGCGTTGCAGCCCCATCCAAATAACTAACCAGACAGCTTGCTGAGCGGGAAGCCGACGTCGTCTTATGCTCGCTTTATTGGTTTCAAGAAGAGCTTGTTCTATCCACTCAATCTGAATGGCGTCGACGACAGATTCATAATTGTCGGCATCTTCAATGGTCTCGTGTGCCATTGCTAATTCTTGTTCAAGCATAAAAAATCCCCATCAACGTTGTTGATGGGGATTATCTGCTAACTGCAAGATCGTTCAAGTCTTCTTAAACGATCGGCATTAAGTCTTAAAGACTGGCCTTTATTATTGCGCGTTGTTGACTCACTATTTGAGCTGTGGAGCAGTTCAATTAGTGAGAAATTAGAAATTCACCCGCTGGGTCAACAATCACTTTGTCACTCATGCCTTGACGACCAAGCAGCATCATATAAGTCATATCTTGACGGTTGCTCAGTGTGATATCGATAGGCCATTCTTGACCACCAATTTTTAGCATGGTTTCAATCACACAACGGTGTTCAACTTCGCCGTTCGATGACTTGATTCTTTTACTTGTTTTCAGCTTCGCCTTGCAGCGCACTGTTTCTTCTAAGTGGTAAACGTCTGGGTGAAGATCGAACTCAACGAAGTTTTCACCATCTGTTTTTACACATAGTAGATTGTCTACGTGTAGAGAAGAGGTTTGAGCCCCTGTATCAACACGCGTATGTAGTCCAGTTATCCCTAACTCTGGTAAGCAAAGTGCTTCTGTATTCCCTATGATCATTTTATTGTTCATGTTTTTTCCAATCATGAGTAAACGGCGTTTAATCAGCCTTTGCCACGAGTACGGTTAGCGTTTGGTTTTGCATTTTTCTCGATAAATCCGAAAATCATGTCTGCTACATCTTTGCCTGTTGATTTCTCGATACCTTCTAGGCCTGGAGAAGAGTTCACTTCCATTACAACAGGGCCATTCTTAGATTGTAGAATATCGACGCCACATAGGTTTAAACCCATGATTTTCGCCGCGTTGATCGCTGTCGCGCGCTCTTCTTTGGTTAGTTTAACCAATTGAGCTGTACCGCCACGGTGCAGGTTAGAGCGGAATTCACCCTCACCAGCTTGACGTTTCATTGCTGCAATAACCTTGTTACCCACAACAAAACAACGGATGTCTGCGCCATTAGCTTCTTCAATGAACTCTTGAACCAAGATGTTCGCTTTTAGGCCCATGAATGCTTCGATAACGCTTTCAGCTGCTTTGTTTGTTTCTGCTAGAACAACACCGATACCTTGAGTGCCTTCAAGAAGCTTGATAACCAGTGGCGCGCCACCTACGTTTTTGATCAAGTCTTGAATCTTGTCTGGGCGGCTAGCGAAACCTGTTTTTGGTAAGCCAATACCTTTACGAGATAACAGTTGTAGTGAGCGCAGTTTGTCGCGAGAACGACTGATTGCTACTGACTCATTGATACAAAAAGTGCCCATCATTTCGAATTGGCGAACAACCGCAGTGCCGTAAAAGGTAATGGAAGCGCCAATACGTGGAATAACAGCATCGTATTGAGGTAGCTCTTCACCCATGTAGCGAATCTTCGGATTGTTACTCGCGATATCTATATCACAGTGCAGCGTGTCGATAACATCGACCTGGTGACCACGAGCTTCTCCTGCCGCTTTTAAGCGAGAAGTAGAGTATAGATTTTCGTTGCGAGAAAGAATTGCGATACGCATGGCGTTTCCTTAGTTAATACCTGATTGGTAACTGCAAATAAATTAGTTGTTAGCTGAGCTTTCAGTTTTTCTGAGGCTCCTTGCTTGCTTCGGGGCGAACCTTAAGGCTTTTCGTTTAACTAAGAAAACGAATTAAATTTGTCGAGTCGACAACAGAAATTTATCGAGTGTATGAGCGATTGGTACGGCAGGGTTGAGAGGGTGTTTGGAATGGAAAAGCGAGTTGAGACCTAACTCATATTGGGGGTAGGAGCATATTAGGTTGTACTCAACTCGCGTTAACTCGGTGCTAAAAAGTGTACTAATAACGCCAGTTACATAGCTCTATAAGTGTTCGTAGTGCTTCTCTTTCGAGCTTGCTACAGGTGCTTTTTAACTTATTAAGATAGTATTTTCTCATGATGATTACTTCTCTTGTATTAGGCTTTGGTAGGAACTCATCGTTCCTTGCTGACCCATTAATTATCGTCATTTAATAGGAAGTGATAAACAGATGGGTTTTTACTAAGTTGTTCCTGTTTTCGTCTTTTAGCGCTACTTTTTGGCTGATGTGTTTTATAATGGGCTTAATCAGGAAGGGTTGTTTCTAAAAAGGTTCATTATTTGTCTGATCTAAACATGATGCGTTACTACACAAGGCTAGATTCGTTCGAGCCTAACCTCTCACATTCGGTGACCTTAACTGAGGTTGCAGACAAGCTGTTTACTAGTTTGCGCCATGCACGAACCTTGTTAGGTAAAATGCATCAGGCTGAATGGGTGGTGTGGGAGCCAAAAGTCGGCAGGAATCAACGTTCTAATCTGACTTTACGCTTTAGCAATCAAGAATTGACTCAACATGTTGCCAGTAAATTGATAGAGCAGGGCAAATACGAAAAAGCACTCTCAATTCTAGACAATGACCGCGCTGTATTTGGCTCTCTCCTCCAAGAAACCTCTGGCGCGACGATGCGTGAAGGGCTGCTGCACGTGCAATTAACCTATAAACGTAAGTTTGAAGACCTATTCCCGCACCATATTCACCGCAGTAGCGAACGCTTTTTGATCAGGCAAGTGTTCAGTTGCTTAGTCACTTGTAATGGTAAGGGCGAGTTGAAGCCTGAACTGGCGCACCATTGGGAATATGATGCTGAAAAGTTGGTTTGGACTTTCTATTTGCGCCCCGGCCTAACCTTTCACGATGGGCAACCCGTCGACGCCAAGCAACTCGTTTCGTTGTTTTCAGCCTTGCAAACCTTACCTTTTTATCAGACAGAGCTAGCCCATGTTGCTTCGGTTTACAGTGAGCAGCCATTGAGGGTCAGCTTTCAACTCACCAAAGCAGATACTGGTTTTGCTGGTTTACTTGCTGGCGTTAAGTATTCGATTCAACCCGCAGCGCAAGTCACCCATGAACCGTCTCCATTAAACTCGGTGTCACATGCAGTTATTGGTACCGGTCCATTTAAAGTGGTTGAGACCAATAATGAACGGATCAAGCTCGCGGCATTTGAGCTCTATTATGGTTGTCGTTCTTTGACTGATGAAGTGACCATCTGGCAGTTTGAAGAGTCGATGACGGGAAGTGCTCGATTCGATGACAGCCAAATGCAAGTCTCGTCTTATGAAGATTCTTCTTGTTTCCATCAGTTAGGGAAAAGCGATACGGAGCTTGTTTCTGCAGACACAGATGGCCTTCGTAGCCGAGTCGAGGATGGATGCCTGTTTATCCTATTTAATCAGAATTCAGCTGCAACTCCGCTTAATAATGAGCAGCGAAAATACCTTTCAGAACTGACCAACCCACAAGCGATTTTATCTCAGTTGGAAAAAAATAAGGGTTTGTTCAGTGTCTCTTTAGCTCAAAACATACTGCCAAGTTGGCAAAAATTGTATCGAACGCCCCCGAAAGAGACGCAACTTCCTAAAAAGATGAGCATCGCCGTTTACAACTATTACGCTCTCTATCGATGTGCTATTTGCGTATCAGACATACTCAAACGATATGGTGTGGAAGTTGAGGTGAATACTTATAGCTTTCGAGAACTGGCACAACTCTCTCAGAGCGGTGACCTTAAAGAAGACTTGGTGTTGTGTAACCTCAATCTCGACGACAATGCGCCATCTTCATTGTTTTCGTGGTTAATGAATGACCCCGTGTTGCACTCGGCGCTAGGTGAGATGAACAGTGATTGGCTTAAACAGCGCTTAGATCATCACAAAGCCTCCGTTGAACTGCCGAATTACTTGGCAGAGTTGGAGCCCGTTGCGTCCACGTTGATTTCTGATTATTGGCTAGTGCCTATGTTCCATCACCTACAAACCGTGCGTTTCCAAGGCATTTTGAAAAACGTAGCCATCACCAACTGGGGATGGCCAGATTTCAAGAATGTATGGTCTGCTGATTAGCTTTAAGTTTTACTGACAAAATTGAGGTTACTAGTCTTTCTAGGGCTCCCTAAATTTAGAGATCAGCATTTGAACTGAGAAACCAGATTCGTTAAATGCATCGCTTTGGCGCGTAAGTGCTGACACTCCTGCGCCGTTCGCTCAATCATGTTGTCGCTCTCTCTGGCTATTTCAGAAATACCGGAGATGTGCGGTGATATCTCGTTGATCACATTGGATTGTTGCCCTGTCGCAGAGGCGATCTGCATGTTCATAGCATTCATCTCATCAACGCTATGAGAAATACTCGATAGCTGCTGCTCTGAATTGGAAGCCTCTACTCGGCAGTTACTTCCTAATGTGGTGCTCGTTTCTATCGCTGCCACGGCTTGTTGCGTACGTTGTTGAAGTTTTTCGATGATGCCACGTATCTCTTCAGTTGATGCTTGGCTTCGTGAGGCGAGCGTTCTTACTTCGTCAGCAACCACCGCAAAGCCACGGCCTTGCTCACCAGCCCGAGCGGCTTCAATTGCCGCATTCAATGCTAACAAGTTCGTTTGTTCTGAAACACCGCTGATCACATCCAACACTGTGTCGATAGAGTTAGCATCTTGAGCGAGTTGATTAACTATGGCCGTGGTGTCGTCGAGTTGTTGGTTCATGTGTTCGATACTTTCTGAGGTGACGGTAACCGATTTTTGACCGATGCATATGGCACCTGAAGCTCTGCTCGCGCTATCGGCAGCACCGTTAGCGTTTTGGGCGATTTCGTCAGAGCTGGCTCCCATCTCGTGAATGGCTGTGGCGACTTGTTCTATTTGGCTAGTTTGTTGTTTGATGTCTTGTTCCATCGATTGAGCCATTCGATCCACGCTCTGAATGGATTCTGATATTTGCTGACCCGTATTCGACACGTCTTTAAGCAGGTCGCTAAG
Organism: Vibrio sp. J383; assembly: GCF_023503985.1. NCBI lineage: Bacteria > Pseudomonadati > Pseudomonadota > Gammaproteobacteria > Vibrionales > Vibrionaceae > Vibrio > Vibrio sp. J383. Next base: position 13,579 of record NZ_CP097294.1, on the reverse strand, counting down.
GTATTGAACAAATTGGTTATATCCTTTCGCAATCTGGCCTATTTCATCATGACGTGAGTCATCTAAGCGAAGCGTTAGATCGCCACCGCCTTTTCCTATCTGCTGCAATAGTTCTGCAACCTCAACGAAAGGCAGCAACAGTTTGTTGGTCGCCCATGCTGCGATTGGTGTGTAGATTGCCGCGATGAGTAAAGCCATAAAGGTGATGGTTTGACTGAAGCCGTTTAATTCACTTAATACTTCTTGCTTAGGGATCTGAGTAATCAGAGTCCAACCAATCCCCGGCATCGCTTTGGAGCCTAGAATTTGAGGCTGCCCGTCAACAACACCCTCATGAACAATGGTTTGCTGACTACCGAGTAGCAGGCTACTTTCAATCCCGACAGAGTCCAGTGACTGACCAATTAGGTTTTTGTCTGGGTGAACCTTGATGATCCCTTGTTTATCGACCAGAAAAACAATACCGCTTTTACCCACGCTGTAGTTGCTGATCAACTGGGTAATACTTTCCAAGGTCAAACCGATGCCAGTAACACCGATACGTTCGTCGTTTCGAGTCACCACATAGTTGACAAATAGCGCTGGGATTCCAGTACCGACATCAATATCTAAAGAGAGCTCAAACGCTTTGTCTGACTGGATAAAACGGTAGAACCATTGGTCACCTTGTTCGTTGGCTGAGATAGTTTTCAGAACGCCATTGTGTGTGTAGTAAGTACTTGCTTCGTTTGATACGTAATAGGCACTGATGGCATTGAATTCGTTTTTGACCGACTCAAGATAGGCGCGGAGGTTTTTCTCTGAGAGTGAGGCTTGCTTCATCAGAGGAGAGAGCGTCATCATCTTTGATGCGAGAATAGGGGTTTCTAACTTTAGGTTTATTTCATTACCCACCTCGCCAAGCGAAGCAGGCAGCTCTCTTTCAAAGGTTCTATCAATTAAAATGGCTCGGCTCGATTGAAATGAATAAATCCCCATCACGCTGATAATGGCGAGAGCTGCGATGATCGTCGCCAATATTGCCTTAGTTCGTATAGTAAATTGCAATTTAGAGTCCCTTCTAAAAACGTCCAATGTTTATTTGTAAATATAATGTTAAATAAAACCTGACTCCTTGGTCAATAAACGAATTGTAGAAGTGAGAGTTGAGCGATATTTGTACAAATATGGAAGGTCATTCTTATTTGTATTTTTGAAGCCGAGTTCTATACGCTCACGTCTTACAAATTTAAAATTACACTCACTGGTTTACTTTTGTATTTTGATATGTAAACTATTCAGTGTAGTTTTTGTGTTGGGTTCATCCCAATGATTAAAGAGATACCAATGAAAAAATATCTATTACCGATTTTAGGAGTACTTGCCGTGGTCGCTATCGTAAGCACAGGTTCACAATCAAATGACAATCTAGATAAGCTTCCGAAGAAGTTTGCTAACAGTGAGTTAGAGTACAAATCGGGTATGTCTGATATTTTTTCAATCTTGAAAGCGTATGTAACCGTGGAAAGAAATGAGCCAGTGCCACGCGCAGCATTGCCTTTAATGCCGATGACAGCCGAGCAATTGATCGAAGAGACAGAAGACGTTGCGTACCGCTTAGGTCACTCAAGTGTGATGATGAAGCTGGATGGTAAGCTAGTGATGACTGACCCTGTGTTCAGTGATCGCGCATCACCCGTGCAATGGATGGGGCCAAAGCGCTTCCACCCAACACCAATCTCACTGCAAGAGCTTCCCTACATTAATGTGGTAGTAATCAGTCATGACCACTACGACCATTTAGACAAAGGTGCCGTAAAGGCATTAGCTGACAAAGTAGGGACATTTTTGGTGCCACTAAGAGTCGGCGCACTATTGGAAAAGTGGGGCGTGGATAAAGAAAAGATCATTGAGTTGAACTGGTGGGAATCGGCAACAGCCTCAGATATCGAGTTCACCTTGACGCCGACACAGCACTTCTCTGGCCGAGGTTTACTTGACCGTGACCAAACCCTATGGGGTAGCTGGGTGATTAACGCTTCAGACAAGAAAGTATTCTTTAGTGGCGACTCTGGTTATTTCAATGGCTTTAAAGAGATTGGTGAGCGTTTCGGACCGTTTGATTTAACCATGGTAGAAACGGGCGCGTACAACTCGCTTTGGGCAGATATTCATATGTTCCCAGAGCAGAGCGTTCAGGCGCACATCGACCTTCAAGGTAAAGTGATGATGCCGATCCACAACAGTACGTTCGATCTTTCTATGCACGACTGGCAAGACCCAATGGAACAAGCTTTGGCGATAAGCAAAGAGCGAGATGTGCAAATGGTAAGCCCTGTGATGGGTGAACGACTCGTCATTTCGGAACCCGTACCCGTTCAAGCCTGGTGGAAACTGGCATCGAATTAGAGCTGCTACCTCATTAGAACTGTTACCTAATTCGAACGGGCATCCAAATAGAACTGCTATTTAATCTGACGTAGCCATACCACAAATCTGTATCAAACCAGCTCAGGCACAAAACGCCACCAATCGCATGATTCGGTGGCGTTTTTGCTTTTTGAAACGAGTGGCTTGTTCGAAAGGGCTTCTTCTACTTAGAGCAATTTTCGAGATTCTTAGCCATTTTGTTCGCGATTTTTCGAAACTGTTCTAACTCATCGTCGGCCATGCCTTTGGTCATTCTCTGCAGCATCTCTCGATCAATATTCGAGACCTTACTCATGATCTCTTGACCCTTATCGGTCAGAACCAATAACTGGCTACGCTTGTCTTCTGGGTTCGGAGATTTCTTCACAAGTTCCTGACTGATCAAAGCGTTAATCAATCGAGTGACCTGTGCTTTATCGCGATTTAAGAAGTGCGCGATATCGATAGCCGTACATGGGGACTTCTTAGTAATGATCTTCATGACGCGAATGTTCATTGGTGCGATCTCAGAGTCCAAGCTCTCAATCTGCTCGCTCATTTGACGTTTCAAAGAGTGTACTAAGCGAAAGATGGATTCTAGCGATGTGTTATCAGACATAAACGATCCTCAGAAAAGTAGTTGACAATATCAACTAATATATTTATAGTTGACATTATCAACTTAATTGTTCGTAAATTCAAGACAGGAAATAGATATGACGATTCAAGCAACACTCACGCCAACTCTTCCTGAGCAAAAAGGCACACCCGTTTTATACAAAATTTTGGTCATGATGAGCTTAATGCTAACCATTGGCGGCAGCTTAACGGCCGTGATGACCTACATGAATGTCGGATTCGGTGAGGCATTCATCGGCAACTGGCTCTCTTCGTTAGCTCTAGTTGTCGTGATTATGATGCCAATTGGCATGGTAATGATGACTTTGGTGACTAATTTGGTCGCCAAGGTATTTCCCAATTACGGCGAGAAAGCTCGCAACCTAGTCGTGGGATTGATTATGGCTTTTATCATGGAGTCCATCATGGCATTTGTAACAGCGGCAAATAATATTGGATTTTCGGATACATCGGCGTTTACCAGTGGATGGTTTAATGGATTTATTGCCGCGCTTCCTGTTGGCCTTACGATCATGGTCGTGATGTCGATGACGGTTAAACCTAAGCTCGAACGATTCATGAAGAGCTAGCCAACACACTTTTTAAGCATTGTAGGAGATCCACATGACAGTATTTACAGGCAAACATAACAACTACCGTATCACTATCGAAGAAGTGAACATCAAAGAAGATCGTGAACTGCAAACCATGCAGTTTGAAATTGAAGACAGAGAAAACATGTTCGCGATTGTTGAGAAGATCAAACAAGACAGCGGCTTAGACGAGCAATCAGCAGCGCGACTCGGGGTGAGCATCCGCTTACTTGGCCCAATGATGATGCAAGATAGAAAGCACCCTCTGTTTGTTGATTTCATGCCTCACTTTAGAAACTTCATGCAGAATCTGAAGAAGACGTTAAAAGGGCAGTAAAGCCTAATCATCAGTAATACATCGAAAAGCCAGTAACCAACTTACTGGCTTTTCTTATATCTAATACCAATCGTAGTAAATAACTGGTCAGCCTAGCTGGTTAAAACGCTCGATAACTGCGTTATAATTTTTGATTGTAGAATAACTACTTATCAAAAAATGATGCCTTGTTCTCAAACCTTTTTCCGGCGCTATTTCTGAACACTTACTTACTGTGATTGGTATAAATCAAAATAGTTTCAGTTGTTTGCGTCTACAATATGCGAAAATTGATGGCTGAATTTGCGGTGTTGGTTCGTTGTTTAATTGTCTATTCAAGCTTCAAGAAATCCGATATTATACGGGTCATAAACTAAAGGTGGTATTATATGACAAATGTATTTAAGCAAGCAGCTGAAGAACTGCTGAGTCGCCGCGTTGCGGGAACCAAAGCACCAAGATTGGACGAGCAGTACCGTCCGAATAACTTGGAAGATGCGCTAAAGATCCAATCATCAATGATCGATCTCAAGAGCGACAAGGTCGGTGGTTGGAAGTGTTTGCTTCCTTTGGCTGAAGACAAGTTCATTGTTGCACCTATCTTCTCGGGCAGCGTTCAGCAAGGCGAGGTTTGCGAACTGTTTGCTGACAACGACGTAGTACGTGTTGAGCCTGAAATTGCATTTACGCTTGTTAAGAGCCTGCCTGCAAGCCAAGAAGGTTACAGTGAAGAGCAAATCAACGACGCGATCGGTTCTTGCCATATGGCTCTTGAGTTGATGCAGTCACGTTTTGCTGATGACAGCGGTGCTGACTTCTACGAAAAGCTTGCTGATGGCCTGGTAAACCAAGGTCTGTTCATTGGCCCTGAGATTGACCGCGAAAAAGCGTTCACTTCTGCTGAGATCAATATTGAAGTGACTCAAGGCGAACAAGTTCAAGCGTTCGCAGGTAAGCACCCAAATACATTACCGCCAAGCCCTATCTACTGGCTTATTAACTACATGACTCGTCGTGGCGTAGATTTCCAAGCGGGTGAAGCAATCATCACTGGTTCTTACTGCGGTATCGTGGAGATGGGCTTCGATAAGCCAACGACTTTCCACTATGAAGGCATTGGTGAATACCAAGTGACGTTCCAACAAAAACGCTAACTTAGCAAAAACGCTAACTTAGCAAAAGCGTGAAGTAAGCAAAAAGCTAGCTTCTGCGTAAACGCTATCTGTTCTCGAAAAGCAATCTGTTCTCAAAAGGCTATTTACTGGTGAGTAAATAGCCTTTTCTATTATGTGATGTTCAATGGCGTGCTTATTACTTTGCATTAAATTGGGCGTTTAGACGTCTAGACGTTGACAAGCTCTAAGTGTGACATTAGTCTGCTCACCTTCCTGTTCTATTGCGTTGATGTTCCATGTCCAATTCAAAAAATTCTAATGCGGTAATTGCCCCTTCGGCAGTTGCGCTTATCCCTCTGATCGTGTTCCTAGCGCTGTTTATTGGCGTAGGTACGTACTTGTCACTGCAAGGCGTCGATTTTGCTTTCTATCAGCTTCCAGCTCCAATTGCAGCTTTGCCTGCTGTGATGTTGGCGTTGTTGCTAAGCAAAGATAAATTGAACCGTGCTATCGAACAATTCTTGGGTGGAGTCGGTCACAAAGACATTATCGCAATGTGTATGATCTACCTATTGGCGGGTGCTTTTGCGGCTGTAGCTAAAGCGTCTGGTGGCGTTGACGCGACCGTAAATCTTGGCCTATCGGCTATTCCGACAAGCATGATTCTACCGGGTATCTTCCTAATTTCAGCTTTCATCGCGACAGCAATGGGTACCTCGATGGGTACCATCGCTGCGGTTGCACCTGTGGCGTTAGGCATTGCAGATTCAGCAGGCATGAGCATTCCACTGACGGCTGGTGTTGTTTTAAGTGGCGCGATGTTTGGTGATAACCTGTCTATCATCTCTGATACCACGATTGCCGCGACACGCTCGCAAGGCTGTGAGATGAGAGACAAGTTTAAAGAGAACATCCGAATTGCACTTCCTGCTGCACTTATCGCGATTGTTATCTTTGCTTTCAACAGTACAGCGACTCAAGTACCTGAAACTGGTCCAATCGAGTGGCTGAAAGTGCTGCCGTACATCACCATCCTAATCCTTGCGGTATCGGGCATGAACGTGTTCGTTGTGTTGACGATTGGTATCTTACTGGCGGGTGGCGTGAGCCTAGGTTCTGTTGAGAACTACGGTATGACTGATTACGCTCAAGACATCTACGCAGGCTTCGGCAACATGCAGGAGATTTTCTTATTGTCGATGCTGATTGGCGGTTTGAGTGAGCTCATGCGTCGTCAAGGTGGATTGGCATTCCTGACTAACTTAGTAAGTGGTGTAATTCGTGCATTTGGCTCTTCACACTCTAAGCAAGCGAATGGCCGTGCGAGTGAGCTAGGTATTGCTGGCTTAGTATCTATGGTGAACCTATGTACTGCAAACAACACCGTAGCGATTATTGTGTCTGGTAGCGTGGCTCGTCAATTGGCGGAAGAGAACAATGTGTCTCCACGTCGTTCTGCAAGCTTGTTGGATATCTTCTCTTGTGTGATTCAAGGCGTATTGCCTTACGGTGCACAGGTATTGCTTTTAGGTTCGGTATTTAACCTATCGCCTTTGGATATCGTGGCTAACTCTTACTACTGTTTTGCTCTTGCAATCGTGGCTGTGGTAGCTGTGTTTATCAAACACCCAGCGCGTCAAACTGCAACAGCATAACGAGACCTCGTTTCTATAAGAAGGCGCCTTAATCGGCGCCTTTTTTGTGCCTGCTCTTACTATACAGTTTACGGGGAATCACTGAAAAACTTACCTGGAGTGACCCCGAAGTTGAGTTTAAAGAGCTGATTGAACGCACTTAGACTGGAAAAACCACAGCTTAAAGCAACGGTCGTAACGGGTTGATTATTTGCCAATAACTTCAAAGCGCTAAACAACCTAGCTTGCTGTCGATAATCGATAAATGACATCCCTAAATCACTTCTAAACATACGACTCAGTGTTCGACTGCTGACGTTGGCTCGGTCAGCCCACTCCTTCAATGATTGATTATTTGCAGGATCTTCCAAGATCGCTTCGCAGATCGGCATTAACCGTATATCTGAAGGGATTGGAATATTCACCGAGGCTTGCGGTGCAACTTTAAGTTGATCTAATACCACTTGTATCAAGTTTCGATAAGGTTGACTGAAGAGATCTTGATCTGCATGTTCGGCTGACTCCGAAAGGTGATTGATGATTTCTCTTAGCATGGCGGATATGTTGAGCACACAACTTTCACTGGGTAAGTCGAGGTCTAGATCTTGATGCAGGTAGAGGTTCTTCATCTCGGCATCGCCATACATGTAAACCTTGTGTTTTTGATAAGCGGGAACCCAAACCGCGCGTTGTGGCGGAATCAACCACAAATCATTCTCTGTCTCTACCGCCATAACACCACTGCGTGCACATACTAATTGGTGATATCGATGAAAATGCCAATTGATAACAAACCCATTCGGATATGACTTGGGAACTACGACTGCAGGTCGCTGATCAATATCCAAGGTAATTGCGGTTGACGTTGAACCGATGGCTTTGGGTGATTGGCTCATTTGAGTAAAAGGTTGTCTTATTGTTGTCTATGAGACAAATAATAGACAGTTAAACTTCTGATGTCACCGATTAATAAGGTTCTAACATGAAGCGTTTACTCAATTCGTTATCTCTCAATCTTGGCCACGGCCTCAATCATTATGTTTTGCTTATTTTCCCAAGTGCCGTGCTGACGCTGCATTTAGAGTGGGGCATGGGCTATGCCGAGCTATTGAGCGTTGGCAGTGCAGCAATGATTGTTTACGGCGTGATGTCTTTACCCGTAGGTTGGCTTGCCGACTATTGGAGCCGCACAGGATTAATGAAGGCATTCTTTTTTGGCACAGGCACAGCAGCAATTGCGACTGGGTTTGCCCAAGATGCTTTTCAAATTAGCATTGGCCTTTGTGTTATCGGTTTGTTTGCCTCTATCTATCATCCCGTTGGCACAGCACTTGTTTTTGGTTCTTCAGAAAAAACAGGTAGAGCGATTGCCGTTAATGGCTTGTATGGCAATCTGGGGTTAGCGTTAGCGGCAGTAGTGACGACGTATTTGTCACAGACTTTCTCTTGGAGATTCTCATTCATGATTCCGGGTGTTGTCTGCATTTTGGTTGGCGTTGTGTACTGTTATGTTTGCGACGTTAAACCCTATCAGCACAAGGTTGAGCAGAATGACAACATGCAGCCGATTTCTACAAATAAGGTCGCTCGCTTAATCGCCTGTATTGGGCTGATAGCCTTTGTCGGTGGTCTTGTTTTTCAAACCACGACGACATCTTTGCCTAAGGTGTTGAACACTCAACTGACTTCATCAATCGGTTTCTCAGGGGCTTTAACGACGTTCATTTTCGTATGTGCTGCTTTCATTCAGTTGTCGATCGGAGAGCTGATTGAGCGTATGTCAGTCAAAAAGCTATTGGTGTTGATTACTGCCTGTCAGTTGGCGTTTTTGTTATTAACGATTGTGGTGCAGGGGTGGTGGCTTATTCCGGTATTTATGGGACTGATGTTGAGCACCTATGCGCAAATCCCCGTTAACGACTGGTTGATTGGGCATTATTCAGCCCCAGCGTGGCGTTCTCGAATCTATGCTCTGAAATACACCTTGAGCTTTAGTACTGCTCCGATAGCCTATTGGCTTATTTCTTCGGTCTATTCGGCAACTGCAGGATTTGCGGCGATGTTTTTGATACTAGCGGTTGGGATGCTCATCGCGGTGTCCGCTGCCTTGTTGATTCCGGATTTAAGTACGCAAGAATACAAAACTGAAGAAGAGCAAGCTATCGAAAGCCCAAATGATTCAAGTTTTAGCTAAAAAGAAAACCGCCCATGTAGACGGTTTTGAGTCTGACTAAAGTTGGCTTTCAAGTTCGCTGGCTGTCGCGACATTGCAGTAGCCAAAGCTAAGTGCTGCCATGAATGCGGCATGGACATGCGCAGCTGGAACCTTAATACCGTTGAATTCCATGTCTAAGGTAGTGCAAGCATCATGCGCTACGTGGCATTCATAGCCTAAGTCGGTTGCTGCACGAGTCACAGCATCAATACACATGTGGCTCATTGCGCCAACGATGATCAGCTTTTCAACGCCTTGCTCTTTTAGCACCTTGTTCAGTTCGGTGTCTCTAAAGCTATTGATTTGATGCTTTACGATAACAGGTTCGTCTTCTAGCGGAGTCACGCTGCTGTGGATTTGAGCACCGTCTGATTCTGGCAAGAAGAACGGAGCATCATTCGTCGGAAACTCATGACGTACATGAACCACAGGAAGTTGCTTGTCTCTGAAAGCGGATAATAACTGTGCACCTTTTTCGGCTGCTTTCTCTGTTTCAGACAGCGCCCATTTTGCACCTTCGTATGAAGGGAAATAGTCATTTTGAAAGTCGATAAGTAGTAGTGCTGTGTTCTTCATAGTCTATGCCTTTGTATTTAGTGTGTTGCGGTGTAGGGATATTATGAATACTCTGTAGTTTTTATCGCACGTCAAAAATGACAGACTCTATGGCAATAGTGACAAAATCAGTAATGGTCGAAATCATCGACTATCCAGGCTCTCTGCAAAGTGCCGTGTTTGGAGTGAAAGAGTTTCTTCAATTGGCGAATAGCATTGAGTCTTCCGATGAGCAGGTTCAGTTTCATATTGAAATTAAGCCTCACGACGACTTGTCTATGTCGACCAACGGATCACTTGAGAACTCAAAGGCCGACATTATTCTAGTGCCGCCAAACTTAGATGGCAGCTACTACCTAGAGCCAGATGAAGGGCTGTTGGACTACCTTGTGCAGTCTCATCAACGTGGGGCGATCCTGTGTTCTGCTTGCGCGGGCGTGTTTATTTTGGCGGGAACGGGTTTGTTGCAAGGACGAACCGTGACAACGCATTGGCAAGCCCAGCAACAATTCTCAGAGCAATATGCTGAGGTCGATGTTGATGTCGACAAAATCTTGATCGATGACGCTGACATTATCACCGCAGGTGGTTTGATGTCGTGGATGGATCTGGCTTTGTTTATCCTGACTAAATACACAACACCGACCAATACTCGTAATCTCGGTAAATACCTAGTACTTGATACGGGCTTGAGAGAGCAGCGCTACTATCAGAGTTTTGTGCCGAACTATGCTCACGGCAATGACAAAATTGTGTCGGTGCAGCGTTTTATTCAGAAGCATCATCATCTCCCTTTGTCGCTCGATCAATTGGCAGAAGAAGCCTTCATGACACGAAGAACCTTTATCCGACAATTTACCAAAGCGACCAGCTTTACGCCTATCAATTATATCCAACACGTACGTATTCAAAGCGCATGCGAGCTATTGGAAAGCTCCCATAAGCCGGTTGAGCAAATCAGCTACCTAGTTGGCTATGAGGACGTAAATAGCTTCCGTAAGGTCTTTATGAAAATCATTGGCTTAACACCATCAAGGTTTCGCTCTAGATTTCTATCTGAGGAATGATTTACCATAGATTGATATTCAACCTTTATTACTCGCACTGATTCAATGGTTTGCTTACGAAATATGTGACGTGATATTGAAATGATCTTTTCTCGAACATAAATGGAATTTTGATGCTCGCTATTCCCTTGCCATTTGTTGCTGCTCTGTTGTTATTTATCACGGCCGTTTTGCTTCGATATCGTTATCCACAAACAAGTCAAAAACCATTTTGGTTTATCATGTTGTGCGCGTTGATGATCTCTGTTGTTGGGTTACGTTGGACGGTGGACATCGCACTGTTCCGTTTCTTACAACCGGTTCTAGGGGCAAGTGTACCAATGGCTGCATGGCTCTGCTTTACGGGAGTTCATCGAAGTAAACCTTTGTCTCTTTTGCATTGCTTAGGCCCAGTGGTTGTTCTGGTTGGCTCCTTTTCTTATTCGTATATTTGGGATGGAACGATTGATCTATTGTTGATCTCGCTATATCTCGGCTATGGCTGCTTGTTGTTGAAATCATCGTTTAACTTCCCAGAGCACGTCAGGCTGAGTGATGTATCGAATGTTTTGCTTGCTGAACGTGTTGCTGGTTTTGCTTTGCTGTTTTCAGCTCTCGTGGACGGTATTATCTCGTATGATATTTTGCTGCTTAACGCACAGCACACCGACTTAATTCTGTCTATTGGTTACCTAGTTCTTATTCCCTTAATTGTTGGGGCTGTAGTCGTTGTGAGTACTAGCATTGCACCAATTCAGGAACAAAACCAACAGCAGAGTGAACTGACAACGTCAAACCATTATTCTGAAGCAATTGATGTATCTGCGGCATCGTCGACAAGCCAAAAAGTAGATGAAGAAGTCACGCAGATCGTCGCTAAGTTTGATGCGTTAATGAAGGATCATCAGGTGTTCAAAGATCCTGACTTGTCCCTGAATCGAGTGGCGAGAAAGCTAGGTATCCCAGCTCGAAAAATATCGTCTGCGGTTAATCAAACTCACCACCAGAACATTTCAAAGGTGATTAACGCCTATCGAATTGAGCACGCTAAGACTCTCCTGATGCAAAGTGATGAAGCGATAACTGATATCTTCCTTAGTTCCGGTTTTCAGACCAAGTCCAATTTCAATCGCGAGTTTTCAAGGATAACTGGGCAAACTCCGAGTGAGTATCGAAGTTCGCCACAAGTGTTAGATTGAGTGTGCTTGCTTTTCGTTTATCAATTCAGAAAGCTAACGATGTCGTTTAAGATCAATTGATGTAGCTGGTCGCGTGATATACCGACGCCATCTTTACAAATAATGCCATCGCCTGGCACTTCTTCTTCAAGCATCGGTACTGCCCCAGGTTTGCAGCTTTGAATGAAGCTGAAATGGGTAGCACTTTCATAGACCTTATAACGTCTTAAATTAAGAGGCATGTGCTCAGCAATGTAGCCAGACTCTAATGCCTGAGGTAGGTCCCCAATATCAATCCCTGCAGCCAATATTAAGGTTGGCACTCTAATGTCATTTAAGCTGCCGACTGAAAAGCTACGAGCAAGCCCTAAATCGAGGCTAACCACACGTTGAATTCTTGGATCTGAAAGGTCTTTATTGTTCGGTTCAGCCGTTTGGACTTGTGATAGCCCTAATTCATCAGACAACCCACAAGTACGCGGGTTAGGGTATATAAGACATTCGGCCTCAAAGGTGTCCCCATCGATTTTCGCTCCTGCCAATTGCATCACTGTCCAGCCGCCTAATGAATGCCCGATTGCAGTGATATTGTTGGCGTTAACAGATTGCTTCCATAGAACTTCGCTTAACAGGTAATCGAGAGTTCGTGTGATATCTCGCGGTCTTTCCCACCACTTGGCGGCTTGCTCTGGAGATTGGTCGAAAGAAGTGGTTCCCGGGTGGTCAGTGGCCGCTACGATGTAGCCACGACTCGTAAGTTCGGTCGCCAACCAATTTTGGTTTCGCCAGTTTCCTCGGTAGCCGTGTGATAGCAGTACTACTGGAAAAGTGCCGGATTGAATCTCTCCATCTTTGATGACTCTCGTGCCTATAAAGGCTGGGTTATCACCAATCAAAGACGTGTTTGATTCATCTTGTGTGGGATACCAAATGGCAGTGTTTAGCGGGCGATTAGGATCGTCAGTTAAGGTGACTTGAGTGAATCCGACATCGGAAGCGATGGATGAAGCGCAAAGGAAAAGTAGGGATGTGAACAGTAAATGTATCCATTTCATGGCTTAACTCCAATTGAGGTGATTGGAGCCAATATGCGCTAAAGCCAGTGAGGGCGAGACCTCAAACACGATCGAGGACACCCTAAATCGTGTTTGAGTACAAACTTAGCTATTTTGGATGTGCCTAATTCAGCTTATTAGTCACGAACTCTTTGTTTCTTACCATCAGCCACATCAGGCCGCCTAGCGTACCGATGGATAATTGGATAAAGCCTAGGTTTTCAATCAGTGACTCTGGGCGTATTGAAACTAATACCATGCCAAACGAACCACAAATCATGCTGAAAAACTGAATCAGTGCGACGGCAGAGCCCGTGTCATGATCTTGTTGGTTCAACATCAAGTTGGTACCCGGTACTCGCATGATGATCGCCATTAATGTCGCTGGTGCAGCGATGAACATGAAGAACCAAGGGGACAGGTCGCCAATGGTTAGGGTGAAAATGCCCGCAAGCGCTAATAAAGCAAAACATCCTGAGATGACCTTTTGAACCGGCATTCGGTAGGACAACTTCATGTAAATTGTTGGACCAAATGAGGCGCACAATGCATTGAATGCGAACGCGTAACTAAACTGTTGTTCGGTCAATCCAAAGTGATCGATGTAGATATAAGAACCCGCCGCAAGAAAGCCCATCAACGCCATCGGTATGATAGAGAAAATGACCAGTAGCTTGACGAACGAGCGGTTTTTCATGACCACGCCCATTCTTCCCCATGAGCGGAATATAGAACCTTGGTATTTGTTTTCGAGTGTTTCTCGGTAGCAGCAAGCAAATACTGACGCAAATGCACCAAAAATGGCGAGCGTGACAAACATCATTCGCCAAGAAGCAATTTTCAGTAAAAAGGCGCCAAACACAGGC